>NZ_JAJOYT010000009.1 GCF_021290965.1 Rheinheimera faecalis | reverse complement strand
CATGTAGTTCACCGCACCCAAATTCGGAACAAATCCGCTCAACTATCAAACAAAACTAAACCACAACGGCCCACAAAGAACGCCCCTACAGCTGATTTCACCAAGACCCAACCCCAAAACACCCCCATTAGCCGCATCAGACTGGCAATAGCCATCAAACCCAACCTAGTATCTGCTCAACCCATAATCAGAATAACGAGGTCCAGGTGCATTTATTTATCAAAACTGCTGTTTTTGCAGCGATTTCAGGTATCAGTCTGAGCGTAATAGCAGCACAACAACCATTACAGTATGAAGATGTCTTCCAGTTAGAGTTTGTATCCGAACCGCAGATCAGCAGTGATGGCGATCAGGTGGTCTTTGTGCGTAACCGTTTTGATCAGGAACTGGATAAACGTATCGGATCTTTATGGTTAAGTGATACCAAAACAGGTCAGCTACGACCTTTAGTATCAGAACAAGCGGATATCAGCTCGCCTCTATGGTCACATGATGGCAAGAAGCTGGCTTTTATTTCATCAGCTTCAGCCAAACCACAGATCCATATTCGCTGGATGGACAATGGTCAGAGTGGTCAGGTGAGTCATCTGCCTGCGTCTCCTTCAGGTTTAAGCTGGTCACCAGATGGTAAATGGCTGGCTTTTTCCATGTTTACGCCGAAAAAAGCCGCTAGTCCTGTGACTTTGCCTGGTAAACCTGAGAAAAATGACTGGGCCAAAGCTCCTGTTTATATCGACACTATGCAATATCGTGCTGATGGTCGAGGTTATTTACCTGCCGGATACAAACATATCTATCTGATGGCTGCTGAGGGCGGTACACCTATACAACTGACCAGCGGAGATTTTGATCACGGTGGTGAAATCAGCTGGCAAAACGACAGCAAAGCCTTTTATTTTTCAGCCAATCGTCAATCAGATAAAAGAGCTCAGGCCCAGAATAGTGAAGTGTATAAGCTGACTATCGCCGATAAAAACCTGACTCAAGTGACCGATCGTTTTGGTCCTGATCATGCGCCCGCTTTATCCGCCGATGGTAAATGGCTGGCTTATCTTGGTTATGATGATAAGAAACTGGCGCATCAGGCCGACCAGCTTTACGTCAAAAATCTGCAATCTGACGAAGTTAAAGCCCTTACCGCAGATCTAGATCGGGCTATTGATGGCTTTAGTTGGGATGGTGACAGCGACGCGCTTTATATCCAGTACGATGATCAGGCTCAGGGTAAAATTGCCTTACAACCTCTGAACGGTAAACGCAAAGTGCTGGTCGATCAGGTTGGAGGCAGCTCGTACAGCCGTCCTTATACCGGCGGCAGTTTTACAGTGTCAGAAGATGGTGATATAGCCTATACCCAGATGTCGACTCAGGCACCGGCTGAACTTGGCTTATGGCAAGACGGTAAAAAGAAGCAACTGACCGAACTGAACAAAGACTTGCAGTTATCCCGTGATATAGGCGAAGTTGAGGAGTTTTGGGTGACGTCTTCTGTCGATCAGCGCAAGTTACAAAGCTGGCTGATTTTGCCGCCAAACTTTGATAAAACCAAAAAGTATCCGTTAATTCTGGAAATCCACGGTGGTCCTCACACTGCCTATGGTCCTGTATTTGCAATGGAATTGCAGCTGATGGCAGCTCAGGGTTATGTGGTCTTGTATACCAATCCTCGAGGCAGCACTAGTTACGGTATGGAATTTGCCAATTTAATTCACCATAAGTTTCCAAGTGAAGACTATAACGATCTGATGGACGTGGTAGATGCGACTGTCGCTAAAGGTTTTATCGATGCGGAGCAGTTATTTGTCACGGGGGGCAGTGGTGGGGGCCTGTTAACCAGTTGGATCGTCGGTCATACCGACAGATTCAAAGCAGCGGTGGCGGTCAATCCTGTGATTAACTGGTTTAGTTTTGTGCTGAATGCCGATATGTACAATTACTTCAGCCAGTACTGGTTCCCTGGTATGCCGTGGGAAAAACCAGAGCATTATCTGAAGCATTCGCCTATCAGTTACGTCGGCAATGTGAAAACTCCAACCATGCTGATGACCGGAGAGTCCGATCACAGAACGCCTATTTCTGAGACTGAGCAGTTTTATCAGGCTTTGCAATTACGCGGTGTTGAAACCGCCATGGTGCGGATCCCTGGTGCTTCGCATGGTATCCATATCAGACCCAGTAATATGATGGCGAAGCCTGCCTATATCACCTACTGGTTTAATAAATACAAAAAATAGAGTTTTGTAGCAGTAATTAAAAAGGACCGCCTTAAATAAAGCGGCCCTTTTGTTTTATTAATTAGTGAGTTACTCAGATATAAGCAAAAGCATCGGCAAACATTTGTTCGCGTTTTGCACCTTGCTCAAGGAAAGCGTCCCGCACTACACCGACCATAGGGAAAGGGCCTGCGATGTAGATGTCGTAAGCATCCAACGAGACAAAATCCTCAAGCACTGCCTGATGCACCAAACCTGAACGGCCTTGCCAGTTATCTGTTGGGCTCTGTACTACAGGCATCAATTTGTAGTCGTGATAGGTGGATGCCCATTGTTGCAGTTCAGGCATATGGTACAAGGCTTCTTCGTGACGCACACCCCAGTATAAAAATACCGGTCTTTTCACGCCTGCTGCTGCTATCGCCTGCGCTATGCTGTATACATAAGAAAAACCTGTACCACCAGCCAGTAATAAAATGGGGTTATGGCTGTCTTCACGCCAGAAGGCCTGACCTAAACCTACCTCGACAGTCACTTGAGCGTTGCTTTGCAGATGAGCCAAAGCCTGACCAGAATACTGATCGGCCACAGCTCCACCAATTTGCAGCTCCAGTTGAGTTTGACCCGGAATTGATGCGACAGAAAAAGGCCGCTTATCTTCATCTGTTAAACACAGTTGTAAATATTGGCCTGGTTTAAACTCCACTTTTTGTTGTGGCGTCAGCAGTACCTGATGCACACCAGAGGTTAACGGCTGAATTTTATCGACGGTACAAATCACTTTGGTCATGAATAATCCTGCGGCTTAGCCACGAATAAAAGGGTGGTGTAAGGTCAGGTCTGACTCGGCATAAGCCAGACAACAATAGGTAAAGTTCTGCGCTTTATCCAGATCGGACAAAGGTTCAGGTGGCAGATAAGACACAGAGCCAGAGCGCAATCGGCAGACGCATGAGGTGCAAACACCTTGCTTACAACGAAACGGAAAGTCGATGCCATGGCGCAAAGCCGCATCGAGAATAGTTTCATTCGCTTCTACCTGAAAACTCAGGCCACTGGGCAATACTGTCACCTGATGACTCATTTTTGGCCTGGCACTTTTAATGTGGGAACCGTTTTGTCTACAGGCAATATACCTAGTTCAGCCCAGATATCATCTACTTTGGCTTTGACGGCCGGGTCCATCACTATAGGTTCGCCCCATTCACGGGTGGTTTCGCCTGGCCATTTATTAGTAGCATCTAAGCCCATTTTTGAGCCCAAACCCGATACCGGCGAAGCAAAGTCCAGATAATCGATAGGTGTGTTTTCTATCAAGGTCGTATCACGCGCCGGGTCCATTCGGGTGGTAATGGCCCAAATCACATCCTGCCAGTCGCGGGCATTGATATCGTCATCACAGACAATGACAAACTTGGTGTACATAAACTGCCGCAAGAAAGACCAAACCCCCATCATCACGCGTTTGGCATGACCTGGGTACTGTTTCTTCATCGTCACTACGGCCATACGGTAGGAGCAGCCTTCAGGCGGTAAATAAAAATCGACAATTTCCGGAAATTGTTTTTGCAAAATAGGCACAAAAACTTCGTTTAACGCCACACCTAAAATCGCGGGTTCATCCGGTGGACGGCCGGTGTAAGTGCTGTGGTAAATCGGATTTTCTCTGTGCGTGATATGAGTCACGGTAAATACAGGAAAAGAGTCCACTTCGTTGTAATAGCCAGTGTGATCGCCATAAGGACCTTCAGGTGCCATTTCACCAGGTTCTATATAACCTTCCAGTACATATTCAGCAGTGGCAGGCACTTGTAAATCGTTGCTGATACAGCGGGTGACTTCGGTATTATCGCCGCGTAATAAGCCAGCAAAAGCGTATTCAGACAAAGTATCTGGCACAGGAGTGACAGCACCTAAAATAGTGGCAGGATCTGCACCTAAAGCGACAGCAACCGGAAAACGTTGGCCCGGATTGGCTTTTTGCCATTCTAAAAAGTCCAAAGCACCACCGCGATGGGATAACCAGCGCATAATGACTTTGTTTTTACCCAGCACCTGCTGGCGATAAATACCTAAATTCTGCCGCTCTTTATGTGGGCCTTTAGTGACTGTTAAACCCCAGGTGATCAAAGGCGCTGCATCCCCAGGCCAGCAAGTCATCACCGGAATTTTGGTTAAATCAACCTGATCACCAGAAAGCACCACTTGCTGACAAGGGGCACGTTTCACTTCTTTGGCTGGCATGTTCAGCACTTGTTTGAAGATAGAAAACTTGCTGAAGGCGTCTTTTAAACCTTTTGGAGGTTCAGGTTCTTTCAAAAAGGCCAGTAACTTGCCAACTTCACGTAGCGCGGCCACATCAGTCTGCCCCATACCCAAAGCAACACGCTCTGGTGTGCCAAATAAGTTTGCCAGCACCGGAACATCAAAACCTTTTGGGTTTTCAAATAACAAAGCAGGGCCACCAGCACGTAAAGTGCGATCAGCTATTTCGGTCATTTCCAGATAAGGATCGATTTCCATCGAAATTCGTTTGAGCAATCCACGTTGCTCCAGCTGACTGATAAAGTCGCGCAGGTCTTTGTATTTCATAAGGCTCGGGCTCTGCTAGATATGGGACTATTATACATGGCTGACATAGGCAAACCAGCCTGTGCTGCTTCGCTGTTCTGACCAATACGAGGCAAAGGGTAGATAAGACCAATCCGTATCGTCACGTATCAGCTTGATATGAGCGCAGCTGACTTGCGTTTTATCTGTAGTGTCATCTACTGTGGTACATAAAGTTCATTATTGGGTCAGTTTTATGGATTTTCCTGAACAAATTAAACAACAAAGCTGTATGGATTGCTTAAGTGGTCAGTCACTTGGTTTTGAAATTCGTATGGCATTTCAGCCTATTATCGACTGGTCAAAGCAAGACATCATTGGTTATGAAGCCTTGGTGCGTGGGCCTGAGGGACAGGGCGCTGGTTGGGTCTTTGAACAAATCAACGATAGCAATAAATACTATTTTGATCAGGCCTGCCGGGTCAAAGCCATAGAAACGGCTTCCAGGCTGGGCTTGAAAAAACTGTTAAGTATTAACTTTTTACCTAACGCTGTTTATAACCCTGAAACCTGTATTCGCGCCACTATTGAAGCCGGTGATCTATTTGGTTTTGATATCACTCAAATTATGTTTGAAGTGACGGAAGGTGAGCAAATTATCGATCAGGCCAAACTCAAACGTATTTTCGAAAGTTATGCCAAACGCGGTTTTATCACGGCGATAGACGATTTTGGTTCGGGTTACGCTGGCTTAGGCTGGTTAACTTCGTTAAGGCCTGCGGTATTAAAACTGGATATGGGCTTAATTCGGGATATTGATCAGGACACAGTCAAGCAGGCCGTGCTGAAAGGCATTTTGACTGTTTGTTGCGAACTAGGCACCAAAGTGCTGGCTGAGGGGGTAGAGAGCAAAGCAGAACTGGATTATCTGGTGGCTTCAGGTATCAATTGGTTCCAGGGTTATTACTTTGCCAAACCTCAGCTGGAAAAGCTGTTAACCCATGGTGAAATCAACGGCTGGCGTTAAGCTGAAAAAAACTGTAGATTATCAGACATCTGGATGTCTAAGGTGTTTCTCATGAAAAAAGCAACTCAACTGATCCATGCCGGTCGTAGCAAAGAATGGACGGGTTCTGCAGTAAATCCGCCTGTGGTGCGTGCTTCCACTATTGTCTTTGATACTATGGCCGAGCTAAAGCATGCGACAGCTCATCGTGGTGACAGAGTGCCTTATTATGGCCGCCGTGGTACTGCGACCCATTTTGCGTTGCAGGATGCCATCTGTGATTTGGAAGGTTCTGCAGGCTGTGCCTTATACCCTTGTGGTGCTGCGGCTATTAACGCTGCTTTAGTGAGTTTCTTAAAACAGGGTGATCACCTGCTGATGGTGGATACCGCCTATGAACCTACCCGCGCTATCTGCGATAAGTTGCTGGCAGGTTTAGGCATAGAAACCAGCTATTACGACCCTTTGATTGGGGCTGGTATCAGCGCGTTAATTAAAGCCAATACCAAAGTGATTTTTCTTGAATCTCCAGGGTCCCTGACGATGGAGCTGCAGGATATTCCGGCCATCAGCGCAGTAGCGAAAGCACATAACATAGTGCTGATGCTGGATAATACCTGGGGCACCCCTGTGCTGCTGGATGCTTATGCTTTGGGTGTGGATATATGTATTCAGTCCGCGACCAAATACATAGTGGGGCATTCAGATGCCATGCTGGGGATTGCCACAGCGAACGAAAAACATTGGCCACAACTACGCGAGCACAGCTATCTGATGGGCTATTGCGCTTCGGCGGACGATGCTTATCTGGCCAGCCGGGGTCTGCGTACCTTGAAGGTGCGTTTAGCTCAGCATGAGACGAATGCATTAAAAGTGGCGAAGTGGTTACAGCAACGACCAGAAGTGGAAACAGTGCGTCATCCGGCTTTGCCTGAAAATCCCGGTTATGACATTTTCCAACGTGACTTTAGTGGCAGTAATGGTTTGTTTTCTTTTGTATTAAAACAAGGGGATGCGAAAGCTGTGGCTGCTTTTATTGAAGGCATGGAACATTTTAAAATGGGCTTTTCCTGGGGCGGTTATGAAAGCCTGATTATTCCGAACTTAAGCATTCAGAAACTCAGAACAGCCAGCAGTTGGCCTTACACTGGGCCGTTGATCCGGCTACATATTGGTCTGGAAGATACAGAAGATTTAATTGCAGATTTAACCGCAGCATTCGAAAGGTTTCATCAGGCGCTGTAACTGCAGCACCTGATGGCTTTGTCTGTTACTGACGGATAAAAGATTCAATGCTTTCGCCAGTCACTTTACCTATCTGACTAAACAGATACCAAATGGCGACCATCAACATAATGGTGCAAGGTAATGCAATCACCGGGAAACTTAGCGCTGTCATTTGTGCCAGCTCTTCGTTAAAAGCCGGAGTACCAGGCGGGCTGACCAGTAAGTATTTCGCCAGGCCATAGTTTAATATAGAAGACACCACAAAAGAGCCCGCCACCAGATAAGCACAGTTTTGTAGTTTGGCTGCAAACAACTGTTCTGCGTTGTGGGCTTTTAAGCTGGCTTCCAGTTTTGTTAAATCCATCAGCTCGTCATTCAGCAGGATTTTTTTCACCAACGGATACTTGCTGCGTTGGCTGATTAAAACCACCAGCGCGATAATGCCGGGAACAGCGGCTTCTTTGATGGCGATATAGGCTGGGTCGAGCTGTAATAAGCTGATCCCTCCGGTAAATAACACACTGATCACGCCCAGTACGGATAAAAAGTTAACCTTTTTACTTTGCTGCAACTCCCACAAACCAAAACCCAAAGGAAAGGCTAAAGCGACCACTAAAGCCCAGACGGGTCCTAACTGGTGATCTTCACTTAATTTGCTCAAAATTAGCGTGGGGATAATGATGTTAAATGCCAGGTTAATTAAAAAACCTGATGATTTTTTCTTTTCTGTCTGACTCATAAATTCCAGCCTTGCTGCCTGCTTTACTCTGACTATCGCTTACTGTGGGCCCGAGTATATCTGATTTGGCCGTTGTTACGCAGTATCACGCCGAATAGTACAAGGCGTTCGATGAAACACAAAACTGGCTGCCCGCAGTAGCAAAAGCTTTAAGCTACTGATTTGTGGGCTATTGTAAAAACTTAGCAAGAACTCTGGCACTAAAGCGAACTATTCGCAATGCCATCTTATTGATTTTGTTGGTTTTTTTCTTGAGTTTGTTGATTTTTTGACTACAATAAGCACAGTTTTTGAATTTGCAGGTATTCGCTATGAAAGGCCAACCTTTAGTGCTCGCTAAACTGAATGAGGTGCTGACCTCTGAGTTAACGTCCATTAACCAGTATTTTTTACACGCCCGTATCTATAAAAACTGGGGTTTAGCTCAGTTAAATTCGGTTTGCTATAAAAAATCGATCAAAGATATGAAGCAGGCTGACGAGCTGATTGAGCGTATTTTATTCCTGGAAGGCCTGCCAAACCTGCAAGCTTTAGGCAAGTTACGTATTGGTGAAGACACCGAAGAAATGCTGCAGTGCGATATGGATTTCCAATACGATCAACTGCCGTTATTACGTGACGCCATTAAATTATGCGAACAGCATCAAGATTACGTCAGCCGCGAATTGTTGCAGGAAATTCTGGAGCATGAAGAAGAGCATGTGGACTGGATTGATACTCAGCAGCAACAAATTACTTTGGTAGGTTTGGAAAATTACCTGCAAAGCCAAATGGGTTCAGGAGACTAACAATGAAAGGCAATACACAGGTGATCGCAGCGTTAAACGAGCTGCTGTCGAATGAGCTCAGTGCTATGGATCAGTATTTTATCCATGCCCGTATGTATCACGACTGGGGTTTAAGCAAACTGTTTGAGCGTATCGATCATGAAGTGACCGACGAAAAAGCTCATGCGGCGGCTTTGATTGAACGTATTTTGTTTTTAGAAGGCACACCTGATTTATCCAAACGTGATCCGTTGCAGGTGGGCACTGACGTGCCTTCCATGTTGCAAAACGATTTAAACGTGGAGTATTCAGTCGGTGCTTTGCTGAAAAAAACCATAGCTCTGTGTGAATCTGTGCAGGACTACGTCACGCGCGATTTGCTGATGACCTTGCTGGACGACACTGAAAACGATCACGCCCATTGGCTGGAACAACAGCTGCGCCTGATCAAGCTGATTGGTTTGCCAAACTACATTCAGTCGCAAATCTAAGATTGTTGTCTGTTCGCAAAAAAGCACCTTTGGGTGCTTTTTTCATTTAAACAAGCTACAGGCTGGAGCGGGTGACGGGAATCGAACCCGTGGGAAGCTTTCATTCTGCCATTGAACTACACCCGCATGCGGCTTAAAGTACAAAGCCCTGTAGATGCTGTCAATTGAAGCTTGAAGGATATATCGCGTGACTCCAGAACAAATTCAACAATCTGCAGCCTGGCTGGCGGATTATCGTCAACGTGGTGAAGCCGCGCCTTTATTACCAGCAGAGCTGCGTCCAACGTCTCTGGCTGAAGCTTTTGCTATCCAACAGTGGTTGTTTATTGAGTCAGACCTTCCTGTGGTCGGCTGGAAAGCCGGTTTGCCCGGGCCGGATAAATGGGTACTGGCGCCTATTGCTCATCTGCAACAAGGCGAGCTTTGCCTGTTTGAGCAACAATCAGAGCAGTACAGCATTGAACCAGAGCTGGCGTTTTTGCTGGCGACCGATTTACCGGCCCGCACCGAACCTTATAGCGAAGCTGAGGTAAAAGCTGCGATTGGTGCCACTCATCTGGCGCTGGAGCTAATCATCCGGCCTTATAGTGCTGATGCTGGTGCACAATTTTTAGATCAACTGGCGGCTGGTTTATTTAATCAGGGTTTGTATATAGGCCCGGCTTTAGCTGAAGAATCTTTATCAGAAAAGTTTGAGCTGGTGCTGGAGTATTCGGGCCAGCAACAGAAGTTTGATGCTCAGCATCCAAATCAGGACCCGTTATTGCCTTTGTATTGGCTGGTGAACCATTTAAGTCAGCAGGGTATAGGTTTAAAACAAGGGGAGTGGGTGATCACTGGCTCTTATGCAGGCGTATTGCAGGTGCCTGCTAATACAGAGTTAAAATTACAGTTTGGGCCTTTTGGCCAAATCAACACCTTCTGTAGTCATAAGGCTGTGATAAGCTAATCGGCTGATTTGGTTTTTTATTTTGCCATGGAGAGTTTTGGATGGAGTTTTTACCGGCCTGGCCACTGACCATTACGCCGCTGTCATCCTTTGGTTTGCTGCTGTTGATTGGCAGTTTGGGTGGTTATCTGGCGCATCGTATTTCCTGGTTACCCAGTATCACAGGTTTTATGCTGGTGGGGTTTTTAGTAGGACCCAGCGGTCTGGGATTATTGACTGAGTCCGTGCTTAAAGACTCCCGCATATTAATAGATATCACGCTGGCGCTGATTTTATACCGGCTGGGTTCTTCGCTCGATTTGCGTTTTCTACGTCAGTCACCGCGTTTACTGGTAATTGCGCTGGTGGAAAGCACCTTAACCTTCAGCGCGGTTTTTACCGTGTTGTGGTTGTTCCAAATTCCATTAGCCTTGGCCGCTTTAATTGCCGCTATTTTGGTGTCTTCTTCCCCAGCTGTGTTATTGCACGTTGCACATGAAGTCGGAGCCAAAGGTCCGGTCACTGAAACGGCCAAGTCCTTAGTCGCTTTGAATAACCTGCTATCTTTCCTTGCCTTTGCTTTTGTGGTGCCTGTCTTGTTGGCCGAACAGGATGCTGGTTGGCAGCAAATTGTGTTGCAACCTATGTATTTATTGTTGGGATCGGCCTTGTTAGGTGGCGCTATTGCCTATGGTCTGCATTTCTTAACCAGCAGAACTCAAACAGCTACCCAGTATAAACTGGCGTTAGTGGTCGGTGCTTTGATGTTGTGTCTGGGTTTGGCGCAGCAATTAAAGTTATCTGCGCTGTTTGCACCGCTGGTGGTCGGTATAGTAGTACGCAGTATGGAACGTGAAGAAGTGGTGTCTGCGTTGGAATTTGGCAGCGCTTTTGAGCTGTTTTTTATCGTCTTGTTTGTCTTTGCCGGTGCTAACTTACACTTTGCAGAACTGGTGGCTTTTGCTCCTGTCATTATGGTGCTGGTTGCAGTGCGCTGTGCGGCCAAATGGTTTGGCGTCAGTGTCAGCTCAGTGTTGTTGGGGCAAACGGTGCGAACCGGTGCCTCTTCCGGCTTGTTACTGATCCCGATGGCGGGTCTTGCTATTGGGTTGGTGCAAAGTTCCAGCCAGTTGGTACCGGAACATGCTGCTGTCATCAGTGCCATAGTGCTCGGTGCTGTCACAGTGTTTGAAACCATAGGACCTCCTATAGCCTCTTATGCCTTTCGTCTTGCCGGAGAAACAGAGGCTCAGGCATCAGCTGCTGTGGAAGAGCAGCAACCACTGCATCCATGGCAAGCCGAAGGCACTGTAGCTGTTGACCTGTCAGCTTTGCATGCGCCTGAACCCGCAGATGCAGTGCTGCTGGAACAGTCTGAACCGAAACGATTCAAATTCTGGCGCTGGTGATCACCAGTGCCAGCGGCCACTTTGCATCATGCCATAAATCAGACCGAAGAAGCCAGTACCGTAACCTAAGGTCATACCCAGCAAGCACCACAATGTATTTTTTCGCTTCACTCTGGCAAGCTCTGCTGTATCCGGGTATTGCCTTTGCAGACGTGGGCTGATGATCTGCTGCAACCGAAGCTGGCTATAGATCAATCCTGCTATCAACAGCACAAAAGCTGCGACAGGTGCCCAGGCTCCACTGGTCAGTTCGTAGGCTGCTGTTAATAACAGGCCTGATAACAAAACCCAGAGGATAGTTTTGCTGCGTAAGGCTTTTAACGCTGTTTTTTCATCTTCGTTGTCCGTTTTGTTCAGCACAGCTCGCATACCTAAGACGACGCCAACCACAGCAACCAGAGTGCCGATCATAGCGCCACCCAGCAGTACAGCAGTTTTAGCCAGCCAGCCACTTTGTTGTGCTGCAACGGAGACAGAAGTCGCTGCCGCTACAGGAGGTGCTACGCTGGTTAAAGCTGCGGCTACCATAGCGCTGAAACCTAAACCCGGTGCTGTGCTCAACACCAACTGGCCGTAACGTGCTAATAAGCTGTCTTTTAACTGCTCCCTTACCCTGGACAGTTTTTTTCGCACATTGGCGTCGCTTAAACCCAATAAATCAGCGACTTGCTGACTGGATTGCTCTTCACGGTAATAGAGTAAAACGATCTCACGACTGTCTTCCGGCAATAGGCTGATAAAGTCCTGCATGATAATTTGCTGCTGCTCACGCTCCAGTAAATCCTGCATTGAAGCGGCTGAGTCGGCAAAGTTTTCCAGCAGGCTTTCGGCTTCTTCGCCCAACACTTTTTGCTTTACCTTGTTGTCCCGCAGGTAGTTGTAACTGCGATGCCTGGTCATTTGCCGGACCCAGGGCAAAAAGCTGGCTGGTTCACGCAGCGTTGCTAACTGCTGCCAGATATAAATAAACACCTCTTGTGCCACTTCTTCGCTGGCGTCCAGATCTTTGACTATCGCCAAAGCTATGCCTGTGACTGTATGGCGACACTGGGTGATCAGGCGTTCAAAGGCGCTGCGATCACCTGCTGTGGCTGCCATCACATCTGGTAATAATCTCTGTTCCACAGTAGTTAACATTATAGTTATTCCTTTATAAAATCAGTGATTTGTGTCAGCAACCAGTCAGGCTGATCCCACATAATAAAATGCCGTGACTGCCAGTTAAAGTCCAGCTTCGCCTGTGGAATAGTGTTAATTTGTTGTTGATACAGAGCCTGAACTACAGGGCGCATGCTGTCTGAAGGTAAAGCTCCGCCAGCACCTAACAGCAATACAGGCTGCTGAATTTTATGTACTTCGCCTCGAAGGTCTGTAGTTAAGAGTTCAGCGATGACTGCGCCAACAGTCGCCGGATCGGACGCTGCTGCCATTTTTGTGACTATTGCTGCATGCTCCGCACTGCTCACCTGAATAGCCATACCTTGCTCTGCACTTTCGGCCAGTTGGGCTGACGTCATTTGTTGATAATACTGCTGCATCATTTTCGCCTGAGGAGCCATTTGTGCCACAGTGGTCGTGCTGTCGCGGCTAAAAACAGGCGCCAGATAAGGCAAGCCATCCACAGCTATCACTTTGCCTGTCAGTTGTGGATAAGAGCTTGCCAACTGGAAGGCCAAAAACGCGCCCATGCTATGGCCAATGACTATCGGCTGCTTTAACTGCTTCTGCTGAATATAAGCGGCCAGTTCACTGGTCACTTGTGTTAGTTTTAAAGGTGCCGCCAAAGCCGGAGTGCCGGCAAAACCCGCCAAACTCACTAAATGTAGCTGGTAGTCTGGTTTTAAAGCGGTTGCCAACTGCTGCCATACCCGTTGATCAGACATCAGACCTGGGATCAGAATAATGGCTTTGCCCTTGCCTTCTACCTGCACCTGAAAGCTGGCTGCTGGGGTTTCATCTGCTTTAAGGCTTTGACTTAGCAGCATAAACACTGTGTAGCACAGCAGAATAAGGGGTTTTCTTTTTAACATCATAGTCACTCCGCAAGTTTAATTAAGCTGCTAGTGGTTGCAGCACTAGAGCTAAGTACCTTCAGCTGTTGGGGATGTGACAAGTATTTGAATAAATATTTCAGACTTCTACACTTCTGGCTTTCTATTTTGTTGGTCGTTTTGTAATCTATCAGGCTTGAGCACTAAACAAATACCCGTTAGGGTGGGTCAGAACGTTAGAAAAAGAATAGAAACCGCAGAACTAAACTGCAGGCAGTGCAACGAGGAGAGTGGGTTATGTCGCAATATGCTGCCTTGAGGGCAAATGTCGGATTGTTGGGTACCCAGCTGGGTGACACCATACGCAATCAATTAGGTGATGCAGTTTTAGAACGTATTGAGCAAATTCGTGCTTTAGCCAAAGAAGCCAGGCAGGGCACAGAACTACAGGATCAGCAACTGAAGCAAGTGCTGGCCAGTTTAACGGATCAGGAAATTCTGCCGGTAGCCCGCGCTTTTGCGCAGTTTTTAAATTTGGCGAACTTAGCTGAACAGCACCATACCATTAGTAAAGCGGGTCGGGCTTCTATTGAAAAACCAGAGCCAGTGGCTGAACTGCTGCAACTGTTACAGGATAAAAACATCAGCAAAAGCCGGATCGAACAGGCTGTCGCCGATTTATCTATAGAGCTGGTGCTGACTGCGCACCCGACAGAAGTCACTCGTCGTACTCTTATTCATAAGCTGACCGAAATAGCGGCCTGTTTAGCAGAACTGGAGCAGGATTTAGCGCCGGTACAGCAGAAAAAAGTAGAAAACCGTTTGTATCAGCTGATCACTCAGGCCTGGCATACCAACGAAATCCGCGAACAAAGACCGACACCAGTGGATGAAGCCAAGTCTGGTTTTGCTGTGATTGAAACCTCGCTGTGGGACGCTATCCCAGAGTTTATCCGCGAATTAGATACTGCACTGCAGCCAGTGCTGGGCCACGGTCTGGCTTTAGAAGCCGCTCCTATCCGCTTTTCGTCCTGGATGGGTGGAGACAGGGACGGTAACCCTTTTGTTACTGCCAAAGTCACCCGTCAGGTGCTGCTGCTAAGTCGCTGGAAAGCCGCTGATTTATTCAGCCGTGACCTGGATGTGCTGGCCAACGAATTGTCGATGAATCAGGTTAATGATGCGGTACGTGCTGTAGTAGGTGATGTATCAGAACCTTACCGTAAGCTGCTGAATGATTTCCGCCATAAATTACTGCACACCAGAGACTGGCTGACTGAAGCCTTAAAACATGACAGATTACAACGACCAGACGATTTGATTTGGCATAACCAGCAACTGCTGGAGCCTTTGCTACTCTGTTATCAGTCTTTACTCGATTGCAAAATGCAGGTGGTGGCTGAAGGCTTATTAAAAGATACCATCCGCCGCGCTTATGCTTTTGGTTTAACCTTGCTGAAGCTGGATGTGCGGCAGGAATCTGGTCGTCATACCGCTGTATTCAGCGAGTTTACCCGTTATCTGGGTATTGGTGATTATGCAGAATGGGATGAATCAACCCGTCAGGCTTTCTTATTAAACGAGCTGAGCAGCAAAAGACCTTTATTCCCGCGCAACTGGTCGCCAAGCCCTGAAGTGAAAGAAGTGCTGGATACCTGTGACATAGTGGCTCGTCACGGACCTGAAGCTTTATCTACTTATGTTATTTCTATGGCCGGTAAACCCTCAGACGTGCTGGCTGTGCAATTACTGTTGAAAGACGCTGGTATTACTTTCCCAATGCGGGTAGCACCTTTGTTTGAAACCCTGGCGGATTTAACCAATGCGCCGGAATGTATCAGCAAGTTGCTGGCCATCGATTGGTACAGAGGTTATATCAACGGTCGTCAGGAAGTGATGATTGGTTACTCAGACTCAGCCAAAGATGCTGGTGCTTTTGCTGCGGCCTGGGCTCAGTACAGTGCGCAGGAAGCTTTGGTCGCTATTTGTCAGCAGGCAAAAGTACAACTGACCTTATTCCACGGCCGTGGCGGTACTATAGGTCGTGGCGGTGGTCCGGCTCACGCCGCTATTTTATCCCAGCCGCCAGGATCGCTGGCCGGTGGTTTGCGGGTGACTGAACAAGGCGAGATGATCCGCTTTAAGTTTGGTTTAAATGGCTTAGCGCAGCGCAGTCTTGCCTTGTATGCCAGTGCTGTACTGGAAGGGGTATTGTTACCGCCGCCAGTGCCAGAACAAAGCTGGCGTGAGCTGATGCAGCAACTGGCAACAGTCTCCTGTGAAGCTTACCGTGCCGTGGTGCGGCATCATCCTGATTTTGTGCCTTATTTCCGCGCTGCTACACCAGAGCTGGAATTGGGGCAGCTACCGCTGGGTAGTCGTCCGCCAAAACGTAATCCAAATGGCGGTGTTGAAAGTTTACGTGCCATTCCATGGATTTTTGCCTGGTCGCAAAACCGCCTGATGTTACCGGCCTGGTTAGGCGCAGGTAGTGCGTTGGCCGTTGTCGTCGAGGAAGGTAAAACAGATTTGTTGGCGCAAATGCGTGCTAAATGGCCATTTTTCGCCACCCGTTTGTCGATGCTGGAAATGGTGTACTTAAAAGCGGATGCAGAAATTGCCGCCTATTATGATGAAAAACTGGTGCCAGAGCATTTGTTGCCTTTAGGTTTGCAATTGCGTCAGCAACTGGCCGCAGATACGGCTTTATTGTTAAAGCTGATCCAAAGCGACACGCTGATGGCGAAAGAAGCCTGGATCCGCGAGTCTATTATGCTGCGAAATACTTATGTTGACCCGCTGCATATTTTGCAGGTGGAGCTGTTAAATCGGGTAAGGCATGAACCTGAAACAGTGAACGACAGCATTAAACGTGCTTTGATGGTGACTATTGCCGGTATTGCGGCAGGTATGCGCAACTCGGGTTAAGCTCAAAAAAAGGGCGCACTCTGTGCGCCCTTTTCACTACTTTTTTAACTTAGAAAAAGTTCTTTTTAAACTCAACACCAATAATACGAGGTTCGTTAACAAAACCCGTCAGGTTGTTGAAGTCGATAGCACCTTTTAAGTTTTCTTCGTCGGTGATATTACGGCCAAATAAAGCCACTTCGTAGTCGTTATCAAAGTTCAGATAACCAATACGTAAGCCTGCTTCGAAGTTGCCGTTAGTGCGGTATTCCGCAGATTCATACAGGAACAGGTTGGTTTCACCCTGACGGGCTACGTCACCATAAATATAAATCTCACCTGTGCTGACCGGAATATCGTAACGGGCATTGACCGTTAAAATAGTTTCAGGAGCTTGAGGGAATGGATTGCCGTCAATAAAGACTAAGCCAGCGCCGCCAGTAGGATCTGTTGGTGTACAAGCGCCTGAGCCACAAGGAGCAACCAGTAAGTTTTGATCCTTCAGTTCAGTGTTGTTGTAGCTGAAACCACCACCTACGACCAGGCTTTTGGTTGCACGCCATTCAGCGTCCACTTCGAAACCATAACCCACGCCTTTATCGGCATTGATCAACTGGTTGCCCTGAGTTTCACCACCAATAGCGGATAACTGAATATCGTCAATGGTGTAATAAAACAGAGCGCCGTTCAGACGCAGTGAATCGTCCAGTAAGTCAGACTTAGCACCTACTTCAAATGAAGTAATAGTTTCTGAGTCTGCTACTGAAGGTGCTTTTTCGAAGGCGACATCACGACCTTGAATAGACTGAGCACGGAAACCGCTGGCAACACGACCAAAAACGCTGGTGGAGTCTGTCAGGCGATAGTTACTGCTTAATTCCCAGCTGACCTGGCCGTCATCTACTTTGATTGGGTCGTAGTCCTGGATGCTAGCTGCACCTATGGTTAAAGCGAAGCTATCCACATTTTGTTGACCCACCCAGAAGGTTTTTTCGTCGTAGGTGTAACGAACACCACCTGTGATATCCCAGCGATCTGTCAGGTTGTAAGTGGATTGGCCAAATACAGCCCAGCTTTCGTTACCGTGGTAGACAGTGGTTGCGCCAAAGAAGCCGTCAACGCTGGTCACACCAAAAGAAGAGTCGAAGTAGAAAGCTCCCACCTGCCACTCTAAAGCTTCATTGGTATCACTGGCTAAGCGGATTTCCTGAGTATACTGTTCCAAATCATTTAATTGATCTTCAGTCACTGCATCAAAAGGAATAAAACCCGGGCCAGTTTCTTCAGCGACACCATCAAAATTGGTATCGATGATATAACCACCGTCAATATCACCTTTACCTTTACCATCAGCTTTTTCCATCGCTGATATCATGGTTAAAGTCATGTCTTTTAACGCAAATTCGAACGTTAACGATGTACCGAAATTGTCGTATTCCTGATAGTTACCATCGCCTTTGTCGTAGTAGACAGTATCGCGATCATAATTCTCGTTCAGCTCATTGCTACCCGGAGTCAGGATGTTGGCTCTGAACAAAGTGGATGTGCCATCCAGTTTGCGGCCATGTACGTTTAACAGTGCAGAGAAATCGTCAGTGTCATATAAAAACTGCAGACGGCCTGCTTTTTCATCATGACCACCAGTGAAGTCTTTTTCACCGGTAAAACCGTTGTTGACATAGTCATCACGGTTTTGGTTCATCAGAGAAATACGGGCAGACAATTCGTCGGTCAAGCCACCACCAGCTGCACCTTCTACGTTAATAGTGCCGTAGCTACCAACTGTCGCTTTGGTATAAGCTTCGAAGTCCTGAGTAGGTTTCACTGAATTGAACTTCACAATACCAGCAGTGGTATTACGACCAAACAAGGTGCCTTGTGGGCCACGGATCACTTCAGCTTGCTCGATATCAAATAACGGGAAGCTTTTGAGGATCACGTTTTCCATCACCACGTCATCCATAATCACAGAAACTGGCTGAGAAGCGGCCAGGTCAAAATCTGTGTTTCCCAAACCACGAATATAAAAACGTGGTGCAGCACGGCCGTTTGATGATTCAGCGTATAAACCTGGGATCTTGCCAGATAAAGCCTGGATATCCTCGCCACCTGCAAACAAAGCGTCGAATTTTTCACCGCTTAAAGTTGCAATAGAGATAGGAACTTCCTGGGTGCTTTGCACGCGTTTCTGTGCAGTCACCATAATGCGTTCCAATTTTGTCTCTTCAGCAGCCTGATCTTTGTCACTTTCCTGCGCTAATAAAGCAGGAGAAAGACCCATGGCTGCAGCGAGCAGACTGGCCTGAATACTCAATGCCAGAACAGACTTTTTGCATGTTTTCATCAATGTTTTACCTTAGTTTTAGGCTGTTATGTATTTTCTGGTGCGTCCTGCGGATTGGTTATCAAAGCGAACCCTACAAACTCTGGAGTGACCACAGTGTTTGCCCCGATAACTTGTCTGCTACTATAGCATTTTGTCGCTACTTTTGCCGATCTTGTCGATAAAACGGCTAATAATCATCAGCTTGTTGAAGTTAATTTGCAGATTATCTACTTAAGTAAAGTCTGGTTTACCTGGTGCTAACTTGTTGCAGCCTGAACTTCGACAGATAAAAGCGCTGTATAAATTGAACAATGCCCCTGATGAGAGGAGTAGTAGCTGACTAATAATTTATTCTGATGCAACACCATACCAGCATAACTGCAATCACCACCTGAGGGCAGTGCCAGTAACTCTGTCAGTTTCCCCGTATTTTGGTCCAGAGTCACCAGACTGGTTCTAACGGTTTCGTCATAAAGCCGTACCATCGCCAGCATCTGACCCGAAGAGGTAAAAATGGCCTGCGGGCCGCCAATACGACAGCCTATATCCATCCATTGCCATTGAGTATAAGGAGGGCGCGAATAACCAAGTTGACCATGATCAGGATCTTTACGTAACAAACACCAGGCTTTGTCATTGTCATCAAATATCAATGCGGCTTCATTGGCGTAACCCTCACCATAGATGCGAGGGGCTATCACATCAAATTGGCCTTTAGCATTTTGTTGGTACAAGCGAATATGGCGATCGGCACCACATTTATAAGCGACAGCATAAGCCTGATCGCGCAACCAGCTTAAACGCCATAACCAATAATCCGCTTCGCCTGCAGCTTGTGGTTCTGACCAGTTTATGCCATCCGGCGAGTGCCATAAGTAAGATTGATAAGCCTGCTTTGTCTTGTCATGAAAAGCAGCAGCGGCCAGTAACTGCAGCCTGCCATCCGGAGTGACAGTTAGTTTGCCATCTCTTAAATCGGCATCAGGGTTTTGTAATACAGCCAGGGTGCGCCACTTTTTGCCCTGTACTGAACTCATAATTCGCAGCATGCCATCTTTGGAGTGGTGAGTGGAGGCCTCGCGAAATACCAGATAATAACGCTGCCGGAAGTAACATAAGTCTGTAAAGGCATTATGTTTTCCAGCTTTCCATGCCCGCTGCACCCAAAGTAATTTCGCGGTGGTTTTAGCGGCCGGTTCCGTATTTTTCTTTTGCATTCAGCTACACCGTTTTGTGTTTTTAATGTTAATTATTTGTTTGTTTTTGTTATTCGGCTACACTTGGTTGCATAACCAGTGATGGTTTTCTTAACAGTGTCGGGTCTATGCCTGTCGGCACAAAGTGGAAAGTCTTTTTGCAGTGTACAAAACTGCACGGAGTTTCACTATGGCGACAGATCAGGGTCTATTTCGAGCCAAAGCTTTGCAGGCACAACAACAGCGCCTTGAAGGCCAGGTCAGTATTGTTCAGCCTGTCAGCAGCTCTATATTGTGCTTCTGTTTAGTCTTGATTGTCTTCAGTTTACTGCTGCTGTTACATCAGGCGAATTTTTCCCGTAAAGAGACTGTGCAAGGTTATCTGAAGCCTTCCGCTGGAGTTGTCCGTATTCAAAGTCAACGTTCAGCAGTGCTTAAACAGCTTTATGTTCAGGATGGCGCTCTTGTACAGGCAGGCCAGAAACTGGCTTTATTAAGTAGTGATGAATATCTGGCTGCCGGGCATAGTTTGTCTGCTCATTTGCAAAGCAGTGTGGAGCTTCAGCTGGTATTGAACAAACAAAAGCAACAGGAGCTTATCCAGAGTTTTGAACAGCAAGGTCAGCAACTTACAGCACAAATTAATAACGTTAAACAGCAGCTTTCAGACAATCAACGCCAGCAACAATTACTTTCCGAGCGCATTGAATTGCAGGCTGAACGTTTGCTCTCCCAGCAGGAACTTGCGCACAAAGGCCATTTACCCAGACAGCAACTGGAACAACAACAAGATCAGCATCTGATGCTGCAGCAACAACTGGCTGAGGTGCAAACTCTGGCTCAATCCATTCTTCAGCAACAAATTCAGTTGGAAAATCAGCTTCAGGCTTTGCCTCTTGATCAGCAGCGTCAGCTTCAACAATTGCAGGCTGAACGGTTGCAGTTTGAGCAACAGAAAACCGAATTACTGGCTCGTGGTGAAGTGCTGTTGACCGCTCCTGTTGCGGGCAGAGTGACCAATTTAGTGGTAAATCAGGGACAACAGCTGCAAGGCGCTCAGGTATTGATGCAACTACTGCCTGAATCCGGTTTTTTGTATGCTCAATTGTTAGTACCAACAAGAGCTTTTGGCTTTATTCAACCGGGCCAAACCACCTGGCTTCGATTTGATGCCTTTCCCTATCAGCGTTTTGGCTTGTATCAGGGAGAAGTCAGTCAGCTTTCAAAAGCAGTGCTGATAGCACAAGACCCTGATAGTCCGGTGCAAATTCAGGAGCCGGTTTATCAGGTACAGGTGCGGCTGGAACAGCAGTTTATTGAAGCTTATGGTGAACAGATGCCATTGCAGGCTGGCATGTTATTAAGCGCCGATATAGTGCTGGAACAGCGCTCTGTTTTGAGTTGGTTGCTGGAACCATTGGTCAGTTTAAAAGGACGTTTTCAGATTTAAATCAGAAGCCAGATGGAGGGGATGATGGCTAATTGCAGCAGGAAAAATGAGACTCTGGTGATAAGTCTGGTCTTAAATTGCAGTGCGCTTTTTTTGTTTCTCTCGGCGCTAAAAGCCATGGATCAAGGTCATTTCTGGGACTTTCTGCTGTGTAGTGGTAGTGGCTTAACCTTTCTGCTTGCTCCAAAAGATCATGAGTTTTTTAAGACGAAAATTTCCAGCTTTAGTGATTTGACTAAACTCGGCTTTTACACAGACCCGCTTACCGCAGCTTTTTTGACTATGTCACAGTTCATGATGGCCGCAGGTCTGCTGGGTGCTTTGTTGTTTGGGCGATAGGACATTTCAGATGCAAATTATCTATCAATCTGAAGCGGCTGAATGTGGGCTGGCTTGTCTTGCTATGGTGGCCGGTGCTTACGGCTATAAAACCGATATGGCCAGTTTGCGCCAACGTTATCCACTATCGCTTAAAGGTGCCACTTTGCAGCATCTGATGCAACTGGCCGATCAGTTGGGTTTGGCTGGCCGTGCTTTACGGCTGGAGCCGGATGAATTGTCCCAACTCAAGCTTCCTTGTATTTTGCATTGGCAGATGAGCCACTTTGTGGTGCTGGAGAAAGTCAAAGGCCAAAAAGTTCAAATACTGGATCCTGCTTTTGGCAGGCGGGATCTAAGTTCTGCGGATATCGATCAGTGTTTTACAGGTATTGCGCTTGAATTGAATCCAACCTCTGAATTTAGAAAAGAAGATCAACGCCAAAAGTTAAGTTTGTGGCAGTTTTGGTCTTCTGCATCTGGTTTATGGCCTGCGTTAATTCGGATCCTGTTGATGTCTCTGGTGCTGCAGTTTTTTCTGTTGGTTGCACCTTATTACATGCAGCTTGTTGTAGATGAAGTGCTGGTGAGCAGAGATCTGGATTTATTGCATGTTCTGGCAATGGGTTTTGGATTATTACTGCTGTTGCAAATACTGACCAATGTATTACGCAGCTGGCTGGTGTTGCATTTAGGGTCGGTACTGAATCTGCAACTGGCGACGAATCTGTTCCGGCATTTGTTGCATTTGCCGCTGAGTTTTTTTGAAAAGCGTCATATGGGCGATATTGTGTCGCGTTTTAGCTCCTTACAGCAGCTACGTGAATTACTGACCAATAGTTTGATAGAAGCTCTGATTGATGGGCTGATGGCTTGCACAGTGCTGGTGCTGCTTTTTATTTACCACCCTGTGCTAGCCTGCGTTGTGCTGATAGCTGTGTTGCTTTATGCACTGGTGAGGTTTGTGTTTTACGCACAGCTAAAGCAATGCACTGAACAAAGCATAGTGGCTCAGGCTAAAGAACAATCCGGTTTTATGGAGAGTGTCCGGGCCATTCAATGTCTGCAGTTGTTTTCAAAACAAAGCCAAAGGCTAAGCCTGTGGCAAAATCAATACTCAACCGCTGTAGACCAACATTTCAGGCTAGGACGCTGGCAATTATCGTTGCAGGCAGTGCATCAATTGCTGTTTGGTATCGAACATATAGTAGTGATTTATCTGGCCGCCTTAGCGGTGATCGACAATGCTTTTAGTGTGGGAATGTTATTTGCCTTTGCCAGTTACAAAGCTCAGTTCACTCAAAGAGCCGCGGCTTTTATTGACCACTGGGTTGAATTCCGGATGCTTGAATTGCACTTACAACGTCTGGCAGATATAGCGCTCACTGAGACTGAAAAATCGGGGGATAGTCAGCCCTATATGCAATTGCAGGGGCATATTGAATTACGCGACCTGAACTTTCGTCAGGCCGAACAGGATCCATGGTTGTTTCATCAGTTGAATTTTCAACTGTCACCTGGCGAAAGTGTCGCTATCGTGGGTCCGTCAGGCATAGGTAAAACCAGCTTGTTAAAAATCATTCTGGGATTGGCCCATGCTCAGCAAGGAAAAGTGTTAGTGGATGGCATGGAGCTCACCAGTTTTGGTCTGCAACATTACCGTAGTCAGGTCGCTGCCGTGATGCAGAACGATCAATTGCTGTCAGGTTCAGTTCTGGACAACATCAGCTTCTTTAGCCCTAAACCTGACTTACAACATCTGATGCATTGTGCCGAACTGGCCGCTATCCATCAGGATATAGTGGCTATGCCTATGGGCTACAATACGTTGATTGGCGATATGGGATCTGCTTTGTCTGGCGGGCAAAAACAACGCTTATTAATCGCCAGAGCCCTGTACCACAAACCCAGAGTGTTATTGCTGGATGAAGCCACCAGTCATCTGGATCTGGTGCTGGAGGCCAGAGTTAATCAGGCCATCCGCCAACTGCAGGTGGCGCGTATTATTGTGGCGCACAGGCCTGATACTATTTTAAGTGCTGACCGGATTTTATTATTGCAGCAAGGTCAACTGACTGATATCACAGGCGAGTTTCATCAACTGCATAGATCCTCTACATCACTCCATCATACCCAGACAGCTTAAGCTTTGGGTTGCCAGAGTTCAAATCTATTGCCTTCCGGGTCCATGGCCCAGCCAAATTTGCCGTAGTCGCCATCTTCAACCTGCTCATCGACCCAGACATTGGCCGCTTTCAGTTGCTTTAACATGGCGTCTAAGTCTGCCACTCTGTAATTCACCATGTTTTGTTGGCTTTGAGCGCCAAAATAAGCAGTGTCTGCAGCAAAAGTGGACCAGACAGTTTCATCCCCGGCTTTTGCTATAAAGCTGCCATAAGGCGCATCAGGCTCAAGTGGAATACCTAAATGCTGTTGATACCACAATGCCAGTGCCTGGGGGTCTTTAGCACGAATAAAGACGCCACCTACACCTGTCACTTTTTCCATCGAACCCTCCTGTTACTCTGCCAGTTTCGCCAGTAAGTTTGCTGCTGTTATCTGCTGACGCTGCATAATTAAATCCTGTCCCAATGTCAGTAATTGGCGTTGGGCCTGAAGCTTAAAGCCCGCATTAGTCAGTTGCTGTAATTCCGGTGCTGGTGCCCAGCCTACAGTACGACGGATCAGCTCACAGCCGGCATAACCTAAAGTGTCCCGCCATAACTGCTGTAAAAACCTCTGCTGATAGAGCGAGTTCTGAAAACTTTGATCTTTAGTTTCCTTTTGCATCAGGGTGCTGAACACAGTAGAAAACTCCTGCCAGAATAAGTCGATTTGGTTTGACAAATAAGGGCGCGCAGAAGTAGTGTTGGCCGGGTTTTGAGTCACTAAATTTAGAATAAGGCTGGCGATAAAAGTACCGGCGTCAAAAGCTATAGGGCCATAACAGCCAAATTCAGCACCTATGACTTTGTATTCTTCATGGCTGACTAAGATATTACCGCAGTGCAGATCACCATGCAGTAAAGCCTGAGGTTTAGCTAAAAAGTCTGCTTTCAGTTGAGCCACTTCTGCCTGAAGTGCTTCATTGATCCACAACTCCTGAACTTGCGGCACCTGGACAAAGTTCAGGCTATTTCGTTCATGATTGCAATATGGGTCGGTAAATACCAGATCCTCAGTCACAAGACAGAGTTCAGGGTTGTTAAATTGCAGTTGCCTGGCTTTTTTAACCGGGCCTGTTAAGACAAAATCGCTGCTGTAAAAACTGATTTTCGCCAGATAGCGGCCCAGATGAATGCCGATATTCTGTGGTTGTTGTCCGACAGAAAATGCGTTTCGCAGCACAGCGCAATCTGATAAGTCTTCAAGCAACAAAGCCGCGAGCTCCTGGTCATAAAACAACACTTCCACCAGATACTCAGGGCAGATTTTAGCCTGATATTTTAATACATCGGCTTCAATTTGTGCTCTGTGTAAACTAACAGGCCAGTGTTGGGTTAAACCTGAATGCTCAGGCAAAGCTTGTTTGACGATTAGGCTGGTGCCTCTGTTATTTTTTACTCTGAATACCTGATTCAGGCCATTGGTATCCAGCTGTTCTGCGGTTAACTGACTATGGTCGCCGAACAAATCGCTGTGCTTATCGGCAAATAATGCGGCGTCTTTTGGGCTTAAGCGTTGGCAAGGCATCAGGTGGCAGATCCATAAAATAAAAGGCCATCATCGCAAACCCCTTTCGGCTGCACAATGGCCTTTTTATTCTGAAGCTTTGTCCGACCCGTTAACAACTAAGGTTGTACTGCAGTAAAACGCAACAAAGCCGCGGTGCGGGCTTTATAAAAAGCCAAACCTGAGTCATTCAGGCTGTAGTTATCGATCCCCTGAATAGTCGTCAGAAACTGCTGCTCGACTGAAGCATTCAGGCAGGCTTTTTGGGTGGTGGCCATAGGTTTAAAGGTCAGACGCAGACCTTCAGTCTCATAAGCACCGGTAAACTGGTTACAGCCAGCAAAACCGCTGACTCTGCCGTCCTCGCCAAACTGCAGATAAGGTGTCAGATCGGGTTCTGTTGTTGGAACCTCTTGCCCCATTAATTCAGTCAGCTTCCAGCGAACTCCTGTCAGTTGATGCTCTGCGACAGTGGTTTGTTTCGTCAGCTTGTAGTTGTCCGCTAAATCACCCGTGATCAGTTGACCTTCCATATCCAGCTGGAATAACTGATTTTCGCCAACTTTATACAAAGCTGGCCCGTCTTTTTGGTTCAGCAAACGAATCACTGAACCCTTTGCATCCCACTCGAAGCTGCCTTGTTGTTTAAAAGGCGTGGCGTCTTTACCCAAATATATGGTGCTGAGCTGATAGCTATTGTCCATATTCAGTGTCAACGAGGTTTCAATACCTTCGCAGTCAGCACAAGGCACTACACCTTTGTACTCGCCAGCCCAATCCAGAGAGTTGGCGCTGTTATGGCTGTTGTCTGGCGTTGCAGCAGTTGCTGCCGGAGTTGAAGGCTGTATCGGCGCTGAAGGTTCAGTTGGTGCAGGTCCACAGGCGGCCAATACCAACCAGGCAGTCAGGCTCAGGATCAGTGGTTTAGACATAAATAATCTCCATCTTTCGGTCATTCAGGGCTTTTAATTTGATTCAGTGTAAAGGCTGCGGGCTTTACCAAAACTGAATTGACAGGAAAAACACCACGTCAACCTGTATTCACAACCGCTGGTCACAGTGAACTGGAGCCTGTTACAGCACTGGGTACACTGATCACCATCAGCTATCTTGTCCCTGAAGAGTAGAACAGAGTCATGAATTTAACCCGAAGCAGTATAAAAAATCCGGCCGCTGTGGTGGTGGTCAGTCTGATTATGGTGTTATTTGGTCTGCTTGCTGTGGCTAAGTTGCCTGTCCAGCTTTTACCTTCGATCGAACAGCCACAGATTTTTATTCAGAATGGCTGGCGGGCCGCTGCGCCTGAAGAAATGGAATCCACCATTATTGAACCGCAGGAAGCGGCGCTTCGCACTGTGCCTGGCGTGACAGAAAGCAGCAGCTTTATTGGTGCTGGTTTTGGTTTTATTACTCTGACTTTTGATGTAGGTCAGGACATGCAGCAAGCCATGCTGAACGTGATCAATGCGTTAAATCAGGCTCCACCTCGCCCTCGTGAAGCGGACGAACCCGTGGTTTCACTGAACAGTGGTGCTGGTCCTGTCGCCAGTTTGTTGATCCGTAAACTGGATGAAAATGCCGACGCTGACTTTACCGCCTTACAGCCTGTGATTGATGATGTGGTGTACCCCAGGTTAAAAGCCATAGCTGGTGTGTCTCAGGTCGATTTATCCAGCCGTCGTGCTAAAGAGCTGCATATCGTATTTGACCCTTATCGTCTGGCTGCTTTGGGCTTGTCTGTGGATCAGTTAAGTTCACGTATAGGTCGGGCCAGCAATGTCTCTGGTGGTTTTGCCGAGGTGGGGCGGCGGGAATATACAGTGCGTTTTGTCGGGCAGTACGACCCGGCGCAGTATGAGCAAATGATGGTGGCTTACCAGAATGACAGGCCTGTGTATTTGCATGAAGTGGCAGAAGTAAAGATTGATTACGCCGAACAGGCAGGTTTTACCAAACGTAATGGTTACCCGGCTTTTTACATCACTTTGCAGCGTGCCGCCGGATCTAACACAGTTGAAATTCTTGATGCGCTGAACAAAGAAATCGCTGATTTAAATCAAAACGAACTGCAGAATAAAGGCATTGAAATAGTGCTGAGTTTTGATGCCTCTGTGCATATCAAAAGAGCCATTGAGCTGGTAAATGGCAATCTGGTTTTGGGCATAGCTTTAGCCCTTGGTATTTTGTATCTGTTTTTACGCGGCTGGCAGGCCACTCTGTTGATTGGTTTAACCATTCCGGTTTCGTTAATGATGTCCATTATGGTGCTGGATTTATTTGGCCGCTCGCTGAATGTTGTGTCTTTGGCTGGCCTGGCTTTTGCGGTAGGTATGGTGTTGGACGCTGCCATCATAGTGCAGGAAAATATAGTGCGCTTATTGCAGCAGGGTTTAGCACTGGAACAGGCCGTGAAAAAAGGCACTGCTCAGGTCAGCAGTGCGCTCTGGGCTTCGACAGCCACTACTGTGGCCATCTTTGTGCCAGTGTTATTTATGCAAGGGGTCGAAGGGCAGCTGTTTTATGACTTGGCGCTCACTTTAGCTGTGGCTGTGACCGCTTCGTTACTGGTGGCTTTAACTGTCTTGCCTGTTGCGTCTTTGTATTGGTTAAAACCTCAAACCGGACAAGAGTCTGCGTTGTTATTCTGGCAAAAACTGGCCAGCCACCTGAGCCGTTTCACCCGAAATCGTAAACTGGCCTGGGCCTGGGCCGCTTTGTTTGTGCCAGGATCGATCTTCTTGATTACTTTATTGTTACCTAAAGCCGATTTTTTGCCTCAGGCTTCTATTGATACGGTTTTTTCCGGTTTTTCTCTGCCGCCAGGCGCCAATATGCAGGTGCTGGAGCAAGAGATAGGCGATCTGCTGGTGTCTCGTTTAAGGCCTTATTATCAGGAGAAAAAATATCCTGCTATCAAGGGCTATAACCTGTCGATCAACAGGGGATTTAACGTGCTTTTTGTCTATGCCGAAGACCCGGACAGCATAGAAGATATGATCAAATTATTGCGGGAAGAAATTCTGGTGGGATTGCCGGATACCAATGCCTTTAGCGTACAAGGCTCGTTATTTAACTTTGGTTTTGGCAGTGGCCGCGAATTAAATTTAGACTTCCAGGGCCCTGATGTGCCGCAGCTTATGCAGCAGGCGGCAGCTGCTATGCCAAAAATCGAAAAATTATTAGCTGGTGCTACAGTCAGGCCCGTGCCTGATCTGGCTTTGGCTCAACCTGAACTGCGTTTAACACCGGATGAAAACCGTATAGCGCAAAGTGGCGTGGATCGTTTTACTGTTGCCAACATGGTCCGTGCCGTCACGGATGGTATTTACATTGGTGAATACTTTGATGGCAACGAGCGGATGGACATTATCCTCAAAGGCCAAGGCTGGCAAACTCCGGAGCAACTCACGGCCACTCCTTTGTATACACCAGGTTCTGGTGGTCAAACCCTGGGTCAATTGAGTGAACTGAATTACACCACTGGCCCTACATCCTTGCAAAGGGTCAATGGTCTGCGAACCATTAGTCTGCAAGTCACTCCACCTGCCACCATGGCGCTGGATGAAGCCATGCAAATTTTGCAACGTGAGCTGATGACCCCTTTACGTGATGAAATGCCAGAGCAAATTTCAGTGCAGTTTCGTGGTAATGCCGACCGTTTGTCTCATGCTATGACAGAGATGGGGAAAAACTTTGCTGTGGCTGTGTTTATTCTGTTTCTGCTGATGGCGGCTTTATTTCGTTCTGCCAAAGACAGTTTGCTGGTGGTGCTGACCATGCCCATGGCCATTTTGGGTGGGGTAGTGGCGCTGCGGCTACTCAATCTGGTGACTTTTCAGTCGCTGGATTTACTGACCATGATAGGTTTTGTCATTTTGCTGGGGCTGGTTGTGAACAACGCCATTTTATTAGTGGATCAGTGCCGGCAAAGTCAGCGTGAAGGCATGCCTCTGGATCAAGCTCTGCATCAGGCCATTTTGACCCGATCCAGACCTATTTTTATGAGCACCTTAACCAGTATTTTTGGCATGTTGCCGCTGGTGCTGGTACCTGGTGTGGGTTCCGAAATATATCGGGGTTTAGCTGCTGTGATTGTCGGCGGCATGACCTTTAGCATGCTGTTTAGTCTGGTGTTAATTCCGGCTTTATTGCGTTTGACTTCCACAGCCCGCCAAAACGACCGGGCTCCTCTTCCTTTGGAGATCTCTGATGCAACTTCATAAATGGGTTCTGACGACAGCTTTATTTTGTTCATCTTCCGTTATCGCGCAAACGCCGCCTGATAAGGTGGTCAGTGTGGCACAGGTGCAGCAGCAGGTGATGTTGCCACACACTATGGTTACAGCACAGGTACAAAGCCGGTATCAGGCTGATGTGACCGCTGGTGTGGAAGGTCGTTTATTGTGGCTCGCTGAACCCGGTACTCAAATTAAACAGGATGAAGTGATAGCTCGTTTAGATACCACTCCTTTGCAACTGCGGGTGGACGAAATGCATGCCCGTATCAGCAAAGCTGATATTCAGTGGCGACGTTTACAAAAGGACACGGAGCGTTTGCTGGAATTGAGTAAAAACAACAGCGTTGCCCTAACTCAATTGGATCAAATCAGTGCTGATCGTGACGGTGCAGAAGCTGAACTTAAATTATTGCGTGCTCAGCTGGCGCAGCTGCAGGATCAAATTGATCGCAGCTCTGTCAAAGCACCCTTTGCCGGCGTCGTGGCGCAGCGTTTCCATCAATATGGTGAAGACATCAGCAGAACGGACGCTTTAGTACGACTGGTCAATTTAAGTGATTTGGAAGTGGTGGTATTTGCGCCGCTGAAATACGCCGCCTTTTTACAACAAAACCAACTGCTGCAGGTGTTTCATAGTGGTGGCGAAAGTCAGTTGCCTGTACGCAATCTGATCCCAGTCTCTGATATGCGATCACAAACCTTTGAAGCCCGTATCAAAGTACCAGAGCAGTTACTGGCTAACTTCCAGGTCGGTCAGTTAGTTTCTGTCGCTGTACCAACAGCTATTGCCCGCCAGCAGCTGTTAGTGCCACGGGATGCTGTGGTAGTAAAAAGTGAAGGCCAGTTTGTGTTTGTGGTCGATAGCGAACAAAAAGCTCAGCAAAAGGCCGTGGTCTTAGGTCAGGGCATGGGGAAGTTAATAGCTGTGGATGCGGAGTTGTCTGCGGGTGAACAAATAGTCATCCGTGGCGGCGACACCTTAACTCAAGGCGATAAAGTGAAGGTGCTGACCGACAAAGAGTTCCCGGTTAAAACTTAAGGCGTTTTGGCTGGCGCTTTATCTTGCCATGCCGCAGTTCCCCAAAGTGGCACGCTGGTCAGCGAATGTTTGTAGCTGCCTGTGCTTTCTTTGGTGGAGTAGGACAAGTACAACAAGGTCTGGCTACTGCTGTCCAGAATGCGGCGAATTTTTAAGTGCTTAAATAAAATGCTTTTTGAGGTGCTGAAAATCACTTCGCCGTTTTTGGATTTGTCTATGTCCTGCAACATGGCCGCTGTGATTTCACCGGTTTGGCGGCAAGCGATGGACATATCTGATGGATCAGCAAAATCCAGATTGGCTTCAACATGGCTGATATGACAAGTCACACCTGGAATCTTCGGGTCGTTAAAGGTCTGAATTTTAATGTCTTTGGTGGTGAATAAACCTAAGCTGACATCCGCTACTTCTTTGTCAGAACAAGCCGCAAGACCAAGAGCGGTAAAAACCAAAAGCCATTTTTTCATTGTTCAGTGTTCCTTTTAATTTATGAATACCCAAAGCTTACATAGATATAAAGCTTACATATACCCAAAGTAATTGATGTTGCAGCGCGACGACAAGTGAGCGAGACCCCAGGAGCATAGTAGTCCTATGTGACTGGGGCGAGTAGCGCAGTCAACAAAGCTGCAGCTTCAAGTACACAGGGTAAAGAAACGGAGTCTTGCGACTCCGTTTATGTTGCTTAGTGTCCGGCGTGGCCGTCTAAACCATGCACATGGCCGTGGGCCAATTCTTCGTCTGTGGCGTCACGGACTAAAATCACTTCCACATCAAAGGTCAGGTCAATGCCTGACAGAGGGTGATTACCGTCTACGACCACTTCATCTTCTGTCACGTCTAACACTATTACAGATTGCTCACGGCCGTCCGGGCCTGCAGCGCGAAAACGCATGCCAACCTGTACATCCATGCCTTCGAATAAATTACGTGGTACCGCCTGAGTTAATTCATCATGACGATCACCATAGGCTTCTGCTGCTGGTACTTCAGCTTTGAATTTGTCGCCTACAGTTTTGCCTAATAAAGCCTGCTCTAAACCGTGAATTAAGGCGCCAGTACCAAAAATAAATACCAGCGGTTCTCCGCCAGCCGAACTATCTAATTCGTTGCCTGCTTTGTCAGCCACAGTGTAATGAATGGCGACTACTTTTTCTGCTTGTATGCTCATGCAAACCTCAGTTACGCGAGTGAATAGGGCAAAGGTGATATAACTACAACCGATGCATCCGGAGTTGCTAATCGCAGTGGATCAGCTGGGTTAATATCGTTCGGTAATACCGCCAACACCCAAAGTTGCCCCTGAATATTCACCGCATTAATGACCTGGCCAACCCGACGCCAGTTTTCCGACCATTGTACTTCAATATCTGTGCCGCTGGCCGGAGTTTCCTCAGTTTGGCTTTTGAGGATATAAGCTGCTCTTTTATTTTTACCCAGATATTTCATTCGGGCCACAGTTTCCTGGCCTATATAACAACCTTTGGTAAAACTAATGGCGTCGATACTTTGTAAATTCAGCATCTGTGGCACATATTCGCCAATCACAGCCTGCTCTAGATAAGAAAACCCCTGTTGGATATGCCGGGCTAACCACAAGGTTGGAGCTGCGAGATAAGCCGATTGTTCCGCAAATAATTGGCGGGCGTGGACAAAATCCAGCACTAACAGGTAATGCTCATCAGCTAAACGTAGCAATTTACCACCAGCCACAGAGCTTAATTGGCCGACGGCGGCAGGCTGGGTGTAACCCAATTTTTCTAATAAAGCGGCACTACCGGCACCACTGATACCCAAAATGGCCAGGCTGTCATGGCCTGCTTCAAAGCTGACTTTAGAAAACACACCAAACTTTTTCAGCTGAGTGGCTGAGACCTGCAGTTCGTCACGAAAGCCTATGTACCACAAGGCTTCGCCATCGGCACATAAATGAAACTGAGCCCACATTTTGCCTTTGGCATCACAATGTGCGCCGCGCAGGAAGTTTTCTGCTGTCAAAGTGTTTAAATCCGCAGTCACCTGACCCTGCAGGTATTTACGGTTATCCGGCCCTGCAATAATCAGGCTTTCAAAGCCCGGCAGCGGACTGATAAAGGCGCCTTGCACTGAAGTCGATAAAGAAGCGAGTTGATCTGCACTGATCCAGGATGCTTGCATAAGGGTAAGTCTCTTAGAATACTAAGTCGATCATTGGGGGATTTAGCCAAAAGCTCAACCCCTGTATGGTTTTTTTGTTAGAATCCGGCTACTGCCAACAAAAGGAAAGCTGTAAATGAAAGAATTAATGGGTAAACCCCGCCTGCGTTGGGCCTGTCGTCGTGGCATGCTGGAACTGGACGTTTTGCTGGCCCCTTTTGTTGAAGAAGGTTATGACGCTTTAACAGATACACAAAAATACACTTTTGAAGCCTTGTTAGCTTGTGACGATCCGGATTTGTTCGCCTGGTTTATGGGGCATGGCAAATCCACCGATCCAGAGCTGCAGGCTATGGTGAATATCATTGTTAACAGAGTACGGGTATAACCTTAGCTTTGTTCCATCCCGCATGCGCCGGATTTTTTATCTGGCGCAAAGCTTATTCATACTGCTTATTTTCCTGCTGCAACCTTTTTATGCCCTATGGTGGCTGGTGCTTTGGCCCTGGTTATTTTTCTGTTTTTATCAACTGTTACGGCAATGGCAAGAACCCGTCAAAGCGCGACTGCTGTTTTTAAGCGAAAAGGGCGAGCTGAAATGGTGGCAGGATGAACTGCCAGCAGGGCAGTTATCGGCAGAGTCTTTAGTGTCGCAGTTGGGGATTTGGTTACGCTGGCAGGATACAGAGCAGCGGCCACAGCAATTATGGCTGTATAGAGATAACTTATCGGAAGAAAACTTTCGCAGTCTGGCACGGGTATGCCAGAGCGTAAAATGGCAGCAACAAGCCGGCTCAGCGAACCGGCGTTAAAATGGTAGGAGTGGGTTCTGCTAACTGATCCGGATAATCCAGATTGTAATGCAGGCCGCGACTTTCTTTACGTGCCATGGCACTGCGGATAATCAGCTCAGCCACCATAGTTAAATTACGCAGCTCCAGCAGGTTATTACTGACGCGGAAGTTACGGTAATAATCCTGAATTTCACGCTGTAATAATTCCACTCTATGCAAAGCGCGCTCTAAGCGTTTTTCAGTGCGGACTATACCGACATAATCCCACATAAAAAGCCGTAACTCATGCCAGTTGTGAGTAATCACTACCTCTTCATCCGAGTCAATGACGCGGCTTTCGTCCCAACAAGGCAGTTCAGAGACTAAGCGGGTGGATTCCAGTTGCTGTTTGATATGCCGGGCTGCCGCCTGGGCAAATACCACACATTCGAGCAAGGAATTACTGGCCATACGGTTGGCGCCATGCAGGCCCGTATAGGCCACTTCACCTATAGCATATAGATTATCAATATCGGTCTGGCCATTGAGGTTAGTCATCACGCCACCACAAGTGTAATGCGCCGCAGGAACCACAGGAATAGGTTGTTTGGTAATGTCTATACCGACGCTTAAACACTTGGCGTAAATAGTCGGGAAATGCTCAATGATAAAGTCTTTTGGTTTATGGCTGATATCCAGATACACACAATGTGCGCCCAGCTTTTTCATTTCATAGTCGATAGCTCTGGCCACTATGTCGCGTGGTGCTAATTCGGCTCTTTCATCAAACTCCGGCATAAATCGGCTGCCATCCGGCCGTTTTAAATAGGCGCCTTCACCACGCATGGCTTCTGTGATCAGGTAGTTCTGTGCTTCAGGGTGATACAAACTGGTGGGGTGGAACTGATTAAATTCCATATTGGCCACGCTGCAACCAGCCCGCCAGGCCATAGCTATACCATCACCGCTGGCTACATCAGGATTGCTGGTGTACAGATAGACTTTACTGGCACCGCCTGTTGCCAGCGCAATACATTTCGCGCCTATCACTTCTACATGTTCTTCGTCACGGTTCCAGACATAAGCGCCGTGGCACTTTTGCTCTGCTAAACCTAATTTGCTGGAGGTGATCAAATCTATCGCGTTGTAATTTTCCAGCAACTGAATATTCGGATGGCCTTTGACTTGCTCAACCAGGGTGATTTGCACAGCGCGACCCGTGGCATCTGCTGCATGCAAAATACGTCTGTGGCTGTGGCCACCTTCACGGGTCAGATGGTATTTCAGTACGCCATCTTCGTCTTTGTACTGATCAAAAGGCACACCCTGAGCTATTAACCATTCCATCGCATCTTTGGCGTGTTCAGCAGTAAATTGCACCGCTGCTGCTTCACACAAACCAGCGCCAGCTATTAAGGTATCATCAACATGAGAGGCAATACTGTCATTTTCATCAAAAACAGCAGCTATGCCACCCTGGGCATATAAGGTAGAGCCTTCACGTAAAGGGCCTTTACTCAGCACTATCACTTTAGCATTGTCGGCCAGATGCAAAGCCAGCGATAAACCCGCAGCGCCGCTGCCGATAATTAATACGTCACAAAGATGTTTTTTTTGTTGTTGCATGGGATACACTTATTCAGTCAAAAACACATAAATGTCTGTAATTTGGGTCTTTATACGCTACTTTTCGGCAGCTGGCCGTATCAGAAACGGCAAATTGTAACTTTTTTTACTTATTCCAAGAACTATTCATATAGCTTCCAGTCATAAGGGTACGCTTGACGAGCGCCAGTTGCAAAAAGAAAGTAGTATTTAGCATTAGGGGAAAGGCTCGGATGAGCGAGCAAGAATTGGATTGGCAGATTGTCCAGCGGGTACAACAAGGGGATAAAGCAGCTTTTAACCTGTTGGTAAAAAAATACCAGCATCGGATTGCGAACTTAATCTCACGTTATGTCTCTAACCATGGCGATGTGGCGGATGTAGCTCAGGAAGCCTTTATTAAAGCTTACCGTGCTATTCCCGGCTTTCGTGGCGAGAGTGCATTTTACACCTGGTTGTACCGGATAGCTGTGAACAGCGCTAAAAATTACCTGGTAGCGACAGGACGCAAACCACCATCTACTGACGTAGATGCGGACGATGCCGAGTTTTATGATGGCAGCGATGCGTTAAAAGAGCAGGACTCTCCGGAAAAACTATTGTTATCCGAAGAAATCCGGCACGTAGTGTTCGATACCATTGAAAAGTTGCCAGATGAATTACGCACAGCTATAACCTTGCGTGAGTTGGATGGTTTAAGTTACGAAGAGATTGCGGAAGTGATGGGTTGTCCTATAGGGACAGTCAGAAGCCGGATTTTCCGTGCACGTGAAGCTATTGATGCGCAGTTAAAACCGCTCATTAGTTGAACCTCTACTAAACAGGAATCGGTATGTTGTCAGAAAAATCAGATTGGCTCTCGGCTGCTAGCGATAACGAAGCGATTAGCCCGGAACAATTAGACCGTTTACTGCAAGACGCTGAATTACAGCAAAGCTTCGCGCGTTATCATTTGATTGGCGCTGCCATTCGTAATGAATTGCCAGCTCAACTGGATATGCAGTTTGCAGATAACTTTGCCAGCCTGTTAGATCAGGAACCTGCTTATCAGTTAGAAACTAGCCCTGTAGTGCAGAGGCAAGATACGCCAGTGTCGTTTTGGAAAAAATTGGGTGAAGCCGCCAATACTGGTTGGTTTAAAACTGGTTTTCAGGGCACTGTAGCCGCCAGCGTGGCGTTAATTGCCGTGTTAGGTGTTCAGCAGTTCCAGGGCTCTGGTCAGGATGCCGATCTGAACTCACCTTTACCTGTGTTACAAACTCAGCCAGTGGCAGGTTTTGCTACACCAGTCAGCCTGAGCCAGACCTCAGTGGATTCCCGTTTTGAACAGGAACAACGTCAAGCCATGCTGGAACAACAAAAACGTTTGCAGCAATTGCTGCAGGCACATCGTCAGCAAATCAGAGTAATGGATACTGCACAGCAGAGCACTCCGGAAACTCCAGCTGAGAAACCAAGACAAGAGCAATAAATATGGGTTGGAAAGGCTTAAGTAGTGCCTTGATCATCTTGTTTTACTCCAACCTGAGCTTCGCTGAAGTCTCGGGTTGGGAATGGTTTGAGCGTAGTCAAAGCTCAGTTCGCCAATTTAACTTCGAAGCCTCCTTTGTTGTCATCAAACCTAATCAGGTAGACAGTTACCGCTGGGTACACGGCGTACAAAATGATTCCGAGATAGAACAGCTGATGCCACTTGAACAAAGTGGTGTTGAAATTCTGCGTCGTGATCATATGGTGTATTACATCGCACCTGAAAAAACACCGTTGGCGACTAACAGCAGTACGATCAAAGAGTTACCTGCTTTGTTATATCGGGATATAGAGTCTATTAAAACTCTGTACGACGCAGTGCCAGGTGGTGCGACACAACTATCAGGTCGCTCTGCTCAATTGTTGCGTTTAACACCCCTACAAAATGGCAGACCAGGCTATTGGTTATGGCTGGACAGCCAAACAGGTTTTCCGCTTAAAATTGATACCTTAACGGTGCAAAATGAGGTGTTAGAACGTTGGGTCGTCACTCATATTTTGCCGCATTCTGAATTACCTGAAACCTTGAATGTAGCGGCTAATGCAGAATTACCTGCAGTTGCTGAGGTTATGCCAGCTACACCTTTGCCTGAAAGCCCGCTGGAACTGTCCTGGTTACCAGAAGGTTATCAACAAGTGGCTGTGACCGCTGCTATGATTCCGCAACAGGTGCTGGAGCAATGGTTGCTGTCCGATGGTTTACATCAGGTGTCTGTGTTTGTGCAACCCAGCGCCAGTCTGCCCGCTCAGGCTTTCCGGGATGGCGCGACAACCATTTTCGTGATGCCAAAAAACCAGTTTGATGTGACAGTAATAGGCCCTGTGTCTATTGAACAAGCCAGACAAATTGCTGAGTCGGTGCGTTAAATGCTGGAAGAAATCGCCACAGTGATGAAAAGCCAGGCCGATGGTGTCTGGTTAAAAACTCAAAGTGTCAGCAGTTGTAATGCCTGTCAGGCGAATAACGACTGTGGCACTGGTGTGGTAGCTAAAGCCTTAACTCCGCGTGAAAATCTGTTTTTTGTCAAAAGCCCTTTGCAGTTATTGGAAGGACAAAAAGTCAAAATTGCCGTGAGCGAGCAGCATCTGTTGTCTGCTGCGGCTTTATTGTATTTGCTGCCGCTGTTTTGTCTGATTGCTGTGGCTGCTTTGCTCAGCCGGTTACAACTGGCCGAAACGGCCATAGTGCTGGGGTCTTTAACTGCATTAATGGCTGGTTTTGGTGTCGCCCGTTTTTTCAGTGGCCCGGCTGCTCAACAAGAACAAATCGAAATCCTCGCTGTATTACCAGAACTGGCCGTACAACATATCCGTATTACAGATTAATACTCCGCTGAAATCCGCCGTAACATCTGAACACATAGCAACCAATGCAGAGATCGAGTACAATTCGCGGCAAATTTATCTGAATCAACTTTGGTGTTCGCCCGGTTTGTGACCATAAGGGTCAGAGTGGGGCCACCTGATAGCAGCTTTAGCGGAAAAAATGCCAAAAATTACTCATATTCGTAACTTTTCAGTCATAGCCCACATCGACCACGGCAAATCTACGCTGTCTGATCGTCTGATCCAATTTTGTGGTGGTTTAACCGATCGTGAAATGCAGGCGCAGGTTTTAGATTCGATGGATCTGGAACGTGAGCGTGGCATCACCATTAAAGCGCAAAGCGTGACCTTGCATTACAAAGCCAAAGATGGCGAAACTTACCAGCTTAACTTTATCGATACGCCAGGCCACGTTGACTTTACTTATGAAGTCAGCCGTTCTTTAGCGGCTTGTGAAGGTGCTTTATTGGTGGTTGACGCTGGTCAGGGCGTAGAAGCTCAGACCGTAGCTAACTGCTATACAGCGCTGGAAATGAACCTCGAAGTTTTGCCAATTCTGAACAAAATCGACTTACCACAAGCCGACCCGGACCGCGTTGCCGAAGAAATTGAAGACATTATCGGTATCGAAGCCATAGGTGCTGTGCAGTGTTCTGCCAAAACCGGTTTAGGTATTGAAGATGTACTGGAGACTATAGTCGCCAATATTCCTTGCCCTGAAGGTGATGTGGATGGCCCTACTCAGGCTTTGATTATCGATTCCTGGTTTGACCCGTACCAGGGCGTAGTGTCACTGGTTCGTGTAAAACACGGCAAAATCCAGCTGAAAGACAAAATCAAAGTGATGTCGACTGGCATGGTGTACGAAGTCGACAAAGTAGGTGTGTTTACCCCTAAAGCCAACAACACAGGTATTTTAAGTACAGGTGAAGTAGGTTTTGTGATCTGTGGTATTAAAGAAATTAAAGGCGCGCCGGTGGGCGATACTTTAACTTTATCTAAAAACTCAGCCACTGAGCCATTACCAGGCTTTAAACGTATTAAACCTCAGGTTTATGCCGGTGTATTCCCTGTATCTTCAGACGATTACGAAGATTTCCGCGATGCATTGGAAAAACTCAGCTTAAACGACTCTTCATTATTTTATGAACCAGAAAGTTCAGGCGCTTTAGGTTTTGGTTTCCGTATTGGTTTCCTTGGTATGTTACATATGGAAATCATTCAGGAACGTTTAGAGCGTGAATACGATCTGGATTTAATCACCACAGCGCCTACCGTAGTGTACGAAGTCATCACCAAAAACGGTGAGACTGTGATGGTCGATAACCCAAGTGCATTACCACCAGTGGGCAATATTGATGAAATTCGTGAGCCAATAGTTGAAGCTCATATTCTGGTCCCGCAGGAATACTTAGGTAACGTCATTAACCTCTGTATTGAGAAACGTGGTGTACAGATGAACATGACTTACCACGGCCGTCAGGTTGCGGTGGTGTATGAACTGCCAATGGCAGAAGTCGTAATGGATTTCTTCGACCGCTTAAAGTCGACCAGCCGCGGTTATGCGTCGCTGGATTATGCTTTTAAACGTTTCCAGACCTCAGACATGTCACGGGTTGATATTCTGATCAACGGTGAGCGGGTAGACGCTTTAGCTATTATCAGCCACAAAGACTTTGCACAAGGCCGTGGCCGTGAGTTGGCTGAGAAACTGAAAGAGCTGATCCCTCGTCAGATGTTTGATATTGCCATTCAGGCAGCTATTGGCGCACACGTCATTGCCCGTACTACGGTCAAGCAATTACGTAAAAACGTATTAGCCAAATGTTATGGCGGCGACATCAGCCGTAAGAAAAAGCTGTTGCAGAAGCAGAAAGACGGTAAAAAACGTATGAAGCAGGTAGGTAATGTGGAAGTTCCACAAGAAGCCTTCCTTGCCATTCTTAAAGTCGGTAAATAACAACAAGGGTAGTTATGGCAGGTTATTTTGCAATTTTCCTCGTAGTATTGACCTTGGCCAGTGGTTTAATCTGGCTGATCGACATACTGGTTTTTGCACCAAAACGTAAAGTTAAAGTTGCGACTGCTCAGGCTGCCGCAGCCGGTGGCCTGCCGTTACATGCTGTTGAGCAACTGGAAAAACCCTCTTATCTGGCAGAAACGGCCAAAGAGATTTTCCCGTTGATTCTGGCGATCACCATTATCCGTTCGTTTTTATACGAGCCGTTCCAGATCCCATCAGGCTCTATGATGCCAACCTTATTGGTTGGTGATTTTATTCTGGTGGAGAAGTTTTCGTACGACGTCAAAGATCCGGTGTGGCGTAAACCCCTGATCACGACTGGCCGGCCAGAACGTGGTGACGTGATTGTATTTAAATATCCGGAGCAGCCAACAATAGACTTTATCAAGCGTACTGTGGGTTTGCCAGGTGACCGTATTATCTACAAAAACAAGCAGTTGTTTATTCAGCCTGCTTGTACTGCCGCAGATAAAAGCACTTGTCCTGGTTTAGAGGCTGTGCCTTTGACCTTGCAGGCAGAAGGCGAGTTTATGGATGGCGAATTGCCAACCAAACGCTATTCAGAGCAATTTGGCGAGCATAAACACGACATACTGCAGCATCCGTTTAAATCTGAGCAATTGATGCAGTATTACAAGCAACCAGGTACCGCCATTGAAGAATTTATTGTGCCTGAAGGCCATTATTTTGCTTTAGGCGATAACCGCGACAATAGCCGTGACAGCCGTTTCTGGGGTTTTGTGCCTGAGGAAAATCTGGTCGGTAAAGCGGTATTTATCTGGATGAGTTTTGAATTTAGTGACGATCCGGACAACTGGTTGCCTGCATGGGTGCCGGTCGGAGTTCGTTTTGAACGTTTAGGCAAAATTAATTAATGCAAAAACCTGTCAGCGGCCTGATGAAAAAGCTGGGTTACCAGTTTCAGCAGGTCGCGCTACTCGAACAAGCCCTGACTCACCGCAGTTGCAAAGGTGAACATAATGAGCGGCTGGAGTTTTTAGGCGACGCCCTGTTAAGTGTGGTGATTGCTGAAGCTCTGTATCTACATTTTCCTAAAGCCCGCGAAGGCGATTTAACCCGCATGCGTTCTTCTTTGGTGAAGGGCGTCACCTTGGCTGAAATAGCCAAAGAGCTGGAGCTGGCTGAATTTTTGCGGCTTGGCCCTGGTGAAATGAAAAGTGGTGGCCTGCGCCGTGAATCTATTCAGGCCGATGCTGTTGAAGCCATTTTAGGTGCTATCTTCTTAGATGCTGGTATTGAAGCCTGCAAAGAGCGGATCTTAAGCTGGTATGGCAGCCGTCTAACCGGTATCCAGCCTGGTGTACAAAAAGACAGTAAAACCCAGCTGCAGGAATACCTGCAGGGCCGTCGTTTACCTTTGCCTTTGTATGAAGTGATCGATACTCAAGGCGACGACCACGATCAGGTGTTTACTGTGCGTTGTACTGTGCAGGGCAGAGCCCCTGTAATCGCGTCTGGTAATTCCAGACGTAAAGCTGAACAGGATTCAGCACGGATTTTGTTGGAACAAGTTAAAAATGACCTCTGAAACTTTTGCCGGACTGGTTGCTATAGTTGGCCGTCCGAACGTGGGTAAATCCACTTTATTAAACCAGCTGGTTGGTCAGAAGGTCAGTATTACTTCGCGTAAACCCCAGACCACCCGCCACCGTATTGTCGGCATAGACACGCAAGATAATTACCAGACTGTGTATGTCGATACACCAGGTTTGCATATCGAAGAAAAGCGCGCCATTAACCGCCTGATGAACAAAGCTGCAGCCAGTACGATACTGGATGTGGAACTGATTATTTTTGTGGTTGAAGGTACCCGCTGGACGGACGATGATCAAATGGTATTAAACCGTTTGATCGCGGCAAAAAAACCAGTGCTGCTGGTGGTGAATAAAGTCGACTTATACAAAGACAAAGAAGAGTTGTTACCGCATTTACAGTGGCTGAGCAGCCAGCTGGATTTCCAGCAGATCATCCCTTTGTCTGCGGAAAAAGGCACCAACGTGCAGTCTTTACGTGAACTGGTGCAGAAGCAATTACCCCCTTGTGAATTCTTCTTCCCTGAAGAATATGTCACTGACCGCAGCAGCCGCTTTATGGCGTCGGAAATAGTCCGGGAAAAGCTGATGCGTTTCCTTGGTGACGAATTGCCTTATGCAGTGACGGTTGAAATTGAACGCTTTAAGTGGGAAGAAAAGCACTACCATATCGCCGCTTTAGTATTGGTCGAACGCGACACACAAAAGCAGATGGTGATAGGTAAAAAAGGCGAACGTATTAAAACCATCGCCACTGAAGCCCGTAAAGATATGGAAACCTTATTTGAACAGCCGGTGTTTTTGCAGGTATGGGTCAAAGTGAAATCAGGTTGGGCTGACGACGAGCGTGCTTTGCGCAGCTTAGGTTACGGCGAAGACTAAAATGGATAATCGCAGCTGGCCAGCTTTTATTCTGCACAGCCGCGCTTTTAAGGAACAGCAGTTGCTATTACAACTGCTGGTGCCTGAACTGGGCCGGGTCAGCGCTGTGATCCGCAAATCCAGTAGTAAAAAACAACAACGTTTGTCGCTACAGCCATTCCAGTTATTACAACTGGAGCTGTTGGGCCGATCTGAATTAAAGACTGTCAGTAAAGCGGAAGAAGCAGGCCCTGCCTTTTTGTTACAAGGCGAAAAGCTGTTTGGTGCCATGTATTTAAACGAGCTGATTTGCCGGTTATGGCCGGAAAACGTTGGCTCTGATGCGTTATTTGAGTTGTATCAGCAAAGTTTGCAGCAACTGCTCACTGAAGATCTTGAGCCTTGTTTACGTCAGTTTGAATTTTCCCTGCTGACCGAGTTAGGCCAGCCTGTAGACTGGGACTACGATTCAGAAGGTGAAGCTTTGCAGGACGGCGCTTTGTATCAGTGGTGGCCGGAGCAAGGCTGGCAAATTGCAGGCAAAGGCTGGAAAGGCGAAGTACTCAAAGCCATAGGCCAGCAGCAATGGCAGCAAGACGATGTATTAAAAACAGCCAAGCAATTAAGCCGCTTATTATTAGCGCCCTTGCTTGGCAGCAAACCTTTAAGTAGCAGAGCATTATTTCAACCTGTCAGGAACTAGCTATGAGCGCCATTTATTTAGGTATCAATATCGATCACGTCGCCACTTTACGTCAGGCCCGTGGCACTTATTACCCTGAACCTGTGCATGCCGCCTTATTGGCTGAGCAATTTGGCGCTGATGGCATTACTGTGCATTTACGTGAAGACCGCCGCCATATCCAGGACCGCGATTTATTTGTATTGCGTCAAACCATAGCCACCCGCTTAAATTTTGAAATGGCTGTGACTGAAGAAATGTTAGGTATTGCCGCACAGCTGAAGCCGGAGTTCTGCTGTTTAGTGCCGGAGAAACGCCAGGAACTAACCACAGAAGGTGGCTTAGAAGTAGCAGGCCAGTTTGACAAAATTCAGGATGCTGTGGCTCGCTTGCAAAAAGACAATATTTTAGTCTCATTGTTTATCGACGCTGATGAAAAACAAATAGCTGCCGCCGCTAAAGCCGGTGCACCTTATATTGAAATTCATACAGGTCAGTACGCTGAAGCTACGGATCCAAAAAAGCAAAAGGCAGAACTTGAGCGGATCACTGAAGCTGCTGCTTATGCCGCTTCTTTAGGTTTAACGGTCAACGCCGGTCATGGTCTGCATTACCATAATGTGCAGCCGATAGCAGCCATTCCTCAAATGTACGAGCTGAATATTGGCCACGCTATTGTGGCGCGCGCCATTTTCTCTGGTTTAGGCCCTGCAGTAGCCGAAATGAAACGCCTGATGGTTGAGGCGCGCCGTTAATGGCCATTGTTGGTTTAGGCACCGACATTATTGAAATAGCGCGTATAGAGCAAAGCCTGACGCGCTCACCCCGTTTAGTACAGCGGGTGCTGACAGCATCGGAGCAGCAAATTTTAGCTGCTCATGGTCAGCCAGCCCGTTATTTCGCCAAACGTTTTGCCGCCAAAGAAGCGGCAGCCAAAGCCCTTGGCACAGGCATAGGCCGTGGAATATCCTTTCAACATTTTATTGTCAGTAATGACCCTTCAGGTCGTCCTCAACTTGAGCTCACAGGTCCGGCTAAAGCATTAGCTGATTCAATGCAAGTGCGTTCAGTCTGGCTCTCCATCAGCGACGAGCAGGCGTACGCCTGTGCTACTGTCATCCTTGAGTCCTAAGCTTTACGGGCGGGGATAAACCCGCGGCCCTACCCATCTCACAGCGTCTTGAGGTATAAAGAGCTTCTATTTGGTCGTTGGTGAAGTTCATGCAAAAAGGCAGTTTAGTTTGTGTAGGCACAGGTATGACTTTGGGTTCTCATATCAGTCCTTTATCCCGCAGTTATATAGAACAAGCCGATGTAGTTTTTGTATTGGTGGCTGACGGTACTACTGAGCTGTGGATCCAGGGCATGAATGCCGATGTGCGCAGCCTGCAGCCTTATTACTCTGAAGGCCAGTCTCGTATGATCACCTATAAACAGATGGTGGCGGCTATGCTGGCTGAAGTGCATGCAGGCAAAAAAGTCTGTGGGGCTTTTTATGGCCATCCGGGAGTTTTTGCCTGGGTGCCGCACCAGGCCATTAAAGAAGCTGTAGCTGAAGGTTATCAGGCCCATATGGAACCAGGTATTTCTGCCGAAGACTGTTTATATGCCGATTTGGGTTTAGACCCCGGTACTTATGGTTGCCAGCATTATGAAGCCAGTAACCTGATGTTTTACCAGCGCACTATAGACACTGCAGCTTATTTAATTTTATGGCAGATAGGAGTAGCAGGCGATAAATCATTGGCTAAACTCACCACAGGCAGTGCGTATCGTGAAGTCTTAGTCGAGCTGCTAAGCCAATGGTATCCGCTGGATCATCAGGTGATTTTATACGAAGCCGTCACTTTACCTATTCAGCAACCCCGTATTGAACGTTTGGCTTTGTCTGATTTACCTAAAACACAAATGGATTTAAAAACCACTTTAGTGATACCTCCGGCCACTGTAGCTAAAGCCAATCAGGCCATTCTGGATAAGTTAAAAGCTGTGGTGGCGCAAGAAGGTCAGCTATGACAGAAGACTGGGCTAAAGCTGCTGTTGCAGATCACTTTGTGTTCCAGACGGCTCGTTTAGTGATCCGGCCTTTACTGCCAGAGGACCAGCAACTGTATCTGGCTTTATATAGCTCCCCACAAGTTATGGCTTTTATTGGCCCCCCTCTTGGTGTAGAGAAGGCCAAACATAGTTTTCAGATTGCTTTGCGGCTGAATGCCAAAGTGCCTTTTAAACGATTGTTTCTGGCGGTATGCCAAAACGGCCAGCCCATAGGTTTATGTGCAGTTAACCAATGGAGTGCGCATGCAGCCACTGCCGAAGTCGGATTGATGTTATTGCCCGGCTGGCAGCGTCAGGGGTATGCCTCAGAAGCCTTGCTGGCATTACAACAAGGGTTGCAGCAACTATTCAACGCTGTGCAGATATGGGCCGATATGAACCCCAATAATAAGGCCGTTATCCGGCTTTTTACTACTGCAGGTTATAGCGCAGACCCCACTCAACCCGGCAGATATTGGCTCAAACCAATTTAAGTGAGTTTTGGTTATTGTTGTATTTTTCCAGAATGATCTTCTGCACTTGTGCTTTTAATTTTATCGTTTTACAGTGGTTTCAGTTGTTGAGCCTGTCTGCGCCAACCCGCGGATGTTTTGCTTAGATTTATGGAGTTTTTATGTCAGTTATTATTCAGTTACTGGAAAAGATGGGCCAAAATTCAGCATTGCGTTATGCCGACGCTGAGCAATTAGCACAGCTAATGGCAGACACTGATCCTCTGTTAGTTGCAGCTGTTCGTACAGGTGATCAGCAGGCTATTGAAGCGCTGTTAGGTGCCAGAACCAATGTGATTTGTGGTATTCACCCTGCAGATCAACCTGATCAGGATGAACCTGCTGAACCAGAGCAAGATCCAGAACAAGAGAAAATCAGCATTTTGAAAGTTGGTTAAACGTTGTCTGTAAAGGTAGCTATGGTGTTAACAAAATTTGGGCGGGTCATTTTGACACCGCTCATTTTTATGCTGTTTCACGTAAATGTTTTTGCTGCAGTTTGGGTCGATGACCTTTTGCTTTTGGATAAAATGAAGAGCAGCGACTATGAACGCTTTTCAACAAAACTAGACGAGCTAATAGTCGAAGAGAATAAACTATCAGACTTTGAGCAAGAGTATTTGGCCCTTTTGAAGGCATACAGGGCTGCATACGAAGGCGATACCCATTTAACACTTACTATTTTAACACCGCTAATTCAAACCTCAGATGTTGTGATCTCATTCAGAGCAAAAGCTCTGGCAATCAACAGTTTAGTGCTAGTGCGTCGATATCTTGACGCCTTTGTATATCTGGAACAACTGATCACCCAATTAAACGATGTATCTCAGCCTGACGCGCGTGAGCAGGGAATGCGAGTCATTGCGTTGATGTACAATATGATTGGTAAATATGATTTTTCACTGAGTTACATTGAACAACTCATAGGTGAAAATCCCAGTTCAAATGCTGTATGTGCCGCGCATCAATTGAGAGCCGAGGCGCTTTATTTGTCTGGCCAGACAGATGAATTTAAGTTGAAATCTGTTGAAGGACTGAAGTACTGCACCGATCATAATGAACCATTGTGGGCAAATCTAATAGTTGCCTTTATTGCCGCAGACAGGATCAGACAAGGGGACCATCAGGGAGCAGTAAGTTTGATGCAGTCTCACTATAGCCAGGCTGAATCTACCCGTTACAACGCGTTGATACTTAAATTTGACAGTATCCTTGCACAGGCTTACATCGGCCTTGGTCAGACTCATTTAGCACAAGAGCATGCCATGAAAGTTATTATGGCGTTAAAACAAGACAGATTTAGTCGAGTAGCAGTGGAAACGTTTGCGGTGTTACATCAAGTAGCCAAGGCCGAAAAAAACTACCAGCAAGCGTTGGATTATCACGAACAATATATGGCAGCTTTTACCGCTTATATGGACGATAAGTCAGCACAGCAGATGGCGTACCATACAGCGCATTCGGAAATTTTGGCGCAAAACCAAAAAATTGCATTGCTGGATAAAGACAATCAACTCTTACAGTTCGAGCAGACAGCGCTTAAGCATCAGGCCGCTTTTAACAAGTTGCTGATTATCGCTTTGGCTGTGTTGGTGTTAGGTTTTGCTGTGATGGCTTATCGCAGTTTTGTTGCACGTCAACGTTTTAAAGCTCTGGCCGAATACGATGATTTAACCGCTATTAGTAACAGATATCACTTTTCGGCTTCAGCCAAAGGCGCTTTGGCATTGTGTGAAAAAGGCCAGTTACCTGCCGCACTTATAGTGTTTGATTTGGACCATTTTAAACAAATTAATGACCAGTATGGCCATGCGGCCGGGGATTGGGCTTTACGACAGACTGTCGATACTTGTCGTAACTTTATGCGCAATAACGATGTGTTTGGCCGCATTGGTGGTGAAGAGTTTGCCATCTTGTTGCCTGGCTGCCAGAGCGACAAGGCGCACTTATTGGCTGATATTTGTCGCGACGCCATTAGCAACATCGATACTGCAGCTTCGGGTTATGAATTTAAATTAAGCGCCAGTTTTGGTGTCACTTCAGCAGAGATTTCCGGTTACCATTTAACCAAACTAATTGAAGATGCAGATACTGCTATGTACCAGGCCAAACAACAGGGGCGGAATAAAGTCCAATTCTTTCAGGGCTAATCTGAGTTTGCACTATTGAATTGTTGAGTTACTCCGATGTCAGAAACGTCAGTCTGACGTCGGAGTTTTTGCTTTGAAGATATGGATATTTTCTGTTGTAGTTCATCTGTTATTGCTGTGGGCTCTGTCCTTGATCATTATTCCTCCTGTAGAGAAACCCTCAGCATCAGCTGTGATTCAAAGTTATAGCTACACGCCAATACGTGTGAAGTCAGAGTCTGCTGTTATTGCTAAGCAGCCAGTGATTGAAAGCAAAGCAACCGGGTCTGAACTTCCGGCTATAAAACTAGCCTCTAAAAAAGCCAGAGCTTCTGAAGCTACAGCAGCTATTAATGACGCTACCGAAATCACCTCTGAGGCGAAGAACAATTTAGCAGCAGGGATGGCTGAAACAAAACCATCCCAGGCTTCGGGTTCTCTATCCCTGGCGCAACGTGCTCTTGCAGCTGCGTCCTCAGCTGTCGCTGAACCTATAACGGATAGGACGCAACAGCGAGAGATTCTCCTGAATTCAGGGACAACAGCAGATAGTGGGCATGTTCCTGCAATGCTTAAACAAGTAAAAACCTATGCAGATGGGTCTGAACTGGTCAAAGGCGTTCATGGCTGCTGGAAGGTTCCGCCAAAAGAATCACGCAAGGGCGCTACCTGGCTGATGACCAGCACACCCTGTGAAACCGATACCACAGTGGAACAAATCAACGACATTTTGCAGAAGCGTCGCACTTACACTAATGATTAGCCTGGTACTTTGGTTTGTGCCGGCTCAATCACCAATGGCGGCCAGTTTTTGGCGTCCTGCAATAAGGATTGGATCCTGTCCTGCAGTTCAAATAACTCAGGCTCCAGTTGTTCAGCTTGTTTACCTTTTTTCAGTTCAGTTTCAATCAATTCTGTCAGTTGTTTCAGTACGGGCAAGCCTGTATAGCAGCTGGCTCCATGCAGTTTGTGGATATGTTGCAGCAGTTGTTCGGCGTCCTGTTGTTGCATCGCCAACTGAATAAGCGCCAGGTTGTCAGGCAAAGACTGCACCAGCATCCATAACATTTCTTTGGCTAAATCCAGTTTACCGCCCGCTCTTTGTAAAGCCAGAGTCCAGTCCAGCTGTTTGCTTTGTGGCAACTGATTTTCACTGACAGAGGCTGCCAGTGCTTGCTGAAAATCAGGGCAACATTCGCGCAAGGTGTAATGCAGCAGTTTTTCATCCAGAGGTTTGGTTAAAAACTCACAAAAACCCAAAGCTAAAAGCCGCTCTCTTTCACCCTCTAAAGCATGAGCCGTCACCGCAATAATAGGAGTGGCTTCATTCAGCGAACTTTGTTGAATACGCTGACAGGCCTGAATGCCGTCCATTACCGGCATATTAATATCCATAAAAATCAGATCGTAATGCTGCTGGTTGGCTTTTTGCCATGCTTCGGCGCCATTGCGGGCTGAATCGACCTGCTCCACCATTTCAGACAGCAGGGTATTAATCAGTTTTAAATTCGCTTCGTTATCGTCCACCGACAACACCCGCAGACGGGCTTTGGGTTTGTCCTGCAACTGGTTTTGCTCAGGGAAGTCCAAATAAGGCTGCGCCAAAGTCATGGCCAGTTTGCGGTAATGCGCTGGTTTAGATAACACAGCTTTAGCACCTGAGGCTTGCAGTACTTCGCGTAAATTCGGTGACAAGGTATTGACCAGTAAATACAGCTGCTCGCTATGCAATTGTAATTGCTGCAGTAACTCAATCACCTGATTGACCTGATTCAGCGAAATAGATCGGCCAATCAACGCCATATCAATTTGTGGCTGCAAAGCTAAAGTCTGAGTCAGTTGGCTCATATTACTGCAGCTGATAATATTCATCCCCCAATGATCCAACTGAGCCAACATGGCTTCACGGGAATACTGCTGAGGTTCAAAATACAAAATGGTTTTTTGCTTCAGCTCCGGCAGTGGCAGCGGTTCTGCTATGGATAAATGATGGCGTTTACACATCAGCGTAAACCAGAAGGTGGAACCTTCACCGGCTTTACTGTCAAAGCCAATCTTACCGCCCATAGCAGTCACTAAGCGCTGAGAAATCACTAAACCTAAGCCTGTGCCGCCGTAACGCCGGCCAATACTGTTATCAGCCTGGGCAAAACCACCAAACAAACTTTTTTGCTGCTCTTCAGTAATACCTATACCTGTATCCTGCACCGAGACACGTAACTGCCATTGTTCGTCCGGCATAGGGCGGCAACTAACACGGATCACTACACTGCCTTGTTCGGTAAATTTAATCGCATTACCGGCAATGTTGGTCAGAATTTGATTAATCCGCATCGGATCTGCCAATAAATCATCAGGGCAGCTGTTTTCAATCAACAATACCAATTCCAGCTGTTTATCAAAGGCATTGGAAGCTAATAATTCCACTGAATCATTAAGCAAATCGCGCAACGAAAAAGGCTCTGGGTTAATCGGCATCCGGCCTTCTTCCAGTTTGGCGTAGTCCAACACGTCATTGACCAGGCTTAATAAGCTATTAGCTGATTTTTGAATAGTGGCTAAATAATCCTGCTGGTTATGGGTCAGGTTGGTTTTCAGTAATTGCCTTGCAAAACCGATAACGGCGTTCAGTGGTGTACGTAATTCATGGCTCATTTTGGCCAGGAAGTCAGATTTGCTGCGGTTATCCTCCATCGCCTTTTTACGGGACAGGTCCAGCTCAATATTTTGCATCTCCAGCTGTTCCATACTTTGTTGTAAGTCGCTGGTGGCCTGTTCAATGCTTTGCTGCATTTCTTCGTCATGGGTTTTGAGTGCAGTCGCCAACGCATTAATACCAGTGCGTAGTTGTTCCAGTTCACCGAGAAAAGGTTGCTGCAACTGACTTTGATACTGGCCTTCACGTAACTGGCCAATCACATCCCCCATTTGCTGCAAAGGACTGCTGACCTTCTTAATCAGCCGCAAACTGAAATACACACAAGCAGCAAGCCCCAATAAAATAATCAGCAGGCTGCTAAGCAACGAGGTTTGTTGCGCCAGCATCACTTTGTCTTTGGCCACCTGCACTGAAATATAACCTAAAGGCTGGTCGGCCGGATCTGTGCTGAAATCGGCTTGCTCCGGCAAAATAGGAGTGCGGATCACCAGCCAGTTTCCAAGGTCTGTGATAGTACTTTGCTGCGGAATAGCGCTGTCAGGTGAGTACTTCAGCATAGCGAAGTCTTTGTGATAGTTGGTGGTAACAAACAGCTCGTGATCGGCATTAAAAATGGCGATACTTTTGACCAGAGCCGAGTTTTTTCTGTGACTGACATCCAGCAAACGTTTGACGTCTTGTCTGCTGTTATGTAATAAGGCATGTTCGCTGGCTATAGCTAAAGGGACGGCAATGTTTTCGGCCTGTTCTTCCAGATACTGGGCCAAATCATGATAGCGGGCATAGCTAAAATAACCCCCAAGGCATAAACTGACCAACAAGGTCGGCACCAGGGTGGTCAATAAGACCCAATCTCTTAAACCAATTTTCGTCATCTGTAGCGCTGCTTGATAGAATAGTCCGGAGCGAATTGATAATGACACAAGGCTTACAAAAAGCCCACCACAGGTACTAAATCCAGATGGTCAAAATTTATCAGGCTGCCAAAGGCAGCAGAGATAAACCTCAACAGTTAAAGCAAATCGAAGTACAGATTGAACGTCTGGATCACGAAGCTCAGGGCATAGGTTTTGAGCAAAAGCGTATTGTCTTTGTCAGTGGAGCTTTGCCCGGTGAGCGGGTGAAAGTGCAGTTAACAGAGCAAAAAGACAAATCGGCCAAAGGCAAAGTGGTGAAAGTACTGCAGGCATCGCCTTTGCGTCAGGCGCCGCTTTGTAAGCATTTTAGCGATTGTGGTGGTTGTCAGCTGCAGTATCTGTCAGCAGAACACCAGTTAGAGCTTAAGCAACAGGGCGTGGATCAACTAATCCGCCATCAAACCGGCTTAACCAGCTTACCCTGGCAGACACCGCTGAAAAGCGAAGGCCAGGGTTATAGACGTAAAGCCCGTATTGGCATTTGGTTTGATAAAAAAACACAGCAATTTACTGTGGGTTTTCGTAAAGCCAACGACAAAGTTATTACCTCCATTGAACACTGTATGGTGCTTAGTCCGGCTTTAACTTCGGTGTTTAGTATATTGCAACAGCAACTGCCAAAACTGCAACAAGGCTCTGCTATTACTCATGTTGAAGCGCTGGATGCTGATGGTCAGGTGTATTTAATAGTGCGGCATATCCGGCCTTTGCCGGACTCTGATCAACAAGCTTTGATTAAGGCCTGGCCAGAAGCCATATGGATAGGCGAAGCAGAGCCTGAACTTTATCAGCATTGGCAAGTCGGAACAGCTGAACCTTGTTACCAGTTGCCTGCTTTGGGTTTAAAGCTAAAGTTTTCTGCTGCTGATTTTATTCAGGTAAATCAGGGTATTAATCAGCAAATGGTGCAACAGGCACTGAATTGGCTCAATCTGCAGCCTGACGATCAGCTGTTAGAACTCTATTGTGGTATAGGTAACTTTAGTCTGGCTTTAGCGCAACGCGTCAAATGGGTGCATGGCCTTGAAGGTGTCACCACTATGGTGCAGCGTGCTGAAGCCAATGCAGAGCTCAATGGCCTGACGAACCTGAGTTTTAGTCAGGCTGATTTGCATCTGCCATGGCCAAAAGCCGATTGGAATAAGCCAAAGTACCAAAAAGTACTGCTTGATCCAGCCCGTGCTGGTGCTGTTGGAGCTGTAGAGCAAATAGCGCGGTTAAGTCCGGCACAGATATTGTACGTGTCCTGTAATGCGCTCACTTTTGCCCGGGATGCGAAAGTTTTACTGGATTGTGGTTATCAGCTGGATAAAATCAGTGTGATGGACATGTTTCCACAAACCAGCCATCTGGAGTTGATGGCTTTGTTTCACAGGAGAAAGTAACGAATGGTGACGGTAAGGCAATCACATAGCGCCGAATACCACCCAGGCGGCACTCAGAGCTGGTTAAGTGCCTTAGGTTTACCTGACGCAAAAATAACTGCGCTGCTGGATGCTGAGCTCTGGTTACATCAACAGAATTTGACTGATCAGGAGCCCGAAGTACAAACGGGCTGGGAAATGGTCGAAATTCTGGCTGATTTGCGTATGGACAAAGATGCCTTAACTGCAGCCCTGTTATTTCCTTTGGTTGAAGCAAAGCTGCTTGATTTGGAACAGGTGGAAACACAGTTCTGTTCAGCAGTGCTGACCATGTTAAATGCTGTGCGCCAGATGGAAGCTATTCGTTCTATTCCGGTTGGGCCAAATCAAAGCAGTAATCCACAACAAGCCGACAACCTGCGTCGTATGTTATTGGCCATGGTGGAAGATGTGCGCGCCGTGGTACTGAAGCTGGCGGCACAAATTTGTTACCTGCGTTCGGTTAAAAACGCCGATGAAGAAACCCGTGTACTGGCGGCGAAAGAAACCAATGCTATTTTTGGCCCGCTGGCCAATCGCTTGGGTATAGGTCAAATCAAATGGGAGCTGGAAGACTTAGCCTTTCGTTACCTGCACCCACAAACCTACAAACAAATTGCCAGTTTGCTGGAAGAAAAACGCTTAGACCGTGAACAATATATGCAGGATTTTGTCGCTTCAGTGCGGCAAAAAATGCAGGACGCCGCTATTTCAGTTGAAGTGTACGGCCGACCTAAACATATTTTCAGTATCTGGAAAAAGATGCAGAAAAAGCAGCTGGCTTTTGATCAGCTGTACGATATTCGTGCCGTGCGTATTGTTACCACCAAGGTACAGGATTGTTACGCCGCTTTGGGTATAGTGCATACCTCCTGGCGCCACCTGCCGAAAGAATTCGACGACTACATCGCCACGCCGAAACAAAATGGCTATCAGTCTATTCATACAGTTGTGCTTGGCCCTGCGGGTCGTCCTGTTGAAATTCAAATTCGGACTCATCAGATGCATGACGATGCCGAACTGGGTGTTGCTGCGCACTGGCGTTATAAAGAAGGTACGGGTCATGCGTCCCGCGAAGGCCAATTGGACGAAAAAATTGGTTGGTTACGTAAACTGCTGGCATGGCAGGAAGAGCTGGTTGATGGCTCGGATTTAGCCGAAGAGTTAAAAAATCAGGTCACCGAAGACAGGGTTTATGTCTTTACCCCTAAAGGCGATATTGTTGATTTACCTGTTGGCTCTACACCGTTGGATTTTGCCTATTATGTTCACTCCAATGTGGGTCACCGCTGCATAGGCGCCAAGATTTCCGGCCGTATAGTGCCTTTTACCTATCAGCTGAAAACCGGCGATCAAATTGAAATTTTAACAGGCCGCGAGCCAAACCCAAGCCGCGACTGGTTAAATCCGAACTCAGGCTATTTAAAATCCAGCCGCGCCCGCTCCAAGGTGCAGTACTGGTTCCGCCTGCAGGACAGAGATAAAAACATAGCGGCAGGTAAAGAGCTGCTGGATACCGAATTAAGCCGCCTGAATCTGAGTATCGACAATATTCCTAAAGTGCTGGCGCGTTTTAACGTCAACAGTATGGAAGAGATACTGGCCGGTATTGGCGGCGGCGAAATTAAAGTCACGCAAGTGGTGCATTATATTCAAAGCCAGTCGGGCAAAATTCAGCAGCCTGAAATTGATCCGCGCCTGATCAGCAAACCTATGTCGGCCCAGCCGAAAAGCCATGTGGTGGTGCAGGGCGTTGGTAACTTATTAACCCATATGGCCGGTTGTTGTCAGCCGCTGCCAGGTGATGCGATAGTAGGTTATATCACTCAGGGCCGCGGTATTGCTGTGCATCGTGACGACTGCGATCAGTTTAAAACCTTGCAGGAAGCGCATCGTGAACGGGTAGTGGAAGCAACATGGGGCGATAAATATGCCTCAGGTTATGAAGTCACTATTCGTATTGTGGCGCACGATCGCAATGGCTTATTGCGCGACATCACCAGCATTCTGGCCAATGAAAAAGCCAACGTGCTGCGGATGAGCAGTAACTCGGATATCTCGCAGCAAACGGCCACTATCATTATGACGATGGAGCTGTATAACCTGGATTCACTGAACAAACTGCTGACTAAAGTCAGCCAGATTGACGATGTGATCGAAGCGAAACGGTTTCATTAATTTTAAATTCAATAGCGCCGGAGTTTTAGCTCCGGTTGCTTCTTCTGCGGGACAAACTGTGTCACAACCACTTCAGCAACTATTGGCCATTATGGCCAGACTTCGGGACCCACAAAACGGCTGCCCTTGGGATAAAGGACAAACCTACCAGACCATAGTGCCTTATACGCTGGAAGAAGCTTATGAAGTGGCGGATGCGATAGCCCGCGAAGACTATGCCGAGCTAAAAGACGAGCTGGGCGACTTGTTATTTCAGGTGGTGTTTTACGCTCAGATTGCCAAAGAAGAAGGCCGTTTTGAATTTGACGATTGCGCTGCCGCCATTAACGACAAGCTCATTCGCCGCCACCCTCATGTGTTTGCTGATATGAATTTAGATAGCAGCAAAGCCGTACTGCAAAACTGGGAAGCGATAAAAACCACAGAACGCACAGCTTCTGGCAAAACCTCTGTGCTGGATAATATCCCGCTGGCCATGCCGGCATTAAGCCGTGCCTACAAACTGCAAAAACGTTGTGCGCAGGTAGGCTTCGACTGGCCTGATGTAGAAGGTGCCTGGGATAAAGTGCAGGAAGAAATTCAGGAAGTGGCAGAATTACCAACAGGTGCGGCTGAACTGGAAGAAGAGTTAGGCGATTTAATGTTTGCGCTGGTCAATGTAGTGCGTAAACAAGGTTTTGATCCGGAAAAAGTCATGCGCCAGGCCAATCAAAAGTTTGAGCGACGTTTTCGGCAAGTAGAGCAGGCGCTGGTCGAGCAAGGCTCTAGCCCGGCACAGAGTCATCTGGATGAAATGGAACTGTTGTGGTTAGAGGTAAAAAGAATGGAAAAACAAGGCAAAAGCTAAAAATTCACCGTGAAAAAACGATCAATACTTGACTGCTTTTTAATTTGTCTAATACTCTGGTCTGGAATAATTAAAATACTAAAGCCAGATCAATGACTAAGATATATCCCATTTTTTTCTCCGGTCTCTGCCTGTTTTTTTTAAACGCCTGCGCGGAGACTTATAGCCCAGCTATTAAAGCCCCCGAACTGACAGTGGTCAATTCCACTGGCGAAACCATAGACCGTATTGTCGAACGTTCCTGTGACGCCAATGACGACAGCAACGACAGAGTGCTGGCGCGTGAGCTGAAAACAGGTCGCAGTCTGGTGATCCCGCTGGCCGTAACCTGCAGTAATCTGGAAGCCTTTAATAAAGAGGGTAGAGTTGTTGGCCGTCAGGTTGAAGTCTCTACGCCACCGGATCTGTACTGGCAAATCTACTAATGCTCTATACAGACTGTATCTTCCACGCAAAAAAAAGAAAAAGGAATAGAAGTATGAATAATCTGTTGAAACTTATCTGCCTTGCAGGCCTGGCAGTATTGATGACCGGTTGTAGCTCTTATGACTATTATCAGGTGGAGTCGAACTTTAAAATGAGTGCGGCGAACGATAGGATACCGGCCACTATTACTAAGGGGCAGGGTTTTGAGGCTAACTTCCCACGTCTTGCCACTATCGCTGTTAAGGCTCCGGATTTTTGCGTCAGCGAATCACAGTCGCAGCGCACTGGTACAGCCCGCGCTGAAACCAATGTGATGCAAACCACTTGTGGTGTCGAAATGGCGCAAATTGAAAGCTCGTTAGCCAAAGCAGGTTTTGGTGTGATCAGTTGGAAAGTACTGCAAAACGAAATGACAGTATCGACTTCTCATCTGGATGCAGCAAAAAAACTCAAAGCCGACGCCATGTTTCAGATTAACTCGCTAGAACGTGGTGTCACTCAGGCTGGCCAGGACGCGCGCTGGGACAGACGTTTTTACATCACAAATAGTGGCAGCAAAGTTCCAACAGCGGTCGACAGTTATATGGCCAATTTACTTGATACGTACGCCAAACAAAACGAACAAGCCATGATCGCCGGCATTGAAGTATTAAGTGCCAGCATTAATGCCAGTGTAACTTTGGTCGAAAACGGCCGTGCCATCTGGTTTTACGAGTGGAACAATGTGCAATCGCAGGAAGATGCCGATCAAATAGTTGCCAATACTTATGTGTATTGTATCGACGGCTATTGCCAGCCTTATGTGCCGCAAGACTATGCCGCTTACAACGACCAATTGGTACAAGGCACCAGTGATGCGGTGTCTATAGGTGCCAAAGCAGCAGACCGCCGCCGTTCTGTGCACGATAAGCTGATGAAGCAAGTAGTGGAAGATATGGTGGGGCGTTTTACTTTGTAGTGTAGATGCGTCGCTAGGTGATTTGGACAAGGCCGCTTTTTAGCGGCTTTGTTTTTGGTAGGGTTCGGTTAGGTTAAAAGCTTTCGCCGTTGGCGAGATACTTTCTTTTGCTTCGCCAAAATAAAGTTATCCAAAGTAAGAAAGTGCAGGAAGCACTTTCTAACAGCCGAAGGCTGGCCCGCAGGGTGAATTGCAGGGATGCAATTCATAAAAGGCGACAATGACGCTTACTGCAAAAACTGCCCCTGAATTACGGAGCTGTATTAACTCTCACAACAGAGATAACTTGGACCGTAATAGTTGACAGCACTGCGGACGTTAGTCCGCTACTCCAGAAGTGCATTGAACGCCTTGTGTTCTCTACAAATTTGGAGTTAGTAACAATTCAAAATCACCGAAATGAATTTCTGCTTTTTCTTGATGTTTTGTGACCATCGAAGGGGCACCAATTAATACCTCTTGTCCGGAGGATAGATCATAAATCTTTGTAAAAACTCTAATAGTATCGTTAGTTTCAATTACAGAGGTTAATAAGACTCTCACCTTATTAGAAACTAGTATTTCGCTTTCAAAGTTTTCTTCGTTTAAGACTTGAACATCTGCAATGGTCTCGCCACTAGACTTTAACTGTAAATCTAACATCACAGGTTGAGCTGTTGCAGTTACCACGAAAAAACTAAACAACGTTATAGAAACAACACCAAGCAATGCACTTAATTTCACTTTAATATTTTTTACTGGGGAATCAGGAGTTGTTTGTAAGCTTTGTGCCTCGATTTCAAACACTGATGCGATAGATTTTATTGACTCCAGAGAAGCCGAACCTGTTTTTTCAATACGTTGAATAGTTCTTAAGCTTAACCCGGAAACCTCAGCAAGTTGAGTTTGGCTCCAAGCTCTTTTGTTTCTGTGCGATTTAACTAATTCGATGTTTATTTGCATGTCCATTATTTAATCCCTCTATAAAGTTCAAGCAAACAATAAATGAGAGATCCCTTTTTTAATACGACAACTATATGCCATGAGTACGACGAGACTATGCCATGCAGTCAAAATGGTTACCAGATGGCTTCCAGCTAATTTTATACAGCTGTGCTTCTGTTTACATTCAAGCGCTGTTTCACAGAGTTTAGAAGCAACACATCAGCCCGCTTTAACACCCTTTCACCAAACTAAACCAATTCTCTGTGGTCTGCGTATAACATGGACTATTGATAACAAGCGGCGAGAGCTTTTATGTTAACTGAATCTGCTTTAGTGGTACGCGGCGCTCTTGAGGCTGCTGGGCTGGAAACTCCTATGTTGGACAATGGCTTGTCCAATGATCAGAAAAAACAGCGTTTAACTGAATTGATGACGCAAGTGGTGCAAACCCTTGGGTTGGATCTGAGTGACGATAGTCTGGCTGAAACTCCTGCCCGTATTGCCAAGATGTATGTGGATGAAGTGTTTTCCGGTTTGGATTACAGCACTTTTCCAAAGATTTCGATGATCGACAATAAAATGCGTGCTGAAGAAATGGTCAAGGTGCAGAACATCAGCTTTACCAGCACCTGTGAGCACCATTTCGTCACTATAGATGGCACTGCCACTGTGGCTTATATACCTGGCAAAAAGATTATAGGTTTGTCGAAGCTAAATCGTATCGTGAAGTTTTTTGCGCAGCGGCCTCAGGTGCAGGAGCGTTTAACTCAGCAAATTCAGGTTTCATTGCAGGCTTTGCTGGGTGTAAAAGATGTGGCGGTCAGCATTAATGCTGTGCATTATTGTGTGAAGTCCCGTGGTGTGATGGATACCAGTTCCAGCACTAAGACCATGGCGCTGGGCGGTGCTTTTAAATCGGATCCAGCGACTCGCTCTGAATTTTTATCGAATTTTTAAACCATTCATCCCTGAATTACCTGGGGTATAAACTGGCTGATTTTAGCTGCAACTGGCACACTAGGCGTATTAATAGTTGCCAAGGGTTGTTGCTATGTTAGCCGGTATTCATCATGTGGCGCTGATTTGCAGTGATTATCAGCGCTCAAAACATTTCTATACAGAAATTCTGGGTTTAAAAGTTCTGGCTGAACATTACAGAGCTGAACGCTTGTCTTACAAGCTGGACTTGCAGTTGCCTGATGGTAGTCAACTGGAGTTATTTTCTTTTCCAAATCCACCACCAAGGCCAAGCACACCTGAAGCTCAGGGCTTACGCCATCTGGCTTTTCAGGTGCTGGATGTCGCTCAAGTGGTAACGCATTTGGAAGCCAATGGTATTGCAGTAGAGCCTGTGCGGATCGACCCTTACACAGAGCGGGCTTACACCTTTTTTAAAGACCCTGATGATCTGCCGCTGGAACTTTACGAGATACTGCCAACTGAGCTGAGGCGTTAAAATCAAAGGCTTGTGCAGCTTTAGGTTGTACCGCCTGATAATCAAAACCCAAAGCTGCAGCTAAAGTTGCAGCCATCTGGCCTTGTTGCCAGCTTCCAGTGGTGCGAATTAAACCAGCAGCCGGAATCTCTGGCCCCATAGCCGCCAACCAGATTTGTTCTGAGCCGGCAATTTGCGGTACTGGCCCTTTATAACCAGGCACAGCTGCACTTTTACCATGAGAGCGCCATTGTGCCGCTTCGCCGCGGCCATGGTCAGTGCTTATGAGTAAAGTGGTTTGGTCACGGTAATAAGGGTCGTTTTGTAATTCCTGCCATAAGTCAGCAATAAACTGATCACTGCGGTGAATAGCCGCCAGATATTGGTCGTATTGGCCTAAATGGGCAAAATCGTCCGCTTCCCCCAGCGCTATATACAGCAATTTAGGTTTATGCAGGCGCATATGCTCCAGCGCAAACTCCTGAGTAAATACATCCAGCCGTACTGACGCAAAAGGGCTTGGTGTTTTGGCCTGCAACTGGTTTAAATACTTTTGTTTTTCGCTCAGTTTTCCTTGTTCCTGCATAAAACCGGCATTGACCGTCAGGCCTGAACGCTTGGTATTTAAAATATAAGGAAACAAATCCCAGGAGCCAAAAGCCGCTACTTTATGCTGCATTTGTGGCTGTTGGTTTAACCATTCCAGCACTGTGACATTAGGGTTGGCGACTTTGTTATTGCTGCGAATTGACGGGTCGGAAAATCCAGCCAGTAATTCCTGATAACCTGGGTATGAAATCTGATAAGGGTTGCTGACATTAATAGCTGAACCCTGGCTACGGTCGCCGACCGTAATGCCTTGCTGCTTGACTGTTTTATGCAAAAAGGGCATCAAAAGCTCTGGCTGACCTGGTTTAAAGGCCCGGATCAGTTCCGGTGTTTTCACCCACTGTGATTGCTGATAAAGGGTAGGGTCTGCTCCGGCAAAAACTTCCTGCCAGCGAACTCCGTCTATGCTGACCAATACAACTTTAGGTTCAGCTTTTAAGCTCAGTGGTAGCAGCAATACAAGTAACACAAGCCAGTTCAACTTCATCAGAAAGCCCCAACAGCAGTGGATTGGGGCAGATCCTGCCAGCTGAAGATGACAGCAAAGCTTAAAACTGATGGCAATTCGGTGACATCAATAGTATTCAGGCTAAAAAAGCTTGCGTTGGCTCTGTTCTACGCTGAAGATAGCCTTCTATAAAAATAGCCGTCTGGAAGGATATCAGGTGGTAATAAATCCAGATCCCAAGGTGCGTGTGTATGTCCGATTTTAGTTTTCAGCAGGCCTTTGAGTGGCTCAGTTCCGCCATTGCCTCTGTAGTGTTTTATGCCATTCCGATTAATGGCGCCGCTTTGCCTGTCACAGTGCTGTGGCTGGTGCTGGGTGCTGTGGTTTTTACCTGTTATCTGGGTTTTATCAATATCCGCGGTTTTCGCCATGCGATACGGGTGGTGCGCGGCGATTACGCTGATAAAACCGACAAAGGCGATATCACTCAGTTTCAGGCGTTGTCGGCGGCTTTATCCGGCACTGTGGGCACAGGCAATATTGCCGGTGTGGCTGTAGCCATTGCTTTGGGTGGGCCAGGCGCTACGTTTTGGATGATAGTGGCTGGCTTTTTGGGCATGACCACCAAGTTTGTCGAATGTACGCTGGCGGTGAAATACCGGGTCTACAACGCCGATGGCACCACTTCGGGTGGCCCTATGTATTACATCAAAGCTGCTTTAGATAAATATGGTTTGCCACGACTGGGTAGTTTTTTAGCGGCCTTTTTTGCTATTGCCTGTGTATTTGGCTCTGCTGGTTTTGTCCATGTGAATCAGGGTTTTTCTCAGGTCAAGCTGGTGACAGGTTTTGATAATGCCTGGGTTTTTGGTCTGGTCTATTCGTTTTTAGTGGGCCTGGTGATAGTTGGTGGTATTCAAAGCATCGCCCGTGTCACCAGTAAATTAGTGCCTTTAATGTGTGCTATTTATTTGTCGGCTGCTTTTGTATTTCTGGGGATGAATGTAGAGGCTATTCCTGATGCGGTTTGGACTATATTGCGCAGCGCTTTTGCGCCTGAAGCTGCTTATGGTGGTGTGATAGGTGTGATAATTCAAGGCTTTCGCCGTGCAGCCTATTCTAACGAAGCCGGTATAGGTTCATCGCCTATAGCGCATTCAGCAGCCCGTACTAAAGATCCTGTGTCTGAAGGTTTTGTTGGTTTGCTGGAGCCTTTTATCGACACTGTCGTGATTTGTACGATTTCCGCTTTAGTGATAGTGGTGAGCGGTGTCTATCTGCAGCCTGGTTTAGATGGTGTACAAATGACCTCAGCGGCTTTTGGTTCGGTGTTTGACTGGTTCCCGCTGGTGCTGATGGTGGCGTTATTGCTATTTGGTTATTCAACCGTAGTGAGTTGGTCTTTTTACGGCTTAAAGTCCTGGACTTACTTATTTGGCCACAGCGATTTTACCCAGCGTAGTTTTAAAGTGCTGTTTTGTTCAGTCGTCGCTATAGGGGCCGTGCCTAATATGCTGGCGGTATTTGATTTTATCGACTCAATGATCTTTTTAATGGCAGTGCCAAATATTCTGGCTTTGTATTTGTTATTGCCTGAAGTGAAGCAGGATTTAAAAGCCTACCTTTTAAAGCATAAGGGCTAAACAACAAAAAAGGCAGCAAGAAATTGCTGCCTTTGTCCTTTCAAACCGGGTATTACTTAGCCAAGTATGCATAAGCCGTAATAAAAGCAGTTTCCTGAAAACCTTTTAAACCTGTTTCTTTAAATACGATAGGCACAGGATGACGCGCCAGCTGCTCTTTAATAAAAGAGCTGGTCAGAATTTCGGTTTTGACATCAGGTAATAACTGCAGTGCAGCTTCCATTTTAAAACCAACAGCACCACCGGCAAACTTGCCTTTTTGTGGGCGTTCACGAATGACAAAAGTGTCGATTTTGTAGTCTTCAGCCAGTTTGGCAAAAACAAACTGGAATTTCTTCATCTGCTCGCTGTCCTGATCTTTCAGTAACGGCAAGCGGACAGTGCGGCAATCCGGAATATCAAACAGGCCGCTATCTATAGCCAATAAACATAAAATGGCTTCACTGCCTTTCATTTCAACACCACAAACGCGCATAAGGATTTCTCTGACTAACTCAAGTTGGGGATATTATGACAGCTTAATAAGGAAAAACTATAGCGAACCTGATTGATGTTTATTCTGGGGGAGAACACATGCATCCAAATGTAGGGGCGTGGGCTTGCCCCACCCGTCTGGCGTTCACATTGGTATTTGGACGAAATCACGCAGTCAACTGTAGGGGCGTGGGTTTATCCCCGCCCGTCTGGCTGCAAGTACGAACATATATCCCCTAAGTAATTGCTGTCAGAGCGAGGCGACAAGGGATTGAGACCCGAGGAGCATAGTCCACTATGCGACTTGGGCGAAAGCACGCAGTCAACAAAGCTATGGCTGCAAGTACGACGGGAAAAAGGGGAAAAGAAAAAAGCAGACAAACCTGACAGGGGGGAGGTGGCTTGTCTGCTCACAGTGAGGTCAGATCTTAGTTGCATGCTTTGGCCGGGGAAGCCAGGCATCACTACAACAAGATCTTATTACTGCTGAAAATCTTCGTCATCAACATCCCACTGGCTTACCGAAATTTGCCGGTAAAAAGACCAGTGTTGTAACAACCAGTTCAACCAATGATGGTGCAGGTCGTGATCTTGCGGTATATGGAATGACATATCTGTATCCTCCTAAATCCGGGCGCCAACGCTAGTAAGGCGCCCAGTCTAGTTCCTTTAGATGACAGTACTTATTTAATCTGCCACGTTTAAGGTTGACGCTGTGTACACAGGGCTGACTGCTTTCATTTTTTCATTTAAAAGTGCCAGGTTGTGCTGGTTAATTTCGCTTTGCTCCAGCGTAGTGGCCTGTTGAAAATCAGCTAAAGCTGCAACAGGATCTTGCCCCATCAAACGGGCTACACCACGGTTAGTGTGAGCAAATGAACGCATTTCGCGTTTGTAGCTCGTATCTGAGTTTTCGGCGCGACGGGCGGCATAAATGGCTGAACTGCATGCTTGCTCTGCCTGTTTAAACTCCGCCATGTGGGTGTATGCCACACATAAGCTCATGTGTTTACTGAACGCGTCTGCTTGCTTGTCTGTTGCTGCTGTTGCTTCTGCAACACCATCCTGATACAGACCTGCTTTAATTTTGCTCACGCCAGGGGTGTCTTCGATTAATACCATCTTGAAACCGCTGGTGGCTGCGCTGGCGACAAAAGAACTTGAGGCCAACAGCATCACTGCTACTTTTTTGCCAAAGCTAAGGGATGTCGCTTTCATAATTTACTCTCCAGTACTCAATTCAGTAATTTCATTTCAAAGTGCAGGTTAGTCACTGCACTGTGCTTACTTTAGAAAGTTCCTGAAGAACTGACAAAGGATATAAATCCATCTGATAGTTGAGCGAAATTCATCTATGGTGCGCTAGAAAATGTAACTTTGAGTTGATATGCAGCCTTTAGCGGTATCAGTGCAGCGGAGATTTTGTATCTGGAGTCCGCTCTTACCTACATCCCTGTAAGTAACAACGGCTATAAAAAACAAGGAAAAAATAAGGCGGGGTTTACAGCAACAGATCGTTAAAATGCACGCTGAAAGCTTTGCAGTATCCAATTCACCAGCAGTTGAATTTGTGGTTTGTTCGGGTCCGTTTCGTGTTGCACCAGATAATATTTATCGCGGCTTTCCAGTTCTTCACTGAACAGGCGTTTTAAACTACCGCTGGCAAACCAGGAATGGCTGATAGGCCAAGGCACTAGCGCTATACCCAAACCTTGTTGAGCTGCGCGGGCAACGCTGAACATGCTGTCGAGCTGGATCACTTGTTTTGGCGTAAAGACTTCCAGTTCAAGTTGTTCAGCCCATTGATGCCAGGACCAGGGCCTGGCCTGGTGCACCAGACAAGGCACTTTGGTCAGCGCTTCAAAACCTAATCCATCCAATTGTTGATACAAAGCCGGGTTACAGGCAGGCACGTAGCTGATAGGAAACAACTCATAAGCTATTTTGTCTGTAGGTTTGGCACTGGCCAATAAAATCTGCAGGTCGGTATGTTTAGCCGGATCCTGCCGTGATTTAATGGTTTCAACTTTTAAGTTGATATCAGGATGTTGTTCTGACCAACCCACCAGTTTCGGCACAAATAACTCACTGGCAAAAAACTCTGGCATTGAAATACTGATTTCGGTCGGGTTTTTCTGCAGGCTAAAAGTACGTAAAGTTTGTTCCAGTTCACGCATCAGCGGTAACAAAGCCTGATAAAAGGCTTTGCCTTGTGCTGTCAGCTCAACGGAACGGGTTTGACGCAAAAACAGGTCCAGTCCAAGCTCTGATTCCAGCTGTTTAATTTGGTGACTGACAGCCGAAGGAGTCAGATACAACTGACGTGCGGTTTCTTTAAAACTCAAACAGTCGGCGGCGACACAAAAACAGCGTAGGCCGCGCATCGAGCTATGTATGGCCATAATAATTCACAATTGTTACCAAAGACCCATAACTTAAGCAAAAATAGAACCATATGTTCACGGCTTTGATTCTAAAGGTTTTTTTTATTGTCTACCAGGCGCACTGAACCGAGTCTGGTCAGTGCTGCCCCACTTTGGGGCAATGACGCCAATTTAAAGCAAGCGGACTGAGTATAACGCCTAAATTGTTAATTAAAATGACAACTTGCTTTAATACGGTCCAGTTCGCAGGCAATTAAAAAATGCCAGGTATCCAGATGCCGTTTTGCGCTGTCGATACTGTCGCCCCAGACAGTTAAACCATGGCCCCGTATTAAAAAAGCATGGGGTAAAGCTTCACGAGCAAAGCGTTGGTGTAATTCCTGCAAAGTAAGCTCTGTGTTTTGCGGATCTAAAATAGCCAAAGGGCAACAACTGCGTTGCTCTACAGAAACTGCCACCAGATTTTGCAATTCATAACCAACAAAGAGGTGTTGGTCTGCTTTGATTAAACGAGAGAAAACAGTAGCTTGCACACCATGTGTTTGCAGTATCACTTTATGCTGCGGGTTTTGCTGATACAAAAACTGATGGATAGCTGTTGCTGTGTCTGGTTGATTTTGGCTTGTCCAGTCGTGTGGAATTAAATCAGCAGGGCTTAACTCGGTTTTATCTTTATCAGGCGCTGTAAAAAGCGCGCTATGCTCAGAAGTGCGTATCGAGAATAGTCCGCTGCCGAAAGGCAGCCACTGGCGTTGAGCTATCCAGCGACCTAAAGTACAAAGCTGGATTGCATAAGGATTGAGTTGATTGGTTTGGATAGATTGATTCATCTTGATGTTTAGACGTCTACACATAAAACTGTCTGGATGATAGCATTCGTTCTTTTGTCAGGCCAGTCAGTTTTTTATTGTTTTTGTGCTGTTGTGGGATCAGATTATGAAGTTACAAAGTAAATTGCCCGCCTTAGGCACCACTATTTTCAGTCAGATGTCGCAGTTAGCGGCAGAGCATCAGGCTATTAATTTATCTCAGGGTTTTCCTGATTTCCCGTCCAATCCACGTTTGATTGAATTGCTGGCGCAATCAGCCCGTGAGGGGTTGAATCAGTATGCGCCAATGCCTGGGGTGCTATTGCTGCGACAACAAATTTCAGCTTTGGTACAAGCTTGTTACCAGCGGGATATTTGCCCGGATCAGCAAGTTACTGTCACCAGTGGCGCCACTGAGGCTTTGTTTGTCGCTATTCAGGCTTTAGTTCGCGCTGGTGATGAAGTGATCGTCTTTGACCCTGCATACGACAGCTATCAGCCAGCAGTCGAGCTGGCGGGTGGTTTTACTGTGCATGTGCCTTTGTTGCCGCCTTTGTATCAGGTGGACTGGACTCAGTTAGAAAAACAAATCAGCAAAAAAACGCGGCTGATTATTGTCAACAGCCCGCATAACCCAACAGGAGCTGTGTTTAGCCACCAGGACTGGTTATCGTTGCAGGCGCTGGTGTTAAAGCACCGTTTGTATTGCATCAGCGACGAAGTCTATGAGCATTTAGTTTTTGATGGCACACCGCAATTAAGCGCCAATCAATACCCTGAACTGGCTGAACGCACAGTGGTGGTATCGTCTTTTGGCAAAACCTTTCATGTCACGGGTTGGAAGCTGGGTTATGCCGTGGCTCCTGTTGAGATCACCACAGAGTTTCGGAAAATTCATCAGTATGTCACCTTCTCCAGTTTTACCCCGGCTCAGCATGCAATAGCTCAATTACTGCTCGAACAGCCAGGTGAAGTGCGGGGGCTGGCGGCTTTTTATCAGCAAAAACGTGATCAATTTCGTCACGGCTTGATGAATTCGGCCTGGTCTTTATTACCTTGTCGTGGCAGCTATTTTCAACTGGCCGACTACAGTGCATTCAGTGATTTGGATGATGTGGCGTTTTGTCAGTGGCTGACCCGCGAGCATAAAGTGGCAGCTATTCCGTTGTCGGTGTTTTATCGTCAGCCGCCCAGCCAGCGTATAATCCGCTTTTGTTTTGCCAAAGAGCCTCAGACTTTAGCTTTGGCGACGGAGATTTTATGTCAGTTATCCGAGTAGCGTTAATTCAGTCCGAATTGGTTTGGCAGGACAGTGCTGCCAATCATCAATATTTCGAGCAGCAGATCCAACAGCATAAAGGCGCGCAACTTTTTGTGTTGCCCGAGATGTTTAATACGGGTTTTAGCATGGATTCGACGCGTATTGCTGAAACTATGGAAGGGCTTACAGTACAATGGATGCAGCAGCAGGCTAAGCTTGCAGATGCGGCCATTTGTGGTTCAGTGGCTATTTCTGCCGAAGGTCAGATTTTTAACAGACTGTTGTTTGTGACACCGGACGGTTTGGTGCAGTTTTACGATAAACGTCACCTGTTTCGGATGGGGGGCGAGCAGCAGCATTATCAGGCAGGATCTGAGCGGGTGATCGTCTCTTATCTCGGGTTCCGATTTTGTTTGCAGGTCTGTTATGACTTACGTTTTCCGGTGTTTGCCCGCAATCAACAGGATTACGATGTGTTGATTTATGTGGCGAACTGGCCAGAGCCGCGACGTCAGGTGTGGCGGACTTTATTGCAGGCCCGTGCTATTGAAAACCAGGCTTATGTGCTGGGTTGCAATCGTATGGGTTCGGATGGCAACAGCCTGAACTACAGCGGCGACAGTATGGTGGTGAATTATTTAGGCCAAATCCAGGCTGAACTGTCCATCGGGCAACCTGGTGTGGTATCGGCAGAGCTGAACCTGGATGCTTTACAACAATTTAAACAAAAGTTTCCTGCTTATCTGGATGCAGACCCTTTTGTATTAACGCCCTCATTTTAAGGAGAACCCATGTATCAGCGGCAAGTGACGGTACTGGTGTATTTAAGTTTTATGTTATTGGGTTTACTCAGTATTTTGTGGGGTATTTTGCTGCCTGACATTATGGTGCAGTTGCAGATGTCTCCTGCCGCCAGCGGCTTGTTTTTTGCCTGTTTGTCTATGGGTTCTATTACCGGCGCGTTTTTAGGCGGCAAGTATGTGCAGAAGTTTGAGTTTGTGCCTCTGTTTGCGGTGTTATTACTGACTTTAGTGGTGCTGATTATTGGTGCGTCTTTTGTGCAGTATTGGCCCTTGTTGTTGTTTTTTGTTTTTTCCCTGGGTTTAACCTGCTCAGGTTTATTCACTATAGGCCATACCCTGATTGCCCGGCTGTATGTCGAAAAGCGCGCCCGTATGATGGGCTTTATGGATTTTATGTTTAGTTTAGGCACCTTAGCTGCCCCTTTGTATGTGGTGGTGTTGTATTGGGGTATCGAAGACTGGCGTTGGCCATTACGCATTTTGGCGGTGTTTTTAGCCGGAACAGCGCTATTCGCCTGGTATTTAGGTCGTACTCATCAAAGCCCTGCTCATATGACACATGCCAAAGGGAGTTTGTCGTACCGTCAGGTGATGAAAAAACCTGTGTTTTTTGCGTTGGCTTTGATGATGTTTGGTTATGGCGCTGTAGAGTGGGGTCATGGTAACTGGTTTGTCACTTATGCCAGTCAGGGTTTAGCTTTAAGTACTGAACAGTCGCGCTTAATTTTTGCCTTTTTTACCGGTGGTATGGTGCTGAGCCGCTTAAGTTTTTCATTGTTTTTACGCTGGTTTACCAGCGCCCAGCTCCTGATGATTTTGGTGCTTTGTGCTTTTTGTGGTGCAGTACTGGTAAAAGTCACAGCTGTGCCGGCTTTATTGCAACTGGGTAACTTTGCTTTGGGTTTAGGCTTAGGCGCTATATTCCCGCTGATGTTAACGGCAGCTATGGATCTGGACAGTGCTAATGGTCCTGTGTTGTCAGGTCTTGCCAATATTGGTGGCTCTATTGGCTATCAGGCGGCGGCTTTAGGCACAGGTCTAGCGGCACAACAAGTGGGTATTGCGACCGCCTACTGGCTGATCCCTATACTGGCGGTCTGGCTGCTGGGTACCGTCAGTTATTTCAGTTATTTGTTGCATAAAAAACATACGCAAGCAGTACAAGTTTAACTTTTTTGCTGCATTTGTTGGTTTTATAACCAGCTTGCTCTTGATTCTGAACGGCTTTAGGCGCATAACCTAAGGCCGTATGACCTGCAAGAAATCAGAGTATGACAACAAGTATCCAATGGGCAGAATTAGCCCGCGCTGCGAAGGCAGCATCCGAACAGGCCTACGCGCCTTACAGTAAATTCCCGGTCGGTGTCGCAGTTCAGGCCAAAAGTGGCAAAATCTATTCTGGCTGCAATGTTGAAAACGCTTCTTATGGTGGCACTATTTGCGCTGAGCGTAATGCGATAGCTGCTGCTGTTGTCGCCGGTGAGCGTCAATTTGTTGGCCTGATGGTGTACACCCCACAAGAGCAACTGACCCCGCCTTGTGGGATCTGTCGTCAGGTGATTGCTGAATTTTTTACACCGGACAGCCCGGTGCGTAGCTGCAATCATTTAGAGCAACAACAGGAATGGACACTGGAACAATTATTACCCAGCGCCTTCACGCCGTTGTTTCTGGCTAATAGCAAAAAATTCTGAGTCTGGAGTACATGATGTTATTACCTCAGGAAATTATTAAACAAAAACGTAATGGCGGCGCCTTGACTGAAGCTGCTATCACACAATTTGTCCGTGGTTTAACGGATCAAAGTTTCAGTGAAGGCCAGACGGCAGCACTTGCTATGGCGATTTATCTGAATGGCATGAGCACAGCAGAAACTGTGGCTTTAACCCGTGCTATGCAGCATTCAGGCGCTGTGATGAATTGGACTGATATGCTCGATGGCCCTGTGGTGGATAAACACAGTACAGGTGGTGTAGGGGATAAAGTCAGTTTAATGCTAGCCCCTATGATTGCTGCCTGTGGCGCTTATGTACCTATGATCGCTGGTCGTGGTTTAGGTCATACTGGTGGTACTATCGACAAGCTGGAAGCTATTCCGGGTTATCAGTGTCAGCAGCCTTTGCATAAAATCCAACAGCTAGTGAAACAACAAGGCTGCGTTATTGTCTCGCAAAGTGGCGAGTTGGCTCCTGCTGACCGACGTTTGTATTTAATCCGTGATGTAACGGCTACTGTCGAATCTATTCCGCTTATTACTGCCTCTATCTTGTCGAAAAAGCTGGCCGCTGGGCTGCAGGCTTTGACTATGGATGTAAAAATTGGCTCAGGCGCCATTATGAAAAACGTCGCAGACGCTTCAGCTTTGGCCAAAAGTATTGTGAATACGGCTAAAGGTGCTGGTGTACCAACTCAGGCTTTATTAACAGATATGAACCAGACTTTGGGTGCAACAGCAGGTAATGCGCTGGAAATATTGGAAACGCTGGACTATTTAACGGGTAAATACCGTGAATCACGTTTGCATCAGGTCACTTTAGAACTAGGTGCCAGCATGTTGCAGTTAGGTGGCTTATTTGAAGATAAAACCAGTGCTATTGCTGCCTTAGAGCTGAGTTTAACCAGCGGTAAAGCTGCGGAGATTTTCAGTAAAATGGTGGCGGCCCAAGGTGGTCCAGCCGACTTACTGGAAAAACCTGAACTCTATCTGGCCAAAGCCAAAGTCGTGTTGGATATCAAAGCTCCTGTTGCTGGTTATCTGAATAAAGCCGACACCACTGCTATTGGTATGGCTGTGGTTCGTTTAGGCGGTGGCCGTGCTCACCCGGATCAGGTGATCAACATGGCTGTGGGTTTCAGTGATGTAAAAGCTTTGGGCGCTAAAGTGGTTACAGGTGATCTATTAGCACGGGTTCACGCCGACACTATGGAAGCGGCAGAACACGCTAAAACCGAATATCTGGCTGCTTTGAGTATTGAGCCTGTCGCTGTGACTGTCGACCCCATCATTCACTTAGTGATTGATTAGGCATTAAAAAAAGGCGCAAGCAAAGGCTTAACACCTGACTTTTGCTTGCGACGAACGACCTTGTTGCTGATCAAGGCATTTGCTACTGTACTGCTTCTTTGCAAGGAGGCTGGATGAAGCAGTTTAGTAGTTTTATCGTTTTGATCTTATGTGCTTTTACTACGTCTGCACAGCCTGTGATGCAGTGGTATACCAGCCATTGGCCGCCTTACCGTATCAGTGAAGGAGCTTATGCCGGACAAGGCTCCTTTGATTTGCTGTTAGCTCAGCTGACAAAAGCTTTACCCCAGTATCAACATAAGATCCATCAAATTCATTTGGCCCGCATCGTTAAAGTGTCGGCCACAACCAACGAAAGTCACTGTACCTTCGGTTTACGTTATACGCCTGATCGTGACAAACGCAGCTATTTTTCTCAGCCTGCTGGTTTATTGCCTAATCTTGCCGTCAATAGCCTGCAGCAGCACGAAAAACTTAAAACCTTTGACCCACAACAAGCTGTGCAGATGAAAACATTGGTGAAAGATCCGGATTTACTTGGGCTGATTGAAAATGACCGGGCTTATCCTGCAGTGATTGCTGCGCAAATTAATAAAGCTGGCAGTAATCTGGGTGGCAGTTCAATGACCACTATGAATCCGGCACAGTTACTGGCGGCAAAACGGGTAGATTACGTTATAGATTATCCGAATCGTTTACGCTATTTCAGTGCGGAAGCAGGGCAAGATGTCCAGCTTGAGTTCAGACCAATAGCGGAAATCCCAAGCTTTTCTTACACCTATGTCAGCTGTTCTAAAACCGAAACAGGTAAAGGCTGGATGACAGATATTGACGCGGCACTGAATGAATTAAAACAAAAGCCAGAGTACAAGAGTGCGATGTATCGTTGGTTTTCAGAGCAGGAAAAGCAACTGCTGGAGCCGCATTACAGCGGATTTCAGCAAACCCGGCTTTTTGTGCCAGAGCAGGCTGAAACCCGTTTTAGTGATCTGTAATCTGGTTTTAATGCAGCTTTAAGCGTGGTCTGATGATTTTATTGATTTTGCCTATCACCGAAATCACCATTGTGCGGAACCAGCCATGTAAGGCCACCTGGTGCATACGATACAAAGATACATAAGCCAGACGAGCAATACGGCCTTCAATCATCATGGCGCCACCGACCAGATTACCCATCAGGTTACCTACAGTACCAAAACGGCTCAATGAAATAAGTGAGCCGTGATCTTTGTACTTGTAAGCCGTCTGGGCTTTACCTGCCAAAGCAGCCGTCAGGTTTTTCAAAACATGGCTGGCCATCTGATGCGCCGACTGAGCCCGTGGTGGCACCCATTTGTTATCCGGCAACGGATAACCTGCACAATCACCAATGACATAAATCTGACTATCTATGCTGCTTTGCAAAGTAGGCAATACCATCAACTGGTTAATGCGGTTAGTTTCTAAACCATCTAAATCTTTTAAGAAATCCGGCGCTTTAATACCAGCAGCCCAAACCATCAGTTCTGCCTGTAAATGTTCATCACCCAGCTGCAGGCCATGTTCGTCCGCAGCTGTGACTTTGGTACTGACCCGCACATCTACACCCAGTTTAAGCAATTCCTTGTGCGCTGCTGCTGCAATACGTTCCGGCAGTGCTGGCAGAATACGGGGACCAGCTTCAATCACAGAGATTTTTAAGCGGTCACGTTTCATATCGTTAAAGCCGTACAAATTCAGTTCTGCTGCTGCATGGTGCAGTTCCGCCGCCAGTTCAACACCAGTTGCTCCAGCTCCTACTATAGCGATATTCAGATTTTCTTTCGGATGCAAAGGAGAGTTCAGCTTTAAATAGGCTTCAAGTAAACGGCGATGAAAGCGGTTAGCCTGTGAAGGGCTGTCGAGGAAAATACAGTGTTCCTGCACACCTGGCGTATTAAAGTGATTCGATACACTGCCAATGGCAAGCACCAGATAATCGTAATGAATGCGGCGCTCTTCCAGCACCACTTCACCACTTTCATCCAGCACGGCAGCCAGGGTCACCTGACGCTCTGCTCTGTTCAGGCCGGTAAAGGTACCGAGTTGAAAGTCAAAGCCATGAGCTCTGGCATGAGCACGATAAGTGACCTGATCAATATCCACATCCAGCGTGCCAGTTGCTACTTCGTGTAACAAAGGTTTCCAGATGTGAGTGGAGTTTCTGTCTATCAGGGTAATAGCCGCTTTGCCCTTACGGCCAAATTTATTACCAAGGCTGGTTGCCAGTTCCAATCCACCGGCACCACCACCAATGACTACGATCTGCGGAGTTGTCATCTGCTGTTTTCTCACATAAAAAAAACCGGCAACAAGGCCGGTTTGAGGGGTTAACTATTTTTTTGCCGTTTCATCGACTCAAAAAACTCGTCGTTGGTTTTGGTCATCGACAGTTTATCGATCAGGAACTCCATGCAGTCTGTTTCATCCATTGGATGCAGAATTTTGCGCAGGATCCACATTTTCTGCAGCTCTTCAGGTGAGGCCAGCAGCTCTTCGCGGCGGGTACCTGAGCGGTTAAATTCAATAGCTGGGAAAATACGACGTTCAGCAATTTTACGAGACAGGTGTAATTCCATATTACCTGTACCTTTAAATTCTTCGTAAATCACTTCGTCCATCTTCGAACCGGTATCGACCAAAGCTGTAGCGATAATGGTTAAGCTGCCACCTTCTTCCACGTTACGGGCTGCACCAAAAAAGCGTTTTGGTTTGTGTAAAGCGTTGGCGTCTACACCACCTGTTAATACCTTGCCTGAGCTTGGGATCACAGTGTTGTATGCACGAGCTAAACGGGTGATAGAGTCGAGTAATATGATCACGTCTTTTTTGTGTTCAACTAAACGCTTGGCCTTTTCGATCACCATTTCGGCAACCTGAACGTGACGGCTGGCTGGTTCGTCGAAGGTAGAAGCAACAACTTCACCTTTAACCAAACGCTGCATCTCGGTCACTTCTTCCGGACGTTCGTCAATCAGCAATACCATCAGCACACATTCAGGGTGGTTGGCAGCAATAGACTGGGCAATGTTTTGCAGCAAAATCGTTTTACCGGCTTTTGGCGGTGCAACAATCAAACCACGCTGACCACGACCAATAGGAGAGGCCAGGTCTAATACACGGGCTGTGATGTCTTCTTTACTGCCATTACCACGTTCCATCCGTAAACGGGAATTGGCGTGCAGCGGCGTTAAGTTTTCAAACAGAATTTTGTTACGTGCTTGCTCAGGACGACCGAAGTTCACTTCGTTCACTTTCAGCAATGCAAAATAACGTTCGCCTTCTTTTGGCGGGCGAATTAAGCCAGAAATGGTGTCACCAGTACGCAGGTTAAAGCGTCTGATTTGGCTTGGAGAGACGTAAATGTCGTCCGGACCAGCCAAATAGGAGCTGTCAGAAGAACGTAGGAAACCGAAGCCATCGGTTAGAATTTCAACAACGCCGTCACCAAAAATCTCTTCGCCGTTTTTGGCGTGGGATTTTAAGATAGCGAAAATAATGTCTTGCTTACGTAAGCGGGCCATGTTTTCCAGGCCCATAGACTCGGCTAAATCAACCAGCTCGTTAATCGGCTTCAGTTTTAGTTCGGTTAAATGCATATGATGGGTTCTTGTTGGTCAAACAGAATTAAATTGCTTGCCGCTGATTAAAAGGAAGTAGGCTTAGGTTTAGTCAACGGAAAAGCGTGGTTACAGGGATTTGTTGCTGCGTTACACATTAGCAGGATAATTTTCAGTCGTCCAGCCGTAAAAAACAAAAAGGCGTATAAAAATACGCCTATTTGTGATTGACTTAGATGTTGCTGTCTAAAAACTCTTTTAACTGAGTTTTAGATAAAGCGCCAACTTTGGTCGCTGCAACCTGACCGTTTTTGAATAACAGTAAAGTTGGGATACCACGAATACCAAATTTTGGTGGCGTGCCAGGGTTGTGGTCGATGTTGACCTTAGCCACTGTTACTTTACCTGCGTATTCTTGTGCTACTTCGTTGAGGATAGGTGCAATCATTTTGCACGGACCACACCATTCAGCCCAAAAATCGACCAGGACAGGGGCAGCAGCTTTTAACACGTCGGCTTCGAAGCTGTCGTCTGACACCTGCAGAATATGTTCACTCATTTCATTCTCCAATTGCTTTGGGCATAACTATAAAAAAGTATTGTCAATTTTATCCGGACTGTTTCTTATTGCAAGCGTAACGGTTATGCTTAGCGCGTATGAATAAAACACACTTAACTCAGCATAAATTTGCCGATTTCGCATTGGCTCCACAGGTTCTTGCCGCTTTGGCCGCGCAAGGTTATGACCATTGTACCCCAATCCAGGCTCAATGTTTGCCTCTTGCGTTAGCTGGCAAAGACATTGCGGGCCAGGCACAAACAGGTACTGGTAAAACTCTCGCCTTTCTGACGGCAACTTTCCATCATTTGTTAACCCATGAGCCAAAGGCTAAAGGTCAACCTCGTGCCATCATTATGGCTCCTACGCGCGAACTGGCTGTTCAGATCCATCATGACGCTCAAGCCTTAGCTAAAACTTCAGGTTTAAAGCTTGCTTTGATTTATGGGGGCGAGGGTTACGATTCTCAACGTCAATTGTTGGAACAAGGTGCAGATATTTTAATTGGCACCACAGGTCGCTTAATTGATTATCTGAAACAAGGCCTGTACGACCTGTCACAAATTCAGGTGGTGGTATTGGATGAAGCCGATCGTATGTTCGATTTGGGCTTTATTAAAGATATCCGTTTTATGTTCCGTCGCATGCCGCCAGTGACTGAACGTTTGAGCTTGTTGTTCTCCGCTACTTTGTCTTACAAGGTGCAGGAACTGGCGTTTGAGCAGATGAACCAGCCCGTGCATATTCACGTGGCGCCTGAACAAATGACCGGCTCACGTATTTCTGAAGAATTATTTTATCCGTCAGACGAACACAAAATGAAATTGTTGCTGACGTTGATGGAAGAAGAATGGCCTGATAAAGCCATTGTTTTTGCTAATACCAAACACAGCTGTGAAGATATTCACGCCTGGTTGGAAGCCGATGGTCACCGTGTTGGTTTACTGACAGGTGATGTGATCCAGAAAAAACGTTTACGTATTCTGGAGGATTTCACCAGCGGTAAACTGGATATTCTGGTTGCAACAGACGTTGCCGCCCGTGGTTTACATATTCCTATGGTCAGTCATGTCTTTAACTACGACTTACCGGACGACTGTGAAGACTATGTACACCGTATTGGCCGTACTGGCCGTGCCGGTGAAAGTGGCAAAGCCATCAGTTTTGCCTGTGAGCGTTATGCACTGAACCTGACGGCTATTGAAGACTATATCCGTCATGCAATTTCAGTCACTCAGTACGATACTTCTGCGTTGCTGGAAGATTTGACCGTGCCAAAACCACGGGTCAGACGTCGTCCGGGTCAAGCTCGCAGCGGTGGACGACCTAATCAGAATGGGCCAAGAAACCCACGTAGCCGCCCGCGCTAAGTCTATGGACGGCGCAGGAAAACCGACACAGCATAATGATATTTATGCTGTGATCGATCTCGGCTCCAATAGCTTTCATATGTTGATGGTGAAAGTGGTTGGTGGCAGCGTCCAGGTGATAGGCCGGGTCAAACGTAAAGTGCGTTTGGCCGCAGGTTTAAACGACAGTTTAGTGCTCAGCAAACAAGCCATGACCCGGGGTTGGGAATGCCTGGCTTTGTTTGCTGAACGTCTGCAAGATATTCCTTCCGCTAATATCCGTATCGTTGGTACAGCGACACTTCGATTAGCCCGTAACGTCAAAACCTTTCTGGTTGAAGCTGAAGCTATTTTAGGCCAGCCTATTCAGGTGATTTCCGGAGAAGAAGAAGCCCGCATTATTTATCTGGGCGTTGCTCATACCTCCAATTGTGACTCTAATCGTCTGGTGATCGACATAGGTGGCGCTTCGACAGAAATCGTTGTAGGGCAGGGCTTCCAGCCTATTTTATTGTCCAGTCTGAATATGGGCTGTGTGACTTTTCTTGAACGTTATTTTGAAAACAATGAATTAAGCGAAGCCAACTTTAATGCAGCTATTGCTGCTGCAGAGCAGGAAATTCTCACTATCAGTGAGCAGTACCTGACGCAGGGCTGGCAAAATGCCGTGGGTGCGTCCGGCACAGTGCAGGCGATGCAGGAAATCTTAGTAGGTCAGGGCAAAGATGAAGTCATCACCTTGCCACGACTGGAAGCCATTATGCAGCAGGCTCTGGCCTGTGGTCATATGGATCAGCTGAATCTGCCTGGTTTAGCTCAGGAACGTAAACAAGTGTTCCCTTCAGGTTTGGCTATTTTAATTGCCCTGTTCCGAGTGTTGAATATCAGTGGCATGACCTTGTCCGGCGGTGCTTTGCGCGAGGGTGTGCTCTACAGTATGTTACCGCAGTTGCAACATCAGGATGTTCGTGCCCGCACTATGCAAAGCATGATGGTGCGTTATTACATTGACCAGCAACATGCAGAGCGGGTGGCGGATATGGCAGCTACTTTGGCCGATCAGCTGCATCAGCAATGGAATTTAGCCAGTTTTGAAGGTTTAGCCATGTTGCGTTCAGGTGCGTTATTGCATGAGCTGGGCCTGTTGATTGAATACAAAAACCATCACCATCATGGCGCTTACATTATCAGCCATGCCGAACTGCCAGGTTTTACCCGTGCTCAGCAACAACTGCTGATGGCTTTGGTGTACAACCACAGAGCCGATATTCATAAAGAAATTCTGTCGAAACAAACTATGACCTCAGTGTTGCTCGCTGTGCGGTTAACCCGTTTATTGCGGCTGTCGGTGATTTTGTCGATGCGTCGTCGGCATGAAGTGCTGCCTGAAGTGCAAATCACAGCACAAGCTGAAGCTTTGACTTTAACTTTGCCTGAAGGCTGGTTGGATCATCACCCACTAATGCGTGCCGAGCTGGAACAGGAAATGCTGTATCAGCAACAGGCAGGCTGGCAGTTGGCTATAGAATAAAAAAGGCCAGAGTTTTAGCTCTGGCCTCTGAATTACTAAGCTTAGTTTAACGTTTTAATCTTCTGCTTACCGGCACTAACAACAGCATCAGACTGAACCAGCCCAAACTGCCACTGCTTTTCTTTTCTGGTGCTTTCAGCGCTATGCTGACGGTTGCTGTGGCAGTACTTTCATCTTCTGCACCAACTGCTTTTAATTGCAGTACTACGGTGCTGTCTTGCTGCACCTCTGGCGCCTTCAGGCTGACAGTGCCTGTTTTATCTCCGTTTAATGTCACTGTTGGACCTGAAGTTTGAGTCCACTGATAACTGACGGCTTCAGTTCTGCTACTGACAGCTGCAACAGTCACTGTGTCACCGGCTTTTGCACTCAGACTGGCATTGTTCTGGCCGTTAATGCTGAGCTTCAGTTCAGCCAATACCTTCACTGCCGGAGCTTCGATAACAGCTGATGTGTCGTCTTGCTGATACTGCAAAGACCAACTGATTTCGCCCAGTTGGTTGGCATTATCAGGGGTTAAGGTCAGATCAAGAGTCTGAGCTGCAGCATCTGCGGCTTGCGTCAGTTCGATACTGTTATCATTCACCGCAGAACCTGACAGTGTCCAGCCTGTTGGCAATTGAGCCGCTAACTCCAACGTTCTGGCTTGTCCTGAGCTGTTAGCCGCAATCTGTAATTGATAGCTTAACGCCTTGCCTGCCAGTTCAGTGGTTTTGCTGCTGCTCAGTTTGACTAAGCTCTGTTGTTGTTGCAGATTGATTTGCAAAACAGAGGCTAAATCTCCCTGTGGATTGGTCAGAATTGTATCCGCAATCCAGAGCTCGTCTGTGTCACTTTCCGGCAGTTTCCAGTCTAACTTGAGGCTGTATTCAGTAGCAGATGACGGCACAACAGTGGCTTGCAGATTGTCACTTTGTTCTGCACTGTCTGACTGCGCGACACGGATTTCTATCTGATCGGTCGCACCTGGTGCGCTGCCCTGGAAGTTATGCACGGCCAGCCAGTAACGACCTGGTGTCAGATCCGAACTATTACATACTTCATTGTTATCTGGTCCAGCGCTGGTGCAAATCAAACCAAAGTATTCGTCGGCGTCAGGACGACCATTCAGGTTTAAATCACGGCCTACGTAGAAATCCAAGTCCTGACTTGTAGTATCCAGTACTTCGGCATATATCCTTTGTGTATCTGAAGTGATTTGCAGTGGAATTGCATGAGTAGATTCAGTGATTCTGGCCCAGTCGTTGCCTGAAGGTTCTGTCAGTGGCGCTTTCAGCTCAAAGCTATGTTTTTGTGCTTTGGTTAGGCCAATGGTTTGCACTGCCAACTCTGCTGGTGACGTCGCCGAGACAAAACCTGATACCAGAGCAGAGCCTGAGCCCTGTTGTGCTGTGAGTTTACTTTGCTCTGGGCCTGTGCCTGCTTTAAATCTAACGGAAACAGGCATTTTTAGCTTCTGCTGGCCTTCAGTCAGTACCAGTGACGCAAATTGCCAACCCGTTTTACTTTGAGCATTAAAGTGGGCAGTAATCACCAGTTCCTGCGATTCACCTTCAGCTAAGCTGAAACTTGCCGGGCTAACGCTGATATCCATAGCACCCTGAATCATTTCTGCGCTGCTTTGCCAGCTACCTGATTTAGTGGCTGTGACAGTGCGGGTCCAGCTGCAACTTAGTAAACAATCTGCCTGCACTAAGCTTGGAATGTTGAGCTTAGTCGGATCTCCACCCAGATTTGGATCTTCAGCCAGATAATCATCTTTAGTGATATCCAGCAACAAGCCTGTTTTAGCGGCTTCATGCACCTGCACCATACCGGCACCCATTTCAAAAGGTGTGGCTTGTTCTGTGGTGCCGTCCAGATTATCGTCCTGACGCACTGCCGTATTGGCGGTTAGCATTAAGGCGGATTGTGCCTGAGCTGGAGTCCAGTCCGGGTGCAGCGCTTTTAGTAACGCCAAAGCTCCTGCCACATGAGGGCTGGCCATTGAAGTTCCGTCCAGCATGCCGTAGTCGGCCTCTGCTTTGGTATTGTTGTAAGGCTGATATCTGGCGTAGGCGGCATAAATACCCACACCTGGAGCAGACAAGGCCGGAGTCAGGTAGCTGTTATAAGGCAAAGCCGGACCACGAGACGAAAAGGCACCTAAGATACTGCCTTTAGTGGCGTCCGCAATCATTTCCGAGGCGCTTATACTGACCTGAATACCTGCTGTTGTCAGTTCACTCAGTAAAGTTGCACCGTCGGCTATGCTCAGGTTTATAGCAGGTAAGGAATGCAGATCTGCATCCACTGTGTTGGCACCGCCTTCCACGTTTATCAGCACCATACCCAAAGCACCGCCAGCTTTCACGTTACGGCCTTTTTCGACCCGCGCAATTTCGCCACGACGACACAGGACAATTTTACCGTCAAAGGTACCTGCAGCAAAAGGCTGCATACAGTTGCCGTCACCCGCTGTACTGGCATCGACTAATAAACCACTGATAGCGGAAGTCACACCTTTACCTGTCAGAGTAACGCCACTGGGCAGACTGATAGTCTTATCGGTAAAAGCACGGTCATGAGTGGCCGCTGCAACAGAGGTCAGCCAGGGCGCATTGCCTGGGCTGCGCACAGTGCTGGCGTCCGGGCCTGAGTTACCTGCTGACGTGGCCACATGCAAACCAAAAGCTCTGGCATTTAAAAAGGCTAGCGCTTGAGTGGAGTTCCATGGATCTTCTACCGGTCCACCGACCGAGTAATTAATCACCTGCACACCATTGATAATGGCATGTTCCAGTGCCTGAATCGCTAGCTCTGGGAAACATCCGACTAAGCCATCGTCGGCCTGACCCGGAAAGCAAACCTGATAAGAGACGATATTGGCATGAGGGGCTACACCGCTAACCATAGGGAAGCTGAATTCCGCCTGGTCTCCTACCGGATTAAAAGCTGGTACCTGATGTAACTCATTGCCTGCCACAGTTGAAGCGACGTGGCTACCGTGACCGTTAAAGTCATACCCTATCTGAGTGCGTTCAGCTAAATCGGCATATTTAGGGTCGAGCAAAGGAGGGTATTGGCCTATGATGTCGGGAAAACTGACAACCCCAATCAGTTTATCATTACAGTACTGAGCATAAATCTGGCAATCACCCAGATAGTTGCCATCGCCTAATGGGTTTTGGTGATCATAGCCATCAGCTCCTATATCGGCAAAGCTGGGGTGATCGGTGTTAATACCGGTATCAAGAATGCCTACTATCACGTTTTCGCCTTTAGTGGCTGTGATACCTTGCTCACCTGCCCATACTTTGGCTGCGCCTATGTAAGCTGGACCAGAGTCTGTCATCAGATAATGCATCTGACGCTTTTCTACTGCAGCTATGCCGGGTTGTTTAGCGAGTTCTTTTGCAGTGTCAGCATCCATTTTGACTACTGCAGCGTTGACGCTGTATTGATAAGAGGTCAGTGTCTGCAGTGGGCGTTTTAAGGTTTTGCTGGCCTGTTGCAGCTGAGTTTGCTGTTGACGCTTTAATTGTTGTACATAACTTTTGCTGCCGGCGGATTTGGCGTTCAGCGTACCTTGAGTGGCTAAGGCTGAATTGGCCAGAGCCGGCGCAGTAAAACGGACAAAATAGACATCATCAGATGCAGCAGACAAGGCTTTCTCCGTCGCTGCTGTCACTTTATTGAGTTTATTGGGTAGTGCATCATCACTGGTGGTTTGTGCTGCTAATAGCGGGCTTATGGCCGCTATAGCTAAGTAAAAACTCTTATATTTCATAAACTAACCTTTATTGTTTGTGGCTCCCACAGGGAGCCTTTGTCGGATTCAGTTAAGCGGCGCGACGCTGAGCTAAGTGCATAACACCAGTCATTCCCAGCAGAACTAACCACAAATAACTGATACTACCGCCAGAGCTTTGAGCCGGAGCTTCAGGCACTGTCAGCTTCAGTTCAGCTGTAGTTTTATGGTCGCCATCCGTGGCTGTGACGGTAATAGTGCTGCTTTGCGAGACGGTGCCATGCAACAGCTGTTGTTCTGCGTTGTACTTCAGGCCCGTTGGTAAAGCGCTTAGACTTAAAGTTAAGCCGTCTTGATCTGCGTCACTAAACCAGGTGCTTAATGACACAGAGACTTCCTGGCCGGTCGTCAATTGATAACTGGTTTGTACTGCGCTGGACAGTTGTGGAGCATTGTCATTGATGTTTTGCAACTTGACTGTGACTGGAACTGCAGCAGAAAGCATGTCGTCCCCCAGGTTGGCTTGAACCTTAAAGGTCAGTTCAGATTGGGTTTCAAAGTCCAAAGTGTCGGCGTTGGCCACCAACAATTCGCCTTCAGGAGTTAAACGGATGGGATTGCCCGGAATTGCATCCACTATGGCTAACAGATGTTTGCGATCCGATGTCAACTGACCACCTTCAGCAAAATAACCAAAACTATCCAGTTGCACAAAACCCAGGCTGGTGCCAGTTGCCGTATGTTCAAGCGTCAGGAATTGTTGGCCTGCTCTTGGCGTCGCAATGGTGCTTTTGGTATCACCTGTTCTGATTTCAGCTACCAGGTTAAAGTTGGAGTCCAGAGCCATCAACATAAAACCGTTACCACAGGTATAACCAAAGCCGCAGTAACCCTCGTTGATGCCGGTAATAGTGGCGGACTCACCAGGAGCTAAGCTCAGTCGTTCAGTGTAAACACGTTCAGGTTCTGCTACAGGGGCCGGACTTAATAAAATCCGATTGGATTGGTTGTCTGTTTTTTCAATCAGATTACCGAACCAGTCATATTCGTAGGTAATGTGAATGGCACCCATATTAACCGGATTAAACTGCATGATAGGTTCAGAGGCTTCAGGCATGGCGTCACGGTCAGTGCTGACGATATAACCTAAATTATGGTTTAAATCTTCCGGAATAATTCCCCATGGCTCAAGCTCTTCCAGGCAATATTCCACCAATACATTGCTACTGTCGCTGGTAAAACGGACCGGCAATTTAGTAGGCTTAAAACGGGCAGTAGGATTATTGATATCGTATTCCATACTCAGGTCGGTGTAGTAACCCACAGGTTTACCCGTAACAAAATCAATACTGACATAACCACGCAGCAATACGTCGGCTTCGGTACTGTTTGTTAATGCCTGATTGGCGGGCAGAGTGGCATTATTGGCGGTAAAGTCGTGTTTAAAAATCTCCCAGGCTACCAGCGCATCGCCACGTTCGATGTAATTCGCTGTTGCGAGTTCTTTTGGCAGGAAAAAGCTGGTGGCTACAGAAAACTTCTGACCACTGCTGCAACTGGCATCAGGAAATACACCATTGCCTACAGCTTTAAGTACCGCACCTTCAGACTCCTGCAGATGCACAGGCATAGCAGTGCGTTGCCTTAAGGTAGGGTAAACCGCATATTCGACCGTTTTATCTGAAGTGTTTTTAAAGTCCTGAGCCAATACTTTATAATTCTCAAAGTACTTAGCCCCTATGGTGGAGCGATAACCATCTAAAGATAAAAACTCGTCAAAGCTGCTGTAGTTTTTCTGTATATCAGCTTTGGTTCTGGCTCTAACCTGCCAAGCCAATTGACTGGTTGGCTGGCCTTCACTACTCAATTGAATATAACCATCCAGTTCAGTTTCACGCCATTTTTCTGCGCTGTAATCGTCACCCGTCAACATAGGCCAGTTAGCCAATAAAGCAGAGTCGATCGTTAAGCTAACCGGAACTAAGGTTGAGCGGCCTGCACCAATAGTGACAGAAGTGGCATGTTGCCAGCTTAAGGCTTTATGACGCTCCGGCTGATTGGCATTGACTGCAATTTTGTAGGTTAATGCTTTGTCGGTTAGGTTGCGCAGATAAATATGCCGGCTTAAGGTTGTGCTTTGATTCGCTGGTACTTCCTGCAAGCCAAAGTTAATACCAGTTTGGTTGGTGTCTGCATCCCAGGCTAATAAAGCGCTTTTTTGTGCTGAGGTTGCATCTACTACACCATGGCCTATCCAACTGACTTCAGCCTGCGCTCCACCATCTGGTGTCATGACTTCTGCATTGGCGGTTGTGTTAATCAAAGCCTTCAGCTCAACACCTGTTAACTTCGGATGTTGGGCTTTTAATACAGCTGCAGTAGCGGCGGCATGAGCTGCTGCATAAATAGAACCTTGAGCTGTGGCCGTGGCTTCACCAGTGCCTACAGCTGCTGCGGTAATATCTTTGGCTTGCGCTATGACGTCGGGCTTTAATAACTCCAGTTCACCACGAACAGGGCCGTGAGGTGAGTTGGCATCGACTTTTATTCGGTCGCCATCTGTATAGGCAGAGCCTACCGCCAAAGCCGCAGGTGCAGTGGCCTGATAAGGGGTAGCGAAACGGTTCGATGACTCAAATTCCCCCTGAGCAACCACTAATAACGAGCCTGCACTGGCAGCTCTTTGAATGGCTGCAGCATATAAGGATAACTGGTCTCCACCATTGTCTTTCTGGCTATAGATACCATGGCCGTAAAATTGGAAATCTAACAAAATCACATCAGCTTTATCTGATAAATCACCATCGCCATTTGGGTCTAAAGCCCATTCCATAGCTCTGGATAAAATGGCGTGATCCGGACCTGCCAGAGAAGCAATTTCGCCGTTTTCCGCCATGATGTTATACATTTTACCAGCGCGAATTTGTGCTGCCGGTGCTAACTGGTGAATATAGGACGCCAGCAAGGTGCCGCGGCCTGTAGGATATGCACCACCTGGTAATTCATAGACAAGGTCAGATTCAATAGGGTTGTCGTCATAACCAAAGCTGAAGTCGGGGTGGTCGGAAATAAAGTCACGGCCTGAGGTCACTACAGTGGTAGGAAAGCCTTTGTAGGGGCCCCCCGCATTTTTAATGGCTTGTTGATAAGCTTCGGCTGTACCGGCTCCACCTAATAACTTGTGAGTGTAATCCACACCTGTAGATAAAACGGCTATGGTGACCCCTTTGCCACCATCCAGGCCTGCCAACGCGGCCGGCAGTTCTGCGGACGCAGCAAATTTATGCAGCTGTTGCGGAACAGGTTGTGTGCTGAGTAACTGGGCTTTTAAAGCGGGGTCAAGTTTGGTGACTTTTTTCACATCCGCCATAGATGTCAATTGCGTTGCCTGTTGTTCGGACAGTTCTACAGAGATCTGGTTGTCAAACAGTACACTTTGTCCCAGCACTTTGATCTGACCAAACTGACTTTTCAGAGTGCTGATAAATTGTGCTTGTTGTTTTTTGATGGCCTGATGTTGAGCTTTATCAACCTGGCCTTGTTGTAAGGCGCTGTCGAGTTTCAGTTCAATGCTGTAAACGGCCACTGTATCTGCAGCTATTGTGGTGGCCGCAAAAGGCTTTTGTTCTGACAAGACGGGCAGATGAGCTGTTGCCGCCAAAGCAGGAGTTGACGACAGTGCCGCCAGTATAGCCCCCGCCAGACTGTGAATAGTTCTTGGCATGGAATCCTCTTTAAATTGTTACACCTGGAATTAGGTTTTTTTAGTTATTTTTATGTCTTTTGCGGGCAAGCTGATATGACCGGAAAATGACAGTTTGACGCTAACAAAACTGCCGATTCTGGCTCAATAGGGGGATTCTCAGTTTTCTGTCGAATATATATCTTTAAATTATCTATCCGTTATTAATCAATTGGTTAGTCTGTTCCTTTTGTGGTTATGCCAACATGTTTTAACGCCATAAAACATTGGATTACAGTCGTTAACAATATGGCGGGCTGGGTGAGCACCGTTGGCATTGACACTCTGTCAGCTGCTGTTATACAAGTGCAGAAACCCATTAGAAAAAGTATAAATTTTGCGCCTTTATGACAGGATTTTATGTTGCCCGATTTCCCTGATGTAGTGCTTGGACCTTGCCTGATCCAGAGTGATAACCACAAAATTTCCGGACCACTGAGCGAAGTGCAACTACCAGCACGTGTATTTGAAGTACTGCAATATTTAATTCAGCATCAGGACAGAGCTGTGAGTCGACAAGAGCTCATTCAGCGTATTTGGTCCGGTAATGATGCGGTAGGACAAAAGGGCCTGACCAATGCAGTATGGCAACTGCGTAAAGCTTTTGAGCAGGCGGGTGCAGAGCAGGAATTGATACTGACCATTGCCAAAACCGGTTATGAATTGGCGGCGTTACCTCAGCCTGTTCATGCTGACTATCGAAACAGTCTGAGTCAAACTGCAGCTTCCTCCAGGCGTTGGGTTTGGTGGCTGCTCGGTTTAAGTATGGTAGTGGTTATAATAATCTTGTGGTTCAACCGGCAGCAACCAGCTCAGATTGAGACTGCACTAAAACCCGATATACGGCCACGCCAGCTGACGTCCTTGCTGGGCGTGGAGGAAATGCCAAGTTTTAGTCGTGATGGCCGTTACATGGCCTTTATGGCGGACGCTCCTGGCCAGGCACCTGGTATCTTCCGACTAGATTTACAGCAGATGAGCAAAGCAGCTGTACGTCTGACACCGGAACATCAGTATGCAACAGCCCCAGCCTGGTCACCCGATCAACAACAATTGGCTTATCTTGCTGTCCAGCAGAACGACTGTCAGGTCAGGGTGCTGGATTTGACTTCAGATCAAACTGCCACCTTAGCTAATTGTTTTCATCAGCATTTGCAAAACACTTTGTCCTGGTCTGCCAGCACCAATATGCTGGCTTTTGCTGCGGTGAATGAGCTGGGAGGTGTGAATATACAAGGTCGTGATATGAGCACTGGCCGTATGGAAAGATTATCGTCGCCCCGTGCTGATACGCAGGATTATCCGCTGGCTTTCGCCAATCACAGTGGCCAGCTTGCTTATGTTCGCCAGACCAAACATCTGGGTATGATTTATCTGCGCCAAAGCGATGGCAGCAGCAGAGCCTTAACTAAAGATCCTTTGTATATCTATTCTCTGGCCTGGAGTCCGGACGACAAATTCCTGTATTTCAACAGCGTCTGGCAAGGCGAGTTGTCGATTTTACAAATCTCAGTACAAACAGGACAAATTACTCCATTGTCTTATGTCAAAGCGCCTGGCCGTATCGCGGTCAGACTTGGGCCTCAGCCTGAACTGGTGTACACCCAATACAATAGTGAGGAGCAGTTGTATCGCATTAAGAAGGGACAGGAACCCATGTTGATGCCCAAAACTTTAGGGCGTGAATTATATCCTGAGTACAAAGCCTCTTCGGATCGGCTGCTGTTTATGTCCAGTCGTAGTGGTCGTTTTGATTTATGGCATTCTGATTTAGCTCAAACAAAGGTGCAGCGGGTACATACGACTTATGAAGGGCTGGTGGATATTGCCAGTCTGGCACCGGATGGCGAGCATTTTGTGGTGCCTGCACGCAGCAACGAAAATGAACCTGTCCAGCTTTATCTCGGCACTTTGTCTGGTCCGGATTTTAAACCCGTCAGCGAAAAACCTTTTGAAAGCCAGCATGCCAGTTGGAGCCGGGATGGTCGAAGTTTATATTTCAGCTCAAATATTAGCGGTGATTGGCAGATTTGGCGGCTGGATTTGCAATCAGGCATTTCGCAGCAACATACAGTGAAGGGCGGTATTTTTGCACGAGAAGCGCCGGACGGTGGATTGTTGTATGTGAAGGCTTTAACGGGCGGTATTTGGCTTCAGGATCAAAAAGGGACAGAACAATTGCTGGTGCCACAGTTGGCTGAAGTGGATTGGGGCAATTGGTTAGTGGATGAAAAGGGCATTTATTACCTGCAACGTTTACCTGATGCCGACTTGTGGATGTTTAAAGCCTGGGGGCAAAGCTCCGGCGAGGAATTATTCAGAGTGCCTGGACGCAGTATTAAAACCAGCCGTTCTGTAACTGCAGTCAGTGAGGATGAGTTTGTAGTCTCTATGTATGGCCGAAGAGAAGCTAACTTAATGGCGGTACCACTGATAGCTCAGTGAGACCGCCAATGCTGCGGCTTAACTTTATTTTTGCTGCAACCAGATGGCGGCTTTTTTCGCGAAGTAAGTCAAAATGCCATCAGCGCCTGCGCGTTTAAAGGCCAGTAACGACTCCATCACTATGGCTTCTTCCGCCAACCAGCCGTTTTGAATGGCAGCCATATGCATGGCGTATTCGCCGCTGACCTGATAAGCAAAAGTAGGCACTCCAAATTCGTCTTTCACGCGGCGCACTATATCCAGATATGGCATACCTGGTTTTACCATCACCATGTCAGCGCCTTCTTCCAGATCCAGGGCTACTTCACGTAAAGCTTCGTCGCTGTTGGCCGGGTCCATCTGATAAGACTTTTTATTACCACCTTTTAAGTTACCAGCAGAGCCGACCGCATCACGAAATGGGCCATAATAAGCCGAAGCGTATTTGGCTGAGTAGGCCATGATCTTGGTATTCACAAAACCTTCGGCCTCCAGTGCAGAGCGTATAGCGCCAATACGACCATCCATCATATCTGATGGCGCAACTATATCCGCTCCTGCTTCAGCGTGAGATAAAGCCTGCTTTACCAGAATATCTGTAGTGATGTCATTGAGCACATAACCTTCGTCATCAATAATGCCGTCCTGACCATGAGTGGTGAAAGGGTCTAAAGCGACATCGGTGATCACACCCAGTTCAGGCATATGCTGTTTTAACATACGAACAGCACGTTGTGCCAAAGCGTCCGGGTTATAAGCTTCTTCTGCTAACAGTGATTTCTTCTCTGCTGATGTAACAGGAAATATCGCAATAGCAGGAATACCTAAAGCGACCAACTCTTTTGCTTCTTCAAGTAATAAATCCAGCGATAAGCGTTCAATACCTGGCATCGACGGAATTACCTGACGCTGATTTTCGCCTTCAACAATAAACATCGGATAAATTAAGTCGTCCACAGTGACACGGTTTTCAGCCATTAAACGACGGCTGAAATCAGACTGACGCATACGGCGTAAACGGCTGGCAGGGAAGTATTCGTTAAACTGACTCATCTGGAGTTTCCTGTACTGGGATCACAACCTCAGGGCTGCAAACAACCCTGTTTCGACCTTCATTTTTCGCCTGATACAGAGCTATGTCTGCGGCCTGAATATATTCTGCATTGGTGCTGCTGATTTCAGCTACTGCAGCGTAACAACCTATACTGACGCTGATGGACAGCTCCAGCTCTTCATACTGAATACGCTGGTTCTCCAGACAAAGTCGTACTTGCTCTGCCAGGACCATGGCACCGTCTTTATCTGTGTTTGGCAAAATGATGGCAAATTCTTCACCACCGTAACGGCACAAATGATCGGTGCTGCGTTTGAGTTCTTGCTGCAGGCAGTTAGCTACTTCTTTAATCACCAAATCACCCACCAGATGGCCATGGTTGTCATTGAAGGCTTTAAAGTGATCAATATCTATCATTAACAGACCCAAAGTGCTGCGCTCACGGCGGCTACGCTTAATTTCAGCGCTGAGCTTCTGATCAAAAAAGGCTCTGTTGCGCACCCCTGTTAATGCATCACGGGTGCTTTGTTGTTCCAGCAGTTTATTTTTGTCTGCCAGCTCAGTCAGGGTAATTTGTAGTTCAAGGGTGCGTTGCTGAATACTGTCTTCAAGCTGATCAGCGACATTCAGCTGCCATTTTTTTTGCTGCAGATAAAACAGCAACCAGGCCAATAAAGCAGTGAAGACTGCGCCAGCGCCGAAGCCGATTAATAACTGCTGCCAATGCAGCTGTAGCCATTGCATCATAAATAGTGCTCATCTGCTGTGATCTGAAACAGGGTCAGGCTGTTTCTCCTGCTATGCAGAGCTATCTCGTCAAGGCTGTGGCCAGTCATATCAGCAAACTGTGCCGCAATTGCTGGCAAGTAGGCTGGTTCGTTCCGGCTTGATTTAGGTTTAGGTGCCATAGTTTTAGGCAATAAAAATGGGGCGTCAGTTTCCAGTACTAATCTGTCCAATGGCAAATAACGGACAGCGTCTATTAAACTCTGGCCACGTTTGGTGTCACATAACCAGCCAGTTATTCCAATATAAAGTCCCAAATCCAGGTAAGCTTTTAATTGCGAGCTGTCTCCGGTAAAGCAGTGCGCTATGCCACTTAAGCCAGGGTGATTTTTTAATAAACTGATTTGGGTTGGAAAGGCATCACGTTCGTGCAGATAAACAGGCTTGTTGAGTCCTGTTGCCAAGGCTAATTGAGCCTCAAAAACTTCGATTTGTTGTTCTGGAGTTGAAAAGTTTCTGTTGAAATCCAGACCACATTCACCCACAGCGACAACGTGCGGGTCCTGCAACAGGCTTTCCAGATGGGCTATCCATCCGGCGGATACTCCGGCAGCCTGATGAGGGTGTACACCTGCAGTGCAATACAAGGATGGATGATTCGAACAATAATGGGTATTCAACTGGCTTTCAGCCAGATCGCTGCTAATCAGCAGCATTTCCTTAACATGGACATTTCTGGCTTGCCGCACAACGTCGTCGCGATCGCTGTTAAAGCGATCGCTGAATAAATTGACGCCAGCATCAAACCATAATGGCATATTACTTTTCACGTAATACTCTGGTTTTGCGGTTTGTGCCTTCTTTATTCATAAAGAAAGAGCCTAACAAACCACGCTCGATGATATAAGTGCTGCCTGGTGTGGCTGTGAAGATATCTTTTGAAGTCTGGCGCCAAACCTGACCATTATCAAAAGTGAAAATCATCATGCCCTGACGATTAGTGTCAACACTTTGTAACACCAACTCCAGATTTTGAATCTCAACTTCTTCTTTAGCCGCTTCGACTTTACGTTCCAGACCAAATTCTTCTTTAGTTGGCGCGACAGGAGCAACATTCACAGTCTGAACCGTGCTTCCGCTGTTAGAAATGGCTTTCACATAAGCGCCAGCTGCCGCTGTGTTCATTTTGTCATAGCAAACTAACCTTTGCAGGTCATTGCCCAGGCTACGGCACTGTTCCAGTTGTTGGGATAAATCTGCTGCATACAAAGCAGGAGCAAACAAAGCCAACATAACAAGCGCTTTTTTCATTCTATTTTTCCTCATTAGACACTTCGTCTGGATCTGATTCAACTGGCACATAAAAACGGCTAAGCCATACACCCAATTCGTACAATAAACACATAGGGACCGCCAGTAGTGTCTGGGATAATACATCAGGCGGTGTCAGCAACATACCGATAATAAAAGCAAAGACAACAAAGTAAGGGCGCTTTTCAACAAGTTGCTGACGAGTGACTGCACCTGTCCATACTAATAACAATACAGCGACCGGAATTTCAAAAGATAAACCAAAAGCGAAAAAAAGTTTTAAAACAAAATCCAGATAGCTGCTGATATCCGTTGCTATGGTTACCCCTTCAGGTGCCACGCTGGTGAAAAAACCAAACACTAGAGGGAACACAATGTAGTACGCAAAAGCGATACCACAATAAAACAGCACAGTGCTGGAGATAATCAGCGGCGCGACCAGATGCTTTTCTTTTTGGTATAAAGCGGGTGCGACAAACAACCAGATTTGCCACAGCATGTAAGGCACAGCCAGACAAAGTGCGACAATAAAGGTCAGTTTAAAAGGGGCAAAAAATGGTGCTGCTACATCTGTCGCTATCATAGAGGCGCCAGCAGGCAATACAGCCATTAAAGGCGAAGCCATCAGGTGATAAATATCGGCTGCAAAATAAGCCAAAGAAATAAATACCAAAAGTACAGCCATAACTGTATTTAACAGGCGACGTCGTAGTTCAATCAGGTGCCCTAACAGGCTGTTAGGATTTGTGGTTTTTGTCATCTGCTACTACTGGATCTGCTGATACGGATAAAGAAGGAGCCGCTGGCTCTACCGGCTGTGTTTGTGGCTCAATTGGTTTGCTTGCAGCTGGATAAGGATTCGTCACATCGGCCGCTGCCTGGCGCAGCTCTGCCATGGCCTGCATTTCTTCAGTGGTCAGATTTAACAACCCCTTCTCTTCGGCCTGTTTTAACTTATCGTGCAGCTCCTGAACCCGCAGTTCGTCATTTAATTCGGCCTGCATTTGCTGGCCAAATTGTTTCACGCTGCGGACAAAGCCACTGACACTGCGAATAGCGCCAGGCAATCGCTCCGGGCCTAAGACCAGCAGAGCAACTACGGCTATGACAACTAATTCCCAAAAGCTCATTTAGCGTTGTTCAGGCGTTTTTGGCTGATCAGCGCTGACAGGGGTTGAGTCTTTCACTTCAGCTTTAATTTGTGGCTGCTGTGGCTGAACAACAGGAGCTGCTGGTTCTACAGTTTCTTCCGGATCTTTCACCGAATTGCGGAAACCTTTAATAGCTGAACCCAAATCTGTACCTATGCCGCGCAGACGCTTTGTGCCAAACAGCAGGACAATAATCACCAGGATGATCAATAACTGCCAAATACTAATGCCACCAAAACCCATGTTATTCTCCTTCGGTTTCCAAACTGCGGTAACGAACCTTTTGGTCCGTCAGTTAATTTTTAAGGCAAAACCCACTGCGACCAGTGCAAGTCCCGCCGCTGTTATAGACCAGCCAGATGTCAGTAATAAGACAGCTGCTAATAAACTGCAACCTGCCAGCACCGCATTCGCCAGTTTTTTAGTCTGGTGATGTTGTTGCGCCTGTACTTGCTGCAATTGAGCTAACAAGTGAGCTTGCTGTTTTGGACCCTGTTGCAAGTAGTGATGCAACAAGCCCGGCATTTCCGGCATCTTTTCTGCCCAAAATGGTAAATTGGCTTTAATTTCGCGCCATAAGGCTGCGGGTCCCATCTGCTGTTTGACCCAGTTTTCCAGAAATGGTTTGGCGGTTTGCCATAAATCCAGTTGTGGGTACAGCTGACGCCCTAAGCCTTCAATATACAACAGTGTTTTTTGCAACAATACCAGTTGCGGCTGAACCTGCATATTAAAACGACGGGCTGTATTAAACAGATTAAACAGCACCTGACCAAAAGAGATATCCTGTAGCGGCTTTTGGAAAATAGGTTCACAAACGGTACGGATCGCGCTTTCAAATTCTTCAACGCTGGTGTCAGCCGGCACCCAGCCAGAATCCACATGCAACTGAGCAACTTTTAAATAGTCGCGGTTAAAGAAAGCAACGAAGTTTTCTGCCAGATATCGTTTATCTTCTTTATTTAAGGTACCGACTATGCCGCAGTCTATGCCAATGTATTTCGGATTGTCTGGTGTTTCAAAAGAGACAAAAATATTACCAGGATGCATATCGGCATGGAAAAAGCTGTCACGGAATACTTGAGTGAAAAAGACCTCGACTCCACGTTTGGCCAGCAATTCCAGATTGGTACCCTGAGCTTTTAGCGCAGTCAAATCCGACACTGGAATACCATAAATTCGTTCCATCACCATCACGCCTGGTCTGCTGTGGTCGGCGTAAACATAAGGGATATAGAGTGAGTCAGAGCCTTCAAAATTACGTTTTAGCTGAATGGCGTTAGCGGCTTCACGCTGCAAATCCAGTTCATCCAGAATGGTCTTGCGATACTCTGCCACAACTTCTTTAGGACGTAATCTTTTGCCATCCGGCAGATAACGAGCCACTAAATCAGCCAAAGCATCCATCAATTCTAAATCAGCCAGAATTTGTGGCCTGATATCAGGCCGAATCACTTTAATCACCACATCAGCCAAAGTGCCGTCTGCTTGTTTTAGCTGAGCGCTATGTACCTGTGCAATAGAAGCTGAAGCCAGTGGTGTTTCGTCAAACTGCTCAAATAAGTCGGTGATCTGTTGTAAACCTAATTGCTGAATAATCAGCTGCCTGGCCTGATCACCAGGGAAGGCTTCCACTTTATCCTGTAACTTGGCCAGCTCATCCACCCATTGTTCGGGAAACAAGTCACGGCGGGTGGATAACATCTGACCAAACTTGACCCAAACCGGCCCCAATTGCTGTAAAGCTAAACGTAAACGTGCACCTTCGGTTTTATCCGGGTGTTGGTTTTTCAACCAGAAAGCAGAGCTGCGTGCAGCACGGAAATACCAGGGTTGCCACTGCTGCGGGATCAATTGTTCCAACCCGTAGTGCAGCAAGGTTTTTAAAATGTGGTAAAAACGACGCAGACCCAAAATTACTCCTGCCTGAAGGCGTGATGGCGACTTAACTGTTCCAGCCGCGCTTGCAACTGACTGACGTCGCGGCTGAACTGATTCATTTCGGCTTGTGTTGGGCTTAATGCCAGTTCATCCTGAGCCAGCTCAACACTGGCCTGTTCCAGTTGCTGTAGTTGCGTTTGAATATACAGCTGCAGCTGTTTTATCGCAGTGGCGACTTTATGCGCCAGGGCATCACCTAACCAGCCAGAGAGCTGCTGCTCCCAGTCCGGGTTTAACTGTTGTAACAAAAAACTGAATTGCTGAGCGACCTGCAGATCCCCTTCAATCTGCAGCTTATCCTGCTTAATTAAGCGGGTTAGCAGGCTAGGATCATTTAGCTTTTGCAAGGTAGCAAGGTCGGTGGCAATCACACAATCGACTTTTTCGTTGTGCTGATTCAGTAATAAGGTTTCTGCTGTAGCCGACAACACAAAACGCCAGGGCAGTTCTTGTAACTGCAAAGCCAGTTGTTTGCCTTGGACTTTTTGCAATAAAGCAGGGGATGCCGGATCCATAGCCACTACTTTATGCAGCACTTTTTCTAAAGTAGCGCAGATCAGTTGTGGCACTAAACTCAGCATCAGAATTTATAGCCTTTATGCAGGGCCACTATACCGCCGGTTAGATTGTGGTAGCTGACATGTTCAAAACCTGCAGTTTCCATCATCTGTTTCAGCGTATCCTGATCAGGATGCATCCGGATAGATTCCGCCAAATACTGGTAACTTTCTTTATCGTTCGCTACCAAACCGCCTATTGCTGGCAACAACTTAAAGGAATACAGGTCGTAGACTTTGCTCAGCCACTCGTATTCAGGTTTGGAGAATTCCAAGACCAGTAAACGGCCACCAGGTTTGAGCACTCTGAACATGGAGCGTAAGGCTGCATCTTTGTCTGTGACATTACGCAAGCCAAAACCTATGCTGATGATATCAAAGCTATTATCAGCAAAAGGCAAAGCTTCGGCGTTAGCCTGCACATAGTCAATATTATTGACTAAACCTAAGTCACGCAGCTTGTCGCGGCCTACATTGAGCATGGATTCGTTGATATCAGCCAGAATGACTTTGCCGGTCGGGCCTACTCTTTTTGAGAATAAAGCGGTGATATCACCAGTGCCACCTGCTAAATCTAAGACCTGATGGCCAGGGCGCACGCCGCTGCAGTCTATGGTAAATCTTTTCCAAAGACGGTGAATGCCTAACGACATCACATCATTCATCAGGTCGTATTTGGCAGCAACGGAGTGAAAGACATTAGCCACAAGCGAAACTTTTTCAGTTTGCTTTACGGTTTTAAAGCCAAAATGAGTGCTATCAGGTTGCTGGTCAGTCATAAAAAGCCTTTGGCTGTTCTTAGTAAACTAAAGTGGCGCTAGTGTAAAAGATTCGGCGGCTCACGCCAACTTATCCTGCAGTTTTATGCGGCTTAGTCTGTTTCAGATCAACTTACAATAACGTCAAAAAAACTCTCGGCGTAGCAATGGCCGTTCAGTATTATTTGCAAGTGATGCTGGCCCGGGTAATGTTTGCGTGTGGTTAAGTCAATAAAGGACTGGCGCCGTTCAAACTTTATGTTTTGGCCTGTCCATACTTTATTACCTAGCTGAAATACTTTGTAATTCAGCTGGCCGGATTTTTTCCGGTAACCAATTTTGTATTCCAGTCGCAATTTGGCCTGAAGGTCTGCCGGGCCAGACAACTCAATCATAAAATGCAGTGGCTGTTGTGCAGAGGCTTGAGCATTGATCATTTCTAAACTCAGCTGCAACGGCAGCTGCTGCAGGCCATATAAAGCCAAAGCCCGTGGATGGGCCTGTTTCAGCAAACCCCGTAACGCATGTTTAATAATCCAGTCTGTGATTGCATGCTGACCAAACCAGCTCTGTGCTATATCCAGCACTAACTCCGGATGATCTTTACTAATGTCATTTAGATGATTCGCTACGCTGCGTTGCACATAAGGTTCCGCATCAGTTTTCAGCTGCTGCAGGATAGGTAACAAAGGAGTCGGGTCTTTTTTATAGGCTTTTAATGCCATGCCCCAGGGCAGGCGAGGTCTGGAGCCTTCACTGGCCAAACGGCGCAAATGTAAATTGTCGGAACTGGCCCAAAGTTTCATCTGCGCTAAAGTGAGTTCAGGATAACGCTGGAAAAAAGGCCGGATGGCGAATTCAGCTGTAGAAAAGCAAGTGAAATGAGCTAAAGCATCAAAAGAGCTTTGTGGATCGTCCAGGCCATACACTTCTACATAGTCAGCAAAGACAAAACCCTGCAGACCAGAAAAATGGCCGCTGACCGGGAGCAACACTTTGATGGCGTCGGGATAAGCTAAATTCAGGCTGCTATGTAAGGCGTGGCTGACCCGACGAACTCTGGCTTTGAGCTCTGACTGCTCCCAATCGGAACCTTGAGTTTGCGCCAGAAATCGGTTTGTATCAAAAGTTGCGGAGTAACGCTGACATAATGCAGCCAGTTGCTGCAAAAATGCCGGACTAAATACATCTTTTAGCTGACTAGCCATATCAGGTGGCCAGCATCAGCTCGGTAGCAACCTGATTACGGCCACGCACTTTGGCTTCCTGCAGCACTTTACTGCTACGGGATAAAAATTGATGCCAGTTTTCTGCTGTGTTGTAGATACTGACCCCTAAAGAAATCGTTACTTTAGGTAAAGTCTTTTTGCTTTTTGCTGAGACAAACCGCAGTTTTTCCACACCTTTGCGTACTTGTTCGGCTATTTCACCTGCAGTGCGTAAATCAACGTCAGGCAATAAAATCAGAAATTCTTCCCCACCAGAGCGCACAGGCAAACCACTCTCCTGCACATAACTGGCAATTTTTCGTGCGACTTTACTTAAGATCACATCGCCCACACCAAAACCATAGTCCTGATTAAATTGAGCAAAGTGATCTAAATTCACTGCGATAGCGGCAATACGCCTGCCTGGAGTTTCAGTCAGCCAAAGATCCAGATGTTCCTGCATCGCCAGCCTGTTATACAAACCTGTAAGTGGGTCCAGTTGACGCTCTTTTTTCAGATGATCCAGTTCGGAGCGTAATGCGTGACATTGCTCATTCGAGAAGTCGAGCTGGTCTTTGAGTTTTTGCTGGCTGGCCTTAATAGCGTAAGTGGCATTGATCACTTTATTCACGCTGTCACGGCTACGGTTTGTATTATTTGGGTCTAAACCCAACAAAGCCTGATCCAGCACATCCATATAATGTTGTACTGCTTCACTGGCAATGTCGGTCGTGCCGGACAATTTGGCCAGCATAGTGGTGACTTGCTGAGTCAGTTCTTCCTGACGTTGGTGTTGTGGGGTTAACCATTGGCTGTAGAGTTCTGCTAATACAAAGTCATCAAAGCTGCTCTGAACGGCCAGTTTTTGTTCTATGGCCAGACATAATCCGTCATTTTGACCGTTGATATACTCATAGATCACTGTGTAATTGACCGGATGGGCTGCTAAACGATGCCGCTGCAAAAAGGCTACGGTCAGCGCCGCCTTTTCACTTGCTTGCTCGATTGAGTCCTGATATTTCATGCCAAACACAACTCCACTAAATACTACTGCTAATTTAGCCTGCAAAACCTAATGTTACGCGAAACTTACGTAGAGGCAAACAGACTGATGTTGTTAAGCTGACATATCTATTAGAAAAAGTCTTCATCTCCTGCTTTATTAATGACTTATTTTTTAAATTTTTTTTCTTAGTGGCTAAAAAAGCACAGATTGTCGGTTAAAAAACGGCATTTTTACCACTTCTGAGCAAACTATTGCGGCCAGTCTCCAAAAAGCAAAGCTCGCTGCACTGGCTGTCAAAGTTGAACAGAGTAGAATCAAGAAAAATGATGGGGAGAGAGATAATGCACCAGAAGATAAAGTTTTTCTGTATAGCCTTAGTGCTGACAGGAACGCTGACAGCCTGTAGCAGTCAGTCAGCCAAACCAATGGATTTTGACCAGTTTGCAGATCAACTGTGGCAAGCTGAAAAAGACTTAAATAACCGCAGTAAAACCAGCTTACCAGATATGTCGCCATCGACCCTGGCGGCCCAGGCAAAACAAAGGCAACAATGGCTGGATAAACTACAACAAGTTGATGTTGCGACTTTGACTGAACAACAACAAATCAACCACGCCATTCTGGTGTATAGCCTCAAAGACGCGATAGCAGAGTATCAGTACGGTGCTCATTTGATGCCTTTAACCTCGGAGTCAGGTTTCCACAGTGATTTGGCTTTTATGGTCTCAGGAACAGAATTTAAGACCAAACAAGATTATCAGGATTACCTCGCCAAGCTAAAAACCATCCCTGTTTATATGCAGCAGCAAACAGAGTGGATGAAACAGGGCTTAGCAACAGGCATGACTCAACCCAAAGCTGTGCTGGTTGGATTTGATCAAAGTATCCTGGCTTTTATTAGTAAGACACCAGAGCAAAATGTGTTTTACCGGCCTTTTAGCCAAAAACCTGAATTTGTTGATGCAGACAGCTGGGTTGCTATGCAGCAGCAAGCGAAACAGATTGTCGATCAACACCTGAATCCGGCTTATCAGCAGTTTTATCAGTTTATGCTGCAGCAGTATTTGCCGGGTGCACGCGATAGTATTGCTGCCAGTGACTGGCCTAAAGGCCGTGACTATTATCAGAACCGGCTGGAGCATTACACTACGTTAAAACTGACACCAGAGCAGGTGCATCAAACTGGCCTGGAAGAAGTTGCACGTATTCGTGCAGAAATGCAAAGCATCATTACCCGGGTTGGTTTTAAAGGCAGCTTTGCTGAATTCATACAGTTTTTGCGCACAGATCCACAGTTTTACGTCAAAACTCCTAATGATTTATTAAAAGAAGCTTCTTTTATAGCAAAGAAGATTGATGCTGAATTACCTAAGTTTTTCAAAACCTTGCCCCGCACACCATACGGAGTTGCACCTGTACCTGCAGAAATTGCGCCTAAGTACACCACAGGTCGTTACGCTGGCACCAACAGAGATGACAGAGCTGGTTTTTACTGGGTCAATACTTATGCACTGGACCGTCGTCCTTTGTATGAGATGGAAGCTCTAACTTTGCATGAAGCCGTACCTGGCCATCATTTACAAATTTCTCTGGCGCGCGAACAAGCGTCGCTACCTGACTATCGCCGTAATTTTTACACCTCAGCTTTTGGTGAAGGCTGGGGTTTGTATTCTGAATATCTGGGGATTGAAATGGGTTTTTATCAGGACCCTTACAGTGATTTTGGCCGTTTAACCTATGAAATGTGGCGCGCCGCGCGCCTGGTAGTGGATACAGGCATGCACACCATGGGCTGGAGCCGTCAGCAGGCTATAGATTTCCTGGCCAGTAATACAGCTTTATCTATGCATAATGTGACAACAGAAATTGATCGCTACATCAGTTGGCCCGCTCAGGCTTTGTCTTATAAGTTAGGTGAACTGACCATCAAAAAGTTACGTAAAGAAGCGGAACAACAGTTGGGCAACGACTTTGATGTGCGCGAATTCCACGATGTGGTACTTGGCAACGGCAGTGTTCCTTTGTCTATTTTGGAACAACAAGTGACGAACTATATACAGCAGAAAAAGCAGTCATAAGAGGTTCGGATCCGGGAGCAGTGTTTTGCTGTGATTCTGTCATAGGATTCTGCCCCCGGCTCTGTTAAAGTGCCGCTGTTTTCGGCCGTACTTTTGCAGTAAAAGGGAGTGAATTTTCGATGTGGATGTTGTTATTACTGCTGGCAGTGGCACCAATTGTATTTTTGGCTCTGAAGCTGGATCAATTGGGCAAAATGCAAAATAGATTAAAAGTGCAACTGCATTTCGCTGAGCAGCAGTCTATGCAATTGGAGCATCTGGCTTTTTGGCTCGCTGAGGAACAAAGTCAGCAGCTGTTAGCTAAGGTCCATCAGGCGGGTCGCAGTCATACTAAGCCACCGGTTTGGTATCTGCACACCGAACTTTTGTGTAAAGCTATTCCGGTGTTATGTAAAGAACAAGCCAATCACAATACGTTGCCGCGTCAGGCCGTCGCCAAATTCCTGAAGCAACAAAATCAACTGAGCTTTAACGAGATGGAGAATTTTATTCGTCATCATTCGGCACTGACTGAGTTATGGCAAAGCAATACACTGACGTCTTATCTGAAGTTATGTCAGCGTACTGTTGAAATGTTGCAGGAGTATCAGCCTGTGCATGCAGACCGTATGGCTGGCTAATAGCGTCTGGAAATCGAGCTTAATCGCGCAGAAAAACCTTGGGTGCAGTGTTAATTTGACCATCTTCATCAATGCTGGCCATTTTTGGGCCGGCTTTGAGTACTGCGACCCGTTGTTGTTCCTGTTGTCGTACGAAAGACAGTTCATAGCCAAAACGTTGCAATTCAGATACGGAAAATTTCTGCGCCATGCTAAGCATTTCCCAGAAATAGTTTAAATCCCGGGCCTCACGTCGCCTTTCCTGTTTCATTTATGTTCCCCTTGTCTGTACTCATTCTTATTATGTGGTGCCATTCTGCTGAACTGACAGGCATCACAGATAATCTGTTGCCTTTTTTCACCAGTGGTAATTGCTCTAGCTTAGTTGACTGTTTGAGTTTGTCGAGCGGCAAAAGCGCAGCAAATTTTTCGACAAATTGAAGATCTACTGAAACCCATGGGGCTTTGGTTCCGCTTGATTTCGCGTCGAAATAGGGGCTTAGTGAATTAAACTGGCTCGGGTCCGGATAGCTGCTGCGCACCACTTCAGCTACACCTGCGATACCAATATCTTTGCAGCTGGAATGGTAAATAAACACCAGATCACCAGTTTTCACCTGATCCCGTAAAAAGTTACGTGCCTGGTAGTTACGCACACCTTCCCAGACGATGGCTTTATCCGGGGCTTTAGCAAAGTCATCGATACTGCATTCCTCAGGTTCGGTTTTAAAAAGCCAATACCTCATAATTACACCTGCGTTACATTAATTTACATTTAAGAACAAAAAAACATCTGTTTGCTATGGTTTTTTTTCTTGCTCCGATTTAGCTTGCCAGATATTCTACTTTTCGAGACATAACAAAAGGATATTATATGTACACTAAACTATTGATTGCTGGCCTGTTAAGTATGACTGTGGCTGCATGCAGCAGCACTACACCTGAACAACAAACTAAGGCTCCTGTAGCTGAAACTAATCAACCGGCTCAAGTGGCTGCAGTTAATGATAAAGATACAATTATTTGCCAACGAGTAAAAGTGACAGGTTCTAACCTAAAAGAACGTCGTTGCCGCACTAAAGGTCAGCTGGCAGAAGAACGTGAAGTGGCCAGAAAAGCAATGGACAACATTAATTCCACCAGCGCTCGTGGTGTTGGTTCAGACTGGCGTTAAGTAGGATTTTTGCAGAGGCAGGAAAGTTCCGGCACAATAGACTGAATTCTGGTGATGAGGAGTTCAGCATGAGTCAGGTATTGGCCGACTTACTTTCATTGTTAAAGCTTGAAACTATAGAACAAGGTTTATACCGGGGTCAGAGTCAGGATCTCGGTTTTAAAGCTGTGTTTGGTGGTCAGGTTATGGGGCAGGCGCTATCAGCCTGCAAAGAAACAGTGGAAGCCGACCGTAAGGTGCATTCGTTCCACTCCTACTTTTTACGTCCTGGTGATGCCAGTAAGCCTATAGTGTACGAAGTCGAAAATATTCGTGACGGCAAAAGCTTTAGTACCAGACGTGTCAGTGCTATCCAGTTCGGTAAACCTATCTTTTATATGACGGCTTCCTTTCAGGCGGAAGAGCAAGGTTTTGAGCATCAGGAACTGATGCCCCGTGTGCCTGCACCAGAAGATTTAGTCTCTGATCTGGAGTTTTATCGCGAGCATGCCCATTTAATTCCTGAGTCTTTGCGCAGTAAATTTATCTGTGAAAAACCAATAGAAATGCGGCCTGTCGCTTTCCATAATCCCTTTAACCCACAGATCAGTCAGGCTAAACGTTATGTCTGGTTTAAAGCCAATGGCGTAATGCCGGATGATTTGCGGGTGCATAAATACTTGCTTGCTTATGCGTCGGATTTTAATTTCCTGCCAACCGCTTTGCAGCCCCACGGTAAGTCTTTTATGGCGCCTAATATGCAAGTCGCTACTATAGACCACGCCATGTGGTTCCATCATGATTTCCGTTTTGACGACTGGCTGCTTTATGCAGTAGACAGCCCAAGTGCATCAGGCGCCCGTGGTCTGGTCCGTGGTCAGTTCTTTAACCGTGAAGGTGTGTTGGTTGCCTCTACTATGCAGGAAGGCGTGATCCGTAGTTACGACAAAGCCCGCTGATTTTTCGGCGCATGAATAAAAAAACCACCTGAAGGTGGTTTTTTTGTGGGAAAAACAGCCGTTTTTCAGACTTTCTTTTTCACTATGCTAAGCACCGTCTGCAGCACATCAGCTCTTAATAAGCCGTTTACTGTTTGCTGTAGTGGTAACAGAATAGCTGTGGCTTCCAACTCATTTTGGTCGTTGCTTGTGCAATAACCAGCTTCGCGAAGTGCATTGATTAAGGTCGCAAACAGCTGCTTGTCATGGTATTCAGGGGAGCTGATGCCATGCAAAGTGCTTAAACGTTGCGCCAGTTCATGACTTTGTTGCTCAAGATCGGCGCGGGTCAAGGGGCTGTGCAGTTGCAGTAAGTTCAGCACCACGGCATAACGTTGTAATACATCCTGCGCGTTGTGTGCCAGCAGCTCCAGCATAAAATGACCTGCCTGTTGCACTGGCGCTGCTTGTAAAGACTGGCCTTGAGCTTCGATTAACTGGTGTTTTTGCAACTGCTCCAGCACTTGGCTTATGTAGTCGTTAAAATGCTCCAGCTGTAAAAACAATTCATGTTGTAACAGAGGTTGCAGTAGCTGACAAATATTCACCAACTGCACTTTAGTTAAACCTGGATGCTGCAATAAAGCCGTCGCCAAAATAGCGGGCAACATAAACAAATGGCAGACGTTATTGCGGTAGTAACTCAATAAAATCGCATTTTCAGGCGTCAGCTGAATAATTTGACCAAAACTGTCTTGTGATACTTCGACTTTCTTCAGGTTGATGGCATGGTCAATCCACTGACTGACGGAACCTTCAGGCAAAGTCACACCGGGATGATAAGGCGCATAGTGTTGTAAGTTGCGGTAAAACTCCAGCTGAGTAGTGAGCTCCTGCCGTGTCAGTGAATGCTGACGTGTTGCCAGTAAACAGGTGGCGATCAGGTTGATACTGTTCAGCGCTGCTGCCTGATTAATTCGCTGCATGATTTCTGTTGCCAGTGTGGCTACCGCTGGGTTTAACCAGGCAGGTTTTTGTGTGTCTGCTGTTTCTATCGATGCGCGCCAGTCAGGAGCTTGCTGGTTTAAAAAAGCATTCAGCGAAATAGGCTGACCAAAATTGACATACCCATAGCCATAATCCCGTAGCTTACGGGCAGCGCTGAAAACGCCCCCTATAGATTCTTTTTTCTTGCTGGAGCCTTTGAGTTCAGTCAGATAGGTGTTGACCTCCATCACATGCTCATAGCCTAAGTAAACAGGCACTAAACTGATAGGTCTGTCTATACCACGCAATACAGCTTGCACCGTCATCGCCAGCATACCGGTTTTTGGCTGCAATAAACGGCCTGTGCGGCTACGACCCCCTTCGGAGTAATACTTCACCGGATAACCTTTGCTGAATAGCTGGCTTAAGTATTCACGAAATACGGCTGAGTACAGCTTTTCACCGCTGAAACTACGGCGGATAAAAAAGGCACCACCACGGCGGAAAAAAGTACCAACAGGCCAGAAATTCAGGTTAATACCGGCAGCTATATGAGGTGGAGCTAAACCCTGATGGTAGATGACGTAACTTAACAGCAGATAATCCATATGACTGCGATGGCAGGGCACATAAACAATCTCATGGCCTTTTTGCACTAAATCAGTCAGCACCTGGCCATTATTAATTTTTAAGCCTGAATACAGCTTTTTCCATAACCAGCCAAGGAAACGATCGCCCACTCTTAAGGTAGATTCGCGATAATCTGCCGCAATTTCTTCCAGCAACTTTAAGGCTTCAGCACGGGCTTCTCTGATGCTGATTTTTTTAGACTGGGCTTCTTCTTCAATTGCTTTTTTTAATGCATCTGAAGCCAGTAAGGAGTTAAACAAGGCAGCTCTGTCCGGTAATTTCGGGCCAGTTGCAGCCAAACGTTGGCGATAAAAATGGAAACGCGCCACCCGCAATAATTTATGGGCTGTGTCTTCGTTGACTGTGGCATTTTCAATAATCTGACGCACAGAGACAGCTTTACTGAAACGCACCAGGGTATGACGACCTGAAATCAACACAATAAACAGCTTAGCCAGCCAGCTTGGAGATTCGGATTCGCCCAGCATCGACTTTACGCTGTCTTCTTTACCCGGAGCCCGGCCCCACAGCACTGAAACTGGAATAAGTTGAGCTGAGAAGTTTGGATCCCGTTGATGCGCCTGCAATAAGGCTAAACCCTGTTGCAAAGCATCGGTGGAAGCCCGACTGCCCCAAAGCACACGAGGTTGCTCAAGAAAAATAGTACGGGATAAGGTGGTGTTGCCCAGTTGCACCGGATCCATAGGATCTGGCAGGCCCAGCTTGTGACAGACGCGGGCTAAAGTGGCTAAATCGCTTGAAGAGGCTGTTCTGCTGATATAGAACACTGGCTGCTTGGGGTCCAATGCCAGATTTTCCGCTACAGGTTCTGGCACTATCTTACATCTGACCAAAGGTTTAAGTGGCCAATACAGCAGCTTTGCTAACCATGTCATTGGTTTTAACATATCAAATCCGTACTTATAAACAGCCGTTAGAATAGCATGGAAGGTCTTACCAGCAAAATTGTGCTGATGACTTGGCAGATGATAAAAGGCTGTATATACTCACAGTATCCACTGTATAGGTATTCAGCATTATGCGTCCATTAACACCACGACAAGCCGAAATTTTGCAATTGCTTAAAGATTATCAGGCCGCTTCAGGTATGCCACCGACCCGTGCTGAAATTGCCACTCAGCTGGGATTTAAGTCAGCCAACGCTGCTGAAGAGCATTTAAAAGCGCTGGCGAAAAAAGGTTTTATTGAAATGATGCCGGGCACCTCCCGTGGCATCCGTTTGGTTGAAGATGAAGCTGCCAATGATGTTGAAGAGGAAGAGCCGGGTTTACCGCTGATTGGCAAAGTCGCTGCTGGCCAGCCTATTCTGGCAGCAGAACATATTCAACAGCGTTACCAGCTCGATGCCAGTTTGTTTAAACCTAATGCCGACTTTTTATTAAAAGTGCAGGGCATGAGTATGAAAGACATTGGTATTCTGGATGGTGACTTATTGGCTGTGCATAAAACTACAGAAGCCCGTCAGGGTCAGATTGTGGTGGCCAGAGTTGAAGATGAAGTGACGGTAAAGCGTTTTCGCCGTGAAGGTCAGATGGTTTACCTGCATCCGGAAAACGGCGATTTTGACGTGATTAAGGTGGACTTAAGCCAACAGCATTTTGCCATTGAAGGCCTCGCCGTTGGTGTGATCCGCACTAGCAGCTGGTAAAAAATCTACCTGACTCAATAGTTTGTAATACATGAAGCACTGGTACGACCATTTGGTTTTATCGGTGCTTTTTCATTTTTCGGGTTTACTTCTGTCTGTTCCTTGACTAATTGTTAGATGCAACTGATAACAAAATATACAAATCAGTGCACCGATTTTTGCAAGTTAAATCGGGACAATAATAATAATGGCGGTTGCGGACCAAAGACGAAGTAGGGTGTGTGTCTTTAAATCTGCAATTTGCTTTGTGCAAAGACAGAGGAGAAGTCACGTGGCGAGAACCAGTTATCTGTGTTGGTCGCTGCTAACCTTTTTGCTTGCGTTTTCGACGCAGTCTGCAGAAATGCCTTTGAACATGACTCAAGGGGTTACAGAAATCAGTCAGCAGGTTTACGACCTGCATATGAAGATTTTTTACATTTGCTGTGCAATAGGGGTAGCGGTTTTTGGGGTGATGTTTTGGTCCATCATCCATCATCGTAAGTCGAAGGGCGTCGCGCCAGCCCAATTTCATGAGAGCACCAAAGTAGAACTGCTTTGGACTGCTTTACCTGTTGTTATTCTTATTTTAATGGCGATACCCGCCACCCAAACCTTGATAGCCATGGAAGACACCTCCGAAGCTGACGTGACAGTTCTGGTCACAGGCTCACAATGGAAGTGGCACTACAAATATATGGACCACAAAGTAGAGTATTACTCTTTGTTGGCCACACCCCGTAAACAAATCGAAAATAAACTTAAAAAGGGCGAAAACTACCTGTTAGAAGTGGATAGACCTTTGGTGATCCCTACAGGTAAAAAAGTGCGCTTTTTAGTCACTTCAGATGATGTGATCCACTCCTGGTGGGTACCGGCTTTTGCGGTGAAAAAAGATGCAAACCCTGGCTTTATCAATGAAGCCTGGACCAAAGTCGATCATCCCGGTATTTACCGCGGTCAGTGTGCCGAGTTGTGTGGTAAAGACCATGGTTTTATGCCTGTGGTGGTTATAGCCAAAGATCAGGCCGATTTTGATCAATGGATAGCACAGGAAGCCGCTACTCAGGCTGCTGCCAAAGCTGAAGAACTCAAGCTGTTGTCGATGAATATGAGCAAAGAAGAGTTAATGGCCCTGGGTGAAAAAACCTATATGGGTTATTGCGCTGCTTGCCATCAACCCACAGGCATGGGTATTCCCGGAGTTTTCCCAGCCCTTAAAGGTAGCAAAATGGCGCTGGAAGATTTACCTGCTCATATCGATATAGTGCTGAACGGTAAAACCGGCACAGCTATGCAGGCTTTTGCTAAGCAACTGACATTAAGCGAAATTGCGGCTGTAGTGACTTACGAGCGCAATGCCTGGGATAACAATACAGGGGATGTGGTGCAAGCTGCCGACATCGCCAAAGCACAAAAACCTTAGGGGGCGCAGATGAGTACTGTTACTACAGATCCACATGCTCATGCTGAGCATGAACATCATCATGGGCCAGCTAAAGGCTTAAAACGCTGGCTTTATACCACTAACCACAAAGACATAGGCACTTTATACCTGCTATTTGCACTGACGATGTTTTTTATCGGTGGCGCTATGGCGATGGTGATCCGGGCTGAGTTGTTCCAGCCTGGTTTACAGATAGTACAACCCGACTTTTTTAACCAGATGACCACAGTGCACGGCCTGATTATGGTGTTTGGCGCCGTAATGCCGGCTTTTACCGGTCTGGCAAACTGGCTGGTGCCTATGATGATAGGGGCGCCGGATATGGCCTTACCCCGGATGAACAACTGGAGCTTCTGGATTTTACCTTTTGCTTTCAGCATCCTGCTGGCGTCTTTGTTTATGGAAGGCGGCGGCCCTGGCTTTGGCTGGACTTTCTACGCACCACTTTCCACCACCTACAGCAGCGACAGCACAGCACTTTTTGTGTTCTCAGTTCATATCATGGGTATTTCATCCATTATGGGCGCCATCAATGTGATAGTGACCATTATGAACCTGCGCGCTCCAGGCATGACCTATATGAAAATGCCATTGTTTGTCTGGACCTGGTTTATTACGGCTTACCTGTTGATTGCTGTCATGCCAGTACTGGCCGGTGCTGTGACCATGGTGCTGACCGATAAGTACTTTGGTACCAGCTTCTTCGATGCAGCTGGTGGCGGCGACCCTGTGTTATTCCAGCATATTTTCTGGTTTTTTGGGCACCCTGAAGTCTACATCATGATTTTACCGGCCTTTGGTATTGTCTCGAGCATAGTGCCTACTTTTGCCCGTAAACCCTTGTTTGGCTATGCCTCTATGGTGTACGCCACCTCCAGTATTGCGCTGCTGTCCTTTTTAGTCTGGGCGCATCATATGTTTACTACGGGTATGCCGGTGTTTGCAGAACTGTTTTTTATGTACTGCACCATGCTGATTGCGGTGCCGACTGGGGTGAAAGTCTTTAACTGGGTCGCCACTATGTGGCGAGGAGCTATGACCTTTGAAGTGCCTATGATGTTTGCCCTGGCCTTTATCGTGCTTTTCACCATAGGGGGATTCTCTGGATTAATGCTGGCTATTACGCCTGCTGACTTCCAGTACCACGATACCTACTTTGTCGTCGCGCATTTCCACTATGTGTTAGTTACAGGGGCCATCTTCTCCATTATGGCGGCTGCGTATTATTGGCTGCCAAAGTGGACAGGCCATATGTACGACGAAACTTTAGGTCAGTGGCATTTCTGGTGTTCGTTGATTTCCGTCAACGTGCTGTTTTTCCCTATGCATTTTGTTGGCTTAGCAGGTATGCCACGACGCATTCCGGATTACGCTCTGCAATTTGCTGACTTTAATGCACTGATCAGCATAGGTGGTTTTGCCTTTGGTTTATCTCAGCTGCTGTTTGTCTGGCTGGTGGTGAAATGTATTAAAGGCGGTGAAAAAGCTACAGATCAGGTATGGGAAGGCGCTGAAGGACTGGAATGGACTATCCCTTCGCCAGCGCCTTATCACAGCTTTACTACACCACCTGAAATCAAGTAGGGGGCTCTATGGCACTGAAGCATCAACCTATAGTGGTTAAATTATGCCTGCTGACCGCAGCCATGTTTGGTTTTGGTTATGCCTTAGTGCCTTTGTACGACGTGTTTTGTGATTTAACAGGCCTGAACGGTAAAACCTCCACTATGGCAGCGACAGCAGAAGCTGCCATTCCTGATAAAAAACGCGAAGTGCTGGTGGAGTTTATCGCCCGTCCGAATAACAACATGCCCTGGGTATTTGAGCCTGTGGTCCACAAACTTCGGGTGCATCCGGGCGAAATCCACCGTATTGATTATCTGGCGCACAATGTGACAGGCCGTGCCATGACAGCTCAGGCTGTGCCTTCGGTGTCGCCAGGTCAGGCCGCTTTATATTTTAATAAAATGGAATGTTTCTGTTTTACCCAACAACATCTGACGGCAGGTCAGCAGTTATTAATGCCGTTGCAATTTTATGTCGATCCCGCACTACCGGAACAGTTCAGCACTATCACTTTGTCCTACACCTTGTACGAAGTAGACGCTGCCACCCCGGTCACTGCACAGACAGCAACAGGGGATAACAATGAGTGAAAAATACGAACATTATTACGTGCCGGACCAAAGCCCGTGGCCGATAGTAGGCGCAGTCGCGCTTTTTATGATGGCTTTTGGTGCCGGTCATTTTGTCAATGACGTCACCAAAGATCAGTCGGGTTATGGCGGTTATTTATTGCTGGCTGGTGTCGCCACTTTAATTTTTATGCTGGTAGGCTGGTTCAGAAATGTGATTGATGAGTCTATGCATGGCTTGTATAGCAAGCAACTGGACAGGTCTTACCGTCAGGGCATGAGTTGGTTTATTTTCTCCGAAGTGATGTTTTTTGCTGCGTTTTTTGGGGCTTTGTTTTATGCCCGCATCATCGCTATTCCATGGCTGGATGGCGCTAGTAATAATGCCAGTACAGCTGCTGTATTGTGGCCAGCCTTTGAAGCGGCCTGGCCTTTACTGAAAACTCCTGGTGGCACTGAAACTCAGGCTATGCCATGGCAAGGATTACCCCTTTATAACACTCTGATTTTATTAGCATCCTCTGTCACTTTGCAGTTTGCTCACATAGGTTTGGAGCAAAACAAAAGAGGTCAGCTTAAGCTGATGTTAGGACTTACTATCCTGTTGGGCGCATGTTTTCTTTACCTGCAAGGTGTCGAGTATGTCCATGCCTATCAGGATCTGGGTTTAAAACTGGACTCTGGCATTTATGGCAATACCTTCTTTTTACTAACGGGTTTCCATGGCCTGCATGTGACTTTAGGGGCTGTATTTTTACTTATTGTTTTCCTGAGGATTGTACTGAAAAACCACTTTACCGCTCATAAGCATTTTGCTTTTCAGGCCGCTGCCTGGTATTGGCATTTTGTCGATGTGGTTTGGTTGTGTTTATTTATTTTTGTCTACGTGCTGTAACGAAGAGGCGGGCTTGTTGGGCCCGCTTATCGGCTTAATAGGGTCTGTCGTGTGGGGTTATTAAACCAAACTGCAGGGCAAGGATTACAAACAATAAAACAATGGCCGACCACCAGACACGTCGGCCTAAGAACTTCGACATGCTGGGCTGATTATCATCGTTTTTCAGCATCAGAAATAAGGCACGAAACAAATTAAAAACAATAAAGAGCAGTAGTGCAATGAGTAAAAGTTTAATCCACATAAAACCTCGCAAAGCTCAATTATATAGCCAAAGTAATTGGGGTCGCAGCGCGGCGGCAAGTGCGCGAGACCCCAAGAGCATAGACAAACTATGTGATTGGGGCGAGAAAACGCAGCCAACAAAGCTGCCACTTCAAGTAGGAAGGCTATAGTATGCAAGCTCAGCCTTTTGCCCATCTATCCCGACACTGGCTGTTGGCTGTATTCACTCTGGCCGCTTTTGCGCTTTTGATCAAGTTGAGTTACTGGCAATGGCAACGTGCCGAGCAAAAGCAAACTCAATTGGATCAGTTGCAAACTGCAGAGCAACAAGGGCCAGTGCAGTGGAGAGATTTAGCTTCAGTGCCGGTAGAGCAACAAGATGGCCTGATGTTGCAAGGCAAAGCAGTCTGGCTAAAACCTGCGGTTTGGTTGCTGGACAATCAGCTTATTCAGGGCAAAGCAGGCTACGACGTGGTGATCCCTGTACTGGTATCGAATCAAGGCCCTGCAGTGTTAGTCAATTTAGGTTGGGTGCAAGCGCCGCCCAGCCGTGATCAACTGCCAGAACTTAGTATTCCTGAATCATTTGAATTAATGGCTTTATTACGCACTGAACTCAAAGGTTTTCGTCTTGGCCAGAATTTAGAAGACACAGGCCTGTGGCCACAACGTATGCAGCAAGTCGAACCTGCAGAGCTTTCGCAAGTCCTGGGGCAGGAACTATACCCTGGGCTTTTATACCAACAACAATCCCCTTATCTGTACCACTATAAAGCTGTGGTGATGCCGCCGGAGAAACACCGGGCTTATGCGCTGCAATGGTTATTACTAGCTGTTGCTGTGGTCGTCATCGGCTGGTTTATGTCAAAGAAGGAGCTTTAAATGGCGAAGAAGAAGTTTTTGCTGCTGTTTTTGTTGTGTTCTTTATTACCTTTAGCCTTTGCTCAGGCATTTTTATCTTTGGGCTGGTTTGGCGGAGCGACGACCAATAAAGGCCAGTGGCTGACAGAAGAAATTGTGCTGTTACCCAAAGCTGCTGGTGATGTGCACTGGCGATTGGTCTATGTCAGCGACAAAACAGACTGTGACGCTCTTTGTCAAAATGCTCATTATGGTATGCAGCAAGTGTATACAGCCTTGGGCCGCAAACAACAGCATTTAGAGTTATGGCAATCCGGTGGTGCTCAAGATCAAAGGTTGTTGTGGCAGGCTAACCCTGTGGGTGCTGATGCGTTACAGCAAAAGCTGGTGCTGGTGGATTTAAATGGTTTGGCGCTGATGACCTATCCGGTCAGCGACGATAAAACTCATATGGTGCAAACCGGCAAAGCCATTTTGACTGATTTAAACAAATTATTGAAATACGACAGGGGGCTGTAATGATGACCCTGAAACGCTTGGTCGGCAGCTCTATTGTATTAGCTATGCTGGTGATTTTATTAGGCGCTTATACCCGTCTGACCGATGCCGGTTTAGGTTGCCCTGACTGGCCTGGCTGTTACGGCTTTTTAAAGGTGCCAGAGCAGGCGCATCATATTGAGCAAGCCGAAGCTTTGTATCCGGAGCGACCGGTCGAAAGCCATAAAGCCTGGAATGAGATGATCCATCGCTATTTCGCCGGCACTTTAGGTTTACTCATTCTTGCCATTTTCTTGTTTAGCCTGAAACAAAAACGCTTGTTGTTACCTTCCTTGTTATTGGGGTTGGTGATTTTTCAGGCCGCTTTAGGTATGTGGACTGTGACTTTAGCTTTGCATCCAGTGGTGGTGATGGGGCATTTGCTGGGAGGCTTTACTTTGCTGTCGTTATTGGCACTGTATTGGTGGCAATTACAACCAGCGCCTTTAATTGCAGTAAAACAAAGCCTGAAGTTGCTGTTTTGGCCAGTGTTGCTAGTGCTGGCAGCACAGATTGCTTTGGGTGGCTGGACTGCAGCCAACTATGCCGCTTTAGCCTGTATTCAGTTGCCAGTCTGCGAAGCAGGCTGGGCGAGTCAGCTTAATTTTGACGAGGCGTTTTCCTTGCATCTGGGCTACGACAATTACGAATACGGTGTGATGAGTCAAAGCGCCCGGGCCACAGTGCATGTGATGCATCGCGTTGGGGCTGTGATTACTTTGCTGGTTGTTGCTGCTTATGCTATCGCCTTATGGCGCAATAGTTCGGGTCTGATTAAAAACCTGGCTGTCGCTGTGCTGGCGCTGTTATTACTGCAATTTAGTTTGGGGCTTGCCAATGTGGTGCTGCATTTGCCTTTGGCCAATGCGGTGGCACATAACTTTGTGGCAGCCAATTTAGTGATGTGTCTGGTGGTTATTGGTTATCAGCTGCACAGAAACAAGGAGTCTGCTTATGCTTAAAGTTCTGGCGTTACCCCACCACTATAGTCAGCAATGGCGCGACTATTACCAACTGACCAAACCTAAAGTTGTGGCGCTGTTGGTGCTGACGGCCTGGGTCGGCATGATGCTGGCGCAACCTGGTTTACCTAAATTTGGCCTGATGATAGCCGCCACTTTAGGTATAGGCTTATTGTCCGCCGCTGCTGCTGCGATGAACCATATAGTGGATCAGCGTATTGATGCGCAAATGGCCCGCACGTACAACAGGCCAGTGGCGCGTGGTCGTTTAACTACACAGCAGGCCGTGAAGTTTTCATTGCTGCTGGCAGGTTCTGGTTTTCTGTTGTTGTTTATAGCCGTCAATCCACTGACAGCCTGGCTGACCTTAGCTAGTTTGTTTGGTTATGCCGTGGTCTACACCATGTTTTTAAAAAGAGCGACACCGCAGAATATTGTTATAGGGGGCTTAGCCGGCGCTATGCCACCTTTGCTCGGCTGGACAGCCATGACAGCCGAAGTGCATGCCCATGCCTTGTTGCTGGTGATGATTATTTTTACCTGGACACCACCGCATTTCTGGGCTTTGGCGATTCATCGCCGTGATGATTATGCCAAAGTGAATATGCCGATGTTGCCTGTCACTCATGGCATTGAATTTACTAAAAGCGCCATTTTCCTTTACACCCTTGTGCTGTTTTTGGTGTGCTTGCTGCCTTATCTGGTCGGTATGACAGGAGCTGTTTATTTGCTCGGCAGCACAATACTGAACTTAGGTTTTATCTGGTATGCCTGGCAATTAAAGTTTAATGCCAAGCCAGAAACCGCCATGGCAACTTTTAAGTTTTCGATTTGGCATCTGATGGTATTATTCTTGGTGTTGTTGCTGGACCATTATTGGTTTATATCAGCGCTTTAACAGGAATATACTTTTATGCAGAAGTGGTTATGGGTTGTAGTGGCTGTTGTGGCTTTGGCTGCAGGTGTATGGTTGTCCGCCAGTTTTAAATCTGCTCCCGCCGAGCCTGCGGCCGCTTTGGTCTACCCAAGCCCAAGAGCTTTGACTGAATTTAATTTGCTGGATGAACAAAAGCAGCCAGTGGGATTAAAAGACTTGCAGGGGCATTGGACGCTGATTTTTGTCGGTTATACCCATTGCCCTGATATATGCCCTATGACGATGGCGAAATTAGCTGGCATGTATCAGGACTTAGTCAAACTGACGCCGGATCCGCTGGAAATTTGGTTTGTCTCGGTAGACCCAAAACGCGATACTCCAGAACAATTAGCCCAGTACATCACCTACTTTAAACAAGCCCCTATCAAAGCCAGAACAGCCGATCATAAAGACTTATTCCCTTTTATCCGTCAACTGGGCCTGATGTATGCGATTAATGATGGTGCAGAGGAACGTTACACTGTCGATCACAGCGCCAGCATAGCGCTGTTAAACCCTCAGGGCGCAGTAGTGGCTATGTTTAAACCTGAAATGAAACCAGGTGCTGTGCCGTTGATTAATAACCAGCAGTTCTTGGCGGATTATCCTTTGGTGATAGCGGCAGCAACTCCGTAGGGCAATCCACAGAATATTTACTCTATACAAGCTTAGGCTTTACAACTTCTTGCCAAAGGCCCTATGGTGGAGATGTATGCATAACAAGAAGTTATGAGACACACTCCACCATAGAAGCAGAGCCTTATGAAAAAATTTCTATCAAGAGCCTTAGTCCCACTACTAATTTTAACTGCGGCATTTAGCTTTAATTTGTGCGCCGAAGATTTTAGTCAGTATGGTCCAAAAACATTTACCACCCCCAATAAATGGACAGCGATAGTAGCTGCTTATGAGCCGGAAATTAAGGCGATTGACGAGGCTTTTGCAGAGCTTAAAGACGCAAAAATAGAAAAAACACTGACGATCCGCGGCGTAAAGTATCAATTAGGCCACTATAAAGGTGAACCCATAGTCATTTTCACCACTGGTGTCAGCGTGCCAAACGCCGCCATGACGATGCAAATGGCGCTGGATTATTTCCCTATTGAACGGGTCGTGATGATGGGTATTGCTGGTGCTGTGAATCCACAATTCCAGCCGGGCGATATCGCTATCCCTGAACGTTGGTACTTTCATGACGAATCCGTCTATGTGAACCCGGATCCGGCCAAAGCCGGCAAATTTATTCTGCCGGATTATTATGAGCAGGCGCTGGCAAGCTACCAGCAGCGTAGAAAGCAGGATCCGCATTCACCAGCTTATGAAAACTTTGGTTATATCTTTCCTGAAGAAATGGCCGTGATTAAACAAGGCTGGGACAGTCCGCAGCAAATGCCTTATTTCACCGCAACGGCACAACTCATTGAGCTGACTAAAAAAGCTGTCGCCACTATAGATCCAATCAAAATGCCATCCGGCCACCCAATCCAAATTAAAGTGGGTGGGAATGGTGTTACAGGCTCGGTATTTTTAGACAATGCCCAGTACCGCCAATGGCTGCAAAAAGTATTTCAGGCAGAAGTCACTGAAATGGAATCGGCCGCTGTGGCTCAGGTTTGTTTTGTTAACGAAGTCGACTGGATAGTGATCCGCTCCGTCAGTGATTTAGCCGGCGGACAACAAGGCAAAAATGCCGAAAATGTATTTGATGCTATAGCCTCAGGCACAGGTACTAAATTGTTGTTGGGGTTATTGGATCAAATTGTGTTGATGAAGCCGTAGGAATTGCCCTACGGCATTGCAAGGCAGCACTACTCCATCACCCAAGGCTGGGAATACCAGTAGAAATAGCCTTTTTTAGTTAACGAAGGCGCTGTGCAGTTATAGCGTTTATGGCTGGTTTTTAGCTTCTGACCTGCTTTAGCGCTAAAGGTGTTGGGTTTTAGCCAGGTCACTCTGATGGGTTCACCATTGCTAAAGCAATTTAGCTGGCTGGTTTTAAAATCAGTGCTGTCAATTTGCAAGGTTAAGGTCGGTGGGTTTGGTCCTTTGACTGGATCGGCAGCCAGATACTTTGTCACCGGCAAAGCCAGAGTTTTCAGTTTAGGTGTGAAATGTTTTAACGCCGCATACTGGCTGGATGAAGGGTAACGCGGCAAGCGGGTTATCAGGCTGTTCAGGCCTACAGCTCCGGATTGTTGGCCTATGCCAATAAAACCCAGCTCTTTGACCATCTGTTCCAATTCAACGCTAAATTCACCATAAGGGTAAGCCAACCATTTGTGTTTAATGCCTAATTGCTGTTCGAGCTGAGTTTGTGCCAGCAAAATATCGGTTTTCACACGTTTCAGCCACTGCGCTTTGCTTTCGCCTTTATTCGGAGCTGCCAGATGATTATGATAGGAGCTGTGGTTGGCAATAATGACACCGTCTTTTTGCAGCTGTTTAATTTGCTGCCAGCTCATCACAGGGCCTTCTTTACGGTCTATTAAAGCCGGGCTTAAAAACACAGTGTAAGGAAAACCAAACTCTTGCAAGATCGGGTGGGCCTGCAGATAGATATTGTCAAAACCATCGTCAAAAGTGATGACCACTGCATTATCGGCTGGTTCTTTGCCTTGTTGCAGTTGCTCAAGTAAGGTATCTAAACCAATCACCTGATACTTATGATCTTTTAAATACTGCAAATGAACACGAAATTCTTCCGGCGTGACACTGGTGGAGCGAGGCGTTTGAGTGCTGACATGATGGTACTGCAAAATAATAGCGGCATGGCTTTGAAAGCTGATTTGAAAGCTCAGCAAAGCAAATAAACATATCAGCAGTTTCATCCCGGAATTCCTTTTGACATTAATATAATAAAGGCCACATAAAGTGGCCTCCGTATCTCATACATACCCTAAATCAATAGTAAGAATGCTCACCACGCTGGTGATCCGTCACATCACGTACTGCGGTTAATTCACCGGCAAAACGTTGCAACAGTTCTTTTTCGATACCTTCTTTTAAGGTTAAATCGACTTGTGAACAACCGTTACAGCCACCACCAAACTGCAATACCGCAATCCCGTCGTCTGTCAGTTCTACTACTGAAACACGGCCACCATGGTTAGCTAATTGCGGGTTAATTTCCGCATCTATAACGTATTGTACTTTTTCCTTCAGCGAAGCGTCGTCGTTCACCTTACGCACTTTGGCGTTTGGCGCTTTTAACGTCAGCTGAGAACCCATCTGATCGGTAACAAAATCGATTTCGGCATCGACTAAAAATGGCTTGCTTTCAGCATCCACTATCGCCATAAAGCCTTCAAATGGCAGTTCTAAATCTGTGCTTTCTACCGCGTCGGCAGGGCAGTAGGACACGCCACATTCCGCAGAAACAGTGCCCGGGTTGACCACGAAGACACGGATATGAGTGCCGGCGGCCTGTTTTTCCAGCAGCTTACGAAAATGGCTCTGCGCCTGTTCTGAAATGGTGATCATCGGTAGTACCTGACTAAATTACTAGGTTAATGGCTATGATACTCTGACTTCTTGTGCCTTGCCAGCCCCGCTTGTCGGGCCGGACTTTTTATTGCTAAGGTAGCGGCCAGAAAGGGAGAATAACAATGTACAAAATAACAACTATCATCAGTGCCTTAGTATTGGGGTTCAGTAGCCAGTTCTCAATGGCGACACCACAAAGCCCGGAACAATTTTTTGGTTACCCTGTGGGCGAATGGCATTTACGCCATGATCAAATTCAAATGTATTTCCAGCAACTGGCTGCTGGCTCAGATCAAGCTCAGCTGGAGATTATTGGCCATAGCCATGAACAAAAACCTTTATTGCAGCTGATCATCTCATCCCCGGAAAACTTAAAAAAGCTGGAACAAATTCGCTTACAGCATCTGACTCAGCTGTCGACAGGCACTGAACTGGCGGATGATTTACCGCTGATCGTCTGGTTAGGTTATGGCGTGCATGGTAATGAATCCAGTGGCCCTAATGCGTCGGTGCAGGTTGCGCATCATTTACTGACCAGCACGGATGCTGAAGTACAAAACTGGCTAAAAAATACCATTATCCTGATCCAGCCGAGTTTAAACCCTGATGGTTTAGAGCGTTTTGCCACCTGGGCCAATATGCACAAAGGCAAATCACCAGTGGCCGACCCACAAAGCCGCGAACATATTGAACCCTGGCCTAATGGGCGCCCTAACCATTATTGGTTTGACTTAAACCGTGATTGGCTGCCGTTAGAGCATCCGGAAAGCCGTGCCCGTATCGCGCAGTTTTATAAATGGCGTCCTGCTGTAGTGGGCGATTTTCATGAAATGGGCCCAAACAGTACCTTCTTTTTTCAGCCTGGTATTCCCACCCGTACTTATCCTTTAACGCCAACCGCTAATCAGCAGCTTACGGCTAAAATTGCCGATTACCATGCTGCGGCTTTGGATAAAAAAGGCCGTTTGTATTACACCGAAGAAAGTTTTGACGATTTTTATATAGGTAAAGGCTCTACTTACCCGGACGTCAACGCCAGTGTGGGGATTTTGTTTGAGCAGGCCAGCAGCCGTGGTCATCTGCAGGACAGCATTAACGGGCCTTTGCCTTTTAGCAAAACTGTCGAAAATCAATATATTGCTTCGTTATCGACCCTTAGGGGTTCAGTGGCGCAGAAAAATGCGCTGCAAAGTTATCAGAAAGCTTTTGTACTGGAGTCAGAGCGACTGGCCGCTGATGATGCGACTCAGGGTTATGTGATTGCTGAAGCTGCAGATAAAACCCGTTTGGAAGCTCTGCTGGCATTATTAAAACAACATCAGATCAAAGCTTACCCCATCAATGAAAGATGGCAGCATAAAGGCCAGACTTACCAAAAAGGTCAGGCTTATTATATTCCGCTGCAACAGCCACAGTATCTGCTGTTAAAAGCCGCATTCAGCACTCAGACCAACTTTCAGGACAATACCTTTTACGACGTATCGGCCTGGACTTTACCTTATGCCTTTAATATTGAATTCAGTACTGTAGGCCGCAAACCTTCTGGAGTTGCAGAAGAGCAATGGTCACCGCAGCCTGAGTCCGTGCTGATGCCATCAGCAGGTGCTTATGCTTATGCGTTTGATTGGGCTGATCAAAAGGCGCCTTTGCTGACTCAGGCGCTGTTGGACCAAGGTGTGGTATTACGAGCTGCCAGCAAGCCCTTTTTTGCCAAGACTGCTAACGGTGAACAAGCTTTTAGTGCCGGAGCTATCGTCATTGCCGCTGGTTTGCAGCAGCACAACAACTGGTTTGAACGTTTGGGCAAAGCGCAGCAGCAAGCTGGTTTAGCCATCACAGCTTTAACATCGGGTTTAACCGCCAAGGGCCAGGATTTAGGTAGCAATGGTTTTGTGCCTGTGACCAAGCCGAATGTACTGCTGGTGGCCGGCCCTGATGTGAATTCCACTGAGGCAGGCGAAGTTTGGTTTAATCTGGAAAAACTGGCTGGTGTATCACCAAGTTTGATCGAACCTCAGCGTTTAGGCCGGGTGGATTTAAGTCGCTACACTCACATTATTTTGCCGGATGGCAGTTACAACAGCTTGCAGCAAAAAGAGCAGCAATTGCTGAATGACTGGGCGAAAAAAGGCGGTGTGTTGTGGGGCCATAAAGGCGGTGCCGCATTTCTGGTGCGCTCAGGTTTGCTGAAAACCAAAGCCTGGAACTCAGCTGATATGAGTATGTTGATTGTTGATCAAGGTTTAAGTTATGCCGATAAAGAAAGTCTGGCCGGTCAACGCCGTATTGCCGGTGCTATTTATCAGACTCAACTGGATTTAAGTCATCCTTTAACTTTTGGCCTGTCGAATAAAAACCTGCCTGTGTTTAAAAACGGTACCTTCTTATTAGCCCCCGGTGAAGAGCCTTTTATCAACGTGGCTCTGTATACAGATAAACCTCAACTGGCGGGTTATACAGCACCTGAATACGTCAGCCGTATCGCTGAAGGCGCGGCAGTCGTTGCGCATAATCATGGCGAAGGTCGTGTGATTGGCATGACAGATAATCCGGTGTTCCGCGGCTATTTTGTCGGCTCCAGCCGCTTACTGATCAATGCGTTGTACTTTGGCAAAATGTTCAGCGCTGAATCCTCTGATGGTGAAGGTGAAGAAGAAAGCGAAGACGAAGCGCATTAAAAAGCTCGGGTGATGGCCAGAGTCCAGACACTGACGGTCTGGACTCCTTTGGCTTTGAGCAAAGAGCTCAGATAATCCAGAGTAGCTCCTGTGGTGATCACATCGTCCACCAAAGTCACATGAGCAGGTAGGGGGCGCTGTTTCAACTGAATTTTTCCTTTCAAATTCGCCAGCCGCTCTTTGCGGTTAAGCCCAATCTGATGGGGTACTAGATCCGGGCTTTGAAATAAACTGACACAAGGTAGTTGCCAGGCTTCGGCAAGCTGCAGTGCCAGTAGTTTTGCCTGATTAAAACCTCTTTCCTGCAACCTTTTGTTGGATACAGGTGTATAGCTGATGCAGTCCGGCAATGGCCCGCCTTGTTGCTGATAAAGCACAGCGCGTTGATACAGCAGCTGGCATAACAATTCACCTGCAGCATGCTGGTGCTGAAATTTCCACTGACTGATCCAATGCCTATAAGGTTGTCTGTACCAACTTAAGCTGTAAAGGCTGTCAAATCGGGGATGGGTTAAGCCTTGAGCTACTTGCGGCAGCAGCAATGCATTGTGTTCAACCCAGCTTAAATCCAGGCTGGGTAAATGAGCATGGCAAAAATCACACAGCTGGGCCTGTGGCTGCTGAACCTGCATCTGACACCAGAGACAGCAGTTCGGCGCCAGCTTATGCACCAGTTGCTGCAACAAAGTCGCTTGCATCTGCATCCCTGCTTTGATAAAAGGCCAAACATAACAACAAGTATGGTCGAGCGGATGAGCGAACAAATAAAATTTAGCCAAAACCCAGTGGTGTTCTTGCATGGCTGGGGTTTAAACCATCAGGTCTGGTCGCAGCTGGTGTTGGCCTTGTCATCCGGGTTAGATATTCATACGCCGGATTTGCCTGGCTTTGGTTTATCTCCTTGTCCGGTTTCTTATGATATCGATAGCGTCTTGGCCCAACTGGCTGAACAAATTCCCGAGCAAAGCATAGTGCTCGGCTGGTCTTTAGGGGGATTATTGGCCATAGCTTTAGCCAGCCGTCATCCAGATAAAGTGAAAAAACTGGGTTTAATTGCCAGTTCACCTTGTTTTATGGCCAAAGAGAACTGGCCTGGTATGGAAAGCCGGGTAATGCAGCAATTCGCGGGTCAATTGCAGCAGGATTTGGCTTTAACAGTGGAGCGTTTTCTGGCGATTCAGGCCATGGGTAGCAGCACTGCGCGGCAGGATATTAAACTATTAAAACAAGCAGTGTTGAGTTTAGCTTTGCCTTCAGCCACTGCTTTACAAGGTGGACTGGAGTTATTGGCGGCATTGGATTTGCGGCAAGAATTTGCCGCTCTAACGCAGCCGGTTTTTAGCATTTTAGGGCGTTTGGATTCCTTAGTTCCTGTTGCTATAGCGCCCTTATTACAAAACTTACGTCCAGATCTGCATGTCGGGATACTGCAAAAATCCTCGCATGCGCCCTTTATATCGCATCAAAACGAGTTTATTTCCCTGTTACTGCCACACTTATCCGCTTAAATCTTAACTAAATTAGAAAAAACTGCATTTTGACGGCAAATAATTGCCGCCAGGCTTTCGTTTTGCCGAAAAATGGCTAATAATTATTCAGTTAAATTACTCTGTTCAATTAGTCAACGAGGTCATGATGGAAATCAGTTCAGCCTTTACGAGCGGTTTTCAGGGCTTTCAGCGCGCATCTGACGCTGTGACTGAAGCGACCGTAAATATAAATCAGCAAACTGCTCAAAGCAGTAATCAGCGTGCACTGGAAACTCCGGCTGAGCCAAGTACTGGTCCTTCTATAGAGCAAAGTCTGGTGACATTAGCGAATGAACAAATTAACGCTGAAGCCAATATGAAGTCGGTAAAGACTGCCGACGAAATGTTGGGTTCTATTATTGATTTAAGGGTGTAAACAGCTTTTATGTTACTGACTTCGAATTACCCAAATGTGCCATTGCACACTGGTAATCCGGCCATGGATATGGCCCGGCGCGATAACTTGCGCCGTGAAGTTATTGAGCCTGTTGCCGCCATGGAACGTTCCGCTGCTGAAAAAGGCCTGATGGCAGACGAAAAAAGTCGTAACGGCAACAGTTCTACTCCTACTACTTATGAAGATGTGAAAACTAAAGGTCTGGAATACCGTCAGGCTGTAGTTGAAAAAGACCCACAATCTGGTTCAGAGCAAGAAAAACAAAGTTCTTCTGGCGAGGAAAAAGACGACCCGCAGCAACAAAAAGAAGAGCAGGCAGAACAGCAACGTATTGCCGAATTAAAAGCGCGTGATCAGGAAGTTAAAGTTCATGAGCAGGCTCATGCTGCCATAGGTGGCCAGTATACTGGTGCTCCGAGTTACGAATACGAAACAGGCCCTGATGGTCAGCAATATGCTGTAGGGGGGGAAGTTCGTATTGATGTGTCGGAAGTTCCGAATGACCCACGAGCTACTATCCAAAAAATGCAGCAAGTCAAAGCTGCGGCTTTGGCGCCTGCTGAACCTTCAAATGCAGATCGCTCTGTAGCAGCACAGGCTAGCCGTACTTTGATGGAAGCTCAGGCTGAATTAGCTGCAGAAATTGGACAAATGGCAAGAGCCGGTGCAGAACAGCCAGCCAAAGGTTCTGCAAATGGAACTGAATGGGAGCCTTTCGAAGCGCCTGTGAATAATGAAGCCAATGATTTTATACCAGCGGATTTTAAATCTTTGCAACGTGACGCTTTAATGTCGCTGCGATCTGAGGTTATATCTGGTTTTTACGCCAAAGCAACTCAACCTGCAGAACGGCCTTTATTGCAAATGGCATAATCTAAAACATAAAAAATAAAGGCCGGGAATTCCCGGCCTTTATTTTTTCCAAAATGCGAATTACTTCTTCATTTTGGCAAAGGCCTGAGCAAAGGCGTCGCCCATAGCTGCATTAGGACTTTCAGGAGTTTTTGCGGGTTTAGCTGCCCGGTTCTGGTTGGCAGTTGAACCTGAAGAACGTGGCGCATCTTTTCCTGCACCAGCAGCACCTTTCACTGCAGGTTGCTCATCCATGCGCATCGTCAGGGCAATACGTTTACGGTCCAGTTCTACTTCCAGTACTTTCACTTTAACTATATCGCCTGCTTTGACCACCTGATGTGGGTCGGACACAAACTTGTCGGTCAAAGATGAAATATGCACTAAGCCATCCTGATGCACACCAATATCAACAAAAGCACCAAAGTTGGTGACGTTGGTGACTACACCTTCCAGTAACATACCTGGCTTTAAGTCGGCCATAGTTTCTACGCCGTCTTTAAACACAGCTGTTTTAAACTCTGGGCGAGGATCACGACCTGGTTTATCCAGCTCTTTAATCACATCTTCTACTGTAGGCAAACCAAAATGTTCATCAACAAAATCAGCAGGATTCAGACTTTTTAAGAAAGCGCTGTTGCCGAGTAATTGCTCTATCGGCTGACCGAATTTCGCCAGAATTTTTTCCACTAAAGGATAAGCTTCAGGGTGAACTGAAGAGGAGTCCAGTGGATCTGAACCTTTATTGATACGCAGGAAACCAGCAGCCTGTTCATAGGCTTTAGGGCCTAAACGCGCTACTTTGAGCAAGTCTTTGCGCTGCTGGAACCGGCCATGAGTATCACGGTAGACCACAATGTTTTGCGCCAGAGTTTTGTTTAAACCAGCAACACGAGCCAATAAAGGCACTGACGCCATATTTAAATCCACACCTACGGCGTTTACACAGTCTTCGACTACGGCGTCCAGGGACTTCGCTAACAAGCTTTGGTTAACGTCATGTTGATACTGGCCCACACCTATAGCTTTAGGCTCAACTTTCACCAGTTCGGCCAACGGGTCTTGTAAACGACGGCCGATAGAGACAGCGCCCCGTAAGGACACATCCAGATCCGGGAATTCCTGTGAAGCCAGCTCAGACGCTGAATACACCGAAGCACCTGCTTCTGACACCATAATTTTGCTGATGTTTTGCTCTGGCAGCAGCTTAATTACATCGGCCGCTAACTTGTCGGTTTCGCGCGAAGCTGTACCGTTACCAATAGCGATTAATTCAATTTTATGTTGTTTAGCTAAAGCCGCTAAAGTGCGGACTGATTTGTCCCAGTGATTTTGTGGCGCATGCGGGAATATAGTGGTTTGATCCACCAGCTTGCCGGTTTCATCAATAGCCGTGACTTTCACACCAGTACGTAAACCCGGGTCCAGCGCCAGGGTTGCACGCATACCAGCAGGAGCCGCCATCAATAAATCTTTTAAGTTACGGGCAAATACCTTAATGGCTTCTTCTTCGGCTTGCTCACGTAATTCGCCTAACAAATCGTTTTCTAAATGCAGGTGTAACTTCACTTTCCAGGTCCACTGCACAGCGGTACGCAGGAAATCATCGGCAGCGCGGCCTTGCTGGCGTACATCAAAATGATTGGCAATCATTTGCTCGCAGACAGCATGAGCTGAAGCATCATCGGCATCAGGTTGCAATTGCAGGTTTAAAATACCTTCGTTACGGCCACGGAACATAGCTAAAGCACGGTGTGACGGCACAGTTTTAAAGGCTTCTTTATGTTCAAAATAATCGCGGAATTTAGCGCCTTCCTGCTCTTTGCCTGCCACCATAGTACTTTTCAGTACAGCATTCTGGCTTAAATGACGACGTAATTTCGCCAGCAAAGCTGCATCTTCAGCAAAACGTTCCATCAAAATGTATTTCACACCATCCAGCACAGCTTTGCTGTCAGCAAAACCCGCTTCGACATTGAAGTAGCTCGCCGCTTGTTGCTCCGGTACTAAGGTCGGATCATTAAATAAAGCGTCTGCTAAAGGCTCCAAACCTGCTTCAATAGCAATCTGGCCTTTGGTGCGGCGTTTGGCTTTGTAAGGTAAATACAAATCTTCTAAACGGGTCTTATTGTCAGCGGCCAATAATTCCTGCTTCAGTTCCGGCGTCAGTTTGCCTTGTTCATCTATGGTTTTGATAATGACCTGACGTCTGTCTTCCAGCTCACGTAAATAAGTTAAACGTACATCCAGGTTACGCAACTGGGTATCATCCAGGCCACCTGTCACTTCTTTACGATAACGGGCGATAAAAGGCACAGTGGCGCCTTCATCCATCAGCTGAATAGCTGCAGCAACCTGCTCTGGGCGTGCTGAAATTTCCAGAGCAATTTGTTTAATGATCATAGACATAACTTAAAGCTTCCTTAGCATCTGGCGACCTTACATCAAGTAAAAGCCAGACTGGTTCTTATCAACTGCGGCAATTGTCCACTGTTAGGGCTAAAAAATCCAATAGCAAAACGCTGAAGCGTCCGTACTCTGCACCGAATGGCTAGCTTAACCAGCCCAGCACTTTACGTTTCCATTCCGCATAAGGTGCAAAACGTACAGGTGGCTCAGGCCAGAGTGGGCGTTTTAATACAGATTTCAAATGACTAAACTGTTCAAAACCGGCTTTGCCTGAATACTGGCCCATGCCACTCGGACCCACGCCACCAAAAGGAAGTTCAGACACAGCCATAAACATCAGTACATCGTTAATACACTGACTGCCACTGCTGATTTGTTCTACCCACTGCTGCTGTTGCGAGCTGTTATTACTAAACAAATAGGCCGACAGTGGTTTATCGCGCTTCTGCACAAACTGTATCGCAGCGTCAAAACCACTGATAGAAAGCAGAGGTAACACAGGGCCAAAAATTTCTTCTGTCATCAGGCGGCTATCAAGCGGCGGGTCCAACACCAACGTAGGGCTGAAATACAGCTGCTCTGCATCCACAGCGCCACCACAATAAACATCAATGCCATCAAGGTAACTTTGCACCCGTTGTAAATGACGCTGGTTGATCATGCGGCCATAATCCGGGCTGAGCTTAGGATCGCTGCCATACATCTGTAGTAACTGCGCCTTAATTTCTTCAGCCAGAGCCTGGGCTATATCTTTATGCGCCAGAATATAATCCGGTGCTATACAGGTTTGTCCGGCATTCAGCCACTTGCCCCAGGCAATACGCTGGGCTGTCAGTTTTAAATCGGCACTGCTATCGACATAAACAGGGCTTTTGCCACCCAGTTCTAAAGTGACAGGCGTTAAATGTTCAGCAGCGGCGCGTAATACAATTTTGCCGACCTGGCCATTGCCTGTGTACATAATATGATCAAAAGGCAGCTTCAACAGCTCTGTGGTTTCAGGCACACCACCTTCTATGACAACCACAGCCTCTTTATCTAAATACAAAGGCAGCAGGCGAGCCATAATGGCTGAGGTAGCAGGCGCCAATTCAGAGGGTTTCACCACAGCGCAGTTACCAGCAGATAACACAGCCACTAAAGGCGCTAAGGCCAGTTGCAGCGGGTAATTCCAGGCGCTGATAATAAGCACTGACCCATAAGGTTCTGGCTGAATAAAAGCCATAGAAGGAAAAGTGCGAAGCCCGGTGCCAACTCTGCGAGGTCTGGCCCAGCTGTTTAGCTTTTTCAGGCAATGTTTAATGTCGGTATGCAGGTAATTGATTTCACTCAACAGTGCTTCAAAGGCCGGTTTTCCCAGATCCTGGTGTAAAGCCGCTAGCAACTCAGTTTCGTGTTTGGTCAGCAGGAGTTGCAGTTGTTTTAATTGCTGCTTACGCCAGCTTAGATTTTTGGTCACGCCGCTGGAAAAATACTGCTGTTGTTGACTCAATACTTGCTGATACATAACACACCTTAACTTTTTTGCTGGGGATACCAGATTTTGTTAATCCACCATTCTTTGATGCCGGTGGGAGTGGGCACTTGCACTTCATCATCTGCTTGTTTTTTGATTAAAGCCCGGGCCATAGGAGAATCGATAGATATATAGTCGTTACGACCATAAATCTCATCTGGTCCTACAATGCGAAAGGTCAGTTGTTCACCTTCGTCATTCTCAATCTCAACCCAGGCACCAAAAAACACCCGGCCATTTTGCTCCGGTGAATAATCAACTACTTTAATTACTTCTAAGCGTTTCCGTAAGTATCGAACTCTTCTATCTATTTCCCGTAAAAGTTTCTTGTTGTATTGATAGTCCGCATTCTCTGATCTATCGCCGAGGCTGGCCGCCCAGGCCACTTTAGCTGTGGTATCAGGGCGTTTTTCCCGCCATAAATGGTTTAATTCCTGTTGCAAGGCTTCATAACCTTCGCGGGTGACTAACTCTGTTTTACTCATGCTGTCCGGTGATTGATTTGAAAAGGAAAGAACACTGTTCTGGTCTGACTTTATAACCATTTCACAGCGAAGTGGAAAGAGAAGGTCATGAATTTCAGCAGATAACTCAGAGGCTTAAAAAATTCCATTTTCTTTTGTGACGAAATAAAAAAATAAAATATTTTTAAAATCAATTGTTTATGTATTATTTGAAAAATAATTCAAAATATTTATTCACTGTCATTTAGATGTAACAAAAATATGTTAGGCGAATTTGGTTGGGCCAACTATAGTGAAAATGTGCTTAACAAAGGAGGCCAACAATGAAAGCAAAATTAACAGGTCTGATAGTCCTTGCTACGGCTCTTGTGATGACAGGGTGCAGCTCAGCGCCGGATTACGCTTATGTGATTGATAAGAAGACCTTAGAGAAACAGGAAAACTCCACACGACTGAGTGCTCATACCGGACATGTGGTTTGGATGAATCCGCCGCTGCGTAAAGTAGAGAAGGTGCAACCTGAATAAGTTGACTGAACAGATACAGACAAACTTTGTAACAACTGAACCCGGCGCATGCCCTCCATGCTCCGGGTTTTTCGTTTATAGTGCTATTCACTTTGCGGAGGGATTTGTATGCTCGGACAAGAAACAACAAAAATTTTAGTCGTAGACGATGACATGAGATTACGTTCTTTATTAGAACGTTATCTGGTGGAACAAGGTTATATTGTCCGTACCTCCGCCAACTTTGAGCAGATGCAGCGTTTAATGGAGCGCGAAAATTTCCATCTGGTGGTGCTGGATCTGATGCTGCCTGGCGAAGATGGTTTATCCATTTGCCGTAAACTGCGCCAACAGGAAAATGAAATTCCTATCATTATGCTGACCGCCAAAGGCGACGAAGTGGACCGTATTATTGGTCTGGAAATGGGCGCTGACGATTACCTGCCTAAACCTTTTAACCCTCGTGAATTGTTAGCCCGTATTCGCGCTGTATTACGTCGTAAATCAAAAGAATTACCTGGTGCGCCTGCAGTGGAAGAAAGCCAGGTGAAATTTGGTCCTTTTGTCTTTAATCTGGCGACCCGCGAAATGCGCAAAGGCGAAGAGCTGATGCCTTTAACCAGCGGTGAATTTGCAGTGTTGAAAGTGCTGGTGACTCATGCCCGTGAACCTTTGTCGCGTGACAAGTTAATGAATATGGCGAGAGGCCGTGATTATTCAGCGATGGAGCGCAGCATAGATGTTCAGGTGTCCCGTTTGCGCCGTATGCTGGAAGACGACCCGACTAACCCGCGTTATATTCAAACTGTCTGGGGTTTGGGTTATGTCTTTGTGCCTGATGGTGCAGTCAGCTAAATGCGTTTGTTTCCGCGCAGCGCTTTTGGTCAGACCGTCTTTCTGATTGGTATTTTATTGCTAATCAATCAGCTGGTGTCTTATTTATCCGTGGTCTATTACGTGATTAAGCCCAGCTATCAACAAATTAACCATCTGATCGCTAAGCAAATCAAAGTGGTCTTTATCGACGTGGAGCACAGTGATGTGCTGCTGTCAGAAGAGTTGACCAAAAGATTCCAGCAAGCTACTGGCATTGAGGTGTATACCGATGCCACAGCGCCTTTAAATGGCTTAAACGATGCCAGTTATTACCCCTATTTCTCTGAGGAAATGTCGCAGGAGCTGGGCGGACCTGCCGAAGTCCGTATTGCGCAAAATAATAGCTACGCCTTCTGGATCAAACCACCACAAGCGCCGCAGTATTGGGTAAAAGTGCCATTAACCGGCCTGGATGAAACCGACTTTTCGCCGCTGAAGATTTATGTCTTTGTTATAGGTTTTTTAAGTGTGGCCGGTGGTTGGTTATTTGCCCGGCAACTCAACAGGCCTTTGCAAGGTTTACAGCAGGCCGCACTGAAAGTAGGACGTGGCGAAATGCCAGAGCCTTTACCTGAACATGGTTCCACAGAAATAGTGGCAGTGACTCAGGCTTTTAACCGTATGGCTAAAGGTATCAGTCAACTGGAGAAAGACCGGGCTTTGTTAATGGCAGGTGTGTCGCATGATTTGCGTACCCCTTTAACCCGTATCCGGCTAGCCAGTGAAATGGTCAGTGAGCAGGACAGTTGGATTAAAGATGGTATTGTCAGTGACATCGAAGATATGAATGCGATCATCGACCAGTTTATTGATTACATTCGTCATCACAAAGAAGAAGCGCTGGATGAAGAAGATTTAAACCTGCTGGTACAGGAGCAAATCAGCGCAGATCGGCTGCAAAAACGTGAAATTAATGCCAGCCTTTGCGAGCCGTTACCACTGGTGCCGCTGCGTCGTATTGCGATAAAACGGGTGCTGAATAATTTGATTGAAAATGCACTGAAGTATTCTGATGGCAGCATTGAAGTCAGCACTGGCGTGGAGCGCGCCAGCCGTAAGGTCTATGTACAGGTGCGGGATCATGGCCCTGGTATTCCTGAACATGAAATGCAACGTATGTTTGAGCCTTTTGCTCAGGGCGATACAGCCCGTGGCAGTGGGGGTTCAGGTTTAGGTTTAGCTATTATTAAAAAGATTGTTGATATGCACCATGGTCAAATCAGTATGCATAACCATGCTTATGGCGGATTAGTGGTGACAGTGTATTTGCCTTTGATCAAAACGGCATAAAAAAGGCTCCCAATGGGAGCCTTTTTTCATTAAATCAGTGTCAAAAAAACATTAAGCTACTTTTGGACCTGCATTGCGGATTGCATCAGATACATCGTATTTCTTAAAGTTATTGGCAAATTCAGCAGCCAGTTTGCTGGCGTACTGATCGTAAGCAGCTTTGTCTGCCCAGGTATCTCTCGGGTTCAGCAAGTTGCTGTCCACACCAGTGACCTTTAACGGCACATTCAGATTTAGTTCTGCTAAATGTACAGTTTCAGCAGTCGCCAATTCACCAGAGACTATAGCGTCGATAATGCCGCGGGTGGTTGGGATGTCAAAACGCTTACCAACGCCATGTGGACCGCCAGTCCAGCCTGTGTTGACTAAATACACTTTGCTGCCAAATTCACGTACACGTTTGATCAAAAGCTCAGCGTATACGCCAGCAGGGCGTGGGAAAAACGGCGCACCAAAACAAGTTGAGAAGGTTGATTCAATAGCAGAAGTTGAACCAATTTCAGTCGAACCTACTTTGGCAGTGTAACCACTTAAGAAGTGATAAGCGGCGGCTTCTTCTGACAGGATAGAAACTGGTGGTAATACACCACTGACATCACAAGTCAGGAAGACGACAGCTTTAGGCTCACCTGCACGGTTTTCCAGTACACGTTTTTCCACATGAGCTAAAGGATAAGCGGCGCGGCTGTTTTGGGTCAGGCTGGCGTCTTTGTAATCCGGAGTACGGTTAGCGTCTAACACCACGTTTTCCAGAATAGTACCGAAGCGGATCGCATCCCAAATTACGGGCTCGTTTTTCTTCGACAAGTCGATACATTTAGCGTAGCAACCGCCTTCAATGTTAAACACTGAGTTAGGCGCCCAGCCGTGTTCGTCATCACCAATCAGGAAACGTTTAGGGTCGGCAGACAAAGTTGTTTTACCTGTGCCTGATAAACCGAAGAATAAGGTGGTATCGCCCGCTTCACCTACGTTGGCCGAACAGTGCATAGGTAATACACCTTTGGCTGGCAACAGGAAGTTTTGTACTGAGAACATGGCTTTTTTCATTTCGCCGGCATAACGCATGCCTGCTAATAACACTTTGCGCTCGGCAAAGTTAATCATCACAGTACCGTCACTGTTAGTGCCGTCACGCTCTGGGTCACATTCAAACGAAGGCACGTTCAGAATTTGCCAGGTCTCTTTGCCGGCTTTGTTCCAGTGTGCTGAAGTGATAAACAGGTTTTTGGCAAAAATATGTTGCCATGCGGTTTCTGTGGTCACCGTCATCGGAATGTAGTGTTCCGGGTCCGCACCTACTTCAAGGTGAGAGACAAAATGTTCTTTGGTCGCAATAAAGTCGCTGACACGAGCCCAAAGCGCAGAAAATTTCACCGGATCAAAAGGACGGTTGACGTTGCCCCATTGAATATCCTGCTCTGTGCTGGCTTCTTTAACAATAAAGCGATCCGTAGGTGAGCGACCAGTTCTATGACCGGTTTTAACCACCAAAGCGCCGTTGTCCGCTAATACACCTTCATTACGACGAATAGCGTGTTCAACTAAATCTGCCACTGTTAAATCGACATGGCGAGTGATTGTAGAGGTCATTGTAGGGTGACTCCTTGAGGTACGTAAGTCGGTAAATTTATGGTTTTTAATAGGGTTCGGGCCGATTGTACTTCATTTGGCATAGCCAAAACACCCTGCAATAGTGGGTTTTGTCGGAAATTTGATGAAAAAATGAAAACTTACAGGGTGGGTTACATCATTGTTTGGCCGCTTGAGAGAGCAATATCAGCTTGCTCTCTCAAGGGGGTTGTGCTTAAAACTTATTCAATAATAAGGACAATTCAGCACTGTCGAATTGATAAGTGCTATTGCAGTAGTCACAACTGATCTCCAGTTTACCTTCGGCTATATGCTCTTCAATGATAGCTTTACCTAAACTGATAATGGCTGATTCACATTTTTCCCGCGAGCAACCACAAACAAAACGTATAGGCTGTGGTGCAAACAACTCCACTTCTTCGTCGTGATACAAACGATGCAGCATTTGTTCTGTTGGCAAATTCAGTAATTCGTCAGAGGTAATAGTGTCTGTCACTATGACTAAATCACTGAAATCCTGTTTGGCCTTTTCAGGGTCAACCGGCAACACCTGTAACAACAAACCTGCTGCCCGGCTTTTACCTTCGGTCAGATCGGTAAATAAATACAAACGGGTTGGCAGTTGCTCCGACTGAGCAAAATAAGCTTCTAAAGTGTCAGTCAGACTATCGCCTGTTAGTGGAATAATGCCCTGATAACGTTCTCCTTGTTTAGGTGTAATAGTCACCAGCATATAACCTTCACCAATCAGATCACGAAAACCTGTGGCGCCAATTTCGGCTTGCAGACGGGCTACACCACGAAACTCTTGTTCTGCTGTGCCGTTCACTGCAGCAAAACGCACCGGACCATCGCCCTGCAACTGCACAGCAATATCGCCATCCAATTTTAAGGTGGCCGTCAGCAAACTGGTGGCTATCACCAATTCGGCCAGTAATTGTTTCACCGGATAAGGGTAATCATGGTTTTGCAGCATTTGCTGCAAACTGTCGGAGGCGTAAGCGATTTCGCCACGGACATCACGTTCATTAAATAAAAAACGTACTAACACATCTTGATTCATAACAGTACCTTAGGATTGCTGCGCTTTGATCAGCAGCAACTGACGACGCATTTTTTTGTCAGGTTTGGTTTCCGGGTGAGGCGCAAACAGCAAATTCATTTTGCGCAATTCAGCTCTTTCCAGTTTTAGCTTCATGCTCTCTTCTGTTTCCTGATACAGAGCCTGAGCCAATGGTGCAGCCAGTCTTTTTTCAGACAAGGCCTGAACTATCACAGTTCGTTCGTCCGTGCCTTGGGTCAGTTTTATCGTCGCTCCGACTTCAACCGTTCTGCTGGCTTTGCAACGCTGACCATTATAATGAACTTTTCCACCTTCGATCATGTCTTTTGCCAGCGCTCTGGTTTTATAAAAGCGACAAGCCCACAGCCATTTATCTAAACGTAATATAACTGTGGTAGGCTGGTTTACCGATTTATCCATGCCTGTTCTCCGCTGCAAGTGTACATAAAGTATAGTCCCGGGCTCTGTCTAAAGTCATAGGTTTCGGAATTGTGATATGTAGGCTTGTTGAGGACAAAACAACTGGGTAAGATGCAATGAGTTTTGTAACAGAATTATTAAAGAATGAATTGGCTCGCTTCCACCAGACCCGCCATTGAATGGCTGACCCGTTTGCCGCAACAACGCCTGAATTTCTGGCTGACCGGAATTTTTGTGCTGCTGTTTTGTTGGTTACTGGCGAAATTAAGTTGGCAACTGTTACCAACACCAGAAGCCGAACCCATTAGTGCTGCGGTGACAGCCTCTGGTCCTGGTGCGCCGGATCTGAAATCTTTGTTGGCTGCCAGTTTATTTGGCAAAGCCTCAGAAACTGCAGAAGTTGCTCCTGTTGCTGTGCCTTCTTCAGCACCCAAAACCACTCTGAATGTCAAACTGACAGGTGTGGTATCTATTGCTGGCAAACCTGAACAAGGCTCGGCGGTGATAGAAAGTCAGGGCACTGAACAAACTTATGGTGTAGAGGATAAAATTGAAGGTACCAGCGCCAGTTTAAGTCAGGTATTTGAAGACCGTGTGCTGCTGAAAGTGTCCTCCCGTTTTGAAACCCTGATGCTCGATGGTATCGAATATCAGCAAATGGCTGCTGAAAATGGTGGTTTACAGGAAGTGGATTATCAGCCCCAGTCTGAACCAATGATGGACGGTCCTCAGCCACCGCTTGAAGAACTTGCTGATGTGCGTAAAGAAATGATGTCGGAACCTATGAAGTTTTTCGACTATATTCGTGCTTCGCCGCAATACCGTAACGGTCAGTTGTATGGTTACCGTGTGACACCGGGTAAAGATCCTGAATTATTTGAACGCATGGGTTTAAAAGCTAACGATGTAGCCGTTGAAATTAACGGTACTGCGTTAAATGATATGCAGCAGGCCATGATGGTCATGAATGAATTACGTGAAGCAACACAAGCTTCTATTAAGGTTGAACGTGATGGCCAGACCAGAGACATTGTCTTTAGTCTGTCACAATAATAATTAATTAAGATGGTTAAACTCTAATGAAGTCAGTGACATCTTCTCGTGTGCAAATTTCCCGTTGGTTTGGTTTGGGCGCTATTGCGCTGCTGAGTTTTTTTGCAACTGCAACTGAATATCAGCCGAACTTTAAAGGCACAGATATCAACGAATTTATTAATATTGTTGGTAAAAATCTGAATAAAACCATCATTGTGGATCCGCAGGTGCGTGGCCGTATTAATGTGCGTAGCTACGAAATGCTGAACGAAAAACAGTATTACCAGTTTTTCTTAAACGTGTTGGAAGTCTATGACTTTTCAGTCGTTGAAATGAAAAGTGGTGTGCTGAAAGTGGTGCGGCAAAAAGATGCGAAAACCTCCAACATTCCTGTAGTCAGTGACAATGCCGGTGCTTTGGGCGACGAAATGGTTACCCGTGTTGTACAGGTGAAAAACGTTTCAGTCCGTGAATTAGCTCCGTTATTGCGCCAGTTTGTCGATCAAAGTGGTGGCGGCAGTGTGGTGAACTATGATCCGTCCAACGTCATTATGATGACAGGCCAGGCCGAGACAGTGAACCGTTTGGTCGACATTATTTCCCGTGTCGATAAAGCTGGTGATCAGGATCTGGAAGTTATCAAGTTAAGTTACGCTTCGTCTGCCGAAGTGGTACGTATTCTGGAAAATATCTATAAAAATCAGGGTAAATCTGAACAGCCTGAATTTTTAATTCCAAAAATTGTAGCTGATGAGCGTACTAACAGTGTGATTGTCAGTGGTGAGCGTCAGGCGCGTGAACGTGTTGTGGCTTTAGTGCAGCGTCTGGATGCTGAATTGGAAAGTCAGGGCAATACTCGCGTGTATTACCTGAAATACGCGAAAGCCGAAGATTTAGTCAAAGTCTTACAAGGTGTCAGCGCTACTATAGCTGCAGAATCTCAGGGCGCAGCCACTCAGGCACAAGGTGCCCGTACTGCAGGCAAAGGCCGGGATGTCAGTATTGAAGCTCATGCTGAAAGCAATTCTTTAGTCATTACCGCTCAGCCAGACGTATTACGTTCACTGGAAGATGTGATTCGCCAGGTGGATATCCGTCGTGCTCAGGTGCTGGTCGAAGCCATTATCGTTGAAGTAGCGGATAACTCAGGTGCCAACTTAGGGGTGCAATGGATCAGTGCTCAGGGTGGTTTAACTCAGTTTAATAACGGCGTCGTGCCTATCAGCCAGATTGCGGCCGGTGCTGCTGCGGCCAGGACTGTCAAAGGAACTACCGTAGTAAATGAAGAGACTGGTGTCACTACAGTAAATCCGGACCAAAATGGTGACTACACTGCCTTGGGTGAAGCCTTAGGTGGCGTCACCGGCATGATGCTGGGCGTAGTAAAAAATGATTGGGGCGCTATTTTACAGGCTGTGACCAGTGACAGTAATTCGAATATTCTTGCCACACCTTCTCTGACTACGCTGGATAATCAGGAATCTTCTTTTATTGTTGGTGAAGAAGTGCCTATTAAAACCACCACCAGCCCAGGCTCAGGTGGCACTAATCCTTTTACCACTTTAGACCGGATTGAAGTAGGTATTAAGCTGAAAGTAACACCTCAGATTAACGAAGGTAATGCGGTTAAACTCACCATAGAGCAGGAAGTGTCAGGCCGTAATGGTGATATTGAAGGCAACCCTATCATCGCCAAAAGGGAAATTAAAACCACTGTGCTGGCTGACAATGGCGCTACCGTCGTGTTGGGGGGGTTAATTGATGAAGATGTGCAACAAAGTGAATCTAAAGTGCCGCTATTAGGTGATATACCGGTATTAGGGGCTTTATTCCGTTCTACCTCTTCAACTAAACGTAAACGTAATCTGATGATTTTTATCAAACCGACCATTATGCGTGACGATGGTTTGCTCAGTGAAGTCAGTCAGCGTAAATACAATTATGTAAGAGCTGAGCAACTGGCTCAGGGTGAAAAAGGTATTCATCTGATGCCTGGCGCTGAAACACCAGCTATGCCTGAATTTGATGAAACCTTAATTATTCCACCTACTTTTGATGAATATTTGCAGAAAAAAGAAGCTCAGGACAAAGGGGCTACGACACCGGCAGCACAACCTGCAGAGCAGGGGAACAACTAATGTCTGCTGTTGATCTGAATGACATGCAGCCAGTAGTAGCCAAAGTGCGTTTGCCTTTTGGCTTTGCCAAACGTTTTGGTGTTTTGTTGCAGGCCCATGCCGACGGCTGGTTGCTATATGTTAATCCTCAGACACCGCCTACTGCATTGCTGGAAGTGCGGCGTTTATTATCCGCGCCTTTTAAAGTGCAGAAACTGCAACAAACTGAATTTGATGCGTTGTTGGAAGCCTCTTATCAGCGTGATTCATCCGAAGCTCAGCAGATTATGCAGGACATTGGCAACGAAGTGGATTTAGCCTCTTTGGCTGACGAAATTCCTGAGACTGAAGATTTATTAGAAAACGAAGACGATGCGCCGATCATTAAACTGATCAATGCCATGCTTGGCGAAGCCATTAAGTTGGGCGCTTCGGATATTCATGTCGAAACCTTTGAAAAAAATCTGGTGGTACGTTTTCGGGTTGATGGTGTTTTAAGAGAAGTATTAAAACCTAACCGTAAGTTATCCAGTTTACTGGTGTCCCGTATCAAAGTAATGGCCAAGCTGGACATAGCTGAAAAACGTGTGCCACAAGATGGTCGTATTAGTTTGCGTATTGCGGGTCGGGCTGTGGATGTGCGGGTATCAACCATGCCATCCAGTCATGGCGAGCGGGTTGTTATGCGTTTGCTCGACAAAAATAACTCGCATCTGGATTTAAATAAGCTGGGTATGACACCGGCTATACAACAAAGCTTTTCGCAGCAGATTTTAAAACCTCACGGCATTATTCTGGTCACAGGCCCTACAGGTTCGGGTAAAAGTACCACCTTGTATGCAGGTCTGACCGAGATCAACACCAAAGACCGTAATATTCTGACGGTCGAAGATCCTATTGAATACGAACTCGAAGGTATAGGCCAGACTCAGGTCAATACCAAGGTGAATATGACTTTCGCCCGTGGCTTGCGCGCCATTTTACGTCAGGATCCTGATGTGGTGATGGTGGGTGAAATCCGTGATTTAGAAACCGCGCAAATTGCAGTACAGGCCAGTTTAACCGGCCACTTAGTCTTAAGTACTCTGCACACTAATACCGCCTCTGGTGCCATTACCCGTCTGGAAGATATGGGGGTTGAACCCTTTTTATTATCCTCCAGTTTATTGGGTGTATTAGCGCAGCGTCTGGTACGAACTTTATGTGTGCACTGTAAACAAGCCCACGAGCCGGATAAAGAAGAGCGGGCTTTACTGGGCGTTACAAAAAAAGACGGAACAGTGATTTATCGTGCTGTAGGCTGCGAGCACTGTAATCAGACGGGTTACCGTGGCCGGACCGGTATTCATGAATTGCTGGTCGTTGACGAGCATACCCGCGAACTGATCCATAACGGCAAAGGCGAGCAGTCGATTGAGAAATACATTCGGACTCAAGGCCCAAGTATCCGCCAGGACGGCTTCAGCAAAGTATTAACGGGTGAAACCACGCTGGAAGAAGTATTGCGTGTGACCCGAGAGGATCTGTAGTGCCAGCTTTTGAATACCAGGCCATGGACGCCAAAGGGCGTCGTAGTAAAGGTGTACTGGAAGCCGATAATGCCCGTCAGGCCCGTCAGCTATTGCGTGAGCAAAAGTTAACGCCTCTGAGTTTAGAGCTGGCTTCGCGTCAGGAAAAACTGCTGGCGTCCGGTAAAAAATGGTTCCAATCTGGTATCAGCGCCAGTGAATTAGCGCTGATCACCCGTCAGATGTCGACTCTGATCGAAGCGGGCTTGCCGATAGAAAGTGCTTTGCTTGCTGTATCAGAACAATGTGATAAAGCCCGTTTGCAAAGCATGATGATGTCAGTGCGCTCTAAAGTGGTAGAAGGGTATAGCCTGGCTGAAGGTCTGGCTGAGTTTCCTTATGTCTTTGATCACTTGTTTACTTCTATGGTGGCGGCAGGGGAGAAATCAGGCCATTTGGACGCCGTATTAAACCGGTTAGCGGATTACACTGAACAACGTCAGCATATGCGCAGTCAGATTATGCAGGCGCTGCTTTATCCTGCCATTCTGACCTTTTTTGCTATAGCTGTGATCAGTATTTTGCTGGCTGCTGTGGTGCCACAAATTGTGGGTCAGTTTGAACATATGGGGCAAAGCTTGCCCGGCTCTACTTTATTTTTAATAGCCGCCAGTGACTTTTTACGCTCCTATGGCCTACTTGTGGTGCTGGCTATTTTTCTGGCTATTGCTGCATTTAAACGGGCGCTGAAGAAGCCTGCTTTTAAACTGAAAATAGACACCCGACAATTAAAGCTGGGGTTGATTGGTAAAGTCAGCCGTGGTTTAAACACGGCCCGTTTTGCCCGTACTTTAAGTATTCTGAACGCCAGCGCCGTGCCTTTGCTGGAAGCTATGCGTATCAGTGCTGATGTGCTGGATAACAGTTATATGCGTCAGTCTATTGCTGAAGCTACCTTGAAAGTCCGCGAAGGTTCTTCACTGAAAAACGCGCTGGAGCAAACTAAATTATTCCCGCCTATGATGCTGCATATGATCGCCTCAGGCGAAAAAAGTGGTCAGTTGGATGGCATGTTAGAGCGTGCCGCCAATACGCAGGACAGGGAATTTGAAACCCTGGTCACTGTCTCACTGAAAGTATTTGAACCTGTTTTAGTTGCCGTGATGGCTGGCATAGTTTTATTTATTGTAATGGCGATTCTGCAGCCTATTTTGGCATTAAACAATTTAGTCGGAGGTTAAAAAATGCAACAACAAAAAGGTTTTACCTTGTTAGAAGTGATGGTTGTTATTGTTATTTTGGGTGTTATCGCCAGTATGGTTGTGCCTAACTTAATGGGCAATCAGGAAAAAGCGGCCAAACAAAAAGTGGTGGTGGATATTCAGCAGCTGGAAAATGCACTGGACTTATACAAGCTGGACAACGGCTTTTATCCAACCACAGAACAAGGCTTACAAGCTTTAGTGACCCAGCCAACGTCAGAGCCTATGCCACGTTCTTTCCCTGAAGGCGGTTTTATCAAACGCCTGCAAAAAGACCCATGGGACAACGATTATTTGTTAGTCAGTCCGGGAGAGATGGGTCGTATTGACGTGTATTCAATGGGGCCAGACCGTGTTGCCGGCACAGATGATGATATAGGCAACTGGAATCTGGATGCGCCGGAAGCGCAGCAAAACTAAAGCATGAAACACCACCGCGGTTTTACATTGCTGGAAATCATGTTAGTGATGCTATTGCTTGGCTTGATGGCATCCTACGTGGTGGTGAATTTTGTCAGTGAATCCAGAACTGCGCGTATTCAGAAAGAAACCGACCGGTTACAGCAACTGGTGCAGGTGATCTCTGAAACTGCCATTTTAAAGCAGCAGGATTTTGGCTTAGTCCTGAACGACAAAGGCTATCAGTTTTTGGTGCACGATGGACAGAAATGGCTGGAAGTAGGTGAACCTAAGTTTATGCAGTTTCATCCCTGGCCTGAAACAGTGAAGGCTGAGCTAGAGCTGGAAGGCTTAAGCTGGGCAGAGGATAGTATTTTAGGTCAGGAAGAGTTCCGCAAACTGCAGGAAGAATTGCTCGAACAGCAAGAAGAAGCGGCCGAAGAAGAAGAGAAAAAAGCAGGTAAAGACGGGAAAACCAAAGGTCCGGCAAAAAGCCGCGAGAAACCTTTGTTGCCCAATATCTATATTTTATCGTCCGGCGACATTAGTCCTTTTCAGTTGGTGTTGGCGGATGAAACTGAGCGTCCTTTTTGGTATCAGGTGCTCAAAGGCGAATACAGTATTCCGCTGACTAAATCTGAAGTGGAAAACGACAGACCATGAAAAGCAAAGGTTTTACCCTGATTGAGTTGCTGATTGCTATGGCTGTATTTGCCACTGCTGGTGCTGCTGTGATGAAAACGGCTTCTGAGCATATGAACTCTATTTCTCATCTGGAAAACCTGACCTTTGCATCTTATGTCGCAGAAAATCAGTTGAATGCTGTTTTTCTGGAAAAAACCTGGCCATTAAAAAGCGAACAAAAAACTGTGGAATTTGCTAACCGCAACTGGTTATGGCAACAGGAAATCCAAAAAACTGCAGATGCGAATTTCAGTGCTGTGGTAGTGAAAGTCAGTCTGGCTGATAACCCGGAAAAAGTGGTGTATCAGTTACAAACTTTTGTAGGTAAGCCAGATGCCGAACGTTAAGGCGGGTCGTGGTTTTACTTTTATTGAAATGTTGCTGGCGATGGCCATTTTCGCCTTAGTCGGTTTGGCATCGGCCAGCGTATTGTCCAGTGTGACAGAGTCTGACGCTGCTTCCCAAAAGGCTGCAGAGCGTTTGGCGCAAATACAAAGATTTTTCCTGATTTTAGAACGTGATCTGGCACAAATCAGTGCACGTCAAATTCGGGTAGAAGGTGAAGATCCGCTCAAATCCCCTTTGCTTGGCGACAAGCTGATGCTGGAGAGTGAAGAGGGTGGTTTTGCTTTTGTGCACAGCGGTTGGCGTAACCCGGGTATGGTATTGCCGCGTAGCGAAATTCAGGCTGTGGGTTATCGTTTTCGTGAAGGTAAAATTGAGCGACTCTTTAGTTTATTTCCGGATGCTGTGACAGGCAGCGAACCTAAAGTGCAGCCTTTGCTGGATAAGGTCACAGGTTTTAAAGTGGAATTTTTAAAAGACGAAGAGTGGCTGGAAACCTGGAATGACGAGAAGTTGCCCAAAGCTATCCGGTTAACTATCACACATGAACAGCTAGGTGAAATGCAGCGTTTTTACACCTTAATGAACGGATTAACCTGATGCGCCGACAAGCAGGTGTGGCATTAGTGGTCGTCATGATGATTGTCGCTTTGGTGGTTGTTATCGCTGTGGGGATGAGTGGCCGTTTGCAGTTACAATTGCAACGACAGCTGAATTTACAGCAACAACAACAAGCCTACTGGTATGGCATAGCAGCTGAACAGGCCAGTATTCAGCTACTGAAAAGCACTGTGGCTGGCAAAGAAACGGTAAATTTGTCACAGGACTGGGCGCAGTTAGGCGCTACTTTTCCGGTCGACAGCGGTACTATTACCGGCAAGCTGATTGATTTACAAAGCTGCTTTAACTTAAATAATTTACAGCGACCTGCCGATCAACAGCAGGTTGGAGCTGGTCAAACGGCCAGCCAAAAAGCTTTCCAGCGTTTGCTGGAGCTAAAGGCGACAGATTTGTCGATGCCAGCTGAGTATTTAACAGCCCGTGTCAGCGACTGGCTGGATGCTGATAGTTTGTTGCAAACTGCCGGTGGCGCCGAGCAAGACGACTATGCTGGTTTGCAGATGCCGTTTTATACGGCCAATAGTTTGATGGGTTCAACCTCCGAATTACGGGTGATGCTGGATTTAACTCCTGCAGATTACGAGTTGGTCAGACCCTGGGTTTGTGTGATCCCTAAAGTCAGTACCAGTAAACTGAATATCAATACGATCACAGCGGAAAATGCAGCCTTATTGTCGGCTTATATTCCTGAATTAGATGAAGGCGCAGCCTCAGATTTAATAGGCAGCAGACCAGAAGAAGGTTTTGCCACTCTGGATGAAGTCTGGGCCAGCCCACAATTGGCAAGTATCAGCGTCACGGACGAGGTCAAAGCCATGATGGCAATAAATTCGAATTATTTTTTGCTCGAAACCACAGTCACTTATATGGACACCGTTTTTAATCTGGCGTCTGTACTGGTGATTGACGAGCAACAAAAAGTAAAAGTGATAGCGCGGCGGTTTGGAGGCCAGTGGTGAACGAACAATTAATAATAAGACTGGGCAGTCAGCCACAGCAGCCAATCAGTTGGTTGGTTTGGTCCGCCGTCAATCAAGAGATTATCGCTTCAGGTCAACTGGCATCTGCCGATGAGTTGTCTGCGTTGTCCGAGCGTTTAGGTCGCCGTCCTGTTGTGGCTTTAGTGCCAGCGGCTGATGTGGTGCTAAGTGAAGTATTATTGCCGTCTAAACCAAACCGGCAAATTATTCAGGCCTTGCCTTATATGCTTGAAGAAGAGCATGCCGAAGATATAGAGCAGCTGTATCTGGCTTTAGGCCAATGCCAGCAGCGTGGTAAAGAATATTGGCAGCAAGTGGCTTTGTGTAAAAAGGTCCAGTTGGAGCAGTGGGTTGGGTCATTAGTAGTTGCAGGTTTCCAGCCAACACAGCTGTTGCCTGATGCTTTGTTATTGCCTTTACATCAGGATGGCGCTTCGGCCATAGAACTGGCTGGGCAATGGTTATTACGTCAGGGCCAATGGCAGGCGTCCAGTATTGAACCTGGTTGGTGGGCGGACTTTTTAAGCCTGGCGAATATCGAATTGATCCATAGCTACAGTCCCTGGCCCACAGAAATACTGCAAAACGTGCAGGCGGCAGAGCCTGAACTACCTCTGGCGTTGTTGGCGCAGCAACTGCCGGAACAACGTTTTAGTTTATTACAGGGCCAGTACGCCCCTAAAAAAGCTCAGAACAAAATCTGGTCTGTATGGCAAAGCTCGATCGCCTTGGGTACGGCTTGCCTGGCTTTATATCTGATCACTTTAGCCTTTGGGGTATGGCAACAAGGACAACAGCTGCAGCAACAAAGGGCGGAACTGGTGACTTTGTATAAAAGCCGGTTCCCGGCAGAATCTACCCGTGATATTTCCCGTCAGTTGGCGCGTAAATTACAAGGCGCAGGCACAGCTCAGGATGCCAGTTTGTTTAGCTTGCTGAATGATTTACAGCAGGAGCTGGCTGCAACAACTAATGTGCGTTTAGATAACTTAAAGTATGACCAGAAAACCAGCGAGCTGCGGTTTCAGGCTGAAGCCGACAGTTTCCAGCGCTTTGACAACTTAAAAACCAGGCTGGAGCAAAAAGGCTTCGAAGTGAAACAAGGCGCTTTAAGTAACGAAGGTGGCAAAGTACAAGGTACTGTAGCCATGAAGGTGAAAGCATGAACCATTGGCAGGACAGACAATTTTCACAGCTGAAGGCTGCCAGTCAGGATGCGGTACATGGAGGTAGCTTATGAGCCAAATGAAACAACTACAAAGCTGGTGGCAGTCGCTGCAAAAACGTGAACAACAGCTGGTGTTGGGCGCTGGTGTTACTTTAGCCATAGCGGCTTTTTATTGGCTGTTATGGGCTCCGTTGCATTTGAGTTATCAGACTCAGCAGCAGCAACTGCAGCAGGTGAGTCAACAACTGGTGCAAGTGCGCAGTTATCCAGTGGTCTCCACTCAGACCAAAGTACAAGGCAGCCTGACAGATCTGATTAGCTCCAGCGCCCGCACCCATAAAATTCAGGTCAGCCGGATGCAACCACAAAATGATCAGATGCAGGTGATGCTGAACGATATTAGTTTTGATCAATTACTGGCCTGGCTGCATGAATTACAGTATCAGCATAATGTCAGCATAGTGCAGCTGGATTTAGCTGTTGCCGATGCGCCAGGTATGGTGCGTGTCCGTCGTTTATTGGTTGAGTCGTAAATGAATTATAAAAAAATAATCCCGGCCGCTATTGGTCTGTATCTGCTGTTTTTACTTGTGTTGGCACCAGCGGCCTGGTGGTTAAAGCTGGTGACTTTACCACCACAGGTTCAGTTAGGGCCTGTCAGCGGCACTTTATGGCAAGGTCAGGTGCAGGCAGTATCACTCAATGGTTATGTATTGCAGCAGGTGAATTGGCAATTCAAGCCATGGGCTTTATTCACCGGAAAATTGGCATTATCGCTGGATATTGGCCAAATTCGCCAAACCACTTTGCCTTACGCCAAAGCTCAACTGGCTTATGGTTTCTCCGGATTAGAGCTGGAGACCAGCCAGCTACGTTTGCCAGTAGAACCTATAATACCTTTACTGAAACTCCGTTTGCCGTTTCAGGTGGCAGCCAGTGGCACTATGCTGCTGAATATTCAGAATTTCACTATGGGACAACCCTGGTGTGAGCAATTGGCAGGTAAAGCCAGCTGGCTGGACGCCAAGTTTCAGGCGCCTTCAGGCTGGATTGATTTAAAAGCCATAGATGCGAACTTAAGTTGTGAACAGGGTCAGCTGCAACTGGTGACAGAACCTGGCAATCCGTTGGCGCTGAATGTGACGGCGCTGATCGGTGAACAAGGTAAGTATCAGCTCAATGGCACTATGAAACCAGACGCCAGCTTGCCAAAAGAAGTGCATCAGGCGATGCAGTTTGTTGGCCAGCCGGACGCAGAGGGGCGTTTTACTCTGAAATTACAGAGCCGCTAGCTGAACCGTGAATATCCGCCAGTAACACCGAATAATCTTCTATAGCCGGAAACTCAGTGATAGCTCTGCTGGGTTTCTGGCTGTCAGGATTGGCCACTGCCAATAAATGACCTATGCCAAAACGTTGAGCGGACTGCAAAATCGGCAGGCTGTCGTCGACAAACAAAGTGCGCTTCGGGTCAAAGCCAAAACGTTGTTGCAACTGCTGCCATAACTCCTGTTGTTCTTTAGTTACGCCAAATTCATGAGTCGACACCAGGGTATCAATATAACTGGCAAGAGTAGTGCGTTCGATTTTTAACGATAACGAATCCGGGTGAGCATTGGTCACCAAAATCACTTTACGGCCAGAGTTTTTTAATGCTGTTAAAAAGGCTGGGGTATCAGCGCGCATCTGAATTTTATCCATCACTTCACGTTTCAGCTCTGTGATAGGCAAAGACAGTCGTTTGGTCCAGTAGTCCAGGCAATACCACTCAATTTTGCCATTGAGTTCATGGTATTCAGCTTCGAGCTGTTGTTTTGCTTCGCTCACACTGATGCCACTAAGCTCTGCCCAGCGTTTTGGTAAATGCTCCAGCCAGAAGTAGTTATCAAAGTGTAAATCCAGCAGAGTACCGTCCATATCCAGCAAAACGGTATCAATTTGTCTCCAGTCCAGCATAGGTTTTTCCAGCTAATCCATTTATAGTAAGGCGATGGCCCATTGTAGCAGAGGCAGTTTTATGGCGCAGCGCGACGGCGACAAAGAAAAACCGCAAATTTTAGATCAAAAACTGGTTGCTGAAAGTCGGCTGTTTAAAATTGAACAGCTGGATCTGCAATTCAGCAACGGTGAAAAACGCACCTACGAGCGGATGAAAGGCGGTAGCCGTGGTGCAGTGATGGTAGTGGCTTGTCCTGAACCTGGCAGTTTTTACTTAATACGGGAATACTGTGCTGGTACTCATGATTATCAGCTGGGTTTCCCTAAAGGTCTGATCGATCCCGGTGAAACTGTAGCTGAAGCCGCTAACCGCGAACTTCAGGAAGAAATAGGTTTTAAAGCCGGACGTTTAATTCCTTTAAAAACCGTGGCCTTAGCTCCGGGATACTTTAGTGCTACAATGCATATTGTATTAGCTTTGGATTTAACAGCCTCCAGTTTGCCAGGTGACGAACCCGAACCTTTGGAACTGGTGCCATGGCAGTGGCAACAGCAGCTTGAGTTGTTAGATCAGAGCGATTTCACTGAGGCTCGCAGTGTAGCGGCCTTGTTCTTAGCCCGAGATTATCTGGACAAGCATCAGGATGTTTTTAAGTAGGTTATTAGAACCTGTCAAAGACGCAGCTCGTGCCGCTGGTGATACCTTATGGTCTATTTACCAGAGTGGCGACTATGAAGCCAAACATAAAGCGGATGAAAGCCCTGTCACCAGTGCTGATTTGGCTGCCAATGCTCTGATCCTGCATGCCTTAACCGAACTAACTCCTGATATTCCTGTGGTTTCTGAAGAAATGCATTTATTGCCGCTACGCCAGCGTCAGGATTGGCCCCGCTACTGGCTGATCGATCCTATGGACGGCACTCAGGAGTTTATTGCCCGCAGCGGCGATTTTGCCGTCAGCATAGCGCTGGTTGAACATGGCTGGCCTGTATTGGGGGTGATTTATTGGCCCAAAGAACAAATCTGGTATTACGCTACCCGCGGCAATGGTGCTTTTAAACAGCAACAGCATTTGATCAATCGCATTCGGGTTAATCAGCATCAATCCGGTGATGTTCTCAAAATTGCGGTCAGTCGTCGCCAGCCGATAGAGCATATCCATCAGCTGTTAAATACGCCTGCCTGCTCAGAATTTATAGCGCTTGGCAGTTGCTCTTTAAAAAGCTGTTTAGTGGCTGAAGGTGGCGCAGATTGTTACCTGCGTTTAGGCCCGACGGGCGAATGGGATACAGCTGCTGTGCATGTAATAGTTGAAGAAGCCGGTGGTAAAATTCTCGATAGTCAGTTTGCACCTTTAAGTTATAACCAGCGTGAAACTCTGTCGAACCCCGACTTTATGGTGATAGGCCGCTCTGAAGTGCCATGGACTGAACTGATCCGGGCCCATAGCGCGACCAGAACTTTAGGCTGATTTCAGAAGGAATCGCTCTCAATCTCGCCTTGTTTAACCAGTTGTCGCCACTGCTGTTTGGTGATGATGTCCACACTCTCGTGCAACTCTGAATACAAAATCACCAGCTGATCCGCTTGCAACTGGCTTTTCACCTGGGCCACTTTATCGCTCAGGCTAATGTCCTGCTCACCATATTCAGTACCTTCACGTAATACAAAAGCTTCGATCAGGCCTTCCAGCGTGTCTGTGGATAATTCTTGGTATGGGATCAATAACATCAGTATTTTCCTAAAAATTGTGCAAGGTAAGGGGGCAGCTGTTGCTCCAGATAATACTCCGCTTTAAAAGGCATGTTGCCTGTAACAAAACCAACATGACCGCCATGGCGGGATAATAATAGCTGCACATAAGGGGGGACCTCATCAGCTTTAGGTAAGACTGCTGGTGATAAAAATGGATCATCTTTAGCATGCACCAATAACAGCGGCACACGCACTTGCTTTAAATAAGCTTTGCCGCTGGATTTTTGGTAATAGTCATCGGCATTCTGAAAGCCATGCAGCGGCGCTGTCAGTAAGTCGTCGAAGTCGCGGATGGTTTTTAATGCCAGAATTTGAGCTTTGCTAACAGGCAGAGGAAAATCTCTGTGTCGGTCCAGTTTACGCATCATCGTAGCTTTGAGCCGTCCCAACAGGTACTGCTGATACACTTTGCTGCCGCCCTGATTAATACGCTGTGCGCTTGGCGCTAAAGCCAGAGGCGCTGATACAGCCACAGCAGCTTTTAACACACATTGTGCCCCTTGTTCACCGCAATACTTCACCAACACATTGCCGCCCAGTGAAAAGCCAACAGCAGCCAGCTCACGGCCTGGATAACGTAGCTGAATCTGAGCTATCAAATAGGCCAGATCGGCGGTATCACCGGAATGGTAAGCGCGGGGCAGCCTGTTGGCGACACCGTTGCAGCCGCGAAAATGCATCAGCACTGCAATAAAACCCTGTCGCTGCAGGGCATGCAACATACCAGCTGCATAGTGACTATGGATATTGCCCTCCAGACCATGCAACACCACCACAATAGGTTTAGCTACGGCCTGCTCCGGGTTTTCTGTCCAGTTGAGCTGGATATGATCGCCATCGGGTAATGCCAGCATTTCTGTGTCTGTCGCCAAAGCGCGACGTGGAGCCAGATACTTAGCCACTATGGTTTGCAGATGGCAGTTACGCAGCCACCATGCTGGTTTAAAAACCGGGGGAAGTTTTACAATTTCAGGGGCTTGCAAAATCAACAATCCTACTTAACAATCAAAGTCACTTTCTTCTGGCCGGACCACAATAACAATGAACAGACGCCAGTTTATTTTCCGCTCGCTTGCTCTTACCCTGGCTGCCAGCACAGGCTACGCAGTATATCAGTATCAAAGTCTGCAAGGCAGTGACAATGCGGCTGTTCTGGTGCTGGATGCGTTATTGCCAGCGGTGTTGATGGGGGCTTTGCCAGCAGAGGCCACAGCACAACAGTTATCACTGCAACAAAGCCGTGACGCTGTGCTGGAGTTTCTGGCCTATTTGCCTCAAAGCCAGCAGCAACAGTTAAACCAATTGTTTCAGTTACTGCAGCAGGATTTAGCCCGACTGGCATTAACAGGTCAGTGGTTGCAGCTGGCCGATTTGCCGCTATCACAGCGTCTGGATTTGTTATTAAGCTGGCGCGACAGTTACTTTTCTTTATTGCAACAAGCCTTTAGCGGGTTGCGTGAACTGATGTACGGTGCTTTTTATGGCCAGCCGCAGCATTGGCACGCATTGGGTTACAGCGCGCCGGAGTTTAACCCATGAAAAACCTGATTGCCGATGGCGTATCTTCAGGCTGGTCTTATCTGGACGCTTCCACTTTAACTGCTGACAGACAATTTGAAGCCGATGTGGTGATAGTGGGTTCTGGCGCCGGTGGTGCTATGGCCGCTGAACAGCTGAGTCTTGCTGGATTCAAAGTGATTTTGCTGGAAATGGGCGCTTTGTATGAAGGCAAAGACTTTCAGCAGCAGGAGCGCTGGGCTTACCCTGCTTTGTATCAGGACGGTGCTGGCCGTAAAACTTTGGATCAAAGTATAGGTATATTGCAGGGTCGTGCTGTAGGGGGCTCTACTACGGTCAACTGGACGACTTCCATTCGCACACCTGAAAAAACACTGGATTACTGGCGCGCTGAATTTGGCACAGGCTTTACCTCAGACAATTTAGCTCCTTATTTTCAGCAAGCCGAGCAAAGGTTGAGTATTCACCCCTGGCCTGTACCACCCAATGCCAATAACGACAAGCTCCGTCAGGGCTGTGAGGCTTTGGGCTGGCAATACACAGTGATCAACCGCAATGTCAGCGGCTGCGCTAACCTGGGCTACTGCGGTATGGGTTGCCCTATCAATGCCAAGCAGTCGATGTTGGTTAGTAGCATTCCATCTGCGATGCAAGCCGGTGCTATGCTGATTAGCCGGGTATCGGCGCGTGAGCTGGTATGGCAAGGCGGGCAAGTGCAATCCTTGGTGGCTGTGCCTGTGGACCCGTATTTTCAGCCTGATTTCAACATAAAACTTAGCTTTAAAGCCAAACATTACATAGTGGCTGCAGGAGCTATAGGCTCACCTGCTTTGCTGCTGCGCTCCAAAGTACCTAATCCCTCTGGCCGTTTAGGTAAGCATACTTACCTGCATCCCAGCGCGATTTCCGGTGCTTTGTTTGAAGACACTATAGCGGGTCACAGTGGGGCCCCACAGTCGATTTATTCTGACCACTTTGTCTGGCCTTCAAACGGACAGATAGGCTTTAAATTAGAGGTTCCGCCATTACACCCTGTGTTAATGGCTACTAAACTGACGGGTGTTGCTCAGTCTCATGCTGCCTTAATGCAGCAGTTTAATCAGTTGCAGGTGGTGATTGCATTACTGCGGGATGGTTTTCATCCGGATAGTCAGGGCGGTACTGTGCTGCTATCAGATAACGGTGAGCCTGTGCTGGATTACCCCATTTCTGATTATCTATGGCAAGGCGTACAAAAGGCTTATCTGGCGATGGCCGAACTGCAGTTTGCCGCTGGAGCTAAGTCGGTACTCCCTATTCATCAGGATGCTCAGCTTTATTCCAGCTGGGGACAAGCCCGCGAAGCTATTAAAGTTTTACCACTACAAAAATACAGAGCTACTCTGGCATCAGCCCATGTGATGGGAGGTTGTAATATGAGTGCTGACCCTGCGAAAGGGGTGGTGAACCAGCAAGGCCGCCATCATCAATTGGAAAACCTGTCTGTGTTTGATGGTTCTGTGTTGCCTTCTAGCCTGGGAGCCAATCCTCAGTTGACGATTTATGCTTTAAGCTTACGAAATGTAAAGGTTTTAATAAAAGAGCTTGGGGAATAAACCGGTAGGTGTGGTCTTGGTCAATCAGACGTTATCTTTGGCAACAAAAGTCTACAAATCTTCGTTTTGTTCCTATTTGTTTTCTGCCAAGCACTGGAAGAATTTTTGGTTTTGTTTATATTTTGTTAATTAAGTGCGCACCAATTCCATGCTAGTCATTTAGAAGATGTCCAGCATCGAAACGGGATGTTGTTTTGTCGTTTCCCTCCCTATGTTTAATGAAATCGTGATCTCAAGGAGAACTGTCATGAAAGAATTAACTGTGAGTGAAATACAAGAGGTTAACGGTGGCGGCGCAGGAGAATCTGCGGCAGCTTTTGGCTTGGGAATGGGTATTGGAGCCGCTGTTTATGGCACTAAATTTGCCAGCCTCGGTGTTGCTGCCGCCTTTGCTTTATCGCCTGTAGGGGGTATTGCGATGTTAGGACTATCTTTTTATGCAGGATATATCTTATTGAGATAGGACCGCATCTTGTGAAACTCGGAGGTGCTATGGATAAAGAGCACTGTGATATGTTTGTGCTATTTTGCTTACTTCTTTATATCTATTGGAATACACAAGTGTGTGAAGAAGTAGATAGTAAGCATTTAGCTATGAGACGTTCCCGAAAGGAGTCTGAGCCGGATATAATTGCTGAGGAAGACAAAATTCTTCGGGAAAAGGCATTACGGCGTAAGTACAAGACGATTGCTGAATACAGAGCTAAATACCATGTTAGTGCCAGCTGTGCTCAGGATATAATCGACGATATTTTAAACGATGATAACAAAGCGCAGTCTCAGTGACTGCGCTTTGTTGATCAAAAATCACTCCGCATGCGAAGTTTTATATAAGAAATAGCCAGCGTAAAAAAGGCATAAGCCAATCACTAAAGCCAGGCCGGTGAATGAGAAAAAGATCACCGGATCTTTCAGAAACTCTTGCCATATATTCATGATCATATCCTCGCTATTTGCTGATGCTTGTAGTGTAGAAGCGTCAGCGGAAGCAAAGCCTGATATAGATCAAAGTTGGATTTTAGAAGCCTTCCAACTGCTGGCTTTGTTGATACAGATCAAGAATTTCAGCATCCAACTGTTCAACTGGTGCGTTAATCAGTAATAAATAATGGTCAAGCAACTGGCTGTAGGGCAAGACATCGTCACTCACGCCCAATTGGTTAAACTGCTGTACCAGCAATTGCTGCTCCAGTTTTTCTGCTGCCAATTCCGTGCTCAGCAATTGCTGACGTAAAGGCTGTTGCATATCCGACTGTAGCCATGGAGAGGGCAAGGTGCGGCGCAAAGCACGAATAGACTGAGTGACCTCAGTGCTGAAATGCTTGAGCAAGTCTTCCAGTTGCTGCAGCTGAGCTTCACTTAAACTTTGCTGCTGTTTGTCCAGATACAGCAAAAACAACAACAGGTTAATGTTCACGCCAAAGTTGTCCTGCCATTGCAGACTCAAGTCTTTAATGGCCGGATACAAACTCAGGCTGTACAACCAGAATTGTTCAGAATTAAGAGTTTTTTTGCCAGAATTCTGCACTTTGTTGCTCCCATGCTTCCTGAGCTTCGAACCATTGTTCTTCCACTTCAGATAATTCCTTTTGGACTTTTTGTTGCTCAGCCAATGTTTTAGTCAGCTCCGCTTTGCGAATCGCATCGTATATACCGGCATCAGCCAGGGCAGTTTCAATCTGCTGTTGTTGCTGGTGCAGTTTTTCTTGTTGCTGCTCCAGCTTTTCAATTTTTTGCTTTAACGGTCGTTGCAACGTACGCAGTTCTGCTTCCAGTCGTTTTTGGTCTTTACGATTTTGTGCACTGTTTGCAGTGACTGTTTCTTCAGAAGTCGATGCTGCATTGCTGGCACGCTGATCTTGCTGCAACCACTGATAATAATCTGATAAATCACCGGCAAAAGGCGCTACTTTGCCATGGGCTACCAGATAAAACTCATCTGTAGTGCTACTGAGTAAATGGCGGTCATGCGACACCACCACAATAGCGCCTTCGAAACTTTGTAAAGCCATCACTATGGCTTCACGCATGTCCAGGTCTAAGTGGTTGGTTGGCTCATCCAATAACAGCAGGTTAGGGCGCTGATACACAAGCAGAGCCAATACCAGACGGGCTTTTTCACCTCCGGAAAAAGGCGCACAGGCAGCTAATGCTTTATCGCCATGAAAACCAAATCCACCAATATAATCCCGCAGTTGTTGTTCTGTCGCATCTGGCGCCAAACGCACTAAATGCTGTAACGGCGAATCCTGCGGTCTTAAGGTTTCCAGCTGGTGCTGAGCGAAATAACCAATACTAACGCCATTGGCGTACCAAATCTCACCGGCTTGGGGTGTTAAAGAGCCGGATAACATTTTGATCAGCGTCGATTTACCAGCGCCGTTACGGCCTAATAAACCTATACGGCTGCCTGGCAGCAACTGAAAGTTAATCTGCTGCAAAATAGGGGTATCGCCATAACCTGCTTTGACGTTTTCCATTTTCAAAAGCGGGTTGGGTAAAGAACGTGGGTCTAAAAATTCGAACTGAAAAGGCGAATCGGCATGAGCAGGTGCCAGCAACGTCATACGTTCCAGCGCTTTGATCCGGCTTTGTGCCTGTTTAGCTTTAGTGGCCTGAGCGCGGAAACGGTCAATATACTTTTGCAGGTGCGCGACCTGACGTTGTTGTTTTTCAAACATCGACTGATGTTGCGACAAATGTTCAGCGCGCTGACGTTCAAACTGGCTGTAGTTGCCTTTGTATAATGTCAAAGTCTGATTGTCGATATGTACCGTATTATCAATCACAGCATCCAGAAAATCGCGGTCGTGGCTGATCAGTAACAAAGTGCCGGTAAAGGATGCCAGGTATTTTTCCAGCCAAAGCACAGCGTCTAAATCTAAGTGGTTGGTGGGTTCATCCAATAACAACAATTCGGCCGGTTGCATCAGAGCTTTCGCCAGATTTAAACGCATACGCCAGCCACCGGAAAACGATTTCACGCTTTGTTGTTGTGCGGCACCACTAAAGCCCAGGCCATCTAATAAAATACCGGCTTTGGCTTCGGCTCTGTAGCCGTCTAAAGCATCAATCTGATGATGCACAGCTGCTAAATCGACACTGCCATCGGTAATTTTTAACTGCTGTAACAATGGATAGAGTTTTTCGTCGCCCTGCAGCACATAATCCATGGCTGACATATCCAGCGCCGGTGTTTCCTGAGCCACAGTGGAGATAGTCCAACTGGATGGAATAGCGACAGAACCTGCGTCAGGTTGCAGCTTTTGTTGCAGCAAAGCAAAAAGACTGGATTTGCCGCAACCGTTAGCGCCAATTATTCCGACCTTTTGCCCCGGAAATACGGTAAGATCGGCCTGTTGCAGTAAGCAATTGATACCGCGTCGCAGTTCGACGTTTTGCAGTTGGATCATGGTGTTTTAGCCCGGACGAAAATTGGTTGCTACTCTAATCGCAAAGTGGCGACAAACCAAGAGTGAATGCGGTATTGATGCGATAAAAGCCCGGTTTGGAGAGTAAAAATATGACAGACAGAAAGAAAAAACGCTTTATTGCAGGTGCAACCTGTCCGCAGTGCAAAGCCATGGACACCTTGATGTTGTTTGTTGAGAACAATGTTGAAAAAGTAGAATGTGTGGAGTGTGGCCATCATATGGCTCAACCTGAACAGCAGGTAGCAAAAGCTTCGCGTGCTACTGAGCAGGTCATAGGTGTTTTCAAACCTGAATAATCAGGGAAATTAATAATGCGGCGGTGGTGGCTCTTCGTCTACACGTAATATGCCACTGTCGTTGCCCTTGCTGATCTTCTCCGCCAACAGCATCACCTGACGTTGCAGTTTTTCGATACTTTTCTGGTGTTCGTGCAACTCGTCATTCAGGGTTTGCACCACATCTTCCTGAAAAGCAAGTTTGCTCTCCAGATCTATAAGCTGTTGCTGTAGTTCTATTACTTTTTCCGTCATTGTTTAATCTCCCATACTTCGGCTACGCCACTGGAACTTTCACTGATAATCTGGCTGTCATTCAAAAATGCCACCGCATGGATCACAGCACTGGCTGGCCTGCTATTGAGAATAGCTCTGACTTGCCACTGCTGTAATTTTTTCCCTGTCGCCACATCCCATAAAATTAAGGCTCTGGATGGAGAACCTGTTACCAGCCACTTACCGTTTGGGCTAAAGCGGGCGGCAGTAATAATTTGAGCTCTGGATAATTCCAACTGGCTGATTTGTTTACCTGTTTTTAGATCCCAGATAAAACCCTGCAGTTCACTGCCAGCACTAAAGGCATAGCGACCTTGTTGATCAAGCGCCACCTTAGTGACACGGTTTGGGTGCGGAAAACTATAAATAATCTGCGCCGTTTCCGTATCCCAAAGATAGGCATAATGATCATTGGAGCCTGTTAACGCAAAACGGCCATTGGCGGACATGTCGACTGAGTTGACGTTTTCGGTGTGGCCTAAAAATTCAATACGACGACCTGAACTTAAGGTGATATGTTGCACTTTGCCGTCGCTTTGGCCTACCAGCATATGACGGCCAAAATCAGACACGGCTAAATCTCGGATCGTAGCGTCTTTCACTGACCAAAAACCAATGTTCCGGCCATCATTCATTTGCCACAACGCAAAGTCTTTGCTGTCACCTGTTAATAAGTGACTGCCATCAGGGCTTAATGACAAAGATAAAATCTGATTATCACTTTTTTCCTGATGACCGAGTGAGTACAAAGCTGTATCTTTTTGCAGGTCCCAGACGGTAACGCCTTCATCCAAAGCAGACACTGCAACCAGGGTTGAGTTGTCATTAATAGCCGCACCATAAGAGGGCGTTTCACTGTGCTGCATTTGCCGCACAGATTTTGGTTGAACTTCTGAGCAGGCAAAGAGACAAAATGCCAGAAAAATCGTCAGATATTTACCGCTATGGGTTAACGTCATTAGCACAAACCGTTAGTATAGGGACGTTGCATAAAACCTTTAAACTTATTAAAACACAATTTTGCAGCCAAACCTGCTTATTTATTGGAGAAATACATGCGTTTATTAACTAAGGTGTCGCTGATTGCGGCTACCGTTTTAACTTTGTCTGCTTGTAACAAAGAAGCTGAGCAGCCAAAACCTTTGGTTTTAGATACAGATACTGCAAAACAATCTTATAGCTTAGGTGTATCTGCTGGTCGTTTTATCGACACTACCATTAAAGAGCATGAGAAGTTAGGTTTACCTTTGGCTTCAGAAACTATAGTACGTGGTATTCAGGATCAGTTGGCTGGTAAAGCTCAGCTGAATGAAGAAGAAGTACAGAAAGTGATGATGGCGCTGGAGCAAACAGCTCGTGAAAAACAAGTTGAAGTAGCTAAAGCTCAGGCTGAACAAAACGTTGCTGCTGGTAAAGCCTATTTAGAAACTAACGCGAAGAAAGAAGGCGTGAAAGTGACTGAATCAGGTTTACAGTACGAAGTAGTACAAGCTGCTGAGGGTCCAAAGCCAGCTGCCACTGACGTAGTTCGTGTGCACTACACTGGTACCCTGGTTGACGGTACTGAATTTGACAGTTCAAAAGAACGTGGTCCTGCTCAGTTCCCGTTAAACCAAGTGATCAAAGGCTGGACTGAAGGCGTTCAGTTGATGAGCGTTGGTTCTAAATTCAAATTCACTATCCCTAGCGATTTAGCTTACGGCGAACGTGATATGGGTACTATCCCTGCGAATAGCGTTTTAGTATTTGACGTTGAACTGTTAGGCATTGGCGAAGAAGCTCCTGCTGCAGAAGCTCCGGCTGAGAAGAAGTAATTCTTCACCCGATAAAAAAAGCGACCTTAAGGTCGCTTTTTTGCTTTTGTGATGACTATGGTAAATAAACTAACTCAGGCAGTGACGGCCTTGGAATATTTGTTATGTAACGTCTGGATCAATTCATCTTCAAAATCAAAACGTTCAACTAAAGCCTGGCCTAAAGTGGACAGATCGCGATCGAAGTTTTTCGATAAGGTTTTACCGTCAGCTTCAGCGTATTTGTCGTTAAACTCCAACGCCATATCAGTGGAGTGTGCTATTTTCGGATACAAAGAATCTGCCAACTGGCGGCTATCCTGACCATTGACGGCACATTGCGATACGATTTGTTCATAAACTTCAAAATGACCTGCGGATAAATAATCCATCAGCAGTTGGCAAAAGTGCTGAATATCAGCCAAATCCGGCAATGAATTCCCACTCTTCTTGTCAAAAGGAGGCAAGGCGGCCAGCTCACAATAGCGAACAATCAGGCGCTGCCTTTCATCCAGCCAGTTATCTATAGCTGTCAGGCTGCCACCCCATTTCTGCTGTGCCGACTCTAAACGGGTGTACATATACTTCCCCTTACTCAAATGACTTACTGCTCAGAACCTCTAATTAAAAGAATTCTCGGATAAAGATCAACTACTTTTTTATTGGTCAGCTCAGTCTTTGGCTCTATCATACGCTTGTTTTCACGAATAAGTGGTGGAGTAAAACAAAAATGATTAAGCACAATGTGCCCGCAGCAGCCGATTTGTATGGTCATTGGTTTATTGTCAGTCAGGGCAAAATCTGGCTGCATTCGGTTGATGCTGCTCCACCTCTGTGTCGTTACGACCAGTTACCTGAGTTCTTAGATGGTTCAGAACCCCTGTGTCTGGTCGGTGCCATTGATGGTGTGGATTGTTATCTGTTGAATTACACCGACAGACCTGAAGCAGAAGAGCAGTGGCACTCGGCCCGTGTTTTGTTGCAACAGCCTGCTGCCATTTTTGAACATGCAGCCAGAGCCTGTCAGGTCGCTTTGTTTTTGCAAACACACCGATACTGTGGTCAGTGTGGCAGTTCTATGCATCTGGTTAACTGGGAGCTAGCGGCCCTTTGCCACAAATGTGGTCACCGTTGTTACCCACGCATTAATCCTTGTGTGCTGATTGCTGTGGTCAATGACAAAAACCAACTGCTGTTAGCCCGCTCTGCGCGGCATAAAACGGGTTTCTTTTCTATTTTGGCCGGTTTTGTTGAGTCCGCAGAAACGCTGGAACAAGCTGCAGTGCGGGAAGTAAAAGAAGAGGTGGGCATTGATATCACCAATTTACGTTATATGGGCAGCCAACCCTGGCCTTTTCCGCATTCACTGATGACAGCTTTTATCGCCGACTATAAGTCAGGCGAGCTGGTATGCCAGCCGGACGAAATTGAGGAAGCTCATTGGTATGATCTGGATCAGTTACCGGAGGTACCAATGGTGGCAACCTTATCAGGCCAGGTGATTCAGTATATTGCGAAAGGCGGTCGATAATTGGCTGTTGCTTCATGGCTAGCTGCAAATAAAAAATCTTCTGGAAAGATTTTTAACAATGCGAAGCATTGGCCCGTAAGGGTGAACCCCATGGATGAGGAAATAAAAAATTATCGGGAGTAATTTTTAACAGCTTTAGCTGGCCCGATAGAGTTTGCGCCATGGATGGCAGTAAATAAAAAATCTTCTGGAAAGATTTTTAACAATGCGAAGCATTGGCCCGGCAGGGTGGACCCGATGGATGAGGAAATAAAAAATTATCGGGAGTAATTTTTAACAGCTTTAGCTGGCCCGATAGGGTTTGCGCCATGGATGGCAGCAAATAAAAAATCTTCTGGAAAGATTTTTAACAATGCGAAGCATTGGCCCGTAAGGGTGGCCCCCATGGATGGGGGAAATAAAAAAGCCACTAACGTGGCTTAAGGGAGGTGTAACTTACGTTACCAGGACTCGTTAAAACGAGTTTCTTTATTCTTGTTCTTTACTAGCGCAGGTAGTTTATAACAGATGTATTTTTGCAGGGCAACAGCTTTTTTCGGCTCTGGAAAAATAGCTTTTGGTAAAAAATAGTGACTGATCGGACATCAGTGATAAACTAGTGATAATTCAAAAGATGGCAGATGATAGATGCAACTAAAAAATGATCGTTATTTAAGGGCCTTGATGAAACAACCAGTTGACCGCACTCCGATATGGATGATGCGTCAGGCGGGTCGTTATCTTCCTGAATACAGAGCGACGCGAGCTATTGCCGGCGATTTCATGTCATTGTGCAAAAACCCTGAGCTGGCTTGTGAAGTCACTCTGCAGCCGTTAAAACGTTATCCTTTAGATGCTGCCATCTTATTTAGTGACATTTTAACAATCCCTGATGCTATGGGCATGGGATTGTACTTTGGCGAAGGTGAAGGCCCACGTTTTACCAAACAACTGACAGATTTTATGGATGTGATGCAGCTGCCTGTACCAGATCCGGAAGTTGAATTACGTTATGTGATGGACGCTGTGCGCACTATCCGTCGCGAACTAAACGGTGAAGTGCCGTTAATTGGCTTCTCCGGTAGTCCATGGACTCTTGCCACTTACATGTTTGAAGGCGGCAGCAGCAAAACCTTTTCGAAAATCAAAAAGCTGATGTACACAGAGCCAGAAGTGGTGCATATCCTGCTGGATAAATTGACGCAAAGTGTCATTTTGTATCTGAATGCGCAAATTGCGGCCGGTGCTCAGTCTGTGATGATTTTTGATACCTGGGGTGGTGTGTTAACTCCACACGATTACCGTGAGTTTTCATTAAGCTACATGCAGCAAATTGTATCTGGTTTAACCCGTTTTGCAGATGGTCGTCCAGTTCCTGTTACACTGTTTACCAAAAACGGTGGTTTATGGTTGGAAGAAATCGCAGCAACTGGATGTGATGGCGTAGGTTTAGACTGGACCATCGACATTCGTCATGCCCGTACTCGTATTGGCGATAAAGTGGCTTTACAGGGCAATATGGATCCTTCCATCCTGTTAGGTACCCCAGAGCGTATTCGTCAGGAAGTGCAGGCTATTCTGGACGGTTATGGTATGGGATCAGGCCACGTATTTAACCTCGGCCACGGTATTACTCCAGATGTCGATCCGGAAAAAGCCGGTGTATTTATTGATGCAGTGCATTCATTCAGCCGCACTTATCATATGAATACCGAGATTGCTGACGACGAGTAAATTCTCGCTGTGTTCAAAAACAAAAACGCCAGCTTCAATGCTGGCGTTTTTGTTTCAACATGGTTTAAAACAAACGGTTTAAACCATTCATAGCCGCGACCCGATAAGCTTCAGCCATAGTTGGGTAGTTAAAGGTGGTGTGCACGAAATACTCTATGGTATTACCACCATTTTTTTGCATCATAATAGCCTGGCCTATATGGACTATTTCTGCGGCCCTTTCACCAAAGCAGTGAATGCCCAAAATCTCTTTAGTGTCACGGTGAAACAACAGTTTCAGACTGCCTACACTGGTATTGGCAATCTGAGCCCGAGCCAGATGTTTAAACTGAGCCCGACCTACTTCATAAGGAACGCGGGCAGCCGTTAATTCTTGCTCGTTTTTACCCACAGAACTCATCTCAGGTATGGTGTAAATACCAACCGGAATATCATCAATCAGATAAGTGCTGCAGTTGCCATGAATAATGGAATTGGCGGCAATACGGCCCTGATCATAAGCGGCGCTGGCAAGGCTTGGGTAACCAATCACATCCCCCACGGCGTAAACGCTTGGGATTTCAGTCTGGTAGTTGTCATTGACCTTTAACTGGCCGCGACTATCTGCCTTTAAGCCAATGGCATTAAGGTTTAACTTGTCGGTGTTGCCGGTGCGGCCATTAGCAAACAAGATACAGTCGGCTTTCATTTTTTTGCCGGATTGCAGGTGCAAAATCACGCCATCATCACAGCCTTCAATCCGATCAAACTCCTCGCCATGACGAATAGTCACACCAGAGTTCCAGAAGTGGTAACTCAAGGCATCAGAAATTTCGGCATCCATAAAAGACAGCAACCTGTCTCTGGTATTGACCAAATCTACCCGCACGCCTAAACCACGGAAAATAGAAGCGTATTCACAACCAATCACGCCTGCACCAAAAATAATGATATGTCGCACATCATCTGTTAACGACAATATAGTGTCGCTGTCAAAAATACGGCTATGAGTAAAGTCGACATTTTGCGGGCGATAAGGGCGTGAACCTGTGGCCAGAATAATATGTTCGGCAGAGATAATCTGGTCCGGCGAGCCGTCCTGTTCTATGCGGATTTGGTGTGCGTCAACAAAAGAGGCATTACCCTGAAATACTTTGACTCTGTTGCGCTCATAAAAACTGCTGCGTAGCTGCACCTGCTTACGAATCACTCCAGCAGCGTGCTTTAAAATATGTGGGAAGGTGAGGTTAGAGGATTGATCATCCATCTGAAACAGCGGGTTTTCTTTGTATTCAATATAACGGCTGACCGAATGACGTAGTGCTTTGGAAGGAATTGTGCCCCAGTGCGTGCAACCGCCGCCGACTTGCTGGTGGCGTTCAATCACAGCCACAGTTTTGCCACTTTTCGCCAGATTCATGGCTGCACCTTCGCCGCCTGGACCTGTGCCTATAATAATTGCATCAAAATCATATGTTTTGCTTTGAGTTGCTTTGACCACGGGTTTTTCCTTCGCTGACTGCACTCTTTATATTTAATCAGAAATCCTGAATGAAAGGCGATAAAAAAGGCGGCAAATGCCACCTTTCGTCAGTTTTTATCAAATGCTTAAGCAAATTGAGCGGTTAGCTGCTGCCAGCGTTTTTGCTGCAGTTGCAGATTACGCCGTACTTCCAGCATTTGCTGTTTTAAATCAAATTCATTGTACTGTTGCATCAATTGTTGTTTTTTCTGTTGCAGCAGTACTTTCTTCACATCGTAATACGCATGCATTTTTTCTATCAGTAGCTCGTATTCATGCTCAAGACGTTGCATCACCAGTTCAGCGTCTGGCAAGTGCGACACTTTGGCCTGTGCACGTTTGAGTTGCATCTGCACTTTGGCTTTTTCGATACGATCCGGCGGACAGACCCGTAAATTGCGGGTTAAACCTAACCAGGAACAGCTTTTAATCAGCCATTTAGTTGGGTCAAATTGCCACCATTTAATGCCGTTGCGGTAATCGTATTCAAAAATATGGTGGAAGTTATGGTAACCCTCACCATAAGTTAAGAAAGCCAGTATGCCGTTATCCCGTGCGCTGTTCTGATCGGTGTAAGGCTGATTGCCCCAGATATGAGCTAAAGAGTTAATAAAAAACGTAAAATGGTGGCTCAGCACTAAACGTAAAACACCAACGCTTAATAACATGCCGATATAGCTATCGGTTAACCAGCCTAAAAACAGCGGGATACCAAAGTTGGTCGCGACAGTCAGTACCAGATAGTTTTTGTGTTGCCACATGACGATTTTATTGTTCTGTAAGTCGCGGGCATTGCTGTAATCAGCATAGGTATTGCTCTGGTATTCACGTAACATCCAACCAATATGGCTGAACCAAAACCCACGCTGTGCTGAGTAGGGGTCTTTATCGTTTTGGTCAACAAATTTATGGTGGACACGGTGATCGGAAGACCAGTGCAGAGCGCTGTTTTGCAGAGCAAAAGCACCACCTATGGCATAAAACCATTGTAAAGCAGGATGCGCATCATAAGTTTTGTGCGCCCAGAGTCTGTGGTAACCGGCGGTGATCGACATACCGCAATAACCCAAACATACAATAGTGGCAATAATCTCTGTCCAGGTAAAACCAACAGCTATGGCATACCAAGGCACCAGAATGGCGGCAACAAGAAAAGTGGACGCAAACAGAATTACGTTGGTCCAGATAATTGGGGGTTTATTCATTTTGGGAACTTTAGGCTTACAACTGTAAGCTAATTTAGCCGTGCAAAGTGGCAGGGTCAAGCGTTAAAATGAGCCAGAAGCAAAAAGGAGTGAGCCGTGACACGCGCCCAACAAAAAGAAAAAACCAGACGCGCTATTATAGATGCAGCTTTTCAGCAGCTTAGCGCTGATAAGGGCTACTCAAGTTTAAGTTTGCGTGAAGTAGCGCGCGAAGCAGGTATTGCACCAACTTCGTTTTACCGCCATTTTACCGATATGGATGAGCTTGGGCTCACTCTGGTTGATGAAGCCGGTCTGATGCTTCGACAGTTATTGCGCCAGGCCCGGCATCGCATTGAAGCTAATGGCAGCGTGATCCGCACCTCTATTGAAACCTTTATGGAATTTGTCACTGGCCACAGCAACGTATTTCGTTTGTTGCTGCGGGAGCGCTCAGGTACATCGGCAGCTTTTCGCAGTGCTGTAGCGCGGGAGATTTATCATTTTGGTGCTGAACTGGCGGATTATCTGCGCAAAGAAACGGATTGTCCGGCCGAACGTGCTCAAATGCAGGCGGAAGCTATGGTGATCTTAGTTTTTCATGCCGGGGCAGATGCGCTGGATGCAACGGCAGAGCAACGTAAACAAATTACCCAGCGCACTATTATGCAGTTGCGCTGGATGGCTCATGGTGCAGCTAGTTATGGCCGTAAAAGTCAGTTGTCACAAAGCTAGGGTGTCAGCTTGCGCAACCAGACACCAGATTCAATATGGTGGGTGTAAGGGAACTGGTCAAACAAAGCAAAAGCTTTGATTTCGTGGGTTTTACTCAGCTGCTGTAAGTTCTGCTCCAAAGTGACAGGATTACAGGAGATATAAATAATATCGTTAAACTGGCTGACAAAAGCTTCAGTTGCCGGATCCAAACCCGCCCGTGGCGGATCAACCAGAATAGTATCCAGCTGCAACTCTGATAAATCCAAGGTCTTTAACTGCTTGCCTGTGGCCATGGCCGCACTGACATCCTCAGCCGACATCTGCAACACCTGCAAATTCGTTACCTGGTTCATTTCGATATTCAGCTGTGCCGATTTAATTGAGCTGCGGGCAATCTCGGTAGCAACGACCTGACGGAAATAAGGCGTCAGGGCCAGCGAGAAGTTGCCGTTACCACAGTAGAGTTCCAGCAAGTCGCCTTTGAGCTGACTTGATATATCACAAGCCCACTCCAGCATCTGCTGATTCACTTTGGCATTTGGCTGGGTAAAGCTGTTTTCAATTTGCTGGTAACTTAAAGTGCGATCTTTCACCTTTAGCTTTTCAATAATATGGTCGCGATGCACTAATACTTTTTGTTTACGCGAGCGGCCAATAAAGTCCAGTGGCCATTGCTCTGCTAAATCAGCTTTTAATAAAGCGGCTTGTTCGGCCCAGTCGTCACTTAATGGTTTTTTATAAATAAGAGAAACCAACAGCTCGCCACTTAAACCACTCAGGTAGTCAATCTGATATAACTTGTTCCGCAGCGCCGGACGCTTTTTCAATTCTTCCAGCAGTACAGGCATAAAGTCAGCTATTTGTTTGCAGGCAACAGGGAAGTAATCAATGCGCTGTTTTTGTTTGGTTTCAGAATCAAACATAATGTGGAACAAATCGTCCCCTTCATGCCAGACCCGAAATTCAGCACGTTGACGATAATGGCTGGGTTCGGAGCGGAATAACTCTAACTCTGGCAAAGCATAGGATGCAAACAGCTGCTGTATGCCAGCTTGTTTTTCTGCCAGTTGAGTTTCATATAAATCCGGAAATACTTGCCCTAAAGCCATTGCCTGTCACCTGTTGTCGAAAAAGCGGCCTATTCTAAGGGCTTTTGCCTGAATGTCTATCAGCAAAAGCAAGCTGCAGATAAAAGTAGCAGAGCAACTGCCTTAGCGGGCGAATGTCTGGCAAAATAGCGCCAGAGCTTTTAAGACGGTTTTTTCAGAAGATATGGCATGCGCATAGGTTTTATCGACAGTGGAGTGGGTGGTCTTTCTATATTAGAAGCGGTGCGTGCTTTAGTGCCTGCGGATTACTTCTATATGATGGATAACAGATACCTGCCTTATGGCACTAAGTCTGAGCTATTTATCCGCCGGCGCTTAAAGCAACTGACCGAACATCTGCTGACTTATCAGGTGGATCTGATTGTTATCGCCTGCAACACTGCTACTACTCAGGCCGTTGATTGGTTACGCCAGCAGTTTGATTTGCCTTTTGTTGGTGTAGTACCCGCCATTAAACCTGCTGCTTTATATTGTGCTGGCGAAAAAATGGCATTGCTGGCCACTCCGGCCACAGTCAAAGGCCACTATATACAGAAGCTGGTCTCTGATTATGCTGGTCAGAGTCAGGTGCAATTGGTCGGCAGCAGTGAACTAGTGATGCTGGCGGAGCAAAAAGTCTGGACAGGTGCTGATGTAAAAGCAGAAGTGGCTCTGGTCATCAAAGACAGTGGCTTAAATGAGTTTGCGCCTAAAGCTATTATACTGGGCTGCACCCATTTTCCCTTTTTAGCTCAAGAGATCCGTTTGGCTTTTACGGACGCACCAAAGCTGTTTGATACCGCCGATGCGATAGCCAGACGAGTGCAACATTTAGCAGCAGCTTTCACTCCTCTATATAAAGAGAAGAGTCAGGATTGTTTTATTGCAACACAAGAACTGACAGAGCAGCAAAAAGGAAGAGTCAAACAGATGGGATTTGGCCAGCAGAGCTGCTGGCCAGATTTATATCAGGACTAACTTATTCGTCGTTATCATCACCGTCCTGACGTTCTTTGGCTTCACGCACTTTTAACGTACGCTCCTGGAACGCAAAGTCGTTTAACTTCTGGATCATCTTGTTGGCATCTTTTGCTGCCACTTCAACAAAACCAAAACCACGGCGACGACCCGTCTGGCGATCTTTCATCAAACGTACGTTGACGACTACACCAAACTTTTGGAACAACTCACGTACAGCATCTTCATTAGCACGGTAAGGTAAGTTACCTACATATAAAGTGGCAGTTTCACCGTCGTAGTTTGTTTTAGCTGCTGCAGGAGAACCTGTGCTTGCAATAGAGGCACCTTTGACTTCAACCAGAATAGGTACCAATACACCACCCAGCACTACACCTATGGTTACTAATACAGAAGCGCTTAAAGCAAGATCAGGGATTAACAGTAGAACCAGATAAACGATGATGGCTAAAGCCAGAGTAAAAGGTAAGGATCGTTGTAAATTAGCTAACATAAAGATTTCCTAAGTAATAAAGATGAAAGAGTCAGAGTAAATACATATAAATACTTAAAGCTCTTTCATATTAGCGACTAGTTCTTAAGCAGCCAACTACTAAATGCATGGTTACTGATATTGTTTTTGGAGCTATTTTGCCCATATTGACGGTTTAACCAGCAAACGATCGCCAAAGCCTCAAAAAACTAAGATTTGGTATTGCGCGCTGGCAAAAACTCCCTATAATGCGCGCCATGCCAACGGGGTTCTGGAT
>NZ_JAJOYT010000008.1 GCF_021290965.1 Rheinheimera faecalis | reverse complement strand
AGCCTGGTTTTACCAGTTGACATGCCGCGTTTAATTGTCTGAGCCACAAAGTGGATCTCTAAGAAGGTTTATCCCTATTCAGGAAAAATCGTGCTGGCACGCTATTCCTTTTTGGCGACCTGTTATTTACTAGCTCTATAACCCTAAGCTTCTAAATTAGAACGTTTTTCCTCCTTCAGCAACAAATAACTGTGCCTTCTAAGCCAGCGAAAGCGCGAGCCTCCGCTGCGCATCCATTTAAAGCGTAATTTTCGCTGCCCAATCGCGGCTGGCGATTTGTTCATCTTGCGGAAAACCCGGTAGAACTAAAGAGCCTTCACTATTCGCAGTCATCGAAACCGATTTTTGCCATTGACCATTGATTGGATCGAACCATTTCAAGGAATAGGTTTTATCTGGGACGAAGCCTTTTAACTTTGGCAGGACAGCTTTATTTTCAAAATAAAGCAGCGCAAAATCTTTTTCCGCTGTGCGCATCATATAAGACCAACCATCGAGCCCATCCTCTGGGCTGCCCGGAGCCTTACGCACAGATATCTCGTCAGAGGCTAACAATAAATCCTGATAGCGGCGGCCTTCCGAAAGCATAAAGGCATGCAGATGCTGCATGTAGGTGGCGGATTGGTAATTTAATGCATCCCAGATATGCGGCCTGGCACCTGCGGGTTCACCGCTAGAGGTAACGTCATAGGCTGCAGTGCCGTGCACATGGCCAGACAAGCCGCCCGAAAGCACTGAGCCATACATTTGTGCGCGCGCAAAATAATTATCCCGTGCAGAATTTGCCGGAGGTTCTTCACCCGCGGGTTTATTAATTTCGTGCAGCCAGCCGGTGTAATAGGGTTCGAAATTAATAGTTGGATAGGCTGGCGTCAGTTTAAATTGCGTTTCCAATGCCGAACTTACACGATGATCGCGTGGTTTGTTCCCCACGCTGTGCATGTTAAGCCAGGGGACTTGCTCAGTATGACCAAAAGCTTCATAGGTGGAGCGATCAATCAGTACAGTCACAGGTTGGTTAAAGGGCGGTGGGCCATATTTTTTTAAGTGATAGGTCAGCGCCTCATTAAATTGTGCAGCGCTCAGGCTGAACTCTTTTGGGATCCAATCTAAATGAATACCGCTAAAGACGATGTTGTTGGCGCCATAACGCGCAATTAAATACTGCGTGTAACGGGCAAAAGTTTCATTGAAATTAAAATAGGCATGCCATGAAGGGCCCACATCGCGCCGCACAGTTTCCAGCAGCGGCACGAAACCCTGTTGCGACAAATAATTCATTTTGCGGTCGAGGCTTTTGAAATAGGCCGGGTTGATGCGGGTGAAATCTGACACACCTTTATGCTCTGCCGACATCGCAAAAGGCAGATGGCCGTATTCATCGCGCATACTTTTTGCGGTGAACGAACCCCAATAACTGACGCCGCCCGATGCATCTGTGCCTTTTCCGCTTGCTACGTCGTAACCGAATTTTTCCCACGCATTTCTAAGATAAACGCCATTTTGATCAGCATGAGTACTAGGGTTTAAATCTGCATCCCAATTGGGAAAAGCGGCAATCATACTGACGGAGTTAAACCCCTGCTTCTTGCGAAAAGCCACTGCATCTTCAAAACCAATACCAGGGCCTGGTTGGTAGTCATTGGAGGTGGGCGCATTACGAAATGGCAAGCGCCAGGTGGTGCCAGCCAGCCAGGTGTCACCCAGCATAAAGAAGGGCGTTCCATCGGCATATTCAAGGGCATGACCATTTTGCGAGACACGGACAAAACCTTGACGGTTCGGGTTCTGTATTTTTTCAGCAGCAGACCATTCAATGGCAGTGAAGGAACCTGAGTGGCCATTTAGACCAGCATCATCAGGATGGTTGGAGCTACTTTGCCATGTCCATTCGCCCGGCTTGGTGGCCACCACGCGCACCACAAAACGGTTCTCACCATCCCAGAAACCATAGACGCGCTTATCAAAACCTGGTCCCTTCAACTGCACCCAGATATCTACATCGGTGTAATAATTTGGGTAAGACTTTTCTGCAAGCAGCACAATTTCCTGCATCTGCCAGGTATGGATTTGATTTGGTGCCGCTGTGTTAGCTGATGGCGTTGTACAGCCTGCAAGCGCTATTACAGCAACGAGGGCCAGCAGTTTCAGTATGGCTAGCAGTTTAAAAAATCGGTTCATGGGGGGCCTCAGCTGTTTATTGCGCGCTGCTACTGAAATGCAATGTGGGGGCTTGACTGCCATCGCCGTGCTCTGAGTCGTAGAACGACACTTCAAGCGCACCAAGGGGCTGCAGCAAGAGTCCGCGCGTGGTGCCATCGAGCAGGCGTTGTAATACGGGGCGGGGGATTGTTACCAGGGTTTTCCCTTGAGCTTGAGCAACCTCTGTATCAAAAATCATTTGGCCGTTGATGGTCGATTGCAGATCTTTGCCCTGGGTAAAACTGTTGAAGGTGACAGTATTTTGTTGCCAGTTTTCATCGCCGCCGAAAACTTCAAACACTCTTACTTTATCGAACTCAATACCAAAATCTTCTCCCAAAGCGCCTCTGTAGTCGCCACCTTTTTGCACCGATTGGGTGGTTAGCTCCAATACACCCGCTGCTTTGGCTTTTTGGCCGCGAAAGCTTTGTAAGTCCCAGCGCAGCAGTGGGTATTGCCCGGCACTTACAGTGAAAACGCGCGTATTGTCGGATGTCCACTTATTGAAATTCACTAAAGGGAATGCGGAGTTAATAGTTGCATCATGCTTTACCTTCAGATGCTGTGAGAAGCTTTTAAGTGCAGGGATAGGGGGATGATAAACAAGAGGCTCGCCTAGATCCGGTTTTGCATTCTTCACTGGAACCACTTCAGCGCGAAAATAATCTACATCTAAGTGATATTCGCCTGGCCCCCAATCAGTCACTCCAAGTTGTATATTCACTTGATCGCCAGGCACAGCATCCAGGTTGCGTGTCGTCATACTGATCACTTGCCAGTCAGAAGTTTGTCCCAGATCATATTCCCGTAAATGCTCGTGATAATCCGTGGTGCGCTGTGTGTTAATCATAAAGTTGACCCGCCGCGGTGCATGGCTGGGGCGCACGCGCGCTTCGACGCGCAATTCGTAATCCGGGCTTTTCAGCTTTTCCATATCCAGATACTGGGCAACATCACGTTTGATAATGGTCCAATAGATGTTGTGTTGATCTTGAGTAGCATCGACCTGCATACGGGCAAAACCATCCATAGCAACAAACTTCAGCTGCGCCTCGCCATCGCCGGTCAAGGTTTGCCAGCCTGCTACTGATTTATTAAAGTCGTCGACAAAATCGGCCTGACAAAGTGGTGTGAAGAGTAACAGTCCGCCTAATAGAGTGGTTTTTATAGTTTTCATTTTGCATCTCTCTTGAATGGTATACATAGGCCCCAAATGAAGCGGATTTATTGAGGAGCCAGGCAGATCAACTGAAAGCGGGCGCCCACAAGGGACGCCCCTACAGATCATTAGAGCAGGCCTTACTTTTTCGGCTGCATCATGCCGTGCATCTTCAGCCAGCTGCTAAAGGCATTAAACCAGCCAGTACTAGTGGTTTCTTTTGGATACATACCAAAGCCGTGACCACCTTGCTCGTAAAAGTGAAACTCGACTGGCTTCTTGGCTAGATGCCAGCTTTTGATCAGGCCAAAGTCACCATTAGCAAAAAAAGGATCGTCTGCAGCAAGAGCTACGAATAGCGGTGGCGCGTCTGCTGGCACTGTGACTTCAGCCAAAGGGCCATAGATATTGGCGATAAAAGCGGGTTTAGTTTCTTTACCTACCAGTGTAGTTGCCATAGTCAGCATAGCGCCGGCGGAAAAACCTATCATGCCAATACGGTCCGGATCGACCTTCCATTCAGCAGCGCGCTTGCGGATCAGTGTAAAGGCCGCGCTTGAGTCTTCCAGTTGTGGTGCCAGACGCTTCACCATTTCGGATGGTTCTGGGCGGGGTGGCCGGCGGGCAGTACCGGAAAACATCTGCGCCATTTCTTGCTCAAAGGCAGCCATATCGGCCGGTGTTTGGTTTAAGCGATACTTCAGTACAAAGGCGGCAATGCCTTGGCTAGCCAAAGCTTTGGCGACATCCCAGCCTTCGTTGTCCATCGACAAGGTGCGAAAACCACCACCAGGGGCAACAATAACCGCAGCACCGCTGGCTATTTTTGCATCGGGCAGAAATGGAGTCAGGGTGGCGACTGTGACATTACGCGCAAATCTGCTGCCATACTGCGAATGCCATGATTCTTGCGCCTTCGCATCAGGCAGCGGGCCTGTACCAAGTTCTATTGCATTGCTCTGATCGGGGGCTGCTATTGGCGTCATCACATCGTTGGCCTGCGCCACAGCTTGCGCTGTCCATAAATAAGCGGCCAGCAACAGGCTCTGCCGGAACAGGCCAAAGTGTGAGGAGCTGCGATTTATCAGGTTAGTTTTCATCTCGTTCCTTTCCTTGTTGTCTCTTTTGAATAAACAGATTATCCGGGCTATTTCTTGGACGTCCTGACTATTTCTTTGACGTTCGCACTATTATTTTTTGGACGTTCGCACTATGGGTTTAATAGTGCCGTCTTTATTGAAATACACTCGGTCGAGGCTGACTGAACGGCGGTAATTGCCACCGCCCGGCAGGTCTGCGCTGTGATAAGCGAGATAGGTGTTGCCTTTAAAATCAAACATTGCCGGATGGATAGTGGTGGTGTTAGGCAGAGGTTCCATAATGATGCCCTGGTATTTCCATGGGCCTGTAGCGGACGAGCTGGTGGCATAGGCCAGACTTTCCGGAAAACCCGCCGCATACACCAAATAATAGATGCCGTTGTGTTTTGACAGATAAGGGCCTTCTTCGAAATTAGGCAAGGTATCGACAGCATGGATTTTGACCTTGCTGGTATCGCGGTTTTGCATCTTGCCTTGTGCATCCAGGCTGTAGCTTTCGCCTTTCAGATGCACTAAATCGGCTTCAAGCTCAACCCACCATAACTGCTGATTACCCCAATACAGGTAGGCTTTGCCGTCGTCATCAATAAAAACGGCTGGATCTATATTGCGCCAGGTGTGATCTTTATCCTTTGCTGTATCTTCCAGCAAAATCATCGGCATACCGCGTGCGTCTTTAAACGGACCTTCAGGGCTATCTGATACGGCCACGCCAATAGAAAATCCAAATTTCCCTTCGGTTTGGCCACCTTCCACTGCGGCATAAAAATAGTACTTAGACTTGCCCGAAGCATCTTTACGGTGGATCACATGGTGAGCGTAAGCATTGCCTGTTTTTTCATTTCCTCTGGCCCACGGAAAGTCTGAGTAGCGAAATACAGCGCCTTTGTTTTGCCAGTTGACTAAGTCTTTACTGGTCCAAAGCCTATAGTCGTACATCCGATAATCTTTGCCATCCGGCAAGGCTTCATCGTGCGTGCTGTAAAGGTATAAAGTATCACCCAGCACCAAAGCGGCCGGGTCTGCTGTGTAGATCAAGTCACCCACCTGTCTGGTCGGGTCCTGGGTATCGTATTTAATAATAGGGTTGTCGAAGCTTGAGGGCGCTGTCTCTGCCAGCGCTGTACCACAGGCTAATGAGCCTAAGAAAGATAAAGCCAGGCACAGCTGCGCTAAGGGTTTTTTATTTGTACTGAAGGTTTTAACGGTAAACATTGAAGCGTATCCTTAAGCCGCAATAATGGGATAAGGCACAGTGTGTAGAAATTTTCGGCATAACGGAACGGCTATCCTGTTACGAATCCGTTTAATAGCTTTACCTTATTTGGTCAAGAGCTGAGCAGGTTAGAGCTGGGATTTTAAATAAGGATCCTGAGGTATCAGTAGCGGAGAGTTATGGAAAAAACAGTCTGTGTTTTAGAGTGTTATGAGCAGCTTAGACTGAAAAATGGTGTGAACTTAGGCAAAAAAACGGGCGCCCACAAGGGGCGCCCCTACAGCATATATTTAGTGAACTTCAATTAAGCTTTGGCTTTTGCCGACTGAATATACTGGTCCACTAACTGCTCCAGTACATCCAATGGCACTGCGCCGTTTTTCAGTACTACGTCGTGGAACTGGCGGATGTCGAACTTGTCGCCCAACGCTGTTTTGGCTTTTTCGCGCAGTTCCAGCATTTTTAACATACCTACAGTGTAAGCCGTGGCTTGTCCTGGCATGACGATGTAACGTTCAATGGCGTTGACCGCTTCACCTTTGGAGTTTGGAGTGTTGTCAACCAGATACTGAATGGCCTGTTCGCGGGTCCATTTTTTATCATGTAAACCGGTGTCGACCACTAAACGGCAGGCGCGCCACAGTTCCATGGCTAAACGGCCGAAGTCTGAGTAGGGGTCCTGATACATGCCAATCTCTTTTGGCAGGAACTCAGTGTATAAACCCCAACCTTCGATATAGGCAGTATAACCACCAAACTTACGGAACTTAGGCACATTCTCCAGCTCCTGAGAGATGGCAATTTGCATATGGTGACCCGGAATACCTTCATGATAAGCCAAAGCTTCCATTTGATACTTTGGCATGCCACTCATACGGTACAGGTTGGCGTAATAAATACCAGGGCGGCTGCCGTCCATAGAAGGTTGTTCGTAAAAAGCTTTACCAGCGGATTGCTCACGGAACGGCTCTACCGCTTTGACTACCATATCGGCTTTAGGTTTGACGATAAAAAGCTCGTCTAAGCGAGATTTCATTGTATCGATAATACGGGTAGCTTCAGCTAAATAAGCCGCTTTACCTTCTGCTGTATCCGGATAATAGAACTGCGGATCGTCACGCATAAAGGCAAAAAACTGCTGTAAATCACCTTTAAAGCCGACTTTTTTCATGATGCTTTTCATTTCATCATGAATACGCGCCACTTCAGATAAACCCAGCTGGTGAATTTTTTCAGCGCTGTAATCTGTGGTGGTAATACGGGCTAAGCGGGTGGCGTAAAACTTATCGCCATCTTTAAAGCGCCATACCCCATCTTCAGTACCAGCTTTTTCTTCCAGTGTGGTCAGCAACTTGATCAGGTTTTCATAAGCTGGTTTTACGCTGCCGACTAAGGCCAGCTCAGCTTCTTTGATCAGCAAATCTTTTTCAGCTTGTTCCAGCTTTAATTCCTGCACTTTGCCACGGAAATCTGCCAGTAAGGTGCTGTCATTACCGCCGTCAAAAGGCGCGCCGCTGATAATGTTACGGCTGGCTCCTATCACATGAGCAAAGACAAATTTCGGCGGTAACACGCCTGCATCAGCACGGACTTGCAGTAGTTGTTCTAACTGCTTGAAGTAGGTGGTGACATTTTTTAAGCGGCCAATATAAGCTTTGGCATCACTTTCATTGCTAATGCTGTGTTGGTTAATCAGTAGCGATGGCACATTGGAATGGTAGCCATACATTTGATTGACTGGGTAGCTGTATAAATCCCACTTCGCGTCGTCCAGCTCTTCCTGCAAGGCAGCTGTGAGTAATTTCACACTCAACTGACGGCCGCTGTCGAGGCTTTGCATATTCAGCGCCTGCACTAAAGCCAGTTGCTGTTTGGTTTGCTCCAGCTCTTTATCACGATGTGCCTGAGATAAATCGTCCCATTGGTCGTAATTGGTTTTTAGACCTAAACCCGTTTGGGTTTCCGGACTGTTATCCACTGATTGCTGGAAAATACTTTCAAACAGAGCATCTGCTTTTTGGTTTTCTGTCAAAACCACAGTGGCTTCAATGATTTTGCTTTGATCGATAGGGGTAGGAGCCGGTTTACAGCCTGCTACTGTTGCTAAGCTTACCGCCAGCGCCAGTGCTGAGTAACGTAAATGCATAAGTAAATGGACCTTTGTTCTATTAATGGTTAGTCGATGAAAAGAGATAGTAAATCGTTCAGATACCTGGCGCCTTTTGGGCTGATTTGCCAGTGTGTTTCTGTGCTGTTAATTAACCCCAGTTGCTCTGCTTTGGCAAGCGCATCTTCCACAGATGTGATGGGCAAACCGGTGTAAGCGCTGAAATCCTGTTTAGGACAAGCTTCGAGTAAACGAAAGCGGTTCATAAAAAACTCAAAGGCGCGATCATCAGGCTGCACTTCAGTGCTTTCATCCAGATAACCTTTGCTGATATCCATATAACCTTTGGGGTGTTTGATTTTGACCGGCCGAATAATTTTACCTGTCTCTGGCACAGTGATTTTGCCATGAGCACCACAGCCAATACCTAAGTAGTCGCCATAACGCCAGTAGTTCAGGTTATGTCTGCACTGCAGACCAGGCTGGCTGTAGGCTGATATTTCGTACTGAGTGTAGCCATGCTGTTGTAACAACTGATGGCCTTGCTCCTGAATATCCCATAAGGCTTCGTCTTCCGGCAACACAGGAGGGCGGGAGGCAAAGGCGGTATTAGGTTCAATGGTCAGTTGATACCAGGATAAATGCGGCGGTTTTAAATCAATAGCTTGCTGTAAATCGGCCAAAGCTCCTGTGACATTCTGATTGGGCAGGCCGTGCATTAAATCCAGGTTAAAGCTTTTAAGCGGCAAAGTAGCGGCCAGCTGTGCTGCTTTAATGGCTTCATCACAATCATGAATACGGCCCAAGGCTTTGAGTTGTTCGGTCTGAAAACTTTGTACACCAATAGAGAAACGGGTGACACCTGCTGCCACATAAGCGGAAAAACGGGCTGCTTCCACAGTGCCTGGGTTGGCTTCCATGGTGATTTCGCAATCTCTTGTCAACTGAAGCTCTGTACGCACACCATCTAAAATGGCCTGAATACCCTCACCGGTAAAAGTGCTGGGCGTACCGCCGCCAATAAAAATAGAGCTGATTTCGCGGCCCTGCACGTAACCCAGGTCCTGACGTAAATCAGCCAATAAATGGCTGATATATTCCTGCTCCGGGATGCCTTGTTTCACCGCATGCGAGTTAAAGTCGCAATAAGGGCATTTTTGAATACACCATGGAATATGGATATAAAGCGCCAGCGGCGGCAGTTGCAGCTGTGTGGTTGATGCAAGGTTCATCAACCTTGTTCGCCTTTTAATTGTTCGCCTTTTAATAAGGACACCAATAAGCGCAAGGCTTTGCCTCTGTGGCTTAACTGCTTTTTCTGCTCTGCGGTTAATTCAGCTGCAGTGCCTTGGGCATCATTTGGCAAAAATATCGGGTCATAGCCAAAACCACCTGAACCTGCAGCGTCAAAAGCAATTTGACCATGCCAGATGCCATGGGCTATCACAGGAACAGGATCGTCCGCATGACGGACAAAAGCCAATACACAGTGAAACTGAGCTGCACGCTCGCCTTGTGGTACATCTTTTAAATCCGACAGCAATTGCTGCAGGTTTTTTAAATCATTGCCGTGCTCACCGGCATAACGGGCTGAATAAATACCAGGCGCGCCACCTAAAGCATCCACAGCTAAACCTGAATCATCTGCAACAGCGGGTAAACCAGTTAAACGGCTGGCGTGGCGGGCTTTAATCAGCGCGTTTTCAATAAAACTTAAACCATCTTCAATAGCGTCCGGCACCTGAAAATCGGACTGCGGCAACACCTGCCAGTCAAAAGGTGCGAGCAGGGCAGATAACTCGGCTAATTTGCCTTTATTGCCAGTGGCTAAAACAAGTTTATGCATAAGAGAAACCTTTGAAACAAAAGGCTCAGTGGATACTGAGCCAGATAAACAGGGGATTATTCGGTATAAAACATCTGTGAGAACTCTAACTTTTGGTTTTCTGTGCCTTGCCAGATATCCAGCTTAAAGTTCAGGTGTTTTTGGTCGTGCACCGGCACCTGGGCCAGATAATAAATGGCATCCCCTTCTTTCACTTCACGAAAGGTCAGTTCAATCTGCTTTTGAGTTAAATCAGTGGCGGTGCCTGAAATTCGCACCTGTTGTGCTTTTTGGTCTTTGCTGTTCAGAACCGAAATATTCAGCACTGCCTCGTACCTGCTGCGCTGTAACTGGTAACTTTGTGCCACTTTGGCATCGAGCATGGTGCTGTCAAAAGCGATGTAATGTACATCCCATGGCCCCAGCACTTTTTTTTGTTCAGCCTGAAGTGGGCTTACAAAAAAGGCCAGAACCAGGCTTGCTACCAACAGATAAATTTTCATCAGGACTCCAGATAGGGTTGTAAGGCATCGGGAACAGAGCAGGGAGCGACAATGCGCCATTTTTTCTGCCGACTCAGTTCGCCTTTTTCCAGCAGCACCTGACGTTTAGGAACGTCAAAACACAATGCCAGAAACTGCTGTAAATGCGCATTGGCTTTGCCATCAACAGGAGGTGCTTTAATCGCTACCTTGATGGCATCGCCATGCAGACCTAAAAACTGATCACGACTGGCGCCTGGCTGCACATGCAATTGCAGAAGGACATCGCCATTGGCCAGTCGGGTTAACATTTAGAAACCACGTAACATATTACTCAATAAAATCTGGATAAACTGGATACCTAACAGCACCACCAGTAAAGACAAATCCAGACCACCCATCACAGGGACTACTCTGCGTACCGGACGTAATAAAGGTTCGGTTAATTGGTGCATCACCAGCTCTACCGGATTACGGCCCTGACTGAACCAGCTCAGTAAAGCGCGGATCACTAAAATCCAGAATGCCAGTTGTAGCGCTTCGGTGATCAGCAATACCAAGGCACTTAACGGCAGATAGATATAAAGCACCTGACCTAATTGCAGCAGTTGTACTATAGCCACATGCAGCACACAAATGGCAAAAGCAAAGATCCAACTAGCCGTGTCGACCGGGCCCATGCTTGGCAGAAAACGGCGCAGCGGAACAATGGCCGGATTAGTCGCCTTGACCACAAACTGGCTGAACGGATTGTAAAAATCAGCTTTAGCGCTTTGCAACCAAATGCGTAATAACACCACCATCAGATAAAGTTTGATCAGGCTGCTTAACAGAAAAAAGAATGCTTCGGTCATTATGAGTCCTTAAAGAGTTTTTGCCATTTCTTCAGCACGGCGTATCGCTGCATACATGGCGTCTTTGACCATGCTTTCAAGATTATGTTGTTTAAAAGTTTCAATAGCTTCGTGAGTGGTGCCACCTTTGGAAGTCACCTGAGCACGCAAAGCTTCAAAAGATAGCTCTGACTGATTGGCCATAGTGGCTGCACCTAAAGCCGTTTGCGCCACCATAGCTTTGGCCTGCGTTTCATCAAAACCAAGCTCTTGCGCGACTTGTTGCATGGCCTGCATAAAATAGAAGAAGTAGGCCGGTGCACTGCCAGTGACGGCAATAATAGCGTTGATGTCCTGCTCTTTTTCCAGCCAGACCGTTTTGCCTGTGCCTGCAAACAGCTTTTCAGTAAAGGATTGCTCGTAGACAGAGCAGCGGCTTGGGAATAAACCTGTGACGCCTAAACCGACCAAAGCCGGAGTATTTGGCATAGCACGGATAATACGTACCTGGCCCAATAACTGTTCAAAACGCTCAACAGAAATACCAGCGGCGACTGAAATAAACAGCTTTTCCTGACATTCAGGGGCTTGTTCTACCAGTTGCTGACAAACTTCAGCCATCATCTGTGGTTTCACCGCCAGTACTATGACATCAGCTTTGGTTACAGCTTCGATATTGTCTGTGGTGGTTTCAATCTTGTACTGGTCTTTTAAAACTTTTAACTTTTCAGCATTACGGTTGGCGGCAATAATATTTTCAGCCGGATAACCCTGCTGAATCATACCGCCAATAATGCACTGCGCCATATTGCCAGCGCCGATAAATGCGACTGTGTTATCTATCATCAGAATGTGTTTCCCTGGCTCCAAAAATGGCCGTGCCTAATCTTATCATAGTAGAACCAAAGCGCAGAGCGTCTTGCCAGTCATCTGACATGCCCATGGAAAGTTCTTTTGCATCAGGATGTTGTTGTTGCAATTGCAGTGACAGCTTTTGCATTTGCGCAAAAGCTTCAGCGCCTTTGCCTGGTTCTGGAATAGCCATTAAACCTTTGAGTCTAAGCTGCGGTAATTTGGCGACTGAAGCTGCTAATCCGGCTAAGTCGGCAGGGTTTATACCTGATTTGGACTCTTCGCCACTGATATTAACCTGCAGCAGCACCTGAAGTGGTGTTTTATCCAAAGGGCGCTGTGCTGATAAACGTTCTGCAATTTTTAATCTGTCTATGCTGTGAACCCAATCGGCATACAGTGCTATGTCTTTGGTTTTGTTCGACTGAATAGGACCAATAAAATGCCATTCTATGCCGTCAAGCTGGTGCAGTTCTGTTGCTTTACTGACCAGTTCCTGCACATAGTTTTCACCAAAAGCGCGTTGACCCGCCTGATAGGCCGCAGCAACAGAGGCTGCAGGTTTGGTTTTACTAACGGCAATAAGCCGACTTTGTTGGTTTAATTGCTGTTTTGTCTGAAATTCTGTGATGGCGTTGTAGGCTGATTTCAACGCTTCTGCTATGTTGTTTGTCATATCAACTCTGTTTTTAGCCCTTGCTTTGGAGTGCTTTCCACCATGGATATTACCGAATTACTCGCTTTTAGTGTGCAACATAAAGCCTCGGACTTACATTTATCAGCTGGTGTACCGCCACTGATCCGGGTGGATGGGGATGTGCGACGTTTAAATATTCCGGCTTTAGACCATAAAGCAGTGCACTCTTTGGTGTACGACATTATGAATGACCGTCAGCGTAAAGAATACGAAGAAAAGCTCGAATCCGATTTTTCTTTTGAAGTGCCGGGTTTAGCGCGTTTTCGTGTCAATGCTTTTGTGCAAAACCGCGGCGCTGCCGCCGTGTTTCGTACCATCCCAAGTGACGTATTAAGCCTTGAAGATTTAAATGCACCAGAAGTATTTCGCAGTATTTCGGACAACCCTCGAGGTCTGGTGCTGGTGACTGGTCCTACAGGCTCGGGTAAATCCACTACTTTGGCGGCTATGATTGACTACATCAACACCACCAAAAACCATCATATTCTGACGATAGAAGATCCTATTGAATTTGTGCACCAGAATAAACTGAGTTTAATCAACCAGCGTGAAGTGCACCGTGATACTCATAGTTTTAGCAATGCACTGCGCTCAGCCCTACGTGAAGACCCTGATGTAATACTGGTCGGTGAGCTGCGGGATTTAGAAACCATTCGTCTGGCGATGACAGCAGCTGAAACCGGTCATTTGGTGTTTGGTACTTTGCATACTACCTCAGCACCAAAAACCATAGACAGGATTATTGACGTATTCCCAGGCGAAGAAAAAGCCATGGTGCGCTCTATGTTGTCTGAATCATTGAGAGCTGTTATTTCACAAACGCTGTTGAAGAAAAACGGCGGTGGCAGGGTTGCAGCACATGAAATTATGCTGGGGGTTCCGGCCATTCGAAACTTAATTCGTGAAGATAAAATTGCCCAGATGTATTCAGTGATCCAGACCGGCGCCTCTCATGGTATGCAAACCATGGATCAATGCCTGATTAATCTGGTCAGCCGTGGTGTGATCAATCAAAAAGATGCATTGTCCAAAGCTCAGGATAAAAACTCCTTTAACAGCATGGGCTCTATGGGCCGGATGGGGCAATAGCAATGGGCTTAATCGACTATTTACATAAAATGGTGGCTGCTGGTGCTTCGGATTTATTTATCACGGCTGGCCTTGCGGCATCCGCCAAAATTAACGGTGAAATGCAGCCGATCGCCGAACAAGTGCTGAACCCTGAGCAATCTCTGGAGCTGGTTTTATCGGCTATGACCGCCAAACAACAAGCCCAGTTTCAAAAAGATAAAGAATGTAACTTCGCTATTGCCAATGACGCCGGACGTTTTCGGGTATCTGCCTTTTGGCAACGAGATCAGGCCGGTATGGTGGTGCGTCGTATTGTCACTACTATCCCAAAAGCAGATGATTTAGGCCTACCGCCTGTACTCAAAGACATCATTATGTCCAAACGTGGGCTGGTGCTTTTTGTTGGCGGCACTGGCGCTGGTAAATCCACCTCACTGGCAGCGTTACTTGGTTATCGCAATCAAAATGCCCGTGGTCATATTTTAACCATCGAAGATCCAATTGAATTTGTGCACGATCACCAAAAAAGCCTGGTGACGCAGCGCGAAGTGGGTATTGATACCGAGTCGTTTGAAGCTGCGCTGAAAAGCTCGTTACGTCAGGCACCTGATGTGATACTTATCGGTGAAATCCGTAGTCAGGATACGATGGAATACGCCTTGTCTTTTGCAGAAACCGGCCATTTATGTATCGCCACTTTGCACGCCAACAACGCCAATCAGGGCATAGACCGTATTATGCATTTGGTGCCTAAAGAAAAACACGGCAAATTACTCTTTGATTTATCACTGAATTTACGCGCTATAGTAGCCCAACAACTGGTGCCTACTATGGATGGTAAAAAACGGGTGGCAGCTATTGAAGTGCTGCTCAATTCACCGCTGATTGCCGATTTAATTAAACGTGGTGAGATAGGGGAAATCAAAGCGGTGATGAGCAAATCCCGTGAACTGGGTATGCAAACTTTTGACCAGGCGCTGTACGATTTATACAAAGCAGGCCAAATCAGCCACGCCGATGCGCTGCATTATGCTGACTCACCCAATGATTTACGTTTAATGATGAAACTGCAGGAAGGCACAACAGGCTCAGGTTTATTGTCTGGCGTGACAGTGGCAGGTTTAACGGATAATGATTAAGTCGGGGCTGGGACTATCCAGCCCTTATTATTTCAACTCAGCGGTCCTGGCCTGCCAAATAAGTAGCCCTGAGCTTTATCACAACCTATGTCTTTTAAGATCTGATATTGCGCAGTAGTTTCCACCCCTTCTGCGATAATGGTCAGTTGTAAGGCTTTGCCTAAAGCGCAGATGGCGCGGACTATCTCCGCGCTGCTGCGATCCTGTTCCAGACTGACAATAAAAGCTCTGTCTATTTTTAAGCAATCAATGGGCAGTTCGCGCAAACGGCTTAAGGACGAATAACCTGTGCCAAAGTCGTCTACCGAGATACGGGCACCCAGACTGCGCAGCTGTTCCAGCGTGCTCAACAAGCTTTGGCTTTGACTCAGGGCTGTTTCTGTAATTTCAAAATAAATCAAAGACAAAGAGACGTTGAACCGGATTGCCAGCAGCCTGATTTTCTCAGCCAGCAGTTGATCTTCTAATTGCCGCACCGACAGATTGATAGAAACAGTGATATCTGTACCATAACGCTGGATCAGCCCTGCGATATCTTTAAACACCTGCTGCAGCACCCAGTCGCCTACTTCGTTAATCAGACTACTTTGTTCAGCCACTTTAATAAAACGATCCGGTGGAATAAAACCCATAGTGGGATGAGTCCAGCGGATCAGCGCTTCAAAACCTCTTAGCTCTTCATCCCGGATCCGTACTATCGGCTGGTAATACATTAATAGTTCGCCGGTTTTATACAGGGCTGTTTTCAGATCTTTTTCAATCTGCACCCTTTGTCTGGTTTTTTCTGCCATCAAAGGGTTAAAAAATGTGAATCTGTTCCTGCCATCGTCTTTGGCTGCAAACATGGCTAAATCAGCACATTTCAGCAGTTCTTCGTAACTGGTCGCGTCGTCCGGATAGCAGGCAATACCTATGCTGGCAGAGACATTCACTATATTGTCCTGCAATGAAATATCCTGAGCTAAGGTATGCAATATTTTTTCAGCGATACGCAGGCAGTCGGATGGATGATGAATATCGGGCACCACCAGTACAAACTCATCACCACCGACACGAGTGGCCACATCCCCGGCGCGGGTGAGTTTGCAAATGCGTTTGGCGACTTCTTGTAGTAATAAATCACCAGCGTGGTGACCTAAGGTATCGTTCACCAGCTTAAAACCATCCAGATCCAAATATAAAATACCTAACATGCTTTGATTTCTGTCGGCCCTGACCAGTTCTGTTTTCAACATTTTCTCAAGCTTGACGCGATTGCCAAGCCCGGTTAAATGATCGCTAAATGCGAGTGTGGCCAGATTTTCTTCAGCACGCCTAAGCGCAGAGATGTCAGAGAACATCACTACATAATGGCTGATAGTTCCTTTGGTCATGGGTGAACGTACTTTACACAGGTGCTGCCAGGTCGGAAAATGTGAGCCGTCTTTGCGCTTACACTCCACTTCTCCGCTCCAGTGACTGGAACTTAATTCCTGCAATCGGATAGAAACAGGAGATGCCAGTTGTTGCGGGTATAAAAAATCATCCGGCTGCAGACCTTGTACTTCAGCTTCACTGTAGCCTGTCACCAGACTAAAAGCCGGGTTTACCGACAGCACTTTACCTGCTTCGTCCAGGACTAAAATGGCTTCTGATGTGGTTTTAAAAACAGTACTGGCCTGACGTAACTGCAGTTCTTCTTTTTGCTTATGGGTGACATCGCGCAGTATTCCGCTGATCAGGTGTTGATTCTGCGAGGTCTGAAAATGCCCAAACAATTCTATGTAGCGTGGCGGCTTGTTCTGAGCTGACATAAAGACCGCATTAAAATCCCGTTTGCGTGCAAAAAGCCGCGACAAACGTTGATGTTCATCGCTTGCAAGCATGGCTTTTAACTGTGAAAGACCTCCTGATTGGGAGGCATAGGCCTGTTGCTGGTCGTAAAAGTTACCGTCTATTTCCAGTTGGTCTGTGGATAAATCCAGTTGCCAGTGACTCATTTTTGCCGCGTTCAATGTCAGTTGCAGTCGTTGTTCTGAGCGACGGACTTTCAATTCGGCCTGGTGTCTGATCAGCGCCATGCGAATGCTTGCCTCCAGCTCACGACGGTCAAAAGGTTTGATCAGATAACCGTGTGGAAAAGACTTTTCGGCCTGCTCCAACACATTTTCATCACAGAAAGCGGTTAGAAAAATAACCGGCACATCCATTTGTTTTTTTAACTGTTCAGCGGCTTCAGTGCCACGCATTTTGTCTGCCAGCTGAATATCCATCAGCACCAAATCGGGCGGGTACTCCATAGCTTTTGCTACCACATCCTCACCCCGCGCTACTGTGCCAGTCACTTTGTGGCCTAAGTCTTCCAGTGTACTTTTTAAGTCCAGAGAAACGACATACTCGTCTTCAACAATCAGAATATTACTCTGCATAACCTTATTCCCTGGTTGATGAAAAATGAATGGAATAGAGGGTGCCCTGATGCCTGCTTAGTTCTATCTGAGCGCCTAACTGCGAAATAAAGGCCGGTATCAATTGCATGCCCAAAGAGTTGCCCTGACCTAATTCAATACTTTCAGGCAAGCCTATGCCGTTATCGCCTATTTCCAGTGTTATTCTGTGTTCGCTTTGTGTTAAGGCCAGTGTGACCTTACCTTTTTGATGATCTGGAAAGGCATGTTTAATGCTGTTGGTCAGTATTTCAGTGGCTAATAATCCGCAGGGAATGGCTTGTTCAAGCGCCAGTACTATCTGTTCGTCCATTTCTGCAAAATCGAAGCTGATAAAGTCGGCGTTAGTCAGGGTTTGCCTGACTAACTGGCAAAGTTGCCGTAAATAATTGGCCAGAGGTACTGAAGAGAAATCACGTTTTTCGTAAAGTAACTGGTGAGTCAGTGCCATGGTGCGAACCCGCAGCTGGCTCTCCAGCAATACTTGTTTTAGTTCAGGTGTTGCGCCGCGCGATCGTAAACTGAGTAGGCTGGACACAATCTGCAGATTGTTTTTCACTCTGTGGTGAACTTCGTTGAGTAATAAAGTGCGTTCAGCGAGCAAGGCTGTTTTTTCATCAATGATGCCTTGCAGGTTTTGCTGCGCTTCTTTAGCGGCTGATACATCAGTGATGGTCGCCAGTACAGCAGCTTTTTTATCACCTTCAAGATAAGTTAAACCAATTTCTACCGGAAACTCTGAGTTGTCTTTGCGTTTTGCATACAGCTCTCTGTGCTGCCCCATGGGTCTGGTCGTCGGGGCGAGCATAAAGCCCTGACGTAATTGAGGATGGTGCTGCTGGTAGCGCTCCGGTAACAAAGTTTCTATAGGTAGCCCTGTCAGCTGACCTGCTTCATAGCCGAACATTTGTAAGGCTCTGGTATTGGCCAGCGTAATAAGACCCTGGGAATCAATAGAGACAAGTCCATCCGCTGTACTGTCAAACACGCGGCGAAACCGGGTTTCGCTATCCTGCAATTCCTGTTCACTGCGTTTTCTGCTGGTAATTTCGATGCCTGAAGGTACCAGAAAGCTCAGTTGCTGATTGTCGTCATAAACCGGGGCCAGCATAAAATCGATGATGACGATGTCGTCTTTCATTTGCGCTGTGATATCAAAACGGCTGATGATACCGGCTCTGGCGTCTTGCACTGCTTTTTCTATCCGCTTAGCCGATTCAGTATCGTGTTGCCACCAGAAGCAGTCCCAGAATTTTTTATGACGGACCTGATCCAGTGTTAAACCAGCCAGCATTAATGGCGGGCTGTTGGAGTCCAGCAAGGTACCGTCCGGCGACAAAATACCAACAAAGGTAAACATATTGTCGAGAATTTTCCGCAGGCGGTCTAAATCATCTTTACGGGTTTGTTGCACAAACCAATCCATGGTGTTGTTCAAGGCAACCACAGCTATACCACAAAGCTGTTGTTCCGCATTAAAGAGTGGAATATAGGAACCAGACCATTGCGAGTGACCTGAGTTATTGGTGCCATCTCCGATCACGCTAAAGTTGAGTAAAGCTTTGCCGGTATCCCGTACTTGCTCCAGCATCGGCATAATGGTTTCGGCCATAGCTGGTAATACTTCAGCCACTGTACGACCTAAATGCTGCTCTATCGCAACACCGTTAAATTCGGCCAAAATAGAGTTGATGCTGATATAACGAAAGGATTTGTCTAACACAGCAATACCAGTCGGCAGGGTGTGACTAAGCGCATCCAGCGCCAGAGCTTTTAGTTCAAAACTTGATTCCATGTCTGTTCGCCTTGAATTCCATGTTTTCAACTTAGACACAAGTGCTTGTTTTATCAAGGCTGCAAAGAAAAACAAAAAAGCCCCACTAGTGGGGCTAAGCTGCTATGGAAGAGTTTCTACAAACGGCAAGGCGGAATTTATCAGGATAAAGGCGACTGGTCAGGTAAAGGGCCAGCATCTGCTGGTGCTTGCTCTGAAACAAAACTAAAACGTGGCACCAGTTCACCAGCGACTTCGACATTGCTGATAAACATCTCCAGTGGGCGCACCCATAAGCCAAAGTCACCGTATAACGCTCTGTACAGCACCAGTTCTTCATCGGTTTCGCTGTGACGTACCAGCGACAGCACCTGATACAAAGGGCCTTTATAGTGGCGGTAGAAACCGGTTTTAATCGCCATAAGCGCCGCCGTTTTCAAACCAGCTTTCTAAGATCAGTTTGGCAGAGAGGCTGTCGACCAATTCTTTGCTGAGTTTTTTAAAACCACCTTCAGCAAACAGCTGTGAACGGGCATCTACAGTAGTTAAACGTTCATCCTGAGTTTTTACCTGCAGACCATAACGACCGTGCAGGCGATTGACAAATTTATGCACACGGGCAGTAAAAGGCTGCTCTGTGCCGTCCATATTCAAAGGCAAACCCACCACCAGCAACTTAGGTTGCCATTCTTTGATTAAAGCTTCGATTTGATCCCAGTTTGGAATACCGTCCTGAGCTTTTAAGGCTTTGAGCATAGTGGCTGTGCCTGTCATACTTTGACCTACAGCCACACCAATACTTTTTAAACCATAGTCAAAAGCTAAAACTGTTACGCTACTACTCATCAGGCGTGACCTGCTTCTGGGCTAAGTTGCCAGACTTCAATGCCCATCGCATGAGCGGCACCTTGCCATTTTTCGGCATGGCTCATTTCAAAAATAATATTGTTGTCGGCCGGGATCATCAGCCAGCTGTTTTCTGCCATTTCTTTTTCCAGTTGGCCTGCACTCCAGCCAGCATAACCTAAGGCCAGAATAAACTTTTCAGGCGCGTCCTCTGTCGTGAGCTTTTCTAAAATATCGCGTGAAGTTGTCACCATCAGCTCGTTATTCAGCCGCATACTGCTGGTGTAGCCTTCTTTTGGCGTATGCAACACAAAACCACGATCACTTTGCACAGGGCCACCGGCACAAACATGAGCTTTCGCCGCCCGGCTTTCTATATCGTGTTCAATCTGCAACTGGCTCAAAAGTTCGGTCACTTTAACCGGCATAGGATGGTTAATCACTATGCCCATAGCACCTTCGGCATTGTGCTCACAAATATAAGTGACACTACGTTTAAACATCGGGTCATCAAGACCCGGCATAGCAATCAATAAATGATTCTGAAAATTGTCCATATAACCGCCTTAGGACTCTGCTTGATTTGGTTTTAACCGCTAGCTCTGCTTTAACAGTAGTTCAATCTGGTCAAATAACATGCCGGTGATATTCACAGGAAATGCTGCTTCAATTTCGCGGATACAAGTTGGGCTTGTGACATTAATTTCAGTCAGTCGGTCACCAATAATATCAAGGCCAACAAAAATCAGACCTTTAGCTTTAAGGGTAGGACCAACAGCGCGGGCAATGGCCCAGTCACTTTCGGTTAAAGGACGAGCTTCACCACGGCCACCTGCTGCTAAATTGCCACGGGTTTCACCACTGGCTGGAATACGGGCTAAACAATAAGGCACAGGTTCGCCGTTCACCACCAGCACTCGTTTATCGCCATCTTTAATTTCAGGAATAAAACGCTGTGCCATGGCATAACGACTACCATGTTCTGTCAGGGTTTCAATAATGACGCTGACGTTCGCATCGTCCGGCTTTAAACGGAAAATGGAAGCGCCGCCCATACCATCCAGAGGTTTTAAGATCACATCCTGTTCTTGCTGGTAAAAGGCCTTTAAACGAGCCGCATCGCGGGTCACCAGAGTTTTTGGTGTATGTTCAGCAAACCAGGCTGTGTAGAGTTTTTCGTTGGCATCACGCAGGCTTTGCGGTTTATTTACAATCAGCGTGCCTTCATCTTCTGCTCTTTCTAAAATGTAAGTCGCGTAGAGAAATTCAGTGTCAAAAGGTGGATCTTTACGCATTAAGATCACGTCTAAATCGGATAAAGCGATGTCCTGTGCACCACCAAAGTCATACCAGTGTTCGCCATTTTGCTGCACAGATAAAAGTCGGGTGCGGGCACGGGCCTGACCTTCGATTAAATACAGGTCGTTCATTTCCATGTAATGCAGCTGATAACCACGGGACTGAGCTTGCAATAACATGGCAAAACTGGAGTCTTTTTTGATATTGATGTCCGCGATTGGGTCCATCACTATGCCTAATTTAATCATCTTCACTCCTGTCTGGATCTGCTTCAGGCCAGATCACCAAATTGTAACTGTAATGCGCTGATGGCGGTTAAGGCCGCCGTTTCTGTACGTAATACCCGAGGGCCTAAACGAACGGCCATAAAACCTGCTTCTTTGGTTTGGGCCACTTCTGTGTCGGTAAAACCACCTTCAGGGCCTATCACTAAACGAATAGCCTGACTGCCTGCTATGGTCTTAATGGAGTCTGAAGTCCATGGATCCAAGGTCAGCTTTAAATCTTTTGTCTCTTGTGCCAGCCATTTGTGCAGCTGCAAAGCAGTATGCACAACTGGCACTACACTGCGCCCTGACTGTTCACAAGCTGCTATCGCAATTTTTTGCCATTGTTCTGTGCGTTTAGCCAGACGCTCTGCATCCAGTTTTACACCACAACGCTCAGTAAAAAGCGGAGTGATTTCAGTGACGCCCAGTTCAACCGCTTTTTGAATGACAAAATCCATGCGGTCACCACGGGAAATGCCCTGACCTAAATGCAATTTGAGGGGCGATTCGACCGGGTTGTCGCTTGAGCTGACGGCTTTAACCAACAGCTGCTTTTTTTCAACAGCAGTGATTAGCGCCTGATAATTCTGGCCGTCACCGTTAAACAAACAGAGTTCGTCACCCGCCTGCATACGCAACACCCGGCCTATATGATTGGCGCCGTCTTCGGCCAGGGCAAATTCCTGTTGTAGTGCAATAGCACCAGGCTGATAAATTCTGGGAATACGCATAAAGATAGCTTCTTAAGCACTTTGGAAAGTGCCTATGGTAGCAGGCAAAAGCGGGGCTGGGTATGGCTTGTGACGCAACTTATGCGTCACAAGCTTACTTCATTTATAGAAAAGCAATTAAGGGGCAGGGTAGATGTAACTGGCGCCAATACCTAAAGGCCATCCCATAGTCCAGAACAGAATTAAAAAGCTGGTCCAGCAAATCAGTAAAGTGACAGAATACGGCAGCATTAGTGCGACTAAAGTACCAATACCTGTGGATTTCACATACTTCTGGCAAAACACTACGATAAGTGGAAAGTAAGGCATCAGCGGTGTGATGATATTGGTGGACGAATCTCCAACCCGATAAGCTGCCTGTGTTAAATCCGGCGACACACCCAGTTGCATCAGCATAGGAACCAGCACCGCACCAATCAGAGCCCATTTAGCTGACGCAGAACCAATCACCAGGTTCACTACTGCGGTGAGCAATACCAGGCCTACCAGGTTGATCGCCATAGGAAACGCCATTTGCTGCAGGAAGTTAGCGCCTTTAATCGCCAGCAAAGCACCTAAGTTGGATTGACCAAAAGCGTAAATGAACTGAGCACAGAAAAATGCCATCACAATGTAGTAGCCCATACCACTCATGGCCTTACTCATGCCTTGCACTACGTCTCTGTGGGTTTTAACTTTACCTGAAACATAACCATAGACTATGCCTGGCAACAGGAAAAATACAAAAATAAGTCCGACTATCGACTGCATCAAAGGCGCTGAGGCTGCTGTCAGTTCGCCAGTACTGGAACGCCAGGCTGAGTTTTCCGGCCACACTGCAGCCACTAACACTGCTGCTGCAATCAGCATCGATAGCAGCGCATAACGCAAGCCTTTGCGTTCGTGATCATTGAGCGGGTCCATTGAAGGTAACTGCTCTGGGTCACCATCGACTTTGGTTTGTTGCAGACGTGGTTCAACAAATTTATCGGTCAGCACCCAGCCAACAATAACGATTAATACAACTGAAGCTGTAGTGAAGTAGTAATTGTTTAATGGATTAATCACCAGACTGGCGGCCGCAGGGTCGGCTGATAAACGGGCCGAGGCCTGAGTTAAACCTGCCAGTAAGGGATCTAAGCTGGAGGGTACAAATAAAGTGGCGGCAAAACCTCCGGATACACCGGCAAAAGCTGCGGCTATACCAGCAAGAGGGTGACGACCCGCAGCATAAAAAATGACAGCTCCTAATGGGATCACCAGCACATAACCTGCATCAACTGCGACATGGCTTAAAATACCTACTGCAATTAATACCGGAGTCAGTAAATGTTTTGACGTGACGGCTAAAATGCCGCGAAGGCCTGCATTAATAAAGCCTGTGTACTCAGCCACGCCTAAACCTAACATAGCGACCAGTACTACACCTAAAGGTGGGAAATTGACAAAAGTGCTGACCATTTTCGCCATAAAATCAGCAAAAGCAGCCCCTTCTAACAGGTTTTTCACCTGAAAAGGCTGGCCTGTGCGTGGATCTATATCGGTGAATGTAACGCCAGATAAAGCCCAGGATAAACCCCAGACAAAAAACATCAGTAAAGCAAATAAGATGGCTGGGTCTGGCAGTTTATTACCAATTCGTTCTATGGCATTAAGGCTACGATTGAGCCAGGAGGTTTTTACGGCACTGGACGTCATGGATACTCCGTGTTGTTTTAGCGTCATCTGCTGTGACTGTCTTTTATCCGTTTTACCTTATCTTGCTTTGATAAAACCGTAAATTAAAAAAATCGTCAGGAACGATTTTTAACAGCTTTAGCTGGCCCTTAGGGAGAGCGCCAAGGATGGCGGCGAATAACAAAAGGAGAGCAATGCTCTCCTTTTTGATTAGGTTCTGTTTGTCAAAACAAAAGCTTAGATTTTTGCTTCAGAGCGCAGAATGTCAGCTTTGTCGGTGTTTTCCCAAGGGAATTCATTACGACCGAAGTGACCGTAGGCTGCTGTTGCGCGGTAAATAGGACGCTCTAACTGCAACATCTGGATCAGACCATAAGGGCGTAAATCGAAGTGACGGCGGATCAGAGCTATCAGTTGATCTTCGCTTAATTTACTGGTGCCAAAAGTCTCAACGCTGATAGAAGTAGGTTCAGCAACGCCGATAGCGTAAGACACCTGAATTTCACAACGTTCAGCTAAACCAGCGGCGACAATGTTTTTTGCCACATAACGGGCGGCGTAAGCTGCAGAGCGGTCAACTTTTGAAGGGTCTTTACCAGAGAAAGCACCACCACCGTGACGCGCCATACCACCGTAGCTGTCTACGATGATTTTACGGCCAGTTAAACCACAGTCACCCATAGGGCCACCGATCACAAAGCGGCCAGTAGGGTTAATGAAATACTTGGTTTTATTGCTCAGCCATTCTGCTGGTAATACTGGTTTGATGATGTGTTCCATCACAGCTTCACGCAGGTCAGCCGTAGAAATGGTGTCACAGTGCTGAGTGGATAAAACCACTGCATCTATGCCCACTGGTTTGCCGTTTTCGTACACAAAACTCAGCTGGGATTTAGCATCAGGACGTAACCAGCTCAAAGTACCATCCTTACGCACTTTGGCTTGTTGTTGCACTAAGCGGTGAGAGTACGTAATAGGAGCCGGCATTAACACGTCAGTTTCATTGCTGGCATAACCAAACATTAACCCCTGATCGCCTGCACCTTGCTCACTAGGATCTTCATTTTTCTTATCCACACCCTGATTGATGTCAGGAGATTGTTTACCAATGGCGCTTAACACAGCGCAGGAATTGGCGTCAAAACCCATATCTGAATGCACGTAACCAATGTCACGAATAGTGCTGCGAGTGAGCTCTTCGATGTCGACCCAGGCTGAGGTAGTGATTTCACCACCTACTAACACCATGCCTGTTTTTACGAAGGTTTCGCAAGCAACACGGGCTTTTGGATCTTGTTCTAAAATGGCATCCAATACCGCGTCAGAGATCTGGTCAGCGATTTTATCCGGATGTCCTTCAGAGACAGATTCAGAGGTAAAAATGTGTTGTGCCATTTACGTATTCCACATGTTGGTTGTTATCGCGCCTGGGCGCTGTAATTTGGGGCGGCTATTTTAGTGAAAGCAGCAGGTCAATGCCAGAACTTTCTGCCGCCCGGACGTCTTTAATGCTAAAGCTTGCAAATGTATCGGCAAGAGCAGGTAAAACTTTGCTTTGGTGTGGATTAAAATTTGCGATTTGGCTGATGCTCTGTGAAAATAAGCCCAGCTTTGCCGTATCCATGTAAAAACAGCGTTCACCCGCTTAGCCGCCACTCCAATAAAGACAGAAAAGAGCAGTGCATACGGGTAACCCCACCCCTTGGATCAAAGTCATATAAAGTTAATAAAGCAGGAGAGAAGATGCCATCTCGTAAACAACTCGCTAACGCCATTCGTGCTCTGAGCATGGATGCAGTGCAAAAAGCGAAATCAGGTCACCCGGGCGCCCCTATGGGCATGGCAGATATTGCTGAAGTATTGTGGCGCGATTATTTGATTCACAATCCACAAGACCCAAGCTGGGCCAACCGCGACCGCTTTGTGTTGTCCAATGGCCACGGCTCTATGCTGTTGTATTCTCTGTTACATCTCTCTGGCTACGATTTAGGCATTGAGGATTTAAAACAATTCCGCCAATTGCATTCAAGAACTCCTGGTCACCCTGAATATGGGTATGCACCAGGTGTCGAAACCACCACTGGACCTTTAGGTCAGGGTATTACCAATGCTGTCGGTATGGCTATTGCTGAAAAAGCTTTAGCGGCTCAGTTTAATAAACCAGGCCATGCCATTGTTGATCACCACACCTATGCCTTTTTAGGTGATGGCTGCTTAATGGAAGGCGTATCGCACGAAGCCTGTTCTTTAGCCGGTACTTTAGGTTTAGGTAAGCTCGTCGCATTTTGGGATGACAACGGTATTTCTATTGATGGTCATGTTGAAGGCTGGTTCACCGACAATACGCCTGCACGTTTTGAAGCCTATGGCTGGCATGTGATTGCTGGTGTCGATGGTCACGATGCGGCTGCTATTAAGGCTGCTATTGAACAAGCCCGTACTGTCACTGACAAACCAACATTAATTTGCTGCAAAACCATTATTGGCTACGGCTCTCCAAATAAATCCGGTTCACATGACTGCCACGGCGCCCCTTTAGGTGATGCTGAAATTGCTGCAGTTCGTGAATACTTAGGCTGGGAGCACGCCCCTTTTGTTATTCCACAAGATATCTATAAAGAGTGGGATGGCAAAACCAAAGGTGCATCTGCTCAGCAGAGCTGGAATGACAGCTTCGCTGCTTATGCCAAAGCTTACCCTGAACTGGCTGCTGAATTTAAACGTCGTATGGCGGGGGATTTGCCAGCTGATTGGGCGGAAAAATCTGCCGCTTATATTCAGCATTTGCAGGACAACCCACAGTCGATTGCAACCCGTAAAGCCTCTCAGAATAGCTTAAACGCTTTTGGTCCTTTATTGCCTGAGTTATTAGGTGGTTCAGCCGATTTAGCAGGTTCTAACCTGACGATTTGGTCTGGCTCTAAAGGCGTCACAGCAGAAGACGCCAGCGGCAACTACCTGTATTACGGTGTGCGTGAGTTTGGTATGTCAGCCATGATGAATGGTATAGCTCTGCACGGTGGTTTTATCCCGTACGGTGCTACTTTCCTGATGTTTATGGAATATGCCCGTAATGCGGTGCGTATGGCTGCGCTGATGAAACAGCGGGTTATTTTTGTCTACACCCACGATTCTATTGGTTTGGGTGAAGATGGCCCGACTCACCAGCCTGTTGAGCAATTGGCTTCACTGCGCGTGACCCCAAATCTGATGAACTGGCGTCCTTGTGATGCAGTGGAATCGGCTGTGGCATGGCAGGCAGCAATTGAACGTACTGAAGGCCCAAGTACTTTAATTTTCACCCGCCAGAATCTGGTGCAACAAGCCCGTACAGCGCAGCAATTGGCTGATGTTCGTAAAGGCGGTTATGTGTTGTTAGATTCTGTAGGCACGCCTGAACTTATTCTGATTGCTACTGGTTCTGAAGTAGAGCTGGCAGTGCAGGCTTATCATCAGTTAACTGCTGCGGGCCGTAAAGTTCGGGTTGTTTCTGTGCCTTCAACCGATGTATTTGAAGCTCAAAGCGCGGCATACCGTGAATCTGTATTGCCTTCAGCAGTGACTAAACGTGTCGCTGTGGAAGCAGGTATTAAAGACAGCTGGTACAAATATGTTGGCCTGACAGGTAAAATCATTGGCATGGACAGCTTTGGTGAATCGGCGCCGGCTGAGCAGCTGTTTGAACACTTTGGTATTACCACGGCCGCTGTGGTTGCAGCTGCCAACGAGTTATTAGCGTAAAATGAAAAGGGGCCTTTTGGCCCCTCTTTTTAATCAGTAAATGTGTGAAGCGGGTAATTGAATAGCAATGACCATTAAAGTGGCAATTAACGGCTTTGGCCGTATAGGTCGGAATATTCTGCGTGCCGTGTACGAGTGCGGTTTAACAGAGCAAGTCAAGGTGGTCGCTATTAATGAATTGGCTGATGCCAAAGGTATAGCCCACTTATTAAAATACGATACCTCGCATGGCCGCTTTGGTTTTCCGGTTGAGCTGACTGCAGAAGGTTTGCTGGTCAATGGCGACGCTATAGCACTGTTTTGTCAGGCCGATCCCGCCCAGTTGCCATGGAATGAATTAGAGGTCGATGTAGTTCTTGAATGCACAGGTGTGTTTCATAGCCGTGCTGATGCGCAGCTACATTTAGATGCAGGTGCAAAAAAAGTATTGTTTTCACATCCGGCAGATGCCGATATTGATGCCACAGTGATTTATGGCATTAACCAGCATTTGCTGACCGATGATATGACAGTAGTGTCGGCGGGTTCTTGCACTACCAACTGTATAGTTCCGGTGATCCAGGTGCTGGATCAGCATTTTGGTGTAGAGAGTGGCACCATTACGACTATTCACGCCTCGATGAATGATCAGCAAGTGATAGATGCTTATCACACTGATTTACGTCGTACCCGCGCTGCCAGTCAGTCCATTATTCCGGTGGACACCAAATTAGCCCGTGGTATTGAACGTATCATGCCGCATTTGGCCGGGCGTTTTGAAGCCATTGCTGTGCGCGTGCCTACGGTCAATGTGACGGCTATGGATTTAAGTGTCACTTTGCATCAGGACGTCGATGTTACTCAGATCAATCAGGTTTTACAGCACGCAAGGGCAGGGGAGCTGGCTGGTATTCTGGATTACACCGAAGAGCCACTGGTTTCCGTTGATTTTAATCATGATGCGCATTCATGCATTGTCGATGGCTCGCAAACAAGAGTCAGCCATAAACGTTTAGTGAAATGTTTAGTTTGGTGTGACAACGAATGGGGCTTTGCGAACAGAATGATCGACACAACCCGCGCTATGATGAGTTTTGTCTAAGCTTTTTAAATTAATAATAGAAATTGAATCAAATCACAGGAGTCTGGTATGTCAGTTATTAAGATGGCGGATGTCGATTTAACAGGGAAGCGGGTACTGATCCGTGAAGATTTAAACGTACCGGTTAAAAATGGCAAAGTGACCTCAGATGCACGTTTAAAAGCTGCTATTCCTACTATTGAATTAGCGCTTAAAAAAGGTGGCAAAGTGATGGTGTGTTCGCATTTAGGTCGTCCTGACGAAGGTGTGTACGCTGAAGAGTTCTCGATGGCGCCTGTGGTTGATTATTTAAATGCTGCTTTATCTGTGCCTGTACGCCTGGTTAAAGACTACCTGGACGGTGTTGAAGTGAACGCCGGTGAAGTGGTTGTGTTTGAAAACGTGCGCTTTAACAAAGGCGAAGGTAAAAACGACGAAACCTTATCGAAAAAACTGGCTGCTTTATGCGACGTGTTTGTGATGGACGCTTTTGGTACTGCACACCGAGCTCAGGCTACGACTCATGGTGTGGCACAGTTTGCGCCAATCGCATGTGCTGGTCCTTTGTTGGCTGCCGAGTTAGATGCATTAGCCGCTGCGCTTAAAAATCCGAAACGCCCATTGGTGGCTATTGTAGGCGGCTCTAAAGTGTCGACCAAGCTAACAGTGCTTGAGTCTTTATCCGGTATTGTTGATCAGTTGATTGTCGGTGGTGGTATCGCCAATACCTTTATTGCTGCTCAGGGCTATCAAGTCGGCAAATCCCTGGTTGAAACTGACCTGATACCAGAAGCGAAACGTTTAATGGCACAAGCCAAAGCGAACAGCGGTTCTATTCCGGTGCCAACAGATGTAGTGACAGGCAAAGCTTTTTCTGAAGACACTCCGGCGACGACGAAGTCTGTTGCTGATATCAGCAGTGACGATATGGTGTTTGATATTGGTCCTGACAGCAGCGCTGCGCTGGTCGATATTCTGAAAAATGCCGGCACCATCGTTTGGAATGGCCCCGTAGGTGTGTTTGAATTTGCCTCCTTTGAACAAGGCACTAAAGCTTTGGCTTTGGCCATTGCAGATAGTCAGGCATTTTCTATAGCTGGTGGTGGCGATACTTTAGCTGCTATTGATAAGTATGAATTAGCTGACAAAATTTCTTATATTTCTACAGGTGGCGGAGCATTTCTGGAATTCCTCGAAGGTAAAACCTTACCAGCAGTGGAAATTTTGGAACAACGTGCCAAAACCACAGCCTAAAGCTGTTAGATTACAAATAACTACAAAAATCTAAACGAGAACGACCGCAGGTTCTGTGTAATTAAAGATCACCTCAGGTGACAGCAGAGTCCGCGGTTTTAAACACAACCCTTACCCTACACAAAGAGAGAGGATCTCATGGCTCTGATTTCAATGCGTCAAATGTTGGACCACGCTGCCGAGTTCGGTTATGCAGTACCAGCCTTTAACGTCAATAACTTAGAACAAATGCGTGCCATTATGCTTGCCGCTGATGCGACAGACAGTCCTGTGATAGTGCAGGCGTCTGCAGGTGCACGTAAATATGCCGGAGCCCCGTTTCTGCGTCATTTAATACTGGCTGCAGTGGAAGAATTCCCGCATATTCCAGTAGTGATGCATCAGGACCACGGAACCTCAACAGCTGTATGCCAGCAGGCGATTCAGCTGGGTTTTTCTTCGGTGATGATGGATGGTTCTTTAGGAACTGATGGTAAAACACCGATGGATTATGATTACAATGCCGATATAACGCGTCGGGTTGTAGATATGGCGCATGCCTGTGGTGTTTCAGTTGAGGGCGAATTAGGTTGTTTAGGCTCGCTTGAAACTGGCGCAGCAGGTGAAGAAGATGGTATAGGTGCAGATTGCATCCTAAGCCATGACCAAATGTTGACTGATCCGGAAGAAGCGGCTCAGTTTGTCAAAGCGACAGGTGTCGATGCGTTGGCTATAGCTTGCGGTACGTCACATGGTGCATATAAGTTCAGTCGCCCGCCTACAGGTGATATTCTGGCGATTGACCGCATTAAAGATATTCATGCCCGTATCCCGGATACCCATCTGGTGATGCATGGGTCATCTTCTGTGCCACAAGAATGGTTGGCTATTATCAATGAATATGGTGGAGCCATTCCTGAAACTTATGGTGTGCCAGTTGAACAAATTCAGGAAGGGATCAAGTTTGGTGTTCGTAAGATCAATATAGATACTGACTTACGTTTAGCCTCGACAGGAGCTATCCGCCGCTATATGGCGAAAAACCCTGCGGAATTTGATCCACGTAAGTATTTGCAGGAATCAGTCAAAGCTATGACTGAAATTTGTAAGGATCGTTATCTGGCATTTGGTACGGCCGGTAACGCGTCAAAAATAAAAGCCATTTCTCTTGAGCAAATGGTGAAGTTGTATGAGTCGGGGAAATTAACACCGAACATTAAATAAGCAAAAATTTTAATGGATTATTAATACAGGAAAGATCCTGATTTTGCTTAAGAAAAAATGGGTATAAATCGCAAGTAAGTTGCAACAAAACTGTCATCGTTGACTGTCGTTGTTATATTGACAATCCGCGAGTTTGCTGCAATGATGCGGGCGGTTTACCCTTTAACCGGGTTATCTTTTGTTACAAAAAATAGCCTTTCAAAAACAGGTTACGTTAATCAGCAATTATTGGTTGGGAACTATGTCTAACAATAACATTCGTAAGAGTCTGGTTGCTTCTGCTCTGTTTGGAGCATTCGCATTGGCCAGCACATCAGTAGCGGCAGATCCATTAGTAGAACTGCACAAAGCGGGTCAGCAAAACATCCGCGCTGCAGTTCAGTCTCAGGAAAAAATCAACAATATTTTTGACCAAAGTCAGGAATTATTGGCTGAATACCGCCAATTAGTTGAACAAACTGAAAACTTAAAAGTATATAACGACCACGTTGCTAAATTAGTTGCCGATCAGAATTCACAGCTGGCTTCTTTTGACAAACAAATTGGTACTATCGAAGGTACTAAGCAAGGTATCGTTCCTCTGATGTATCGTATGGTTGATACTTTAGAAGCCTTTATCAAAGCGGATATGCCAATCGACCTGACTAACCGTCTGGCTCGTATTGATCGTCTGCGCGCTGTGTTAGGTAATTCAGCGGTAAACACTTCAGAAATGTACCGTTTAGTAATCGAAGCCTACCAAATCGAAAAAGATTTAGGTACAGCTCTGGTTACTTATACAGACAAACTGACTGTTGATGGCGGCGAAATTACTGTGAACTACGTTTACGTAGGTCGCGTTGCCTTACTGGCTCAATCTCTGGATGAAAAACAAGCTTGGATGTTCAACAGAACTACAGGTCAATGGGAAGCTCTGGGTCAAGAGTACCTGGAATCTACCAAGTTCGCGATTCGTGTTGCGGGTAAACAAGCAGCCCCAGAATTGTTGAAACTTCCAGTTATAGCAGCGGAGTAAGCATAAATGAAGAAAGTTTTTAAAGGTTTAGTAGTTGCAGCTGTTGTAACTATGTCTGCAGGCGTGTGCTTAACTGCTGCTGCCGATACAGCCAAACTTGACCAACTGTTAGAGCAAGTTAAAAAATCACGTACTGCTGAAGGTAAAATCAACCAGCAACGCGAGCAGGAATTTTTATCTGACCGCGCTGACAAGCAAGCCCTGTTAAACAGAGCAAAAGCTGAGTTCGCAGCTGAAGAATCACGTGGCAAATCTTTAACTCAGCAGTTTGCTGACAACGAAGGTAAATTAGGCGCTAAAGAAGCCGAATTAATTGCTGCTCAGGGTACTTTAGGTGAAATGTTCGGTATCGTTCGTGGTGCTGCAACTGAAACCATCGGCGGTATCGCTACTTCTAACATCAGTGCCCAGTTTAAAGGCCGTGAAGAACTGCTGAAAAAACTGTCAGAAGCTAAAGAACTTCCAACTATCAATGAATTGGAAGAACTGTGGGTTGCTCTGCAAACTGAAATGACTGAATCAGCCAAAGTATCTAAGTTTGAAGGTAATGTTGTGTCTCTGGATGGTAACTCTGCTCAGGCTTCAGTTACTCGTATCGGTGCATTCAACCTGATTTCTGACGGTGGCTATTTAGTATTTAACGCTGACACTCAGGAAATGCAGCCTCTGGTTAAACAACCTGAGTCATACATTGTTGCTGATGCTGAAGCGTTCAAGAATGCAGCTGCTGGCGAAGTGAAACCAGTTTATATCGACCCAACTGGTGGTAACTTACTGCGTCTGAAAACTCAGGAAGCTACATTAACAGAACAATTCCACCAAGGTGGTACTGTTGGTTACGTAATCACAGTGTTATTAGGTATTGGTTTGTTGATCGGTTTAATTCGTTTCTTAGCTCTTGCAGCAGCCTCTTCTGGTGTAAATGCTCAGCTGAAAAACCTGTCTAACCCTTCAGAGAAAAATGCTTTAGGCCGTATCCTGAAAGTTTACCACGACAACAAATCTGTTGATGTTGAAACTTTAGAACTGAAACTGGACGAAGCCATTATGCGTGAAACTCCGGATATCGAAAAAGGTATCGGTATTATCAAGCTGATCGCTGCTGTAGGTCCTTTATTAGGTCTGTTAGGTACAGTTGTAGGTATGATTGGTGCGTTCCAGGTTATTACCTTACACGGTACTGGCGACCCGAAAATCATGGCTGGTCAGATTTCAATGGCGTTAGTAACAACTGTTCAAGGTCTGTTATGTGCTCTGCCATTACTGTTCCTTCACTCTATGTTACAAAGTAAATCAAACTCAGTCCTGCATGTTCTGGATGAGCAAAGCGCTGGTATCATCGCTGCTCATGCGGAGAAGGAGAAAGCGTAATGCATAGCCTGATAGAGCTTTGGGAATCTGTCAGGGATTTTATCGCAACCGGCGGTGATGTACTGTATATCGTCGCCATAGTGCTCTTCATCATGTGGGTATTGATCATAGAGCGCTTCTGGTTTATCAACCGGGAATTTCCAGCGATGCGTAATCGAATCATCGCTGACTGGAATGCCCGGGCTGATACAACCTCCTGGTATGCGCATAAAATTCGTGATGCGTGGGTGTCAGAAGCATCTACCAAACTGCATGAGCGGATCGGTGTAATCAAAACTTTGGTTGCGATCTGTCCAATGGTCGGTTTGTTAGGCACTGTGACCGGTATGATCGCTGTATTCGAAATTATGGCGGTACAAGGTACTGGTAACCCAAGACTGATGGCAGCTGGTATTTCAATGGCAACAATCCCAACTATGGCTGGTATGGTTGCGTGTTTATCAGGTGTATTTGTAACGTCCAAACTGGAAGGTAAGGTGAAGTCAGCAGTTCATGGATTAGCTGACAGTATGCCTCATCATTGATAGAGAGTATTTTATGGCACGTAAAATTAGACGTGAAGCCGAAGAGGCAGCAGTAGATTTAACGCCGATGTTGGACGTTGTATTCATCATGCTGATTTTCTTTATCGTTACGACGTCGTTCGTTAAAGAAGCTGGTATTGACGTAAACCGTCCTAAAGCGGCGAAAGCTCAATCTAAGCCATCAGCCACTATCTTTATTGCTATCCGTGCAAACGGTGAGATTTGGATGGATAAACGTGCTGTAGACGTTGAGCGTGTTGGTGCAACGGTTGAAAAGCTGTTAGCTGAATCGCCAACTGATACAGTGATCATTCAAGCAGATAAAGAAGCTAAGCATGGTATTGTGGTTTCAGTAATGGACCAAATCAAGCTGGCTGGTATCGATAAGATTTCGATCGCTGCGGAGAACAAGTAATATGGTAAGGTTATTACTATCACTGGTAGTTGGTGCGGTAATAACGTTTTTCCTGTATGTGTTGATGGCATTCCTTATAGGTGGGGATGATACGTTCACCAATGCTAAAAAGGATCAAATCGTTATTGAAATTAACTCGACACCGCCTGAGTCAAAAGCTCAGACTCGTGTTCGGGTGCCGCCACCGCCGCCGCCACCGCCGCCAGAGCCTCCAAAAGCTCCGGTTGCAGAACCAGCTTCAACTGATACTGGTGGAACCATAGGTTTCAACATCCCTTCAGTTGACGTAGGTGGTGCGAACTCAGGCTTAGGTGATCCGTCGTCAGCGATGATGCGTGATGGCGATGCTACTCCGATAGTTCGTATTGAACCTAAATACCCGGTACAGGCTGCTCGTGATGGTCTGCAGGGTTGGGTTAAAATGCGTTTTACTATTCTGGAAGATGGTAGCGTCGGTGACGTCACTGTTGTTGAAGCAGAACCTAAACGTGTATTTGACCGTGAAGCAATTCGTGCGTTAAAGCGCTGGAAATATTCACCAAAAGTGGTCGATGGTAAGGCAGTTCAGCAACCAGGTATTATGGTTCAATTGGACTTCTCTCTAGATCAGGCTGGGGGTTAACACTATGAAGAAAATAAGTAATCTTACTTCTGCGTTGATCGTACTGGCCAGCTTTGGTGTTACAACCTTAAGTTCGTATGCTGTAGCAGCTCCGGATCCTGCAAAAATTGAAGCGCGTAAAAATCGCAAATCAAGTGCTGTAGGTGAAAAGGTTGGTAAAGCTATAGGTAAAGCTTACGAGCTATACAGTGCTGAAAAGATCAATGAAGCTATTGCTGCATTGCAAGGTGTTGAGTCAAGCAATGAGTTTGACATGGCTTATTTAAATCGTTTTTTAGGCAACATGTGGGCCGCTAAAGACGAGAAAAAAGCCATCGCCTACTTACGCAAAGCGATGAAGCCAGACGTATTGAGCTTTACTGACCAATCTGCTGGTTTGCGTTTACTTGCTGACTTATTGTTAAGCGATAAACAATACAATGAAGCGATTAAAACCTATTACCAGTGGATAGACTTCACAGGTGAGAAGGATTCAAACGTTTATCTGCGTATTGCCAGCGCTTATATGGAAATGAAGCAGTATCAGAAGGTGATTGAGCCTGCTGATATGGCCATTGCTCTGCAAGATAAAGCTAAGCCAAACGCCGGTCCTTATACCTTGAAGTTTTCAGCTTATTACGAGATGAAAAACAACAAGAAAGCGATCGAAGTGTTAGAGACTACTGTGAAGGTCTTCCCAGCGGAAAAACGTTGGTGGACTTATCTGGCTCAGTTTTACAGTATTGAAGAGCAATATGAAAAAGCTTTGGTGACACTTGAAGTTGCAGCTATGCAAGGCATGTTGGATTCAGAAAATGAGTTCAAGTTATTGTCTCAGCTGTACTCAAACGCCAACGTTCCATACAAAGCGGGTATGACACTGGAAAAACATATTAAGTCTGGTTTAATCAAAAAAGATAAAACTATGCTGAACAGTATGGCCAGTTCATTCCAGGCTGCGCGTGAAATGGAAAAAGCCGCTCAGTATTACGGTGAATCAGCTCAGATAGACAATGATGGTGATGCATATCGTCGTCAGGGTTCATCTCTGATCCTTGCTGAAAAATACTCTGCTGCTGTTGTCGCTCTGAACAAAGCGTTGGATGCTGGTGTAAAAACCAAAGGTCCAGTGTATCTGGCTCTGGTAGAAGCTTATTTCTATCAGAACAAGTTCAGAGACGCCTACCAGGCTGTGCAGAAAGCTAAAGCTGATCCTAAGTTTGCCCGTCAGGCTGCAAGCTGGGAGAGCTACATTAAAGAGCGCGCTAGCAAAAATAACGTGAGTCTTTAATAGTAAAAAAACCCTGCTCCGGCAGGGTTTTTTCTTTGTATATCACTTCGTAGTGAAAGCTGCAGTTTTGTTTACTGCGAACTCTCCGCCAGACCCTAAACTCTTGCCAACTCACAGCAACCCTAATTACGTTGGCTATACATTTCCCGGCACTTTACTTTAGTTCTCATTTTATCCCGGTGTCATACCAGATCTTTGAATTGAATCCATTTGCTGGCAGAGCAGGGGCCTATGTGCTTTATTTTGCTGTATTTTGCTGCTTGAATCGTCACTTAGTTTAAAAAATACGCGAACAGTTAAGGCTTTCTAAAAAACTGTTGACACCTTTAGCCTCGGCCCCTAGAATTCGCCTCGTCTTGTAGGGGATTGCTTTGCAACTTCTACAATTGGTGTGGGGCTATAGCTCAGCTGGGAGAGCGCTTGCATGGCATGCAAGAGGTCAGCGGTTCGATCCCGCTTAGCTCCACCAAAGATTTTGTTCCAGTGTCCCTTTCGTCTAGAGGCCTAGGACACCGCCCTTTCACGGCGGTAACAGGGGTTCGAATCCCCTAAGGGACGCCAACAAAATCTGACAAACTGACTGTAGTGTCCCTTTCGTCTAGAGGCCTAGGACACCGCCCTTTCACGGCGGTAACAGGGGTTCGAATCCCCTAAGGGACGCCAATTAGTCAGTACAAAATGTGATGTTTATGCGCCTGTCCCTTTCGTCTAGAGGCCTAGGACACCGCCCTTTCACGGCGGTAACAGGGGTTCGAATCCCCTAAGGGACGCCAACATCATATGAAGAACTATCCAGTGTCCCTTTCGTCTAGAGGCCTAGGACACCGCCCTTTCACGGCGGTAACAGGGGTTCGAATCCCCTAAGGGACGCCACTTCAGCGTTACATCTGCAAGTGGGGCTATAGCTCAGCTGGGAGAGCGCTTGCATGGCATGCAAGAGGTCAGCGGTTCGATCCCGCTTAGCTCCACCAACTTAGCTCCGCTAACTTTATAAATTTCCGGCAATTCTCCGCTCTGTAGATAGCCAGTTAAACCAAGCGTCTAATTTACCTGGCCTCTTGTTGCCTTTTGATTGGCTTTCAGCAATTTTCAAATTTTATCTTTACAGTTGAACTCAATAAAAAAAGCGGCTTGAAAGCCGCTTCCTGACATTCCTCAAACTTGGTTACATCTTTATTCTAGACTCGACACCAAAGGTAGCATTAAATCTGCGATAACAGGTTGTGCTTCCAGGTTCGGGTGTAGTCCATCTGCTTGCATCCATTGCTGCTTTAACGCTATGGTCTCCATAAAGAACGGCCACAGTGGTATTTGCTGCTCCTTTGAAATCTTAGGATACAAATCAGTGAATAATTTGGTGTAACGTGGGCCATAGTTCGGTGGAATACGTATTTGCATTAAGACAGCTTTACTTTGTTGCTGGTTTATTTGCGTCACCATCGCATTGAGATTGCTTTCAAGCTGGGGCACAGGAAAACCACGCAGGCCGTCGTTGGCGCCCAGTTCAATCAGCACGTAATCGGGTTTGTGTTGTTCGAGCAGGGCAGGTAAACGGGCCAGACCACCACCGGAGGTTTCACCGCTGATACTGGCGTTGACCAGTGTCCAGTTACTGTCCTGTTGGTCGAGTTTTTGTTGAAGCAGATGCACCCAACTTTGTTGTTGGCTTAACCCATAACCGGCGCTCAGACTATCGCCAAGAATTAACAGCGTTTTGGCCTGCACTGCAGCTGCGGTGAGCGACAGGACCAAAAGCATAACGTAGATCAATCGAATCATGAAAACACCTATACCTCATATTGTTGCAAAAGATGTTGTAAAAACAGTTCAGCTTACTGAGTCAGAGCTTACCATACTGCAAGATATCCATCTGACTATCAATCAGGGCGCGACAGTTGCCATAGTGGGTGCTTCAGGCTCGGGCAAGTCTACTTTATTAGGCATATTGGCCGGTTTGGATCAGGCGTCTGCCGGAGAAGTCTATCTGGCGGGTCAGCCGCTGCACAAACTCACTGAAGATGAGAGAGCAGAGTTAAGAGCCCGTTCTGTTGGTTTTGTCTTTCAGTCTTTTTTATTGTTACCCAGCCTCACGGCATTAGAAAATGTCACTTTACCCGCTGAATTGGCAGGTATGCCGGATGCAAGAGCGCGTGGCCTTGAATTGCTGGCGCAAGTAGGATTAAGCCACAGGGCCGATTTTTTCCCTAATCAAATGAGTGGCGGTGAACAGCAAAGGGTGGCGATAGCCAGAGCTTTTATCACTAAACCAGCAGTGCTGTTTGCCGATGAGCCTTCGGCCAATCTGGATAGCGCTACAGGCGAAAAAATTGAAGATTTATTGTTTGAACTGAATGAGCAGCAAGGTACCACCTTAGTGCTGGTGACGCACAATCATGAGTTGGCGCAACGTTGCCAGTTCAGATTTCAGATGCACGCAGGCCACTTAACGGCTGATTTGACTCAAGCTACAGAGGACAAACGTCATGTGGGGTAAAATCGCCTGGAGGCTGTTCTGGCGTGAGTTAAGCCGGGGTGAGTTATGGGTGATAGCCTTTTCACTCTTTTTAGCTGTGCTGACTGTAGTGAGCTTATCCGGTATCACTGAATCTGTGCGTTCCGCTTTGTATCAGCGTAGTGCCAATTTTGTCGCTGCCGATAAAATTCTGCGTTCCAGTGTTGGCTTTAATGAGCAGATCCAACAGCAGGCAGAGGAGCTTAAACTGCAGTCATCGCGTCAGGTGCAGTTTAACTCTATGTTATTTGCCAAAGATTTGATGCAGTTGGTGTCTGTCAAAGCGGTATCAGCAGCTTATCCGTTAAGAGGCGAGTTGATATTAAGCTCGTCGCTGACCGATGCCACTGCGCTTGCATCCTTGCAGCCGAATCAGTTGTATCTGGAAAGTCGTCTTTATAGTTTACTGAATATCAAAGTGGGCGACAGTCTGGAGCTTGGTGAAAAAGTATTTACTTCCGCTGGGGTTATTGTGGCTGAGCCTGATGCGCCCTTGTCTGTATTTGGTAGCTCGCCACGGGTGCTCATGCATCTGGATGATGTGGCCGCGACAGGAATTATTCAGCCTGGTAGTCGGATCAATTACCGCTTAATGTTTGCAGGTTCCCAGCAAGACCTTGAATTACTGGAGACACAAAGCAAAGAACTGCTGGGTCCACAGGACAGATGGCAGAAAATGGACAGAGAGTCGGCCATAGGTGGCGCTCTGGACAGATCGGAGCGCTTTTTATTGTTATCAGGTCTATTGGGTATAGTACTGGCCGCTTGTGCCGCCGCAGTGGCTGCGAATCGTTATAGTCAGCGGCATGCCCGCTCTGTCGCTGTGATGAAGGCTTTGGGCGCAACCACTACTTTAAGCCGGAAAATTTATGGCAGCCATCTGTTATTTGTGGTGATCTTCAGCGTAGGCTTTGGTTTAGTGGCTGGGCAGCTGTTGGTGCAATTAAGCCAATGGGGTGTTGCCTTCTGGATGCCAGAGTATCTGGCTGAATTTAGCTTCCGGCCTCTAGGTTTAGGTGTACTGACTGCTGCTATTTGTGCTGTGTTATTTTCGGCCCGACCTTTATGGCGTTTGGCTGCAGTGCCGGCTTTGAATGTATTGCGTGAGAAACCGGATCAGATGAAATTTGATCCGGTGCATTTAATCAGCGGCTCAGTCGCCATCTGGCTATTGATGTGGCTTTTTAGTGGTGATATTTGGATCAGCAGCTGGTTGTTTGTGCTCTGCCTGGTATTTGCCGCTTTACTGATGGGATTTGCTGCTTTGCTGGTTCGGGTTGCTAAACCTATGGCTGCGGGGCAAAGTAGTGCGTTACGGCTGGCTCTGGCGAATTTACGTCGCAGGTTATGGCCCAATGCGTTTCAGTTGATCACTTTTAGTCTGGCGCTATTTCTAACCCTGTTACTGTATTTTTTACGTTCTGAGCTGCTGGACCAATGGCAACAGCAGGTTCCAGAAGGTGCACCGAATCAATTTCTGGTGAATTTAACGGAGCAGGATAAAACGTCACTGCAACAATTGGCAGCACAGCATCAGCTCACCCTGACAGATTTTTATCCGATGATCAGTGGTCGTGTTCTGGCCGTTAACGGCGAAAACTTTGCCGATGAAGCAACCAAAGAGAAACCGGAGCAGCGTCAAGGCGTAGGGCGTGAGCTGAATTTAACCTGGTTAAATCAGATGCCGGACAATAACAAGCTGGAAAGCGGGCAGTGGTTTACTGCTGATTCCAAAGCTGAAGTGTCGGTCGAATCGCAAATGGCCGAACGACTGGAGCTGAAGCTTGGCGACATGCTGCAGTTTTCTGTCGGTGGCCAGTTATTTGAAGCGAAAATCAGCAGTATTCGTAAAGTGGACTGGAATAGTTTGCAGCCCAACTTTTATATGGTGCTGTCGCCTGATCTGATGCAGGGATTTCCAGCGACTTATATCACAGCCTTTTATCTGGATATGTCAGAACAAGAACTATTAAACCAGATAGTGCGGCAGTTCCCGACAGTGAGTCTGATTTCTGTCGATACCATCTTAAAGCAGGTCAATGATATTATCAGTCAGGTGTCTGTGGCCTTAACTTTTATCCTGATTTTGGTGTTTGCATCTGCAGTGCTGGTGTTGGTGGCTCAAGTGCAGGCTACGCTGGAGCAAAGAGAACAAGAGCTGGCCATCCTTCGCACCTTAGGGGCTAAGTCGTCTTTCTTAAAAGCGGCCCTGCTGTATGAGTTTGCTGCGTTGGGTGGGTTAGCCGGTCTTTTTGCCACTCTGTTAGCTGAAGTTTTACTGGCTGTAGTACAGCAGCAGTTTTTTGATTTACCTTACAACCCTCACTGGAACTTATGGTGGTTAGGTCCGGTATTAGGTGTGGGCTTAGTCACAGCGCTGGGGGCATGGCAGGTCAGGGTATTGCTGAAGATGTCAGGCAGCACCTTATTGCGACGCGCCCTTCAGAATTGAAGGGCGTTTAAAGCATCTTTGAGCTGTGGATGGTGGAACTGAAAACCACTATCCAGTAAACGTTTAGGTTGTACATTCTGACCAAACAACAGGATGTCGGCCATTTCACCAAAAGCTAAGCGCAATACAAATGCAGGCACTGTAAAAGGTGCCTTTTTACCAAAACGTTCCGCCAGCACCTGGCTGAACTGTTTATTACTGACAGGGCGGGGCGCTGTGGCATTAAAAGGCCCACTTAAGTCCTCACGTTGCAGTAAGAAATCAATCAGGCGTACCATGTCTTCCAGATGGATCCAGGACATAAACTGCTGACCATCACCAATAGGGCCACCCAGACCGTATCTAAACAACGGCAGCATCTTGCCAAGGGCTCCGCCTTTACCACTCAGCACTATGCCTGTACGCAGTAAACAGACCCTTGTGTTCGCTCCTGCAGCTCGCTGTGCCAAATTCTCCCAGCGGGCACAAATATCATGGCTGAACTCTGGATAAAAAGAACTGTGCTCTTCAGTGACTACTGTGTTGCCCTGGCGGCCATAAAACCCTATGGCGGAACCGCTAATCAGTACTTTAGGTGGGGTAGTGCATTGCTGGATTTTTTCAGCCAGAGTTTCAGTGAGCTGCCAGCGGCTTTGGCAGATTTTTTCTTTTTGTGATTCACTCCAGCGTCTGTCCGCTATAGGTTCTCCTGCCAGATTGATCACAGCATCTATTTGATTTAAATCGATATCATCAAGAGAGTGTTGATAATTGGCGTCAACCGCCAATATTTCTTTCGCTTTTACGGATGAGCGGGTAAGGATATGTAACTGATGTTGGCCTTGCCACTGTGCGACGAGCGCACGTCCAATCAGCCCCGTAGCGCCTGTTATTAAAATGTTCATCCAAAGTTCTCCACAACCATAAGCTACTGAATACAGCCAAGTATAAGTGCTTTACTACGGTTGTGTGGGTTATTACGGTTTAGTATGAACTTGCTTTAAAAACTCGATACGTTGCTTGAGGTGGTACAACTGGCATTGTTTGTATGACGCGGTCGCAGCATTGTTATCCGGCAATTGACCAATAAACTGCCAGCGACAGTCTTGTTCTGTATACAAGCTAAAGGTTTGACGGGCTTTGTTAAACAACTTCAGACCGTCCTTACGCCCTGTGCTGGTCGATTGTGCTTCCAGTTTAAACAAATGGTTGTTTTCCCAGGTGGTTAACTCACGTCTGGTCTGCTCCAATTGTTGATCCAGACATTGCATATAATCCACTTTGTTTAGTGTGCTCTGATCACAAGCCTGCTGCGCATAAAGCGGAAAAGCACTGACCAAGGCTATCGACAACAGTAATTTCATCATTTTATACCTGGCTCCGGAAACCGAATAACAAAACGAGCTCCACCTAAAGGGCTTTGCGAAACCTGCAGCTCACCTGAATAAGATTTGACCAGTTCGGATACGATGGAAAGTCCGACCCCATGCCCTTCTTTATAGGTATCCAGTCGGGTACCACGTTGGAACAATTCTTCCCTTTTATCTTGCGGAATGCCCGGGCCATCGTCTTCTATATCCAGTTGCAGCGGTTTGCCAAAGGCACTTATTTTAACCCTGTGATTACAGGCTTTGCAGGCGTTGTCGAGCAGGTTGCCCAAAATTTCCATTAAATCTGTTTCATCACCACGGAATACCACCTGATCCGTACAATGAATTTCTATTAAACAGCCTTTATCCCGATAAATTTTGCTTAGAGCCTGTTCCAGCTTTGTGATCAGTGGTTTCACGTGAATTTGTTTGTGCCACAAATCCTGACCTGAGCTTGCGGCACGTTTTAGCTGGTGTTCAATCATGCCGGTAATACGGTCCAGTTGTTCACGTAATTCAGGTTGCTCGGACAGCTTAGAGGTCCGAAGTACAGCTATAGGGGTTTTTAGCGCATGTGCCAAATCACTTAAGTGATGGCGGTAACGCTGCTTTTGCCTGTTCTGGTTCGCCAGCAGAAGGTTTAAATCTTCTTTGATTTTGTTCAGCTCGGCAGGGTAGTCGTGCAGCAGTTGTTCTTGCTGGCCACTTTCCAGTTTATGGATTTCTTTATCTAATGAAGTTAATGGTTTAGTGATCCAATAATAAGCCAGCAAAGTTAAGCCGATAAGCACGAGCGCTATACCAATAAACCATTGGCTTAAGGTTTTGCGGAAGGCTTTCAGCGGTTCCTGCAGCAATTGATCATTTTGCACCACATGAATAGTCAGAGGCAGGGTGTTGTCGCCTAAATCAAACAGCACGGAAAAGGACAGCACCCAGTATTTTTGCTGGTACTGTTCCATCAGCACAAATTCATGAGAGGCAGGTAAAATCTGGTGAGTGGGTGGATCAAATTGCTGGTTGATTGACGAGTCCGACTGCCATAACAATTCGTTTTCGCTGGTAATAAAAGCCGCAAGCCCTGAGTCAGGGCGATAAAAATCAGGTGGCAGCAAATTATTACTCAGCTCCACCTTGCCATCGTTCGGATGAACTTCAGCCAAAATGGAGTACATATGCACTTCAAGTCGTTGCTCAGTGCTGGTCAGCAGTTGGGTATAAAACGCCTGTTCTATAGCAAAAAATGAACTGGGTAATAAAAAGAACAGCAAAAACAGGCTGATAATACCCTGACGAACCTTGAGCGACAACTGCATTTAGCTGACAACCATAGTGAAACGGTATCCACGGCCACGCAATGTTTCTATAGGTTTTAATTCACCATCCGGGTCGAGTTTTTTCCGCAGGCGTAATACAAATACTTCGATAACATTACTGTCTAAATCAAAGTCCTGATCGTAAATATGTTCAGTCAGTTCAGTTTTGGAGATGACTTTATTCGGGTTGTGCATAAAGTACTCTAACACCTTGTATTCATAAGCTGTCAGACTCACTTCATCTTCACCTAACCACACCTGTTGAGTTCTGCTGTTCAGTTTCACAGGACCAGAATGCAGCATAGGATCAGGCTGACCAGCGGCGCGGCGGATCAAAGCATTAATACGGGCCAAAAGCTCTTCCGTATGAAATGGTTTGGTCAGGTAATCATCGGCACCTGCGTCTAAACCTTCGACTTTATCCTGCCAGTTGCCACGGGCTGTTAACACAATGACAGGGGTTTTAATGTCATTCTGACGGGCTTTACGAATAAGGCTTAAGCCATCCATCTTTGGCAGGCCTATATCAATAATAGCCAAATCATAAGGATATTCACTTAACTTAAACCAGCCGTCAGCACCATCATGGGCTACGTCCACACTAAATTGCTGTTGTACCAAATGCTCACGGATTTGTTCCGCCAATAAACTCTCGTCTTCAACAACTAATAAACGCATGGGGCTTCCTTTTTAACAATGCAGAAACAAAGTGGCGTTATGCTAAAACACTCTGTCAGTTGCGGCAATCCTTAACATCAGACAAAACGTTGAAAGTCTAAGATCCAGGGTCTGAATTGCTGCTGAATACCCGTCGTACTTGAAGCCGCAGCTTTGTTGACTGCGAGCTTTCGCTCTAATGTTGGTTTGTATTTGATACGTGCGGGGATAAACCCAGCCCCTACCTTGTTGCCTTGCCATAACTTCAATGACTGAAGGGATTATTTTTGTTTAAATAATGTGAATTTAATGATGCAAAATATCATCTTTTGACTATCTTTATTGACGAGGTTGCAACTCAAAGTAGTTTCTTTGCTTTCGTTTACCGGATTGTAGTGACTGACAACAACCTTCAGTCACACAGTGAGAAGGCAAGACACTGTTAAAAGGAGAGAACTGTGATGAAAATCGCACTCGTTGCAGCAGTCGTGGCCAGTATGGCCTGTGCAGTTAATCTGACCGTAGCACAAGAGTTGGCGAAAGCCCCTCTGTCCGTTCCCGCCGCCGCTAAAGTTGCGGACAAAGCCAAACTGAATATCAATCAGGCGTCGATAGAGCAATTAGTTGCAGTGCCTGGTATTGGTGAAAAAAAAGCTCAGGCCATTAAAGATTACATCAGTGCCAATGGCCCGATCAAAGACCAGAAACAACTGACTGAAGTCAAAGGTATTGGTGACAAGTTAGCGGCTAAAGTTGCTGAACACGTCAGTTTTTAAGCAGAAATACGCGCTCGTCAGTTATCGCCGAGCGCTTTCATTTGTTCGTTCGCCCACTGTACCGCCGTATGATAAGCATCAGGTACAGATTTACTGTCGAGTTTGAGGGAATGGATCAGTGCGTTGGCATCATCCCATGCGGCCTGCTCGTAAAACTTAATCAGTTGCAGAAATTGAGCTATAGGTCCTATACCATCGATCAGCGCATCTTTAATGTCTTTGGACAGCGGCAATTTACTCATCACTGAGCTCATCGGTTCATCCAGAATCGCATCCATCAGCGACATCATTCCGGTCAAAAAGGCTTTGGACACTTCGGGGAAACCTGCAAGTCTGGCAATATCCTCAGCAAAACGAGCCCTGGTCATTGCCAGTCGCATCAGCTCTGCAGGTTTATCACTGCTGATTTGAGCTGTAAAAAGTACAGATAAAAAACGTTTCAGCTCAGCCTGGCCCAGCACTACTATGGCTTGTTTAATAGTTGCGATTTCGGCGCGACGTTTAAATACCGCTGAGTTGGTGTAGCGAAGCAACTTGTAAGATAAATGCACATCACGTTCAAACACAGAGGTGATGGTATTTAAATCCATCTCTGTTTTTGCTGTTTCATACAACAATTCGGCTAATGTCATTTGAGCTGGCGACAAAGCCCGGCTTTGCATCATCTCAGGGCGGGAAAAAAAATAGCCCTGAAAATAGTCAAAGCCTAAATCCAGCGCCTGTAAAAACTCTTCATTGGTTTCTACTTTTTCAGCCAGCAGTTTGATGTGCGGAAATTCTTTGATGGCGTCTTTAATTTGCAGCATGGTATCGAGGCTGGTGGCGCGAAAATCAATTTTAATAATGTCGATAAGCGGGTAGAAATGCCGCCAGACCGGTTGATGAATATAATCGTCCAGCGCCAGTATATAGCCCTGGGCTTTTAGAGACTCACATTCAGCTAATAAACGTTTGCCTGGCTGCACTGTTTCCAGTATTTCGATCACCACTTGCTCACAGGGCAACATCGACGGATATTTTTTCAGTAAAGAATCAAGTGTAAAGTTGATAAAGCCAGGCTTGTCGCCCAAAAACTCATCCAAGCCTAAATTGAGCTGGCTGCCTTCAATCATACGTGAGGTGGCTTCGTTGCTATCGACTTCAGGAAATACGTTCTCCACACCATCCCTGAATAACAATTCATAGGCAAACAGGTTTTTATCTTTATCCAGAATAGGTTGGCGTGCAGTGTAAAAGTACATAAGTCCCTGAACAGCTAAACAGAAGTCATGCTTCAATGTAGCAAAGATCTGCGAGAAAAGACTATGGTCTTACAGATTTTTTCAGAGATTACAGGAGGAAACTGCAGGACGACCCAAACAACAGGTCGCCTGCAGTTAGATTGCTTAATTATTTTCTAACTTATCAGACACTTGCTCAAACAAATGGCTTACATCTGCAGAAGGAGCAGAGGTCGCCAGACTCACCAGCCAGGTTAACAGAGCAGAGACAAAAACTCCCGGGATCATGGCATACAGGAAATCATTAAGCTGCTTACCATCAATTTGGTAAGGGCTGTAAGCCCAGAACAGCACAGTCAACGCACCCGCTGTGATACCCGCCAAAGCGCCCCAATGATTCATCCGCTTCCAATACAAACTCATCAGCACCACAGGGCCAAAAGCTGCACCAAAACCAGCCCAGGCGTTTGCGACTAAACCCAGAATAGAACTGTTGCTGTCAAGCGCCAGTACTATAGCGACAAGGGCAACTGCAAAGACTGAAGCGCGGCCGACCAATACCTGTTGTTGATCCGTGGCGGCTTTGTGCAGGAAAGTTTTGTAGAAATCCTGTGTTAATGCGCTGGACGTCACCAGCAACTGGGAAGATATGGTACTCATAATGGCCGCCAGAATAGCCGCCAGTAATAATCCACCAACGAATGGATGGAACAAGACCTGAGACAGCAGAATAAAAATGGTTTCAGGGTCTTTCAGTGGTATCTGGGTTTGCTGAACATAAGCAATACCGACAAAACCTATGGCCATGGCGCCTATGATAGAGATGATCATCCAGGACATGCCGATGCGACGAGCCGCTTTAAAATCTTCCACTGAACGTATCGCCATAAAACGTACAATAATATGAGGCTGGCCAAAATAACCCAGACCCCAGGCCAGTAGTGAAATGATGCCCAGCACACTAGTGCCCGTGAATAAATCCAGATGCTTTGGATTGAGCTGCTCTATGGTTGCAAAGAGTTGAGTGGGCTGATCTAAAGCACCAAAAGCCACTACAGGCACCATCACCAGCGCAATAAACATAATCATGCCCTGGACAAAATCTGTCATGCTGACCGCTAAAAAACCACCCAGCAGGGTATACGCAATCACCACGCCTGCTGTCAGAAACAGACCAAACTCATAATCCAGACCAAAAACTTCGTCAAACAACTTACCACCTGCCACCATGCCTGATGAGGTGTATAAAGTAAAAAATACGACGATAACGACAGCTGAGACCAGACGTAAAAGCCGTGTTGGATCAGCAAAACGGTTTTCCAGATAATCGGGTAGGGTGATCGAATCTTTGGCTAATTCGGTATAAAGCCTAAAACGTGGAGCCAGCAGCAGATAGTTCAGATAAGCACCAATGACTAAACCAACACCAATCCAGATTTGAGAAATACCAGCCACATACATAGCGCCTGGCACACCCATCAGTAACCAGCCGCTCATATCAGAGGCGCCGGCAGATAAAGCTGTGACTGCAGGGCCTAACTTACGACCTCCCAGCATATACTCAGACAAATTACTGCTGGACTGACGATAGGCGTACAAACCTATTGCTAACATGGATATAAAATAAAGAGATAAAGCTAAAATGGTTCCCGTGGCCACTGTGGTTCTCCCGCACTGTTATTGTTGTAGTTATAAATTGGCGCATGCTACCAATAGCATCAAACAACAGCCAGTTTTTTAAGGCAGACAAACAAAGTGCTGCTGCCAATCACGGCTGACTTTTATTCCGGGTACAGTTCTGGCAAAGCAGATTTGTAACCTGCCTTCTGCACTGATAACTCCGACCAGCAAATCCACAAGGCTTTACCTTGCCAGCTTTGCTGCTCTTTCTGATAGAGCTGTTGGTTTAGCAACTGTAATTGCTCTGAAAAAGCAGCATCTTTGCACCAGCTGGCTAATTCGGTTAATGAAGCGGGTGGGCGGCCGAATTGCTGTTCTGCCCACAACATCAGCCATTGCCGTGCTGCTGTTGCATCATTGTCATGACAGGCCCGCTGCAGTTTTTTAGGATTGGCTTTGGCAACCCCTGAGCCTCGTACTACGGCTTTTTCTACAACAGCTTTGGTGGGTCTGAACCAAAGCAGCAAAACAACAGAGCTTAGCCAGAGCAGGCTGATCACCGAGCTGGTGTAATTCCATTGCCATGGGTTAACTTCTGCTGTTTCGGTTAAAGGTGCCTGCTTTGTTGGAACCACCATAGGTGCAGCACTTTGTTGTGGCAGTTCAGGGTTTATCTGCACTGTTAAACGTTTTTCCGGCAAAGTAGCATACTGCACTGAATTGGTTTTTTTGTTCCACCAGGGCAGTTTCACCTCCGGCAGTACCAGCTCGCCCGCTTTATTGGCAACCACTGCCATGCTAAAGACTTTTTGTGATACCAGGGTACCATTACGCTCTGCTTGTTTAGCATGAGGTTGTTCTTTATAGAGTTTTACACCCTCAGGGGCATCGAGAATTAAATCCGGTAACTGATGTTCAGCCACATCCAGCGCTGTGATGGTAATAGTGCGGGTGACAGGTTCACCTTGCGTGAGCTGATCGGTGGCTGGGCTCCATTCTTCATTCAGACTGACTAAGTCAGCAATCAGCCAGTCACCCGGGAAATTATCCGGCTTGGCGGCGACTTCAATAGTGATGTCATTGGCTGTGGCATTAACGGGTTTGGTCTGGGCAAAATAATCATAACGCCCCGAGTTTCTGTCCAGCATTTCGCCGCTAAGTGTTGAACCAGGTAACACAAAAGTGCCACTACGTTCAGGAATAAGTCGATATTGCCGGGTAAAAGTGCGATAACGTTCACCGTTGACCAGTTCTGAGCCTTCTTTGTCTTTCCCCAACTGCTCAATGCTTAGTCCATCCACTTTAGGTTCGCTCAGCGAACCTCGCTGTAAATCGCCCTGAAAAAAGATTTTTACTTCCAGATAGGCCAGTTGTTGTACATAAAGTTGTGTGCTATCCAGACTACTTTGTAAAAACAGCTGAGCGTCATTGGTGCTTTGGGTCTGGGCAGAGCCTTTGACGACTTCGACTTCAATAGGGGAAGAACTAATCCCTTCAATTTCAAAGGCAGGAATAGTAAAGGTACCGCTTTGTTTTGCCTTCAGTAGCAGGCGCCAACTGGTGGTGCGGCTGGCCTGGCCGTTGACGATTTGCATTTGCTGACCCAATGAAGGACCTTGCACTATAAAATCTTTGTCCAGTACCGAGAAATCAGGTTGATGAGCGACCTGATCATCGGCCACCAACTCCAGCACTGCTGTTTCACCTAATAACAAAGGATTCTTATCCAGCGATACTTTTAATTCAGTGAAAGCCCAGACCGGGCTGGACGCTATTAAAAACAGGCATAACCACTGCTTTACCATTCTTCGACAACTCCGGCTGGTGGTTGATCATAACGACGTTTTTGATATTCAATCGCCATCTTGCGGCGTAATAACAAAGAGGGATCATCTTGTACTTTGCGTAATAAATTATCCAGTTGCTGACTTTGTTCAGCGTTTGCATTAGGCCAGGCTTCGGAAATTGCCTTTTGCTGCTGGGATTCTTTTGTATCTTTGTTTTCTTCTGTCTGTTCAGCCAGCTGTTGTTGCTCTTGCTGCTTTTGCTGTTGTTCAGTTTGACCCGGCGGCTGATCTTTTTGTGACGCAGCATCATTGCCTTGTTCAGCCGATTGCTGTTCTGATGACTGTTGTGAGGATTGCTCTTTTGACTGCTGTTTTGATTCAGAGCCTTCACCTTCCTCACCAGACTGGTCGCCGGATTGCTCACCTTGCTGCTCGTCCTGTTGTTCGCCTTCACCTTTTTGCTGTTGTTGTTGCTGCTGTTGCTGTTCCAGCGCTTTTTTTACCGCATCGATGTTTTGCTGAGCTTTATCAAGCTGCGGGTTTTTAGCCAGAGCCTGTTGATAGGCTTCTATCGCATCCTGATATTTTTTTTGTTGCGCCAGACTATTACCTAGATTGTACAGAGAATCTGCAGTATCCAACTGGCGATAGGACTGTTCAGCTGCGGCATAATCTTCTGCTTTATAAGCCGCATTGCCTTTCCATAACGGGTCTTCAAAATTCTGCCAGGCGCTTGAGTAATCCCCTTGCTGATAAGCAGCTTGCGCTTTTTGTTGTTGCGTTTGCCAGAGATCACCCCATTCAAAGGCTTCGGCTTTTGGCATAAAAAGTACCAGCACAAAGACGGTCAGGGCACCACGTTTATGCAGCCACAAGGCGAAAGGTAATACTAACCAGACCAGATAAACCGCATTGTCCTGCCATTGATCACCAAAGAGTTTTTGTTGCTCCTCGCTGTCGGTTTTTTTATCCAGAGGTTTTAACGCCAGCAGTGCTTCGACATCATTATCTTCAGAGCCAGCAACAGCAAAGACACCGCCTCGCAATTCTGCTAACTGCTGTAACTGCGCCAGAGGGACGCGGGGAAGTACTATAGCGCCCTGATGGTCTTTTAATAATTCGCCATTGCTTAAACGTACTGGCGCACCTTGGGTAGTACCAAAAGCCAGCACAGACAAGCGGTGTGGAAAATTATCCATCAGCTCACGCAGGCGGGGATAATCAGATGAAGCAAAGCCGTCGGTAAAAAGCACCACATCACCCTGCACATAACCGCCTTGTTTGAGCAGCTGATCGGCAAGCACTAATGCGGCTTCGAGGTTAGAACCCTGCACCGGCATAATATCAGGACTGAGTTCAGGCAACAGCAGCCGCACGTTATTGTGATCCTGAGTTAAAGGGGATATGACAAAAGCATCGCCAGCAAAGCTGACTAAAGCCAGTTCACCTTCTTTAATACCATTGATGTAATCCAGAGCTTTAAAGCGAGCCTGAGTAAAACGGTCTGGGGATAAGTCTGTGGCGCGCATCGACATCGACATATCCATCAAAATCACAGTGGCTTTTTTAAGTTGAAACACTGGCATGGGCAAACGTTGCCAACTCGGACCCGCCAGAGCAATCACACTCAGCAACCAGATGATTAACAGCAGCCACAACACAGGTTTTTGCTGCTGTTTGGCGGGAACAGTTAATAGCTCCTTTTGCAGATGTGGTGCTATCCAGTGTTGCCATGCGCTTTGTGGTTGACGCAGTTTGGCAAACAAACCCCAAATCAGCAGCGTTGGCAGTAGTAACCAGAAATACTCTGGTCTTAACCAATGAAAATCAGCCCACATGGTTTTTTCTCCCTGACCATCTGATCTGGCCTAAGGCAAGTAACACAGAACAAAACAACGCGGCCAGTAAAGGCCAATGCAACAAACTTTGCTGCGGTCTGTAGCTGATTTGATCGCGCTCTATCGGCTCTAACTGATCCAGCAGCTTATAAATTTGTGCCAGTTCAGCTAAATCACGGGCACGGAAATACTTACCACCGGTTTCTTCTGCGATACGGGTCAGCAGCACTTCGTCCAAATCCTGAGAAGGGTTAATGAGCTGGCGGCCAAAAATGCTTTGTTGCACCATTTGTTCGGCACCAACACCTACGGTATAGACTTTGACTCCGGCGGCTTTCGCCAGTTGCAAGGCTTCCATTGGCTGGATCACGCCAGCAGTATTGGCGCCATCGCTCAATAGGATCAGTACTTTATTTGAAGTTTCATAAGCGTTTAATCGTTTAACGGCTAAACCTATGGCTTCGCCTATAGCGGTGCGTTCACCGACTAATCCCCGTACTGCTTCATCCAGCATGGTTTGAATGGTGGTTAAATCATAAGTTAAAGGGGTTTGCTGATAAGCTGCATCGCCAAACAAAATCAGACCAATACGGTCCCCTTTACGCTGCTGAATAAAATCGCTGACGACCAGCTTCACCGCCTGCAGCCTGTCTATGCTTTGACCCTGATGCTGCATATCACTGATCGCCATCGAACCGGACAAATCCAGCGCTAACATCAGATCCCGGCCTTGTTGTGGCAAGGTCACAGTGTCTCCAAGCCACTTAGGTTGGGTCGCTGCGAGCACTAAAAAACACCAGCACAGCAGCGCTATGAGGGTTTTGACAGAGCGGGGCGCTTTACTTGTCAGTCCATCAGTCTGGCTGCTGGCTTTAATCAGCGCTTTGTGTGTTAAAGGGCTGCCTTGTTGCTGAGTTTTACGGCGCAGCAACAATGGCAAAGGCAGCAGGATAAACAGCCATGGGTAGCTAAATTCAAACATCAAAGCTGCTCCAGCTGTTTGACTGAGACTTTATTCAGCCATTTGGCCGCAAACTGAAGATAACCGCTAAAATCGGTTTGCTCAGACTGCTGCTGGTACAGCAATTTTTGTAAGTCAGGTATAGGCTGTTGGGGTAATTGCTGCTGCAAAAAGTCCTGCCATTGTTTCACTGGCGCAGATAAAACCGGATGTCGTGGGCTGTAACAATGTACCAATCGTTTTAGCAGTTCATTAAGTTCAGCACTCTGATGTGGCTCTTTAATCAGTCGCAATTCTGCTTTGGCCTGACGTAATGGCAAGGCTTTTTGCCATTTTCTCCAGAAAAAACGAAAGCCATAGGCCAGCAGTACAATAAGCAGCAATGCAAGCAACCACCAGCCTGGTGCAGGTGGCCAGAAGGTGTTCAGCATAGGCTCCTGAATATCAGCTAAAGCCAGTTGGGGTTCAGTGTTCGCCATCAGGCCAACTCCTGTTTAATTGTTCAATCAGAGGCAAAGCGGCACTTATTTCTAAATAGCGGCAGTTGAGCTTTTTTAAGTTCAATTGCAAGGCCTGTTGCCATTGGCTTTGTTGCTGCTGATAACTGTGTTTTAACGCGGAGGATCCCAAGTCGAGTGTTTTCAGCTCCTGACCATCTGTTACCGCAGCTAAACCAGAAGCAGACAATGGCAGCTGCAAATCCAAAGGGTCGGTAATATGCACACAACGAATTTCATTATGCTGGCGCATCGCCTGTAAATGACGCAAGCCTTGTGCGTCAAGCGCGCTAAAATCTGAGATCACAAAAAGAAGTGAACCAGGACGGGCTAAACGACGCATTAAACCCAAAGCATGATTGAGGTTGGACTCTGCCGCCATCCCCTGATGTTGCTGAATTTTAATCAGGGCATTTAAATAGCGTAATACGGCCTGGCTGCGTGCTGCAGGTTTGAGCTCCAGCAATTGCTGTTCACTAAATACCAGCCCACCGAGTTTGTCGCCGGTTTCACGCACATGCCAGGCCAATAAGGCGGCTAAATGCGCAGCCTGCACTGACTTAAGCAATAATTGGGTGCCAAACCGCATCGACTCAGACATATCAGTCAGGATAAAAACCGGACGTTCTTTTTCTTCGCGGAATAATTTGGTGTGGACTTTACCGGTGCGGGCTGTGACACGCCAGTCGATAGTACGCACGTCATCGCCGGGTTGGTAATGTCGTACTTCATCAAACTCCATACCACGGCCTTTACTGCGCGCCAGATAACTGCCTGCCAACTTACTTTGAATGGCCATTTTGGGCGCTAAATCCAGCAACGCATGATGACGCTGATAGGCCAGCAGCTGCGGTAAATCCAGATGGATACCGTCTGTGGCCAGTTGTTCAAGCTGAAGTTGGGTATTCATCAAAGACACATCAGGCAACCGGAACCAGTTTTAAAATCTCTCTGAGCACATCGTCTGTGCTTAAACCCTGGGCTTCGGCATCGTAGGTTAAGATCAGACGATGACGTAACACGTTAAAAAATACCGCCTGAATATCATCCGGCGTAACAAAATCACGGCCTTCTAACCAGGCTTTAGCACGGGCACAACGCTCCAACGCAATACTGGCACGTGGACTTGCACCATAAGCTATCCATTTCGCCAGTTGTTCGCTGTAGGCTTTGGCATTTCGGGTCGCCATCACCAGTTGCACTATGTAGTTTTCCAGGCTTTCGGCCATGTGCAGCTTTAAAATATCCTGACGGGCGGCAAAAATATCGGCCTGACTGATAGGGCTTAATTTGGCTTTTTCGTGAGCTAAAGCTTCACCCCGGGTTAAACGCAAAATAGCCAGTTCAGTGGCTGCATCCGGATAATCCACTTTCAGATGTAATAAGAAACGGTCTAACTGAGCTTCAGGTAAAGGATAAGTACCTTCCTGCTCCAGTGGGTTTTGGGTGGCCATCACTAAAAACAGCTCAGGCAACGCATAAGTTTTTCGGCCTACAGTGATTTGTTTTTCCGCCATAGCTTCTAACAAAGCTGACTGCACTTTAGCTGGTGCGCGGTTTATTTCGTCCGCCAGGATAATATGGTGAAACAAAGGGCCTGCCTGAAATTCAAATTGACCTGTTTCAGGACGATAGATATCTGTGCCTGTTAAATCGGCTGGTAATAAGTCGGGAGTAAACTGAATGCGATGAAAACGACCTTCTACCCCATGTGCCAACGCATTGACTGCTCTGGTTTTTGCTAAACCCGGTGGACCTTCCACCAACAAATGACCATTGGCCAATAAAGCTAACAAAATACCTTCCGTCAGCGCATGCTGACCTAAGACCTGACCGTCCAGATAGTCTTTTAACGCGGAGAATGCCTTTACCATAATGCTCACTGCTACTTGTAAGTTATTGTCTTCAGTTAATGTTGTTTATTTTCCAAGCAGTTAGCTTGAAAAAAAGCTAGGCTAAGACCACTTGCTTTTATATAAGGTTCAACACCTTTTAAAACAAGTGTTTTAATTTGCCTGATCTCTGGTTACAATCGAATTATCTACAGGTCAGACCTGTCACGGTAAACACAGAAAGAGGACTTTTATGGCCGCGCCAATACAACTTACCACACGTCAGGGAGACCGTATCGCCATAGTGCGTGGTCTGCGTACTCCATTTGCGAAACAAGCGACCGAATTCCATGGCATTTCAGCGCTGGAACTGGGCAAGCTGGTGGTCAATGAACTGCTGATCCGTAGCGAATTGTCGCCCAAGTTAATAGATCAATTGGTTTTTGGTCAAGTTGTACAAATGCCGGAAGCGCCCAACATAGCCCGCGAAATAGTCCTGGGCACTGGTATGAATGTGCATACTGACGCTTTTAGCGTGACCCGTGCTTGTGCCACCAGCTTCCAGTCTGTGGTCAGCGTGGCTGAAAGTATGATGGCAGGCCACACTGAAATCGCAATCGCCGGTGGTGCAGATTCAAGCTCAGTATTGCCTATTGGTGTCAGCAAAAAATTAGGCCGTGCTCTGGTCGATTTAAACAAAGCCAAAACTTTTGGTCAGAAACTGGCGATCTTCCGCCGTTTAGGTTTAAAAGATTTGTTGCCAGTGCCACCAGCAGTGGCTGAATACACCACAGGCTTGTCTATGGGGGATACGGCTGAACAAATGGCTAAAACTCATGGTATCAGCCGTGCCGATCAGGATGCGCTGGCGCACCGTTCACATAGCCTTGCTGCACAAGCCTGGAAAGATGGCCTGTTAAAAGATGAAGTGATGGCCGCTCATATTGAGCCGTACAAAACCTTCCTTGAAATCGACAACAATATTCGGATGGATTCCAAACTGGAATCGTACAGCAAGTTAAAACCAGTATTCGACCGTCAGTTTGGTACTGTCACTGCAGCGACCAGCACGCCTTTAACTGATGGTGCATCCGCTGTACTGATGATGACGGAAAGCCGTGCTAAAGCTATGGGTTATGAAGTGCTGGGTTATATCCGCAGTTACGCTTTTGCCGCTATCGATGTGTGGGAAGATATGCTGATGGGCCCATCTTATGCGACGCCAATCGCTTTAGATCGTGCCGGTTTGAAGTTATCTGATTTAACCCTGATTGAAATGCACGAAGCTTTTGCCGCTCAGGCGCTGGCCAATATGAAAATGTTTGGTAGCAAAACTTTTGCCGAACAAAAACTGGGCCGTGCTGAAGCTATAGGTGACATTGATATGGCGAAATTTAACGTGATAGGTGGCTCTTTAGCTTACGGCCATCCTTTTGCGGCTACAGGTACCCGTTTAATTACCCAGACGTTAAATGAATTAAAACGCCGTGGTGGTGGTATTGGTTTAACCACAGCTTGTGCTGCCGGTGGTTTAGGTGCAGCTATGATAGTGGAGACTGAATAATGAGCCAGCCGACTCTTGATTCAAAGCCAACTTTTAGCTTAAGCATTCGCCCTGATCATATTGGTGTGATCAGCATGGATGTGGCAGGCGAGAGCATGAATGTGCTCAAAGCTGCTTTTGCTGATGAAATTAAATCTCTCCTTGGCGAAATTAAAAACAATAAAGACATCAAAGGCTTAGTTATTATCAGTGGTAAGCCTGATTCTTTTATCGCAGGTGCCGATATTTCGATGCTTGATGGCTGCACTACAGCTCAGCAAGCCGAAGACATAGGTCGTATGGGCCAACTGGTGTTTAACCAGCTTGAAGCTTTATCTATTCCGTTAGTGGCTGCTATTCATGGCCCTTGTTTAGGCGGTGGTTTAGAGCTGGCTTTAGCCTGTCACGCCCGGGTTGCGACTACAGACAACAAAACTGTATTGGGTTTACCTGAAGTGCAACTGGGTTTATTACCAGGCAGCGGTGGTACTCAGCGTTTGCCTCGTCTGGTCGGTATCCAAAAAGCTCTGGATATGATTTTAACCGGCAAGCAGTTGCGTGCCGCTCAGGCGAAAAAAATCGGTTTAGTGGATGCCGTGGTACCTAAAAGTATTTTGCTGGAAGCCGCAGTACAACTGGCGCTTAAAGGCAAACCGGCAGCCCGTGAAGTCAAACTGAACTTTGTTGGTAAAGTGCTGGAAAAAACGCCTTATGGCCGGGCTATTGTATTTAGCCAGGCAGAAAAACAAACCTTAGCCAAGACTCATGGTAATTATCCGGCACCGCTGAAGATCCTCAAAGCCATTAAAGCTGGTGTGGACGGTGGTTTTAATAAAGGCCTGGATGTGGAAGCCAAAGCTTTTGGTGAGCTCTGCATGACCAATGAGTCCAAAGCTTTACGTTCGTTATTTTTTGCCACGACTCAGATGAAAAAAGAGACTGGGGCAGGGGATGTTCAACCCCGTAAAGTACGCAAAGCCGCTATTTTAGGTGGTGGTTTGATGGGCGGTGGTATCGCCAACGTTACAGCCACTAAAGCTGGCGTGCCGGTGCGGATTAAAGACATCAGCCAGCAAGGTATTTCCAATGCAATGAAATATAGCTACAGCCTGCTGGAGAAAAAGCTGCGTAAACGTTTTGTCACTAAGACTGAAGTACAAAAACAAATGTCTTTACTGACAGGCACGACCGATTACAGTGGTTTCCACGATGTGGATTTAGTAGTCGAAGCTGTGTTTGAAGATTTAAATTTAAAACAGCAGATGGTGGCTGATATTGAAGCAAATTGTTCAGAACATACGGTCTTTGCCAGCAATACCAGTTCATTGCCAATAGGTCAGATCGCGGCCAAAGCGGCTCGCCCTGAAAATGTGATTGGTCTGCATTACTTCTCTCCTGTGGATAAAATGCCACTGGTCGAAGTCATAGCTCATGACAAAACCTCGGCTGAAACTATTGCAACTACTGTAGCTTTTGCCCGTAAGCAAGGCAAAACGCCTATCGTCGTCAAAGATGGTGCAGGTTTTTATGTCAACCGTATTCTGGCGCTGTATATGAATGAAGCCGCCAATATACTGCTTGAAGGCGAACCAGTTGAAGCGCTGGATAAAGCGCTGGTGAAATTTGGTTTCCCTGTAGGTCCTATTACCTTGCTGGATGAAGTGGGTATAGACGTAGGCGCTAAAATATCCCCAATTCTGCTGAATGAATTGGGTGAGCGTTTTACTGCACCAGCTGCATTTGACCGCTTACTGTCGGATGGCCGTAAAGGCCGTAAGACTGAAAAAGGTTTTTACCTGTACGGCGCCAAAGCCAAAGGCAAAAAGCAGGTCGATGCTTCGGTTTATACAGTGCTTGGTTTAAATCCTGCAGCTAAGCTCAGTGGCGATCAAATAGCGTTGCGCTGCGTGGTGCAAATGCTGAACGAAGCAGTACGCTGTTTAGAAGAAGGCATTATCAGCAGCGCCCGTGACGGTGATATAGGCGCCATCTTCGGCATAGGCTTCCCGCCGTTCTTAGGCGGTCCGTTCCGTTATATCGATCAGATGGGTGCCGCCACTTTAGTAGCGCATCTGCGCAGCTTTGAGAGCCGTTTTGGCGCACGTTTTGCCCCAAGCAAGCTGTTACTGGAAAAAGCAGAACAAAACACGACTTTTTATTAAGTTATGTTTTGACTTTAAAAAGGCTCCTGCAGGTTAGGGGCCTTTTTTGTTATTTTCTTTGCCTCTCGCATTTTAGGTTCTGACACCGTCTTTTTTTGTTACATCTTATTCGTCGCATAAGTACGCTCCTGCTGTGGTTGTGAAATCCTCGTTGTGTTAACGTTTTGTTGTTTTTTAACCACCGAATCCATACACAGAAGAGAGAGAAACATGCCCAATCCGGTCCGTATCCTTGGTTATGGAGTTGCTATGCTCACCAGTTTGCACATTATGGCTGCGATGCCTGCATCAGCGCCTGTCGCGCCTATAAAACCTTATGTCGTGAAGTCAGAACATGGCGACAGGCAAGACCCCTATTATTGGTTGCGGGACGATAAAAGGCAGGCGCCCGACGTATTGGCTTATCTGAATGCTGAAAATCAGTATTATCAGCAGTATGCAGACCAGTATAAAAGTTTGAGTAAAAGCCTGGCCGATGAAATTATTGGCCGGGTCAAACAAGACGACAGCACAGTGCCTGTGGTGAAAGGCGATTATTCCTACTACACCCGCTACGAGCAAGGCAAAGAGTATCCGATTTATGCGCGTAAGCCCAAAGCAGGTGGCTCTGAGCAAGTGATGCTGGACGTCAATAGCATGGCAGAGGGCAAAGATTTTTATCAGATAGGCAACTATCAGGTGAGTCCCAATCAGCAGTTGCTGGCTTATGCTGAAGACAGCACCGGTCGTCGTAATTACAACCTCAAAGTTCGTGACCTGCGTACAGGCAAAGACTTAACCACCACTATTACAGGTGCGGAAGCCTCTATCGCCTGGTCGGCTGATAACAGTCAGTTGTTTTATATTGAAAAAGACCCGCAAACTTTATTAGGGACCAAAGTTCGTCGTCATACCTTGGGTCAGGCTGTGGCGCAAGATGAAGTGCTGTACGAAGAAAAAGACAGCAGTTTTTATATGGGCGTCGGCAACACTTCGGATGATCAATACGTGGTGATTTGGCTTGGCAGCACAGTATCCAATGAAATGCTGGTGCTGAAATCTGACGATAAAAAAGGCAAATTTACCGCCATAGCACCCCGTCAACGCGATTTTAAATATGAAGTGGAACATATAGATAACCGCTGGGTGATCATGACCGACTGGGATGCGCCAAACTATCGTTTAATGACGGTTAATGACGACAAGATAGGGGATCGCAGTCGCTGGCAACCCTTGCTTGCGCATAACCCCGATGTGTTTATTGAGTCCTTCCAGCTCTTTACCGACTATCTGGTGATTAACGAGCGCAGCAATGGTCTGGACAGAGTGCGTTTGATGCCATGGTCTGATTTAAGCAAAGCACAGTATGTAGAATCCGATGAAGCCGCTTATGTGGCCAAAACCGACAATAACCCGGAGCAAAACAGCCTGTGGTTGCGTTACAGCTATACCTCTTTGACGACTCCACCTTCCGTCTATGAAATGCATATGAAAACAGGTGAAAAACGTTTATTGAAACAACAGGAAGTCTTAGGTGGTTTTGATAAAAACAACTACCAGACAGAGCGGGTTTGGGCCACAGCCAAAGATGGCACCAAAATTCCGGTTAGCCTGCTGTATAAAAAAGGTCTGAAAAAGGACGGCACTGCACCTTTGTATCAATACGCCTACGGCTCTTACGGTATATCCAGCTCTCCATCTTTCCGTAGCACAGTCTTGTCTTTAGTAGATCGTGGTTTTGTTTATGCTATAGCTCATATTCGGGGTGGTCAGGAAATGGGCCGCAGCTGGTATGAAAACGGCAAGTTGCTGAAAAAGGTCAATACCTTCACCGACTTTATCGATGTGACGGACTATCTGGTGGCACAAAAATACGCTGCGAAAGATAAGGTCTTTGCGATGGGCGGCAGTGCAGGTGGTTTGCTAATGGGTGCTATTGCCAATATGGCTCCGGATAAATACCGTGGCCTGGTGGCTCATGTGCCTTTTGTCGATGTAGTCACCACTATGCTGGACGAGTCTATTCCTCTGACGACCAATGAATTTGACGAGTGGGGCAATCCAAAACAAAAAGTCTATTACGACTACATGTTGTCCTATTCACCTTATGATCAGGTCAAAAAGCAGTCCTATCCGGCCATGTTGGTTACTACAGGCTTGCATGACTCACAAGTGCAGTATTTTGAACCGGCAAAATGGGTGGCTAAGCTGCGTACCGTCAAAACCGATCAACACCCTCTATTATTTCGCACCAATATGGAAGCGGGTCATGGCGGCAAATCCGGGCGTTTCTCGCGCATGATTGAAATTGCTGACGAATACGCTTTTATTTTGTCTTTGTTGCCAGTAACACAAACAACACCAGCAACTCCGGCTTCTTAGTCTAAAGCTATAAAATGGCGGCGCTGCATTTGTGATGTGCGCCGTTTTTTCTTTTTTAGCACCATGACTCAGACTTTCGTCGCATTTGTTGGTGTTTTTCGCAGTCAAGAGGTTATCTGTCTGGTATAGTGCGGCGGTTTTTTAAGCAGAGTTACTAAGCGGGAGTTCAGTGTGGTTTTTATCCTGAGTCTTTTATGTCTGAGCAGTGTCAGTGTTTATATTGCGGCTTTACGTGCCGGAATGGCGGCTAAACGCTGGGCTTTGGCGGCTTTATGTTTAGGACCTTTAGTGCTTCCTCTGTTTCATAATCATAAAAGACTGACGCTACGCCGTGCCTTTGGTCGTTTTTCTAATTACTTTTAACATTGATCCTGCCTGATATTCATTACGTATCAAAATTTGCAATTTGGACGGATTAAAAGGGTTATTCGTCAACCAGTTGCGATTGTTTTCTGAACAAAATGCGGCTTCTGTGGCATTCCAAAATCATTTCTTTTGACAAAGCAAAATTTTTGTTTGACGAGTCTGATTTTGTTTACCATACTGCGCACAGTTTGATTCGGATAGCTGTAGATACAACAAAATTAGAGGAAAAAAGTGATGCAGCAAAGTTTTGTCGCTAATCGTCGCTTTTTCGATGACCAGAATTTCCCTAAGGGATTCACCAGGTCCGGGCGCTTTACTCTGGCAGAGGGTAATCTGCTGGAAAAACATGGCAACGCCATGCAGGAACTGGAAGCAGGCTCACGCCAGCCAGTCAATGAAGAAGAACAACGTTTTATCGCTGTTTGCAAAGGCGAACAGGAAGCAGCCAGCCAGTATGAAAAGGTTTGGTTGAAGTACAAGCAACGTTTGCAGGAAAAACGCAAATTCCATACCGTGTTCGGTAAGAAGCGTATTGCAGATGGTGGCGAAGACTTCTCTTTTGTAGATAACGACGCAGATTAAAAGTAATACGCTGAAAAGAGGGTTAGTACAGAGCCGGTACTTGGTATTGGCTCTGTACTAACCCTTTTTTTGTTTTGTGTTATTGATGCTACCCAGCCGAAAGACCAGAGCCTTTTTAACCTGGCACAGCTGTTAGTTTTGGTTTTTGTTGTTTTTGTTGTTTTAAGAACAAACCAAAATCATGGGCTGACAACGGTTTACTGTAGAAATATCCCTGAATAATCTCACAGCGCAGCTGTTTAAGCTGCTGCAGCTGCTCTGCTTGCTCTACCCCTTCGGCTACCACGGTCAGGTTCAGGTTGTGCGCTATGGTGACTATAGTGTCTACCATATTGCGGCCACGGGCTGTGTTCATATCGTCGATAAAAGCTTTGTCGATTTTAAGTGTATTGAGCGGAAACTGCTTTAAATAAGCTAAAGACGAGTAGCCGGTGCCAAAGTCATCCATGGCTAAATGAATACCGCGAGCCCGTAGTTTCTTCATGGTATCTATAGCCAAAGTGGGCGATTGCATCACTGTGCCTTCGGTGATTTCCAGCTCCAGGTGATAAGAGGGCAGCTCAGAGCGCTGCAGTATGTCGTCTATCTGCTCACACAAAAATGGCAGCATAAACTGCTTGGCTGATAAGTTCACGGCAACGCGGCCATGAAACAGACCCATATCTATCCAGCGTTTGACGTCTTCACAGGTTTTTTGCAAAACCACTTCACCAATTTCAAGAATTTGGCCTGTCTCTTCTGCCACAGGAATGAAAGAGGCCGGGCTGATTAAGCCTTTTTTCGGTGTGATAAATCGCACCAAAGCTTCCATACCCACGAGCTGACCTGTGACTATGTCCATCTTGGGCTGATAGAACACCGTAAAATAATCTTCTTTTAAGCCATGACGGATCAGGTTTTCCACCTGCAATCGTTTAACCGCCAGCTTGTTCATCGAATCATTAAAAAACAGGTAACGGTTGGCGCCTTCGTGTTTGGCATGATACATGGCCGTATCAGCGTTACGCAGCAGTGCCTGAGGGTCGTGACCATCTTCCGGATACAGTACTATGCCAATACTGCTGGTGATCGCCAGTTCATGCTGTTCAATAAAAAATGGCAGGTTAATTTGTTTCAGTAAGTCTTTAGCCAGGCTGGTAATGCTGTGAATATCATTGGTGTTTTCCAGCACTACTGCAAATTCATCTCCGCCTAAACGATAGAGTTTGGCTTTAAAGCGGGTAAAAAGGCTTAAACGTTCCGACAACTTACAGAGCAAAGTATCGCCAAGTTCATGCCCAAGTGAGTCGTTAATTTTTTTGAAGTTGTCTAAATCGAACACCAAAAGTGCATGTTCGACCTGCTCTCGCACTAACTGGCTTAAATGGCTGGAAAAACGAGCTCTGTTTGGTAAGCCAGTTAAGGTATCCGTATCGGCCAGACGATTAAGCTCAGCTTCGCGTTTTTTTCGCTCACTGATATCAGAAATCACACCAACAAACTGCTGCACCTGGCCCAGTTCGTCTTTAATCACATCAAAACTCAATTCGGCCTGATAGAGCTCACCGTTATGTCTTTTATCTTCAATTTCACCAGCCCAATAACCTTGCTCTAATAAGGATTGCCGGATTTCATGTAAAAAGCGGGCAGGGTAGAGGGAAAGTTCAAACACGCTGTGCAACACAGATTCACGGCTTTTACCTGTCATGCTGACAAAGGCCGGGTTGACTTCTAACAAAGCGAAATGGGTATCACAGACCATCACCGCATCTGAGATGTTATCCAGACAGCGGGCAAATAAGCTTAAGCGCTCTTCCGTTTCTTTGAGCTGTTGAATATTTTTTAAGGTACCGGTCATACGAATGGCCTGACCTTGTTCATTCAACTGCACCACTTTGCCACGATCCAATACCCAGACCCATTGGCCATTGGCCGCTTTAATACGGTAGCTGGCTTCAAAAATTGGGGTCATGCCATGCATATGCTGTTGCAGCGAGCTGGTGACCCGTTCTACGTCTTGTGGATGGATTTCAGAGCGATTCGGCGGAAATTGTTGACTATCGCCCGGTTTTTCAAGAGGTTGATGCCAGGAGCTGGAGCGATACAGCTGGCCTGCCTGCATGTCCCAATCCCATAATTCATCTCCGCTGCCCCATAAGGACAAACGTAAACGCTCTTCACTTTGCTCCAGTTTGGACTGATAACGCCGCATCCGTACTATGCTCAGATGAGCCAGCGTCAGGGCGACTATAGAAAGGGCGGAGATGACAGTCAGCACATAAGGTTGCAATTGTTCCCAACCTGCGGCTAAGGCAGGCGAAGGTACAATAAACACAAGGCTTAATGGCAGTGATAAAACAGGAGTCAGGCGCACAGTCAGACTTTTTTAATTGATATCAATTCACGGTAACCAATGTCATCCACACTGTCAAAGCCATTCCGCTAATAAAGGTAATTTCTCTAATAATTTGAAAGGGTTTTGTTCAGTTAAATGACTGTGATCCGGTTTATCTCCTGTTGCAAGGAAAATTGCATCGTAATCCGGTGCCAGCAACTGGTAAAAAAACGCAATAAAGTCTTTCAGGCTCAATTGTTCCAAAGCTAGTTCTATCTGCTCGTTTAAATCAAACTGATGATCTCCCTGGCCTATCGCCAGCCACAAGCGTTTGGCCCTGGCGCCTAAGCTGCTGTCACGCTCTTTTATTTGAGTAGCGAGACCTTGTTTCATCTGCACAAACTCTTCTTCATCCAGTTCTTCCAGTTCGGACAGAAAGTTTTTATAAAAAGCCAAAGTGGCTTTATACAAATCGGCGCAGGAGGCTGCAGGGCTTTGAATATAAAAAGCGATGCCGGGCAGCAGGTTCATAGGCACATAACCTGTACCCACCAGGTAACCCAATTGCTGTTCGGTGCGCAGCACATGGAAATATTCAGGTGAGAGTAAATGATTGGCCAGCATAAAAAGCGCCATATCCACAGGTTGTTTTTGCCGTGACGGCAAATAAATCACCAGCGCCTGATCGCTGTGTTCAACCGGAACCTTAACCCAGACCGGACCTATACCCTGCGTATTGTAACGCTGGCGGGGTAAGGCTTCGCCCTGGTTCTGCTCTGAAAGCCAACCTTTTAATGCCTGACTTAACTGAGTAGCATCCGAAGCCTGCCAATTGCCAACCATAAAGGCATCCAGATGCACTTGTTGCAATAATTGATGGTGAAACTGAATAAAATCGCTGTAGCTCTGTTGTTGCAGGGCCTCTGCCAGTTGGTCGATATCCGGATTTAACGGTTGCAGTAAAGAAGACAATTGGCTAAAGAGTTTGGACACTGGTTTATTTTTGCTGTGGTTTTGCCAATGCCGGATCAACTGACGTTTAATTTCATCAAAACGTTGTTCATCAAACTGACAAAAGGCCATCTGAGCCAGTAAATCAGCCACTAATTTAATCTGATTGCCTGCCAAACCACTGCTGTGCAAGCTAATGCCATTGTGCTGCACATGCAAATGGTAGGTTAAACCTGCTGTAGTGGCGGCATAAAAACTTTCGTTGATCTGATCCTGAAACAATTCCAGCCATAAACGACTACTTGCCATTTGTGTCACAGACCGGATGCAATTGGGCAAATTCAACTGAACAAAAATATGACCTTTTGGTGTTTTAAAGTCAGTGTCGGCTTTAAACCACAACTTAAAGCCAGGGTCTTGCACCAGAAGTTGTGGTTTGGCCATATGGTCAGCATCAGCCAATAAACTCAGCTCTGTCACCAGATAAGGGTTACTTTGCGGCAGATGGTTGCCTTCTGGCACCTTCGCCTGCAGGTAATTATCGATCCGGCTTTGTTCCAGAGGTTGCACACTATAAGGAGTCTGGTACCAGCGGGCTTCACGGTTGGCTTGGATGTCCGGGGCAATAAACATCACCCTCATATTGTCGGGACGGAAATGCCCCAGCAATTCACGGTAAAGCTGCTCTGGTGGTACATCCATGCGGTAGTCACCATAGACATAATCATCGACCGGATAATGCTGCATATTGACTGACAAATCGCAGGCGCCTTGCAAGGCAGTGCTGGGCTCCTGATATAAGTAGCTCCATTGCACTAAACGCTGACGCTCCAGAAACAAATGCTCTGGAAATGGCGACTGCCGTAGTAAGTGCAACTGACCAAACATAGCCTCTAAAATCTGCTCTTTGGCAAACACGCCTTGCTCTGTTAGCTCAAACGACAAGGTGAAATCTTTATAGTTGCTGCCGTCTATACCACCACCGGCGCTTAGCTGGTTCACCCAGCCCTGGTCTTTTAAATAAGCTAATAAAGAACCGGAGCCTTCATCGCCTAACAAATGCGCCAAAAAGGAAATTAGCTTGTATTTGTACCAGGGCTGGATATCGGGTAAGGCGAAACTGGCGACCAGACGCTGGCTGAATTTGTGTGGGGCTATATCCAGTTGTAAGGCCTGATGTTCAGCCAGGTATAAAGGTTCTGACAAAGGGGCTTTGGCACAGACATGATTCGGCAAAGCAGCAAAATACTGATGCACCAGCTGTTCCAGTTGCTGCAGCGGTAAAGGCGACACCAGACACAAGGTCATACGGCGCGCGCCATAATGGCTATCAAAAAATTGCTGCACTGCTTGTTGTAGACTTTGTTCTGGTGTGTCACACAAGGTCAGTAAATTACCGACTGAAAACTTAGCAAAAGGGTGGGCCGGATTGACCGTTTCTTTGTGCACCTGATAAATACGTCTGCTGTCATCTTTAAGTTTTAAAGAAAATTCAGCTTCAATAGCCTGACGTTCTTTTTCAATATAATCGGCGTGAAACAGCGGCGCACGGAACATATCGGCAAACCTGTCCAAAGCCTGTTCAAAGTAGTCGGTATCTATATCAAAGAAAAAACTACTATGTTCAGTGCCCGTCCAGGCGTTGTGGCTGCCACCATGATGATTGATAAAATGCTGGTACTCGCCAGCGTCTGGATATTTTTCAGTGCCTAAAAACAGCATATGCTCAAGAAAGTGTGCCAAACCTTGGCGTTCTGCCGGATCGTCAAAGTGTCCGACGTTGACCGTCAGCGCAGCGGCACTTTTTTCTGCGTCTTGTTGATGCACTAAGAGTACAGGCAGATCGTTCGATAAGGTCAGCGCCAAATACTGGCGCTTATCGTTAGGGCTTTGCATTAACTGGCTTTTTTTCAATTTATGCCTCGTGACGGGAACCCTGAAAATACGGAATGCGAGGGTTCATCATAGCGATTAGGAATATAGTAACGCAATTTTATGCTTTATTAGCAGTTACTGTCGGCATTAACTTTCATTATCATAGCGCACTCTTTTCGCGAGCGTCGCGAAGTTGTAACTGGTAGCAACAATGGTTAATTTGGTTATTATGCGGCACGGTGAAGCTGAACCGCAGTACTTGAGCGACAGTGAACGACAATTAACAGCAGCAGGTCAGGCCGAAGTCAGTCAAATGGCTGAGTGGCTGCATCACCACTATAGTGCATTTGATCAGATTTTCTCCAGCCCTTATCGCAGGACTCAGCAAACCGCCGCACTTTTAGTGCAAAAAGGGCTGACAGCCCAAGCTGTTGAACTGAATACGGATCTGGTCCCTGAGGGAAATTCGCAGCTGGTGGTCGATTTTCTCGATACGCTTTACGCTGAAAATCCGCACGCCAAAATTTTATTGGTTTCTCATATGCCATTGGTGAGCTTTTTAGTCGAAGCTTTTACCCGTAGTGGCCAGACCCCAATTTTTGATACTGCTGGTGTGGCTTGTATTGATTACCATCAACACAGAGGTGTGTTATTGGAATATGCCTGTCCCAGTTTGATCCATCTTGTTAAGTCGGTGTCTTAAGCAACACCAATAAAGCACCATCCCGGCCCCATTCTGTTGGGGCTGTATGAAAAGCCCGGACATTAGGGTGTTGCACCAGCCAATTTGGCACTCGTTTTGCCAGAATGCCCAAACCTTTACCATGCACCACACAAGCGCAGTTAAAATGTTGTTGCTCGCAATAAGCCAATAAACCAGCCAGTTCGGTTTTGGCTTGTTGTTGGGTTAAACCATGTAAATCCAGCACCACGGCAGGGCGGAATTCGCCACGTTTCAGTTGCCTGGCTAAGGTTGGATCGTCTCCGCTCTGCACAAAAGCCAAAGTTGAGCTTTCGCTGAAAAAACCTTCGTACTGGTCTGAAAAGTAAAACAAATGGCTATCTGGACTGCTATTTGTTAAAGTGGCCGCCATTCTGACCTTGCCGGGTTGGCGGGCAAAAGGTATCTTGTCCTGCTGCAAGGGGCGTGCGCCTGTTACCGAGTCACGGAACAGCTGTTTTTCATCATCTGGAAGATCTGGAACTGGTGTTTTTTTTCGCATGCCCGAAGTCTAACCAATCACTAGAGTAAAACACAATGACAGAGCATCAAAGCAGCCATCTGACTGCGGAAATTATCGACGAAGCTATCCGCGAGCTGCATTCCATCCATGACTGGTTACGCTGGTCTGTCAGCCAGTTTAATAAAGCCCATATCTATTTTGGCCACGGCACCGACAATCCATGGGATGAAGCCGCCTTGTTGCTGGCTCATAGTCTGGATATGGCGCGTATTACTGAAAACCTGTTGCCGCTGCGTATGACCAGCTCTGAAGCCAAAGTTTTTTGTGATTTGTTACTGCAACGTATTGAACAACGTATTCCGGCCGCTTATTTAACTCAGCAAGCCTTTTTCTGTGGCTTAAGCTTTTATGTGGATGAGCGGGTGTTAGTGCCACGTTCTCCTATAGGCGAGCTGATTAGCCGAAGCTTTGAGCCCTGGTTTAAAGAACATGAACCGGCGCGTATTTTGGATTTGTGCACAGGGTCTGGTTGTATTGCTATTGCCTGCGCTAAACAGTTTCCGAATGCCGAAGTGGATGCGCTGGATATCAGCGAAGATGCATTGGATGTGGCGATATTTAATATCGAGCAGCATGAGCTGGAGCATCAGGTGTTTCCTATGCTGTCTGATGGCTATAACGCCATTAAAGGCCAGACCTACGATTTGATTGTGACTAATCCGCCTTATGTGGATGCAGAAGATATGGCCGACTTGCCGGATGAATACCATCACGAGCCTGAATTAGGTTTGGCTTCTGGCCATGATGGTCTGGAGCTGACCCGCCGTATTCTGGCGCAAGCCGCAGAGCATTTAAACGACGGTGGCTGGCTGATTTGTGAAGTAGGCAACAGCATGGTCGCACTGCAAGAGCTGTATCCGGATTTACCATTGCAATGGCTGGAATTTGAACGTGGTGGTTTAGGTGTATTTGCCATCAGCAAAACCGATTTGGTGAAACATCAGGATAGTTTGGAAGCCTAGTTTAGAAACATAGGTTAGAAGCATAATTTAGAAGCTTAATTTTCAGAAAATACAAAGATACGCAGAGGTGAAGGATGTCGGGTAATTCTATAGGCCAACTCTTTAAAGTGACCACCTTTGGTGAAAGCCATGGCCCGGCCATTGGTGGCATAGTGGATGGTTTGCCGCCCGGCTTAAAGCTCGATCTGGAACAAATTCAGCTTGAGCTGGACAGACGCAAACCCGGCACTTCACGCTACACCACAGCACGTCGCGAAGACGATATCGTCAAAATTTTATCTGGTGTGTTTGAAGGCTATAGCACAGGCGCGTCTATTGGTTTACTGATTGAAAATACCGATCAGCGCTCACAAGATTATTCCGCTATTAAAGACTTGTTCCGGCCTGGTCATGCGGATTACACCTACTGGCATAAATTTGGTATTCGTGATTACCGTGGGGGTGGACGTTCATCCGCCCGTGAAACTGCGGTTCGTGTGGCCGCTGGGGCTATTGCCAAGCAGTACTTAAAAGCCAAGTTTGGTATCGAAATCCGTGGTTATCTGGCACAGCTTGGCCCAATCAAAGCGCAAAAGCTGGATTGGGATCAGGTCGAGCAAAACGCCTTTTTCTGCCCTGATGTTGATGTGCTTGAGCAGTTAGATGAGTACATGCGTCAACTGAAAAAAGACGGTGACTCAGTCGGTGCCCGCATTAATGTCGTGGCGTCCGGTGTGCCTGTGGGGTGGGGAGAGCCTGTGTTTGACCGGATTGATGCAGATATAGCCCACGCCATGATGAGTATCAATGCAGTTAAAGCCGTCGAAATTGGTGATGGTTTTGCTGTGGTCGAGCAACGTGGTTCTACCCATCGCGATGAACTGCGCTTAGCTGGCTTTAGTGCTAACCATGCAGGTGGCACTTTAGGTGGTATTAGCTCAGGTCAGGATATTAATGTCAGCATTGCGTTAAAACCAACGTCCAGTATCAGCATTCCTGGTAAAACTATTACCACCAGCGGTGAAGAAACAGAAATGATCACCAAAGGCCGCCACGATCCTTGTGTCGGCATTCGTGCAGTGCCTATTGCTGAGGCGATGCTGGCGATAGTGCTGATGGATCATTTCCTGCGTCACAGAGCACAAAATGCAGATGTGATAGTAACGACACCAGATATAGCCCGACAGCCGTAACGCTTTGGGATAGAATAGAAACGTCGCTTTATGCGGCGTTTTGTTTTTGTACATCGCGGTGATGTGCTTTTAATTTTGTAGTGGAAATCTGATGAAACTTGCCACCACCCCAGCCCTGGGACTTGCTTATTTTGCGTATTTTGCTGTGTTGGGCATTTTTGTACCTTACCTACCCATGTTTCTCGATGGCCGCGGTTTTAATTCTCACGATATTGGCTTGCTGCTGGCGATAGTCACCACCACTCGTATTATTGGCCCTAGTCTGTGGGCTATGGTGGTGGAGCGTAAAGGCGATCCAATCAGCGTCATGCGCTTTGGTGCTGTGCTGGCATCCATTGGTTGGTTAAGCAGCTATGTTGATCTGGGTTATTGGCCTTTGGTATTTGGTCTTGGTTTATTCAGCTTATTCTGGACTGCGATTTTGCCGCAGCTGGAAGTCAGTGCTTTTCATTATCTGAATAATGACAGCAGCGTTTATGGTCGGGTCCGCAGTTTTGGCAGTGTGGGCTACATAGTGGTCGTCATGCTGGGGGGGTTGTTGTTGCAGTATTTTGGCTCCGAATTTTTACCTTGGGGCGCCACTGTGTTTTTGGCTCTGCTGCTTGGTACTTTGTTTTTATTACCCTCTTTTACGATGAAAAACACCGAAGGGCAGCAGTCTATACGTTTTCGCACCTTATTTAAGCACCCGGTGTTTTTGCGTTTTATGGCAGCGACTTTTTTAATGCAAATCAGTTTTGCGCCTTTTTACGGTTTCTTTATTTTGTATTGCCGCGACTTAGGCTACAGCGGTGTCACCTCTGGTTTGATGATAGCGCTGGCTGTGCTGGCGGAAATTATCGCGTTTTTTTATGCAGGCAAAGTGCTGAACCGCTTTAGCTACCGTGTACTACTGACCTTTTGTTACGGCCTCACTATAGTGCGCTGGCTTATTGTGGCTTATCTGGCAGAGCACTGGTACTGGCTGGCTTTTAGTATGTTATTTCACGCCGCTAGTTTTGCCCTGGCGCACAGCTGCGCTATGCAGTTTATTCAGAGCTTTTTTGCACCAGCGCAGCGCAGCCGTGGTCAAGCCTTATATGCTGGTGTGGTCTACGGCGGCGGTGGTGCTATAGGCGCTTATTGTGCTGGCGTATTATGGGCTGACGGACCAGGCGCTACTTTAACTTTTGTCAGTGCTGCAGTGGCGGCTTTAGGCGCCACCTTAATGGCCTTTTCTTTGCCAAAAACCTTGCGACAACAGCAAAACCTTTAGTGCAGTATTGAGTTCCCGCTGGGCATTGCAGGCTTAAAAGGCTACAATGCGGCGTTTTTTTTACGCTGTAGAGGGTGTTGTGGCCAGTCTGTTTCGTTTAGGTTTAATTATCAATCCTGTAGCCGGAGTAGGTGGTGCTGTTGCGCTTAAAGGCAGCGATGGCGTAGTGGAACAAGCTCTGGCATTAGGGGCTGTGCCTCAGGCGCAGAATAAAACTGCTTTAGCCTTAGAACAGCTGTTGCCTCTGAAAGAACAGCTACAAATACTGACGGTTGCTGGTGCTATGGGTGCTGATTTATTGGCATCTTTAGGCTTTCACTTTCAGATTTGTTATACACCAGGATCCAGCCACACCTCTGCCGAAGATACAGAACAAGCAGCTGCTGCCATCGCAGAGCAGGGCGTAGATTTATTGTTATTTGCCGGTGGCGATGGCACAGCCCGCAATATCTGCGCTGCTGTTGGTGAACGCGCTACTGTGCTTGGTGTGCCAGCAGGGTGCAAAATTCACTCTGGTGTTTATGCCATCAGCCCATCGGCAGCTGGCAAAGTCATAGCTCAGTTGGTCAAAGGCGAATTAGTCACCTTAACTGAAGCCGCTGTGATGGATATAGACGAAACCGCTTTTCGCCAAGGCATAGTGCGCGCTAAACGTTTTGGCGAAATGCGTATTCCAGCCGAGCTTCGTTATATCCAAAGTGTGAAAAACGGTGGTAAAGAGTCTGAAGAGCTGGTGCTGGATGATTTAGCGGCTTATATAGCCAGCTCCATGGACGATGATGTGCGTTACGTGATGGGCTCGGGCTCCACTGTAGCTGCCGTGATGAAAGAACTGGATTTACCCAATACCTTATTAGGTGTAGATGTGGTTGAAAATGGCCAGCTGATTGCGTCCGATGTCACAGCCACAGAATTGCTGGCGCTGGTGCAGGATTATCCAAGCAAGCTGGTGATCACCTTAATAGGGGGGCAGGGCCATGTGTTTGGCCGGGGTAATCAGCAGTTAAGTCCTGCTGTTATTCGCGCTGTGGGCCGCGCTAATATTTGTTTAGTGGCGACCAAAACTAAACTACAGCAACTCGAAGGCCGGCCTTTATTGGCCGATACCGGGGACGCAAGCCTTGATCAGCAATTGCAGGGCCTGATCCCTGTGCTGGTCGGTTACAACGATTATGTGATGTACAGACTAGGTCTGGAGGAGTAAAAATGCAGGACGTTCAGGCCTATATTCAGCAGGTTGCCCAGTTTTTAGATGCCATGGTGCAAAAAGCCAGTGATGATGAATTATTTGCCGGTGGTTATTTGCGTGGCCATTTTGATTTAGCTGTAGGTCGTTTAGAACTGACTGAACAGCAATTTGAGCGCTCTGAGCTTGCGGCTTCTGTACAACAAAGTTTAGATCTGGCTATTGCAGGTGGTGAACTGACAGAGCAGGATCAACACTTAGTGTTAGGTCTATGGCAGCAGCTACAACAACTTTCGTGATCTGATGATGCATCAGGTTGAAACTGAAGCCGAATTTGATTTGCGCTTCTACAACGCGCTTTGTGCGCCAAACTACAAGTGAACTTTATGTCTACTAAATTTACCAGCTTAGAGCAACACGCCAGTTATGGCATAGGTCTGCAAATGGGTCAGCAACTGGCTGATAACCCGTTTGACGGTTTAGACATTCTGGCTGTAGCCGCAGGTTTAGCTGCGGCTTTCCAGGGTGACGAACCAGAAGTATCTGAACAGCAAATTGGCGCTGCATTCCAGGTGATCAGCCAGCGTATGCAGGAACAACAGGAAGAACAAGCTAAAGCTTTAGCTGGTGCTGGTGAAGCTTTCCTGGCTGAAAATGCGAAAAAACCAGGCGTGACAGTCACTGCCTCTGGTTTACAGTACGAAGTATTAGTACAAGGTGAAGGCGAGAAGCCAACTAAGGCTTCTACAGTGCGCACGCATTACCATGGCACTTTAATTGACGGTACTGTGTTTGACAGCTCGTATGATCGTGGCCAGCCAGCTGAATTCCCTGTCTCTGGCGTGATTGCCGGCTGGACTGAAGCGTTGCAGCTGATGCCTGTTGGCACTAAATTACGTTTAACTATCCCACACAATCTGGCTTACGGCGAGCGTGGCGCTGGTGGCAAAATTGCTCCATTCAGCACTTTAGTCTTTGACGTAGAACTGTTAGCTATCGTTGGTTAATAGCTCGTTTTATAAAGAAAAAGGAGCCTGTGGGCTCCTTTTTCTTTAGTCGTATGGATTGTATTTTTTCTTCTTAAACTGGCTGAAAATTAACATCAGTGACAGCAGGGTATAAACCACAAAAATAACGCGAGTCCAGACTGGCATGGACAGATCCATAAAACGCCAGGCTATATCACCACACATACCTGTTGGATTAAATACTTCCGGAAACCATTTATCTAAAGGCAAACCCAGTGGAAACTCAGGAAACAAACTGCAGGTATATAAGCCGCCGGACTGCACCAGTTCCTCTACACCTATGTGTTCCTGGGTGATCATAAAACCCCAGACGGAACTTGCCGCAAAAGTGAATAAAGCTATCCAGCGCAATAAACCATTGGTTGGAGAGATTAACGCTATCAGGGCTGCTAAAATCACACCTGTTAATGCCGCTCTGGCGTAAACACATAACATGCAAGGTTGTAAATTCATCTGATATTGAAAGTACAACGCCAGACCTAACAACACCGTGGCTGACAGAGCTAAGACGAGCCATGCCGATCGTTGTTTTGACCATTTTGCCAGACTGGATAACATTCGGATCCCTTTGTTTGATAAAACAAAACTATAAGTCGGTCAATCTAAGGCAAAAACAGTTGAAAGACAACCCACAGCGCGCTGAACAGCTATTTTTAATCCATAGCTTGTTAACTGCTTTGTCTCTGGTACAATCAGTGCCATTTATCTGACATTATAATAATGACAACGGGCCCCTCCGCATGACTATGAATTTAATTAAAGCACAAAGCCCAGCTGGTTTTGCTGAAGAATATATTGTTGAATCTATCTGGAATGGCAAGTTTGCCCCAGGTTCCATTCTGCCGGCTGAGCGTGAATTGTCAGAGCTGATTGGGGTCACACGTACGACGTTACGTGAAGTATTGCAGCGTCTGGCCCGTGATGGCTGGCTGACTATTCAGCATGGCAAACCAACCAAAGTAAATAACTTCTGGGAAACCTCAGGTTTAAATATTCTGGAAACGCTGGCTCGTTTAGATGAAGAGCGTATGCCGGAATTAGTAGACGAGCTGCTGTCAGCCCGCACCAATATCAGCGCTATCTATATTCGTGGTGCCATCAAAACTCATAAAGACCAGGTGATTGCTTCTTTTGCTGGTGCTGAAGATTTAGCGGATACAGCAGAAGCCTTTGCTGCTTTTGATTACAACCTGAACCATGAAATGGCACTGCATTCATCGAATCGTATTTATGTGCTGATTTTAAATGGCTTCCGTGGCTTGTATAACAAAATAGCGCGTTTTTACTTTTCATCGCCTGAAGCCCGTGAGCTGGCTCGTCAGTATTACAATCAACTGAAGCAATACGCTGAAGCTGGTAAACATGACGAAGTGGTGTTTGCTGTGCGTAAGTACGGTAAAGAAAGTGGCAAAATCTGGGCTGGTTTACGCTCTCAAATTCCAAAAGATTTGATCGAATAATTTAAAACCGCCGAAAGGCGGTTTTTGTTTTTTGCATCCATGCAAAAAACTCCTGCGGAGCCTGCTCAAGCAGTCCAAAAACATTCCTGATGTTTTTGTATTCGCCGCCATTTAACAAAGCCTAGCCTTGTCACAGCAGTTGCGGCTGGTTATTATATTGCTATATATAATATAACCTTTAGTTATATGGGGCGATCCATGCAAAAGCCTGACATCCGGCCACAAGAAATTTATCTGGATAATAATGCTACCACTGCTGTATTAAGCTGTGCCGCAGAAGCTGTGCAACACACCATGCAGCAGTGTTTTGGTAATCCAAGCAGTAGTCACAGCACTGGTATTAAAGCCAAAGTCGAGCTGGAAAATACCAGGCAATTGGCTCGTCAACTGATTGGTGCTGGTTCTGGCGATATCGTCTTTACCTCTGGTGCAACTGAAGGTATTCAGAGTTCCATTTTCTCCGCGTTGTTGCATGCCCGCCTGTCTGGAAAAACCGGACCAGCCTTTAGCTTGTTGTACGGCGCTACTGAACACAAAGCCGTGCCTCAGAGTCTGGAACACTGGAATCATGTATTGCAGCTGGGCGCCACCATTAAAGCTATTCCTGTGGATCAGCATGGCCTGCTGGATTTTGAGTTTATCCGTGCTGAATTACCCACTAGCTTGTTGATTTGCACTATGGCTGCGAATAATGAAACGGGCGTCAAGCAGGATTTAACCGCTTTGCAGCAGCTTATTCGCGCTGTATCGCCGCAGGTACTGTGGATGGTGGACTGCGTACAGGCGCTTGGCAAAATGCCATTACAGCTTGAACAGATGACCATAGACTACGCACCTTTTAGTGGTCATAAGCTTTATGCGCCAAAAGGTATTGGTTTTTTATATGTACGTAAGGGGAGTCCTTATCAGCCGTTGTTGGCAGGCGGCGGGCAGGAGAGCGGCTTACGTTCCGGCACTGAGAACTTGCCCGGTATTGCGGCTTTGCAGGCTATTTTCCAACAACTGAAATTAAAAGAAGGGTCGGTATTTCAGTCTGAGCAACAACTTTGGACTTACCGTGATCAACTGCTGTCCGCATTACGTCAGGTTTTTCCTGATTTAGTTCTGAACAGCGACAAGCCTTACATAGTGCCAACCACCATCAATTTTTCTGTGCCGGGTTTTGCCAGCAAAGATATTATGGATTTGTTTGATGCAGCAGGTATTCGTGTCAGCTCGGGTTCGGCCTGCAGCTCTAAAATCCCGACCAGCTTTGTGCTGAATGCGATGGGCTTGCCGCTGTGGCGCAGCCAGGGCGCTATTCGTTTATCCTTTGGCCCTGCGATGACTGTGGATGAGTGTCAGCGGGCTTGTCAGGCTATTTTGGCATTAAAAACTGTGGTGAACTCTTGTTGTTTGGTATTAAGTGACGCCAGCAGCACAGAGCTTCAGCCTGTGACTGGTTTAGTGCAGTTAAAACAAGAAGATTTATGCAGTTATTTATTGGTATCTGCTGATACGTCGGAAGTCATCATTATCGATGCTGTGTTGCCTTTGGCCAGCCGTATTGCGCAGTTAGTGCAGGGGCACCAGTTTAAAGTCCGGGCTATTCTGGATACCCATTTACATAAAGATCATCCTTCAGCACGACCTGAACTGGTGACTTTATTGGCTGATTTAATGGTTCCTGTACATACCAATGTACTGGGTTGGCCTCTGAACGAAACCAGGTTGCCAATGGGGGCTTATCAGTTGGAAACTCTGGCCACACCTGGCCATAGTCCTGAAGCTGTGACTATTCTGGTCAAACAGCAGCAACAGCAAAAATTCGCTTTTGTTGGTGATTTTATTTTACCCGGTGGCACAGGGCGCCTCGATTTAGCTGGTGGCGATAGTCAGGAGTTCCGCCGCAGCTTACGAACCTTAAGTCAGCAGCTTGCCCCTCAAACTTTGTTGTTATCCAGCCATGACTATGCTCAGCGTTTTTTCACCCGCTGGGATCTGATGCTGCAGGAACAACCTGCACTGCAGCAGGTGCTCCATACAGAAGATACGCCAGAGCTGTGGCTGAGCGAATTGCAACGTCAGACTGACTGGCTGCAACAGCAATCCGGGCATTTTTGTGGTGTAGTGGAGGTCTGTGCTTCTGATGCGACCGCTGTGATTGATAAACATCAGATCGCCGCATTGATACAACAGCACCCACACTTACAAATTTGGGATGTACGCGAACCTCATGAACAAGCTGCTGGCGCTTTATCTGTGTATTTACCTGACTTAGTTTGTAAGGAAGTTCCTTTGTCTGCGCTGGTGCAGCAGGTTGCTGATCAACAAACAGCAACGCCTCAACCTCTGTTACTGGTTTGTCGGTCTGGTAATCGCAGTTTATTGGCGGCAAAGGTGCTTAACAGGGCAGGGTTTGAGCTGGTTTTTAACCTCAAAGGCGGCGTTGCGCTTTTAGCCTGAACCAATATTTTTCGTACTTAGCTTCGGCAGATAGACGGGCGACCATAAAGGTCGCCCCTTGTATGCGCCTGTTTAGTAAAACAGATGCTGCAATGGGTTTAATAACCGCGTTAAGCCTTTTTTAAACTTCAATGGCGCAGTTAAAACTGACAAACACAAACAATCTTCACTCATGGTGCGTGGCGTGTGCGTATGATCCGGCGTGTTAATCAATAAATCACCTTCGCCATAACAGCCTACCTCATCATAGATTTTACCTTTGAGTACCAAAGTGATTTCCAGACCTAAGTGAGTGTGCTGCGGTACTTCGCTGTCTTTGCGGATATAAAGTAAAGACACATTATGCTGATCTTCACCAGCCAGTTTGGCTGTGCTAATGCCACCTAAATTGAACCACTTCAGCTTGTTTTGCAGTAATGGTTTTAGTGAGGCTGGTAATAAGATTTCGCTATTCTGAATTTGCACAGCAAAAGGCTGACGTTTTGCCATTTTTGCTGCCACTTCAGGTTGAGCCGTAATAAAATCCAGCATCTGTTGCCAATCTGTTTCAGTGCTTTGCTCTTCAGGTAAGCTTACCAAAGCAGCTCCGGCTTCAGCTTCTAAATCCATTTTTATCCGTTGACAATGTGGGCACAGATCCAGATGCGCAGCTATAGCCAGACTTAATTCAGGGGCCAGACTGGCTTCAATATATTGTTCCAGCAATTCCAGCGCCGGGTGATGTTTAACTGCGTGGATCATCAATGGCCTCTCTTAATCTGTCTAGCGCCAAACGAATACGGGATTTTACTGTACCTAACGGGATAGACAGTTCTTCCGATACTTCCTGGTGCGATTTCTCTTCTAAATACACTTTTTCCATCACGTCACGTTGTGCCGCAGGCAGCTTGGCAAAATGGGGGGCTACCTTTTCTGCCAGTAACCACAAATCCCATTCGTTGCTGTCTGTGCCTTCCTGCTCCGGGTAATCACCGTCAAAAAACAGATCGTCTGCGCTCAACTCATCTTTGCGGCTTTGTTTTTTACGCAACATATCAAAACGTACGTTACGGGCTATGGTGAAAATCCAGGTCGAAGCACAGCCGCGGCTGGCGTCAAAAAGCCGGGCTTTTTGCCAGACATTCAACATAGTATCCTGCACCATCTCCATGGCCTGTTGCTCGTTACCAAACATTTTCAGACCAAAAGCCTTTAGCCGTGGCGCAAAATAGCTAAATAATTGCGAGTAGGCTTGTTTATCGCGGTCTACTGCAATAAAAGTTAAAGCTTGTTCCCACTGTGCATTGTCTTGGGGTTGTACTGACATAGATCCTTGAATACCGGCCCTTTGATAATTCCTGCCATCATGCCTTTGAACTGATGTTGGATCCAACATTATTCCAATCCTGTCTGTATCGTTTGTTAGATGCTTAGTTTTACGCGGCCGCTTGAGCTTTAGATTGGTTCAAAAAATAGAAAGGTTTGTGTGATTTATTCTGATTTATTGTCTAAAAAATTATAGTTATTCTGTCATTACTAACTCGACAGGAGAAATTACCATGGCACATGTATTAGTAATCAATAGTTCTTTAAGCGGCGACAAAGGTCAATCGACTCAGTTAAGCCAACAGTTTTTAGCTTCATTACCAGCAGGTTTTACTACTGAAACTCTGGACCTGGTACAAGATAGCTTTACTCACTTAACCATGACAGAAATTGGCGCCTGGATGACTCCAGAGTCGGACCGTACTGATGAACAGAAAGCTTTAGCTGCTTTATCAGACGACGCCATTGCTCAAATTCAGAAGGCTGACGCTATTGTTATTGGCGTACCTATGTACAACTTCGGTGTACCAAGCCAGTTAAAAGCTTATTTCGACCGTTTGGCTCGCGCTGGTATTACCTTTAAATACACTGAAACAGGCCCTGTAGGTCTGTTACAAGACAAGCCGGTGTTTATTTTTGCAACCCGTGGTGGTTTATATCAGGGCACGTCAGCAGACTCACAAACTCCGTTTGTCAGTGCTTTCCTGAACTTCATCGGTTTAAAAGATTTAAACTTTATCTACGCTGAAGGCTTAAATATGGGCCCGGAAAGCGCAGAGAAAGCTTTAACTGCTGCAAAAGCCCGTATTGCTGAATTAGCGCCAGCTGTAGCTGCCTAATAGCAAAACCCGCTTTTTCCTCTGAAGGCATCCTCCTTCCTGCAAGCTTTGGCCACTTTCTTAAGTGGCCTTTTTTCTTTATGTTAACTTTTCTGTTGTTATTTAAAGACTTTATGTAGTTAAGGTTTTGTATCTGCTGCGCTTCTGAATTATGCTAGGTAAAACTTATGCCTCAGGGAGAGCAAGCTTTGGCAACTATTCAATCTCAACATAAATGGCGTTTTTTCCGATCTGGCGGTTTTGATCAAGTCGCTTTGGATTCAGCAGCAGACTTGCAGCACTTACACGAACTGGATCCAAAACTCTGGACAGTGCTGAACTGTCCTACCACAGGACTTGAATTTGATCACCGAACTGCAGCCTTATTAGATGCAGATGGAGATGGTCAAATCCGCGTGCCAGAAATTCTTGCCGCAGTGCGCTGGTGCTGTGAGCGTTTGCAAGACGCGGAAATTATGTTTCAAGCACCGGGTTTACCACTGGCCGTTATCCATGATCAGGATGCTGAAGGTGCGAACCTCAAAGCTGCTGCGCTTCGTGTGCTCGAAATTACCGGTAAAACTGAAACAGACTCACTACAGGTTGCCGATTTGGCTGATATGACGCTGCTGTTTTCTCCGCATCATTTTAATGGTGACGGCGTGGTGATGGCTGAATTGACCTCTGATGCTGAACTGGCACAACTGATCTCTGAAATTATTCAGACTCAGGGGGGGCAACCGGATCGCAGCGGTGGTGAAGGTATTCACAGCGACAGTCTGAATGCGTTTTATCAACAGGCCGTAGCTGTAGTGGAGTGGCATGCCGCCGGAGGTTCTGACGATCTGCTGTTTAGCCCTTTAGGTGATAAAACCGCTGAAGCTGTTGCTGCTTTTGATGCTGTGAAAGCCAAGGTAGATGATTTTTTTGTCCGTTGTCAGCTGGCAGCTTTTGACAATCGGGCCACAGATGCACTCAACCCTGCGGTTGCTGTGTATGAGCTATTAAATAATAAGGCCATCAGTAGCAGCGATATGGATGTGGCCGCTTTACCTTTAGCTGCTATTACGGCTGGGCAGTCCTTGCCGCTGGGTGATGGAGTTAACCCGGCTTGGACCAGCGCTATCACAGCTTTTAAACAACTGGTGGTAGAACCTTTATTGGGAGCAAAAGGCAAACATAAAGCCGGGCATTTAACTGCAGAGCAGTGGCAGCAGATTTGTGAACAGTTAGAGCCATGGCGTTTGTGGCAAGCAGCTAAACCTGATACCAGAGTGCATCAACTGGAGCTGAGCCGTTTGCAGGATATTGTCGCCGGTGATGGCAAAGAACGTCTGGAAGCGCTTATTGCTCAGGACATTGCGGCCTCTACTTTTGCCGATAATGTCGATGCTGTGGAACGTCTGGTGCGCTATCAGCGCGATTTAGTCACTTTGCTGCGTAACTTTGTGTCGTTAAGTGATTTTTACCAACGTAAACACAAAGCTATTTTTCAAATCGGTACCTTGTATCTGGATCAGCGCAGCTGCGAGCTGGTGCTCAAAGTTTCTGATATGGCGCGTCATGGCACTATGGCACCTTTTAGTGGCTGTTATCTGGTGTACTGCACCTGTGAGCGACAAGGCGAAGCCCCATTACAGATAGTGGCCGCCCTGACAGCTGGTGATGTGGACGAACTCATGGTGCCAGGCAGAAACGGTGTGTTTTACGACCGACAAGGCAGGGACTGGCGCGCTATGGTCACCAAAGTGGTGGTCCAGCCTGTCAGTATTGGTCAGGCCTTCTGGTCTCCCTATAAAAGAGTGGCCGCTTTTATTGAAGCCCAGTTGCAGAAGTTCGCAGCCTCACGCGATAAGGACATCGAGGCAAAAACAACCACTGGTGTCACTACAGCGACTGTGCCAACTCCGGCTGTAGCTCCAGGGGCAACAGCTGCCGCAGCTGGTTTTGATATCGCTAAATTTGCCGGTATTTTTGCCGCTTTAGGTTTAGCTGTAGGCGCTATTGGTACTGCGTTGGCGGCTGTGATGGCCGGACTTTTTTCGCTGGTCTGGTGGCAAATTCCGTTGGTTGTTGTTGGAGTGTTGCTGCTGATTTCAGGACCTTCAATGCTGATGGCATTTTTGACCCTGCGTCGCCGAAACCTTGGGCCGTTGCTGGATGCCAATGGCTGGGCCGTGAATACCAGGGCAAAAATTAATGTGCCTTTTGGTGCCGCTTTAACTGGCTTAGCCCGTCTGCCAGCAGGAGCAAAACGCAGTTTAGCCGACCCTTTTGCTGAGAAAAAACGGCCGTGGGGCAGCCTGCTGATTTTGTTACTGGTTTTAATAACCGCTGGTCTATTCTGGTGGTTCAGACTGAACTAAAAGCCAGTTGATACAAAGCCTGCGAAGCTATTTCGCAGGCTGTTTCTCACCACAACTTACCCACTTATCGCCTGCCAGCCACCATTAAACCTAAGCAGTAATAGCAGCTCTTGGTCTTTTGCTGATTTCTTTGTATAAAGAGCTTACAACCACCACTAAAAAAGAACATCAATGAAAACAAAACCATGGTTCATAGCGGCCTTTGTCGCAGCAAGTTTTATTGGTTCTGCTATTGCAGCTGAACCTCAAACCTATCAGCTCACGCCCGTCAGTGTCAAAGCACCTGAAAATGCAGCCCATGCGCCTTTTACTATGGAGCAGATTATGGCGCATCCGGATTGGTTAGGCCGTCCGGCAGAAGGGGCCTTTTGGGCAGATAGCAACAGTCAGTTGTATTTTCAGCAAAAACGTCAGGGTTCAGAAATCCGTGACTGGTATAGCTTAAAGGCAGAGCAGGGCGCTGTTGCGGCCGCAGTGCCTATGGCGGACTGGCATTTAATGGGTTCCGCACAGACAGTCTATAGCGAGAATGGTAAATCTCTGGCTTATCTGTTTGAAGGCAATGTCTTTGTTAAACATCAGGGCAAGTTAACCCAGGTGACCCGCAGCTCGACCCGTTATGACGAAGTGCAGTTTTTAGCCGACGGTCGTCTGGCATTCCGCTCTGGCTGGACTTATCAGGTACTGGATTTGAATAGCGGCGCTGTGACTGAACTGGTTAGTTTAAAAAATGCCGATAAGCCTGCAGCACCTAAAGTGGGTGAAACTTATATGGCGCAGGAACAACACAAACTGATTGAGTTTGTTGCCCTGACCCATAAAAACAAAACGGAGCAATTTAAACAACAAGAGTTGCTGGCGTCGCAAAACCCTGCGCTGGCAACGCCTGCTGTCTATCTGGATAAAACGAAGCGTATAGCTTCAGCCAGTTTGTCACCCAAAGGCGATATGTTACTGGTTGCTTTGGCGGATAAGAGTGAATGGCGCGATAAAACCGACATTATGCCGAACTACATTACAGCATCAGGTGATATAGCAGCAGAAGAAGTGCGTCGTCGTGTTGCCGATCAAAAACCTCAATCGCAGCAGCTGTTTTTAGTGGATGTAAAAACCCAACAAGCAACAGAGCTGAAATACGACACTTTGCCAGGTTTTGATGAAGATGTATTGGCTGACGTAAAAGCTGAAAATGCTAAAGCTCAAGGTAAAACCTACCAGTCGAAAAAGGCGCCTCGCGCTATCGAATTGATTAACGATTGGAGCTGGAACCAGTCGGCAATTCAATGGCATAACTCAGGTTCACAGGTTGCTGTGATGCTCAAAGCCTGGGACAACAAAGACCGTTGGCTGGCGACTGTCGATTTTGCTAAAAAGCGTTTGGTTAGTCAGCACCGTTTGCATGACGATGCCTGGATCAATTACAGCTTCAATGACTTTGGCTGGTTAAGCCAAAAAGAGACCTTGTATTACCTGTCTGAAGAGTCAGGTTATGCACATTTGTATGTCAAGCCATTAAAAGGCGAAGCGAAAAAACTGACTGCCGGTACTTTTGAAGTCAGCAACCCTCATTTAAGTAAAAACGATCAATACCTGTATTTTAAAGGCAACATGAGCCACCCAGGTATTTACGAAATTTACCGTGTTGCTTTAAGCTCTGGCCAACTGGAGCAAATGACCGCCTTAAAAGGTGCAGCCGACTATCAGTTATCGCCGGATGAACAAAAGCTGTTGCTGACCTGGTCAAACTCTGTGACACCGCCAGAATTATACCTGATGGACAACAAGCCAAAAGCCAAAGTAACCCGCTTAACTTATACCGCTTCAAAAGAACTGACTGCATTAAATCTGGTAGCGCCACAAGTGATAGCTGTGCCAAGCAGTCATGGTAAACAGCCGGTATTTGCTAAGTTGTATTTGCCAAAAGATTATCAACAAGGCGAAAAACGCCGCGCTGTTATTTTTAACCACGGTGCTGGTTATCTGCAAAACAGTGATTTGGGCTGGTCTGGTTACTTCCGTGAGTATCTGTTCCACAACCTGCTGATCCAAAAAGGTTATGTGGTACTGGATATGGATTACCGTGCATCAAAAGGTTACGGCCGTGACTGGCGCACAGCGATTTACCGTCAAATGGGCACGCCAGAAACTCAGGATTTAGTGGATGGCGTTAAATACCTGGTAGCCAATGCTCATGTCGATGAAAAGCGGGTTGGAACTTATGGTGGGTCTTATGGTGGTTTTATGACCTTTATGGCGCTGTTCACTGAACCTGATTTATTCCAGGCTGGTGCGGCCTTGCGTCCTGTGGGTGACTGGGCTTATTACAACCATGGCTATACCTCAAATATTCTGAATACACCTGATGTAGACCCTATCGCCTATCGTCGCAGCTCACCGATTTACTTCACAGAAGGCTTAAAAGGCAAGTTGTTGATTAATGCGCCAATGGTTGATGACAACGTCTTCTTCCAGGATACAGTGCGGGTGGTGCAGCGTTTAATTGAGCATGAAAATGCCAATTTCGAAACTGCGATTTATCCGGTAGAACCACATGGTTTCCGTCAGCCAAGCAGTTGGCTGGATGAATATAAACGTATCTTCCGTTTATTCGAGCAAGAGCTGTAATTCGTTGATCCGAATGCTTGTGCGATTGGGTGAAAGTCACCCGATCACACAAGCTTTTTTTGCCGATACATAATTTTGTAATTTTCCGTAACCCTGAAAAACACCCGCTTATCCCTCGTTTTCCTGCAAGCCAGAGTTGGCAAGCCCCGCTAAAAGACCCTCTGTTCAGACTGAAATGATTTCTGACATTTTGATACAACCGACATTCGCTGGTCGTTTTACTTTAGGCGGGTCAAAACAACCAGGGAACATCAATGAAACAAAAACTACTGACAGTGGCTTTGGCTGCAGCTTTATTACACATTTCTGTTGGGGCCAGGGCCGAAGGAGCCGCGCCTGCAATGCCGGATTTACAGCAGGTTATGGCTAAAGCCGGCACTATGGGCTCTAAGCTGGTGGCCTTAACTGAGGCCTATATCGATGAACAGGAGCCTCGTAATCCAATCAATGCGATGTACAGAGGGGATAACCGCTTTAATCACAGCTGGCCGAACTGGATTTCTAAAGAATTTATCGCGCAAGGACTGGCGATCGATCAGCGTTATAAGCAAGCTTTGACTCAGATAGATAAAACTCAGCTTAAGGGACAGGATCTCTACACCTACGACATTTTTGCCAATACGTTGGAACAAAATACTAAATTCAGCCAGTTCCCGTTTGAGTTGCTGCCTTTAAACCAGTTCGTCTTCAGCCCTCATAATGTGTTTATGCAGCTGGCTTCTGGCAAAAGTGCCCAGCCTTTTAACAATGCAAAAGATTTCGATAATTTCCTGCGTCGTTCTGAAGCTTTTGTGCTGTGGATGGAACAAGCCATAGAGAACATGAGACTGGGGATGAAACAAGGGATAGTGCAACCTAAAGCTGTGGTCACATCTATGTTGCCGCAAATAAAAGCTCAGATTATAGAGAATGCGCAGGAAAGCACTCTGATGCAGCCACTGCAGGCCGCGGGAGATAAGCTCAGTGCGGCAGAAAAAGAGCGTCTGACCAAAGAGTACAGTGAATTTATCACTAAGCGCTTGACGCCAGTCTTTAAGAAAACCAGCGAGTTTCTTGAAAAAGAATACTTGCCGATGGCCCGGGATTCTTATGGATTAGGTGGGCTGCCTAAGGGCAAAGCCTGGTATGAGTTGATGATTGAGTTGAATACAACCTTGCCACTGACAGCAGAACAATTGCATCAGACGGGCTTAAGTGAAGTGAACCGCATTCATAGCGAAATAAAAAAAGTGATGCAGCAGGTTGGTTTTAAAGGGGATTTAAACCAGTTTTTTAGCTTTATTAAAAAGGATCCGCAGTTTTATTTCACCTCAGAGGACGAAATTATTCAGGCTTATCAGCAAGTAAAGAGCCGGATGGATCAACAGGTAGGTAAAGTGTTTGGAGTCTTGCCTAAAGCGGACTATGTAGTACAACCTTATCCTGAGTCTCAGGCAAAATCAGCACCCGGAGCCTCTTATATTCCTGCTGCAGCTGATGGTTCACGTCCAGCCGTGTTTTTTGCTAATACTTACAACTTGCGCGGACAGCCTAAATACGGCGTAGAGACTTTATCTATACACGAAGCAGTACCAGGTCATCATCTACAGTTAAGTTTGCAGAATGAAGTCAAAGGCTTACCACGTATTCGTAGTCAGACTTTTTACACTGTGTTTGCCGAAGGCTGGGCTTTGTATGCCGAAAGTCTGGGCAAAGAACTTGGTTTCTTTCGTGATCCTTATCAGTACTACGGTATGTTAAGTGCCGAATTGTTCCGCGCTATGCGTTTAGTTGTGGATACAGGACTGCATGCCAAAGGCTGGACTCGTGAACAGTCGATTCAGTACATGCTGGACAATTCCACCATGGAAGAGTCTGATGTAGCCGCAGAGGTTGAGCGTTATATGGTGATGCCTGGTCAGGCATTGTCGTACAAAACCGGACAGCTAAAAATTCGGGAGCTGCGCACTTATGCAGAACAGGCTTTGGGTGACAAGTTTGACGTTAAAACTTTTCATAATTTAGTCTTACTGGAAGGTATGTTGCCGATGCCATTGTTAGAGCGAAAAATTAAGGAGTGGGTGGCACAGCACTCTGCAAATCTCTGATGAAAAATATGCTGCATTATGTATTTGATGCGAACCTGTGGCAGGTCCCAGGGAAAGGGGGTTGGCATATGCTGAATTTACCATTGCAGCTTTCATCGGAACTCAAACTCCTTTTTACACACCAGTGTGCAGCGAGGGGCAGATTAAGTGTTGAGGTTCAGATCGAGGATCAGCTGTGGCAGACATCGTTGCTTCGCGATGACAGCGCTTCAGTTTTTTTATTACCAGTGAAGTTTGAGGTGCGTAAAGACTTGAAGCTAAAAGCTGGCGATCTATGCACAGTGCAGTTAAAACTAAAGGCTCCGTGACGGATAATAACAGCCCAGAGTTAGGGGCTCCGGGCTGTTATTCAAAATCGGGTTCAAGCTCAAAGCGCAGTAATTGCGACGAGTAGGGCTGGTACACTTCTAAACACAAAGCCTGCAACAATAAACGTGGCGCTGCAGCATAAGCTTCATTATGGGCGTAAAAGGCATCGCCTAAAATAGGATGCCCCAGACTTTGCATATGCACCCGCAACTGATGCGAACGTCCGGTGACAGGCCTAAGCTCCACCAAACTACTTTGACCATCAAAACTTAAACGCTGAAAATAAGTCAGCGCAGCTTTGCCGGTTTTCTGACAGATTTTTTGCAGAGGAGGCTGAGTACTATCGGCAATTAACGGTGCGCTGACCATACCTTGTTCGGCAATCTGACCCCAGACGCGGGCACGATAGATTTTTTTTACAGAGCGCGACGCAAACTGCTGTTTTAACGCAGCTTCTGCTTTACGGCGAAGGGCAAATACCACTAAACCTGATGTACTCATATCAAGGCGATGCACTAACTGAGCTAATGGGAATTGTTGCTGCACCCGGCTTAATAAGCAGTCCTGCATATCTTCACTGCGGCCTGGATTGGTTAATAAGCCACTGGGTTTATTCACCACCAGAATGTCTTTATCCAGATACAAAATGTCCAGCAAGGGGTCTGCTGGTGGGTTATACACAAAAGGCCTTTGCATCCACTTACTCTTATTTATACAAATGGTTAGTACAGATATAGCTACTGCAGTTATACCCCTAATTCTGGCATACTAGCGCCAACTTTGTATCTAGTTATTTAGGTCATGAAAACTGCTATTGATGATTTGGCGATTTTACCCGCCACAAAAGAGGCCTGGACTTTAGTTTATCAGGACGAATTCCTGCTGGTGGTGAATAAACCGGCCCATTTGCTTACTGTGCCAGGCCGCCATCCAGAGAATCAGGATTGTCTGATAAGCCGCGTACAACAAGAGTTTCCTTCTGCGTCTGTGGTGCACCGGCTGGATTACGATACCTCAGGTTTGCTGGTGTTGCCTTTAACCAAAAAAGCACTGTCGACTATCAGCAAAGAGTTTCAAAGCAGAGGGACAAAAAAGATTTATCAGGCTGTGGTGTCTGGTGTGCCTACTCCTTCATCAGGCACTGTGGACAAAGCCATAACAGCAGATACTGAAAACCGGCCTTTGTATAAAATAAGTCTGGATGGCAAAGCCTCTGTAACGCACTACAAGGTGTTAAAGCTATTGCCTGAACACCAGGCCTCTTTGGTGCAATTAGAGCCTGTGACAGGGCGCTCACATCAGCTACGTTTACATATGCAAAGCATAGGACATGCGATTTTAGGCGACCCTTTTTATGCAAACTCAGAGCAACAACAGCAAAGCGGCCGTTTAATGCTGCATGCTGCTGAATTAGAGTTTACCCATCCACAAAGTGGTGAGCTGACGAGTTTTAGCGCTGAGCCTGATTTTCTAAAGGCTTTGCGCTAATCACAAACACAAATCCAAGCAACAGACCACAAATCACGCCATATAAATGAGCATCTATGGCTACATTGGCATCAATTAATTTGGCCAGTTCTGCATCTGGGCCTTGCCATTGTTCATAGGCCACCTTGGCGATCACACCGAGCAAAATAAGCCAGCCGGACAGGATTTTATGTTTGATATCGAGCAAAGCACCGACGGTAATAAAACAATGCAACCAACCGGATAAACCGACATAAATCTGAATGTCAGGACTGAACAGATACAAAAGTACGCTGATACCTATACAACCAGAGAGCAGCAAAAGGGCAAAAGAGTTCAGGCTGTAATACAACTGATGCAACATCAGTATCAACAGCAAAGCGCCCAGATTCATCACTAAATGCCAGTGGTTGCTGTGTAGCAAATGGCCGGTGACAGCGCGCCAGACTTGCTCTGGTTGAGATCTGTGATATTCCAGTACAGAGCGCAGGTTCTCAGGTAGGAAATGCAGTATGACCAGCAGCGCTACAAAAAACAGCAGGCTCCACTGAAAAGACGAAAAGGTACGGAAATTCATCAAGATCATCACCAACAGAATCAAATTGCTGCTATGCAAAAGCATTCGTCGCTTCAGGTCAAGGCTTTTAACGTGAAAAGGCAGATCAGTCATTGATCCAACTGGCCCGACTAGGTAAGGTGAAGGTCTATTGAATGCAGGAAAAATAATGATAACAACTCAATTTAAGTTTCGGGTCCTGACAGCGGCGTTGCTGTTCAGCAGCACCACTTTATTTGCCGCAATTACCGACCCTGAAGCCACCACAGGTATAGAACACAAACAACTTGCCACAGCCAAACATTATATGGCTTCTGCAGCGAACCCTTTAGCGGTGAAAGCTGGTGAGCAGGTTCTGGCCAAAGGTGGCAGTGCTGTCGATGCAGCGATAACTATGCAATTGGTGCTGGGGCTGGTGGAACCACAAAGCTCTGGTATAGGTGGTGGTTTATTTTTACTGCACTGGGATAAACAAAAAACCAGCTTAACCTCTATTGATGGTCGTGAAACCGCGCCTTCTGCCGCAGGGCCAGACTTATTTGTGCAAAACGGTCAGGTGATGAGCTGGCGTGATGCCTTTGTTGGCGGCAAATCTGTGGGTGTTCCGGGCGTTATTAAAGCGCTGGAGCTGGCGCATCAGCAGCATGGTGTATTGCCATGGGCAGAACTTTTTGCTCCTGCTATACAAATCGCAGAGCAGGGTTTTGTGGTTTCGCCCCGTTTAGCTGGTTTACTCAATGGCGGCTGGACTCCGGGTGTAGATAAATTCAGCGCCAGTCAGGCGTATTTCAAACCTGAAGGCCAGTGGCTTAAAGCAGGTTTTCTTCGAAAAAATCCAGACTATGCCGCTTTACTGAAAAAGATTGCTAAAGAGGGTAGTAAGGCCTTTTATCAGGGCGATAATGCCAAAGCTCTGGTGGCTGCAGTGCAGCAGGCTCCTATTAACGCGGGCAAAATAAGCCTTGCTGATTTAACGGCATATAGGCCCAAACAGCGTGATCCGCTCTGTATTCCATACCGACAGTTTAAAATTTGTAGTATGGCTCCACCAAGCTCAGGTGGTTTAGCCGTATTACAAATGATGGGGATGCTGGCATATCAGCCGATGGCCAAGCTCAAACCTAATTCGGTCGAAGCTATTCATTTAATCAGTCAGGCAGGTAAATTGGCTTTTGCCGATCGCGAGCGTTTTGCTGCTGATCCGGACTTTGTCAAAGTACCAGTGCAAGGTTTGTTGGCAGCAAATTATCTGAAACAGCGTGCTGCCTTGCTGACCGCAGCAGAAGGTGCGCCAGCGCTAGCGGGTGAGCCGCAAGGAGCTGAACCTCTGGCGTCAGGCAACGCCATTGAATTTGCTAATACCAGTCACTTATCTGTGGTGGACAGCAAGGGCAATGCGGTCAGCATGACCACCAGTATTGAAAATGCCTTTGGTTCGGGTTTATTCGTCAACGGCTACCTGTTGAATAACCAATTAACGGATTTTTCGCTGCAGGCTAAAGTCGACGGCTATTGGGTCGCCAACAGAGTTGAAGCGAACAAAAGACCACGCTCTTCTATGGCGCCTATGATGGTGTTTGACGAGGATGGCAAGCTGCTCTATATCACAGGCTCACCAGGTGGCAGCCGCATTATTAATTACGTGGCGCAAAACTTAGTTGCAGTCCTCGACTGGAAACTGGACGCTCAACAAGCGGCCGATTTACCGCGTTTTACCCACAGAAATGACGGTTTAGTGCTGGAGCAAAATACCAACTTAAGCCAGCTGGTTCCTGCTTTACTTGAATTAGGCTATAAGCCCAAATTAGCAGATTTAAATAGTGGTATTCATGCCATTGAAATTAAAAAAGATCACTTAGAAGGCGCTGCCGATCCACGTCGTGAAGGCATAGCTGCTGGTCACTAAAACAAAAAGAGTCAGGACAACAGATGAGTATTGAAGTATCGACAGATCAGAGCGTATTAACCCTGACTCTGAATAGGCCAGATAAAAAAAATGCACTGAACAAGCTGATGTACCAGCAGTTGGTGCAACAACTTCAGCAGGCAGCGCAAAATGACGACGTCAAAGTGGTGTTGCTGCAAGGCTCTGCTGAATGTTTTTCATCCGGCAATGATTTAGCGGATTTTTTGCAAAGTGGTGAGCTCAATGACACTCATCCAACAGTGATGTTTTTGTATGAAATGGCGAAGTTTCCAAAACCTGTAGTGGCCGCAGTGGCTGGTCTGGCTATAGGTATTGGTACTACAGTGCTGCTGCATTGTGATTTGGTATACAGCACAGCTGATTGTCGTTTTCAGCTGCCTTTTACGCAGCTGGGATTATGTCCTGAAGCGGGTTCTAGTCTGTTGTTGCCTTTATTGATTGGCCATCAGCGTGCCAGCAGTCTATTACTGCTGTCTGAAGCTATAGATGGTAACGAGGCCTGGCGTATCGGCATAGTGAATCAACTGGTGGCGAAAGAAGATTTGCTTGAATTTGCTTTTAATAAGGCGAAAAAACTGGCGGCTTTGCCGGCAGATGCTGTGCAAAGCAGTAAAAAACTGATGAAAAGTGGCAGTGCAGTACAACAGGCGATAGGTTTGGAGTTGGCTGATTTTAGCCGTTTACTGAAAGGACCGGATTGCCAGCAGGTAATTCAACAGTTTTTTAAACGTTAACTCACAACCAGAAAACGTAGGGGCGACCTTTATGGTCGCCCGTCTCTCGCCTGACTTGATATCTAAAAGGCTATCAGACCTCAGTTCGTGAATAAGGATTAGGCTTCACCCCTTCCACCAGCCAGCGGCCATCCTCTTTCACCATTTTAACAATACGCAGCTCTATCTTCTTATTGCCGTTGCTTTTGCCTTCAAACAACATGGTGATCTCTGCATGGTTACCGTATTGTTCGCGCAAATTTTTGCCTGTGCGGTCAATGCTGATATTTACTTCATCAAAACTCATATTGTACAAAGTACGCACCACTCCACGGGTGTTGCCGTAGGCATCCAGAATGCGGGCATAGGACTCAGTGCTCAGGGCTTTGGCCCGCTCTAAATCTTTAGTGGTGTACAACGAATGAAAAAATTCACCTGCAGCAAATTCGGGCGAACCTAAATCCGCATTAACTTTTGGTGCATCTTCAGAGCAAGATAACAACAGCAGTGAAAAGATCAGCACGAAAAATTTTTGCATTAGCCCAATCCGCATTAGCTCAGTCCATTAAAAACAAATCTGATGACAGTGTGATTTTTTTCCGGCTAAAAGTAAAGAAAACCCTGCATTGGGCACAGGTTTTTGCAACTTTGTCGCAACACTAATACATTGACCTGCAAGGTATTTAGCTGCGGCTAAAGCGGTTGCGAAATGCACTGGGGCTTAGTCCTGTAATGTGCAGAAAAGCCTTACGAAAGGCGCTGGCGTCCTCATAACCTACCTGAAACGGCACTTGACCTATAGGGGTTAAAGGTTGCTCCAATAATTCGCAGGCTTTTTGAATACGCAGTCGTTGCAGGTAAAGGCTGGGTTTAAAGCCTGTAGCTTTGACAAAACGCCTTAAAAAAGTACGTTCTGTTAAAAAACAAAAAGACGCCATAGCGCTAGCGCTGAGTGCTTGCGCATAGTGTTGCTGCAAATGCTGCTGTAGTTTGACGATTTGTTTATCACCATGATCCATCTGTGGGCTAAAACGTTGGTAATAACGTTGTTCACGCCGTGCTGTATCAATAATCAGATAAGCGCCAACCGGATGAATAAGTGCAGGGGAAGCCAACTGACCTATCAGCTCAAGTCCTAAATCAACCCAGGCCATTAAGCCGCCGCTACTTAGGATATCGCCATCATTAATCAGGTTTTTCTCAATCTGTAGTGTCACCTTGGGATGCTGCTTTTTAAACAGCTCTGCCAAATCCCAGTGGGTGGTCATCTGTCGTTGTTGCATCAGGCCGGTGGACGCCAGAATAAAAGCACCGGCACAAGCGGAGCAGAGCAGGCTGCCGTTGCTGTGGGACTGTTTTAACCACTGCAGCACTGAAACTTCGGGCTTTAGATAATAATCTCCCTCAATGCAAGGCGGCAGAATAATAGCCTGAAAAAACTGAGTGGGGGTCGCTAATGCATCAGGTGCCAGTTGGTGTAAGACAAAATGCTCCGGCCTGCCTTGTTCTGCACAAATTCTGTTGCAAATGCCGAGCATTTCACTCAGACCAAATACAGCACTTAACATAGCTCCGGGGTAGCTCAGAATAGCGATGTGGATCTCTGTACGCATTTGTCAGTTTGTGCCTCCTATATGTCGGTTCAGACATTCAGTCTAGCAGAAGTTTTTTCGTAGACTGTGTTTGTCGTCAAACAAAGCAGTTCAAATCAACCACAGCCTGACTAAATGAAAAAACGGAGATAAATCATGAGCAAAACAGCATTAGTGTTAATTGACTTTCAAAACGATTATTACAGCAGCTATCCAGGTGCCAAATGGCCACTGGTGGGTACTGAACAAGCCGCAGCCAATGCTGCTTTAGTACTGCAGAAGTTTCGCCAGCAGGGGGATTTAGTGGTGCATGTGCGTCACGAGTTTGCGTCAGATGACGCGCCTTTTTTCCGCCCAGGTTCAGAAGGTGCACAAATTCACCAAAGTGTGGCGGCTCTCGCTTCAGAACCTGTGGTATTAAAGCAACAAATCAACAGTTTTAAAGGCACCAATTTAGCTGAAATCCTGCAAAAAGCCGGAATAAAAAAGCTGGTGATCGTAGGCGCCATGAGCCATATGTGTATTGATGCGATGACTCGCGCCGGTAAAGATTTTGATTATGACTGCACCGTATTACAGGATGCCTGCGCTACGTTGGATTTAGAGTTTAATGGTGTCAAAGTACCGGCTGCTCAAGTACACGCCGCTTATATGGCCGCTTTAAGTTTTGCTTATGCCAAAGTGATTGATACCAAAGTTTATCTGAATAGCTAGGTGAAAATCAGACAAAAAAAACGGCTCAATAGAGCCGTTTTTCCACTAAGCAGAATGCAGGTTAAGCTTGCAATTCGCTTTCGGTGAAGAAGTCTGCAAACAGCGCGCTGGATAAATAACGCTCTGTTGAACTAGGGATAATCACCACAATGTTTTTACCGGCATTTTCTGGCAGCTCTGCTAAACGTTTAGCGGCAACTACGGCTGCACCAGACGAAATACCGGCCAGAATACCTTCTTCTTTCATCAGACGGTGCGCCATTGCAATGGCATCGTCATTACTGACGGTTTCTACCGCATCAATGATGGATAAATCCAGGTTGCCCGGAATAAAACCAGCGCCTATGCCCTGAATTTTATGTGGACCAGGTTTAATTTCCTGACCAGCCAGCGCCTGAGTGATCACAGGTGAATCCACAGGCTCTACTGCCACGCTAATCAGCGGGTGTTTTTTCTCGTGTTTAATATAACGGCTTACACCAGTAATAGTACCGCCTGTGCCTACACCAGCCACGAAAATGTCAACCTTGCCATCTGTGTCATTCCAGATCTCAGGGCCTGTAGTGTCAAAGTGAATTTGTGGGTTTGCCGGGTTTTCAAACTGCTGTAAAAACACGTATTTGTCAGGATCTGACGCCAGAATTTCTTTGGCTTTTTCGATAGCACCTTTCATGCCTTTCGCGCCTTCGGTCAGCACTAAGTTGGCGCCCAGAGCTTTAAGCAGCTTACGGCGCTCTAAGCTCATAGTGGCTGGCATGGTCAAAGTTAAAGCGTAACCACGGCTGGCGGCAACAAAAGCTAAGGCAATACCAGTGTTACCAGAAGTAGGCTCGATAATTTCTTTACCTGGGCCTAACAGACCTTTTTTCTCAGCGTCCCAAATCAATGCAGCGCCTAAACGACATTTCACAGAAAAACTAGGGTTACGGGATTCGATTTTGGCAAATACATTGGCACCTGAAGTGACGCGCTTTAAGCGCACCAGAGGGGTATTACCAATAGAGAGTGAGTTATCTTCATAGATCTTTGACATAATAAAAAACCTTCAGGGTCTGTTGAATGGTTATAAGAATACTCGGGCCTTGTTAAAACGAAAGAAAAGATTTGATATAAGATATTCCCATCTTAAGCCTGCACTCTAAAAAAAGAAGTAATAACAGATGATTTTTCAAAGTACAGAACACTATATTTTATCGCCAGAGCTGGCCTTGGCAGTAAATGCCGCCGTCACCTTAGAAAAACCTTTATTGATCAAAGGTGAACCTGGTACTGGTAAAACCCGTTTAGCTGAAGAGCTGGCAGCAAGTTTAGGCACTGATTTGATTAACTGGCAAATCAAATCCACCAGTAAAGCTCAGCAGGGTTTGTATGAATACGATGCAGTATCGCGTTTACGTGATGGTCAGCTTGGTAGTGAGCGGGTGGCCAATATCAGTAACTATATCAAGCCGGGCAAACTCTGGACTGCTTTTACCGCAGAAAAACGCCCTGTGCTGCTGATTGATGAAATCGACAAAGCGGATATTGAGTTCCCAAATGACTTGTTGCATGAACTCGACCGTATGTCCTTTGATGTGTACGAAACAGGTGAGCGTATTAGTGCAAAGCAACGGCCTATAGTGGTGATCACGTCGAATAACGAGAAGGAACTGCCAGATGCTTTTCTTCGTAGATGTTTTTTTCACTACATACGTTTTCCGGACAAAGACACCTTAACTCAAATCGTTTTGGCGCATTTCCCGACTTTGCAGGCCGATTTACTGACCGCTGCACTGGAGGTGTTTTTTGACTTGAGGGCAGTGGACGCTTTAAAGAAAAAGCCGTCGACCTCTGAGTTACTGGATTGGTTAAAACTCTTGTTAGCCGAACAAATAGCGCCGTCGGTATTACAAGATAAGCAGCATCAAGGCGGTTTAATGCCGTTGTATGGCGCCTTACTGAAAAACGAGCAAGATGTAGCTCTGCTGGAAAAACTGGCCTTTATGGCCCGTCGCGCTGGCCGTTGATATGCTGATTTCGTTCTTTTTAACCTTGCGAAAATATGGCCTCAAATCCAGCATTACGGAGCTGCTGGATTTACTCAAGGCGTTGCAGCAGCACCTTATTTTTGCAAGCCTGGATGACTTTTATCTGCTGGCCCGTTTGTGTCTGGTCAAAGATGAAAGCCAATACGATAAATTTGACCGTGCTTTTGCGGAGTATTTTGAAGGCGTTGAAAGTCTGGATTTAGCCTCACTTATTCCGGATCATTGGCTACTGCCTGGGCTTATTCGTCAGTTAAGCGAAGAAGACAAAGCCAAACTGGCCTCTTTAGGTGGGCTTGAGCAACTGCTTGAGCAATTTAAGCAGCGTTTAAAAGAGCAGCAAGAAAAACACGCAGGTGGCAATAAATGGATAGGTACAGGCGGCTCGTCACCTTTTGGGGCTTATGGCTTTCACCCTGAAGGTATCAGAGTGGGCCAGCAGGGCAGTGGCCAGCGCCGTGCGGTCAAAGTATGGGATAAGCGTGATTTTAAAGATTTTGATCAAAACGCTGAGCTTAATCACAGAGCGATGCAGCTGGCACTGCGACAATTGCGGCGTTTTGCCCGCACCGGACAAGCCACAGAACTGGATTTAAACGGCACTATTAAAGCCACAGCTCAGCAAGCGGGCTGGCTGGATTTAAAGTTTCAGGCGGAGCGGCATAATGCGGTTAAAGTGCTGATGTTTTTTGATATAGGCGGCTCAATGGATGATTATATTCATGAATGCGAGCAGCTGTTTGCAGCGGCCCGTACTGAATTTAAGCATCTGGAGTTTTTTTACTTTCATAACTGCCCGTACGAGCAGGTATGGCGCACTCATCAAAGACGCAGTGCAGATGCGGTATCCATTACTCAGCTGTTGCAGACTTACCATAGTGACTACAAAGTTATTTTTGTAGGGGACGCCACTATGGGGCCCTATGAAATTACTTATCCGGGTGGCAGTGTCGAGCATTTTAATCCGGAGTCAGGTGAAGTCTGTTTAAAACGGCTGTTGGCGCATTTCCCGAATGCGGTCTGGTTAAACCCACAACCTCAAGCCTGGTGGAACCACTATCACTCTATTGAAATACTGCAAAAGCTGATGCAAAACCAGATGTATGGCATGACGCTGGACGGTTTAAGCGGTGCCATCCGGCATTTATCAAAGCGGCATTGAAAAGGTCAATCGAACTGATTAAAGTGGTTTATTCATCAGGCATTTACGGGAAATTTAATGCAGCACGAACAGCCGGACCATCAGGATATCAGAGAAGTAGCGCCTGACACTTTTGTCGACGAGACAGGGCATCAACTGACCAAAAAAGAAGTGCGGCAAATAGTCACGCCTCATGCCTTTACGGTGGCTGATGAGCTGATAGGCCAGCCTTTGGCCAAACCTCTGCGCCGCGGTATAGCTATGGGCATTGATGGAGTGATCATTAGTGGTTTGGCATCGGCCAGCCTGGTTTTTGTTTTTCCGGCTATGTTGTATTTATGCTGGAACAGATACAAAGCCCAAAACAGAAATCATCTGCTACTGATGGTGTTTGCAACCTTATGTATGTTAGGTACTTTAAGTTGGACGCCGCAGTTGGTGCAAGAGCAAGAGACTACTTCGGCTGCCGATCTGGATCTGACGCCAACGGCTGCTGCTGCGCTGGCACAAGTATCCTTAGAGCTTTCGACCAAAGAATGCGATGCGATTTGTGCTGAAGAGAACACTAAAATGCTGGCGCTTGAGTTGCAAAATTCTGGCGTTAGCATGAAGCAGCAAAAAGATGTGTTGGACGGATTACTGGAGTTAACTGAGCTCAAAGGTACAGAAAAACGAGCTTTACTGGCGAAGTATGTAGCACAACCAAAAGTGGTTGCTGTGGCTGCAGTAAAAGAGCCAAAGGAAGAGTCATCTTATTCAGTACTGGATAAACTAAAAAACTCCGATTACAGCCTGATCAAATGGGTGAAGGGGATACTGGCCGACTTTGGTTTAGGTTTTGGTTGGGCCATGGTCTATTTCACCTTTTATATCAGTTGGAACAATGGCCAGACTATAGGCAAGATGCTGACCCGTATCCGTGTAGTACAGTTGGACAATCAACCTTTAACTTTATGGGCTTCGTTTAGCCGGCAGGGCGGTTATGGCGCTGGTCTTGCGACAGGTTTGATTGGCTTTGCACAGATTTTATGGGATCCCAACCGTCAGGCGATACAAGATAAAGTCGCCAGCACAGTGGTGATTTATCAGCCTTGATCCGACAAAAAATCTCGGCAGGCGTTGGGGTTATTAAGCTAGAATAGCGACCAATTCAGCAACTCATTAAAAGAAGTTGCACTTATGACAAAGGTATTCTGAATGAAAAATGTGCTGATCAGCGGCTCAGGCCTGTTTACACCAACCGAAACTGTCACCAACGAAGAGTTAGTGGCCAGTTTTAATCAGTATGTCGATTTGTTTAACGAGCAATATGCTGCCGACATTGAAGCCGGTGAATTAGCCGCATTAGAGTATTCCAGCTGCGAGTTTATTGAAAAAGCCTCAGGCATTAAATCTCGCCATGTGCTGCACAAAGAAGGTATTTTAGACCCTGCTGTGATGATGCCTGTTTTCCCGAAACGTGGCGAAGATGAACACCCTGAAATGGTCGAGATGGCCATAGTAGCCGCACAGGAAGCTATGGTTCAGGCTGGCAAAACGGCGGCAGATATTGATCTGATCATTTGTGCTGCGTCCAATATGCAGCGGCCTTATCCGGCTTTGTCTATTGAGCTGCAACAGGCTTTAGGTGCTACTGGTTATGCTTTTGATATGAACGTGGCTTGTTCATCTGCAACTTTTGCCATCAGCAATGCAGTCAACGCCATTCGTGGTGGTATGGCCAAAGTGGTGCTGGTGGTCAATCCTGAATTTGCGTCGCCGCAAGTCAATTACACCAGCCGCGACAGCCACTTTATTTTTGGCGATGTCTGTACTGCCACTATTATTGAAGCGGAAGACACTGTTACCTCCGACAATGCTTATCGTATTCTCGGCATGAGTTTAAAAACTGAGTTTTCTAATAATATTCGTTGTGATGTAGGTTATACCGAACATTGTCATCCGGAAACTGATCCGGACGCGCCATTTTTCAAACAGCAGGGCCGCAAGGTATTTAAAGAACTACTGCCGATAGTAGCGGAAGTGATTTTAAATGAGATGCAGCGTTTGGCTGTTGAGCCTGATGATTTAAAACGTTTATGGCTGCATCAGGCCAATATTAATATGAACCTGTTTGCTGCGAAGAAAATCTTAGGTCGTGACCCTTTGCCTGAAGAGGCTCCACTGGTGTTGGATACCTATGCCAATACGGCGTCTGCAGGTTCAGTTATTGCATTTCACAAAAACAAAGAAGGCATTCAATCCGGCGAAAAAGCCATTTTATGCTCTTTTGGTGCAGGCTACTCAGTAGGTTGTCTGGTGCTGGAAAAACGCTAATTAAAAACAGGGGTCAGTTCAGATTATTTACCTGACAAATAATCTGAACTGACCCCCGGTTATTTTTACAGTTGGACTACTGAATTCTGGTCGTAGCTGACCTGAGTCGGCACATACGCATCCGCTTCATCATCATTGAGCCATGTCTGGCCATCTACCACATATCTGAATTGATACTGCTTTTCTTTATCCAGATTTAAGCTGGCAGTGAAATCGCCCGTTTTGGTCTTTTTCATTAAAACTGCTTGTGGGTCCCAGTTATTAAATTCTCCTGCCAAAGCCACACTTTGGGCTTGAGGATACTGATGACCTGCAAAAGTAAAAGTCACTTTGCATACTGGTTTGGTTTTTAAATACTGTTTACTAATACTCATAGCCGCTTCCTTCCTGAATTACTTTGGGTATACATAAAACTACAGTGTATTGCTTTGTGATGACAATAAAGTGTCTAAAAAACAACCAGACTTTGGTCTTATCCACCATAACTAAGCAGCAGCAGTCCCCAAAATAACTTTCTGGAATTTATATAGACGAATTAGCTATTTACATATCGCGTAAGTGCAGAAGTTGTAACTAAATATGTCTGAACTTCACATAACTCTGTCTTATAGACCACTATTTACAGGTGGACGATCTTCTGTAAGGCCTTTGGCTTATGGCTTTGGCATGCAATGAAGCCAAAAAATACAAAAAACAGTTGGTGGATTAGACACTGCATAGATAAAAAAGCTAACAACTATGGATACTGTTACATACTAACGAACTGTAAGATAGCTTCAGATAAATTTGTGACCAAAGGACTAAAAATGGCAGGCAAATGGGTTAAAGCAGGGGTACCGGTATTGATTGTGGTGGGCGCAGTCATTCTCGCTTCTGCTTTTGTAGCGGGAAAAAAGCCACCAGAGCAAAAAAAGGAAGAACGAAAAAATCTCTATGTTGAAGTCAAACCTGTCAACAGACAAAACCTGACGTATCAGGTCTGGTCTCAGGGCTCAGTGCAACCTAAAGTCATTACCAGCCTGACCTCTGAAGTCAACGGCGTGATCGTTAAAGTAGCGGATAATTTTATTGAAGGTGGTTTTTTCCGCGCTGGTGACCTACTGATCCAGGTTGAGCAATACGATTACCTGACAGCGGTAAAACTGTCTGAAGCAAATCTGGCTCGTGCTCAGGCGTTATTGGAGGAAGAAAAGGCCAGAGGCAAAGTGGCTGCTGAAGAGTGGAGTTCATTTAGTGCAGGTAAGGCACCTGAACTGGGTTTACGTCGTCCTCAGCTGGCACAAGAACTGGCTAATGTGCGTTCTGCCGAAGCTGAACTGGAAAACGCCCGACGTAATTTGATCCGGACTGAAATACGTGCGCCTTACGATGGCATAGTCAAAGTCAAAAACGCCAATATAGGCCAGTTTATTAGTCGAGGTTTTGACTTAGGTACTATTTACGGCACTGATGTGGCGGAGGTTCGACTGCCATTGTCGGACAACGATGTAGGCTATTTAAATATGCCTGGTTTAACTCCCTCTGAGCAGCAGCAACCCGAAGTATTGTTATCTGCCGAAGTAGCAGGCCAGCAGCTGAATTGGAATGCCAGACTGGTGCGCACCGAAGGTATGCTGGATGACGAAAACCGTGTTATTTATGCGGTGGCTGAAATTAAAGACCCGTATCGTTTAAAAGCGGACGGTCAGGCGCCTCTGCGTTTTGGACGTTTTGTTAAAGCCCGTATCGATGGTAAAAATGCTGACAATCTGGTGTTGGTTGAACGGCATTTATTAAAACCGGATCAAAAAGTACTGACGATCAGTAAGGATAATAAGCTGCATATCCGTTCTGTCACAGTACAACGCATGGATGAAGAGTATGCCTACATCAGCGCAGGTTTAGATTCGGGTGAGCAGCTGGTATTAACTGCCATCGCAAATCCATTGGAAGGAATGGCGCTGCGCACAGCAGCTGATACTGTGGTCGATGACGCCGAAAAGGAAAAATCTGCCATAGCCGCTACTGAATCCGGAGAGAAACGCTGATGCAGCCGTTGGATCAAACCCATAAAGGCTGGTTAGCCTGGTTTGCCCGCAACAGCGTGGCATCTAACTTACTGATGGTCATTTTACTGCTGGCTGGTATCGCCAGTGTGTTTACTATCAAAAAACAAACTTTCCCTGAAATCCAATTGGAACAAGTGACCATTCGGGTCGCTTATTTAGGCGCTGCGCCGCAGGAAGTCGAAGAGGGGATAGTCGACAAAATTGAAGAATCACTGCGAAGCCTGAACGGCATCAAAAAAATTCGCTCTAACGCCGTTGAAGGCTTAGCCACTGTCAATGTGGAAATTCAGTCTGGCTATGATATTCAGGAAGTGATGAATGAAATTAAGATGCAGGTGGATTCCATCTCATCTTTCCCGGAACAAACTGAACGTCCTGTTGTGTACAACACTAAATTCCAAAGTAATGTGCTCTGGTTATCTGTGTATGGCGATACCGACCAACGTGGTTTAAAAGAGTTTGCTAAAGACGTAAGGGATGAACTGAAAAAGCTGCCCGGCGTCAGTAAAGTGGAAGTAGTGGGTGCTTTAGACTACGAAGTTTCGATAGAAGTGTCTGAGCATAAACTGCGTGAATACGGCTTAACCTTTGATCAAATGGTAGCTGCAGTTCGTGGCAGTTCAGTGGATTTACCGGGCGGTTCTATTAAAGCCGACAACGGTAATATTCTGTTGCGTGCCAAAGGTCAGGCCTACCGTCAGCAGGATTTCGCCGACATAGTGCTGATCAACAGAGCAGACGGCACCCGTTTATTATTGGGCGACATTGCCACAATCAAAGACGGTTTTGTTGAGATGGAGTCTTACTCTACCTTTAACGGCAAACCTTCCGTGTCGATTAAAGTAGATGCTGTGGGTGAAGACAACACCTTAAAAATTGCTGCTGTGGTGAAAGATTATGTCGTAAAGAAAAAGACTGACTTACCAGACAGCATGAACATAGATTATTGGGGCGATTCCAGTTATTACCTGCAGGGCCGTCTGGATCTGATGACAGACAATATGTTGATGGGCGCCTTGCTGGTGCTTATCAGTTTGACCTTGTTCCTGGAATTCCGTGTCGCCTTTTGGGTGATGGTGGGGATTCCTGTCTGTTTCCTTGGCACCATAGCTTTAATGCCACTGGCTATGTTTGATGTCTCGATCAATATGATCAGTCTGTTTGGTTTTATTCTGGTGCTGGGCATACTGGTCGATGACGCCATCATCATAGGGGAGAGCGCCTACACCGAAATTGAGAAGTACGGTAAGTCGGCTGAAACTGTGATCCGTGGTGCGCAGCGTGTTGCTATGCCGGCCACTTTTGGTGTAATGACCACTATTGCCGCCTTTATTCCTATGTTGATGGTGGGTGGACCACAAGGGCCTATCTGGGAGTCTATTGCCTGGGTGGTCATTTTATGTTTGATTTTTTCTATGGTCGAATCCAAGTTTATTTTGCCTGCGCATTTAATAGCGATGGACAGCAAACCTTGGGACCAACAGCGTAAAGGCCTGTTTTACGGCATGGGACGAGCCTGTAGCAATGGCTTAAAATTTGTCCGTCTTAAAGTGTCAGGTGCCACGGATCGTTTTGTCTTTGGCCGTTATCAGCGTGCTGTTGAATGGTGCATTGAATACCGCTACATCACAGCGACCAGTTTTTTTGCCATGATGGTGTTGATGATAGGTTTAATGGCTGGCGGTCATGTGCGCTGGGTATTTTTCCCAAATATTCCAAGCGACTTTATCAACGCCAATTTGACCATGATGGAAGGTTCATCCGGTAAAGCGACAGTGCAGGCGATGCAACAACTGGAGGCGGCTTTAGTCAAAACCAATGAACAGATTGTGGCTAAAGGTGAAGACGGTCTGGTGAAGCATCGCTTAACTTTTACCGAATCAGACACCAGAGGCGAGTTGGTGATTGAACTGGAGAAAAGCGAAGGTCGTACTATAGATGCCAATGAATTTGTACGTTTGTGGCGAGAGCAAATACCAGAAATCGCTGGCGTAAAAACACTGCAAATTTTTTCCTCGACCAGCGGTGGAGGTGGCGGTGATATCTCATTCCAGCTCAAAAGCAAAGAGCTGGATCAGCTGCGTTTAGCCACAGAAGAGTTGAAAGCCGCTATGGTTGCGTACCAGGGCGTCTATGATATCGAAGACAGCATTAGCGGCGGTAACGACGAAATAGTACTGAAAATCAAACCTCAGGCAGAAGCCTTAGGCATTACTTTGTCTGATTTAGCCACCCAGGTGCGTCATGGTTTCTATGGCGCGGAAGCACAGCGTATCCAGCGTGACGGCGAAGAAGTCAAAGTGATGGTGCGTTATCCCAAGGAAGAACGTCGCTCAGTGGGCAATCTGGAGAATATGAAAATCCGCACTGCGACAGGCGCCGAAGTTCCATTCTCTCAGGTAGCTGAATACAAAGCACAGCCAAGTTATTCTGCAATCAACAGGGTTGATGGTGAGCGTTCTGTCACTATCAGTGCTTCAGTAGATAAAGCTTTGGCTGAGCCGATGAAAATCACCAAAGAGCTGCAGGAAAAAGTGCTGCCGAAACTTGCGGAAAAATACGGTATTGAAACCGCATTGGAAGGTGCAAGTCTGGAAGAAGCCGATGCGATGACGGATCTGGCTTTGGGTTTCTTGCTGGCGTTATTTGTGATTTATGCGCTGCTGGCGATACCACTGAAGTCCTACAGTCAACCCCTGATCATTATGTCGGTGATCCCTTTTGGTTTAATCGGCGCCATCTTAGGTCATATGTTGCTGGGGCTGAGTGTCAGCATTATGTCTTTGTTTGGGCTTATTGCTTTGGCTGGTGTGGTGGTGAACGACTCGCTGGTCATGGTGGATTTTGTTAATGAATCCCGTCGCAACGGCATACCGTTAAAAGAGGCGGTAGTTGGGGCTGGTACCAGACGATTCCGTCCAATCATGCTCACTTCTCTGACGACATTTTTAGGTCTGGCGCCCATAGTGCTGGAAAAAAGCTTACAAGCGCAAATTGTAGTACCTATGGCGGTTTCACTGGCGTACGGTATTTTGTTTGCAACAGTGATCACCTTGATTTTAATACCAGCTTTGTATGTGATTTTGGATGACTTTTTAGCTTTATTCAAAAGCAACATGCCTGAAGAAACCACTTATCCGGTGGATGAGTTGCCGCTGCAGAAATGATATGACTCAGACAAAAAAACCGCCGAAAGGCGGTTTTTTTATGGGCAATGCAGCCAACAAAGCTGCGGCTTCAAGAACGCAGGGTAATCCCCAAAGTAATTGATGTTGCAGCGAGGCGGCAAGTGAGCGAGACCCCAGGAACATAGTAGTCCTATGTGACTGGGGCAAGTAGCGCAGCCAACAACGCTGCGGCTTCAAGAACGCAGGGGACTTAACATTCGATGATGTTGACTGCCAACCCACCACGCGACGTTTCTTTGTATTTACTTTGCATATCACGGCCTGTATCCCACATGGTTTTAATCACTTTATCCAGAGATACTTTGTGCTCGCCTGTACCACGCAAAGCTAAACGTGATGCGTTGATGGCTTTTATAGAACCCATAGCGTTACGTTCGATACAAGGTACCTGAACTAAACCACCTACAGGGTCACAAGTTAAACCTAAGTTATGCTCCATACCAATTTCGGCAGCGTTTTCTACGTGATCAACAGAACCACCTAAAATCTCGGTTAACGCACCTGCAGCCATAGAGCAAGCCACACCCACTTCACCCTGACAACCCACTTCAGCACCTGAGATAGAGGCATTCTTTTTATACAAAATACCAATAGCTGCTGCTGTTAACAGATAACGGCAGTAGATATCCGGTGTGACAGGCTGAATATATTTGTCGTAATACATCAAGACCGCAGGAATAATACCGGCAGCACCGTTAGTTGGGGCTGTGACTACCCGGCCACCTGCGGCGTTTTCTTCATTGACCGCCAAAGCAAATAAATTCACCCAGTCCATTACTTGCAATGGGTCTGAGCTTTTTTCCGCCATTAACCTTTTATGCAGAGCAGGGGCACGGCGTTTTACTTTTAAGCCACCAGGTAAAATGCCTTCAGTGCGAATACCACGTTGTACACAGTCGTACATGGTTGACCAGATTTTACCCAGCTCGTCCTGAATTTGTTGTTCGTTGCGAAGGACCTTTTCGTTTTCCATCATCAAGCCTGCAATGGATAAACCGTTTTCTTTACATAGCTTCATCAGCTCTGCGCCACTTTCAAAAGGGAAAGGCGGCGGATTGTCTGCGGCAAACTGACTGGCGGCTTCTTTTTCTTTGGCAAAGTCTTCTGCTTTAACGATAAAACCGCCGCCTATCGAAAAATAAATTTCGCTGAACAGCACTTCATGGCCAGCGAAAGCTATCAGCTCCATGCCGTTGGAATGCTCTTTTAAAGTTTTGCGACGGTGAAATACAATAGCGCCTTCCCGCGGGAAAGCCACAGAACGTTGTTGATCCAGCTGTATCTGCTGGGTTTCATCTACAGTTTTTAATAAAGCAGGTATGGCATCAGGGTTAATGTTTTCCGGTAAAAAACCGGACAAACCTAAAATCACCGCTTTACCTGTGCCGTGACCAATACCGGTTTGGCCTAAAGAACCAAAGAGTTCAGCTTTAACACTGGTGACTTGATCAAACAAGCCCATGGCTTGCAGGTTTTCACAGAATTTTTTGGCAGCACGCATAGGGCCTACGGTGTGAGAACTGGATGGGCCAATACCAATGCTGAACATATCAAAAGCGCTAATAATCATTCGGATTCTGCTTTTAGTTATAAGAATTGGGCGCCATTCTAACGGAAGCGAATTAATTTCGTAACTCACCTGGTAACTGGTCGGTGCTTATTACAGCAGATGTGTAAGCGGTAGTGTGCCGAATTGATTACAGCAAGACGGGCAGGCCCTTACGAAATTAATAATGTAGCTGCTGTTTGAGCGAATAGAGGATAGCCGCTGTCGCCCCCCAAATCAGATGAGGGCCATAGGGCATAAAGTGCACCAGATGCGACTGGCCATGCATGGCAAAGTGTTCGCTGTGGGTATTTTGTGGATCAAATACAAAAGACAAAGGCAACCAAAAGGCCGACTCTACTTCAGAGGTCTGCAATAGAAGTTCAACTTCTTCGGTTAGAAACGCAATCCAGGGCTGAATTAAAAAGCCTGTGCCTGTGGCGTAACTCGGCAACTGTCCAATCAGTTGTAGCTGCTCTGGTGCTATACCGGTTTCTTCGTGGGTTTCACGCAAAGCCGCTTGCTGGCTTTGCTCATCGGCTTCAATTTTGCCGCCGGGGAAACTGATTTGGCCCGGATGATGGCGTAAATCAGAGCTGCGTTTTGTCAGCAGTAATTGCAATTCACCCTGGTGTTCCCGCATGACTAATAATACTGCAGCAGCTTTACTTTTCTCCATTTGCAATAACACAGAGTGCCTGGCTGGCTGGAGAAAAAAGCGTTGTAAAAACTGCTGTCGGTTCATGCTGTTATTCCGTTGCTGCAGAAGGTTTTACCTGACCCAGCAAAGGTAAAATTTTATTCACCTTATGAAAGGTTTCTTCGTATTCAGCATTCACTTCTGAATCAGCCACTATGCCACCACCAGCCCAACAAAAGGCTTTGCTTTGCGCCATCACCAAAGTACGGATAGCAATATTGGTATCCATATCGCCGCTGCTATTGATATAACCTACAGCGCCACAATAGACAGAGCGGCTGTTGGGTTCTAATTCCGCAATAATCTGCATAGCCCGTACTTTAGGTGCTCCTGTGATAGAGCCACCCGGAAAAGCGCCGCGCAATAAATCACAGGCATCGGCGTTGGGACTTAAGGTGCCGGTAATAGTGCTGACCAGATGATGTACGGCTGGAAAAGACTCAATAGCAAACAAAGCCGGCACTTTGACCGTGCCTGGTACACAATGTTTGCCCAAATCGTTTCGCAGTAAATCCACAATCATTACATTTTCAGCTCTGTCTTTGGGCGCAGCCTGCAGCTCTTCTGCACTTTGCTTATCAAGTTGTGCATCAGCAAAACGCGGTCTGGTGCCTTTTATCGGTTTGGTTTCAACCTGGCCTGCTTTGAGTTGTAAAAACCGCTCTGGCGACAAACTTAAAACGGCGCCTTGTGGCAAACGCAAAAAGGCTGAAAAAGGGGCTGCATTTTTACTGCGTAAGGTTAAATAAGCCTGCCATTCATCACCGCTGTAACTGGCTTCAAAACGCTGGGCTAAATTAATCTGATAACAATCACCACTTTGCAGATAACTTTGCACCTGATCAAACTTCTTGCTGTAACTGGTCTTGTCCATATTGGCTTGCCAGTCAGAGGTTAATTCAAAAGCTTTGCTTTGTGCTGCAGCAGTAAAAAGTGTGGATGTTTGTGCCCAGTGGCTTGCTGCATCACCCCGGTAATCTACATACCAAAGTTGCTGTTGTTGTTTGTCCAGAATAAGCGCCCACAAATAAATCCCCATCGCCATATCAGGCAGCAAAGCGCCTGTATCTGCTGCTTGTGGCACAGGTTCAATCACTGTTCCCAGGTCATAGCCAAAATAACCTAAAGCACCACCGACAAAAGGTAAATCAGGGGTGTCTGATAGCGCTGGTTTATCCGGAAAATAACGGCTGGTCAGTTGCTGCAAAGCGCCAAAAGGGTCCATTTGCAGCAGTTGGCTTTGGCCTTGTTCGGTTTGGATTAACTGACCCTTCTGATAGACCAGGGTCGCAACAGGACGAGCCACCAGAATATCAAAGCGGCTATTGACGTGGTTGCTTGCAGCTGAGTCAAGCAACATGGCCCATGGCTCTGCTGCTATGGCAGAAAAATACTCCAGCAGATGCGGCTCTTTGGCATCTAACTTCAAAAACTGTGACATAAGTCGTCTCATAAAACGGGCTAATTCCGGCAAAAATACGGTAAGTGGCTAGCCGCTGGATCTGTTGCGCTGTATCATATCAGCCCAACTGACATTAGTTAACCTGAACACAGGAAAAGCCTTTTGGTTTGGATGCAGAACAGCCAACAGGAAAATTCACAATCATAGAACTTATATTACCCTAAGTAATTGGAGTTGCAGCGCGACGACAAGCGAGTGAGTCCCCGGGAGCATAGGCCACTATGTGACTGGGGCGAAGAGCGCAGTCAACAAAGCTGCAGCTTCAAGAACGACGGGGAATAATGGAAGGGCACAGTATGACCGTCATTCGCCAGCAAGACTTTATCGACAGCATCGAAGATGCGTTGCAGTACATCTCTTTTTATCATCCGCTGGATTTTGTGCAAGCGCTGGAAAAAGCCTATCACAAAGAACAAAACCAGGCCGCTAAAGACGCCATAGCCCAAATTCTGATCAACTCCCGTATGTCGGCTGAAGGCAATAGACCTATCTGTCAGGACACTGGTATTGTCACTTGTTTTGTTAAAATCGGTATGGATGTCAAATGGGATAAAACCGATATGACAGTGCAGCAAATGGTGGATGAAGGCACACGCCGTGCTTATCTGAACCCGCATAACCCGCTGCGCGCCTCTATTGTGGCTGATCCTGCAGGTGCTCGTAAAAATACCCAGGACAACACACCTTCAGTAGTGCATATCGATATGATTGCTGGTCATCATGTGGAAGTGGCTATTGCGGCTAAAGGCGGCGGTTCTGAAAACAAAACCAAGATGGTGATGCTCAACCCATCAGACTCAGTAGTTGAATGGGTGCTGGAAACTCTGCCTAAAATGGGTGCTGGCTGGTGTCCGCCAGGCATGTTGGGCATAGGCATTGGCGGTACTGCAGAAAAAGCAGCTGTACTGGCTAAAGAAGCATTGATGGAGCCTGTAGATATTCAGGACTTGCTGGAAAAAGGCGCTGAAACAGCCGATGAAAAACTTCGTGTTGAGCTGTACGACAAGGTCAACAAACTGGGCATTGGTGCTCAGGGTTTAGGTGGTTTAACTACTGTTGTTGATGTAAAAATCAAATCTGTCGCTACTCACGCTGCATCAAAACCAGTGGTCATGATCCCCAACTGTGCCGCGACCCGTCACGTGCATTTCCATTTAGATGGTTCAGGCCCAGCAGTACTGACTCCACCTAAGCTGGAAGATTGGCCAGAAGTAACATGGGAGCTTGGCAACAACGTGCGCCGTGTGAATCTAGATACAGTCACTCCTGCTGATGTGCTGGAATGGAAAGCCGGTGAAACTGTATTGCTGTCGGGCAAAATGCTGACTGGCCGCGACGCTGCGCATAAACGTATTGCCGATATGCTGGCCAAAGGCGAAGCGCTGCCTGAGGGCGTTGACTTTAAAAACCGCTTTATCTATTACGTAGGCCCTGTGGATGCAGTGGGGTCTGAAGTGGTAGGCCCGGCAGGTCCAACAACGGCCACTCGTATGGATAAATTCACCGACATGATGTTAGGCAAATTTGGTTTGCTTGGCATGATAGGTAAGTCTGAACGTGGTGACAAAACCGTTGAAAGTATTAAAGAGCACAAAGCTGTGTATTTAATGGCGGTAGGTGGAGCAGCTTATTTAGTCTCCAAGGCTATCAAAAAATCCCGCGTTGTCGCTTTTGCCGATTTAGGTATGGAAGCTATCTACGAGTTTGACGTAGAGGACATGCCAGTGACTGTGGCGGTTGACAGTCAGGGAAATAACGTGCATAAACAAGGACCTGCTATTTGGAAAGTGAAGATAGCTGAACTTGCCAATAACTAAAAATGATTAACAACGCCCTGGTTCTCAGGGCGTTTTTCTACTGGGAGACATTATGAAAGCCTGGATCTTTCTCACCGCAGCTTTGTTAAGCGGTGCAGCAGTTGCAAAAACCCCGCTCACCATTGAACACCTAAATAAATTAAATAAAGTCTATGATGTAGTCGTATCCCCTGACGGCCGTTATCTGGTCTATGGCCAGAAAAATGGTGGCCTGGCTCCTGCTGATACAAGTGCCGATTTATATTTGATGGATTTGCAGCAGGGTAATAAAGTCAGTCGTTTAACCTTCGGCGATGATAAAGAACACTCTGTAGCCTGGAGTCATGATGGCAGCGCTTTGTATTTTATCGCTGGCCGCTCGGGCAGTTCACAGGTCTGGCGTTTGCCTGTTGCAGGCGGCGAAGCCCAACAAATTACCGACTTGCCATTAGATGTGGATGGCTTTTTAGTCTCAGCTGACAGCAGCAAAATAGTGCTGCAAATGGCAGCAAAGCCAGGCTGCGAAACTTTATCCTGTACAGTCGAAGCCAAACAGGTCAAAGCCGGTCAACAAGACAGCGCTATGGTGTACGACCAGTTGATGGTTCGGCACTGGGACACCTGGGCGGATGAATTCAGAAGTCATTTATATATTGCTGACTTGGCTGGTAAAAAAGTCACAGATGCCAAAGACTTATTGCCTGAATGGAATACCGACATTGCTGGTATCAAAGAAGTGTCATTTACGCCAGACGGTAAAAATCTGGTGTTCAGCGCGAAAATCCCTGGCGTCGATCAGGCCTGGCATACTAACTTTGATATTTTCCAGGTATCAGTCAAAGGTGGCGAAAAAATTAACTTAACCCGTGACAATGCTGCATGGGATGCTAAACCTTCGTTCTCCAGCGATGGTCGCTTTATGGCCTATTTAGCCATGAAAAAACCAGTGTATGAGGCCGATCGTTTTGGTTTGATTTTACTGGATATGGTGACAGGTCAACGTAAAGAGCTGTCGCCAGAGTGGGACAGATCCATCAGCGATTATAAATTTGGTGCGGACAACAGAACCATTTATGTCACAGCGCAGGACACAGGCCAACACGGCATTTTCTCTATTAACACCAGCTTCGGTGATATCAGCAAAGTCTATGCAGACGGCACAGCCGGTGACTTAAATGTGGCGGGTAACAAACTGATTTTTACCAATCACAGCCTGGACAAGCCAACAGATATTTACCAGATCACTGCTGAAACAGGTGCGCCAACGGCCTTAACTCAAATCAACAAAGAGGCTTTGGCTGATATTCAATTTGCTGAATTTGCCCAGTTTAATTTCCCCGGCGCCAATGACGAGACAGTGCATGGCTACTGGATGAAACCTGTAAATTACAAAGCAGGCAAGCAATACCCTATCGCCTTTATTGTGCACGGTGGCCCGCAAGGCAGCTTTGGCAATATGTTTAACTACCGTTGGAATGCTCAGTTATGGGCAGCTCAGGGTTATGGCGTAGTGATGATCGACTTCCACGGCTCTACTGGCTATGGCCAGGCCTTTACTGATTCAATTGCCCGTGACTGGGGTGGTAAACCTCTGGTTGATTTACAAAAAGGTTTGGCTTTTATCACTGAAAAAGAAAAATGGCTGGATGGCAAAAACGCCTGCGCTTTAGGTGCGTCCTACGGCGGTTACATGATGAACTGGATTGCCGGTAACTGGCCTGAAGGTTTTAAATGTTTAGTCAACCACGCTGGTTTATTTGATATGCCAAGCTTTTATGGCAGTACTGAAGAGCTATGGTTCCCTGAGCATGACATGGGTGGTCCGGTCTGGAATAAAGAAGGTGATTATCAAAAGTTCAATCCGTCGGCTTTAGTGGACAACTGGAAAACGCCTATGCTGGTGATCCATGGCTTAAAAGACTATCGTGTGCCTTATGCTCAGGGCTTAGGTGCTTTTACTACCTTGCAGCGTAAGGGGATTGAATCCAAATTGGTAATCTTCCCGGATGAAAACCACTGGATTTTAAAACCACGTAATGCAGAGCGTTGGTACAACGAAGTGTTTGACTGGATGAACCTGCATACCCGTAAATAATCTGTGTCGCAGAAGGCTGCATTCGCAGCCTTCTTTATTTTTCGATACTGTTCTTGCATCAATCCCGGGCGAACTAATGCAATTTTCCGATGTACGTGACTACTGCCTTGAACTGATGGGCACTGCAGAAGATTTTCCTTTTGGTCCTGATATCTATGTCTATAAAGTAAAAGGCAAAATCTTTGCTATCCTTGGCACAGACCAGGGTGAAGCTCGCTTAAATTTAAAATGTGATCCGGACGAAGCACTGGCGTTGCGTGATATTTTTCCTGCGATCATTCCTGGTTACCATATGAATAAAAAACACTGGAATACTGTGCGTTTAAACAACACAGTGCCAGAGCAGGAAATAAAACGACAAATCGATCAGTCCAGATTTTTGGTCATATTATCTTTACCCAAAGTGCAGAGACAGACGTTACTCAATTCAAATGATTAGAACAACAAATTGACACGGATATACATGGCTAAACCTGCTTACCCTCTGACTGCTATTCGTATTGTACTGCTGTATTGCAGTTTTGCGTTGCTGTGGATTTTTGGCTCCGATCATTTGTTGCATTTAACTGTTTCCGATCCAGAAGCGAATTCGTTATTAGGTACTGTCAAAGGTGTCGCTTTTGTCTGTATCAGTGGTTGTTTAATTTACTTACTGCTGGCCACCTGGCGTAAACAACAGTTTTTTGATTCTGAAGTCACAGTGCGCTACAAACAGCTTCGGGTGGTTGTGCTTATTCTGGCTTTTTTGCTGGCTATACCAGCTATGGCTTTTATTACTAAATGGGTGCATGGCAATCAGCTCAAAGCTGAAGCTATGGCTGACTTGCGCACTGTGACTGATATTAAAAAGCAGCAGTTAGAGCTCTGGTTAGCTGAGCGGCTGTACGATATCAATGGCTTATCCCGCGACAGCTCATTCCGGCAAAAACTACAACAGTATCTGGAGTTTGGCGATATAACTCAGCAGGCGGATGTGCGTAACCGACTTGCTTCAATGATAGCGGAGCATTCTTTCAGTTCAGTCCTGTTGTTCGACTCCAAAGGCCAGCAACATCTTGCGTTGGGGGCAAGGCTCAAGTTTGATGCCTTGGCTGGAGGGCAACATCTGCCGCAGCCTGCCACACAATGTGACAGCAAAAGAACAGACAGGTATTGCCAACTGACCTGGTATCTGCAAATTGCAGTAGGCCAAAAGGTTTACCAATTGGTGTTTAGTGTCGATACCAGTATTTATTTATTTCCCGCTATTCAGAACTGGCCTGTGTCCAGCCCTACAGCCGAAGTCTTGTTAGTGCAGCGTAAGGACAGGGCCGTAGTATTCTTAAACCCATTTCGCCATCCACAGCATGCAGTGCTTGATGACCTGGATATAGATGGCCCTTTACTGGCGGCTAAGGCATTGCGACAGCGTCAATTTAATACAGCCGAAGAGCTGGATTATCGCAACCAGCCAGTGTTAGGCGCTTATACGCCGATACGACAAACCAACTGGATGCTGGTCAGTAAAATTGATGTGGCGGAGGTGCTGAAACCTCTGGAGATCTTGTTGTTATGGTTGTCGGTGATCTCAGGCACTTTGCTGATGTTGCTGGTGCTTGGTGCTTTATTTTACTGGCGAGAGCTTATTCAGTCCCACCAACTGGCGTTAGCCGCTAAGCAAACGGAACAAGACAAAACAGTTCAGGCGTTTTTTGATTTACCTTTTTCAGGTATGGGTATTTTATCCCGTACTCATCAGCCTTTTATCCGGGTCAATAAAAAGCTGCAGTCTGTGTTGGGATACTCAGAAGCAGAACTGCTGGCTTTGTCGCTGCGGGATCTGGCTCAAAACCCTGAACAATTTATGGCAACCAGTTTTGTGTCCAGGGAACAAAACTCTGCGGAGTCTGATATCCAGCTACGTCACAGTTCAGGACGTGTGTTAACTATCAAATTAATGATGCAACGATTTAGTCAGGAAGGGCAGGCGGATCTGCTGTTGGCAACCTTTGACGATGTCACAGAAAAACGTCAGCTGTATGCCGACTTAAACCGCAGCCACCAACAACAGCTGCAAAACTCTCAGCAATTGGACGCCATCTTAACCGCCAGTTCTACCGTATTGCACCGTATTGAACTGGACGGAACCAGTTGCCGAACCAGTTGGGTCAGCAGCAATATTGAACGTTTATTGGGGTACAGTGTTGAACAATCTTTGTTGGATCACTGGTGGGAAAACGGCGTTCACCCTGAAGATGAAGCTTTAGCGGGTTCAGCGCTGGAGCAGACGCTATTACACGGACACTACCGCCACGAATACCGGTTTTTTGATGCATCAGGCAGCATTCGATATATCCGCGACGACCTGAGATTGTTACCAGCTTTGATAGATGGTAAGCAACAAATCATTGGCGCCATGGTTGATATTACCGAACTCAGACAAGCCAGATTAGAACAGGAAGCCAGTAACGATAAACTGAAAACCTTGTTTAATACCATGTCTGAGGGTCTGGTTCTGCATGACAGAACGGGCGCTATTGTTGATGCAAATCATGCTGCTGAGAAAATCCTCAACCGCAGCCTGCAAGAGATGCGTGGTCTTGTCCCCACTGTTGAAGACTGGAAAACCATTTATGAAGATGGCTCACAGTATCCGGCCGAACTTTACCCAAGTAATCAGGTGCTGCGTGCAGAAGTGCCTCAGCCTATTCGTGATGTAGTGATGGGCATTGAACATGGGCAGGTGCAACGTTGGCTAAAACTCAATACAGAACCTTTATTTGAACAAGAGCAGTTATCCGGCGTGTTAGTCACCATAGATGATATCAGCGCACAAGTTGAGTATCGCCGCGAGCTGAAACAACGTGCGTTAGTGATGTCAAACCTTGCGGATATGGCTGCGCGTTTTTTACAGCACAGTGACTGGCTGCAGTTATTGCGCAGCATGATGCCTTCGGTTAGCCGGGCTTTAGCTGTGGATGCTATTTATCTGTATCAGAACAGCATGCAGCAGAATGTCGTCACAGGTTCTTTATTAACCCAGTGGCGACGTGATCAAAAAGAGCATATCCGCACCTTTAAAGAATTGAATAACAAAGTTTCCCGTTGGTATCCGGCTATTCAGCATTTGGCTAAAGGCACTATGGTGGCCGGGCTTGCTGATGAGATGGATAGTATGTTGCAGCCGATGCTGAAACGTTTCCGTATACAAGCTATAGCTTTGATGCCAGTGATGGTTGATGGGGTTTGGTGGGGCTTACTTGGCGTGGAGCAGCATCATAGCTGTCGTGAATGGAATCAGGTGGAGTTGGATGCATTAAAAATGCTGGCAACAGCTTTAGGTAATGCAGTCAAACGTCAACAGTTTGAATCCTCTTTGCAACAGGCTGCGGCTGTATTTGAGAGTACCCGTGAAGGCATTATGGTAACGGACGCATCTAACCGCATCATTCAGGTTAATCAGTCGTTATTACATATGTTGGGTTATGAAGAGTCTGAAGTCATAGGCAATACGCCAGCTATGTTTTCATCAGGGCGGCATGATCAGGCGTTTTACACTCAAATGTGGCAGGAGCTGGCTGAACAAGGGCATTGGCAGGGCGAAGTCTGGAATAGACGCAAGAACGGTGAAATTTACCCTGAACTGCTCAGTATCAATACCATTCTCGATGCCAGCCAGCAAGTGAGCCACTATGTGGCTGTATTTGCAGATATTACCCAGTTAAAGGCGTCAGAGCAGGGGTTGGCGTATCTGGCGCATCACGATGTGCTGACCGACTTACCCAATCGTTTACTGATGAGTTCACGGCTACAAAATGCGGTCGATTTAGCGAAACGGGATCAGCACCAGTTTGCTGTATTGATGATGGATTTAGATCGCTTTAAGTACATCAATGATAGCTTTGGTCATCCAGCGGGAGATGAGCTGTTAAAGCTGGTGGCCGCTTCGCTGAAACATCGGCTGCGGGATATTGATACAGTGGCGCGTTTTGGCGGTGATGAATTTATTATTCTACTTGAACAGTTACATCAAAGTGAAGATGCAGCCCGTTTTGCCACACAATTGATCAATGATATGAGTCAGCCATGGCTGTTAAGTAACAATGCAGAAGTCCGGATCGGCGCCAGTATTGGTATTTCGGTTTACCCGGATCACGGCACTGAAGGCGAAACACTGCTGAGCAACGCCGACGCAGCTTTGTACCGTGCGAAAGAGCAGGGCCGGGGTCGTTTTGCTTATTATTCGGATGACTTAACTCTCTATGCCCGTCAGCGTATTGATTTAGAGGCCCGCTTGCGTGGAGCTTTGGCGCAGAACCAGTTTTTAGTCTACTACCAGCCACAAACCGATATTAAAACAGGCCGTATTGTGGGTGCTGAGGCTCTGGTGCGCTGGAACGATCCCGTGGAGGGGTTGATACCACCAGGACGTTTTATTCCTATTGCAGAGGACACAGGGCTGATTGGGGCTATTGGTGATTGGGTGCTGGCACAAACCTGCCGTCAGGGGGCTTTGTGGCGCAAAGCGGGTTTACCTGATTTAAAACTGGCCGTGAACTTGTCTTCGCATCAGTTCAGTCATGGCGATATTGGCGCTCAGACGGCGCAAATATTAAAAGACACAGGTTTTCCTGCGGAACTGCTGGAGTTGGAACTGACCGAAAGTGCCATTATGTCGAGAGAGCAACAAGCAGAGCTGGTGTTATCTGATTTACACAATATGGGGGTAAATCTGGCCATTGATGACTTTGGCACAGGCTATTCGTCTTTTGCTTATTTGCAGCGTTATCAGTTGGATGTATTGAAAATAGATAAGAGTTTTGTGGATGATGTGGCGGATAACAGCGAAAGTCAGGCCATAGTCACAGCTATTATTTCGATGGCGCATATTCTTGGCTTAAAGGCTTTGGCGGAAGGAGTCGAACAGCAAGCTCAGCTGGATTATTTAGCTTTACAAGGCTGTGATTATTATCAGGGGTATTTATGCAGCAAACCTCTGCCAGCTGACGATTTTGAACAATTGATCCGCAGTCAGAACTCCTGACTGCGGATCAATCCGGCCTTTATTTAATGATGGATTTAATAGTGGCTTTAGTGCGTGAATTCGTCAGGGCTCACAGGCACTTCGAGCAATAAAGCTAAAGCGCGCAACAGCATGTCTTCTTGCTCGTTCAACAACTCGTCTGCACGCACTGCCGCTTTGAGCATCAGCCAAATCTGCTTTTTAAGCTGTGGTGTGCTGTGCATCAGTTCTGGCAGATGTTGTTTTAATTGCTCAAAGCTGACGACTGGTTTTGTCGTATTTGCATCCATTCCCACTTTGTCCAAACCTGCTTGCCAGGCTTGTTGTTGCAGTTCCTGATGTTCTGCCTGAATGGCGCACACGGCTAACAACGCCAGAACGGCTGGTTTTATCGCTGAAAGATCGCTGGCTTTATCTTGTTTGTGCAGCAACATAGAGTCAAATTGGCTGCCGACACAATGTTGGAGCCAGTTCAGTAAAGTCCACTCCAACAAATCCTCTTCACCGTCAGCCTGACTTAAGGCCTGACACAGCTGCTGAAAATCCTCAAACTGTTGTTTAGACAGTTGTTTTAAACCCGGAATTGCCAGTTGCACCAATTGTAATTTCTGCCTTGGAGCAAGTTTACTGACTTCGTCATACAACTTATCTACATCCTGCAATAGACCAGCCTGGCCCTGGCTTTTAATTAAATTCCATTGTTTAGCCAGATGTTCAGGTTGTACCAGACAAGCACAACACAAAGCCGGAGCTGAGGCAGCGTGGCGGCTGCTATGCAATAATAACGGCGGCAAAGCGGCGAGCAAAGTTGCAGCTATATCTGCTCCCGCCTGCTGGTGCTGGTTCGTTGTGCTCTGATGTTCAGATGAAGGAGCCGTACTTTGACGCATCAATTCTGCTTCTGTTGGAAAAATACCGGCCCAACTGGGATCAATACGTTTTATCCGTTCTTTTAACGGCGGATGAGTCGCAAACAAACCGCTCCAGCGACTAATGGCTTCACCAAAAAACAAGTGACTCATTTCATCCGCATTCGGGTTTTTCACTTTACTGCCAGAATGAGCGCCGCCTATGGCTTTGAGTGCGCCAGCTATACCAGTCGGATTACGGGTAAATTGCACTGCGCTGGCATCGGCTAAAAACTCACGCTGACGACTGACGGCCGCTTTAATCAGGCTACCAAAAAAGGTGCCTAAATAACCCAATACCATCAAACCCAAGGCTAAACCTAAAATACCGCCACCGTTGTCTTTTGACTTAGAGCTGCTAAGAACCACAGCTGTTCTGCGGCTGCCGCTTCGAAGCAGGAAATAACCGGCATGGCCTATAAATTCAATACCATGCAACAAAGCAATCAGGCGAATATTCATCCGCATATCGCCGTTTAAAATATGACTGAACTCATGCGCTATAACACCTTGCAGCTGATCGCGGTTTAAAAGATTCAGGCTACCCTGAGTGATGCCTATCACCGCATCGGCCGGCGAATAACCCGCAGCAAAGGCATTGATTGAGGATTCAGGCAACAAATACACTGGCGGTACAGGCACACCTGAAGCTATGGCCATTTCTTCCACTACATTCAGCAGTTGCCGCTGTTTTGCATCAGCAACGGCGTGATCAAGACGGCTGCCACCTAAAGCTTTCGCCACCACCTGACCTCCCTGACTCAGTTCTACCTGCTTAATGGATACCACAGCGGCGATCACTACAAACACAGCTAAGCTGACCCAACCCATCATCGACCAAGGCAAGTTGCTCAACCAGTCTGGATGCTGCGGATTTAACAACAGCTGATAGTGTTCCGGCTCCATAAAACCTAATGTCACCAACAACAGAACATTCGTCAGCACCAGAAGACAAAACACAGCAAGGCTGAACAACAGCACCAGTAATTTGGTATTACTGCGCGCTTTGTCCTGAGCGGCAAAAAAATCAACAGCCATATCTGTAATACTCAAAGTAATTGACGCTGCAGGGCGGCGACAGCGTAGGGGCAGGGTTTATCCCTGCACGTGATCCCCAATCCAGGTTGGATGAGGTGAAAAGTGAATTCAGCAAAGCCGTATCTTCAAGGACGAAGAGTTAGAAGCTCACTTTAGGTGCGGCTTGAATGGCTGCACTGTCAGCAAACTCAAGTAATTTGGCATCTTGCTGATGACCAAATAAACCAGCAAAAATCACCGGCGGGAAACTTTGTTTATAGCTGTTGTATTCAGTCACAGCGTCATTAAAGGCCTGACGGGCAAAAGCTACTTTATTTTCAGTACTGGTTAGCTCTTCTGTCAGCTGCATCATATTCTGATTGGCTTTTAAATCAGGGTAGGCTTCCATCACCATGCTGAATTTAGTCATGGCACCTTGCAGTGCAGATTCAGCACCGGCCAGTTGGCTGATAGCAGTTGCATCTCCGGGCTGAGCAGCAGCTGCTGTTAATTGAGTCATGGCGCTGTTACGTGCCGCAATGACGGCTTCGAGTGTTTCGCGTTCATGCGACATATAAGCTTTGGCAGTTTCAACCAGATTAGGAATTAAGTCGTAGCGGCGTTTTAACTGCACTTCAATTTGGGCAAACGCATTTTGGAAACGGTTTTTCAGCTTCACCAGTTGGTTGTAGATACTGACGATAAAAAACAGGATAACTACGGCAATCACTAAGGTAATGATGGTGGTCATGGGTTTTCCTTTTACCAATGATAAGATTAAACAAACACCACTGTAGCATTGTAAAAATTAGTTGAATAGCGCCAATAAGCTGTGGTTGTCTGGTGAGCTGGCATCCGCTGGAGCATCGTCTGATATTGTATAATTTTAATGTTCAATAATTTTGAACTAAAGCGTCAGTTTTATCCGTTTTTCGTCCCGTCTTTTTAACTCTATAGTGACTGTATTGAAGTTTACTCAAGTTTATTACAGGGTTAAGGGGATGCAAAATGTTTGAAATTATCCGTTCAGGCGAGCGCGGCAGAGCGCACTTCGGTTGGTTGAAAAGCCAACATACCTTCTCTTTTGGTGATTACTACAACCCAAAACAGATGGGTTTTTCAGAACTTAGAGTGATTAATGACGACGAAGTATCGGCAGGTGCTGGTTTTCCTACCCATAGTCATAAAAATATGGAAATTATCAGCTATGTACTGGAAGGCAAAATTGCCCATAAAGACTCAGCAGGTAATGAAGAAATATTGCCTGCAGGCGAATTTCAATTGATGAGCGCAGGTAAAGGTATTTCACATAGTGAATACAACGCCAGCAATAGCGAGAGGTTGAAGTTTTTACAAATTTGGATCCAACCGAATCAATTGAATGGCGCGCCGGGTTATCAGCAAAAAGAATTTGGTCAATTGCCAGGTTTAACTGAAGTGATTACGCCAGATGGCCGCAACGGTACCTTAATCATCAGACAGGACGCCAGCTTGTCGCAGTTGATTTTATTGGCGGCAGATCAGCACCTGATGCCGGTAAAGCCGGGCAGGGCATACTACCTGCATCTGATTAACGGCGAGCTAAGTATTGCTGGTCAGCAGTTAAATCCGGGGGATGGTATCAAGTTGACTCAGTTCACAGAGTTAACAGCGAAAGCAGGCTCTGAACCTGTCAGAGCTCTGTGGTTTGATTTGCCTGCGTGATGAACGCCTGATTATTTTTTATAAACAATAAAAGGATGCTTTCAACGCATCCTTTTATTTTGGGAAAAACTACAATACTTCCTGTCTTTCGAAGCCTTGTAGCCTAAAAAGTGTCCTGCTACCTGTCAGTGGTATGACCAAACCGCCTGAACCTCACCTAACTGTTAAGATGCAAAGGCCGCAAGGTTGAGCAATGTACAATTAATTACATAAAAAGACCGGGTATTGCCTCATGATCCGGCGACTTGTAGCCGCTTTGGTTAAAAGCGACCTCACTCTGTTGTTTTGTTCAAGGGGTGAAATTTTTGGCTGTGTCATTGTGGAGTTATTGGTATGAATCCTTGTTCTGTTGTTCAATCAGGTGAAAACAGGTTAAAGCGAAAGCGTTGGTTGATTGTGCCTTTGTTAGCATTATCCGTTGCAGCCTGCGGCGGTGGCGGTGACAGTAGTACAGTGCCTGATGACTCAGGTTCAGGGAAGTCACCAGTAGTCACTCCTCCTGTAGTGACACCACCTGTGGAGACTCCGCCTCCAGAAGATCTGCCTCCGCCGGATGAAACGCCGCCACCACAAGACACTCCACCTACAGAAGAGTTGCCAGAGCCTGAACTTGAGGCTCTGCCTGAAGTGAAAACAGCTAATCTGCCTAAAGTGGGGGCTCCTTCTTTACCTCCATTACCTGCATCCTTAAGAATACCGGACAATTTTCTCAGAGTAGCCGCCGCTCAGCCAATTTCTGTCGCTAATGCCAGTTCTTCCGGCGATGAGAACGGAAATAATACTGCTGCCAAAGCGATAGACGGAGACCTGACCAGCAGATGGGAAAGTGCCTGGGGTGATGATATTACTGATGCTGACAATGCCTGGCTTCAGTTTGACTTTGGCGTGAAAACGGCCATAGGTATGATGACTCTTCATTGGGAAAATGCTCATGCTGATGAGTACGCTGTTTACGTATCAGATGACGCGCAGAACTGGTATCAGCTCCGTTATATAGTCGCGTCGCAAGGTAAGACAGAGGAGTTCTTTAATCTGGGCATATACGCCCGTTACCTGCGCATTCAGGGCATCACCCGTAAAACTCAGTATGGTTATTCTTTGTTTGAGGCCGAATTTAAAGCGCCTGATAGCTCAAACTCAATGCCAGAACTGAGCACCTCAGTTTTATCTTACCCTTTAAGCGGTGCTGGACGTACGCCTTTACCAGCACCTGCAGAGCCAATTGAGATGGTTAGCTTCACCTTAGCAGATGGCACATTGGTGACCCGTTTTGGTATGGTTGGCCGCTCCCGTCATGCCCGTGAACGGGGCGAAGACTGGAACGAAATTGGCTATGGTGTCAATGACACTGTAGATGCTGCTGGTAAACCAAGAAACAAGGGACCTGGCGCACATTTGAATTTTATCGCCAACTACTTTAAAAACCGCACCTGGGGTGTGGAGTTTATTGATAACAGCAATGTCCCTGGTGTGACAGAACCCCGTATTGTAGTGAATCAGTATTATCAGCAAGCCCAAAAGGGCGGCGGGCACTCTTTTGTCCGTCGTTTTGATGAGCCTGGCGTCACAGGTTTTGGCTGGATGAGCCCTGGGGATTTATTGGATGACTCGACTTATCAGGATCCTGGTGCAGCCTGCCCTGTAGTGGCTAAACCAGCCAATGGTGTATTGTTGCGTCCGGACAGTGGTTATAACGGTGTGATTGGTGCCAATGACGGCTGTAGTGTGGTGTTCGACCGTTATCCCGGACACAGAGCGCTTTCCGCCAACGCGGATGGCGTCTTGGTACCTAATGGCAGTTATGTGGACTCCCGTGTGCTGAAAAAAGGCGACGTGATTGAATTTACCGGCTCGTTTTTCTCTACCCGCGAAGCGATGGACGCTATAGGTGACAACGGGGCTTTCCGTTATTACACCAATGAGCTGACGTACGTGATGGGCAAAGGCTTAAGGCCCTGGTACGGTGTGCAGCCGCGCCTGATGAATGAACCTTTGCCCGAAAGCGCGCTGCAAGGTGGTCTGGGTTCTATTTCTTTTGATTATGCCGACAACCCAACCTTTATGTTCCAGCAGCCGCATAACACTATAGGCATGCAGAATATGCAACGTTTTATGGAAGGGCGCCGTTGGTTGCATACCAACTTATGGACAGGAGATCATAACGAAGATGGCAATGATCGCAATGACGCAGGCCGTCAATTGCAAGGCCCGCGTTTTAACCAATCCTCCTGCTTTAACTGTCATGTCAATAATGGCCGCAGCGTGGCGCCTACTGTGCGTAACCAGAAACTGGATACTATGGCTGTGCGGGTTGGCGCTACAGGTACTGATGCCAATGGCCATTACCTGCCTCATCCGATTTATGGTCAGGCGCTGCAAATGAATTCCCGCTCTATCGAAACAGGAGCAATACAAAACTGGGGGAACGCGGCCTGGGTTTCTGATTTTGTCACCAGTAACGTCAGTCTTGCCGACGGCACACAAGTTGAACTGCGTAAAGCCACTGTTGCGTTTGAAGGGGCTGAACCTGAAGTGTATTCCATACGTCAGGCGCAGCCATTGATTGGTATGGGGTTATTGGAAGCGATTTCTGATGAAACTATTTTATCCAGAGTACGCAGTACACCAGATGCCGACGGTGTGTTGGGGACAGCGAACTATGCGTATGATCCTGAAAGCGGAGAAGTACGGTTAGGTCGCTACGGCTGGAAAGCAGGTAAAGTCAGCTTGCGTCATCAGGTGACCAATGCTGCTCTGCTGGATATGGCGGTGACTTCTTCTGTTTATCCTAAACTGGCTTGCCTGGCTGGCCCACAAAACTGCGACCCGGCTACAGCAGAGCCTGGTTTACCAGATGAAGCTGTCACTGCTATGACGCAATACCTGCATTTATTGGGTGTGCCGGCACAGCGCAGTGTAGTCAGTGGTTTCCCTAAAGGGGTATCACCTTTGACTTATCTGGATGTTGATCCTGCCAAAATAGCGGCTGGCGAAAAAGTCTTTAAAGATATTCGTTGCGTGGCCTGTCACGTTAGTGAAGTGAAAACCAGCGAGCGCTCTGAATTTGACGAAGTGCGTAATCAGAACATTAAACCTTACACCGACCTATTGCTGCATGATATGGGACCTGGCCTTGCTGATAACTTCGCCGAAGGCCTGGCTAGCGGCAGTATGTGGAGAACATCAGCGCTGTGGGGCATAGGCTACACCCAGTTTGTGGCTGGTGGTACTCCGGCTGGGTATTTACATGATGGTCGTGCCCGTACCTTAACCGAAGCTATTTTATGGCACGGCGGTGAGGCTGAAGTGATCAAAAACCGCTTTGTGAACCTGCCTACAGCCGAACGTGAAGCTCTGCTGGCTTTCCTGAAGTCCTTGTAATTCGAATAGGGATCAAAAAAGCCCGGCGCAGATAAACTCCGCCGGGCTTTTTTTATTTAGTTATTTAATACTGTTTTGGGTTTTTGCCTTCAGACTCAACCACTCGCGGATATTTTACCCGGGGCAGTTTTTCAGCTTTTCTGCGTAATTTTTTAAATTGAAATAACCAGCAATCACCAAAATCAAACAGATAAAACACCTTAGTTCCCACTAGCGGATACACCTCGTTCAGCATTTTTCCATCATCAATACGCTGAGTGTTCCGACCTGGTGTTTTGGCGGTATGAAATTCGTACAAGTGGTCATTATCAAACTTCACCATAGTCTGGATAAAATAGTGCAATTCAAAAAAGGGCGTGTCGTCTTCTACTTCAATCACACGGCGCCACGGTGTTTTGGCTTTTAGGGGAAGGGTGATTTCTATGGTGTATATTTCCAAACGGACTGTCCTCTTTATGACGAAGTTTGTTTTGACCTTTGTTATGCCTCATCTGATACGCAAGGCATTATAGCTGTGGACTTGATCCCGGAAAATAAGCAGACAACAAATCAAAGCGCGCATCCAGATGCTGTGGAACATAAAAACTCCAGCCATCGGACTGCAAAGAACTAATAGTCAGCCTCAAGGTTTCAACCGCCAGACATAAAGCCTGCAGAGAATCGACACCATAGGCATACTTTTCGAATGAAATGCCCTGAATTTCAACCTTGCAGCGGTAATCTCCCTGTTCAGACAATGGATCAGGTTCGGGTAGGTGCAGGCTCAACACCACAGGCATTGACTGACCTGCAGGATTTGTTGCTATGTATTCACTAGTGGCTAAATGCATGTATTTTCCATCGTGCTATTTATCGCGCTTAAGCCTGGAAGATAAGGCTGATGATCAGATTAGACCAAGCTTCGAGAGCACTTTTTTAAATTAACGGCACTACGTAGCTGTTTCAAAAACTTTCTATTCAAAAAGATAAAATGCTGGTGGTTCAGGCTGGTTAGTAAAGTCTGTTCAAGGTAAATGCATAAAAATCAGACACAAAAAAGCCAGCCTTGCGGCTAGCTTCTTTGGTATAACTTCAGTTTGATAAACAACTCTTCCACTTGAGTTCTGGCCCAGGGCGTTTTACGTAAAAACGTCAGGCTGGATTTGATGCTGGGGTTGGAGCTGAAGCATTTGAGCGGTATTTGCTTTGCTAAAGCTGCAAAGCCGCCTTGCTGTTCAACGAGCAACTCCAGAATTTGCTGCAGGGTAAAACCGTGCAACGGGTTATTTTGTTGTGGCTGGTTTGGGGCTTGGGTTGCCATAAGGGCTTTGCTCTGTAGTCGCTAAGGGCCGGAATTGGCCGTGGTAGTTTTCGTCATCTGTACCAATCATCAGGGCTGAACCCGGGATCAATGGGCTTGGGCTGGCTAAAGCTTCTACTTTAAAGCCGTCGATTTGCCACAGCACTGGTCGCTCCGCCATTAAGCTGATCGGCTGTTTTGCTGCAGGGTTCACCAGCGCAAGCGGATACACTGCACTGGTGAAAGGACCATTGTCTGAGCTATCGAGCACTGCGCTGGCCCAAAGTACATCTCCTTCCAGATGTAAGTCGGCTATCACTCTGTTGTAGTTGCGGTTTTTAAGGGCTGTTGGGCCAGTGACCTGAATTTTCTGGCCATTCCACTGAATACTGGCAGCGGCCATATCCAGTTCACCCCATTGTAAAAATCCGGCTGCTGTCGCTGTGCCACGTTCACCTAAAATCACCAGATAACGATTCACATCTTTTTTAGCACAGGCCAAACCTTCAAAGTTATCGCCATCTTGCTCCGGACTGTTGTCGCGCTCTACAGGCAACTCAAAGGTATTCAACACCTGGGCGTAAGTGGGGAATACTTTGATATGAAAGAGCCGGCCAAATGAGCCTTGCCAGGTGCCACTCTCTGCTATTAAAAACTCGCCATTTTGGCCAGGCAAAGCGCAGACGGCCTCTAAATCATTGGATGCCTGACCAGCAGGCCAGTTGGTCACAAATAAGTTCTGGGCAGTCAGTTGCTGATCCTGATTCACCTGAATTAAGGTAAGTCTGTCGCCCTGACGCTGAATTTTTTTATCCTGCACAGCCAGATAGTGATTTTGATCCAAAGCAGCTAAGCCGCTGATCGCAGGTAAGGCTGTTTGAGTTTTAGGCCGGTATGGCGTGTACCAGCGTGGGTCAACCGGCATTTTAAACAGCAGCGGTGACATACGTTTAAATTTATCGGTATGAGTGCCGCACTGAATATTATCAGCGTAATGCTGTTTCCACGGGTCGTTAATTAAATACACAGTACCGTTGTTGATAGTCACTGCTTCCAGCGCGGTTTGCACCAGCTTGTCATAGGCAGGGCAAAGACCACTGTCGTCTGTGCTGACATAAAAGCTCAACTTTTGCACATAAGGCGGAATACGGTTAGTTAAATCGAACACCCATAACTCGTCATCATTACGCGCCACCGCCACTAAATAACCCGGGTGGCCTAAAATGGGGCTGGGTAAAAACTCTATGCCATTAATAGGATGGTCGTTGTCATCCAGCACCGGCAAGCTCAGGTTTGCGTCTATGACTTTGACAAAGTTATCGCGTAGCCAGAAGTCCTGAGTTAAACGGGTTTTAAATAACTTAGGTTTGTTGGCAATGTCCTGCTCCAGTGCCAGATATAAGTTCTGGTGATCATCAACAGCTAAACCTTCAATGCCATCATTCGGAAAATTACCTACTTTGGCCTCAAGCGGAAATTGCACGGGCCGTACCGCTACAATTTCTGCGCGGGTTAAGGCACTGTCGACCTGAATTTTTAACAGCAGAGTAGGGTAAGCCGTGGAATTGGACTGGTTAAACTTTTTAGCGCACTCGTTGCTTAACTGATAAGCCGACGCATCTTCAGTCACAGTAATTAAAGTGGTGTCGTCCAGTCTGTCCCATGTTAAGGCTTCTAAATCGGGCTTATCTGCTAAATAGTTATAAAAACAGCTGTTTTTTAAGCTTTCAGCTACTGTGATTTGGATCGGCTGAGTAATAGCCGCGGCCGTGTTTGGGTCAATCCGGAACAGCTTCATCCTGTTAGTTTCATGCGCACTTTGATCGCCCACCACCACCAACTCACCTTTACGGAAGGTGACGCCTGAGGTTTGCGGGTCGAGTAAAGTTTGCTTTTCTAAGTCGGTCAGCCATTGACCTGTCAGAGCCGTTTCTGCATTCAGATCCCCACTGATGCTGGCAAACAGCAATACAGTGAACAGGGATTTGGATAAATTGATCACAGTCTTAGATCCATAATTCAGGGCATATTCAGATGGCGCCTAACATACGATCTACCGGACTATTTCGCCAGAGAAACCCGATAAAAACGCATTATTCGCCGAAAAAAAATACAATCAATTGAGGAATAGCAGAGGATGAAAAGAAAAGCCACAGAAAAGCAGTACTTAAACTCAAGATGGAGTCAAGTGTAGGGGCCGCGGCTTGTCCCGGCCCTTCCATCAGTACCCTGGTATTTTCGAGTAACATCGCGGTATCACAAGACGGGTGGGGACAAGCCCCACCCCTACAGTTTTGAACTCAGGTTACTACCCAAAGTAGTTGATGTTGCAACGAGGCGACGTGTAGGGGCACGGTTTATCCGCGCCCGTTCTGAAAAAAAATATGGACTGAACGCTGTCAACAAAGTTGCAGCTTCAAGAACGCAGGGTATTTTAATAACCTTGTTCGTGAACGTCCCGCACTGCACGCCCTGACGGGTCTGTCATTTGCGCCATTTTCGCATCCCATGCCAAAGCTTCAGGGGTAGAACAAGCCACCGACTTACCACCAGGTACACAGGAAATTGCGCCTGTATGTGGGAAATGTTCTTCAAAGATCACCCTATAGTAATAAGCTTCTTTGCTATCCGGGGTGTTGACCGGGAAGCGGAAAGCTGCTGTTGCCATTTGCTGATCCGTCACTTCTTTTTCAGCATGAGCTTTTAAGCTGTCAATCCAGCTGTAGCCTACACCGTCTGAGAACTGCTCTTTTTGGCGCCATAAAATTTCGTGCGGTAACAAACCATCAAAGGCCTGACGCAAAATGTGTTTTTCCATTTTGCCTTTGCCACACATTTTAGCTTCAGGATTTAAGCGCATGGCGACATCCATAAACTGCTTGTCGAGGAAAGGCACACGGGCTTCAATACCCCAGGCCGACATGGCTTTGTTAGCGCGGTTGCAGTCAAACATATGCAACCTGTCCAGTTTACGTAAGGTTTCTTCATGGAATTCTTTGGCGTTTGGCGCTTTGTGGAAATACAAATAACCACCAAAGATTTCATCTGAGCCTTCGCCAGACAACACCATTTTGATACCCATGGCTTTGATTTTACGGGCCATTAAATACATAGGGGTTGAAGCACGAATAGTGGTGACGTCATAGGTTTCGAGGAAATAGATGACGTCACGCAGTGAATCTAAACCTTCCTGCACAGTAAACAACACTTCGTGGTGCACTGTGCCTATGCTGTCGGCTACTTTACGCGCAGCCACTAAATCAGGTGAGCCTTGTAAACCTACGGCAAAAGAGTGCAGGCGAGGCCACCAGGCTTCGGATTGACCATCATCTTCCACACGATTACGGGCAAATTGCTGGGTAATAGCGGAAATCAGTGATGAATCCAGACCACCGGATAACAATACACCATAAGGCACGTCGGACATTAAGTGGCATTTTACGCTTTGCTCAAGTGCTGCGCGTAATTCGCCTAAATCTGCCGGGTTGTCTTTGACTGCATCAAAACTTTGCCAGTCGCGCTGATAGTACTGCACCAGTTTGCCAACTTTGCTGTCAAAGTAATGGCCTGGTGGGAATTCCTGCATTTGTTTACACACAGGCACCAGAGCTTTTAATTCAGACGCTACATACAGCTGACCATGTTCGTCGTAACCGTAATACAGCGGGATAATGCCAATATGGTCACGGGCAATCAGGTAACGGTTTTGCTCCGCGTCATACAGAATAAAGGCAAACATACCTTGCAGCTGATCGATAAAATCAACGCCGTGCTGTAAGTACAAAGGCAATATCACTTCGCAGTCCGATTTGGTCTGGAACTGATAGTCGACTGTTAAGTTTTTCTCTAAATTCTTGTGATTATAAATCTCACCATTCACTGCCAGAATGTGATTTCGATTTGGATTAATCAGGGGCTGGGCGCCATTTTCAGTATCTACGATAGCCAGACGTTCATGCACTAAAATGGCATTGTCGTTGTTCCATACGCCTGACCAATCTGGTCCACGGTGGCGTAATAATTTAGATAACTGTAGCGCCTGCTGGCGCAAGGCTTTAACATCAGTCTTGATGTCAAGCACCCCAAATATCGAACACATGATGAGTAACCTCTAATTAATTAATCAATATCATTGCCCTAAGTTATTGGCGTTGCAGAGAGGCGACAAGCGAACGAGTCCCCATGAACATAGTTGTCCTATGTGATTGGGGCGAGCGAACGCAGGCAACAAAGCTGCGGCGTCAAGAACGACGGGCAAACAAATTTTGGCAGTATGTACGTCTATACGTACTCTTTGAATTTGCCAGCTTACAGGAAAATTGCAAGAGGTTTTTTCAGGCTTTTGACAGGTAATTGACAAGGTATGCTTTCACAACAACAAACGGTTTTTTCATATCGATGCAAAAAAGTAATCTAAATTCGAGATTCACTGCACCCAAAGAATGGCAGCCAGAGCTGTTTTCTAAGCCCGGCCTATTCAGTGCTTTGGCCGCTGTTTTTCCTTTAGCTGAGCAGACTGATTTCCCATCACCACAGCTGCTGACGTTATGGTTGCATCAGCACACTGCATTGCATAATTGGAGTTTTGTCGATAGCACAAAGCTTGACGAGGATGGCCGTTATTACGAAGACTTTATTTCACAAAGTCAGCAAATTCCAATGCGTGCAAATAACTGGCATGACTTATTTGGCGCTTTGATTTGGTGTTTGTTCCCCAAAAGTAAGCAATTGATGAATCAGCTGCATATGGCGCAAATTCAGCAGTTTGGCAACAAAGAGCGCACTAAAGTGCGGCATAAACTGACTTTGCTGGATGAATGCGGGGTGCTGCTTTGCATAAGGCCTTCACAGCGTTTTGTGCTGGATTTATTGCGGGATCATCAATGGCTCGATGCGTTTTATCAGCATAAAAAACAGTGGGAAGAGCTGAACCCGCTGATTTTTGGTCACGCCAATTATGAAATGGCAACAAAGCCATTTATTGGCTTAACCGGCAAATTATGGTGTATTGAACTGCCGGAACAGACACAGATACCAGAGGGGATAAAAGGTTACAATTTTGTTGATGAATTATTGGTGAAACAGCTTGTGCAGGCTGAACTGCTACTTGATAATCAACAGCTTAGTCCGTTACCTTTGTTGGGTGTTCCGGGTTGGTACAAAGAGCAGGAAGCGGCTTTTTACGCCGATACCAGCTACTTCAGACCAAAACGACATAAACCTGACTCATCCGAAGCAACAGAAGCATCAGCAGGGAATAAGGCATGATAAAAATAGAAGCGCTGGCTAAATCTTTTGCCATCAGTCGTGGCCAAAAGTTGTCGGACAGTGAAAAACAAGATGTGCGCTATAGCAAAGAAGCTTTCCATTCGGTACGTAACGTCAGCTTTGATTGTGGCTCCGGCGAGGTATTAGGTTTATTAGGCCCCAATGGCGCAGGTAAAACCACCACCTTACGTATTTTATCGACCGCCTTGCAGCCGGATTCAGGTTCTGTGCTGATTGAAGGTGTGGATGTATTAAAGCAACCTGTTCTGGCGCGGAAAAAAATCGGTTTTTTATCCAGCAGCACTGGCTTATACGGCCGTTTAACTGCCTATGAAAACATCGCTTATTTTGCCCGTTTGCATGGTATGAGCGAAACCGCATTAAAACAGCGGATTGAAGAGTTGTTCACCTTGCTGAATATGCACGACTTCGCCAACCGTAAAGCCGATGCCATGTCCAGTGGTATGAAGCAAAAAACTGCGATAGCCCGTGCTGTGGTGCATTCGCCTAAAGTAGTGATTCTGGACGAACCTACTACCGGGCTGGATATTATGACCACTCAAACTGTATTGGATTTTATCCGTTCGTTAAAACAACAGGGTACTCCTGTTATTTTCTCTACCCATCATTTGGATGAAGTGGCCTCTTTGTGTGATCGGGTGGTGGTGATTGACAAAGGCATCAGCGCCTTTTCCGACAGCTTTGAGGTCTTTAAAGCCTTAAGTGCGGATGGTGATTTACGTCAGTCCTTTATGAATGTGATTAATCCGGCAGGACAGAACAAGGAGTACAACTAAATGTGGCAAGTGTATTTAAAGGAACTCACAGAACTGCTCCGTGATAAAAAAACCATGTTTTTTGTTATTTTACTGCCCATTATTGTCTTCCCTGTGCTCTTTGGCATCATGGGGTTGGTGGTGGCGAATGTGGCCAAACAAGCCGAAGCTGAAGAACATCGTTATGTCATTATCAATGCAGATAAAGCACCAGAGCTGACAGAAGCTTTGTTTTATCACAAAAACTTCAAAAAGGTGGAATCTGATCTGACGGAGCCTGAAGCGCTGAAGCAGGCTATTCGAGACGATAAATTTGATTTAGCTATTATCATCGCTGACGACTTTAGTGCTGATGCTGGCAACCTTTCGCAAAGCCAATGGACAGTGATTTATAACATGTCATCCCAGCTCGATATGATTGATAAATACTTCAATCAGTTGCTACGGGATTACAGCAAAAAACTGCAACTGGCGAAGCTGGATAGCTTAGGGGTCAGCGCAGAAAAAGTAGATGCATTATTGCAGCCGGTGAAACTGGAAAAAGTTAACACCGCCGAAAGCCGTGAAAATTTAGGTGAGAAGATTGGTGGTTTAATTGCCTATATCCTGATCCCATTGTGTTTAGCCGGCTGCTCTTACCCTGCTATTGATATTGGCGCTGGTGAAAAAGAGCGCGGCACCTTAGAAACCTTATTAATATGCCCGATCAGCAGAACTTCTATTGTGTTAGGCAAGTTTCTGACGGTGTTGACCACAGGATTGGCCTCAGCACTGATAACCGTTACCAGCTTTGGTGGCTGGGGTTATGTGATTGGCTCTTTAATGGGCGTGGATATTGTCGCTAAAACTATGTCCACTTTAGGCGTGGCTGATCTGTTACTGATCCTGATGATGCTGATCCCATTGTCTGCCATTTTTGCGTCCTTACTGCTGTCCTTGTCGATTTATGCCCGCAGCTTTAAAGAAGCTCAAAACTACATTGGTCCTTTGAGCATGATCATCTTTATGCCATTAATTTTGGCGTTAATGCCAGGTGTTGAGTTGACCTGGAGCATGGCTATGTTGCCTGTTGCCAACGTAGCACTGGCGATTAAGGAGCTGATCAAAGGTACTATGGATCTGGGTATGCTGCTGGCGATTTTTGGATCGACAGTGGTGATTGCCACCGCATTACTGGCCTTTTGCGTCAGCTGGTTCCAAAAAGAAAAAGTATTGTTCAGATAAAATGTTTGCGCATGTTCGCTGTAGGGGCGGGGCTTGTCCCCGCCCGTTTCGTCTCTTGGTTAATGCAGAGTGTTTTTCCAAATGAAGTTATTTGATGCACTGGTAAATCCCTACAACGGAGTTTACATAGGCCCGGAACAACTGCCTGATACGGTAGCTGAATTTGCCGGACGTTTAGCTGCGTCGGTTGAGGCCTGGCATCATCATTATTCTCTAGTGTGGCTGGAGTTACCCGCCTCCCGGTCTGAGCTGATTTCTGTCGCTGTTGAACTTGGCTTTGCCTTTCATCACTGCACAGCTGACAAATTAATGCTGAGTAAAAAACTGCAAGCCGACAGCTATTTACCTTCAGCTGCAACTCATAGCATAGGGGTTGGTGCTGTGGTGTTATCCGCATCAGGAAAAGTATTGCTGGTGCAGGAAAAACCTTTGGAAGGCCGCAGCCCTGGTTATTTTAAGTTACCAGGGGGCATGGTTGACGCCAGGGAGCACTTAGTAGATGCCGCCATTCGTGAAGTGCTGGAAGAAACCGGTGTTGCCGCCCATTTTGATAGCTTTTTAGGGCTACGCCATCATCATCAGGGCCAGTTTGGTGCTTCTAATTTGTATATGGTGTGCCGCTTAACCGCAGACGAAACAGAACCTAAACCTGATCCCCGTGAAATTCTGCAGGCCCGTTGGTTCGACTGCGCTGAATATCTGGCCGACTCAAACGCTAGCTTTTACAATAAGTTACTGGTACAAACTGCATTAACCGGCCAGCGGCTTTCCAGTCAGAAAGTACCGGGCTATATGAAGGGCCCGGATGAGTATGAGATTTTTATGGGGTTAGTGTAGGCATTTTTAACGAAAACTATCCACCGTCGATTATTGCCTACGGCGATTGCATCCTACTTGTCTTTTACAATGCTTCGCTGCTGCCATCTTCAGATAAGCGGAAATACTGCCCGTCTTTAATTAATAATCCTTCACTGACGCGAAGTGGAAAACTGGTCAGATAATCTTTGGGGTGCCTTACATCGATGGCAAATACCTTATGGTTATACAGAGCTTTCACTTCGCTTTGTAAAGTATGACCCACCACTACAGCGTTTGCATTGACGGCTTTTAAGCCTTGCTCTATTTCAGCCTGTGATAAATCATCTTTAAAATAGCCCCTGTACCAGGCAGGCCCTGTGGTACTGGATTGAAGAAAAGATTCTTTAGTCACTGTGGCGGGAGTGTAATAAAGAGTTCTGTAGCCTCTGCGTACTATTTGATTGATTTCATCCGCTGATAACTGATACTTAGCGATATCAGGATGCAGCCCACCATGCACAAAAGCCACACCATTAATTATTTCCAACACGTTTTTTGCAGCCAACCAACGGCCCAGAAGCGCATGATCATCAAATAACTGAAATTGCTGTTTGCCAAGAATACCTGCGATATAAAAGTATTTTTCATTGGCTGATTGAAAGTTACCCTGCAGGTTTTTGATTTCGTGGTTGCCTATCACAAAATGTACTTGTCCGCCCGATTGCCTCGCGGATTGCTCCAGTTTATAGATACCCCACAACACTTGTGTAGTCGAAGCGCCCCGATCGACAAAATCACCCACTAAAACCAGATGACCTTTACCAAAGGTCCAGTTTAGCTGCTTATCTGCAATGCCGTGGCTGACTAAAAACTGTCTGAATGCGCCAAAACCACTTTCGATATCAGAGAGTGCAACTATAGGCTCGCCGTCGTTATAAATGGTATTCGGAGTCTGGATATCTTCAGCAATCTCTAGCGTAAAACTGCTATTGTCTTGCGGGAACTGCACTTTGATTCTATTGTCAGCCGCCGTAGAAAAAGCTTGCTGCTCAACACTAAAACCACTGTCATTGTCACCCTTAATACGAAGGGCGATAGCCTGATTATCCTGATAAAAAACATGTACTTCACCATCAAGCTGATAGGCTAGTTTGTCCTCAAACAGATGTGCATCAGCGCCGATAAATAAACCAAAGCAGACCAGCGTCACCAGCAATAATAAAAAGGTGACTGTAAAGTGTTTTAAATTGGTCAGAATAAGAGACATCACTAGCTCCTTGTGGTTGATGTTTCACAGATGCATTTTTAAGATGCGGGCGATTTGGCGGGTCAGATACAGTAGGCCAGCGCCGAGCAAAGAGGCGACAGGGATAAGCCATAATGCTGGGATCTCACTAGCTTGCGGCTCAAGCTGACTAAAGGCTATCACCAGACTATTGCCATGCTCTGCAACCCAAACTCCGAAACTTGATGGCAGCAGTAACTTAAGTAGTGCCACCAGCAACAGGGCGGCGCCACAGCCGTATCCTAAGATGCAGATCAGATAATAAAGGCTTTTACTGATGCCTTTTTTGACTCGCGACAGTGGTTTTAATCCTTTGGGCGGTGCAACGCCTATAGTGATGTGGTCTATGTAACCAGCCGCCAGTTCCCGTGCTGTGCCAAGCCGTGCCAGAATAACTTCTACGGCGGAGTCTTCTGCTCCTTGTTGCATTGCCAGGGTATCGTAAATATGGCTTTCTATTTCCTGAACCACTTCCTGCGCTTGCACTTCACTGACTCGCGACAGGTAAATTTGAAGTTCAGCCAGATAGTTATGTATTAATTCACTTCGTGCCATTGCGCGTTCCTTTGATAGTGTCAGTACGTTTTTGTGATCAGCGTGTTTTTGTCGCCAGACCACTTTGTTCAAACAAGGCATAAATATCGTCGACCGATTGTTGCCAGCGTGCTTTTAATGCATTGAGTTTCTCTATGCCAAAAGCCGACAATTTGTAGTATTTACGAGGTCTGTCTTCGCCTTCCTGCAGCCAGAAACTATCAATCACGCCTTCCCGTTTCAGCCTGTCAAGTAAGGGGTATAAGGTGCCGTCGGTGATTTGCAGACTTTCAAACTGATGCAACTTGTGCAAAATTTGCAGCCCATACTGTGGTTCCTGATGCAACAGCGCCAGAATCGCCATTTCCAGCGAGCCTTTACGAAACTGCACATCCCATTTTTGTTCTGAAGATTCCACTCTGTACTCCTGTTTTAAAATGCGATATGCACAGCAAGTGTTTTATGCACTACAAATTAGTCTTGTATTGCAAGGTTAACTTGTAGTGCAAGTTTCGAACAAAAACAAGTAAAGTAAGGAGTTAAGGTTTCAATCCTCTTTGAGGATGGCTATTGTCGAAATGCATCTAAAAATTTGCGGCAGCTTCTATGAAACATCCCCCCCGCTAGAGTGAGACATCGCAGGGGGATTAGGTGATTAACGCACTACAGCCTGGCCGTAGAAGGTGCCTGTAGCACAGAGGCTGACATTTTCCCAGGTGTTGTCTGAGTAAAGAACCCGTGTGACGCAGGCTGTCGCCTGAGAAAAGCCAAAGTATTCCGGGCCTCTTGGATAAGTCACGCTACATTGGTTCTGGCTGCCACAATTCCAGTTGCCTTCAGGTTCTGCCCCGTAACTCCATTGCACTTCAGCTACAGGTTTATCAGCGACCAGACGGAAAAATACGCCTGGTGGAGAATTGATCTGGCTATCGCAAAAGCCTTCTGTATAGCTTTGTTGAGTTGGTGTACCACTGATCACACATTCAACATGGGCAGCATAAAGGTTGTTGCTGATACTTAAAGCCAGCAGCGCAAGTACTATCAGGATAGTTTTCATCTTAATTTTCCTTATTGTGAATTGTCCTGTTTGGACCTTAATAAGGTAACTTGATGTTTGTTTTTTGTAAATAGTTTTGATTGTGGGAACATTAGTGCCTGGTGAGCTTCAGTTTGATTAAAAAAAGCTGCCGGAGTTTAAGATTCAACTTGCTACATCAGTAGCTCTCATAAACACTGTAGTCACTGCTTTTGAAGGACCATCAGAGCGTTATGATTAGTTTGTTATATGCCCATCCTTATGCCCACCATGCCCGCCTGGAGCAGATGATGCTCAATGCTGTGCAGCACTGGCCTGGGCTTGAACTTCGCGAGTTATATCAGTTGTATCCGGATTTTTATATTGATGTGGCGCTGGAGCAAAAAATGCTGGCGCACAGCAGCGCAATTATTTTGCATTACCCCATGCAATGGGGCTTGCCGCCTGCTTTGTTAGTGCAGTACCTGCATAAAGTATTTCAGTATGGCTGGGCTTATGGCAAAGACGCTTCTGCACAATCAGTGATGTCACTGAAAGGTAAAAAATTCTGGCTGGTGACTCATGCAGTCGCCAGTCATCACGAGCTTGACCCTTGTTATCAGCAGACCATGTTTACGCCTTTGCGTCAGCTGGCATTGTCCTGCGGTATGGAGTGGCAACAACCTTTAATGTTACCGGAATTGAAAGACAGCATTATTGCGACTCAGGCAGCTGAATTATTTCGTCAGGGACTGGAGCAACTTTCCGTGACTTTAGAGCAACAAGGAAGCGGCCATGCATCTTAATGTACTTACTTATCTGATGATTTATCTGGCTGCTATGGTGCTGGTGGTACCTTTGGCCAAACGTTTTGGTTTAGGTGTGGTGCTGGGTTATTTATTGGCGGGTATTGCCTTAGGTCCGGCGGGTTTTGCTATCGCCAGCAATACTGATGATATCAAGCTACTGGCTGAGCTTGGTGTGGTCCTGATGCTATTTAGCATAGGGCTTGAACTTGATGCGAAAAAGCTCTGGGCCATGCGCCACAGGGTGTTTTTATTTGGTTCCTTGCAAGTATTCGTTTGCGCTTTGGGCATAGCGATAGCTACTTTTTTATTGGGACTGTCTTATGCCTTGTCAGTGTTTATTGGCCTGGCTTTAGCTCTTTCATCCACAGCTGTGGCTATACAGCTGATGAAGGATCGCAATTTAATGGGGACTCATACCGGCCAGTCGGTATTTGGTGCCTTATTGCTGCAGGATATGGTCGCTATTCCGTTATTGATTGGTGTCAGTTTAATTGCCCCTTCGGCCGATACAGCTGAGTTTAAAGCTTTGCCGGCTTTGGCAGCAGTAGTGGCTGTAGTTTTAACGGGTCGTTACCTGATTGGCTATTTATTGCATTGGGTGGCACATCATGGTTCCCGTGAGTTGTTTGTAGGCCTGGCTTTGCTGCTGGTGATAGGTGTAATGGAGCTGATGACGGCAGTTGGGGTTTCCGCTGGCTTAGGGGCTTTTATTGCAGGCGTATTATTGGCCAGCTCTGAGTTTCGTCACCAGTTAGAGGCCGACTTAGAACCTTTTAAAGGACTGTTTTTAGGACTGTTTTTTATCACCATAGGCGCCAGTATTAATATGCAGTTGCTGAGTTCTGAGTGGCAACTGATCAGCATGTTGTTGCTGCTATTTGTCGGTTTAAAACTACTGTTGTTGTATGGGGTTGCCAGCGCTTTAAAAATTGCCGCACCTGAACGTTTCAGCTACGCAGTATTACTGGGGCAAGGCAGTGAGTTTGCTTTTGTATTGGCGGCTTTAGCGACAGCTGGAGCTCTTTTAAATGCGACCGAAGGCGCTATGCTGAACTTATTGATCGCTTTATCTATTGCTGTTTCGCCTTTGCTGATGAAACTGCAGGATGCCTGGTCAGCTCGTCAGCTAAAACAACAACCAGAGCAGAGTACGGACGTAGAGAATACTGACAGCCCGGTGATTATTGCTGGTTTTGGTCGTTACGGCCAGATCCTGGGCCGTTTGTTGTTATCCAACGGCATAGTGCCTACTGTGCTGGATCATGACTCAGACACTATTCAAACCATGACCAAATTTGGCTTTAAAGTCTATTACGGCGACGGCAGCCGGATGGATGTGCTGGAGGCTGCTGGGGCGGCGCAGGCAAAGATTCTGGTGATTGCAGTGGATGATGTGCAGGCGATCAACGCTATCGTCAGTAACGCTAAACAGCATTTTCCGCATTTAATTCTGATGGCGCGGGCCAAAGATGTGGCGCATATGTATCAGTTGCGCCAGTTAGGGGTTGAGCATATAGAGCGTGAGCTTTTTGAAGCTTCTTTGCGCCAGGGCCGTGATGTGTTGTCAGTATTGGGCATGGGGCATTATGAAGCCAAAGAATTGGCGGACAGGTTCAGGGCGGCCAATTATCAATTGCTTGATAAAATGCAGCTGGTTCGTGAACAACAAGATGAAAAGAATTACATTCAATTGCTTAAACAAAGCAGGGAAGAGTTACAGCGTCAATTAGAACGGGAAAGCCGTGACGCACCCAAACGATACCAGGGGGGGCATCTGGCTACTGAAGATGGGAATAATCCGAAGGAGTAGTGCGTGAGCTATAGCAACAAATTGCGCTTGATGGAAATTCTGGCCAGGATCCCTTTGTTTAAAGACTTACCGCCTGCAGATCGGGAGCTGATATTGCAAATGCCAAAAGCCTTTGAGGTATGCAGTCAGGGCCAGGCATTGATTAAAGAGGGTGGATACGAGCCGTTTTTTTATATCATCCTATCTGGTCAGGCGCTGGTTTATCACAGACATCATCAGATTGGACAATTAATGCCCAGCCAGTTTGTCGGTGAAGTCGGTTTTATTTGCAACGAACCACGCAGCGCCACAGTGATTGCCGAAACCGATATGGTGCTGATGAAAATTGACAGCGACAGCTTTCAGCAGTTGCCAGACAGGGTTCGCTCGGCTATTAAAGACAAAATCATTTTTGGGCTGACACAAAGAGTCAGTCAGCTGAGTGAGCGTTTGATTGAACTGGAGGGGGTGTTACCTGTTCCCCGATTATTGTCTATTGATGAAGAAATACAATTGAGCAATGAGAGTTAAACTGCATAAAACGACAGCTCAAGTTGTTTGTAAATATGAAACGCAAAGGGCTATACTGCCGAAATAATGAGACATCGGAGTATTTAGTCATTAATTTTCATGGATTTGAACTGCATTTACCTACGCTGATGCTGTTAACCCTGGTGGTCAATCTGATGATTGGTTGCTACCTCGCCATGGTGTATATGCTGCGCCGTCATGATAAAAGTTTTCTGCTGTGGTCCATTGCCTGTTTTGTATTTGTGGCGGGTGGTTGCGCTGCGGGTGCCAGAGCTTATATTGACCAGCCGCTGCTCACTTACTTTCTTGCTGATCTGTTGTTATTGATCTCTCCGGCTTTAGTGGTCACTGGTTTAGTACTGTTTTTACGTGGTCAACTCAGTGCGCGTTCCAGGCAGCAGGTGGTGTTGTTACTGACCTTGTATGTCTTACCTTTGAGCATCTTACATCAGGTCAATAATGCCTCTACTGCGTTAACTTCATTCAGTATTGCGGTGATATTTGTTTACGCCATTGTGCTTTTAAAAAGAGCCCGTTTAAAACCAGTTTTTCCGGTCTATACATTACAAGCCTTTTTTGCTGTGCATGCGGCTTTAATGTTGCTTCAGGTGGTATTAGTTCTGCCGTTAATTGGTGAAGACTACAGAGCCTTTAGCTTGCCCAGTTTGCAGTGGGTGTTATTAGGTCATGTGTTGTTAACCATTGGCACAGGCTTTATGTTGCCGCTGCTATCCTTTTCTCATACTGAAAATCAATTGATGCGCTTAGCAGAACTGGATGATTTAACTCAGCTGTTGAACCGTCGTGAGTTCTTAAAAAGAGCCAATCTGACGTTATTGCACAGCAGGCATCAGCAACATAGTGTGGTGGTGTTAATGATTGATCTGGATCATTTCAAACAAATTAACGATAAATGGGGTCATGCGATAGGTGATCTGGCGCTGAAAAAAGTGGCAGATTTACTCAAAGTAGGGTTAAGGACTTCAGATTTAATAGGCCGGCTGGGCGGGGAAGAGTTTGCGGTATTAATGCCAAACACCAGTGCAGAGCAGGCCGCTTTAATTGGCCAGCGTTTATGTGAACGTATTGCTCATCACGCCTGGGAAATTGAAGCCAGACCGGTGAAATTAACTGTCAGTGTAGGTGGTTCCAGTTCTGTTGGGGCTTTGCGGGATTTAAAAGAGTTATTGGCTGATGCAGATAACGCCTTGTATCAGGCAAAGGCTGATGGGCGAAATCGTATTGTGTTTGGTCCACAGCTTTCTTAAAAAATAAAAAACGGCCACCAGGCCGTTTTTTCGTATAGTCATGGACTACTCAGCCCACTTATTCGGCTAAGCTGCCCCATAAATCGTATTCGTCTGCTTCTTCTACTACTACATCGACCAGATCACCTGGTTTTAATGAGGTTTCGCCGTTTAAGTACACAGCGCCGTCAATTTCCGGAGCATCTGCGAAGCTGCGGCCAATGGCACCTTCATCGTCTACTTCATCAATTAAGACTTTGATGGTGCGGCCAATTTTGCTCTGCAAACGTGCTGCGCTGATGCGCTGCTGAGTTTCCATAAAGCGGTGGTAACGCTCTTCTTTAACTTCTTCAGCAATTTGATCAGGCAAGTCGTTGGCTTTTGCGCCTTCGACCGGACTGTATTTAAAGCAGCCAACACGGTCTAATTGCGCTTCTTCTAACCAGTTTAATAATTCCTGGAACTCTTCTTCAGTTTCACCTGGGAAACCGACAATAAAAGTAGAACGAATGGTCAGTTCAGGGCAGATTTCACGCCATTTTTTGATGCGCTCTAATACACGGTCAGACTGACCAGGGCGTTTCATCAGTTTTAAAATACGCGGGCTGGCATGCTGGAATGGAATATCCAGGTAGGGCAATAACTTACCTTGAGCCATCAGTGGGATCACATCATCCACATGAGGGTAAGGATAAACATAATGCAGGCGAACCCAAATGCCTAAATCGGCTAAGGCTTCACACAAAGACTGCATGGAGGTTTTGACCGGCTGACCATTCCAGAAGCCAGTGCGGTGTTTTACATCCACACCATAAGCGCTGGTGTCCTGAGAAATAATCAGCAGCTCTTTGACGCCTGCTTTTTGTAAACGCGCAGCTTCATCCAGCACTTCGCCAATAGGGCGGCTGACTAAGTCGCCACGCATCGAAGGGATAATGCAGAAAGTGCAACGGTGGTTGCAGCCTTCAGAAATTTTTAAGTAGGCGTAATGCTTAGGCGTTAATTTAATGCCGTGATCCGGCACTAATTGCATAAAAGGGTCGTATTTTGGTTTAGGCACAAATTCATGCACCTGCTTTAACACGTTTTCATAAGCGTGTGGGCCTGTGATACCTAATACATTCGGATGCACTTCACGGATTTCGTCTTCACGTGCACCTAAACAGCCGGTGACTATCACTTTGCCGTTTTCAGCTAAAGCTTCGCCTATGGTATCTAAAGATTCCTGCACTGCGCTGTCGATAAAACCACAAGTGTTAACGATGACCAAAGCTGCATCGTCGTAGCTTGGAACTATTTGATAACCTTCAGTTTTTAACTGAGTCAGAATACGCTCTGAGTCCACCAGGTTTTTTGGACAACCTAAGCTTACAAACCCGATTTTTGCGCCTGAACCATTGGCTTGCGCCTGAGCCGTCAGGCTTTTCACTGGCGTTTCCAGTGTGGTGGTTTGTGATGGGTCAAAGGTTTCGACTGTCATGTAAATCCTGCAAAGTAAAAGGGCCGGAAAAAAAGTGCGCGGATTATACCTGAATCGACTGGAAGATACAGTCCTTGCTGTATAAAAAACACTCAATAGACGGGCTTATCTTTGTCTCTGTTCGCGGATCCAGACAAAGTTGCTAAAAAGCCGGAAAAATATAGCGGATCTCCCTGCCAGTTTGTTGATCATCGCCAATACTCTTGGCGTAGCTGATGTTCATCAATAGGTCGTTTATTAATCGGGAGATGATTTTATGATCAAAGCTTATGCAGCATTAAAACCTCATTCACCCTTATCGGTGATCGAGTTTGAACCTGGTCCTTTAGGTCGTCAGGATGTGGAAATTGATGTGGATTATTGTGGTCTGTGTCATTCAGATTTATCCATGATTAATAACGATTGGGGGATGTCGGCTTACCCTTTGGTTGCAGGTCATGAAGTTGTGGGGCGTATTGCCGCACTGGGTGCTGATGTCAGTCATCTGAAAAAAGGTCAGGTGGTCGGGCTTGGCTGGCATTCGGGTTATTGCCAGGTCTGCAGTAGTTGTGGCAGTGGTGATCATAATTTATGCGCTACAGCAGAAGGCACCATTGTCGGCCGTCATGGCGGGTTTGCCGATAAAGTGCAGGCTAATGCGGCTAGTGTAGTCGCCTTGCCTGAAGGCATAGATGCAAAAACCGCAGGTCCTTTGTTTTGTGGCGGTATTACTGTGTTTAACCCTATGGTGCAGTTTGATGTCAAAGCGACTGACAAAGTGGCGGTGATAGGCATAGGTGGTTTAGGCCATATAGCGCTGCAATTTTTACGGGCTTTTGGTTGCGAAGTCACAGCTTTTACCTCCAGCGAGAGTAAAACTGCCGAAGCCAAAGAGTTAGGTGCACATCACTGTATTAATTCCAGAAATACCGATGAAATAGCAGCGGCGGCAGGACGGTTTGATTTTATATTGACCACGGTGAATGTGAAATTAGACTGGAATCTGTACCTTTCAACCCTCAAACCTAAAGGCCGCTTGCATTTTGTCGGTGCTACGCTGGAGCCTTTGGATCTGAACGTATTCAGCTTAATTATGGCGCAACGTTCAGTGTCGGGCTCTCCTGTCGGCAGCCCTGCGACCATCAAAAAAATGCTGGATTTTGCAGTGCAACATAAGATCCAGCCTGTGGTGGAACTATTTAAGTTTGACCAGATTAACGAAGCCATCACGCATTTGGAAAGCGGCAAAGCTCGTTATCGGATTGTGCTGGAGAGGTAAGCTTGTTTCTTAAAGAGGCCGGGGCTGCAGTCCGGCCTTTTCCCGCTGTCGCGAACTACAGTTTCGGTAATAGTGACAATGTTAATAAATGCGTTCAGATGCAGATTTTTAACGTCAGGCACTCGCTATCTGGCTGGTTGCTTTGCCGTTGCTTAGGTATAACTAGGGATAACCAAATAAGAACAGTCACTTAGAAGAGAAACAAATGGCAATTCAGCTCTCCCGTCCTGTAGCACTACTCTTTATTGTCCTGAGCTGTGCTGCATCAGCACAGACGGTGTTGTTAGAAAATATCACGCTGGTTGATGTAAAAAACTTAGAGCTGAAAGTGGGGCAAACTGTTGCGCTTGATGGTGACCGCATAAGCGCCATCTATGACACAGGCAGTAAAAAACGTCCGGCTGACAGCACTGCGCTGGATATGAAAGGTTTGTATCTGCTGCCGGGGCTTATTGATGCTCATGTGCATCATGCGACTGAACCTGAAGGGGGCGATAACGCTACTGTCACACAGCAAAGACTCAGCGCTTTGTTAAGAGGTGGTGTCACCACAGTGCGGGATATGGGTGGTGATGTGAGAGTGTTGACAGGGCTTAAACGTCAGGCCGAACTGGATTTAATTCAGTCGCCTGATATTTATTATTCGGTCATTATTGGCGGACCTGAATTTTTCAGTGATCCACGCACTGTAGCCTCTGCCCGTGGCAAAACCCCTGGCGATACCGACTGGATGCGTTCGGTGAATGCGCAGACCGACTTTGACGCACTCATGCTGCGCACTTTAGGAACCGGTGCTACTGGCATCAAAATTTACGCTAAAGTACCAGCTGAATTAATGCCAAAGCTTTCCGCCGCCGCAAAGAAACATGGCGTAAGAGTATGGGCTCATGCTTATGTAGGACCAGCTAAACCTGCAGATGCGGTGCAGGCCGGAGTTGAGGTGATTTCGCATGCGCCTGATTTAGCCGCTACTGTCATTTCATCCTATGAAAACTGGCGCCGTAAAGATTTACCTGTGTCAGACGATGTAAAAAAAGCCTCCTTTGACGGTGCTAATTACCTGCCATTGCTGACGCAAATGAAACAACAAGGCACCATGCTGGATGCCACTTTAACTATTTTCCACCAGTTACAACAACGTAACCTGAATGCGGCCACCATTTATCAGCATGGGGTTTTGTTAACCCGTTTGGCACATCAGCAAGGCATTAAAATTGTAGCGGGCACAGATTATTTAACTGATAAAGCCGGGCTTGATTACCCTATGGTGCACCAGGAAATGCAGTTGCTGGTTGAGCAAGCGGGGCTAACTCCGCTGGAGGCTATTCAGGCCGCGACTTTACATGGCGCAGAAGCTATTGGAATAGTGGATAAAGTAGGCAGCATAGAAGTTGGGAAAAAGGCCAACCTGATGATCCTGTCCGCTGATCCGACAAAAAGTATCAGCAATAGCCGTCAAATCAGCCATGTGATTAAAAATGGTCAGTTTGTATATCGTGGTGATGACAGTCGTTTACCCTTCAGCAGCGCTCGTGTAGTCAATGGGGTGTTGTATTTGTCAGGTCAATTGGGCAATTTCCCAGGCACTATGGCACTGAACGGGCAGACAATCGAAAGTCAGATGCAACAAGCAATGCAGAACATTGGTTCGGTGTTGCAAGAGCACAAGCTGGGTTTTGAAGCAGTGTTTAAATGTACTTTAATGCTGGCAGATATCAAAGAATGGCCAGCGGCCAACAAGGTCTATATTCAGTACTTTAAGGCGCCTTTACCGGCCAGAAGCGCTTTTGCTGCCAGCGGGTTGGCACTTGGGGCCAAAGTCGAAGTGGAATGTATGGCGCAGCTTTAATTTTGCTTACAAATATAAAACCATAACAGCTTCAGACGGCAGGCTGTTATGGCGTAGTATGCATTTGAAATGCATTCATTCAGGGAAAGCTTATGCCAGAGCAACAACGTCGTGAACAGTTACAGCAGGAATTCAAACGTACAGATGCAGTAGCACCAGGCATCGACCCTTTGCTTATTAAACATCAGAAAATGGCGATGAACCCCTTCCGGTTTCTACGGGGGAGTTCAGGGCTGTTTTATGCGGATATCAAAAATTCTGTGCTGAAATTGCCGGAACTCCTCACCACAAAAATTCCGCTGACGACAGTGATAGGGGATTGTTATTTATCTAACTTTGGCTTTTTTACCGAAGAAGGTTCGTCCGGTGACAGAGTCATTTTTGCACCTAATGACTTTGACGATGCCTGTGTTGGTCATGCGGTTTGGGACTGGAGCCGTTTCGCTGTCAGTATTTTATTGGCCGCGGATTATTGTCAGGGGGTAAAGCAACGGCGTTATGCCAATGAAGAAGGCCTCGCGTTGGATGGGGTGCAGGTCGTGACAGCAAAAGATGCAGTAGCGGCAGTGCGCTGTTTTTTAACGGCCTACACAAAACAATGTCAGTCTATCTTAGACGAGCCGGAGCTTCGATATTCAGTGCTGGATGATTTTCCGAAAAACCATGTATTAAAACCTGTGCTGAAAAAAGCCATTAAACGCTCTGCCAAAGGCGAAGACTTTTTACGCAAAAGCACGCTGGCCAAAGTAGCTGATTTAGCAGCGCGCCCTCTGACCTTTAAACAAGACCCTGTGAAATTCAGCCGCTTAAGCGAAGAGTTGTACAAAGAGGTGGAGTTCACTTTCCGGCCTTATGTCAGTGACGATATTTTAGATATTGTCACCCGCCAGGGCGCTGGAACCGGCTCGTTAAATATGCAGCGTTATTATTTGTTAGTAGGTCCAAAAGACATCCATTCAGAAGAAGATTTGGCTTTGTGCCACCTGATTGAAGCTAAACAACAACGTGATTCTGCACCTTTGTATTTTTTCCAGGATTTAAGCCCTATTAACCGTTTAAATGCCGCTCATTTAACGGTGGACTGTCAGCGGTTAATGCAGCGTCGTCCAGATCTGGTATTGGACGAACATTACTGGAATGGTGCTCATTATCTGGTGCGCTCACTGCATCACGCCAATGTGGATGTGGATCCTGAAGATGTATGTTTTGCTGAAAAAGCGCCGGGTGAAGAGCTGGCAGAATATGCAGAGGCCTGTGGTCGTACTTTGGCTTTATCACACAGCAGAGGCGACAGACGGTCATTGCGCTTTGAACAAGCCGTCGTGAAGTATTTACCTAAAGCTACCAATGAACTGGTACAGGCTTGTATTGATTATGCAGAGCAGCAAAAAACAGACTGTGAGTTGCTGGGACAATTGTTGGGTCAGAACTTAGGTTCTGACCCACAAATCGAAACGGCCTAAAGCTTTGGAAACTGTAGGGTCAGAGTCAAGACTCTGACCCTGGTGCTTAGCCTTTGCGGCTGCGAACCAAATACACCAAAGCAACCAGTACTAAAACCGACTGTAGAATGACACCCTGGGTATTAGGGTAGAAACCTAACCAGCTGATGGTCGGCAGGTTTAACTGACTAACCGATAAAGTACCAGCTTCTTGCAGTGCAGCTATGCCTTTGCCTGCCATGACGATGGCCAGAACCAGCATCAGCAGGGCTGTGCTGCCAAAAAAGGTTTTTAGCGGTAATTTCAATGCAAACTTAAAGACCGCAACACCTAAAATGGCCAGCAGTACCAGAGCTGCAGCTATACCAGCCACAAAGCTTTGCTGCGCCTGTTCGCCGCCCTGTAACCACAAGGCCTGATAAAACAGAATAGTTTCAAAGGCTTCACGGTATACCGCTAAAAACACCACCAGACCTAAACCAAAATAAGCGCCGCCTGATACTGCGTTTTGTACTTTGTTCTGAATAAAGTGGCTCCACTCTTTGGCGCTGGTTTTGCTGTGCATCCAGAATCCCATATAGAACAGAATAGCGGCTGCTATTAAGGCCGTGTAACCTTCTGTCAGCTCACGCGAAGCACCTGAGATATCAATCACGAAGCTTGAAACAAACCAAGTCACAACACCTAAAGCCAAAGCACCCACCCAGCCGATATGCACTGTGTGACGCAAAGCCGGTTTGTCAGTTTTTACTGCCACACTATAAATTGCAGCCACCACCAGTAAAGCTTCTAAACCTTCACGTAATAAAATCAGCAGCGCCGCTAAAAACACATTGATGCCACTCAATTGGGTTTCTGACAGTTCAGTTTGAGCTTGTTTTAACAAGGTCTGAATTTCAGCGATACGAGGTGCAACTGCATCTTTTTGTGCCGGATCTTTAAGTAACTGACGCAGGCCCATCATGCTGTGTTCGATTTGGTCACGCAGTTCTACATTGACTGTGCCCAACGGGTTTTCTACCAGTTCAAAACCATCCAGATAGGCAGAAACAGCTTGATCGTAAGCGGCTTGTGGGTTTTGCGCATACAAGTCCGCAGAAAGTTGTAATTTTTGCTGAGCTATTACCAGCGGATCTTTACTCTGTGCCTGGAAAAAACGCTCCGGGTTGCTTCGGAACAGGCTCATCAGCTCTGCACCAAAATCAGGATAAAGCTTGATCAAATCTTTTGGTGTCGCTGTTAATAAATCTTTTACTGCGCCGCTTTCAATCATGGCGTCCGGTACTTTGCTGGTATCCAAACCTTTACCTGCGATATGGCCGACATAAAATGCCAGGTCCCAACGGCTTTGTTCGTCCAAATGCGCAAAAGACGCCATGCCTGTGTCCGCAACACCTAAGGTTATCGTATTAAATAAACCATAAGCACTGCGGGCCTGATAACGTTCTACTTCATGGAAATTAGTAGGGCTTGGATCCATCTGAGCGCCGGCCGGGCCATCACCCATAGCTGTTGCGCCATGACAAGCTGCACAGTTGGTGGCGAATAATGCTTCACCGCGTTTTAAATCCGGGCTTTGTTTAGGTAGTGGAATCGAAGGCATGGCAGCAATGACGCTTTGACGCATCAGTGCTGTTAAGGCCTGAATGTCTTTTTCTGCAGCTTTATCAGCAATCAGTTGTTTTAACTGAGCAGATTGTTGCTGTAACTCTTGTGGTGCTGTAGTCACTTCTTCTGCTATTAAAGAAGAAAACTCCTGCATTTCGCCATATTCAGCGGAGCTTACAATCTTGCCATCGACCACTGCGGCACTGTAGTCAGCGCCTATATATTCAATGTATTGGATTAATTTATCTGAAGCTAAAGCTGGAAAAGCCAGTAATGCTATCAACGCCAGAACAACACGAAATGCCATAATTCACCTACTGTATAAGTACTCTAACAAGAATTATTCTCATTATACGGAGAGCTTACCAAAAAGCCTAGTCTCGTTTTTATTTGAACCAGATGATGGTGGGGAATGACAGTAGGTCATTGGCGCGGATTTTGTGAACTGAACTTAATCTAAAAAAAAGGGGCCTTGCGTTTAAGCAGGCCCCAACTTCATCCAGGTAGAAGAAAACTTAGAACTTTATTGAGTAACGCACAGTCCAGTGGCGCCCTAACCAGTCGTGCACTGAGCTGGCGTAACCATTGGTTGGAGACGAGGCGTAAGGTGGCTCTTTGTCGGTCAGGTTACGGATACTCAGTAACAGGCTTTGATTGTCGGTAATGTCATACCCCAGACTGGCGTTGTAGGTCAGCCATGAAGATACAGTGTCATTATCGAATTTAAAGTCACCATCACCTAAAGAGCTAATGTAATGTGCGCCTAAGCTTGCATTCCAGTTTTCTAAACGCCATTCAGTGCCGGCATCTGCGACAAATTCAGGACGGGCTGTTTCGGAGGCTCCACTTAGTTTTCCTAACAAATCTTCAGCAGGGCTATCTGCTGTGACCTGACGCTCATAAGATAAAGTGCGGGTACCGGCAATGTTGAACTTAAACTCACCCGCGTTTTGGGTCAGCAGTTTATAGTTCAGTTTAAAGTCGACACCATCCGTCTCCTGGCTACCCACATTAAAGAAGCCAGTGCGCAGGAAAACTAAATCGTTGCCGCCATCAATCACACAACCAAATTCACCATTTAAATCCGCTTCGTCACTGACCACTGGTGCCGTGCCTGCGATACAGGCGCGTAAGGTGGTGTTTGCATCCACATCTACAATGTCTTCGTGAGTGTATTTCCAATAATCGATGGTGAATTGTAAATCGTCAGTCAGGTTCCAGGAGGCACCAATATTGATGGCTTCTGAACTTTCAGCATCCAGGCCTTTGTTACCCAAGGTCTCCTGATCAAATTCCAGCTCGCCCGCTGTGCCACCAAAGTCGCCACAAAGTGCATTAAAAGGCTGATCAGCGCCACAGTCGATGTAGTTTGCCGTTAATGAAGTACCAGCTCCCAATTGTGATAGGGAAGGGGCGCGGAAACCTGTGCTCCATGAGGTCCGTAAAATAAGATCCTCAGTTGCGCGGTAACGCAGTGACAATTTCGGATTGATATCACCGCCAAAGTCGCTGTAGTGGTCGTAACGCAAAGCCGCAATAGCGTCTAACTTGTCCGTCAATGGGATATTAAACTCGTTGTAAAGTGCATATTGAGTGCGGTCTGCAGCTGCATCACTGGCGCCTAAACCAAAAATGCCATAACTTTTTGCCACTTCAGACGGACTGTCGGAGATTTCTTCACCACGGAATTCACCACCAAATACAGCGCTGATATCTTCAAACAAGGTACCTGAGAAGTTGAAATCTACCGAGTACACATCAGACTCACCGATACGCGGCGCTATTTCACGCAAACCTGCAATGACAGACTCTGAGTTATCGCGGCCAAGGTTAAATGGATTGAAGCTGCCATCTACCAGTGCATCTGCCACTTTATCTATGCCCATGTAACCTGAAACATGGGTAATTTCATTATCGGTTTTGCCATAGGTTGCAGCAGTTTCCCAGGACCAATCTCCCAGCTCGCCGCGTAAGCCTGCCAATAAACGGTAACTTTGGCTGTCATAATCCTGAATACGACGCTCAGGAAAACGGGAACGAATACGGATTTGATTGACTGCACCATCTTCGGCATCTATGTCTCTTGCCCATTGCGGCACAAAGCTGGCATTGCCTGGCACACGCGCATCAAAAGCCGCTGCTGAATCATAAGCAGAACCGGTATTTTGTTGCAGCATAGCTTCGGCAAAAAACTCACGATCATTGCCTAAACGGTAGATGTGATTGAGTGTGGCACCTACAGCTTTACTGTCTGGCTGGATAGCACGCTCGCTGACATAGTCGTACTGGCAGCGAGTGCCACCGTTGCTGGTTGCAGTGCCACACCATGGCTCGGCGTAATCGCTGCCGTCTATGGTGACACGGGTACTGGAGGTAAAAGTCACGTCTATAGGACGGTCTGTGTTAAAGAGCGCGTCTTTATCAAAGTAGTCAATCACCAGCGTGGTATTGCTGTTGTCCGTGCTAAATCCACCAGTGTACGTCAGGTTGTATTTGCGAAAGTCACTGCTGGCCGTGTCATCACCATAAGAGGCCGTGAGCTCTTGCCCTTCGTAGTCTTTACGCAAAATAAAGTTGATAACACCGGCTATAGCGTCTGAGCCGTATACCGAAGAGGCACCATCAGTCAGAATTTCAACCCGTTCCAGTGCCGACATAGGAATGGCATTGACGTTCACAAAAGAGTCAAAACCGTTGGTAAAGGAATCCACAGCCACGCGGCGACCGTTCACCAAAACCAAAGTCGAACTTGAACCTAAACCGCGTAAGCTGACGCCAGCAGCGCCCGCTGGTGTACCGTCATTACCTGCCACACCACCGTTTTCAGTGAAAGTACCAGCGCTTGATGCCTGGGGTAAATCACGTAAAAAAGCGCTGACACTGTCGTAACCTTTTTTTGCTAAATCATCCCGGCTAAAGATCTGTAGCGGGTTGGCGCCTTCCATATCCACACCCTTAAGGCGTGAACCTGTAACTTCAATTTTTTCGATCGTTGCTTCGTTTTGCTCTGTTGCTTCAGCCTGTTGTTGTGCATAAGCCTGCTGACTGCCAAACAAGGCAAACAGTGTGGCTAGTCCTACTTTACTAAGCTTCATTTTTGTATGATGTGACATAGTGCTTCCTCTGGTTTTGGTGTTGCCTGATGGCAATCTGTTTTTTTCGAATAAAAAAGGGCGTGCCAGAGCGAGAAGCGCAGCAAATTAAACAGCCACAGCAAAAATCAGACGGATCTAGGCCTGAGAGATGATGTCAGCATGCAAATAAGTGTGGTGTTAGTTGTAGCTGTAAAACACAGACAAACAGAACACACTTCTGGCTATGGCAGAAGCTGTTCTAATTATTGAACCACTCGGAAAGGTAATAGGTAGAGCAGTAGTAGCTGTTTGGGTTTGCAGCACAACGTTGCATTTTGCTCTCCTATAAATTGAGTAGTGTTGGTATGCCTCAAAATTGTCTGATCCTGCTATTGATGTCAAGCGCTTTTTTTAAGCAATGAGCAGTTACAGCATTTTGCACCTTTAAGGGGCGAAGTTTGTCTCTATTTTGCCTTTTTATTGTAAATGATATGTGATTTCTTCCGCTCGTCTGACCAGAATGGTGTTTTTATCTCTTGCTCGCTTGACAGTGTTTTTTTTCAAACGTACATTTCAAACAAGTGTTTTAATTTAGTCAGGGCTATGGTGAATAAAACAACAACTCAGGACAAAATTCTGGATGCAGCTGAGCAGCTTTTTGCGTCCACTGGTTTTGCTGACACCTCATTACGCCAAATCACCAGCATGGCTCAGGTGAATCTGGCGGCGGTGAACTATCATTTTGGCTCAAAAAAAGAGTTGATTCAGTCGGTATTGCAGCGATATTTGTCGGTGTTAATGCCACGTTTAGATCAGGAGTTTAGTCAGCTATTATCCAGTCAGAAGCAAAATGATTTAACGGCGGTGCTGTCGGTATTTATCAAACCGTTGCTGGAGCTGAATAAAGTGCAGCATCACGGCACCCGGATGTTTTTGCAGTTACTGGGGCGGGGTTATACCGATGTGCAAGGTCATTTGCGTTGGTTTTTCAACCATCATTATGGCCGTACTCTGGACAAATTTGTCTTGCTGGTGCAGCAGGCTTGTCCTGATTTACCCGCCAGTGAAATCTTCTGGCGCCTGCATTTTTCGCTCGGCACTGTGGTCTTTACCATGGCGTCGAATCAGGCGTTACAGGAAATTGCGGCAGCAGATTTTAACGAAAATGTAGAAATAGAAGGCGTGATCCACAGGCTAATCCCTTATTTAGCTGCTGGTATAGCGTCACCTTTAACTTTAGCAAGTCAAACTCACTAAATCCTCAAGGACCTTATTATGTCAATTCTGATCCTGCTGTTGGTTGTGTTGATTGTTGTGCTCGGTGTGGCAGACATTCGACGTAACCTGATCACCAAACCTGTGTTTGGCATCTTTAAGAAAATTTTACCGCCGCTGTCGGATACAGAACGTGAAGCTATGGAAGCAGGGGATGTCTGGTGGGATGGTGACTTGTTTCAGGGCAAACCAGACTGGAAAAAGCTGCATGCTATTCCTAAAGCTGAATTGTCTGCCGAAGAACAGGCTTTTATGGACAATGAAGTAGACACCCTGCTGAAGATGCTGGATGACTACAAAATTGTGCAGGAACAGCGCGATTTACCGCCTGAAGTCTGGCAATACATCAAGGACAACGGCTTTTTTGCGATGATTATTCCAAAAAGCTACGGTGGCCGCGAATTCTCTGCTATTGCCAACTCGACTATTGTATCGCGCATTGCAACGCGCAGCTTAACTGCTGCTGTGACTGTGATGGTGCCTAACTCTTTAGGCCCTGGCGAGCTTCTGATGCACTACGGTACACAGGAACAAAAAGACCGTTGGTTACCAGGCTTAGCCGCAGGTAAAGAAGTGCCTTGTTTTGCTTTAACAGGCCCGGAAGCGGGTTCTGATGCTGGTGGTATTCCTGATACGGGCGTGATTTGTAAAGGTCAGTTTGAAGGTCAGGAAGTCTTAGGTATCCGCCTGAACTGGGATAAGCGTTACATCACGCTGGCACCAGTGGCTACTGTATTAGGTCTGGCCTTTAAGCTGTATGACCCGGAAAATTTGCTGGGTGAAAAAACTGAGCTGGGTATTACTTGTGCTTTGATCCCAACCAGTCATGAAGGTGTTGAAATTGGCGATCGTCATTTCCCAATGAATATGGCCTTTATGAACGGTACCACCTACGGTAAAGATGTATTTATTCCTCTTGACTGGATTATCGGTGGTCCTGACTACGCAGGTCGCGGCTGGCGTATGCTGGTGGAGTGTTTATCAGCAGGTCGTGGTATTTCTTTGCCAGCTCTGGCGACAGCGACAGGCCATTTAGCTACCCGTATGACTGGCGCTTACTCTTATGTGCGTCAGCAGTTTGGTATGGCCATAGGTAAGTTTGAAGGTGTGCAGGAAAGTTTAGGCCGTATTGGTGCTTACACCTATAGCTTAGAAGCGATGCGTGTGATGACAGCTGGTGCTATCGACTTAAACCTGAGCCCTTCTGTAGTGACTGCTATTGCCAAGTATCATATGACAGAAATGTCCCGTACTTTGTTAAACGACGCTTTTGATATTCACTCAGGCCGCGCTATTCAGGTCGGTCCTAAAAACTATCTGGCGCACGGTTATATGGGCATTCCTATTTCTATCACGGTAGAAGGTGCGAATATTTTAACCCGTAACCTGATGATTTTTGGCCAGGGCGCAACCCGTTGCCATCCATATGTATTGCAGGAATTAGAAGCTGCGGCGAATCCAAATGCTGAAGAAGGCTTACAGCAATTCGACAGCCTGCTGATGAAGCACATAGGTTTTGCGTTGGGTAATACTTTTGGTGCGCTGTGGCAGGGTTTAACTTTAGGTCGTTTTAACTCAAGCCCTGTGTCTGGCGAGACTGCAAAATACTACAAGCAGTTAAGCCGCATGAGCCGTGCTTTGGCGTTAAGCGCTGATTTCTCCATGCTGATGTTAGGTGGTGATTTAAAACGTAAAGAAATGCTGTCTGCCCGTTTAGGCGACGTATTAAGCCACTTGTATATAGCTTCTGCCGTGCTGAAGTTTTATGAAGACAATGGCCGTCAGGTAGCAGATTTACCTTTCGTGCGTTACTCCATCGAGCGTAACCTGTTTGAGATTGGTAAAGCCTTTTCTGGTTTCTTCCAGAATTTCCCAAGTGCTGTGGTCGCGCGTTTACTAAAAACTCTGGTATTCCCATTTGGTATTGGCTACAAAATGCCAGCCGATGCGGTTACTCAGGAGATTTCAGACGCGCTGTTAAAACCAGGTGTGATTCGTGACCGTTTAACGCACTTATGTTTTATTGGTGAAGGCGATGAAGACCCAACAGGTTTAATGGAATCGGCATTTATTGCAGTGCATGAAGCTCAGCCTGTCATGAAAAAGATTTACGCCGCACAAAAACAAGCCACTCTGCCACGTAAAATTCCTATGGAGCAGTTGATTGCCAAAGCTCTGGAACTGAATGTGATTAACGCAGATGAAGCTAAGCAACTGGTTCGTATGAACGAACTGCGTTTTGCTTCTATCAGTGTGGATAGCTTTAAGCCTGGCGTATTATCAGATAACGCAATTTAAGTCGCTGTTTAAATAGAAAAAGCCAGGCATTAGCCTGGCTTTTTGCTTTCTGGTCGTCGGTATCTGATCCTTGAGTTTCGTTTCCGGTTGATTAGCGGCTTTGTTGAAAAAGTTCAGCCAAAGTGCAGGAGGCTCCTCTGGTTTTTAGTTGTGCCAGCAACAGCTGAGCGCAGGCAAAGGCATCGGATAAGGCATGATGTTCGGTCACTTCAGGCAATTGGTAACGGGCCAGGCAGGCAGGCAAACTCAATGAGTTTTGCGCAACGGGTCCACCTTTGAGCTGCATTTTGTAGAGTTCAAGTTTTAAAGTGTCGACAGCTTTAAAGGCTGGGGATCTGCCAAAGCAGTTCTGGCAGCTTTGTTTTAAGAAGTTAAGCTCAAGTGCGCTGTGATGCGACACCAGCACAGAACTTTTTAGCTCGTTAAGCAACAGGCTTAAGAAGTCCTCCAGCTCCAGGCCTTGTTGCACTTCGTTATTATGCAGACCATGGATCACCGCACTTTGGCCAACGGATGCCGGGCTTTTTACCAATAGGTACTGCGCCGAATTTAGATGAATTCTGCTGCCGGAGATTTTTACCCAACCTGCACTGACAATATGATGTTTTTTAGCATCCAGCCCTGTGGTTTCAAAGTCCAGTACTAAATAAGTGGCCTTACTGGCCAGACTTTGTTTATCCAGACTGTACTCATTTTCGTAGTCCAGCACCAATTGATGTACTGCCACTGGTTTTTTTAGCCAGTTCCACATTTAAATTTCCCGGCAAAAACGTTGTCTGAGTATTTGTTGCTCGTCACTTAATACAGCAAAAGCATCTTTTAACTGATGGCGTTGCAGCAAGCTCAGTTGGGCAGGGTCCAGCAAATTGGATAAGTGTCTGCCGCGTTTCAGATCTTGTGCCTGCAATTGCCAGCGCAGATTAGCCAATACGTCAAAAGCACCTTGTAAGTTCTGCTGCTGGCGCTGAGTCAGCACAGCCTGTTGCTGCAATAGAGCCAGGCGCTCTCTGGTGTTGACCGCATGAATGCCTGCAGATAAAGCATAAACCCGGACTAAATCTGTGATGAGGCTTACACCACGCTTTTTTAAATCCAGTCCTTTGCGCTGACGGCCATCTTGCTCCAGCAAAAAGTGTTTAAAAAATCCAAGTGGAGGCTGGCGCTCAGTAGCATTTTTAGCGAGCTGATATAAAAATAATTCGTTATTTTTGCAGCGTGCCAGCACGTCTTCCTGCAGCACGTTAAATAAGCCTTTACTGCCATGAACAAGGCGCATATCAAAAAAGATACTGCTGTTTAAAAGAGCTTGCGGGTCCGGCGTATTGAGCCATTTGGCAAAACGGCCTGACCAGCCTTTCAGGCTTAACCGCAATTCCGGGTTAGAGGCCATAATATGGCCCTCACAAAGCACCTGGCCTGAGGATGCCAAACCATGACAAACAATATCTGACAGTGCTGAAAAGTAATCAGCGACTGCACCACTGGGCTCTTTTTCCAGCAACAGGGCATTATCCTGATCGGCACTGGGTAACATATCGCGCCTGGCCTGAGAGCCGAACACCATCCAGCTATAGACACAAGGGGCAGGGCCTAGTTGTTGTTCTGCGATCTGTAACCAGCTTTGGGCTAAGGCATCCATAATGCTGGTGAGTACGCTGCTGACTTCATAAGAGGGGATTTGCTGCTCAGCCAGTTGTATTGCCAGTTGCTGCACTTGTGGAGTAATGGCATGCAAACCTTCAGCTTTATGCTGACGGTGAATATGGCTGATAAGAAATACCGGGTGTTCCTGCTGACTACGGATTAAATCCGTGGTGGTGAGCACTCCCACAGCTTTGCCTTGTTCTTCTACGGGTAAATGATGAATATTGTGTTGGCTCATCTGCTGTATGGCTTCAAACGCAAAGCGGTCGATTTCTATACTTTGAGGTGTTTTCGTCATTACCTGGGAGACCGTGGTTGACGCGGGCAAGTTTTTAGCCAGCACACGACTTCGCAAATCTCGGTCGGTCAGAATTCCTACCAGTTTTTCGTCTTTTTCAATTAATACACAAGAGACCCGTTGCTCTGTCATCAGCATGGCGGCGTGCTGTACTGTGCTGGAGCTTTCAATAGAGACTTTACGTCTGGTGACTAAATCGGCAACTTTTAAAGTCGAGGTTGTTTGTTGTTGACTGCTTTGATACAGATGCAAGCGGCGACTAAATAAGCGCTGGAAAAATAAATCAAAATTTTTGTATTGATGACGTAATTTATCAAAACTTTCCTGGGGTAAAAAATACACCAGCCCATCTTCTTCACATCGGATGGTGTCGGGGTCGGCAAGGCCTGTCAGCAGTAACTGATAACCATAAAAATCACCGCATTGTAAATGCGTGATGCGCTGCTGTTCGGTATGCAATGCAAATAAGCCTGAGCGTATCAACAGAAGTTGTGGTTCGGGTTGCAGTTCTTCACCTGCTGCCAGATAGAGCACAGTTAAATCCCTGCTCAGCGTTTCAAGCGCGTGAGGCGCTAAGTCGTCAAAAGGGGGCGTTTGCTGCAAAAAAGAAACAACTTCCTGAACCTGCATACAACCTTCCTGCTTTGTCAAAAAATAAGGCGTGTTACCACGCCTTATCAGGTCTGTTTTTTCTAGCCTAACTTAGTGAGACTGAGCTTCACCTGCACCTTTTGGAAAGCGGATTTGTTCAACAATATCCTGCACATCCTGCGGCACTTCTTTGGTGAATTTGCTGACGGCGTAAGCTACAACAAAGTTCACTACCATACCTACGGTACCTATACCCTCAGGAGAGATACCAAACAACCAGTTCTCAGGTTTGTTTTCAGCAAATGGGGTGATAAAAATACCCTTGAAGTACAGGATATAACCCACAGTGAAAATAATACCTGCCAACATACCGGCGATAGCACCTTCCTTATTCATTTTCTTGTAGAAAATACCAAGAATAATGGCAGGGAAGAAACTCGCCGCTGCTAAGCCGAAGGCAAAAGCCACCACCTCCGCAACAAAGCCTGGTGGGTTAATACCTAAGTAACCCGCCACTATGATGGCCACAGCCGCTGCCAATCGCGCAGCCAGCAATTCCTGCTTATCAGTAATTTTGGGCATCAGATTTCGTTTAAGTAAATCGTGCGAAATCGACGTCGAGATCACCAGTAACAAACCTGCAGCTGTAGATAAAGCTGCGGCTATACCACCAGCTGCGACCAGCGCAATCACCCAATCTGGCAACTGAGCTATTTCCGGGTTTGCTAACACCATGATGTCACGGTCAATGGTCATTTCGTTGCGCTCATCACCTGAGTAGAACATACGACCGTCGCCATTTTTATCTTCGTGTTTAATCAAGCCGGTTTTTTCCCAGTTTTTAATCCAGGTTGGAGCTTCTGCCACTAAAGTACCCTGAGCGTCAGGACCATTGATGGTGTCAATCATGTTGTAACGGGCAAAAGCACCAATGGCTGGAGCAGTTGTGTACAAAATGCTTATAAAAATCAAAGCCCAACCCGCTGAAATACGGGCATCTTTTACGCGTGGTACTGTAAAGAAACGAACAATAACGTGAGGTAAACCTGCTGTACCCACCATTAAGGCGGCGGTAATAGCGAAGATATCTGCTGTAGATTTAGTCCCTTCCGTATAAGCAGCAAAACCCAATTCAGCGGACAGTCCATCCAGTCGTTCAAGCAAGTGCATGCCTGAACCATCCAATAAAGTGGCACCTAAACCCGTTTGTGGTAATACATGACCTGTGATCATGATAGAGATAAAGATAGCCGGAACCATATAAGCAAAAATCAACACGCAGTATTGAGCTACCTGGGTGTAGGTAATACCTTTCATACCACCTAATACAGCGTAGAAAAATACCACTGCCATACCTATGATCACGCCGGTTGTGATATCCACTTCAAGGAAACGCGAGAACACCACACCAACACCACGCATCTGGCCTGCCACATAAGTGAAGGAGATTAAAATGGCACAAATAACAGCAACGGTACGTGCAGTTTGGGAGTAGTAACGATCCCCGATAAAGTCAGGCACAGTAAACTTACCAAACTTACGCAGGTAGGGGGCTAAACACAACGCCAGCAGCACATAACCGCCTGTCCAACCCATCAGGTAAACTGAACCGTCGTAGCCCATAAAAGAAATTAAACCGGCCATTGAAATAAATGACGCGGCAGACATCCAGTCAGCAGCAGTAGCCATACCGTTTGCTAAAGGCGATACACCGCCACCAGCTACGTAGAACTCTTGTGTTGAACCAGCGCGGGCCCAAATGGCTATGCCGATGTACAACGCAAAGGTTGCACCGACAATAATGTAGGTTAACGTCTGTAAATCCATCATCTACCCCTTAATCTTCGTGGACGTCGTATTTACGATCAAGCGCATTCATCTTGATCACGTAAATAAAGATCAGCAGAACGAAGGTGTAGATAGAGCCTTGCTGCGCGAACCAGAATCCGAGCTTAAAGCCAAAAAACTGCACCATATTTAATTGGTCTACAAATAAAATCCCAGCTGCGAAGGATACTGCAAACCAGACCGCCAGCAGTTTGAGCATCAGCGAGATATTCTCCCGCCAATAGGCTTTGGCTAATTCATTTGTTTGAAATGCCATCGTTGTCTTCCTCTTGTTGTTTTTTGTGGTTGTTATAGAAATTCTGTTGACTTGCATGCTTAATCTAGCAGCAGGTGCGGGAAGCGATAGCCCGACTTTAGTCGAAGCCGAAACGACAGAGCATTGACTTTCTGGCGCTTTCTGCCAAAAGTAACGTCAGAAATTAAAGGGGAGTGTGCTTTGTCAGCCTGGATAGTGGCCTTATTGGCCTTGTTGTACGTAGGTTTGCTGTTTTTTATTGCCAACTGGGGCGAACGCCATGCCGGTGATCAACTACTACGAAAGTATGGTGGCTTGCTCTATAGTCTGGCTTTGGCTGTGTATTGCACTTCCTGGACTTATTATGGCGCTGTAGGAACTGCTGTTACGCAGGGCTGGGATTATATTCCTATTTATCTTGGCCCTATTTTGGTATTCCTTTTTGCTCAGCCCTTCTTATTTAAGCTTTTGTATGTCGCCAAAAAACAAAACGTCGCCTCCATCACCGACTTTATCAGTGCCCGTTATGGCAAACGCAAAAATATTGCGTTGGTCACGGCCTTGCTGTGCTTAGTGGTTGTTATCCCTTATATCGCTTTGCAGCTCAAGGCTGTCGCTAGTTCGTATCAGGTATTGCTGGGGCATGACTTGTCCGATGAATCCTTGCCCTGGTGGCAAGATACGGCCTGGTTCAGTGCTATAGCGATGACAGTGTTTGCCATTTTATTTGGTACCCGCAAAGTTCAGTTGACGGAGCAAAACCGCGGCGTAATGGTGGCTATAGCTTTTGAATCTGTGGTGAAGCTATTTGCTCTGCTCTGTCTGGCTTTGATGGCCTATTGGTTGCTGTTACCGCAAGACATCGGTGTTAGTCAGTTTGTTGACCATGCCAGTCATTTGCAATACAGCACAGACCATAACAGCTGGTTGTCTTTTGCTGTAAAAACAGTGCTGGCGATGAGTGCTATTTTTTTGTTACCACGCCAGTTTCATGTGGCTTTTGTTGAGAATGTGGATCATCGGCATTTGCGTCATGCCAAACGCTGGTACAGCAGTTATTTGCTGTTAGTGACCTTGGTCGTGATCCCTATAGCATTAGCTGGCATGCATTTATTTCCAGGCCAAGAGCATCTGGCGGATAGTTTTGTGTTGCTGATCCCGGAAAAGTCCGGTTGGCATACTTTAAGTGTGCTGGTGTTTATTGGTGGTTTTTCCGCCGCGACTTCAATGATTATTATCTCTACTCTGGCGTTAAGTACCATGATCAGTAATGACGTGGTGATGCCCACTATTTTACGCCGGCCTGGTCATGGTCAGCGCATCAAAGACTACAGCAGCCTGATTTTGCTGGTACGCCGCACCATGATTATTACGGTCATGCTGCTCTCTTATGGTTACTACGCATTGTTTGCCCGTAATTACGAGCTGGCTGAAACAGGTCTTTTGGCTTTTGCCTTGGCTATTCAACTGGCCCCTGCTGTAGTGGGGGGCTTGTATTGGCGTCACGGTAATGCTTTTGGTGTCTACGCAGGCCTTGCCGTTGGTTTTACCTTGTGGTTTTTCTGTCTGATGGTGCCGCAGTTGGCTGCAGTAGGAGTTCTGGAGCCTACTCTGTTGCAACAGGGGTTATTTGGTATTGAAGCTCTGAAGCCTACGTCACTTTTTGGCGTGCAACTTGATACTTTAAGTCATGGCGTGATCTGGTCTTTGGGACTAAATCTGAGTTGTTATCTGCTGTTTTCCTTGCTGGTCAAAGTGAATTTAAAAGATCGCTTGCAAGCGGCGGCTTTTGTCAAACCCACTTTGCCACTAGAGCACAAAGAGGCACCAGCGCGACGGGGTCGGGTGCGTCGGACTGATATTACCATGCTGTTGGAGCGTTTTATTGGCGCGCAGCGCTGTAACGAAGCCATGGCTGAATTTCAGCGCCGCTTCCCCGATCTGGATTTACAGGACAGCATTGCAGGGCCAGAGCTTATCGCTTTTGTTGAGCGGGAGCTTGCCGGTGTCATAGGCGCAGCTTCGGCCTTGGCTGTGGTGAGCGCTGCAACGGAAGGCAGGCAACTGGAACTTGAAGATGTCGTGACCTTGTTTGACGATACCACCCAGGCTATCCAGTTTTCCCGCAAAATTTTGTTTTCGACATTAGAGCACTTAAGTCAGGGCGTCAGTGTAGTAGACCGTGATTTAAAACTAGTCGCCTGGAACAAGGCGTACCTGCAAATGTTTGATTACCCTGATGGCATGATCCGAATTGGTCGTCCTGTCGCGGATATAGTGCGCTTTAATGCTGAGCGTGGACTTTTTGGTGAAGGTGCTCCGGAAGAGCATGTCGCCAAACGTATTAATCATATGCAAAACGGCACCTCGCATGTATTTCAACGGGTAAGACCGGATGGCACTGTGATAGAAATGCGCGGTAATCCTATTCCTGGTGGTGGTTTTGTTACCAGTTTTACTGATATTACTGAACATGTGCGCGCAGTGCAGCAACTGGCTGAAGCCAAACAACATCTGGAACAGCGGGTGCAGGAACGCACCCACAGAATCAGTGAAATGAATCAGGAATTAGTGGAAGAGGTCGCACGACGCAGCACCACTGAGTTACAACTGCTACAAGCCAAAGCTGAAGCTGAAGCCGCGAACTCGTCTAAAACCCGCTTTTTGGCGCTGGCCAGTCACGATATTTTGCAGCCTTTAAATGCCGCCAGACTATTTACCGCTGCTTTACAGGATCAGACACCACAAGTGAGTCAGCAAAAAATTATTCACCAATTGGATAACTCCCTCAAAGCAACGGAGGAGTTGATTGCCACCTTACTGGATATTGCCCGCCTGGATGATGGCCGCTTGCAACCTAAAACTCAGGCGTTATCGGTTAGTGGGATCCTCCAGCCGTTATCTGATGAATTCAGACTGCTGGCGGAACAAAAGCAGCTCAGGTTGCGCACTCACTTTGGCGACTGGCAAGTGCAGACTGATGGCACTTACCTGCGCCGTATTCTGCAAAACATTTTAAGTAATGCGATTAAATACACTCCTTCCGGTCAGGTGCTTGTCTCCTGTCGTAAGAGAGGCAATCGGTTGTTGATGCAGGTGTGGGATACAGGCCCTGGTGTGGCAGAACACGAGCTTAAACGTATTTTTGATGATTTTTACCGGGTTGACAGCACTGCCCGTGGTCAGCAAGGGGTCGGATTAGGTTTGGCTGTTGTACAACGTATGGCTCGTTTGCTTGGACACCAACTGGAAGTCCGGTCTGTAGTTGGTAAAGGTACTGTGTTCAGTCTGTATTTACCTCTGGCAGCAGAGCAGGCTGTGGACGATCAAAAAACAATGTTGGAAAGCCAGAGTTCGGCGTTGCCGCAATGGCAGGTCCTTTGTGTGGACGATGACAGCTCTAACCTGGCTGCGCTTCGGATATTGCTGGAGCAATGGCAATTGGGTGAAGTGAAAAGTTATGTGTACGCTGAGCAGCTGCTACAGCATGCTGAGACTATGAACAAACCGGACCTGCTTATTCTGGATTATCAGTTGGGCCAGGGGCTCAATGGATTAGAGTTGTATCAGCAGTTACAACAGTACTGGGGTAATGTGCCTGGTATTTTAGTCTCAGCTGCCCCTGAACCTGATTTAGCTCAGCGCGCCAAAGCGGTGGGTTTATTGTTTTTGGCTAAACCCATTAAACCTGCGGCGCTGCGGGCAGGTATTAATCATTTAAAAAATCAGCGTTCGTAACGCATAGTCTGGCTGCTTTGGCGTTGCTGTGGTTAAATGCCTGACATATGAAAATTGTTAGCAAAGGAGGGCTGAATGCTGGCCAAGTTGGAAGAGCGGGTTTTTTTAGCCATGTTGATTATTGTCACCCTGGCTTTTGGTTTTGTGCTGGAACCTTTTTGGGGCTGTATTTTCTGGGCGTGCGCCATCACCGTCATTTTTTATCCTGTCCATATCAAAATTAAGCGCCGTATTGGTAATAAACCCAATAGAGCGGCTTTATTAACTTTGCTGCTCTGTGTGCTGATGGTGATATTGCCCGTGCTTGCCATTGGTGCCGCCTTTATTCAGGAAGGGATCTCTTTTTACGACAAAATCGAAAAGGGTGAAATTAACCCTGACGGTTTTATCGAAGCCATACGACAAGCATTTCCTGTTGTCACTGAGTTTTTAGGCCGCTTTGGTATTCAAACCGATGGACTACGTGAAAAATTATCATCCGGTGCTGTTGAGGCCAGCCGCTTATTAGCCAAAGAAGCCCTGTCGATTGGACAAAATACCTTCGGCTTTATCCTGAGCTTATGTCTGATGCTGTACTTAACTTTTTTCTTATTGCGTGAAGGCCCGCGGTTAGTCGAGTTAATGATCAAGGCTTTGCCTCTGGGTGATCAGCGTGAGCGGATACTTTTTGCCAAGTTTGCTGAGGTTACCCGGGCGACCATTAAAGGTAATCTGGTAGTTGCGGTAGTACAGGGCGCTTTGGGTGGCTTAATTTTCTGGTTGCTGGGTTTGCCGGCCCCTATTTTATGGGGCGTGGTGATGGCATTTTTATCCTTATTGCCTGCAGTGGGCGCTGCATTAGTCTGGTTGCCAGTGTCCTTGTATTGGTATGCCACTGGTGATTGGGTGATTGCTACTATTTTGGTGGCTTACGGTGCTTTGGTGATTGGTTTGGCCGACAATATACTGCGTCCATTACTGGTAGGGCGTGATACCAAGTTACCGGATTATCTGGTGTTGTTTTCCACTTTAGGTGGCATTACCTTGATGGGTATTAATGGTTTTGTGTTAGGCCCTATGGTGGCAGCGCTGTTTTTAGTGTTCTGGCAAATATTTATCGATGAGTTCCAACAGCCCCAAAATAAGAATAGTAAGCCTGAGTAATCAGGCCTGCTGTTCTTCTTAGTGTGCGACCAGCGTCTTGTCAGCCGGAGCTTCGAGTTGCAGACGCTGAGCCTGGATCACCACCTGCGTTCTGTTGGTGACCCCAAGCTTGCGAAAAATCGCCGTGATATGAGCTTTTACCGTCGCTTCGGAGATATGTAAGTCGTAAGCGATTTGTTTATTTAACCAGCCCTCAGTCAAATAAAACAAGACTTTATATTGCTGCGGAGTCAGTTCTGCCACTTTGCTGGCGAGATCTAAATCCGGCTGGTGTTGATGTTGATTCATAACCTGACTGCGGATCGCTGGCGGTACCCAAAGCTCTCCATCTATCACTGCGCTTAAGGCTTTGCCAATTTCTGCAGGATGGGCTGATTTTGGAATAAAAGCTGATGCTCCAAACGCCATAACACGTTTAATCACATCCACGTCATCACTGGCAGAAATCACCACTATAGGAAGTGTTGGGTACTGCTTGCGCAGTTGAATAAGCCCTAAAAAACCGCAGTTACCAGGCATATGCAAATCCAGCAGCAATAAGTCTGCATCAGGATGCTCCAGCAGTGCTTCACAGGTCGCCTCAAAGCTGTCAGTTTCTATAGTGGCTTTGGTCACAAAGGTATTACTGATCGCATGGATCAGCGCGTTTCGAAATAGTGGATGGTCATCTGCGACAATTAACTTTGCCATATAAACTCCTAACCCGGCCTCTGTTATACGAACAGAGGCCGGGTTCAGCTAAAGTGTTGTTGCTATTAATTAAACATTAGCAACTTATTGTCAACAGATTAGCGGTTTAATCTGTTTTGGATCAAGTTCTCTACAACGGACGGATCCGCCAGAGTAGAAATATCTCCTAATTGATCGTATTCATTGGCGGCAATTTTGCGCAGAATACGACGCATAATTTTACCTGAACGGGTTTTAGGTAAGCTGGGTGTCCACTGAATAATATCCGGCGCAGCAATAGGGGAGATTTCACGACGTACCCAGTCACGCACAGCTTTAGTCAGCTCATCACTTGGCTCTACACCCACACGAGGAGCAATAAAGACATAGATGCCTTGACCTTTAATATCGTGCGGATAACCCACCACAGCGGCTTCGGCAATCGCATCATGCGCTACCAGACAGCTTTCTATTTCAGCCGTGCCTAAACGGTGGCCGGAGATATTTAACACGTCATCGACACGACCTGTCAGCCAGTAATAACCGTCTTCATCGCGTTTCGCGCCATCACCGGTAAAGTACATGCCCTTATAGGTGCTGAAATAAGTTTGTTCAAAACGTTCATGATCACCAAAGACAGAACGCATTTGGCCTGGCCAACTGTCGAGGATCACTAAGTTACCTTCGGCTACGCCATCAACCAGTTCACCTTCATTGGTGACGATAGCAGGTTTTACGCCAAAAAATGGTCGCGTGGCAGAACCTGGTTTTAAAGCTGTTGCGCCAGGTAAAGGCGTAATTAAAATACCGCCTGTTTCTGTTTGCCACCAGGTATCAACAATAGGGCAGTTGCCTTTGCCGTAACTCTGATGATACCAGTTCCATGCTTCAGGGTTAATAGGTTCACCTACACTGCCCAAAATAGTCAGCGAGGATAAATCGGCACCATCGACTGCCACAGTGCCATGCGCCATTAAAGCGCGGATTGCTGTTGGTGCTGTATACAAAATATTGACTTTGTATTTATCGACCACCTGAGCAATACGTTTTACGCTTGGATAAGTAGGTACGCCTTCAAACAAAATACTGGTCGCGCCATTCGCCAACGGGCCATAGACTATATAAGTATGGCCTGTGACCCAGCCGATGTCGGCGGCACACCAGTAAATATCACCTTCTTTATAGTCAAACACATACTGGTGCGTCATCGAAGCCCACACCATATAGCCACCTGTGGTATGCAGCACACCTTTAGGTTTGCCGGTTGAACCCGAGGTATAAAGGATAAACAGCGGATCCTCAGCATTCATCACTTCAGGTTCACAGTGTTTTGGCTCTTTCGCCAGAATTTCGTGATACCACTGATCGCGGCCTTGGTGAAAATCGATACTCTCACCCACATGTTTGACCACAATGACATGCTTAGCCGGATTCGCATCACCCAAATGGGCTAAAGCCTGATCGGTGTTGTCTTTTAAATAAGTGAGGCGACTGCCACGGGCAGCCTGATCTGAGGTGATCACCAGTTTGGAATCACAATCCTGAATGCGGCTACCTAATGCATCGGGTGAAAAGCCGGCAAATACGACTGAGTGTATAGCACCAATGCGGGCACAGGCTAACAAGGATACGACAGCTGCTGGGATCATAGGTAAGTAGATAGTTACACGATCGCCTTTGCCCACTCCTAAAGTGCGCATGGCATTGGCCAACTGACAAACTTCGTCATAGAGCTCCTGGTAAGTAACAGCTTTCTGTACGCCAGGCTCATCACCTTCCCAATAATAAGCCACATGGTTGGCTTTGGCTGGTAAGTGGCGATCCAGGCAGTTATAACTGGCGTTTAAGCTGCCGTCGCTAAACCAGTTCACATGCACATTACCTAAATCAAAACTGGTATCTTTTACCTTGGTAAAAGGCGTAAACCAGCTGATGCGTTTGCCATGCTCTGCCCAAAATTTTTCAGGTTGCTTCACTGACTCTTCATACATCGCCAGATACTGCTCGTTGGTCACCAAAGTTTTGGCTTTGGTGTGCTCTGGTACCGGATAAAGCTGGGCGTGACTCATTTTTAATTTTCCCCTGTCTTGTAGGCTCGATGGCTTAGTCCAATAGCGACTACCACCTGTTATGGCTGTGTTTGTTCTACCTTTTTTAAGGTGCTAACAACATTAGACCTTAGTCTAGCCAATCCAGCCATCGCCGTCTGCGTTACCACTGAATAAAAAACAATCTGCGACTAAAGGCTAATTGTCGCTTTGCCAAAAGCGAACCAAAGTTGAGTCGTGGTACAGACAATAACAACATTTTAACTTGGACCAGGAGAAAACAATGCTGACGAAAAAACCTCTTGCCAGCTTAGTGGCTTTAGCCGTTGCAGGACTATGCGGACAGGCTCAGGCTGCAGTCACCTTTGGTGATACTGAATTGACTTACGGTGGTTACATAAAACTGGATACGATGTGGACTGATACCTCAGATGGTCAGATCCCTACAGGTATTGGTCGCGATTTTTATGTGCCAAGCCTGACCCCTGTTGGTGGTGAAGGTGAATCCGCTACCTTTGATGCCCATGCCCGCCAATCACGCTTCTTCTTTAAGACAGCGACAGCACTCGACAATGGCAAAAAGATAAACGGTACTATTGAGTTTGACATGATGGCAACACCTGATGGTGATGAACGTGTCACCAACGGTTATAGCCCTGAAATTCGCCATGCGTTTTTGACCTATGACAACTGGCTGATGGGTCAAACCTGGTCCACTTTTATGGACGTAGCTTCATTACCTGATAGCCTCGATTTTATCGGTAACACAGACGGTGCTATTTTCGTGCGACAAGCTCAGGTGCGTTATACCAATGGTGGTTGGCAAGTCGCATTGGAGAACCCTGAAACGACAGTGACGCCAAATACGGGTGGTGCCCGTATTGTCACTGACGATAATTCGGTTCCTGATGTGGTGGTTAAATACAACCATACTGCGTCCTGGGGTTCTTTGGCTTTTGCTGTGATGGCGCGTCAGCTTTCTATTGAATCTGCCACACTGGATGACACAACTAATGGTTATGCGGCGTCTTTTTCCGGTAAGTACAATGTTTCAGCCACTGACGATATACGTTTCACCGTAAACAGCGGGGAAGGTATTGGTCGTTACATTGGTCTGAACGCAACAAATGATGCGGTAATTGATGCGACTGGCCAGCTCGAGGCTATTCAAGCCACGGGCTATGCGCTGGCGTATAAACACAGTTGGGATAATAAATGGCGTTCGAGCTTTATTTATTCTGCTTTAGATATAGATAATGATGCCGAACTGACAGGTCTTGCCGTCACTGACAGCACTAGTAGTTATGCGGTTAACCTGATTTATCAGGCTGCCAGTAAGTTGATGTTTGGTGTTGAAGTGCGTCATGCAACCCGGGAAGTACTATCTGGAGCTGAAGGCGATTTAAATCGCGTCCAGTTCAGCGCTAAATACGACTTCTAATTCATACCTTGTGTATCTGACTGGCGACTTAGGTCGCCAGTTGTATTTTGAAATGAACACATCCAGAACTAAGAACGCCTCGTAGAGTAATAAGGTAACTCAACGGAGAGACGTTCTATGCACAGACTTGAACATTTAAACCGGCAAGACGTGGTGATTAGCGAGTTGGTGATCTATTCAGTTGAAATGGGGATCTATCTGGCACAGGTTAGCTACGATGACAGAGTTGGCTTTCTGGTGGATGCAGATAGCAGACCTCAACGTTTTTTAAGCGTCGAGCAAGTAAAGCAATCTTTAGCCGAAGCCACTATTAAAAAAGCCTGGTTACAGCATCAATCAGCGTACGATGAAATGATCGGTGGGCCGGAAAAGGTCGATAACAGCCTACGGATCCCTGTTTAAGGTAGAAAAGTCTCTTTTTTGCCCGTTTTGCTTTTTTTCTGAGCGAACGATCACGGATATCATCAAATTGTCATTTTAGGGGTTGTGCAGGATT
>NZ_JAJOYT010000007.1 GCF_021290965.1 Rheinheimera faecalis | reverse complement strand
GGTGAGACCTAAGCATAGGTATGACATACATTGGGCTACTTATGACTGCCCAGAATGTAACATTAGCGATTTGATGATTCCAGTTGAGGATTCTTCAACTGGTTTTAGATGCACAATGTGTGGAAATGAAGATTCAGATGATATCGAAGTTGATTGCGAAATTTGTGGTTCATCTTGGCCAAATGGCGAAATGAGTAGTTGGGTCGATACATATAATTATACATGCCCAAACTGCAATGACTTCGAGAGCAGAGAGTAAGGATTAACGTGAATTAGGCTCAACTTTATCTGGCACTTTCCATTAAAGAGTCTGACCAAGGCTGACTGCTGATCTTGTGCAAAAAGCGGACTTTTATCGTCGACTGACAACGAGTACTAACTTGACGATATAAACTTTTTTATAGTAACAAAAAAGCGAACCCTCACAGGTTCGCTTTTCTTTTAAGGAGTCCCTACCTACTTGCTGTAGTTTCGGACACCTAGTTGTCGTTTCGGACACCAGTTGTCGAATTCGGACACCTAGTTGTCATTAGACACATGATATTCAAGGAACGACATATTACCTAAGTCATTAATACAAAAGGGCCTTTCGGCCCTTTTGTTAGGTTTTTCGTTTAGTCACAAACTTAATTAAAGTCACAAACTTAATTAAATCAGTCACAAACTTAATTACACGCTGACACAAAAATTTCAATTACCGATAATCTTCCGGGCTTGGGCAAGCGCACATCAGGTTGCGGTCGCCGTATACGTCGTCGATACGGGTGACTGTTGGCCAGAATTTGTTTTCTGCCACGTACTGTGCAGGGAATGCAGCGTACTGACGCTCGTATGGGCGGTCCCAGCTTGGGTCGAAAATATCTTCCATAGTGTGAGGTGCGAAGTGCAGTGGGTTGTTGTCTGCAGTCCACTCCCCTGCTTCTACCCTGGCAATTTCATTGCGGATAGAAGTCATGGCGGTGATAAATTTGTCCAGTTCCACTTTGCTTTCAGACTCAGTAGGCTCGATCATCAGCGTGCCGGCTACCGGGAATGACATAGTTGGGGCGTGGAAGCCGTAGTCCATTAAACGTTTGGCGATGTCCATTTCGGTCACGCCGGTTTTTTCTTTGAGTGGACGCATGTCGATAATACATTCGTGCGCTACGCGGCCGTTGGTACCTACGTACAACACCGGGAACAGGTCGCCCAGTTTTTTCGCCATGTAGTTAGCGCTTAAAATCGCCATTTCAGTGGCTTGACGTAAACCGTCGCCGCCCATCATTTTGATGTACATCCAGCTGATTGGCAGAATGCCTGCGCTACCAAATGGTGCTGCAGAGACTGCGCCGTTGTCCTGGCCTGTGCCTTCAATTTTAACGACAGCGTGGTTTGGCATAAACGGAGCCAATTGTTTCTTCACACCGATAGGACCCATACCTGGGCCGCCACCGCCGTGAGGAATACAGAAGGTTTTGTGCAGGTTTAAATGCGATACGTCAGCACCGATAAAGCCAGGAGAAGTAATACCTACCTGAGCGTTCATGTTGGCGCCGTCCATATACACCTGGCCACCGTGCGCGTGAACTATGTCACACAGCTCGCGGATAGACTCTTCAAACACACCGTGTGTAGAAGGGTAAGTCACCATAATGGCGGCTAACTTGTCTGATACGGCTTCGGCTTTGGCTTTTAAGTCAGCCATGTCGATGTTGCCGCTCTTGTCGCAATCTACCAGTACCACTTCAAAGCAGGCCATAGCTGCTGTTGCAGGGTTAGTACCGTGCGCAGACACAGGAATTAAACACACGTTACGGTGTGAATCGCCGCGGCTTTCGTGGTATTTACGAATAGCGATCATACCGGCGTATTCGCCTTGTGCGCCTGAGTTTGGTTGCATAGACACAGCGTCGTAGCCTGTGATGTCCACTAACCAGTTGGCCAGCTCGCCAATCATGTCGTAGTAACCTTCAGCCTGGTCGCGTGGCACGAACGGGTGCAGCGAACCGAATTCTGGCCAGGTGACAGGGATCATTTCGGCTGTAGCGTTTAACTTCATGGTGCACGAACCTAAAGAAATCATCGAGTGGTTCAGTGCTAAGTCTTTGTTTTCCAGCTTTTTGATATAACGCAGCATTTCAGTTTCGCTGTGGTACTGGTTAAATACCGGGTGCGTTAAGTACTTAGAAGTACGAACTAAGTCAGCAGGAATAGAGTTGGAGCCTTTGGCTACGATGTCAGCGTCCAGCTTAGTCACATCTAAGCCATGACCAGCGCCTAATACGATGTCAAACAGCTGAGCGATGTCAGAAGCACTTGTCAGTTCGTTGAAGCTTACGCTTAAGCTATCGGCGATATCAGTACGTAAGTTCACTTCAGCAGCAATAGCACGGGCTACAACAGCGGCACGGTCAGCCACTTTGAAGGTTACAGTGTCGAACCAGGTGTTGTGTACTAAAGACACGCCTTTGGCTTGCAGGCCAGCTGCAAATACGTCAGCAGAACGGTGAATGCGCTCTGCGATGTTTTTCAGGCCTTCTGGGCCGTGGTACACAGCGAAGAAAGACGCCATGTTCGCCAGTAACACCTGTGCAGTACAGATGTTGGAGTTAGCTTTTTCACGACGGATATGCTGTTCACGGGTTTGCATTGCCATACGCAAAGCCTGATTACCACGACGGTCTTTCGACACACCTATGATACGGCCTGGCATAGAACGTTTGTAATCGTCACGGGTAGCGAAGAAGGCTGAGTGTGGGCCACCAAAAGCCATAGGCACACCAAAACGCTGGGCAGAACCTAAAACTACGTCTGCGCCTAATTCGCCCGGAGATTTTAATAACAATAAGCTCATCATGTCAGAAGCTACTGCTACTACGGCTTTTTTCGCTTGTAAGGCAGCGATTAAAGCGCTGTCGTCACGCACTTCACCCGTCGTTGATGGGTACTGTAATAAAGCACCGAATACGTCGTGGTTCACTGCGTCAGTGGCTTTGCCAATGATCACGTCAAAACCAAACATTTCCGCACGGGTGCGTACTACGTCAATAGTTTGTGGGTGCACTTCGTCAGCAATAAAGTACGTATTGGCTTTGCTTTTTGCCACACGTTTAGCCAGCGCCATAGCTTCAGCAGCTGCAGTGGCTTCGTCCAGTAATGAAGCTGATGCCAGCTCCATACCTGTTAAATCTAAAGAAATTTGTTGGAAGTTCAGCAGAGCTTCTAAACGGCCCTGAGCAATTTCCGGCTGGTATGGGGTGTACGCAGTGTACCAGCCCGGGTTTTCTAACACGTTACGTAAAATAACGTTTGGTGTCAGTGTTGGGTGGTAGCCCATACCAATGTAGCTTTTGAACATTTTGTTTTTGTTCGCAGCAGCTTTTAAGTACGCCAGAGCGTCCGCTTCAGTTGTGGCTTCACCAGTTGCCAATGGCTTTGGCAGGCGAATGGAAGCAGGCACAGTTTGTGCGATCAGCTCTTCCATGCTGCTTACGCCTAATTCAGCCAGCATAGCTGCTGTTTCGTTAGCGTCCGGGCCTATATGGCGTTGAATAAATTCCTGATGGTTCGCAAGTTGCGACAGGGTTTTCACAGCTGAAGTGGTCATGCCTTGAAGTTCCTAAATGGTCTTAACAATATGCTGGATGTTACGTGCCGGTTCGGGTTTTGGCCCAGTGGCACCTAAGATCCCTGTTGGGTCTGTCACGGGCGGGGGTAAACCCCGCCCCTACAATGCCCGTTTATATCAGCGCGTTATCAGATATCCGTAGGGGCGAGGCTTGTCCTCGCCCGTCTATCCGGTTTAACCGCATCGACGTTTTTCTACGCCTATCTGATAATTTAAAGCCCTGTGCGAACACAGGGCTTTAAAGTTAAATCGGCGTCGACTTATTCAGAGTCAACAACGCTCTGGTAACCAGCGGCGTCTAATAAGCCTGCCAGTTCAGATTCGTCAGAAATCTTGATTTTGAACATCCAGCCGTCACCGTATGGTGCGCTGTTTACCAGCTCTGGAGAATCGTTTAATGCGTCGTTTACTGCAACGATTTCGCCAGATACCGGAGCGTAGATGTCTGAAGCTGCTTTTACAGATTCAGCTACAGCTACGTCGTCGCCCTGAGCAACTACATCACCCACGTCTGGTAATTCAACAAATACCATGTCACCTAACAGGTCCTGAGCGTGCTCAGAAATACCTACGGTGAAAACGCCATTGCCTTCGTCACGAACCCATTCGTGTGACGGAGCGTACTTTAATTCGTTAGGGATGTTGCTCATGTTCAATTCCTTAAATCAGACCTTGGTGGCTTTTGTTTATCTGCTAGTTAGACCGCAGCCAGTCTACTGACTGACTCTGGCAAACAACATAGCGAAGCTACGCTTTTGCCGCAAGCTTATAGCTGCTTACCTCGTTTGTTTATTTTTCAACCAATAGAAAACAAACAAAGCAAGCCGCTGTATTTATACCCAAGTACCTTGACGTTGCGGGGCGGCGACAAGCCAGTGAGACCCCAGGAGCATAGTCACCTATGTGACTGGGGCGAAATGGCGTAGTCAACAAAGCCGCAGCTTCAAGTACGACGGGTATATTAAATTACTTTTTTACCCATACGAACAAAGTTAGGCTTCACTACTTTCACCTGAACCAGTTTGCCACGGATATCCACTTCGGCTGTGTCGCCAGTCGAAGCTGGTACACGGGCCATCGCAATACTGAAACCTAAAGTAGGAGAGAAAGTACCAGACGTGATTTCGCCTTCGCCGCCTTCAGTCACAACTTTCTGGCCGTGACGTAATACGCCTTTTTGTTCCATCACTAAACCAACCAGCTTCATAGTGCCGGCAGCTTTTTGTTGTTCTAAAGCAGCGCGGCCAATAAAGTTACGGTCGCTTGGTTCCCACGCAATAGTCCAGCCCATATTGGCTGCCAGCGGCGATACAGTTTCGTCCATATCCTGGCCATACAGGTTCATACCTGCTTCTAAACGTAAGGTGTCACGAGCGCCTAAACCAGCAGGTTTTACACCAGCATCCAGCAGTTTTTGCCAGAAGTCAGCGGCTTCTTCGTTAGGTAAAGAGATTTCATAACCGTCTTCGCCTGTGTAGCCCGTAGTAGCAATAAACAGAGAGCCGGCCTGAACACCAAAAAATGGCTTCATACCAGCAACAGCTGCTTTTTGCTCTTCTGTTAATAAAGTGGCTACTTTGGCTTTGGCTTGTGGGCCTTGCACTGCAATCATGGCGAACTCTGGACGTTCGGTCACAGTGACATTAAAGGCTGCAGCTTGTTTGTTGATCCAGGCCAGATCGTTTTCACGAGTAGCTGAGTTCACCACTAAGCGGAAGAAGTCTTCGGTCAGAAAGTAAACTATTAAGTCGTCAATCACGCCACCGGCTTCGTTTAACATGCCGCTGTATAAGGCTTTGCCTGACACAGTCAGTTTGTTGACGTCGTTGGCGAGTAAATAACGCAGGAAATTACGGGTGTTTGGCCCTTGCAGGTCAACGATAGTCATGTGAGAGACGTCGAACATACCAGCGTCCTGGCGGACATTGTGGTGTTCTTCAATTTGTGAACCGTAGTTCAGCGGCATATCCCAGCCGTGAAAGTCCACCATCTTTGCGCCACATTCTACATGCTTGGCGAATAACACTGTTTTTTGGGCCATCTGTATTTTTTCCAGTTTTTAGCTGCCGAAGCAGTCAATAAATTCTGGCCTGCGCTGCTGGAGCTTTTCAGGCCGCGTTATGCAACTTCAAACTACTCAGGAACTTGTCATTCGCTTGTCACAGAAATCTGCTTATAACCGAATGGCATTTTTAAGATGAACCGGATTATAACCGATGGGGCCAGAGCCCAACAGCCCCTTTTGGATTAGATTTAATAATGCGAATAGCAGAGTTATAGCAAATAACCCTGCCATTTTAGGCCTTTTAACAGCCCGTCACTTGGCTGTAGGGCGCGCTATATAAGGCAAGTCGCCGGAATCACCTAAAGCCGCAGCCATTATTTTTTGTTTTACGAAAGGCAGTTTGTCGGTCAGCGACATTCCTAAACCACGCACTAGTTTCAGCACAGGATTCTGACGGCCAAAACCTTGTTTAAAGGCTTCCATAGCGGCGATCAGGGTCTGTGCTTCCGCTTTACGCCAGCGCTCGTAACTTCTTAGCATACGTTCTTCATTAATTGGCTTTTGCGCACTGATTTGCTGACCTATAAGTTCTGCTAATGCGGCAACGTCCATCAAACCCAGGTTCATGCCCTGCCCTGCCAATGGGTGAATAGTGTGGGCAGCGTCTGCCACCAGCACGGTTTTATTTAGCACCCATTCGCTGGCATAACGCATTTTCAGCGGGTAGCTGTTAAGTGCTGACTCAAGTTGCAACAGGCCTAATACCGAATTGCTGGCTGCTGTTAAGGCTTTATTAAATTGATCAGCTGGCATAGCTTGCAGTTCAGCGGCCTGCTCCGGGCTGGTACTCCAGACAATAGAAACTAAATGCGGATCAGCCAATGGCAATAACGCCAGTGGGCCTGTAGGTAAAAACACCTGACGGGCACAGCTTTGATGCGGTTCAGCAGTGCGGATTTGCGCCACTAAGGCCTGATGCTGGTAATCCCAAAAGGCGATAGGCATTTGCAGTTGTTGGCGCACAAAAGAGTTAGCACCATCAGCTGCTACCAGCAGTTTGCACAGCATTGGGCTTTGGTCTTGCAGCGTCAGCAGATTTTGTTGCTCGCTATTGCTGATATTTAAAATAGTGCTTTGAAACTGGCAACTGACATTGGTTTTGCTTTTCAGTTTGCTGTAAAGCACGGCACGCAACTGTTCGTTATCCACTATAAAGCCGAGCTCGTCACAACCTTGCTCCAAAGCAGAAAACTCAATGCGGCCAAAGCTGTCAGCTTCCCATACTTTCATATCGGTATAAGGCGCAGCTGATGTTAAATCCTGCCAAACGCCAAGCTGACTCAACAAGCGTTTTGACGCCTGATTGAGTGCGCTAACCCGTTTTAAGCTAGGCGCTACAAGTTCTGGCGCCGGTTCTTTATCCAGCACGGCAATTTTAAGCGATGAGTCGGCCAACAGCAGCGCCAGAGTTAAACCTGCACTGCCTGCGCCGACTATAGAAACATCATATTCCTGCATAATTCCCCCTGCGTCCTTGAAGCCGCAGTTTTGTTGACTTCACTCTCTCGCCCCAATCACATAGGTTAACTATGCTCATAGGGTCTCGTTTATTCGTCGCCGCACTGCAACTTCAATTACTTTGGGTGAAGGTTCTTTTTTTAAGTCAAAAGCGCCTTTAACTGGCGAATAGAATTCAGACCCATGGCCTGGTTAGCCACGGCTTGTTTTAAATCAGGACAAAGGTTTAACGCGAATAAGCCTGTATTACGGCCAAGCGCCATCAGGCGGGATGAATTGGAAAATAGCCGTACAAGGGAGTCGGTATACAAAATCACTTGCTGCATATCAGGCAAACGCGCCTGCTGATAAGCTTTGGTCAATGCGTAACTACCAGCATCTGCCTGATGTTTTTGCAGCAACAAACTTAAACTATAAATATCTCGGATTGCCAGATTAAAACCCTGGCCTGCTATAGGGTGCAGGTTATGCAAACTGTTGCCGAGTAATACAGTGCGATGGCGTGCCGCTTCAGTGGCCCGCTTTAAACTCAACGGATACACCACACGCTGACCGACAGTTTTAAATACCCCAGCCCTGTGGCCTGCGGCTTGTTGCAATGCAGCTAAAAACTCATGGTCGGGTTGGTTTAAATGATGTTCTGCTTGTTCAGGCGTTAAAGTCCAGACCAGCGAATAACGCTGACGGGTTAAAGGCAATAAAGCCAAAGGCCCGGTTGGCGTAAAACGCTCAAAAGCTTTGTGTTGATGCGAGTCGCTTAAGCCTATATTGGCAATCAGCGCATGCTGCTGATAATCATCAGATTTCAACTCAAAACCCGCTAAAGTTCGGCTGGGTGATAAACCACCTTCAGCGATCACCAGTAGCTTGCTTTGCAGTTGTGCACCACTTTTCAGGCTAATGTGCTGCAACTCTGCTGTTGGGTTTAATGCGGCAATAGCATCGCTGTAAAACCAGCTTAAACGGCCTTGTGTCGTGAAGGCTTTGAGTTTTTGCCACAAGACTTCGCCTATGGCTTCAACTTCAATCACCTGACCTAAAGCAGTTAACTGATGATCGGCGGCATTTAAATAGGTTTTACCAAAATGACCACGGTCGGAAATATGGATATGTTTAATAGCACAGCCGCTTTGTTGCAGATCCTGCCACAGGCCCCATTGCTGCAGCAGTTCCACACTGCCATGAGCCAAGGCGATGCTGCGGCTATCAAAGCTGGCTTTGGAGGGTTCTGAATCTGAACTTTGCTCCACAATAGCCAACTTTAATGCAGGGTTTTGACTCAGCAGCACATAAGCCAGCATAGATCCGGCCATACCACCGCCTGCGATCACCAGATCCAGTGGATCTGTGTTTGTCTGAGCTGAGCTTTTATCCTGCTGCATACCACTTTCCTGTTTTTTTAAAGGGACGACTGCGCCATTAAAGCTTCGATTTCTGCGATTTCTTTAGGCACTAACTCTGTTAAGTTGTCGTGACCTTCGGCTGTGACCAGCAAATCATCTTCAATCCGTACCGCCAGGCTCCACCACTTAGAATCACAAGGCGACCCTGTTGGAATATATAAACCCGGCTCTATGGTTAAAATCATGCCAGGTGCAAAAGGCCGCTCTTCGCCAGCAACTTTGTAAGCACCAACATCATGTACGTCCAAGCCTAACCAGTGGCCTAAACCATGGATAAAATAGGCTTTGCAGGCGTTGTCTTTTAACAGCTGCTCAAGCTCGCCCTGTAAAATGCCTAACTCCAGTAAACCTTTGGTCAGTTCTAAACAAGCAGCGTCGAGCGCATCTTTAAACTTATTGCCAGGTTTTACCTGGGCACAAGCAGCATACTGAGCATTCAGCACCACCTGATACACAGCGGCCTGCTCTGGACTGAATTTGCCACTGGCCGGGAAAGTACGGGTAATATCCGCCGTATAGCCCTGATACTCAGCTCCAGCGTCAATCAGCACTAAATCACCGTCTTTGAGCTGACTGCTGTTGTCGGTGTAATGCAAAATACAGCCATTTTCACCAGCTCCTACTATGCAGTTGTAACCAGGAAAACGGGCGCCGTGCATGGCAAACTCGTGCAAAATATGGGCTTCCAGCTGATATTCCCATACGCCAGCTTTGGCTGCTTGCATCGCTCTTTTCTGCGCTTTAGCACTGATATAACCGGCCTGGCGCATCTGATGAATTTCATCTTCATCTTTAAACAAACGCATTTCAGCCGTTACAGGCCGTAAATCCTGCTGTACTGTAGGTGCCACGTAACCCCGTTTAGGGTAAAGCCTTAAGGTGGCTAAAGTGGCAGCTACTTTGGCGTCGAACTCGGCATAAGTACCCTGAGCATAAAACAGTGTAGTTTTTTGATTCAGTGCTTTAAGTAGCTCGTTATCCAGCTCTGCAATAGCCAAAGCATCTAAACCCAACACAGCTTTGGCTTGCTCTGGCCCTAACCGACGGCCTTGCCAGATTTCAGCCAACTGGTCCTTGGAGCGGCACAGCAACAGACTAGCAGTGTTGCCAGAATTATCTTTGCTTAAGATCAAAAGCGCGTCAGGTTCATTAAAACCAGTCAGATAAAAGAAGTCGCTGTCCTGACGAAAAGGGTATTCAGTGTCGCGGCTACGGGTTAACTCCACCGCAGCTGGTACTAAAACCACGCTGTTATTTGGGATAGAGGTAAGCAAGCTCTCACGTCTGTTTTGGTAGATGTTCACAGTCATTTGCTAAAGGCTCTTAATGCAAAGTTTTATTCTGTACTTCGTTTTTGCTGAATTTCAGCCCTACTTCGTTAAAGCAGGTCAGCACCAGTAAGCGTATATGCTCCAGTACTAAAAAGTACGACTCTTCGTTACTTTCGGCGCTGTTGTCATCTATGGCAAATACGTCGATTTTGGTGATTTCGGTCAGCTCTTCTATCGCATCTTTTACATCGGCCGAACAAATGGATAAATCGGTTTGCTGAATGGCAAAACCCACGAGAAAAGACTGAGTCCATTCGACCATAGCTTCAAGACGTTCTGGCAAGGAGTCGTCGTCACCTGGCAGCAATAATGCAAAGGAATAGTCGGTATGTGCCAAAGATTCGGACGTTTGCATAATTAAATCCGAAATATCTGCTTTAACAGGGGCAGATAAGGCTTGTCCGTCATTTAAGAAGTCGTGCAGAACTGGTAAAATCTTCGCCGGTTCTGCGCTCACACCGGCACTTAGCAAGCCTGCGATCAAGCCATGTACTTCGGCGGCCGACGCCATCAGGTAAGATTGATCCAGCAAACTGGTCCAGTGATCGTAAGATTTAAAACTTTCTGTCGTCATAATTTTTCGGCCCAAGCGACTTTTCAAGGCAGCTATCCTACCATTTGCTGGTTCTACCCGCCAACAGATGGACGCCCCAATCGCAGGCCCAGAGGTCTCAATCATGCATTTACGTAAATTTCGTCCTGTTGACCCACCTCCAGCTGAAGCTGTAGTGAAAAAACCTGTCTCAAAACCTGCTACCAGCACAAAACCTAAGCAACTGACGATCTCGGTTTTAGGCCGGGTATTAAAAGTTTCCTGCCCTTTGGGTGAAGAACAACGGCTGCAAGATGCCATTGATGAATTAGAACAACGGGTTGCCAGTACAAAATTTAAACCCGGTGTGCATATGAATGAAGATGTTTTGCTGATGATTGCGCTAAATTTGTGCAATGAGCTCGTGGAAGTGAAAAAGAAGGCGGAATAATCAAAAAGCCGGTGTTATACTTACCACGTTCTCTGAGTTGTCAGTGATTAGGTAGATGTCCCTGAGCCGATAATTGTTTTACTTTAGGGGCTCCTTCTTGTTGCTTTTGTGCAGGCTCGGCTCGTACCGAGAAGCCTACGGTGACAAACTGACTCCCGCCTTGAACCTTAGGTTCAAGGGCTGATACTTGACACGGCAATTCGGAGAACCTTTTATTGGATAGATCTTTCTTAAAACCGCGACTTTGCAGCTAACCCTTTCTGTTTTATAGTCCAACTTACCTTTGATCTTCAGGTTCAGTGTTTTGACTTCACGCCAACAGCTTCGTCAGCATATTCGTGCTTTGCGCCGCTCTTTATCTGTAGAGCAACAGCACCAAGCCAGTCTGGATTTAGTGCAGCAACTACTGCCTCGCCCTGAAGTACAACAAGCTCAGCACATCGCTTTATACCTTACTAACGATGGTGAGCTGGATACGACCCCTTTGATTCAGGCTTTATGGCAACAAGGCAAAAGCTTATACCTGCCGTTATTGCATCCTGTCGTACCTGGTTATCTGGTGTTTCAGCTTTATACTCCGGACACTGTGCTAAAACCCAATCAGTTTGGCATAGGCGAACCAGAGCTTAATTGCAGTCTGTTATGCCCTGTCAGCCAACTGGATCTGATTTTTACGCCTTTGGTCGCTTTTGACTCACTGGGTCAACGTTTAGGCATGGGTGGCGGTTTTTATGACAGAACCTTAAGTCAGTTGGACTCAGCAGCAACAAAACCACAGCTGATTGGCTTAGCCCATGATTGCCAGCACGTGGAATCAGTGCCGGTCGAAGCCTGGGATATTCCGTTACCAGCCATCTGCACTCCAACAAAATTCCGCTGTTTTAGTGAACAATAAGTAAATACTAAAATTCTTTCAGCTCTTTTTCCTTTTGCCCCTTTTGCCCGATCCCCCTTTTCGGCTACTATCCATCTGTATGGCTAAACGTGGCTCAAAAACTTTCCGGTAGACCTATGACTCAAGATCAGATGAAAAAAAATGCCGCCTGGGCAGCATTGGATTATGTAGCGCCTCAGACTATTGTGGGTGTGGGCACTGGCTCCACCGTCAATCACTTTATTGATGCGTTGGCCACTATCAAAGATCAGATCAAAGGTGCAGTTTCCAGTTCAGTGCAATCCACTGAAAAAATGCGTGCTTTAGGTATTACTGTACTGGACTTAAACGACGTGGAAAGTTTTGGTGTGTACGTAGATGGCGCAGACGAAATTAACCCGCAAAACCATATGATTAAAGGCGGTGGCGCAGCACTGACCCGTGAAAAAATTGTCGCAGCTGTGGCCGAAAAGTTTGTCTGTATTGTCGATCAAACCAAACAAGTGGCCGTGCTCGGCAAATTTCCTTTACCTGTTGAAGTTATTCCAATGGCCCGTGCTTATGTCACACGTGAGCTGGAAAAATTAGGTGGTCGCCCTGTCTGGCGTGAAAATGTAGTGACAGACAACGGCAATATTATTTTAGATGTGCATGGCCTTAGCATTACAGAGCCAGAAGAATTAGAACAACAAATAAACAACCTGGTCGGCGTAGTCACCAACGGTATTTTTGCCCGTCGCGCGGCAGATATCGTATTAGTTGGAACAGCCCAAGGCACATTGGTCCTAAACTGAGCTCGTCGTACTTGAAGCCGCAGCTTTGTTGACCGCGTTCGCTCGCCCCAATCACATAGGTTAACTATGTTCATGGGGTCTCGTTCGCTTGTCGTCGCGCTGCAACTCCAATTACTTAGAGCTGGGATCCAGTGAATCGAATTTAAATTGCAACAAGTTAAAGAGAAGTAAAATGGAAAAATTTTCGCTGCCCAAAGACAAGATCAAAATCCTGTTACTGGAAGGTTTGCACCAAAGTGCGGTGCAGAGCTTTAAGAATCAGGGTTACAGCAACATTGAGTATCTGAAAACCTCTTTGGATGAAGCTGAACTGATTGAAAAAATCCGTGACGTGCATTTTATTGGTATTCGCTCACGCACCCAACTGACCGAAAAAGTGCTGGACGCAGCCACTAAACTGGCTGCGGTTGGTTGCTTCTGTATCGGTACCAATCAGGTCGATTTAGACGCTGCCTTGATGCGTGGTATTCCGGTATTCAACGCGCCTTTTTCCAATACCCGCTCTGTGGCTGAACTGGTGTTAGGCCAAATTATTATGCTGCTGCGTGGTATTCCGGAGCGTAATGCGGCGGCACACCGTGGTGTCTGGCAAAAAACTGCAACTCAGTCTTTTGAAGCCCGTGGCAAAACCTTAGGCATTATAGGTTACGGCCATATTGGTACTCAGCTGAGCATCATGGCGGAAAACATCGGTATGCGTGTGCAGTTTTACGATATCGAAGACAAGCTGGTATTAGGTAATGCCACCCAAGTAGATTTTGGCACTTTGCTGAAAACTTCTGACGTAGTGACTTTGCATGTGCCTGAAACAGCTCAGACCAAAAATATGATCGGCGAAGCTGAATTGGATCTGATGAAACAAGGCAGCATTTTGATCAACGCCTCACGTGGCACTGTGGTCGATATCGATGCTTTAGCCCAAGTGATGAAAGCGAAAAAACTGGCCGGTGCTGCTATTGACGTATTCCCTGTGGAACCAACCAGCAATGATGAAGAGTTCTTATCCCCGCTGCGCGAATTCGACAATGTGATCCTGACGCCACATATTGGTGGTTCTACTCAGGAAGCGCAGGAGAATATAGGTTTTGAAGTAGCAGGCAAGATGGTGAAATACAGCGACAACGGTTCTACCTTGTCAGCGGTGAATTTCCCTGAAGTCTCCTTGCCAGAACACAGAGGCCGCTCACGTTTACTACATATCCACAAAAACCAACCTGGTATGCTGACCAAAATCAACGAAGCCTTTGCTAAGCACGGCATCAACATTTCGGGTCAGTATCTGCAAACCAATGCAGAAATTGGTTATGTGGTAATAGACATAGATTCACTGGACCACGAACTGGCCCTGAACGAGTTAAAGTCGATTCCAGGTACTTTGCGCGCCCGAGTCCTGCACTAGCAAAGGCTATAAACTAAAAAGGGTCATTGGTTGCACTAACCAGTGACCCTTATCAAGTAACCTAGAACTCTTACTGCGCTGCACAGGTGCGGAATGTCGAAAGCACCTTACTGCCATTCGCTACTGTGGACGGAGTCTGGCGCACCTGACATGTTAATTGAGATCTGTTCAATCTGAGCCAATCCCGTAGCGCAATCTCCATACTATCTCCCTGAATATCATCAGATGTAACCAGGGTGGATTCATGTTTTTGTTGCGAATCAGCTATGACTGTCAGTTGATTCTGACAAACCAGGTGACCATCTACTTTACAATAACCAAGAAGAGCACCATTTGTTCCAAACATAGCAGTGTAAACAATAGGTTGATTGGCCACTCCGCTGGTCGCATTTTTCATTTCCATCACCGTACTGGCAGCATAGATAGCCGATTCAGCCGCCAACGCGACAATCTGTGCATTTTGTATGGCCTGAGTATTTTTATCTGCCGCAGCTGCGTTGGAAGCAGTTGTTAGATCTGAAGATGAAGACTTGGGACAAAGAGCACCGGCGGCACAGGCTGTGGCTTTGTCAATATAAGTATAAAAAGCTTTATTAACAACAGCCTGACGGAATGCCATTAAGCTATCTTGCGCTAAAATTGATGTGTCGCAACGAACCCCTTCAGCGCAAACCGCTTCAAAGCTGTACTGAGCATTGATCAGCACTGTAGGCGCAGTTTTACGAAATTGCCGCCTCACAACAGCCTTCACCTCTTTGCCATGGAAATCTTTAAAATAAACGTCAATGCTGTCGTAATTATAGGTCTGAAAACAAAGGCGATGATTTTGCGGACTTTCAACTAACATATAGCAGTGTTTATCCACCGGCACAGTGGATGCAGCCGCATCAGGGCTACTGAACAAAAAAAATAAACCTACCAGAGCAAACATCAATTTTTCCATTGCTTTACATCTCCTTTTTCGTCAAAGCAGGAGCAGACTACCAGACAGTTCAGAAAAAATGCATTCTTTGATTAAAATCGATGATTTTCAACAAGTAACTGAGGGGCATTGGGTTGTGTGCTGAAAGATACAGACACACCGAAGCAAAAACTGGCCCCGAAGGACTGACCCGCATAGTGTCTTAATAAGGCTGTTTAACCTAAAAGGGGCATTGGCTTATTAGCAATGCCCCTTATCAAGTGATTTGGAACTATTAATGTACGGAACAAGTCCGTATTGTCGTAACCACCCTGCTGCCATTTGATAATGTGGAAGTTGTCTGGCTAACCAGACAGCTTAATTGCGGTCTGTTAGTCATCATCCAATTATCAAGGGCATGAGCTATACCATTACCTTGTAAATCAGCTGGTGTAGTCAGAATTGACTCATGGTAATAGGTTGAGTCGGAGACTACTTTCAGAACACTCTGGCAGCCTAGTTGAGCATTTATCATGCAATAACCAATAAGAGCACCATCTGTTCCATACATAGGTGTATACATAATAGGTTGATTGATAGCTCCACCGATCGTATTTTTCATATCCATAGCCGTACTAGCAGCATTTACAGCTGACTCAGCCGTCTGAGCAATAGTCTGTGCATTTTTTATTGCTTGAACGACTTTACCTGCCGCTGCAGCTTGTGCCTGGAAAGCTAAGTCTGCAGATTGTGGTTCAACGCAGATAGTGCCAGGGATACAAGGTGTGACGTCATCATCAATATAGGTATAAAAAGCTTTGTTAATCACAGCCCGGCGGAATGCCATTAATGTATCCTGAGCAAAAAACGACAGATTACAGTTTGCCCCCGCAGCACAAATCCCCTCAAAGCTATACTGAGTATTGATAAGCACTGTAGGTGCAGTTTTGCGAAATTGTCGTTTTACAACAGCCTTCACATCCTTACCATTAAAATCTTTAAAATAAACATCAATGCTGTCGTAATTATAGGATTGACGGCAGAAACTATGGTTTTGTGGACTTTCAATTAGCATATAACAGTATTTATCCACTGGAACAGTGGATATGGTTGCAGCTGCATCGGGACTACTGAACAAAAAAAATAAACCTACCAGAGCAAACATCAATTTTTCCATTGCTTTACATCTCCTTTTTTGTCAAAGCAGGAACAGATTACCTGACTGTGCGACAAAAAAAAACTAATTTGTACCTTAAATCAGATGATTTTCAACGAGTAACAGATGACGTCAATAGATTATTTGGAGTTCGATACAGACAGGCCGGAGTAAGAGTTTTACATGAATTAAAAAGTGGGGAGCACAGGAGCCCCCCTTTTTTTAGAACGAATACACCACTGAAGCTGCGGTTTCAGAGTCTGTGCTTTTCTTATCTACACCTACATCTGAGTCATATTTGATATTCAGGCTTAAACGCAGCGCCAGCTCGTTATTGATTTGAGCTGTGATAGCACTACGGCTGGTGTAGCTGGTGTTATGACCATCTAACGAAATAGCGTATTCCAGAGTTTGTTTGAACTTACTGGTCTCAGAGAAGTGATACTCAAAGTTACCCGCAGCGTACCAAATCATACCTGAGTTACTTTCACCTTCCGACGGTCTGTCATACGCCATACCGGGACCGGTTTCGAAGTCAAAATAGTTCTGACCATCTTCGTATAACCTATTGGCATAACCCACAGCCACAGAGGACTGCTCACGGAAAGCACCAAAACGGTCATTTAAATAAGCGGCACGGCCGAACAAACTGCTGTCTGAGCGGAAAAACTTATAGTTACTTTGCGCTGTGACACCCACACGTTGACCTGTGGTGTTGTCTTCTTTTTCACCTGTAGCACTGTTGGTTTGAGTATTGCGTTGCAACAAGGTCTGGATAAAGTACTTGTTCCGGAAATCTTCCAGCTCGTGTTTTAATTCAGCGTTAGTTCGAACTGCTGTCGCTTCGGTATTACCACGGCTTAGCACAACCCCTACTTCTACATCACCAGCCCAAGGCGGAATAATGGTTTCTTCTTCGCCGTGTTTTTTCTGAAACTCTTGTGCCTGAACAGAGACTGCTGAACATAACAGTACCGCTGACAATGCGACTACTAAACGCATGTTGTATAACCCTTCTTAGAAAAATAAAAACGATTTTGACAGCCGCAAATGAATGCAGCCTTGCTGAAGCAGATTTTGACGCGAGACGGGCGACCCTAAAGGTCGCCCCTACGATTTATACCCAAAGTAATTGGAATTGCAGCGAGGCGACAAGTGCATGAGACCCCAGGAGCATAGTTTACCTATGTGACTGGGGCGAGAGCACGCAGTCAACAAAGCTGCAGCTTCAAGTACGAAGGGTATATTTATTCGCCAGCTCTGTTGCTGATGTACTCCAACGCCATGCTGATGCGTTTTAACACACGATCTTTGCCGATCAGTGCTAGCGTTGCGTCCAGTGCTGGTGAATTACCACCGCCTGTCACGGCCACACGTAAAGGCATGCCTACTTTGCCCATGCCTAAACCTAAGCTTTCAGCAGCATCGTTAATGGCTTTGTGTAAAGCTTCCACTGACCAATCATTCAGCTCTGCCAGTTTAGTTTGAACAGCAACCAGCGGTTCTGCGGCTACAGGACGTAAGTGTTTTTTCGCAGCGTTTTCTTCAAACTCGCTGAAGTCTTCGTAGAAATAACGGCTGACTTCAACCAGCTCTTTTAAGGTTTTCACCCGTTCAGCCTGCACTTTCACCAGTTCAGCCAGCGCCGGGCCAGTGCTGATATCCAGCTTCTGATCGGCCACATGCCAGGCTAAATGTTTAGCAACATAGTCTGGAGACAGAGTTTTCATATAGTGCTGGTTTAACCAAATCAGCTTGTCGGTGTTAAAAGCCGAAGGCGCACGGTTACAGTCGCTTAAGTCAAACAGCTGGACCAGTTCTTCTTTGCTGAAAATTTCCTGATCGCCATGAGACCAGCCTAAACGCACTAAATAGTTGATCAGAGCTTCTGGCAGGAAACCGTTGTCACGGTATTGCATTACACCTACAGCGCCATGACGTTTAGACAAACGTTTGCCGTCGTCACCTAAAATCATAGGCACGTGAGCGTATTTCGGCAGTTCTGCGCCTAAAGCGGCCAGAATATTCATCTGACGTGGTGTGTTGTTGACATGGTCATCACCACGAATAACATGAGTAATGCCCATTTTCCAGTCATCAACCACAACCGTCAGGTTATAAGTTGGAGTGCCGTCACTACGGGCAATGATTAAATCGTCCAGCTCAGCATTGGCAATTTCAATGCGGCCTTTGATTAAATCGTCAATCACCACTACGCCATCCAGCGGGTTTTTAAAACGAATAGTATAAGGCTTGTCTGTTGGGTGGTCGGTGCGATCACGCCACATGCCGTTGTATTTTGGTTTCTCACCAGCAGCCATTTGCGCTTCACGCATTGCATCTACTTCTTCAACAGTACAGAAGCATTTGTACGCTTTGCCTTCAGCTAACAGCTGAGCAACCACTTCTTTATATAAATCAAAACGTTTGGTTTGGTAATAAGGGCCGTCGTCATAGTCAAGCCCTAACCATTCCATACCTTCTAAAATGGCATCCACAGACTCCTGCGAAGAACGCTCTAAATCGGTATCTTCAATACGAAGGATAAAAGTACCGCCGGTTTTGCGTGCATGCAGCCAGCTGTACAAGGCTGTACGGGCGCCACCAACATGCAGGTAACCTGTAGGGCTTGGCGCGAAACGAGTAACTATAGACATAATGAATCCACTGAAGGCCAAAAAATTGGGCGCTATTGTACCAATGCAAGGCAGTGATTGCACGGCCGAAGCAGCGATGCAGCAAAAGATTTAACTGCTTACTTTTAAAGCATACAGTTCACAAAGCTAAAAATATTATTGACACAAAAACCGTGCCCCCTATAATGACGGCCGACCACACGATGGATGCTTAGCTCAGCCGGGAGAGCATCGCCCTTACAAGGCGGGGGTCACTGGTTCGATCCCAGTAGCATCCACCATCTTTTTGAAATTCTCCAAGAGATGATTAAATCGTTGTAGTCATGTTGTTATGCCCAGGATGCTTAGCTCAGCTGGGAGAGCATCGCCCTTACAAGGCGAGGGTCACTGGTTCGATCCCAGTAGCATCCACCATCATCTCTGATGTAATTGCATAATAAACAGCATACCCAGGATGCTTAGCTCAGCTGGGAGAGCATCGCCCTTACAAGGCGAGGGTCACTGGTTCGATCCCAGTAGCATCCACCATATTTTTAAAGAGTGCATCGCCACCCTTTATAAAGAAGAGGCTGCGGCTGGTTAATCCCAGTATCATCCACCATCTCTTTCTACTCTTAGAAGTGATGTAAAACCGAATGCCCAGGATGCTTAGCTCAGCTGGGAGAGCATCGCCCTTACAAGGCGAGGGTCACTGGTTCGATCCCAGTAGCATCCACCACTCCTTCGATAAAAAAACATCTCTCTCTTTACAAAACCAAAGACTCGCTAATTCGATCCCAGTAGCATCCACCACTCCTCACAGAAAACACTAAAACCACCTAACCTATTGTTTTAAATAAACTTACACCTTTTATTTTTACCACTTTTTCATTTATATTCAATTTTCCTAATTCAGAAAAACACTACCTATTGAATTCATTTAAAAAATTCTCAGCTTTTTACCTGCTTAATGGCTATATTTGATAGAAATGATAATTGGTGTCTCATTCATTTATGGCAGTAAAACTTAATAAGGACATCCAGATACTGGTTGTAGATGAACAGCCTTTAACTCAGAATTATCTGCGTTATGCATTGGAAACGCTGGGATACACCAGTTTCACCTATGCGGAAAACTCCGCCATAGCTTTAACTCAGTGTCGCGATAAATCCTTTGATTTAATCATCTGCTCCTTTAATTTAAATGGCAAAGATGGTTATCAGCTCTATCAGGAATTAAAGGCTCGTAATTTATTCCGCCACAGCACCGGCTTTATTTTTATCAGCGCTGAGACAGACCCTAGTCTGGTGCACAGCGTTTTAGAGTTACAGCCCGACGAATTTATGGTGAAGCCTTACGCCATTAAAGACTTAAAAGCCCGCATTGACCGCACAGTGCAACGTAAAAACTTATTCCGACCTTTGTATAGTCTGATGGATCAAAAAAAGACTGATCCTGCGCTGAAGCTACTGGACCAATGGCTGGAACAGGGGTATCAGCCTAAATACAATTCCATGCTGCTGAAAATCAAAGGCGAGATATTGCAACAAGCGGGTCGCTGGACTGAAGGCGAGCAGTTTTACAGTAGCCTGGTCCACAATGAAAACCAGCATTGGGTCAAACTGGGATTAGCGCGCTGTTTGATTCAGCGTGAACGATACGCCGAAGCCACATCGCTATTACAACCTTTGTTATATAAAGCCGATTTGAAACTGGCAGCTTTAGATTTGCTATCTGATATACATCTGCGCCAGCAAATGTATAAAAAAGCGCAGTCAGAACTGATGCAAGCCGCAGATATGGCACCACGTAATTTAATGCGCCAGCAAAAGCTGATGCACTTATCACGCTTAACTCATGACTATGAACACCAGTTTAAGGCGGCCAAAGATCTGCTACGTTTTGCCCGTTTTTCTATTTACGAGCAGCCTGATCTGTATTTGAATCTGGCTCGTGCTTCCATTGATTACGCCTTAAGTGTCGATGAAGAAGAACAAACCACCCGTTTATCCAAAGTAGCCTATGACACTCTAAGCAATATGCGGCAGTTATTTCCGGATCAGCGCAAAGAAGAGCAGCAAGTGGTGGTGCAGGCGCGGATTTATTATTTAAAAGACCAGATAGAAAAAGCTAAACAGCTGCTACTGGCTCTGGATAAAAGCCCTGTAACTCAAGGCGCTGAAGACATTCTTGATAAAGCCAAAGCTTTGCATGAAGTGGGTTTATTGAGTAGTTCCCGTGAATTGCTAAGGCAACTGACACAAGATACCAACAAGCTGAAAAACGCAGATCCGGTTTTTCTGACCTACCTCAAACAAGAGCAGCAGGAACGCGAAAGCTTACCTATGGGCCCGAGGGAGTTTAACAACAACGCAGTGCTGCTGTACGAAAGAGGCCAGTTGCATCAGGCTCTGACCGCTTTTATTCAGGCGTTTAATATCATGCCCGGTAATGTGGGGATAGCGCTAAACCTGCTACAGTCATTGCGCTCTACAGAAAATATTGATGCTTCTATTCAAACCGAACAACTGCGGTTGCAATGTGAAGTTATGCTGTCCAAAGCCAAGCTGAATGAAGAGCAGGAAAAACGTTGGCAGCAACTACAAAGCCAGCAGAAAATTGCTATTTAAAGCTGGCTTAAGGCCACTCAGTGACAATCTGCTTCATCACAGGGTTCTTCAGCAACCACCACAAGCTAAGCACCAGCAATACGGGTGATATCAGCAACCAGGGCGCCTTCAGCATCACATAGTTGGGTAAGTGAGTCAGACTATGCACCAGATCTGTGGCAACTACAGCCAGCATGATCCAACGACTTTGCCGCCATAATTTGAACCAGCCTTGGCTCCCTTTGTCTTTGCGTTGACTCAGCGCGGCCACTACCAGCAACAAAGGCGCACAAATCAGACAAGCGGTTAAAAAATCATTACTTTTGGGATAGACAGCCGCCAGTAATTTATCACCACCTTCAGGCATAGTCAGCACTAAAATCCACAGAATATAAGGCCTTAACACCAACAACAGCACAGCGTAAAAACGCAGTGGGATCCGGGTCAGGCCATACTTATCCAATAAAGGATAAAACTGTGACATTTCAGCTCAACCCGTGCTGTGCAAATAAATCCAGCATCTGTTGTTCAGTCCAGACAGGCACAGACAACTCACCGGCTTTAGCCAGCTTTGAACCAGCATTATCACCCGCGATCACCGCATAAGTTTTAGCTGACACAGAGCCTGATACTTTTGCCCCTAAGCGCTGCAGTTTTTCTTTGGCATCATCGCGGCCCATGCTGGTCAAAGTGCCGGTTAGTACCACTGTTAAACCTGCCAGAGGTTGTTCGCCCTGCTGCTGTTTTTCAATCACAGGCCAGTGAATACCAGCCTCAATCAACTGAGCTATCACAGCGGCGTTGTGCTCTTCAGCCATAAAATGCTGAATATTTCCTGCCACTACAGCACCTACATCCGGCACTTCTAACAGCTGTTCTACACTTGCCTGCTGCACTGCATCCAAAGCGGCAAAATGGCTGGCTAAATTAAGCGCCGTCGCTTCCCCTACTTCACGAATACCCAGGGAGTAAATAAAACGTGGCAAAGTAGTTTGTTTAGAATCTTCTATGGATTTCAGCAGTTTAAGCGCCAGCTTTTCGCCCATTCGCTCTAAACCAACCAAAGCCGGCATATCCAGACGGAAAATGTCAGCCGGAGTATTTACCAGCTTCTGTTCCACCAACTGCTCGATGATTTTGTCGCCCAAGCCTTCAATATCCATGGCTTTACGTGAGACAAAGTGTTTCAGCGCTTCTTTTTGCTGAGCGGCACAATACAAACCACCAGTACAACGCGCTACCGCTTCACCCTCTACCCGTTCAATGCTGGATTGACAGACAGGGCAAGCCGTTGGAAACAGGATGTCACGTGCGCTTTCAGGCCGCTCTTCCAGCACTACAGAGACAATTTGTGGGATCACATCCCCTGCCCTGCGCACTATCACTGTATCGCCTACTTTGACGCCCAGACGATTAATTTCATCCTGATTATGCAAAGTCGCATTACTTACCGTCACACCACCTACCAGCACAGGCTCTAAACGAGCGACCGGAGTAATGGAGCCAGTGCGCCCCACCTGAAACTCGACATCCAGTAAAGTGGTGGTTTTTTCCTGAGCCGGAAATTTAAAGGCTATGGCCCAACGTGGTGCGCGGGCAACAAAACCTAAAGCTTGTTGCTGGGCTAAGTCGTCGACTTTCAGTACCACACCATCTATTTCGTAAGGCAAAGCGGCGCGTTTAGTCAAAATGCTTTGCTGATAATCCAGGGCGGCCTGCAAACCTGTGACATGACGGATTTCCGGGCAAACCGGCAAGCCCCAGCCTTTGAGTTGTTGCAAACGGGCATGATGGCTTTTACCGTTTAGCAGTTGAGCCTCGTCTTCCACAGCTCCTACCGCATAGGCATAAAACATCAAAGGACGAGTGGCTGTGATCTTCGGATCCAACTGCCGTAAACTGCCCGCCGCCGCATTACGTGGGTTGGCAAAAACTTTATCGCCCGAAGCTCTGGCTTTATCATTCATCGCCTCAAAACCTGCAAGTGGCATAAAGACTTCGCCACGAACTTCCAGCACAGCTGGCACTTCGCCTTGCAACTTCAGCGGCACAGCCCGAATGGTTTTAACGTTAGCAGTAATATCCTCACCGGTAAAACCATCACCACGGGTAGCAGCTTGTACCAACAGGCCTTGCTCATAACGAATACTGACGGCTAAACCATCCAGTTTCGGCTCAGCACAAAACTCAAAGTCTTTGCTTGCATCAATACGGTCGGCCATACGTTTGTAAAAAGCGGCGAAGTCATCGGCATCAAAAGCATTATCCAAGGACAACATAGCGACCTGGTGGCTGATTTGACCAAATTTGCTTAAAGGTGCAGCCCCTACTCGCTGAGTCGGTGAATCCGCAGTCACCAGTTCAGGATGTTGTTGTTCTATCTGCTTTACTTCCTGAAACAGCTGGTCGTAATCAGCATCGGGAATACTTGGATTATCCAGCACATAATACTGGTGATTGTGATAAGCCAGTTGGTCTTTGAGCTGTTGCAGGCGTTGTTGGATAGCTTGGTTCATTTGCTTTACTCAGGCACTTAAAGTCTAAAATCTTAAATTCTAAAATAGAGAAGCCCCGAAAACGGGGCCTCTTTAATATGATTATTGTATTAACCGTGGATCAGGCGTTGACGCTGGAATTCACGGATTTTTTCCACATAATGCCGCACTGTTTGTACTGTCAGCACTGAGCGCTGACCATCCAGTACCTGACCACCAAATTCGTCAGCCAGTTTTTTCGCTGCACTGTGCATCAGGTTGAAGTTCTGTAAGGCTTCGCCAGGCCCTGGCAAGGTCATAAACAGACTTAAACCACGGGTATTCATTTTATCCATGTCTTCTAAGTCGAAGGTGCCTGGATTAAACATATTGGCCAATGAAAACAGCACTTCACCTGAACCTGCGTTGTCCTGGAAACGGTGGAAAATATTCATTTCACCGTATTTAAAACCTAAGGTCAGTAATGAAGGCAATAACAGAGAGCCGTTAATTTCTTCACCTTCCGGCAGCAATACGTACAGGATCAGCACTTCATTTGCTGGCGCCTGAGCGCTTTGATCTTTTTCAGCTTCGTAAGCGGCCTGTTGCTCTTCAGCTACAGCTTCAGCATAAGGCTCGTCTGTGGCAGAAAAGCTGCCCATATCCAGCGACGGTTCGTTTAATTCAGGCTCACGACGCACCTTCACTGGTTCACGTAATTTATTGGCTTTTGGCGCTACTGTTGGTGCAGGTTTAGGTTGCGGCTTTTCACCCGGTTGCAATACACGCTTGCGGCCTATCCCCAGCTCATCAAAGCCATCGGCTTTAGGGCCTGAATTTGCAGAAGCATCTACATCGTATTTGCTGATGTCCTTATTATTTTTCCGGACTGTCCACCAGCCATGTAAAGCTAAAGCGCTGATACCCAACACACCCAAAACAATCAAGACTAAACGTAATTCCTCAGCCATCTCTTTTACCTTTTAGTTTTTAGGCTTGAGCCATTTTCACGGCATCTTCCACATCTACAGCTACAACTCTCGACACACCGGGTTCCTGCATGGTCACCCCCATTAATTGTGCCGCCATTTCCATGGCAATTTTATTGTGACTGATATAAATAAATTGCACAGTTTCAGACATTTCCCGTACCAGATTACAAAATCTGCCGACGTTTGCATCATCCAAAGGTGCATCAACTTCATCCAACATGCAAAAAGGTGCCGGATTTAATCGAAAAATCGAAAACACCAATGATAAAGCGGTTAGCGCTTTTTCACCACCCGAGAGTAAGTGAATTGTACTGTTTTTTTTCCCTGGCGGTCTCGCCATGATAGTTACACCTGTTTCTAACAGATCTTCTTCGGTTAAATCAAGATAGGCACTGCCTCCACCGAACACTTTTGGAAATAAAGTTTGCAAGCCTTCATTCACCTGCTCAAAGGTTTCTTTAAATTTCTGCCGGGTTTCCCGGTCAATTTTACGAATAGCAGTTTCAAGAGTCTCCAGCGCTGACACTAAATCCTGATGCTGCGCATCCAGATACTGTTTACGCTCATCCTGCTGCTCAAACTCTTCAATAGCCGCCAGGTTAATAGGACCTAAACGCGACACTGAATCTTGTGTTTTCTCCAGTTGTTGCTGCCATTCCTGCTCGTTCGCTTCGGCTGGTAGTGTTTCACTCAGCTCTTTAAAGTTTACCTGCAGTTCTGTCAGCTGCTCCAGCATATTGTTGGCCCGCACACGATAGCCTTCGGCGCTTAGCTGCAAATCGGCTAATTCTTTTTGCTTTTGCGTTAATAAATGCGCCACACCCTGATGGCCTTGTTCGGCCTGACGCAGCTTTTCTTCTAATGAATGTAAAGCTTCGGCTTTTTGCTGCACTAAAAGTTCAACTTCAGCACGTTGTTCCAGCAACAACTGTAAAGTTTCGTGTTGCTCGCCATCGGGTTCTGACACTTCGGCCAATTGATCCTGTACTAATTGATGGCGCTGCTGCAGTTGCTGTTGCTGTTGCTGGCTACGCTGTAAATTCTGCTGACTGAAACTTAACTGCTTTTGTGCACTTTGTTGTTCCAGCTGCAATTGTTGCAGTTGCTGGCGCACAGAGTCTTGCTGTTGTTTCAGTTGCTGATGCTGCTGTTGGCTTTGCGTTTGTTGTTGCTGCAACTGCCATTCTTTGGCCTTTTGTGCCTGATACTGTTCATCCAAAGCTTCGGATTGTTGCTCCAGCTCATCAAGTTGCAGGCTTAACAGTTCAAAATCCTGCTGCTGGCCTGTCAGCTCTGTGGATGCCTGCAATCGTCTTTGCTGCTGCAGTTGCTGCTGTTGTTGCAGCAATAATAGGTCTGTGCTGATTTTTTGCAGTTGATCTTTTGTCTGCTGCAGTTGCTGTTGGCTTTGTTGCCACTGCTGTTTGCTGGTTGCGAGTTCAGCATCGGATTGCGCTTCGATATGCTGCTCTGCCAATAACTGCTGTTCAAGCTGCTGGATTTGTTCAGCCAGTTCCAGCAATTGCTGTTGCCGTGTTAAGTAGTTGTCTGAAGCAGCTTGCCCAGGCACCAGTTGCCAGTTGCAGCCAAACCAGATGCCTTCAGCACAAATCACGGATTGCTGGGGTTGCAACTGTTTTTGTTTGGTTTGGGCTTGTTCAATGCTATCGGCAAGCAGCACTTCGTGAAACGAGTCCGGATACAAGCCTGCCCGTATCACAGCAGCTAAAGTACCGGCTTTGGCATTCAACTGGCTGGGTGACACATAACTTTGGTCAAGTCCTTGCTCTGCTGTGGCATGCTGAAGTTCACCCAATACCAGACTGACAGCCCTGGCCCATTTAGGCTCAATCTCCAACTGCTTTAACAGCTGCTGTTGCTGTTTATTGACCTGCTGCTGAATTTGACTAAGTTTATCCTGCTGGTTTTTCAGCTGTTTTAACTCACTTTGCCGCACCAGCTGCAACTGTTTACGCTCCTGCTGCGCTTGTTGCAACGCCTGATAGCGCTGCTCGGCTTCAGCACTTTGCTGTTGCAGTAGTTCAAGTTGCTGCTGTGTTTCTTGCTGTTTGGTAAGCAATGACTCTGCCGCGGTTGAATCAGCCACTGCATCCAGTTGTGATAATTCTTGCTGTAACTGGCTGATACGGTTCAGTAATTGCTGCTGTTGCTGCTGGCTGTGCTGAGCTTTTAACTGATTCTGTTGCTGCTGTTGTTGCAACGCAAAAAACTGCTGCTGCCATTGCTGTAATGCACTCTGCGCACTGAGTAAACGTTCTTCTGCCTGTTCAGCTTGTTCGGTCAGGCTCTCAAACTGTTCTTGTTTCAGCTCACTATCCGGCGCTGCATTTTCAAGCTGGAACTCAAGCTCTGCCAGTTGCTCTTGCTGCTGCGCAATATAAGAGTCGGCTTCCTGCAAGGTCAGTTGCAATGAACGGAGTTCATCAGTCAGGCTTTGACGACGCTGACGTTGATGCAGTTGCTGCTGTTCTAAGCGGGTGATCTGATTGCCGACCTGATAATACTGCTGCTGCACTTGCTGCTGTTCAGTACGTAAGTCCTGTTGCTGCTCTTTCAGTTGCAGCACCAGCAACTGATCACCAGACTGAGCCGCCTGAAACTGTTCTATTTCGGTCAGCTTCTGCTGAATATCCAGCTCTGTTTTTTGCAGCAGACCATGAAAGTGTAACCATTTCACACAGGCCAATTCTGCTTTGAGCTTACGCTCCTGCGCTTTAAGTTCTTTAAAACGTGCCGCAGCAGCAGCCTGACGTTTGAGCTTATCGAGGTTTTTGCCCAGCTCTTCCCGCACGTCAGATAAACGGTCCAGGTTTTCGCGGGTATGCTTAATACGGTTTTCGGTTTCGCGCCGGCGTTCTTTGTATTTGGAAATACCGGCCGCTTCTTCGATAAAAATACGCAAGTCGGCAGGCTTGGATTCAATCAGCCGCGAAATCATGCCCTGTTCGATAATGGCGTAACTGCGTGGGCCTAAGCCTGTGCCAAGGAAAATATCTGTGATATCACGGCGACGGCATTTAGTGCCGTTGAGGAAATAATTCGACTGGCCATCCCGCGTCACTAAACGTTTGATGGATATTTCACTGCGATCCGCCAACGTGCCTTGCAAACGGCCTTGGGTGTTTTCGAACATCAGTTCAACAGAAGCCTGAGACACGGGTTTACGCTGCGTGGAGCCGTTAAAGATAACGTCTGTCATCGCATCACCACGCAGGTTTTTCGCCGAGCTTTCACCCAGCACCCAGCGTACAGCGTCAATCACGTTGGATTTACCGCAGCCGTTTGGCCCCACTACAGCAGTCATCTGAGCAGGAAAAGCCACCTGGGTAGGATCAACGAAGGATTTAAAACCCGCTAATTTAATTTGCTTAAGACGCATCTGTCCCTGAACAATAAGGCCGAGGTTTTGTTAACAAAAGTGAATGTAACAGAACAGCAGTGCTGCTGTCACGGCCGCTTTGTATTCGGACACTGAAAAAGTTGCTTACGGATTTCTTCTTGCGACTCAGATACATGGCCTATATGCTCGGCTGATTCGTAGCAGAACCAGTTCGCAGCAGAAGGGGTAACACCATGCATTATCTGATGAAGGGCCTTAGTTTAATTCGGGTCAAAGGCTTAAAACGTTATGTGGTGGTGCCACTGTGCATCAATCTGGTGTTGTTTGCTTTGGCTTTTGGCTATTTATTCAGTCAGTTAGGTGGCTGGGTTGAGCAGGTCGTGGCTACCCTGCCGGACTGGCTTAGTTTTATCGGCTTTTTAGTCTGGCCTTTGGCGCTGTTTTCTATTGTGATGGGTTTAGCGTTAACCTTCACCATGGTCGCTAATTTTATCGCTGCACCTTTTAATGCCTTGCTGGCGGAAAAAACTGAACTCTATTTAACTGGTCAGCCCTTACCAGATCAAGGCCTGGCCGCATTTTTAAAAGATGTGCCCCGTATGATGGGTCGTGAATGGCAAAAGTTTGTCTATTGTTTACCGCGCGCTATCGGCTTTTTGTTGCTGTTTTTTATATTGCCTGGCATAGGCCAGTTGTTATGGTTTTTATTCTGTAGCTGGATGCTGGCGATTCAGTACTGTGACTATCCTTTTGATAACCACAAAGTACCTTTTACCACCATGAGAAAGGCGTTAAAGCTGCAGTGGAAACAGAGTTATGGTTTTGGCATCAGTGTTTATGTGCTGAGTTTGGTGCCGCTGATTAACTTACTGATTATGCCGGTAGCTGTTTGTGGCGCAACTGCTATGTGGGTGGATAAGTTCAGAGAAGCCTTGCGTTTGCCAGATTAATAAAAATGGGGTCAGATCACATTGTTAACTGTTAACAATGTGATCTGACCCCATTTTCAGGCTAGCGGTGATCCGGGTGTCTGCGCCGCCATCTGTTTACCATTTTGTTTTTATCGGCTCTGAACTGATGCTGCACTATGACAGGACGGGACACGATCAGGTTATTGGGATACACCACCTGCTCGTTGTTTTTGGTCAGCAGCACTGTGCTGAACAAGTTGATTTCCACCACCTTGCCTTCGACATGGTTCGCACCATCGATAATTTTCACTTCAGCACCTGGCGCAAAATTACGCTGGCCTAACATGATAAAAAAGGCGGTGATGTTACTCAGCAGTGACCAGGCGGCAAATAACGCCACACCTATCACTGCAATCATTGAAGAGGCGAGAACCAGCAAACCTTTGATGTCGATGCCCCAGACTACACTCAGAACAACAACCAGTAGTAAAAACAGCAGAATATGAAACACCACTAAAGCGCGGCGGTTCATTTCATCTTTTAATACGCTGGCCGCTATAGTGCGGTAGACAAAAGGCGCAATACGGCGGCTCAACACTATATAAATCAAAATGATGATTGCACTGATCACCATCTGCACTATGGCCGGACTAAAAGTGGACATTAACTGTTTTAACTGATGCAAAATCTGCATGGCTTCTTGCACAACCACCACCCTCTAAATCAAAAAACGCTATTTTTACTGGTACAACTGAACCGATACTGAAAATGGTTAATCCAAATCGTTTATAGCCCAGGTCACAATATAATCTTCAAACTTTTCCATATCGACCATATCTTCGGAAATGGTTTTGTTGCGTACTGACATTTGTTTTTTATGCATCAGACTTTTTTTACCGTTGTTCAACAGCGGGTGCCAGGACGGTAAACCACGACCTTCATGCAAACGGCGATAGCTGCAGCTGTTTGGCATAAAAAAGATATCTTTTAAATTATCCTGTGTCAGCTTCACGCAATCCGGTACCAGCACAGTGCGCTTCTCATACACAGTACAGGCACATTTATGGCTGTCCAGATAACGGCAAGCGATATTGGTAAAATGCACTTGCTCGTCCGGTTTAATGTAGTCGGTTGGGCCTTCAGCTTCTTCGTCTTCATCATCAATAAATTTATTCAGACAACATTTGGCGCAGCCATCACAGACGGCTTCCCATTCTTCAATTGTCATTTGTTCCAGGCTTTTTGTTTCCCAGAATTTTGCTGTTAACACTTCAACCTCTCTGTCAGCGTACTGACGTCTTAATATGTAGCTTGTTAGCCAGAGCTAATTCTAACTGATCGCCGCTATAAAGTGGCCCCACACCAGCTGGTGTGCCTGTCAGCACCAGATCGCCTGGTAACAAAGTAAAAAACTGCGACATTTCGCTGATGATTTGAGTCACAGAACGGATCATCATACGGGTATCGCCTTGCTGACGCTGTTCACTGTTTACCATCAAACTAAACTCTAACTGTTGCACATCAGCCAGTTCGTCAGCAGCAATAAAACCAGAAACAGGGCAAGCGCCGTCAAAACCTTTGGCAATTTCCCAAGGCCTTCCCAGCTCTTTTAATTTCTTTTGCTGATCCCGAAGCGTTAAATCCAGCGCCAGACCATAACCCCAGACAGCGTCCAGCACTTGCTGTGGAGTCACTTTGGTTAATGGTGCTTTAATCAGCACGGCCAGCTCAGTTTCATTATGCACAGCACCTAAGTGTTGTGGGATAAGAAAAGGCTGATTGATGTCAACCAGAGCTGTGCTGGGTTTGATAAAAAACAGCGCTTCTGGTGCTGTTTTGCTGTTCATTTCAGCAATATGGTCCTGATAGTTCTGACCTATACAAAGTACTTTGCCTGCAGGCAGGTCTATAGCATGCCCTTGCACATTTTTATGCTGATAACTCATGCTTTATCCTCCGCCACTATTAAATCGGCCAGATAACCTACGCTAGTGACAAAATAATAAGAACGATTCCAGTGCATCAGCGTTTGGTAGTTGCTGTACGCCAGATAAACCCGGCCATGTTCGTCATCCGGCATCACCAATGCAGCTTTGATATCACGCTGTGGTAATGCTTTACCTTCAGTGGTACGAACCCCTAAAGTTTGCCATGCCGCTAAAGAACGTTCAGATTTAGCCCACCACTGCAGCCACTGAGTTCTGTCTTTGCTGCCTTTTGGGATCACATAAGAGAAATCAAAGTTTTTTGGCACTTTTACTTCTCTGCCCCAGGTTTGACTATCATCCCAGCCCCGGGTTTTTAAATAATTAGCAATAGAGGCAAAAGCATCTGAGCGGCTTTGCCAGATATTGATGTGACCATCACCGTCACCATCCTGAGCGTAGGACATAAAAGCACTTGGCATAAACTGGCTTTGGCCCATAGCACCAGCCCATGAGCCTTTCATATTCGCTAATTTGACATGGCCTTGTTGCAGAATATCCAGCGCCAGAAAAAACTCGGATTTAAAAAAGGCTTCACGACGACCGTCATAGGCCATAGTGGCTAAAGCTGAAGGCACTGAGTAGTTGCCCATAATTTTGCCAAAGCTGCTTTCTAGCCCCCATAAGGCAACGATAAAACGCGGCTGTACGCCGTATTTCTTGCCTATGGCTTCCAGTTCCTGCTGGTTTTCTTTGTAGTATTTACGGGCAAGCGAGATACGCTGTTTACTGATGCGTTTTGGTAAATACGTATCTAAAGTCTCAGTAAATTCAGGCTGTTTTTTATCAGCAACCACTGCAGACTGGTAATGCTTTAAGCTGGCGAATACGTCATTGACCAGTGTTTTGGCATAGCCCTTTTGCAAGGCTTCCTGCTTTAAAGCTGCAGCGTATTGCTCAAAGCTACCTTTATTTACAGCAGCTTTATTCACAGCAGCTTGTGTTGGCAATGCTGTGGCGGTTACAGCAGCCTGAGCTTTTTTCCCGGCTTGTGTTTTAGCCGCAGGCACAGTTTTTACCGCTTCAGTTTTGGCCTGGGCTTTGCCCGACACTGTGCTGGTACAAGACAACAATAAGCCACTGACCACAATGACTGCAATTTGAGTCAACTTCATAGGTTACTCCTTGTTTGGCTGGCTCTCTTTATGCGCTTTCAGTAAATCTTCAGGCGGCGGAGGCAACTGTAAATAAAAACCCTGCTCTGTCAGTTGATGTCTGACCTTATCGATATCTGCATGGGCTAATTTGCTTTTGGTCGCCAAATTAATCAGCGTGACCAGTTGTGGTTTACCAAAGGTTTTAAGTAAGGCTTCAGGTACAGCGCTAAAGTCATCGCGGCGCAATACGTATAAATAGGTTTGGTCCATCTTTGGACTTTTATAAACAACACATAACATAGGACAAAAACTACTCTTACTAACTTGCCTAACAGGGGCGCAAACTATAACATGAAGCACCAGCCTTGCGTACCAAGCAAGCAAAGGCTGACACGTATTTTTGCCGTCATTAAACAAATAATAAAGTGCGCATTTTGAGCTATGTCTGATCATTCCTTTGAATTAAAAGGCAGTTTGTTTCCACTGTCTGTGTTGTATTGTCAGGACCTGTCTGCTGCTGCAGTAAAAACCCAGCTGCAACAAAAACTGGCACAAGCTCCTGCCTTTTTTTACCGCGCACCTGTGGTGATTAATGTCGAGTCTGTTACTCAAGCTCCTGATTTTGAAGCTATTGCTGAAGTATTTAAAGAACTTGAGCTGGTATTAGTAGGTGTATGTGGTGCTTCAGCAGAGCTGAAAAAAGTGGCTCAGGCCGCAGGTTTAGCCTCATTACAACTGAGCAAAAGCAAAACACCAGCTAAAGAAACCAAAGAAAAAGAAGCCAAAACAGAAGCTGCAGTTGCAGCTCCTGTGATGGAAACCAAAGTTGTGGAGCAAAATATTCGCTCTGGCCAACAAATTTATGCCAAAGGTGCAGATTTAGTGATCCGTGGTACTGTAGGTGCCGGCGCTGAAGTCATTGCCGATGGAAATATACATATTTACGGTACGCTGCGTGGTAAAGCCATAGCAGGCGCTGCCGGAGATAGTCAAAAACGCGTGTTTTGTCACAAGCTGGAAGCTGAACTGATCTCCATAGCCGGAAGTTACTGGCTCAGTGACAGTCTGCAAGGCGAATATTGGGGTAAGTCGGCTTGCATTGGGTTGCAGGACGATAAGTTGGTTTTAGCAGATTTGCTTTAAGGATATTTTGCGATGGCAAAAATCATTGTTGTTACATCAGGTAAAGGTGGCGTAGGCAAAACTACGTCAAGCGCGGCTATTGGTACAGGCATCGCGATGCGCGGTTTTAAAACCGTCATTATCGATTTCGATATAGGTTTAAGAAACCTCGATTTAATCATGGGTTGTGAGCGTCGTGTTGTATACGACTTCGTTAACGTGATTAACGGTGAAGCGAATTTAAAACAGGCGATGATCAAAGATAAACGTATCGACACCCTGTTTATTCTGCCTGCTTCACAAACCCGCGATAAAGATGCTTTGAGTAAAGAAGGCGTAGAGCGCATTCTGAACGAACTGGCTGAAGAATTTGATTACATCATCTGTGACTCACCTGCTGGTATTGAATCAGGTGCCATGATGGCGTTGTATTTTGCCGACGAAGCAGTGGTTGTGACCAACCCTGAAGTATCGTCAGTGCGTGACTCAGACCGTATTTTAGGTATGCTGAGCAGCAAATCACGTCGTGCTGAACAAGGTTTACCAGGTATTAAAGAACACTTGCTGTTAACCCGCTACAACCCTGAGCGTGTAGTCAAAGGTGAGATGCTGAGTGTGGAAGACGTGGGCGAAATTCTGGCCATTAAACTGCTGGGTGTGATCCCTGAATCTCAGGCGGTATTAAATGCGTCGAACTCAGGTCAGCCAGTAATTTTGGATCAGGACAGCGATGCTGGTCAGGCCTATTTAGACACGGTCGCCCGCTTGCTTGGCGAAGAAGTGCCTTTCCGTTTCTTGAATGTTGAGAAAAAAGGCTTGCTGAAACGTATATTTGGAGGCTAAGCGAATGTCGTTATTGGATTATTTCCGTTCAACGAAAAAAAATACCGCTTCAACTGCCAAAGAGCGGTTACAGATCATCGTTGCCCATGAACGCAACCGCCGCAACAGCCCGGATTATTTACCGCAGCTGGAGCGCGATATTCTGGCGGTTATCCGCAAGTATGTGGATATAGCTGACGATCAGGTGTCGGTGTCGTTGGAGAAAAGCTCAGATCAACTGTCTGTGCTGGAATTAAACGTCACTTTCCCAGACGATAAGAAGTAATAAACAAATGAGGCAGAGTCTGTGACTCTGCCTCATTTTTGCTACTGCACGTTGTTAAAGTCATCCAACAGGATCAATCCCAGATCCGCTGTTAACCCCACTCCATCACGAGCTACCGCTGTATAAATATTGTTTGCATCCAATGTCACTGCCACAGGACCTATGGCTGCTGTTTTGCTGCCTGTTGGTGTCACAGTGACAAAATAATCACCTGCTGGTACCTGGATATACCCTGAGTCCGCTTTAAAAGGCACATTACTCAGCGCCGCTGTTGCAGCTGAAATATCCGAGTTTGCAGTCAGATAGACATCCACCGGGCCTGCCAGGCTGGAGCCATGGATCACACGAATTTGTGCCGCTGTTGCGATACGACGTGGGTTATCCACCACCACCAAAGGTTCGATACTGTCTTCAGTTAAAGAACCTACTGCATGCACTGTGTAATAAGCACCAGCGTCCAGCTCCAGATCGGTATCAATAACAACCACTGAGTTATCCGCATCCGCAGCCACTTTTACGTTGTATGTGTCTGGAGCTAATTCAGCGTAATCAGTAAAATTTGGGAAAGCTAAAGCATTAATAGCTTCTGCGCCATCTACCAATACATCGACAGCAGGTGCATCTGATACATCGTGTACCACTCGCACTGCTGATACAGAACCTTCATCTAATAGCTCAAGACTGGTATTGCCACCTTGCACTAATGCCAATAAAGAAACAGGTGAATCACCGGCAAATCTATTGTCCAGCGCAGCAACAGTCAGGTCTGAACCTGAGGTTAAAGCCACAGTGCCTGAATCGTAAACCACTGTAGTTAAATTACCTGCCGGCGTGATACGAACTCTGTAGTCACCCGCTGGCACTGTAACGTCACCAGTGGCGTCGGTGAATTCTAAAGTAGCAGCGACAGTACCTGCCGATAGCGCATCAGCAGGAGCTGTTAAATGCACGTCTACTGTGGGTGCTGATGCTGCGCCGTGCACCACACGCAAACGCACGTTGCCGCTGGTGACTGCAGTTTGTGGAATAGATACCACTATAGGCTCGATACTGCTGTCTGCAGCCTTGCCCGCTGCAAAAACAACGTAATCTGTTGCTTCAGCCAGAGTAAGTGTAGTTTCAGGTATAACCCGGGCCACTGTATCGCCCGGCAATTTGGCATCCACAGCTAAAGCAAAGTCGCCCGGACTTGCAACCAGAGCTTCTGCCACGGCGCCAAAAGCTAAGTTAGGTATCACCACGCCGTTGGTGCGACTGACGGACACATCAGGGGCGTCTGAGACGGCATGTACAACTTTCACCGATACACTGGAAGGTTTTTCTGGTATTGCAGGCAAGTCATTGTCGGAGCTGTTACAACCGACCAATAAAAAGGCTGCGCCCATTGCGAGCGACTTCATTGTCAATTTCATCATTTTCTAACCCTTTTGATTGTTGATGTAGCAAAAGGGTTACGAAGGTGTTTTTTTATAGGATCAGTGCAGATTTGTGAAAAAAACAGCAGGATTCAACGCAAAAAATGCGCTAAACCAGACGAAAAACAGCGCCGTAATACGTAACAATAACACTTTTAGATCAGTGGCTTTATATGAGCTGGAACAGGTAAGTGATTGATTAAAACCTCACGACGCCATCCCCGCAAAAACTCGGGAACAGGCAATTGAGCTCTGTCTTCGTCACTGACACGCCAGCACCAGTTAAAGTACTCTGTGCTTTGGCGACGCACGGCCATAAATTCAGCCGGAATGCCGGACGCTTTGGCTGCAGCTTTGATGGCATCGGTAATTTTCTGTAGCTCTTCTTTGAACCCCAGAAAGACATCTGTGTGATAAAAAGGCGCAGGGCATTGCTCCAGTGGCAAAGCTTTGGCTTGTTCAATCAGGGCTAATACTGTTTTGCCGTGGCGACGTACTTCACGGCCGGGTAATTCCGGGATATTAAACATCGACTCCAGGCTGCCAGGACGGCGTTTGGCGATATCCAGTAAATGATGATCTTTAAAGATAAAACCCAGTGCCATATCGTGCTGCTGCGCATAGTCCTGACGCCAAATCACCAATTCACGCAAAATAGCCAGCTCACGTGGAGTCAGCAGATTGCTGTTTTTCAGCTCAAGATGACGAAATGACAAAGGCAAGCCAAAAGAGCGACGTGCTATTAAATGTTCGCCTTCAGCAAGCAGCAGTTCGTATTGGCCTTTTGCAACCAGCTCAGTTTTCAGCGCCTGATACACGTCCAGTAAATGCTCGACATCTTTGGCCGCGTAGTCCAGTTGCAATGCAGATAAAGGCCGAGCTATCCAGTCGGTGCGGGATTCACTTTTATCCAGCTCAATAGCACAAACCCGTTGCACCAGTTTGGCATAGCCCTGACTACCGCCCCAACCTGCCAGTTCAGCAGCAAGTTGAGTGTCGATCAGAGGCAATATAGGCAACAGATTTTTAGTGGCTAAAGCTTCTAAATCTTCATTGCAGGAGTGCACCACTTTGCAGACTGTTGGACTGGCAAACAGCTGTTGCAAGGAGCTCCAGTCATCAATAGCTAAAGGGTCAACTAACGCCAGTTGCTTACCATCAAACAGCTGGATCAAGCCAAGCTTTGGACTCAAGGTAGTTTGGCGGACAAATTCAGTATCAACAGCTAACAGGTCCGTACTGGCGGCTTGCGCACAAAAAGCAGCTAAAGCAGATGAGGAGGTTATAAGCTGATACGTCATTTGAAATCCTTGATTGTCTCTTTCTATTTCTCTAGCCAACTTTTCATCGTAAAAAAACCGGCCAAAGCCGGTTTTTTCTGGTTTAACCTTTCAGCTCCCGCCTTAAGATTTTACCCACGTTGGTTTTTGGCAATTCAGTGCGGAATTCTACCAGCTTCGGCACTTTATAGCCCGTCAAACGTTCTTTACAGTGTTGTATTAGCTCAACATCTGTCAGGCTTTGGTCTTTTTTCACCACAAATATCTTCACCGCTTCGCCAGTGGCTTCGTTTGGAACACCAACAGCAGCCACTTCAAGTACTTTGTCATTCATCGCGACCACTTCTTCAATCTCATTTGGATAAACGTTAAAACCTGAGACTAAAATCATGTCTTTTTTGCGATCAACTATGTAGAAGAAGCCGTCGTCATCCACACGGGCTATATCCCCTGTTGCTAACCAGCCATCTGCATTCAGTACCTTTAAAGTTTCATCAGGTCTGTTGTAGTAGCCTTTCATGACCTGTGGGCCTTTGACCCACATTTCACCAGCTTCGCCGGCAGCTACTTCAGCACCATCATCATTGACAAGCTTGATGTCAGTGGAAGGTGCAGGAAAACCTATACTGCCGTTATACGCAGGCAGATTATAAGGACTGACAGTGACCAAAGGTGCACATTCAGTTAAACCATAACCTTCTACTAAACGGGTTGTAGTCACTTTCTGCCAGCGTTCTGCCACAGGGCGCTGCACTGCCATACCACCACCCAATGCCAGCTTCATATTGCTGAAATCCAGCTGAGCAAAACCAGGCGTATTCAATAAACCATTAAATAGTGTATTTACACCTGTGATAACAGAGAAAGGATACTTTGCCAGTTCTTTAACAAAGTTGGGCATATCCCTTGGGTTGGTGATCAAAAGGTTTGTACCACCATACTTCATAAAGACCAGGAAATTGGCCGTTAATGCGAAGATATGATAAAGCGGTAGAGCTGTGACCACGAGCTCTTTGCCGTGAGTCAGCAGAGGACCTATACAACCATCAGCCTGCTCCAGATTGGCCACCATATTGCGGTGCGTCAGCATAGCGCCTTTAGATACACCTGTAGTACCACCTGTGTACTGCAGGAAAGCTAAATCTTCTCCAACCACTACAGGCTTTTTGTACGCAGCCGCATTACCGGCAGCGATCACCTGTTTGTAGGTGACGTACTTTTTCAGATTATGAGCAGGGATCAGCTTTTTAACATGCTTAACCACCAGATTGACGATAGTGCCTTTAAGCAGGCCTAACATATCGCCCATATGTGTCAGGATCACATGGTCCAGCTTCACTTTATCCTGCACATCAGACAAGGTATGAGCGAAGTTTTCAACAATGACGATTGCTTTGGCTTGTGAGTCGAGCAGTTGGTGCTCTAATTCACGAGGTGTGTACAGTGGATTGACGTTAACCACTACACAACCTGCACGCAATATACCTAAAATACAAACTGGGTATTGCAGCAGGTTTGGCATCATCACAGCAACAGCATCACCTTTTTTCAGGCCTAATTGCTGCTGCAAATAAGCAGCAAACTTTAAGCTCAGCTGGTCCAGTTCTGCGTACGTAATGCTTTTGCCCATATTGATGTAGGCGGTTTTTTCAGCATGGTCTTTGATGCTCTCATCAAAAACTTCCAGTAATGATGCGTAATGATCAGCATTGATATCTGTCGGAACGCCTTCAGGATAATTTTTTGCCCAGACTCGATCCACTGTCCTCTCCTCGTGGTATTTATTATTTTTTAGTTATAGTAGTTATAGTTAGTGCTTTGGCCCTTTGTACAGACATCATTGGGGGTCTGAAACAAAACGACACTGAGTTTTTACTCTAATCCTGCATCATCCCACAATTGCTTTCATTTAACAATTGCCTGCTCAAGCAGCAGTTCTGACCCCGACTATAACAGCATAAAAAATCGTCAGGAACGATTTTTAACAGCTTTAGCTGGCCCGTAAGGGTGCTCTGCAGGATTACAGAGCATAAAAAATCGTCAGGAACCATTTTTAACAGCTTTAGCTGGCCCGTAAGGGTGCTCTGCAGGATTGCAGAGCATAAAAAATCGTCAGGAACGATTTTTAACAGCTTTAGCTGGCCCCTAAGGGTGCTCTGCAGGATTGCAGAGCATAAAAAACAATCAGGACAGTAAAAATTGACGAATGGCCTTGGCCGTTTGTTCTGGCTGAGTCATATGGCAATGATGACCCCCTCTGATCTCAACCCATTCAAGTTGCTGATAACAGCTTTGATACTGTTGCCTGGCTTGTTGCATCATCTCCAGACCATCACTGGCCAGAATAGCTTGCACTGGGCATTGAATATCTTTAAGCAGCTGCATCGCCTGGGGTTGCAGCAATCGATAGGCAGAAGATTCTCTCAAGCGCATATCAGCCGACCAGGTGAGCCCACCAGGGCAAAGCTTTGTGCCACGTTTGGCCAAAATCAACGCCGAAGCCAGATCAAAATCGCTTTGACTTTGGCGGGCAAGCGCTGCACTTTGCAGATCGGGATACACTGGTTTTTGTTTATGTGGGCTTTGCCATCTGTGATTGATGGCACTTCGTATTTGCTCTGTTGTTTTTCCAGCCTCGCCAGTCACCAGACCCATACTGTCGATCAGTACTAATTTGCGCACCATCTGTGGCATTACAGCAGCAAGCACAGAACCAATCATACCGCCCATCGAATGGCCAATAATATCGACCTGTTGCCAACCCTGAATTTTAATCAGCGTCGCCAGATCATAAATCCAGTCTAAAAAATGATAATGGGCATCCAGGCTACGATGTTGTGACAGTCCATGCCCCGGTAAATCAATGGCAACCAGATTCAACTCGTTTAAGCAGGCAGAAAGGGGTAAAAAACTATCGGCATTATCCAGCCAGCCGTGCAGGCATAAAGTTACTTTTTGCTGAGTTGGACCTTGCTGCCAGCCCGCTAAAGATAAAGCGGGCAGTGAAAACTCCACAGCCAGCATTACTCGCTGGCGGCCTTGACGAATTTTAAGGTCATACGATCACTTTCACCTATAGCCAGATATTTAGCTCTGTCTACAGCACCCATAGCTAAGGTTGGCGGTAAGGTGTACACCCCTTTAGGGTAATCTTTGGTGTCTTTTGGATTGGCATTGATTTCAGACTTTGTCTGCAGTGTAAAACCAGCTTGTTCAGCCACAGCAATCACATAAGACTCGTCCAGATAACCTTCAACAGCAGAGCTGGAGATTTCAGATACCCGGCTTGCTCTGTGTTCGACTATGCCAAAGACTCCGCCAGGTTTGAGTACATCAAATACGGCGCGAAATACATCCAGCAGATAACCTTGTTCATTCCAGATATGAGCGTTGCGGAAACTCAGCACCATATCGTATTGTTGAGTTAACCCCAGATACATATAGGCAGGAGGATCAAATTCCGTTTGCTGGATAGTGCCAAAATGGTCTTTATGTTTCAGAATACGCTGGCTGAGTTTTTCACTGATCCGACTCCAGAAGATTTTTCTGTCATCCTGCATAGTGCCATCATCCACACGAAAATTAGCAATACTCAGTTTGCCCTGCTCTTTTAAATAGGGACCAAGAATTTCTGTATACCAGCCACGGGCAGGCCAGATCTCCAGCACTGACATGGTAGGCTTAATGCCAAAAAAGTTCAGTGTTTCTACCGGATGGCGATACTGATTTCTGGCCTTATCTTCTACGCTTCGGAATGAATGTTCCGCCAGAGCTGTTAAGTCTGGAGCAGAAGGAGTTTCAGCCACAGCCGCTGCGCTAAAAAGCGCAGCTGAAATTACTACTAAATTAAGGTTGCACTTTATTCTGTTTATTATTGTCAACATGAACTGCGCCTTGTGTTGTCGATTGTTGTTTTGTAATAGTACGGACACGCACACCTGGGCCATAACCCCAATAATAAGGGTAAGGGTACGGACGCATCATAGGCCAGGTATCAATCACTTCAATACGTTCTTCTTGTTTTGGCCATAAATACACTTTAGCGTCTTTAATGACCGGGTAACGGTACTCGTATTCGTCAACTTTACCCACTTCAGATCGGGTTAAATCACCCAGCACTGTAACCGACTTACCACGCTGGTACACCATAGGATCTAAAAAGCCGTTGATGTAGGTAACAAAACGGCCTTTGGTTTGATCAGATACTGCAGGACGTCCATTAGAGCCTGACGGAAAATACACAACTTCCAGACGGGTTTGATTGGCTTTATTACTGATTTCAGCAATGACGCCGCTCCAGCGGGCAGTACCAAAATCGATATTTTGTTGCACCGCATTTTCATAGCTGGTTAAAGCTACGTTATCTGCAATACGAACCTGTTCGGGATAACTGGCACAGCCAGCCAATATCATCAGACTCAAAGCAACAACTACAAACTTCTTACTCATGACTTTTTCAACCTCGTTTGCTACACGGCCTGTTAGATAAGGTGTAGCGGCTTTAGTTCCATACTTACTCTAAGCCATGCATGATCCGCTCCGCAACACTTATATACTAAGTTTTGTTTTCACACCTTTCAGTCCTGCTTTTACGTCTGTTGGTCGCGTTTAGACTATTTACAGTTTTGTCATATTTTAGTCACTGACGTAAGATAACCTCACCCTACAGACTCTGGTAGCACCAGATTTTCAGCCATCTACAGAGCTTTCCTATGTTAAAGAAACTAAGTTTAATCAGCATCGCTTGCCTTGCTTCAACATCTTTCGCTGTCACTGCCGCACCTAAGAACATTATTTATATGATTGGCGATGGTATGGGCCCGGCCTATTTAGCCGCCTATCGTTATTACATGGATAATCCGGACACCAAAGTGGTGGAACGCACTGTGTTTGACGAGTTATGGATTGGCAATGCCAGTACTTACCCGGATGACGATACCGTAGTGACAGACTCAGCTGCGGCGGCGACTGCCTTGTCCAGCACGCATAAAACTTATAATGGCGCTATTGCAGTTGACCATGACCATAAACCTTTAACCACTATGCTGGAAATTGCCAAAGCCAAAGGTATGCAGACAGGTGTAGTGGTGACGGCGCAAATTAACCATGCCACGCCTGCTGGTTTTCTGGCGCATGACAAAAGCCGTCAAAACTACGATCAGATAGCCGATGATTACATCGACAATAAAGTAAATGGTCAGATCGTTGCCGATTTAATGCTCGGCGGCGGTACCAGCTACTTTATCCGTAAAGACCGTAATCTGGTGGAAGAATTTAAACAGGCGGGTTTCCAGTACGCAGACAGCTGGACTGGCTTAAAAACGCTGAACAAGCTGCCTGCTTTAGGTTTATTTGCACCTAAGGGGTTTGACAGTGCCTTAGACAACCCTGAACCTCTGCCACTAAAACAAATGACAGAAAAAGCACTGAAGCTGCTGTCTCCGGCCGAAAAAGGTTTTGTCGTGATGATTGAAGGCAGCCAGATTGACTGGTGTGGTCATGCCAACGATATAGCTTGTGCCATGGCTGAAATGCATGATTTTGGTGAGGCCATCAAAGTAGCCAAAGCTTATGTCGATAGTCACCCTGATACCATTTTAGTGGTGACAGCAGATCACGAAACCGGTGGTTTGTCTTTAGGAGCGAATGGTAATTACAGCTGGAAACGGGATGTGATTAAAAAGGTAAAACATTCTGGCGAATACATAGCGGGTCAGCTGTTAGCGCTGAAAGATGACAAGGTGTTGTATCAGGCATGGTTGGGTTTAACAGGTCTTGAACTGAAAACAGATGAGCAACAGTTGCTGACTAAGGCGCGTGCTGAAGGCTTAGAGCCTCTGGCTAAAGCAGTGAAACAACGTATTGACCATCACTCTACCACGGGCTGGACCAGCGGTGGCCATACAGCGGCTGATGTACCAGTACTGGCTTATGGTGCTGATAAACAAGCATTCGCAGGCTTTCAGGACAATACTGAAATCGCAGCAAAACTGATCCAGTTTATTCAACAGAAAAAATGATCTGTAGCTCTAAAAAAACAAACCCCACTGCACGCAGTGGGGTTTTTCTTTGGTTCAGGGAAACTTCTGTCATCAACAGAAATCTCCCTTCACTTGCGATCAAGTTACATGAACTTGTAGTCCAGACCTAAATAGAAAGTACGGCCATAAACATCAGTGTAACGAGGGTCGAAACCAACCTGGTGACCAGCACCACCTGAGCGTAAGGATAATGGAGGAGCACGGTCAGCTAAGTTGTTGATACCGAACGTCACACCCAAAGCGTCCATCGCCTGGTATTTGGTCTGATAGTTGATAGTGGCGTATGAAGGAACACTCAGTTGAATGTCTACACCAGGACCAGTTACAGAGCCTAAACGTACATAACGGCTGGCTGCAGATTGCGCTTGATCTTCATAACCACTGCGGTAATTCAGCGTCGCACTGTGAGCGAAATCACCGTGAGTTAATGTATTAGTGAATTTAGCTAAGGTTCTGAAAACAACCTTATTGTCATCACCAAAACGACCTAAGCTGCTGATCCAGTCATCTGTAGTACCTGGACGGGTATATTCGCTATCCAGCACATAAGTACCAGCCAGCGTTGTAGTTAAACGACCAAAAGATAAGTCATTACCTACTGTTAAATCCCAGTCAAGACCAGTATTTTTGGATTGGCCCACGTTGATGCTTTCAAAAATGATGGCCAGCTCTTCCTGACCAGTCGCTTTGTTTGTTTTCGTGGTATACAGGTGACGGTAACGCTCTGGATCTGCAACAATCTGAGCTTCAGTGACTGCTGTCACCATATTTGTCAGCTCAATATTCCAGTAGTCCAGGCTGAAGCTGAAGTTATTGTCAGGTGCGTACACAAAACCTACAGTGTACTGTTTTGACTCTTCTGGTTTTAAGTTCGGGTTACCCTGATTAAAAGCTTCAAACTGCTGTGGCGATACACTACATACCTCAGCCAATGGATCCGTTGTACCTGCGAATGGACACAGGTAAGCGCCGCTTGTTACACCAAACGGAGCTTTAGGCTGAGCTAAGTCCAGCATAGAAGGCGCTTTAAAGCCTGTACCAGTTGATGCACGCAGTAACAAGTCTTCCGTTGCGTTGTAACGTAGCGCCAGTTTGTACGTGGTGTCATTCATTGAATCGTTTACAGTGTAGCTGCCCGGGCTGGCAATACCGTCTTCGTCATAAACGAAATCAGATTCTACTTCACCAATGTTGTCATAACGCACAGCACCAGTCAGTTCCAGATTCTCAAGAGCCGGAACTATCACTTCGACAAAACCACCGTAGTTGTCACGGCTTAAGTCATACTCTGAACCAATGTTTGCGCCTAACAGCAGATCCTGTTTATTCGCATCAGCCAGAGAGCTAACGTAGTTTGTGTTACGGAACTCAACACCAGTACCTATATACACATCACCAGCAGGCAGAGAATACACCGGCGTAGATGCTTTCAGATCCACACCTTTGACTTCAGTGGTCTCATTGCTCCAGTTACCGAAGTACTGAGAATCCTGCAGCGCCTGAAGGCCTTCAGCACTGATCTTATCCGGAGTTTCAAATACGTTCACCAGACCAGAACTTACCGCGTCCATGAACTTGTCATAGATTGGGTATCCGCCAGCAATGTTTTCATCTGTATCATTTTTTGAGAAAGTGAAAGCAGCTGAGTAGTCGATAGTGTCAATCACACCTTCGATACCACTGACGATATGAGTTGATTTGGTGTTCCACTCAGTAGCACGGCCACCCAGTGGTAATGCACGCCATTGGGCCTGGACAGAAGTTACAGAACCCACATGAGCTGGATCAACATATGGCATCACGTATTGTTGAGCTAAGGCTGAATCTTTGTCTAAGGTGAAGAAACCTGTAGCGTTTGGTGCGATACGGGTGGTCTGAGAGAAATCTGAGTACATCACATCAGCAAATAACTTTGTATCTTCGCCCAATGCAATGTCAGTGCCCAGCATAAATGAATCACGTTCACTTTCTGGCAGGATTTCTACAGTTGTAGTGTAGTCATACTGACATAAACCTGAAGATTCAAAGTTGTCTGGTGCACAAGCGCCATTTTGTTTTGCATAAGGGTTAAATGCAGCTGAGTTGGTTAATTTGCCATCGGCGCCAGTGTATACATAACGGGCGTTTGCAGGGATGGCGTTTGGCGAGCCTGCAACATAGAAATATTCTTTGTTATTCAAGGTAAAAGGGATAATACCTGATTTAGCAAAGTCACGGTCTGTCGCCTTCAGCTGTTCCTGAGAGTCACGGCTGTAAGATAACAATACGTTGTAACCGTCAGTATCAAAATCACCTAAACCACCTGTAATAGAGAAATTGTCGCTGGTACCATTTTTCTCTTCAGGTTTGCTATAACGGGCAGAAACATTCACACCCTGAGCATCGTCTTTGGTAATAAAGTTTACAACACCTGCAATAGCGTCAGAACCGTACAAAGCAGATGCGCCGTCTGTCAGTACTTCAACACGCTCAATAGCAGCTAAAGGAATAGAGTTCAGGTCGATAGTAGAGCCTGAGCCACGTGGTGCCATTCTGCGACCATTGATCAGAACCAGAGTGTATTCAGCACCTAAACCACGTAATGAAGCGGTTTTCATACCTCCACCGCCGCCACCCACTGAGTCACCATCAGAGGTGAAACCTTGCATAGACGGAATAGACTGAATTAAATCACCTGCTGTTGCTAAACCTGAACGGTCAATAGCTGCACGATCAATAGTCTGAACTGGTAATGCACCTTCGAAATCAGTACGTTTGATGCTCGAACCTGTAACCTGAATACGTTCAACACTCCCAGTATCCTGAGCTTGTACTGAACCAGAAAAAGTGACGCCTGACACAGCGCCAAAAGCGACAGCTAAACCAACTGCTTTTGACAGCTTACTACTTACAAACATTTTTTCTCCCTGGGCCACTGCGTAGTGACTCTGTTTTTACGGCAATCAACAATGGTGTTGATTGAAGCTACAACACGCCTGATTTGGGGCTATCCCAAAAAGGCGGCGGATAATAAATGCAATGTTTTGTAAGGGTCAACCGCTTTTAACCGCCAAATGACTGCGTTAACTGGCATCTGCCGCAAAAAGTACAGGTGTTAAATTTATGATAAGAATCAACAACATAAACATATGTATACAAAATAAACGATGAAACTGTATAAGGATCAGACAACAAAACAGAAGGGTTATGACATATCTAACTGTTTAATAACAACAATACTGCAAAAACACCTTATTCAGGGCCACTCACCAAAAGATTAATTAATAAACAGAAGTCAGTCAGCTGTTGTTTTGTGACAAAACTGAAAGTAAATAAGATGAAAAACACCATCAACTAAATTAGATGTGCATACAGAGGGGACAAGAGGCATTGATATGCGTTGGGTGTAGTGAAGAAATCCACCGCCACCAACACATCACTGCCTCATTTTTATGCTGAAGTTTTCAGCAATTGTTTTCTCAGCTTTGGCGCAGAGGTTTTTTCAGACAACCAAATATCTAAAAACGCCGGACCAAAAGCAGGGTCTGTGACGTCTCCCAGCAGCTTATCGTTGAAGTAAAACTGTACTGTGCCATCGGCCAATAAAACACAACTTAACTGGTCGCCTTTTTTAACATCAGTCCAAAGTGTGTCGAGTTGCTTTGCCCAATCCTGATGCTGAGCTGAAACCTTACCGTGCAAATGTTTCCACTGATCAACAGTCGCTTCAATAAAATCCGCTTTGCTGATATCACGCTGATAAGTCAGCTTGAGTACCAAAGGAGCACTTTGCTGGTAACCGCTCCAGTTGCCATCTGCCGTATAAAGTTGCGCCTGGTACAAATCCCAGAATAAATAACTGAACTGACCCTGCCCCACTAACTTGACGTTATCTGGCATGGCCTGCGCGTTCAAGCTGAAAAGAACTGTGACTATCATTAAAATTTTACGCATAAAATCGTCTGCTCCATCCTGATAACACACCATAGCAGCCCCAACACAAAGCCAATGCTATATAGGCTTCAGTTGTGCTGCTGACCTGCATCTGACCGCTTAATGCTGCACCTCCCAGATAAGCCATTGGACCAGCAACGGCTGAACTAAGTGCCGCTATCCAGTAATTTTGCAGATAAGCCGAAAACACCTGTACCACCACTAAACTAAAAACCAGCCACAAGGCCAACATCCAAAGTGGTAACCAGATGGAGCCGGTAAAACTTAAAACCCCGCTGTACTGCAATACAGAATCCAGCGTAATCCCCACGGCTGCCAAAGCAAACCAGGCCAAACGTTCAGCGTTACTGCAGCGCCACAACGACCACAGCACAAACAGCACCACTGGAATAAGCAGCAAGTTTTGGAAGAACACAAGTGCAAACCAGCTTAATTTAAAGCCAATCAAGGCGGGCCAGTTCATGCTTGTCATGGTTGCCGCATCCCCGACGCGACTTTGCAGCGCAATGAATAAGGTAGCAGGTTCAGCAGATGCAGGCTCCACACCAGCCGTTTTGGAAACCGTATGCGTTGCTGCTGTGCCTGAAGCCCTGTTCTGATACGAGCTGCAGCGTCTTCGACCTGCAGCAGAAATGGCATCTTAAAATCGTTCTTTTGCGTTAAAGGGGTATCGACAAAACCTGGTTCAATCAGACAAACCCGCACGCCAGAGTCCGTTAAATCCACTCTTAAGCTGTCAGCAAAGTAACTCAGTGCTGCTTTACTGGCGCCATAGGCCTCTGCTTTGGTAAATGGAAACAAATGCGCCAGACTACTAACGACAGCCAAAGTACCCAGCTCCGATTTTTGCAGCAGCGGTAATAGCAACTTCACAGCCGCTACCTGGGCTTGAAAATTCAGCGCCATAGTGCGGTCGAAAATATCTAAAGGCAGATTGGTCGCATCGACGTAATCACAACTGCCCGCATTAAGAATAACTAAATCCAAAGCCGGGATCTGTTGGGAGAGTTGCTCAACAGCAGCCGAAAACAGCTCTGTGTTGGTCAAATCCAAAGGAAAAGCGTGAATGCTGTTGTGTTGGTTGTGCAGTTCATTGAGCGCGTTGACAGAACGAGCAACAGCGATCACCTGCCAACCTTCGTTAGCGTATTGAATGGCCAGTTCGCGGCCTAAACCTGAACTGGCACCAGTGACTAAACAATAACGGGACATAAACACAGACTCTTAGGATCAATGTTTATGTATACGTGTGGTTAGACTCTTTGGATCCCTTAATGTGACACAAGCACCTGCGGTTGTTCTGAATACAGAGTTTTGCGACTCAGATTACGGATCAGCAGATAAAAGCCAGTCGACAGTACTACAGTGAATACACAAGCCCAAATCAGCTTATCTACCGAAGGGTTATAACAAAGGAAATACAGCAGTTGAGCGACATTCAGCACTGCTATGGCATACAACATAATCTCTTTATTAATATGGTGTAGTACATAAGCCCCTAAAGGCGCCATCAGCAATACTACAGGGTAAGCACATAACCAGGTTTGCACCTGATAGCCAGTTAAGCCCTGATCAACAAAATGTCGGTAGGCATAACCAAGCACACTGATAGAGGCCATCAACATAATGCTCATATGAGTAGCGACTTTTTCCTGCATACGAAAACGAGTCACTAACAAGGTATATAAAATAATATCAGCGCCAGTGCCAAATAAACTGGCGCACATGCCACCAGCTACTAACATCAGCAGCAACAAGACAAAATCCATAGGCTTATTCAGGTCTAAAGTGGCTTTGCTGCCTCTGTGTTTACCAAAGCTATAGACCACTGCAAAACTGGTGATCAGGCTTAAAAACAGCGCCTGCATTATGTACACAGGCAGTTGTTGCAGCAGTTGCATGCCCACTACAAAACCAGCAAAAGCTACGGGGATAAACATCAGTAAAGGTTTATAGGTTTTAAGCGAGTTAGCTTTGTGACTTAAGATAAAAATACTGGCGCTGGTCATGCCAATACTCTGGATCATTAAACTAAAATCCCGCGCCATAGTGCGGTCTATATTGAGGAAGATATTTAAAATAGGGAAAGCAACAGCTCCGCCACCTTCTGGCGTCACACCAGCGACAAAAGCACCAGCCACCATAATGGCCGGGTAATACCAATGCTCTATTAAAAAACTGAGTTGATTAAACTGATTAAAAAGCACAAACCACAGCGCTAAAGCAGCAATAAACCAAACCCGAAACACCTTGCTGTCAAACATAACCTGAATCCATTTTATTATTAGAAAGACAGCATAAATCACAATGAAAACACTTTCATTGGTTTTATTGTTATGAATTTTGAAGTGATTGTTTTGGAGCGGGATTAAGGTTTAGGCGTACAAATCCAGACTAAACATTTGCTGAACTTTTTCGCGTTTTTCCTGATTAGCTAACATTTCGTAGGCATCTAAAGCTTGTTGATTACGCTGTTTTGGCTGGTCGTACATGGTGCGTTTTTGTGCTTCCTGCTCATCCAGCATAGATAAAGCCTGAGCGTCAGCACGCACACCGGTGCCAGAAGGTACCAGTGTGGTTTTGCTTTGCTGTTCAGCCTCAACGGCTTTGGTTTTATTGCCCTGAAATACCAGCCCGACACTGGGGCTTTTAGGTACATCACGACTGACGGCTATTGTCATAACTGCTCGCAATTTGCCTTTATTTGATGCCAGTATAACTTAGCAAAAAATTTCGCCAAGTAGCTTTTTTCAATCTTTATCCCTAGGCCGCAGCTACTCCGACGACGGGACAAAACCCTAAGTCATTGCAGTTGCAGTTAGGCGACAAGTGCCTGAGACCCCAGGAGCATAGTAGTCCTATGTGACTGGGGCGAGGCACGCAGTCAACAACACTGCGGCTTCAAAGACGACGGGTTTATCTACCGGGCAATTTCTGCCAGGTTACTTCGTCCCTAACATAAGTAGGTTCTGCCAGTTCTGCGGCAATAAACTGCCCATGCCGGAACGGAATTGCCGCCAGACTCAACATATCCTGCGCTGAAGGGTACAGAATCACAGGGCTATAATGAACCACAGCAAGATCCTCTGATCCGCTATTGCCAGTTTTATGCCAGTCTTCAAGCTGTTGTGGATAGGTTTGCCAGCCCGTCCCTACAGCGCAAATATGGCCTTTTAATACAGGTGCAGGCAAAGCAGTAGGTTTAGCTGCTATTTCAGTGCTTAGCGGCTGCATCAAGCCCTGATCATCTAACTGAAAACTGGCCAGATACACTTCATTCATTCGTGCATCTATAGCGGCAACGACCTGATGGGCCTGATGTAATCTGTGTGCGGCTTGTGCCATAGCCGCCAGGGTTGATACACCATAAACTGGCAGTTCAGCGCCAAAAGCCAGGCCCTGACATACACCCACACCAATACGTACACCGGTAAAACTACCAGGGCCTTTGCCAAAAACCAGACCATCCAGTTGCTGCAAGGTTAAGCCAGCTTCAGACAACAGCTGCTGCACCATAGGCAAAATACGTTTGCTGTGTTGCTGTGGACAGACTTCGTCCAAAGTCAGAATTTTGCCATCGACAGTTAAAGCCACTGAACAAGCTTCGGTTGAGGTATCTAATGCCAGTAATTTCAACAGGCGGCTCCTTTTCTACAATTCATTTTATTTGGGTAAATCTTCTAAAAATTTTACTGCAGCCTGCAAATCACGACTACGGCGCATTGGCGGTAAGCTTTTTAAAAATACCGAGCCATAAGGCCGGGTCACTAATCTGTTATCACAAATCACCAATACACCACGGTCTGACACGTCACGGATTAAACGCCCAACGCCCTGCTTTAAGGTGATCACGGCTTGTGGCAATTGCACTAAAGCAAAAGGGTCAAGGCCTTTCATCTGACAGTCTTCGTTACGCGCCTGCAATAACGGGTCGTCAGGCGATGCAAAAGGCAGTTTGTCGATAATGACGCAGCTTAAGGTATCACCCCGCACATCAACACCTTCCCAGAAACTGCCGGTGCCGAGTAACACAGCATGTTTGGTTTCAACAAACTGTTCCAGCAATAAACGTTTACTGGTAGTACCCTGCACCAGCACAGGCAACGACAAATGCTGTGGCAGCTCGTTCGCCATCCACTGCAGCATACGATGGCTGGTGAACAGGAAAAAACAACGGCCCTGATTAGCTTCAATTAAAGGCACCGCCAATTTTAGCAGTGCTTTGCCCATACGGGCGTCATTGGGTTCTGGTAAATAACGAGGCACCAGTAACATGGCTTGTTGTTCATAATCAAAAGGGCTGTCGAGCAGCAAAGTATCCGCCTGCTGCAAGCCCATTTGTTCAATATAGTGAGCAAAACCCTGATCCACCGACAAGGTCGCTGAGGTAAAAATCCAGCTGCGTTTTTCCGCAAACACCAGCTCACGGAATTTATCGGCAATACTTAAAGGCGTTAAATGCAGACTTATATGTTGTCTGGTGGTTTCATACCAAAAACTGACGCCGGTTTTGCTGACATCCTGCAGTTTTTCCAGCTGAGTTTTAGCCAAAGCCAGCCGCTCAAAACAGTGATCCACTACTTCGTTGCGACCTAAACTGCCTTTAAGCACCTGATACAACATGCCCATGGCTTCAGACACCCTTGTGAGCGCCAACTGCACATCAGGTCTTTTACTGCTGTCACGCCAGTTGCCGCGTTCAGGTTCATCTGACCACAGCAGGCGCCAGTCCCGCACTAAAGTCGCCAGCTTATCTGCTGTTTTGCTTAACTGCGGATGATCACGCAATTCAGTTTTACAAATCAGTTCCAGCTCTTTGCAAAGCTCCAGCAAAGTACGGCTGGATAAGGTCTCACCAAAATACTCACTGGCAATATCCGGAATTTGGTGCGCTTCATCAAAAATCACCACATCCATATTCGGCAGCAGCTCACCAAAACCAGTGTCTTTCAGTGCCATATCGGCAAAAAACAAATGGTGGTTCACAACCACTAAATCGGCCTGCATCGCCTTTTTGCGAGCTCGCAGCAAATAACAGTCTTCATAAGAAGGGCAGTCTTTGCCAAGGCAGTTGTCTGCCGTACTGGTCACCAAAGGCAAAGCTTTGGAGTCTTCGGCTATATAAGTCAGCTCGCCGATATCCCCACTTTGGGTTTCGTTCGACCACTTTTTGATCAGACTTAAATCATTGATCACAGCCGCATCTGCCGTAGGCACATGCTGATAATGCTGATCTAAGCGAAATAAACACAAATAGTTGGAGCGGCCTTTTAATAAAGAGGTATCCACCGGCAAAGCCAAAGCTTTGAGTACCGTAGGTAAGTCACGGAAATACAGCTGTTCCTGCAGGTTTTTAGTACCAGTGGATAAAATAACTTTTTTGCCGGATAACAAAGCCGGCACTAAATAGGCGTAAGTTTTACCTGTACCAGTGCCAGCTTCCACCAATAAAGCGTTGCCGTTTTCAATAGATTTAGTCACAGAAGCCGCCATCAGCTTTTGTGGCTCACGGGCCTTAAAACCGTCAATAGCCTTGGATAAAGCTCCTTGTTCGGCAAAAGCCTGCTGCACTTGTTTTAGCATAAGTGGGCGAACTGTCTGTCAGAGAAGACAGAGATGATGGATGAAACAGCAGACAACAGCATAAACAAGGCCCGGCAAGAATTTGCGCTATTATGCCTTGGCTAGACAAAAATATCTAAGTGTCCTTCATCATCCACATGCTGCTCTTCTTCAGGTGTGGTTTCAGGTGCTGGCGGATAGTCGTCACGACGGCGCCTGTCCTGACGTTTTTTTTGCTGATCTTTCAGTAAAATCAGGAAACGCTTTTCTTCTTTTTCATAAGCGCTGATTTTGGCATCTTTAAACACAGGCGCGATCATAGGTCCAGGCTGTTCAGCTGGCGTACCCGGTGGTCGGTACAAATAGGGAAATATAGCGTCCATAGACCCTCCTTTGCTCTGTTATCGGCAGACAACAAAATAACTTTATCTATACAACCTGATTATTTTTCACTCTACCCGTTAGAGTTGTTTTTTTATAACTTATTCATTTTTTATCGCAAATAATTGTATGAAAAACAAAATAGCCGAATTAAAACAGCAAGATAACAAAATAACAGCTTCAAAACAAAATACAGCTGAAACAAAAAATCCTGTTGCCTGAATGACAAAAAGCAGTTAGCTTGTATACATCTTAACGAGGAGTAACTTTCCATGACTATCAACATCCACTGGCATCATCACCATCATTTATCCGACTAGCCGGTCCGTGTTGACATTGGAGGCTAGGTCATAACCAGCCTCTGGTGGAAAAGTGAAAACCAATTCCAACTGAACCCCGGGGCTAAAATCCCGGGGTTTTTGTTTTACGATTTTTATAAGCCCCAGCTTTTATGAGAGAAATAATAACATGACAGTCACTACCAACAGATTACGTATCGCCATTCAGAAGTCAGGCCGCCTGTCGCAAGACTCTCAGGCACTTTTAACCAGCTGCGGTTTGAAAATCAACTTACGCGAACAGCGCCTGATTGCCCATGTAGAAAATATGGATATCGACTTACTGCGGGTGCGGGATGACGATATTCCGGGTTTAGTGATGGATGGCGTCTGTGACTTAGGTTTTGTTGGCGAAAACGTACTGGAAGAAGTCTCTTTGCAACGTCAAATGGACAACGAAACTTATGATTACACTGTACTGGCCCGTCTCGATTTCGGTGGCTGCCGCTTATCTATCGCAGTGCCGCAGGAAGAAGACTATACATCCATCAAAGATTTAGAAGGCCGCACTATTGCGACCACCTACCCACGTTTACTGAATCGCTATTTAAAACAAAACGGCGTCAATTGCCGTATCGTCAATTTAAAAGGTTCGGTTGAAGTAGCTCCACGCGCAGGTTTAGCCGACGCCATTTGTGACTTAGTCTCCACAGGCGCTACGTTAGAGGCCAATGGTTTAAAAGAAGTGGAAGTGATTTACCGCTCCAAAGCAGTACTGATTCAGCGCCGTGATTTAGCAGATGAGAAACAACTGAAACTGATTAAAAAACTGATGCCACGTATTCAGGGTGTGATGCAGGCCAATGAAAGCAAATACATCATGTTGCACGCACCGCGCGCTCGTTTGCAGGAAGTGATAGCTCTGCTGCCAGGCGCCGAAAACCCAACTTTATTGCCACTGGCAGGCAATGACGATTTAGTGGCTTTGCACGTAGTCAGCAGCGAAACTTTGTTCTGGGAAACCATGGAGCAACTGAAAGGCTTAGGTGCCAGCTCCATTCTTGTATTACCCATTGAAAAGATGATGGAGTAAAACATGCAGTTTCAGATCAGCAACTGGCAACAACTGGATAAAACTGCACAGCAGGCTTTATTAGAGCGCCCGCTGCAGCAGGAATCCGACAGCCTAAAACAAACAGTGCGGGACATTATCCGTGCAGTGCGTACTGAAGGCGATGTTGCTTTGCTGCGTTTTAGTCGCGAATTTGACAAGCTGCAAAGCAACCCTTTGCGTTTGACCGAGGATCTGCAACAAAGCTTAATCGCCTCTTTATCCGATGAGCTAAAAACCGCCATTCAGATTGCGTACCGTAATATCCGCACCTTTCATGCGGCTCAATTGCCACAAAATATCCGCATTGAAACTCAGCCCGGTGTGGTCTGTGAACTGAATTACAGTGCTTTGGATCAGGTGGGTTTGTATGTACCAGGTGGCAGCGCCCCTTTGCCTTCGACTGTACTGATGCTAGGTGTGCCAGCTCAACTGGCTGGTTGCCGTCGTGTGGTGTTAGTCACGCCTCCGGGCCAGCCTTCAGCTGGTGATATTGCCGCAGAGATTGTTTATGCAGCATCACTTTGTGGCATTACGGAGATTTATACCTTAGGTGGGGCTCAGGCTGTTGCGGCCTTGGCCTATGGCACTGAAACTATCGGCAAAGTGGATAAGATTTTTGGCCCTGGCAATAGATTTGTTACCGAAGCCAAACAGCAAGTCAGTCAGGATGCCCGCGGCGCCGCTATTGATATGCCAGCTGGCCCTTCTGAAGTGCTGGTGATTGCCGATGACAACGCCAATCCGGTCTTTGTGGCGGCAGATTTATTATCCCAGGCCGAACACGGTCCGGACTCACAAGTGGTGTTGGTAAGCCCTTCTGAAGCTTTACTGGTTAATACCATCAGTGAGCTAAAACGTCAGACGGCTTTATTACCACGAGCTGAAATTGCTAAAAAAGCCCTGAGCAACAGCAGACTGATTTTAACGCCGGATTTAGCGACAGCGGCACAAGTGAGCAATCAATACGCGCCTGAGCACTTAATTATTCAAACCGCTGACGATCAGGCTTTGCTTGGCAAACTGACCAACGCCGCCAGTATTTTTGTTGGCCCTTACACACCTGAATCTGCAGGTGATTATGCCAGTGGTACTAACCACGTATTGCCGACTTATGGCTACAGCCGTAATCACAGCAGTTTAAGTCTGGCCGACTTTTATCGTCGTTACACAGTGCAGACTTTAACAGCAGCTGGTATGCGCGATTTAGGCCCCACTATTGTCAAACTGGCCAAAGCCGAAGGATTAGATGCGCACGCCAATGCGGTGTCATTTCGCTTAGCAGAGCTAGAGCTTTCAGCAAAAATTTCAGAGGAAAATCGTCAATGAGCCGTATCAGTTCTTTAGCCCGGCAAAAAGTACAACAACTAGTGCCTTATGCGTCAGCCCGCTTAAGCATGAGTGGCGGCTCGGTATGGCTGAATGCCAACGAAAACTCTATGGCAACAGACTATGAATTGTCAGGCCAATACAACAGATACCCGGATTGTCAGCCAAAAGAGTTAATCAGCGCTTATGCAGCTTATGCTGGCGTAGAAACCAATCAGGTACTGACCAGCCGTGGTGCAGACGAAGGCATTGAGCTTTTAATTCGTAGCTTCTGTGAACCAGGACAAGATGCCATCAGCATTTGCCCGCCCACTTATGGCATGTACAAAATCAGCGCCGAAAGTCAGCTGGTGGATGTCAATATAGTGCCTTTAACCCAAGATTTAACTTTGGATCTGCCGACTTTATTTGCACAAAAAGCCAATGTAAAACTGGTATTTATTTGTAGCCCCAATAACCCTACAGGCGATTTAATACCCCGGGAGCAAATTGTCGAGGTGCTGGAGTTTTATAAAGACAAAGCTTTAGTGGTCGTTGATGAGGCCTATATTGAGTTTGCACCAGAAGCTTCTGTGGCTGGTTTATTAAACCAATACAGCAACTTAGTGGTGCTGCGTACTTTATCTAAAGCTTTTGCTTTGGCAGGCCTGCGTTGTGGTTTTACTTTGGCAGAGCCTTCTGTGATAGCCGCACTTCGCCAGATGATTGCGCCCTACCCTGTGCCAGCTCCTGTGGCTGAAATTGCGGTGCAGGCGTTATCAAGCCAGGGTCAGCAAAAAATGCGTGCGACAGTGGAACAAATCAACAGCTTACGTGACAGCTTCAGCACTTTTGCCACAACTCTGAGTTATGTAAGCCGTGTCTATCCGTCTAAGGCTAACTATGTGCTGCTCTCTGTGCCTGATGCTGCGGCGCTGGTCAGCTTTATTGCAGAGCAAGGGGTGCTTATTCGTAACCAATCCAGCCAATTAGGTTTAGGTCAGGTGGTGCGGGTATCCATTGGTTCGCCAGATGAAATGGCGCAGTTACAACAGATTATGTCGTCTTATTCCACCAAAATAACTACAGAAAAACAGGAGTCTTTATGAGTGCCAAAGCTATTTTATTTATCGACCGTGACGGCACTATGGTGGAAGAACCTCCGGTAGATAAACAACTGGATTCATTGGAAAAACTGGCATACGAGCCCGATCTGGTGCCTTCATTACTCAAGTTGCAGGCCGCTGGTTATTCATTGGTGATGGTGACTAATCAGGACGGTCTGGGCACCAGTAGTTTCCCGCGTGATACCTTTGATGCGCCGCAGGAAAAAATGATGCAGTTGCTGAATTCGCAGGGCATTCGTTTTGACGATATTCTGATTTGCCCACACTTTGATAAAGACAACTGCAGCTGCCGTAAGCCGAAGCTGGGTTTAGTTAAAGATTATCTGCAGCAAGGTAAAGTGGATTTCACCAACTCTTTTGTCATTGGCGACCGTTTAACCGACGTGCAACTGGCCGAAAATATGGGCCTGCCTTCGTTCCGTTATGACCGTGACACTTTAGGCTGGAAAGAAATCACCAAACAGCTGTTAAGCAAAGGCCGTAAAGGCAGCGTCAATCGTGTCACCCGCGAAACTGATATTCAGGTCAATGTCGATTTAGACCAGCAAGGCGGCAATGTCATTGAAACCGGCGTTGGCTTTTTTGACCATATGCTGGATCAAATTGCCACCCACGGTGGTTTTAGCCTGCAACTCAAAGTTAAAGGCGACTTGCACATTGACGATCACCACAGCGTGGAAGATACAGCGTTGGCTTTAGGTCAGGCGCTCAAACAAGCGCTAGGCAATAAAAAAGGCATTACCCGCTTTGGTTTTGTCTTGCCAATGGATGAATGCCGCGCTGAATGTGTGCTGGATTTATCCGGCCGTCCGCTGCTGAAGTTTGATGCCGATTTAGGTCAGGGTTCTGTTGGTACTATGAACCTTGAAATGGTACACCACTTCTTCCGCTCTTTAAGTGATGCCATGCTGATGACACTGCACTTATCCGTCAGCCCGGGCAATAAACACCATATGGTCGAAGGTTTATTTAAAGCCTTTGGCCGGGCACTTGGTCAGGCTATTAAAGTATCAGGCGAAGCTCTGCCAAGCAGTAAAGGAGTGCTTTAATGTCTTTGGTGATTGTAGATACCGGCTGCGCCAATATCAGCTCTGTGTATTGTGCTTTCCAGCGCTTGGGGGTGGATGCCAAAGTCAGCCGCGATTTAAGCGTGATAAAAAACGCCAGCCGTTTATTAGTGCCGGGCGTAGGCGCTGCCCGTCAGGCGATGGCGAATTTGCGTGAACGCGATTTAATTGCCACCTTACAACAGGCAGAGCAGCCACTCCTTGGCATTTGCTTGGGTATGCAGCTTTTAACCGACCGCAGCGAAGAAGGGGATGTCGACTGTTTAGGTTTAATACCAGGTCAGGTCAAGCGCATGCAAGTCGGCGATTTACGTTTGCCTCATATGGGCTGGAATACTTTGCAGGTGGAAGATAGTGCACAAAATCACCCGCTACTCAAAGGCATAGGCGAAAAAGACTATGTGTATTTTGTCCATAGTTTTGCGGTAGCGCCATCCGATACCACTTTAGCCCGCTGCCATTACGGCAGTGATTTTGCTGCTGTGATAGGCAAAGGCAATAAGCTGGGAGCGCAATTTCACCCTGAACGTTCAGGTGCTGTCGGCGCTCGTTTATTACAGAACTTTCTGGCTTTTAATGGTTAATATTTTTTGATTCGGCGATGCCGTTACAGGATTAAAAGTGATTATTCCGGCTATAGATTTAATACAAGGTAAAACAGTGCGGCTTTATCAGGGCAGCTACGATAAAACCACTGAGTATCAGCAAACTCCATTGCAGCTGCGCGACTTATACGCCGAAGCTGGCGCAGGCATTTTGCATCTGGTGGATTTAACGGGCGCCAAAAATGCTGCGGACCGCCAACTTGAACTGTTAACCAGCTTAATGCAAAACGCGCCTCTGCCAGTCCAGGTGGGTGGTGGTGTGCGTACGGCAGCAGATGTAGAGCAGTTACTGGCTGCTGGTGCCAGCCGTGTAGTGGTGGGCAGTGTGGCTATTCGTGAGCCAGAAACAGTGCAAGGCTGGCTGCGAACTTATGGCGGTGACAAAATAGTTCTGGCGCTTGATGTATCTATTAACGCCAAAGGCGATAAAACCTTGCCAAGCCACGGCTGGATTGAAGAATCGACTATTACCCTTGAGCAGGTGCTGGATGGTTTTATTGCGGCAGGTGCAAAACATGTACTGTGCACCGATATCAGTAAAGATGGCACCTTGCAGGGCCCTAATGTCGCCTTGTATACAGAGCTGGTGCAGAAGTATCCGCAAATTCAGTGGCAAGCCTCGGGTGGTGTTGGCTCTTTGGCTGATATCAAAGCCTTAAAACCTACTGGCGTGGCCGGGGTGATTTTAGGCCGGGCTTTGTTAGAGGGTAAGTTCACGGCAGAGGAGGCAATCCAATGCTGGCAAGACGCATAATTCCTTGTTTAGACGTGCGCGATGGCAAAGTGGTCAAAGGCGTGCAGTTTCGTAACCACGAAATCATTGGCGATATAGTGCCGCTGGCTCAGGCTTATGCCGAACAAGGCGCAGACGAGCTGGTGTTTTACGATATCACAGCCTCCAGCGATGGCCGTGTGGTCGATAAAAGCTGGGTGCGCCGTATAGCTGAAGTGATCGACATTCCGTTTTGTGTCGCCGGTGGTATTAAATCTGTCGCTGACGCCGGATTAATTCTGGAGATGGGTGCAGATAAAATCTCTGTGAATAGCCCTGCCCTGGCGCGACCAGAACTGATTAGCGAGCTGGAACACAGCTTTGGTCAGCAATGTGTGGTGATTGGCATCGACAGCTTTTTTGATAAAGAAACAGGTCAATATCAGGTCTATCAGTTCACAGGCGATGAAAGTCGCACCCAAAAAACCCGCTGGCAAACGCTTGACTGGTTAAAGCGGGTTCAAGAGCTGGGCGCTGGTGAAATAGTACTGAACTGTATGAATCAGGATGGTGTGCGCCAGGGGTATGATTTAACTCAGTTACAACTGATGCGAAATGCGTGCAAAGTGCCGCTGATTGCCAGTGGTGGCGCGGGTAGCATGCAGCATTTTGCAGATGTGTTTGAACAAGCCGATGTAGACGGCGCTTTAGCCGCTTCGGTGTTCCACAAAGGCATTATTCCTATACCAGAGCTAAAAGCATTTTTATTAGAACGTAAGCTGGAGATCAGGCCATGAAACTGAATTTAACCAACCTGAACCAGCTGGATTTCAGCAAAGGTGATGGCCTATTACCGGTAATAGTGCAACATGCCCGTTCAGGCAAAGTGCTGATGCAAGGTTTTGCCAACAAAGAAGCGCTACAAAAAAGCCTGGAAACCGGCGATGTGACTTTTTTTAGCCGCAGTAAAAACCGCTTATGGACCAAAGGCGAAAGCTCAGGCCATACGCTGAAATTACAAAGCATGGCAGCGGACTGCGACCAGGACAGTATTCTGGCTTTAGTCCTGCCTATTGGCCCCACTTGTCATGTAGGCACCGAAAGTTGTTGGCACGCCGAAGACGCCAACCAGCCCGACTTAGCCTTTTTAGATCAATTAGAACAAGTGATCCACAGCAGATACGGCGCCGACCCAAGCTCTAGCTACACCGCCTCTTTATTTGCCAAAGGTGTGAAGCGTATAGCGCAAAAAGTCGGTGAAGAAGGGGTAGAAACTGCTCTGGCCGCTACTGTAGGCGATAGAGAAGAGCTGAAAAACGAAGCTGCGGATCTGATCTATCACTTGCTGGTGTTGCTGAAAAGTCAGGATTTGGCTTTGCATGATGTGCTTGAGGTACTAAGGCAGCGGCATCAGGCTAAGGCTGAATAGCTCTGGCGTTTAAGGCTAGCGGCGCTTATAAAGTGATGCGTAAACTCAGCATCTCTGCTTTATCGAGCGCCTGCCATCTTAACCAGAAACAAAGCTAAACAGCCAAATAACAAGATAAAAACCAAAAGCATGACCAAGGATGTTTTTGATTTCGGCACTGACTTGTCAAATGCAAAACCCAAAAGCAAAAATGAAAACAACGAAGCATTTGAACTGCCTTCAGTTTTGTTACTTTTTTTCATGATCCTCTGCTCTCTTTTAGTAATTAGCGCTACCTTGCAAGGCTATACAGCATCTAACTTACTTGCTGATGTTGAACTCAGATCTTTTTTAAACAGCAACACCATCAGATAAACCAGACCAAATAGCGGTAATAAAGATAAAACTGCGCCAAGTAAACCAGCTAAAACAGGATTTTGGGTTTTACGACGTCCCAGGTAATAACAAAGCGCCGCCATAACGAGCGCAAATATGATCACAAACTGGCCGTACAGCGTTGCATCAATGTTCAAATGAACTCTCCTTGTTGTTTAGCAGTGTATAACAGCAATCAGGACCTATTTAGTTTTGGAGCTGCGCGGCTAAATAATTGAAACATGCAGCTAACTTAGCATCCTTAATTATAGGTTTCCAATATTTTGCTGAGCACAGTAAAGCGAAGGTCCAGATGCCTGCAGAAATACCCGTAACACCAAAGCCCACACTTTTTTGTAAATCATTATGTTATGACTTTGATCCAATGAAAAACTCAGGCAGCATAAGGCAGATATGGAAGACAGGAGCTGCACCTATGAAATATAAAATCAAACAAAAGATATTCAGCCTGACCGACAGCTTTACTATTGAAGATGAAAACGGCAACGCGGCTTTTAGTGCCAAAGGCAAGTTTTTCAGTATCTCCAGCAGCCAGACGATGTTTGACAGCCGTGGTGTTGAGCTTTTAAAAATCAAACGTAAGTACCTGACCATCATGCCCGCCTGCCGGCTGTTGTGTGCAGATGGTAGTGAGTGGTTGATCCGCAAATGTTTTTGGCCCTTCTGGACCAGCCGCTTTACCATTAGCGGTCCTGCCGGTGAGCTGGAGATGCATGGCAATTTATGGCAACACGAATATAAAATCAGTCAAAACGGCAAGGTACTGGCAGAAGTATCAAAGTCCTGGTTTAGCTGGTCAGATACTTACGGCGTGGATATTTACGAGCCGAAACTAACAGCGCAATTATTAGCGGCAGTGATTGTCATAGACCGTATTCAGCACTCAGGTAAAAACTCGACAGTGGATGATGATTAACAGACTGCAGTGCGCGTTCTGTAACGCACTGCAGTCTGTAGTAAGTGAAGGGTTAGAGCGGTAAATACTTATTTAAAAAGGCATCTATAGCTTCGAAGGTTTGTTTGCGGTGGGGCAAATAATCCAGATTATGGGTGCCATCTTCAATTTCAATATAAGTAAATACTTTCTTCTCGTCGGCTAGCTCTTCCGCCATCATCCGGCTTTGTTTTACCCTTACGCTAAGATCTTCAGTGCCATGCAGCAGCAAGACAGGGGCTTTAATGTTTTCAACCATATTCACTGGTGAATTCTGTTCAAGCTGGTCATTGTCTTCACCCATCTGCTTTTTCGCCAGATTGTAATTGGTGTAATTACGGTAACTATTGCGTTGTTCACGTAAATCAGAGATCCCGGCAAAGCTGATAGCACACTGATATAAATCTGGTGTACGGGCAGCCCCTAACAAAGCGGCATAACCACCGTAACTGGCACCCATAATGCAAATACGTTTAGGGTCTGCGATCTTTTGTTCAATCAGATATTGAGTACCATCAGTTATATCGTCCTGCATGGCCATACCATACTGACCCACAGCCTGAGTTAAAAACTGATGGCCGTAACCACTAGAACCACGGAAGTTAGGCTGAAACACTATATAACCTTTGTTCGCCAGATAAGCTGAGAAGGTGTCAAAACTATTGGAATCCTGTGAAAAAGGTCCACCATGAGGTAATACCACCAGAGCGCCAGGCCCGGTTTTACCTTTTGGTACAGATAAATAGCCTTCAATGTTCAAACCATCCCGTGCTTTGTAACTGATTTTTTCTTTATGAACTAAATTTTCTTCGTTTAATCCAGGGAAGGTATCCGCCAGATGAATTAAGGTTTTTTCATCCCTGTTGCCAAGCAGATAAACCCCAGGTGTGGTGGCATTGGTTGCATACAGCAGGTAACTACGGTCATTTGAACTTAAGTTGGTAATGTAATTGACCGTATCAGGCAAAGCTTTATCCAGACCCGCCTGAAAAGCTTTAAATTCCTCATCCCAGAATAAACTGCGGGAAGACTCATCACTGAAATATATACCTACAGGTTCATCGCGCGCAGCCGAATAAATCAATGAGCCTTCAATATCATACACAGGATGACTCAGGATCAACTGGCGGGGTAAGTCTGCTTTACTTAAATCGACTTTAAATACAGCTAAGCGCCCTTCATGATTCGCTGATATATACAGATCTTTAGGGTCTTTACCAAAACCTAGCAGCGAAATGGCTTGTTCAGAAAATGCAGGCCAACGCCAGGCATCAACCCATTCTGTTTGACCTGGGCGTAATACCCGTACTGAAGATTCTGTGGTTTTTGTATTGTAATCAACGCTGGCTCTGGCTTGTCCTTGTCTGTCCACTACCCATGAAGCAACGTTGGTTTTATGCCGTTGTACCACACTGGCTTTACCTGTTTTCACGTTGACCTGATAGATGGTATCGTGTCCAGCCATTTCCCGGTCTAATCCGAGTAAAAAATGATCATCATCCGGAAAACGTAATTTAATCACATCATCCTGGAACTGACTTTGGTGCTCCCCTTTTCTTACGGCTTTGACCATAGGCACCAGTTCTGCACCAGCTTTGGCTTCAATAGAAAATAAGCGGCTTTCGGTGGTTTTGGTATTTAAGCCCCGCACATCACCATAGCGGAAGCTGGCTAACAAATGGGTATTATTAGCCCAACGTACCCAGGCAAACCTGTATTTTTTATTATCAGTTTTGCCCAGATAAACCGACTCACCCGAAACTAAGTCGATTAGCTGAATTAAGGTGTCTTGCTTAATGTTCTTCAGTGCCACCAAACGTTTTCCGTCCGGTGATAACTTCAGTTGTTCGATGCGCTCGCCCTGATAAAAGGTCTCAAGCGGCAAAACGCCAGCCTTGTTATCTTCAGCAGCGACAGAGAAAAAAGCTAAAACACCAGATGCCAGTAGTAAACCGGAAAGAAAATTATGCATACAGAGTCCGTTCCATGAATTAAAAATCAATCTAATGAATTAATTTAACTAAATTAAAAGTGGGTAGCAATCGAAGGAACAAAATTTGGGTGGCGACCTCACCAGCCGACATCCCGGCACATACGTTATCCGCTTTGGCTGCTTCCTTCCGGACCTGACCAGGTGAACGAATTAGTATTGCGGGAGGACCGATGAGGCCACCATTGAAGGTACCAGTAAAACTGGTGCGCGCATTATGCTTAAAAGCTTTTAGCTGTGCAAGAACTTAAGCGTTTTCTGGATACTTTGCAGTCATTTGCTGAAAAAATGTGCGTATTTGCTGGAGATCGTCGGCGAAATTTTCACCAGTGTTCAAGCATGGACCAAACACCAGTTGCTTGTTTTTGTAATCCAGCCCGACTAAACACACAGGCACATTGGCTTGTTTTGCGATAAACCAAAAACCTGACCGCCACTGTTGTACTTTTTTACGGCTGCCTTCTGGTGATAAGCCTAATAATAACGAATCACTCTGCTCAAACTCTGCCACCACTTGCCCTACCACACCCTGTGGATGGCTGCGATCAACAGGGATCCCGCCTAAAGACAGCAAAAGCCTTTTCACAGGCCAAACAAAGATACTGTGTTTGCCTAAAAAGCGGATTTTAAGATCAAGGGCTAAAGCTGCGGCTATACCGACAAAAAAATCCTGATTTGAGGTATGAGGGGCGACGGCAATGACCATCTTTTTATGTGCAGGTAGTTCGCCCTGAATACTCCAGCCACCCAGCAGTTTCAGCAACCAGAGGCCAAGTTTTTGGCCCAGGTTACTGTGACGACGTGGCAAGCTCGCCGGAATAGCAGGTAAAGCTGGCATTAAGGCTGAGCCAGCACCAATTGATGTGCTTCTAAAACGCGTTTTAAGCGTTTTTGATTGTCAGGTCCTAAACGGATCATTTGACGTTGTGCCAAAGGCAAAGCTTCAATCTCCGGATCAGCATATGTGTAATAGACGTTAGGACGTGCTAATACCATAGGTGGTGCCACTTCAGGAGTTGCCAATAGTACTTTAATAGCTTCTTGCAAACGCACTCGGAACTGTGCATTAGGGTAACCCAACTCAGCATAAGCCTGCTGCATCAGCGGGTAATAGTATTCAAATAAACGTTTTACTTCAGTCACTGAAACGCTTTCCAGCAATTGCAGGTAAGGCTCATAACGTTCAAAGTTAGCCGGATCCAGCTGCACAGCACCGCCTTCAGCCGGTAAAGTGGCAAACTTGACTGTCATAGGCTGAAACAGCGCCTGATTTTTTGGCAATGTGCCTTGGGCGATATTATCCACATTCACCACAAAACGACGGATCATATCTTCTGTAACAAACAAAGAAGCTAAACCCGCTTTCCAGCGTAACCCCAATAATCCACTTTTCACTTCAGCATCTGAGTTATCCAGGCTGGGTAACTTCACCGTAGGCTCAACCGCCACTGCGTCGTCTAGTGGAGTCTCCTGCAACGGAGTTTCATCCTGAGCCTGCACAGTCAAACTATCGACAGGCTCTTGCTCTGCTGTTAACACATCGGCAGGAGCTGGTTGTTGTACTGTAGGTACAGGAGTAGCTTCAGGCTCTACCACTGCATCGTCAGCCCGGAAGAAAAACCAGGCAATGGCGATCAGGGTTACAGCCACTACAGCTAAACCTATGTAATATTGTTGCTGGCCTGTGCCAGGAGCCTTCTCAGTCATTTTTGTTTTTTCCTTTCACTAATTCGGGTCACTGATATTAAGCCGTTGAAAAACTGGCTATAGCGTTGCATTTATTTTGCTTTTCAGCAATATATAAACAGAGAGTCTCTAAAGAGTTAAGAAGTTTCAGTGACTGATAGCGAAAAAGGTGAAAACACCAATAAAAAAGTTGCTTTGCTGCTGACAGGGGGTGGTGCCAGAGCCGCTTATCAGGTTGGCGTGCTCAAAGCACTGGCCCAGCATTACCCACGCAACAGTAAAATTCCGTTTGAAATTATTTGTGGCACCTCAGCTGGCGCCATCAATGCCACTGGGATCGCCTGTTATGCCTCCTGTTTTCACTTAGGTGTGAAAAAAATTGAATGGGTCTGGCGTAATTTTCATACCCACCAGGTGTATTACTCAGATTATTTACGTTTGGGCTGGCATTTGTTACGTGGTTTTTTAACTGCTTTTCAAACCGACTACGCCAATAAAAGGCCAGTCAGCTTGTTGGACAACAAACCGCTGCGTTTGCTACTTCACAATATTGTTGATTTACAGCGCATAGACCGCAACATTCAGGGCGGTTATTTATCCAGTGTCTCTGTGACTGCATCAAGTTATAACACTGGCGACTCCATCACCTTTTTTCAGGGTAATGAAGCCAAAGAATGGCGCAGAGCAAAACGTTGCGGCCAAAAAACCTTATTGGGGGTTCACCATTTATTGGCTTCAGCTGCTATTCCGCTGGTGTTCCCTTCGGTGCGGATTAACCAGCATTATTATGGCGATGGTTCAGTCAATCAATTGTCGCCTCTGAGCTCGCCGATTCACTTAGGTGCAGAAAAAATACTGATCATAGGTCTGGAGCAACCCCGTGCCCGCGACTTAGCGAACGCTATGCCGCATCATCCGGGTTTAGCTACTGTGGCGGGTCATTTGTTGGATACGATTTTTTCGGATACGCTCAATGCCGATTTAGAGCGCATGAACAGGATCAATAAAACCGTAGATACTTTAACTGCACATAATATTCCGACCGATCTGAAGAAGGTTGAGAGTTTTTTAATTAACCCCAGTGTGAATTTTAATGAAATTGCCAGCCAGCACTTTTTGCAGCTTCCTATGGCTGTTCGTAGCTTATTGCGTTTAACAGGTATTACCCAGCATTCGGAGTCGAGCTTAACCAGCTACCTGCTGTTTGAGAAATCCTACACCAAAAGGCTCATTGAAATTGGCTATCAGGATGCGATGCAACAAATGCCGGAACTGCTGGATTTTTTGCGATCTTAAGGCGGGTATGAGGGGGCAATTTTTAGCCAGCCCTTGCCGTCAAAAAATCGTCAGCTGAAACTGCATAATTGAAAAAATCAATAATATCATTCACTTATTAAAGTGGCACAATACCTGCAAATTCCAGCTATCTTAGATATGCTCCGGAGTGTCGGCAGTGGAATTATTTGGCTTACAAGATATGACTTTGAGTGGAACCAGTTATGCTGGCATCACCAGTCAGCCACATTGGTCTGGTTTGTCCGCGGATCCGGCAACTCTGCCAGAGCAATTGCAAACCAGCTTAGATCTCGCTAATCAGCTACAAATCTATTCAATGGCCGCTGGCAAAGTTTTGCCTCTGCGCTCCATTCAATTACAAACCGCAGTAGGTAAATACCTGGCACCAGGTTCAGAAGATGGCAATTTTGAGCACCGCAGCGTGTTAATGCTGAACGATCAATGCCTTGCTGAGCTGAGTTATCAGTCCGATCAGGCTTTTACGCCTCTGATCCAACATCAGTTATGGCAACTGGAACGGCAATGGCTGTATCCGCTGCGAAATACCTTAGTGGTGGTTCGTTTGCAGCAGTTGGCGTTAAAAGACAGTCTGACTGATTTAGGCAACAGACGTAATTTTGACGATCAGTTTGAACGGGCTGTACAACTGGCCAACAGACGCCAGGAAGCCTGTGCATTAATTTTGTTGGATTTGGATAATTTTAAACAAACTAACGATAACTTTGGCCACCCTGCCGGTGACGATGTGTTGATTGCAGTAGCAGATGCGATGCGTCAAACCTTAAGAGCCAGCGATTGTTTATTCCGTTTTGGTGGCGATGAATTTGCCATATTACTGACAGCGGATGACGCTTTATCGGCTGAATTAGTGGCACATCGTCTGGTAAAAGCTATTAATCAGCATCATGTGTGTAATCAGTTTGCTGTCACAGCAAGCGCGGGTTTAGCACATCTGGCACCTAATCAAAAATCTGAGTTGTTATTCAGTCGTGCTGATGAAGCTTTATCACAAGCTAAACAGGCTGGTAAAAACGCGGTGAAAGTCGCACTGTTGAATCAGGCCTGACGTTAGCAGACCTGACATAAGTAGACAGAGGTTTTGGTCGTCGTACATTAGGGCTAAAGGACAGAAGATCCAAAAGCCCTTTTTTTTGCCCGCGATTTGGTTCAGCTTCGCGTTAACTTTTTTGCCAGTCGATAAAGGCATTGGCTTGATCTTGCGCTGCACTAGTGGCGACCCCAAGTACTGCCACCACCCGATTATTCTGCACTAGCACAGGCAAGTGCCCACGTTGCCAGGGCGGAATAGACCATAACTTCAACCATTGTTTCAATTCTTTGCTCTGACGCTCACCTGCAGGTTTAAAAGGCAAACTAAAAAGTCCAAACACCAGATATAGAGTATCGTCAGTTATCAGCACAGGCGTGCCCTTGTTGTCACCATTCAGCAGGAACTGTCCTACAGCAGTGTTCAGCTGTTGCCCGTGTTTTAATTCGAGCAAAACTCCGGCCTGCGGTGCCTCTGCCATTTGTGTGATATAAGCTTTGTCGGCAAAACGGCGAATTTGGTAAGCATCCAGCTCCAGCAAAGGCTGAGCATCTGCTTTAGCACCAATCAGCTCCGAAAAGAATCGTTCCAGCCAGTCGGTTGATGGATTAAACCCTGTTAAAGCCAACCAGCTGCGCACCAATAGCTTTTGTGTGGTTAAGTCTTGTGCTGTTAGCAGTTTTAAATCTAATTCAGCAGCGTGCATTACAGTGGGTAATAGCTGCTCAAGCTGCTTTTCAACAAACTGCTGTTGCTGCTGAATATGAGTGACAGAACGCAATGCATTTTGCCGGAATGCCGGCCAGCGTTGCTGCAATAATGGAATAACCTGTAATCGTAAAAAGTTACGGTCAAATCTGCTGTCGTTATTACTTTCATCTTCAATCCACTCCAGCTGTTGCTGCTTCGCAAAAGCGTCCAGTTGCTCACGGCTAAAATCTAACAAAGGCCGTAGTAACCAGCCCGCAGCAAAAGACTGTAAAGCGGCAATACCTGATAAACCTGCCGGACCTGCACCGCGTTTTAATGCCAGCAACAAAGTTTCGAGTTGATCATCGGCATGATGAGCCGTTAATAAAGCTGTTTGGGGAGTAAGGACAAAAGCGCTCAAAGCAGAATAACGGGCAGCGCGAGCTTGAGCTTCAATATTGGCAGTTGGATTCAGCTGCACTTTTTGCACTTCAAAAGGGATCTGGCGTTTAAGGCATTGCTGCTGACAAAAAGCTGCCCACTGATCGGCATTAACACTTAAGCCATGATGGATATAAACAGCTTTAAGCTTGATAACACAACTCTGAGTAAGCTGATGGCATAACTCCAGCAACACCATAGAATCCAGCCCACCAGATAACCCCAGCACCAGCTGGTTTAAACCAAGCTGTTGGATATGCTTGCGCAGTGAGGCGGTGAACTCTGAACTCATAAAAACCATAGATCCTAAACAACAAAAAACCGCCTTGCGGCGGCTTTTATACCCTAAGTAATTGATGTTGCAGTGAGGCGACTAGCGAGCGAGACCCCAGGAGCATAGTTGTCTATGTGACTGGGGCGAGAGCGCGCAGGCAACAAAGCTGCAGCTTCAAGTACGACGGGTATATTAGCAATAGCCAAAAGACATTAAGCGTTTATACCTTCTGTCCAGCAAGTCTTCAATACTTAACTTTTCCAGCTTGGCTAAGTCACGTAAAAGGGCCTGCTTTAAGCTTTGTGCCATTTGTTCATGATTACGGTGTGCACCACCTAAAGGCTCGCTGACAATTTCGTCAATCAGGTTCAGCTCTTTTAAACGTGGTGCTGTGATACCCATGGCATCAGCAGCAATAGGGGCTTTATCAGCACTTTTCCACAGAATAGAAGCACAACCTTCAGGTGAAATCACCGAATAAGTACTGTATTGCAGCATGTTGACCTGATCGCCGACGCCAATAGCTAAAGCACCACCAGAACCACCCTCGCCTATCACAGTACAGAGCACCGGCACTTTCAGGCCAGCCATCACTTTAAGGTTACGGGCAATAGCTTCACTTTGACCACGTTCTTCAGCGCCCACACCAGGATAAGCACCAGGCGTGTCGATAAAAGTGATGATGGGCAAATTAAAACGTTCAGCCATTTCCATCATACGTAAAGCTTTACGGTAGCCTTCAGGTTTTGGCATACCAAAGTTACGTTTGATTTTCTCAGAGGTGTCACGACCTTTCTGATGACCAATCACCATCACGGTTTTGTCACCTAAACGGGCTGTACCACAGACAATGGCAGGATCGTTGGCAAAAGTACGATCACCGGCAAACTCGTCAAAGTCAGTGAAAATATGTTTGATGTAATCCAGCGTGTAAGGACGCAACGGATGACGGGCTAACTGAGCAACCTGCCAGGCACCTAATTCTGCAAAGATCTTTTTTGTCAGAGTTAAGCTTTTTTCCTTCAGCTTGTTTACTTCTTCTTCAAGGCCGAGATCAAACTCGCCATTGCGGCTTACTTTGCGAAGTTCTTCTATTTTGGCTTCAAGTTCCGCAATCGGTTGCTCAAACTCTAAATAATTCAGCATCATCGACTGTCACTACCTAATTAATGAAAATCCAGTTGTATTGTTGCTAATTGTCGCAGTTGATGCAACAAAGCATCGGTAGGTGTTACCCACCATTCGGTGCCCAATGCCACTGTGATTTGACCTTCGTCACGCTGGTACACCAGCTTCACAGGCACTGTGCCTAATTTAAATTCGTGCATAGCTTGCTGCAGTTTTTGCAGATAATCCAGTCCCATTTGCTGCTGATGTACAGTTAAGGTCAAGGATTTTAAGCATTTTTCCCGTGCAGCTATGATGTCCACTACTTCGCGGCCGGACATTGTAAGGCCACCGCTGAAATCATCAAAGCTGACCTGTCCCGACACCACCAATATTTTGTCTTTTTGCAGCAAATGCTCGAAGTTTTCGAACTGTTCGGGGAAAAAACGTACATCCAGGCGCGCAGATTTGTCATCTAAAGTGACAATAGCCCAACGTCTGCCCTTTTTATTGATCATAGTGCGCACAGACAAGACTAAACCAGCAGCATGCACCACCTGATCACGACGACCCGGCTGCATATCGACTAAACGGCCAGAACTGTAATGCGGTAACTCCACCAGATATCTGTTGATAGGGTGACCTGTCAGGTATAAACCCAAGGTTTCTCGTTCGCCTTCCAGCCAGACTTCGTCCGGCCAAATCGGCACTTGTTTAAAAGCACTGGCTGCGTGTTCAGGCTCTGGTGCCATTAAACCAAATAGATCAGATTGACCCATAGCTTCGGCTTTAGCCTGCTGCTCCGCGCCTTTCATTGCTTCTTCCAAGGTCGCCATCATAGCAGCACGATGTGGGCCCAACTGGTCCATAGCGCCGGATAAAATCAGCTTTTCAATAACGCGGCGGTTCAACTGTTTTAAATCAACTTTATTACAGAAGTCGAACAAGTCTGTGAATGTTCCATGTTTAGCCCGTGCCGCCAAAATAGCTTCAACCGGACCTTCACCCACACCTTTTATCGCGCCTATACCATAAACTATATGGCCTTGGCGGTTTACGGTAAATTTATATTCACCAGAATTCACATCAGGCGGGATCAATTTGAGCTTCATATGCTCACATTCATCCACCAGAATGACGATTTTGTCGGTGTTATCCATATCGGCAGACATTACAGCGGCCATAAACTCAGCCGGATAATGTGCCTTCATCCACAAGGTCTGATACGACACCAAAGCATAAGCGGCTGAGTGAGATTTGTTAAAACCGTAGCCTGCGAACTTCTCTACCAAATCGAAGATTTTCATCGACAGTTCGGCATCGACGCCATTCGCCACAGCACCATCACGGAAAGTATCGCGCTGTTTAGCCATCTCTTCTGGCTTCTTTTTACCCATAGCACGGCGCAATAAGTCAGCGCCGCCCAGTGAATAACCAGACAAGACCTGCGCGATTTGCATAACCTGTTCCTGATACAGGATAATGCCGTAGGTAGGCTCCAGAATAGGAATTAACGAGTCATGTTGCCAGGTAGAATCCGGATAAGAGATTTCTTCACGACCCCGTTTACGGTCGATAAAGTTATCTACCATGCCTGACTGCAATGGACCAGGACGGAACAAAGCCACAAGGGCTATCATATCTTCGAAACAGTCGGGCTGCAGACGGCGTATTAAGTCTTTCATACCACGGGATTCAAGCTGGAATACCGCTGTGGTATCCGCCTTCATCAGCACATCAAAACTCTTGCGGTCGGTCAGCGGAATAGTATTAATATCCACCAGCGGCTTGCCTTCACGGGCCAGACGCTCGTTGGTCATATTCACAGCCCACTGCAAGATGGTCAGTGTGCGCAAACCGAGGAAGTCGAACTTCACCAGACCTGCGTATTCTACGTCGTTTTTATCAAACTGAGTGACGGGGTTATTACCCTCTTCATCACAATAGACAGGCGCAAAGTCGGTAATTTTAGTCGGCGCTATCACCACACCACCGGCGTGTTTACCGGCGTTTCGGGTCACACCTTCCAACTGACGCGCCATGTCGATCAAGTCTTTTACTTCCTGATCGGCGGCATACAATTCGGGTAAACGTGGCTCTTCTTTAAAAGCCTGTTCCAGCGTCATACCAGGAGTGGGTGGGATCAGCTTAGAGATACGGTCCACAAAACCATAAGGATGACCCAGTACCCGACCAACGTCACGAATAACAGCTTTAGCCGCCATAGTACCGAAGGTGATGATCTGCGATACGGCTTCGCGGCCATACATGTCGGAAACGTGTTCTATCACCTCGTCGCGTCTGTCCATACAGAAGTCGACGTCAAAGTCAGGCATCGACACCCGCTCAGGGTTTAAGAAACGTTCGAACAGTAAGTCAAATTCCAAAGGGTCAAGGTCGGTAATGCTCAGTGCATAAGCCACTAAAGAACCGGCACCCGAGCCCCGGCCAGGGCCGACCGGAATATCGTTGTCTTTGCTCCACTGGATAAATTCCATAACAACCAGGAAGTAACCAGGGAATCCCATCTGGTTGATTACGCCGAGCTCAATGTCTAAACGTTCGTCGTATTCAACCCGTTTTACTTTACGAACTTCAGGGTCGGGAAATAACTGCAGCAAACGCTTTTCCAGACCTTCTTTGGATTTTAAGACTAAGAAGTCAGCGTCGGACAAACCACCAGTCGGGAAAGCCGGCAGGAAGTATTCACCTAACCTTATGGTGACATTACAACGTTTAGCGATTTCAACTGAGTTTTGTAGCGCTTCCGGAATATCGGAGAACAGCTCCAGCATTTCTTCTGCAGATCGCAGATACTGCTGTTCGCTGTAGTTTTTTGGCCGTCTTTTATCTTCTAAGGTGTAACCATCATGAATGGCAACACGGATTTCATGGGCCGGAAAATCGTCAGGGCTTAACATCACCACTTCGTTAGTGGCAACCACAGGCAACTGTTCACGTTCTGCCAGTTCTACTGCAGCCTGAATATAAGTTTCTTCGTCAGGACGGCCGGTGCGGGTCAGTTCAATAAAAAACCGGTTTGGGAAATGTTCACGATAAAACTGCACTAAGGCCAAAGCACTGGGGGCATTGCCTTTAATTAAGGCTTTGCCTAAAGGGCCGTCTTTCGCACCTGATAATACAATCAGGCCTTCTTTGTATTCCACCAGCCATTCATGATCAATCTGCGGTTTGTGATGCACATGGCCACGTAAATAGGCCTTGGACAGCAACATAGTCAGGTTCTGGTAACCCGCGTTGTCGGCTGCCAAAATCAATAAACGACAGGCATCACCCGGAAACAGCGGATGCTGCACCCACAGATCTGCACCTACTATCGGCTTAATACCGGCTTCATGTGCTGTACTGTAAAAACGCACCAGGCCACACATATTCATCTGATCTGTTAAAGCAAGCGCAGGCATATTCAGCTCTTTCGCCGCTTTGACTATAGGCTTTATTTTTTTGATGCCATCGATCATCGAAAAATCGCTGTGCACCCTTAAATGAATAAAACCCGGATCAGCCATGCATCTGCTCCAACACATCCCTGACAGGTTTAAAGCTGCGTCTGTGTTCGTTAATCACACCATGAGTTTTAATAGCTGCCAGGTGCTCAGCGGTCGGATAACCTTTATGACCAGCAAAACCATACTGTGGATATAACTCTGCCAGTTGCTGCATTTCTTCATCCCGCGCCACTTTGGCAAGAATAGAAGCAGCACTGATTTCCGGCACTAAAGCATCACCTTTGACCACAGCACTGGCCTGAACCCCTATATCTTTAGGCACACGGTTGCCATCTATTAAGGCCCATTCCGGCTTAATATGCAGCCCCTGCACAGCACGGGTCATGGCCAGCATAGTGGCGTGTAGAATATTTAAACTGTCAATTTCATGCACTTCAGCCCGGCCTAAGCTCCAGCTTAAGGCTTTAGCTTTAATTTCTTCAGCCAGTTGCAGGCGTTTTTTTTCTGACAGTTTTTTAGAATCGTTTAAGCCAACAATAGGGTTATTTGGATCAAGGATCACAGCGGCTGTTACTACAGCGCCAACAAGCGGGCCACGCCCTACTTCGTCTACACCACAAATCAGCTGAACTTGTGGTCTTTGGTATGTTTCAGCATTCAGAGCTTTAACACTCATACAGGGTTTTCCATCACTTTTGCTATTGCCGCAGCAGCTTGTTCGCTGGCATTGCAGCGGATCACTTGATGCAGCTCTGTAAAAGAGCTGACACATGCTTGCTGCGCTGCCTGGTTTTGTAATAAAGGCGCCATAGCTGTCACCAGGTTGTCGACTGTGACCTGCTGTTGCAGCAGCTCTGTCACTAAAGCTTTATCAGCCAATAAATTTGGCAGGCTAAAGAACTTCAGTTTCACTAAACGTTTAGCTATCTGATGCGTCAGCCAGTTCATCTTATAACCCACCACCATGGCGGTTTTGGCCAGCATGGCTTCTAAGGTGGCAGTGCCTGAGGCGATAAACACAGCATCAGCCGCTGTTAACGTAGTGCGGGCTTTGCCGATTTCCAACTGCACCACTAAATCCGGTGCAACCTGCTGTTTAATCTGGCGGAACAACTCTGCTTTTTGCTCTGTCACCATATTACAAATCAGCTGTAAATCAGGCTGCTGACGTTGTAATTCTTCTGCAGCAAGCAGATAATCTGCAGCTAATAATTTGATTTCATTGGTTCTGCTGCCCGGCATGATCGCCAGCACTGGCGCTTCGGCTTTTAAACCCAGTTCAGTTTTGGCAGCGGCTTTATCAGGCTGCAAAGGCATTTGGTCTGCCAGCGTATGGCCGACAAAGCTGCATGGCACAGCAAATTTGTCGTAAAAGGCTTTCTCAAAAGGCAATAACGCCAGCACCATATGGGTGGCTTTGGCTATTTTAAAAATACGTTTTTGCCGCCAGGCCCAGACAGAGGGGCTGACATAATGCACAGTTTTAATACCAGCGGCTTTGAGCTTGAGCTCCACCGGAATATTAAAATCCGGCGCGTCTATGCCAATAAAGACATCAGGCTTTGTGGCAGTAAGATTCGCCAGTAGCTCTTTGCGAACTTGCAGCAAACGTGGCAAGCGGCCTAAAACTTCCACTATGCCCATAACCGCCAGCTCTTCCATATCAAACAAAGCGCTAAAGCCTTCGGCTTTCATGCGCTCGCCGCCTATGCCGTAAAATTCTGCCTGCGGGTACAACAACTTTAAAGCGCGGATTAAATCTGCACCTAAAATATCGCCGGAGTGTTCCCCGGCGACTAACGCGATTTTAATCTTAGTTTGCAACTCAACCATCAGCGAATAATGCCACGGCTGGAGTTGGCGATAAAATCAGTGAAGGCTTTCACTTCCGGGAATTCGGCAGACTTTTCTGCCAGAGCATCCAAAGCTTCCTGCACTGTTAAACCTTTGCGATAGACTTCTTTATAAGCTCGGCGCACTTCTAAAATCGCATCGGCACTAAAGCCGCGGCGTTTTAAACCTTCAAGGTTTAAACCAGCAGGTACAGCATGTGAGCCGTGCGCCATCAGGTAAGGAGGTACGTCTTTGACGACAATAGAACCACCGCCGATAAAAGCATGAGCGCCTATATGGCAGAACTGATGGATCCCTGTCATGCCGCCTAAAATAGCCCAATCGCCAACATGTACATGACCAGCTGACTGAGCACCGCTGGCAAAAATCACGTTATCGCCAATCACACAGTCGTGTGCGACATGGGTATTGTTCATAAAGAGGTTATTCGAGCCAATACGGGTGACACCTTTGTCCTGCACCGTGCCACGATGCACAGTACAGTTTTCGCGGAATACATTGTTGTCACCAATAATCAGTTCTGTTGGCTCGCCGTTGTATTTTTTGTCCTGGCAATCTTCACCTATGCTGGTGAACTGGTAAAAATGATTGCCTTTGCCCATGACGGTTGGGCCTTTCAGCACCACATGAGATTCAAGCACTGTGTCATCGCCAATCACCACGTTAGCGGCAATATAACAAAATGGTCCAACTTTGACGTTTTGACCAAGTACGGCACCGGGTTCTATCACAGCGGTAGGATGGATCATATTAAAGCTCTCTTCTGGCACACATCAGTTCAGCACTACAAACGACCTGGCCATCCACTTTGGCTTCACCATAAAACTTCCACAAATTACGGCGTTCTTTCAAGAACTTTACTTCCAGCACCATTTGATCGCCAGGAACAACAGGCTTTTTAAAACGGGCTTCGTCTATAGCAGCAAATAAATACAGCTCGTTCTCAGAACGTTCTGTCACTGTCTTAAAACCTAAAATACCTGTGGCCTGAGCCAAAGCTTCCAGAATTAATACGCCAGGGAAAATTGGCATATTAGGGAAGTGACCGGTAAAAATCGGCTCATTGATTGTGACGTTTTTAATAGCAGTTAAAGATTCGCCAGGAGTGAAATCAAGAACCCGGTCGATCATTAAAAATGGATAGCGATGTGGCAGCAAGGCCATGATTTCCTGTATTTCAAGGATATTCAATTGGTTAGCCAAAGTGAACCTCTTTTATATTATTCGTCTTTTGAAGGCGGTAGGGACAAAGCAGCCATTTGCTGTTCAAGTTCCCGTAATTTTTGATACATCTGGTCCAGTTGACGAAACCGGACGCTATTTTTCCGCCATTCCAGATTGGTGCTGGCCGGAGTACCGGATGAATAAATACCTTTTTCGGTGATGGACTTAATGATCATCGACATGCCGGTAATTTGCACACCATCACATATTTCCATATGACCATTAATGGCGCAGGCACCACCAATAATACAATAGCGGCCAATTTTAGTGCTGCCAGCTACGACAGTGCAACCTGCAATGGCTGTGTGATCACCAATTTGCACGTTGTGAGCAATTTGTACCTGATTGTCCAGAATCACGTTCTTACCAATCACTGTATCGCCTAAAGCTCCACGGTCTATCGTGGTATTGGCACCCACTTCAGTATCGTCGCCTATGATGACAGTACCGACCTGAGGGATTTTTAACCAGCGACCACGTTCGTTAGCAAAACCAAAACCATCTGCACCTATCACAGCACCACTGTGCACCAGACAATTTTTACCAAGCTTCACGCCGTGGTAAAAGGTCACGTTAGGCCAGATTTTACAGCCATCGGCTATCAAGACATTTTCGCCAATAAAACAACCAGCGCCAATTTGTACATTCTCGCCAATCACGGCACCAGCGGAAATCACCACGTTGGGGCCTATAACGACTGAATCTGGCACTGAAGCTGAAGGGTCTATCACTATATTCTGCCCCCGCCCATAAGCGGCAGCAGGTGTGGAATCTAATAATTGGGCTATTTTAGCAAAAGCCACATAAGGGTCGTTTACGATCAGCGCATTAACAGGACAGTAGCTCTGATCATCAGCTTTAATAAGCACTGCACCGGCTTGAGTCGACTGCAAAAATTTACGGTACTTGCTGTTGGACAAGAAGCTGATTTGATGGCTTGTCGCCTCTTCCAATGTACCAACGGCACTAATCAGTGCCGTGGCGTCTCCAACTAGCTGAGCATTTAACTGCTCAGCTATAAAAGCTAAAGTAAGCTTTGCCATTATTTGGCTTTGCTCACCTGAGCTACAACAGCATTAGAGATGTCATATTCAGGTTTAACAAACACACCAGCCTGAGCATTTAAAATCAGGTCGTAGTTGTCTTTTTTAGCCAGACTATCAATCGCAGTTTTCACTAAACCCATCAGCTTGTTACGTTCTTCGCCCTGGCGCTTACGGTAATCTTCATCCAATGGACGAGCTAACTGCTCGTAGCTGCGCATTTGCTTTTCCATTTCGCCCTGCAGAGTTTTTTTCTGCTGGTCGTTCATGGTAGCGCCATCACGCTTTAATTTTTCCTGATTAAAAGCGATGTCTTTTTCCAGCTTTTGTACTTCAGCAATACGGCCTTCGAACTCAGCTTTTAATGTATTTTGAATAGAGGTCGTTTGAGGTAATTGGGCAACAATGGCCTGTACATCAACGATACCAATCTTCATTTCTTTTGCTGCAGCAGTACCAGCCATCAACAGGCCAGCCATCAATACCAATGCAGTTTTTGCTAAGCTTTGCTTAAACATGTGTTTCCCTTTCCCATAAATTTAGAATGTAGTACCAATATTGAAACTAAAGTTTTCCTGATCATCACCCTCTTCTTTCCGGATGATTTTAGCCAGGCTAAATGTCAATGGACCCATAGGTGAAATCCATTGCAGAGAAAGACCTGTCGAAACACGGATTAAGCCTGGATCAGAATAGTCTAACAATGCAGGACTGTTAAAATTCTGACTTGTCGACGGGCTTAAACCATCATAACGACTTAAATCAAACTCTGTATCCCAGACGTTACCTGCGTCAACAAATAGGCTGGTACGTATCTGGTTTACATAATCCTCACTGACAAAAGGTGTCGGTGTGATTAACTCAAGGGTAGCAATAGCCATGGCATTACCACCCGTTGACCGTGGAGACACTAAATAAGTGTCAAAACTCGGATCAGTCGGCAGTGGATTACCAGATCCACCTGTAGGATTAGGTAAACCCGGAACTGTACTGACCTGACGGTATATAGCGTGAGGACCGATAATACGGGCTTCAAAACCACGTAAATTCTGACCACCAGCATAGAAGTTATCAGTAAATGGCAGCGTATAATCGTAACCATCTTTACTGCCGTAACCATTACCATAACCCACTTCCAGCTTACTTAAGAACGACCAGCGGTGGTCATTACTCAGCGGAATATAATTGCGGGCTTCAAAAGTGGTTTTGTAGTACTGCAAATCTGAATTTGGTGTAGTAATACGTCCGCTTAACACCAGTTCATGACCAGCAGTCGGGAACAAACCACGGTTTAATGTGCTTTGGATCCAGCTGGCAATCAGCTCGTAGTTAGTAAACTTATAACCACCATCCGGATCATTTTTATCCATTAACACAGCTCTGAAATGACGTAACTGATCATATTCAGATAAGGAGTTAATTTCGTTGACCGCATAGTTGGTGCCGAAGTTTAATCTGTTGTACTCATTGATTGGGTAACCAACAGTAGCGCCAAAACCATAACGTTTTTGTTTATAGGCTTCTAAGTTAGATGACAAACTGGAATAGTCGGTATCTGAATAGAATATCTGACCACCTAAACTGACAGCATCAAGTGTGAAGTACGGATCAGTCACAGACAATGAAATTTGTCTGTTGTACTTGTTTGTACTTAAGTTAACGCCAGCTGAGTTACCTGTACCAAAGAAGTTTTGTTGCTCCACGCCAATCTGGAATGACAAGCCCTGGAAATCACCGTAAGAAATACCGGCATTAAAGTTACCAGACGGTTGTTCTTTAATTTTGTAGCTAACGTCGACTTTGTCATCCACGCCTGCAACTTCTTTGGTCTCAAACTCAACCTTCTCAATGTAAGGTAAACGCTGAATACGCTCTTTAGACAATTCCAGCGCATCGTTAGATAACCAGGCGCCTTCCATCTGACGGACTTCACGACGAATAACTTCGTCTTTGGTAGAAGCGTTACCGGCAACTTCCAGACGACGCACGTAAACGCGTTTGCCCGGGTCTACACTGATGGTCAGAGCCACTTCTTTGGTGTCGTCGTTGATCGCAGGAATAGTGCGGACTTTCGAGTTGGCATAACCAAAACGTGCCAGTAACTTGGCGATACTTTCTTCTGTGTAAGTTACCAAAGCACCGTTGTACAGCTGACCCGCTTTTAAAGGTAACAGTGCCTTGATAAAAGCATCCTGCCCTATTAAATCACCGACAAAATCAACGCCTGTAATAGTGTATTGTTCACCTTCAGTCACGTTCAGGGTCACGTAGACAGAGGTTTTATCTGTACTAACAGAAACCTGGTTGGCGTCGATGTTAAAACGCAGATAACCACGGTCTAAGTAGTAGCTACGGATTTTTTCAAAGTCACCTTGCAAGGTTTGTTTCTGGTAGCGATCAGAGGCCAGAAAACGCCACCAGGGCAAGTCGTACAGTGATTCAATATTTTTCAGCAACTCTTCGTCGCTGAATATCTCGTTACCTACCACGTTGATCTGACGAACAGAAGCGGCATCGCCTTCTTCAAATTCGATTTTCAGATTGACTCTGTTACGAGGTAAATAAGTGACCTTCATCTCAACCGCAGCGTTGTATTTACCTACGCCGTGATAAAACTCTGTTAAACCGTTTTCAACTTCTTTGATCACAGTTTTATCTAAAGGCTCACCAATGATAATTTTCTGACCCGTTAAACTTTCGTTTAACTGATCTTCTTTGATGTCTTTATTGCCATCAAACTCAATGTTATTGATGGTTGGACGCTCTTTTAAGCGATAAATGACGGTATTGCCGTCACGATATACCTGAATATCGTCAAAGTGACCTGCCGCATACAGACTTTTGATACTGCGCGATAAGGATGCTTCTGTGATGGTATCGCCGATATTAAACGGCAAATTATTTAATGCTGCACCAAGCGCAACACGCTGCAAGCCTTCGACCTGAATGTCTTGCACAGTAAATGATTGTTCAGCGAGCACCGAGTTACTTAAACCAGCAAGTAACATCGCAGCTACTAATCGTTTAATTGTCATTGTTTTGGACTACTTTTGATTAGTTTATTACAAACGAGAAATATCGTTGAGCAGCGCAATTCCCATTAATGTCAGCAGCAACAGAGCTCCGATCCGGAAACCCAGCTCCTGCGCCTTCTCAGAGACAGGTTTGCCGCGTATTAGTTCCAGCACAAGATACATTAAATGGCCACCATCCAAAATAGGCAGAGGCAGTAAATTTATCACCCCAAGGTTGACGCTAATCAGTGCTAAAAAGGAGATAAAGGCAATCAAGCCAATATCTGCGCTGCTTCCAGCGCCTTGTGCTATCGAAATTGGGCCACTTAAATGTTTGACAGAAATATCACCAAAAATGAATTTTCCAATCATTGAGAAGCTTAACCGTACCAATTGCCAGGTCTTTTCTACCCCAACCAAGGCCGCCTGTACAGGGCCATACTGCTGAGTGAACAATAAATGCTCAGGCCATGGCAATACTTTTGGGCTGACTCCAAGGTAACCCTGATGAAAACCATCTGCAGTTTCGCGGCTTTGTGGTGTCACCAGAATATCCATCGATTGGCCAGCACGTTCAATACCAAACAACAAAGGTTTTTCCGGATTGTTTTGCACTAAAGTGACGACTGAATTCCAGTCAGCCACAGCTTTGCCATCCACTGAAACCAGTTTATCGCCAAACTGCAAACCTGCGGCTTCAGCTGCTGAGCCTGGCTGAATCTGGCTGATTTCATTTAAAACTTCCGGGCGCAGTGGCTCTAAACCTAAACTGCCAAATACGCTTTGTTTATCCGGATCAAATACCCAGTCGGTTAAATCCAGCTGATAACTTTGGTCACTGCCTTCCAGCTGCTGCACTGTAATATCCACAGCAGTGCTACCGACCTGCTCGACCAGTAATAAACTGATGGCGCGCCAGTCTTCAGCGGGTTCACCGTTGATCGCTGTGATTTGCGCATTGGACGGAACACCTGCTTTGGCGGCAATGGACTCAGCCGTTACCTGCCCTATCACAGGTTTAATATTAGGCACACCTATCAGGTACATGCCCCAGAGCAGCAGGATAGCGAACAGGAAATTGGCTATAGGGCCAGCAGCAATAATAGCCATACGTTGTCCGACTGTTTTGCTGTTAAAACTTAAGTCCTTAAACTGCGGCAACACAGGGTCTACCCGCTCATCCAGCATCCGGACATAACCACCAAGCGGGATCATCGCAATCACAAACTCTGTGCCTTGTTTGTCGCGCCAGCGGTAAATAGCTTTGCCAAAACCTATAGAAAAACGTTTGACCAGTACATTGTTTTTTCGCGCCACCCAAAAGTGGCCAAACTCATGCACTGTCACCAGCAGGCCAATAGCAACCACAAAGCTGATTAAATTCCAGACAAAACCCGACATTAACTCACCTTTTTCAGTTGGTCTTGCATATAAGCTCTGGCTTGTTGATCAAGACCCAGAATACTTTCTAAATCAGGCGCTTTTATAGTGGCAAAACGCTCCAATGCTTTTTCGTTCAACTGCGCTATATCCGTAAATCTAATTTGGCCTGCTAAAAATGCAGCGACCGTCATTTCGTTGGCCGCGTTCAGCGCCGTTGTAGCCCCTTGCCCATAACCGCAAGCGGCTATCGCCAGATATAAGTTGGGGTAACGCGCTGGTTCTGGTTTGGAGAAGCTAAAGTCTGCCAGTTCAAAAAAATTCAGTGGTTTTACGTGGGTCTGAATGCGGTGTGGATAAGCCAGTGCATGAGCAATAGGAGTGCGCATATCAGGTTGCCCCAATTGAGCGAGCACAGAGCCGTCCGTGTATTGCACCATCGAATGAATAATACTTTGTGGGTGGATCACCACCTGAATATCGTCCGCAGCACAGTTAAATAACCAGCGTGCTTCAATAAACTCCAGGCCTTTATTCATCATAGTGGCGCTATCGACTGAAATTTTCTGTCCCATCACCCAATTTGGATGCGCCACAGCCTGAGCTGGAGTAATGCTTGAGAACTCTGTCAAATCTTTACGTAAAAACGGACCACCGCTGCCGGTCAGTAACAGTTTACTGATACCAAAGTCAGACAATTTCTGAGTCGCGGTGTTTTGTTGTAATTGCGCAGGTAAACACTGGAAAATGGCATTATGTTCGCTGTCTATAGGCAATAAAGTAGCACCATAATGTTGCACTTTATTGATAAACAGCTCACCACTCATCACCAGCGCTTCTTTATTGGCCAGTAATACAATTTTACCTTGCTCAACAGCTGCTAAAGTAGGCAATAAACCTGCCGCTCCGACAATAGCAGCCATCACCATATCAGCGTCAGGATGAGCAGCTAAATCACAAAGTGCTTGTGCTCCTGCCCAGACTTCAGTCGGAAGACTAGCGTCTTTCACCAGTTGGCGTAATTTGTCAGCAGCCTGCACATCCGTCATTACCGCATAACGTGGCTTAAACTGCTGAATTTGAGCAAACAACTTATCCACCTGAGTGGCACCTGTTAACCCCAGTACCTGATAGTCACCGGGGTGCATAGCCACAACGTCCAGCGTATTACAGCCAATAGAGCCTGTTGCACCAAGGATCACCAGCGTCCGCATTAAGCGAAGCCCCCAATCAGAGCTACCAATACAGCATAAAGTGGCGCTGTGGCCGTCAGACTGTCAATACGATCTAAAATGCCACCGTGACCAGGGATAATGTTGCCGCTGTCTTTTAAGCCAGCCACACGTTTAAACATACTTTCACTTAAATCGCCAAACACCGACAAAATAGTCAGCACTAAAGCCGCCAGATACCAGGTGGTTGTTTCTTCCGGAAACCCCTGGTAATAAGCCACAGCAGTGACCAGCAGCATCACAAAGCCGACGCCACCTAGCATGCCTTCCAGCGTTTTCCCCGGACTGACAGCAGGCAATAATTTGCGTTTACCAAAAGGCTTGCCAATAAAATAGCCACCAATATCAGCGGCCCAGACAATCCCCAGCAATAAACAAATTAACCAGGCGCCTGTGTAGCTGGATTGATGAAAATCGACAGAACGAATTAATAACAAAGCAGTCCAGGCAGGAACTAAAGTAAACCACCCCATCAAAGCACGGCGTAAATGCCCCTGGGCCCAGCTTTGACTGCTACGCGGGTAACTTAAGACCAAAAGCACCGCAATCAGCCACCAGACCACACCCATAGCAAGCAGGCTGTTGCTCAACAGATCAAGCTGTACTGGCCAGTATGCAGTGTCAGGCAGTTGCCAATAAATCAGCGCCATACTCAGGGCCACAACAGCGATAAAACTGTATTGGCTGGGTTTGGTTGTGTAGCCACAAAATAAACTCCACTCCCAGGCTCCAATCAAAAAAGCAGCAGCAATAAAAATAGCGAAATAGTGCAAAGGAAGGAAAAAAACTGCGGCCAACGCCAATGGCGCCATGATCAGGGCTGTAATAACTCGTTGCTTAAACAAATTGGTTATCCTTGTATCGGACGCATTGCCAGCTCACGGATTTGTGCTCCGGTACAACCAAAACGCCGTTCTCTACTGGCGTAGGTTGCCAAAGCTTCCGAAAACACCTGATCATCAAAGTCAGGCCATAAGGTTTCGGTAAACCATAACTCAGCATAAGCAGCTTGCCACAACAAAAAGTTGCTGATGCGTACATCACCACCGGTACGGATCATCAGATCCAGTTCCGGTTGGTCATGCATTTGCATGCAGCCTGATAACAATTGTTCGTCAATTTGTGCAGCAGTCATCTCACCATCAGCGACTTTTTGCGCTAATTGTTGTGCTGCCTGCACTATGTCCCAACGTCCGCCATAGTTGGCTGCAACATTTAGGGTCAAAGCTGTATTCTGAGCTGTAAGCTGTTGCGCCTCTTTAATATGTTGTTTGAGTTTATCGCTAAAAGGAGACAAGTCTCCGATAATATTCAGCCGTACATTGTTTTTGTGCAGGGTTTTCACTTCCTGCTGTAATACCAGTAAAAACAGTTGCATCAAACCGCTGACTTCGTCTTCAGGCCGACGCCAGTTTTCACTGCTAAACGCAAATAAGGTAAGAGACTGGATGCCTAATTTACGGCAAAAGCTTACGGCGCGACGCACTGCATCAACACCTTTTTTATGACCCCATACCCGGGGTCTGCCTTGCCGTTCAGCCCAGCGTCCGTTGCCGTCCATGATAATGGCGACATGTTGTGGCAACGCGTTTTGTAACGCGGTTTGCACTTCTGTCATCTGAATCTGACCTTGTCACAATAATAAAAAACGCCGCGAAGTATACCCTACACGGCGCTATTTCCCTAATCAGGGCGAGGTTGATTAAACTTCCATCAACTCTTTTTCTTTGTCAGCTAAAACCTCGTCAACCTTCTTCACAAAGGCGTCAGTCAGCTTCTGAACTTCGTCTACGGCTTTACGCTCGTCGTCTTCACCAATTTCTTTATCTTTTAATAAAGTCTTCAGATCAGCGTTAGCGTCACGACGAATGTTACGCACAGCAACACGGGCACCTTCAGCTTCGTTACGTACTACTTTGACTAAATCACGACGACGTTCTTCAGTCAGTGGAGGCAATGGCACACGAATAGTAGTACCAGCGCTCATTGGGTTTAACCCTAAATCTGACTGCAGAATAGCTTTCTCTACAGGTTGGATCAGAGTTTTATCAAACACGCTGATGGTCAGAGTACGGGCATCTTCTACAGACACGTTAGCAACCTGACGTAATGGCGTATTAGCGCCGTAATAAGACACCTGAATGCCATCTAATAAACTTGGGTGAGCACGACCGGTACGAATTTTGGACAATTGGCCTTTCAGCGCTTCAACGCTTTTTTCCATCCGGGTTTTGCTGTCTTTGAGAATATCGTTAATCACTTTGGCTATTCCTTTTTTTGCTACACCAAAAAAGTGGCAGTTAGTTTACTGTAATTTTTCAGCGTGGTCGATCACTGTGCCTTCTTCTTCACCCAGCACTACACGTTTCAGTGCACCAGGAGTATTCATATTGAAGACACGAATTTGCATATTATGGTCGCGGGCCAAGGTAAAGGCCGCTAAATCCATAACTTTTAATTCTTTTTCCAGAACTTCTGTGTAGCTCAATTTGCTGTACAGAGTGGCTGTTGGGTCTTTTACAGGGTCTGCTGAATAGACGCCATCGACTTTAGTGGCTTTTAAAACCGCATCAGCTTCAATTTCAATACCACGTAAACAGGCAGCTGAATCTGTGGTAAAAAACGGGTTACCAGTACCGGCAGAGAAAATGACTACACGGCCAGACTTTAACAGACTAATGGCTTCTGCCCAGCTGTAATTGTCACATACACCATTTAACGGGATAGCAGACATCAGTCGGGCGTTCACAAAAGCACGATGCAAAGCATCACGCATCGCCAGACCATTCATCACTGTAGCTAACATCCCCATATGGTCACCGACCACACGGTTCATGCCAGCTTTTGCTAAACCTTCACCACGGAATATATTACCGCCACCAATTACAATGGCGACCTGGATACCCAATTCAACCAGCTCTTTGATTTCCTGAGCCATCCGATCCAGCACTTTAGGATCTATACCAAAGCCTTCTTCACCCATCAGGGCTTCACCACTGAGTTTTAATAAAATTCTTCTATAGGCGAGTTTTGGATTGCTCATGAGGTCCTCATTTATCTGGAAGGAATATAACCTTGCTATCGGATTTTCAATTGTGGCAGGTGCCGTACAGGTCGTAATAAGGTTCCGCACATCCTGCACATAAAAAAACCGCGACAGACAAAGGTCAGGTCGCGGTTATTCTAGCTGGTTTCAAAGCATTGCTAAAGCGTAAATTACTTCTTAGCAGCAGCGATTTGAGCAGCAACTTCAGCAGCGAAATCAGTTTCAGCTTTTTCGATGCCTTCACCAACTTCTAAACGGATGTAGCTAACAGCTTTAGCACCGTTTTGCTTCAGGAATTCACCAGTAGTGATTGAAGGATCTTTTACGAACATCTGGCCAGTTAAAGAAACTTCGCCAGTGAACTTAGTCATACGACCAGCAACCATCTTCTCTGCGATTTCTTTTGGCTTGCCGCTGTTGATAGCGATTTCGATCTGGATTTCCTGCTCTTTAGCAACAACTTCAGCTGGCACTGACTCTGGAGTCAGGAATGAAGGGTTGTTAGCAGCAACGTGCATAGCAACGTCTTTAGCGATATCTTCGTTACCGCCTTCCAGTACCACTAACACGCCGATACGGCCTGAGTGAGTGTACTGACCAATCACGTCACCCTGAACTACAGAGATACGACGGATGTTGATGTTTTCACCGATTTTAGTAACCAGTGTAGCGCGAGCTTCTTCAACTGTAGTGTCACCAAGCTTCGCAGCAGACAGCTCTTCAACAGTGAACAGCTTGTTGGCGTGAGCCAGATCAGCAGCAGCGTTAGAGAAAGCCAGGAAGCTAGCGTCACGGCCTACGAAATCTGTTTCACAGTTAAATTCGATTGCAACAGCGTAACCGTTACCAACGCGAGTGATCACAGTACCTTCAGCGGCGATACGGCCAGCTTTCTTGGCAGCTTTAGCCTGACCGTTTTTACGCATTAATTCGATTGCGCCTTCGATGTCACCTGCAGTTTCTTCTAAAGCTTTTTTGCAGTCCATCATGCCAGCGCCAGTGCGCTCGCGTAATTCTTTTACCATACCGGCAGTTACAGCCATGGGGAGTTCCTCGCAAAATTTTTTCGTGGACAAACAGGGGCAAATGCCCCTGTAAGTTTAAACTTGCTTTATGTAGCCTTGGTTACAAGTCTACAGAGACAATGCAATTACTCAGCAGCTACGAAGTTTTCAGATTCAGCCTGAACTTCGATGTTTTTGCTGCGGCCTTCAGTGATGGCCTGATTTACTGCGCCCAGGTATAACTGGATAGCGCGGATAGCGTCATCGTTACCTGGAATCACATAGTCAACACCTTTAGGATCAGAGTTAGTATCAACGATAGATACAACTGGGATACCCAGGTTGTTGGCTTCTTTAATTGCAATGTGTTCGTGGTCGGCGTCGATCACAAACAGAACATCAGGCAAGCCGCCCATGTCTTTGATACCGCCTAAGCTTTTTTCCAGCTTGTCCATTTCACGGGTACGGTCTAAAGCTTCTTTTTTAGTCAGCTTGTCGAAAGTACCGTCCTGGCTTTGAGATTCCAGGTCTTTTAAACGCTTGATAGACTGGCGAACAGTTTTCCAGTTAGTCAGCATGCCACCTAACCAACGGTGGTTTACATAGTACTGGTCAACTTGAGAAGCAGCTTCTTTGATTGCTTCAGAGGCAGCGCGCTTAGTACCAACAAACAGGATTTTGCCTTTTTTAGCAGCAACAGACTGAATGAAAGCTAAAGCATCGTTCATCATTGGAACAGTTTGTTCCAGGTTGATGATGTGAACACGGTTACGAGCGCCGAAAATGAATGGCTTCATTTTTGGGTTCCAGTAACGTGTTTGGTGACCGAAATGTACGCCCGCCTGGAGCATATCGCGCATAGAAACTTTTGCCATTATAAATATTCCTTAGTAATGGGGTTGGGCCTCCATACATCCCATAAAACCGACCGTAACTCAATGAGTTGCAGCACCCCGGATTATGTGTCGATGTATGTGTGTTGTTTAGTTAATTGCAGTTTTAATCTGCGTTTTGCGTTTTTAGCAGAATCTGATTTGCCAAATCGCGGCGCGCTTTATACCATAGACACCCTTGAAACACAATGAAATGTGTATTTTTACAGCAGAGAGAGATGGCATGGCCGCGATTATTAAGACAGCAGATCAGATCGAAAAAATGCGTGTGGCAGGTAAGTTAGCTGCCGAAGTATTAGAGATGATTGAGCCATACGTCAAAGCCGGTGTCACCACCGAAGAGCTGAATACGATTTGCCACAATTATATTGTTGATGTGCAGCAGGCTATCCCTGCCCCGTTGAATTACCACGGCTTTCCAAAATCCATCTGTACTTCAGTTAATCAGGTGATTTGCCATGGTATTCCGTCGGCTGAGAAAAAACTCAAAGACGGCGACATCATCAATATAGATATCACTGTGATTAAAGATGGTTATCACGGCGATACCTCAAAAATGTTTGTGATTGGTAAACCGAGCATTTTAGCTGACCGTTTAATTCGAGTGACTCAGGAATGCTTGTATATGGGCATTCGTAAAGTGAAAAACGGCGCCCGTTTAGGTGATATTGGTTTTGTTATTCAGCAACATGCCGAAAAACACAGCTACTCAGTGGTGCGTGAATACTGTGGTCATGGCATAGGTCAGGTATTCCACGAAGACCCGCAGGTGCTGCATTATGGCCGCCCAGGCACAGGCGATACCTTAAAAACCGGTATGTGTTTGACGATAGAGCCTATGATCAACGCTGGTGAGCGTCATAGTAAATTGTTAAAAGACGGCTGGACGGTTGTAACTAAAGATCGTAGTTTATCAGCGCAGTTTGAACACACTATTGTCGTCACAGAGACTGGCTGCGAAATTTTAACTCTGAGATCCGACGACACCATAGAACGAATAGTCACGGCCGAGTAAGTCTGCAGACAGACGACGGCCGCTTAAGACCTGAGGTAAAGCAAATGAACATGGCTCTGGCGTTTAATAAGTCTTTACCTGGTTTATGTACTCTGGATAGTTATAAAAAACATTTTGCCGAGTTTAACGACTGGCTGAAAAATGCCTTCGAACATCAAACTGTTGGCAGTTTAGTCAAAGCCCGCGCCCGTTTTATCGACGAGGTGCTGGTGTCTTTATGGCAACATTTTGATCTGCATAAACACAAAAAAATCAGTCTGATCGCTGTAGGTGGTTATGGCCGGGGTGAACTGCACCCCTGCTCTGACATCGATTTATTGTTATTGACCGACAGCAAACTCGACGCTCAGCAAAAAGAACAAATCAGCCAATTTATTACCCTGCTGTGGGACTTACGTTTAGAAGTAGGTCACAGTGTGCGTAGCGTAAAAGAGTCTGTGACTCTGGGTAAAGAAGACATCACCATTGCCACTAACCTGATGGAAATGCGCTTGCTGACCGGCAGTAAAGAGCTGTTTGAAGAGCTGCAGCTGCAGGTCTGTAAAGACAGTTTCTGGACCTCTCAGGCATTTTTCCAGGCCAAACGTGACGAGCAACAGCAGCGTCATGCCCAGTACCACGGCACAGCCTACAACTTAGAGCCTAATTTAAAAGCCAACCCTGGTGGTCTGCGTGATATCCAAACCATAGGCTGGGTGGCGAAAAAACACTTTAATACCAGAACCATGCGTGAACTGGTGGCTTATCAGTACCTGACTGAAGATGAATATCAGGAACTGATGGAGTGTGAAGCTTATTTATGGCAAATGCGTTTTGCCCTTCATGTTGAATCAGGCCGTAACGAAAACCGTATTTTGTTTGACTATCAGCCTGCTGTCGCCAAACGTCTGGGTTTTGGCGATGATGGCAAAGCGTCCGTTGAACGTATGATGAAACGTTTCTTCCAGACAGTGCAACGTGTCGCTGAGCTGAACGATATGCTGCTGCAGCATTTTGACGGCAGTATTCTCAATAGCCAAAGCAAACTGAAACAGCAAAAGCTCGATGACTTTTTTGAGCTGACCGGTCATTTAATCCGCGCTACCGACAATGCAGTCTTTGCACGGCGTGAAAATATTCTGCGGATGTTCTGGCATATAGCGAACAACTCCAATATCACTGGTATTCATTCCGATACCATTCGATTATTGCGTTTAGTCAGGCGTCGTCTGATGGGCGATTTGCAGGATTATGAAGCCTGTCGTCAGCTTTTTATGACCATTATGCGCCACCCTCGTGGTATGGACAGAGCCATTACGCTGATGCATCGCCACGGTATTTTGGCCTCTTACCTGCCGGCCTGGCGTAATATTGTCGGTCAGATGCAATTCGATTTATTCCATGCCTACACAGTGGATGAACACACTCACCGTGTGCTGAAGAATTTGTACCGCTACTCACAAGCAGGTTTTGAAAACGAGTTTCCGCTTTGCACCGACATAGTCAAACGTATGGAAAAACCAGAGATTTTATATCTGGCCGGTATTTTCCATGACATTGCCAAAGGCAGAGGCGGCGATCACTCCGAATTAGGTTCTTTGGATGCGCGTGAATTTGGCAAGCTGCATAAGTTAAGTGACTTTGACAGTAAGTTGCTGGCCTGGTTGGTCGAAAGCCATTTATTGATGTCGGTGACAGCACAGCGCCGTGATATTCACGACCCGGCTGTGATCGCTGAATTTGCCGATAAAGTACGGGACGAAACCCGTCTTAACTATTTGTATTGCCTGACGCTGGCCGATATTCGTGCCACCAACGACAACTTATGGAATGACTGGAAAGGCTCGTTATTACGTGAACTCTATTTAGGCACGCAAAAAGCTTTCCGTCGTGGACTCGAAAAGCCAATGGATTTACGCGACTTAATTCGCGAAAATCAGGCAGAAGCCATGAAGCTACTGCAAAAACAAGGCTTTACCGAACAAGAAGTGCTGCAGTTATGGGGCCGGATCAAAGCGGATTATTTCGCCCGTTACAACCCCAAACAAATTGTCTGGCACTGTGAACATATTTTGCGCCATAAAGACCCGGATGAGCCTTTAGTACTGATAGATAAAACGCCGTTCCGTGGCAGCACTCAGGTTTTTGTGTATACGCCGGATCAGGACAACTTATTTGCCCATTTAGTGGCTGCGCTCGACAGCAAAAAGGTCAATATTTTTGACGCCCAGATCATGACCAACAAAGATGGTTACGCGATGGATACCTTTGTTGTACTTGAGCAAAACGGTGAGCCTGTCACTTCGCCATCCCGTTTACAAAGCCTCAAACGTGCGCTGGAAACCTATATTAGCGGCAAACCGGACTTGTCACGCGGTAAACCCCGTTTATCCCGTCAGATGCGGCCCTTTAATATAGCGCCCAAAGTGGTCTTTATTCCGGGTGCAAATAAACACCGCACTATGGTGGAAATCACCGCTTTGGATATGCCGGGTTTATTGGCTGATATAGGCTCCGTATTCCAGCGCTGCGAGATCAGCATCCACGCCGCCAAAATCACCACCATAGGCGAAAAAGCCGAAGACTTTTTTATGATTTCTACGAGACAAGATCAGGCGCTGGATGCCGATCAACAATCACAGCTGCGTCGTGTTCTTGTCGAACAATTAACTCATGTGACAGAGGGATAAAGTTTTGTCAGATTTAAAATCCATTATCGAAGCCGCGTTTGAACAACGCGCATCCATTACTCCAGCCACTGTAACTGCTGAAGTCAAAGCTGCCGTCACTGCGGCTATTGAACTCTTGGACAGCGGCAAAGCCCGTGTTGCCGAAAAAGTAGCAGGCGAATGGGTGACTCACCAATGGCTGAAAAAAGCCGTGTTATTGTCTTTCCGTATCAATGACAATCAGGTGATGGACGGTGCTGAAAACCGCTTCTTCGATAAAGTACCGATGAAATTTGCTGACTACACACACGAGCGTTTTGTTGCTGAAGGTGTACGTGTTGTGCCTCCTGCCGCAGTGCGTAAAGGCAGTTTTATCGATAAAAACGTGGTACTGATGCCTTCATACGTCAATATCGGCGCTTATGTCGGTGAAGGCACTATGGTCGATACCTGGGCTACTGTGGGCTCCTGTGCTCAGATTGGTAAAAACGTGCACTTATCCGGTGGCGTAGGCATTGGTGGTGTATTAGAGCCACTACAAGCCAACCCAACCATTATTGAAGACAACTGCTTTATCGGCGCCCGCTCTGAAGTAGTGGAAGGTGTGATCATCGAAGAAGGCGCAGTGCTTTCTATGGGTGTCTATATCAGCCAGTCGACCCGTATTTACGACCGTGAAACCGGCGAAATAACTTATGGCCGTGTACCTGCAGGCGCGGTAGTAGTACCAGGTTCCATTCCATCGAAAGATGGCACACACAGCCTGTACGCCGCTATTATCGTTAAAAAGGTTGATGCCCAGACCCGCGCTAAAGTAGGCATCAATGCCCTGCTGCGCAGCATAGATTAAGATAAAAATGGGGTCAGATCACATTGTTAACAGTTAACAATGTGATCTGACCCCATTTTCAAACTGTCTTAGTTAAACACTGCCTTTGTTAAACCAAAAGCTGCATCTTGTGAACCTGGTTCCATCTGAGCCAGAATTTGCATACGGTTCCAGAAATTGATCAGGCCTATTGCGTAGGTCAATTCAGAAATTTCCACATCAGAAAAATGTTCTTTGGTTGAACGGTACAGCTCATCACTGATGCCGATAGCAGGGATATGGGTTAAAGCTTCAGTTAACGCCAGCGCTGCTTTTTCTTTAGCGTTAAACAATGGTGATTCACGCCAAATGGCTACATGGTGTAATCGCAGCTCCCCTTCGCCTTTAATCTTGGCCTGCTTGATATGCATATCCAGACAAAAAGCACAGTTGTTCAACTGAGAGGCTCTGATATCAATCAGACTTTTAATAAGCCCATCAATAGAAGTTTTGTAAGATGCCATGCTGGCGTCTATTAACGCTTTGGTCAGGTTTGGTACGGTTTGGAAGTGATTGACTCTGTTGCTCATCATAGTTCTCCGGGTTTAAGTTAAAAGTAATTAAAGGTTAAATAATCAAACAGTTAATACATCAACAGCGCTCAGCGCCTTGAGTAAAGCTGTGTCTTTGGTCAGAGGAAAATGAGTTCCATCCACTCTTATAAAAGTCACGTCCTCTATGCCTATGTAAGCCAAAGCGACTTTGATGTAAGGCGTAAATTGATCGTCGTTCACAAAAGGTCCCTGGCTAAAACAGCTGCCGCTGGAGACCACTACATACACTTTTTTATGGGTGACCAGCCCCACTTTGGTGCCTTCTTTGGTAAAGGCGAAAGTGCGTCCAGCTCTGGTGATGTGATCAAACCAGGCCTTTAATACAGACGGCAGACCTAAATTCCACATAGGGGATGACAGCAGCAGAATGTCGGTTTCCAGCAACATATCCACCAACTGCTCGGACAGTTGGATCGCCTGGTTTTGCTCTGCTGTTCTGTCTTCAGGTTTAGTCAGAAATGAACCAGTTGTCAGCGCATCCAGATGAGGCAGAGGCTGAGCCGACAAATCCAGCACTTGCTCTGTCAGCTCCGGATAACTGCTTTGCAATTTCTCCAGCAAATGTTGCGATACTTTGCGTGACGACGAGCCTTGCAGATTGGGACTGACCTTGATGTGTAGCAGCTTCATTCTCTCTTCCTCATCATTAAATCTTCTGTTGATGTCGCTCATTTTAGCGCCGGATGTCATACTCAAAAGATACAAGAACCAAGAAAGTAAGTAGGACACCTAATGGGCTATAAAGAAATTTATCAGCGTTATACCCAAAGTATTCTGGCAGGCACTTTAAAACCTGGCGAAAAAGTCCCTTCAATCCGGGTATTGGCAGAAGATTTAGGGGTTGCGAAAAAGACAGTCGAAGCGGCGTACGATATTTTGATTGGCGAGGGTTATCTGGTCAGTCGTGGGGCGCGCGGCACTCTGGTCAATCCGGAGCTTTTTATAAAAAAACAGCCCGCTGAAACGCCACAATTAGTGTTAGAAGACAAAAGCTTAAAACACATTATCGACCTGCGGGATAACAAAGGGTATTTCCGTCTTGGTATACCCTCTTTGGATGAATTTCCCTATAAAAAATGGTTGCTGCTATCCGGTAAAGCCATCCGCGCTATGCGGCCAGAGGAAATGCTCAATCCGCCTATAATGGGCCATCCGCCTTTGCGCCAGGCTATTGCTAATTATCTGAATATCTCACGGGGTTTAAACTGCAAAGCAGAACAAATTTTTATCACCAGCGGCTATAAAAGCAGTATTGCGTTAATTTTGCAGACGCTGAGTGTGCAAAATGACAAATGTATCTTCGAAGACCCAGGCTACTTTTTTGGCCAAAAGTTGCTGAAACGTATAGTGCACAACCTGCATTACGCCCCTGTCGATGCTCAGGGTTTAAATGTCGATTATTTATTGCAGCATCATCATGATGCGAAATTTGTCATCATAAGTCCTGCTCACCATAGTCCTTTGGCAGTCACGTTATCTCTACCAAGGCGCCAGCAGTTACTGCAGTGGGCAGCGCAGACCAAAGCCTGGGTCATTGAAGATGATTACGATGGTGAGTTTCACTACACTAAAAAAGTGATACCAGCCCTGAAAAGTCAGGACACTGATGATCGGGTGATTTATGTTGGCACTTTTAGTAAAACAATTATGCCGTCGATGCGGGTCAGTTACATAGTGATGCCTACGGAGCTTATAGGGAAGTTTAAAGAAACCGGCGAAATTATCGAAACCAGCCAGCCTTTGTTGCCACAAAAAATCCTCACCTTATTTTTAAGCGAAGGCCACTTTTTTAAACATCTTAAAAAAATGCGGGCTTTGTATCAGCAAAGACGAATGATGGTATACAGCGCTTTGGAAACTGTTTATCCGGGCTTATTTGCGTATGAACATACAGACGGCGGTATGCATATTGTGGTGTTTTTAAAACAAGGTGTGCAGGATTTGCAGCTCGCTGAATTGTGGAACTCCTTCAACCTGCAGGTGTTTCCGCTATCGAGCTGGTATTCACAAAAAAATAAGAGATATGGCCTGGTGATAGGCTACACCAATATCCAATCAGAACAGGAAGCCATAGCGGCGCTAAGCCTTGCTTATAAAGACACTATGGCGCTGTTTAATTAGAATAAAACTAAAACTGTTGTTCTATCCAGGGTAAAGCCAGATCTTCAGCCTGCAGGGTTTCGCCTGCATCAATCTCTAAGGCCGGAGCCAAAGCTGTGCCCTGTAATTCAGCCAATAACTCGGAAAACTGTTTACCAGCACCACAAAAGGTATCGCCATAACCGCTGTCACCTAAACAAATCACAGCGTACTTTTTGCCTGTTAACAGCGGGAATCTGTCTTTGACATCAATAAAAAATGGCAACAAATTATCCGGAATATCGCCCTGACCTGTAGTGGAAGTGATTACCAGCCAGATGTCAGGTGCAAAAGCTAACACGTCGTTAAGCTTTGGCTCCAGGTTTAACTGAGTGCTGTACCCTTTAGCCTGCAATATTTTATCTGCTTCTTCAGCGACAAACTGAGCGCCGCCGTACACTGTGCCTACCACAATAGCTACTTTTTTCATAAATACCCTTCTTTATAACTCTGTCAAAGCGCTAAGCTCTGATTGCTCAAAAAAATTGCTGTACCAGCTATCTTCGATGGGCCAACTGAATTCTTTAAATAAAACTTCTACTTCACCCAGTGGTGCTTCGATCACTAAATCAACACCAGTGACCGGATGTTTTAACTCCAGCCTTTTGGCGATGAGTAATAACCTGTGGCTATTCAAATGCTCTGCAAACAAGCGGTTATGTTTGCCTTCACCATGCGTGGTGTCGCCCACTATAGGGTGGCGTAAATGCGATAAATGCCGGCGCAGCTGGTGCTTACGACCTGTTAAAGGTTGCAAAGCCACCAGCGAGTAACGTGCCACCGGATATTTACCTATAGCTATCGGCAATTCAACCTGGGCCAAAGGCCATAAGGCTGTTATCGCTTCCTGCTTGTCTTTATCCGGACTGGCTAATTTGTCGGCAATTTTATCCAGTTGCTCTTTTAACGGATAATCCAAAATACCTGCTTGTTTGACAAAACCGCGGCAAACCGCCAGATAAAACTTGCGCCAGTGCTGTTCGGTTAGCTGTTCTGTCAGTAAACGGGCGACATCAGCAGATAACGCAAATAACAACACACCAGAGGTGGGCCTGTCGAGCCGGTGCACCGGAAATACATGCTGCCCTAGCTGATTGCGCAGGGTTTGCATCACAAATACGGTTTCATGTCGGTCTAAAAACGATCGATGCACCAGCATGCCTGCAGGTTTATCTATCGCCACCAGAAACTCGTCCTGATACAAAATCGTCAGTACAGGAGCTGTTATCAACTCAGGCTCTGGCAATTGTTTGCTCACGTTTACCACTTAACAATTCATCCAAATCCGCAATACGATTAATCAGCAGCAAAGTGCGATTATCTAAATGTTTAAATGCCTCTTCGGCCATAGGACAAACCGCAATTTGTTGCGGTAAAGGCAAGCGGCCTTCCACTAAAGCACGCATGCGCGGCAAAAATACAAATTGCAGCCAGTTTTCCAGTGGCATAGTGTCGCAAAAAAATGGCGCTGTGCTTTGCATCGCTTGTGCATCAGGTGCAACAAAAGCCCAAAGCTCTGCAGCTTTTAATTCGCTTTCAATCTGATTTAATAAATCTGTGACCTGTAAGTACATGCTTCTGCTGATCCGATTTAACTATTGACCAGATTTGACTGGTGACCACATTTAACTGGCGCAGATTTTATCACAGGGCGAACCTGAGCTGTCTTGCAAAAACACCGGCCCGTCGCCATTATGCATATTCATAATAAAGGAGTCGTGATGGATTTTGTCTGGTTATTATTGTTAGGTATGGCTTTTGTCTATGCGTTTTTATTGCAGCGTAAGCAGGATGAAACTGCAATCAAGCTGGCCAAACATCTGTGTAAACAACAGGAATTACAGTTTCTTGAATGTGCAAGAGGCACACATCAGTTTTCAAAACTGGACAACAGATGGCGCTGGTTTACCAGCTATCAGGTAGATTTTAGCAGCGACGGTGAAAGTCGTTATCAGGCCGAACTGCGTTTATCCGGCCTGCGTTACTTAAGTTTTCAGTTACCGCCCTACCGGATTTAAGGCAATTTTTGTAGTTTCTGCTCCAACTGCCCGGTCAGAAAATCTTTATACATCACCCAATCCGCCGCCAGACTATAAAATGGATATTTAAAGGTGGCGGGTTTGTTATGTTCAAATTTAAAGTGACCAACCCAGGCAAAACCATAACCTGCCAGTAACATCAACCACCAATAGCCCCATAAACCTGTTACAGCCAATGTCACCAAAATCGCCAGCACTAAAGTCGATCCTATGTAATGCAGGCGGCGGCAAACCGGGTCTTTATGTTCAGATAAATAATAAGGATAAAACTCGGAAAAACTACGAAAGCCGGACATCTGTAATTACTCCACCAGCGTTAAAGGACTGCTTTGTCTTGGTCTGAACATTAAAGTACCTTTGACTTTGCTGAAATTCAACTCTGTGACTTGCTGATAATGATCAGCACTAAAAAAGGCTTTGTTTTTCTCCAGCGTGACAAAAACACCAATGCCCAAAGAAGCCGGATTTTGCTCTACGATCGAATCCACCGCATGCATCAGATAATGCCCTAACCCCAAATGCTGATACTGTGGCGAAATGGCAATAAAGGCCAGCATATGGTAATGCTGTACCGGCATAGCCGCATGAATACGCTGTTCTTTTTCCAATAATTGTTTGGTTGAAACATAACCTGCTGTCAGTAACATTTTCAGCCGCCAATGCCAGAATCTGTCGCCACTCAATTTAGAACCCGGCTCTGTGACACAAGCTACACCTAATAATTGTTGCTCAATAAAAATGCCTATGACGGGCTGTTCTTCCTGCCAGAATACATTCAGCTCTTCACGGATCGCAGCTCTTAAACGTTGCTCATAGTCGCTTTTATCAGCCTGAAATATATCCATAAACACAGGATCGTCATGATAAGACTGGTATAACAAGGAGGCCGCTAATTTCAATTCATCAGGGGTTAACAACTGTGCTTTAAGCTGGTTCAGATCAAGAGCTGGTTGATTTTGCATAGTATGTCTCTGTTCTGTATTGTAGTTTGAGTATCAACATAGCAGTCAGGCTAAGTATTGCCAATGCATCAGCCCTTTCAGGCAACTACACTTAACAGAACTTACATTCACAAAGGGATCTTAAAATGGATATGACCACACACGATATGCCGACACTTTTTGCTCAGCTGGGTTTAGACAATAGTCCATCAGACATTACAGCTTTTATCGCCAGTCACAAAATCCCGGCAGATATATCCTTATCTGCGGCTTCTTTTTGGAGTAATGCTCAGGCAAGTTTCCTTATAGAAAATTGGAAACAGGATGCAGACTGGTGTGTAGTGATCGATGAGCTGAACGTGCTGTTACGACATTAAAAAAGGAAGTGCTGTCCTATTGGCAGCACCTCCCTGGTCCGGGAACTTTTGTTTACAGCTGACGGTAGGCTTTGTCGCCCCAACCCGTTAACACGCCGTTCTTAAATACCAACGGAGTGCATTCGTCTTTGCTGGTTTCGCCGTCACTGTGCTCATGATGAGTGCGGTAAAACAGCACTACAGTTTCATTACCAGCGTCACGGAATGATTCACTAAAATCTGGTGTACCTAACTGGCCACGCACTGAAGCCAACTCTGCGCCCAGATTTAACTGACTGATCACCTGATTATTTAATTTTTGCGCTTTTTTCCATGACGAGTTGTTGCTGCTGTCATTTTCACCTTTGTCACCTATAGCCACAACACAACCAGATAAAGCCATCATGGCTGTTGCTACTGTTAATACCTTTAAATAATTCATTGCTTTTCCCTTAGAGTTTTAACTTGTTGGTTTTAACTTATTGATTGTTAATAGCAAAACTGGGGCCAACTTTTAAAGTCTTTAAATAACAATGGCTTATAAAATCATGCTAGTGATATGATTAACTTAGGTGGTAAATTTCACTAAATTTTAGTGAAACTAAAGAAAATGATGGAACAACTCAGCCAACAAGTCGCAAAAATTGCAGCTCAGCTGCAACAAGAAGGCAAAGAACCCAGCCTGGCTCTGGTTAAAGCCCGCTTAGGCACGGCCACTATGAGTCCGGCTTTGTTGCAGGCTTATCAGGCATGGCGTAATGGTGCTGTGACCCTGCTGTCAGATCCAGTCCCACAATCACAACCTCTGCCTGAACCGCAGGTGTCTTCTGATATCAAAGCAGATCTGGCCCGTATCGAAGCCAAACTTGATCTGATCATCAAAAAGCTGGGGATCTGATGTTAGTTGCAGAGCTGGAATTTAAAATCATTGCCGATACCAGCTTTGCTGACGCGGAAAAAGGTATTCGTTTTTATCTGGAAAAGCTGATTTTCCAGGGCCAGATTTTAGGTCGTGAATTCCCGACTTATCAGGCGCAAGACAGTTTTTTCAGCCGTGTGGTGTTGCCGCAAGCTGATGCGTTAGACAAAGCCTCACACAGCAAAGCTGGCCTGATTGCTTTAGAGCTATTACAGCAAGTAGGTTTAAGTTACCCAAAACTGACGATTCTGGGCTATGATTTGATGTCAAATCATACCGACCCCTGCCCTGGTCATGCTGCTTTGATTTTATTTTGTAGTTTTTCAGCCACCAACTCAGTGCTGTACTGCGCAGAACATTTTGCCCCAATACCTTTGTATAAAGTGGGTAGAACAAGTGGTGAAGATTTTGAGTCTTTAGTACGCTGGCAATTGCAGTATCAGGCTTTGGATGAAATTCAGATGCAGGAAAAAAGAGTGCTGTTTAAAAGCGCCGAACAAAGTGTGCAGGGCTTTTATAGTGGTTTAAACCAACAAGGCTATAAACAGGCCAGAGCACTGAGCAAAGAGCTGAATAAGCCTGTTTATTATTATCTGTACAGTGGCAGCAGCGCGGATTGCGTTTTGGATGCAGAGAAAAAATGCCCATCTTGTGGCTCTGACTGGAAACTTGGTCAGAGCTGGCATGGCCTGTTTGATTTTTGCTGTGAACCTTGCCAGCTGGTATCGAATATAGCTTTTGATTGTCAGCCTTAAGGCTTGGAACAGCTCAGAAACTTAGCTGCTGTAAAAAAGTAGCTAAATCAGCAGCAAGCAGCTCTTTGACTTCCATCCCTACTTTCTCTAAGTACACTTCGCCTGTCGCCACTAATACCGAGACTAAGTAATCATCGTGATCAGTGGCAGCAATAAAGACAGTTTCGCGCTGCTTTAAACGCCTTTTCATCAGAATATGCGCAATGATATTTTGCTGCAACCGCTCAAAATCGGCCTGATGCCAGCTCATCAATAGCTCAAGTTCACCTCTGTCATGACGAACCTTTAAACCACCACCAAAATAGCTGGTGTAAAACTCAGTCAACTGCTCCGGGAACTGCAATTCCAGCGCTTGTTGGGTTTTGGATAAATCTAAAGCGGGTTCAGCTTTGACCGGACGCCAATGCACCTCACCCTCCACCACCTCACCATACTGACAAGGAGAATCCTGTTCAGGGTCAAGCCAACTGAGAAGTGTCGGATGTTGTTTTTGATAAGACTCTACAAATTCTGCAAATTGCTGATGGAATTGGCCAGGCATGGTGATTCGCTTCTGTGCTAAAATTGCCGCCATTCTAACTTGGTTGTTGGTGTTATGACAAAAATACAAACTGAGGTGCTTGCTGGCTTAACTCTTGGCCAGGCTACTGCTTATATTGATCACTACAGTCCGGAGTTATTGCAGGCTGTGCCACGCACTTTAGGCCGTCAGGCTATAGGTTTAGGCGCTGAATTGCCTTTCGTGGGTCAGGACACCTGGCACGGTTACGAGTTGTCATGGTTGACTCCTAAAGGTAAGCCTATGGTGGCACTTGCTACTTTTGTGGTGCCTTTTGATACACCTAATCTGATCGAGTCCAAATCCTTTAAACTCTATTTAAACAGTTTAAACCAGACTAAGTTTGCCGATATCAGCCAACTCTACCGTACGATGAAAACTGATTTATCGGCCTGTGCCGGTGGCCCTGTGCAAGTGACTTTGCATAATGTTAATGAGCTGACCGCCTTTCAGCCGACCTGGTTACCTGGCCGTTGCATTGACGATTTAGATATCGAAGTTGAGCATTACGACTACAAACCAGAGCTGCTGCAATTAAACCCTTCAGGCGCAGTGGTAGACGAAAAGCTGCATTCACATTTGCTGAAATCCAACTGCTTAATCACGTCCCAACCAGACTGGGCCAGTGTTTATATTCATTACAAAGGTAAGGCTGTTGATCATGCGTCTTTACTGAAGTATCTGATTAGTTTCAGAAGCCACAATGAATTTCACGAGCAATGTGTAGAGCGGATCTATCTGGATTTGTGGAAGCTGTGTGAACCAGAGTTTTTAGTGGTCTACGCCCGCTACACCAGAAGAGGTGGTCTGGATATCAACCCACTACGCAGCAGCGAACCTTGCGATCAACCTAACTTACGCTTAACACGGCAGTAATGAGTGGGGGTAAGATTTATTGCCCCCAATCCACTACGCTAAAGTCAAAACTAGCCGGCGGAGCTTCGCCAGAAGTAAAGCGTTGCGTTGCGGAAAATATCTAATAATCACTCCTTTTGCCGGCCCCAACCACTGGTTAAATGCCCAGATACCGAACTTGAGTAAATTTAAGAACAACTAGCATACTGCCTGTATAAATTTTGTCGGTCATACATTTACTGATTTCAGAAAAAGTTGTTGAAATAGAGGTACATCAGCGTTAATTTGGTATGAGTAAAAATCATGAAAGAAGGCAGTAAAATGTTCGACTTGCGGGCAGAAACCCTTCTATTAAATTGCTATATGCCTACGAGGTTGAAATGGAAATCGAAGTAACTAGACCAAAGCAATTTGCAGACATGGCTCGCGATTATCATTTACTGGTGGATGGTAAAGAAGTGGCTATTATAAAGCGCGGCACAACACAAACAATAACGCTGCCAGTAGGTAGTAAAACACTGAAAGCGGTTATCGATTGGTGTTCAAGCCCTGAGTTTAATGTTAGTGACATTCGTTCAGGAAAAGTTGTGGTGAGAAACGCCTTTAGTTCTAACTTTTTTAAATCTATATTTCTGCCGCTTTATTATATTTCTGTGGGAAAAGATAGGTACTTAAAAATTGAGTCCGGCATATAACAATCGCCATCAAAAACGCGCCCTTTGGGCGCTCGACTCGCAACAAGTTGCTCGCGTTTGTGGCGGGCGTTATATGGCAAACCCATGATTGAGTTATCAAGCAAAATTGACGGCCCTAAATATAATATTTTGGAGCCAATCCTTAAGCTTTTGTTATCCAACGGCAACAAGATCGCTACGGAATACAGATGGGGATCAAGCCCAACAGGTTATTTCTGTATTCTTAAAAACAAAATTGACTTCGGGTTAATTGAAAAAACATTTGTAGTGCCTAGTAGCATTCAGCTGTTAAGAGATTGCGGAGAAATTGACTACGGGATCGGCACAGTGGTTATTCGCAGTGCGTAGTCATAGAACGCAGAGGGTCAGGTCTTGCAATGTGTCCCGATGCCTCATTTAGCACTTTGCAGTCCATCAAAAAAAATCGTAATCAACTACAGTCACCAATTCCCCATTAGGACGCTGCTTTATACTCACTTCGTTCGTACCCCTTCGGGGCCAGCTAAAGCTGTTCAACGCAAGCGTTGTCGCAGCGGCCTAGGGTCGCCTTTTATAAATTACATCCATGTAATTCACCCTACGGGCCAGCATTCGGCTATTAGAAAGTGCTTCCTGCACTTTCTTGCTTTGGATTCAGAATCTTAGATTATTGACTGCTGCCAACGGCATTGTTGTACTGCCGCTGCACGGCAAGTACAACCTACAACTGTTAGACGTAAGCATTAGTACTGCGTGGCTAGGGGGTGTTTAAACGCCTTAAACTCCAAACGGGCGTGCACAAAACCCGCCCCAAAAATTTCTATAAATCCACACCCAACCAGGCCTGATGCATAGCCTTTTGCTGACGGCTTGGTTTCGCTACCGGCACTAATTTACCAGTACCTTTAGCCTCATCAGCCAACACCAGCGGTTGATGCTGTAAACGGCCTTGGCGGAAGTAGCTGATTTGCACTTTGTCGCCTGCTTTGAAATCTTTTAGGCGCTCAGCCAAATCAGCTTTTAGTTGTAAGCCGTTGACTGCCACTATCAAATCTTCAGAGGTAAAACCTGCTTTCCAGGCCGGACTATCACGTTCTAACTTTTTTACCAGCGCAAAACCTGCTTTGTTTTCAGCTGTTACACCAGAGAAAATTTCACGTTTTTTGTCCTGTTGCCACTGCAAACCAAAACTCGCCAACAGCTGTTCGATATCAAAGTTCAGCGGTTTTTCTACTTGCTGTTGCCACCAAGGGTTTTGATCTTCGCCAGTCAGTTCAGAAGCTATATCAATTACGTCTTTTGCAGTAAAAGCTGTGGTTTTACCAAAACGTTGATACAACTGATTATGCAGTTCACGGTAGCTGGCTTTACGGCCCGACTGTTTTAAAATCAGTTCGTCCATCAACCAGCTGGCGATATAACCTTCAGAGTAAATATTCACACCAAAGTTAGTGCCATGATCGCCACCTAAACTTATCCAGCTGTCAAAACTACTTTCTGATACTGACTGCACCAAACGCCCAGGCGTATGAACGAACTTATCCAGTCGTTTTGCAAGATCAGCGTAAAATTCTTCTTTGGTCATTAAACCTGCCCGCAACAGCAGCTGGTTTTGGAAATAACTGGTGGAACCTTCTGAAATCCATAACAATTTACTGTAGTTAGGGTTCAGATAGTCATAAGGTACTAATTCAGCTGGCCTGTAAGCTTTTACGTTCCAGGTATGCACCAGCTCATGAGAAGCCGTGCTTAAAAACGCCAGATAATCTTCTCGTTTGCCAAAGGTGAATCTGTCTCTTTGGATCACTGTTGAATTTAAATGCTCAGTAGCACCACGTGCGCCATCAGTAGCATGCACAATAAACAGATAACGTTGATAAGGGTAACCTTGCCAGATAGCGTCCGTTTGCTGCACCAGCTTTTCTAAGTCTTTTTGCATCTGGGCGGCGTTGTAATTACCTTCGCCCCAAATCACCAGATCATAATCACGGCCATCGGCGCTAAAAGTTAAATGCTGATTAATACCGGTCTCAATAGGAGAATCCGCCAACACATCATAGTTTGCCGCGACAAATTGATGTTCGTTACTCCCTTTTGCCATACCTGAGAATGAACGCCAGCCTTGTGGCACGTTCAACTGCACAGACACAGCTTCAGATTTTTGCTGATGGCTGAACATTAAAAAGGCGCTGGAGTTGATATAGGCATGAGTTTCATCAATATGGCGGGTACGTTCGCCCAACTCATTGGCATAGACAGTGTATTGCACTACTACTTTGCCAGCTGTTGTTGGTTCTAAAGTCCAGCTGCTTTTCTCCGTTTTTTGCCACTGAATAGCTTTACCCTGAGCATCCACAGCACTAAAACCAGTCACACCTTTGGCTAAATCCAGGATCTGGTATTTACCACTGCGCCAGGCTGGCAACATTAAGGTCAAAGGTTTTGCCTCGTTAACCTGAAACTCAGCACGAACTTGTGCCAGGTGATGCGCAGGTTCAGTGATACTAATTTGGTAGTTCACTTGTGCCCAACTGTATGCAGAGCTGCTCATTATGATCAGTGCACAAAAAACTTTCAGAAATCTCACGCTGTAACCTCCAGAACCAAAAATGGAAAACAACCATAAATTCAAATAAATAGCGAATAAAACACTACCAACAGCTAAATTAAAGCGACCAGATTTGTGTAACCCACTTCGTACTATTACATTTTAACTTTTACTTTCAGATCAAATTCTGTTCTAATGCAAAGCGTCCTGACAGGGACAACCCTATTAACTTCAGACCAAAAGTGAACAAGATGAACTATCTGACCTCTGCTGAAGAACAAAGCTGGTTACCTTACTATTTAACCAAAAAGTAACCACAAAAAAATACCCTACTTAATTGCTGATTTTAAGCGGACTTTTAGTCCGCTTTTTTCATTTCCTGCCAGATTCTGCTGTCGCTTTTATCATTATTGCAGATATACTTAGCTCAAACCGAGCGGGTTTTGTACCTGGGGAATGATTCTGGTGGCCGAGCAGCAAAGTGATGTAAAACAACAGCTGGCAAATGCAGTCAAAGCGCGCAAACAGCTGGAAGACACCTACGAAAGTCAGTTTAAAATCCTGTCTCAATTTGTCTCCAGGCTATCTCTGGCCTGCAAAGGTATAGACATTGAGCTCGACAACAAGCTGGCTCGTTTACGTCAGGAATTTGCCAAGGGCACAGATCTGGAAAAGATCCTGCCTTTAGTAGAAAGCGCAGTTGAAGCATTAAAAACTCTGGAATCCCGCCAGCAATCTGAATTGAAGAAGGCACAAAACACCTTAACAGATGCAGGAAAATTGCTGCAAAAGCAACGTGGTTTGCCGGATCAGTTAAGACGCGATCTACGGGATTTGCTGACTAAAGTAGAAGAGCCATCTTCTACTGTTCAGGCATTTTTACCTCATCTGACTCATTTAACAGAGTTATACCAAGCTGCTTTAGCCACCAAACAGCAAAGTGAGCAAGGCGATGCGATTGATGACAATAAGTATCAGGCCATCTGCCGGCAAATTTCTATTGAACTGACCAACCTGCTCAGTGAACTGGCCTTTGAAGGTAAATACGGTCAGGATATAGAAAAAATCCGCTCTACTTTATTATCCAACGTCAGCATTGAAGCCTTGCTGGAATCTTGCTTACGTACTATTGAAATTATCATCGCTTCAGTGACAGACGAGCGTCAGTCAGCCCAACATTTTCTGCTGAAATTAAACGAAGCCCTGACCGGGGTGCAGCAGGCTGTTGTCTCCTCACTAAATACTTCGAACAGTATTAAAGAAAAAATGCTGCTGCTAAACCAGCAAATAGAGCAGCAAATTACCAATTTAACAGCAGATACTAAATCAGCGACTTCACTAGAGCAGCTGCAGTCATTGGTCAGCACCAAACTTGGCGCTATCACTAACTCTCTGCGGGAAAAAGAGCAGCTAGAAAAAGACGAGCGTGAGCTGATGCTCACCACCTTGCGCCATATGGAATCGCGTTTGTCTGAGCTGGAGCAGGAAGCTACACAATTTAAAAAACGTCTGGCTGAGCAAAAATTCAGAAGTTTGCAGGATGCGTTAACAGAATTGCCAAACAGAGCTGCCTTTGATGAGCGTTTTGAGCTGGAAATCCGTCGTGCACAGCGTTATGGTAAACCTCTGGCAATAGCTTTGGCTGATGTGGATCACTTTAAACAGATTAACGACAACTATGGCCACAGCGCTGGTGATAAAACTTTAAAAGTGATAGCACAGGCATTAAAACAAAGCTTACGTGAAACCGACTTCATTGCCCGTTATGGTGGTGAAGAGTTTATTATTTTGTTCCCGGAAACACATTTATCTGAACTTAAACAGCCTCTGAATAATCTGAGGGAGAGGATTAAGAAAATCCCTTTTAAATTCAAAGACCAAAACGTTCCCATTTCAATTTCTTTTGGTGCGACAGAACTCAAAACCTCTGACAATAACAGAGCAGCTTTTGACCGTGCAGACGAAGCTTTATACGAAGCAAAACGTGCAGGTCGGGATTTAGTCGTACTGAAAAGCTGAATAACCTGAACTTGGGATAAGCAGCGCCGCTGAACGAGCATCTTTTCGGGCCTCTCTGCGTTGCTTTGTCTAACCATAGATCACTATGGCGTACGACAAAGCGCCTTGATAGACGCAAAAATCTGCGCATTCAGTAAACATAGACTTAAGCAGCTTGAATAAATTGGTTTATCTATCTGATTTAGTGGGTTAAATATAGAGTATTCGACACTCATTATCCCTAGTTCAGGTTAAGCTTCGGCCACAGGGCCGGGTCATAAGGAAGTAATCTATGCATGTACAACTGAATCCGTTGGGCGCCATGGCGCTTTTATCTCAACTTGAAGTTGACCGCCTGAAAAACAACACCAGCTCTGACGCCTTTACCTTATTCCGTAATTGTTGCCTTGCCGTACTGAACGTAGGCAGTCATACCGACAGCTCCAGCGAAATTTATGATCAGTTTAAAAACTTTGATGTGAATTTATTAGCCCGCGAACGTGGCATTAAAATAGAGCTGTTTAATCCACCGGAAAGTGCTTTTGTCGACGGTCAGATTATCCGTGGTATTCATGAGCATTTATTCGCTGTACTGCGTGACATTCTGTTTTTCCATACTCAGCTGACCCACGCTAACAGGTTAGATTTACAAAACAGCGATCATATTACTCATACGGTGTACGACATTTTGCGTAACGCCCGCGTGATAGATTCAGCAGTTGAGCCCAATATGATTGTCTGCTGGGGTGGTCACTCAATTAACGAAGCTGAATACAAATACACCAAAGAAGTAGGTTATCAGTTAGGTTTACGCGGCATGGATATCTGCACAGGCTGCGGCCCAGGCGCTATGAAAGGCCCAATGAAAGGTGCCACTATTGGTCATGCCAAACAACGTAATACCAAAGGCCGATATTTAGGTTTAACTGAGCCAAGCATTATTGCCGCCGAGCCACCAAACCCTATAGTCAACGAGCTGGTGATTTTGCCTGATATCGAAAAACGGCTGGAAGCTTTTATCCGTGTTGCTCATGGCATTATTATTTTCCCTGGCGGTGCAGGCACAGCGGAAGAGCTGCTGTATTTACTGGGTATTATGCTGCATGAAAAAAACAAAGATCAGAAGTTGCCGGTGATCCTGACAGGACCACAACAAAGCGCAGCTTATTTTGCTGAATTGGCCAGTTTTATTGAACAAACTTTAGGTAAAGAAGCGCTGGATCTGATTGAGATCATCATAGATGATCCAGCTGAAGTGGCTCGTCGTCTAAAACAAGGTTGCTCAGAAGTGCGGCAATACCGTAAGAGCTGTGGTGATGCGTATCACTTTAACTGGACTTTACATATAGCGCCCGATTTCCAGCATCCATTTGCACCAACTCACCAGAATATGGCGTCTTTGGATTTGCATCTGGAGCAGGATAAAGCAAAACTGGCAGCTCACCTGCGCCGTGCTTTTTCAGGCATAGTGGCTGGTAATGTGAAAGATGAAGGGATCAGAGCGATCAAACAACATGGTCCATTTAAGCTGTCAGGCGAACCTGCATTAATGAACATGATGGATCAGTTGCTGCAGGCCTTTGTTGCTCAGGGCCGGATGAAATTACCTGGTTCGAAGTATGAGCCTTGTTATCAAATTCTGAACTGATATGGCGCATTTGTTATTACTCGACGGACTAAACTTAGTCCGTCGTTTATACGCAGCACAGGAAAGACCTTTTCATAACTCCCCTGCCCCCTACAGTGAAGCCACAGGCCAGCAACTGCTGCACAATACAGCAGAACAGCTACAGCAAATTGCAGTCAAGCTTACGCGGCAATTTAAGCCAAGCCATGTATTGGCTGTATTTGAGGTTACTCATCTGAACTGGCGCACCCAGCTGTATCCGGCCTACAAAGCAGATCGGCTGCCTATGCCAGAGCATCTGCAAATCGCTTTGCCTGTGCTGAAGCAAAAACTATCTGATATAGGTATCCAGAGCTTTCAGATGCCGGATCAGGAAGCAGATGATGTAATTGCAACTTTAGCCATGACGATGCGTCAACATCAGCAGCAAGTGACTATAGTGTCGACAGATAAAGGCTATTTACCCTTACTTGCTGAAGAGGTGGTGGTCTATGACCATTTTAACCGTCAGCAACACAGCAATGAGACAGTGCTACAGAAGTTTGGCGTATTACCAGAGCAGTTAGTCCGATATTGGAGCCTGGTCGGTGATAAAACGAATAACATTAGTGGTCTGGCAGGTATAGGGCCAAAAACGGCCAGCGAACTGTTAAAACTGGGGCCAGATATTAAAACTGCTCTGGCACATCCGGATTGTCCGGCCAAACTCAAAGATAAAATTATGGCGTCTCGTGCTGAACTGCAATTATTTATGCAGATCTTAAGTCTGAAAACTGATTTACAGTTGGGGCTGAATTTACAGCAAGTGCGTTTTACAGCATGCTGAGGCAGATGATGAAAGTAAAAACCATAGCCTTCTTACTTGCAGGAATACTGCTGTATGTTGGCTTAACCTGCATTACTTTGCTGTTTTATAAAGATGATCCTGATCAGATGAGCTGGCAGGACAGAGAAGCTTTTAACACCAAATATATTTATAAATTGGATTTAACCAAAGCCATCAACAGAGATCAGGTGATTGATTACCTGGGGGGACCGGATATTACTGAGGCGAAAAACCAACAGCAGCAGATTTATCAGGTACTGTATTACCGCACTCACAGAACTAAAACTGACGGCATAACCACGCGTGACGAATGCACAGCTATTTTATTTAAGAACCAACAACTGATAGCTATAGGCGAAACCGCAGTAGAGCAATACAACCAACTGGATTGAGATGGCAACTTTGGGATCTTTGACAGCGCTTTATCAGGACTGTGGTGTTTTTTATGCAGAGAAACACCAGTTATCTGCAGCACAGCAACTGGAATTGCTGCAAAAGATCTGCCAGCAAACGGTGCAACTCTCCTATAAAACTCCTTTTCTGCTGCTATCCCAGTTATCTCTTACCCCTGCCACTGGTCTGGTTTCAAGCAAACTCTTTATCAAACAAGCAGCCTTGTTAACAGCTATTGCTATGGCGGGCCGTTGGCCTGAAGAGCTGCTGTTTCAGTTGTTAAAATGTTGCTTGTTACAGCCTTTAGCTGTCAGCGTTTTATTGGAAAAATCAGCAAAAGCAGAAGAGCTCAGCGCAGCAGAACAACAACAGCTGAAGTTTCCTGCTGTTGTGACCATAAAACAGCACAAAGAGCTGGTGGAAAAAGCAGGAGCACTCAACTTACTGCGCCAGTGTTATGGTAAAAACAGAGGTTTAGCAACCTGGCAAAGCCCTTATTTCAGCCAGTTGATCAGTTTTTGCTGGCAGGTAACACGACTGATGTTACCTGGGGCTGGCAAGTTGATCGCACTGGAAAAAATATCAACCCAGTTGCTGCCACAAGCCACAATAACGGAGCAGCAGTTCTGGCAGGCCCTCTCCTGTTTAAACAGCAGCAGTTACAGCACAGGACGTTTTGTCAGGGATTCTGATGCGAACCTTGCGTTATTGCTTTGTGAAGTTAACAGCACAGAGCAAATGCAGCTGTTAATACAGCCTTATGACAAAAGCACAAAACAACTACTGCCTGAACTAACAACTCCTGCTGCAGACTGGCAATTATTAAACCCAAGACAATACAGCCAGGACAATTGGCTTAGCGGCTGGCACCAAGACAACGTACTTTTACAGCAGTGGCCTGAACCGGCTGACTTACCGGCATTAAGCTGGCTACAACAATTGAGCCATGCCGCCAAAGTAAGTCAGCAAACAGCGCTGATTGAACAGCATCCATGGCTGACGCAACAATTGCAGGAAAAAGCTTCGGCACAAAGCAGGCAACAACAAAAAATTCAGTCTACCCAACATGCTATCGCCATGTTAGGTCAGGAACAGCTGCTGCCTTTGTTAAAACAGGCATGGCTGGAGCAACATTGCCAGCAACAACATCAGCCCCAGCATGACTGGTTACTGGAATTCAGACGGGTTTTAGCCAAAGCTCTGTATTTGCTGACACAACCAATAAAATTTTATGGCTTAACCCCACAACAGGCAGAGCTGCTGGCCTGGTGTTTGTGCTGGCCTTTATGGCAACAATCCGATTTGCGCTTTTTGGCTTTGTCTCATCCAACTCAGGCTGTCAGCCTTGTCAGCCAATGGTTAAAGCAGCAGTTATGGCAAAGTGAGCACTATCAACAACTGGCGTTAAAAACCCTGAAGCATCTGCAATTTAATCAAAGCTGGCAGGATGCCTGTCTGCATTACAGAGCTTTACCTACATCAGGTCATTCCCACCCTATGGCTTTTGTCTTGGCTTTTGCTTTTGATCTGACCGCTTCGGTATTTTCCGATAGCGACGATAAGGACAGGCTGACTCACAGCTATAAATTTGTAGAACCTCAACTTGCAGCACAACTTTGTTCAGCTTCTGATTGGCAGGCTCTGTTGGTTGAACAGACCCAACCTGTCACTCAACTTATTGCCAGTTGTAGTTTTATTTCTCCATTTTCTAAAGTTATGCCGCAGGAAGTCACAGATTTGTCGCAGATGTCGGCATAAACTGGAAAATAAACACCAAAACTGGTATATTTTCGCCGTTTTTCAGCACACTCTGCTGTCGCAGGTTTAACAAGAAGACTGTATTCAAATTCAGCTTTGTGTTTATTACAACCAGTCCCGGTAAGAATCAGTAATTTAAGGAACGTTATGAGTTCACAAACTATTACGGTCATCAAAGGTGATGGCATAGGTCCAAGCATAGTAGAAGCCGCTATCCAGGTTCTGGATAAAGTAGGCTGTAACTTTAACTATGAATATGTTGAAGCTGGCTTAACTGCGCTGGAAACTACTGGTGAATTGCTGCCACAGACCACACTGGACGCTATTGCCCGTAACAAAATCACCTTAAAAGGCCCGTTAACTACGCCTGTAGGCGAAGGTTTCACTTCAATTAACGTGACTTTACGTAAAAAATTCAACCTGTACTCTAACGTACGTCCGGTTATTTCGTTTAAAGGCACTAAAGCCCGTTACGAAAATATCGACATCATTACAGTGCGTGAAAATACTGAAGGTATGTACTCAGGTGCTGGCCAAATCGTGAAAAACGAAGGCGAGCTGGCAGAAGCTATGAGCATAGTGACCCGTGAAGGTTCTGAACGTATTGTTGAGTTCGCCTTTGAGCTGGCACGTCGCGAAAACCGCAAAAAAGTGACTATCGTTCACAAAGCCAACATCCTGAAATCTACTTCTGGCCTGTTCTTAAAAACTGCCCGTGAAGTAGCTTTACGTTACCCTGATATTCAGGCCAGCGAGATGATCGTTGATAACGCTTGTATGCAGCTGGTGATGAATCCACAACAGTTTGATGTGATTGTAACCACCAACCTGTTTGGCGATATTTTATCTGACTTATGTGCTGGTTTAGTGGGTGGTTTAGGTATGGCGCCAGGCGCTAATATCGGCACTGATTGCGCTATTTTTGAAGCAGTACACGGCAGCGCGCCGGATATAGCCGGCAAAAACCTGGCAAACCCAAGCTCAGTGATTTTAGCTTCTATCCAGATGCTGGAATATTTGGGCATGAAAGATAAAGCAGAAAAAATTCTGGCCGCATTAACTGATGTGATTGCATCAGGTGACCGCACCACCCGCGACTTAGGTGGCAGCCATGGCACTACAGACTTTACAGCAGCTATGCTGGAACGTTTGTAATATCCCCTTCGTACTTGAAGCCGCAGCTTTGTTGACTGCACCATCTAGCCCCAGTCACATAGGTAACTATGCTCCTGGGGTCTAGCTGGCTTGTCGCCTCCCTGCAACTCCAATTACTTTGGGTATAGTCTGAGTCAGGGCCTAAGCTCTGACCTTTTTTTTGCCATCATCTGCGCTTCACACTACTATGCTCCGATAGGTTTTTCTCTAAGGAGTTATATCGATGTATCAGTTGTACTATTCACCAAGCACCGCCAGCATGGCACCCCATATTCTGCTGGAAGAACTGGCAGTTCCTTATAAGCTGGTATTAACAGACACAGCAACAGGTTCTCATAAAAAAGCTGAATACCTGGCACTCAACCCTAATGGCACTATTCCAACCCTAGTCGATCAGGGTCAGGTCATTTTTGAAACTGCTGCTATTTGCCTGCATCTAGTCGACAGCCACCCGGAAAAGAACTTGTTGCCGGCTCAAGGTACTCTTCAGCGTGCCGAAGCTTACAAATGGCTGATTTGGTTATCCGCCACCTTACAAAGCACTTTAAGCGTCTATTTTTATCCGGATCGCTGGGTAAGTGGTGAGCAAAATCAGGCAGATGTAAAACGTCATGCACAGCAAAAAGCCCAGAGCTTGCTGGAGCAAATGGATAAACATTTAGCCAGCCACTGCAGCCCATGGTTTTTAGGCGAAGAGTTTTCACTGATCGATATTTACGCCATGATGTTATGTCGTTGGACCCGCCACTTCGACGATAAAAAAGCCCGCGATTACCCTTTTATAGCCCTCTGGGTACAAAAGGTATTAGCCCGCCCAGCAGTGCAAAAAGTGATGGATTATGATGGCTTAGTTAAGCCTTATGTTTGATGGGTTTTCCGAACATAGTTGAGGGCAGGCTTTATACCTGCCCTCTTTGTTTAAATGCCAAATAGCAGCATTAAAACTTACGCACATGCACTGTCACTTCCTCGCGGTCGTGGTACAAGTGCTTGGCCTGAATTTCGACGTCGAGCCCTGCTTCGTTGAAGTTATGCTGCATCATATCCAGCACTTCAACCACAGTTTCATAACGCTTTTTCATAGGTAGTTTCAGGTTAAAAATACTTTCCTGACACCAATCATTGATCAGCCAGTCACACACCAGTTTGCCAACACGTTGTGGTTTTTCAATCATGTCGCAAACCAGCCAGTACACATTGCGTTTGTCCGGACTAAATTTAAAACCGTCGACCTGATAATGTTTCACCTGGCCTGTGTCCATTAAAGACTGCGCCATCATGCCGTTGTCTATAGCTGTGACCATCATGCTGCGTTTAACCAACTGATAAGTCCAACCGCCAGGGCAAGCTCCTAAGTCCACAGCTCTCATGCCTGAAGTTAAACGGGTTTCCCATTCATCTTTCGGAATAAACTGAATAAAAGCTTCTTCCAGCTTTAATGTGCTGCGACTTGGCGCATCAGATGGGAACTTCAGCCGCATAATGCCGTTTTCCAGCGGGCTGTTATTTTCAGGGTAAGAAATACCTAAATATGCACTGCTGCCACTTTGCATAAACAAATGCAGTACTGGAGCTCTGGAGTTTTCTTTTTGCAGCAATACACCAGCTTTACGTAATGACTGGCGCAGTGGCACTGTCAGTTTACGGGCTAAAGTAGATAAAGTTTTGCCGTCGTTGGTTTCCGGGTATTCCACCCTGATCTCGCCAAAAGCAGATAATTCAGCAGCTACTGCCGATTCAACCACTGTAGTAATACGGTCGGCCGGATCCAGTTGCAGCAAGTCATCCACCAGCAAAAACCACTGACGGGCAAAAATGAAATTCGTGAAATCATAGTCACGGTAAAAAGCAGCTAAAGCTTCGCTATCATAAGCTTCAAAAATAACAAAGGCTGAGTCTTTGGTCAGTTTGCAAAAACCAAATACCTCTTGCTGGCCCGCTTTATCCTGAATTTCGCCGGCACATTCTTTTTCAAAACCTGAACGGCAATACAGCAAAAGTTGCTTCATGCTGCACCTCCATGTGCAGCACCCTGACGGGCAACCTGCGGTTGTGGAAATTGTCTATCCTGCCAATTTTTCATACGGCACCTCCATGTGCCGCACCCTGACTGGCAGCCTGCGGCTGTGAAAATTGTCTATCCTGCCAATTTTTCATACGGCACCTCCATGTGCCGCACCCTGACGGGCAGCCTGCGGCTGTGAAAATTGTCTATCCTGCCAATTTTTCATCGTTATTTCCTGATCCAAGGGCTGATGGCCAAAGCCAGCCAGCTTAAAATAAGCAACTGCCCGCCTAAAGGCGCCAGAGCTGAAAAATGTAAAGGCAGCTTAAATACACCAGCTACCAGAGTATAAACAAATAACCAAAGCCCTATTTGCATGGCGCAAGCGCAAATGCGGCTTAGCCAGGGGCTTTGTTGTTGCAGTTTGTCAAAAGCCGATAAGGCCAATAAAGCCACGGCATGAAAAGCTAATATAAAACCCGCACTTAACAGCACAGCCAGTTGGTCTGTAGCTATAGTGCCACGCCATAAATGCATTAATGCAGCGGCTGAACCTACAGTCACTGCGCCATAAAAGGCTGCCAGGCTGCTGTTAATTTTCCAGAATACATTCATCAATAAAACTCCGACTCAGAGAAGCAGCTTGTTCAATCAGCTGCTGTTGGCTCAAACCTGATTTCTTCAGTGGCACAAAATCATGATCGCCACTTTGTAGCCACTTAAGATCTATCCAAGGCCAGCTTTTACCTGCCAGCTCTTCACTGCTGCCAAAAGGATCCCGCTCCCCTTGCAACACCAAAACAGACCTTTTTAAATCGATAAAATGCTCTGTACGCCAACTGTCCTTTTTCGGCGGATGAAAAGGATAACCAAAAGCTATCACCCCTTTTACTTGCTCAGGCAACAGATGTGATGCAGCAAGCAGAGTGGCAACCCGGCCGCCCATCGACTTACCTGCAATAACTAAAGGCAAATCTGTTGGCATTTGGCTTATCTGCTCAGATAGTTCTGCCGTTAATACTGGCATTTTTGCTGGTAACTGCCTCGAACCTGCCAGCGTCTTTTGCATATAAGCAAAATTAAAACCCCAGACTTCAATATGCTGTTTTGCCAGTTGCTCTGCCAAAAGCTTACAAAACTCTGATTGCACTGGCGCTCCTGCGCCATGAGATAACAGCAATCTGGCAACAGGCTTGGTGCATAAGGCTAACTGCTCTGGCATCAATTAATCCGGTGTCGAATTATTAAAATGTTGTTCAGCAAAGTCCTGCTGATCCAGTTCAACCTGTTTCGCCATCCACTGCCTGAAGGCAACAATTTTACCAAGCTCAGTCTGGTTTTCACGGCACACCAGATAATGCGAGTCTTTACTCAGCAATACATGGTGAAACGGCACTATTAAGCGGCCTGAGTTAATGTCAGGTCTTGCCATTACGTTATGCGCCAAAGCCACACCCTGACCATGAATAGCGGCCTGCAATACCATAGCTGTATGTGAAAAAATCGGCCCTTGATTGACGTTAAAGTTTTTAAAGCCTTGTCCGACAAACCAATCTTTCCAGGCCTGGCGCGAACCGTCATGCAACAAAGTATGGTGACGTAAGTCAGCTACATCTTTTAATGGCTTGCTACCGTTTAATAACAAAGGCGAACATACCGGCAGTAAGTATTCAGTGTGCAGTTTGTCGGCATGCAAGTTACGCCAGCTGCCGCGGCCATAATAAATAGCTACGTCTACATCGTCTGTTAATGAACCTTCGTCTGAGTCGACCGCTTTAATCCGCACGTCTATGTCGGAATGCTCTTCACTAAATAAACTTAAACGCGGCACCAGCCACTGAATAGCAAAACTTGGCTGCAAACTGACAGTTAAAGAGCCTTTAGCACCACGAGCTAATAACTTCTCTGTGGCTTCATGCAGCTGCAGAAAAATTTCTTTAATATCTAAAAAGTAACTCTGTCCTTCTTCGGTTAAAAGTAAAGAGCGGTTCTTCCGCATAAACAGCTTTAAACCTAAATGGTCTTCCAGAGCTTTGATCTGATGACTAATAGCAGCCTGAGTAACAAACATCTCTTCAGCCGCTTTAGTAAAACTAAGATGACGGGCCGCAGTTTCAAAAGCCTTTAACGCATTAAGAGGGGGTAAGCGCCGAGCCATAGCCTGCAGCCTTAAGTAAAATAGAATTAATTTTTCTAATGCGAATTATAAAGAAAGGCGTAACTTTAAACCAGCCACGCCTTAGAGATTTGCAGGGTTTATTTGGCTTTAGGAACGTAACCTTCGATCTGAACTTCTTTGCCTTCAAATAAAAATTGCTGCATCTGTTCTTCCAGCAATTTACGGTGTTCCAGATTCATCATATTCAGCTTTTTTTCATTGATCAGCATAATTTGTTTTGACTGCCATAAAGCCCAGGCTTCTTTGCTGATACTGTCGAAGATTTTTTTGCCAAGCTCACCCGGGTACAGCTGAAAATCTAAACCTGCTGCTTCTTTTTGCAAATAAACACAAAATACCTGACGGGACATTATTCACCTCAATGCTTAGCTTTTAAAAAGGCCGATATTGTAAACGACTTCATCGCTAGCAGTTAGCTTTTATTCAGCCAGTTTTTTTCAATCCAGCTGCGGATAGGGGCTGGTAAACCAATCTCCATCACTTGCTCTTTGTTATACCAGCTGCTGCCTGCAGGTTCAGATACAATGGATTCCGGATGCCAGACCGAAGCATCTAACTTGTAATGCGAAAACACATGCTGAAATTGGCCCTGTAGTTTGGCTTGCGACAAAGCTTCGGCCCTTTCATCTACCTGGGGTAAAGACCATAAGTCAGCCCAGATGCCGGAGTCTGGTCTTTTTTGCAGTAACAGCTTATCGCCTTGCTCTATCCACAAAAAATGACCTGCTTTGGTTGGAGTGGTCTTTTTAGGTTTAGCAGTTGGTAATTCTGTGACCCGGCCTGTATTAAAAGCCACACACTGAGTTTGAAGCGGGCAACTTAAACAATCCGCTTGTTTGGGTTTGCAAACCGTAGCGCCTAAATCCAGCAAGGCTTGCGCAAAACGTCTGTTGTTTTGTTTTGGTGTTAATAAATCGGCCAAAGCCCACAATTTTTTATCCACTGCAGAAGTGGTTGGCACACCTTCAATGCCAAATAAACGGCAGAATAAACGCCTTACATTCCCATCCACAATAGGGCCATAAGCATCATAAGCAAAAGAGCGGATAGCACCTGCTGTATAACGACCAATACCGGGAATAGTTAATAAGTCATTTAATTCAAAAGGAAACTCACCTAAATCATTCACTATATATTTAGCGGCTTTATGTAAGTTACGGGCTCTGGCGTAATAACCTAAGCCCTGCCATAACGCCATCACAGTGTCGGTATCGGCAGCTGCTAAGGCATGAATATCAGGTAGTTTTTGCATCCAGCGCTGAAAATAAGGGATCACTGTAGTGACCTGAGTTTGCTGCAACATCAGTTCGCTGACCATCACTCTGTAAGGGCTGGGGTCTTGTTGCCATGGTAAGGCATTACGGCCATCGGTTTTTTGCCAGTCGACTACAGTATCGGCAAAAAGATCAGGGCAAGTTAAATACTCAGAAGTCAGCACAGCTATCACTACTCAGGTTCAATAATTCAAAACGATGCATAGCCTAGCATTTTTGCTGTTTTTGTTGAATCAAGATTAGCGGTTGAGCATTAGCGACAGAACAAGGATAATACGCGCCGCATTCGATAGCACTTAATGCAGCAGCAGGCTGCATCACATTTTTTGGAGACCAAGATGACCCACCCGGAACAACCAAACACAGAGCCACAGGACGATGAGCTTCAGGAAAACAAATACCTGCGCCGTATCCGTAGCTTTGTTTTAAGGGAAGGTCGTCTGACCAAAGGCCAGCAGCGCAGTTTAGATTTATTCTGGCCAACTATGGGTCTCGAGCATCAGGCCACGCCTTACGATATGAAAGCCGTGTTTGGCCGTGAAGCCGACTTAGTGCTGGAAATTGGTTTTGGTATGGGCAAATCTTTAGTACAAATGGCTAAAGCCGCGCCGGATAAAGACTTTATTGGTATCGAAGTACATAAACCAGGTGTAGGTGCCTGTTTAGGTGAAGCCGAAACTGAAGGCGTTAAAAACCTGCGGGTGTTTGAACACGATGCCATCGAAATTTTAAACGACTCTATTGCCGACAACAGCTTAAGCACAGTACAGCTGTTTTTCCCTGATCCATGGCATAAAAAACGTCACCATAAAAGACGTATTGTGCAGGCCGAGTTTGCCCAGTTATTACGCCGTAAATTAAAAATCGGCGGTGTATTTCATATGGCAACTGACTGGGAAAACTACGCTGAACATATGCTGGAAGTGATGAAAGTTGCAGAAGGTTACAGCAACCTGTCAGAAACCAATGACTATGTGCCACGCCCTGAGCATAGACCTCTGACTAAATTCGAAAACCGTGGTGTCAATTTAGGCCATGGCGTTTGGGATCTGATGTTTAAGAAGGTTGATTAATATGTTGGACAATACCAGTCAGCTGTTGCTGCGCAATATTGATTTTTTATCAGGCAAAGTACTGCTGGTAGAACCTATGGCCGACCGTCTGGCGGCTGAATTAAAGCAAAAAGCGCCAGAGTTGGAGCTGTTTTGTTTAACCTCAAATATTGCTGTTGCTAATAACTGGCAGCAGCAAAGCAAAAGCCCATGTTATTTGGGTGATGCCTTGCCAGCTGATTTAACAGTAGACAAAGTAGTGCTGTTTTACCCTAAAAGTAAAGATCAGCTGCAAAGCTCTTTAGCTCAGGTCAAAACTGTACTGAACGACAAAACTGAAGTTTATCTGGTTGGCGATAACAAAGGTGGCATTAAAAGCTTAGGTAATCAGGCTGAAAAGCTCGGGTTAAAAGCCTTTAAACATGACAATGCCAAACACTGCTTATGGTTTGAACTGGATGGTTTGTTACAAAGCGAGTTAAAAACCGCAGAGTTTCATCAGTTTAGTATCGAAAAAGCCGGTATCAGCTTAAAGCTTTGCTCTTTGCCTGGCGTGTTTAATCATGGCAAGTTGGATTTAGGCACTAACTTGCTGCTAGAGCATTTAGGCCATATTCAGCAAGGTAAAGTACTGGATTTTGCTTGTGGTGCAGGTTTTATCGGTGCCTTTTTAGTAAAAAGACATCCGGAAATCAAATTAACAGCCTCTGACATCAGCACTTTAGCTGTCAGCTCTACAGCTGCTACGTTAAAGGCGAATAAACTGCCTGGAGAAACTATAGCTGCTGATGGTATTCCGTCACGCAGCGCTGCTTATGACCATATTGTCAGCAATCCACCTTTCCATACAGGTTTAAAAACCGACTACCATATTAGTGAACAGTTTTTCCGTGATGCTTTTAATGAATTAAAACCAGGTGGTACTTTAACTTTAGTAGCGAACGTACATTTGCCTTATGTGGCTCAGTTGACTGAAATTTTTGGTCAGGTAAAAGAGCTTGGTCGTCGTGATGGTTTTGTGGTTTATTATTGTAGAAAAGACCGCAAATAAAAGGATCTGCTGATGAGACTGGTTTTGGTTGTGCTGGCTGGATTAACTTTCAGCGCTTCAGCTTTGGCTGACTGTATTCAGTCGCCGGAAAGAACTCAGGCCTGTCCTCATCAGATTTATCGACTTGGCCAGCTGGAAAACATGGCAAAACCTGCCATGTTGTGTATCTGCGTTGCTGATTTTAAAGAGTTTTTAACAGTGCCCGCTGACGAAGATGAAGCACATAAACAAAAGCTGAAACGCCTGAAGCTGGAATATGCTTTAGGTCAGAAAATAGAACCCATACTGCAAGTTCTGAAAGACTAGCTCTGCTTTTATTCAACTAACCCAATACAATCTGGCGCGGGTTAAACTCGCCCAAATACTCTTCATCTTGCTGCAACAGCGCTGGTACCAGAAATAACTTGCCCTGCTCTACCCAATAAATGGCGTGTTGCTCAAACATAATGGCCAGCTTAATAGCTTTGGTTTTATCACAAAGTACAGCCCAGCTTTTTTCCTGAAAACTCAAGTCAGGTGAACAACCGACAATTTTACGGTAAGGCACATTCATGCTGTCGAGGGTGTTAGCAAAGTGATTGTCGAGTAATAAATTTCTGGAGGGGGTTTGAACATGGCCACAGGGGTTTTGGGCGCTGATAATAGCAAAGTTAATTTGATCACCAAGAGGTTGATGGCACAAAAAAACACTCGTTTTGTAGTTATCCCATAAGTCCATGGTTTGTCCTCGTCGCCACAAGTGCATCCACTATAAACCCGTTTTATTTTTTTGTCAGTGTGCTAACTGGTGAAAGTTTGCAAATGCGTGTAACTTCAATATTATAGCTTCGATAACAGATTGACGGATGGCGGAAGGATTAATGGGTCCAGCTTTAAAAGCGAGTTCAATCAAAGGTGCGCTGATATGGGTTGTGATGCTGATTTGTAGCATCACACTTTGTATTTCTTTAACCATCGCCACCTTGCAGGATATTAAAGCTGAGAAGAAAAACCTGTCTGAACAACTGCACTCTTATGCCGCCATTATTGCCTTTAACGCTGTAGGTTCCATCGAAATAGATGACTCAGAAGTAGAAGACAGACGCCTGGCGTCTTTCGCTGCAGAATCACGCCTGCACAACATTCATATTTATAAATTGCAGGGCAAAAACGAGCTGAGTTTTTTCGCTAGTTACAACAGAAGAGATGTTGGCCCCTACCCCACCCAGTTTAATAAAGTAGAGCAGTACCAAAACGCCACCATAGGCGATGGTGTGATGGAGCTGACGAAAAAAATAGAATCAGACGGTAAATTATTAGGTTATGTCTATATTCGAGCCAGCCTGGACGAATTAAGCCGTTATGTGCAAAACCGGGTGTTGTTCGATATTTTAATTGCACTCTGCTCTTTAATTGGTGCTTTTATTATCGCCAACAGATTACAGCGACGTTTTACCCAGCCCTTGTATAGCCTGCTGACGCTGGTGCAAAAAGTATCAAAAGAAAAAGACTACCAAATTCGGGTACCAGCTATGGAAATCACTGAATTCCATAATCTGGGCCGCGCAGTGAACACTATGCTGGACAGAACTGAACAGCAAATCACTAAACTGCGTAGTGCTGAGAGTGAAATACGCCAGTTAAACCAGGACCTGGAACAAAAGATCAATGACAGAACACTGGCACTGAAAACCTCCAATCAGGATTTATTAAACACCTTATCTACCTTACACCAATACCAGAATCAGATTGTTGAAACTGAGAAAATGGCCAGTTTAGGTCAGATGGTGGCCGGTGTAGCTCATGAAGTAAATACACCTATAGGCCTTGGTGTGACAGCTTCAACTTTGATGCAGGATAAGCTGGCAGAAATACAAAAAGCTTTTGATGATAAGAAGTTAACTTCAAACCAACTGGCAAAATTCCTCAGCGACAGCGCAGAAAATCTGGGGATTATTTATCGTAATCTTGAGCGCGCCGCTAACCTTATCCGTAGCTTTAAACAAGTGGCTGTCGATCAGTCCAACGACAACAGAAGATACTTCAATATGCACCAGTTGCTGAATGAAGTGCTGTTATCACTACGCCCTAACCTGAAAAAAACTCAGCATCAGGTCATACTCAATTGTGATGAACATCTGGAGCTGGAGAGCAAACCGGGCCCAATCAGCCAGATTTTAATAAACCTTATTATGAACAGCCTGATCCATGCCTTTGAGCATATGGAACAAGGCACCATGACAATTAGCGTCACCTTAGCTAACAGCCGCTGTTATCTGCATTATCAGGACAATGGCGCCGGTGTGCCTGAGAATATTAAAAAACGTATATTTGATCCTTTTGTCACAACAAAAAGAGGCGAAGGTGGCAGCGGCCTTGGCATGCATTTAGTCTATAACTTAGTGACACAAGCATTAAACGGCAAAATTCAGCTGGAAAGTTCACTCGATCATGGCATCGACATTCAAATCGACTTTCCTGTGATCCCTAAATAAGATAAAAAACCTGAACAACAGGATGTTTTTCAACAACTTACATTAGGCAACACTAATTGTTAACAAATCCACTTGTTAACAAAATCTGTGGTCTATATAATTGTGCAGACAATGACCATAGGTCACTCTCTTTCTAAAAAGATACAAATCAAATACTTAATTACGTTCACATAAGGTTTAAGCATAATGCAGACCCCTGTTATTCTGATTGTTGAAGATGAAGAAGTAACACGACTGAATCTGGTCAGCCTGTTCGAAGGCGAAGGCTATGATGTGGTTGAAGCAGTGAATGGCGAAGAAATGAACCAGAAACTGGCGGAACACAAAGTCAATTTGATTGTTATGGATATCAATCTGCCTGGCAAAAACGGCCTGATCCTGGCTCGTGAATTACGCCAAAAAGAAAACGTGGGTCTGATTTTCCTGACCGGACGTGACAGTGAAGTCGATCGTATTTTAGGTCTGGAAATTGGCGCTGACGATTACCTGACTAAACCTTTTAATCCGCGTGAACTGACTATTCGTGCCCGCAACCTGTTAAACCGCACTGTATCTCAACCTGTAGTGGAAGAGCATAAAAGTGTAGTGAAATTTAATGGTTGGGTATTGGATGAAAACAGCCGCAATCTGACGTCTCCAGAAGGTGTCTCACGCCGTTTACCTAAAGGTGAATACCGTGCCTTACGTTTAATGCTGGACAGCCCGGGCAAAATTTTCACCCGTGAACAACTGATCCGTCATATGACAGGCCGTGAACTCAGAGCAAATGACAGAACTGTGGATGTCACTATTCGCCGTATCCGTAAGCATTTTGAATCTGACGTAGATAGCCCTGAGCTGATCAGCACCATCCACGGTGAAGGTTACCGCTTCGTTGGTAAACTGGAAAAGTAATTTCGATACCAGAAAATGTAAGGGCGGGTCTTGTACCCGCCCTTCTTCTATCTAAGCCAGATATAAATCATAGCTTCAGCGCAAACAGCTTAAGCCCAGGCTTCTATATATTCTTGCAGAGTAGCCAAGTGCCGCTCTATTGTTATATGGAAATTGATCAACTGCTTTTCCATGCCATGCAGCTCAGTTGCCTGCTCCATTAACTTTGCCTGATGTTGCACCCACAACAAGCCAACAGAAGCAGCTGCGCCTTTGAGTTTGTGCGCAGCTTCCTGAAATTCAGTCACGTCTTGCTGTACTGCAGTTTCCACCATCTTATTGATGTAACCAGGCAGCAACTGCACAAACAACTGCACGCTGCGTAACATAGTGGCTTTGCCTAAAGACTGCAGATAATCATCCAGGGTTTGCTGATCAAGAATTTGCTGATCAAGAGCTTTTTCGGTTGTGATTTCTTTTGGAGCAGGAGCGCCAAACAGCTGATGTAAAATCTGATCCAACTTATTGGTATTAATAGGTTTTGCTAAAGCACCATCAACCCGCACATCTTTTAGTTGCTGCTCGGCTTTACGTACGTTGGCACTTAATACCACCACAGGTAATCTGGCCAAAGAAGGTTCAGCACGGATAAAACGTGCGACCTGGTCGCCGGACATATCCGGCAATTGCATATCTAAAAGCACCAGATCTATATCATCTTCGGTTTCCAGCAAAGCTAAAGCGTCTTCACCTGTTTCTGCCAAAATCACCTGATGACCACGTTGCTCTAATAAGTTTATCGCTATCTCAGCGTTTAGCGGCACATCCTCTACCAGTAAAATGGTTAAAGCCGGATACTGGGCTTGTGGCAGTGCTGCAGGAGCTGATGTAAGCTCTGCAGGCAACGACATGATAAAAGTACTACCTTTACCGACTGAACTCTCAAGCTTGATATGGCCCGACATAGCTTCAACTAAAGCCCGGGATACAGATAAACCTATGCCAGACCCAACTATGCTTAAACGCCTGCCATCACTGGATTTATAGTACATATCAAAAATGCGTTGCTGCTCTGCCTCAACAATACCTATACCAGTATCAATCACACTAAAACAAAGCTCTGCCGGATTATCAGTGCTTATGGAAACACCAAGTTGCACTGAACCACGGGCAGTGAATTTCACTGCGTTATTAATTAAGTTCCATAACACCTGGCGCACCCGTGTCGGGTCCAGACGAACATAAAGCTGGCTTGGTACAGCTTCAGGCTCAATAAAGGTCAAACCTTTTTGCTGACAAATTAAGTGGGCAAAATTACAGATATCATGCACAAATTCGCAAAGCTGTACCGACTGATAAACAATGTCTAAGTCCTGTCGATCAATTTTATCTAAGTCGATAATATCGTTAAAAATATTACCTAAGGTCTCAGCACTGCTGAAAATAGTATTGCTCCAGCTGCGTTGCTCTGATGATAAGGGGCTTTCCAACAGACGTCTGGTTAAACCTACAATACCATTTAACGGTGTACGCAGTTCATGGCTTAAAGTGGCAATAAACTTACCTTTATCCTGATAAGCTTTTTCCAGAGCCTGTTCAGCAAGTTTACGTGAGGTAATATCCCGGCCAAACCCAAGTAAGCCTATATAGCGACCTTGTTTATCAAAAAATGGCACTTTGCGCATTTCAAACCACAACATGCGGCCATCTGGTGTTTGATAATCCACATCTAAGGTTAGCTCTACTCTGCTGGCCGAAATCTCCTGATCGGTCAAAATAGCAATAGGCGTAGATTCAGCGTCATAGAGTTCAGCCGGATAATGACCTATCAGCTCTTTAGCCGATTTGCCCATAATGACTTCAAACATCTTATTGCAACTGACAAAACGACCAGTTTCATCGCGGTAGTAAAATAAATCGGGCGAGCTGTCGACTATAGAGCGGATTAATAAACTTTGTTCTTCCAGCTCTTGCTGGGTTTTACGGCGTTCAGTAATTTCACGACGCAATTCATCAACAGCACGGCGTTTAGCCTGAAAAGCTTTTTTCCGTTCTTCAATTTCGAAGTTCAGCTGACGAATAGTTTCCTGCATATTCTGATTCAACAGCTTTTCCTGCCGTATCGAATCCTGCAAATAAAACAGCGCTTCATCCAGATGGCGAATCAGATAAAAGCTACAGAGTAAAAAAGCTGGTGTCATAGAGGCGGAAAACAGCAAAGCGCCCAGCACCATGGACCAAAGCACCATATCGTGCAGCAACAAGCTGTATAAACCAGTGATAACTCCTGTTAAGGCCTGCAATAAAATAAAACACAGGCAAAAACACTGTAACCAGCCCCATTGCTTTAAAAAACCCGCCAGACGTCTGACTAAAGGATGAACGTTTTGTTGCATTAAATGCCTGCTAAAGAAACTGCCCGCAAAAACAGTAAACTGAGGGATTAAGTCTGCCAGATCAACTTGGCGCTTGTCCTGTAAATTTTCGTAAGGGACAAGCTGAAACAACTGAATACGGCTAAAAAAGCTCATTTTTCGACCAGACCGATACCATCTGGTGCAACTTTGATTGACAGCTCTGTTGGAACTGGTTAATTCTAACCGTTCTTAGAGTTTCAAAGTCTGCCTGTAATATGCTGAAAAATGCGTTATCGCTCACTACATATTACTACTCGCCTTACTACCTTTCGGAGTGGTTTAACGAGTAGCCAAACCACCAGTTTATTACTGGTTTTGGTTATTCATGCCGTCTTTTGAGCTATAAACTGATGTTATAAATCAGCTTTTTGTCTCAGTCGGCGCTGTTATTTCAACTCAACAGGTACATCTCATGCAAGTTACAACTAAAAAACCGGTCAGCATGCCGGACGCCTTTGTCATACTTTTTTTTGTGATGATAGCTGCAGCTATTGCATCTCATCTTATTCCGGCCGGTTATTTTCAGATGCTGCCGGAAACTGTCAATGCCGCAGGTGAAACGGTTAAAGCCCGTATTGATCCAAACAGCTTTCAGCTCGCGACGGAACAAAATAAAGCAGTGCCCTTGTTTGGTGAAGGCGGCCAGGTTGGCTTTTTAAACTACGCCTTCGAAGGTCTGGTTTCAGGCGATAAAATGGGTGCCGCCATTGGCGTTATTGCCTTTATTCTGCTGACTGGTGGTGCCTTTGGCATCATTATGAAAACCGGTGCAGTCAATAACGGCATTTTGGCGTTAATAGCTAAAACCAAAGATATAGATTTTTTATTTATCCCTCTGATGTTTATGCTGTTTTCTTTAGGTGGCGCTGTCTTTGGTATGGGTGAAGAGGCCATCGCCTTTTGTATTGTCTTACTACCTTTAATGCTCGCTTTAGGCTACGACGCTATCACCACTGTGCTGGTGACTTACATCGCCACTCAAATTGGTTTTGCTACCTCATGGATGAACCCTTTTAGCGTGGCTATAGCCCAGGGAATTGCAGGCTTACCTCTGATGTCAGGTGCAGATTATCGTATTATCCTCTGGGCCGTATTTACGCTGTTTGGCATTATTTTTACCATGCGTTACGCCGCCAAAATTAAAAAGGATCCAGAGCTTTCCGTTAGTTTTGCCTCAGATCAAAAACTTCGTGCACAGCAGCAAGAACAACAAAGCAGTCATTTTGGCAAATTAGACGCCGCCATCTTATTGCTTTTTGTCGCAGGTATTATCTGGGTCATTTGGGGTGTGGTAGCACGAGGCTACTATATTCCGGAAATTGCCACGCAGTTTTTTGCTTTAGGTATAGCTACGGCTATTTTGGCTATAGCCGGAAAACGTATCACGGTGAATGAATCGGCTGATGCCTTTAAGCAAGGTGCAGCTGAGTTGTTGCCAGCGGCCATGATAGTAGGTATGGCCAAAGGCATAGTGCTGTTATTAGGAGGCGACGATGCAACAGAGCCTTCAATACTCAACACTTTGTTGCATCATGCTGGCAGCAGCTTTGATGGCGTATCCAGCTATCTGTCAGCCTGGTTTATGTTGATTTTCCAGTCGGTGTTTAACTTCTTTGTCACTTCAGGTTCAGGCCAGGCCGCTTTAACTATGCCTTTAGTTGCGCCTTTGGCCGATTTAGTTGGGGTATCCCGCCAAATTGCTGTTTTAGCCTTTCAATTGGGAGATGGTTTAACCAACTGCATAGTGCCTACCTCTGCATCTTTAATAGGCTGTCTGGGCGTAGTGCGGGTGGACTGGATGTTATGGGCAAAGTTCGCCTGGCGTTTGCAGCTCTGGCTTTTTATTCTGGCAAGCCTCGCAATTTTAATCGCTGTCGCTATTGGCTACCAATAAGAATTACAACTAAGGACTATCAATGAGCGCAATAAAGCTTTTTAAAAATGCCCATATCATAAGCCCACAAGATTCAGGTGTAATGGATGTATTAGTTGCCGGCCATCAAATCGCAGCTTTAGGTATTGATTTAGAAACTGGTAATTCAAATTTACCTGTCGAAGTCATAGACGCCAGCGGCTGCTATCTAGTGCCGGGTTTTGTTGATTCGTTAGTGCATTTTATTGGGGGCGGTGGCGAAGGTGGTTTTGCCAGCCGCACTCCAGAAATGCAATTAACCAACGCTACTTTAGGCGGAGTCACTACAGCTATTGGTGTATTAGGCACAGACGCTACGACCCGGACTTTAACCAATCTTCTGGCCAAAGCTCATGCCCTGGACTCTGAAGGCATTACTACCTATTGCCATACAGGTTCCTACGAAATTCCATGCCGTACTTTAATGGGCAGTATCACGGATGACCTGCTCCTTATCGACAAGTTTATAGGTGTTGGCGAAATTGCTATCAGTGATTTCCGATCTTCTCAGCCGACCATTGAAGAAATACGTAAAGTGGCGGCTGCAGCTAAAGTCGGCGGCATTTTGTCGGGTAAAGGCGGTGTAGTCAGTGTGCATGTAGGTAGTGGCGAGTCATTGTTACAGCCGCTGTGGCAAGCAGTAGCAGGCACAGAACTTAAATTATCCCAGTTCTACCCTACTCATATAAACCGCAATGAAGCACTGTTTCAGGCTGGTATTGAGTTTGCAAAAGCTGGTGGCGTGATTGACTTTACCACCAGCACCACAGCTTATGATCTGCAGCATGGCGAAGTGGCAGCAGCAGAAGCTTTAGCCCGGGCTTTGCAAGCCGGAGTATCAGCTATGAACTTAACCTTAAGCTCAGATGGCAATGCCAGTTTGCCTCTGTATAACGACGACGGAGAGCTGGTTGGGCTTGAGGTTGGCAAAGTACAAAGCTTGTATCAGGTGGCCCGCCAGGCCGTGCTTGAGTATCAGGTCGCTTTAACTGACGCTATTACTGCTATTACTGCAGCTCCGGCTGCTGTCTTAGGGCTGAAACACAAAGGCCATATTGCAGCAGGTTTAGATGCTGATTTAGTGCTTTTGCATAAAAGTGATTTAACTATCCGTGATGTCTTTGCCAAAGGCCGTCAACTGGTGAAAGCAAGCCAGGCCATAGTGAAAGGTACTTTTGAGCAGTAACTTTAAAAACAAAGAGTTGAATTTCTGTTCCGCCATCCCAATCTAGCGAATATCCGACGGATTTAGTCGGGTATTCGCTTTTTTCGTTTAAGCTGTTCGAAAAAAATCAGCTTATATTGCACAGATTTTATACCGGCCCACGCGGCAAAATATGGTATAAAGTGCGCCAAATTTTCAGCGGGATCATGTTGTACATGATCTATGCATTTGATGGACATTGGAGTATTCATGCCGACCACTATGCCAGATGTAGCTAACCATTCATCCGCCACCACCGAAGGTGTGTTGGAATGGGTTGGCATGAGCAATATTGAACTGCCACTGATGTTGAGTGTTGCAGGCGAAGCACCACGCCAGGTCAGCGCCAAGGTTGAAGCTTTTGTAAACTTAAAAGATCCAAAAGCCAAAGGCATTCATATGTCACGGCTTTATCTGTTACTGGATCAGCTGTCGATTGAATCCAGTTTAAGTTTTGCAACTTTAAGCGAACTGCTGCACGAATTTATCAGCAGCCATGAAGACTTAAGTACTCATGCTTTTGTGAAGTTTGATTTCGAACTACATTTACGCCGTAAAGCACTGATCACCGAAAAACAAGGCTGGAAAGCTTACCCTGTGACTATCACGGGCCAGCTGAAAGATGGCAAGTTAGGTGTAGAGATGAAGGTCGACGTGCCTTACTCTTCAACTTGTCCTTGTTCAGCAGCCTTAGCCCGTCAGCTTATTCAGGAAGCTTTTGTCGCTAAATTTGCTGGCCACGCTCAGGTCAATGCTGAGCAAGTCAAAGACTGGTTAGGCACAACTCAGGGTATAGTAGCGACGCCGCACAGCCAGCGCTCTGTTGCTGAAATAAAAGTACAGCTGAACTCTAAAGTCACAGACTTCCCTGTGATTGCGTTAATTGACGCTATTGAAGATGCTCTGCAAACTCCGGTACAGGCCGCAGTTAAACGCGCAGATGAGCAGGAGTTTGCCCGCTTAAACGGTCAAAACCTGATGTTCTGTGAAGATGCAGCCCGTCGTTTAAAACACGCGCTAAACCAATTGACTGAATTTGACGATTTCTGGTTACGAGTGAACCACTACGAGTCACTGCATGCACACGATGCAGTCGCAGTGACAGTCAAAGGTGTTTCAAACGGTTATCACGCATAAGTTCCGCATAAAAATATCGTGTAAATTACAAAAAAAGGCCGCATCAGTGGCCTTTTTTTTATACTCCCCGCACCAAAATCAGCAAAAAAGCCATAGTTCTGTAATTTTATTACAAAATCACCCTATAACAGCCTTCGGCAAAATAGTCAGTTAAATGCGTCAGACTGGTCTTGCAATTTCCGTCCGATCTGGGTATATCTAATCGTCTATTTATGGATAGACGTCTAAACGCCATAAAAACAACTATGCGGACCACCTAACTGACTGAAACCAGAGCTGTTGTTTTCTTTCAGAGATAAAAACGCCAATTATAAGAATAATAATTCATAAATTTAACATTTTTACCCAGAGGTTATTGAGGTTAATGCTAGCTAGCGAGTAATAGAGCTCTTACCAACATAGCCGTGCTATGTAATTCGGGCGACAGAGCGTAGTTACCCAAGCCACAGCTTCAGAAACTAAGGGTATATTTATTTTTTACAGGACAGGTTGGAGGAAGAGTCATGGCGTTGTATCACCACAGTCAGGCAAGAGAGAACTGTGGCTTTGGTCTGATCGCTCATTTAGAAGGCGTCGCCAGCCACCGTATTGTGCGCACTGCTATCAGCGGTTTAGACCGCATGCAGCACAGAGGTGGAATTTCAGCGGATGGGAAAACAGGCGATGGTTGTGGCCTGTTAATGCAAAAACCCGATAGTTTTTTCCGTGCAGTTGCAGAGGAGAAAGGCTGGGTTTTGGGCAAAAAGTATGGGGTGGGCATCTTTTTCTTTAGTCAGGATCCGGTGAAAGCCGAACTGGCTCGCGCTATTATTGAACAGGAAATTACCCGTGAGACACTGACCCTGGTCGGCTGGCGTGATATGCCAACGGACACGTCGGTGCTGGGTGATTTAGCACTCACTTCTATGCCTCAGATTAAGCAGGCTTTTGTCAGTGCCCAGCCAGGCTGGAACGAACACGATTTAGAGCGTCGCCTTTATATGGTCAGACGCCGTATCGAAAAGCAGCTGACAGATGATGCGGATTTTTATATCCCAAGCTTTTCTTGTCTGGTGACCGTATTTAAAGGCCTGATGATGCCGGCAGATCTGCCGCGTTTTTATCTGGACTTAGCAGACGTTCGGATGGAAACCGCCATTTGTGTATTCCACCAGCGTTTCTCTACTAACACTATGCCACGTTGGGCTTTGGCTCAGCCATTCCGCTTTTTAGCGCATAACGGCGAAATTAATACCATTACAGGCAACAGACAATGGGCCCGCGCCCGTCAGTATAAGTTTTCGTCGCCTTTATTACCTGACTTACCAACAGCTGCACCTTTTGTCAGCCAGTCGGGTTCAGACTCCAGCTCTTTAGATAATATGCTGGAATTGCTGCTGGCCGGCGGTATGGATTTATTCCGTGCTATGCGCTTGCTGGTGCCGCCAGCATGGCAAGGCAATAAAGTGATGGACGATAACTTAAAGGCCTTCTACGAGTTTAACTCCATGCATATGGAGCCTTGGGATGGCCCTGCTGGTATTGTTATGACCAATGGTCAGCATGTGGCTTGTAACTTAGATCGCAACGGCTTACGCCCTGCCCGCTTTGTTATTACCAAAGATAAATTAATTACGCTGGCTTCTGAAGTTGGCATCTGGGATTACACACCTGATGAAGTGCAGGAAAAAGGCCGCGTTGGCCCGGGCGAAATGCTGGCTGTGGATACGCAGACAGGAAAAATCTGGCGCTCAGAAGAAATTGACCAGGATTTAATGGTTCGCCACCCGTACCGCAAATGGTTGTCCACTAACGTACAACGTTTAGTGCCTTACGAGCAGTTTGAAACTGACTTAATAGGCAAACGTGTTTTTACTGACGATCAGATGATGGTGTTCCATAAGCTGTTTAACTACAGCTATGAAGAAATTGAACAGGTAGTGACTGTACTGGCAAAAGACGGCCAGGAAGCTGTAGGTTCTATGGGTGACGATACGCCAATGGCTGTGTTGTCGCAAAAAACCCGTACTTTCTACGACTATTTCCGTCAGTTGTTTGCGCAGGTCACTAACCCGCCTATAGATCCATTACGTGAAGCTCACGTGATGTCGCTGGCAACCAGCATAGGTCGCGAACACAACGTGTTCAGTGAAACTGCAGGTTATGCCCGCCGTATTCAGTTTGAATCACCTGTAATGATGTACAGCGATTTAAAACAGTTAAAAGCAGCAGACGAGAAATACTACAAACACCATATTATTTCCCTGAACTTCGATCCTAACGACGAAGATCTGGAAACCGCAGTGCGCCGTGTATGTGCTGAAGCTGTGCGTGTGGTGCGTGAAGATAAAGTGGTGCTGGTGATCCTAACGGACCGCCGTATCGAACAAGGCTTGATCCCTATTCCGGCAGCTATGGCTGTGGGCGCAGTGCATCACGCTTTAGTAGATAACCAACTGCGCTGCGATTCAAACATTATTATCGAAACCGCAACGACACGTGACCCGCATCACTTCGCAGTATTGGTAGGTTTAGGTGCTACAGGTATTTATCCATTCCTGGCCTATGAGACTATTGAGCAACTGGTAGAAAAAGGCAGTCTGAATCTGACCGCCCGTCAGGCCGTGCTGAATTACCGTAAAGGCATTAACAAAGGCCTGTACAAAATCATGTCAAAAATGGGTATTTCGACTGTAGCGAGTTATCGCTGTTCGAACCTGTTTGAGGCTGTGGGTATTAACCAAAACGTGATGAAGCTGTGTTTCCCTGATTTACCTTCGCGTATTCAGGGCGCCGACTTTGCTGACTTCCAGCAAGACGTACAAATTCGTGCCAACAGCGCCTGGTTAAAACGTAAACCACTGAATCACGGTGGCCAGCTGAAATATGTGCATGATGGCGAATACCACGCTTATAACCCTGATGTAGTGCAAAGCCTGCAAAAAGCCGTACGCAGTGGCAAATATGCCGATTACAAAGTCTATTCCGACTTCGTGAATCAGCGCCCTGTAGCGCATTTACGCGACTTATTTAGCTTAAACAAAGCCAATGCCACTCCTGTTGATTTGGAGCAAGTACAAGCTGCTGAGCAGCTATACCCACGTTTTGACAGCGCAGCTATGTCTATCGGTGCTTTAAGCCCTGAAGCTCATGAAGCTTTGGCTATAGCAATGAACCGTTTAGGTGGCCGCTCTAACTCAGGTGAAGGCGGCGAAGATCCTCGCCGTTTTGGCACTGAGAAAAATAGCAAAATTAAGCAGGTGGCTTCAGGTCGTTTTGGTGTCACACCACATTATCTGGTGAACGCTGAAGTGATTCAGATCAAAGTAGCCCAAGGCGCTAAGCCGGGTGAAGGTGGTCAGTTACCTGGTGAAAAAGTCACAGCTGAAATTGCTCGTTTACGTTATTCGGTGCCTGGTGTCACGCTGATTTCACCACCGCCGCATCACGATATTTATTCAATTGAAGATTTGGCTCAGCTGATTTTTGACTTAAAACAAGTGAATCCTGAAGCGCTGATTTCAGTGAAATTAGTGTCTGAACCTGGTGTCGGTACTATTGCGACCGGTGTGGCTAAAGCTTATGCCGATTTAATTACCGTATCAGGTTATGACGGTGGCACAGGTGCAAGCCCGCTGACGTCGGTTAAATACGCAGGTTCGCCTTGGGAGCTGGGGTTAGCTGAAGTGCATCAGGCCTTAGTTGAAAACGGTTTACGTGACCGCGTTCGCTTGCAGGTAGACGGTGGCTTAAAAACCGGTTTAGACGTAGTCAAAGCCGCTATTTTAGGTGCTGAAAGCTTTGGTTTTGGTACTGGCCCTATGGTGGCTTTAGGCTGCAAATTCTTACGGATTTGCCACCTGAATAACTGCGCCACCGGTGTTGCCACTCAGGATGCGACATTACGCCGCGATCACTTCAACGGTTTGCCAGAAATGGTAATGAACTACTTTAAGTTCTTATCGCATGAAGTGCGTGAGCTGATGGCTGAACTGGGTGTCACTTCATTAGAACAGTTAATAGGCCGTACTGATTTACTCTCTGTACGCGAAGGCCAGACGCAGAAACAACTGAAATTAGACCTGAGCCCGATTTTATTGGCCTCTGGCGTCAAATCAGATAAATCCTTGTTCTGCGTACAAAACAACGACCCGTTCGACGATGGCGCGTTAAACCAGGAGCTGGTGAAACGCTGCAAAGATATGGTTGTGCATAAAACCGGTGGCCGCTTAACTGTGCCTATCCGCAATACCGACCGTTCTGTTGGCGCTGCTTTGTCTGGTTTTATTGCCCGTCATCATGGCAATCAGGGCATGGCAACAGACCCTATAGTGATTAACTGCGTAGGTACTGCAGGCCAGAGCTTTGGTGTCTGGAACGCTGGTGGTTTGCATTTATCCTTACAAGGTGATGCCAACGACTATGTAGGTAAAGGCATGACAGGTGGCCAAATCGCTATATTCCCGCCTAAGGGAGTCAGCTATGCCAAAGACGACGCCACTATTGCAGGTAACACCTGTTTATATGGTGCAACAGGTGGCCGTTTCTATGCTGCCGGCCGCGCTGGTGAACGTTTTGCCGTACGTAACTCAGGCGCCATAGTCGTTGTAGAAGGCACAGGCGATAACTGCTGTGAATATATGACAGGTGGTGTGGTGATGGTATTAGGTCAGACCGGCGTCAACTTTGGCGCTGGTATGACAGGCGGTTTTGCATATTTATTAGATGAACAGGATGACTTATGCCTACGGGTGAACCCTGAACTGGTGGAAGCGCTGGATGTCAGCACACCAATTCTGCAGGAACACTTACGTAGCTTGTTGCATCAACACGTTGAGGCCACCGGCAGCGAAAAAGCGCACCGGATCCTGACAGATTTCAACAACTACTTAAGCAAGTTCAAACTGGTTAAACCCAAAACAAGTGACGTCAACACCTTGCTTGGTCACCGCGCACGCTCTTCCGATGAGCTGCGGGTTCAGGCGATGTAAGGGAGGCAACTATGGCACAGAATGTTTATCAATTTATCGACGTAAAGCGGGTTGACCCACCAAAGAAGTCACACCGTGAGCGGACCATTGAGTTCGTAGAAATTTATCAGCCTATGACAGACACGCAAGCCTCAGGTCAGGCTGACCGCTGTCTGGACTGTGGCAACCCTTACTGCGAATGGAAATGCCCTGTGCATAACTATATTCCGCAGTGGCTGAAGCTGGCGAACGAAGGCAAGATTATTGAAGCGGCTGAATTGTCGCATAAAACCAATAGCTTACCTGAAGTTTGTGGCAGGGTTTGCCCGCAGGATCGTTTATGCGAAGGCGCCTGCACCATCAACGAAGGTTTTGGTGCAGTCACTATAGGTTCTATTGAAAAGTATATTAACGACAAAGCCTTTGAAATGGGCTGGCGGCCGGATTTATCTGCCGTAGTAAAAACCAATCTGAAGGTCGCTGTGATAGGTGCAGGCCCAGCTGGTTTAGCTTGTGCTGACGTGCTTATTCGTAATGGCGTTACCCCAGTGGTCTTTGACCGTTATCCGGAAATTGGTGGCTTAATGACCTTTGGTATTCCGCCTTTTAAACTGGAAAAAGACGTACTGAAATTGCGCCGTGAAATCTTCACCGCTATGGGTATTGAGTTCCGTTTAAATACCACAGTTGGTGTGGATGTCAGCTTTGACAGCCTGCTGCAGGAATACGATTCAGTCTTTCTGGCCTTAGGTACTTACACCCCAATGCAAGGTGGTTTGGTTAACGAAAAAGCCCCTGGTGTCTACGAAGCCCTGCCTTATCTGATTGGTAATATCAACCATCTGATGGGCTGGCAGACAGAACACCAGTATGTGAACCTTGCCGGTAAAAAAGTAGTGGTATTAGGCGGTGGTGACACCTCAATGGACTGTGTGCGCACTGCGATTCGTCAGGGAGCCAGCAAAGTCACATTGGCCTATAGACGCGACGAAGCCAGCATGCCGGGTTCACGCAAAGAAGTACAAAATGCCCGCGAAGAAGGTGTGGAATTTATGTTTAACCTGCAGCCACTTGGCATCAAGTTAAATGACGAAGGCCATGCCTGTGGTATCGAAGTGGTCACTACTGCTATGGGCGCTGCCGATGCCAAAGGCCGCCGTAACGCCGAAGCTGTGCCAGGTTCAGAGCAGGTATTAGAAGCTGACGCCGTAATTGTTGCTTTTGGTTTCCAGCCAAGCCCACCACAGTGGTTAAAAGATATGGGTGTAGAGCTCGATGACAAAGGCCGCGTAGTGGCCAGCGAAAAAAGCACTTACCCACTCCAGACCAACCAGCAAAAGATCTTCGCAGGTGGCGATATGGTATTAGGTTCAGATCTGGTAGTCACAGCTATAGCCCAGGGCCGTAAGGCTGCTGAGGGGATATTGGACTATTTAAAAGTCTGATTTAGGCCTTCGTACTTGCTGTAGGGGCGGGTCTTGTACCCGCCCGTCTCCCGTTCGAATAAAAGCCAAAGAGCCTCGCCTGGCTGCAACATCAATTACTTTGGCTAAGGGTTTTGAGAACATTTTGAATAGAGGGCATCAGCTAACACTGGTGCCTTTTTGTTTTGCGCCGTTATATTTTTATCTATGTCTTTTAATTAATTATAGTTTTGGTTACAGTCAACTCAGTACTCTCAGGTACTGATATTTGTATAACTCAAGTTTAGTTATAACTTCTGCGATTTAATGGATTAAATCATTCTTTGTCCTGCCTTTTGCGCTGTTATCTATCCTTGCCATATTGAATCTCTTTAGCCTTTCAAAAACTTATAACAATTCATGAGGAAATGATGAAAAAAATTGTACTTCCTGTCGCGCTGCTTAGTCTGGCTGTTCTAACAGCCTGTACTTCGTCGACGCGTGGTTCTGTCAATGCATTGTCCACAGCAACACCTGCTATTAGTCCAGTGCTTAGTCAAGCTCCTGAACTCTCGTTGAAACGAGTAGTAGCAATAGCTCGTTTTTCTGATGAGACCAAAAGAGGCAACGCCTTTTTGTTGGATCAGAATGGCGATCGATTAGGGAAACAAGCCTCAGATATTCTTGCCGCACGTCTGACTGAAACAAACAAGTTCATCATGCTTGAGCGTGCAGATTTAGACAAAGTAATAAGTGAGAACACCTTCAAAGGCGAGCAGATCCAAACTGCAGGTTCTGATTTTTTAATTGTCGGTTCAGTCTCCGAATTTGGCCGCTCAACAAACAGCGAAGTTGGTGTTTTTAGCCGCAATAAAATTCAGACAGCTACGGCTACAGTAAATGTCCGGTTAATTAACACAAAAACCGGGCAAATCATGTATTCAGAGGAAGCTACTGGTGAAGCACGGGTAGAAGCTAACTCAGTGATGGGTGTTGGTGAGCGTGCTGCTTATGATACTTCAATCAATGACAAGGCTTTATCTGCCGCCATTTCAAAGCTGGTGAGCAACATCTCCGAAAATTTACTGGATTCTCCGTGGCAAGCTTATTTGATAAGTAAACAAGGTAGCCAATTTTTGATGACTGGCGGATCAGCCCAAGGCATCAAAGTAAATGATACTTTTGATGTGGTCAGTCCAGGGCAGCAAGTAAAAAATCCACAAACAGGAATGCTGATAAATTTACCGGGGCAAAAAGTGGCTACTTTACGTGTCACAGGTTTTGTTGGCGAGGGTAACGATGAATTGTCGGTGTGCGAACTGGTTTCAGGCACGATCAACGATCAAAGCATCAGCAAAGTTGTTGTGCGTGAAGAAGGGAAGGTGTAATTAAATGAAATATATGATTTGTTTGGTTTTTTCTCTTTTGCTGTCTGCGTGTAGCACAAGTTTTTCTGAGATTAAACAAGTAGATGATAAAGCCTACTTACAACTGAGCGGCAACCTTCAGGGAACTACTCTGGTTCTTGATAATACCACCACAGTTCAACTGGATAATGCTGATACTTTTAAACTAGATGGTGAAACAGTAGCAAAGTTTGATTTAAGCGTTGGTAGCCATCAGGTAGAAATAAGCCGGGGCCAACAGGTTCTGGTGAAAAGAAAAATTTATGTCACAAATGGCAATGTATTTGAGGTAAGAGTTCCATGAAAACTGGTATCCAAAAAGCACTAATTTTGGTTTGCGCTATTGGTCTGTCCGCATGCGCCAGCACTAATAAATCAATTTATCATTGGGGTGACTATTCAGAAACCGCTTATAACCATAAGCACGAACCTTCTGACGAGACTCGCGAAAAGCATAAGCAAGCACTGTTAGCTATCATCGAGAATGCTGCCAAAGAAAACAAAAAGATACCTCCTGGCATCTACGCAGAGTTGGCAACATTAGAACTTCAGGTGAATAACGTCGTTGAAGCTCAGGCTTACTTACAGCAAGAAAAAGCCCTATTTCCAGAGTCGGCGCAATTGATTGACGCAATGTTGAATAAAATGAATAAGGCAGGCTAAAGGAATGAAAACTCCATTTAAAAGTATTCTTGTGTTAGCTGCATTACTGTTATCAGGTTGCGCTACACAAAAAATTGTTAGTAAGCAAGAAGCTTTCCCTAAGATGTATGATGCTGCGCCATTGTCTGTTTTGGTTGTGCCAGCGGTTAATAAATCAACTGCTGCAGACGCACCGGATCTGTATTCCACGACTATTGCCCAGCCATTAGCTGAGGCTGGTTACTACGTTCTGCCGATCCCGTTGTCTGCTATGCTGCTACAGCAGGAAGGGATCGTAGATGGAGCTCAACTCCGAGATGTAAATCCAGATAAGTTTAAACAAATGTTTGGGGCTGATGCTGTGCTCTTTGTCACTATTAATCAGTGGGATACCAATTATTTTGTGACTGGCGGCAATGTAACCGTAGGTGCTGAATTCGATTTAGTTTCTACATCTTCTGGTGAGTCGTTATGGAATTATCAGAACGTCGTTGTCATTAATACTTCTGGTAACAGTGGCAATTTGCTTGCGGACATTATAAGCACCGCTATTAATACTGCGACTACTGATTATGTGCCTGTAGCACGAATGGTAAATGCTTCAGTTATTAATACATTACCTGTAGGTAAATACCATTCTCGTCATAAACAGGATGGTGCAGATCAGTCGGTAAATACCGCTTTATCTGCGAAAGCCGCACAATAATTACCATTAAATTGATAAAAGCTGACCTATTTGGTCAGCTTTTATCTATGTGTTATCGAATACTGCGAACATCCTCACTCAGTGCTCCCACTTAGACAGTCAGATAAGCAATTGGAAACAAAGAATTAGCCTCCAGACAATAATCCCCAAAGTAGGCTTCAACTTCCTGACTGACACCTGCGACGTTTCATGGTAAAGCTCAATAAACAACTTACGGTACTCGCTGTTACTGCTGGCAAAATAAAGTAACACATAGAATGTGTGTGACAATGCAGAAAAGCACTTACCCACTTCAAACCAACCAGCAAAAAATCTTCGCAGGTGGTGATATGGTATTAGGCTCGGACCTGGTAGTCACAGCTATAGCTAAGGGCCGTAAGGTCACTGAGGGGATATCGGATTACCTTCAAGTCTGATTGAATATCAGGTTTAAACGTAGGGTGGGGTCTTGCACCCGCCCTTCTTAAATTCAAATCCGATGTAATTTAGCCTTTTACCCGCCCGCTTCGCGTTCAAATAAATGCAAAGCCGAAAGCTCGGACTCAACAAATCAGCAGCTTCATGCACGAAGATAATATAAAAGGCATCAGCTAACTCTGCCTATAATTATTACTTTTTAATTCTGGCAGCACTTACTTGCTGATGAATTCCAATTGCGGTTCTGGCTACAGAAGAATATCCCTTTGGATCATCTGAGTCTGCCAGCTTCTGCAAGTAATCAAGGTCTCTGTCATCACCTAACTGTGCCAAGGCTCTAATCGCTTGTGCTTTTGTGTTAAATAAATCGCGGTCTATATAAGTTATCAACTCTGAACGAATGGTATTTCTATCGATAGATAGTAATTCATGATTACTACTTTGAATTAGCAGGTCTGCAAGGCTTACCCGTATCTGAGGCATTTTAAACAGAACCCACCATGCCTCATTAAAACCCACACCTACATAATCTCCGTCCCACAGGCCTTTAATCAGGCACAAATAGTCAGTATCAGCTTGCTCTGCCCATCGTTCATTTAATAAGTTATTTATCTTTGTTCGTTCTTTAAGGAAGTTTGTTAACTTATAAGGTTGCTCACCATCTTTCCTGTAACTGTCATAAACAACTGCAGACTGCGTAATAAACTTTTTGTACCACAAATCAGATTCTAAGCTGGCAGCACAAGCTGCAGTAAAACCACTATAGAGGGCCAAATATAACAAAAAAATTTTCATACCGACCTCTCCCAGCTACTTGCGTGCAAGAACTAAAGAAACAAAAGGATTTAATTGGCGGCGACCAATCACTTTGCAGTAAAGTAAAACAAACTCTTTATTACAACGCCCTATGACCAGCTACAAGCCACTACTGACCAAAGCACCAGCACAACTTTTCCAAACCAATGGTAAACCAGCCTTCGGCTTATTTGATAGATCTGTCGCTGACTTTAATCTGCAGGATTTTATTTATCAGAACCTGATGGATAACAAAGCCGGCGCCCTAGCCCGTTATTTTAACTACAAGCAGTTTCAGTTTATTTGTGTCACGGGTTCTGACTGGTTACTGGCTGTGGCTATTGCTGATATTCGTTATGCCAATTCAGGTTTTGCGTATTTGTATCGTTTTGACACAAACCAGACTGTAAGCAAAGGCGTGTTATTGCCAGGCGCTTTAGGCTGCCAAATGAGTGACTCCCCCTCAGCAGGTGAAGCGAAGCAAAGCTTTGGTGCTTATAAAGTCGCTATAAAAACCAGTGCTACAAACTGGCAATTAAAGATTGATACCAAAGAGTTAAAAGCAAATTTAACCATAGAAAAAGCCAAGCAGATGCCTTTAGCTTTATGTGCGCCTACTGGCTACAACGGCTTTACTTACACCGAAAAATCCAATGCCTTGGCTGTGTCAGGCACACTTGAACTTCAGGGTAAGACGTTGGATTTAACTCAGGCTTTAGCGGGTTATGATTTTTCAGCAGGCTTTATGCGCCGCCAAACCAGTTGGCGTTGGGCCAGTATCAACGCCATGGTCGAAGGTCAGGCTTTTGGCCTGAATATGGCGGCAGGTGTCAATGAAACCGGGCTTTGCGAAAATGCACTGTGGTTTAATGGCCAAATCCAGCATTTAAGCCCAGCAACTTTTGGTTTTGATCGCAAAGACGATAAAAAACCATGGCAAATAAGCAGCCTCTGCGGCGAAGTTCAGCTTGAATTTAGCCCTTTGCATTGCCGTCAGGAAAAGGTCAATATCGGCTTACTGGCCAGCAATTTCCGACAGTATGTTGGGCTTTATACGGGCTTTGTGGTGCTTCAAAATGGCACAAAATTACAACTAAATGCGGTCAAAGGCCTGGCTGAAGATCATTATGCCAAGTGGTGATTTATGGCTTTGTATTGGTCTGCTTAGCCACAACTCACGTAAAAACAGCACTAGCCAACAGACAAAGTAAAAACAGCGTGAACACTTTTAGCAAAGACCGCAGCCCTGAACAGGACCCTGAATATAGCCCTGAAGATTTATCCCGCATTATTGAAATGGCATGGGAAGACAGAACCCCTTTTGAAGCCATAGAGAATTTGTATGGTTTAAACCAGCACCAGCTGATTGAGCTGATGCGTAAAGAGCTAAAACGCAGCAGCTTTGAGTTATGGCGTAAACGTACAACAGGCCGCACTACCAAACATTTAAAGCTAAGATCGCCTGAAATTAATCGAGGCTACTGCCCCAGCCAGTACAAGAGATAAATCAACACCATGACTTTATTACCCTGGACTCAAATGAGCGCCGAAATAAATACGGATTTAAGTCAGCGCGTCGTGCAAACCCCAGAGCAAGCGCTCTGGTATGAGTCTCCTGCCAAAGATATTCACAGAAGGCCCTTGGACAGAATAGGCGCAGAAGTCGCCAAAGCAACCAGCCTGGTGCGCTATTTACCCGGTAGTCAGTTCGCCAGTCATCAGCACGGTGGCGGTGAAGAAATTCTGGTGCTTGAAGGGACTTTTTCTGATGAATACGGTGACTACCCAGTTGGTACTTACTTACGTAACCCACCCGGCACTTCACACGCATCTTTTTCCAAGGAGGGTTGCTTATTGCTGGTAAAACTATGGCAATTCAGCAAAGGTGACACAGAGCAGCTTTGTATCAGGCAAGAACAACAACACTGGCTGCCGGGTTTAGTGCCGGGCTTGCAGGTTTTACCTTTGCATCAGTTTGATGGCATCAACACAGCTTTAGTGCACTGGGCACCGAACACCAGATTCCAGCCTCATGTACATGCTGGTGGCGAAGAAATTTATGTACTCGAAGGAGTGTTTCAGGACGAGTTTGGTTGTTACCCAAAAGGCAGCTGGTTACGCAGTCCGCGCTGGAGTAAACACCAGCCTTTTACCGGTAATGAAGGCGCACTGATTTATGTCAAGGTGGGGCATTTGGGCGCTGAATTATTGGGGGATCAACTCAGCACCCTAGGTTAAAACCTTAATTCAACACCGCCACTAAATCTGAGCGGATAAAGTCTGATAACACAGGTTGATGCTCACGGGCCCATTGGCTCATAGCGCGGCCATCGCCTGTGGTCACTTGTTCTATAAAGGCGCTGGATAAAGCCTGAGTAGCAGCTTTAATCACTTGCTGTTGTGGCGCTGTATCTGTGCTGCGGCGCCAGCCTGAAAATATATTGTGGCTACCTGAGCTAAACACCGCCAACACTTTGTAACTGCTTGCCATAGCGTAATACAGCTCAAATCGGTCAGAAGGAGATGAATAGTAACCTGGTACCTTAATTTCATCTTCAGTTGTAGTGATGTGCAAAGTTGGGATAGTAACTTCAGCCAGCACCTGATCTAAAGGTTGGTCGTTATAAAATGGTGGTGCCGAAATTAAGATAGCCGCTTTAATCCGGTCATCTTTCAGGCTGATTAAGGCACCGTTCTGCTCAACGACAGCTCCGCTTAACAACATGGACGTGTTGGCACCATAAGAATGGCCAGCCATCATAATATTCTGGTTATCAAAATCTGCGGCGTACTCTGAAGCTAAAATCTGGTCCAACGCAAACTTCACATCCTGCACTCTGGCTAAGGCTTCAGTTTCATCTGCAGCGTCCATCAAACGGAAAGGTAATAACAGTCTGTTGCCACCCCACACTTTGCGATCGCTGCCGTCATGCTGTACATGCAAGCTGGCGTAGCCCTGACTGGCCCAGTATTGCCCCAAATAAGCGTAACGCTCTTTAGAACCACCTAAACCATGGGAGAACACTATTAAAGCTTTGGCTTTTTGCTGATGAGCAGGTTTAAACAACAAAGCCGGCACTACACGGTCTCTGCTTTGATCCACCCAGTCAAAACTGACTTCATCAATAGTTACAGATAAACTCTGTGCCACTTCGGTTGAATGCTGCACAGAAGGTAAGTTTAATTGCTGTTGCCAAACGACCGGATTTAACGCTTGTTGATGCGAACAACCACTTAAGGACAACACCAAAGCACCTATCAGGGTGGCAACGCCTAAAGCTTTAATCGTAGTGTGAGTTCGCATAAAAAGTCCTCTTCAATGAAACTTGCCTTGGTAAACCCACTGAATACGACACAAGTGGCTCAGGGTCTGGTTGCGTTTTTAATCTGGTGTACAACTCAATTCAGGCTGCAAGTATCTGCGCCTGTTGCTCAAATAAAAAGCAATAAAAATTGATGAGGCTATTCAATAAATTCGAACAGAGTTTTTAACTGTGGAAAATTGATTAAATTTATCAATTTACGCGTTGCATCTGAGAGCTCGCCAGCTAAGGTTAATTCAGATACTTTCTGTTTGAGCTGTTATGACCCTTCGTCAAAACCCTTTGTTCAAAACTTTATTTTTCCTTACCTTAAGCGCTTTGTTGCTCTTTGCATTGGTGCTGTTTCATCTGGTGCCACAACAGACGCTCAAGCCTATTAACGAAATCTATTATTTCCCTGTGACTGAACAAACGACAGAGCTTCAGCAACTGCTGTTTCAACCTGCTGACCAGTGGCAATTATTGCCCAGCTCGACTGCGAGCCTGGGTTATCAGCAAAGCGCCTACTGGTATAAAACCCGCCTGACGGCAAGTAACTCAGAAACAGCCTTGTCGGTGCAAGCCCCCTTTTTAGACAGGCTGGAACTTTATGTGTTGGATCCACAATTAAACCTGCTGCAAAGCTACCAGCTTGGTGATCAACAACTCTATAAGCTGCGGCCTTTGCCTACGCTGAACTTTGTGATCCTTATACCAGCCAGCACGCAAGATTTATGGCTTATTGCCAAAGTTACAAATCAGGGAGCCAATATGCTACCGCTGCAACGAAGCAGCACACTGGAAATGGAGCAACAAGAACACCTTGCTGTCTTTATCCATAGTTTATTCAGCGGTATTTTTTTATGCCTGATAGCACTGTCGGTAGGGCTTTATCTGATTTACCGTCATGGCTATTTTTTAGCTTTTTCCGGCATGTTTTTAACTGTGGTGTTAATCCAGCTGGAGATCAACGGTTTATTGTTTGCTTATGTCTGGCCAGAATCACCCGATTACAATTTGGTGATTGAATACGGCGCCGTCTTTGGTTCTTTGTTTGCCTCTTGTTTTATGTTGTCTTTTTTTAGAAACACCGACACCTCCAACTGGCTAATGTGGCCCTTTCAACTGATCCGGATTTTTGCTGTTTTATTGCTGCTGGCCAGCACATGGCTTGGTGCTTATTGGCTTAAAAAAATTGGCGTTGAACTGACAGCTTTGACCGGAAGTCTGATGCTGCTTGCCAGCTTTTGGCTACTGCACAAACGCCATATCCATGCACTGTTTTTTTCCATGGCGCTGCTGACGATGTTGACGGGTATAGCCGTGATGATTTTGCGCAGCAAAGGCTATTTGCCTGCCGTGATGCTGACCAATTCAGCAATGGAAATAGGTAATGCTTTATCTGCATTGTTTTTTGTTTTCGCCATGCTGCAAAACCTACACCTGGAAAAAAACAAAAAAATTGCCTTTCAACAGCAAATTCTTGATCAACAACAACATATTCAAAGCATGCAGCAAAAAGCGCTACAGCAGGCATTAACAGAGCATATCTCTGATTTACCTAATAAAAGAGCTCTGCTGAACCGGCTTGAACAACTGGACGAGCAACGGGACAGTGATTTTTATCTGGTAATGATAGTGCACCAGCGCTTTCGTCAGATAGAGCGGGCTTTAGGGGTGGAAGAAGCCAATCACACCATCACAGGTTTTAGTAAATTACTGAAACGTTGGTGTGAACAACAACGCCAGACCGAAGCGAACTACCCCGCCTTGTTTGCGCTGGAGCGCGACAGTTATGCAGTGCTCATTGCACCCACAGATTTTCGCTCGCAGTTTGAGCAACTACGCCACCAGCTCGACGCCCTGTTAAAAGTGGATAATCTGCAACTGGATTTAGGTACTGTTTATAGCTCAGTGCATTATCCGCAGGACTGCGCCAAAGCCTCTGATGCACTGGATTTAGCGCTTGCTGCGATAGAACATGCCGACAGAGCGGGCGATTATCTGCCGTACGAGCCTTTGTATCTGGAGCAGAACCTTGAGCATATTCACTTATTGTCCGAGCTCAATATTGCGCTGCAAGATGATTTGTTAGAGCTTTACGTACAGCCGATACTGGATATGAAACAACAAAAAATCCATGCAGCTGAGCTGTTGATCCGCTGGTATCACCCAAAAATGGGGCAAATTTCACCTGTCGATTTTATTCCTCTGGCTGAACAAACCGGCATGATTAGTCAGGTGACAGAATGGGTGCTGGATAAAACTCTGATCCTGCAAAAACAATTGGCAGATACCGGGGCTAACTTGCGCTTATCTATGAATATATCGCCACTGGATTTGCGTAATGCTGCGCTGATATCTCGTGTGATAGAGGCTGTAAAAAGCACCAGTTATTCCACAGTGCCACTACAACTGGAGCTGACAGAAACTGCTTTTGTCGATTTGGTTAAAGACTCAGAACAAGCGCTTAAATTGCTGGAGCGCTCCAATATTCGTATTTCGCTGGATGATTTTGGTGTAGGGCAATCCTCTTTAGCCCGCTTGCAGGGTTTGCCTTTGGGCGAACTTAAAATTGACCGGGATTTACTCTGTCAGGCAGTGCGGCTCAATGACGATACAGTATTAAGGTATGCCGTGATGCTGGGTAAATCTTTGCAGCTGTATACAGTGATTGAAGGGGTAGAAACCATCAAAGAGCTGGAATTTGCCCGGCGTTTAGGCGCAGATGCGGTGCAGGGTTATTTGCTGGCCAAACCTATGCCTTTTGACAGGTTTAGCCAATGGCTGGCGGATTTTGAACAACAGGGTTTCAGATTAAGCTGAAAAGCCTGAGCCGCCGGGGCATCAGGCTGTTTTACTTTTTACCAGCAAAAAACCAACGGTAGCAGAGCTAATGAACACAGATTGCCCTGCTTCTACCTTTGTTGCCATGTCTGTTGGGTCTAAACGTACCCGCCATTCCAGACCACAAAACTGAATATGACTGTCACTGTCTTTGTTGGCTTGTTCTGTCAGCACCAGCTCAGTACCGACAAAATCAGAAATAGCGCTGTCTTCCTGTAAACGTACTCCGGTTTTTTGCAACTTACGCAGAGGCTTCCATAATAAGACGGCCGACAAAGCAGTCAGCATCGCCAAACTTAACAGCACCAGACTGGTGTCTTGCGGTAACCAGCCAAACCAGATCAAAGCTGCGCTGACAAAAGCGCCAATAGCTAAGGCTAGTAGTACTTCCAGTACACCAGGAATAGCAAAAGGCAGCAAAGCCAGACATAACAAAGCCAGCAATAATAAGCCAGACAGCAGATTCAGCTCCATGAAGTCTCCTTAGGATAAAGTTCCTGATTTTTGAATGGCAGCCACTACACCCAAAGCTTCAGCTACTGTGTTTCCGGCAGAAGATTTATCGTTATCCATCAGCACTACTGTCGATTCACGGGCTATGGCTTTTTTCGCTGCAATAGCTTCAGTTGCCAGATCCAGTAAAACAGCAGCCTGGCCTTCAGGAGTCGCTGCGGCCTGACCTATCATGGTTAACGCCTTGGCTTTAGCCTCTGCAACCAGCTCGATAGAACGGGCTTCACCTTCAGCTTTAAGAACCTGCTGCTCGCGTTCGGCTTCCGCTGCTAATACTGTGGCTTGTTTATCACCTTCCGCTATATTGATGGCAGCCTGACGCTTACCTTCTGAATCCAGAATAGAAGCACGCTTTTCCCGCTCGGCACGCATCTGTTTTTCCATCGCATCTAACACCGAAGCTGGCGGGTTAATGTCCTTAATTTCATAACGCATCACCTGCACACCCCAGGCTGCGGAGGCCTGATTAATAGCATGGATAATTTTTACGTTCAGGCTGTCACGTTCTTCAAAGGTTTTGTCTAAATCCAGCTTACCAATTTCAGAACGCATCGATGTTTGTGCCAGTTGGATCACCGCATACACATAGTTATCAATGCCATAAGAGGCTTTGTAAGGTTCCATCACTTTGATATACAACACACCATCTATCGTCAGGCTGATATTGTCTTTGGTAATGGCCGACTGGCTGGGGATATCAATGGCACTTTCTTTGAGCGACACCTTGTACGCAATACGGTCGATAAAAGGAATAATAAACTGTAGGCCAGCCGTTTGAGTGGTGTAATATTTACCAAGGCGCTCAATGATATAGGCCATATTTTGTGGCAGTATCACCACAGTTTTGCCAATCAGTATCAGCACAGCCACTACCAGAGCTGCAGTGACAATTAAATTCGTTTCGACCATAACTTATCCTTAAGAATGAATTATCAAATTTACCGTATAGCTTACCGGATTTCTGAAAGCTTTAAAGAATAATATCCAAGTTATTAACAATTAATCTTTGTTGCTCGTTCGTCTTTGCTGATAAATAAGTGAAGCTGCTGCCATAAAAGCCGGAGTTAAACCTATGCCTTTTACTGCCGGGCATTTAGACTAAGCAGGTTGTTGTTCTGAGGGGCTGTTTGAGGAGTGGTTTTGAGAAGTTGTTTTGAGGAGTGGTTATGAAGTGGTCTGTTCTGGTGTCGGCTTGCCTGCTCCTGCTGTGTTTTGTCGCTCAGGCCGCCAGCGAAACTCCGGCTCAGTTACTCGTCACCAAACCCCGCTCTGAATTTGATATCAATCACCAGTACTACACCAGCTTGTTAAAAAAAGCTCTGACTAAAGCAGCCGCAGGCCGCGCTATACCTGAACTCAAGCCCACTTTTGCGATGGAACAAGGCAGAGCCTTGCGCGAGTTAGCCAAAGGCGAATCGCTGGATGTATTCTGGGTAGGTACAGACCTCGCTAAAGAGCAGGAATTCCGCGCTATTCGTATTCCGCTGGAACGTGGCCTGATGGGGTTTCGTAAGTTTATTTTGCGCAAAGACTCGATCGCAAAATTTAACTCCATCCGCAGCCTGCAGCAGTTACAACAGCTAACCGCTTGTCAGGGCGCATTCTGGCCAGATGTTGAAATTATGCGCAGCTCTGGCTTAAAGGTTGAAGAAGCGCCGGTGTACGAAAATATCTTTAAGCAATTACTCGCCGGGCGTTGTGATTATTTTCCACGAGGTTTACATGAAGGTGTGATCGAGTTGGAAAAACGCCAGGCTTTGTATCCGGAATTGGTGCGCTATAACAAACTGATGCTGCATTATCCTTTTGCCGTGTACTTTTTTACCCGTAAAGAAAATGAAGCTTTGGCGCTTTGGATTGAACAAGGGCTGGAGCAAATGATTGATGATGGCGAATTACTTGCACATATGCAGCAACAAGAACTCACCCGCCATGTGTTTCCTCTGCGGCATAACAGCTCAGATCCGTGGATCAGTATTAAAAACCCTCTGTTAAGCCCTGATACTCCAGTGACAAACAGCAGATACTGGTTTCAGCCGCAAGATTTTAAGGTGGATGGGAAGTGAGATGGGGTTTGGGTTGTCATATTAAACCAGGCCTAATTTTTAACGCCAATCAGACCAAGCACAATTAAAACTGAATTGGTGATATTAGCTCACCTGAACGGTATTTCTTTGCCAGCGGGATAGCCCGCTCAAAATACTCCTGATGGATAATGGGAATAAATTCCATCCGGTCACCTCGCTTAAAAGCACCCAAATAGGTTTGTAGTTTCTCAACATCGCCTTTTAAGACGCAGGCGATAATATGAATAAATTGCCAGCGCCCAAATCGGTTATAAAAGTCATACCTTCGTTTGAATTCGGGAGCCAACACTTCTTCAGTGTTACTGCGTTGATACCATTGTTTTGCCTTCAGGATAGCTTCCTCTAAATGAGCTTCAGTGACAGGCCCATTCGCGTTCACCTGCACACAACCATCGCCAGTTGAAATAAGGTAAGTTCCCGCCCCCTCATTAAAGATGGCAGTTTCCAGCTCGTCAAACCATCGCGGATTCATCACAAACGAAATACCAATATATTGATTTAATTGGGTTCCACCTAGTTTCGGTCGCATATGAGAATAAGCTGTTTCATCATCAATAAGTGTAAAACACCAGTCTCCTCCGCCTTCATTCACTGCAGGAAAACGCGCTTTAAAGTATTTTATTAATTCTGCTTTTTTCACGTTGTGGTCTTTTTATTTATTATTCTTTGTACTTGAATTCCACATCAAATTTACTACTGTTCAGATCTAACTTAAAAACCAACCCAAGCCAAAAACCTCTCTGCTCTTTGACAAACAACTCCCTCAATTCAACCAAAAGTGTCGAAATTTCGTGGTTTGCATTCGGATCACATCGAAACCATCCTATATCGCCCTTCGAGTTTACAAATGTATTTCTAAAAGTAGTTGCATCATTATCTTCAGATATTTCAGCATCCATAATTAAAGAATACGCCCCTTCCGGAGAACAATTGAACAGTAGTTGGCCAACTCTTTTGCAAATATCAGACTCTCTCATTTAAGTACCACCAGGTGTATTTTTGATATTTTTTACCACAGGAAACTCATTACCAATTGCATACTCGGCACCGACAGCGCCCTCAGGGTCAGGTCTTGCCCCATAACAGATAATTTCAATTAACCATAGTTAACCTACTTTGCTCGGGCAAGAGGTTTGGAGGCAGACGAATGCATTATCAATGCTGGCAAGCAGGATGCGGGCCAAACCTCCCCCTCCACCTCACAAAAGACAAACACAACTAACGGGGCAAGGGGCAAGACCTGACCCCATTTGTTCAAAAAACAAAGACCTAACCTTTGAACATAACTAACATATTTAGATGGCCACATAAAAAAATCGATAGAAAATTTCAAACGTTCATCCTTATCAGCGTCTTTGGGGTCAGGTCCTGAGGGACTGCTGACCCTATTTTGCTAGGACATCAAGAAGCTAAACTCTTTTTCAAAATAATCTAATATTTCATGTTCTTTACTTATTAGCTCTTCTGCAAATTCCCGTGAGATCGGACAATCGTATACATCAACTCCTCGCCTATATGCGATACCATAAAGCGCCACTTTTTTTTCATCATCAAAAGGCCATTCTGGAACAAAACCTATAACATTAAAAATTTTGGCTTTTGGCCCATTAAAATCTAATAAATCAATTAAATAATCTGGATAATCATCGCAATTTAGAATCAAACGTTCACACCACATCTTCATTTCATCAAGAGTGATGGCTTGCTTAAATAAACAACCCACAACAAATCCAATATCGCGACTATTATCTCTTGTTATAGCTTTCACTACCTTCCGTCCTTCATCGCATTACCACCAACATGGCGGGTGTTATCATGTAAATCTCTTGGAATCAATTGGCCTTTGGGGTCAGGTCTTGCCCCTTGCCCCAAAAAATTTATTTATTCAATTTCAGTGAGTTTAAATATAAACCAACAGAATAAACCACAAAAATACCGAATAAATCTACACCTCAAAACTCAAAGCAAAGGACAATCCCCCATCATCCCCCCTCAACCAACAATTGATATCTGGTCGGATTTCAGTTATTTCTGAAGGAAGGTACTTCGGGATGTCTGGTTATGCTGCAAGCTACAGAAATAGCTGATCTTATTTTAAAAGGCTTTCGCCGCCATTTTGGCTTGTTTCAAAAAATCACTGCATTAGCGCAGCAAGGTTTTGCGCAAAAAAACTGGCTGGAGTTGCAACGTATCAGCTCGGAGCGTATTTCTTATTACGACTTGCGGGTGAATGAAACCCTGGCCTTGCTGCAACAAAAGCTGACAGGGACTGAATTAAATGAATGCCTGTGGCAACAGGTGAAGCAGCAGTACCAGCAGTATTTGTTATTTCACCCTCAGGCTGAGTTGGCTGAAACCTTTTACAATTCTGTGTTTTGCCGTTTGTACGAGCGTAAGTATTTTCATAATCAGAATATTTTTGTCGAATCCACCTTAAGCAAACAACGTTTACCTGCGCCTATAGCTTCGGTGTATGAAAGCTATTTTCCTGCCCAATATGGCTTAAAACAAAGCATCAGAGCTATTGTTGCCAGTTTTCATCTGCAAGCGCCTTTTGTGGATTTAGAGCGGGATATTCGTCTTTTGGTACGCACTTTTATCGGCCAGTCCAGCCATGGTCATTTTCCGGTGCATCTGGTGCGTTTTGATATTTTAAAGTCGCTGTTTTTCCGCAATAAAGCGGCTTACATCGTAGGGCGAGTGGTGACGCCTGACGGTCAGCAGCCTTTTATTATTCCGCTGTTGCATGATGAAAATCAGGGCATTTATGTCGATACACTAATCACCGACCCACAACAAATGACCATTATTTTTGGTTTTTCCCGCGCTTATTTTATGGTGGAAATGACAGTACCTTCGGCTTTGGTGCATTTTCTAAAAGAGTTGCTGCCACATAAAACTCTGGCCGAATTGTATTCGTCAGTGGGCCTGCATAAACAAGGTAAAACAGAGTTTTACCGCGAGCTGTTAACCCATCTGGATAAATCCACAGATCAGTTTGTCGCTGCACCTGGTATACGCGGCATGGTGATGATGGTGTTTACCCTGCCCTCTTTTCCTTATGTATTTAAGGTGATCCGCGATAAGTTTGCACCGACCAAAGAGTTTGGCCGCGACACAGTCAAAGCCCGCTATTTGCTGGTAAAAAAACACGACAGGGTTGGCCGTATGGCGGATACCATGGAGTATTCAGATGTGGCCCTGCCCCGCAGCAGATTCAGCCCTGAATTGCTGGAGGAGTTGCAGCAAAGCATAGCGGGTTCTATGCAGATTGAAGATGACAGGGTCATTATCAAACACTTGTATATCGAACGACGCATGTTGCCGCTGAACCTGTATTTAGAGCAGGCCAGTTTCGAACAAAAAGTGAAGATGATGGCCGATTACGGTCAGGCGCTTAAAGATATGATTGCCGCCAATATTTTCCCTGGCGATATGCTGCTGAAAAACTTCGGTGTCACCCGCCACGGCCGGGTGATTTTTTATGATTACGACGAAGTACAGTACCTGCTGGATGTGAATTTCCGTTTTATTCCAAAAACCGACAACTACGACGATATGTTAAGCAACGAACCCTGGTACTCCGTAGGCCCGGGTGATGTGTTTCCAGAGCAAATTACCACTTATGTGACGGCGCAAAATGATATCCGGCAGATGCTTATCCAAAGTCATCCTGAACTAATGGACGCAAGCTACTGGCAGCAAAAACAGCAACGTATTCGCGATGGCATAGTAGAAGATGTGTTTCCGTATCCACAAAGCCAACGCTTCCACACATTGTATCCGGCAGAGTATGCAAAAGACGAAGGCTTAAGTACAATGCCGCCGCCTGAGCAGGCATAGTGTCTGGCGGCAATCAAGGATAAGCTTTGTGTCTCATATCAATTCAGTGATGGCGCTGCGTGAGCGCGAACTTAAAAAAACCGTCCGGGTCTTTAATGCCCGCGGTAGTCGTGTGATCCGCTGCCCTTTGTGTTTATTGCCTGTGCCTGATTGCATTTGCGCCGCCAAACCACAAGCCTCAAGCCGCAGTGCCTTTTGTTTTGTGATGTACAAAGGTGAAGCTTATAAGCCGACAAATACAGGGCGATTAATTGCCGATGTGGCACCGGAAAATTTTGCCTTTGTCTGGGACAGAACTCAGCCGGACTCAGAGCTTTTAGCTTTGCTACAAAACCCTAAATACGCCCCTATTGTGGTATTTCCACAACAATATGCGGCGCCGGAGCGTTGTATTGACGCGGTTAACACAGGCGATAAAATTCCACTTTTTGTGATGCTGGATGGCACCTGGCGTGAAGCGAAAAAGATGTTCAGCAAAAGCCCCTATTTGGATGGGTTTCCAGTGCTGGGTATTCAACCAGAACAAAGCTCTTTGTATCAGTTGCGCGAAGCGGCTCATGATCATCAGCTTTGTACTGCAGAAGTAGGTATTGCGGTATTGGAACTGGCAGGCGATCATCAGGCAAGCGAAGATTTAACAGCTTATTTCACCACTTTCAGGCGCAACTATATTGCTGGTAAGCCTCATTTAAGTCTAAAGCTGGAAATTGAATAAAGGGCGAAATTCAATCTCTGGCCGATAACACAACACCGACACAGCACAGCTCATTGCTGTGCCATGCACCAATTAGTCTCTGGCAAAACTAAGGTGCGGCAAGATGAGCACGCCAGTTTTTTGTATCCAGAGTCAGCACAAAATGCTTAAGAATATCGTAACCCAATAAACCGTTGGTTGATGTCCCTTTGCTGAGTTGGTTAACCGAAGATCGATGAGAGTCCCGAATATTCATCGCTTCCCCATCCACAGGAATAGTGACTAAAACATTTTCAAGTTCATAGGGGCCCACCTTCAGGTAGGAAATAGTAAAGGTTTCTACTTGCCCTGATTTAACAGCACCAGAAACCGAATGCTTCAACACAAGCTGGTCCCTTAACCAATCCTGTTCTTCGGCTAACATTCTGCTGACGACTAAACCACCACTATTGCCGGTATCAAGGGTCAACCACAGGCTTTTTCCTCCAGCAAGTTCCACTTTGATCGCAGGTAAATTTCTGTTCCGACTTTTTTTAACTTCAACATTGGCAATTTTTTTCATGTCGACCACTGAATGTGGCAAGAGCCGCATTTTTTGATTTGGGTAATCAAACTGCACAATAAAATTCTGTAAAAATGGCAAGCCCAGCAATAAAATTGCATTACCCAATTGTGCGGGAGCCAGATCGTTCAGCTCTACCTCATGCCCAAAAATTTTTACAGGAATCGCATTTACCAGAGCCGTGGTTTCTTCGCCAAAAACGCCCTTTAATCGGATTTTCTCCCCGAACTGCAGTTCATTTTTTTTGAGTTCAACATAACCGGCACTGATTGAATTGATTTCCGCACCAGAATCAATAATGGCTTTACGCGTTTTCCCTTCAAACTCAACATCAATAGTGACTATCCCGCCCTGCAACTCAAAAGGCAGCCAGCCATCTTTATCCATAGGTGAAGCAAACACAGAACAGCTGGACGCCAAAATGGCGAAAAGAAAAAATAACTGATACAACATCAAACATATCCTTGTTTTTATTACAGATAAAGCAAGCAAACAACGCAGAGCTGGCCCTTGTTTTTGGAAGCCAAAACTTACCCTAAGCAGGGGATGAACACAAGCAAAAAAGGAACAGGATCATAAACCAGGGTTCAACTCCCAAGTTGCTCAATGAGCCAGTCAGCAGCATCCATAGGTAAATCATGGCCAGCGGTCTGATGGATAAATAAAGGTGCCTGTAGTTTTTCAGCTAAAGCAAGGCTGCACTCTGAAGAGACCAGTTGATCATTTTTGCTGGTGAATACCTTCAAGCGACATGGCGGACTTTGTTTAAACCGGAATCGGCTGGCCGCCCAAAGCTGGCGCAAGGCGTTGATTCGGCTGACCGGGTTTTCAATGGCCCATTGCTGCCACTGCTTTAAGACATCCGGCTGTACTGGCGAATTTACCGTCATTTGCCAAATCAGCTCTTCCCGCTGTAAGGGGCCAGCCAATAAACACAACAGTACTTTCAAATAGTTACCGGGCAGTAATCGTTGCCAGAACGGGTTTAATCCTGCACTGCTGCTGTTGATAAGCACCACAGATTTCACTTGCTCTGGTGCAGTAAGAGCCCAATCCAGCGCCAGCATGCCGCCCATAGAAATAGCGACTAAGTGCACAGCTTGTCCCTGATAATCAGGATAACGTTGTGCCCATTGTTGTTGCAGCTGTTTACGTAAAGCAGGCACGGAGGCAGCAGATTTTTCTTTATACAAAGCGCCACAACCCGGTAAATCCAGAGTAAATACAGGGCGCTGCAATTTTTCACTCAGCAGCGCAGGAAAATGAAGCCAATGCCTGCTTTCGCGCAATAAACCGCGGATCAGCAGTACAGGGGTTTTCTCTGAACTTAGTACCATAGCTCCATTGCCTCCTGCCTGAGCATGCGTGGGTGCATCATCTGCCGCCATGTTTTATGTGAGGCTGTGGCAGCAATCAGAAAATGAAACAAAGTTAAATGAGTGCGCAATACCCGCTTTACCCTATGCGGTTTTACCGGATGAAACAAACCTAAGCTGGACAATAACTGAAATGGATTTTTCCGTACCCAGTTCCATGAGCCCATCTCTAAAGTCAAAGGCAAAAATAAAGTGTCGTGCTGCAGCGACTCGTCATACAAATAATCCCATAAATCGCCGTGACATAAATAATGCAGCGACTGAGGCTCAAACTCGTAAGCCTGATGCGGGTAGCTATCAAACAACAGTTGGCGTAGCCGGTACAGTTCAGCTAAATGCGGCAGAGGTTTACGACTTTTGGCATAAGGAAACCAGAGGCGATCCACCTGACCAAAACCTGAGTGGCAATCCAGCACCAGACTAAAAGGGCTTTGAAACAACTTTTGCCGTACCAGGTTAAATAGCGCCTGACTTTCAGCTTCAGGTTGCAGCGGGTTGCCCCTGTACCAGGGCAAACGCGATGAATACTGATGCCCGCCTACTAAAAATGCCGCTTTATCTTCACAATTGACCGGGGCGTTACGCATTAAATCCACGCCATTGCCGTTACTGCGTCTGTGGTTGGCCATCCCCACAGGATTGATCATAGGCAGCATTAAAACATTCAGCTGACTTAACTGATGCTGCAAACCATGGTCCCATTCCAGCCGTTGTAACAGACTTTCCAGAAAAGCAATCAAGACTGCAGAGCCTATACGCTCAAGCCCATGCACGCCTCCAGTTAACAGCAGTGTAGGTTTGCTTGCATCAAAAGCCGCTAATTCAATTAGGTAACTTGGGTAGGAATGCAAACCTGATGTAAAACGAGCTTGCTCCGTCGCTTTTACGCTTGAAGGTAGACGGTCAATCAAAGCCTCGAGCCGGATCAGTTCAGGTAAAAGAGAGCGGTGTCTTTTGCTTTGCACAATCAGAGCCAATAAATTGAATTTTCAACAGAATAAAAGTTTGTAGCCTTGGCGTTTGACTTTTTTTGATGAACTTTTAATGACAGGCAGTGCCATAAGTCGCAGCGACAAAGCTCTGGTAATCAGACCGCGCTCCATGCATACTTTTATTAACTTATTTTCTGGGAGACTATAGTTATGCGTTTTGCCATAGTCGTGCTGCTGGTGGTATTGCAAAGTGCCTGCGCTTACAGCCAACGAGGCTCAGATGAATGGTGGTTTGACAAAATGCAGCGGGATCATCGATCTCAATGCAACCAGTTACCTGCTCAGGTAAAAGTCCAATGTCTGGAACGCCAGGCTGGCAGTTATCAGGATTATTTGAAACAGCAAAAATCAGCGCAACAACAAGCTACAGCACCAGCTTCTGAGTTAAAAAGTCAATAAAACAACGTACTCTGGGATTAGCCTCCCCTTCGCTGTAATAGACAGCATAGACAGGCATCAATACCTGTTCACGTACATGCTCCAGCACAGGCACTAAGCGCCCTGCTCTGATGTCTTCCTGCGTCATAAAACCAGATAAACAAGCAATGCCATTGCCATGTAAAGCCAGTTGACGGACAGTTTCACCGCTATCCGCGGATACATAAGGCGTGATTTTATAAAGCTCGCCGTCATGATCCCGAATGGGCCAGCGGTTTAAAGCATCAGCTGAACTAAAAGCAATGCAGCGGTGTTTTGCTAAATCAGCCAAAGTTTCTGGTGTACCAAAACTAGCCAGATAGTCAGGGCTTGCTAACAAACGACGAAAACCTGCCCCTAATTTGCGCGCCTTTAAACTGGAATCTGTCAGCTCACCAAAACGTATGGCGACATCGACCCGCTTTTCAATCAGATTAATAAAAGACTCGGAGGAATCCAGGGTCAATTCTATTTCCGGATAAAGCGCCAGAAACTCAGATACCAGAGGTACCAGCTGATGCAAAATAAAAGGGGTGGCTGAATCTATACGTAATTTGCCTGCAGGTTTGTGGCTTCGGTCCATTAAAAAATGATCAGCCTGAGCTAGCTGGCGCAAAATACTGCTGGCCTGCTGATAATACCATTCGCCCTCAGAAGTCAGTCGCAAACTACGGGTGGTGCGTACCAATAACGCCACGCCAAGGCGCTGTTCCAGCTGCTTTACTCTGCGGCTGATGACAGATGTGGCTTGGCCGAGCTGATCGGCAGCAGCTGTAAAACTACCGGTTTTCACTACTGTGACAAAAGTATCGAGCTGTTCCGTATGTCCCGCCATTGTTGCCCCTAAAGCAATAGATATTTGCCATTACCGCCATTTTTCACAATAACAAATTCCAGCACACTGGCGCCACTTTAATTCGCCTGACCATTAACGGAGAACTGTTATGCCACTCGCTTTATGGGCCTTAACCTTAAGCGCCTTTGCCATAGGCACCACTGAATTTGTCATAGTGGGCTTGTTACCTGTGATTGCTGCCGACCTGACAGTATCCTTACCTTCTGCTGGCCTATTGGTCAGTTTATATGCCTTGGGTGTTGCTATAGGCGCGCCAGTGCTGACGGCGCTTAGCAGCAAAATGCCACGTAAAGCTTTACTGATAGGTTTAATGGCGCTTTTCACAGTAGGCAACCTGCTGGGGGCTATGGCACCGGATTATTATTCCCTGATGCTGGCCAGGGTGCTGACAGGTATGGCGCATGGTGTGTTTTTCTCCATAGGATCCACTATTGCCACCAGTCTGGTGCCCAAAGAAAAAGCTGCCAGTGCTATAGCCCTGATGTTTACTGGTTTAACTGTGGCTTTGGTGACAGGCGTACCACTGGGTACTTTTGTAGGTCAATATTTGGGCTGGCAAGCAGTGTTTTATGCAGTAGCAGCCTTAGGTTTTATTGCGATGATAGGTTCGGCTATTCTGGTGCCCAATAACTTACCACAGCAAAAGTCAGCCACTTTTGCCGAACAATTGCAGGTACTGACTGAACCCCGCCTGCTGATGGTTTATGCCAAAACAGCGCTTGGTTATGGCGGCAGCTTTATTGCCTTTACTTACCTTGCGGCCATATTGCAGGACGTATCAGGTTTCAGCACTGACCATATCGCCTTATTGATGCTGTTGTATGGTGTATCTGTGGCTGTGGGCAATATCTGGGGTGGCAAGCTTGCCGATAAACAAGGCCCTATAGCCGCGCTGAAGCTGATCTTTTTAGGTCTGGCAGCTGTGCTGTTACTGTTAAGTTTTACCGCGCCACACCCTGTGTTTGCTGCTTTAACCGTGTTGTTGTGGGGTGCAGTTGCTTTTGGTAATGTGCCCGGTCTGCAGCTTTATGTAGTACGTCAGGCGGAAATTTACACTCCCAAAGCAGTGGATGTGGCCAGTGGTCTGAATATCGCCGCCTTTAACTTAGGTATTGCTTTTGGCGCCTGGGCAGGAGGTTTAGTCGTCAGCCAATTTGGTTTGATGTACACCCCCTGGATAGGTGCTTTGATTGTGTTACTTGCTTATGGCCTGACTCATATCAGCGGTAAGCTGGATCAAAAACTGGTTGCTCAGCCCGTCTGAGCCAAGGGTCAAAAAGCCTGACTTTTATAGGTCAGGCTTTTTCGTTAAATAAAGACGATAAAAATCAACCATCTCATTTTTATCCGGAACCAGCACCTGACCATCCTGCTCAAAACCCAGTTTTTGCAATAATGCCTTCGAAGCCAGATTGGCGGGCGACACTATAGCGACTACTGTATTTAAAGCAGTGTGTTCTGCAGCATAAGCTAATACAGCCTGCGCTGCTTCATAAGCATAACCCTGGCCAAAGAACTCTGGCAGGTAAGCATAACCTAAATCGGTTTCGGCTAAAAAGTCACGCTTAATCAGGCCACATAAGCCTATGGCCTGGCCCTGTTTATCTTCAACCAGCCACATGCCGTAACCATGTTGGGAGTAACTGGCAATAGCACCCTGTTGCAGGTTCTTTTCGGCATCTTCAACAGTGCGAACCCCTTTGTCTCCTATATGCTGCAGGAAGCTAGGATCGTTATATAAGCGCAGTGCAAACGCAGCATCCGTAAGCTGAAGTTCACGTAAAGTTAAGCGGGTTGTTTGAGCAATCACAATACACTCCTGTGTTGATAAAAAAAGGAGCTGATAATCAGCTCCTTTTTAAAAAATCAAAGAGTTACTTTTTCTCTTCTTGCTGTTTTTCCAGTCGTTTTTCCCAGAAGGTTGCGTTTTTAATGCCCAGCTTCACAGGGTCAAAATTAATAGGGCCACCATTCTTTTTCTGCTCTTCATAATCACGTAAGCAGCGCATAGTCGGCTTGTACATAAAGAAGATAAGCAAAATACCCAGGACGTTCACCCACGCCATAATACCGACGCCCAAATCACCAATATTCCAGATATAACCAGCACTGTTCACTGTACCGTAGGCCACCATAAACATTAACAACAACTTGAACACCAGTGTTGGCAACTTATTGTTAAATATGCGATTTAAGTAAGCCACATTGGTTTCTGTAATGTAGTAGTAAGCCAAAATGGTGGTAAAGGCGAAGAAGAAAATAGCAAGTCCGGCGAATACCTGACCAAACTGACCAAACACGCTCAATAATGCTAATTGAGTGAAGGCTGGAGAAGCGACTTCAGTGGCTGCATCAATATTCTGCAGTATCATAGTGCCTGTGCCCGTTACCGCATTAAAATCTTCAGTTTGCACATTGTATTGCTGCGTGATCAGGATCATTAAGGCCGTTGCGGTACAAACAAATAAGGTATCTACATAGACAGAAAAAGCCTGTACTAAACCTTGCTGGGCAGGATGCTCAACCTCAGCTGCAGCGGCAGCATGTGGGCCTGTGCCCTGACCCGCTTCGTTGGAATAAATCCCACGCTTAACACCCCAACCTATAGCAGCACCAAAACCTGCCTGAGCAGTAAAAGCATCAGTAAAAATAAGGCTGAAGACAGCCGGTACTTTATCAAGATTTAAGAACACAACAATCAAAGCCAGAATGATGTAACCCAGAGCCATAAAAGGCACAATAATTTGGGTAAAGTTAGCAATACGTTTAATACCACCAAAAATAATAAAGGCCAAAATCATCAGAATAAAAGCCAGGCCAATCAGCTTATTACTGCCAACCTCACCAAAACTGGTGACCACTGCAGTGCCTTCACCAAAAACTTGCGTGATAGCGTTACCTACAGCATTGGCTTGTACGCCTGGTAAAAAGATACCGCAGCCAATAATGGCAGAAACGGCAAACAAAATACCTAACCAGCGCCAGCCCAGACAACGCTCGAAATAATAAGCAGGGCCACCACGGTACTGACCGTTTTCCTCTACTTTATAAATTTGACCTAAAGTGGATTCGACATAAGCAGTGCTTGCACCTAAAAAGGCCACGACCCACATCCAAAATACAGCACCTGGTCCACCAAAACCTATAGCTGCCGCGACACCGGCAATGTTACCTACACCAACACGGCCCGACAAAGACACTGCCAGAGCCTGAAATGACGAAATACCTTTTTCGGATTCACTGTTATTGAGCATCAGTTTGCACATTTCTTTGAAATGACGCACCTGAGCAAAACGGGTGAGTATAGAGTAGAACAACCCTGCACCAAGGCAGAGGTAAATCAGCGCCGGGCTCCAGACTATGCTGTTTAGCGTACTAATAAAGCCTTCCATTTCCCTTCCTTATAATTATTCTGAACTTAATTTTTCAAACGCCGCTTAATTTGCCATATCAAAAGCAGAATAGCTACGCAGCCAGTTAATTTGCCTGAGTTCTGCGTTACTTAGCATAATGACAGTTCGTTTTTATCCGGAGCCTGATATACATTCCTACGATAACGCAGGCAAAACAGGACTACTATTGTTATTTTTTCACTTATCTTCAGCCAGGACGCCACAAATTACAAAAAGAGTGCCAGTCAAAACCCGTTGGTCACAACTTTGCGTCCAGTGAACCATGACCCTGGTCGATTTCAGTAAGTCTTTGGTTATACTGGCTAGATTAACTACAACAGGAATGACTCAGTGTTTAATGCTGAAATAAGACCCTTACTGCGCCACCATAGCCTGTTTTGGTGCATTATTTTTATGTTCAGTGCTTTGAGCTGGTGTCTGGATTTTTTAATCTGGCATAAAGCTGAAGCTCTGCATTATTTGGGCATGAGTTTTGTCAGTGATGCAGCTGCATGGCTGGTGACTGGCGCTTTGTTATTCTGGTCTCAATACAAAATCAGTCTGCATAATTTTTCGATCTGGCAACTGGTGTTAGCTGCTTTGCTAATGACTTGTATTTACGTGCCATTAGAAAATGCGTTCTGGCTGATCCCGATGAAAAACGAGCAATTTGACCCGCGATTTTTATTAAGTAATCTTGATAGCAACACTTTGGCTTTTTTTGTCTGGACTGCGCTTTATCTGGCCTACATTCTGAATCAACAACGGCATTTTCGTTTGGCAGAATCAGCCCGTTTAAGTCAGAAAATACAACAACTTGAGTTGCAGGCACTAAGACATCAGCTTAACCCGCACTTTACCTTTAATGCGCTGAATTCTGTTTGTGCTTTAATCGAAGCCGAACGTTTTGATGATGCTGAACTGATGTCTGAACAACTGGCGTCTTTTTTACGTTATTCCTTAAGCAGCTCTCCGGATAGTCTGGTGAAACTAGCGGATGAACTGTCTGCGATTGAAGCTTATCTGGCCTTACAAAAAACCCGCTTCGGTAACAAACTAAAAGTCGACTGGAAAATAGATCAAAACATCCGACAACATCTGATCCCGGCGCTGTTGCTACAACCACTGGTCGAAAATGCCATTAAATACGCTGTGGCCACCCAGCAGCAAGGCGCCACTATTACCATTGCCGGACAAACACAGAACGGCCAGCTTTGCTTGCAGGTCGAAGACGATGGCCCGGGTGAGCATGCCATTAAACAGCTGGGGCAAAGCTCAGGTGTAGGCTTAACGAATATCCAAAACCGCTTAAGCCAACATTTTGGCAATGCAGCCAGTTTAGTGGTGCAAGCCAGACAACAGGGGTTTCTGGTCTCTATTCAGCTGCCGTTGCAAGGAGTGGCCGGATGATTTCAGCTGTCAAATTTGACGTAAACAAAGAAAGATTCTGGTACTGGCATTTAGTGTTCTGGCTGAGTTATTTATTGATCAAATTTATCCATTTAGCCGTGCTGGTTCCTTTGGATAACAGGGATGTATTTCCTTATCTGATGATTTATACCCTGATTAGTCTGGTGAACTTTATAGTGACCGGCTATCTGGGACAAAAAGAGCTGGCGCTAAATATTAGCATCAAACAGCAGGCATTAAGACTGGCCTGGTGGCTGATCCCACTCTGGCTGGTATTAACTCCGGTGCGTCAGCATCTGATGATGAATTACGCCCTGATGCCTTCCGAAACCGATTCTTTGCTGCGTTATGCTTTGGCTTTTAATCTGGTGTTATTGCCAATAGCTGGCTGGTTTGCGTTGTTTTTAGTCTACAAAGCCAATCTGTTGAACAGAGCAGAATTCCGGCAACAACAGGAATTAGCCCGCCAGGCCAGGATGGCCCGCTTAAAAGTACTGCGGTATCAGCTCAATCCTCACTTTATGTTTAATACTTTGAATGCGTTGAACTCTTTAATAGTGCAACACAAAGGAATGGATGCGGAAAATCTGATCCTGCAGCTTTCTACCTTTTTACGACACTCACTGAAAAACCATACTGAACATTTAATTCCTCTGAAAGAAGAGCTCGACGCTTTAGCCTCTTATCTGGCTATTCAGCAGGTTCGTTTTGGTGATCGGCTGAAAATAAACTGGCAATTGGACGAAGAAGCCATGCAACAAAAAGTCCCTCCATTGTTACTGCAGCCTTTGGCAGAAAACGCCATTAAATATGCTGTATCTGAACTCAGAGGACATGCCTGTATTGACATCGAAGTGACACAAGAATCTTCGGCTTTACTGCTAAAACTATCGGACAATGGCCCGGGAACTCAACTTGCGGCAGGCTGGCCGCAACAAGCTAGTTTTGGCAGCTTGCATAATCTGGCCGAACGCCTGAGCTTATTGTTTCATGGCAAGGCCAGTTTAAGCTTCAGCCAGCAACAAGATAAATTTACCGGACAAATCTCTTTACCTCTGGAGTTACTGCATGCAGCAGATTAAAACAGTGATAGCCGATGATGAACCCTTAGCCATCAGCAACTTAAAAGCCAAGCTGGCCACTTACCCTAATATTCAAATCGATGCCTGCTTTGATAATGGCGATGAAGTATTAGCCTACTTGCAGAACACTGCTGTTGATTTAGTTTTTTTAGATATACAGATGCCAGGCATTAAAGGTATTGAGGTGTTAAAACAGCTGAATAAATCTTCTGCTATGGCTGCGCCTTTAATCATTCTGGTGACAGCCTACGACAATTATGCGTTTTCAGCTTATGAGCATTTTGCTTTTGATTATCTGCTCAAACCTGTATCACGTCAGCGCTTAGCCCAAACCTTGCTGGATGCTAAAACCGCTTTAGATAAACAACAGGATATGCCAGTCGCGGCCCCCCAAAGTAAACTCACCTTTAAAACCGGCGCCTCCACTTTATTGCTTGATGATATTGATATTCTGATGATTGAAGCAGCTGGTAATTACATGTGTGTCTACACCCTAAGTGAAAACCTGATTATCCGCGAAACCATCAAGGAGCTGATGTTACGCCTGCCGGCTCAGTTTGCTCAGGTTCACCGTTCCACTATCGTCAATTTGCACCATGTGCATAAAGTACAACCTCATAACAACGACTATCAGTTACTGCTTTCCAATGGCCAGACTGTTGCGGCGTCAAGACGTTTTAAAGCAGATTGGTCTTCGCAATTAGTGCCCGGCAAATAGTCTTTTCTATGTCATTTTGCCTCGCAAAAAGCCCGCCAAAACTGCATAAATTAGCGGGCTTTTTTGTATCTTTTTTACGCAGAAAGTAACAAAAAGTAAGGCCTGTCCTCTGGTCACTTTTGTCATTCCTCTGGTCACAGAAGGCAGGAAAATCAAGGCTTTCAGCGCCAGAATACAAGCATGGCAAAAGCCATAACCCAACTCAGAGGATAGCACCATGAAAGCAAAACTAATCATCGCTGCAGCAGTATTAACTTTGTCCGCGACCGCCAGCGCACAGAACACTATGACCCCGCTGATCCAAAGTGTATTAATCGAAACCTGCAGTCATGCTCAGGACGATGATCGCTTCAGTCTGAATAAAACCCTCAAAGCTAACCGCTTGTCTAAACAACGGGCTGTCGACAAAGTGGTTTGTAATGGCAAAACCTTAGTGAACTTCGCCCGCAGTGCTAATGCCGATAAAGTTGTCGCCATGCTGGAACCCTATGAGCAACGTTCAAAAGGCAAAGTTTCTATCTCTGATATCGTTGCGCCTTAACGGATGCGACAGCGCTTTTATAGTTTAAATTGTGACACGGTAACGCTTAATTGGTCAGCCAGTTCAGTCATAGACTGAGCGGCCAGACCAATTTGCGTATTACCAGAAAGAACCTGATCACCCAATTGCCTGAACTGCTGAACTTGTCCTCTGAGATGAGCTACATCCTGCTGAGCGTCACTTGCAATATCAGCAGACTGCTGACTGACCTCTGCCAATTGCAAAATAACAGCGCGGCTTTGCTGCAATGTATCCACCAGAGCCAATGACAAATCTACAGACTGTGCGGCTTGCTGCTGATTCGATCCCATAGTCAGAACCGCTGACTGAATGGAACGCACTATAGTATCCAGCATACTGTTAATTTCGACTGTCGATTGATGAGTTCGGGTCGCCAGAGTCCGTACTTCATCAGCCACCACTGCAAAACCCCGGCCTGACTCACCAGCCCTTGCCGCCTCTATCGCCGCATTTAATGCCAGTAGATTAGTTTGCGCTGCTATATCAGCAATAGTTTTGACCACTGTAGAGACTTGATCGCCTGCAACTTTCAGAGTCAGCAACATGGAAGCTGTGGTTTCGATATCTTTGGCTAAAGCATGAATACTGTCAGAGCTTTGTTTCACCTCAAGCTGAGCCTGTGCCAATTGCTTAGCGCCTTGCTGAGCATGGGTTGCCGCTGAGGCCGAATACTCTACACTTTGCAGCATCTGCTGCTCTAATTGCTGCATCAGCTCAACTAAACGAACTATATCTTGCTGTAAATGCTGCACTGAATGAGCTGAGACATCTGTACTGCTGCTCAGTTCTGTCACAGCAACGCCAATGCGCCCTATCGCACTACGGACATCCTGCATACCTGCACTGAACACCTGCAACAGTGTGGTCAAACTGCCGGACATTTGCCCCATTTCGCCTTGCTGCTCTGAGTTAAACTGCACTGTTAAATCACGTTGTTGGGCCAGTTGAGTAATTTGTCCGGATAGCTGTTGAATGGGGATGGCAATTTGACGCTGGGCCATCACAAAAGCGCCAAGCGCAACCAAAACCAGCACAGAAATCAAACTGATGATCACCACTAAACTCAGCGACAGTTGCTGTGCTATTGCTATAGAACCCGCATTAGCTTCTGCAGCGACTTCGCTTCGCAGCTCGTCTAAACGTTTTGCCAACACTGCAGCTTGCTGCGTTAAAGCTGTTAAACGTTCACGGGCTAAATCCCAGTTGACTTCAGGTTGTGCCATCACGGCACTTAGTTCATTAACCGCTTGCTGGAAAGCGGATAACTCTGTGTCCAGAGACACCTGTAATTGCTGACTTAAAAGCTGGTTGGCTTGCTGTAAGTTTTGCTCGAGTTGCTGTTGCCTGTCAGCAAAACTATCGCTGTCCAGAGTAGTGCCATACAAAGAATAACTTGCCAGCACCAGCTCCTTGCTATTGGACAACAACAAGTCCAGTTGAGCTAATACAGGTAATGTCGTACCAGTAAAACTATCGACCCGTTGCCGGATTTGCTGGTTATTACTCAGTAGCACAGCGGCCGACACCAGAGCGACAACCAACACAGCTGCATAACCCGCAATAATTTTATGACGTATAGAATGAAGCATCAGGGCCATAGGGTCCTCCGGTGGACAAAATAAATCGATGTAGACTCATCCGATCGAATGAGTGATGCTTTAAAGACCGACTTTACCGGCTTAAACTTTCTACATTGATAAGACTTAATTTAGCCCCGAAAAACAGAAGCCCCTGTCACGAAAATGTCATTAATCTGCACTTATTATCCTGCCTGAATAAAATTCCTAAAATAAATACAACATTTGTTCAGTTTTGTTTAATACATGCCGCTTTATCTTTGAACTGTATTGTTTTTTTTTAAATATGCCGTTTGAAATCCAGTACAGTTCTTAACAACAAAATACAGGTCACAGCAGTACAGTAGCGACTTTTACAGCACCCAAACGATCACTCTTAAAGGAGATGAACATGAATCCGGCTTTTCCACGCAGAAAACAGCCCAACTTTAGATCAGGGCTCTCAGTCTTCAGCAAAGCTCTGAGTTCCGTCCTGTTATTAGCGCTTGGCGGCGTAGCCTACGCCGAGCCTGTTAATTTAGCCTTAGATAAAAAAGTAACAGCCAGCACCGAATTACGTCGGGCCAAGATGGCAGTAGATGGCGATAAAGGCAGCCGTTGGGAGTCGGCGCATAAAGTGGCACCAAGCTGGCTGGCTATAGATTTAGGCAGCGTCAGTCATATCGACCAGGTACAAATTGACTGGGAAGATGCGAACGCTGAAATTTATGAAATTCAGGGCTCTGACGACAACAGCAACTGGACCACCTTGTCGGTACAGACTGGTGGTAAAAAAGGCAACAGAACAGATACTGTTGAGCTCAATGCAGATTACCGCTACCTGCGAGTGTTCGCGACCAAACACAGTGTCAACAATGGTTATGGTTTCTCCATCTGGGAATTAAAGGTTTTAGGTACAGCTGGGGAAGGCGCACCCACATCACCTGAAGCTCCGCCGGTTGGCAGCAGCAATATAGCCAAAGGCAAAACAACGTATGCCAGCAGCCATTTGCAGTCTTCAGCCAAAGCTGTGGATGGCAATACAGACAGCCGCTGGGAATCGAATCATCAGGAATCTCCTTCATGGATGTCTGTCGATTTAGGTTCAGTCAGCACAGTGCAACAAGTGGCGATTCACTGGGAAGCTGCCAATGCTGCAAGTTATGAAGTGCAAGGCTCAGTGGATAACAGTAACTGGACTACCTTAGCCACGCCTTATATTGATGAGTTTGGCAACAGAACTGACCGAATGGATTTAGCCGGTGATTACCGCTATATCCGTATCAACGCTTTAACACCAAGCTCAGGTAATGCCTGGGGTTATTCTATTCGGGAGCTGGAAGTTTTTGGTAAGGCTGGTGAAGTTCCGCCAACTGACCCGACTGATCCAACAGATCCTACCGACCCGACTGATCCAACGGAACCTACTGATCCTACAGACCCAACTGATCCGACAGACCCGACAGAACCTGGTCCGGACCCAGTGCCTTTACCTGAAGGCGCTTTGCCACTTTTCCCTGAAAATACGAAGGTGGTTGAGCAAATTCAGTATAAAGAAGCAGATGGTACGCTGGTGACCTTGATGGGTGCACGCCCAACCGAGCGTCATGCCCGTGAACGCGGTGAAGCCTGGGATGCGCCAGATACCGGACCAGGTCGTTACCTGACTTTTCCGCCTTTTTATTTCCAGAACCGTACTTTTGGTTTGGAAATACGTGACACTATCCCGGCTGGTGGTAACAGCATCGAAGTCTGGTTACATGTCAATGAAGGCAGCTTCCGCGGTACCACCTTCAGCTTATTCCGTAATATCGAAAACCCGAATGTAAAAGATTTTGGCTGGTCTTTGAACTATGGCTTTAATAACCCGAATGAAGGTGGTCAACCTCTATGTCATTCAGGTAAACGTGAATGCATGATGAGCTTTAGTTCAAACTGGCGCACCAGCCCTCATAGCCCGCTGAAAATTGGTGACAAAATTGAGCTGGCACCAGCTCCACGTTTATTAACACCAGTGATCGACGGTGGTGGTGAGCGCTATTACTCTTTTGAACAGCTGTATATTGTTGGTGTAGGTATGAGACCCTGGTACGGTATAGCGCCAAACCTGGATTCAGAACCTCTGCCAAACCATACTCTGCTTGGCGGTGAAACCAGCGTGTCCTATAACTATTCGGAAGAGCCTTTCCGTATGTTCCAGCAAATGGCCAACAACATTGGGATAGGCAACACTTTAAGATTTTCTAAAGGTCGTCGTTTATTCCATACCTCTTTTGCCTCAGGTATTCACTCAGAATCCCCCACGCAAAACCCGGTATTTGCTGAACACCAGAACCAGTTAGGCCCACGTTATAACAATGAACGTTGTATTGGTTGTCACCAGAATAATGGCCGCAGTCTGGCATTAAAAGCTGGCGCTAAACTGGACACCTACTCCGTATTTACCGGTATGTTAGCGGATGACAAAGTGGTAGCCGATCCACTGTACGGTTTAACTATTCAGGCTAAAGCCAGAGCAGCGAATGCTGATGATTATTCAGTATCAGTAGCCTCTTATCAGACTGAAGTGAAAACACTGCCTGATGGTACTGCGGTAGAACTGCAAAAACCTCTGTATGAATTTAAAGGCCCGGTACCAGAGCTGTATTCAGTACGTCAGGCGCCACAAGTCATAGGTATGGGCTTGATAGAAGCGATTCCTGAGCAGGCAATTCTGGCCAATGTCGATATCAATGACGCCAACGGTGATGGCGTTAAAGGTGTAGCACATTGGGTAGAGAACCCGGAAACAGGTGCAACTCAGCTGGGCCGTTTTGGCTGGAAAGCAAATAAAGTTAGTGCCCGTCATCAGGCGGCAGAAGCTTTAGTTCAGGATATAGGTGTGACTTCACCAGTGTATCCACAACGTTCATGTCAGAAAGGCGCTGCAGATTGTCAGCAAAACTCGGGCACTACTCATATCTCTGAAGGCGAGTTACAGCATTTAACTCAATATCTGGGTTTATTAGGTGTACCGGCCCAACGTAGTTTACGCAGTGGTTTCCCTGATGGTAGCCGCATATCGCCTGAGCATGACATAAACCCAGAGCTGATAGCCCAAGGTAAACAGCTGTTTGTGCAAAGCCAATGTGTAGCTTGTCACACCTCCAGCTTTACTACAGGCAAAACTCACCCATTGGCTGAGCTGCGTAACCAGAAAATCCAACCGTACAGCGATTTATTACTGCACGATATGGGCCCTGGTTTAGCGGACAACCTGCCACAAGGCAAAGCCTCTGGCTCTATGTGGCGTACCGCGCCTTTATGGGGTTTAGGCAGCCTGAAGTATGTGCAGGGTGGCGAAGATAAAGTACGTTATCTGCATGATGGCCGCGCCCGTACTCTGGACGAAGCTATTTTATGGCACGGTGGCGAAGCCACTCAAAGCCGCAGCCTGTATGAAAACCTGACTGCTGAACAACGTACTGCAGTGAAAACCTTCTTACAGTCTTTGTAATCATTTGAAATGAATGCATAAAGCCGCTGGTCTTCATTAAGATCAAGCGGCTTTTTTATTGGCTGGAAAAGCGATAAAAAGTGTTTCAGAGCTGGTCAATTTTTTTGGCGTAATGCCAGGCTATGGCCATCAATCCCAGGCCACTTACAATCAGAGGAATAAAAAGCGGTGACTGGGATATGCCTGCGTGGAAGGTCATTCCTAAACCAACGCCTAAAGCTGCCCCACACATTACTCCTACAGCAGGCAAAACAATAAACACAAACTTTAATGTGCTTTTTAACTCGTTACGTTTTGCGTTTTGTACTGCACTCATCATTAGAATTCTCCCTGAATCTTTAAAAATGCTGACAGCCTCTCCGGCTCCTGTCGATAAAATTGCCAGAATAAAGAAGTGAGATCAAGGTGTTGCGTTCAAACTCCCTACTGACACTCTATAAAACAAAAAAGGCAGCCTCACGGCTGCCAATGTCAGTATGACCCGACCACGTAAATCAACAATTTCGAAGGGAATATACCCTTAGCCCTGTCAGTACTTTGGGTATAGTCGGCCATGCACCAGATTTAGGAGAACTGATTCATGGTGTTGTCTTTCCCTGAAGCCTTCAGCGCAGCTTCTCCAGAGAAGTACTCTTTATGATCATCACCAATATCAGAGCCAGACATATTCTGGTGTTTGACACAGGCGATGCCCTGACGAATTTCTTTGCGTTGCACGCCAGCCACATAACCCAACATACCTGCAGCACCAAAGTACTCTTTCGCCAGATTGTCGGTCGACAACGCAGCTGTATGGTAAGTAGGCAAAGTGATTAGGTGGTGGAAAATACCTGCTTCACGGGCACCGTCAGCCTGGAATGTTTGGATACGGTTGTCTGCTTCCAGCGCCAATTCCGTGGTGTCGTAATCCGCACTCATCAGTTTGGCTCTATCGTAAGCTGATACATCTTTACCCGCTGTTTTCCATGCATCAAATACCTGCTGACGGAAATTCAGCGTCCAGTTGAAAGATGGGCTGTTGTTGTAGACCAGCTTGGCATTAGGTACTACTTCACGAATACGATTGACCATTTCAGCGATTTGGCCGACATGAGGTTTTTCGGTTTCAATCCACAGTAAATCCGCACCATGCTGCAAGGACGTAATGCAGTCCAGCACCACACGATCAACACCGCTGCCTTGTTTGAACTGGAACAAACCACTTTGCAGGCGTTTTGGTTTTAACAACTTGCCGTTAGCTTTGACCACCACATCGCCGTTTTGAATATCAGAGGCACTTTGAATGTAATCACCATCTAAAAAGCTGTTGTATAAATCGCCTAAATCACCAGCTTCATTGGTAACAGCAATTTGTTTAGTTAAACCAGCACCTAAGGAATCAGTACGGGCCACGATAATGCCGTTTTCGATGCCTAACTCTAAAAAGGCGTAACGCACCGCATTAATTTTTGCCAGGAAATCCGCGTGTGGCACTGTGACTTTACCGTCCTGGTGACCACATTGTTTTTCATCCGACACCTGGTTTTCAATCTGAATGGCGCAGGCACCGGCTTCAATCATTTTTTTCGCCAGTAAGTAAGTGGCTTCCGCATTACCAAAACCCGCATCAATGTCGGCAATAATAGGCACTACATGAGTTTCGAAGTTGTCGATTTTATTCAGCACTTCAGCGGCTTTGGCTTGATCGTCTTTCTCACGCGCATCGTCCAGCTCACGGAATAACCCACCTAATTCACGGGCATCAGCTTGCTTTAAGAAGGTATATAACTCTTCAATTAACGCAGGCACTGCAGTTTTTTCGTGCATGGATTGATCTGGCTGAGGACCAAACTCAGAACGCAGCGCTGCAATCATCCAACCGGACAAATACAGGTATTTTCTTTTAGTGCTGCCAAAATGTTTCTTAATAGCGATCAGTTTTTGTTGGCCGATAAAGCCATGCCAGCAACCTAAAGATTGAGTGTACTGAGCACTGTCTGCATCATAAGCAGCCATATCTGCACGCATAATATCGGCAGTGTACTGCGCAATTTCTAACCCTGTTTTAAAGCGGTTTTGTAACTGCATACGGGCAGCAGACTCAGCATTAATAGCGGCCCAGCCTGTTCCTTGCGCTTTGCAGCTTTGTTCCAGTTGTTTAATGGTCTGTTGATAAGCTGACATGATGCATCCTCTATGGTGTTGTCTTTTGTTTGTCCGGTGATAAAGTCCGGTCAGTTCTTATGAATTCTGTAAACAGCCCGACATTTGGTAACTGCCTCTGTTGACATTCACTATAGGTTTCAAAACAAGGATTCATGTAGCTGATTTTTTTGATTCTCGTCATTCATTGTGTGAATATAGAAAGCCTAAAATCAGCGCTTAATCAGCACCTCATTAGCCATAAGAAGTGGAAGCAGATGAATATCAGTAAAATCGACCTGAATTTGTTGGTGTACCTGGATGTGTTGTTACGGGAAAAAAACGTCACCCGTGCTGCCAATCAGCTCAATATCACCCAGCCTGCTATGAGTAATGGCTTAAAACGGCTGCGGGATTTACTGAACGACCCTATTCTGGTTCGCACTTCGGACGGTATGGTGCCAACAGAACGTGCTAAGGAATTAGCGCCTGTAGTACGGGGCATTTTGCTGACGCTGGAAGAAACCTTACAGCCGAATAAAGATTTTGAGCCAGAACACAGCCATAGAGTATTTCGTATTATGGCCAGCGATTATGCGGCCTCTACTTTGATTCCGGCTCTGCTGAAAAAGCTGCGGGCTCAGGCGCCAGGCACCTCGCTGGATATTATGACGCCGTCAGACGTGACCTTTCATGATGTTGAAAACGGCAAAGTGGATATGGCAATTAACCGTTTTGATCAGCTGCCGCAATCTTTTCACCAGAAAACCATTTGGCGCGATAGTTTTGCCTGTCTGGTCAATAGCTTAAACCCTATCCTTTGCAACTTTAATTTAGACACTTACCTAAAAGCCCAGCATATCTGGGTCAGTAAAACAGGTTTTGGTGTAGGTGTGGGTATGGATCCGGCTGATGTACAAAAACTGGGTTGGGTGGATGAAGCTCTAGCTAAGTTCGGCAAACAGCGCACCATTAGCGTCTTTACCCGTAACTACCATGTGGCTATGCATTTAGCGGTGGAGACAGATTTGATTGCGACCTTGCCTTTGCGGGCTGCGCTTTTATATCAGAATGACGCGACTATGAAAGTACTGGATCCGCCCTTTCCTATCCCGTCTATAGAGCTGAAAATGATCTGGAGTCCGTTATTGCATCAGGATGCCAGTCATATTTGGCTGCGGCGTTTAATCACAGAAGTGGCAGACGAGCTGCATTTGTAAGGGGGTCAGAGCCTAAGCTCTGACCCGGTTTTTAAGCAGTTAACAACTCATAAGCAGGTAAGGTCAGGAAATCGACCAATTGATCGGCTGTGGTAATTTGCAGCAGCAGTGCCTGAGCCCGCTCAAACTGCTGTTGTTGCCACAACTCTTCCCCTACTTCTTCGCGCACCACAGCAGCTTCTTGCTGTAGCATTTGAGCAAACAAGTCTTTGGTGACCAACTGGCCATTGTTTAAGGTTTTGCCGTGTTTAATCCACTGCCAAATCGAGGTGCGACAAATCTCCGCCGTCGCCGCATCTTCCATCAGGCCATAAATAGGCACACAACCTTTACCACTGATCCAGGCCGCTATGTACTGCAAAGCCACGCGGATATTGATGCGCATCCCTGCTTCAGTGCGCTCGCCGCTGCTTGGTGCCAATAAATCGGCGGCAGTCACAGGCGCATCGTCAGAGCGGCTGATATGCAGCTGATTGGTTTTGCCATCCGTCAGGTATTTATTAAAGACTTCATTCGCTGTCGCCGCTAAACCCGGATGTGCCACCCAGGTGCCGTCGTGGCCGTTACTGGCTTCACGTTCTTTATCAGCCGTTACTTTGGTTAAAATGGCCTGGTTCGCAACAGGATCTTTTGCCGGAATAAAAGCCGCCATACCCCCCATCGCCAAAGCGCCACGTTTATGACAGGTTTTGATCAGCAGTTTTGAGTAAGCCGATAAAAACGGCTGGTCCATAGTCACCACCTGACGGTCTGGTAGGACGCGGTCTGCATGATTCTTTAAGGTTTTGATATAGCTGAAAATATAGTCCCAACGGCCACAGTTCAACGCCACTATATGCTCACGCAGCGCATGCAGAATTTCGTCCATTTCAAACACTGCAGGCAGGGTTTCAATCAGTACAGTAGCGCGGATAGTGCCGACAGCCTGGTTAAATTTAGTTTGAGTAAAACGGAATACAGCATCCCACCAGGCTGCTTCTTTATAGCTTTGCAGTTTAGGCAAGTAATAATAGACCCCAGAGCCATTAGCTAAACGGGTTTGGTAGTTGTGGAAAAAGTACAAAGCAAAATCAACCAGTGAACCTGGCACAGCCTCGCCGTCGACTTCTAAATGTTTTTCCCACAGGTGCAAGCCACGAACCCGTGCTATCAATAATGCTTGTTTATCACGCAGCGCATACTGTTTACCTGACTGTGGATCGCTGTAGCTGATAGTGCCTAAGTTAGCGTCACGTAAGTTGATCTGGCCTTCAATCACACCATCCCAGCTTGGCGCTTGCGAGTCTTCAAAGTCGGCCATAAAAACTTTTACATCAGCATTTAAGGCGTTGATGATCATTTTGCGATCCACAGGACCTGTGATCTCCACTCTTCTGTCCTGTAAGTCAGCTGGAATAGCCGCTACTGTCCAGTTACCAGCACGTATATCGGCAGTGTCAGCACGAAAATCCGGTAAAGCACCTGCGTCATAACGCGCCTGTTCGACGCTACGTTGCTGTAGTAATTGCTTTAAAGGGGCGCGAAACTCACGCGTCAGCTCAACGACCAGACGGCAGGCTTCCGGTGTTAAGATGTTCTGAAATTCAGCCGGCAGGCGGCCTTTGATCTCTAATCCTGCAGTGTTGCTGCTTGTCATTCTGGTGATCCTTGTCTGTAGCAATAGGAGTTCTTTTCACTATAAGCCGAACCCGGCCCGATCCCCATCATTTCAGCCATCAATAGGCTATATGCCAAACATTCAGCAAACTTATACAAATTAGAGCATTTAATCTAACTTGTTGGCACATCTTATGCTTTATCCCCTATGCAGCCACCTTAATTTGAGCTGCAGAGTCAAAAGTTTGTCGGAGGTCATTAATGGAAGTTTTAATTTTAGTATTAGCCGTGTTGGTTGTGGTGGCAGCTTTTTTAGCCAGCCGTTTTATGAGCCATGGCAATCCTTTTCCATTTAGTAAGAAAAGCAGTCTTTTTACTCAGGTCGAACGTTCTTACCTCAACATGCTGGAACAAGCTGTGAAAGGAAAGTACAAAGTAATGAACAGAGTGAAAATGGCCGATATTCTTGAATTAAAAAACAATGTTGACGCCAAATCCCGTATATCAGCTTCGGTCAAACTGAATGCCAAGTATCTGGATTTTGTGCTGTGCGATCCGGCCGATATGAGCATTGTCGCTGTGGTTGATCTGGTGAACAACAACAGCAAAGCCGGTCATAAAGCTGTACCTGACTGGTTTGTCAGCGGAGCTTTTGAAGCAGCAGGCATTCCTTACGTTCGGATGAAAATCAAAACTGGCTATACAATAGCGGATATTCAGCAAGGTTTAGCTGCTAAAATTGGCCAAAATGGTTTAAAACCTGAACCTTTATTAAAAGGAACAGTGAAGAAAAGCCCAACTCGGCCGATACGCCCTTTGGAACCAGTGGTTCAGGCCAATACTTTACCTTCGATTATTCCGGAGCGTGGCATTCGTTCTCAGTCAACGGCCATGATCCACTAGCAGAAACACTGCTAAACCATGAACTGGTAAAAAGAGTTCAACAACTTCAGGCATTTGGAACATAAGTCACTCCGCTCGCCTTAAGACCGAAGCCGCTCGCTGCAACGAGCGGCTTCATTTTTTTCCGGATCCTGAAAATAATTCTAAAGTCTGCGATCCTTTTGCCGATATGATGTATGGAAATATGGCATGGGAGTGACTATGACACAATCCGTAGGCTCAGCTGCAGTTAGCCAGAGCTATGAACTACTGGGTGCCAGTCTGGCAAAAACCCAGCAAAAACAGGAAGGGAGACAAACGATGCAGTTGCTGGAAAGCGCTGTAAATTCGTCTCCGGCATTGCAGTCGCCAAGTCCGGTTCCTGTCGGCAACCTGGGTCAGAATATTGACATCTCGGTATAAACTAAAATTGGGGTCAGAGTAAAATTAATTGGCTGGCAATTAATTTTACTCTGACCCCATTTTTTTAGTCCCACTCTTGTGCTGTAGGTAAAGCAGCAAAAGCACCATATTTCTGACAAGTTAACGAGCCTGCCTTAATGGCTTTTTCAATCATTTGCTGCCGCAGCTCTTTGTGGCTGAGCAAATCAGCGACATTCAGCCCCTGAGTCAGCTGCATAGCGATCTGATTTAACCAGGCGCCAACAAAAGCATCGCCTGCTGCTGTGGTATCCAGTACCGGAACTGCATTAACTGGCACAGAAAACGAATCTGTTTTGCTGTAACTTAGTACTTCATTTGCACCTGCTGTAACCACCAGCCAGGCCGGGCGAAAAGCCAGGATATGCTGCAACCAGCTCTCTGTGCTTTGGCCATCAGCAAGATACTCCAACTCGTCTTCACTTAATTTCACTAAGTCGGCCATTTCCAGCAATTGGATCACCAACTCTCTGCTAGCTTTGCCTTCATTCCACAAGTTATGACGTAAATTAGCGTCCACCGATACCAGCCAACCATGCTGCTGCGCCAACCGCACTAAAGCAAAACTGGTTTGCGCTATATCAGGTTCGGTCAGGCTGTTGGAGCATAAATGCAAAATGCCACTTTGCAGCCACAGATCGCTTGGGCAATGCTCGACTTTATAAAGTAAATCTGCGGCAGGCGGCCGGTAAAATGAGAAGCTGCGATCGCCCTGCTCATTTAAAGCGACAAAAGCAAGGGCGGTTTTAGCGTCCAGAGTTTGACGCACTGCACTGCAATCCACACCGTAACTTTGCAGCTCTTGCAACAAAAAATCACCGAACATGTCTTTACCCAACATGCCGATAAATTTGCTGTGTCCGCCTAATCTGGCCACAGCTACTGCCACATTGGCAGGAGCGCCACCGGCAAAACGATGAAACAGGCCAGGCTGGGCTTTGTCCTGTAAAAAATCGATCAGTACTTCACCAAAACAACACACCGGTGTCGGCTTCATTTGCTTTATTCCTTTTGAGTGACAGTCTAAAATAGCATCACAATCTAAAACGTTTCAGTTTAACTTTATCCATTTAATGCAGCAGTGTAAATATTCAACACTGAATTTAAACATTTCGCCGCTAAAAGCCTTGCCAAAATATGAAAAATGAAGTTCTATTAAGCACATCACACTGTAGTCGCGGAACAGTTCACATGCAAAAAACCACAGCACAGTTGCTGGAGAATCCAGAGCTGTTGCACTTTGAAAGTAAAAAGACACTTAAACGATTAAGCCAATCTCTAAAAGTGACAGCAAAAGACAGCTGGCCAGAGCTCAAAAGCAGGCTGGAGCAACAACTGCCTGCTTTGCTTGAGCTTTATCTGAGTTTATATGCAGAGCACTACGACTGCTATTATCATCTGGAGCAGTTGTTAAAACTGCTGGCCAAAAGTGCCGCTCAGCGTCCAGCCTATTTGCGCAAGGAAGATGCAGAGCCACAAAATTGGCACAAAGACTCAGCCGCCCTGGGTGCCGCTTGTTATGTCGATTTATTTGCCAAAGACTTTCAGGGTCTGACACAACGTATCCCCTATTTAAAACAAAGTGGCATTAACTATCTGCACCTGATGCCGCTCTTTAAAGCGCCGGAACCTAACAGTGACGGCGGTTATGCCGTATCTGATTATCGCAGCACTATGCCTCAGCTTGGCTCCATGCAGCAATTAGCTGATTTGATGCAACAGCTGCATCAGCAAGGCATTAAGCCGGTATTGGATTTTGTTTTTAATCACACCTCTGACGAACACCGCTGGGCTGAAAAAGCCAAAGCTGGTGACGCAGAATACCGTGATTTCTATTTTTTCCTGACCGAACAAGAGCGCGACCAGTTTGCCCCAAGCTTACGGGAGATTTTCCCGGAAATTCGCCGTGGTTGCTTTACTCAGGATAAAGCTTCAGCTTTATGGGTCTGGACTACCTTTAACAGCTTTCAGTGGGACTTAAACTATGCCAATCCGGCGGTGTTTAATGCCATGGCTGAAGAAATGTTGTTTCTGGCCAATCAGGGCGCTTCGGTGCTGCGTTTAGATGCTTTGGCTTTTGTCTGGAAACAAGCGGGTACCAACTGTGAAAACCTGCCTAAAGCCCACACTTTAATCAAAGCTTTTAACGCTGTAGCCCGCATCGCAGCTCCGGCTTTGCAGTTTAAATCTGAAGCTATAGTGCACCCGGATGAAGTGGTGAAATACATAGCGCCGGAAGAATGCCAGTTGTCGTACAACCCGCTGCTGATGGCGTTACTGTGGGATAGTTTAGCCACCCGTAAAACTAAGTTACTGACGGAATCCTTGCGTAAAGGTTTTGAGATAAACCCAAATTGCAGCTGGGTCAATTACATCCGTTGCCATGACGATATTGGCTGGACTTTTGACGACAGCATTGCCTGGCAACTGGGCATCAATCCGGATCATCACCGTCAGTTTTTAAATCAGTTTTATACAGGTCAGTTTGAAGGCAGTTTTGCCGCAGGTGTGCCATTTCAGCAAAATCCTGTCACAGGTGATTGCCGGGTTGCCGGTATGTTGTCGTCTTTGGCTGGGGTGGAAAAAGCTGAAGCTGAAAATAACCCCCTGCATCTTAAGCATGCGCTGCAGCGTATTTATCTGCTTAATTCTGTCATTTTAAGTATTGGCGGTTTGCCTCTGCTTTATATGGGTGACGAATTGGGCTTAAAAAACGATTACAGCTATGTGCTGGATCCTGCGAAAAAAGACGACAGCCGTTGGGTCAACAGAGTGGCAGTCACAGATAAACAATTGGCGCTGGCCAACTCTGCCGATACCTTATCTGGCCGTATTTATCAACAGTTACAGCACTTAACCCAAACCAGGGCCCAGTTACCACTGCTAGGTTCAGGCAGCACAGAAATACTAAGGGATGACAATCCACATCTGTTTTTGTACCAACGTCAATTGGATAACAAACGCCTGGTGGCAGTGGTGAACTTCTCTGAACATGCGCAACTTTGCAGCTCATTAGCGGGCCAGTTATGGTTCGACGAACTGACAGCTCAAAAGCTGCCAGCAGGCCCTTTACAACTTTTACCTTATCAGGTGCTGTGGTTAACTCCGGTCCATTGATAGTCGTTTCCCTGATAACACCTCCCCGGGTGTTTGACTTTTAAAGCCCCTGCAAAGGGGCTATTTTTTTGTAACAACTAAACAATGTGTAATCTTTGCTGCTTAAAAGCTCCTTCCGCTGCAAAGGTGATGACACTATGTATAGAAAACCTTTAAATACCGCACCTACACATTAAGCGCAGGAGTAATTTACTAGTGTTTTTGCCATAGGTAACACGAAGCCTTGTCTGCTTTGTTTCTGCTCAATGAGCTCCAGTAGCTAATTTTATGTTTGCAAGTAGCAGTTAAAGGTAAGATAATGCAAATGAGAATTCATATCATCAAGATGTATTTAATGAAAAAAATCGTATTACTCACGTTAGTATTCGGCGCTTTAATGTTCGCCTTCATAGCTAAAGCATCTAATATAGTTGAATGCTTTGACTGCGATGCATCAAAAGAGAGTACTGCAGTCAGTAATTGGGCCTGGCAGTATATCCCCAATGCCTCGCTTACAAGTCCAGGTTCTGTAATAAGTAAAACGGTAACTGTGATTGATTTAGCACAGCGAGAAGCCTCTACTTATGAGGTGAAAAAAGCGAGACTTCCAGGTTCGCCTATGCAGCCAGCGGTTTATTCTGTTGCGTTATCTAAAGTTCAAACAGAAGCAACTATTCAAATGCAGATGAGCGAAATTGTCGCCGCTGATAACGAAATGAAAGCTGCAGCTAAAGCATTGGTTGTACCCAATAGCGTTGTATCCAACGCTTGGGAGTTTGTTAACTGTGCTTATTGTCAGACGAGAATTAGAGATTTCCTAAACAACAGTATTCCGGGGCAAATTGAAACGCTCGTGCAGGTTGTAAACCATTTCGCTCAGACATTAGGGTTAGTTCAAACGAGCTTACCGAACATTTTTAAAATGAATCTTGAGTCAGGAGGCAATGTCACCTTTAAATTAACGCTAACTAACTCGCCTGTAGAGTTAGAGATTGAGCTAATGTCCGTAACGGACGAAGGGGGAAATGTGGTGCCTTTTAATGCAGCAAACCTTAAAGGCCTTAACCTATACATCACCAATCCTGCTCAGGCAAATATCATCAACACTTTTATCATGCATTACAGTATGTATATTCCTGTCCGTACTGGTCGAGTCACAATCACTGATTGCTTACGGCCTGATTTACCGACATGTAAAGTTACTAATTGATGGAGGTGTAACAGGAAAGCTGGTGAGCAAAGTGGACGTGATTACTGATCTTTTCTGTATAAAATAAATCACCTCGGCCAAGCAGAACAAATAGACAAGAAGCCAGCACCAAAGTACTGGCTTCATTCCATGACAATAGATAGTTTCAATACAGCGAAGTGTTTTAATTTAATCCTTGAAGAACCCGCCAACCAACGCATTTAGCATTGATCTATAAGCCAAAATCAAGCACTCTGAAACCGCTTTCAATGACAATAAAAAGGACAGGGTTATGCTTTTTTTAAAGAAAAAACTAACAAAAACTGCTGGGGTATTCAGCCTGGTTTTAGCAAGTACAGCTTCAGGCTTCAGCTATGCCGATACCACAGCAGTTACGGCCACTACACCTCAATTGAGTGTGCAGTTATGGTCAGTCAAAGATGCGATGCAGGCCGACTTTGAAGGTACTCTGACAAAGCTTGCTGCAATGGGTTTTGATGGTGTTGAGTTTGCAGGCTTTTTTGGCAAATACGCCAATGATCCTGCTGGTTTAAAAGCATTTTTAAATAAACTGGGATTAAAAGCTTCAGGCGCTCACGTACCTTTTGAAAAATTAAGCCCGGAGCAACTTGAAGCGACTGTCGCTTTTTATAAAGCCATAGATTGTCATTATTTAATTATTCCAATGGATCAGCGTGCTTTTACTGTTGAAGGCGCAAAAGCTGTAGCCGCTGATTTAGCAGCAATTCAGGAAAAACTAACGCCTTTAGGTATGCAGGTCGGTTATCACAACCACAAACCAGAAATGCTGGGCGAAATGGGCAAAACGCCCTGGGATGTGATTGGCAAAAACACCAACAGCAAAGTGATTTTGCAGCAAGATGTGGGCTGGACTGAAGTAGCAGGCAAAGATCCGGTAGATTTTGTCAAAGCTTATCCGGGCCGCACTATTACTACTCACTACAAAGCGTCGGCTCCAGAGCCTGGCAATACTGAAGATCCTATTATTGGTAAAGACACGACCGACTGGAAAGCCTTGATCACTGCCAATAAAACTATAGGTGGTACTCAATGGCTGGTGGTAGAACAGGAATCTTACCCTGCTGGAATGACACCAATGCAAAGTGTTGAAGCTTCACTGAAAGGCTTGCAGGTTATTATTGCTGAAATGAAGTAACAACAGGTTTTGCTCATAAAAAAGGCTGGTATCAACCAGCCTTTTTGCCATAAAAAGAGCATTAATCCAGCTTACGAACCCAGATATTGCGGAAACTAACGCTGTCGCCGTGATCCTGCAATTTCAGTGGCAAGCAGCCATGCGCTTTCACTTGCGGCGCTCCTATCCATTCAGTGGTGCCAGCAATTTCAGTATGGTTTTGCAACAACACGCCATTGTGCAGCACTGTGACATAACCCGGTGATAAACGCTTTTCACCGTCAAAACGTGGGGCTTTGTAGATGATGTCGTATTCCTGCCACTCACCTGATGGACGGGTTGCGTTCGCCAACGGAATAGTTTGCTTGTAAACAGCACCAGCCTGGCCATTTGGATAAGTTTTATTCTGGTACGAATCTAAAATCTGGATTTCGTACATTTCCTGTAAAAAGATGCCGCTGTTGTTACGCAGCTGACCTTCTTTATCCATCCGATCTTTGCCGACACGCCATTCAAGATGCAACTGAATATCGCAAAACGATTCTTTGCTGCGGATATCACCAGTACCTGGCTTTACTGTGAGCACACCATCTTTCATAGTCCACTGTGCCGCAGCACCAGTATTCACGGAGGTCCACTGCGACAGGTTTTTATCCAGCAACTGTAGTGCATCTGAAGGAGCCTGGCCTTCTGCTGCAGTAACAACAGGCGGCACCGGAGTCCAGACTTCAGTTTTAGCAGCTAACGCATGACGTTCTGCTTCTGTTAATTTGCTGATATCAGTCGCAGCTACAGCTGCTGTGCTTAAGGATAAAGCAACGCCAATCCATACATAATTCATTATAAATACCTTAAAAAAGGCGGACTAAACCGCCTGATTGAAACCAAAAACAAGCGAAACCGGATCAGGTCGCCCAGGCGCGATCGCCCTTTTTATAAGGCATATTGCCATCATAACGGCCCGGTACAGCGACATAACGCAGCACTTCAGTTGCTCCCACTTTAGAAGTGAAAAACACCATCAGCGTCAGCTGTTTAAGCAAAGTGAAATAATGAGGTAACGGATTGGCAGCGGCCTGCTTCGCATCCTGATCCAGCCTCGACAGCAATTCATGTTTCTGCGGTGCAGTCAGTTGCATAAAGTCTTTGCCAAATTGTTTTTTAGCCAGAGCTTTGATGGTTTTTAAGCCTTCAAAAAATACCGTCTGGTATTTCAGCTCATAACAATCTGTCACCATCACGGCCATCATAGCGCCACAGCCTGCGTCTTTTGCCCCTGGAGTGCTGGTTTTTGGCAAAATGGTTTCAGCAATTTCGTCTAAAAAGGCAATATCAGACTGAGTAAAAAGTGCTTTACCCGCATCGGCTGATTTCAGGTCGGCAGCCCATAAATCACCACCCACCATAGCCACGCCAGTAGCGGCTGCAATCATTTTTAACAGGTCACGTCTGTCCATGTTACAGGTCTCCCTTTTTCAGTGCGTCTACTGCATAAGCAGCAGCTCGTGCAGTCAGCGCCATATAGGTTAAAGACGGATTCACACAAGAGGCTGACGTCATCGCAGCACCATCTGTTATAAAGACGTTGGGCGCATCCCAGACCTGGTTAAAGCCATTCAGTACCGAGGTTTTAGGATCGCGGCCCATACGGGCTGTGCCCATTTCATGGATACCTTTACCCGGATGGCATTCTCCATTAAAACCCTGAACGTTTTTGGCGCCGCCAGCTTCAAGAATGTCGATACCATCCTGCATCATATCTTTACGCATTTTGATTTCGTTGGCTTTCAGCTCAGCATCCATCGCCAGCACTGGTAAACCCCATTTGTCTTTGACAGTACGGTCTAACGAAATCTTATTGTTGTGATCAGGTAAAATTTCACCAAAACCACTCATACCTATAGTCCAGGTACCAGGTTCAGCCAAAGCATTTTTCAGATCGGCACCTATGCCCATCTCAGCCACGTTTCTCTGCCAGCCCTGACGGCTGGCCGCGCCCTGATAACCAAAACCACGTAAATAATCACGTTTATCACCGCCCCAGTTACGGAAGCGTGGAATATAAAAACCTGTAGGACGACGGCCAAAATAGTATTTGTCGTCAAAACCTTCTATCTCACCAAAAGCTCCGGCATTTAAGTGGTGGTCCATCACGTTGTGGCCCAGCTCACCGCTGCTGCTGCCTAAACCGCCTTCCCAGATATCTGTGGCTGAATTCATCAGTACCCAGGTCGAGTTAAAGGCTGAAGCGTTCAGGAACACTATTTTACTGGTGAATTCATAAGTCTGATTGGTTTCACTGTCCAGCACTTCGACACCACGGGCGCGTTTTTTGTCTTTGTCATACAGCACTTGAGTCACTATAGAAAAAGGCCGCACTGTTAAATTGCCGGTTTTCATCGCCACAGGCAAAGTAGAAGACTGAGTACTGAAATAAGCGCCAAATGGACAACCTAACCAGCATTTATTGCGGTATTGGCAATTGACGCGGTTTTGTTCAGGTTTTGGCTGAGAAATATTGGCTGTGCGGCCACAGATCAGATGACGGTTACCACCAAAGGCTTTTTTCAGTCGTTCTGATACAGATTGTTCTACCACGTTCAATGGAAAAGCAGGCAGGTACTGACCATCAGGCAATACATCCAGGCCATCCCTGTTGCCTGAAATACCAGCAAAACGCTCCACATAGTCATACCAAGGCGCCAGATCGGCATAACGTATAGGCCAGTCGACTGCTATGCCTTCTTTTAAGTTGGCTTCAAAATCAGCTTCGTTTAAACGGTAACTCTGGCGCCCCCACAATAAAGAACGTCCGCCCATATGGTAACCACGGAACCAGTCAAAACGTTTAATCTCTACATAAGGCGATTCATCCTCACGGGCCCACATGCCATAGGTGCTTTCATTCAGCGTATATTCCCGCTTCAGCACCGGATGCATGTTCTTCATCTTCTCTGTCGCCTTGTCGCGATGAGGATAATCCCAGGCTTCTTTAAAGGCATTGGTGTAGCCTTTGATATGTTCGATGTCACGACCACGTTCTAATAACAGAACTTTCAGGCCTTTTTCGGTCAGCTCTTTGGCGGCCCAGCCACCGCTGATGCCGGAACCGACCACTATGGCGTCGTAATGATTCTGCGCAACTGTCATCTTGTTGTCCCCTGTTGGGCGGGTTTGTACCAGTCATATCTGGATGACTTTGGCTACATGCCCTGTTTTCATTATGTTTGGCAAAACGGTCAGGCCGCTTTGTCCCGGTTTAAACGTCACAAATACGAATAGCCTGAGCCAGTGACTGCGCTCTGCCTTCTTTAGTTTTGGGTGTTGGTACAAATTCCTGCGCCAGATAGCCGGTAAAACCTATGTCACGAATAGCTTTCGCTATAGCGACATAATTCAGCTCCTGCGAGTCATCAATTTCATGGCGGCCCGGCACGCCTGCAGTGTGATAGTGGCCAAAATACTGATGGTTATCTTTGATAGTGCGGATAATGTCACCTTCCATAATTTGCATATGGTAGATGTCGTATAAAAGCTTAAAGTTCTGCGAGTTCAGCCGTTTACAAAGCTCGATAGCCCAGGCTGTGCCATCGGCCAGATAATCAGGGTGATCCACTTTGCTGTTAAACAGCTCCATTTGCAGCACCACACCACGCTTTTCTGCATGAGGTAAAATCTGTTTTAAACCAGTGACTGCATTTTGTAAGGCGGTTTCTCTGTCCATGCCACGGGCATTGCCACTAAAACAGATCAGGTTTTTATAACCAGCCTCTGCCACTAAATCTATCTGTGTTAAGTAGCGTTTTATCAGCTCCGGATGAAACTTCGGATCTGACCAACCATCAACCAGATTTAGCTCTGCACCATTACACATAGAGCTGTCCACGCCATGTTTTTTCAAGGTGGGCCAATCTTCAGGCCCGACCAAATCTATAGCGGTAAAACCTAAAGACTTCACCAGCAAACAAAGCTCTTCAATGGATAAATCACCATAAGTCCAGCGGCTGACTGAATGACGGATATTGCCTTTGAGCGCACCAGCTGTCGCAGGCGCTGCAGCTGCAGCACCTGACAGTAACAAACCAGAACCTAAGACCGAAGCACCAATAGCGCCAGCGGCTAGTTGCTTTAACAGTTCACGGCGCGGTAATTGCGGCTTCATGGCTGTTTGTCCTCTGTTTGTTGTTGCAGTGGCTCGTTTTTAAAGATAACTGCAAACAGCACCAGCACTACAGCAGCAAACACAGCAGGGAATAACCAGATGGAAGTCCAGTCTGTCGCTTCAGTTGTGGTGTAAGCCTGAGTAATTTGACCTGCAACGCTAAAGCCAATCAGCATACCTATACCGTAAGTGGCTAACGTGATCAGGCCCTGAGCCGCACTGCGGATTTTTACGCCGGCTTTGCTGTTGGTGTAAATCTGACCTGAGACAAAAAAGAAGTCATAACAAATACCGTGTAGCGCTATACCTACCACCAGTAACCATAAGCCCTGGCCTGCATCACCATAAGCAAACAGCACATAACGTAATACCCAGGCTGCCATACCTAATAATAAGGTCCAGCGAATACCAAAACGATTCAGAAACAGTGGTAAAGCCAGCATAAATAACACTTCAGACACCTGGCCCAGGGTCATTTTGCCTGTGGCATTTTCAACACCTATGCCTGTCAGGAAAGGGTTGGCATTCTGGTAATAAAAGGCCAGCGGAATACAAATCAGCACTGAGGCTAAGAAGAATAAGGCGAAGTTGCGGTCTTTTAACAGTGCTAACGCATCCAGCCCCAGCAACTCACCTAATTTTAGTTGTTGACCACGACCCGCAGGTGGTGTCGCAGGTAAGGTAAAACTGTATAAACCCAACACCAAAGACGCCACAGCACACATCAGGAAAGTATTTTTCAGCGCGCCGTCTGCTATAGCCTGCTGAGCATCCCAACCAAAGGCATAACTGATCACTAAACCAGCAGCTATCCAGCCGATAGTGCCCCACACCCGGATTTGACCAAACTCCAGTTCTGGTTGTTTTAACTGGCCAAAAGACACAGAGTTCACCAGCGCCAGCGTTGGCATATAAGCCAGCATGTAACCTAAAACCAGTGGATAAAAGGTTGTAAAATCAGCGGCCTGATACATAAAGTACAGTAAAACAGCGCCAGCTAAATGCAGCACACCCAACAAACGTTCAGCGTTAAAAAAACGGTCGGCTATTAAGCCGACTATAAATGGCGCAATAATAGCGCCCCAGGACTGAGTGGAAAAAGCCATACCAGTTTGTGGGCCAGTAGCCTGCAGGTTCTGGCTTAAAAAAGTACCTAAAGTGACAAACCAGCCACCCCAGATAAAGAACTGTAAAAACATCATGCTGCATAAGCGTATTTTTATGCTGTTCATTCGATTCGTCTTCCCCGTTGATTTTACCCTTCATCCTTAAAGCTGCGCTGTACTGACTGCATCATCAATGATTTTGGGTAAATAATGATTTCTTAATTTTTATTATGCGATTACGGTTTTAGCCCTAAGATCCGGCGGTTACGCGCCTCGTCTGTTTTAGCACCAGCAAAGTCATCAAAGGCTCTGCCAGCTTTTTCAATCAGGTGAGACGCGATAAATGGAGCCCCTTCGCGTGCGCCCTGGGTTGAATCTTTTAAACAACATTCCCATTCCAGCACTGCCCATCCGTCGAAATCATATTGGGTTAACTTGCTGAAAATACTTTTGAAATCAACCTGACCGTCACCTAAAGAACGGAAACGTCCTGGTCTGTTGACCCAATCCTGATAACCACCATAAACACCGCTGCGGCCATTAGGACGGAACTCAGCATCTTTGACATGGTACATTTTGATTCTGCTGTGGTAGCGGTCGATAAAATCTAAATAATCCAGTTGCTGCAGCACAAAGTGGCTTGGGTCGAACAGAATATTGGCGCGTGGATGATTGTTGGTGGCGGCTAAAAACATCTCGAAAGTGGCGCCGTCATGTAAATCCTCGCCTGGGTGAATTTCGTAGCAAACATCCACACCAGCTTCGTCAAAGGCATCAAGAATTGGCAACCAGCGTTTGGCAAGTTCGGCAAAACCCTGTTCCACCAAACCCGCAGGCCTTTGTGGCCATGGATACACTAAATGCCACAGCAAAGCGCCGGAAAAAGTCGCATGAGCTTTTAAGCCTAAATTCTGACTGGCTTTGGCGGCCAGTTTTAACTGCTTCACAGCCCATTGTGTGCGTTCAGCCGGTTTGCCACGTAAAGCTTCAGGCGCGAAGTTATCAAACAACTCGTCATAAGCCGGATGCACAGCCACTAACTGGCCCTGCAAGTGAGTCGACAGCTCAGTAATTTCAACACCTGCTGCACGGCATTTAGACTGAATCTCATCACAGTAGGCCTGACTGGTCGCCGCTAATTCCAGATCAAAAAAGGCCGGATTATTAGTCGGCACCTGAATGCCTTTGTAGCCTAAGTCTGCAGCCCATTTGGCCATACTGACCACGTGGTTAAATGGCGCTTCGTCGCCCATAAACTGAGCCAGAAATATGGCTGGCCCTTTCATTTTATTCATCGGTGTTCCTTGAGCCAGCATGCCGGCTAATCAAAAAGTTGAACGCTGCCTTTGCACTGACCAGCGGCTTAATCTGTCGCAGGAATTGACAGCCATTTTTCATTGCTATGCTGACTGCTGCTGACAGTTTCAATAAATGCCATACCCCGCATACCGGCTTTAATGCCTGGCACACCAGTAGGAGTGCCACGTTCGCCTGCACGGATAGCAGCTGCAAAATCACGGTACAAATTACCCATAGCTTCCAGATAACCCTCAGGGTGGCCAGCTGGCAGACGGCAACGACGTGAAGCTTCGGCACCTAAACCAGCCTGACCCGCTCCGGCACGCAAGACCTGAACAGGAGCGCCATGAGGTTTAATGATCAAGGTATTAGGTTCCATCTGATGCCATTCCAGCCCGCCTTTATCACCATAAATACGGATTTTCAGTGCGTTTTCTTCACCGGCACAAATTTGGCTTGCCAGTAAAACACCACTGGCGCCGCCGTCTGTGCGGAACAAAGCTGCACCATCATCATCAAGACGACGGCCCTCTACATGGCTTTTGAGTTCGGCACAAAGTTCGGTGATATGCTGGCCACTGATAAACTCCGCCATACCAAAAGCATGGGTACCAATATCAGCCATACAACCACTGGCACCAGCCTGAGCAGGATCAGTACGCCAGCTGGCTTGTTTGTTCTGACTGCTTTCTAAATCTTCGGTTAGCCAGCCTTGTGGGTATTCGACAAAAATTTTACGGATAGTGCCCAAAGTGCCGTTTTGTACCAGCTCTTTCGCTTGCCACACCATAGGATAACCAAGGTAAGTATGGGCCAGACCATAGAGGCTATTGCTGGCAATCAAATCTACGGCCAGTTGCTGAGTTTCAGCTAGCGTGACTCCAGCTGGTTTTTCGCAAAACACATGAAAGCCTGCAGCTATAGCAGCGCGGCTGATAGGCACATGCAGCTGATTTGGCGTCACTATCACCAAAAGCTGCATACGTTTGTCCTCAGGTAATGCAGCTTCTTGCTGCACTAACTCTTGCCAGCTGCTGTAGAGGCGATTCGGATCAAGACACAAATCGTCACCTGTGCGCTGATTGTTAGCGGCATCCCGGCTAAAAGCGCCACAGACTAATTCAATCTGGCCGTCCAGCGCAGCAGCATGACGATGCACTGCACCAATAAAAGCGCCTTCTCCGCCGCCGACCATACCCATACGAATTTTTTGCTTACCTGGGGTTTTCATGGTTTTTTCCCTGTGGTTTACAGACACAAACAGATAGTGACTGTAGATCAAAAATTGAAGCTGCAAAAAATGTAACGGATTACATTTTGTGTCGTCAATAGAAAATCCGTTGTTTGTCGCAAATCACGCACTTTAATTGCACAAACTCAAAAAAACATCGCACCAAATAAGAGCATTTGCACTAATTAAGCCTGAGCATTTCGGTAAAACTGCCTTCCCATTTATAAAAAAGTGCTTTATAAATGATATCGGTTACATGAGCTTTCAGATATTAATTAGTGCTTGAATATTGTCAGGCTAAACAGATGCATAGTGTTGAATATCCAGATAAAATCCGGAGCAAATCCATAAAGTGAAATACATTCATGTCTACTATTCGTGACGTAGCACAACTGGCTGGAGTGTCGGTGGCCACAGTGTCCCGGGCTTTGCAGCAGCCCGATTTGGTGTCACTGAAGACCCGAACTAAAGTGCTGACCGCAGTCAAACAGCTTGGCTATAAACCTAATTTGATGGCTGTAAAATTTCGCTCAGGTAAAACCCGTAATCTGGTTGTTCTGGTACCTACAGTGGCCAACGTATTTTTCGCTCGTGTGATCAGTGGTATGCAACAAGCCGCTCACGATAAAGGTTATTCACTGCTGTTATGTAATACGCTGGCAGATGAAGAAATGGAACAAAGTTATGCACGTATGGTGCATACCTCGCAAGCAGACGGTCTGGTTCAGCTGCGCGCTCATAATCCCTTTGCTCAACTGGACATGAAAATCGGCTCTGTGTTGCCTATGGTCAATGCCTGTGAAGTCTTAGACCGTATCGCCTGCCCTACAGTGTTATTGGATAACAGAGCAGCGGCCTGTGCTATGACCGAACATTTACTGGAACTGGGACACAAACGTATTGCGATGATCAAAGGCCCGGCTCGTAGCCCGTTAACCCGTGACAGGGTTGCAGGTTATAGAGATGCACTCAATGCAGCTGGCGTTGCTTTTGATGAAAGCTTGCTTTATCCGGGTGATTTTACTTTGCAATCTGGCCATAAAGCGGCCACAGAATTATTGGCTTTGCCCAATCCACCCAGCGCCATATTTTGCGAAAACGATGAAATGGCGATAGGAGCTATGCAAGGTATTAAACAAAGTGGTCTGAAAGTACCTGGTGATATCTCTGTGGCAGGTTTTGATGATATTTCTTTTGCCGCCTTTGCCGATCCGCCACTGACGACCATAGCTCAGCCCGCTGAAGAATTTGGTAGTACAGCGGTCAGCTTATTAATAGATTTAATCGAAGGTCGTCTGGGTAAAGCACCTAAAGTCATTTTACCTTTTGACCTTATTCAACGTGCCAGCACAGGTCCAGCTCCGGCTGGGTTAAGCTGACCTTAGTCACCAAACCAGCGCATATTCTGCTTGGGCAGGGTTAAGCTGGTTGACGCAACCAGAGCAGGAGCTAGCTATGCCATACGACCATTCGACCTTAAAACAAAAACCAGAACTGCTGGATCAGCAGCGCCGACAATTTCTGAAACTCAGCGCGCTGGGTTTGGGCGTGGCAGGTTTAGGTATGGCCTCTTTGCCATTATCTGCAGAAACTAAAGCATCAGCCACAGCTGCTAAAGTAGTACCAGGTTTACAGCTCTACACGCTGCGTGATCTGATGGCGAAAAGTGTGGCAGACACCTTAAAACTGGTGGCTGGCGTAGGTTACACTCAGGTTGAGTTTGCTGGTTATTACGATCAAAGCGCAACTCAGCTGAAGAAGATTATGGACAGCGAAGGCCTCTATGCTCCATCAGCTCACGTACCTTTGGATGTGATGCAAAAGGATCTGGATAAGGTGATTGAACAGGCCTTAGTCATGGGCCACAAGTATCTGGTGCTGCCTTATCTGATGGACACAGACCGCAAAACGATTGACCAATACAAAGCCTTAGCAGCCTTTTTAAACAAAGCCGGCGAGAAAATTCAGGCCGCTGGTATGCAACTGACTTACCACAACCACGACTTTGAGTTTATCAAGTTGTCCGGCCAGGTGCCTTACGATGTGTTACTGAATGAAACAGACGCCAAACTGCTGCAAATGGAGCTGGATTTATACTGGGTCGTCAAAGCAGGCCTCAGTCCACTGGATTTAATAGCCCGCCAACCTGGCCGTTTCCCACTCTGGCATGTCAAAGACATGGACAAAGCCGGTGCTTTTGCAGATGTCGGCAAAGGTGTGATTGATTTCAAACCTATTTTTGCCAAAGCCGATGCAGCAGGTTTACGCCACGCTTATGTCGAACGCGACCAAACCGACAACAGAGTGGAAACCATTCGTCAGGGTTTTAGCGCCCTAAGTAAATTATTAAGCTGAGCTTGTCTCAACTCCAGTGAAAATAACCGGACTTTTTAGTCCGGTTCTTTTTTGTCCGCAGCAAAAATTTACCAGCAGTTTCGCACTTCAAGTTGTTTATTTTCTGGTCAGACTTGACTTCATCTGAATTCAGAAGTAAAACGATTAAGAGATGAATTAAAAAAGTTCATCTGATGATGAAAAAAAGCAACTCTATATCGATATTTTATCCAGTTGCTTTTTTTATATCACAAAACTTAATCGATTAAGCTCGTCAGCCATATGGTCATCAAACCACAGACCAAAGGCAGAAAAGCCCTGAATGATTAATACAATTTCAGCATAGATAGCTGTACACATAATAAAAACATTTTGATGCACCATAAGTTGACAACAGGATAATTCGATATGAAAAGACAGATATTTAAACCAGCCTTGTTATCGTTGGCCGTTTCCTCAGCACTCTGTTCCGGTCAGGCGCTGGCACAGGACGCAGCCAAAGCAGCCGAAAAAGTAGAGATCATTGAAGTAAAAGGTATTCGTGGCTCTTTAATCCGTGCTCAGGCGGAAAAGATGGGCAATTCCTCCATAGTGGAATCCATCTCAGCTGAGGACATAGGCAAATTACCTGACTCTTCTATCGCAGAATCCTTGTCGCGTTTACCAGGTTTATCCGGTGAGCGTGTTGGCGGCCGTACTTCTGGTATTTCAGTACGGGGTTTTAAAGAAGACTTTACTGGTACTTCACTGAACGGTCGTGAGCTGATTGGTATTGGCGACAACCGTGGTGTGGAATACGATTTATACCCGTCAGAAATTATGACTGGCGCCACCATTTTCAAAACCACTGATGCCACCCTGATGGTGCAAGGCATTGGCGGTACAGTAGATTTAAGAACAGTTCGTCCGCTGCAGGCGAAAGAAACCTTAACAGTCAATGGGACTTACGAGGCGAATCAAAGCGACTCAGATAACCCTGAATTCGACAACAAAGGCAAACGTATTGCCTTATCTTTTGTTGAGAAGTTCGCCGATGACACCATTGGTTTAGCTGTTGCACTGGCATCAACTGAATCACCGAATAATCAGCGTAAATACGGTGTCTGGGGTTACAGCGAAAACGCTGCAGGACAGCTGCTGCCAACAGGTCTGGATACGCAGTCCATCAGTACTGAACTGGAACGTGACACCATCTCTGCCGTATTACAATTCCGCCCAAGCGACAAGCTCGATATCAGCATAGATGCGTTGGATATCGACTACTCAGACTCAGGTGTACTGCGTGGTTTTATCGAACCCTTCTCATCCACTAATGTGACAGGCTCTGGCGCAAATTCAACAGGTACACAAATCAATTCCAACCCTGTGCTTCGCACCGACCCACTGCAAAAAGACGGCAAACTGCAAGTCTTTGGTCTGAACCTTGAGTATCAACTGGATGACAACTGGTCGGTTGAACTGGACGTCGCATCCAGCGAATCTGAAAAACACGACTCGCGCGGCGAATCTTATGCAGGCCTGGCCCGCTCTGGCGCTTTAAATTCATCTCAGCTGGGAAGCCGCGAATTTATTATGAGCCCGGACGGTATCATCTTTACCGGCTCCAGCGGTTTGAACGCTTTTTCTGACCCGGCTTTATTGCAACTGACAGGTCCTCAAGTCTGGGGCGGTGGTATGGCGAACCTTGCCGACCAATTCACCACTCCTGTTTTACAAGCCAATGGCGAGCCATTCAGCTACTTTAATGCGCAGGATGGTTTCCTGAACTTTGCCGATTTTACTGAAGAGCTGAAAACCTATCGTCTTGAAACTGTAGGTTTAATTGAGAGCTCCTACTTCAACAAAGTAACCTTAGGTGTGAACTACAGCGATCGTTACAAAGACAAAGATAACAAAGGCTTTTTCGCCACAGCCGACTCTTATCCGTTATCTACATCTATCCCACAAAGTTACGTTTATGGTTTAGCCGATTTAAGCTGGGCAGGTTTTGGTCAGGTGGTGGCTTACGACGGTTTTGCGCCTTTCCGTGACGGTACCTACAGCTTAAACGACGCAGGTTTGCTTGAGCCTGATCGTTTAGGCGACACCTACAGTGTGGACGAAGAAGTCACTACTTTTTATATCAAAGGCGACTTTGAAAACGAAATAGCCGGCATTCCTTACACTGGTAATATCGGTCTGCAGTATGTCAGAACTGACCAGTCTTCTGATGGTTATGTGGGCATAGTAGGCGCCAACTTCGCAGTCTGCGATGCCAACAACGATCAGGTGATTGATGCCGATTGTCTGGTCAGCGACGGCGCCAGCTACAACCATGTGTTACCAAGCTTAAACTTAAGTTTTGAAGTTGCAGATAACAAGTTTATCCGTGCAGCCGCCAACAAAACTATCAGCCGTGCCCGTATCGATCAGATGAAAGCCTCAGGTTTTGTCAAGTTCGACCAGGGTATTGAGTCTATTGCCATCCCTAACACTATTGCAGATGTAGAAAACTACGGTACTCCATGGTCAAAATTTGCCGGTAACCCACAGCTGCGTCCGCTGGAATCCAATAACTTCGACTTGTCGCTGGAAAACTACTTTGAAGCTGATGGTTATGTTTCTATGGCCGTATTCTACAAAGATTTGGTGAACTGGACCCGTGACGGAGACAGCCTGATTAACTTCCGTAACGATGAAACCAACGCTGGAGCCGACTACTTTATTCCGGGTTTCCATGACCGTATTATCGACCAGGATGGCTTCTATGGTCCGGCTGATATTTTCTATTCAGCAGGTGATTTAGTCACGCCGCCTGATTATGGCTACTTCTCATTTTTTGAAGATGGTCTGAAAGGAAAAGTGAAGGGTTTAGAGTTCACGGCCAACACACCACTGAGTATGTTATCTGAAAGTCTGGATGGTTTTGGCCTGGCAGCCTCAGCGACTTTAATTGACGCCGAGCTGGAAGATGGCACCCGCATTCCGGGGCAATCTGACCGTGTTTATTCGGTAACAGCCTACTACGAAATGGAAGGTTTTGAGTTCAGGGTTGCAGCGACAGAGCGCTCAGATTTCAGCACCTATCAGCGTGGCGGTTCCAACAAAGTTGAAACTGCATCACGCAACGGCGTCACATTGGTTGATGCGCAAATCAGCTATGACTTTACTCAAAGCCCGTTCGATATGCTCGAAGGTCTGCGTGTGTCGCTGCAAGGTACCAACCTGACAGATGTGGATGAAGAAACAGTAGATGACAATGGCATAGTGACAACACGCCGCCAGTTTGGCCCGTCTTATATGCTGAACTTTAACTACTCTTTCTACTAAGAGCCACAGGACGTCACAGAACAAGCCCCTGATCACATCTATTGTTGTCAGGGGCTTTTTTGTAGCTAAACTTTAGCTACAAAATTACTAAATAAAACAATAAATTACCCAAGGAATAGCAATGCAAAAAGCCATCAAAAAACTTGTGATCGCAGGCGGTGGTACTGCGGGTTGGATGGCAGCTGCCCTGCTAAAAAAAGTATTTGGCGATACACTTGCTATAGAACTGGTCGAATCCGAAGACATCGGCATTATAGGAGTAGGTGAAGCCACGATTCCCCCCATCCAGATTTTTAATCAGTATCTGGGATTGGACGAAAAAGAATTCCTGCGGGAAACCCATGCCACCATCAAACTAGCGATCAAATTCGAAAACTGGCGGGTGCAAGGCGAAAGTTATTACCATACCTTTGGTGCGCCAGGCGCTACCCTTGGCGTGACTAATTTTCAGCATTATTGGCTGCGGGCTAAAGAGCTTGGACTAAAAGAATCCTTATGGGATTTTGATTTAAATTACCTGTGCTGTGAACAAGGCAAATTTAACAAAATCAAAACCCCTAACCCTGTGTACGATATGCCCTACGCCTATCATTTTGACTCAGCGCTTTATGGCAAATACCTGAGAAAACTGGCAGAACAAGCCGGAGTCACCCGTACCGAAGGTTTGATAGAGCAGGTAAAACAAGACGCTGAAACAGGTTTTGTAAAGGCCTTACAGCTCAAAGACGGCCGTGAAATCACCGGCGATTTATTTATCGACTGCACAGGTTTGCGTGGTCTGCTGATCCGAAAAACTTTGGGTGTTACCTACGAGCACTGGGACCACTACTTGCCAGCCAATAGTGCTTTGGCTGTGCCAACAGAACGTTTCGACACCACCCTGCCCTACACCCGTAGCATAGCGCACAGCGCTGGCTGGCAATGGCGTATTCCGCTGACGCATCGTAATGGCAACGGCATAGTCTACAGCTCCGGTTATTTAAACGACGATCAGGCCTATCAGACGCTGATGAATAATCTGGACTCCAAAGCTTTGGCTGAACCGAAAAAAATCAGTTTTGAAACAGGCCGCACCACAAAGCAATGGCATAAAAACGTGGTGGCTATTGGCTTATCCAGCGGCTTTCTCGAACCATTGGAATCGACCAGTATTCACCTGATCCAGTCCGGCATAGTGCGCCTGATGAAAATGTTTCCAAACCACGGCATCAGCGAGGCGCAAGTCAGGGCTTACAACGCTGAATCCAAAGACGAGTTTGAAACCATCCGCGACTTTATTATTTTGCATTATCACGTCAACGAGCGCGACGACTCCGACTTTTGGCGGGATATGCGCCAGATGGCTATTCCGCATCGGCTGCAGGAAAAACTGGCCTTGTTTAAAGAAACAGGCGCTATTTTTAACGATGCTAACGATATTTTCCGCGACTCGTCCTGGCTGCAAGTGATGTTAGGCCAAGGGCTTCAACCTGCTGATTATCACCCTGCAGTGCGAGCTTATTCAAAAGAGCAGCTGCTTGAGGTAATGCAGAATATCAGCACCGCAAAACAGCAACCGCTGCAAAAACTCACCAGTCACGACGAGTTTTTAGCTTTGTATACAAAGTCATAAGGTGCCCATTCGGCTGACTTTTATAGATTTACACCCAACTATCAAAGGATTTTATTATGAAGTGGATCTTGTCCTTGCTGCTGATACTAATCAGCACCTCGGCCTTAGCGGCAGAAAAAAACTGGCAACTGCAATCGCCGGATCAGCACATCAACTTAACGCTAAGTTTGTCGGATAAAAGCCTAACTTATAGCGTGAACTACAAAAACAAAGCAGTGATTAAGCCTTCAGCCTTGGGTTTTGCTTTTAAAGATCAGCCACTGCTGCAAGCCCACTTAAAAGCAGACAAAGTACAAAAGCAAAGCCACAACAGTAGCTGGCAGCCGGTTTGGGGCCAGCGTGCCACCATAGTGGATCACTACAACGAAATCAGCCTGGATTTAAGCGAACAAGGCGACAAAGCCCGGCAAATGCAGTTGGTATTCCGTGTTTACAATGATGGGGTCGCCTTTCGTTATCTGTTGCCAAAGCAGCCGCATGTAAACAAAGTAGTGATTAGCGACGAGCTGACCGAATTTGCTTTTGCTCGTAACTTTTCGGCCTGGTGGATCCAGGCTTATCAGGATCAGCGTTTTGAATATCAGTATCTGAACTCGGCGTTAAGCTCAGTCAATGTGGCTCATACCCCTCTGACTTTGCTGGATCAAGGCATAGCAGTTTCTGTGCATGAAGCAGCTTTGGTCGATTATGCCTCTATGACACTACGTAATATCACCGACAACCACATCACCTTAAAAGCCGACTTAGTGCCCTGGGCCAACGGCGATAAGGTTTACACTCAAACGCCTTTTCAAACGCCATGGCGCACTATTCAAATTACGGATTCTGAAGTGGCTTTACTGAACTCAGATCTGATTCTGAATTTAAACGAACCAGCGGCCAAAGATACAGATGTCAGTTACATCAAACCCGGCAAATACATCGGCATTTGGTGGGAGATGCATATAGGCGAAAAAGACTGGTCACCAGGCCTCAAACAAGGCGCCACCACAGAACGCGCCATGCAATACATAGACTTTGCCAGTAAACACAACATTGATAGCGTCTTGATCGAAGGCTGGAACAAAGGCTGGGAAGGCGACTGGTGGCAGCGCCCTCCTACCTTTAGTTTTACTGAAGCAGTCCAGGGTTTTGATATAGAAAAAGTAAATAACTACGCCAAAAGCAAAGGGGTAACTTTAACAGGTCATCACGAGACAGCTGCTGGTATCCAGTATTACGAAAAGCAGATGGAACAAGGTTTTGCTTATTATCAGAAGCTCGGTATTCCATCAGTCAAAATGGGTTATGTCGGCACCAGAGTGGACCAGAAGGAATGGCATCACGGCCAGTATATGGTCAATCATTTTCAAAAAGTGACAGAAACTGCGGCCAAACACAAAGTGATGGTCAACGCCCATGAAACAGTCAAAGACACTGGTTTAAGCCGCACTTATCCTAACCTGATGACACGGGAGTCTGTGCGAGGTATGGAATACAATGGCGGCAGCCCGGATACCGGTAACTTACCGAATCATACGGTGATCATTCCTTTTACCCGCGGTTTATCCGGTCCTATCGACTTTACGCCCGGTATCTTTAACTTTGACTATCAAAAATACAGGCCGAATAACAGAGTGCCCAGCACTTTAGCCAATCAATTGGCTTTGTATGTCACCTTGTACAGCCCGCTGCAAATGGCAGCTGATTTACCGGAGAACTATCAGGGCCACCCGGCTTTTGCATTTATCGATGCCGTGCCGACCGACTGGCAGCAAAGCATAGCGCTGCAAGGCAAGATTGGGCAGTATCTGGTAATGGCACGACAGGATAAAGACTCAAACAACTGGTATTTGGGTGCGACCAGCAACCAAGAGGCCCGCACTTTAGAACAGTCACTGAGCTTTCTGAAAGCCGGAACCCGTTATCAGATGATTGCCTATACAGATGCAGCCGACGCGCACTGGGAAACCAATCCAGAGGCTTATGAAATCAAGCGCAGTGAAGTAACAGCCAAAGATAAAATCACCCTGACATTACAAGCTGGTGGTGGCGCTGCTATTGAGTTTATTCCGCTGAAATAAAGCTTTCGCTATAACGCTAAAACAACAAAGGCAGCCTGGGCTGCCTTTGTTTTATGCAAAACCCTTAACACTTAATCATGCCCAAGCGCCAGTCGTCTGGCGGCAGGTTGCACAAAGTGATTCCACCACAGCCCCAGCATTAACAGCAACGCAAAACCTGTCGCCAGATAAAAACCATAACGCACATCCCCCATCGCATCACCAACTAAGCCCATCAGCAAAGGCCCTAAAGCTGCAGCCAGCGCGGTAAAAGCCAGAATTAAACCTGCAGCTGCGCCATGCTGCTGACGCGGAAAACAGCTGATGCCTTTGGAGTTTAATGTTGGGTACATCATCGACATAAAAAGCCCTGACAGCGGCATCAGCCATAAAGCGGCAGCGACGCCAAAATACATACTCAGCGCAAAACAGATAAAAATAGCGCTGCCAAACCAGGCTAATAACGCAGTCCAGCTAAAACGCAGCAATAACCACTCGGCGAGGAATCGCCCTGCGGTGCGCAGAATAAAAAACACCGTAATAGCGTGGGCGGCCAGTACGGTGAAGTTGCCATCATAACTTTGCAGTAAGGTTGGCAACCAAACAAAAATGGCGACTTCGGTGGCAACATAACAGGCGATGGCCAGCGAAAACCCCAGCGCATGTTTATCTTTCACCAGCGCCAGACTTTGCCAGACCGACGTATGCTGCTGTGGCTGATAGGCCGGATATTCCAGTCTGGACGCCATAATCAAAAGCACAGCACAAATCAGCCCAGCCAGAAGATACAGCTGAGTCCAGTCTAAAGATGCAGCTATTAATAACCCCACTAAAGCAGGGCCAAAAATAGCACCCAGACCAAAAAAACCTTCGACTCTGTTCATTAATCGGGTGTGGCTGTCAGCATCAGGGCTGACATCGCCCACTAACGCTAAAGCTCCGGTTTTAAATAAACCAATACTTAAACCACTGACACCTAACAGCAGCAGATAAAAGATAAAACTTTCACCAAAAATAAAAGCCACACAAGCTATAGCGTAAAGCGCCAAACCAGCCAGGATCACCTTTTTACGGCCAAAGCGGTCAGCATAACGGCCTAAAAACAAACCGGATAAACCAATAAATAACATAGGCACATAATGAAAAGCGGCGGCTTCGGTCAGGCTGAGCTGAAACTGCGCCACCACTTGCGGAATAATGACGCCCACTGCGTCTGTGGTCATAGCAAAGACAAAAAACATCAGACAAGTCATCCACTTCACCTGCGTAAAAGCACTGGGCGACAGCTGTGCTGTGGATGAAGGTGGCGAACTCGCATTTAAAGAGTGAAGGTGTTGCATGGGTCTACCCTGTCATGGTGCGCTTTTGTAAAGCGCTGGTTTTTATCAGGATCTTCGGCTTTATTCACCTTAGCCTTTTCAAAGGCAAGATCCATAAAATCCGGCGCGTTTCACCCTCCCCAGGGCAATACAACAACGCATCCGGTCTGTCAGATTATTTGTATCTGATAATGCTTTAAAGCTACAACTTAATCGTTTAAGTGGCAATAAAAAACTTCATCTATTGAGTAAATTTATTTCAGCTGGGGCAGGCGCATAGTGGCAGTCAGTTGGCCCCCCAAACAACCCGGTTCGTCATGCCTATAAATCTGAGGTAGATGTTTTGGTTGGTAGTCGCTCGTACTATATGTTATCAACACTGGGTACTATCAAACCTGTTTGATAAATCGACACTAAAATCAAATTGCATAAATGAGCCACGCAGCAAGATCTACCCTGAAGATCTTTGCCAAGGTCAGAACAAAGCAGCTGTCGCCATCCACCCTGTTTCAGAGGCTAATCTGACGAAACCCTGACTACAGACCTGTAGCCAAACTAACCTAAAGCGAGTGATGACAGATGAAAACAAAGCCGACGATCAGCAGTGCCGATTATGCCGTAGCCCCGGGTTCCAAGCTGGATTTGCACCAGCAAGCCACAGTGGCAGAGCCGTTCTACAGCTCGTCAAAAGACTATAAAAAGCAACTTAGCGACAGCACCAACAGCATGAAAAAGGCGCAGCAATTGTTTTATGCCGACAACCGTTATGCGTTGCTGATCATTTTCCAGGCTATGGATGCGGCAGGTAAAGACGGCGCTATCCGCCATGTGATGTCGGGCATAAACCCGCAGGGCTGCCGGGTGCACAGTTTCAAACACCCAAGTGCTACTGAATTGGATCACGATTTTCTCTGGCGCAGCCACTGCGCTCTGCCTGAACGTGGTCAAATAGGTATTTTCAACCGCTCATATTACGAAGAAGTGCTGATTGTGAAGGTGCAGCCACAGCTATTAGAGGCGCAAAAACTGCCGTACAAAAACCTTAACTCCGGTAGCTTCTGGCGAGATCGCTACCGTTCTATTGTTGCATCTGAAGCTCATTTGGTGCGCAACGGCACTCGTGTCATCAAGTTCTTTTTGCACCTGTCTAAAGAAGAACAATGCCGCCGTTTTCTCGACCGCATCGACAACCCCAATAAGAACTGGAAGTTCTCCGAAGCCGACACCGCACAACGCCAACACTGGGACAGTTATATGAGCGCCTATTCAGAGTGTTTAAGCAATACCAGCACCAAAGTTGCGCCCTGGTATGTGATACCAGCCGATGATAAGAAAAATGCCCGCTTAATCATTTCAACCATTATTAACGAAACGCTGGCCCGACTGGATTTAGCCTACCCACAAACCACTGATGCACGCCGGACAGAATTAGAAGATATTCGCACTAAGTTGCTGCAGGGTGAACTTTAGTCATGAGGAGTTGCGCCAGACCAATATACTGAGGTGCAAAAAATTATAGTGAGCACCTTCGGGTCAGGCTTTGTCCATTTCGCAGCAACCTCACTTGCGACGGCAACCTTTTGATTAGCAGCTCAGAAACCAGCCTGAATTTATAGCAACAGCTCATATAACCGACAAACGCAGTTGCTTATTGCTTATGTAGAATTTCAACAATACGGTCATACACTATTTCTGACACCAGCCAGGAGTTTCCACCGCTGGTGTTCACAAACTGAATAACTACTGCGTCAATATCCTTGTGGTAGCGTGCGATGCTTGAATACCCGGGCCAGAGCCCAGTATGGTCATAGACATAGATGGAGGAATAGATGTCTTGTTCCACAGCATCGAATAGCGTTCCATCATTTAATGCCCGAAGAAAAAGTCCTGTATCTTCGGCTGTCGCAACCATAGAGCCACCCGGAACTACAATATCCAGCATTTTTACGTCCCCTTCATAACCCCTGTAGTAGCCACTGGAAACTTTGCTCAGGTCCACCTCACTCAATCCTGCAAAGGTATGCGACAGCTGAAGAGGAGCCAGAATTTCACTACGGATATAGTCTTGATGAGCGTAACCCAATGTTTTGTCGAGAATACGGCCAATCAACAGGTAGTTGGTATTGGAATAGTCATAACTACTGTCCGGCTCAAATTCGGCGGGTTCATCGAGCACCAATTCAAGATACTCATTCACATCCTTCAATGACGTGGTCCATGGAAACTCAGGGTCGTCAATCCAATCAGGGATACCACTGCGATGCTGTAACAGCATTTTAAGGGTGATCTTGTTGGCGTTTTCTATTCGCCCTGCCAATTCCGGCAGGTGTTTTGTCAGGCTGTCATCTAAGGATAACTGCTGATGCCTGACCAATTTGGCTGTTGCGGCAGCAATATATAACTTGCTGATACTGCCAATTTTAAACAAAGCGTGCGGGTCTGCCGGTACTTTATCTTCTCTATTTTTCCAGCCTGCAGCATAAAACTGAGGAGCCTGACCTTTGATATCCACATAAACCACAATGCCATCCAGATCATATTGAATCGCATCATCCACTTGCTGTTGAACCCTATCAGGCAAAGGCGCTAAATAAGCACAGGCCGCAAGCCAAGGCACGAATATCACTACACAACTTATCGACACAACAGCCATGATGATTCGTAGCAGCCAAACTGGTCGTTTCGATGTGATCAAGTTGGAGAATCCTATAAGTTGTGACAGCAATTCGTTTTAAAGCCCGCAAGTTGGGGCAAGGTGCAAGACCTGACCCCAAAG
>NZ_JAJOYT010000006.1 GCF_021290965.1 Rheinheimera faecalis | reverse complement strand
TTATGGACGTCCAATTTTACCGTCAAAAATATTCGCAAGTCTTTCCTGTATTTCGTCTGCGTTGATTCTGTCGGTATGGATTGCCTTGTTGCGCTCCAATTCTTCATTTATGAAACCGAACATATCCTTTAGTTTTTTCAGTGATTCAGGTTCCAGAAATGGATGCTGGCGAGCGTTGTCGAATTTACTTTCTAAGTTCTTTATCGAACTTATCGCATCACTGTATGATTTCTCTTGCTCACCAATAACTGAATGTCGGTTTCGAAGATACTCCTCAGCTGCTTGATGAGGAAGCCATATACGGCTTTTGGAGCTTTCAAGTACCCGTAAAAACTCATCTCTAGTTTCTACAGAATACCGATACAAATTAAGCAGAATGTTTGCATCAAATACGAAAACTGCACTTTTCCATATTGTGGTGTAGCTGGCGGCACTTTCTTTGAAATAGCCAGGAAACATTTTATACATACTATTAGCCATGACGAATCCCTTTGATACTCATGTTAAAAAGTCCTGCGAGCATTTTTCAATTTTTATCATCATTCTGGGCATCTAGTTTAGCAATCTCTTTTTCAGATTCTTTTATGATATCTTCTAAAGTGACTGGTACTTTGTTTTCATTAATGCGGCGTTGTACTTCGTATGGCGTACCGAGAACCACGCGTACATTAATATCTCCTTTTTCATCAGTTGTTTTACTTACGTCTTCCACTAGGTAATTATCGAATGTCCAATTTTCTAAAACTCGATCTATATTTCTATCCAAAACTTCTTTTCTGGCATCTCCACTCAGATAAGAAACAAGATTCTTGTGCATTTCACTCTTTAACCAAGCTTCTTTAATTGACTCACCTATCGTCTGCTGCAACAACCAAATCCCAAAAGCAGTTAAAGATATAGTTATTTCTATACTGCCCTTTTCGAGTTTTTGTAAGTAGTATGCATCAATATGATTAATTGGGCCTTTTACCCGATCTCGCATCGATTGCTTTTCTGAAGGGGAAATATCGCTTATGTTTATCAGGTGAAAAACTTCTTGATATTGTATTTCTCTGAGGATAGTGGATATTTTTTTTAGAAGAGCTCTTAAAGTTCTATCAGAAATAGGGTCTAAATGAGGATGATAAAAAACAAAATTGACATTATTCATTGGTTGTTGGGGCTAGAGTTCAGGTTTCTACCGTTTGTAATAGAATTTTTTCACTGGTTTCTAGGGGTCTACGCTCGGGAATTGAGCTCATCCTGATTGACACAGCGACTCTGAACCGCAAAGCCATCTCCATTCTAATTTGAATTAATCTAATCGGTCAAACACATTTGTCTAATGCATATTCTGTGGGAGTATCAGTATAGCTAAGGCAGCTAACACCATTTTAAGTCCCTAATTTAAACAAACTACAACCAACACGATTTTTTTACAATAGGCTATTACAAAGATCACTAGTAACTATTGTTGATTAGTTTCGACTGAATCGCCGCAAAAAAAATAGACACTTCCCAGGCGTTCTGAGTTACGGATTTAGGTAGCGAGAGCATAAGGAAGCAGAGGCCGCGTTTAACTATTTTCAGTCACAACAATGTCCGCTTTTGGCACTAAGCGGTTATCCGATTGACTTATAGTCAGACAACTGAAGTTATTCAAACTGAATCGACTGAAGATTGGAATTGCGGTCTAAAGAGGACTAAGCAGCCAAAGCGAGGAAAGCCATGGTGCTTAGCAGACCCTGTCCAGCATGGTGAAGGCGGGATTTCAGCAAGTCAGTCATCTGACTTGCTGCCGACTGAACGGGTTTTGCTCTGCAAAACCCCGGCCCCCTTGGACAGGAGCCTATAGGGATATATTTACGGCGAGTCTGCGTGCGCTATGGCTTTTCCGCTGCCACCTTCACCAACTACTGAAGAGCGGCAGATTCAAACTAGCAACGAAGCGACTAAGGCGCAGTAATCACCTTATTCGCCAGTACTCTGGCTTTGCCCAAAAAGCCGGACCAGCGGATATTGAAGCGGATCAAGCCCCAATAAGTTAACGGCACCAGCAATAAACTGGTTAAGGTTGAAAATACCAAACCACCAATGATAGCGATGGCCATAGGCGCATAACTTGGGCCGTCGCCGCCTATGGTTGCATCACCAAAAGCCAGCGGTAACAGGCCTAATACAGTGGTGGATACCGTCATCAGAATAGGCCGTAACCGTGCTTCACAGGCTTCAATTATCAATGGCACCAGCTCTGCATCAGGACTTTCATTACGTAGCTGATTGATACGGTCCACCAGCACTATGCCGTTATTCACCACTATGCCCATCAGCACCAGCATCCCTATCATGCCCATAATGCCCATAGAAGTGCCGGTGAATAAAAAGGCCCAAAACACGCCAACGAAAGAGAACAACAATGAGCCAATCACAGCTGTTGGCATAATCAAGGACTCAAACAATGCTGCCATCACCAGATAAATCATAGCCACAGCCAGCAACATATTAATTTGCATAATGCCCTGGGCTTCATCCTGATACTGGAAGCTGCCTTCAAAAGACCAGGCATAACCCGCTGGCAACTGCAGTTGATTTAATCTTTTGGTCAGCTCTTCACGGGCTTTATCCATCGTCAGGTCTTTGCTCATATTCATACCAATGGCAAGCGTAGTCTGACGGTTAAAGCGGCGGATTTCCGACAACAGTGGTTCCACTTTCAGTTCAGCCACCTGAGCCAGGGTAATCACAACATTGTCTTTCACCAGCACCGGAATAGCCGCCAATTCAGCGGGCGAATGACTGACTTTTTCATCGTACAACACTCTAAGCTGCACTTCGCCCTGCTCGTCTGAGCGGAAGGTGCGTAAGTTGGTGCCACGTAATGCTAATGTCACAGCTTGCGCCACTTCGCTTGCATCCAGGCCTTGGCGTTGTAACTCTTCGTTATTCAGCTGAATTTGCATTTCAAACTGGCCATCGGCAATTTCAGAACGCACGTCTTCCAGCCCTTTAATTTGCGAAATCACAGGCACTATATCAGCTGCTAATTTGGTCAGCATTTCAGTCGACGGGCCAGATAAATGCACCTGCATGCCACCACCGTTATCACTCCAGCCAAAACTGGGTTGTGAGCGCACCAGTTGTGGCCAGCCTTTGCGGATAGTTTCTTTAATTTCAGAGACTGGCTTTACCAGCGGATCGTTAAACATAATGATCGAAATCGCATGATTGGCGGTGTAATAGCTGTACACAGACTCAATTTCATACTCTTCTTTATGCTGGTAAAGATAAGCCTCCATCCGGTTTACTTCCTGCTCTACCTCAGCCAGGTTGTAATTGCCCTGCACGTTGTAGTTCAGAAAGGCTCTGTTGCTGTCGCCGTCATCATCATCACCGCCAGACACCTGGCTGATCGGAATAGCGATACTGAACAGCAGTAAAAAGGCGATGCCGGTTGCGGCTTTAGGCGAAGCCATGACCCAACGTAAACAACGGCCATAAAATTTATCTAGCTTGCTTGGCTGTGCATTATCACTGCTATGGATTTGCTTAATTTTTGTGGTCAAAAGCGGAATTAAGGTTAAAGCCATTAATAAAGACACACCAAGGGCTATGGTGATAGCAATAGCAACGTGCTCTAAAAACACAGTCACATCAACTTTCTGGCCAATAATGTTAGGCAAAAACACTATGGCAGTAGTCGCAGTACCAGCAAGCACGGCCAGACTAACCCTGTTTACACCCAATTCTGTGGCTCTTTTCATATCAGGATCGGCAGCACGTTCGCGGAATATGCTTTCGGTCACTACCACAGAGTTATCCACCAACATACCGACTGCCAGCATCAAGCCCATCATACTCAGCACATTCAGGCTGTAACCAAGGAAATACATGGCGCCCAAAGTAATGGCAATAGACACAGGCACAGACAACACCACCACTAATGTGGTTGGGATGTGGCGCAAGAACAAATACAGCACACCAAAAGACAATACAGCACCCATAGCACCTGAACTTAACAGGTTCGACAAAGAGTCAGTAACGCCTTTAGCGGTATCGTCCATCAGGAATAAGTTAATGCCATTAAAAGCCGGATCTTTACCCGCAGCATCCACCACAGCTATGGCAGCGCGGGATACATCCACCAGATTCGCATTCGACTCTTTAAATACGTTCATCCCTACCGCATAAGTCTGGTGTAAATGCCGGCCTTCAATACGTTTTGGCAGCTCCAGCATCACATCAGCCACTGCGCCTAAGGTTAAACCGGCACGAATAGGCAAAGCACGGATTTCATCCAGACTGGTAAACTCACCGACGGGTTTGACCAGAATGCTTTCGTTTGGATTACGCAGCTCGCCCGCTGTCATCGCAAAGTTGCTGTCCTGCAGCAACTGCACCAGTTGCACCGGATCGACCTGTAAATTACGCATACGTTGTGGGTCAAGGCGAATAGTCACCTGACGTTTATCCACACCATAAAGCTCCACTTTAGACACACCAGGCACCCGCTCCAACGGGCGCTTAATCACACGTTCCAGTAAGTCGTACGCCATAGCTAAATCGCGGTCACTGGAAATACGCAGCTGGAAAATAGGCATATCGCTGGTATTAAACTGATACACCATCACCCGCTCCACGTCTCGTGGTAGCAAATGACGCATGTTGTCTAAACGCTCACGCACTTCAATGCTTTTGGTATTGATGTCTTCTTCCCAGTTAAATTCCAGCGAAATATCAGCACCGTCTTCTTTGGAGAAACTGCGCATCTTTTTAATGCCAGTCACTGTTGCCAATGCTTCTTCCACTGGTCTGGTGATCAAGCGTTCGGTTTCACTGGGTGTGGCATTTGGATATGGCACATGCACATAAATTTCAGGTATGTCGATGCCAGGAAATTTTTCCAGTGGCAACATCCGGCTGGCGATTAGACCAAACACCAGCAAGGACAAAAACAACATACATAAAGTAACAGGCCGGGTTAAGGCAAAACGGGTGATGGCTAAAGGTTTATGATCCATGGTTTTACTCCTTAGCCGGTTGCACGTCACGCGCGCTCAAGCGATACAGCACTGGAATAAATACCAAAGTCAGTAGCGTTGACAGGCTTAAGCCCCAAATCACCGTAATAGCCATTGGAGAACGGATTTCTGCACCATCACTGCTGCCAAGTACCATAGGCAATAAGCCCAGCACTGTGGTTAAGGTGGTCATCAATACAGGACGTAAGCGGGTTGCACCTGCTTCGACTATGGCATCAGACACAGCCATGCCTTCATCCCGCAGTTGGTTAATACGGTCTATCAGTACTATGGCGTTGTTCACCACTATACCGGCCAGCATGATCAGACCGATAAACACAATCACAGAAACACGAGTACCCGTCAGCCACAAGCCAAGTACAGCACCAGCACCAGCCAAAGGTACGGTAAATAAAATCAGCAAAGGTTGCAGCAGATTTTCAAACTGCGACGCCATCACCAGATACACCAAAAACACCGCTAACAACAAAGCCATAATCAGGGAGTTAAACGAACGTTCCATCTCTTCACTTTGGCCGACAATAGTGGCACCAACCCCATAAGGCAGCGTCAGTTGTGCCAATACAGCTTTGGCCTCTGCGGTGGCCTGTTCCAAGTCGCCGTAAGCTAAATTAGCGCTAACCAAAGCCACACGTTGCTGACCAATACGGGTAATTTCGCTTGGCCCTACTTCACGTTTAATGTCGGCTACTGCAGATAATGGCAGTGGTTTTTCACTATTTGGGTTGATGATAATTTGCGACAGTTGCTGCTCTGAGTTGCGGAAGTTTTCTGCCAAACGCACGCGGATATCCACTTTACGATCGTTAATCGAATACTGGCCCGCAACTTCGCCACCAATATAATTCGCCACCCGTTTAGATACATCAGCAGCTGTTAAACCCAGCTGAGATAAACGGTCGTGGTGGAAATGTAAGGTGATTTCCGGCTGACCAGAACGCAACGAGCTTTTAATATCAGTAAATCTGTCATTGGCTGCCAGAGCTTTGGCCAGTTGATCTGAGGTCGCTTTTAAGCTGGTTAAATCATGTCCTGATAGTTCTATTTCCAGCGGAGTGCTGAAGCTGAACAACTGGGGCCTGTCTATTTTTGCAGTAAGAGCAGGCATAGTGCTGACCGCATCACGGAACAGCTGGATTAAACGCTCTTCATCCGCTGTCGTAGCGCTATCTTTTAAAATAATATTTAAGCGGCCCCAATGACTGCCACCGACATTTGGATCCACAGTCATTTGCTGGCCAGTACCAGCTTGTGCATAACTGCGATCAATTTCAGGTTGCAGTGAAGCGACGTCCGCCAGTTGTTTTAATACTTTGTCAGTACGTTCTATCGCGCTGCCTACAGGAAGTTGAACTTCCACATAAAACTCGCCCTGACTCATACTTGGGATCACATCAAAACCTAAACCCGGGATCAGCGAATAAATCAGTGCTGTCAGTCCTATAGTGGCAGAGAGTACTAAAGCTTTGGCTTTTAAGGCTGCAGTTAATACAGCGCGGTAACCTGATTCCAAAGCTCGTAAAAAAGCCTGCACTATGTTCAGCAGTGGGTTAAAAATAAAACTCAGAGCTTTAGACAAAGCCCGAAACAGGATAGTCAGCAGAGTAAACAACCCTAAAAATACAAAACGTACAGCCAGATACAGCAGGTGAAATGGCACCAGCGGCCATAAATACCAGCGCGATGGCTTAATAGACAGAGGTTTTGCTTCAGTTGCGGCACCTGACGTAGTGGAGGTCGAAGATGTGCGCTCACGGGCCGCCATGGCAGGAATAAGAGTTAAAGCCACCAGCAAGGACGCCAATAAGGCATAAGTGACTGTTAGAGCCTGATCTTTAAACAACTGGCCTGCCACACCTTCAACAAACACCAGCGGGAAAAATACCGCCACTGTGGTTAAGGTTGAAGCGGTAATAGCCATAGCGACTTCACTGGCACCTTTTTTTGCCGCTTCCATAGGCGCCATGCCCTGTTCTTTATAACGGGCGATATTCTCCAATACCACTATGGCGTTATCTACCAGCATACCTATAGCTAAGGCTATACCGCCTAAGCTCATAATATTTAAGCTGATATCCTGCGCATACATCAGGTTGAAGGTGGCAATCACTGATAACGGAATAGAAATGGAGATCACTAGCGTGGTCCAGACATTACGCAGGAATAAATACAGCACCAGCATGGCCAGAATACCACCTTCAAAGGCAGCCGATTTCACTTCGTCTATGGCTTGTTTGATAAAGGTGGATTGGTCATACACTAAGGTCAACTGATAACCAGCTGGCAGATTTTTTTGTAAGTCTTCCAGTTTAGCCGTCACAGTTTTAGCCACTTGTACCGTATTGGCATCGCCTTCTTTGTAAATCGCAATTTCAATGGCTTCTTTGCCATGCACATAAGTAATGCTTTGACGGTCGACAAAAGAGTCACGTATTTCGGCGATGTCTGACAAGCGGATTTGGCTTTCACCTACTTTGGCAATGTACAAATTGCGGATTTGGTCCAGATTAGCGAACTGGTTAATGGTACGAACTAAATAATCATGACTACCGGTTTCTAAACGACCACCAGCCTGGTTAATGTTTTGCTCTTTTAACCGCTGATTGATGGTGCTGATGTCCAGCTTTAACTGACTGAGTTTTTCATTGTCGATTAAGATCTGAATTTCCTGAGTTAAACCACCATCAGGCCGCACTGCTGCCACACCGGCTAAGGATTCTAAACGGCGGCGTAAATCTTCTTCGGCAAAAGTACGTAAGCTCACCAGTTGAGCTGGCGTTAAATCTTTTTTCTCATCACGGCTTAAGGCCAAACGAACCACAGGATCTAAGTTTGGATTAAACCGCAGCAACAATGGTTTTTTCACATCTAAAGGCAGGTACAGCACATCGATTTTCTCGCGCACTTCAAGACCGGCCAGATCCATATCTGAGCCCCACTCAAATTCCATAATCACATCCGAGCGGCCAGCGCGGGACACCGAATGCACTTTACGAATGCCTTTGACAATACCCACAGCTTCTTCAATCGGCTTGCTGACCAGCTGCTCGACTTCGGCCGGAGCTGCGCCTGCGTATTCAGTACGGATCGTTAAAGTTGGGTAAGACAAATCAGGAAGTAAATTGACGGCCAGTCGACCCATAGCGACCAGACCAAATAACATAATGCCTAAAGTGAACATCCACATAGTGACCGGACGTGCAACGGCTGTATCCACTAGTTTCATAGAAGATCTCCAGATATTTTTTTAGTTGTTTTATGCCCGTCGTACTTGAAGCCGCAGCTTTGTTGACTTCACTCTCTCGCCCCAATCACATAGGACAACTATGCTCAGGGGACTCTATCGCTTGTCGTCGCGCTGCAACTCCAATTACTGAGGGCGTAATGGCAGGGCTTGCGCCCTGCCATGGAGGGAGATTGAATTAACTCTTCGCAATAACCTGAACCGGGCTTTGCTCTTTTAAGCTGGCCTGGCCTGCAGTAACCACTTGCTCGCCTTCAGTTAAACCTTCCACTACTTCAAACATAGTGTCGGATTCATATCCTGTCGTGATGGTTTTACGTTCTACTTTGCCATCTTTGTTCACCACAAAGACTGAACTGCTGTTGTCCATCGCCATCACGGCACGTTTTGGTACTAACAGGGCTGCCGCTTTGGCGTCGTATTGCACTTCGACCTGAGCAAACATACCGGCTTTTAATGTCAGGTCACTGTTATCTACAGCAACTGTGACACGGGCTGTACCAGTGGCTGCGTCCACCACCGGAGAGATGCGGATAATTTTGGCTTCTTTCGCTGGCAGAGCAGCAAAATGTAAGTGCGCGACCTGACCTACTTTAGCCCGGGGTAACTGATGCTCTGGCAAATTGATCACGGCTTCTAAACGCTCTTGTGACACAATTTCAAACAAAGCTTTGGATGAGTATTCAGTGATCAACTGGCCTACTTTGACATGACGACGGGCAATCACACCGCTGATAGGCGCAATGATCTGAGTTTCTTTTAATGCCAGCTCAGACAAAGCAACCGAAGCAGATAAAGATTCAACCTGCCATTTTAATTTATCGTATAAGTCAAAACTGACCAGTTTTTTCTGATACATAGCTTCTAACCGGGCCAGTTCACTTTTTAACTGGCCTAATTCAGCTTTACCTTTGGCTAAGTTCAGTTGCTGACGTTCGGTGTCCAGGATAGCCATGATCTGGCCCGCTTTGACTACATCACCTTCTTCAACAAACAGCTGCTGCACTATACCTGTTGATTTGCTATTCACTTCAGCATCTTCTTTGGCTTCCAAGGTGCTGGTGGTGCGGTACAGACTGCTAATTTCACCACGACTGACTAAAGCGGCTTCTACAGGGATGCTGATGACAGCTTCCACTTTCGCAGCATCCGGACTTCCTTCAGCGCTGCCGCAACCTGTTAATACCAAAGAGCTGGCCAATAAAGCAGTAGTGACAGCAGTAGCGAGCAATGAGCGGGTTTTCATAATTTATCCTTAAACATTCAAAGTCGAATCAGTTGAAATGGGATTGCATCCCTTGTGCCATTTCGAAAAAATAAAATAAATCCATTTAAAAACAATAAGATAAATACAAAAAATACAAAATCAGCCTGAGTTCATTTTTGGCATTTAGCTAATTCCACCACTTTTTAGTCAAAGCAAGATCCGACCAGTAGCAAAATTTGCCAGACTTAGAGCATGTACTCTAAGGCCCTACCCCCCTATAATGCCGCGAAATTTATTACAGGGTACAAAAACAATGTTACGAAAAGCTTCATTACCATTAGCAATCAGCCTTGCTTTGGTCAGTCAGTCTGCTTTTGCTGAAGGCTATAAATTATTTGAACAATCTGTCAGTGCAGCTGGCAATGCCTACGCAGGTCGCGGCGCTCAAATCACCGACGCTTCTTTGGTTTATTCTAACCCTGCAGCCTTAACAAAACTCAAAGGCGCTCAATTTTCTGGTGGTGTAAACCTGATCCATGCCACAACCCGTTACAATGATGCATCGGCGCAAAGTGCCAATGGTATGCCGGTGACAGGCCGTGATTCAGGCAAACTGACTTTATCTGAATTGGTGCCTTTTGCTTTTTACAGCGACCACTTCACTGACAATTTAAGCTGGGGTATAGGTGTCTACGCTCCTTTTGGTTTGTCATCTGACTACCAAAACGATTGGGTTGGCCGTTATTTTGCGGATGAGACTTCAATTAAAGTAGTTGCTATGCAACCCACAGTGGCTTACAAACTGAGCCAGGACTGGTCTTTTGGCCTTGGCTTAAACATCAACTACGCTGAAGGTACCTTATCCAAATACAAAGACCATTCAGGTTTATGTGAACTGGGCACCAATATCAATGGTTTATATGGCGCAAATGTTTACAACGCTGCCTACTGTGACAGTCATTATGAAGTGAATGGTGATGATGTAGCCGCGGGTTATAACGTCGGTTTTCATGGCGATTTAGGTTCAACCAAGCTGGCATTGGTCTACCACTCAGAAGTGAAATACACTTTAAAAGGTGATTCTGAAATAACCAATACACCTATCACGGGCGCAAACGTGGCAGGTAATCCGAACTTTATTGTGGTAGGTGCTAACTTACCAGCAGTCAGCTTAGCGACAGGCAAACTGGCGTCGAATAGCTATTTGTCGGAACAAAGTAAACTGGACTTAACCACTCCGGCCAACCTCGCTTTTAGTGTCGATCAGCAACTGACCGATGTTTTATCTGTGCAAGCCAGCGTGAACTGGACTGGCTGGAGCAGCTTTGAGTCTATTGATATTGTCAGCGACGATGACACTCCAAGCATTTCATTAAGCACTCAGATGCCACAGAACCTGAACCAGGCCGGCTATATTGGTTACATCCCTGAGCATTGGCAGGATACCTGGTCGTTCTCTGTCGGCACTACAGTGCAGTACAACGACGAGCTGACGTTAAAAACCGGTCTGGCGTACGATGAAAACCCAATCAGTGGCAGTCATAAAACAGCACGGGTTCCAACTGCAGACCGCATCTGGTGGACCTGGGGTGCCAACTGGGCCTTGACTGCAGAGCAAAGTATTGATTTTGCTTATGGTTATATGTGGATGAACAAAGTCAGTATTGATGAGCATGAATACAACGCCAATGGCGATCGTATCTATAACTCAGGTGTACAGGCCACCTACCGCAATAAAGCTCAGGTATTAGCTGTGCAGTGGAACTATAAGTTCTAGCCAGGAAGTTCTAAGCAGAAAGTTCTAACCAGACTTAGCTCCGGTTGACCAAAACCATCCTTTAGAGGGTGGTTTTTTTTGCCTGAGATAAAATCAATACTCATCGTTTTTATATAATGGTCAACATGACCAGCAGGCTCCCCCTAATCCACTGCTATAGCTCAAAAGCAGTATTGCTGCCCTTTCAAAACTGAAACAGATAACGATGCCTCACCAGCGCATTACGAACTGCGCACATAAAAAAAACGGCCACTTCCTGTGGCCGTTTTTGGCTTTACAACTTCACTACCAGTGAATTATTTAACCAGCGTGATTTTAAAACCACTCGGCGCAACAGTAGATGGTTCAGCCGCCAGAATATAGTTTTTACCCGTTTCCAGTTGCAGCGTGTCTGTTTTATCTAACAGACTGATGGTGCCATTTTCTGCAACCTGAACCAAAGAGATGGAATAGAAATCTGTTGGTAAGGTTAAAGTGGCGTACTTTTTAAAATCCAGCGCTTTCACATGAAACTTAGCGCTTTCAATAGTTTCGTTTTGGCGAACAAAATAGAAATGCAGGTTTTTAAAATCAGGTACCAGGTTGGCCACGTTGATTTCATGCTCATGAATTTGTGGCAGGTTCTTTTCTGTAAAGCTGACTAAACCTACTTTCTGCTCTGCGTCACGGAACAACAGGACTGACTTGCTTTGACCTGCATTAATCGTCAGCAGCACATTGTTTAACAGCAACTCGTTGTTTTGATCAAGTACAGCAATGCTGTAATCGTTTTTATCCAACTGGATGTAATCTGTCAACGTGTCCTGCACCAAGTCAGCAACAGGTAAGTTATTGATTGCAATCTGACCTTGTTGGTTATCCAGACTGTTATAGATACGCACCTGGCCTTTAGCCAGACGGTGCTCTAAAGCATCGACAGTGGTCGAGTTACCTATGATATCCAGAGACACCTGATCCACCATAGGGCCTAACTTGTCACGTACAACCATCACATAGCTTGTGGTGTATTGGAAGTTAAAAGCTGTGGCTTCAAAAAATGGTGTTTTGCTACCAGCAGTGGTGACAAAAAGTTTGTATTTGCCACGTTTCAGCATTTTGCCAGTAGTAGTAATTTCTTTAGCAGAAACAGACTCTAACAAAGTTGCTTTGCTGAAATCGTCGGTTTCAGCCGCTGTGTAAATATCCACTTTATCGTAATTTGAGGATAAGTTAGCTACAAAAACCCGGAATTGGTCATCAAACTTTTCTTCACGCTTGTGAGTTAAAGTCAGAATGCTTGGGTTCGCCGCATCACCTGCCATCAAAAGCAGAGTTTTATCGCCTTTATTCAGCGTGACATCTGCTTCTTTAATCAGTGCTGAACTGGTAGCATTTTTAATCTGGTATTTGTAACTGCCTGGCTCAACACTCAACATGTTGGATGCATCGCCAAAAATAGCTGCACCTGCAGCCTGCTCGTTTACGGTCAAAGAACTGTTAGCGCTATTGGCAGCACCATTATAAAACTGCACGTATCCTTGATTAAAACCGTCTTCGGCTTTATCACCAGAGCTGCCACCGCAGGCTGCTAAGGCGATCAGCGAAAACAAAGGCAAAGCCAGACGACTGGCGCGCTGTATCATGTTCATTAAGCTATCCTGTAACTTGGTTGTTAGTTGGCCAAGAGATTATGTATAGCCCCATGAAAAACCTAGCGTTTTTACCAACTCAAACAGTTAATAACAGCCCTTAACAAATCGCGCATAACTGAACACCAAATGGCTATTGCAAAGTTATGTAAAGAGGATGTGATGAAGATAGGCAGCAGGAACAAGACCTGCTGCCACTATGGGATTAGTATGTCTCCAGTTTTAAGCCACCGCTGACTGTATTCATCTGAATACTGCCTTCGCCCTGGCCAGTGCTGAATTCGAGACTACGGCGTGGGCCATATTTAGCTTTTTCAGCTTTGTGACTGGTCAGCTCATTTCTGATAGAACCGCCAGCATTAGCCACCAGATTAAACTTAGCGTTAATGCCCTTCTCCAGTTTCAGTTTGGCATTACCACTGACAGTACTAGCCTCCACTCTTGGCGTAGTGCTGCCCTTGAGTTCTGCATCTAAAGAACCATTCACCGAACTCATGTTGAGTTGCTGTACATTGGTTAATGCCAAATCAGCTTCACCATTGACCACAGAGACAGAAACTTCAGAAGCCGAAGACTTAGTTTCAATGCTGCCATTCACAGCATCAATGCTCAGGCGACCTTGTGAGCCACTGTCTTCTATTTCGCCATTGACCGTATTCAGGCTGATACGACCGTTATTGTTCACGCTGGTAATTTCACCATTGACGGTTTCCAGCTGAATAAATTTCTCCAGCTTTTCGCCATACACTGACCCATTGACAGTGCTGATTTTGCTACTGCCCTGAACTCCTGTGACACGGATATTGGCATTCACCCCCTGAAACTCAACTTCAGCGCCTTTCGGCACTTCAATTTTTAAACGGGAGCCTTCCTTTTCCTGATCGTCCCAATCGCCGTAGTTACGCATACTGGGCATCTTCACTTTGAAGCTGGTAAAGCCATTTTTGGACTCAAGCTCATAGCCATCAGCTTTTTCATCTAAAGTTCCGGAGACTTTAAAAAGACTGGCTGAAGTTGCGACTATCTCCACTTCACCACGCATGCTTTCAATATAAATTTTTTCGTTATTGGCCACTTTCAAATTTTCATTTACAGATTCAGCTGCCCATAAAGGCTGGCTGAATACAGATAAAGCCAGACCTAAAATCAGTTGTTGTCTCATCATGTTACTCCAGATTAAACCAGGCCCGACTGGACCACTTTTTGTAAATAATTCTGCTGCTGGCTATACAATTGACGTAATTGTTTTAGCAACACTGCTTCATTTGGATTGTATTTCAAAGCCAGTTGTACTTGCCCTATCGCCTGCTGCCACTGAGCCAATTGCTGCTGCCAGTCCGCGTAGGCTGGATTAACGACCTTCATACTGGCCAGTTGCTCTGCTTTAGCCTGTTCAAAGCTGTACACTATGGCAGTTTCGGCGTCCACCAGTTGCGGGTTAAATACAACAGTTTGCACCGGTGTAGCGGGTTGCCAGAATAAAGTGACAGCCAATAACACCGATGCTGCGCTCGCTACATAAGCACTGGCAAAAGGCACTGACAACCATCGGCTGGTTTTAAACTGCACCACTTCAGCGGTAACACTTTGGCGGTCAGTTAAACGCTGCTCCAACTCTGGCCATAAATCGCGGGACGGCTTTAACTCATTTGAAAGTCCGACGATCAAGGCATCTAATTCATGTTCAGTTTTCATCTAACCACTCCCGTAATAACTGCCGAGCTCTGTGATATTGCGATTTCGAACTGCCTTCGGCTATGCCAAGCAACTCTGCAATTTCCTGATGTTGATAGCCTTCTAAAGCAAACAACACAAACACGGCTCTTGCCTGATGGGGCAAGCGTAAAATCAACTGCTCTAATTCCCGGCTCTGACCTAATTCCTCTCCTGCGATTTCAGGCATCTCTTCTGTCGCCAGCCGTAGCAACTTATCCTGACGCCATAAGTCTATGGCAGTGCGGGTTGCAATGCTGTGCAGCCAGGTACTGAAACTGCTGTCACCCCGAAATAAAGTTAATTGCTGCCAGACTTTAACAAAGACTTCCTGACAGGCATCTTCTGCTTTACTGCGATCAGCCAGCAAACGTACGCACACCGCATAAACCCGGCCAGAATGCTGCTGATACAATTGCCTGAACGCCGCACGATCGCCTCTTTGTGACAAAGACACCAGATCATCCATGGGGCGCACGCTTTGTTCTGGCGGGCTTTGTGCCGGAAAGTCAGACCTTAACATTCCATTCCTGTTGTTTTATTGCTGTTGTTATCTGGTTAGTCGCACGCACAGCTGCAAAAGGTTTAAATGCGAAAATAAATATTTTCGAACCCAGAAGAATAATGACCCATACTATAGCTGAGTGACTGATTTTTAATATAAATTTTGTTTGGTGTCCGATAGCAAAATCTGACAGACTGAGGCTGTATTTAGTGTTCAACAGGAGCTACAGGTGCAAACACGGCTTAAAACTATCAGCTTGTTTTTGCTCTGCCTGTTTCTGCTTGGCGGCTGTACCAGTCCGCATTTTTTAAAACTGTTGCCATCCACCAAAAGAGCACTGGAAGCGAACCAGCTGTTTAGTTACCAATATGCCCGTATGCAACAGATGGACGCCGCTGAACTGGCGCTGTATTGCCCTGATTTATTGAACTTACCGGATGAAACTGCCAATAAAAGCCTGTTACAACTCAGTTGCGCGCAGTTTTGGCTATCGTCGTCCCACTTAACCAACATAGAGCTGCAACAAGCCACCAGGTTATACAATCAAAGTCTGACTCACTTTTTGCAGTTGATGTTACCTAAACAAAAATACCGTCACCCTGCGCTTCGTATCGTACTGGAGCCACCGCTGGATGAAACTGGTTTACCTTTTGAAAACTTTGTACTGGCCAGTGATTTTCAGGCCATTAAAAGTCATCACCAACAAATAAAAGGAACTGGTTTAGGCGTCAGTCTGGTGGCTGCCCGGGAAAACACCGGCACAGGCTGGGATAAAAACTATCCACCAGAGGGTATTTTCCGCTCTGTCACTGTTAGCCTTAAAGAGCTGAAGTTTAACAAAGACCTGCAAATTCAGCTGACCTTGCAGGGGCATATGATGCAAGAGGCGGCAGAGCTGAAATTTTCTTCCGCTTCTTACCCTCTTCTATTTGACGCGGCCAGCAGCTATTTATGGCTGATGCAGCAGGCTAAGCTGGCAGATTTAGAGCTGCCAGGCTTATTTAATGCGGAGCTGGCTGACAATAAGTTAGGCATTTACAGCGTCACGCCACTGCAAAAAAATAAACAACCGCTGTTAATGATCCATGGTTTAAATTCCAGCCCTTTGATCTGGTATGAACTCACCATGGCGGTATTACAGGATGAAGAGCTCAAGCAGCGTTATCAAATTTGGCATGCTTTTTACCCATCCGGCCCTCCGCCTTTTTACAACTCAATGCGTTTGCGAAAAAAACTGGATGAGTTGCATCATATGCTCAAAGCCGAAGGCGGCTCCGGCGTGTTGGATCAGATGCTGGTGGTTGGCCATAGTATGGGCGGTATTATCAGTAAAACTCTGGTCCAGAATACCGACTATCTGCTGTGGGATATCAGTTTTACAGAGCGCCCGGAGCAGATAGGTTATGCGCAAAAAGAACTGGATAAAATCCAGGATATTTTTATATTTAAGGCCAGACCCTATATCGACAAGGTGGTGTTTATGGATACACCCCATGGCGGCTCAGAATCCTCAGAATCAATTCTGGCTAAAGTAGCCAGCTGGTTTATTAACCTGCCAAAAAACTTCACGCTGATCCTGAGCAACTTTATTTTGAAACTGGGGCCGGACAAGGTCACTTTGCCTATGCGGGAATACTTAAGTGGCGGTGGCCCACATTCAGTCCAGGTGCTATCACCTCGTCATCCGCTGTTGCAGGGCTTAAATAAGCTTGAATACCAACGACCTGTGTATTCTATAGTAGGTAGCGATGGCGCTTTATCCTGCAAGGACGAAAAAAGCTGCAGTCAAATCAGTGATGGTGTAGTGCCCTTCTTCAGCGCGCATCAGGCCAAAGCTGTGCAAGAAATTATCGTGCCTTCAAGCCACAACTCCTACCAATCCCCTCATGCCATCGCATTTTTGCAACAGGTACTACGGCAACCCGCAGGCGAGGCCAAAATCGTGGGCAAAGCAATCGAATAAGGCTATACTCGCCGCCCTTTTTTCTGACAGGTGATCTTATGTCTGCTCCTTATCTTGCTGTTGATTTTGGTACATCCAACTGTGCCGCTGGTTTTATGCTGGAACAACAGCCGCATTTATTAGCTTTGGAGCAGGATGGCAGCCGTTATTTAAGCTCGGCTTTGTATATAGAACGTCAGCGTGATCCGGAAGACGAAGATGCTTACCTGTCAGCTAGTCTGACCCGTTTATTAGCGCAAAATAGCACTGTGCTGGTCGGTAAAGCCGCCCACGAACGCTACAGCATGGATCCCTTAGGTGGTGTGTTTATCCGCTCGCCTAAATCGATGTTGGGCAGCCGTTTAACACCGGCACAAACTGAAATTTATACTCAAGTAGCCACTTTATTGTTAGGCCGGATTAAACAAGGTGCAGAGCAAAAATTAGGTCATCAGGTTGAACGGGTATTGATTGGCCGCCCAATCCATTTTCAGGGCATAGATTTAGCCTTGGGCGATGAACGGGCTTTGGCAATTTTAAATCAGGCCGCAAGCAGAGTTGGTTTTAAAGAAGTGGATTTTGCTTATGAGCCGGTCGCAGCAGCTATTGAGTACGAAAGGCATTTAACTCAGGAGCAACTGGTGCTGGTGGTGGATATTGGTGGTGGTACCAGCGATATCAGCCTGATCCGTTTGGGGCCAGAGCATAGTCAGAAGTTTGATCGCAGCAGCGATTTACTAGGCCACAGCGGTAAACGTATTGGTGGTGTGGATATGGATATCAAACTGACCATTTACGGCTTGATGAAACTCTTTGGCCGCCAGAGCCTGGCGCTGGATGGTAAACCTTTGCCTGGCGCACTGTTTAGCGATGCAGTAAATATTATCGATATTCATGCACAGGAGCGGTTTTACGCAGAAAAAACCTATGATGAACTGCTGGATTTAAAAGATTTGGCGGCTGAACCGCTACTTCTAAACCGCTTTGTGCAGGTGTATCAGCAGCATCTAAGTTATTACCTGAATCAAAAAGCTGAGCAAGCCAAAATCGGCCTGACCGAACATGCAGCTGTGGATGTATTGCTGGACCGTATTGACCAAAATTTGGTGCAAAATCTGTCGCAACAGCAACTGATGGATGCTTTGTATCAGGAGTTATCCGGTATCAGTAAGCTAATTCAACAGTGTTTACAAAGCGCTGGCGTTAAACCAGACAGTATTTTTGTTACAGGTGGTGCTTCTGCTGTACCAGGCGTACAACAGATGCTGCAACAGTTATTGCCTGATGTACCTGTGATCCGTGGTGATCAGTTTGGCTCTGTGGCTATGGGCTTAAGTAAACTGGCATCTCTACGATTTGGTTAAGGGCGATTTGGCTAATAGCGTGACTAAATCCCCTTTAATTCCACTCAATTCACTAAACTGAACAAAAAACCAACAATAGCGCTGGTCGCACCGGCGCTTTCCCGTTACAATGCGCGGCTTTTTGCGTGGGCCAATTGGGGTTCGCGCTTTTATTTGAGAAATTTAATGTCATTTTCTGCTTTGGGTTTAAACCCAGCTTTGGTTGAGGCCGTACATCAGGCCGGTTATACCCAACCTACCCCTATTCAACAACAGGCCATCCCTGCTGTGTTACAGCGCCGTGATCTGTTGGCTGCCGCTCAAACCGGCACAGGCAAAACTGCCAGCTTTGTCTTACCTATATTACAAATTTTATCAGCACAACCAATCCAGAAACCTCGTCCGGTCAAAGCGCTGATTTTAACGCCGACCCGTGAACTGGCGGCGCAGATTGAAGAACAAATTCAGAAATACGGTAAAGAGTTAAGCCCAAAACTAAAACACCATGTCGTCTTTGGTGGCGTCAGCATAAACCCACAAATGATGGCTTTACGTGGTGGTGTGGATATTTTAACCGCCACTCCTGGCCGTTTATTGGATCTGTTAAGCCAAAACGCGTTAAAGCTGGACCAGGTGCAAATGCTGGTGCTGGATGAAGCCGACCGTATGCTGGATATGGGCTTTATCCGCGATTTGAAAAAAATTCTGGCCTTGCTGCCAAAAGTACGTCAAAACCTGTTGTTTTCAGCCACTTTCAGTAATGAAATTAAAGGCTTAACTCAGGGCCTGCTGCAAAACCCGCTGATGATCCAGGTCACACCGGAAAATACTACTGTTGAAAAAATTGAGCAGCAGGTGTACTTGCTGGGTAAAGGCCAGAAAACTGCGGCTTTATGTCAGTTAATCACTGAAAACAAATGGCAACAGGTGCTGGTATTTATGCCAACCAAACACGAAGCCAACCGTTTAAGCGAACAGCTGACCTTTGCTGGTATTCCATCTGCAGCTTTGCATGGCAATAAAAGCCAGAACGCCCGCACTAAAGCTTTGGCTGACTTTAAAGCCAACGAGCTACAAGTGTTAGTAGCGACTGACGTTGCAGCCCGTGGTATCGATATTTCTCAGCTGCCTTATGTAGTGAACTTTGCATTGCCACGTTCACCTGCAGATTACGTGCACCGTATAGGTCGTACCGGCCGTGCCGGTAAATCTGGTTTAGCTGTCTCATTTGTCGCACCTGATGAAGTTCCACAGTTAAGACAAGTTGAGCGTTTGATTGGTATTAAACTGCCAAGCCAGAGCATGAATCCGGATCCGTTGCCGGATGCAGTGACTGCTATTGCCAAAGCACCACGCCCTCCTCGTCCTGTGCGTAAGCCACAAGGTGAAAGCGCGAACAGCAATAAAGCACGAGCCAATGGCGGACAAAAACCAGCCTCAGGTCAAAAGCCTGGTCAAGGTCAGAGCCAAGGTCAAGGTCAAAAAACAGCGCAAGCCCCAAAGCCTCCACGCCGCTTTGAAGCACCAAAAACACCTGGTATTCAGACACAAGCTGCCGGTCATATGGCCACACCTGCGGCTGAACATAACAACGGCAACGGTCAACGTCGTCGTTTTAAGCCAAAGCCTAAAGCCACTACAGCGGCTTAAGCTTTATATCAGGTAAAAGGCGGATGAAAATTCGTTTAGCCAAATACCTGGCCGACCATGGCCTTTGTTCAAGACGAGCCGCATCGAGGCTGATTGACGAAGGCCGGGTTTTGGTAAATCACCGCCCTGCCAATCATATTGACCATGTCGATGCTGACGACCTTATTCTGGTCGATGAGCAACCTTTTGCTGCCATCACTGAAAAACATTATCTGCTGTATCACAAGCCTGTCGGAATAGACTGCAACCTCAATCCTGAAAAAGCCGACAGCCTGTACCATCTGCTGCAACAATTCCCTATGCGGCTGTTTCCGGTTGGACGACTGGATAAAGATTCCTGTGGTTTAGTGCTGCTAACCAATGACGGCGAACTGGCACAACGTCTATTGCACCCTGATTTTTACCATGAGAAGACTTATCAGGTGACAGTGGATAAAGCTCTGACAATCCAGGCTTTAGAGCAACTGGCATCCGGTGTGAGTTGGACAGTGGGCCCTCACAGCTATCAATCCCGTCCTTGTCAGGTGACCCAACTTAGCTCCGATCGTTTTGAAATTGTGCTGACCCAGGGCTTAAACCGGCAAATCCGCTATATGTGCCGCACTCAAGGTTTTAAAGTGCTGCAACTCAAACGTATTCAACTGGCAGAGTTTAACCTCGCCGATTTAGCTGAAGGTTGTTTTCAAACCGTCAGCCTGAGTGCTGACTAAAGCGGGTTATCAAATTGCGTTTTGTGTTGTAGAGTAAGTCATTGAAAAAATGACTTAAAAAGGAGACAAAATGAAGAACTTAGTACTCTGGATCTTTACTGCTTTCTGCTGCGTTGCTTTACCCTCAATAGCCTCGGAGCCTGCATCACTGCAAGGCAGCTGGACACTCAAATCTGCAGTTTACACCAAGGCCGATGGCACTGTGATCAAAGTGTCAGGCGAGGATCTGAAATCGGTCAAAGTCTTGTCCAAAAGCTATTTCAGTTTTGTCACAGTGAATAAAGACGGCAGTTTCAGCAGCGCCTTAACAGGCACTTACCAGTTGAAAGGCAATGACTATCACGAAACTCCACAAACAGGTTCAGTCGCCAGCATGCTAAATAAAACCTATGAATTTAAAGCCAAAGTCGAAGGCGACCTCTGGCATCACAGTGGAATGGAAGATGGAATGAAAATTGAAGAGGTCTGGCAAAGACTAGATTAGCCTGGGTAAGACTGGATTAATCCAGTCTTACCAAAGCAGAGAAATCAAGCTGCTGCCACTGTGCATCTTGATGAGTCACCAACATAAAACCCGCCGGATAACTCTGTAAAAAGCGTTGCAGCATAGCCAACGCCTGAAAATCCAGATGATTGTCCGGCTCGTCCAACAGCAAAAAAGGCGCATAAGGCTGCAATGCCAAAATCAGTAACAACAACTTCACCCGCTCTCCGCCGCTGAGCTGCTGTGTGGGTAACGTCAGGCGCTGTGCACCAAGGCCTATACCAGACAAAGAGGTTCGGATCTGCGACTCCTGCTGCGACATAGTAAGCGCTCTGATGGCCTCTACAGCGCCTGAGAAATTATCCAGTAAAGATAAATGCTGATCCAGATACCATAACCGTTGTTTTACCTGCACCAAACCCTGTGTTGGCTGAATAAAACCCGCCAGTATTTTAAGTAAGGTCGACTTGCCACTGCCATTGCTTCCTGTGACAACACAGCGCTGCTGCACATCAAGCTGGAAAGATAAAGGCACTTTTGAGCCATAAGGTAAAACCAGACCGTCACAATAGAGCACAGGACCACTACAAACTTTTACCGCGGCAACAGAAGGTAGTTTTGGTAAGTCACGGTAATCCAGTTGTCGTTGCAGCTGTTGGCGCCTGGCACTTAGCTCCTGCTGCTGAGCCTGCACCTGAAGCTGCAAACGACCGTGACTTTGTTCAGCAAGCTGAGCTTTTCTGCCCAGTAAAATCGGTGCCTGATTGGCATGGGCTTTATTCTTTTTGGCCTGCTGATGTTTTTGCTGTTGCTGTTCAAGCAATAGCTGTTGCTGTTGTCGCTGACGGCTTTGTTGTTTTTTTAGCTTGTCATTTTGCTGTTGCAACTGCTGCTGTTGCCTCTGGCTCTGCTGCAAAAAGTTCTGGTAGTTGCCCTGATATTTCTCCAACCCTAAAGGCGATAACTGGTAAATACAATCTACAATCGACAACAAGTCCACATCATGGCTCACTAACAAATATCCAGCCTGGTGCTGCTGTAGTTGCTGCTGAAGCCATAAACGAGCTTGTTGATCCAGATGATTTGATACTTCATCCAGCAGCAAAAACTGCTCTGTTGCAAAAGCCTTTGCCAGCCGCAGTTTCATCAACTGGCCCCCGCTTAAAGCCTTGAGTGGTAACGCAGGATCGGCAGGTAAGTTTAGCTCTGACAACCACTGCCTAACCTCTGCTTTAGCTAACCAGCGATCGCCAATGCAATCAAAATCGGTTTGGTCCAGACCGCCAGCCTCTACTCGCTCTAAAGCGTCAAACAAAGCATCTAACCCCAGATAACAGCTGATGCTTTGGTTAAGATCCGGCTCCTGTTGTGATAAGTAATAAAAAGGCTGTTGCCAAAGCAGTTCACCGCTGTAAGCCAAGCCAGTTTCCTGCCCTGCTAAACAACGTAAAAATAAGGATTTACCACAGCCATTTAACCCGACTAATGCCTGAGCTTTATTCTGAAGCTGCAGATCAATAGCTGGATGTAATAACTCAAGACCCTGATGGGTCCATTGGAATTGGCGACATAACAACACAGTAGATAATTCAGACATACAGACTCCTGAAATACAGGAAGGCTGTGTTCACAGACAAAAGAAAAAAGCGATAAATACCTGTTAAACAACAGCTATCCTGAAGATTTGTAAAATAACGGCTACAAATTTTCGGGAATTCAGTTGTTCATTTCAGCAGTACTCGAAGTGGAAGTGACGTTATGCTAACAAGCAAAACAAAGTGGAAGCAAGTTATTTCACGGCGCTTTTGATGCACTGTGTTTTAGCCACAGACTTAAAACTAAGGTCAGCGTAAACATCAGCAAGGAGCCGACCACTACCCCATTCCAGCCCCAATGCTGCCAGAATGGCGATAAATACAAACCACCAGAACTCGCACCCAGATAATAAAACACCAGATACAAAGCGCTGGCACTGGCTTTGGCTTTAACCGCCTGCTGATTAACCCAACTACTGGCCAGCGAATGGCAAAGGAAAAAGCCAAAGGCACTGATAAAAAAACCAAATACAATCAAAGGCAAAGCATTAAAAGCCGTCAGCACTGTGCCCAGCATCATAATGGCTATCCCCAGCGCCATGCCCAAAGCAGGATGAATTCGCTGCCCCACCTTGCCGGACAAAGCAGAACCTACAGTGCCGGTTAAATAAGTAATAAATAACAAACCTATCCAACCACTTGATAACAAATAAGGGGTATCAGACAAGCGGAAAGCGACAAAAGTGTACTGATTTAAAAAGATAAAAAAGTTAAGGCCGCCAATCAGATAGGTCAGCAACAAGGTTTTCTGGCGTAAATGAAACCAGTTATCCGACATGGCTTGTTTTAGCTGAAACGGCTGCTTTTGAAAATAACTGGATTTAGGCAGATAACGCCAGACCAGATAAGTGCAAAGCGCACTACCCAGCCCCATAGGCCAGAACACCCATTGCCAATGATTCATTTCAGCAAACCAGCCTGACAATAAACGCCCACTGATGCCGCCCAACGAATTGGCACTGATGTAATAGCCGACAGCTACCACCATGGCCGTTTTACTGAACTCTTCGCCCATATAAGCGATGGCAATAGCGGGTAGTCCACCTAAACAAAAGCCCTGCAAAGCCCGCAGCACTAAAAGTGAGTGATAGGATTCGACCTGAGTCAGCGCCAGCGTGCTCAGCGCCATACCGCCCAGACTCCAGAGCAATAAAGTACGGCGCCCATAAGAATCCGACAAGGCGCCATACACCAGTAAAGACAAGCCTAGAGCCAGCGTGCCTATGGCATAACTCCAGCTGGTTTGTAGTGGTGTTAGCTGAAATTCACGGCTTAACAGCGGCAATAAAGGTTGCAACATATGCAGGTTGGCAAACACAAATACAGCAGCCAGACAAAGCGCAAAACTGGCAGCGTAAAAAGCAGGTGTGTTTTTTTCAATCATAGTGTTCGTCAACAACATGGAGCCAGAGAAACGACTCACCAAAGATGGCTAAGTATACCGCGAATAAGCCAATTTTTACTTTGTTTTACCGCAAATGCCTGCTGCACTGACACAAATCAAAGCGTAAGATAAGCCCCACTCTACGCACTCAAACCATAAGGAAAAACTATGCGTCTCTCTTTTCTGGCTCTGACCATCAGCGGCCTGTTATTGACCGGCTGTAACGATGCCCCAAAATCAGTTGAATCAACCACAACAACCACACCAGTCGCAGCTGTTTCCCCTGCCGCTCAAACCGCAGAACAGCTGTATCAGCAGGCCACCCAAATACTGTTTCAGGCTCGAGCCTTAAATGCCTCAGCTTTGGGTTTATCTGAAGAGGTGGTAGGTAAAGCTTTTAATACAGAGCTGGAAAACTACAGCGCTGAAGCCGAAAGCCAACTTCGCAAAAATCTGACAGCTATTGCGACCCAACTTGCAGCCCTGCCTGTGCCAGCAGATGCTGTGGATGCGGAAAACCAGGCTGTGATGCTGAACATTATGCAGTACTACGCGGGCAGCAAAGAGTTTCCGCAAGGTTATATAGACTCCTGGATGGGACACTCGGCTTTTGTCGTCAATCAGATCAATGGACCCACCATAGATATGGCTGGCGCTTTGCAGAATTCGCATCCAATCAGCAATGAGCAGGACGCAAAAAACTACTTAAGCCGGCTGGAGAAATTTGGCGCTGCGTTAAAAGCTGTTGAACAGCGTTTTGTCTCTGACGCTGCGACTGGCTGGATAGCCCCTAAAGTACTACTGGAGAAATCACTCGCCATTTTAGATGGTTATGCCAGTGGTGAAGTGACAGAGCATGTGCTGTACAAAGATTTTGCGAAAAAACTGGATGGCCTGAAAGACTTAACGCCAGAAGCAAAACAGCAGTATCTGACCTCAGCTGCACTTTTAGTACAAAAACAGGTGCAGACGGGTTATCAGCAACTGGCAACTGCAGTGCGGGCAGAACTGCCCAAAGCCAGAATAGAGTCAGGCATTTGGGCACAGCCTGGTGGTGATAAGTTTTATGCCTATTCAGTAAAACAACTGGGCGATACCGACCTGACGCCAGAGCAAATTCACCAGATAGGTTTGGATGAAGTGGCCCGTATCAGTCAGGAAATGGACAGTATCTTAAAGTCTGAGGGTTATAAAGACGGCACTGTCGGCGCTCGTATGACGGCGCTAAATGGCGAAGCAAGGTTTTTATATGAAGACTCAGACGCAGGTCGTCAGCAAGTACTGGATGACTTAAATAAATACATAGCTGAAATTAATCTGCGTATGCCAGAGCTTTTTGCCACTAAACCGCCTTATCCGGTGGAAGTGCGCCGTATTCCGGTAGAAATTCAGGACAGCGCTGCTGGAGGCCAATACAGCTCGCCAGCCATTGATGGCAGCAAGCCCGGTATTTACTGGATTAACCTGCGCGATATTAAAGCCAACGCCAAATTTGATTTAAAAACTCTGACCTACCATGAAGCCAACCCGGGCCATCACTGGCAAGTGGCTTTGAATTTGGCTCAGGAACATTTGCCTCTGCTGCGCCGTGTTGCGCCATACAACAGCTATGTCGAAGGCTGGGCTTTGTATTCAGAGCTGGTTGCTAAAGAAATGGGCATGTACAAAGACGATCCTTTTGGTGATTTAGGCCGCCTGAAAGCGGAGTTATTCCGCTCTGTACGTTTGGTGGTCGACACTGGCATGCATGCGAAAAAATGGACTCGTGAACAAGCCATAGCTTATATGGCAGAAACCACTGGCACCACAGAATCTGATGTAGTGTCTGAAATCGAACGTTATATGGCATGGCCTGGTCAGGCTTTGGGCTACAAGCTGGGTATGTTGAAGATTGTGGAATTGCGCGCTTATGCTAAAGAGCAGCTAGGCGACAAGTTTGATATCAAGGCCTTCCACGATTTAGTGCTGCTAGGTGGCGCCGTTCCTATGTCGGTGCTCGATACGAAAGTGAAAAACTGGGTAGAAAGCCAAAAGGCATAAAACTGCGTTGGGGCAGAAGTTAGATTCTGCCCCAAACTTCTTTGTTTTTTTAAGCCTTTAACCGCCAGCCTGCTCACCTTGTTCTGCCACTTTGACTTTAGTCACTAACAACTGGTCAATTTTGTAGCTGTCGATATCGACCACTTCAAACTTGTAACCCTGAAAAATGACAAAGTCAGTGCGTTTAGGGATCTTACGCAGCATATACATCATAAAACCTGCAATGGTTTCGTAATTCTCGTCGTCCGGAAAACTGTCGATATCAAAGACCCGCATCACATCATCCAACGGTGTTAAACCTTCCACCAGCCAGGACGCTTCATCACGCTGTACTATTTGCTCTTCGTCCGAATTGACCAGCTCACCCATCACAATGCTCATCACATCTTTCAGAGTGACCATACCTACGGTTAAAGCGTATTCGTTCAGCACTACAGCAAAGTCGATACCACTGGCCTTAAACTGCGCTAACACTTCGTACAAAGACAAAGAATCAGGCACAATCAAAGGGGTGTGGATCATGCCTTCTTTAAGTAAGTTAATTGGCTGTTGATGCAACACCTGCATCAAAATATCGCGACTGTCGACATAACCCACCACTTTATCCAGACTGTCATCGCAGACAATAAATTTGGCGTGTGGATGTTCGGCGATTTTGTTTTTAATGCTCTCGGCTGTTTCTTTTAAATTAAAGTAAATTAAGCTTTCGCGCGCTGTCATGGCTGAAGTCACAGTGCGGGAGTCCATATCAAATACGTTCTCCAGCAAAGTGCGTTCCTGCTGTTGTAAGACACCAGCCTGAGCACCTTCATCCATCATGGCCACTATATCTTCAGGTGTAATTTGATCGATACGCTGCATAGGTACGTTAAAGAGTTTGAACACCAGATTTGCCAGGCTATTAAAAAACCAGACCAGAGGTTTAAAAATAACCAGCATCAGCAACACAAGGTTCACCACAGAAATCGCGACTTTTTCCGGCGATAACATCGCAAGGCGTTTTGGCATTAAATCGGCAAACAAAATAAACAAAGCGGTGACAAAAAACACCGACAAACCAAAGGCGATGCCTTCGTTAGCCGGGTTTTCAAAAATTAAATTCAGCAAGCTCAGAATATAAGGCGTAAAAGCAGCTTCACCTAAAATACCACCTAAGATAGCCACAGCATTTAAGCCAATCTGGGCTATGGTGAAAAAACTACCGGGGTTAGACTGCAGCTGTAACACCAAGGCTGCGCGCGGTTCACCGTCTGACGCCAGTTGTTTTAAGCGAATTTTGCGTGAAGCAGCTAAGGCTATTTCAGACATGGAAAAGAAGGCACTGGCACTGATCAGCAGCAACATAATCAGTAAATTTTCTAGCAGGGACATAAAATCACTCTTTGTTTCAACTGGCTTTGCATAAGTGAAAAGCCATCAGGTTTTAATGAAAATCACTATACCGCTTGTCAGTATACGACTTAAACTGTGTTTTCCCAGCATAAGCGCTTAAAAAATGTTTAAATTTGAACCAGTTACCCTATGGCTGATTTAATACCCCGCATACAGCAAGCCTATTTTCGTAACGGTCCGGAACACAGATCCGGCGCCGACGTCAGCTTTTTGGATATAGTAAAAATTTTTGGTTTCCAAAGTATTAAAATTGGCCGCTGGGTCACAGCTGCCGAGCAACAACTAGCGGCTAACCTGTTTTTTGACGCTTTATCTGATCTGATGCTGCTGTTACAGGTGCCAGAACAAGTGATTTCACTGAACCAAAGCCTGAGCCTGAATTTTGGTATAGGTGGACAACAAGGCAGCTGTGCTTTTTATCAACCTCAAGGGCGTTTACTGGCTCTGGCCAAAAATGCCGGCGGTGGCAGCCTGGCGCATGAGTGGTTTCACGCCTTTGATCATTATATTTGCAGCAAGTTGTTTACCGATGAGCTTCCTGCTTCCGCTTTTGCCAGTTCCAGCTGGCTGAACAATGCGGCGGTTTCCCCTCACCCACTGAATCAGTATTTGGATCAAAGCTTTGCGGCGCTGTTTTTATCCGTCAGTGGATCTGAACCCAATAACTACGTCAAAACTTCTGCCGCCTTTGATCAAAGCCATGGCATTTATTATTACGCCAAGCCGGAAGAGCTGGCCGCACGGGCTTTTGAACATATGCTGCAACAACAACGGCTTAAAAACAGCTTTTTAGTCAACGGTACCTTAAAAAGCAAAGCAGCTAAAGCGGGTTTATACCCGGACTCCACTTTATCCGCAGTTCTCGCCCAACACTGGCTTAGCTATTTTTCGTTGCTCGGCCGCGCTTTGCGTTAAGTTATCTTGTCTGCCCACGCCATGGCACAAATATTGAATTATGTTCTGCAGATACAGGCCTACCGACGGTATTTTGACCAAAGGAGCGTAACGATGAACACAACATGGCGCACAGAGCAATTAGGACGTTTGAATCAGACGATGACAGCCATAGAGATATTGGCAGAACATCCTGATTTAACTGTAATTTATCAAGGTAAAGCCTGGAGCTATCGTGATTTACTTGAACTCTCGGTCAGAATATTCAGGCTAGCCAGACAAGAAGGTTATGATGTACAGGCCTTTGAAGTCTGGTTTGCCAAAGATGCTGAGCTATTTGCACATTATGGTCTGGAGTGGCGGGTAGGCTGAACCTACTTTGTGCATAGCACTAGTAACAAGGGATCAGTACGGGCGTCCTTCCCCTACTATATGACCCCCTTCGTTCTGTCCCAGACTTTTTGCATCCATGACAAAGTGGGCCAGATTAACTGTTTATTCTGTTGATCCAGGGCAGTAATCGCTCTGATTCTTTTCGCACTACGGCATAACATTCACAACTTAAGGTCTCAAGCTGAGTGCGGTGGATCACCTGAATACGGCCACGGTGATATTCAATCACCCCCATGCGCTGTAAACGGCCTGCCGCTTCTGTTACGCCTTCACGACGTACACCCAACATATTAGCGATCAGTTCCTGCGTGATCACCAGCTCGTTACCTTCCCGCCGGTCGAGAGTGACTAACAACCAACGGCAGAGTCGCTGCTCAATAGAATGATGACGGTTGCACGCTGCAGTTTGAGCCATTTGAGTGATGAGTGCCTGGGTGTAACGCAGCACTGTGTGCAATAAAGCCCCATGACGATTAAATTCATCTTTTAAGCGCTGACCTAACAGGCGATAGGCGTAACCCGAACGTTGCACTAAGGCTTTGCTGTTGGTACTACCTCCGCCCATAAAGAGTGAAATTCCTATCAAACCTTCATTACCCACCACTGAAATTTCAGCGCAAGCTCCACATTCTGTTACATGCATTAATGACACAACAGAATCGGTAGGGAAGTAAACATAACGCAGCGTATCACCGGATTCATATAAGACCTTACCTGATGGTAATTCGATTAAATCCATATGGGGATACAAACGTTCTTGCACGTCAATAGGAAAGGTGGCCAGCATTTGATTTTGCTGCAGGCCTTTTAAATGAGGCATCTGAAACTCCATATATAGGGTTCCGCTCAACACCCTATTAGCTGCAGCATGAACTATTCCTGCCTCGGAGCTGGTGGGCATTGAACATAGGACTAAATTCAAATGACATTAATCTGGGTTTACAGATTTACGTCTTTGTCATTCCTGAGTTTTATTCTTTCTGTAACCCATGTGTCTCCAAGTTAAGGCTACAGACCAGAACAAAGCGGATTCTTTGCCGTGGAGTTTATTTTTCAGTATCGTCGACCAAGGAAAACTCTGGACAGATGGCACTGCGCCGTTTTACGGCATAACAATTAAATGTCTGCTTATAATCTCAATTACGTACCTACAATCGCGCTTGTCCCCTTAACAGCTGCTGAATACTGTTTCTCAGGCCCTGACATGTGAGACTGAAAGAGAATTGAAGTAGTTGCACGTTGTCGGGTTGCCGGGCTGGCATCTGAGCGATATGGATAGCAGCAAAAAGCCTATTCGTTAGTGCTCTACTTTCTCCTCACTGAAGTCATATAAACGGCTTAAAATATTGTATCATCAGCGCGATAAGACATTAGCTAACTCGACAAGTGGTCCTCTTCATGTGGCTGAATGAACAGCAAATTACCGCTTCTGCAATCCGCGCCTATCGAAAGGCTTTATTGAACTCAAGCCCTCACCATATCGTTATTGATGGTTTATTTGACCAGAGCAAACTCGATGAAGTCAGCCATGTTTTACAGCAAGAACAGCAGTGGAAAACGCAAAAGCACAGCTACTCTGCTTTGTATGTGAATGATACACAATGGCAAAACACTCCTGACACTGAACGTTTTGTGCAGCGGGATCGTTGGGATCGAACCGTGAATGGTGCTGAGAATACTCCTTCTGCTATTGCTTTGGAGTTTTTGCAGTTTTTACGAAGCAGCGAATTTATGTCGTTGTTATCTAAAATTTTTAGTGTGCAAATCACGGACATCAATGTGGCTAAGCCAGAAATTAACACCAATTATTTTCGCTTAAGTACCAGCGATTTTGTCAATCAACACGCGGATGACTCACCAGGCAGAGAGGTCTGTATGCTGCTCTATCTGAATAAAGACTGGCAGCACGATAACGGCGGCGAACTGGTGTTTATGGGTAAGGACAATAAACCTGTGACTATCGCGCCTTCATACAACCGCTGTGTGTTGTTTGATCCGTCATCACAAGGCTCTGAGCACTGGGTCAAGGCTGTAACGAGTGAAGCAGCCACTGCGTATCGCTACAACGTAACCAGTTGGTATTGGTCGGAGTGATGGGTTTAGCAAAACAGGGAGCGAACGAAACTGGCTCAGAGAGAGGGATTGCCGGCACCATCCATGGTGCTGGCCCTGCGGGCCGCGCTAAAGCGCGTCCCGGTTTGCTCCCGGCGAACTTGTCGAACTAAGGGTTCGAACCACATCCTCGCTCTCCGATTTAAATGAAAAAGGCCCGGACTTTCGTTCGTGACAGCAGCACCTCGGGATTATTCCGGGCATCCTGCCCTCCCCCCCTTTGGGGCCGCGCTAAAGCGTGTTCCGGTTTGCTCCCGGCAAACCGGTCGAACTAAGGGTTCGAACCAAATCCTCGTTCTCCGGTTTAAATGAAAAAGCCCCGGACTTTCGTTCGTGACAGCAGCACCTCGGGATTATTCCGGGCATCCTGCCCTCCCCCCCTTTGGGGCCGCGCTAAAGCGCGTTCCGGTTTGCTCCCGGCAAACCGGTCGAACTAAGGGTTCGAACCAAATCCTCGCTCTCCGGTTTAAATGAAAAAGCCCCGGACTTTCGTCCGGGGCTTTTTCATTTAATCTGGCGGAGAGAGAGGGATTCGAACCCTCGTTAGGGGTTAACCTAAACACACTTTCCAGGCGTGCGCCTTCAGCCACTCAGCCATCTCTCCGAGGCTTGCTACAGCAAGCGCGGCTATCCTATTGAAAATCACCGCGCCGTGCAACAGTTAAATACAAAGCCTTGTTCTTTTGCTGGAATTTTCAGCAACTATAACCAACAAAGACTTATGCGTTGCCTTTTACTGGCATTTGTGCTGATTTTGCGAAGTTCAGCATTCTGTCCAGCGGGATTAACGCCTGTTCGCGTAAATCAGCATCGACGAATATCTCGTGACCTTCAGACTGCAGTAAAGCGTCCTCAATCGCCTTCAGACCGTTCATCGCCATCCAAGGGCAATGAGCGCAGCTGCGGCACGTTGCGCCGTTACCGCCCGTTGGAGCTTCGATAAAGGTCTTATCTGGCATAGCCTGCTGCATCTTGTAAAAAATGCCGCGGTCTGTGGCTACGATAAAGGTGTCGTTAGGCATCGTCTGACTAGCTTTGATTAACTGACTAGTCGAACCTACCGCATCGGCTAAATCCACCACATTAGCTGGCGATTCAGGATGAACCAGTACAGCAGCGTTTGGATATTGCTTTTTAAGCTCAACCAGCGCTTTGGCTTTAAACTCATCATGCACAATACAAGCGCCCTGCCATAACAGCATGTCGGCTCCTGTTTGTTTTTGCACATAAGCGCCCAGGTGACGATCGGGGCCCCACAGAATTTTTTTGCCTTCGCTGTCTAAGTGCTCTACCACATCCAGAGCGATAGAAGACGTAACCACCCAATCAGCGCGGGCTTTTACAGCAGCAGAGGTATTGGCATACACCACAACAACACGATCAGGGTGTTCGTCGCAGAACGCGCTGAATGCATCAGCAGGGCAACCTAAGTCCAGTGAGCAAGTCGCTTCAAGAGTTGGCATTAATACCGTTTTTTCCGGGTTCAGAATTTTGGCGGTTTCGCCCATAAACTTCACACCGGCCACTATTAAGGTTTTCGCTGAATGCTTATTGCCAAAACGTGCCATCTCCAGCGAGTCAGAAACACAACCGCCTGTCTCTTCAGCCAAAGCCTGAATTTCAGGGTCTGTGTAATAGTGCGCAACCAATACAGCATCACGTTGCTGTAATAAAAGCTTGATACGTTCTTTGTAGGCAGCTTTTTGATCCGCATTTAACGGCAAAGGTTTTTTCGGGAATACAAAGTCAAGTTCGTTGAAGTGCAGTGCTTGATCCATAACGGCCACCCGGTTTTAAAAAGTGCGGCATTATACACAAAAAGCTTAGCTTAAAACACAAAGAAGGCGATGATTGCATGGTGGGTCATGATGGATTCGAACCATCGACCAACGGATTAAAAGTCCGCTGCTCTACCAGCTGAGCTAATGACCCATGCAAGGAGAATCGAGAAAGTGGTGGGTCATGATGAATTCGAATCATCGACCAACGGATTAAAAGTCCGCTGCTCTACCAGCTGAGCTAATGACCCAAACAGGCGTATCGAAGTGGTGGGTCATGATGAATTCGAATCATCGACCAACGGATTAAAAGTCCGCTGCTCTACCAGCTGAGCTAATGACCCAGTTCGATACAAAAGTTTGCGCGGGAGTGGTGGGTCATGATGAATTCGAATCATCGACCAACGGATTAAAAGTCCGCTGCTCTACCAGCTGAGCTAATGACCCCTGCCGCGGACGCATATCTTACTTATTTAAATTTCCAGTGCAACCAAAAATTACCAGAAATGCCATTTTCTTTGTTCAACTGCTTAAAATGCCAGCATAAAACGAGAGGCTGCGGCGAAAATAAAAACAACAGTGTTTTTTATGTACAGCAAAAGAGTCTTCATTCGATAACAGTAGCAACAGCCAGTTTCCCTGAGTAGCCCTAACGCCTGCTTATTTTTTTACAAAGTCCGGACATCATAAGTCACTTTTTCAACCTGATTTATTCGCTGTAAATAAAAAACCCCGGCATATACCAGGGCTTTTATTCAGCACAACAAATCGCTTACAGAGTCTCTAGCTTAGCCTTTGCTGCTTTTGCAGGTTTAGCTTGTGGGTATTTGCTGACTAAAAGCTGATAAAACTGCTTAGCTGCAGCTGTATCGCCTTCTCGTTCTGCCAGTTGACCCAATTTAGATAAAGAATCAGCAGCTTTTGCTGACTGCGGATACTGAGCAACCACACGTTCAAACTGAGCTTTGGCTTTCAACAGTTCGTTTTTGGTAAAAAATAACTGGCCTAACCAATAGTAAGAGTTTGGTGCGTAGCTGGAATCCGGGTAAGTACGGACAAAATTTTCAAATGCAGGGATAGCTGCATCGTAGGCGCGATCTTTCAGCACCAAATTCACCGCACTTTCATAAGCATCACTTTCCGACGGGCTGGAAGAGGCTTCAGCGCCCCCTGCATCTGTAGTTTCAGCAGCAGGATCAGCATTCACCACAGCAGCAGGATTGCCTATAGGCGCCTGTTCAGCTGATGTTGTTGGTGTGCTTGTTGGCTGTGTCGGAGTGGTTGGAGTTGAACCTGAACTGGCGCCTGCGCCCATTCTCCGGTCAATTTCCTGATAAATATTGCGTTGTTGCTGCAATATTTCTTCTAATTTGTAGGAATGCATCTCAGTGATGCCACGCAATTCAGACACTTCGTCTAACAATGCGGACACTTGCTGCTGCATAGCAACCTGAGCGTTGGCTCTGGCCTCAACAATACGTTCCAGCGCAGCTATACGATCAGCCGTGGATGCGTATTTTGGAGTCTGGATAGCGCCACCGCCAGCGCGGGACAGATCGGCTACAGGAGCCGGATCTGCCCACGAGGCAATGCTGATAACAGAAAGCGCAGTAACTAAAGATTTTTTCACTGCTTTGCTTCGTATCAGTTATTAGTAAACTAAAACAGCGCGACGGTTTTTAGAGAACGCGCTTTCGTCGTTACCTTCAACAGCTGGTTTCTCTTCGCCGTAGCTAACTACTGACATTTGGCCAGCAGCAACGCCCAGGTTAGCTAAGTACTGAGTCACAGCTTGACCGCGACGTTCGCCTAACGCGATGTTGTACTCTGGAGTACCACGAGCATCAGTGTGACCTTCAACAGTTACAGTGATGTTAGTGCGAGCGCGTAAGAAAGCAGCGTGAGCTTCCAGAACAGAAGCGAATTCTGAACGGATTGCTGACTGGTCGAAGTCGAAGTAAATAGTGTTGTCTTGACGCAGAGCTTCTAATTGCTGACGCAGCAATTCTTCAGCTGACAGGCCTTGTTCAACCACTTGGTTAGTGTTTGCACCAGTGTTTGCATCAGTAGCAGCTACTTCATCAGTTGAGCTACAAGCAGCTAAAGTTAACACTGGCACCGCAACTAACAAGCCTTTTAAAACTTTGTTTAAGTTCATAATTGTTGTCCTTAGTAAATCAATTAACCAAATTTTCGTTTTTTATAAAAATGGTGACCAAGCCGGAGATTTAACTCTGCCGTTTGCCGCCGGTAACCGTGCTTTAAAGCGCCCATCCATGGATACCAGTGCCAGTACTTGTGACGAACCGTACAAAGTACTATAAATTATCATTGAGCCATTCGGCGCAATGCTTGGTGACTCGTCCAGATAAGTGCGAGTCAACACCTGCAAATAGCGACTCTCAACATCCATGCGGGCGATATTATACTGGCCATTTGTTCTGTTGACCATAACAATACCACTACCATCTGGTGTATAAGAGGCAGCTAAATTCATTTCTCCCTCAAATGTTACCCTTTCAGTAACACCTGAAGCTACATTTACGCTATAAATTTGTGGATTACCACCACGTTCTGAACTAAAAATCAGTTTAGAACCATCTGGTGACCAGGACGGTTCAGTATCAATCCGTCTGTGGTTCGTCAATTTAGTCAGCGCTTTTGTTGCAATATCCATTACATAAACTTCTGCATTGCCATCTTTTGACAACACCATGGCCATTTTCCGGCCATCAGGTGACCACTTAGGCGCACCGTTAATACCTTTGAAACTGGTTAATATACTGCGACGGCCAGTATAAATATCTTGAATGTAAATTTGCGACTGACGTTTTTCGAAAGTCACATAAGCCAATTTAGTACCATCTGGTGACCAGGCCGGAGACATTAAAGGCTCTTTTGCTCTTAATAGTACCTGCTCATTTTCACCATCGTAATCAGCTACAACTAATTGATATTTAAAGTCTGCTTTGTCACGTACTAAGACATAGGCTATTTTAGTTAAAAAAGCACCACGTTCACCAGTTAATTTTTCATAGACTATGTCACTGATGCGGTGAGCATATTGTCTGAACTGATCGCCACTGATAGTCGTTTCACGCGCATCCAGGATATGGGTCAGGCCTGTAGTCAGTTGGCCACCGATAATAGCTGACGATGAACCACCGCCTGAAGCGCCTTTAAATACGTCGACTAATTCAAAACGCACAGCGTATCTGTTTACACCGACTTCACGGATAGTACCTGTAACAACGGCCTCAACACCTTGTTTCATCCAGCGCTGATAATCAATTTCTTTGCTGTTGGTTGGCTGCTGTGGCATACGGGTTGCAGCTATAGGGTTAAATTTACCGCTACGCATTAAATCCGCTGACACAATATCAGCAATACGTTGATTTGGCAGCGTATTGCCTTCAAATTTAAATGGCACTATAGCAACAGGGCGGGCACTGTCCACACCATCTGTGATGACAATCTCTAAACTGGCATACGATTTTGCACTTAGCACCAGCGCAAACGCCACCAGGCTTTTTCCTATCAACTTCAGCATATTGTTATCTCAGTTCCGGTTGTAAAATAGTTGTGATGTCTTTTAATGCGTCATACACATCAGGATCAGGTGACATAGGGAAGTTACCTGCCTTTTGTATTGCTCGCATCGCTGATTCACAAAGCGCTCTGTCTCCACCTAAGATAGTGCTGGCGGTAACAAAACCATTGCTGGCCAAACGAATATTTACCCGACACTCTTTGCCACGCATTGTATCGTCTACAAACCAATTTTGTTGGATTTTCGCAACAATCATCGCCAGGTAACGTTGCTTCTCGGTCAGGATCTGACCAGCCTTCGCTGCACGGCGTGCTTCTGCTTCCTCTTCCAACTGCTCAGCTAGCATTTCTTCTGCAGCTTCGCGTTCACGATTTTCTTTTTCGGCTTTGGCTTTTTCAGCTTTTTCTTTGGCTGCTTTCTCTTTAGCGGCCTTTTCTTTGGCTGCTTTTTCCTTTTTCTTCTTCTCTATCTCTTGCTGCTTTTTCTTTTCGTCGTCTTTCTTTTTCTTCTCAGCGGCAAGTTTTTGTTGTTTCTCTTTTTCTACAGCCTGTTTTTTCTTTTCTTCAACAGCTTTCTTTTCTGCTATTTCAGCTTCTCTTTTCTCTTGTTCCTGCTTTTTCAGGCGCTGCTCTTCAAGGCGTTTATCACGCTCTTCCTGCTGCTTTTTCTTTTCCAAATCTTTTTTGCGCTTTTCATCAGCTTTCTTTTTCTGCTGATTTTTTTCCTTCAGTTCATCAAACTGAGACTGGTCGACCGTAGTGGCGTTTAACGGCGCACTCAGGTCTCCAGCCATAGGTACCACTAAAATCTCTTCATTTTTAAAGAAATTAAAGTTAACAAACAGCAACACAGCTATAAAAACGTGTAAACCACCTGAGATGATCAGCGACTTCTTAAACGCTGGTTCCATCTTAGTTTTGCTCCACATCGTCAGTCATTAAACCAACGGAAGGGGCGCCCGCGTCTTTCAGCAGATTTAATAACTGGATAATAGCTGCATAGTTAACACGGCCATCACCTTTAATAATCACTTGAGTACCAGGCTCTAACTGCAGAGTACCCGCCACTTCCATTTGCATTTCCTGAGCATTAAAAGGGCCTTTATTCGAACCATCTTTCTCAAAATAATACAAACCACCTTCATCCACAGTTGCCACAAGCGGAGTTTTACCGTCTTTCATCTGCTCTATAGGTTCGGCATCTGATTTAGGTAATTCCACTTTAACGCCTTGCGTAATGATCGGCGTCGTGACCATAAAGATAATTAGCAGCACCAACATCACGTCGATATAAGGAACGACGTTGATCTCAGCCACCATACGGCGTTTTTTACGGACGTACATTAGTTGTTTTCTCCGCTGGCCATCGCCTGACGGTGCAGAATGTTAGCAAACTCTTCGACAAAGTTAGCGTACGCACTTTCCAGCATCTCTACTTTATGAGAAAACTTGTTGTACGCAATAACGGCCGGAATAGCAGCGAACAAACCTATAGCGGTCGCAATCAAAGCTTCTGCGATACCTGGCGCTACCATAGCTAAAGTCGCCTGTTGTACAGCACCTAAAGCGATAAAAGAATTCATGATCCCCCAGACTGTACCAAACAAACCGATATACGGGCTGATTGAGCCTACAGTGGCCAGAAATGGTAGATGAGTTTCCAGACGCTCCACTTCACGGGATAATCCAACACGCATAGCACGTTGAGTTCCTTCCATCACAGCACCTGACTGGCGACTACTTTTATGCAAGCGGGCAAATTCTTTGAACCCCGCCTTAAATAAAGCTTCCACACCTGTCACTGTCACTTTGGCGCTGACTTCGTTGTAAAGTTTTGACAGGTCAATGCCTGACCAAAACTTATCTTCAAACTGTTTGGTTTCTTCTACCGCTGTACTCAGCGCTTTATTGCGCTGAATGATCATGGCCCACGACATCACAGACATGCTCAGTAAAATCAGCATAACCAGCTGCACTACTACACTAGCGTGAAGAATTAAATCAAGAACTGATAGTCCGCCTGTCACCTGATAACACCCCTAAAACATCGCGAGGTATTGCACTCGCTTTCATTAATGATAGTTTTACGCAAGCAATACTAACCTGCGCTGAACAAAGCAATTGTGCATCTGCGTTGTAGATTTCCTGCCAAAATACCAGACTGGCCTTTTTTAGCTGCTTAATCTCACTTTTTACCAACAAAAGCTGGTTAAACCGTCCAGGCTTGTGGTTGTCCATCTGAACACTTTTCACCACAAAACCAATATCCTGACTTAACAATAGATCCTGCTCTATCCCTAAGCTTCGAAGCCATTCAGTCCTGGCTCTTTCAAAGAATTTCAGATAGTTAGCATAATATACTACGCCACCGGCATCAGTGTCTTCGTAATATACTCTGATTGGAAAATCAAATACCTGCGACATCATCTTATTTTGTCACCTAAATTGGCCGCTATGATATTGGAGGCCACAGCCGAACTCAACAGGGCGAACCTCGTCAGAGTTAAAAATATTTTGATTTCATGACATTCTGACGACTGCAAAAACCTATGGGTCAGATATTTATCAAAAGTTTCCTGTTCACGATAGAAGGGGAAAAATTAGCGATTAATGACCATTTTAACCAATCAGATAAATTTTGCTCAAAAAATAGTAATTCGGAGCAAATTTTAGCCCTGTTCAGCTACCCTTAATTTTCAAGGGTTAGCGATATATCAGTCACAAAACAAGATTAAAATTCACACAAAACCACTAATTATTCAGATTAAAAAAATTAATCTGAAATCTCAATTTTTCTAGTTTGAAGTAAATACACTAACTCCCTAAAATGCCCCCGTGTTCTGAGCTAGCGCAAAAGTTCCGGCCCTTGTGCCCTAACTTTAGTGATGAATACTGGTGATGTGATTATCTGTTCGAAGATGGTCATGTTGCTTCTCAACATGTTCCCTGGATTTTGAAGATTTACTTCAACTTGTTGCATTCGCCCGCTAATTTAGCGGGCTTTTTTTTATTCGCCACCATCCATGGCGCTCACCCTACGGGCCATCGTCGTTGCACTCCGATGTTCAAAAACGCTCCCAGCGTTTTTGTTAATCAGACCGTGGCATTTCTCGGGAAATGACTCAGCGCATCACACGGAACCTCAATTAGATTCAGGCAAATCAAAACCAAAGTGTTTGTAGGCTGCAGGGGAAACTATTCGGCCTCGTGGTGTGCGTTGGATAAAACCTTGCTGAATTAAAAAAGGCTCTATCACATCTTCGATAGTTTCTTTTTCTTCGCCTATAGCTGCAGCCAGGTTATCCAGCCCTACAGGACCACCTCCGAATTTCTCAATGATGCTCAGCATTAACTTGCGATCCATATAGTCAAAACCACTGGCGTCCACGTCGACCATATGCAAAGCGGCTGAGGCTATTTCCACAGGCACCAGACCACTGGATTTTACCTGGGCATAATCACGCACCCGTCTTAAAAGACGGTTAGCGATACGTGGCGTGCCACGGGAGCGGCGTGCGATCTCAGTCGCTGCAGGCAGCTCAAGCTCTAAATTCAGATAATGGGCAGAGCGTAAAATGATTTGCGCCAGCTCATCCACTTTATAAAACTCCAGACGCTGCACTATGCCAAAGCGATCACGCAGTGGTGAAGTTAAAGCACCCGCTCTGGTGGTGGCGCCTATTAAGGTAAAAGGCGGTAATTCAAGTTTGATAGAACGGGCGGCAGGCCCCTCACCTATCATGATATCCAGCTGATAGTCTTCCATAGCGGGATACAAAATCTCTTCCACTACTGGGCTTAAGCGGTGGATTTCATCGATAAAAAGCACATCATTGGGTTCGAGATTAGTAAGAAGCGCCGCTAAATCACCAGCTTTCTCCAGCACAGGGCCTGAGGTGTTTTTAATATTCACCCCCATTTCATTGGCGACCACCATAGCTAGCGTGGTTTTACCTAAACCCGGCGGGCCGAATATCAGTAAATGATCCAAAGGCTCGCCACGACCGCGGGCTGCTTCGATAAAAATCGCCATTTGCTCTTTGACATGAGACTGACCTGTGTAATCCGCCAGAGACTTAGGCCGGATGGCACGGTCAATCAGCTCGTCTTCACGACTGGCTTTGGTATCGATCAGACGATCGGCTTCTATCATGAGTATTCCTGCATAAATCTGGTTTAAATCATACTGCGCAGCGCGAGTTTGATCAGCTGCTCGCTGCTCATATCGGCTTGTTTAATTTTTTGCACTGCTTTGCTGGCTTGTAACTGACTATACCCCAAAGCCACTAACGCACTGATCGCATCCTGTTCGGCACTTTCTACCAATTCAAACGAATCCACTTCATCGCCGGCAAGCACTAAATGATCGGTGACAGGAGTGCTGATATTCAGCCCCCAGTCTTTTAAGCGGTCACGCATTTCAATCAGTAAACGCTCAGCCGTTTTTTTACCTACACCAGGCAATTTCACTAGCGTGCTAATATCGTCGTGTTGTACACAACGAACAAACTGCTGGGCTGACAGACCGGATAAGATAGTAAGAGCTAACTTAGGCCCTATGCCATTGGCTTTAATCAGTTGGCGAAACAAAGCCCGCTCTGTGCTGGTGTGAAAACCATATAAAAGCTGTGCATCTTCACGCACCACAAAGTGGGTATAGATCACAGCTTCTTTGCCAACCTCAGGCAATTTATAAAAACTGGTTAAAGGCAGCTGTACTTCGTACCCCACACCAGCCACATCAATGAGTAAATCCGGCGCCTGCTTTTCTAAAATAACACCACGTAATAATCCAATCATTGTATCGATGTCCGGAATAGAGAAAAATCAGCGCAGTCGACCACGCACTGTTTTGGTGGCCTGCCCTGCCATATGCAATAAACTTTGGTGAGTATGCCCGTGACACATAGCCACGGCAAGGGCATCGGCAGCATCGGCTTGCGGATTGCCAGGCAATTTCAGTAAGGTGCGGATCATATGCTGCACCTGAGTTTTGTCAGCAGCGCCTGTACCCACCACAGCCTGTTTAACCTGACGGGCTGAGTATTCAAACACTTCAAGACCCGCATTTTTTGCAGCCACTATAGCAGCGCCACGGGCTTGCCCGAGTTTTAAAGCAGAGTCTGGGTTTCGTGCCATAAACACCTGCTCTATTGCAAAGACATCGGGCTGGGTTTGCTGAATGATTTCGCTGACCCCATCAAAAATTTGTTTTAACCGATCAGGTATATCATTTAGCGTTAAGCGGATACAGCCACTGGCGATGTATTCGAATTTCTGCCCTGTCTGGCGTACCACCCCGTAACCCGTTAAACGGCTGCCGGGGTCAATACCAAGGATAATAGCCATTAAGGCACTAACGCCATCACGTCATCCGCAATGTCAGCATTGTGGTAGACGTTTTGCACATCGTCGAAATCTTCCAGCATGTCAATGAGTTTAAAAAACTTCACCACATGCTCTGCGTCCACCTCAGCTTTGACAGAAGGCACCATGGTAATTTCAGCGTCGTCCGCCACTAACTTTGCGGCCTCTAAGGCTTCACGTACATCGTTAAAACTATCTGGGCTGGTGATGACTTCAATGCTGCCATCCTCATGACTAACCACATCTTCAGCACCAGCTTCAAGGGCTATGTCCAGCACCTGATCTTCAGATAAACCAGGTGCAAAAGAGATGATGCCTTTTTTGCTGAATAAATAGCTGACAGAACCTGCAGTGCCCATATTGCCATATTTGGTGAAAGCGCTACGAACATCCGCCACTGTACGTTTATGGTTGTCGGTCAGGGTTTCTACCACTATAGCGACACCACAAGGGCCGTAGCCTTCATACACCAGCTCTTCATAATTGCTGCCATCCTGCTCACCGGCACCCCGTTTAATAGCACGGTCTATCGCATCCCGGGTCATATTATTCAGAAGTGCTTTGGCTACTGCTGTACGTAAACGTGGGTTGGCATCGACGTCAGGGCTGATACGGGCTGACACTGTCAGCTCACGAATAAGTTTGGTAAAAATCTTGACCCGCTTGGCATCCTGACGAGCCTTGCGGTGCTTCATGTTAGCCCATTTACTATGACCAGCCATGTGCATACTCCATGAAAAAAGAAGCGGCTAAAGCCGCTTCCTGATAGTTAAATATCATTAAAACACCAGAACACCGTTGCTTCGACAGTTCGAAACAGAGTTCTTACTGTTTTTTCACGACCTGAATACCCAGCTCGGCCAGTTGAGCCGGATTGGCTTCGCCTGGTGCATCAGTCAGAGGACAAGCTGCAGTGGCTGTTTTTGGGAATGCCATCACATCACGAATAGAAGTAGCCCCTGTCATCAACATCACCAGACGGTCTAAACCAAAAGCTAAACCTGCATGTGGCGGCGCGCCATAACGTAAGGCTTCCAGTAAGAAACCAAATTTCTCAGCGGCTTCTTCGTCACTGATCCCCAGTAACTGAAATACTTTGGCCTGCACATCCGGGGTGTGGATACGTACTGAACCACCACCTAACTCAGTACCATTGAGTACCATGTCGTAGGCGTTGGATAACAGCGCTCTGTGATCCAGTTTATCCATTTCGGTGGCCAAAAACTCAGCCGTGTCCAAAGGTGAGGTAAACGGATGGTGTACAGCAGAGAAACTGCCATCATCGTTTTCTTCAAACATTGGGAAGTCCACAACCCACAATGGTTTCCAGCCCTGCACTGTTAAGCCTAAATCTTCACCTAACTTCAGACGCAACGCGCCCATAGCTTCACAGACCACTTTGTAGCTGTCAGCACCAAAGAAAATTAAATCGCCTGTAGTGGCCTGAGTGCGGCTTAAAATTTCGCTGATAATTTCAGGTGTTAAAAACTTGGCAACAGGAGACTGAATGCCCTCAGCGCCGGCATTAATATCATTTACTTTTAACCAGGCCAGACCTTTAGCGCCGTAAATGCCAACAAAAGCTGTGTAATTGTCGATGTCTTTACGCGACACTTTTTCAGCAGCACCTGGTACTTTTAACGCAACAACACGGCCTTTGTTGTCGTTGGCAGGACCTGAGAATACTTTAAATTCTACGTCTTTTACTAAGTCAGCGACATCAACAAACTGCATTGGGTTACGCAGGTCTGGTTTGTCTGAGCCATATAAACGCATGGCTTCGTTATAAGTCATACGTGGCATTTTACCCAAATCGACATTCAAAAGCTCAAGGAACATCTGATGCACCATCTGCTCTGTGACTTCCATCACTTGCTCTGAGGTCATGAACGACGTTTCGATATCAATCTGAGTAAATTCCGGCTGGCGGTCAGCACGTAAATCTTCGTCACGGAAACATTTAACGATTTGGTAATAGCGGTCCAGGCCAGCCATCATCAGCAATTGTTTAAACAGCTGAGGTGATTGTGGCAAAGCGAAAAACTGACCTTTGTGTGTGCGGCTTGGCACTAAATAGTCACGGGCACCTTCTGGAGTGGCTTTGGTCAGAATCGGCGTTTCAACGTCTAAAAAGCCTTGACTGTCCATAAAGTTACGTACAAAGCTGGTCACTTTAGCGCGGAACTTTAAACGGTCGCTCATCAAAGGACGGCGTAAATCAATATAACGGTATTTTAAGCGTTGCTCTTCACTGTTGTTCTGGTTTGGATCCAGTGGAATAGGCGCTGATTTATTCAGGATCGTCAGGCTGGAGGCATAAACTTCCACTTCACCTGTAGCCATCTCGCTATTAATTTGAGATTCAGGACGGGCACGCACAGTACCAGTTAATTGCACACAATATTCATTGCGTAAATCGGCAGCCTGAGTGAATAAGTCAGTGAGTTCAGGATCAAAAAATACCTGAACCAGGCCTTCGCGGTCGCGCAGGTCAATAAAAATCAAACCACCTAAATCACGACGGCGGTTAACCCAACCACATAATGAAACCTGTTGACCAATGTTTTCTGCCTTTAATGAACCGCAATAATGGCTACGCATTAACTTATCCTTTCAGTCGAACTGTAATCTGCCTGCGAAAATGAGCGCTAATTATATAGAAAAGACGATTAATGTCACTGCCCTTAGAGCCTGTTGATGTTCCGATGTCGAATTTTATTTGCCGGAGCAGTGCGTTACTTGCCAAATGAGGACTAGCGACTGAACCTATATTGGCTTTTGCCTTGCTGTTTCACCTGATACATCAACTTGTCGGCAGACTTTAATAAAGTTGCCGCATCTGTACCATCATGCGGGTATATGGCAATACCTATACTGGCTCCAACTGTAGCCTGACAGGCAGACAACATCAGCGGTTCTTGCAGATAAAGTAAAATCTTTTCAGCCACTATGGCTGCATCATCTCTGTCGACCAACCCTGTTAATAAAATAACAAACTCGTCACCGCCAAAACGGGCCACAGTATCGGTTTTTCTGACACAATGACTTAACAAAGCCGACAACTTCACCAGCATTTCATCGCCCAGATCATGGCCATGTTGGTCATTCACCTGCTTAAAACCGTCTAAATCAATAAACATCAAGGCTAACATTTCGTTATGACGGGCGTGCTGATGCAATGCCGTTTGCAGACGTTCAATCAGCAAGCTGCGGTTTGGTAGCTGAGTTAAATCATCGTGCCCCGCCATAAATCGCATCTTTTCTTCCACTTTACGGCGCAGATTGACTTCACGACGCAACGAAAAGTTCCAGATCAAAAAGCCAATGATCACAACCAGAGACAAACCTGCGATTTGTAGCACCAGGGTAAAAACTCTATTCTGATCAAGCCCTTGTTTAATCTCCAGATTCAACCACTTATCCTGCAGGTTTTTCCTGTCAGTATCGTTAATGGTTTTGATGCCTTTATTGAGGATCACTAATAATTCCGGCAAATCTTTATGCACGCCAAAATAAGAGGGATACACAGGTAAATCTGTTGGTAAATAAGCACGCAAATTGACATAACGTGGGTCACGCATTGCTATACCTGAGGCCACCACAGTATCCAACACAAAGTCCGCCCTGCCAGCCACCACCATTTCCAGACCCTGGTTTAAGCTGTCGACTTCTATCACCTGGTGCTGCGGAAAATCTTTTTTTAACTGTTTTACAAACTGATATTCACGCATGATGGCAATACGCTGAGCTGGCATCAGAGCCACTTTGGCGGCAAATTCAGCATCATGTTTGCCTATCATAATCCACTGTAAAGTCCAGTAATCCAGACTAAAAAAACTGAAACTGCGTCGCTCTGGTAAGTCAGAAATATTTGCCACCATCTGCAACTTCCCGCTTTTATAATCTTGCAGCAGCAGATCCCAGTCGTTGTAAGGTGTCGGAACAAACTGTACATCTAATCGTTGATTCAACAATTTCAGTACGTCCGCGGTAATACCCTGAGCTTCACCTTTGTCATCCACAAACTCCACAGGACGCCAATCGCTCATGACGCCAACACGGATCTGCTGATGCTGATTTAACCACTGCCGCTCAGCTGTAGTTAATGGCACTTTGTCACGGAAGGTCTGAAAATAAGCCCCGGCCTCTTTACTTAGCCAACGGTTTTCAATCCTGACCATTTCATCCAGACTGATTTGAGAAAATCCTTGTTGGATATTTTGATACAAATCATCTTCGCCGGTGCGGATCAATGAATACACCGCCGATTCATAACGAATGCCGGGAAATAATTTAAAACTACCCTGACTACTGCTTTGCACCAAACGCTCCCGTGTGATGACATCGGAAGCTAAAAAACCAGTCAGCTGCTTTTTTAATACAGCTTCAATCATCTGGTCCACAGTAGCAAAAACTTTGATTTTTGCGTCCGGAAACTGCTGCTGTAACTGCGGACGGAAGCTGGCTGTGTGCAACAAGCCCAAAGTGGCATTTTTCAGTTGAGCTGGGTCTGTCAGGTCTGACGCGCTGTCATAGAACAGCGAGGAATAAATGTTATATAAATGATAAGCAGGCTTTAAACCTGCAAACTTTTCGGCGTTTTCGACCTGCGCCATTTGTACGTCAATACGGCCTTTGCGTAAATAAGCTAAGGAGTCTTCAGACTGATTAGGCACGAAGCTCACTGCTATGCCGGTTTTCTTCGACCATAAACGCCATAAATCAACAAAAATTCCCTGCACATCCCCAATAGAACTGACATGCATATAAGGCTGATTTCCGATCGAAACCCCAATTAATAAGGTATCAGGATCGGTATCTACACTAAGCCACTGCCGTTCCAACTGATCTCTGAAAGCCAGCTCAACCTCAGCTGTAGCTTTTACTAAGGCCTGTAACAGCAGCGGTTGATCCTTCCTGACAGCAAAAGTCAGTTCAATTTTCCGTACCGGCACTTTTTTATAGACCGGGTACATAGCCATCAGTTGTGAGTAGTCAGCGTAACGGGGAGGTAATCTGTCCAGTCCGGTAAAGGCCTTAATTTCGCCCCTTAATGCCGAGTCGTACATCTGCGAGACTGACGAATAGCGTTTTAGCACCAGGTCGGCTTGTTGCTGTGTCAGGCTATCAATATGGGTTGATCGCTCAACCACTCCCACCAGATGAGGCTTTAAGTCAGATAAATTATGTACTCCGGTTAAATCACGATGCACAAACACATTGCTGAAGATATCCAGATAGCTCTGGCCTAACAGATACTGCTGTTCACGATCAGCGGTACGGCCAAGGCCACCATGTAAATCGATGGCACCGGAATCCAGCATGCTTAACGTATCTGCCCAGTCTGCCGCAATAAATTCGACCTCCACACCTGCTTTTCTGGCAACTTCCCGCCAATAGTCCACGACCAGGCCGGAGGACTGTCCCTGCTCGTCAATGAACATATAAGGATAGGTATCGCTGGAGATGCCTATTTTAAGCGATGCAGGAAGGGGACTGACGGCTACAGAGTTTTGAGCCTGAGCAGTACAGCCTATAAGTAATACAAACAACAGAATCAGCTTTTTAATCATGTTCAGGACAGTGATCTTTACCTTGGGTTAAGATGTCGAATACAGCGATAATACGCAACTCATTTATAACAGTACTTTTGACAACGGAAATCGCAGATGCTTTATCTTGGCTGCCCGGTCTGGGCTAATCCTCAGTGGAAAAACCTGATATTTAACAGCAAACTGGAGCCTTCCGAGTTTCTTGCTAACTATAGTCGGTATTTCAACTCTGTAGAGGGTAATACCAGTTTTTATGCCGACCCATCGGCGCAAACTGTGGCACGTTGGGCGGAGCAAAGCAGCGAAAACTTTCGTTTTACCTTAAAAGTACCTAAGCGTTTAAGTCATCAATTCCAGCAGTTTCAAACGCAAGAACTTCAGCTTTGGCTTGATTTGATAGCACCACTTGCTGACAAACTCGCCCTGGTGCATTTGCAGTTGCCTGCCTTTTTTTCACCAGAGCATTTAAGCTGGCTGAAACAGATGCTTAACACTTTATGCTCATCCTTTGCTGTGGCTGTTGAAGTACGTCATCCGGTGTTTTTTGACAAAGCAGAGCATGAAATCACCTTAAACCGTTTATTACGTGACTTTGATGCAGAACGGGTGATATTTGACAGTAGGGCGTTATTTTCTGTGCCTGCCACTACTGCGGCTTTGCTGGATGCACAACGCAAGAAACCTTATTTACCTGTGCACGCCGTGGCTTTAACCAAGCAGCCTATGTTGCGTTTTGTCGGTACCGACGATATGGCCGTGAATCAGCATTATTATCAGCCCTGGTTGGGTAAAGTGAGGCAGTGGCTGGATGAAGGCAAAACCCCTTTTTGTTTTTTCCACAGCCCGGATAATTTAACTGCGCCCCAATTGGCCCGACAATTTGTGATGGATTTGGGTATTGAACACCCTATCCTTGCACCATGGCCACAAGATCAGACGCAACTGAGCTTGCTTTGATTTCGTCTTAAAGTTGAAATACGTTAAACTATCCGCCAATTACAGGTATGAAGTTGTTCCGCTGATGCAAAAAGATCATATTTACGCCGACCCTCTGGGCCATATTCAGGATTTTTGTTTTGACTCTGCCGTGGTGGATGTCTTTCCGGACATGATCCAACGCTCTGTGCCTGGCTATCAAACTATCATTCAAACCATAGGTAAACTGACCAGCCGTTTTCAGCAGGCCAACAGCAATTATTACGATTTGGGCTGCTCTTTGGGCGCCGCCAGTTTAGCCATGCGCCGCCAGATCACAGGACCAGGTTGTCAGTTGATTGGCGTCGACAACAGTGCCGCTATGGTGGAACGATGCACCAGCCACTTGCAGGCGTTTCGCTCTGATGTGCCAGCCACAGTATTACTGGCAGATATCCGTGATATTCCTATGGAAAACGCCGCTGTGGTGGTCAGTAATTTCACGTTGCAGTTTTTGGCTAAAGAAGACAGAGCCCGCCTGATTGAACGTATTTATAAAGCACTCAAGCCTGGTGGTATTTTTGTATTGTCAGAAAAAATTATCGAAACAGATGCCACAACCCATGAATTGCTGATTGATTTACACCATGACTTCAAACGCGCTAATGGCTATAGCGAGCTGGAGATCAGTCAAAAACGCACGGCTCTTGAAAATGTGATGCGCCCTGACAGCCTGGCCGAACATAAAGCCCGACTGTCCGCCGCAGGTTTTGAACATATCAGTTTATGGTTTCAGTGCTTTAACTTCTGCTCTATGGTGGCCATTAAAGCAGAGGCGCAGCGATGAGCCGTTTTCAGAATTTTTATCAGCAAATAGCAGGCAATAAACTAATGCACTGGCTGGAAACCCTACCCGCTCAATTAAAAAGCTGGGAGCAGGACGCTTTGCATGGTGACTTTAAGCAGTGGCAAAAAGTACTGGATCACTTACCTGTTGCAGCCAAAAGCTGTGTCGAATTAAAAACTAAAGTCGAATTTGGCCAGCCTGAAGACTTAAACCATGGTCAAAAACAACGGCTTGAAGTCTTGTTACGCCAGTTAATGCCATGGCGCAAAGGCCCTTTTACGTTACATGGGTTAAACATAGATACCGAATGGCGCTCAGACTGGAAATGGGACAGAGTTCTGCCTCATATCAGCCCGCTTAAACACAGAACAGTGCTGGATGTCGGCTGTGGCAGCGGTTATCACTTATGGCGCATGAAAGGCGAAGGCGCAGAATTTGTTGTAGGCATAGACCCTTCACAGCTGTTTTATTGCCAGTTTGAAGCTATTAAACATTTTAATCCTGATCCGACAGTGCATTTATTGCCGATCGGCATAGACGATATGCCGGAGCTAAAAGCTTTTGATACAGTGTTTTCTATGGGCGTGTTGTATCACCGTCGCTCCCCCATCGACTTTTTAGCTCAATTAAAACAACAACTGCGCCCTGGCGGCGAGCTGGTGTTGGAAACTTTGGTGATTGAAGGCGATGAGCAAACCGTATTAGTGCCTACTGATCGCTATGCAAAAATGCGTAATGTCTGGTTTATCCCAAGCACAGCAGCTTTGTTACTCTGGTTACAGCGGGTTGGCTTTAAAGACGCCAAAGTAGTGGATTTATCGGTGACCAGTCTGGATGAACAACGTAAAACCAGCTGGATGGAAAACGAAAGTCTGATTGATTTTCTTGACCCAACTGATCATAGTAAAACCATTGAAGGCTATCCGGCACCACTGCGTGCAGTGATAGTAGCTCAGGCTTAACATAAAGGAATCTTGATGCCGTACCGCCCTAAATCAACCATGGAACAATGGCGCATACTGCAAGCTGTGGTTGATGCGGGGGGCTATGCGCAGGCAGCCGACTTACTGAATAAAAGTCAGTCATCATTAAATCATGCGGTGGCAAAACTGCAATATCAGTTGGGTGTGGAGCTGCTGGAGGTCAAAGGCCGCAAAGCATTTTTAACCTCAGCAGGCGAAGTGATGTTACGCCGCTCCCGCTTATTAACCCAACAAATTGAGGATCTGGAACTACTAGCCTCTAATATTAATGTAGGCTGGGAGCCGGAAATTCGCATCGCGGTAGAGCTGGTCTATCCAAAGCAAATACTTTACCGCGCTTTGGCAAAATTTCATCCTATCTCCCGTGGCAGCCGCATTCAGATTATTGATACAGTGATCACCGGCTCTACCGAGATGATACTGGAACATAAAGCAGATTTAGTGATTGCGGCCTCTCCGAGTGTACCTAAGGGTTATATTGGTGAACCTTTGGCCGTGATTCAAATGATACCAGTCGTAGGAAAAGATCATCTGTTAGCACAGCAGCCACAGCTGGATTTAAATGAGCTCAGCCAGCATTTGCAAATTGTGATCCGTGATACCGCCAGCAAACCTAAAGATGTAGGCTGGTTGCGCGCCGAACAACGCTGGACTGTGAATAACTTTTTTGAAGCCGTAGATATTCTGAAAAACGGTATTGGTTTTTGCTGGCTGCCTGAGTTTTTGATCTGCGATCTGATCAAGAGCGGCACCTTGGCGCAACTTCAGATTGCACAAAGTTCAGCGCGGGCCGTACCTTTGGCCTTAGTGACACCAAAAGAAGAAACATTAGGACCTGGCAGCCGTCAATTACGTGAGTTGCTGCTAGCCGAACATAAAGTTTAATAGCCGGGGAATAATATGAATAACCAAGAATTAACCGAATTAATGAAAGTCACTGCACAGGATGCTGTTGTGTATTCAGCTGAAGAGCATCAGGTTCTGCTGGATTTTAGTCTGGACAGTTTGACGAAAGTGGATGAAATACTCAGCGAGCTGTTTTTACGCCAGCAGGAACAACGTCATGCCGATGAGGTGTTGTTTACTTTGTCCAATGTCTTTGGCGCTTACACAGGTGAGGTTTTTATTCACCATGTAGGTGGTCAGTGGTATCACGATGAGTCCACACCAGACGCGCCTTACATTTGCGTGCGTTACAACGGCAAGGAGTTTCCTTTTGCTTCTTTGGTTTATCATCAGATTGCCAAAACACCAAGTGCCAGCTTACGTAATTATGTGGCTCAGGCCATGAATAATGCGATGCAATAATACTGTTTTGTAACAAGGCGCAAGCAAGCATTCATAAATGCGAAGCAGTAAATCCTTTTGTCTGGCGGCGTTACAAGGTAAAATGCCGCCAATTTTTTTGGACCTTCACTTTTTAGTCATTGGGGATTGCCGTGAGCGAGCAAAAAACGTCGTTAAGTTACAAAGACGCTGGTGTTGATATTGATGCCGGTGAGGCCTTGGTTGACCGTATTAAAGGTGCGGTAAAACGTACAACCCGCAAAGAAGTGATGGGCGGTTTAGGCGGCTTTGGTGCTTTGTGTCAAATCCCTGCTGGCTATAAAGAGCCGGTACTCGTATCAGGCACTGACGGTGTAGGTACCAAACTGCGTCTGGCTATGGATTTAAAACGCCATGACAGCGTAGGTATCGACTTAGTGGCTATGTGTGTCAATGACATTGTCGTATCAGGTGCAGAGCCTCTGTTTTTCCTTGATTACTACGCCACAGGCAAGTTGGACGTTAATACTGCAGCTACTGTAGTTGAAGGCATTGCTAAAGGCTGTGAGCTGGCAGGTTGCGCTCTGGTGGGTGGTGAAACCGCTGAAATGCCAGGTATGTACCACGGCGAAGACTACGATATCGCAGGTTTTAGCGTCGGTGTGGTTGAGAAGTCTGAAATTATTGATGGCAGCAAAGTGAAAGCTGGCGATCAACTCATTGCATTAGCGGCCTCAGGTCCTCATTCCAACGGCTTTTCGCTCATTCGTAAAGTACTGGAAGTTAGCGGTCAGGATCCTCAGACTATGCTGGAAGGCAAAACTATTGCCGATCATCTGTTAGAGCCAACCCGTATTTATGTAAAAAACCTGCTGGCTTTAATTAAATCCATGCCGGTCCATGCCTTATGTCATATCACTGGCGGCGGTTTTTGGGAAAATATTCCTCGGGTACTGCCGGAAAATACTCAGGCAAATATCATAGAAAGCAGCTGGCAGTGGCCTGCTATTTTCAGCTGGTTACAACAGCAAGGTAATGTAGAGCGCCACGAAATGTACCGCACCTTCAACTGTGGTGTTGGCATGATTGTGGTAGTTCCTGCAACTCACCTCGATGCTGCTTTAGCCCAGTTAAAAGCAGCTGGCGAAAATGCCTGGCATTTAGGTGAAATCAATCAGGTTGCGGCAAACGAACCTCAAGTTGTGATCCAAGGCTAAACCCATAGATGAAATCTATTGTTGTATTGATTTCAGGCAGTGGTTCCAATCTGCAGGCGATTTTAGATGCCTGCAGTGCTGGTTTTATTGCTGGTAAAGTCACAGCTGTCCTGTCGAATAAAGCCAAAGCTTATGGTTTGGAGCGGGCTAAAAAAGCCGGCGCACACGCTATAGTGCTGGATCACAAAGCCTATGCCGACCGTGCGGCTTATGATCAGGATTTGATTGCAACTATCGATCAGCATCAACCTGATTTGGTGGTGCTGGCTGGTTTTATGCGTATTTTAACGCCTGAATTTGTGCAGCATTATCAAGGCCGTTTACTGAATATCCATCCTTCGTTATTGCCAAAATATCAGGGGCTGAATACCCATCAACGCGCTATTGATGCTGGTGATACAGAACACGGCTGTTCAGTGCATTTTGTGACAGCGGAACTGGACGGCGGGCCTGTGATTTTGCAAGCCAAAGTGCCGGTTTTTCCTGGTGATGACGCGGACACTGTCGCAGAGCGTGTACACGAACAGGAACACCGTATTTATCCATTGGTTGTACGCTGGTTTTGTCAGAACCGTTTACAACAGCAGTCAGATAAGGCATTGTTAGATGGCCTTTTATTGTCTGACCATGGATATGCAAATGACCAGGATGATGAATAAATGGCGCCTTAGTGCGTCATTTTTTTTACTCTTTTCAAGCCTCTTATCAGCTGAAGAACCTACAGCTGCCCCTTCTGTTCAATTCTCAGCTTTTGAAGCCAGCTACAATGTGCTGCGCTCAGGCAAAAAACACGGTGAAGCCAAACGTTATCTGAAAACGACAGAACAGGGTTATGAACTGGGTTACAGCAGCGATATCAGCTGGCTGATTTTTGAAGATAAACGCTCAGAACAATCCTTTTTTACTATTAAAGAAGGCCGTATTCAGCCCAACCGTTATGTGATGCAGCGCACAGGTTCAGGCCCAAACCGTTATTACGAGCTGAATCTGAACTGGGACAGCAAAGAATTACGGGTCGAAAAATCAAAGAAAATTAAAGCAATTCAATGGAATGAACAATGGTTGGATCCCCTGAGTTATCACAACCAGCTGGCTTTGGATTTAAAAGCTGGTAAAACTGAATTTGTGTATCAGGTGCTGAATCGCCATGGTGATGAGCGTAAGTACAGTTACAAAGTGGCCGGCGAAGAATGGTTATCCCTGCCCTACGGTAAAGTAAAAACCATACGGATTGAACGCACTGGCACTGGTGCAGATAAAGAAGTTCTGGCCTGGGTAGCACCAGAGCTGGATTATTTATTGGTGCGGTTATGGCAGGCTGAAGATAAAGTAGAACAATTCGATATTCAGCTGGCGACTTTCAAACCTTCCAATTAAAGCTTTAAAACATCCATGAAAGAGCCGCTTATTGCGGCTCTCCTGCTTTAAATAACTGCGCCTGACCACTTTCCATGACCTGCCATTGCTCGTTACAAGTCAGCGGCAAAGTAGCAATAATAGTCACCACATCCTTCTCAGTGGTTTCTTTTGAAAAATCAATGTCTACATCCATATCCGACAGCAAAGCCACACCAAAAGGTGCTCTTCTGGTGATCCAATGCAATTTGGTGCTGCAATACGCCAGCAGATAATCACCGTCAGACAGCAGCAGGTTAAACACTCCAAGCTGCTGCAAAGCAGGACACAAGGTTGCCAGGTAATCAAAGGCCAGTTTCATATTCGAAGGAGCAACAGGAAACTGTTGTTCGAGCGCATTCAACAAATAACAAAACGCATGTTCGCTGTCAGTTTGGCCCACTACATGATGTTGCCCGACCGGTAAAGTTTCGAAACCCTGTAACTGACCATTGTGGGCATAAGTCCAGTAGCGCCCCCATAAAGTGCGGGTAAAGGGATGAGTGTTTTCAAGCCCTACTCCACCACTGTTGGCCTGACGGATATGCGCCACCACAGCTGTACTTTTAATGGGGTAATCACTGATAAGCCGGGCGATTTCAGATTGATAACTCGGATCAGCATCTTTAAAGGTGCTCACTCCTTTGCCCTGATAAAAAGCCACACCCCAGCCATCTTTATGCGGACCAGTTTTGCCACCACGTTCTCTTAAGCCTTTAAAACTAAAGCAGATGTCGGTAGGCACATTGGCGGACATCCCTAATAACTCACACATAAATCAGATAGCTTCCTATACTTGATGACCTGACGCACTGAAGCTGCAACAAAAGTTGACAGTAAACCAGAGTGCAAAGTAAGGAATTACTTGCATCTTTGCAACAGGCACACTACTCTAAGCCCACAGTGGTCTGACCTCTAGTTCTCAGGAGTAAATTATGGATGTGTTGATTTTTTGGGTAGCCTTGCTTGGCACAGTCGCCGTGCTCGCCTACCACAGAGCAAGTTTAACTATGTTTACAGCGTTGATTGCTGCTTTATTAGCAGTTGCAACTTTTACCGATACAGTGGGTGTGATTAGCTGGATCCTGTTTTTGGTTGTGGCTGTACCTCTGAATGTAGCCAGCATACGTCAACAGTATTTAACCAAACCTTTGTTAAAACTGTACCGCAAAATCATGCCGGAAATGTCGACCACAGAAAAAGAAGCCATTGATGCAGGCACCACCTGGTGGGAAGGCGATTTATTCCGTGGCACTCCGGATTGGCATAAGCTGCACAATTATCCAAAACCACGTTTAAGTGCTGAAGAGCAGGCGTTTTTAGATGGCCCTTGTGAAGAGTTATTGGCCATAGTAGACGACTGGCACACCACACACGAACGTGCTGACTTATCACCAGAAGTGTACCAGTACTTAAAAGACCACGGCTTCTTTGCGATGATCATCAAAAAGCAATACGGTGGTCTGGAATTCTCTGCTTATGCCCAGTCTTGTGTACTGCAAAAATTAACCAGCAAAAGTATGGTGTTATCCAGCGTCGTTGGTGTACCTAACTCGTTAGGCCCAGGCGAGCTGTTACAACATTATGGTACCAAAGAGCAGCAGGACCACTACCTGCCCCGTTTGGCCAAAGGTTTAGAAATTCCTTGTTTTGCCTTAACCAGCCCTGAAGCTGGTTCTGATGCCGGCGCTATCCCGGACGTGGGTATAGTCTGTAAAGGCGAATGGGAAGGCCAGGAAATTATCGGTATGCGCCTGACCTGGAACAAGCGTTATATCACGCTGGCTCCTATCGCTACTGTATTGGGTTTAGCATTTAAGATGCAGGATCCGGACGGTTTATTAGGCGATAAAAAAGATTTAGGCATCACTTGTGCTTTAATCCCTGTCTCTACACCAGGCGTAAAAATTGGTCGTCGTCACTTCCCGCTGAACGTACCATTCCAGAATGGTCCTACTCAGGGTGAAGAGGTATTTGTGCCGCTGGATTACATTATTGGTGGTCCGAAGATGGCTGGTCAGGGCTGGCGTATGCTGGTGGAATGTTTGTCTGTAGGCCGTGCTATCACTCTGCCTTCAAACAGCACTGGTGGTATCAAAGCTGCTGCGTTGTTAACTGGTGCTTATGCCCGTATCCGTCGCCAGTTCAAACTGCCTATAGGTAAAATGGAAGGTATTGAAGAAGCCTTAGCCCGTATTGGCGGTTATGCCTATATGGCTGAAGCCTCGACTACTATGTCGGTAGGTTCTATCGACTTAGGCGAAAAGCCATCTGTTATTTCGGCTATCACTAAATACCATATGACAGAGCGTATGCGTCAGGTCACTATTGATGCGATGGATATTCACGGTGGTAAAGGCATCTGTATGGGTCCGAACAACTATTTGGCCCGTGGTTATCAGGGTGCTCCGGTTGCTATCACAGTAGAAGGTGCAAACATACTGACCCGTAATATGATTATTTATGGTCAGGGTGCAATTCGTTGCCATCCATTTGTATTGGCTGAATTACAGGCTGCAGGTTTAGAAGACGAACGCGCTGCTGTGACTGCCTTTGACCGTGCTTTATTTGGCCATATAGGTTTTAGCATCAGCAACTTCTTCCGTGCTTTATGGTTAGGCTTAAGCAATTCAGCCTTCTCTGCCAGCCCGTATGCAGATGCAACAGCTAAGTACTATAAACAAATGAACAGATACAGCGCTGCGTTGGCGTTAATGTCTGATGTTGCTATGGGTACCATGGGCGGTGACTTAAAACGCCGTGAACGTATCTCTGCCCGTTTAGGCGATATGTTATCCATGTTGTATCTGACCTCTTCTGTACTGAAGCGTTTTAACGACGACGGTCGTCCGGCGCAGGATTTACCTTTAGTGCAATGGGCTTGTGAAGACAATATGTACAAAGCTCAGGTGGCTTTGGATGAAATGTTAGATAACTTCCCGAATCGTATCGTAGGTTCAGTCTTAGGTAAGCTGTTGTTCCCTTGGGGTCGTACTTTACGTAAGCCTTCGGATCAGCTGGATCATCAGGTGTCGCGCATTATGCAAACACCTTGTGAAGCCCGCAGCCGCTTAGCAACGAACGTCTATCTGACGCTGGAACCAAACAACCAGATCGGTTTAATTGAAAAAGCCCTGACGGATATTCTGGCCGCTGAACCCATCTTCGACAAAGTGGTGCATGCAGCGAATAAACGCCTGCCATTCTTCCGCTTACACGAAGTGGCTGCTTTAGGCTTAGAGCTGGGTGTGATCACCGAAGCTGAAGCAGAGAAGCTGCGAGTGGCTGAACAAGGCCGTCTGCACACCATTAACGTGGATGATTTTGACCCACTGGAGCTGGCTGCAGATAAGTCACTGTTTGATAAAAAGCCAAAAGCTAAGTCTGTTGCCGCTTAAGCTGCAATAGATCATTAAGAAGCCTGCCCTGTGCAGGCTTTTTTATTGCCTGCAAAAATTCATAGATAAGAGCGTTGAATAAGGGAAAGCGTAACAGACCAGAAGGATTATTTAACCGGAAGCAGAGGTGCGGATTTTGTGTGTTGTTTTTGGTGTCGCAGCTTTTCAGAACGCCAGAAAGCAAAAAACAGCATTGCTGCTGTTATTGTTTTGACCGGGAGAATGGTCGGTGATGCAAGATTCGAACTTGCGACCCCTTGGACCCAAACCAAGTGCGCTACCAAGCTGCGCTAATCACCGACATATAAACCAGTCTAAAATGGGGTGGCTGATGGGGCTCGAACCCACGACAACCGGAATCACAATCCGGGACTCTACCAACTGAGCTACAGCCACCACGGTAGAACTTTACTAATGTTGCAATGGCGCGCCCGATAGGACTCGAACCTATGACCCACGGCTTAGAAGGCCGTTGCTCTATCCAGCTGAGCTACGGGCGCCAAATTCGAGGCCCTTAGGCTCTCTTAAATGGTCGGTGATGCAAGATTCGAACTTGCGACCCCTTGGACCCAAACCAAGTGCGCTACCAAGCTGCGCTAATCACCGACTTCGCTACACTACTGCAACGGGGCGGAATATTACAGCCCAAGCCCTGGAGCGTCAAACCTTTTTTGCAGCTAAAAAACTGATTGCTTAATATTTGAACCCATTTGTCATAAAAGCGACCAATACGGTGAAAATATGCTGATTTTTTAACTTTTTACGCTACTTAAACTGATCTGCTTGGCCTCTTTGGCGTAGCTGTGCGAAAATACAAATCCTCAGATTTCAGGTCAACAGAGCAGTTTTATGGCAGCACAAATCATAGATGGCAAAGCGGTAGCTCAATCTACCCGTCAACAGGTCGCATTAAGGGTTCAGCAACGCCTTGCAGCAGGAAAAAGAGCCCCGGGCCTTGCGGTAGTACTGGTAGGTATGGATGCTGCGTCTCAGGTCTATGTAGGCAGTAAACGTAAAGCTTGTGAAGAAGTAGGCTTTGAATCCTTCTCTTACGATTTGCCATCAGGCACGACTCAACAAGAGTTATTTGATTTAATCGATACTTTAAATGCGGATAGCAAAGTAGACGGTATTCTGGTGCAATTGCCTTTGCCCGCAGGTTTAGACGCTTCGGCCATTCTGGAGCGTATCAATCCACTGAAAGATGTAGATGGTTTCCACCCTTACAATATTGGCCGTTTAGCTCAGCGTATGCCCGCCCTTCGCCCTTGCACACCAAAAGGCATCATTAAACTGTTGCAAAGCACTGGTATTCAAATCCGTGGCATGGATGCAGTAGTTGTCGGCGCTTCCAACATTGTAGGCCGCCCTATGGCGCTGGAGCTGTTGTTAGCAGGTTGCACTACCACTGTCTGTCATAAGTTCACCAAACAGCTTGAGCAGCATGTACGCCGCGCTGATTTAGTGGTGGTGGCCGTAGGTAAGCCAGAATTTATTCCAGGCGACTGGATTAAGCCTGGTGCGCTGGTGATTGATGTGGGTATTAACCGTTTGGAGTCCGGCAAACTGGTCGGTGACGTTGAATTTGATAAAGCCAAAGAGCATGCGCGCTTTATTACGCCAGTGCCTGGTGGTGTAGGCCCAATGACAGTAGCCTGCCTGATTGAAAATACCTTAGAAGCGTGCGAGCAATTCCACGATCAGTAATTTTATTTCGGGTCAGAGCCTTGGCTCTGACCCATATATCGAATTTATCTTAGAAGCAGATTAAATTAAGTTTCGAACTGAAGTGTCAGAGCCTAAGCTCTGACACTGTTTAACCCCGACGCCAGGTGGTAACACCTGCTTTATCTTCCAGAATAATACCCTTAGCCACCAAAGCGTCACGGGCAGCATCAGCCGCAGCCCAGTCTTTGTTAGCACGCGCAGTATTACGCTGTGTAATTAAAGCTTCAATTTCAGCCACATCATCTGAATCTGTACCCGACTGTAAAAAGCTCTCTGCATCGCCCTGCAAAATACCCATCACACTACCAAGTTTAATCAGCAAGCCTGCCAGTTGTGAAGCTTTAGCTGGATCTGTAGCTTTTTCTTTGTTGATATCACGCGCCAGTTCAAATAACACAGGCAAAGCCAGGGCTGTATTGAAGTCGTCATCCATAGCAGCACGGAAGGTTTTGACGTAATCGTTATTCATATCGACGTCTGTCGCAGCTTTTACTTCACGCAAAGCTGTATACAAACGGCCTAAAGCTGAATGCGCCTGCAGTAAGTTTTCAGCCGAGTAGTTCAGCTGGCTGCGGTAATGGCTGGAAATCAGGAAATAACGCACAGCTTCAGCGTTGTAATCTGCCAGCACATCTTTCACAGTAAAGAAGTTGCCTAAGGATTTAGACATCTTTTCTTTATCCACCTGCACCATACCTGTATGGATCCAGGTATTGACGTACGGAGTGTCATGAGCGCAGCAGGACTGAGCAATTTCGTTTTCATGGTGCGGGAACTGTAAATCTGAACCACCACCGTGAATATCAAAATGCTTGCCTAAATGTTTTGCACTCATGGCCGAACATTCGATATGCCAGCCTGGACGGCCTTCGCCCCATGGCGATGACCAGCTTGGCTCATTTGGCTTGGCCATTTTCCACAATACAAAATCCAGTGGATCGTCTTTGGCCTGATCAATCTCTACACGGGCGCCAGATTGCAACATGTCCAGATTCTGCTGACTAAGCTGTCCATAAGCTTCATATTTACTGACATCAAAGAGTACGTCACCGTCAGAGGCTATATAGGCATAACCTTTCGCCACTAAAGTTTCAATCAGCTCAATGATTTCGGCCATATGAGTCGTGACGCGAGGTTCAATATCGGCAGGCATTAACCCCAGCGCGTTAAAGTCATCATGCATAGCAACAGTATAACGGGCCGTTAAAGCGTCACAGCTTTCGCCGTTTTCATTGGCACGTTTGATAATTTTGTCGTCTACATCTGTGATGTTACGCACATAAGTGACGTCATAACCGCTGAAACGTAAGTAACGGTTCATTACATCAAAAGCCACATAAGTACGGGCGTGGCCAACATGACAGAAATCATAAATAGTGATGCCGCAGACATACATAGAAACTTTGCCAGGCACTAAAGGCACAAAGGACTCTTTTTTACGGGTCAGGGTGTTAAAAATCTGTAGCATGGGCTCCTCGGGAAATCATCAAAACGGCAATCACAAAGCGTAACAGTGTAACATCAGCAAATGCCTTGAGCTATCCTCGCTTTGTTATCTACCACAGCTGCGGTACACTATCGCCGTTTTTAAGCCATAGGAGATGATCATGGTTAGCTTACATACCAATTTTGGTGTTATTAAACTGGCATTATTTGCCGACAAAGCCCCTGCAACAGTAGAAAACTTTCTGAACTACGTAAAAGAAGGTTTTTATGACAACACCATTTTTCACCGTGTGATCAATGGCTTTATGATCCAGGGCGGTGGTTTCACTCCTGAAATGGAACAAAAAGACCCGGGCAAACCGATCAAAAACGAAGCAAATAACAAAGTGGCTAACAAAGCCGGCACTGTAGCTATGGCCCGCACCAGCGATCCACATTCTGCGACCTGCCAGTTCTTTATTAACGTAGCCAATAACGACTTTTTAGATTTCAGCTCAGAAACTTCTCAGGGCTGGGGTTATTGTGTATTTGGTGAAGTAGTCGAAGGCATGGATGTGATTAACAAAATCAAAACTGTGTCTACAGGACGCAAGTTTGGCCATGCTGATGTACCAAACGATGCCGTGATCATCGAAAAAGCAGAAATCCATGGCTAAAGGCCACTGCCTTTTTATTGCCGATCTGCATTTAAGCGAACAACGCCCGGATATTACCGCGGCGTTTTTGCTTTTTTTACAGCAAAAGGCAGCCAATGCTGATGCGCTTTATATTCTGGGCGATTTGTTTGAAGTCTGGATTGGTGATGATAACCCCTCGCCTTTACTGACCGAAGTTGCAACAGCCATCAAAGCCTTAACAGCTCAGGCTGTGCCGGTTTATTTTTGTCATGGCAACCGCGACTTTTTACTCGGAAAAAAATTTGCTAAGCGCTCTGGCATGCAGTTGCTGGCGCCTCTGACCGTAGTCGATTTATACGGCACTCCCACTTTATTGATGCATGGTGATTCACTTTGCACTCTGGACATTGGTTATCAGAAGTTTCGCGCCTGGTGGGATCAAAAATGGTGGCAAAAGCTCATATTATCGTTACCGCTATGGTACCGGCAACATCTGGCTCGCAAAGCCCGTCGGGTCAGCGCTATGGACAAAAAAGGCAAAACATCTGACATTATGGATGTTACGCCAGATGAAGTACCTAAAGTGATGAGCCAGTATCAGGTGCAGCATTTAATTCATGGTCATACCCACAGACCTGCAGTGCACCCATTACAACTTGCCGATGGCAGCGCAGCACAACGTTATGTGTTAGGTGACTGGTACAGTCAGAGTTCTTATCTGGATGTGTCAGCGGACGGCTGGCAACTACACTTCAACCCCTTGTCCCAGGCTTAATGCTGAGATCTTTATGAGCTTTACCGAATTACTTCAGCCCATTCATCAGTTTTTACAGTGTGAAACCCCGGACAGCTGGATAGTCGAAGCGCAGAAACCAGAGCGGTTGGCGGTTTTATTACAGGACCACTTAATCTGCGAATTAAAAGCGGCGCAAACAGCCATGTATCTGCTGCGTCGTTATGCCTGTGATAAAGACAGCTCTTTAACCTTACTGAACTGGCTGAAACCTTTTGAAGACTTCGCCTATCGGTTTGATGGTGATATTCAGGGCTTGAAGCAGGCTGAAAAACTGAATAAAAGCATTATTGGCCGTTCTGATTTTGCGCACTCCGATCGTATTATCGACCGCATGGTATTGTTAATACGCGAAGAGCTGCACCATTTTTGTCAGGTGCTGGAGATTATGCAAAGCCGCGGTATTCCTTACGAAAATATCAGTGCCAGCCGTTATGCCAAAACGCTTATCCAAAACTGCAAAACCCATGAGCCACAAATTCTGATCGATAAACTGATTTGTGGTGCTTATATCGAAGCCCGCTCCTGTGAGCGTTTCGCCAAACTCGCTGAATGTGTTGATCCGGAGTTAGCCAGCTTTTACACCTCCTTGTTACGCTCAGAAGCACGGCATTTTGCCGACTATCTGGAACTGGCGCAGGTGATTTCCAAATCAGATATCACAGAGCGGGTCCGCTTTTTTGGCAAACTCGAAGCAGAGCTGATTTCAAACCCGGATCCGGACTTTAAATTCCATAGCGGAGCTCCTGCTCCGGCTATTTAAAACTGCTATTTTCTGTTCTTTAAACGCATGTGTCAGTTAACCCGATACATGCCGTTCTTCTTCGCTGCAGATTTTCCGCTCCAAACTTGACGAACACGCATCTATTAGCCATAACAAAGGTAAGGGTTTGTTGTGTGGCCCTGTAATGAACAACGTAGTAGCCAAGGATAACAACTATGATTCTAAATCACTTATGGGGGCTGTATGCCCATCCCAAAGAAGAATGGCATACGATAGACGCACGTCACGAAAGTTTCAGATACAGTTTAATTCATATCCTGCTGGTCGCCTTAATACCTTCTCTCTGTGCTTATTATTCGGCAGTGCATATAGGCTGGAGCATTGGTGTGGGTGAACCTATACGTTTAACTGCTGAAAGCGCCATGATGCTTTCTGTCGCTATGTATATTGCTTTAATAGGTGGGGTTTTCGCTCTAGCTTATTTAGCACATTGGATGGCTCATACCTTTGGCTCTGAACCTACATATACCCAAACACTGGAATTGGCCTCTTATACTTCGACGCCACTTTTTATGGTGGGTTTTGCCGCCTTATTTCCTGAACTTTGGTTTGTCATGCTGGTGGGATTAGCTGGACTGACTTATTCAGTGTATTTGTTGTATGTGGGTGTGCCGATTCTGATGCATATTCCTGAGGAACGTGGCTTTATTTATGCCAGCTCAGTGGTCACCACAGGCCTCATTCTGCTGGTTTGTGTAATGACTGCTACCGCTATTTTATGGAGCTCCGGTTTCGGCCCTGCCTTTACGCATTAGCTTGCTTTGCAGATACCCATTTTACAAAAACAAAAGGGGCCAGTTAAAAACTGACCCCTTTTTAATTCACAAGTCTGGCTCAGACCAATCAGTTGCCTTCGTTATGCAAATCTAAACTTGCAGATAACTCAGCTTCTTTTTTGCGTTTGGAAGCTTCATTACGTTGTGCATCCAGACGGTTCAGGTAAGCCTGATCAATGTCGTTAGTCACATAAACACCATCAAACACAGAGGTCTCGAAACGCTTCAGTTCCGGATTTTGTGAACGTACTGCATCCACTAAATCTTCCAGTGACTGGAAAATCAAACCATCAGCACCAATGATTTTGCAGATGCTTTCCACATCGTGACCATGAGCAATCAGCTCATTAGCCGATGGCATATCAATACCGTATACGTTCGGGAAACGAATTTCCGGAGCAGCAGAGGCGAAATACACTTTCTTTGCACCCGCTTCACGCGCCATATCAATGATTTGTTCTGAGGTGGTACCGCGAACTATGGAGTCATCTACCAGCAACACATTTTTGCCTTTGAATTCCTGCCAAATAGCGTTTAGTTTACGTTTGACTGACTTTTTACGCTCCCCTTGACCCGGCATAATAAAAGTACGGCCAATGTAACGGTTTTTCACATACCCCTGACGGTATGGCAGACCTAACTCATGCGCAATTTGCAAAGCCGCATCGTTACTGGTTTCAGGAATTGGAATGACCACATCAATATCTAAATGCGCCCATTCTTTTTTGATTTTTTCGCCCAGCTTTTTACCCATAGCCACGCGGGATGCATACACAGACACATTGTCTATGGTGGAGTCCGGGCGGGCAAAATACACATATTCAAAAATACATGGGGCATAACTTGGGTTTTCGGCACATTGCTGGCTGAACAGCTCACCGTCTTCTGTGATATACACAGCTTCACCAGGCGCCACATCACGCAGCACAGTAAAACCGTCCGCATCCAAGGCCACGCTTTCAGAAGCGACCATATACTCAGTGCCAAGCGCAGTTTCACGTTTACCCATCACTAAAGGACGGATACCGTTTGGATCACGAAATGCAACTAAACCATGGCCAATGACGACTGCCACCACCGCATAACCACCACGGATTTTACGGTGTAAATTAGTGACAGCACCAAAAATATGGTCAGGGTTAACATGCATATCAGCATGAATATCCAGCTCGTGGGCAAAAGCGTTTAACAGAGCTTCTGAGTCTGAGTTGGTATTGACATGACGACGGGCAGTGCGGAATAACTCGTCTTTTAATTCTTCAGAGTTTGTCAGGTTACCGTTGTGCGCCAGAGCTATACCAAAAGGGCTATTGGTATAAAACGGCTGAGCTTCGGCCGTACTGGCAGAACCCGCTGTTGGGTAACGCACATGGCCTATGCCCATATTGCCAGACAAACGCTGCATATGGCGGGCTTCAAATACGTCTTTCACTAAGCCATTAGCTTTGCGTAAGCGTAAGGTTTTGTTGTCTACTGTCACTATGCCGGCGGCATCCTGACCACGGTGCTGCAACACAGTTAAACCGTCGTACAACGCCTGATTGACCGGATACTTACCTACGATTCCAACAATACCACACATCGATTATTTCCTCGCCACGCTTAGGGTCGCTGCATAAAACTGGAATGGGCTTTGATGTACTCAAAAAACCATTCAATGATAAAACCAAATTCGGGTATTAGTTTGGACGCTTGCCACCAGTCAGTTTGATCCGCACTGGTAAAAGCATCCAGGAAAAATAACAACGCACTGACCACCAGCACACCACGCAGGGCGCCAAAGATCAGGCCAAGTAATCGGTCGGTGCCGGATAAACCTGTCGATTCAACCAAACGGCCAATCAGGTAATTAATTAAGGCACCAAGAATAAGAGTGGAGATAAACAGAACGGCAATAGAGACTGCATTGCGCACCAGCGCGTCTTGCAATTCAGTGAAATAGGTTGCCAGATAGGGGTAGTAATAACTGGCAACAAAAAAGGCCAGTATCCAGATAATCAGAGAAACCGCTTCTTTGGCAAATCCCCTGACCAGACTGATCACAGTCGAAAGGGAGATAATTGCCAGAATGGCATAATCAATCCAAACCATTTGCTACCAAAGGACGCTTAAGGACGGCGCGCATTCTACCAAAACACGCGCCCGAACACCTAATTATTTTCGATAGGCTTAAAAGCTGTCAGCTTCAGACCCGTTATTCCGGTCAATTGCTGCAGTTGAGGCAGTTTTTGTTCCAGACGCTCTTTTTTCAGTTCGGGCCCAACCACGACACTGACCATGGACTGGCCTTGTGCATTGGTGGTTGAACGGGTAAAGGTAGTAAAACCCGCTTCTTTTAATTTAGCCACTAAAGCGGTCGCGTTTTCTACTTTACCAAAACTACCTACCCTGACTATCCAGGCCGTCTCATTTAACGCTGGATTACCTTTGAGTTCAGCAGCTTTATCTGTAACTGGAGGTGTTGCTGCCTGAGCTGTCGTATCAACAACAGGCACCGGAGCTAAAGGGTTTTCGGTTGGTACTGGAATTGGATCTGTGTCTGCACCTTCAGCGGGCTGCGCCACCATAGTTGCACTATCTGCCGCAGCTTCACTGCCAGGAGCTCCTGCTGTGACTTGTGCAAAACTATTATCAGGTAAAGCCGCATCAGCAGCAGGATCATTCACTGGCGTCGCCAGTAATTCCTGCTGTTTTTCCGCTAATTGCTGTTTAGTAAATACCTGTTCCTGTTGCACTGTGGCAAATTCCGGACGCTCTGGAATAGCTTTAAATTCATCTTTTACCACCTGTTTTTGCCCATCCAGCAAATCAGGTAAAAAAACGATGGCAGCAATAATTAAAATGCTGCTGCCAATTAAGCGATTTTTAAAGGCGCTGGTCATACATCTCTCTCCTTTTGCAGCGCTAGAACTGCCGACACTGTAACAAAAGAGCCGAAAATCACCAATAAATCATTAGCCTGCATGGATAACAGCGCTTGTTGGTAACCCGACTCTAAATCTGAATAACATGAATAACTGCTTTGCGCTGGTAACTGCTGCAACAGCAAACGAGCTTCTGCGCCACGAGCGCCCGGTAAATCCACCAGATGCCAGTGATCGGCAAGCTGATGAAAAGGAGCCAGACTGTGCTCAATGTCTTTATCTTTTAACATACCCACCAGCAGATGAACCCGAGCATAACCTGCTTTAATGAACTGAAGCTGAGCCGCCAAATAACCAGCCGACTGCGGGTTATGCGCCACATCCAGTAGTATACCCGGAGTTTTACTCAGCCATTGCATCCGTCCAGGCAGACTTAAGGCAGATAACACCTCTTTGGTCTGTTGCTGTGAAGGTAATAAAGCCAAAGCTTCAAGTGCAGTCAGAGCTGTCGCTATATTCTGCAGCGGCACTGCAGTCAAAGGTAAAGCCTCTAAACGACTATGCACACCTTGCCAGCTAAAGCTCGCTTCTGTGACGCTATAGTGATAATCCTTATTGATGCAAAGCAGTTGGGCTTTGATATCCTGACTGTACTTCAGTACCGACTGTGGAATATCTGTCTCGCCTATCACAGCTGGCTTGTCGGCGCGGAACACTCCGGCTTTTTCGCGGCCAATACTTTCTCTATCTGGCCCTAAATAATCCTGATGGTCTAAATCGACAGTGGTCAGAATACTTAAATCCGGCTCAATGATATTAGTAGCGTCCAGACGACCGCCTAAACCCACTTCAATCAGGCAGAGATCGGGTTGCTGTTGTTTCAACAGATAAAATGACGCCAGTGTGGTGAACTCAAAATAGGTCAGTTCAATATCACCACGTAGCTGCTCGATAAAGGCAAAAGCTTCACACCAAAGATTGTCGGCTACATCTTCGCCATTGATACGTAAGCGCTCGTTAAACTGCAGTAAATGAGGAGAGCTATACACACCGACAGACAAGCCCTGCACAGCGCAAAGCTGTTCCAGCGTGCGGGCTGTAGTGCCTTTGCCGTTGGTGCCGGCGATCAGAATTTTTTTACCAGGCAGCAGATGCAAATCAGCACGCTGAGCGATGTTAAGCACCCGGCTCAATCCCAATTCAATCTGATGTTGCGGATGTTTTTGTTCTATATAACAAAGCCAATCCGTCAGGGTCTGACAGGATTGGCTTGCAGGCGATAAAAGATTGGTCATAACACCTTATTAGGCGACGCGGTGTTCCTTGGCAGGAGCTGGCCATCGCATGAATTTAGCCACAAGTCGCGCAATTGTATCGCGCATTTGGCGGCGGTCAACAATCATGTCGATAGCACCGTGTTCCAGCAGGAATTCACTGCGCTGGAAACCTTCAGGTAATTTTTCACGCACTGTCTGCTCGATAACACGGGGACCGGCAAAACCGATCAGAGCTTTTGGCTCACCAATGTTTAAATCGCCCAGCATCGCCAGACTGGCAGACACACCACCCATAGTCGGGTCGGTCAGCACAGAGATATAAGGTAAACCGGCTTCACTCAGCTTAGCTAAAGCAGCGCTGGTTTTTGCCATTTGCATTAAAGACAATAAAGCTTCTTGCATACGGGCGCCACCACTGGCAGAGAAACAGATAAAAGGCACTTTGTTTTCAATAGCGTATTCAACACCTTTGACAAACTTGGCACCTACTACAGACGCCATAGAGCCGCCCATAAATGCAAATTCAAATGAAGCCACAACCACTGGCATGCCCAATAAAGTACCGCGCATCACGACCATGGCGTCTTTTTCATTGGTTTCTTTTTGTGCAGCAATAATACGATCTTTGTATTTTTTACTGTCTTTAAATTTCAACAGATCCTGAGGTTCCAGCTCTGCAGCCAGTTCAACCATACCACCGGTATCAAGGAAATTGTTGATGCGGTCTCTGGCACTGATACGCATATGGTTGTCGCATTTAGGACAAACACCTAAGTTCCGATCCAGTTCTGCCTTGTACAACACAGCGTCACAAGAGGTACATTTAGTCCAGACCCCTTCAGGAATATTACGACGGGATGAAGACGAAGTTCTGGGCAGAATTTTTTCTAACCAACTCATAGTTGTTCCTTGGTATCGCAGCAGGGCTTGAGCCCAAACTTAGTTTATTGTGTAAAAAAGCGCCGATCATGCGGCTAACGGCGCTTATTAAAGCACAAAGCCATGATAGAACCTATAGCTAACTGGTCGTAGTAGTTAGCAAAAACTGTCTGGCAGAAACAGTGGACCCAGTGGCATTTTCGGGATACCAAAGTGTTCCGGGTAATCCACATCCACCAGATACAAGCCTTCGGCTTTGGCCGTCGCTGCTGCTAAAGTTCTATCTTTGGCCGCCAGCAACTCTGCAATCCATTCTGGTTCTTTTAAGCCCATGCCTACTTGTAACAAGCTGCCAGTAATATTACGCACCATATGGTGTAAAAAAGCATTGGCCTTAATATCCAGTACAATAAACTGCCCGACCCGACTTAAATGCAGATGCATCAGATTACGGAAGGGGCTGTGCGACTGGCACTGGATAGCACGAAATGACGTAAAATCATTTTCACCCAGCAAATGGACAGCAGCCTGCTGCATCAGTTCAATATTCAATTCCTGATGATAATGGCTTAAACCTGCGCCCAAAATGGCAGGCCTGAATTTATTGTTGTAAATGACATAACGGTAACGTCGGGCTGTTGCAGAAAAACGGGCATGAAAATCATCTGAAACTTCTTTTGCCCAGCGCACGGCTATGCCATCCGGTAGATTGGAGTTGGCACCCATGATCCAGGCCCGCATATCACGGTTGGCATCAGTATCGAAATGCACGACCTGGCCTGTCGCATGGACGCCAGCGTCAGTGCGGCCAGCGCAGGATAATTCAATAGTTGCATTAGCAACCTTGGATAACGCAGCTTCCAGATGACCTTGCACACTTGGCACTTCGCGTTGCCTTTGCCAGCCAAATAAACCTACACCGTTGTATTCGATACCTAACGCAATTCGCATTCTGACTCCCATCACTTAGGGGCAGAAGTATAACTCAGGCATGGAGGGAAACTCACGAGTTTTAAAGGCAATAGCCTATTCTCACGGCAAGAACTGGAGCATGATTTAGTTTTTTGCTGATGGGTACATGAACAGAATTCAAGAACTGAAGGGTCAGAGTCAAGGCTCTGACCCTTCAGTTTAAAGTTGGTCTTTTAAGCTCTGAGCTTCTTGTTTGATATGCTCTGGCGCAGCAGAACTTAGTACTTTGTCAATCAGGTGCTCTGCGCCGTCCTGCTCACCAATTTCAATGTAAGCACGGATTAAATCCAGATCGGCGGCAAAACCCTGCTCGGCAGGATCCAGCTCTGGTTCGTGCTGTGCGGCAATAAAATCCTGATAATCCTCTAATCCAACATCAATAGTGCGTACAGGATTTGCAGTGTGCTGCGGCTCATCTTCTGAGTCATCCAGCAACTTATCCAGCGCCAGCAATGAGAATTCCAGATCATCGGGCTGCTCCTGTTTCACGGCCAAAGGCGGTTCCGCTTCTGTCGCTTGTGCTAATCCATCTACAGGTTCTGGATTTAACTCAGATAACACAACGTCAGCTATCTGTTCATCAGCAAGTCGCGCTTCTGTATCTGTTTGTGCATAATCTGCCAGCAAAGCATCAAAGTCAGTTCCATCTAAAGCATCCAATTCAGCGGCTATATCTTCGTTTGCCTGCCTGGTTTGTTCTGCGTTATCTGTTGCTTCATCCAAAACCACAAGAGCGTCATCTTCCAAATCATCTTCGGGGTCATCAACCAGCGCAGCTTCATCTGAAAACTCAAGATCCGGATATTCTTCCAAAACCTTACTAGGATTCTCAACAGACAAGGTTGCGGCAGAGACGCGGCTTACGCTTGGATCTTCCTGCGACTCCAGATCCAAGTCCGGAACTGATTCACTTAACTCAGGTTCAACCGCCTGGTCGGCTAGTTCCTGCCAGGCTTCGTTTGACTCAACTTCATAGGATTCTTCTTCGCTTACCTCTGAGCCGGACTCTGCTGACAAGCCTGCTTGCTGATCCACTCCGCACATCAATTCCGCTAACTCAGCATGATCGGCATGGAAATGAGTAGGCATTTCACTGTCTTGCTCTTGTTTTGGTTCGTCCGACAATAGCAAAGCAACATCATCCGGGCTAAGCGGGTAATCATCTTCGTCAAATTCGAGACTGATAGCAGACGCTGGCGCAACTTCAGCAGTCACACCCAAGTCCTCAGGCACATTAAATTCGTCCTGTTCAAGCTCACTTAAAGCATCAGGTTTTTTAGTATCTGGCCAATTCGCGGTGCCATCCAGTAGTGCATCAATATCGATATCCCCTTCGTCTTCAACAGACAAAGGTTCTGATCCGGACAATTCCTCATCGGCCAGCGATTCGGCAAACTCGTCAAGTTCAGAGCTGTCAAAATGAGGCTGTTCAGGTTTCAAATCAACCAGATCTTCAGCTTCCTCTGTTGGATTGTCGAATGCACCGTTCAGCGAGCTATCTAGTGAACTGTCTGCTACCAACTCTGCTTCAGGAGCGTTCTCTGTGACCACCAATTCATCAAGCAGTGAATCAAAGTCGACTTCTTCAACTTCTTCTATTTCATCCAGACTAAACTCATCCGTTTCAGCTGAAACAGGGCTGTCCAGATCAACACTATCGATATCCGGCTCATCCAGCTCAATTTCTTCAATCAGCTCGTCCTGTTCATCATCAGTCTGTTTGGATTGATTTTGTTTTTGTTCTTCTGCTAATTGCTCGGCGACAGCCTGAGCAAATATGTCGTCGGCATCATCCAACTCTGGCTCTTCATCAAATAAGGCTGATAAATCTGAGCCGGATAAAATATTGTTTGGATCGAAGTCTTTGTCTGCTTTTATCGGCTGATCAAGCAAGTCATCAAGTAGCTCGTCGTCCATGGAGCTGGCGTCAAGTAAATCTCTGCTGTCCAGCAGGTCATCGTCATTCATCAGAATGTCATCAAACTCGTCGGCTCTGGTATCCAGCAACATATCATCGTGTAAATCGATAGGCTCATCGTCCAGACGTATGCCTTTGCTGCCAGAATCCAGCAAAGACTCATCCAGCGTCATCAGACTGCTTTCGTCAAAATCGAGACTTTCGTCCAAAGGAGGTAAAGGTGAGCGATAACCAGACTCTTGCTGTGGTACAGCTGTAGCAGCACTGATAATTTGCTCAGATTTTCTGGTGCGCCGCTTAATCCAGCTCAATACCGCAAACAACACAAACAAGGTGGGTAAGGAAGCCAACAACACCCAGGTCAGGCTGCTGGAGGAAATATTTTGCCACAGCTCGGCAAAATTTGTCCCTTGTTGCTCGCGTTCAATCTGAGCCTTTTGTTGCGCCAGCATCTCGGCTTGCTGTGCGACCAATAATTGCAACTGCTGCTGAATTTCACTGTCTTTGTCCACCTGAGACTTCATCAGCAACATCTGATCAGCCAGTTGATCCAGCTTCTCTTTCAGCGCAGTATTATCCGCCAGGACAGCTTCAACCGTAACTTTTGATTCCGCCAGTTTTTCTTGCAGGTCAAGAAGCTGTCCCTGTTGCTGTCCTTCAACACGGCTCAACTCCTGTTTGATTTCCTGCTTGGCTTTATCCACATCCTTTTGCTGAGCGGCATTCACCCCTTGTTTAACTTTGGCTGCAGCTGCTGCACGCACTCGATCAGCCCAGATTCGGTCATCTTCTTCTGATTTGCGCTGGGCATCCACAGCATCGACCAACAGAATCTCATCTACATTGGGAATAGCTAAAAATGAGCCAATATTCAGATGGTTGAAGTTGTCATCAAGAAAAGACTGTGGGTTTTTCAGATAAATGGCATACATCACCTGATAGATATTTAAACCAGGATGAGGCCGCACTTCTTCGGCAATACGCCATAAGGTATCGTTTGGAGTTAAAGGACCCACTCTGCTTCGGTCCGGATTTTCGATGCTTTTAGGGCCTTTAAGACGCACAGTGGTTTCTGCAGTGGCGTTAACACTGCAGATCTGCAACAAAATACTGAAAATGAGAAGCCCAACTAAACGCATCGATGATCCCTTAAGGCCGGAGATTATTTTTTCTGACACAAAAACACTGCAAGCATCGTTCCATACCCGAATAGTAAACCAGAAGAATGCCACTGGCTACGCTTATAGAAAATCTGCATATCTTTGCATATCGGCTGCAGAATCAATTGCTTTAGAAACAACAAAGGCCCCATCAGGAGCCTTTGTTTAGTTTTTCATCTTGTTTTACAGATAGTCGCGGATTAAATGCTCAGCGATCTGAATACTGTTGGTCGCAGCACCTTTACGGATGTTGTCAGCAACAAGCCATAAATTAATGCCATTTTCGTGTGAAAAATCCTGACGAATACGGCCAACAAATACATCATCCTGACCAGCGGCATTGCCCACCTGAGTCGGATAATCTGCATTATCTTCCATCAGCGTGACACCTGGTGCATTGGCTAGCAGAGCTTTTACCTGCTCAACACTGATTGGCATACGGGTTTCCAAATGCACAGCTTCGGCATGACCATAAAACACCGGAACACGAACCGCAGTAGCATTTACGGAAATGCTGGCATCACCCATAATTTTTTGGGTTTCCCAGTGCATTTTCATTTCTTCTTTGGTGTAACCGTTATCCAAAAATACATCAATTTGTGGAATACAGTTAAAAGCGATCTGACGGGCAAACTTGCCACCTTCTTCTAAAGGGCGACCATTGAGTAACTGGGCCGTTTCTTTAGCTAAAGCTTCAACACCTTGTTGACCAGCACCAGCAACCGACTGATAGGTGGCCACATTAATACGGCTAATGCCTACAGCATCATGAATAGGCTTTAATGCCACCAGCATCTGAATAGTGGAGCAGTTTGGGTTGGCTATGATATTGCGGTTACGGAACTCAGCAATAGCGTGCGCATTCACTTCCGGTACCACCAATGGAATATCGGCTTCGTAGCGGAAATGTGAGGTATTGTCGATCACCACACAACCAGCATCGGCAGCACGAGGTGCATAAGTTGCAGACACGCTGCCACCTGCAGAGAACAAACCAATCTGTACCTTAGTCCAGTCAAAGGTCTCAGCATCCAGTACTTCGATTTGTTTACCCTTAAAGGTGATAAAGCCACCGGCAGAGCGGCTGCTGGCTAAAGGATAAAGTTTATTTACCGGAAAATCGCGCTGTTCTAAAATTTCAATTAAATGCTGGCCTACTAAACCTGTAGCACCTAACACAGCGACGTCGTATTGCTGAGCCATGGTTATTCCCCTTTCATTTGTTACTGGCTGCTAAAACCTAATGTTGTTAAAAACTCAGGCACTTCTTGTCCTGTCAGCCGCACCGAGCTGTATTCACGCCGCGGTGGGTATGACTTTCTAAGCCAGTCAAAACCTTGTGTTTTATTGTCTTGCATCATATAGAAACGAAACAAAGCATCGTCCCGGCGCACATCATATAACAGCCGGGTTAAATTTTGGACATCTAAAAGTCCAAAATTTGAATTTATTTTCAGCTCTGAAATTTGTGGCTCCGGTAATACCTGCGCCAGAGTCTTTGTCGGGCTGAACCCCAACTGCTGACAAAAAGCCTGGTACAGCATTTCTGTACCACGGGCTTTGCCTTCAATACTGTGTCCTGCAATATGAGCGCTGGCTATATCTGTATAAGGAATCAGCCTTAGATCAGGTTCTGGTTCATTAGCCCAGACATCCAGCACCAGCGCTCTTTTGCGGCCAGACTGAACCTCTGTGAATTGAGCCTCCGTCAATAAAGCGTCGTTATTAGTCACTTCACCGCGGCAGGCATTGATTACTGCACAATCAGGTTTAAGTAACTTCAAAGTACGGCTGTTGAGCAAATCCACTGTCGCATCAGACCCGGTTTTCACCAAAGGCACATGAAAGCTGACGATATCAAGCTGGGGTAATAATTCTTCAAACGGAATATGCGGAAAATCATCCTCTGTGGCGGCACGCTGTGGATCGCAGCATAAAACCTTGATGGACAAGGCCTCTAGTGCGTTCACCAGTACACGACCTATATTACCTACCCCTACTACACCGACCGTTTTTTTCTGCAAATTCCATTGGTATTTTTCAGCCAGCACAAAGATGCTACTCAATACATACTCCACCACAGACTGAGCATTACAACCAGGCGCACTGCTAAAACCAATACCCCTTTGTTGTAGATACTGCTGATCGATATGATCGGTGCCGATAGTCGCAGTGCCTACAAATTTTAGCTGTGGGCTTTTTGATAACAGCTGCTGATTGACCTTGGTGACAGAGCGCACCAGCAGCACATCTGCATCACTAATCTGATCTGCAGTTAAAGTGCGGCCATTGACCATCGTTACTTCGCCTAATTCGGCAAAGAAGTCTTTGACGTACGGCATATTTTCGTCGGCGTATATCTTCATCTGTATCAGTCCACAGCCAGAATGGCGGTATTGTAACGACGCTCTATCCTTTGGGCTATCTGATTTGTTAATTTTTGACTCGCCAATAAAAAACGCTGCACTAGGCAGCGTTTTTTTCAAAGGAAAAATTAGCCCTGGTATTTTTGCATCACTAAAGTGGCGTTGGTACCACCAAAACCGAAGCTGTTTGACATCACAGTCGTCAGTTTAGCTTCAGTGGCTTTAGTTACGATATTTAAACCCGCAGCAGCTTCATCCAGGTTGCCGATATTGATTGAAGGGGCAATAAAGTTATGCTCCATCATCAACAGTGAATAAATAGCTTCATGCACACCGGCAGCCCCTAAGGCGTGACCTGTCATCGCTTTGGTTGCGCTGATAGCAGGAGATTTACCGCCAAAGACTTGTTGGATAGCGCCTAATTCTTTCACATCGCCAACCGGAGTACTGGTACCGTGGGTATTGACGTAGTCGATTGGACCTTTGACGTCTTTCATCGCCATTTCCATACAACGTACTGCACCTTCACCACTTGGAGCTACCATGTCGTAGCCATCTGAAGTTGCGCCGTAGCCGACGATTTCAGCATAAATTTTAGCGCCACGTGCCAGCGCGTGCTCCAGCTCTTCAACCACTAAAATACCGCCACCACCGCTGATGACAAAACCATCACGGTCAGCGTCATAAGTACGGGACGCCAGTTCAGGCGTTTCGTTGTATTTAGTCGATAAAGCGCCCATAGCGTCGAATTCCATCGCTAAAGTCCAGTGCACTTCTTCACCGCCACCGGCAAAAATAATGTCCTGTTTGCCCAACTGAATAAGCTCTACCGCATGGCCAATACAATGGGCACTGGTCGCACAAGCAGAACTAATAGAGTAGTTCACACCTTTGATTTCAAAAGGAGTAGCTAAACAAGCTGAACAGGTGCTCGACATGGTTTTTGGCACTGCATAAGGGCCAACACGTTTCACGCCTTTTTCACGTAAGGTATCTGCAGCTTCAATCTGAGTTTTAGACGAAGCACCACCAGACCCCACCACTAAACCAGTGCGGAAATTCGACACTTGCTCTGGCGTTAAAGCTGCATCTTCAATGGCTTGTTGCATAGAAATATAAGCATAAGCTGCTGCATCGCCCATAAAACGTAAAGCTTTGCGGTCGATTAATGCGGCGGTATCAATTTCAATCTGGCCCCAGACCTGTGATCTCAGGCCCATGTCGGCAAATTCCTGTGACGCTTTAATACCTGAGCGTCCGGTTTTTAACGATTCCAGCACTTGCTGCTTATCGTTACCAATGCTGGATACTATGCCTAACCCTGTGATCACTGCTCTTTTCATGCTTGCTCCAAACAAAAAATCGGATGTCTTTTAGTAATTGCGCCACATTGTACGGAGTTTCTTTTCGAAACTGGTCCGCTTTCAGCGCACAGTTGTACACTATTATCTATTTATATTGCGGCTAAGTTACAATACCTGATTCTTTTTCGATAGGGTTTGATTCCTTGCAACAGGCTCAAGTTCACTACAACGACGCTGGTACACCGGTTTCCGATCTGTTTGGCGATATTTATTTTTCCGACAATGGTGGCCTCGACGAAACCGATTATGTGTTTTTGCATAAAAATCAGCTACCTGAACGTTGGTTTACTCATTCGCGCCCTTTTTTCCATATCGCAGAAACTGGTTTTGGCACTGGTTTAAACTTTCTGCTGACCTGGTTGCGGTTTCGTCAGTACAAAGCCTGCGCCACCACTTGTCAGCGTCTGTACTTCAGTAGCTTTGAAAAATATCCCTTCAGTAAAGCAGACTTAACCAAAGCCTTAGCCGCCTGGCCCCAACTGGCTGAACTGACCACTTTATTAGCGCAGAGCTACCCTGTTGCTTTGCCTGGTCCACATCGCATGACCTTTGACGACGGTTCTGTAGTGCTGGATTTATGGCTGGGTGATGTCAATGAATTGCTGCCGCAAGTACCGGAGCACAATAAAGTTGATGCCTGGTTTTTAGATGGTTTTGCCCCCAGTAAAAACCCGGATATGTGGCAACAAAATTTGTTTAACCAGATGTTCAGGCTCAGCCACAGCGGCACTACGGCTTCTACCTTTACCTGTGCAGGTTTTGTTCGTCGTGGCTTAAATGACGCCGGTTTTTTTGCCAGAAAAACCAAAGGCCATGGCCAGAAACGTGAAATGTTGATTGCAACTGCTGAGCAGGCCGCCGAATTGACTGCAGATCAGCCTGACCAAATCACTGTGGTAGGGGCTGGTGTCGCAGGTATCAACGCTGCTTTTGCATTATGGCAAAAAGGATTAAAAGTCCAACTGCTCTGTGCTGACGAGCAAGCAGGTATGGGCGCATCCCACAACCGTCAGGGCGCTGTGTACCCTAACTTGCATGCGACTTACGATCTGATGTCATCTTTAAGTTGCCAGAGCTTTTTATATGCCAGACAGTTTTATGCAAGCTGGCTAGAAAAATTAGCAGTAGCGGCAGATTGGTGCGGCGTATTAACCCTTGCCTGCAACGACAATCTTGCTAAACGCCAACATAAAATCCAGCAGCAAGCTTTTGCCTTAAGTGGCTTGTTTAGTCCTGTCACCAAAGAGCAAGCTTCAGAGATCGCAGGTCTGGTTTTACCTTATGATGGATTGTTTTTCCCAACAGCAGGCTGGTTATGTCCTCAAGACTATTGTCAGCAAATGGCGAATTGGCTTAGCAGCCAAGGCCTAGAGATTATCTACAATGCCCAGGTGCATCAAATCACAGAGCGCGAGCACTATTGTGAACTGGAAACATCTGCCGGAACTTTGCATGCGACAACAGTAGTGCTGGCAACAGGTGCACAATTAAATGCCCTTGCGCAGCAGGAGTCCTTTCCACTTCGACAAATTCGTGGTCAGGTCAGTCATCTGCAAAGCCAGAGGATGACACCACTAAAAACTGTGGTGTGCCATCAGGGTTATATCACCCCTGCTTATCAGCAGCTTCATTGTGTTGGAGCCACCTTTGATCGCCGCAGCGGACACAGTGAAGTTCTGGCAGAAGACAATCAACAAAATCTCGATTTAGTAAATCAAACATTGGGGCAACCTGATTGGTTTGAGGATGTTGAAGTGATGTCTGCCAAAGCAGGTTTACGTGCGACTGTACCTGATCATATGCCTGTGCTTGGTCAGCAAAAGCAGCTTTGGCGTTTTGGCGCTTTAGGCGCACGAGGTTTAACCTGGGCGCCATTATTAGCTGAGGTTTTGGCTTGTAGGATTACGAAAGAGCCGCTACCTTTAACGACATTACAAATGGATGGCATTGATATACAAAGGTATCTTCGCCACAGCGCAGCGGAACAATCCAATTGAACTTACTTTTTGCTGAAGATGATGCACTACTGGCTCAGCTGTTTCAGTTACAAGCTGAAAGTGCGGGCTATCAGGTAGTTTGGGCGGAAAATGGCGATATTGCGGTGCAGCAAGCTTTAAGTTACCAGTTTGACCTGATTTTTATGGATATTCAGATGCCTGTGCTCGATGGGATCAGTGCGATGCAAATGCTTCGTCAACTTGGATACGACCGACCTATTATTGCTATGTCAGCAGAAAACGTCGCAGAGGAAGGCTTTGATTTGATGCTAAAAAAGCCCCTACACTGGGAGCAAGTCCAAGATAAACTTGCGCAATTTGACGTTATCCCTCAGCTAACTTTGCAAGTGCCGCATGAACTAAGAAGTGCTTACGCAGCTCATGTTGAAGAATCGCTGCATCAACTACAGATGCTGGCAGATTCAGCTAAATGGGCTGATTTCTCGGCTATTGTGCATCAATTAAAAGGCAGTGCAGGCAGCTTTGGTTTTGAAGATATAAGCAAGCTCGCTGACAAGTTGCAACAGACTTGGGCCACGCTTTCAGACGAACAAAAACAGGCGAGAGCAAGCTATTTTCTGGAGCAGTGCAAGGCATGCAAAATAAAGTGAAAATACGCGATCAGAAGATTTTGTTGGTGGATGATCTGGATTACAACAGACAGTTATTAAGACACAATCTAACAGCCTTGTTTTCTCAGCACAGTTTAAAGCACAAAGCCTTTAGTTATTTTCAGGCTCATAATGCTTCATCCGCTTTAATGACATTTAGCCTGCAACAGCCAGACCTGGTTTTTCTGGATATTGAATTACCGGACGGTTCAGGAATTGAACTGCTAAAACGTTTTAAACAGCAAAAACCAGATTGTTTTGTCGTGATGGTCAGCGGAGTCAGCACTTTGGACAACGTAAAAGCCAGCATAGCTTCGGGTGCAGCGTCTTTTATTGTTAAACCTTTTACCGCAGATAAAATCCTGGCGGTATTAAAACAATTTGACCGCTATTACGACAAACTACTAAAAACAGCAGGTTAAATTAGTTGAAAAGAAGCCCTGAATAATCAGGGCTTTTCCATTTGAATCACTACACGACGGTTTTTGGCGCGGCCTAATGAGCTTTCATTCGAAGCCACATGACGTTTTTCACCCAAACCTTCAGTGCGTATTCTGGTTTCTTCCAGACCAAAACTGACCAGTTTGGTTTTGATGGCTTCAGCGCGTTTGATCGACAACTGCTCATTCATCCAACGACCGCCAAAAGAGTCACTGTAGGCCTGAATATCAATACTCTCGATGCTCTGATCATGTTTTAAATACTGAGCTATTTGTTCTAAACGCTTTTTAGAGGCTTTAGTCAGCTCATCACCACCCGATTCATAGGTCAATACGGTAAAGGCAATATCATCAAAGGTATAGGGCAACAAGGCGCTGACACACTGGGTAAACTGATCCATAGCTTCAATAAAATGCACAGGATTCAGTGATACGCTGACCTTGTCATAAGGGCTATACCAATCTGAGAAATAAAAGGTTGGGCTATAACCCTGCTCCAGCTCCGTCAGCATAATCCAGCTTTCAGCTTTACCTAAATCACCATCAAACTGTTTTAGCATTTTCATGCTGCTGATGGCTTTAGCCTGCTCGCCCGGACGCCAGACCGGTGGTACAGACAGCACTTCAGCCAAAGCATAGTGATCCGGCAAACGCAGCATATTCAATTCAAACTGCATATTCAGTTCTTTCCCGGCCATACTTCTGAAAAACGCTTCACCAAAATGAGGAACAGGATGACTGAGCTCACAGACTAAAGGCGAATTTTGCTTTAAAGCCCAGGTGGACTGGTCCAATGTAGCCGAATACTGACGTAATCCAGCTTCCGCTTGCGTAGCAGAAAGCAAAAACAGCACCAGCCAAAGCTTATATCGCATAGGTTTCCCTTTTTTCATCTCAACACCCGTTGTTTTTCAACTTCAACCAGGACAAACAAGGTACTCAAACAAGACGCTTCGCAATTTATTTGGCATAATACCTGCCAATCTTATCAGGACACAGGTCTTATGACTCAAGCTTTACATCCGTTAGCACAACGTTTTCGTGGCTACTTCCCTGTTGTTATCGACGTAGAAACCGCAGGCTTTAATGCAAAAACAGATGCATTGTTAGAAATCGCTGCAACTTTGTTGACTATAGACGAAAAAGGCATGCTTGTTCCAAGCCAGACTTTGCATTTTCATATTGAACCTTTTGAGGGTGCCAACATGGAAGCAAGCTCCCTGGCTTTTAATGGTATAGACCCCTACAACCCGCTTCGTGGCGCGGTTTCAGAGCGGGAAGCCCTGACTGAAATTTGCCGCGCTGTGCGTAAAGCTCAGAAGGATGCCGACTGCCAACGTGCTGTAGTCGTCGCTCATAATGCTGCTTTTGATCAGGGCTTTTTAAATGCAGCTATTGATCGAATTAAATTAAAACGATCACCTTTTCACGCTTTTGTGTCTTTTGATACCACCACTTTATCAGCATTGGCTTTAGGCCAGACCGTTTTGGCAAAAGCCTGTAAACAAGCTGGTATTGATTTTGACAACAAAGAAGCCCACAGCGCTTTGTATGACACAGAACGCACGGCTGAACTGTTTTGCTACATAGTCAATCGTTGGCATCAACTCGGCGGCTGGCCGCCACCTATGCTGATGGATGATTGTGAAACACAAGAAAGTACGGAATCCGATCCAGCTTAATCGACCCGACTTTATGAATACAGATCTGGAAATACAAAAGGCAGCCTGGGCTGCCTTTTTGTTTCAACCGCAAAGTTACTCTGCGCTTTCGCTGTTGTGCTTAGCAGCCGTCTCATTAATTAACGGCTGCAATTCACCACGCTGGAACATTTCCAGAATAATGTCACAACCACCAATCAGCTCACCTTCAACCCATAACTGCGGGAAAGTTGGCCAGTTGGCATATTTTGGTAATTCAGCACGGATATCCGGGTTTTGCAGAATGTCGACAAACGCAAAAGGTTGGCCACATGCAATCAGGGCTTGAGAAGCCTGAGCTGAAAAACCGCAACTCGGTAATTTCGGCGAACCTTTCATATAAAGAATGATTGGGTTATCAGCCAACTGTTGTTCAATTTTCTCAATGGTTTCCATCTTCAGCCTCTGGCACTACTGGGTTTAAAAATTTATCTCATTTTACGCTGAGTTCGTTCATTTCGCACTTGAGATTTTACAAAGTGCCCCAAGAATATGGGGAGCAGACACTTGCATTGCAATAAGCTCAGGCTGTGAAATTTACGACTAAAACTTGAGTAATTTAGTCGGGTTTTGTAGTCTACGCGATGCAGACCCCATAAACAACGCCTACGGAGAACTACAATGGCTTTCGAATTACCAGCATTACCTTTCGCAAAAGACGCATTATTACCTCACATCTCTCCTGAAACTCTGGATTATCACCATGGCAAACACCATAACGCCTATGTGGTGAAGCTGAATTCATTAGTTGAAGGCACTGAATTTGCCGGTAAGTCTTTAGAAGATATCATCCGTACTTCTCAGGGTCCGGTATTTAACAACGCAGCCCAGATTTGGAACCACACCTTTTACTGGAACTGCTTATCACCAAATGGTGGCGGTGAACCAACAGGCGCTTTAGCTGCTGCAATTACTGCACAGTGGGGCTCTTTTGCTGCATTCCAGACTGCTTTTAATGACAAAGCCGTCAACAACTTCGGTTCAAGCTGGACCTGGTTAGTGAAAAAAGCAGACGGTTCTTTAGATATCGTCAACACCAGCAACGCTGGCACGCCACTGACTGATAGCTCAGTGACTGCACTGATGACAGTGGATCTGTGGGAACATGCGTACTACATTGATTTCCGCAATGCACGTCCAACTTACTTAAATGCCTTCTGGGCATTAATCAACTGGGAATTTGCTGCGAAAAACTTCGCTGCTTAATTTGCTGTTGCTGTAAATTCTTAAGCTCGGTTCGCCGGGCTTTTTCTTTTGTCCCTAATTAAAACCCAGACTCTAATCAGAGTCCCACCTTACTGTTCTGTTCACTCATCGCTACAAAAAAATTCATATTTTTCTGTGAATTAGTTGAGCGAAGCGCTTTTTTACTGTCTAACCTTACATCAGTGGCTTTATTTGCATTCAGTTCCCACAGACCAGTTTCGGAGGTGCACTATGGGCATTTTTGAGCACTACAAATCTAGATACGAAGCATCCAAAGAAGAGGAATACAGCATTCAGGAATATCTGGAGCTGTGTAAAAAAGACAAAAGTTGTTATGCAAGCGCTGCCGAGCGTTTGTTAATGGCGATTGGTCAGCCTGAGCTGATTGATACAGCACAGGACTCTAAACTAAGCCGCTTATTCTCCAACCGCGTCATTGGCCGTTATCCGGCTTTTGCCGAGTTTTATGGCATGGAAGATGCGATAGAACAAATTGTCTCCTACCTGAAGCACTCAGCCCAGGGACTGGAAGAGCGCAAACAAATTTTGTATCTGCTAGGCCCTGTCGGTGGTGGTAAATCATCTTTGGCCGAAAAGTTAAAATCGCTGATGCAGCAGGTTCCTGTCTATTACATCAAAGGCTCACCTGTTTACGACAGCCCTTTGTGTCTGTTTGACGTCAACGAAGATGGCAATATTCTGGAGCAGGAATACGGCATTCCCAAACGTTACCTGAAAACCATTATGTCGCCATGGGCCAGTAAACGCCTGCATGAATTCAACGGCGATATCAGCCAGTTTAAAGTGGTAAAAAAATACCCTTCGATTCTGGATCAAATCTGTATTGCCAAAACTGAGCCTGGTGATGAAAACAATCAGGACATAGCGTCTTTAGTAGGTAAAGTCGATATCCGTCAGTTGGAACATTTTGCCCAAAACGATCCGGATGCCTACAGCTACTCAGGCGCTTTATGCCGTGCCAATCAGGGCCTGATGGAATTTGTTGAGATGTTTAAAGCCCCTATTAAGGTGCTGCATCCACTGTTAACTGCCACTCAGGAAGGCAATTACAACGGCACCGAAGGCCTCGCCGCCCTGCCCTTTGAAGGCATTATTCTGGCGCACAGCAACGAGTCGGAATGGCAGACTTTTCGCAACAACAAAAACAACGAAGCCTTTTTAGACAGGGTTTATATTGTCAAAGTGCCTTATTGCCTGCGGGTGTCTGAAGAAGTCAAAATTTACGAAAAACTGCTGGAGCATAGTGAATTAAAAGTCGCTCCTTGCTCTCCTGCGACTTTAACCTCTCTGGCACAGTTTGCCGTATTGTCGCGTTTAAAAGCGCCGGAAAATTCCAGCTTGTATTCCAAAATGCGGGTTTATGATGGCGAAAGCTTAAAAGACACAGACCCTAAAGCGAAGTCTTATCAGGAGTACCGCGATTATGCGGGCGTGGATGAAGGCATGTCGGGTTTATCCACCCGTTTTGCTTTCAAAATTTTATCCCGTGTCTTTAACTTTGACTCGACCGAAGTAGCCGCTAACCCTGTGCATTTGTTTTATGTGCTGGAGCAGCAGATAGAGCGGGAGCAATTCCCGTCCGATGTGTCAGAGCGTTATCTGGAGCATTTAAAAGGCTACTTAATCCCAAAATACATCGAGTTTATCGGCAAAGAAATTCAAACCGCTTATTTGGAGTCTTACTCTGAATATGGCCAGAATATTTTTGACCGTTATGTCATTTATGCTGATTTTTGGATCCAGGATCAGGAATACCGTGATCCTGAAACCGGTCAGCTCTTTGACAGAGCTGCACTGAATGCTGAGCTTGAGAAAATTGAAAAACCAGCAGGCATTAGTAATCCAAAAGATTTCCGCAATGAAATCGTCAATTTTGTGCTGCGGGCCAAAGCCAAAAATAATGGCAAAAACCCAACCTGGACCAGCTATGAAAAACTTCGCACTGTGATAGAGAAAAAGATGTTCTCCAGCACCGAAGAGCTGTTGCCTGTGATTTCCTTTAACGCCAAAACCTCCACCGACGATCAGAAAAAACATGATGATTTTGTCGACCGTATGATGGAGAAAGGCTACACCCGTAAACAAGTGCGCTTACTCAGCGAGTGGTATTTACGGGTTCGCAAATCGCAGTAAGGTCAGAGCCTTGGAGGTTGTATGGCGCATTTTATTGACCGACGCTTAAATGGCAAAAACAAAAGTGCTGTCAACCGACAGCGCTTTATTCGCCGCTATAAGCAGCAAATTAAACAAGCTGTATCCGATGCCATCAGCAAACGTAGTGTCACTGATATCAACAACGGTGAAAAAGTCTCTATTCCCGGCAAAGACATTACGGAGCCTTTTTTCCATCAGGGTCAGGGTGGTCACAGAGAACGTGTACACCCGGGCAATGACCAGTTCAGCCCTGGCGATAAAATCAAACGGCCTCAAGGTGGACAAGGTGCTGGCTCAGGTCAGGGCGATGCCAGTGCAGATGGTGAAGGCGAAGACGAATTTGTATTCTCGATTTCTAAAGACGAATACCTGGATTTGTTATTTGAAGATTTAGAACTGCCGAATCTGAAAAAAAATCAGTTGGATAAGCTGGTGCAATACAAAAATGTACGGGCTGGTTTTCGCTCTGAAGGCGTGCCCACCAATATTGATATAGTGCGATCACTACAAGGTTCTTTAGCCCGCCGTGTCGCAATGACGGTTGGGAAAAAACGTGAACTGCATGAACTGGAGGCCAAATTAGCCTTAGTCGAAGCAGAGCCAGTGCCGGATCAGCATCAACTAATGGCACTGCGGGAGCAAATTGAGCTGCTTGAAAAACGCATAGGCGCAGTACCTTTTATCGACAGCTTTGATTTACGCTTTCGCAATTTCCAGAAACGCCCTGAACCCACCAGCAAAGCCGTCATGTTTTGCCTGATGGATGTGTCGGGTTCTATGGATCAGGCGACCAAGGACATGGCCAAACGTTTTTATATTCTGCTCTATATGTTTTTAAGCCGCAGCTATAAAAATGTCGAAGTAGTCTATATCCGCCACCATACACAAGCGAAGGAAGTGGACGAACAAGAGTTTTTTTACTCACAAGAAACAGGCGGCACTATAGTGTCCAGCGCGCTAAAAATGATGGCCGATATTGTCAAAGACAGATATAACCCGGCTGAGTGGAATATCTACGCAGCGCAAGCCTCAGACGGTGATAACTGGGCCGATGACAGCCCGCAATGTGCAGATTTGCTGGCACAGCAGATTTTGCCTTTTGTGCGCTATTACGCCTATATCGAAATTACCCCACGGCCCCATCAAAGCCTGTGGCTGGAGTACGAAAAATTGCAGCAGAGTTTTGATAACTTTGCCATTCAGCCGATACGGCAAGTAGCGGACATCTATCCTGTATTTCGTGAGCTCTTCAAAAAACAGGCTGCTTAGCTACTGACTTCAGGGAGTTGCTTATGTCTTCTGTTGAACAAAAACAACCTTTATCCGACGGCCCGGACTGGAGCTTTGAATTATTAGGCCAGTATCAGGCAGAAATTGAACGGGTCGCCAAACTCTATAAACTGGACACCTACCCTAATCAGATTGAGGTGATTACGGCCGAACAAATGATGGACGCTTATTCCAGTGTTGGCATGCCCATTGGCTATAACCACTGGTCCTATGGCAAAAAGTTTATCCAGACAGAGCAAAACTACAAAAGGGGTTTTATGGGGCTGGCGTACGAGATTGTGATTAACTCCAATCCCTGTATTGCTTATCTGATGGAAGAAAACACCATGACCATGCAGGCGCTGGTGATGGCGCATGCCTGCTATGGTCATAACTCATTTTTTAAAAACAATTACTTATTTCGAACCTGGACTGATGCGTCATCCATTATCGATTACCTGGTGTTTGCCAAACAGTATTTAAGTCACTGTGAAGAGAAATACGGTATCAGTGAAGTGGAAGATATGCTGGACTCCTGCCATGCGCTGATGAATTACGGTGTCGACAGATACAAAAGACCACAAAAAATCTCGATGGACGAAGAGCAAAAACGTCAGAAAGACCGTGAAGCTTACCTGCAGTCTCAGGTCAATCAACTGTGGAAAACCATTCCGAATAAAGGTGATTTATCTGCAGAGCATGAGTACCGTTTTCCATCTGAACCTCAGGAAAACATTTTGTATTTTATTGAAAAAAATGCGCCGCTGCTCAAACCCTGGCAACGTGAAGTAGTGCGTATAGTACGGAAAATTTCGCAGTATTTTTACCCGCAAAAACAAACCCAAGTGATGAATGAAGGCTGGGCAACCTTCTGGCACTACACCATATTGCAACATCTGTATCAGGAGAACTTAGTCACCGACAAGTTTATTCTGGAAGTACTGCATAACCATACCAATGTAGTGTTTCAGCCTGAATACCACAGCAAATATTATTCAGGTATTAACCCTTATGCTTTGGGGTATGCCATGTTTACCGACTTGCGCCGCATTTGCGAGCACCCAACCGAAGAAGACAAAGAGTGGTTTCCGGATATTGCAGGCTCGGACTGGCTGGAAACTTTGCATTTTGCCATGCAAAACTTTAAAGATGAGAGTTTTATCAGCCAGTATTTATCGCCAAAAATTATCCGGGACTTTCATTTATTCGCCATCACAGACGATGACAAAGAAAGCACTTTGGAAGTGGTCGCTATTCATAACGCTGAAGGTTACCAGCAAATCCGCCAGACTTTGTCAGCTCAGTACAACTTAAGCAATATTGAACCTAATATTCAGGTGTATAGCGCGGATATCACAGGAGATCGCAGCCTAACCTTAAGATTTATTCCTAACAAACGTATTCCGCTGTCAGACAATTTCCAGCAGGTGCTGAAACATGTACACCGGCTTTGGGGTTTTAATGTGCAACTGGAGCAACTAAACGAAGATGGTAGCGTGAAACTATTAGGGAGTTGCCCACTGTAGCAGCGTGTCAGAGCCTTTACTCTGACACTGCTTTAGTAATGCAGTTACGCCCTGCCGCCTTGGATTGATACAAAGCCTTATCCGCGGCTTCCAGCCAGTCTCGATACTCGCCCATGTCTTCGCGGTATTCAGCCACACCTATACTGACGGTCACCCGCAATATTTGCTGATTATATTCCACCGCCATAGCTTCAACATTTTTGCGCAGACGTTCCGCAAAAAACATCGCCTGCTCTACTGTGGTATCGAGCAGTAACACAGCAAACTCTTCACCACCATAACGGCCTGCCACATCAGTGCTACGCAGATTTTTTTTCACAGCAGCAGCAACCTGTTGGATCACCGCATCACCAGCAGCATGACCAAAGGTATCGTTCACCCGCTTAAAGTGGTCAATGTCACACATCAACAAAGTGCTGTGATGGCCGCTGCGTTTTATGCGTTTGTATTCATTGATCAGCGCTTCTTCCCAGGAGCCTCTGTTATTTAAGCTGGTCAGGAAGTCGGTTTTGGACAAAGTGCGTAGCTGTCCATTCATCGACTCCAACTCTAGCCTGCTGACAGCGACGTCCGTCACATCATAAATAATCAGACAAAGGTGGGTCACTCTGCCCATAGTATCGGTCAGCGGGAATATAGTGCTGTTTTGATACATATATTCCGCCGAGCCTGTAATAGGCCGGTAGTTACGAAACTTGAAAATATAAGGCCGCTGCTCCCAAATGGTAAAAGCACGGTTCTTTAATAAAATCACCGGATCGCATTTGCGTCGCAACCAGTCTTCATCAATTTCAGAGAATAAATCAAATAGGTATCTGTCGCGCACCTGACGGGGCGTCAGACCGCTATGGTTTTCCATAAAGCCGTTCCACACTTGAATGCGGTAATCAGCAGATAACACCACCAGGCCAACGTCAACCGTCTGGAACATGTCCATCAACCAGTGGATTTCGGATACATCTACGTTGTTTTGTGACATTTAATCTTCCAGCAGGAATTCGACTTTATAGTTCAGGGTTTTAATACTGTCTTCGGTAAACAACAGTAATAAATCGCAGCTGATATTATAGTTTTCAATACCATAGCTGATTTCTATCGCTAAAGTTCGACGCCATCGTCTGGCATTGGCTTTAATCAGTTCACTGACAGGTGCATGCTGTCCTAACACCACAGGGTGGCCTTGACTAAAGGTCATATCAATTTGTTCAGCCAGCCCTTTTAGTACAGCACCAATCAGAATATTGGCAATGTCCATCAATAGCTCCAGCTCCACTTTGGTGGTCAGCTCGCCGTTGTATTGCATCAACCGGGCTATATCAACAAAACTGGAGTCATTGAGTATCAGCAGCGCTTCACCTGCGACACCACCACCTATAAAGCCCTGGCAAACAGCTGAGGTGTTTTCTTTTTGCTCTACTGAGGCGATCGCCATATGAAGTTCGCTAACTTCAATGACATTGACGTTAGGAATAGGCAGTTTGACAAAGACCTTCAGCAGGCGCGCCAATAAATCACCGGCCTGCCCCATAGCTACATTACTCAGCTCCTGGAACACATCACGTAAATCGTTGGATAATACAAAAGAGCCGGTGTTTTTTACTGCTGCGACTTTGGGTTCGGTTTTAGCTTGTGCTTGTTGCTGAATGGTTTTTTGTTCAACCAGACCCAGCACATGATTTAGCTTTTGTTGGTCGACAGGCTTTTTAATAAAATCCAACGCGCCATAAGATAAAACCCGTTCACGGGCTTCCGGCTGAATATCACCTGATACCACTATAGTTTTGACGGACAGCTGTTGTTGCTGAATAGCTGCAAGCACCTGATAACCATCCAGGATCGGCATATTTAAATCAAGGAAAAGTAAGTCGATTGGCTGGCGCTGTAAAATATCCAAAGCTTCCCCACCATGACCCGCAAACTGGATATTTTGCTGCCACTCTGCAGGTAAAGCTCTTGCCATTTGTTTACGTGCAAGGTTGGAATCGTCACATATCAAAACTGCTGCTACCATTTACGGCTCACTTCACGTATTGTTATTTTCCAGTGTAGTCAGAAAGGTGGCTCTGCGCTAACCCTGTGTAGTATCTGACAAAAAATAAGCAACACCTACTATTTTTTTCACTTTCAGCCGTATTACCAATCTGGGAGACATTTGAATGTCGTCAAATCTGATAAAAACCATCATTGTTAGTTTAGCCTTAAGTCCCGCAGCCTGGGCCGTTGATTTAAATGCACAGTTGCCAAGTCGATTATCCGAAGTTAAAGCCGGTAATAAGGCCGTTGAATTACAAGGCCATCAGGTGCAGTTACAACAACAGGCACCTGATTTTCAGGTGGTGGACGAGAAGTTTAAAACCATCAAATTAAGCGACTTTAAAGGTAAAACAGTATTGATCAGTGTAGTGCCTAGTGTCGATACCGGCATTTGCTCGCTGCAAACCAAAAGATTTAACCAGGAAGTGAGCAAAGTGTCTGACGATGTGGTGATGATGACCATCTCTACCGACCTCCCCTTTGCGCAAAAACGCTATTGTGCTCAGGAAAAAGTCGATCAGTTACTGGTGTTATCTGATGCTGTCTGGCGTGATTTTGGCAGTAATTACGGCCTATTAATTAAAGATATGGGCATTCTGGCTCGCGCCGTTTTAATTATTGATGCAAAAGGGAATTTGGCCTATCAGCAGTTGGTTCCAGCGCTGGCGCAGGAACCGGATTACGCTCATAGCATGGCTGCTCTTGCGCAAATAACCGGCAAAAAATCTTAAATATTTGCTCGCCCCTCTCTTGAAAATTATCTAAGCGAACATATTAAAACAGCAGGTGGCCATCCGGCACCTGCTTACATTGCTCGTTCATTTGAAGAGCAGAATAGATTATTTGCCTTAGAGGATTTGATTATGAACACTTTAGATTTCACCCCATTCTACCGCTCATTTATTGGTTTTGATCATTTAGCTAACCTGATGGATGCTGCAGCCCGCAATGAAAAGCAGCCCGCTTATCCACCGTACAATATTGAAGTGACAGGTGAGGATCAATACCGTATTACCATGGCTATTGCCGGCTTTGATGAAAACGAGTTGTCGATTGAAACTGAACACAACAACTTAGTGGTACGAGGTCAGAAGGCCGATAAAACCGAAGGCCGCCGCTTCCTGCATCAGGGCATAGCAGAGCGTAACTTTGAGCGGAAGTTCCAGTTGTCGGATTATATTAAAGTGACGGGCGCTCAGATGAGCCATGGCCTGTTGCATATTGAGCTGGTACGTGAAGTACCGGAAGCGTTAAAACCACGCAAAATCAGCATTAATCAGCAGTCGACGGTCAAAGTCGAACCTGCGCTGCTGAATGAACATTTAGCCCAGGTTAGTAATGGATAAACTTAGTAATGGCTAGGCTTAGTAACGGCTAAACGCTGAATAAACTCAAGCAGAACAGCATTCACCAGTTCTGCATCTGTAACGGGCCCCATGTGGCCCGTTTTTACTGTCTGGAACTCGACGCAAGGCAAAACACCTGCCAGCATTGTTGCCAAACGTTGTGCTGATAACTGGCTTTGCTCGCCACTTAACAGCAACACAGGACAGTGGATAGCAGTGGCGTAATCGGTAAATGTTGCGGGCTCTTCACTTAAAGCTTCAAAATCAGCAGCCACTTTCCCTACTTGCGTTGTGAGTTTTTGCTGCATGACATCCGGCAAATGATGGAAATAACCTTCACCTTGCCAATAATCAATAAAAAGCGCTGCTGCGTCTTTTGGGCTTACATTCAGCATCTGCTGGCTTAACTGCTGTACCTGCTGATACAAAGCAGGCTCTGTCGTTTTAAATAAATGAAAAGCCACAGGTTCAAACACTAACACGGCTTTAAATAGTTCAGGCCTGGTCCTGGCCATATGCAAAGCGACTGCACCACCAAAAGAGTGTCCAATCAAAATCACTGAAGCTGCAGGATGTCCTTCCAGCAAAGGCCACAGCTGGCTGGCCTCATCAGCCAGTTGCATAGGCCGGGGGTAACTGGCTGTATTACTGCCATAACCCAGCAGATCAGGATTCAGCACTTGATAGTCGGCTTTCAGAGCCAGTTTCAAACCCTGCCATTGGCGTCCACTGGAAAGTGAACTGTGCAGCATCAGAACCGTAGTTTGCATCTGTTACTTCGCCAGTAAAAACACTGCACCTACAATAAGTGCAGCGAAAGTCGAAATCATACCTAAAAAACGAGGCACCGACGTGCCGCTGCTGCGCCACAAACCTATGGCATGCAGTACTCGTCCAGCTAAAGTTAAACCAGCCACCAGATGCAATTGCCAGGCAGGGCCTTGTTGTAACTCCAGTAGCGCAACAAGAATAAGCAAAAACGGCACATATTCAGAAAAATTGCCGTGCATCCGTACCGTTTGTAACAACTGCGGATCTTTCCCTGTTCCCAGACCAACGCGAAACTTAAAACGCTGACGCACAACTAAACAAGCCAATACGACATACAACAGTGCCAGAATCGCCGCGTAAAAAGAGGTAATAGCTAAAGTCACATTGATGCCCTTAAAGTTGTTGCAGAACTATCGACTGAAATAGTCTGCGGATGAGACTGAAGCTCATTGAATCCTTAGACCCACAGAAATCGCTACAGGATCCAATAAAAAGCCCACTCTAGGTGGGCTTCGATGAAACTGGCAGGGGTTAACCTAATAACGCCTCGAGTTTTGCACTGACTTGTTCAACTGGCAAGGTCCCAACCATATAGTGGTACTGAGTGCGGCCCTGTTCAGCTTCTTTACGGTAATAACCGACCAGCAGTTCAGTCTGCTCGTGATAAATACCTAAACGCTTACGTACAGTTTCTTCTTTGTCGTCTTCACGGATCACTAAATCTTCGCCGGTCAGATCATCTTTACCATCCACTTTTGGTGGATTGTAACTGACATGATAAACACGTCCTGAAGCAGGGTGCACACGACGACCGCTCATACGCTCTACAATCACATCATCCGGCACATCAAACTCAATGACGTGATCAACCACCACGCCATTGGCTTTCATCGCGTCAGCTTGTGGAATAGTGCGCGGGAAACCATCCAATAAGAAGCCTTTAGCACAATCTTCTTTGCTGATCCGCTCTTTCACTAAACCAATAATTAAGTCATCAGACACGAGCTGGCCTGCATCCATCACTTGCTTAGCTGCCAGACCTAAAGCAGTGCCCTCTTTGATGGCAGCACGCAGCATGTCACCAGTCGAAATTTGTGGGATCCCATACTTGTTCATCAGAAACTGCGCCTGAGTTCCTTTACCAGCACCCGGGGCACCCAACAAAATAATACGCATACAAAGATCCTCAATTAACCTGGGATTGATCCATTTGTTATAGGGGATGAATCTTTACATAATGTGCTTCATCAGACAAGGAATTTGTCTGCTTGTCTTACCTGATCGGCCCAAGTCAAGCCTACTTTGGTAGGATAACTTACTACAACAGTCGATTGGGCCATCTATAGAGGGGAAATACGGCTAAAAGAAAAAAAAGTTGAATAAAGACAGTATGCTATTCGACTAAAGTGGTGCATTTTCACTGCGTTGCAGAGCAACCCCTACAACAAGGCTGCTGAGGTCAAATTGTGTAACTGCCGAAATAACAACCAAAACACGCACATTATAAACTGTTGATTTATATAACTTAAAATTGAAACGACATCTAATGCAATCGACCTAAATTGATTGAGATCAATAAAACCAGGAATTTTATAAAGAAAAGCTTCGGAAGTACATAAAGTACTCCGAAGCCCATTTTTATCAGGCTTTAAATTGCAGGTTATTTAGCAGTTGCTGTTCACCTTGTCGTAGCACTTCAGCTTTATCACTGACCATCACCAGAATAGCTTTGTGGCTATTGATACTACGTCCCTGGTATTTGTCATCATGAAACTCTGCTTCATAATCCAATGAGTTCTCTTTTGGTACCACAAAGACTGTCATCAATCCTTGTTCTGTCTCCACGACCAGATGCAACGATCGGGTGCCACGGAAATTACAGAAGTTCGCGTAGACTACAGCATGGCCGTTTTCAACCAGGCTGGCATCAAACTCAGCCAATTTGGCGTTCACATCGGACAGAGACAAAGCCGTCGTCATATGCTGGATATAAGGCTCTTCATGGTAGACATGAGCCAGCGAATTTTCGCCGAGGCTTTGCGAGCCATACAGAAAAAACGACCAGTTCAGCGCAAAACCTGCTAAAAACGCCACAGAAGCGGCTAACGCAATCAGATTCTGATAAAAGCGTTTCTGCTGTTGTTGCTTGTGTTTGTGCTGTTGCAACAACAACGCATTTTCCAGCGCTTTTGGCACGGGTGGACTTAACAGCTGTTTAATCTGCTGATCCAGCTCCAGTACATCCTGATGAAACTGCTGACTATCCGGGTCCTGCTGCAACTGCTGTAGTTGTTCAGGGGTCAAATGATAGGGGTCAGTCAGCAAACGACGGCGAACTTCTAACTCATCCATTTTTTTGCTCCCTGACGGTTTCATGGCTTAACAAATCCCGTAATTGCTTACGGGCGCGGAATAAACGGGTATTCACTGTATTAAGATTCAGAGACAACAATTGTGCTATTTCGTCTCCACTAAAACCGCCGATAATTTGCAGGATCAACGGCTCACTGTATTCAGGCTCCAGACTCTCAATTTGCTTTAGTAACTGCTGCTGTGAGTACAATTGCTCAGGACTCACCTGATGTTCGTCCAGCAGCAACTCCTGCTCTACTTCCTGATACTGAAACTGTTTACGTTCAAAACGTCGGGCATTTTCATTGCGCAAAATAGTAAACAACCAGGCTTTGGCAGAGGCTTCGTTTTGAAGCAAATCAATACTTTTCCAGGCTCGTAAATAAGTATCCTGCACTAAATCTTCCGCAATATCAGCGCTTCGACAAATCCAGCAGCTATAGCGGTATAAATCCGCATGATATAAACGTACCAGTTGCATATAGCTGTGCTGACGCTGCTCTTTTTCCGGCGTCTGTTTTTTTGCAGTCGCTTTATTCGTTGACCACCACATCACATTCGTTGTCCTTGTAGGCAAGAGCGCCGTATCCGGTTTGGTTTCCGGTTGTGGCTGCTCACTATAGGACATAGACCTAAGAAAACTCAAGCTACAGTCTCCTGTGTTGTTACCGCTGCGGCCGCTTTGCGACTCAACCAATAGTCCAGACTTAACCAAGGCCCTGCCCCATAAACAACTAACAGCAACAGCATGACAAAATAAGTCGCAGCAAATTCAATACCGTTATTTAACACCACCAATTTGCCGCTGGAGATAAGCCAGTTGTAATCCGGTTGTTGCTGCAAGATTTCATTGGCTTTGGCCAGTTTATCGGGAGCTGCCATCACAGCTTCATTACTGAAAATAGTGCCATCAGCCAGCCAGCTTGACGCATCCGCTATCGCCAGCCAGCCATTTTTCGCATGCACTGTCAGCATAGCCACCAGCATGGTCATACTTAATCCCAAAGCGGTCAGTCGGGTGAATAAACCCAATAGCAAAGCTAAACCACCACCAAGTTCCAACAGAATCACTAAAGACAACATCAGCGCAGGCACAGGTAAAGCTAAACCCCAGTCCGGATCAGCGAACCAGCTCAAGGTACTGTCAAAGTTTTGCAGCTTAGTCCAGCCAGCCTGCATCATCACAGAGGTCAGGTACAGCCGCAGCAATAACAAAGAAATAAAGTCCAGTTGCTGTAGCTTGGTCACTAGTTTTTGATAAAAGAGGATACTTTGTTGTATCACAATCAGGCTCCGCATCATGCTGTTGTGATAAGAGACAGGGGAAGAGCTGAAAATCTTTCCTGAGACACAAAATTGTCTGGATCAATTTTGAACATCGAAGAGCAGCGACGATGGCCCGAAGAGTGCTGTGCAGGACTGCACAGCATATAAAAAAGCCCCTGCGCTTGCAGAGGCTTTTTAAACTCAGAGTAAAACTTATGCTTTTTTCGATAAATCCAGCAGCAGCGCGTTTAAGCGGCTGACAAAAGTTGCAGGATTTTTCAGGCTACCACGTTCAGCTAATAAGGCCTGATCAAACAAGACTTCAGCCCACTGTTTAAACTGCGTTTCGTCCTGCACATCGGCAATATGTTTCACCAACGCATGATCCGGGTTCAGTTCAAAAATAGGTTTCACGTCCGGTACTTTCTGACCCACAGATTCCATCAGCTTCATCATCTGCGTGCTCATATCAAACTCGTCAGTGACAATACAAGCTGGGCTGTCGGTTAAGCGATGACTGGTTTTCACTGATTTGACCTGATCACCTAAAGCTGTTTTAAAACGTTCAGTCACAGCAGCAAATTGCTTTTCCGTTTCTTCCTGAGCTTTTTTGGTTTCTTCGTCATCCAGCTTGCTGATATCCAGGCCACCTTTGGCGATAGAGCGCAGTTTTTTGCCTTCAAAGTCAGTCAGGTGCTGCATTAACCACTCGTCAACGCGGTCGGATAACAGCAGAACTTCGATGCCTTTTTTACGCAACACTTCTAAGTGCGGACTGTGTTTGGCCGCCTCAAAGCTGTCGGCAACGATAAAATAAATTTCGTCCTGACCTTCTTTCATCCGGCTGACATAAGCTTCTAAGCTGACCGTCTGATCGGCATTGTCGTTGTGAGTCGAAGCAAAACGCAGCAACTTAGCGATAGTTTCTTTGTTAGCGAAATCCTCTGCCGGGCCTTCTTTCATCACCTGGCCAAACTCAGTCCAGAAAGTCTGGTACTCGGTTTGATCCTCAGCTTTGGCCATTTTCTCCAGCATTTTTAATACGCGGGATGTACAGCCTTTACGCAGGCTTTGTGTCACTTTAGTATCCTGCAAAATTTCGCGGGAGACGTTCAGAGGTAAATCGCTGGAGTCCAACACACCTTTGATAAAACGCAGGTAACTTGGCATAAACTGTTCAGCGTCATCCATAATAAACACGCGCTGTACATAGAGTTTTAAACCATGACGGGCTTCACGGTTCCACATATCAAAAGGTGCTTTTTTCGGCACATACAATAAGCTGGTGTAGTTGGTATTGCCTTCTACTTTGTTATGACTCCAGCTTAATGGCTCAGTCCAGTCGTGCGAAATATGTTTGTAGAATTCCTGATACTCCGTGTCAGTCACTTCAGATTTATCACGCATCCAAAGCGCTGTGGCTTTGTTGACTGCTTTCCAGAACCCTTCAGTGGCAGGGATTTTTTCGCCCTCTTCACCGTCTTGCTCTGGTGTACCTTCCTGATACATTTCCACCGGAATGCTGATATGGTCAGAATATTTAGTCACAATAGACTCGACTTTCCACTGATTTAAAAATTCAGTTTCTTCGTCACGTAAATGCAGAATAATTTCTGTACCACGGCTTGCTTTGACGATAGGAGTAATAGTGTATTCCCCCTCGCCTGTCGATTCCCACTCAACAGCAGAATCAGCTGGCGCACCGGCTTTACGGGTTTTGACTGTCACTTTGTCAGCCACAATAAAAGCAGAGTAGAAACCTACACCAAACTGACCAATCAGTTGAGAATCTTTGCTTTGATCGCCTGAGAGCTGACCGAAAAATTCCTTGGTGCCGGATTTCGCGATAGTGCCTAAATGGCTAATCACTTCATCCTGCGTCATACCAATACCGTTGTCGCTGATGCTAATGGTTTTAGCTGCTTCATCCAGGCTGATCCGAACCCGTAACTCGCCGTCATTGTCATACAGGCTGCTGTCTGACAAAGCTAAAAAGCGCAGTTTATCGGCCGCGTCTGAGGCGTTGGATACCAGTTCGCGCAGGAAAATTTCTTTATTGGAATACAGCGAATGGATCATCAGCTGCAGAAGTTGTTTGACCTCGGCCTGAAAGCCGTGCTTTTGTTTTTGTACTGTTTCAGTCATATACAGCTCCTTATCTTTCGTGGAATGACTTTAATGCAAAAGCGCCTATGCAAGGGCGTAGCGCCTTTCGAATTGTGCTGGCAAGGATATGGGTTTAATACCCACAAATATCAAGGGGGCAATAGCGGCAAAACTCAGAACAAAATGGAGGATCAGGCAATTGGATAAAGAATAGACAGTGGCTACGGCTCTGACCAAAAGCATTGGAGTTGTAGCAAGGCTGCAAGTGAAAGAGTCCCAACATACATAGGCCACTATGTGATTGGGGCGAGAGGCGCAGCCAACAAAGCTATAGTATCAAGGACGAAGGTACTGAGCAAAGGCATTGGAGCTAGAGCGCGGCGGCAAGCAAGCGAGTCCCCCTGAGCATAGCTTACTATGCGATTGGGGCGAGAGGCGCAGCCAACAAAGCTATAGCTTCAATGACGAAGCTCAGATAGGTTTGCGGCCACTAAAGGCGTGCGACAAGGTAGTCCCATCCACATACTCTAAATCCCCCCCCACAGGCACACCATGCGCAATACGGGAGACATTGACCTGATACTTTTTACACTGCTCGGCAATGTAATAAGCTGTGGCATCCCCTTCCACTGTTGGGTTGGTTGCCAATATCACTTCCTGCACTGAACCTGTACCCAGCTGCTTTTGCAGTAAATCCAGGCCCAATTCAGAAGGACCTATGCCATCAAGTGGCGACAACTGGCCCTGCAAGACAAAATAACGGCCTTTAAACTGACCTGTTTGCTCTATAGCAAACTGATCAGAAGACGAGGCGACAATACAAAGGCTTTGACTGTCGCTTCGCCTCGGGTCTGAGCAAATCGCACATAAATCAGTTTCGCAAAAAGTACGGCACTGCTGGCAATGCCCTACTTTCTCCATAGCCACAGCCAAGGCTTTCGACAACTGCACAGCGCCTGAACGGTTGCGTTCCAGCAACTGCAGGGCAATACGTTGTGCCGACTTTGGACCTACGCCCGGCAATATACGCAAGGCGTCGATCAACTGCTGCAACAATGGGCTAAATTTGCTCATAGTGGATCAGATAACCACTTAAAACGGCATCTTAAAACCAGGAGGTAATTGCATACCACCCGTTACAGCAGCCATTTTCGCTTTGTTATTTTCTTCAACACGGCGTACCGCATCGTTAATAGCTGCAGCAACTAAATCTTCAACCATTTCTTTGTCATCCTGCATCAGACTGTCGTCGATGCTGACACGGCGTACATTGTGGTTGCCTGTCATGGTGACTTTCACCAGACCTGCACCCGACTCGCCTATGACTTCCAGATTAGCCAATTCCTGCTGGGCCTTTTGCATTTTATCCTGCATGGCTTGCGCCTGCTTCATGATATTGCCTAAACCGCCACCACCACCTTTGAACATAACTGTACTCTCTTTAAAAATGACTCGATTAAACTGGCGACAAGATAATGACTTGAGCCCCAAAATACAAGACGAATTAGTTGACGATAATACTATCGGCGACTATTTCCGCCCCAAAGTCTTTTTGCAGCTGTACCACCCATGGGTCCTGTTGCAGCAACTGCTCTACATAAACCAGACGTTCCTGCTCAATACGCTGCTGAATAGCCACAGGGCAAGTCTCTACCCAAGGCTGATACTGAATGTCCAGCTGAACCGTTTTATGAAAAGCCTGACTCAGCTCTTTGACAATTTCAGCACGGAATTTTTCTTTATCCAGATGTTGCTGGCTTTGACAAACCAGCAACTGCACAGTGTTCCCTACCCAACTGATGCAACTGTGCAGCAGATACAAACGTAATAATCCGCCTAAATTCAGGCTATCCACTAAAGCAGCCCACTCATCGACCTGAGCGGCAAGTCGCACTGAAAAGTTTTCGGCTGTGATCACACCATCAAACCTATACTGTGCCTTAGCTTCTGGCGCCGCTGCAACTGGCTGTGATTCTGGCACAGGTTCAGATTGATGTTGCTGCTGAAATTCCTGCCAGGCCCAGTCGGCTGCAAAATCTGCATCCTCTGTCGGTATATCTGACATATCAGATTCATCCGGATAAGCGGACATTGCCGCTTCTGGCTGTTCAGGCACAGCAGCAGGCATAACCGGGCTGTGCTGAATAACAGCTGGAGCCGTCCGAGACGGCTGATTCACAGGGGCTTGCTGCTCTAACACAGCCTGCTGTTGTAATACGGGCTGCTCGACTGCCGCTGGAGCAGCTTGTGCTCTTGGTATAGCAGCAGGCTCTGCAGCCTTGGCTACAGCAGGAGCTGGTTCAGACTTTTTTTCGCTCTGAGTCTCCACAGCTCTATCAGCGCTAACAGCATCAGCTTTAATACCACGGCGCGCCAAAATAGAAGCAGCAATACCTGCAGCAGCTGGTTGCGCAACAGCAGTCACAACTTCTGTTGCAACATGCTGCTCCGGAGGCATTTCAACTACAGCTTCGGGCTTTGACTGCAATGACTCTGCCATAGCAAGCGCAGGTTCGGGCTCTTTAGCCGGAGCAGTAGTTTCGGGTAAATTAAATTTAGCTTTGAGTTCAGCGGCATGTGATACAGGAAGCGACGCGCGCATCGCAGGAGAAGTATCAGCAGCTCCTGGCACAAAAGCCACAGCTCGTAATAACGCCATCTCCAGACCAATACGTGGCTCTGGTGCAAAGGCCAATTCTTTTTTACCGGAAATCAGTAACTGATAAAACAGCTGTAACTGCTCAGGGCTTTGCTGCTCCGCTAATTGCTGGACAAAAGCGCTGTGATCTGTGACCAAATCAGCAGCCTGCCAGTTAAACTGACTTAAGGCCGCTAAATGCAGTAAGGCCAGCATATCATCCAGCACATGGGCAAAATGACTGTGCTGCTGCACTAATTGATCCAGATGCTGTTTCAGCGCAGCTAAATCCCGGTTAATGACAGCAGCTAGTAAAAGCTCAGCCCACTGCTGCTCCAGATACCCCAACATATCGCGCACCAGAGGCACTGTGATGTTGGAATTACTCTGGGCTATAGCTTGGTCAGTCAAGCTTAATGAATCGCGTAAACTGCCTTTGGCAGCTCGGGCTAATAAAGCTAACGCATCTTCTGCTGCCGGAATGCCTTCCTGCGCCAATACATAAGATAAGTGCTGTTTAATTTGTTCCGGGCTTAACGCCTTTAAGCTGAACTGCAAACAACGGGATAACACTGTGACAGGCAGCTTTTGTGGATCAGTAGTCGCCAGCAGAAACTTCACATGAGGTGGTGGTTCTTCCAGAGTTTTCAAAAGTGCGTTAAAGCTGTGACGCGAAAGCATATGCACTTCGTCGATTAAGTAGACTTTATAACGGCCGCGGCTTGGCGCGTATTGCACGTTATCAAGTAAATCGCGAGTATCTTCCACTTTAGTGCGGGAGGCAGCGTCAATTTCTAACAGATCAACGAAAAAACCCTGATCAATTTCAACACAAGCGCTGCAGACTCCACAAGGCGTAGAGGTAACGCCAGTTTCGCAGTTTAAACTTTTGGCAAAAATACGGGCTATGGTGGTTTTACCGACACCACGGGTGCCGGTAAACAAATAGGCATGATGTAATCTGTTGTGATTCAGCGCATTGGTCAGCGCTGTTTTCACATGATCCTGGCCGACCAATTGACCAAAATGTTGCGGTCGCCATTTTCTTGCCAGTACTTGATAACTCATGCCACCTGCCTGTTGTTGGAATTAATCGCCTGCAAATTCAACCAGACTGTAAAGGTTCAAACCCAGCTTTTCTAAACGGGCTTGTCCGCCCAAATCCGGCAGATTTACCACAAAGGCGGCGTCTGTGGCTTTGCCACCTAAGCGCTCGACTAAACTGGTTGTTGCAGCAATAGTACCACCTGTAGCCAATAAGTCATCCACTAACAGCACCTTATCTCCGGCCGCTATAGCGTCCTTATGAATTTCCAGCGTGTCTTCACCGTATTCAAGCTGATAAGACTGAGCAATACGTTCACGTGGCAATTTTCCCGGTTTACGCACTGGCACAAAAGGTAATCCCATCGCATAAGCTAAAGGTGCACCAAAAATAAAACCACGGGATTCAGTACCAACAATCTTAGTAAAACCTTTGCCCTGATACTGCTGTTTGAAGGCATCAATCACCTTCGCAAACGCATCAGCGTCCAGCATCAGACTGGTGACGTCACGAAATAAAATACCTGGCTTTGGATAGTCAGGCACAGCTTTAATCACCTGACTTAATAAAGCGGAAAGAGATTCTGTAGTCATTCTCAGAGCCTTGTTCTTAAAACAAAAAACAAAGTCGGGCAAAAACAGCACGACTTAAAATAGATAAAAAAACCGCCACAAGGCGGTTTTTTTATCACTCGCAACACTTTAGCTGAAAAAGCGAACCCAGCTGATAATTGGAGGAAGGCATAAGCACGCCAGAAAAGCGACAATCAGTAAAACTAACTGGCCTATGCCAAAAGATTCTTTAAAATTTTCGTCTGCCATAATGCGAACTCATTCACTAAAAAGGTGGAACATGGTAATGAATTTTAGTCAGCTTGAAAAGCATGCACTATGCCTTTCTCTGCAAAATTTAGCAGTATTTGCTCTGCACCCGACAATAACTGAGTAGAATCCAGTTGTGGCACGTAAGGCGATAACTGCCCCACCAGTTCAGTCAGGGTCAAACCAGGCTGTTGTGCCAATACCTGTAACAGCAAAGTGGTCAGTTGATTTAACGCGATAAATTTTACTTCGTCATCAGAATTGCGATGGATCAGTAAAAAACTGGCTTCGGCTTCTGTGGGCTGAAACTCAACACAAATTTTATGCACCGGATACTGATAGGCCTGTACTGATGCCAGTTCAGACAACTGCAGCGACTGCTGTTTTAGATCCGTCACTGCAAACCCGACTTGTGCCTTGCGGGTTGCCAATTCCAGTTCAAGCCACTCGTAATGCGCCAGTTCCAGCATAAAGACAGGGTCATCGCCCTGGAGCTCGTAGTGGTCCTGTAAAAAATCTAAGAAACTCATGGCTATGGATAAGAAGAATGGGCTCTCGCAGCGATAGCTTGCAAAAAATAGCTGTAACCGCTGTTGCCATGCCTGCTCTGTATACAAAGATTTCAGCACAGGAAAAGCACTGCTGACAAAACCTGACACATTGTTAAACAATAACTCCCGATAAACATCCAGGCGTTCCTGATCGACATCTGCGGGCTTTTCGCTTTGATCAGGAGAACGTAAATAAGCAACGAATTGATGCTGAACCTGCTGAAATTTCATATCAGGCCCTTAACTTCATAGAGTCAGTTGGCTGCAGGCGACGAATATGCTCCAACTCAAGTTGCAGTTGCTGCATATCCGGAATATTAAAATCCCGCTCCAGCAAAGTCGGAAACAGACCATGATGCTGATAAGCTTCAGATAATAAAACCCAGACCGGATCAGAGACATCAGCACCGTGGGTATCAATCAGTAAGCTGTCATGTTGGCGGTAATGCCCTGCGACATGACCATAGGCAATACGTTTTGTTGGCAGGCCTTTTAAGAAAGCCAGAGCATCATAACTGTGATTGACTGAATTAACGTAAATATTATTCACATCTAATAGCAGCTTACAGTCAGCCAGCTCTAACACTGCATTGGTAAATTCAAGCTCAGTCAACTCCTGACCAGGCGCTGCATAATAAGAAACGTTTTCGACGACTAATGGCTGCTCAAGAATATCCTGCACCATACGGATACGGTCAGCCACATAAACAGCGGCTTCTTCGGTAAAAGGAATAGGTAATAAATCGTACAGATGCCCAGCCGCAGAGCAGTAACTCAAATGCTCGCTGTAGAGCTTAATCTGATGTTCTTTTAAAAAAGTTTTGATTTGACGGACAAAATCCAAATCTAATGGATCAGGACTTCCTAAAGATAAGGATAAACCATGACAAATAAAGGCATAACGCTCTGTTAACTGGCGAAATTTTTTCTGGTAAGTACCGCCATAAGGTAACCAGTTTTCTGGCGCCACTTCAAAAAAGTCGATGCCAGGTTGTGGCTGATCCAACACAGAACTCAGCATTTCACGTCTCAGGCCTAAGCCAACGTGAGAAGTCGCTAAACCAAAATCAGACATAACGTCTCCTTAAAAACAGTCAGCCTGCGAGTGCAGGCTGACTATTGGTGGTATTACGCATCGCCACCGCACTTGCCTTCACCACATTTAGCTTCTTTGGTTTTTTCTTTGTCTTTAGCGTCTTTTTTATCGCCGCCACATTTACCTTCACCACATTTGGCTTCTTTGTCTTTCGCTTTGTCTTCACCGCACTTGGCTTCTTTATCTTTGGCTTTGTCAGCACCACAAGAAGCTTCAGCAGAAGCTAACTGGTAGCCCGCATTCAGCTGTTCAGCAGAAAACGGATTCGCATTTGCGCTTAAGCTCAGAGTAGCTAAAGAACCCAGTACTAAAGCACTGACGGCAACAGCAGTAGTTTTATTTGATTTCATAACGATGTTCCTTGTGGTTGCATTAAGTTGCATTGAGTAGACCTGCCCGGGTACAAAAAAATTTCAGCACTTCGCTTTTTATTGATATAAATCAGGATAAGCAAAGACTCGCTGCTGCAGACTATAGTAATAAACGGGGAGTCGCAGATGCAAACTAAAGATCAGAAACCGCTGAAAATCAAACTGGAGGCTGAACTTGCTCAACTAAGCAATGACATCATGACGGTCGTCACTGCGTCAACTCAGGATGATTACAGCCAATTACAGCTTTTATTGCAGACTCAGCCTCAAAGCCTTTGGCCTGAGCTTTTGGAAGGAAAAAGTTCAGGTGTTCTCAAACAAAAACAGCAAAGACTGGAGCAAGTACTGGCTGCTTTAGGTCAGTTTCAAATGGGGTTATTTGGCCTCTGCGCTCAATGCGACAGCCCCATCAGCCCTGAAGCATTGAATCATGATCCAGCTACTTTGCTTTGTGATCTATGCCAGAGTCAAAAAAAAGCCGGCGCTAAAAGCAGCTAACTTGCTTTTGTTATACTCAAAGCCCAACCATACAAACCTTCTGATGTATAAAATGGTTCGATCTGAACCTGCTGCCATTCTAATGCCGACAACTGAGCTTTAAGTTGTTGTACTTGTGATTCAGACCAGCGGCAGTCTTTTTGTTCTGCTAATCTGAGCCTGTAGCTCACTAATGACTGCTCCAAAGCTGTCATTTTTAATAAAGCACCTGGCTGTAAGTTAGTGAGCAATGGAATAAAATCGGCAGCAAAAGCATTAAACCAGGCTTCATTGTTGCTGTTTATACAGTGTTGATAGAACTGCTGCACTTTTGCAATCAACTGCTGATTCAAAGCAGAAAAATGCGCATCTGTTTTTAGCATCACAGCTTGTTTTATTTTTTGCTCAGCATACTCAAGTACTGAACAAGCGTCCTGAGTTAAAGTCAGCTGCACTAACACCATATCCAACAACTTGAGGCTGTTATCTGTATCTTCAGATATAAAAGAGTTTGCATGATGCACTATGGCCTGAAAACACCCGCCAGGTTTTAGTACCCGAAAAACTTGCTGAAATGCAGTCATAACCTGAGCATACTCAAAACCGAATTGGCTTACTGCTAAGCTAAAATAATCCGCTAAAAAAGGTAGTTGTTCAGTCTGAACTTTTGGATAAAAATTTATTTTTTGAAGAAGAGCAACCAATTCAGGCTGAGATGAAAAATGCCTGACCGGATTTATATCTGCTGCATCCGTAGCCCATACTTCGCCTTGCAAACCATGCAAATCCAGATAGCGCTGCGCTGCAACGGCTAAAGAACCATTACCTGTTGCAATATCAAGAATTTTACCCGCTGAATAACACTGGCTAAAACAGGATAGCCAAAACTGCTCTACCTCATCTTTGTAACCCGTGCTGTGGTGGTCAACAAAACTATTCAGACTATGTGTGGTTTGCCAATACAGATCCCAATGGTGCATCGAGTTCATCCTCGTTGAGCTTTTGCCAAATCTTAGTTAAAAAAAAAGCGGAACCTAAGTTCCGCTTTTTATCAACTTAACTTATTAGAAGTTTTGTTGGAACTTCACGTATGCAATGCGACCGTAAGCATCGTATAAGTTGAAGTTGTAGCTACGACCATCGAATGGGATCAACTCAGGCTCTTTTTCGAACACGTTCTGAGCACCGATAGAGATTTTAGTACCAGTGCTGAATGTGTAACCAGCTTGTACATCATGAGTAACCCATGTAGGAACGTGGCCTGACTTGTCAAAACCACCTGAACCATTAGGTTCTACATCGATGTACTGATCACCGATTAAGTTCAGGTTCCATGCAAAATCAAAGTCGTTCAGTGAGTAAGTGTGGTTCAGAGTCGCACGACGCTGAGGTTCACCCATATCTTTTACTGTGTTACGACCACCATCGATCACGCTGTCAATACGGTGAGTAACCTGTAACGCCTGGTTAATACGACCATAAGCACCGAAATCAAAGTTAGTGTTTACGTTTAAGTCAACACCACTGATAGCCCATTCACCTTCGTTCGCATAACCCTGAGTGATCAGGTCGATGCCGCCGTTAGCTAAACGAGTTACACCTAAACCAGCTGGGATTGGGTCACCAGTTTGTTCACGTGTTAACAGAGTTTCAGCACCAAAGAAACGGATCAGGTTTTTGATTTTGATATCGTAGTAGTCAACAGAGAAGTTTAACCAATCTGTTGGCTGGTAAGCAGCACCGATAGATAACTGCTCAGACTCTTCTGAACTGATAGCAGGGTTTGCCATAGTGATAGCGCTAACCTGAACGTCACAACCTGCAGCTAAACCAAAGTTGATACAAGTTGGGTCATCGCTTACTGATGGGTTATCAGAAGCTGGCTTCTGAGTCAGGATATCCAAAGTTGGAGCACGGAAACCTTCACCATAAGAAGCACGTAATACTAAGTCTTCCATCGCATCCCAACGGAAAGATACTTTTGGAGAGAAGTCATTACCGTAGTCTGAGTATTTGTCGTAACGACCAGCAACAGTCATCTCCAGACCTTCCAGTAATGGAACTAAAGTCTCAAGGTAAGCTGATTTTAAGTTACGGTCGCCACCAGCTGAGTTACCAGAAGAACCACCTACTACACCAGCTTCTGACAAGGCGTCATATAAGTCAGCGTAAGTTTCTTTACGGTATTCACCACCTACTACAGCCTGAATAGTACCAGCAGACAGTTCAACTACGTCAAATGCAGCAGAAGCAAAAGCTTCTTCCTGATCAAACTTACCGATACGGCTGGTTGTTACGTTAAAGCCACTTAACATTTTCGCGTAGGCTTCACGGTCAGCATCTGTAGTGAAACGCTCACCAAACGGGTCGTTCACCATGTAGTCACCGCTGTCGATTGCAGCACGAGCAGCTGAACCTAACAGGTAACCACGACCAATTTCATAAGTTTTAGATTGGTTTTTACGTACACCAAAATCTACATCAACTTCACCAACAGTACCAGCAGCACCAACTAAGAAGTCAGTAGTCCAGTTATCAACTTCGTTGTCACGGTTGCCGATAGCAGCAAAACGGTGACGGAACTGAACTTCTTCATTAGGACCATTTGCCGCATCGTAGAATGGGCTTAATGGGTTAGTTGGGTTGTTTGGACTATCAGCTGACATAAATGCAGCTTCGCCAGCATCGTTTAATGATGGAGCATAACGACCAAATGATTTTGTTTTAGCAACCAAAGTATGAGAGAAAATTTTCCAGTCATCATTGATTTGGTATTCAGCTTTTACGAAACCTGAAGTGTTGCTTGTAGAAGCTTCGTTCGCGTTAGTTGCGTTGAAGTTATAAGCACACAGACCACTTGGTAAAGAGTAAAAGTTTTCGATGCCATTACATTCAGCTTCAGAAACAATAGAAGTAAAACCATCTGGTGATAACCAGTTATTTGCGAAGCTTGAAGCGCCTGGCTGAACCCATTTGTAATCACGTTCAAAAATGATGTCACGGCTGTTCCATGATACACCACCGATTACAGAAGCTTTATCGCTGGTAGAACCGAATACTGCAGAACCTTCTTCACGATCACCGCCATCATCTGGCAGGCTGACAGTTGAAGCGCCCATACGGAATTCAGCACCGTTGAAATCTTTACGAGTGATGATGTTGATAACACCACCGATAGCGTCAGAACCGTATACAGCTGATGCACCATCAGACAGAACTTCGATACGCTCTACCGCAGCCATAGGGATAGAGTTTAAGTCCTGAGAGTTACCAGTTGATGGTGATTTTGGTAAACGACGACCGTCAACTAAGATCAGTGAACGTTCAGCGCCTAAACCACGTAAGTCAACCTGAGAAATACCCTGAGCTGAGCTACCTGATTGTGGGCGGAAAGAACCTGATGAGTTAAATGTAGTATTACGCAGTAAGTCAGATACAGAAGTTTGACCTGAGAAATCGATAGCAGCGCGGTCGATTACAGTTACAGGTACAGCACCTTCTAAATCAGTACGTTTGATACGAGAACCAGTAACTTCAATACGTTCTACGTCTTTTGCTTCTTCAGCGTCCTGTGCGTTAACAGCACCAGTGAAAACGGCTGCAGAGGCTGCACCAAAAGCAACTGCTAAACGAACTGCTTTTGACAATTTATTATTTGTAAACATGTTTTTTCTCCCTGGACCACTATCTAGTGATTCTATTTTTACGATGACCAACCTTTGCGGCGATTGGAACTCCGAACTTTTCGCAATCGAGGTGGACCCCGAAAACAACGACCCGATAATAAACGCAATTTTTCAGCGTGGTCAACAGCTTTTACGGAACAAATTTGATCTGCTGTTGTCAACGAGTCCGTCACTCCCCTATTTTTAGGCCGCAAAACAGGTAACGACCTGATACATTTTTAGGTTTTGTTCCTTTTAAGCACCATAAAAACTGATTTTCCGTTCGATTTCTGGTTATTTTTCAAGCGTAATCGGCTTTTCCCTAAAATCCTTATAATTTTTTGTAAACTTTACTCTACAAGGTATAAGTCAATTTTTTTCATTTATTCGTTGTGTAAAGACTGAAATTTCATCGGCAATATCAATATTGCGCTTGAGTTGTAGCTGACTTATTATGAACCCCTGTTTTTTTATCCAGATGTTTTAATGCTTACTGATGCTTTAAAAAACCAAATTCGTGAAATTCATCAGCAGCTAAAAAGCAATCTGACGAATTACCAACCCCGCCCTGGTCAGAATAAAATGGTGGCTGAAATAGCCAATACTTTGGCTGGTAGCTACCACAGCTATGACAGGACGCTATTAGTAGAAGCTGGCACTGGCACTGGGAAATCTTTGGCCTATTTAATGGCGGCTATTCCTTTTGCATTAAAGCAAAAGAAAACACTGGTGATAGCAACAGCAACCGTAGCTTTGCAAGAACAGCTGGTGCAAAAAGATTTACCCTTTTTCCTGAAATACAGCGGCTTGAAGTTTGAATTCTGTTTAGTCAAAGGCAGGCAAAGGTATGCCTGTGTCGAAAAAATTCGCCAGCAATTACAACAGCCTGATTTATTACCTTTATTCCAAAGTACGGCGCCAGCTTCTTTATTACAGCAATTACTTAATAACTGGCAACAACGTCATTGGCTAGGTGACAGAGACAGCTTAAAAGAGCCAATAGCTGATGAACATTGGTATGCCATTGCTTCTGATCCTGCTCATTGCAGCAAAGCCAACCCAGTGCATCATCAATGCCCTTTTCATTTAGCCCGCGCTGAGATAGAAGGCAGTACTGTATTAGTGGTGAATCATGCCTTGTTACTGGCTGATTTGGATGCAGGCTCGCAAATATTGCCACAACCCGCTGATTGTATTTATGTGATAGACGAAGCTCATCACTTACCCGACAGTGGTCGTGATTTCTTTTCAGCCCATGCCCCGCTGAGTTTTCCGGCCCAGTATCTGGAAAAGCTAAAAAAGACCACGCAGCAGCTGGCCGGTATATTACCGCAGCATGGCGCTATGACCGAAGTATTAAAACTTGATGAGCTGGCAAGCGACTTTTTAAAACAGCTAAAACCTGTGCAACACCAGATTGAACTGAACCAAAGCCACTGGTTTGCTAAAGAGCCATATTACCGTTTTGCTGATGCAGTACTGCCGGAAACTTTTGCCTCCAATGCAGACCAACTGGCCGAGCTCAGCGGTAAAGCTTTGTCTGCTATAGAGAAGTTGCAACAGTTTTTATCCGAAGCTGCGACTGAACATAAAGTAGCGACTAAGCTGGTACTGCCGCTGCAATTTGAATTGACGGCTATAGAACACAGATTTGAGCAGCAATCAGAACTGTGGCGACTGTATTCAGTCCCACAGCAAAAACATGTCAATCAGGCGCGTTGGGTCACACAAGATCCAAAAGAGCATCAACAAAGCAGCGCTTATGCCAGCCCTTTGTCGGTGAGTTTTTTACTGGACGATTTATTATTTAGTCAGGCCTTTGCCACCATACTTTGTTCTGCAACCTTAACCACCCTGAATAGTTTTGACTATATCAAACAGGAGTTGGGGCTTTCTCAGCACCCGGGTTTGCAAACACTCAAAGTCGATTCCCCCTTTGATTACCAAAACAAAGCCAGTTTGCTGTTACCAAAAATGCAGACTGACCCAAGCAGTGACGCCTTTACCGATGAGCTGATTGCAAGATTGCCGCAGTATCTGGAGAAAAAGGCCGGTAACCTGTTGCTGTTTGCTTCGTATTGGCAGATGCAAAAAGTCGTAGAAGCATTGCGGGTTAAAGGCTGGTCTTTTTTAGTGCAAGGCGAAGCATCCCGACAGTCCCTACTCGAACTTCATGCCCTGAAAGTAAAAGCAGGCGAAGGTAGTATTTTATGTGGTACCCAGAGTTTTTCTGAAGGTTTGGATTTACCGGGGGCTTTGCTGACGAATCTGGTGATCACTAAATTACCTTTTGCTGTGCCCTCTTCTCCTTTAGAAGAAGCTTTATCTGAAGCTATTACCAAACGTGGCGGCAATCCATTTTTGCAAATGACAGTACCAGCTACAGCACGAAAACTGGTGCAAGCCTGTGGTAGACTGCTGCGCCAGGAGATGGATCATGGCCGTATTGTTATTTTAGACAGACGCTTAGTGACCAAAACTTATGGCAAGGCCATGCTCAAAGCTTTGCCTCCCTTTTCACAAACTATTGAAGACTAAAAATGGAATTAGGTTTAGAACTCTGGGTAGTCGCCGCTTTATGCGCAGTAGCTTTAGTTGCGGGATTTATTGATGCTGTGGCCGGAGGCGGTGGTTTATTGACTGTCCCTGCACTACTGACCGCTGGTTTACCGCCACATCTGGTATTAGGCACCAACAAACTGGCTGCGACTTTTGGTTCCATTACCGCTTCGGTCACTTATTACAGACGCCAACTTTTTGATCCACAGTTTTGGCGTACGGCTTTGATATTCACTGCTATTGGTGCCATTTGTGGCACTTTAGTAGTGGATTTAATCAGCAAAGAATGGCTGGAACGTATTATTCCGTTTTTTATTGTGATCGCAGCTTTATATAGTTTGGTAGTAAAAATGCAGCCAGACGATCAATTAACTTTACCAGAGCAGACGCCTAAACATTTTTGGCAACAAAGAGCTCAGGGTTTTACTTTAGGTTTTTATGATGGCCTGGCAGGCCCTGGCACAGGTTCGTTTTGGATGGTGTCGACTATGGCACTGTATAAAATCAACTTGCTGTTGACCAGCGGCGTAGCGCGTTCGATGAACTGCGTCAGTAATATCTTTGCACTGGTGACTTTTGCCTGGCTTGGTCATATTTATTGGGCTTTGGGTTTAGCTATGGGCGCTTGTTTAATGCTCGGTTCTTATTTTGGTGCCCGTTCAGCCATTCGTTTTGGTAGTAAGTTTATCAGGCCACTTTTTTTAACTATGGTATTAGCTATTACCGCCCGCTTGTTATGGCAAGCCTGGAGCAATGGATGAAAGACTTATTGGCTGCGTTGGAGCAACAACTTAAACAGCTGACTCAACAAGCCAAGGCCATTGACGGTAAACAAAGCAGCTGGCAACAAAAAGCCTGGTTTGACAGTGACTTATTTCAGTCCCACTCGCCTTTTTTAACCGACTATGTGCTGGAAGCTGAAGCTATGCTTAAACGCCTGAAAGCGAGCACAGAACAGCGCACCAGCTCAGCTCAGGCATTAGCGGCTAAACTTAGCTCCCAAATTCAGGCGTTAAGCCGCGCTTTTCAAACCAAAGACTTACGTTATTTACCCGGCAAAGGTAAAAAGCGCCCAACGTCGCCAAATGCGTCAGAACAAGCACAAGCTATGGTAGGTCAATTACGTCGCTCCACTCAGGAGTTGTATCAACAGCTCTCTGAATATCAGGGCTTTGAAAGGCGGTTATTGGATATGCTGGAACTGGAACAACGCCAGCTGTCAGGTGGTTCTGCAGATACCAGTGCCGACAGAGTACTGGCCATTCACGCCCGTTTAGGTCGTTGTCGCAAAGCCTTAAGCGAATTAGAGGTAGAAATTCAGTGGTCCGAACAAAACCGCCGGGGTTGATCTATCACCCGATTTACAGTCAGCTCGAACTGCCCTATAAACACCGCTATCCGATAGGTAAATATCAGGCTTTATATCAGGCCTTATTAGAGCTGGGTGTGCCTGCCGATCAATTCACTAGCTCTCAAATTGCCAGCTCCGAACACTTGCTTTCAGTGCATCAGGCTTGCTACGCCGAGCTGCTAATATCCGGTCAGCTCGATAATAAAGCCATGCGCCGTATAGGTTTTCCCTGGTCAGAACAATTGGTGACCCGTTCTTTAACTTCGGTCGGCGGCACGGTGCAAACAGTTCAGCTTGCTTTGCAGCAAGGTTTAGCTTTGCATTTAAGTGGCGGTTATCACCATGCTTTTGCTGCTGAAGGCAGTGGCTTTTGTTTATTTAACGATTTAGCAGTGGCTGCACGCTATGCCCTCACTCAGGGCGTGGATAAAGTGCTGATTTTTGATTGTGATGTGCATCAGGGCGATGGCACCGCCGCTATCTTTTCTGATGAGCCCGCTATTATTACCGCCTCTTTGCATGGCGAAAAAAATTTCCCGGTCCGCAAACAGCAATCAAGCTGGGATTTAGGTTTACCCACAGCCTGCGCCGACGCCGAGTATCTGGCAGCAGTGCAACAAAGTCTGGATTATTTACTCCGTATTCATCAGCCGGATTTAGTGATTTATGATGCAGGCATCGACATTCATCAGCAGGATGATTTAGGGCTTTTGCATATCAGCACAGCGGGAGTGGCAGAACGGGACTGGTATGTATTAAGCGAATGTCACAAACGGGGAATTCCAGTGGCAGCGGTTATTGGAGGGGGTTATCAACGTGACCTGTCCGCTTTAACTCAAATTCATCTGCAGCTGTTTTATGCAGCCTTTAAAATCAGCGGTTTGTCGTTACCAAATACAAACCGCTGGTTTCATGCCCTTCGTACTTGAATTGAAAAACGGGCGGGTTGTAGGGGCCGCGGCTCGTCCCGGCCCGTCAACGGGCACCGCGGTATCCATAGACGGGCGGGTACAAGACCCGCCCCTACAATTTAAACCTGCTGAGCACCTGCGAAATAAAACCCTAGTTGTTTACGCACAGCCAAAGGCAGTTCAGGTAAATCCGATTTTGGCAGTAAGAAAGTAGCCATATGGAATAAATCAGTAAAAATACGGTTTTTCTCAGTGGTGCGTTTTAAATAATCATGACCTGATGATCCGCCGGTACCAATCTTAGTTCCCAGCATACGCTGCACCATCATGGCGTGTTTGTAGCGCCAAATCGTCATATTTTCATCGATTTCAGTCAGGCAGGTTAATACCTGAAATGGCAGGTTAAACACAGGTTCTTCCTGATACAGGGTAATAAACAAAGCGGCTAACATAGCGCGTTGGCTTAAGCGGAAACTACCTTGTTGTTGCAGTTCTGCGTATTTGTCTTTATCCAGCAAAGCGGCAAACTTGGCTCTGGTATTGATGATTTCTTTCAGCTGCATTTCACGTTCATGTTCAGCAATTTGCTCTATGGACAGCACTGTGCTTTCATCTTCGTTCAGCATTTTTTCTGTCGCGTTCTGGTACATTTGCCAGAAGCTGAAATCGCCAAATTGCAAAAATGGCATACGTTCCAGCCATTTTTCCACTTGCTCAAATAAACTCGGCTGGGTTTCCAGTCCTTCTAAAAAAATCCGATCTTTTTCATTTAAGCGGCTGTAAAAAGAGTTTTTATCAAAGTCGATACGGTATTCGCTTTTTAGACCCAGACCAATTTCCAGCATTTTAAATTGCACGCTCTGAAAACCAGAAGCCGGCACTAAATAGTCGCGAAACGACATAAAGTCCTGAGGAGTCATGGTTTCCATCACGCCAATTTGCTGGTTCATCAGTTGCTGGATGGTAATAACCCGCTTGAGCTTATGTACCACACCTGTCAGTTGCTGATCTTTGACTTCATCTGCGGCAAACACAGCAAGCACAGCTTTAAGCTCATGCAGTACTTGTTTAAACCACAATTCGTACACCTGATGTACCACAATAAACAAGGTTTCATCATGGGCTTCATTGGCATACTTTGCACTTTCAGGCGCCTGGGCAGTTAAAATTTTGTCCAGTTGCAGATAGTCACCGTAGTAACAAGGGGTTGTATTCTTTTGCATTTTTTTAATCTTAGGCCATAGCCTGTTGTTTTGACCGCGCTATTCTATCAGCACGACCTGAAGTTAACATCTGCTGGTAGCGTTTTATAACTGAACTGATTATGCTTAGGCTCAGTTTCAGTAACCTATTAAGCAGCCTGAGCATAAAGCTCAGGCACACAAGGAGTAACAGATGAAGTTAGATGACGATATCCATAACTATTACGAAAAACTTCTGCTGGACCATTTAGTTGAGTTACGTTTGGATGAAGAATATGACACCGAATATCTGGCGGATTTATGCTGCATAGTGCTCAATCAGTTACCTCCAAAATATATTCGTTATGAAGTGGATATGGCGTTTTATCTGCCTCAGACAGAACGTTTCGAAATGGTGATGAAAGTGCGTGAAGCTGTCGCCAAAGCCAAAGGTTTCTTAGACACCCAACGTGACAAAAACTAAAGCTCCGGTTTTATCTGATGCCCCCCTTGAGGTGCAGCTGGCTGTGGAACTGATCCTGTTGCTGGAACAACAGGATTTGCCAACAGAAGCAGTGCTGGCAGCCCTTGCCATAGTACAACGCGATTTCCAGAAGAAATTGACAACTTCTGCTTCGCAAACCAATTAAATACCTATGTATCCTGAGGCATTATGCTGACCCATTCCATTACCTTGTATCTGGCCACTGTATTGATTTGGGGCTCGACTTTTTATGCTATTAAATTTCAACTCGGCGATGTGCCGGAAATGTGGTCTATTACCTACCGTTTTGGTTTAGCTGCTTTGTTACTGTGGTTTTGGTGTCTGTGGCGTAAATTGCCATTGCGGTTTAGTCGTCACCAGCATGGCTGGATGGCGCTGCAAGGTCTGTTTTTATTTTGCTTAAATTACCTGCTGATTTATCTGGCCACCTCAAATTTAACCAGCGGTCTGATTGCAGTAGTGTTCTCCAGTATAGTGTTGATGAACATCCTCAACGGCGCCTTGTTTTTTGGCCGTCCCATTGAAATCAAAACCCTGCTGGGCGCTTTATTGGGCATCCTGGGTATAGCTTTTGTATTCTGGCCTGAACTGGCAGGATTAGAGAGCAACGGCTCTGCATTTTGGGGTTTAGTGCTAAGTATTGCCGGTACCTACATCGCCTCTCTTGGCAATATGTTGTCCTCTAAAAACCAGCAACAGCAGTTGCCTGTCATTCAGAGTAATGTGTTTGGTATGACCTATGGTGCTGGGATGATGGCCATATTGGCCTTAGTGCAAGGTATCATGCCGGTATTTGATAGCAGCCTTAGTTTTAATTTGTCCCTGTTGTATCTGTCATTATTTGGCTCAGTACTGGCCTTTGGCGCCTACCTGACGTTGGTTGGTCGTATTGGTCCGGCCAAAGCGGCCTACACCATGGTGTTATTCCCTATAGTCGCTTTAGGGATATCCACAGTGTTTGAAAATTACCACTGGAGCTGGTCAGCACTTATTGGCGTTTGTATCGTCGCTTTGGGCAATTTAATTATTTTATTACCTGCAGAGAAACTTAAGCGTCTTGTCAGACTTTCTTAAACGGTAACAATACTTTGTGTTGTCAGAGCTATTAAAGCTGGCTATACCTAAGGCAGTGTTTCTTTATCAGAGAACGCAAAACATGCGATGGATTGTCAGTCTTTTTTTATTCTGTGTCAGTTTTGCGCTTCAAAGCCAAACCTTGCGGATCATCACTGTGGTCGAACCTCCGGCCGCCTATTTGGATAGTCATGGTCAACTGACAGGTTTTTCTGTCGAAGTGGTGCAGGCTATTCAGCGTAGTCTGGATGACAAAACTGTGATTGAAGTGTTGCCTGAAGCCCGTGCTATTCATATTGCCCGTACTGAACCTAATGTGATTTTGTTCAGTTTTTCCAGAACACCAAAAAGAGAAGACGAGTTTTATTGGCTTGGGCAGCTGAGCGTCAAAGCCTGGTCTGTATATGCTCTGAGCTCAAATTCTGTGCACATTGAATCGCTGGAACAATTACGGAAGGTGAAGGCTATAGGCGTGGTGCGGGGTGATATCAGAGAAGAATGGCTGCTTGAACAAGGTTTTAGTAACTTACATCCTTCTGTAAATCATCAGCAAAACATCCACAGGTTACGCTCTGGCCGGTTGGATTTAATAGCTTATGAAAGTCAGGGTATTCAGCATTTATTATGGGAAGAAGGGCTGCAGACATCAGATGTGAAATCTGTTTTTAACTTAAAAACTTCCGATGTGTATCTGCTGATGTCCAAATCAGGTACTGATCCAAAGCTGATGCAAGTCTGGAAGACTGCGGCTGAAAAATTCAGACGTAGTGGCCAACAGCAGTTTATTGCTGAAAAATGGCAGATGATTTTAAAGCACTATCACAATATCAACACTGAAGCTGTTGAGGGTATTTTGTATTTCGAATAACCGCATCCCCGTCGTACTTGAAGCTGCAGCTTTGTTGACTTCACGCCTTCGCCCCAGTCACATAGGTGAACTATGCTCCTGGGGTCTCAGTCACTTGTCGCCTCCCTGCAACATCAAGTACTTAGGGTATGTAAAACTATATTGAGTTCACAATTACATCTGACCCATGTAGTCTTTTTTACCTACTTCCACACCGTTATGACGCAGTAAAGCATAACTGGTGGTGACGTGGAAATAAAACTGTGGCAACCCATACTGAGCTAAATACTGCGAACCAGTAAAACGTTTCTCTTTTGGAGTGCCGGGGCGTAATACAATTTCTTTGTCTGCTGCGTTGGCAAATTGCTCTGCGGTTAAGGTGTCCAGAAAAGCCAGGGTTTTATCCAGACGTTGCTGCAATTCGGCAAAAGTCTGTTCGTTGTCTTCATAACCCGGAACATCCACACCAGCTAAACGAGCGGATACACTTTTGGCAAAATCAGCAGCAATTTGCACCTGACGCGCCAGTGGAAACATATCCGGATATAAACGCGATTGCAGCAACACAGCATCAGCCAGCTCTTTCTGCTGGCTGAATTTTTCAGCCTTGACTAACAAGTCTTTTAAGCTGGTAAGAAACTGTTTAAATACCGGAACTGATGCGCTGTAAAAAGATAAACTCATGCTCTTTGCCTCATTCAAGCCATCTTGCCCTTTGCAAGAATCTGCTCTTTGAGATGGGGATGCGTAAGGGGATTACAAGGCTTCAAGCTGCTGAAACAATAAATCACAGCTGTGTTTTAACTGCAGTAACTGATCTAAAGGCAAACCTGACTGCTGAAAAATCGCCATCGGAATATGGCTGGCTTGAGTTTTTAACGCCTTGCCTTGTTCAGTCAGTCGAATTTGCACTACACGCTCATCCTGCGCACTGCGGGTCCGGCTGACCAAGCCTTTGCTTTCCAGCCGTTTTAATAAAGGCGTTAAAGTACCGGAATCCAGATACAGCTTTTCGCCTAACTCTTTAACATTAAGCTCTGGTTGCTGCCACAGCACCAGCATCGCCAGATACTGAGGATAGGTTAAATCCAAAGGTTCCAACAGCAGCCGATAACTGCGCACCAGCTTGTGGCTCGCGCTGTACAATGAAAAACACAGCTGCTTTTCCAGTACTAAATAATCTTCGTTGTCTGCACTCATAGCTTTGCCGGACTCAATTGAATTGTGTGCAATATACTTGAGTTGAACTTTAAAATCGAGCCTGTGGATTTAACCAAAAATTAGTTGCCAGAAACTTGGCTTACGGTGTTTATGGTATTTTTTCCGCAGTTCATCCATGTTCACCAGTTGTTGCCGCGCCCCGGCTAAGTCATTTTTCTCTAACAACAATTGAGTTTTATCGACCTCAACAGCCAGTTCTTTTAATCCCTGTTGAAACAATTCGGCTTTTTCAGGCTGAAATTTACCTTGTTGTGCCTGCAGCAACTGCCCCTCAAAACCAGCTAAGGCAGCTGTCATTTGCTCGACGGATTGAGCTTCATTCGCTTGCTTAAAACTCAGCGCCATCTGCTTCATGGTTTTTTCCATATCCACATCATTTGCCGACACAGAAGTACAGACCAACAAACTACTTAGCAGCACAGACATTACAACTTTCATCAGAAATCCTCTTAAAAATTCAGGCCTATTATAAGCAAGTTCAACCCTTATGCTGTGCATTTCTGAGCTATGATGCTGCAACTTAAGGTCAGACAGAGGAAAAACGCCGATGAGACTGCCGATCTATCAGGTCGATGCTTTTACCGATCAGCTTTTTAAAGGCAACTATGCGGCTGTGGTGCCAGTGCCACACGCCATCAGTCCTGAGCTGATGCAACAGATAGCGACAGAAAACAACCTGTCAGAAACCGCTTTTGTACTGGAGCTTGGGAAAGATCATTATCAGATCCGCTGGTTTTCTCCTGTCACTGAAATTGATTTTTGTGGTCACGCCACCTTAGCAGCAGCTTTTGTATTATTTAGCCAAAGCGATAGTAAGGAGCTTCGCTTTACTACTCTGGAAGTAGGTGATTTAGTCGTCAGTAAACAAGCGAATAACTGGATCCAAATGGATTTCCCAAAACGCCCGGCCAGTTCTGTCCCCACGCCAGCAGCACTGCTTGCGGGGTTATCCTTAGCTCCGGCTAAGGTGCTTAGAAGTGCTCAGGCTTATTTTGCGATTTATGAAAATGAGCAACAGGTGAAAGAGTTAACGACAGAGAGCGAGCAGCTCAAAAAGCTGGCGCCTTATGATGTAGTGGCAACAGCACCAGGCACAAACTATGACTTTGTTTCCCGTTATTTCTGGCCAGCCAATGGCGGAGATGAAGACCCGGTGACAGGTTCTATTCACGCGGGTTTAGTGCCGTACTGGGCAGAGCAATTGGGGAGAAACCAGTTGATGGCTTATCAGGCGTCCAGCAGAGGCGGCGTATTACGCTGTGAATTAACAGAAGACAGAGTACTGGTGTCAGGTCAGGCGAAGTTGTACCTGCGGGGTGAAATTTACCTGCCGTAACAAGGTTTACACTACATAGAAACAGCAGGACAGAAGCTCCTGTCCTGCTGATCTGCACTTTAAATGGCTGGCAAAATACTGCTTGATAAACCTATCAAAGCACCAAAGACACCACCCCACACCACCAGCCAGCCTAAATGCTGACGGATCATCTGTTGCACTATGTCTTTTACCATCTCTGGGGTCAATTCGGCTAAACGCCCTTCGACTACCGCAGCAATTTTAGGTTGTAACAAATCAATGGTATCGCCCTGATGCAACTGATTTCTAATTTGCTGTTGCACTTCAGGACTATCGGCAAGTTCAATTAAAGAACGGCTCAGGTTTTCAATAAAAGGTTCTTTCAGTGGTACTAACATCTGAGCTCCGCCAAACATCGCCAGCATGCCACCCAAGGAGGATTTTTGTACTGTCTCAAGCAAGGCATCAAAGGCAGGTGATAAGTCGATCGCTTCAATGACCGGAGCCAGTTTTAAGCCAACTGCATCCTGCTCATGTTGCTCTGCAAGCAAACGTTGCAGGTTTTCTTTACTGAAGAACTGCCCCATGATCAGATCATAAATACCTTGTTTAAATTCGCTAAAACGCGCAGGAATAACGCCTGATCCATAAAGCAAAGGCACTTTTTCAAACAGCATATGAATAGCAAGCCAGTTGGTCACGGCGCCGGAAAAAGCAAACAAGCCCATAGCCCACAACCAGGGGAGTGCGAAAAACCAGCCACAGGCCATCACAATCAAAGACAACAGATTGGTCAAAAGACTTTTATTCATCAGAACTCCAAACAAATAGCGGAAATGGCGCCGATTGTAATCAGTGTACAGGAGAACAACAAGAGCAGGCTTTTATTGCAGGAAAGTATAAAGCGATGCATCTATAAGTCGTTTATTCGTCAGCACACCCAAACATTTCAGCTTGGGATCACAGCAATACTCTCCAGTAGCAATACAAGGGCACCTGCTAAAACAACGATAAGTCCAAGCCATTGCCGGACTGTTTTAATGGGTCTGTGTGGCGTTTTTTGCGATTTAGGTTCTATCATCAGGTTTGAACAGAGGTCAGTGAGAACAACCTAGATGATAATAATTCCTATTTGCAAAATTAACAATATTTTATGCTTCATTGCCCTTTTTAAACAACTGCAATAGCCGCGCAATTAACTGTACACCCACTAGCAGTTGCTGTTCTGTGGTATTGGCTAAACCTATCACCAAACCAGTGCGCTTTGCGCCTGAAAATACATAACGGCTTAACGGCTGCACTCTGTAGCCTTGCTTTAACAATTCTGCGGTTAGTTGTTGATCAGCTACTTCATAAGGAAACTCAATGCTGATATGCAATCCTGCATAACGGGCATGTAACTTCGCCTCTGGCAAAAACTCTGCAATAAGCTGCAGACAATACTGCTGTTTTTGCTGATACAGTTGCCGCATTTTACGTAAATGCCGGCCAAAGTGACCCTCCAGCATAAAATCTGCTGTGACTGCCTGAGGCAATAAAGCTACATCACCATACACTGCCTGCAATAAAGCGGCAGCTTTGGGCATCCACTGTTTCGGCAGTACCAGATAGCCTAAACGCAATGCAGGAAACAGCGTTTTACTAAAGGATCCAACGTAAATCACGCCCTGCCCTTGCGCTAAGCCCTGCAAACTGGCGATGGGTCTGTGTTTAAACTGAAACTCGCTGTCGTAATCATCTTCCACCAAAATACAGTGCTGCTGCCGTGCCCATTCCAATAAATGCAGCCGCTCTGACAGCGGCATAATGCCACCCATAGGGTATTGATGGGCAGGGGTCACAAACAAAGCTCTACAACCATTCAGTTGATTGAGTTCTGAAGTCGCAAGACCATGATCTGCACTGGCATCAATATAATGGATTTCTGCTTCAGCCAGTTGCAAGGCCTGACGTAAACGCGGATAACCCGGCGATTCCATAGCAACCTTATCGCCAGCTCTACTTGCCAGCTTTGCCGCGATAAATAAAGCGGCCTGAGCACCGGGAGTGATCAGAATACAGTCCTCATCACAGACTACCTGACGGGACTGACGTAAATAGTCTTTCAACGCTAAACGCAGTGGTAAATACCCCAGAGCATCAGCCATACCAGCCAAAGCGGCTCTGCCACTATGGCGCTGAGTCAATTTTTGCCATAAAGCGAATGGAAAGACGGATAAATCTGGCACGCCGGTTTGCAGTAGCCCCGAAACAGGTCCGGATTTTACGGTAATGTCATAGTCAAACAGCACCATTTCTGTTTGAGCAGCAACTGTAGTCTCTGTACTGGCCTGAAAAAACTGATCAGGTGCAGTGGAGATAATCTGGTAACCGCGCCCACGCTGCCCCAGCAGATATCCTTCAGCCACTAACTGCTGTAATACCTGATTAATGGTATTGCGGCTTAGTTTCAGATCCATAGCTAATTGTCTGCTGGACGGAAGTAACGCATCAGTTGGCCATTGCGCAGTTAATAGCTTTTCGCGCAGCGCCTGATACAACTGCTGTTGCAAAGTCCCCTGACCGGACAGAAAAAAACTTCCAAGCTCAATACGCAAACTGGATCTCTCACTTTGACAAAACTGGCACTTTAAATAGAACCAGTTTAACGATAAAACAGCAGCAGAAACAAGCACTGAGGAGTGTATATGCTGAGTTATCAAGTGGAATCCGGTTTTGATTTAGAAGAAATGCTGGCTTTGTATAAAGCCTCAGGCATTAACAGACCCATAGAAGACAAAAGCCGGATGGCAACCCTGCTCGCCAGCGCTAATTTACTGGTAACAGCACGGCAAAATGGCAAGCTGGTTGGCCTGGCGCGCTGCATGACAGACAAAGCCTGGGTGGTGTATATTTGCGATTTGCTGGTGGATAAAAACCTGCAACAACAAGGCATTGGTAAAGAGCTGTTGCATCAGGTGCAGCGAATCACGGGCCCTGAAGTACAGCAGTTGTTGCACAGCGCTGAAAGTGCGATGGGCTACTACCCAAAAGTGGGTTATCAGTTATGCCACAATGCCTTTGTGGTCAAAAGAGAACGCTAAACAACTATGTATTTACCTAAACATTTTCAAAGCGAAGATCCAGAGCAGATCCGTGCTTTTTTACAGCAGAATTATTTTGGTTTACTGCTAAGCAACAGCCCGGATTTGTTTTATACCCCTTTGCCTTTTTTGTTTGACTGGCAGGAAGGCCAATTGAATGCACACTGTCATATAGCCCGTAATAATCCGCAGTTAAAGCAGCTCAATGAACAGCAGGTGCAAATTGTCATTATGGGGCCTCACGCTTTTGTAGCAGGCGACTGTTATGGTGAAGAGCAGGCTGTTTCAACCTGGAACTACAGTCTGGTTGAGCTCAAAGGCACGGCCTTTACGCTAAACACTGAGCAAACTCTGGCCTTAGCGCGTCGGCAAGAAAGCTTTTCTGCACCTGATATGCAGCAATCTGCCGGCTATCAGCAAAAGCTGGTCAATGGGATTTGCGGGGTACGGATAGAAATCAGTAGTTGGCTTGGCAAAATGAAACTGTCGCAAAACAAATCAGCGGCGCAACGACAAAAAGTAGGAGACTACTTGCAGTCGACAGAACAACCGCAAAAAGTCTGGCAACTGATGCAACAGCTAGGCCTTTATCAGAGCAATTAAAACAGCTTTTTAAGCAACCCTGTGTTTCCCAAAACGCACTAATTTTTTATAAAACTCAGACGCTTAGTTTCAGTTTTTCAGATAGGATAGCTACTGATTTTGGGAGTGGTGGTGATGTCCGATCTGGTCAGTTGGTCCCGTATAAAAAATTTGCCCGGTCCCGCCTGGGTATTGTTGCTGGGCAACTTTTTTGTTCGCGGCAGCTATTTTATGGTCTGGCCTTTTATCTCTGTGTTGCTCTATCAAAAGTTTAAGCTCAGTGCGACAGAAATAGGCCTCTGGTTAACCAGTGCGGCTTTGCTTGCGGTAGTGCTTGGCTTTTATGCAGGTTATTTATCTGACCGTTTTGGCCGTTATCCGTTATTGCTGGCCGCAGCGGTACTGGGCACCTTCGCATTTAGCTGTTTTGCTTTAGTCCAAAGCAAAGAAGGTTTTATCTGCTGTATTTTCTTATCTACTTTACCACGGGCTTTATGGGATGCTCCAAGCAAAGCCTGGCTGGGCGATTCATTACCCGACCCCAAAGATCGTGAGCTGGCGTTGCAAGGCCTGTATTTTATGGTGAATGCCGGAGCAGCCATTGGCCCCTTATTAGGTCTTTCGGCTGGTATGACAGGCAATCCACTGACCTTTTTTATTACCGCTTTCTCTTATTTTGCTTTAGGTATAGCTGTATTATTTTTCCGCCAAAAACCTAAACAGTCACTGCAAAGCTACAATCCAATGCGGTTTGGCCAAACCTTGTTTTTACTAAAAAAAGACCAGCTGTTTTTACTGGTGATAGTCGCCAACATTTTAGTAACCTTTATCTATGCACATTGTGACTCCAGCCTTATTCAATACCTGACACGGGCAGAAGTTCCAGAATTGGTGGCACTTATATCAGCGATGATTATTCTGAATTCGACCGTGATAGTACTATTCCAGTTTCCATTACTGCGTCTGATGGCAGGCTGGCCTGTGGTATCACGCATTTATGCGGGGTTGTTGTTACTGGCGGTATCACAACTTGGTTTTGCGCTGAACCCACCAGAATGGTTTTGGGGCTGGATAGCGGCTGTTTTTGTGTTAAGTCTTGGCGAAGCTATTTTGTTTGCCAATATGAATGTGCATTTGGACCAGTTGGCTCCGGCCTCTTTACGTGGCAGCTACTTTGGCGCCGCCAGTTTATATGCGATAGGCTATTCGTTGTCACCCGTATTAGGTGGTGTGATATTGGACTTATGGGGAGGCCCTGCACTTTTTGCAATAAGCTTTAGCTTATGTCTGGCGGTATTTATCAGCTATCGATACAGCGGTAAGCTTAAGCGCCCTGACTTCATTCAGCTCGAACAGGAATGGCAAGAACAGGCAAAACAAGGGACAATTGCGGGTTCATAGTTACCCCTTGTTCTGCCTGAGTACTAACAGATAAAGGTCAGCCCTTTTATAAAATCAGTTGTAACCCAGTTCAGCACAATGATCGGTTATAGGGTCAAAGCGTTTTGCTTTAACAGGCTCGCAGTCATCGTCACGCCAGATCAAGCTCAGTGCCCTGCGTTCTTGCTGGGTTAAATCGTCGTTTCTATTACTGGCGCGGTATCCAAAGGGTTGCGCACTTTGCTGTTGTTTGATTGCACTCATAAGATGCACTCCTGTCTTCTTTTGGTTGACACTGCCGGGTAAGAATCGGACTTCCCAACAGCAGGCGAATCTGAAGCTTAACCCGCTAAAGATGAGCGCTAGCTGAACTGAATGCTCATTTTTCAACCAGCCAGTATTAGTCTGATCTCCACTCAAAATGCTTTTAAGCAGCAGTAAGCTGCCATTCAGTTAATAAAGCTAAACTGCCGCCTTTACGTCGCCGGATAACATCCGGTGTAGGTTTTAAAAGAGGGATCACAACAATGAAAATTAAATTAACTCTGGCCACATTCGTATTGGCAGGCACAGTGGCAACAAGCTTTGCTCAAGCAGGTGAATTTGTCCCTGCCGCAGGTTTTGGTTCTCAGTACGGCGATTTAGGCGGTAAGTTTATGTACCGTGAAGATAATATGGCCGTTTATGTCGGGGCTGGTGTAGGTGGTGCTGCTGTTGGTTTTCATATAGCACCGTCAGCAGGTAGTCAGCATGTATTTGGTGCCCAGTATGCGTCTGCATCCGATGTATTTGATGGCGATGGTTTAATACTGGCAACTTATGATTACCACTTTAGCGGTTTTAGCGGCCGTGGCTGGACTTTAGGTGGTGGTTTAGGCACTGCAGATTACGACGGTGGTCGTCGTGATGGCGAAAGCAAAACTGTGGCAGTATTTAACGCCGGTTATAAATTCTGATTTATTGTTCGACTAGCGTACTTGTCACTAAGAAAGGCTGCCCATGGCAGCCTTTCTTAATCATGCTATAAAAACAACCTGGTGTATTCGGCTGGCATTTGCTGCAAAGCTTTGATTTTCACGTCTTTATAAAAGACTTCAGCCGCTTCACTTTGCAACTGAATTTTGCCTTCCACTAAAGGTTCGGTTTTGCCTTCAGGTGTGACATATCTTGAATTGCGTAACACCATCACCACATGACCGTTGACTATATGCAGGCTCTGGCCTTCAAAGCTAATCAGCTCCACTGTATTCCACTGTCCTGCTGGTTTTTCATGATTGTCTTTACGCAGTACAAAACCCTGCAACTCTTCCCCTTTGCCTACTTTAAGGAAAGGCTGACTCTCATCGGCTACAGCATTCATAATGGACTCAGGCATAAAAGCACGGATATCAATGGCCGAACCCGCTTGTTGCCAGTAGTCGCCGTTATGGCCTTCCATGATCTGGAATTCCTGCGACATCATCCAGGACCGGAAATACTCCTGCCCATGTTCCCCAATGGCGTGATACAAAATGCCGCTGTCTTTGAGTTTATTCAGCCGAGGTGGCCACTTTTTGTCGCCCCAGCGAAATTGCAGTTTTAAGTGGTAGTTTTTGTAAGAGTTTTTACTGGTGACAGCACCATAGATTTCACCGCTGACCCGAAGTACAGGTTCGTTGTTTTCTTGCTGCATCGTAAAAACTTTGTATTTGTCGTTGCCGGTATTTAAGCCTATGGGCGCTATCGGTTTACCCTGTTCGTCTTTTGGTACAGTACCGTCATAAGACTCTTTATGTTTATAACTTAAGTAGGTATCCCACTGACTCAGATTTTTATCCAGCAAAGGCTGCCATTCAGCTGCCAACGCTGAATAACTACAAAAGGCGATAGAAAAACACAGCAGTTTAAGTTTCATTGCTTTTATCCAATAATGAATGATTTCAATTGGATACCAGTTTAAATCAGAATTGTAAAGCGCTTACATCTAAATCCGGGGCAAAGCATATTACGTTTTTTCGTACAGGGTCAGAGTCTCGACTCTGACCCTAAATTAAAAGTAAGTCACTCAGCGCGACATCGACTTCATTCATATAGTCCAACCCTGGGGTCAGAGTTAATCACTCTGACCCCTTACGTCTTTAGCCATCCCGGGTTTTAAAGGTTCAGCTTTCAGTTCAGGTACAGCTTTTTCCTGCAACTGCTTTTGCAACAGGCTGATGGCATAAGATAACTGTGCATCCTGACCGCTAAAACTGGCGTACGGCAAATTATCGACCAGCACGTCCGGGCTTACCCCACGGCCTTCGATGATCCAGCGCCCTTCTTTATCAAACTGCGCCGTTTCAGCCACACGAGCCACGCCCATATCAGCCAATAAATTACGGCCAGATAACCAGACTCCGGCACCAGCGGTTTGCTGTCCAATCACAGGGCCTAAACCTAAACTTTTCACACCAGCAGCAAAAGTTTCGCCATCTGAATAGGTCAGTGGGTCGGTCAATACCACCAACTGGCCACGGAAGCTTTGTTGCATATTGCCATAAGCTTTGCCCTGAGTCGGTTGCCAGAAGGCCCAAACCCGGCGTAACAGCTTTTCAATTACCCAACTGTCGATATTGCCGCCTCTGTTACGGCGCACATCAATAATCAAGCCGGGTTTATCCACGTTGGCATAAAACTCACGGGCAAAGTTACTGATATCATTTGGCGTCATGGCATACAAATGCAAGTAGCCCAGTTGTTGCTTACCTTGCATCTCTACCTGATGCTTCTTCTGCTGCACCCAGTGCTGATACCTTAAGGTTTGTTCTTGCTGTGGACTAACAGGCACCACTACTTTTTTAAAGGCTTTGCCGTCGCGCTCTAACTGCAACAGTACTTGCTGGCCTTGTTGTTGCTGTAAAACCTGATGTAAATCCAGCACTGATGCAACAGCTTTGCCGTTGACCGCCAGCAAGCTATCGCCCACTTTAAGCTCCACGCCGGCGCTATTCAGTGGACTGGCTAAAGAAGGTAAATCCGGATCTGTCTGATAAATAGCCTGCAACACCAGTTTGCCATTGCGGCGGATAAATTCTCCGCCCAGACTGGCTGCTTTGCTGCTTTCGCTGGCTTTAGCATAGTCGCCACCCCGTACTTGCGAGTGCAACACAGACAACTCGCCAATCAATTGCGCCAGCAAATCATCCAGCTCAAATCTGTCTGTCACTCTGTCGAGCAAAGGCTGATAGCGCCTTTTGGTACTGCCCCAGTCCACACCACGCATGGCAGGGTCAAATAAAAACTCGCGGTGCATCAGCCAGGCGTCATGGAACATTTGTTGCCATTCAGCTTTGGGTGTCACTGTCAGACTAATCTTATCAATAGCCCAGGGCTCAGCCTCTTCCCCCTCCGGCGCTTTAGCTGTGGCAGAACCTAAGAAAAAGCGATACTTGCCAGGTTCAGTTTCATACTGCAGATACAATGACTTACCATCAGCACTGCTTTGTAAGTTACGAACCTTGCCAGCAAAACTGAGTAACTTTTTATTTTCTGGCTCAATTTTTAGCGCTCTTACTGCTGCTGCATCACCACTGTATTCAAATTCCTGCAAATACAGGTAATCGGCTCCCGCCTGCAGCTTTTGATAATTTCCGGCTGCAACAGGCACTTGCCATAACTGACCAGGTAAATCTTTCAGTGCAGCCGCCTTAGGTTGCCCTTCTAAACCAGCTGTTAGTTCTGTTTCGGCAGCAAAAGGAAATTGAGCTGAGCTATCCAGCGCATAAGCAAAGACCTGCGCCCTTTTATCAAAAGCAGGTCCCATATTGCGATCCCCCCATGGGCCGCCTGGGGTTGGTTTTAATTCGCGTTGTGACAAAAAATACAACCAGTCACCATCAGGGTGAAATGCCGGGCTGAACGAATTGTATTTATCTGTAGTGAGCAATTTGGCTTGTTGCTCTTTGACCGAATACAGGCCAATTTGCTGACGGCCCACACCATCTTTTTCTGTGGTAAACGCCAGCAAGCTGCTGTTTTTATTCCAGCTCAGGTCACTGTATGGGCTTAAACCTGAACCACTTTTATACACCAGCTGATTGCTGCCGCTTTTTACATCCAATAGCCACAACTGGCCTTGTTTATCGTCATGCGCCAAATAACGCCCATCGGGTGATAGGGTTAAATTCCAGCGAAAACCGCGACCATCTTTGGTCAGCTGTTTGCCTTGATCTGAACCATCGGCAGCGTATTGCCAAATTTCAGGCTCACCGGACTGGTCAGAAATTAAATACACCCATTTACCATCCTGACTGACCACTGCACTTCGGGCACGGGCAGTTTCAGGCACCGCCAATTCGACAATACGTTGCGGCGCACGGGACAATACCTGCACTTTGCTGCGAAGGGTCAAAGCCAACTTTTCTTTAGAGAATCCAACGGCGCTTGAGGTTAAATACTTCAGAGGTTCAGTTAATAAACGCTGACGCTGTTGGGGTGAGTCTGTGATTAATACTGGCGCCTGGATGTTGCTTTGGCCTGAGGCTAAATCCAGTAATTTGATATCAGCGCCCGACTGGTAAATCACTTTGCCCTGATCCATACGGGCAGAACGCACTGCAAAATCCTGTTGATTAGTCAACTCTTTCAGTTGAGCCGATACAGGATCGTAAGACCATAAATTCGCATTGCCGCCAGCATCACTGACTAACACCAGCTGGCCTTGCCAAATCATAGGGTTACGTAAAGATCCCTGATGGTCTGCCAATAAACGCTCTGCTTCAAGCTCTGAGCCCAGTTTCCAGCGCCAGAGCTGACCTTTAGCTCCGCCCTGATACTGACGGGCATTATCCCCCGTTAACTGCAAGCCATAACGGATAAAGTAGACATAGCCATTTTGTTCATCCAGCACAGCTTCTACGGCATCCAAAAGCGGTAAAGTTTCAGTGTGCTGAGTTTCCAGATCCAGTAGTTTCAGCACCCAGCTGTTCACAGGCCCTGTCATTGCATCTGTGCTATACAGCAATTTGCCGTCCAGACTCCAGCCTTGCAGCTTCACTTTCGCATTTAAGGCCGTTAAACGTTTAGGTGCACCGCCCGCTAAAGCCAAATAATAAATATCAGGGGTATCGTCATAAGCTGCGACATAAACCACAGCTTTGCCATCAGGCGTAAACAGCGCCTGGCTTTCTTCAGCGGCGTGAGTGGTCAGGCGTTTTGCTTCACTGCCATTAACGGAGCTTAGCCATAAATCACCTTCGGCAGTAAAGACCAGTTGGTTTTGTTGTATCGAAGGCGAGCGGTAATAGGCTGCATCAGCATAACTGCTGGCAAATAGAGCTGCAGTCAGACAAGCGACTAAAGTGAGTTTCATGGTAGCCCCGGATGTTTTTTCTTTTATGTAGTTTTATCTGTTTTTACATTAACAGCTCCACCAAAGAAAAACAGAGGGTACCGCCTCAGAAATCAGGCGGTTAGTCCCACTCAAACATTAAATTTTTGCACTGCCAGAAGTGCATGCTGAATATCCTTAGCACTGATATCCAGATGTGTTACCCAACGCACTCTTTTGTAGTGCTGATCGGCTTTATTGTAATTACTGCTGGTTAATTTAATACCCTGCTCCGAGAGATAAGCCAATAAAGGCTCTGCTACATCAAGAGCTATATCAGTAAATAAAATATTGGTATGGACGGACACCAGCTCCAGCTTGCCTTTGAGCAGCGGGTGTTCAACCGCTATACGTTGTAAGCCTTCGGCCAGTTGCTGTGCATGCTGATGATCCTCTGCCAGGCGTTCTATATGATGTTGCAGCGCATATAAACCAGCAGCCGCCAACACCCCGCTCTGGCGCATACCGCCACCCAGCATTTTACGCAGTCGTCTTGCCTGCTGAATAAAAGCATGGCTACCCAGCAGTAAAGAGCCAACAGGGGCGCCTAAACCTTTGGATAAACACAAAGACACTGAATCAAAACCAGCACAGAGCTGCCTGGCTTTTTGAATTGGATCTGAACCATCCGCTGTCGCTAAAGCCACAGCGGCATTCATCAGTCTGGCGCCATCAATATGGCAATTTAACTTAAGCTCTTTGGCCAAAGCCGCCACTGAATTCATATAAGACAAAGGCAACACCTTACCGCCTGTGGTGTTTTCCATCACAATCAACTTAGTGCGGGCAAAATGTGGGTCGTCCGGCTTTACCGCGGCACGAATATGCTCAAGCGCCAGAGTACCATCTGGCTGGTGTTCTATAGGTTGCGGCTGAATAGAACCTAACACCGCCATACCACCGCCTTCCCAGCGGTAGGTATGCCATTGCTGTCCTACTATGGCTTCATCACCACGCTGGCAATGCGCCATCAGCGCTATTAAGTTGGTTTGGGTGCCACTGGGCGCAAATAACGCCGCTTCAAAACCTAAAAGTTCTGCTGCATAACGTTGTAACTCATTGACCGTCGGGTCGTCCTGAAATACATCATCCCCCAAAGGTGCGGCCAGCATAGCGGCTTTCATTGCTGCTGTAGGTTGAGTGACCGTGTCACTGCGAAAATCTGTCATCTATAGTCTCCATTGAAGTTAATCTCATCAGAGCGCATAAGCGAATTCTGTTCAAGTACAAAACGACAGTTTGGATTGGAACTGCGAAATAAAACACAATGAGCCAACTCATAAAGCAGCCGCAACAAAAAGCCCGGTAAAAACCGGGCTTTTTGCTAACAAATGGCGTCAGACATTCCTTTATTCAACCGCCTGTTCACGGTGAATAGGTGATAAACCTCTGGCGCGATAATCTACAGAATCATCCAGTTCAAAACCTGTAGCCACCCAGTTTTTCGCTTCATCAGCACTGAATTTCTGTGCTGACCACTCTGTTGCAGACTCCAGGTTAAAACCCGCGGTTTTCCAAAGGCCTGCAGCTTCTGAATTAAAACCACTGGCTTTCCACTGCTGAGCGACTTCTGCTGTAAAACCACTGGCTTGCCAGCTTTGTATTTCGGTTTGGGTCATATTGCTCCAATCATCCGGCACAGAGCTACAACCTGCCAGCGCAAAACCTAACACAGCCACTAACAACAACTTCTTCATGCCATTTCCCCTTGTATCCGCCAATGCCACAATTGAGCCTGCAACTGCCCCTGTAAAAGCGCCACATAGTAATGCATGACTAAAGTTTTGCCCAGTAGATCACCATCTGAAATTTAAAGGGCCAGCTTCAGTGCAATGCCAGACAATACCAAAGCAACCAGGCCATCAAACAGTCGCCAGCGCAGCGGCGAGCTCAGCCAGATTTTAAGCTTCGGGGCTAAACCAGTTAACGCACTAAACCAGCAGAAGGAGGCCAGACAAGCGCCAACAGTAAACCAGAAAGGCTCTGCCTGCACAGAACCAACGCTACCAATCAGTACCACTGTATCTAAATAAACATGAGGGTTTAATAAGGTAATAGCCAAAGCGGTCAGCGCTGTTTTTTGCCAGCTTTGTACCTGCACCACAGAGCTTGAATGCAAAGCACCTTGCCCACGCCATGCACGTTGTGCAGCACCAAAGGCTAACCACAACAACATCGCCACTCCGGCCCAGGTCAGCACAGGTACCAAAGGAGGTAACCAAAGTTGAATAAGCTGCACACTGTAGACGCCAGTCACAATTAAAGCCGTATCACATAAGATACAGACCAGAGCTATCACCAACCTGTTCGCGCCAGCCATACTTTGACTGAGTACCCAGATATTCTGCGCGCCAATTGCCACTATTAAACTTAAACCCACGGTAAAACCGGTTAAAAACGACAACATGAGATTCGCCCTAAAAGAAACAAGTAGTACAAGTTTAACGAAGCGGTTTATTATGAATCCAACAAATAAATTTTCTGTGTCATGAGAAAAAATGATGATTGATTACCGCTTATTGCAGGCACTGTCTGCTGTGGTTGAACAAGGAGGCTTTGAAAGGGCTGCTCTGGTATTGCATTTAACTCAGTCAGCCATCAGCCGTCGTATTAAACAACTGGAGTCTGTGTTGGGTCAGCCGGTGTTATTACGCAGCAGCCCACCTACGCCAACAACTGCTGGACAACGTTTGTTAAACCATTTGCAGCAAGTAAAGCAAATGGAAACGGCTTTAGGACTAACAGACGATCCACAAGATTTGGTGGTGCGTCTGGCGACCAATGCGGATTCTTTGGCCACCTGGTTACCAGAGGCTTTAGTCTTACCAGAGCAGCAGGCGGTGCGTTTTGATCTGGTAGTGGAAGATCAGTCCGTTGGTTTAAAACGTATGAAACAAGGCGATGTGATGGCCTGTATCTGTGCCAGCCCTCAACCGGTCAATGGCGGTGCTGTGATGGCATTGGGCGCACTGCGATACCGGGCTGTGGCAAGTCCGGCTTTTATTCAGCGTTATCAATTACATCAGCAGTTTAAACAAAAGATCAGCCAAGCGCCTTGCCTGGTGTTTAATCAGGACGATCAGTTGCAACATCAATACCTGCAACACGTAGCGCAAGCCGTGCCTCAACGTTTTCATTTGTGCCCTTCGTCAGAAGGTTTTTTAAAAGCCACATTGGCCGGATTAGGTTTTGGTTTATTGCCGGAATTACAAATGCAGCCGCAGCTGGAAAGCGGTGAGCTGGTGGATTTAAGCCCTGGTTATGCGCTGGATACCCAGTTGTACTGGCACTATTGGCAAAGCGAAAGCCCGCTGATGTATCAGTTACGACAAAATGTATTGCAGGTGGCAAAACGGTTTTTATATCAAGCGGTTGGAAAGTAATTCAGATTAGTTTGTAGGGGCAGGGTTTATCCCTGCCCGTCTCACACAAAACTTTCTAAGAGCGAGCAGCGCTGTCAACAACGCTGCAGCTTCAAGAACCAAGGGTATTTACTGCTTAGGTAACTCTTTGACACCCATATTAAACAACGTAAAACCAAAGATATCCGCAGCTAATTCAATTTGCTTGGATACCGGCACACCAGCACCATGACCTGCATTGGTTTCAATGCGGATCATTTGTGGGTTAGGGCCTGTTGCTTTGGCTTGTAGTTCAGCGGCAAACTTAAAGGAATGTGCTGGTACTACGCGGTCATCGTGATCGCCTGTGGTGACAAGCGTCGCCGGATAAGCCACGCCTTCTTTGACGTTATGCACTGGTGAGTAGCCTTTGATGTAGTCGTACATCTCTTTGCTTTGCTCAGAAGTGCCATAGTCGTAGGCCCAACCTGCACCAGCAGTGAAGGTGTGGTAACGCAACATATCCAGTACACCGACCTGAGGGATAGCCACTTTCATCAGATCAGGTCTTTGGGTCATCACAGCGCCCACTAACAAACCACCGTTAGAGCCACCACGAATAGCCAGTTTGTCGCTTGAGGTGTATTTCTGGGCAATCAGGTATTCACCTGCAGCAATAAAATCATCAAACACATTTTGTTTTTTCAGCTGAATACCAGCGTCATGCCAGGCTTTACCATATTCGCCACCACCACGCAGGTTAGGCACAGCGTACACGCCGCCCATTTCCATCCACACCAGGTTGGCCACACTAAAAGCAGGAGTCAGGCTGACGTTAAAACCACCATAACCGTACAGCATGGTTGGGTTAGAGCCATCCAGTTTGATGCCTTTTTTGTGGGTGATGATCATCGGCACTTTAGTACCGTCTTTAGAGGTATAAAACACCTGCTCAGACTGATAATCGTCGCTGTTAAACTTCACAGCAGCTTTGTAATACGTGCTGGTTTCGCCGGATTTTGGCTCAAACGCAAAAGTACTAGGTGCTGTGTTGTAGTTAGTGAAGCTGTAGTACAAGGTGCTGTCTTTGGTTTTGCCGCCAAAACCAGACACAGTGCCTAAGCCCGGCAGTGCCACATCACGCACCAGCTTACCGTCGTAATCGTATTGCTTAATCTGAGAAATCGCATCCACCATGTAATGGGCGAATAAGAAACCCGCACCTTTGTTCACATCCAGTACGTTTGCCGTTTCCGGGATCACATCTGCCCACTTATCAGCAGCAGGCGCTGTGGCGTCAATTTTGATCAGCTTTTTATTAGGTGCATTTAAGTTGGTGACAAAATACAAGGCGTTGTCACGGTTGTCGACAAACTCGAAGTCGGCATTGCCTTCAGCGTATAAAGTCACAAAAGCGCTGTCGGCTTTGGTTAAATCTTTCAGGAAGACTTTGTTGCCAGAAGTTGCGTTGGCAGCAGAGACTATCAGGTATTTACCATCGTCTGTGACACCACCACCTACATAACGGTGTTTCTCCGCATCAACACCACCAAACACCACTGGATCGTCTTTTTGTGCTGTGCCTAACTTATGGTAATACAGCTTGTGCTGATCGGTTTTAGCCGACAGCTCACTGCCTTCTGGCTTGTCATAGCTGGAGTAATAGAAACCTTCGTTACCTTTCCACGAGACACCGCTGAACTTGACGTCCACCAGGGTTTCTTCAATAGGTTTTTTGGTTTCTACATCGATAATGATAATTTTGCGCCAATCGCTGCCACCTTCAGAGATGGAATAGGCCAGAGTTTTGCCGTCATCAGAGAAAGACACATCAGCTAAAGAAGTGGTTGCATCGCTGCTAAAGGTATTTGGGTCTAAAAAGACTTCAGCTTCGCCTTCGCCTTTTTTGCGGTATAACACGGACTGGTTTTGTAAGCCGTCGTTTTTAAAGAAATAGGTGTATTCACCTTCAATAAAAGGCGCTCCTACTTTTTCATAGTTCCACAGCGCTTCTAAACGTTGTTTGATTTGGTCACGGTAACCAATTTGGTCAAGATAAGAAAAAGTGACTTTGTTTTGTTCTTTGACCCAGTTCCCCGTTTCAACGCTGCGGTCATCTTCCAGCCAGCGGTAAGGGTCTGCCACTTTGCTTTCAAAATAAGTATCTACCACATCGCCTTTAGCGGTCACAGGGTAAGTAAAAGGATGAGCGGCCTGAGTTTCTGTCATAAGGGTTTCTTGTGGTTTGCTGGTGTCACTTGGTTGGCCACAGGCTGTTAATAAAGCCAAAGCCACGGCGCTTAATGCGTATTTCATCTATCCTGTTCCCCGGATTTTGTACCCCTTCACTACTGAAATTCTTGCTTCAGTTGAGAGTAGGTAAGTGTTAATAAAATTCGATGCCGAGCATAACAAAACTGTCCGCTCAAAGCACCCTTTACGATTAACGGTCACATAGATGCGCTAAATAACTCAGCCTGTTCGTTTTATGGAATTTTCAGTCCTAAGTTCAACCTGAAATTTGGCTGTGTTATATGCTAAACAAAATGCAGTTGAGATAAAGACTATGAGCAGATTATGTGGGGTTTTGTGGCTGGGTTTAAGCTGTCTTTTGGCTGAAGCCTCAACCACTTTACCAGTATCACCAGCGTCCACCTATTCAGGTAGCTGGCAGGAACAACAACCAGCAGCATCATGGCAACAGCAGCAACGCCATTTTTATTTAGATGCCCTGCTCGCTCCTGTAGCAGCGACGCTAGCGCCAGCAGAGTTGCTGCGACAAGAAGACCGAGGCAGTTACAAAGCAGAACTGTGGCAAATCCCGCTAAGCGGGATCAGCCATAGCAAAGCCATAGTACTGATACCCAAAAATCAGCCGATCAAAGCTGCGGTTTTATTACTACATGACCACGGTGCTTATTTTGTTATTGGCAAAGAGAAAATGATCCGGCCTTTTGCAGATTCAGCATTTAAAAAAGCAGCCAAAGACTGGGTGGATAAATACTACGGTGGCCAGTTTATAGGTGATGAACTGGCGGCTCAGGGTTATCTGGTGCTGGCCGCTGATACCCCAGGTTTTGGTGAACGTGGGCCCATTCAGTACGAACAGCAACAGCAGCTGGCCGCTAATTTGCTGGCAACAGGACATTCGCTCTCAGGCTTGTCGGCTTACGAAGATATGCAGTTAGCTCAATTTTTAGCAAAACGGCCCGATGTACCTAAAGGAAAAATTGCCGCCATAGGGTTTTCGATGGGCGCTTACCGCGCCTGGCAAGTGGCAGCTTTGTCTGAACATATTCAAGCCGCCGCCGCTATTTGCTGGTTTAATACCTACCAACAGCTGTTGCAACCCAATGCCAATTTAACCAAAGGCCAGTCGTCCTTTTATATGCTGCACCCAGGCTTGGCCCGTCAGTTGGATATACCGGATCAGGTCAGTTTAATGGCACCTAAAGCTTTGTATTTAATCAATGGTGGACAAGACCCATTAATGCCAGCGCAAGGTGTTATCCAAGGTCAACAACAACTGAAAAAAGTCTGGAGGGCGTTTGGCGCAGAAGCAGCACTGCGCACCGAGATTTGGACTGAAGCACGCCACGAATTTAACCAGCAACAGCAACAACAAGTCTGGAGCTGGTTAGATCAATGGCGTTTAGCACCGTCAAATGAAAAGCGTGTTCCGCAGAGCCATTAAGCTGGTAAACGGAAATAAGCAATTTGCTGTTTCAGCTGCACAGACAACTGCTGCAGCTCTTCCGCTGATGCCAATACAGTCACAGCAGCCGCTGAGCTTTGTTCTGCACCAGAGTGAATAAAGCTGACATTTTTATTGATATCTTCAGCCACCACACTTTGCTGCTCTGCGGCGCTGGCGATTTCTGAACTCATATCCCAGACCAAATGAGCGCTTTGGTTAATTTGCTGCAATCTGTCGCTGGACTGATTGACCAATTCCACCACCTGTTGCACTTCATCACGGCTTTTTTCCATCGACTGCAGCGATACATCCACACCACTTAACAAAGTACCGATAATTTGCTGAATAGCCTGCGTTGATTGTTGAGTGCGGCTGGCCAGGGTACGAACCTCATCTGCTACTACAGCAAAACCACGGCCTTGCTCACCTGCTCTGGCCGCTTCAATAGCAGCATTAAGTGCCAATAAGTTGGTTTGATCCGCAATACCACGAATCACTTCAATCACCTGACTGATTTGCTTACTTTCAGCCGAGAGGCTTTGCACGGTTTGAGTGGAATGTAGAATATTTTGCTGCAACTGATGCATAGCACTCAGCGCCTGGTTCATCACCTTGCCGCTGCTGACACTTTCCTGACTGGCAAATTCGGCCTTTAACGAAGCCTGACGGGCATTTTGAGCAACAGAGGCTACAGTAGTGGTCATTTCGTTCATTGCAGCACTGACCGACATCACTTCATTTTTTTGCTGACTCAGCTGAGCTGAAGCCTGATGGCTGTTTTTCTCCAGCGCCACTGAGTTCTGATTGACTAAGTCGCCCGCCTGCTGCACTTGTTTTAATACACGGATCAACTGATCAACCATTTGTTTTAATGAAAACAACAAGCTCTGTTCATCGGCTTTTTGTAAATTAATATTTAGATCCAAACGCCCTGCCGCAATTTCTTTGACCAGCTCAACCGCATACAAAGGTTCTGCCCCTAACTGACGCAAAATACGCTGAGTCACGATGTAACCCGCTATCGCACTGCCGGCAAAAGCCAGCAGAGTAATAATCCATATGCCCCACACTTCTGAGTCATACAAAGCCGAAGCTTCTTTGTCTATTACTGCGGATTGATCCAACTGGTACTGAATTAAGGCTGAAATCTGGTTACTGATAGGATCTATGGTTTGGTACAAAGGCCCATCCATACTATCCAGTTGTCGTATTACTGAACCTTGTTTAGATGAAATTAGTTCAATAGCGGCAATAATCTGCTGATCGGCAGCGCTGAACAATTGCTGGGTTTGGCTGATCAGTAGCTGCTCGTCGGCCTGCATTGAATGGGACTGGTAAATCGCCCATTGCTCTTTAATGATTTGCTGGGCTTTTTCCAGCTCCTGCACAGCCTGTTCAGCAGTAAACACACCGGCATTGGCCTTGTTCACCGCGTCTATCACGTTCACCGCATAAGCGTCTGCTATCAGTTTCAGTTCGGTTAAAGGCACGATACGGTCATCATACAAGGTGTCGATATGTTGATGCATAGCCCGTACTGAAAAGTAACTTTGGCTGCCCAAAATGACTAACAACAGCAATGGAACCGCAAAAGCCAGAATCAAACGCAGACTGATAGTTGTAGATTTAAACATGGACGTTTAACACCTGATGTAAAAGGGGTAAGACTGCAGAAAAACTGCAGTGATAAAGCTGACGTCAGCTTTTTGTGATGGCGATTATGGCACAGCGCTGTTGCATTTTATTGATCTGGATTACAAAGAGTAACAAAGTTCCGTTTAAAAATTGTTCTGCTGCTTTGTTCTGATAAAAACCCTTCATCTGGCAACATTTCCCACTGAATACGTATGCATTTTATAAACAACAGCGTCATTTTATTTACAAGATGACGAACTGCTCATAAGTTTTATTTGTCACCGGTGTACACAACAAAGCAGCCATCTTCACAACAGCGCCAACTCTTTTTCCAGGAGTGCTTTTGTCAGGATGAGCATGACTATAAAAATGACGACAATGACAGGGTAAAACGAATGAAATTATCACTACAAACACTGTTGGTGGGTGCCAGCCTGCTATCAGCAAGCCCGGCTTATGCCGATGTAATTTTGCATGCTTTTAACTGGAACTACAGCGAGATCACCGCCAAAGCGACTGAAATTCAGCAGGCCGGTTATAAGAAAGTGCTGATAGCCCCGCCAATGAAATCCAGCGGCGAACAATGGTGGGCCCGTTATCAGCCACAGGATTTACGCTTAATTGACCATCCACGCGGCAACAAACAACAACTGCAAAGCTTGATCCAAACCATGACCAGCAAAGGCATTGAGGTATACGCCGATGTGGTGCTGAATCATATGGCCAATGAAAGCGCTCAACGCAGCGACTTAAACTACCCAGGCACCGCAGTACTGAACAGTTATCAGGCGAACTGGACTTATGCCAATAATCAGAAGTTGTATGGCGATTTAACGCAAAACTTCTTGTCCGGTTCAGACTTCCATGCTCCGGGTTGTATCAGCAATTATCTGGATGTCTGGCAAGTGCAGTATTACCGGCTTTGTGGCGGTGGTGGCGATACAGGCTTGCCAGATCTGGACAACAACAACTGGGTCGTCAGCCAACAGCAAGCTTATTTGCAGGCCTTAAAGAATATGGGAATTAAAGGCTTCCGGGTCGATGCGGTCAAACATATGAGCAATGCCCATATCAACGCCGTTTTCACTCCGGCTTTAATCAGCGGCATGCATGTATTTGGTGAAGTCATTACCTCAGGCGGTTCAGGTAATCAGGAATATGAGCTGTTTTTAAAACCTTATCTGGATAATACCAGCCACAGCGCGTACGACTTCCCTTTGTTTGCTTCTATCCGCAACGCCTTTAGTTTTGGCGGTTCAATGAATGTGCTGGTCGACCCTGGTGCTTATGGTCAGGCCTTGGCCTGGAACAAAGCAGTCACCTTCGCCATCACCCACGATATTCCAACCAACGACGGTTTTCGTTATCAGATCATGAACAGCACAGATGAAACGCTGGCGCATGCTTATATACTGGGTCGAAACGGCGGTACCCCGATGATTTATTCAGATCATGGCGAAACAGCCAATTTAGACGGCTACCGCTGGCAGGATTTTTATAAAAGAGCTGATATAAAAAACATGATCCGTTTTCACAACAGCACACAAGGCAGCGGCATGCAGGTGCTCGGCAGCACCCAGTGTATTCTGTTGTTTAAGCGTGACAAAAAAGGTGTAGTCGGTATTAACAAATGCGACACGCCACAAAACTTTTGGGTGGATACCTACGCTAATGAGCTGAACTGGTATGTGAATTACACCGATGTGATCAGCGGTAATAGCTTTCAGGTCAATACACAGTGGTTAAACATCACTATTCCGGCCCGCAGCGCCAGAATGTGGTTACAGCAATAACCTAATTCGGGTCAGAGCCAAGGCTCTGACCCGTTAGCTGCCCTGCAAACGCACTCTTTCTATATCAGCTTTAGGCGGTGCGCCAAATAAACGGCTGTACTCACGACTAAACTGCGATGGGCTTTCGTAACCTACTTTATAACTGGCTGTGGCCGCTTCTATGCCTTCATGCAACATAATACGGCGCGCTTCGTTCAAACGTAATTTCTTCTGATACTGTAAAGGGGACATACCTGTCACCGCCTTAAAAGCCTGAAATAAAGCTGACTCACTTAAATGCACTTCGTCAGCCAGATCTTTAATCCGCAGCGGTTCATTGTATTTTTTCCGCAGTACTTCAATGACCTTACTAATACGGTGACTCTGACTGTCCAGCAGCATAAAATCACGCAACTGACTGCCTAAATCGCCCAATAATAAGCGGTATAAAATTTCACGTTTAAGCAGTGGATAAAGCACGGGGATATCGGAAGGTTTATCCAGCAACTGCAACAGACGGGCTATGGCGGACAATAATCCCTCATCCACCCGTCCAACAGATATAGCCTTCACCTGCTCCTTGCTACGCTCTACTCTGCCCCCCAAATCAATGACTAAATCAGCCAATTCTTTTAAATCTATGGTTAATCGAAGTGCAAGATAAGGCGTTTTTGGACTAGCTTTGGTTACTTTACCACTAGCAGGCACTGTCACTGGCACCAGCAAGTAACTTAAGGGGTCATAGACAATTCGGTCATTGCTAAGATAAACCTCTTTTTCACCCTGCAGCATAATGCATAAAGAAGGTTCATAAATAACAGGAGTGATCTCAGTCGTCACTTCACTGCGGTACAAAACCAGATCCGGAAGAATGCTGTCCATGCTGCCAAAGGCTGGCATATGAGGCATAAGTTGGGCTTTTAGCTGTTCAAGTTGCTGCTCGATTAAATTGCTCACACTTCACTCCTCTACACATTCTCAAACGCAGTATAAAAGCAGATTACAGCACCTGCATGAGCCGCACTACTCAAATGGACTTTTAGGCAAGAAGTGCGGAGCAACAGACAAAGCCATCTTTCCTTTTAACCTGAATCTTTGTTATTAGTCTCAAGCCCGGTGGTTATTTTGCTACTTGTGAGTTAAACAATAGGCTGAACTAAAACAACAAGACTATGATCAGGAAATCTATGAAAATCAGTCCACTTCTGTTGCTCAGCTTATGTCTGAGTGCAACCAGTTTAAGCCTTGCAGTTCAGGCCGAAGACGCCAAAGCCGCAAAAAGCACCACAGTACAAATAGACGCCGATTCAGTCGTTGTGACAGAACATGAAACAACAGTGCTGGATAATGACTTCAGTTACAAAGCCTACACCGGCACTCAGCCTGTCTGGAATGAACAAGGCGAGCCTACAGCCGCTATTTTTTATACCTATTACGAACGTCAGGATGTAAAAGACAGAAAAAGCCGCCCTCTGCTGATTTCTTTTAATGGCGGCCCGGGTTCTGCTTCAGTCTGGATGCAAATTGCTTACACTGGCCCTAAAGCGCTGAATGTAGATAGCGAAGGCTACCCACTGCAACCTTATGGCGTAAAACAAAACCCTTATTCAGTGCTGGACACAGCCGACATCGTTTTTGTAAACCCTGTGAACACAGCCTATTCCCGCGTATTACCTGGTAAAGATGGCAAAATGCCAAGCCAGGATCAGCAACAAAAAATGTTTTTTGGTGTCAACGCGGATATCAAATACCTGGCCGAGTGGGTGAATACCTTTGTCAGCCGCTACAACAGATGGGAATCCCCTAAGTACCTGATAGGCGAAAGCTACGGCACAACACGAGTGTCGGGTTTAGCTTTAGCGCTGCAAAACCAGCAGTGGATGTACTTAAACGGCGTAGTGCTGGTATCTCCTACAGAGATAGGTATTAAACGTGATGGCCCAGTTGATGTTGCAAACCGCCTGCCGTACTTTGCTGCCACAGCCTGGTATCACAAGGCGCTCAGTAGCGATTTACAGCAAAAAGACTTAACCGACTATCTGCCAGAAGTAGAAGAGTTTACGCTCAATACCTACCTGCCGGCTTTAGCTAAAGGCAACTCTTTACCTCAAGCTGAAAAACAACAAATTGCCGAGCAAGTTGCGAAGTATTCAGGTTTATCTGTCAAAGCTGTGCTGCAAAATAATCTGGATATTAATACCGACTTTTTCTGGAAAGAATTGCTGCGTGAGCGTGGCCAGACCGTCGGCCGTTTAGATTCACGTTATTTGGGTATCGACAAAAAAGATGCAGGCTCAGAGCCGGATTACAACGCCGAGCTGACCTCATGGCTGCACTCTTTTACTCCAGCTATTAATAACTACCTGAAAAACGAGCTGAATTACAAAACCGACGTGAAATACAATATGTTCGGTAACGTGCACCCGTGGGACAGAAGCAATGACAATACAGGCGAAAACCTGCGTCAGGCCATGGCTCAAAACCCCTACCTGCATGTGATGACTCAGTCAGGTTATTACGACGGCGCCACCAACTATTTTGATGCCAAATACAATATGTGGCAGCTGGACCCAAGTGGCAAAATGAAAGACAGATTAAGCTTCAAGGGCTACCGTAGCGGTCATATGATGTACCTGCGTTACGACGACTTACGTCAGTCAAACCAGGACTTACGTGACTTTATCAAAGCCACTTTACCTAAGCCGGATCAAAGCGCTAAGTATTGATTTGAAATTATTTAAAAAAGGACCTTCGGGTCCTTTTTTAATGTCAGGCCGTACATCAAAGCGTTCAACCACCTGTTGCCACACTTAATGCACCATCTCGTTTTGCCGCATCGGCATAGCGTCAATTTCTGTAAATATCGCCTCTAAATCCATACGGTCGAGCAAAAACTTCAGGCCACCATCTTTACCAATCAGCATGATTTTTCCGGGCTCAAGCTGGTAGCTGTTTCTGGTTTTGGCGATAAAATCGTCTGACAACGCGCCCTGATAATTGGTGTGGGCTTCATCCCCAGAAAACACAAACCAGATAATATCCCGCTCATTGATTTCTTTTTTGTTTTGCTCAAAAAGAGCCAACACGGCATCTTGGTTATGAAGGTTATTCACCAGGATAATCCGGTTTTTCCACTGCAAAAGACGAAGATCAGAAAGCTTGGAAGGCTCAGTGCTGTGGGCGGAGAGACTAAAGCAAAGCAAAAGAATTTTAGTGAAGTAATTCATCCTGACTCCATAACAGTAAGAGCAGCTTTGGGGTCATTGCTCATGTTAGCCGTAACGCTGCCTTAACTCATTGATTGAACCCGCAATCAGCTGTTCAAGCACAGAGCTATCAAGATCAGCCAACTGCTTAAAGTACAGGCAAGACTTACCCATTTTGTGCTTGCCCAGTCTGGTCAATAAAGCCTGTTGTTCCTCACTATCCACCGACAGATAAAGCACCAGATCCCGGCCACGAATGGCAAATCCAGTTAAAGGAGCTTCTCCGCTGCGCCCACTGTCGTAGATGTAGCGGTAGGAACCATAACCCACTATGCTCGGTCCCCACATATTTGCAGACTGCCCTGTCAGTTGTTCAAGCAAAGCCATCAAAGCATGACAATCGTTGCCTTGTTGCGCTTGGGCTCTTGAAGCTATGTAATCACTGATACTGGCGTCTGTGGCTTTGGTTTTGTTTTCAGTCATACAAATAATCCGTGATGGTGAATGATCAGGGCTGTAACCCTAGTCAGAATAGCTGGCCATCAACACTATGAAAACTCATCAACTTCATTAAAACAATCCAGGGGCGCTGGCTAGCACCTGAGCACAGATTTTAATCAGCCGCGGCAATAGCCTTCTCCAACCTTAACGACCAGGCAGTTTGACTTGTCCATCAACCACTTCATACCTGTATCTGGTCCAGATCCCGGCGTTATGCTTTCTGTGATGCCGTTACGTTGGAAACTGAGTCCGCTTTGAGTACTGACAGCATCAAAGGTACGGACAGTATCGAGATCACGGATCGCAACTTTGTATTTATCACCCTCTTCTAAAATTTCAAGATAAGTGCCTTCAGGCCCAGTCCACTTGCCAAGCCAAGCATCCGCTGCCCTCTTCTCGGTCACCGCAGAATTCGGCGCTGTGGTGTTTTCGGTCAGAGCTGCTGACGGCGTTTGAGCAGCTTTATCGCAGGCTGCGAGTAAACTTAGGGTGAAAAGTAAGGTAAGTGTTTGGCGGTGCATGGATGCTTCCTCATGTTATCAATATAAAATTCCCCTACTGATTCAACTCCGCAAAATACTTTAGCTGCAGTTGGCTAAATAGCTCCGATTGCTTCACTTCAGCCAGTGCCTGGTTAAAGCGTTCTGCGACTTCAGGGGTGCGGGCTAACATATGGTAGTGATTCACCTGAAAGAAGTTCAGGATCTTTAAACTATCGTCATTGGGGGCGGTTTGGCGGTAGTAATGCAAAAAGATATTTCTGTCCATCACCAATACATCCACCCTATTCTTTAACAGCAATGCCGGCAGTTGATGTTGATCCACCACTTCCAGATAACTGGCTGTTTTCGTGGTTGCTTCTACATAGTCAGGCGGTAAAAACTGGCGGGCATTTTGAAAAGCCATTACACGAAGGCCAATCAGATCAGTAAGACTTAACAACTCTTTATGCAGATCTTTGCGGACGATCACAATATTCTGGTAACTGATATAAGATTGGGTGGCAAAAAAGCCCTGTGGGGTGCTGCGCTGCAAAGACACTAAATCGGCCTGGCCGTCTTCAAATAAAGTAAATAACCTGCCGTTGGGTACATGGATAAACTGGCTATCAAAGCCCATACGTTTAACCACAGCACTGAGTAATTCCAGTTCGTAGCCAGTTTGAGTTGCCATTTTTATATAAGGAGGTTTTTCCACCCCAACTAAAAGCTGCAGCTGCTGCGCCTTTGCAGGAGCAGCCATGAAGGCAACACAGATCAATCCCAGATACAGCAGTTGTTGCATCGAACTCACCTTCTACAACCGAACTTCAGCATAGGCTAAACTCCTGTTCAAACTCCAGTTTTTTCTTTGTCCAGGCCATAAATCAGACAATTCTGTTTTCATAAAACTTACATCTGAATTACTTCATTTTGTCATCGACCTTTCACTGCAATGTCATCAGACCTCTCCAGAATAATGGCGTTTTCTTCAATTCAAACAACAAAATGGAGTTCCACGTGGCATTACATCACAAACATCTGCTCGCTTTGGCAGTGAGTTCAGCCTTAGGTTTATCGGCATCCGTTGTCGCAGAAGAAGCCGCAGTTGCTGCAGCTGAAGAGCAGGAAGTCGAAGTGTTGGCCATTACCGGCAAACGCATCAGTTATGCCAATAACAGTACAGACGAAGCCATTAAAAATACCAAAGCTCCAATAGGCAACGTGCTGGATTTAGTCAGCCAGTTACCTGGTATTAGCGTAGGCCAAGGCGACGCTTTTGGTGGTGACGACTGGTCAACAACCATCTCCATGCGCGGTTTTAACGTCAACCTGAACGAGCAACAACTGGGTATTACGGTAGACGGTTTACCTAATGGTGGCTCAGGTTATGGCGGTGGCAGTAAAGCCAACCGTTACCTGGACACAGAAAACACCGCTTATGTAGAAGTGGGCCAGGGCACATCTGACATAGCTTCAGCTTCATTAGATGCGCTGGGCGGAACCTTAAACTTTGTGTCTAATAACCCGTTGGCCGAAGAAAACCTGTCAGTAGGTGTAACAGGTGGCGATCATAATGCCCGCCGTTATTACACCCGTTTTGATACTGGCCAGATTGGTGGCAATACCACAGCCTATTTCAGCTTGTCTGATAGCTTTAACAACAGATGGATAGGTTCAGGTAGCAATGGTTTTACCGACCGTTTGCACGGTGAAGTCAAAACTGTGACTGAACTGGAAAATACTACTATTACAGCGCGTTTTTCATACGATGACGCTGAAGAAGACAACTACAACACCGTCTCTTTAGCTCAGTTTTTCGAAAATCCAGAGTGGGATCGTCTGACTAACGTCTGGACAGGTAACCCGGATATCGATCAAAACTTTGCTGAAGTTTGGTCTACCTTGCGCGAAAACAGCTTCACCTACGTCAAAATTGATACCGACCTATCCGACAGCCTGAACCTGACAGTGACGCCTTATGTGCATATGCAATCAGGTCGTGGTGACTGGATGCCTCCGTATCAGGTGTATGTGGAAGATGCCGCCGGTAACCGCGTCAGCCGTGGCACAGGCAACGGTACTTTAACGCCTTACCAGTATGTCAATGCCGCAGGTCAGCCTATTCTGGATCCTACTGCTGATTTAACAGGTGCGACCCGCGTATCTTCTTACCGCCATACCCACTATGAAAAAGACCGTTACGGCCTGACGTCAGAACTCAAATGGGCGATGGAAAACCATGAGCTGCGTTTAGGTGCCTGGCTGGAACAGCAGGACCGTGACGAAAGCCGCGACTGGCACAACGTGATTGACCCGAAACAGTATCACTATTTCGACAATCAGCCGTACTGGGTGCATTACGATCGTAGTTATGAAACTGACACACAGAAAATTTACCTGCAGGATCAAATCAACTGGAACGACTTAACAGTCACGTTAGGCGTGAAACAGTTTTATGTGGATGTAAGCCGCAAAGACAATATAGTTGCAGGTAACGAAGGCAAGCTCGACAGTGATTCAGATTTATTACCAAGCCTGGGTTTTGTCTATCGCTTAAACGAAAGCTACGAAGTATTTGGTGGTTATGCTGAAAACTTCAAAGCCATCAGCGATGCGATTTTAGAAACTGATCAGGATTTTGGCTCACTGGAAGCTGAAACTGCGGAAAACATCGACTTAGGTTTACGTTATTTTGGCGATGACTTAAGCCTGTCTTTCACCTATTACGACGTGCAGTTTGATAACCGTATCACCTTCCTGCAGCCTGGCGCGAATGGCGGTGGCCCGGATTACCTGAACGAGTTAGACGGTACTTATGTCAACGTAGGTGGCATTGAGTCGAACGGTTTAGAAGCCAGCTTAAACTGGGAATTTATGCAAGGTTGGAGCATCTACAGTGCCTTTACCAGCAATAACGCACAATACAGCCAGACCATTAACTCTCAAGTGCTGGATGAAGATGGCAATGTAGTATTAGGCCCGGACGGAAAGCCAGCGATAAACCCGGCTGCTATTTTCGAAGGTAATAAAGTAGCAGGCTCACCAGAAACTATGCTGAGCTTATCACTGCGTTATCAGGGTGACGCTTACCGTGCAGGTTTAACGGCCAAGCGCACTGACACTTACTTTGGCGCTGCTTTAGGGGGCAACAAAGATGAAATCCCAGCTTCTACAGTGATGGATTTCTACGTCGGTTACAGCAAAGATTTGTCGTCTAAAGACATGTTTAAAGGCATAGACCTTTCACTAGTGCTGAACAACCTGAACGACGAAGATTACTTAGCTGGCGGTCAGGAAGGCGCTTATTACTTAGGTGCTGAACGTACTGCGACTGTGACATTAAAACTGGATTTCTAAGTTAATTCAGAGTGACACAAGGCCGGGGCCCAAAATGCCCCGGCTTTTTTATTTTTTGCCGGATAAAGCCACTCTACCGGCATGTAAAAATTACCAGCAACGGGTAAGTTCTACAGTTTACCAGTGGCCGCGCCACGTATGAAAAATTGATAAACCACTGTTTTTGTTGATTTATATCAATTTGGCACAACCAGTGCTTTAATTAAGATGCAAAGTACAGCCTCTTGCTGTATTTCACAATGTTCACCAAGGAGATTTATTATGGCTACTTCACAAAGTGCAACAGAACAAGCGAAGACGAAAAGCAACAGCGCGTTAAATTCGCCAGTGACGGAAAAAGCTATTGAAGCGGCACATCATGCAGTGGATGCCGTCGCTATTAAAGCCGCTGTAGCAGAAGATACACTTCGCAAAACTGCAGCCAGCTCGCAGGAAACGCTGTCGCATAAGCAGGAAGAAATTAAACAGCAACTGCAAATGTCTTACAGTAAAACCCGTGAGTTTGCAGCACAGAACCCGCTTGCCACAGCTGGTATAGCCTTTGCTGCTGGTGTATTGCTGACTGCTTTACTGCGTCGTAACTAAGCTTTTAAATTAAGCACGACTCCAGCAAGGCGGATCTATGCAACATCGCGAAAGCTCTGAAGCTCCTGCGCAAAAACCAGGGCAGCCTGCACCGGCTGCCCTGAGTCAAAGCGCGGAACAGGCTTTGGATCAACTGGCACATCTGGCCGCTCTTGGTCATTCAGTCAAACAGGCTTACGCCGATCAGTTAAAACTGACAGGACAAATAGCTAAAGCAGAATGGCAACTTACCGGACGCAGCCTGACCATAGCTGCTGCTCTGGTGGTCTGTTTTGGCGCTGGTTTGATTTTGCTTTGGGGCAGTATTTTGTTGCTGCTGGGATATCTGTTATTTCAGTTAAGCAGCTCTGTGCTTATTACTGCTGCGGCTTTAGTGCTGTTGCAGTTTGGCTTATTGTTTTGGTGTTGGCGCAGCCTGGGTTATGTGTTGTCGCAAGTGGGCTTTTCAAATACCTTACAGCAATTACGTCTTTTGTTTTTTGCTGCCAAACCGGAGGACAAAAATGCTGATCCAACAGCTCATTAAAAAGCAGCAAGTAAAGCTGGCTGTCCTGACAGAACAAAGCCAGCTACAGCAACAGGAGCTGCTGCTCAGAAAACAGCAACTGTCGCAAAGTACGCTGGCATTTATAGGCTCTACACCCGGCTTGATATTGAGTTTTAGCGTGGGTTGTCTGTTTCAGCTGCGCCACAACAGCCTGGTCAAAACACTGCGCAGTGTGGTTGGCTTTCGCTGGATAGCTAAGCTGATAACTTAGACAGATAAAGCCCCTTGAAATCTTATGGCTTGCAGCTTTGCTGAAACAAAGCCCTGTTTTTTAAGGCTAAATCAGGGTAATCGGAAAACACGCCGTCTATGCCCTGTTTAAACAAAGCCTGCATTTCTTCGTCAAAGCTGAATGTAGTTTTGGCGTCTTTGGCCATTAAATAATTCGCTTCAGCCCTAAAGGTATAAGGGTGCACTTTTAAGCCCTGCTGCTGTGCAGCTTTGACAAATGGCTTTAAGGTCAGACTGTGTTTTTGATAAATACTGCTGCGCCATGGCCCTATACCAGCGGCGTAGCTGTGCACAAAACCAAGTCCTTTTTCATTCAGTAATGCGGAGTAATCCAGCGGTTTAGCTGCGGCAGATAAAAAGCCAGTGTCTTGCGGGTAAACCGCCTTTAAATCAGCACCTTGTTGCTGGTGATAAAACACATCATAAGGCACAGAGAAACTGTCTTTAGGTGGTAAATAGGCTTTGTCTGTATCACCTATCAGCTGAATAAGCGGAAACTTCAGGTTCAGCTTTGGCATCCACTGTTGTTTTAACTCCAGCAGATTTTGTACTTCAAACGACTGAATAAAAACCCGTGCCGGATCAGTAAAGTTTACTAGCTTTAATTCCTGGACCAGCTTTTTGCTGGTATCAAGCGCTATCGCTTTACCATCCAGAGTTTGGCCTTCATAACGAAAATAAGTCGGGTGTTTGGTTTCAATATAAAGCCCGACTTTACGGCCTGTATCGGCTTCAAACTGTTTTACCAGGCTGACAATCTCAGCCAAAGTAGCAATAGAGTATTGGTCGTTATGTTCAGCACCCTGAGGGCGCAGTGCTGGTAAAGGCTCACGGGCTTTCAGTTGTTTTATTTCAGCCAGAGTAAAGTCTTCGCTAAACCAGCCCGTAATAGGAATACCATCAATACGCTTGGTGGTTTTACGATCGGCAAACTGTGGTAATACTGCCACGTTGGTGGTATGAGTTAAGTCGTTTTCATGACGGCTGATAAGCACAGCATCTTTGGTCGGCACTAAATCCGGCTCGATAAAATCAGCGCCCATCCGCATCGCAAGTTGGTAAGCTTCCAGCGTGTGCTCAGGTAAGTGACCACTGGCTCCACGATGCGCTATTACTAGTGGTGGATTCAGACAGGCATCAGCTGCTATCGCAGCGAAAGGCAAAAAATTCAGAGCAAGAAGGCTCAGAGGCAGCAGAGAAAACCCTTTTTGTATCAGCATATTATTTATACCTTTTGCAAAAGTCTTATCCTAAGATGCCGCAATGACATTAGCATGACAATGGGTTCTGTTGTTTTACCAACGCCGCTCCTGTGCCCATAGATACAAACCACTGGCCATAATGACTCCGGCGCCAATCAGCAAAGATAAATCCGGATACAACTGCCACAACAAAATATCAAAACCTAAACCCCAAACCAGCGCCGTGTACTCAAAAGGTGCAATCACAGAAGCCGGAGCTAAACGAAAGGCTTCGGTAATAAACACCTGACCTATAGCACCACTTAACCCCATCAACGCAAATAACCACAGATGATCGGACGACAAGGCCACCCAGTCCGGATAAGCCAAAGCTCCGGCACCAACACCTATCATGGTCATCAGCCAAAACACCATATTGCCGCTATTGTCAGTACGGGATAACACCCGTACCGTAATAGCTGAGATGGCATAACAAAGCGCCGACACCAAAGCCGCCAGCGCGCCCAAACTCAGTAATTGATCGCCTTCAGGTTTGAGCATAAAGACTACCGCCAGCATGCCAATACCTATAGCCACCCATTGGCGTAATTGCACATGCTCCCCTAAAAACCAGACTGACATAGCGGTGATTAACAGTGGTGCAGCAAAAAAGATAGCGTAAGCGTCAGAGAGCGACAGGGTTTGAATGGCATAGACAAAAGCGGACAACATCACTATGCCAAGCACTGCCCTTAGCAGATGCAAAGACCAGCGTGAATTGAGTAAATGCTGCACTCTGTTGGTTGTTATTAACCAACACACTATTAATGGCCAGGCGAATAAAGCCCTCAAACTGGTAATTTGCATAGGGCCATAATGCTGCGTCAGCTGCTTCATGCAGGCATCCATAGCGCAAAACATGCCAACAGCCAGCAACATAAAGAGGATCCCTTTAGCGGGATGATCGGAAGCAGAGTGAGCAAGACTTTTCATAACCTTTAATAACAACCTGAACAGCAAAAAGAGGAGGCGTCAGTTTTTAGAAATCTTCAGGCTAAAGCAAGTGTAAAAGCAGTAAAAGTTAACACTGAAAAGGAAACTCTGAGATCTCAACGCTAGCATCAGATAAACAACGTCGATCTTTTCATCAAAAGCCCCTGAATGTAAGAAGTTTTAGGGCTTTAGTTACTAACTGTTACCCTTTCGTTTAAGACCCCTGCTGACTGATAAAATTGCGTTTTCTTTATCCCCGCTCAATGGGTATCCGGACTATGCAATCAGACACCCTATTATCTGTTATTGTCCCTTTCTACAATGTAGCTGGCTATTTACCGCAGTTACTCCACTCTATTGAAATGCAACTGATAGAAAGAGTGCAAGTGGTTTTAGTCTGTGACGGCGCATCCGACGGTAGCCTTGAACTTGCAAAGCAGCATATCGCAGCCTCTGCTATGCCACAACTCTACCTGCTGCTGAGCCAACAAAATGCCGGTGTCAGTGTGGCGAGAAACAACGGCATCAAGCATGCAACTGGCGACTATATTGGTTTTATTGATGCAGACGATTTAATGCTGCCGGGTTATATCCAGGCTGTATTGGAGGTTATTCACAAGCATCAGCCGGACCTGATTGAACTGGGTTATAAACGCTTTACTGATAGCTGTGTACTAAATGATGCCAAACCCCGTTATCTGCATCGCAGTTCAGGCTGGCTACAAAAAGACAAAGCAGTCGCAGAGGTCTTTAAAGTAAACCAGTGGTTTCCGTGGCTAAGAGTTTATCGCAAAAAAATGGTATCTGATTTCCAGTTCCCTGCTGGTATCGCCTTTTGTGAGGATGTGATGGCTATACCCGCTTTGTATCAGGCGGCGGAGCGCTTGTATCATTTGCGTTTACCACTTTATGGGTACCGTGAGCATCAGGCCAGTGCGTCTTTTAATGTCAAAGCTGAGCATCAGCAGCAATTACAACATTTTTTCACAGAGTTACAGCAACAACAGGCTTATCCTGCTTTGCGTCCATTGTGGCGGCATATCTTATTGTTCCATTTAGCCTATTTGCTTTTTAAATTGCAGCTGGATAATAAAGATCTACATAGTTTCCCATACAAGCTGGATCAGCACTTCAAAACACTTATCCGCAGATGCTGGTGGCTACCGCATTTTTCAGTACGAAAAAAATTACAGCTGGCTTTTGCGCCCTACTTTTTTAACAAAAGTAGGACTAAAAGCTAAAAAGTACAGTCATGATAAAGCCAGAAGAAGCTTTGCTTTTATTGTTTTAAATCAAGGCACAGCTGTTAGAACAAGCGCACACTTTGCTTCGTTCTCACAGTACGACGCACAGGTTGCAAAAAAGACAGGTCTTTGCGTAACCGATCCCAGCCTTGTGTACTTTGCGCCTGCAGGCTTTATGCCTGCGGGCTTTTTTTGAATGCTAAATGGGTTTAAACGCAAAAACGGACGACCATAAAGGTCGTCCCTACAATCTACCGTTCATTCACAGAGCTTATTTTTCCGCTAAAGCTTGTTGAATTTCAGTTTCTAAATCTTCAGGTTTGGTTAGTGGAGCTGCACGTAAAATCGCCTTACCGTCACGGCCGATCAGAAATTTAGTGAAGTTCCATTTGATAGATTCTGAGCCCAATAAACCTGGTTTTTGTTGTTTCAGGTTTTTAAATAAAGGCGAAGCATCCGGACCGTTAACATCAACTTTGGCGAACATTGGGAAAGACACACCATAGTTCAATTCACAAAACTCACTGATTTCGTTTTCATTGCCCTGCTCTTGCTTACCAAACTGGTTGCAAGGGAAACCTAAAATCTCCAGGCCCTGATCTTTGTACTTCTTATACAGCTCTTCTAGGCCTTTGTACTGCGGCGTAAAACCACATTTGCTGGCGGTATTCACAATCAGCAGCACTTTGCCCTGATAGTCTTTTAACTCGACCTGCTGGCCTTTGATGTTGGTGACTGCTAAATCAAAAATTGGGTTCAACATTGGATGTTCCTCTGTAGCGCCCTGATGTTCGGGCTACACTGTTCGACTGAAAGTGCAAACATAATGCCTAACAATTAAATTGCATGCAATTTAATTTTATCGATGTAGCTTATGCAAAAAACCGAACAGCAAAACAACCCGCTTAGCTGGCTGGTTCGCTGATAAAGCCTAACTTTAATAAACCCGATTGCTGCACAGCCGCCATAGTTTTGAGTACATGTTCATAAGGCGCGGCTTTATCACCCCGTATATGCACTTCAGGTTGCGGCTGCTTTTGCGCTTGTTCAGCGAGTTTTAGCTCGAGCGCAGCAGCATCAATAGCCGTATCGTCCCAAAATACAACACCATCTGCTTTGACTGTTAAAGTGACAGTTTGAGGTTTAATTTCCTGCTTTTCATTGCTGACACGAGGTAAATCTACCTTCACGCTGTGAGTCAACACCGGCACTGTGATAATAAAAATAATCAGCAGCACCAGCATCACATCGACCAGCGGTGTCATATTAATTTCGCTCATCACTTCATTGTCTGGATCAAAACCGCCACCAAAAGCCATTTATTTTGCCTCCTTTAATGGCACTACCACTTTGCTGCTTTTTGGCGCTGCGCCTGTCAGAAAATAGGCATGCAACTGATGAGCAAAACGATGCATTTTATTCAGCACATCTTTGTTACCACGCTGCAAAGCGTTGTAACCAAGCACAGCAGGAATAGCCACAGCCAGACCAAAAGCCGTCATGATCAGCGCTTCCCCAACAGGGCCAGCGACTTTGTCGATGCTGGCTTGTCCCGACACGCCAATACCCACCAGTGCATGATAAATACCCCAGACGGTGCCAAACAAACCGACAAAAGGCGCAGTTGAGCCGACAGACGCCAGAATGGCCAGACCCTTTTGCATCTGCTCAGCACTTTCATCTATGGCGCCGCGCAGGCAGGAGGTCAGCCACTCGGTTAAAGGTAAATTGCCATGTAAATCCTGCTGATGACTTTGGTGGTGATCCAAAGCTGCCTGGCCTTCATCAGCCATATAGCGAAACGGATTCATAGGTCCTGTTGCTGAATCGGCTGAACTTAAGATCCGCAAACCTTCGGTAAAACTGTGCGCATGCCAGAAATCATTGCTGGCTCTGCTAATACGTTTTAAGCGCCATAAACTGATGGCACGGATCACAATCACAGACCAGCTGGCGACAGACATCAGCAACAGCATCACAGCCACAGCTTTGATAACAAAGTCGCCTTGTGCCCAGAGTGCGGCAACGCCATAGGGATTTTCTTGCATGATTTACTCGCTAATGAATTGAATTTAAATTAAAAACTACAGGCTGTACAAACCAGTAATCTATCGGCTGGCCTAGTTTCAGCGCAGGTTGGTAAGTCCAGCCGCGCACTGCGTTTAATGCCGATTGATCCAGTCGTGCAAAACCCGAACTTTGTTTCAGTTTTAACTGCCCTACTTTGCCGTTTTTCAGCACCAACACCTGTAAATAGACTGTGCCCTGCTCTTTTAACCGGCGCGATAACATCGGATACAGAGGCGCTTTATTCAGTGCTTTATTGGCAGAGGCCACTGGTGGTGTTGCTTGAGGTTCAGGTTCTGATGCCTTAGCAGCAGCTTTGTTATTTGCCGCTTGCGCCACAGGTTCTGGTGCACTGACAGCTTTAGGTGAAGCTTCTGCCACTGGTGCTGGTTTTACCGGTGCTGGCTTTGGCTTAGCCACTGCTTTTTTCGCTTCAGCTTTTTTCTGTTTCAGCGGTTTGGGCTTTGGCTTTTTAACAGGTTCAGGCTGAACTGGCTTAGGTTTAGGTTTTTCTGGTTGTGGTGCTACAGGAGCCGGAATAATAACTCCTTCAATGGCTTTTTCGACCGCTTTGGCTTGAGGTTCACTGGTTTGACTGACCACAGCAGCAATTAAACTCAAATGCACCATCAGCACCATTAAAAACAACGAGACAGATCGTTTCACAGCTCAGCCCATAAACGCACTAAGTTATGGTAATGCCCGGTGAGCGCCAGCACTTCTGCCGTGTCGCCATGCTGTGAGCGTAGCTGTTGTATGGTTTGATCCAGTTCAAACAACATTGAACGCTGTTGATCGTTACGCACCATACTTTGGGTCCAGAAAAAGCTGCATACCCGCTCGCCACTGGTCACAGGCAATACCTGATGCAAACTGCTGGACGGGTATAAAATCAAATCTCCGGCAGGCAGTTTAATTTCATGCAAACCAAAGGTATCCATGATTTGCAATTCGCCGCCCTGATAGTCATCAGGCTCAGACAAAAATAAGGTCGAGGACAAATCTGTTCTTAAACTCAAACCAGAACCAGGCAAACCACGGATAGCACCGTCGATATGCAAACCATAATGTTCGCCGCCCTGATAGCTGTTAAATAAAGGAGGTACTGTGCGAAGCGGAATGGCAGCCGCCATAAAAAGCGGATGCTGATACAAGGCTTGTAAAATTACAGCCCCCAACTGTTTCGCCAGCGGGGATTCGATGGGTAACTGTTTATTTTGTTTAACCAAAGCACCTTGTGGCCCAACGGTAGCACGACCGTCAGTCCAGTCTGCTGCATCAAGTAATTGCCTGAACTCTGCCACCTGGGCTTTGCTTAGAACTTCCGGTATATGGATTAACATGCTGAAATCCTGCAAAGGGCCTCAATCAAGAGGCTTATACCCAAACTGCGTGATGTTGCAGGGCGGCGACAAGCTCGCAAGACCCCAGGAGCATAGAAGATCCTATGTGACTGGGGCGAGTGAGCGCAGTCAACAAAGCTGCAGCTTCACGCAGGAAGGGTATTGTTATTTAGAACTGTACATTGACACCCAAACGGAATGAACGTGGTGTGCCCAGATAATAACGCGAGCCACCATTGTTCAGAGCTGACATATACTCCTCATCTAACAGGTTATATACGTTCAACTGCACATCGACATAAGGAGTTACAGGGTAAGAAGCCATGGCATCTACCACCCAATATTCCGGTACTTCAACTACTGAAGTCTTCGCCAGATTTAAAGTAGTGCTGCTGGAACGGGATACGGTATCAACATAACGCACGCCGCCACCTAAGGTCAGGCCTATTGGCAACTCATAGGTATTCCATAAGGTGAAGGTCACTTCAGGTGTCCACTGGATCACACCGCCATCTGTAGGGTTGGTACCAGCCTGATTACCACGGCTAATTTCAGAGTCCATATAAGCGGCACCGGCACTGATTTGCCAGGCTGAGGTAATAGCACCCACTACACCTAACTCAATACCACGCACCTGACGCTCACCTACTTGCAGTGCAGTGCCATCCGGATCCGTGGCAATTTCGTTTTCGTTCGTGCTTTCAAACACTGCAGCTGTCACCGCCAGTTTGTTATCCAACAGATCCCACTTAGTACCCAACTCTAAATTGGTGCCTTTTTGTGGATCCAGATTTGGATTATTGATGTTGTTGGCTGTTGTGCTTAACGTAAAGTTAGCACCACCCGGTGGTAACTGGCTGGTGGCATAGGACAAATACACACTGCCGTTTGCTGCAGGTTTATATAAAGCACCCAGTTTGTAGCTGGCCAGATTGTCTGATGCTTCTACAGCAGAACCTAGCTTAGTGCCTACAGGAATATTCTGTGGTGTTGAGGTACCCTGAATAGTCACTATATCGGTTTCAGTTTTGTAGTGCTCAAAACGCGCACTGGCGTTTAATTGCCACTGCTCGTTTAAATGAATAGTATCAAGTAAGTAGATACCCGAAGTTAAAGTACTGCCATCAGTGCTGGCACCGGTATGCACCGGATTAACAAAAGCATCATCCGTACTTGGGTTGTACAAGTTAGCTGCCACCTGAGTCGTACCTGCAGGCAAAGCCAGGGTATTGTTACGCTGACTCTCATAAATAAACTCTATACCTGAACTGATATCGTGCGTAAGGCCAGCCACTTCTACAGAAGTTGTCAATTGGGTCTGGTTGGTTAAGATCTGGTTTTGCTGATCTTTACCCTGACGGCTGCGGGAAATGGTCCAGTCAGCAGGATCTGCGATAGCTACCGCAGCAGCACCAGTGCCCGTTGTCGTCGTAATGGCATTTACACCAGTCAGTAAATAATCCTGCGTGGATTGGCCAAAACGTGAGGTGTTACGGATAGTGGTTTTATCGCTTAAGTCATGCTCAATTTTGGCTGTGACCATAGTAGCTTTGACATCGTCAAAGTCATTTTTAGAACCGTAAAAATTGCTGGTATCCACAGGAGCCAATGTTTTACCGGCGTTAGGGCCACCATTAGGGAAATTTGTACTAGAGTCAGCATCAAAAGCAGCGTTGTAATAGCCTTCCAAACCTACAGTTGGAATACCACCGTCTGGCAGATTCTTTTGATCAACATGAAACAGGTTTAAATAAGCACGGGTTGTTGTGCCTAGACCTAAGGCCAAAGAAGTGGCAATACCGGTTTTGTCATCTTCCACTTCATCACGATCTACAACGCCTGAATCCTGTTTTAACAGGTTCACACGAATGGCTGAGGTATCAGATAACTGACGATTCAAATCGACAGTGGCTCTTTTGTGCGAGCCAGAACCTAAAGTCAGATTACCTGTAGTGAATTCTTCTTGTGTGGCTTGCTTGCTCGACAAGTTAATGTAGCCGGAAGAAGAACCACGACCATTATCAGCACCGGCAGGGCCTTTGGCGATTTCAACTTGTTCAGTATTAAAAGTATCACGGCTGATGGTGCCTAAATCACGGATACCATCGACAAAAATGCTGCCTTGGGTATCAAAACCACGCATAAAAATGGAATCACCAGTGGCGGTGTTACCATTTTCACCCATCAGCATAGTGATACCAGGTGTATTGCGTAAGGTATCGGACAAGGTGGTTGCAGCCTGTTGCTGGAACAACTCTTTTTTCACCACAACCAGAGTTTGTGGAGTGTTCACCAAAGGCTGAGTCAGCTTGGTTGAACTTGCTTTTTCAGCTTTGTATTTTGCTTCCACTGCATCTGCTGTAACAACCACAGCGTCCAGTTGAGTGTCATTTTGCGTTGCAGTATTTTGTTGATCAGCAGTTGCTGTTGCCGGTAACGCCAAAGCGAAAGCTGAAGCTAACAAAGTGGTATTAAAACGGGCCACCTGCTGATGCTTTTTAGCGGTGATAAAAGCCATCGAATAAAGTCCTTCTATGAAAATAGAGTGTTAACAACAAGGTTTTCGGTATCGGCGCTGATCCTGCTGCGCATGCTATCGAGAATCATTCTTGTTTGCAAACAATTTTCATTAAGATGGAACTTTTTTTAAATCTGCTACGGCCTAAGTACTAAGCAGTCTTTAACAACGACGGATCAGTAACCTGACACCCACTACTGTGGTCAACATGAGTAAGATTAAGCCAAGCACACCCAGTACCTGATCCAGAGTTTTTTGTCCTGTCCATTGCAGGTAATGAGCTTTGTACAAATTGTTAATTAATTCAGTATCTTTTCCTTGCTGTGACAGACTTAAGCTGGCCCAGTCCAGTTGGATCTGTACTCCGGTATCTGTGACAAAACCCTGCTCTGTTTTCAGCAGTTGTTCGCCATATCGCTTTGGATCAACACTGATTGCGTCTTTAACCAGCAGTTGTAAGTCATCAGCCGAAGGTTGGGGTCGCACTGTAAAATCCTTCGGGCTCAGTTGCTGCCAGCTGCCTGCCTGTTTCACCATCAAATGGGTGCCCAGCACAGTTTGTAGCAATTTGATTTCCTGCCACTCTGGTTGCGGCTTCAGCTGAATAGCAGTGTTGATGGGGTAAGTTTTAACAACAAGATAAGAGAACGCAGCCTGATAACCGGGCTTTATAAAAAATACTAAGCCAGTTAGAGCCCAGACAAAAAATGGCAGAATTAAACACCAGCCTAAAATACGATGGATACGACGGGGTAAGGACATAAGAATACATAGCTCAACTGCATGAAAAACAAAAGTTTAACAGCAATAAGAACAAAGTTAACCGTAATTTTTCCCGCTTGAGTGTGGCAGGTCTGGTGCAGTGTAAAGCTGATTACCTCCTGCTTGTTTAGCCTTATACATAGCCCGGTCAGCCGCTGCTAACAAACAAGCCTGATCCTGACCATGCGCTGGAAATAAAGCTATACCTATGCTGGCGGAGAGTTGTAGCTGGTGCTGTTCAAATAAAAAAGGCTGCTGAAGTTTAGTTAAAAGATGCAGCAAGGTGCTGACTACGGCTGATGGCTCTGTCACCGCATCCATCACAATAACGAACTCGTCCCCGCCTAAACGGGCCACTGTGTCGGTTTCACGCACTGAATACAGCAGAAGCTCTGCTACTTTTTTCAGACACAAATCACCAGCGGCATGACCATACTGATCATTCACTTCTTTAAACTTATCTAAATCAACAAAACACAAAGCCAACATGCCTTGCTCACGCCGGGCGCGCGCTAATGACTGCTGCAACCGGTCGTCAAACAAGGCTCTGTTGGGTAATTGGGTGAGTGGATCGTAAAAGGCAATATGCTGCAACTGCTCTAACAGTTGTTTATGTTTGGTGATATCACGGGCTACAGCCACCCGCACCTTTTGATCTTCAGACCAACGAGCCGACCATTGGATATAAGCAATCTGTCCATCTTTACGGATATAACGATTTTCAAAATCAATTTTCTGATCACCAGCCATAATTTCGCTGGCAGCAAGCAAGGTGCGCTCCCTGTCGTCCGGGTGCACTAACTCAATCATAGGCCTGCCAATCATTTCGCTACTTTGATAACCAAAGATCCGCTCACAGCCGGAACTCAGATACAAAAAGTGGCCATTGGCATCCACTACACAAATAGCTTCAAGTAACTGATCGATATAATCACTTAACGAGGCTAACGACGGGCTTGGCATACAACTCCTGCTTGATTTGTTGAACTGCAATAACAAGTGCTATTACAAGCTCAACCAAAAATGACTCAAAGCCTTGTAACTATAGGTCAGCTTCAGTGCTCATACAGAGGAAAATAGCAGAGTAAAAATAAAGAAACAATGAATATGATAAAATTGAAACAAGAGTGAGAGTGAGAACCAAAGCTGATTAAAACAAAAGAGCCAGATCCGGCTCCTTTGTTGTGTCGTTAAAGGCTACTTTTGTACAAACGATTAATCCCAGTCAGGCGCAAAATCCGGATTGGCAAGGCGCTCGTTTCTGTCTAACCCAGACAATGCATTCATATTCCCAGCCGTTAGCTTCAGCTCTACAGCCGCTAAGTTTTGTGCCAGGTTAGCTCTTTTGGTCGATGATGGGATCACAACAAAACCCTGCTGTAATGACCAGGCTAATGCCACTTGTGCCGCTGTTACCTGATGCTCTGACGCTATTTGTTGTATCAAAGGCTCAGTCAAAACCTTGCCATAAGCTAAAGGCATATAAGCGGTAATTTGAATGCCCTGCTCCTTTGAATACTCCACCAGTTTGCGGTTTTGTAAAAACGGGTGCACTTCCACCTGATTGGTGGCTATCTCCGCCACACCCACTGCATCTATCGCAGCTTTAGTTTGCGCAATGGTGAAGTTGGATAAGCCCATCAGCCCAGTTAAGCCAGCTTGTTTAGCTTCAGCCAGAGCTTCCACATAAGACTGCACAAGAACAGCATCCGGCAAAGGCCAGTGCACTAAAGTTAAATCAACTTTATCCAGCTGCAACTTTTCCAGACTTTGTTCCAGACTGGCTTTAAGTTTGTTTTTGCTTAAAAACTCAGTCCAGATTTTTGTAGTGACAAAAAGCTCTTTGGCTTTTATACCGCTGTCGCGAATAGCGCGGCCTACGTCCTGCTCATTGCCATAAATCTGAGCTGTGTCTATATGGCGGTAACCCAGCTCTAAAGCGGTGATCACTGACTGATAGGCATCATCCCCTTTTAAACGAAAAGTACCGGCCCCTAACACAGGGATAGTGTTTGCAAGAATAGTGTTCATGATCTGGTTCTCCGTTGAAGTTGGCAGTAGCATACAACAAGCAAGGCTTTGAATAATCCAGGCCATCAACAAAACACTTTTGCTCTGACGGCAACAAAGGTTCTGATTTATGCGATTTAACAACATAGTTGTGCTGACAGGGGCTGGCGTATCTGCACAATCGGGTATTAAAACTTTTAGGGATAACAATGGCTTGTGGGAAAACCATCGGATAGAAGACGTCGCCACACCTGAAGGCTATCAACGCGACCCAGTCTTGGTACATCAGTTCTATAACCTGCGCCGTGCACAGTTATTGGACGCAAAACTAAAACCTAACGCGGCTCATTTGGCTCTGGCGCAGTTTGAACAGCAGCATAAAGCCAAAGGTGGCCGCTTTTTATTGATCACCCAAAATGTGGATAACCTGCACCAAAGGGCTGGATCAGAGCATGTTATTGCGATGCACGGTCAACTGCAAAAAGTGAAATGCCCTGTGACAGGCAAAAACCAAAGCTGGCTAAAAGATTTAACTGCCACTGACTTATGCCACTGTTGCAGAACACCACAGCCGCTTAGACCCGACATTGTATGGTTTGGTGAAATGCCTTATCAGATGGATGAATGTGTAGATGCGCTGATGCAGGCTGATTTATTTATTTCTATCGGCACTTCAGGCCAGGTTTATCCGGCTGCTGGTTTTGTACAAATAGCAGCAGAGTCAGGCGCTCATACGGTGGAGCTGAATATGGAAGCCACCCGTGGTGATTTCGCCGAAGGGTATTATGGTCCGGCCGCTAAAATAGTACCTGCTTACCTCGCCAAATTAAGCTGAAACTATTTTTCAGCTTCAGCTTCGTATCACCTCAGCTTACAACAACTGAAATAAATTCTTTCGCATTTGATTTATCAAAAAAAGGGACTATGGTTTTGTAGCCAATCCAGCTAATGTTTCTACGATAGAAACTTAAGCATCATGTTTACACTACAAAAAGGATCCTTGTATGCGTTCCGCTCTGCTCAAAAAATCACCTAACAAAAACAGAGGCCTGCAGCTGGCTTTGAGTATTCTGCTGCTGTACTGCACACAAGCTGTTGCTGACGGCTCTTATCGTATCAGCGTAAAAGATTTCTCCGCCGACGCTGCCAAGGTAAAAGCTCTGCGACAAGGTATAGAACGGATGAAAGCTGCGGGTCAGGCTAATCCAACCTCAGCTGATTTTCGCACCAGTTTTACCTACTGGGCTAATACCCATGGCTATTTCGGTACCGGGCCCCATGCAACCAATCTGCAGACTTACACAGAAGCCAGAATGCAGCGTTGCCTGAAGATCTACGATAAAGCGACCTGCAACTCATACTATGCTCATCTGGCCAATGTAACTGTGCCTGAAGATGGCTTTACCAAAGATGTTTGGGGCACCTGCCAGCATGGTACCTCTGAGTTTTTGCCATGGCACAGGATGTATTTGTATTTCTATGAAAAAACACTAAGAAAACATGTGGGTGATGCCGGTTTTTCATTGCCCTACTGGGATTATCTGCAAAATGTGACTCCTGATGCGAAACGCATGGAACTGCCGCTTCTGGTAAAAGGCCAGCAAGCCGGCTCTTTGTATGATCCATTTCGTACTCCAGGATTAAATGAAGGCACCACCTTCATGGACCCTGATGACGCCAGCGCAGCACAAGCATTTGAAAACAATACCTTTACTGGTTTCTCTGACAGCCTGCAAGGCCAGCCACACGGCACTATGCACTGTGCTGTAGGCAAAGTCTGCGGCATACCAAATATGGGTTTTGTGCCCGTTGCAGGTAACGATCCGGTATTTTATATGCACCACGCCAATATAGACCGCTTATGGCAGTGCTGGCTGAATAAAAAGGCAGCTGGAAAAACCATAGACTTGGCCTGGGCCAAAGCGAACTTAGGTATGCCAGAAAACTGGTTTAGCACCAGCTATAGCTTCGCCGATGAGAATGGTAACAAAGTCAGTATGACCATAGCCGATGTCTTTACTCCAGGGAAAATTCCGGTGCGTTACGACAAAGATATGAATTGCGCTGTTCAGCCTGGACAGAAACAAGAGCAACAACTACTGAGTCAGGCAGCCACAGCATTCAAAGCTCATGCTCCGGTCAACAGCAATAAAGTGGTGACGCTGCAAGGTTTAACCACCCAGGTGGCTTTGGATCCGCAGCAGCCAGCTCAGTTGAAGGCTGCAGAAAACATTTCAGCTCTGGCAGTACCTTCAGCCAATACCTATCTGATTTTACAAGGCGTAAAAATGCAGGGCATGCCTGCTGTTACTTACAAAGTCTATCTGAGCAGTGAAAAACAACCGAAGCAAAAGCTTTATGTAGCCACCATCAGTTACTTTGGCATTGGCGATCATGCACACGAAGGTCATGACACAGGTGATATGGGAACTTTGGTCTACACAGTAACAAAACAGGCCAGACAACTGGGCACTGCAGCGGCTGATCTGATGGTACATTTTGTACCTACAGACCACAGCGCAACCCCAGTGCAAGAAACCCTTTCAGACAGTGGCCTCACTGTCGAACAAATCCGACTGGAAACAGCACCAGCTAAGTAACACAGGTATCAGACAAAACCCGGAGTATTCCGGGTTTGTCCTATGTCATTCACACAGGAGTTTTTATGCCAGACCTTATTCTTCGCCGTGCAGTTAGTCTTGCACTTACAGGGGCTGCTTTGTGCAGTTTTGTATTGCAGGCCGATCAACCTCGTCCCTTGCAAGACCCGCCCCTATTGGATATTAAAAGAGCCTTATTGGCACCACTGACCAAAGCACAACAACAAGCCGGCGCGCCACAACCTGATGAAGCCAGTCTGAACTGGGATGTTGTGTTTACCCCCAGTCAGTTGTGGAACCCGAACACCAACAGCTGGGATAAGGTGAATTTACGCAGCTATCAGGGCAGTAAAATTGATCCTAAAGCGCCTTTTGTCGCTCCTACTTTGCGGGTATTTCCTGGCGAAACCATCAGAGCAACCTTAAACAACAAGTTGCCTGCAGATCCAAGTTGTATCAGTCATGAGAAAGGCGTCAATGTGCCACACTGCTTTAACGGTACCAATATGCACACCCATGGCTTATGGATTAATCCAGCCGGCAACAGTGACAACGTGCTGATATCGATAGACCCTACTGTGTCTTTTCAGTACGAATACAATATTCCGGCTGATCATCCGGCTGGTACCTTCTGGTATCACCCCCACCGTCACGGCTCTACAGCCATTCAGGTGGCCAGTGGTATGGCCGGCGCTTTAATTATTCAGGGCACCCGCCAGCCGACGAAAGACCGCACTGGTGACATCGATCTGTTGTTAACCAGCTCTGCCAACCAGACCTTTAAAGAACGCACCATGGTGTTTCAGCAAATTCAATATGGTTGTTACACCAAACCGACCAAACCAGGTGAAAAGCCAAAGCTGAAAATGGACCCAAATGGTGCTTATATCTGTGATCCGACTGATGTCGGTGAGATACGGGATTACGCCGGATTTGGTCCGGGCGGCTGGAGTAAATCTGGCCGCTACACCAGTATCAATGGTGCAGTACAACCCTTTTTTGCCGACGCCAAAGCAGGTCAGGTCGAACGCTGGCGTATGGTGCATGCCGGGGTGCGGGATAGTATTAACTTAAAAGTCGTAAAACTGACTGGCCAGCCGTTGCAAGGCCCGGTTTCTGCTGCTGATGAGCAAAAATTACTGCAAAAATCCTGTACCGGTGCTTTAGTGCCACAGCATCAAATTGCAGCAGATGGCTTAACGCTCAGCGAAATAGATTCCACTGAAGTCACTGTATTTCAGCCGGGTTATCGCTGGGATACATTGATGATGTTTCCTGAAGGCGGGCAATATTGTGTCATAGACGATGCAGCCGCAGCGTCGGCCAACGTTGATCAAACGCCTTCAGAACCGCAGCTGCTGGGCATAGTACAAGTGGCAAATTCAGCAGGGCCAGTGACCTCTACTATAGGTCAGCAACTGATCCAAAGCGCAAAAGTGAATATCAGCCCTGATATGCAAAATGCCGTGATAAGCGATCTGCAGGCAGGCCTGAAACTAAGTCATTTTGTGCCACATCAGGATTTGCCGGAAACCCCAAATAAACAGCATCTGGAGTTTAATATCGAGACAGTGGTGGATAGCGAAACTAAGGAAAAAGTGACCCTTTTTGAAATAGATGGTGAACCTTACAAACCTGGTCGTATCGACCGCGACCTGATTTTAGGTAATACGGACGAATGGATTTTAACTTCAAAACTGGCCAGCCATCCGTTTCATATTCATGTGAATCCGTTTCAGGTGGTAGCTGTATTGGATCCAAATGGCAAAGACGTCAGTGGCGATGACGCTGTGGATGATTTTGATACCAGCAAAAAATTTCCAGATCCTCAGTACAGAGGCCTAAAAGGTAAATGGAAAGATACCTTGTGGGTAAAAAATGCCATGGGCAAATCTTACACTGTGATAGTCCGCACTAAATACCAGCGCTATATCGGTGATTTTGTATTGCACTGTCATATTCTGGATCATGAAGATCAGGGCATGATGCAAAATGTCCGGATCAACTTGCCAAGCGCCACGGGTGGAGTCAGCAAAGGCCATCACTAAAATCCAGTACGCAGTGTGACAAAGCTCACACTGCGTTTTCTTCGATTCAATCCACAGCTGCCATTTGTCATATAAATGTCGAATAGACGTCTTTATTTTATCAACAAAAAGTAACCTTACTGAAACAAGCAACAGCTCTAATGTCGCGTGCAGATTTTTAATTAAACCGACATCGGAGTCAAAATGCAGAACAAAAATTTCCAGATTGATAACTCGGGCATAGATCCACAAACGAACTTTTCAGATAACCCGGATTTTCAATCCGTTTTGGCTTCACGCCGCAGCTTTTTAAAAGGCTCATTGGGCGCCGCCATAGCCACCATTATGGGCACAGCTTTAGTAGGTTGCAGCAGCGATACCGCAGAACCTGCCACAGGCCCTGTGGCTGTAAAACCTGAACCTGTTCCGGTATTATTAGGTTTTACTGCTATTGCAGCCAACCGTTTAGATACGGCAACAGTTCCTGCTGGTTATACGGCACGTCCATTTTTACCTATGGGCACCCCACTTTTAGGCAGTTACCCGGCTTATCTGGTTGATGGCAGCAACAGCGGCGCCGATATGGAACAGCAAGTGGGCGCACACCACGACGGTATGCACTTTTTCCCGTTAGATGCGCGCAGCAGCAATAAAAATAGCGACGAAGGTGTACTGGTATTTAACCATGAATACCTGGATGCCAACGTATTGCACCCTATGGGTCCTACAGGTTTACCGCGTCCTGCTGATGAAGTGCGTAAGGAAGTGGCAGCACACGGCGTGACTGTGGCTCATATCAAAAAAGACGCACAAGGCCAGTTCCAACTGGTTCAAGGCAGTCCGCTGAATCGTCGTATCACTGGTGCAACCCCTATGGATATAACAGGGCCAGTACGTGGTGATGCCAAAGTCGTCACTAAGTACAGCCAGGATGGTACCCGCACCCGCGGTACCTTAAACAACTGTGGTAATGGCTATACGCCTTGGGGCACTTATTTAACCTGCGAAGAAAACTGGGCAGGTTATTTTATGAATGCCGATGCCACTAAACCTCGTGAACACAGCCGTTATGGCGTCAGTAGCAGCAATGGCCGTTATTTTTGGGAAACGGCAGATTCAGGCGCCGATCAGTACCAGCGCTTTAATGCATCCAGCCTGGGCGCTGATGCAACCGAAGATTACCGCAACGAGCCAAATACTTTTGGTTGGATAGTAGAGATTGACCCATTTAACCCGGACAGCGTGCCACAAAAGCGCACAGCGTTAGGCCGTTTTGGCCACGAAGGCATTATTTTTGGACCAGTAGTTGAAGGCCAGCCCATCACAGCTTATTCAGGTGATGATTCTACCTTTGAATACATCTACAAATACGTATCCAAAGCAGCCTACTTTGCCGCTACAGCTGGTGGTCATTTATTAAATGACGGTACTTTGTATGTGGCTAAGTTTAATGCTGACGGTTCTGGTGAGTGGCTGGCATTAGATATCAATAATCAGGATCTGATGGCGAAAGCTGCTTTAGCTGGCGTTAGTTTCGACAGCCAGGCCGACTTATTAATCAACACCCGTCTGGCCGCCGATATCGCTGGCGCGACTAAAATGGACAGACCTGAGTGGGGCGCAGTGCATCCAACGACAGGTGAGGTGTATTTTACACTGACCAACAACACAGGCCGTAAACCAGAGCAAATCGATGCTCCTAACCCACGCGCCAATAACACCACAGGTCATATCATTCGCTGGAAAGAAAACGCTGCGACTCAGGGTTTAAGTTTTAACTGGGATATCTTCTTGTTGGCTGGTGACGTAGGTACTGCAACACCGGGCACTAATCTGACGCTGACAGCAGATAACCATATGGCAAGCCCGGACGGTTTAATGTTCAGTGCCAACGGTTTGCTGTGGATCCAAACCGATATGAGTGGCTCTCAACAAGGTGAAGGCCCTTATGGTAATAACCAGATGCTGGTCGCAGACCCTGTAACCCGCACCGTAAAACGTTTTTTTGTTGGCCCAGTGGATGCAGAAGTAACAGGCATAGCTTTTACACCAGATTTAAAGACTATGTTTATAAATATCCAGCACCCGGGCGATCGCTCAACCCCAACCCAGTTCACCAGTAACTGGCCAGCCAATGACGGCACCAGCAGACCACGTTCTGCAACTGTGATTATCACCAAAGATGATGGCGGCGTGATAGGTTCTTAAGACCTTCTTGCTATGATAAAAACGCCGGTTTAATACCGGCGTTTTTTTGTGCTTTTATTGCTGAGTGACGTTTAAGGTGTTTCGACAATCAACGCAGTCAACTTGCGCACCAGTGGTAATATCAACAGCAACACCGGATAAGCCACTACCCAGGACAATCCCCAGGCCCCCAACCAGATATTCAGCTCAAAACCGCTAAAGCCAGTACTTTTTAATGTACTGATCAAAGATACAATACAGCTCATAATAATGGATAAAATCAGTGGCATCACATAAGCCATAGAGCGGGCAGGCAGTTTTCTAAATACAGATTTTGACATGTTCAGGACCAGGTAACTAAATAAGCCCTTATGATAGGGTTACCCTCTTCCTTTACACACCAGACAAGATAGATTTGCGACTAAAAGATAAAAACACAAGGTGGTTTCTGACGTTTTGTCTTTATCGCAAATGAATAGCTAATCCAGGCCAGAGTATCCGACAAATCAAGCTGCATTAAACAACTGTGACGACAGCACTTCTGCCTGCTACAGTTTTTCTAATTCACCGACGTTTTTTGAACACAAAGCAAAATGCAGCAGGAGTATGCTTATGTTTAAAGTCAGATTTCACCTTTTATGGCTAGCATTGTTCCTATCCGCCTGTGGTGGTGGCTCGTCAGACAACACAGCACCAACTCCCCCACCACCTGCCAGCACCAATGTGATTTGGCATGCCACCTCTGGCAATGGCTGGCAAAGCAGCACGGCAGAAGCAGAGAACTTTAATAGAACAATTCTGGACCAAGCCTTTCAAAGTGGGGAAAACCTGCCCTCCCTGTATGCGATGGTCGTGGTTCGCAACGGCTTATTAGTAGGTGAAGCCTATTACCACGGCAAAACTTCAGCAGATTTATTACAAACCCGTTCTATCACTAAAACTGTGATGATGTTATTGATTGGAAAAGCCATTTCGCAAGGTCATATTCAAAGTATTGAGCAACCCATCTCTGACTTTCTGGAGGAGGATTATGCGGCTTTACTGACGGACAAAGCGGATATCAGGATACGGCATTTATTGACCATGACGTCAGGCATCAGCTGGGATGAAAGTACCACTGCAGGTTACAACAACTGGGTCTTGTCGGAGGATCCAACCCGCTATGTGTTACAGCGAGCGATGAGTAGTGCAGCTGGTGCCAGCTTTAACTACAACTCAGCAGCAGTGCATTTGTTGTCGGTCATAGTGCAAAAAGCGACAGCGATGCCGACCTCAGACTATGCACAACAGGAATTATTTAGCCCTTTAGGCATCAACAGTGCGGAGTGGGAATTATTAAAGGATGGATACATTAATGGAGGCGCAGGTTTAACCATCAGCGCCCGGGATTTGGCCAAAATTGGTTTATTGATACAACAGCAAGGTCAGTGGCAACAGCAGCAGCTTGTTCCTGCGAATTGGTTACAGCTGGCAGCCAGCCCACATACTACAGCTCGCAATCAACTCGCCAACCTGAACCTGTCCAACTATGGTTATTTATGGTGGTTAGGCAGTTTGTCAGGGCAACAGGCGCAGCTTGCCTGGGGTTTTGGTGGTCAGTTTATTTTAACCTTGCCTGAAAAAAATCTGACGCTGGTGCTCTTGCAAAACCACAGTTCAGGCACCAGCAGTCAACAGCAGCAACAAGGCATGCAGCTGCTACAGCAAATTTTGACATCAGCGCTGTAAAATCTTAATCCAGCTTTGGTGCATCAAAGTTTTCTGGTTCATCCGTGTAAACACAGACATTCCAGTCCTGAGCTAAACCCGTCTCAGCCAGGCAATAGGTCTGGAAAAAGTCTTTAATTTCATTGCGTTGGCAATGGGCTTCAAAGCTTTTCATATCAGCCCAAATTTCATTAAAGACAATGGGGAAACTTTTACCTTCGGCAAAAGGGCTTGGAATGTGACGGGTGACTCTGTAGTGCAGGCAGGCATCTTCACGTAAGGTATTGGCTTCCAGGCCTTGCAGCACTTTAAAGAGTTCAGCTTCTTTGCCGGGCTTAGGTAAAAACTGGGCGATGCAATAAACTTTTTTAGACATTAGTTTTCCTTCGACTCTGTAGTAACAGGCCAGCTTTGTAGCTGGCGGCTTGATTCAAATTGATGATCCAATCCAGTGGCCGGATCGGTAAAACTTAAGTGCCTCGCCAGCAATTGCAAAGGTTGTGTGAAATCCAACTGCTGCCCTGGCTCTTTTGGTAATAACTGTGGGTAGTATTTATCAAATAAAATAGGGCAACCCAAAGACAGCATATGCAAGCGCAACTGGTGAGTTTTACCTGTATGGGGGCTTAATTCAAACAAACCAAGTTCAGCACGTTTGTCTACCAGACTAAGGCTGGAAAACGCATTGACCTCCCCTTCCACTTGCTGCATTAAAAAAGCTGGTGTGGATTTTTCCAACCGGTTTTTAACCTGCCAGTGCTGTCGTAAATCCAACTGCTGTAGTGCTTCAGATAAAAGGGCGACTGCCTGATAACTTTTACGGATCTTGCCATCAGCAAACAGCTGATAATACAAAGGCCGGCTTTGGCTATTGACAGAAAACAGCACCAAACCCGCTGTTTCTTTATCTAATCTATGCACTGCGACTACATCCTGTAATCCGGTATCCCGCTTTACCCGTTCGAGCAGGCATTCGTTGACGAATTCACCACCAGGTGTCACAGGTAAAAAATGCGGTTTGCAGGCGACAACTATATGTTCGTCCTGATAAACAATCTGATGCGCAAAAGGAATAACAGGCTCAGCTGCGACTTCACGGTAATAACAGACTCTGCGGCTGGGTAAAAAGGCGGTGTTGGCATGGATCACTTCACCACCAAACCAATGCACTTTGCCATCCGCTACTCGTTGTCGCCAAATGGCTTCGTCGATGCGGTTGAATTTTTCAATCAGAAAATGCAGCACAGTACCCCAACCCAGATCTTTGGGTGGCAAGGTAATTTCGGAAGCTTGCTTTGCTTTGACTGTATTGCTGCTCATAAGCCCTCGCATTAGAGGGCCCAGAGTTAAGACGTTTCAAAGGGTTGAGTCAACCAGTTTTAGCTTTTCTGGTCAAATAAAGCGGGCAACATACGTTTTAAGGTGTTGTCTTTTAATCTGTAATGATGCGCCAGCGCACCCAAAGTATGCACTGCAATAAGCACATAACCTGCAGTGCCTATTAACTCATGAATTTCTTTAATGGAACCAGCCAAATCAGGATCCGGCCCTATCAGCGGCGGCAATTGAAAACCCCAGAACGGGATCACTTTATCGCCAGCACTTAATATCAGCCATCCAAGCAATGGCATCAGCAGCAAAAAGCCATAAAGTGCCAGGTGCATCAGGCCAGAAATTTTAATAGCCATAGCCGAAGGCGTCGGCTCTATTGCAGGAATAGCACTAAAACGCCGTACCACAAGACGCAGCAAGGTAATCAACCACAAGCTTAACCCCAGCACAAAATGCACCTCTTTGATCAGGTCACGCTCTGCTGTGCCTTTTTCAAAAATGCCTCTGAATTCAATACTGGCATAAATGGCGATAATCAACAGCGCCGTTAGCCAGTGCAAACGTACCATCCAGTTGCTGTAACTTTGTTGTGAACCCGACATACCTACCTCTTGTTTTAATTACTTCTTTAATTCTGCAAGTGAAAACTTAAGGCAAACTGAGCTTCTGCTTGCGTAATGTGTTTGCTTTTAGCTAAAACGAAATAACAGAAGCCCCACTAGCCCAAGCGCAAACATGGCCGCTGTGATACGCAGTGCCAGAGTCTGAGTACCGACCACCCATACCATGGCTGTTTTCACCAGTGAATTACTTAAGATGGCAATACCAATAGCGGTGGCGGCCAAATCAACAGCCTGACTGCGACCTGCATAATCCGCTAAAGATAAACTAATGGCATCGACATCCGTTAAGCCTGCTAAAGCGGCTAACCAATACACCCCCTGACCCGGCGCATAATGCTCTGCCAGCTTCACCAACAGCAACACCAGCGCAAAAAGCAAAGCAAACTGAATAGCCGACCATAAGCTAAAAGGATTTTTCACAGACACATCAGCCGCCGATAATGCTTGCAGCCTGTGTCCTGCCAGAAAAAATGCGGTCGCCAAGCCTGCCGTTAATAAAGCCAACCCCAGCAAAGGCCAGAGTAATTGCTGCATTAAAGGCACAGAGACGGCGGTCACAATCAGCAATACCCGGCCAAACATCACCAGCCAGGACACTAAAATTCCGGCTGCTAATCTGTTGGCTGCGCCGCTGTCGGTTTCTGTTTTACTGCTGCGGGCGAAACTTAAGGTCATAGCGGTAGACGACACCAGGCCACCAGTCAGGGCTGTGATCATAGTGCCTTTCACTGAACCAAAAAAACGTACCGCTATATAACCCACTAAAGATAAACCGGAGATTAAAATCACCAGTAGCCAGAGTTTATAAGGATTCAGTGCTTGCCAGGGATCGACGGCTTCATTAGGTAATAAGGGCAACACAATAAAACTGGCAATCAGAAGCTTTAAACCCGCGTAAAGATCATCAGCACCAATTTTACTGACCAGTCCGTGCAAAGGCTCCCGAAAAGCCAGAATAGCCGACGTTAAAATAGCCAGAGACACGGCAATTTCGGCAAAACCAAAAATCACAGCGCCACCTAATAAACACACAGTAATAGCAGACAACTCACTTGTTAAACCCAAAGCCACAGGGTTGTTTTTATTTTCCAGATAATAAGAGCTCAGCACTATCACAGACACTGCAGCTAAAGCCGCGATAAACAACCAGGGGCTTTGTAAAAATACCGACAACCAAGCACTGACGGCGCCTAGCTGAGCAAACAGAATATAAGTACGTACGCCAGCAAAAGAGCCAGGATGGTTATTGTTTTTGTGTTTTTCCCGCTCAATCCCGACCAAGGCACCAATCAGCAGAGCAATCAGGAAGTTCTGCGCCAATGTAACGTCAAATCCGGCCATAATTCATAGTCTTAGTTGTTTAATCCCAGCATAGCTGAATTTAGCCCTGTTCTATTGATCTGCCGCAACTTCACAGTGTCTTACTAGCTTAACTTGCTTTTATCCATCGCAAAAAACGGAGTGCTCAGCTGCGAAATCGGACTAAATACAGCAAAGCACTTGAATCCATACCTCTGCGCACCCATTGCACTATTACTTTTATACCAAACGGTATTGAATGCAATATTCACAGCATAGCGGAGCACTGATGATCCCTTTTTCTATTTTAGATTTAGCCCCTGTCCCTTCAGGCAGTACCATTAGCGATAGCTTTGCCAACAGCAAAGCCTTAGCACAACAGGCAGACAACCTGGGCTACCATCGCTACTGGCTGGCTGAGCATCACAATATGCCGGGAATTGCCAGCGCTGCGACTTCTTTGTTGATAAGCCATCTGGCGGCTGCCACTTCACGCATCCGTTTAGGAGCTGGTGGCATCATGCTGCCAAATCATTCACCTTTGGTCATCGCCGAACAATTTGGCACTTTGGCGACCTTGTATCCGGACCGCATTGACTTAGGTTTAGGCCGGGCACCAGGTAGTGATCAGCTGACAGCACGGGCTTTGCGGCGCAACAGAATGGAAACTGAAGATCAGTTCCCAAGCGATATCCTTGAATTGCAGCAGTATTTTGGTCCAGTCAAACCAAATCAGGCGGTACAGGCCGTACCTGGGCAAAACCTGAATGTGCCTTTATGGATTTTAGGTTCGAGTTTATACGGCGCTCAACTGGCGGCCCATATGGGTTTACCTTATGCATTTGCCTCGCATTTTGCCCCAGCCATGATGGAACAGGCGGCAGCTTTGTACCGCAGAGAATTTAAGCCATCGGCTCAACTGGATAAACCTTACCTGATGCTGGCGCTGAATGTATTTGCTGCTGAAACTACAGCAGAGGCTCATCGACTCTTTACGTCACCGCAACAGCAGTTTGTCAATTTAGTCCGGGGCGTACCAGGTTTACTGCCTGCGCCAGTCGGGGATATGGATCAGATTTGGCAAACTCATGAAAAAGCCTATGTGGAAAAAGCTCTGGCCTGCTCTGTCATTGGCAATCCGGCTGAAGTAAAACAAGGTATTCTGAATTTTATTGCAACACATCAACCGGACGAACTGATGCTGACAGCAATGATGCACGACCCCAAAGCACGGCAAAAGAGTTTTAAAATTGCAGCAGAACTGATCGCTGATTAGTCCTGCTATTGAGCAGTTTTTTGCATTTCTAAGATCGCTTGCTTTTTTACCAGTCTAAGCGGTCTGCAGTCATTTTTCGTACAAATTGCTGTACATGCTACCGCTTACATTTAATTACATTTGAAAACAAAGTTTAATAATTTGATTGATTTTCCATAGCAAAAAATGGCATTTAGAAGTTGCTGATACACAGCACGAATGCGACAAGACTCCAATTTATTGCGACAAAAGCACAACAGATGCATAAACGCAGTGGAGAATATAATAATAAGCAATGGGAACAACTCAATGAAAATCAGTAAGTTAAATAAAATTTCATTCGCTACTTTAATGGCTTTAGGCTGCACCACTGTGGCAGCAGCAGATCGGGTCATTATTCAGGTCGACAATGCCAACAAAGGTATCATCACAGCGTTAACAAAACAGCTGGGGGGTGAAGTAAAAGTGGATGCAGATGGTTTTATCGCCGCTCAGTTTAATGGCAGATCGGTAGATGAAATCAAAGGTATTTTGAAGAACCCTCATATCAAACTGGTTGAAGAAGACTTAGTACGTAAACCAATGGCGTTATTTAATGACGACGCTGGTGACCCAATGCAACAACAAATCACGCCTTATGCTGTGTACCAATCTCAGGCCAATCAGGTGCAATTTAACCCTGGTGCAGGTATTAAAGTCTGTGTCATCGACTCAGGTTTAGATCAATCCAATCCTGACTTTAACTGGGGCAGCATCACTGGTGATAACGACTCAGGCACTGGCAACTGGAACGTCAACGGTGGTCCACATGGTACTCATGTTGCCGGAACCATTGGTGCTGCAGACAATGGCGTTGGTGTTATTGGTATGGCCCCTGGCGTACCTATGCATATCATCAAAGTATTTAACGCTGAAGGCTGGGGTTATTCGTCGGATCTGGCTTATGCAGCGCAAAAATGCAAAAACGCAGGTTCTGACATTATCAGCATGAGCCTAGGTGGTGGTGGCGCCAATACCACTGAATCCAACGCCTTTAAAACCTTTACCGACGCTGGTGGATTAGTGATAGCTGCCGCTGGTAACGACGGCAACAACGTCCGCTCTTACCCTGCAGGCTACCCTTCTGTCATGATGATCGGTGCTAACGACAATAACAACAATATCGCAGACTTCTCACAATTCCCAAGCTGTACTGCTAACGGCAAAACGGATGAGACTATTTGTGTGGAAGCCACTGCAGGTGGTGTAGATACCTTATCCACTTACCCTGCCGATATGGCAACCAGCGCAACCTTAAGCGCCAACGGCACTCCTTATGCAACTTCTGCGATGGAAAACCCAGGGACTGCCAGCGCCGCCACATTTTTTATGGGTACAGCAGAAGCGGTAAATTCAGGCGCTGCCGGTAAGATTTGTATGATTGACCGTGGTGTGATCTCTTTCCACGATAAAGTGAAAAACTGTCAGAACTCTGGCGGTGTAGGTGCTGTGCTGATCAATAATACGGCAGGCATGTTATACGGCACCTTAGGTGAAGGTTCAGCCAATACTACATCCATCCCTGCTGTAGGTGCAGCTTTTGAAGATAGAACTGCGCTGCTGGCAGCAACTACTGCTTCAATCAATATTGGCACCAGCGATTACGGCCTGATGAGTGGTACTTCTATGGCAACACCTGCAGTTTCAGGTATTGCTGCTCTGGTTTGGTCAAATCACCCAAGCTGTACCGGTACTCAGATCCGTAATGCATTAAAAGCTACAGCTAAAGACTCTGGTGCTGCAGGTAAAGATGTGTACTTCGGTTACGGTATTGTTCAGGCAGCAGCTGCGCACCAATACCTGACGACCAACGGTTGTGGTGGTGGAGCTACGACTCCGGGCATCAGTCTGACATTACAAGCTTTTACCAGTAAAGGTAAACGTTATGTCGACCTGACTTGGGGTAGCGCGACAACCAGTTCAGTTGACTTGTACCGCAACAACGTAAAAGTACTGACTACGACTAACGACGGAGCTCACCGCGATGGCCCGTTAAACCGTGGCAGCTATAGCTACAAAGTCTGTGAAGCGGCAAGCACAACCAAGTGCAGCGCCAGTACTTCTATCAGTCTGTAATTGATGACTCAGGGGCTGACTACTCAGCCCCTTTTTTCAAAACTTAGCGCCTATGCTGAGTTTTTGATGTAAATCACGACTGTCTGCAGATAGTCCGGAGTATTCAGGCAATACCACATCAATTTTTGACCAGTCTAAATCGACTGAAAATGACAAACGAATACGCTCCGTCAGATAATAATGCAAACCTGAACTCAGGTTTATTTCCTGTTTGAATTCAATGTATTGCACCGGCTGATTAACAGGTTTTAAGTAACTGCCTTCACTGAATACCTCAAAACTGCTCTCAGGCCATAAATAACGCAGATCCCATTCCAGCTGCACATGGCGAAAATCCAGGCTTTGCCTGTCACCAAGAAACAGCTCAAGACCCTGCGTTTCTTTAAAGTAAGTTCGCTTTAAACCAGCCAACGCAATAAATTCAACCCGCAATTCAGCTGTGTCATAAAAGCTGTAACCCACACCTGAGCTCAGATCCATATTTTTATAATCGGATGCAATAAAGTCCTGCGCATAATCCACTTTATTCCGCCAGAACAGTTGCGGCTGGAAAAAATAGTCAGCGCCGGGATTGAGCAGATACTTGTGAGTTTTCTTTAACGAGTTACTGGTTTCGTAATCGTATTTGCCATCAAAGGTCAGCCGCATATTGTCATCACGTTGCTCAAAGGCGGTTTTAAAGCCTAAGTTGTCGGTGCTGCTACTACTGCGTTTTTTTCCTGCGGTTAAATCCACACTGTATTGCCTAACCGGCTGATTTTTAATCACCACAGCTTCAGTTTCAACAGCGACAACTGCGGGGATAACAGGAAGCAGCTTTTGCTGTTCAATGCGCTCAATCTGAGTTCTGGGTAATTGCACCTGTCCCGAATAAGGCAGGTTTAAAAATACGATATCTTTGTCTTGTTGAGTGATAATGCCTGTTAATCTGTCGCCATTCTTCATCCAAATCACAGCACTGTGCCCTGTCGAAGCATGACAAAAAGTGCACCACAATAGAAGAGTTAACAGCAGCGCTCTACTCACAGCCATCATCCTTGTACAGATAAAACTAATATTTAATAACATCAGTTTAACAGCAGTGAATTAGTCTACGCAGCTCCCCTCACCAAAAAGGCAAAGAAAAAAAGGAGCACAAGGCTCCTTTACTCTGATTAAAAAGCAACTATTCAGGTAAAACGACAGAGTCAATCACGTGAATAACACCGTTACTGGTTTCAATATCAGTACTGATCACCTTAGCGCCATCGACATAAACAACACCCTCTTTAACCGCAATGTTCAGCTCTTGTCCTTGTACTGTTTTGGCCGATGTTAACTTCACTACATCAGCAGCCATCACTTTACCTGCCACCACGTGATAGGTCAGTACATTGCCAAGAGCCGCTTTGTCTTTTAACAACGCCTGTAAATCTGCTGCCGGAATTTTAGCGAAAGCTGCATCATTCGGAGCAAATACAGTAAATGGACCTGCACCTTTTAAGGTGTCGACCAAATCTGCTGCTTTTACGGCAGTCACTAGCGTGTTGAAGCTACCTGCAGCCACTGCAGTATCAACGATATCAGCTTTGGCTGACGCATAAGATGCAGCAGAGACGACTAAAGCTGCAGAGAGCACGGTTAAATTCAATAATGAGCGAAATTTCATTCTGATTTCCTTTTAGTTGAACATAAAACCCGCAATAGAAAACGGCGTCGCTGTTTAAAAAGATCAGAAGTATATTTATTAATTTTCGGTAAACTTAAGTTGAAAAACCTCGTACTACGTTGCGAATATCAGATGGTTTATTCGTATTGAATTTTAGCAATTTAGCTTTTAGGCTCCGGTGTTTTCGGAACTTTCCAGCAGCGTGATTCATGTCGGGTCACAGAACCAAAATTGATCGAAAAGCCTTGTTTTACCAGTCCAGCCAAAGCCTCGTTTTCATCGTTAGTCGGATGAAAAACCTCAGTGGACGTAAAGGCATTTAAACTTTTTAAAGTCTGCTCTACTTGCCAGCGCCCTACAGAGTCCGGCGGTAGCAATACGTATTCCAAAGCTAAACCCCGCTTTAAATCCAGCTGTAATAATTGCTCTATCAATTTCTGGTTTTGCACCGCAGTGACTGACCACTGGCGCAAATCCACAATACGAGCCCAAGGGTTACCATGCATAGCCTGGCAGAACAGCTCTAAGGCTTCGGCATAACGGGCCGTCAGATAATCTTCATGAATGCCGGTAAAACACACATAAAGCGCATTTTCGCTACTACGAAGTTCCAGTGACGATAAAAAACTATGCATACCCATTCCCGCTCACTGTGCCTGCTTTGAACGTCTGTTTTGAGCATAGCAGCAGACAAATGTACCGGGCAGAACAAAATAAAAGTTGCATATCGAATAGTGACGATATATATTTCGCTGCATCGCGATATATAAATATGGATTAAACGATGAGCTCTGCAGAACTCGACGAGATGATCAAAGCCCTGTCCCACCCAGTGCGACGGGAAATTTTAAACTGGCTGAAACAACCTGAAGTCTATTTCGCCGATCAGGAACACCCGCTAAGTATTGGGGTTTGTGCCGGAAAAATAGACCAGAAAACAGGTTTGTCTCAGTCCACCGTATCCGCCCACTTGGCCACTTTGCAACGTGCTGGTTTTATCAGCAGCAAAAAAGTAGGCCAGTGGAATTTTTTCTCGCGCAATGAAGAGGTTATTCAACAGTTTCTGGCGCGGTTAAATGATCAACTTTGAGGAGTTACAGATGCCAACTTTATTTGATGTGATCACCCTGGGTGATTTAACCCTGAAAAACCGTATTGTCATGGCGCCTTTAACCCGTTGCCGTGCTGACGAAGGCCGTGTGCCTAATGCCATGATGGCTGAATACTATACCCAGCGCAGCGGCGCAGGTTTAATTTTATCCGAAGCCACAGCAATCACACCTATGGGTGTAGGTTACCCTGATACACCAGGTATTTGGTCGCAAGCGCAGGTTGAAGGCTGGAAACTGGTCACTGACGCAGTGCATAAAGCAGGCAGCCGGATTTTCCTGCAGTTGTGGCACGTAGGTCGTATTTCTGACCCAGTTTATCTGGACGGCGCAAAACCAGTAGCACCGAGCGCTTTGCGCCCTTCAGGTCACGTCAGCTTGTTACGCCCAATGAAAGATTATGAAGAGCCACGGGCTTTATCTTTAAACGAAATCAAAGAGGTCGTAGAAGCCTTCCGCCTGGGTGCGGTCAATGCCAAAGCCGCAGGTTTTGACGGCGTGCTGATCCATGGTGCCAATGGCTATTTACTCGACCAGTTCCTGCAAGACAGCACCAACTTACGGGATGACGAATACGGTGGTTCTTTAGAAAACCGTGCCCGTCTGATGCTGGAAATCACAGACGCTTGTATCGAGGTTTGGGGTAAAGACAGAGTGGCTATGCATTTAGCACCTCGTATGGATGCGCACGATATGGGTGATTCCAACCGCACCGCCACTTTTGGTTATGTAGCAACTGAACTGGGCAAACGTGGAATTGCTTTTATCTCTACCCGCGAACATCCGGCAGAAGACAGCATTACACCGCTGATTAAACAGCTGTTTGGTGGCCCTGTGATCGCCAATGAAAAATTCAGCAAAGCAGAAGCCAACGCCTGGTTAGCTGAAGGTAAAGCCGACGCCATCGCCTTTGGTATTCCCTTTATTGCTAACCCGGATTTACCAAAACGTCTGGAAACCGATGCTCCACTAAACCAGCCGCGGCCAGAGCTGTTTTATGGCAAAGGCCCGGTAGGTTATACCGACTATCCTAGTCTGGGCTAAGCCACTCTGAACCTCAGTTAAAAACCAAGGCCAGTTTTCCATCTGGCCTTTGGATTTTATGGAGTCCTGCCAAACCCAACCTCAGAGCCACCAGCCAGAGGCCATTCTGAGCTGCTCCACACAGCAAAGTAAGGCCATCGCCAGAGCATTTATCACCTATTGTTTCTGTGCTTTGAAAGTTCATAAAAATGCAGTTGACGACTAATTCGAAAAAACAGAAGATCGCACTGATTTTTTTTCGGGCAAACTGGAATAATTTCCTGTATATTGTCGCACTATTTTCAAACCCTAGCTTATCGAGATGACTATGTCAGCAGATTTATCCTTATACAGAAATATTGGTATCTTCGCCCACGTTGATGCCGGCAAAACTACTACTACCGAGCGTATCCTGAAACTGACCGGTAAAATCCACAAGCTGGGCGAAGTTCACGAAGGTGAATCGACCACTGACTTCATGGAACAGGAAGCTGAGCGTGGTATTACTATCCAGTCAGCTGCTGTCAGCTGCTACTGGAAAGGTCACCGTTTCAACGTTATTGATACACCAGGCCACGTTGACTTCACAGTTGAAGTTTACCGTTCTCTGAAAGTTCTGGATGGTGGTATCGGTGTATTCTGTGGTTCTGGTGGTGTTGAACCTCAGTCAGAAACTAACTGGCGTTATGCAAACGACGCGAAAGTATCTCGTCTGATTTTCGTAAACAAGCTGGACCGTATCGGTGCTGATTTCATCCGTGTAACTGAACAGGTGAAAAAAGTATTAGGCGCGCACCCATTAATCATGACTTTACCAATTGGTCGTGAAGATACTTTCGTGGGTGTAGTTGACCTGTTAACTGAAAAAGCTTACGTGTGGGATGACTCTGGCCAGCCAGAAAACTACACAGTGACAGATATCCCAGCTGATATGGCTGACGACGTTGCAATGTACCGCGAGCAGTTAGTTGAAACAGCTGTGGAACAAGATGACGACCTGTTAATGGCATATATGGAAGGTGAACAACCTACTATTGAACAGATCAAAGCTTGTATCCGTAAAGGTACACGTGACCTGGCTTTCTTCCCAACTTACTGTGGTTCAGCCTTTAAAAACAAAGGTATGCAGTTAGTACTGGACGCTGTTGTTGATTACTTACCGTCACCAACTGAAGTAAACCCACAGCCACTGACTGATGAAGAAGGTGTTGAAACTGGCGAGTTCGCTATTGTTTCTGCTGATGAGCCGTTCCGTGCTTTAGCATTCAAAATCATGGACGACCGTTTCGGCGCCCTGACCTTTATCCGTATTTACTCTGGTGTACTGAACAAGGGTGATACTCTGCTGAACTCATTCACGGGTAAAACAGAACGTATCGGCCGTATGGTTGAGATGCACGCGAATGACCGTACTGACCTGACCACAGCTCAGGCTGGTGATATCATCGCGCTGGTAGGTCTGAAAAACAACACTCAGACTGGCCACACTTTGTGTGATCCAAAACACCCTTGTACTCTTGAACCAATGGTATTCCCAGAGCCAGTAATCTCTATCTCTGTAACACCAAAAGACAAAGGTTCAGTTGAGAAAATGGGTATCGCCATCGGTAAGATGGTTGCTGAAGATCCAACATTCCGTGTTGAAACTGATCCGGATTCAGGCGAAACCATCCTCAAAGGTATGGGTGAACTGCACTTAGATATCAAAGTAGACATCCTGAAACGTACTTACGGTGTTGAATTAGTAGTGGGTCAGCCACAGGTTGCTTACCGCGAAACTATCACTCGTGAAATTGAAGACAGCTACACGCACAAGAAACAATCTGGTGGTTCAGGTCAATACGGTAAAATCGACTACCGCATTCGTCCAGGTGAGCAAGGTTCAGGCTTCAAGTTCATCTCTTCTACTGTTGGTGGTAGCGTTCCAAAAGAATTCATGCCAGCAATCGAGAAAGGTTTTGCTTCAATGATGAGCACTGGTACTTTAGCAGGCTTCCCGGTATTAGACGTTGAAGTTGAAGTATTCGACGGTGGTTTCCACGCAGTTGACTCTTCAGCCATCGCGTTCGAAATCGCTGCTAAAGGCGCTTTCCGTCAGTCAATTCCAAAAGCTGGCGCGCAACTGCTTGAGCCAATCATGAAAGTTGACGTCTTCACTCCTGAAGATCACGTAGGTGATGTAATCGGTGACTTAAACCGTCGTCGTGGCATGATCTCTGGTCAGGAAGCTGGCGTAACTGGCGTACGTATCAAAGGCGACGTACCATTGTCTGAGATGTTCGGTTACATCTCTACACTGCGTACTATGACTTCTGGTCGTGGTCAGTTCTCTATGGAATTCTCTCACTACGCACCATGTCCACAAAACGTGGCTGACACAGTGATTGCAAAAGAGAAAGAAAAGAAAGCTGCAGCTGCTAAGAACTAATTAGCCGCTAATGCAAAAAAGCCCCGCTGGTGAAAACCGCGGGGCTTTTTATTAACCTTTAGTCCGCTATTGCATTTTTTTCCCCGCTTCGCTGGCTTCCATTAATTTAGCCAGTCTGGATAAACGGGTTTCAGCTTTTTTAGCGCCACAGATCCAGTGCAGCAGCACCTTTTGATAACCTGGCGGTGTAGCCACAAAAAACGACCAGGCTGAAGTATTGCTTTGAAAAATCTGTAATTCTTCTGCAGTTAAACTGGCCACAGTCTCCTGTTCATGCGCATATATTGCAGATTTATGTTCAGTTCTGTAGGAAAAAGCTAACTCCCCTGCTGCAGTCATCCGGCCTTGAGAGCGCAGGTTTTCCATCTTATCTATATTGATTTGACTCCAGATGGAGGTTTTTTTGCGAGGTGTAAAACGTATGCTGTAGCTCTGTTCATCTATACGCTTACGTTTGCCATCGATCCAGCCAAAACATAAAGCTTCATCCACAGATTCAGACCAGCTCATACAAGCTTTATCCGTCGCTACTTTATGAAAACCTACCAGTAACTCTGTTGCTGTAGCTGCGTGTAATTCCAGCCAGGATCGGAAGGCCTGTGGGCTGTCAAAAAATAATGGGGCAGTCATCAGGCTCACCATTTCATTAGAAAAATGCACTCTAACTGACTCAGTGGCTGAACAACAAGAAGGGAAAAAGAAAACCCCGGGACTTTATAACCCGGGGTTTTACATCAAAGCCACGATAAAAGTGTCTATCAGAACTTATAACGTAGGTTGGCACTGACAGAGCGGCGCTGACCGTAGAAACAATCACCCCGAACCAGGCAGGAGGTGATCACTGTTTTGTCGGTCAGGTTTTGCACCTGCAAGCTTAGATCGTAATCTCCCAGTTCATAGCCCAACATGGCATCCAGCAGGGTATAAGAAGGAGTGGTCAGCGGGTCGTTCAGCACCACACCATTCATGGCGACATAAGCGCTGCCGTCTGATGTTTTACCTACATGGCGCACACCGCCACCGACTTTCATACCATCAACCATAGCCAAACGCCAGGTCGCCCAAACAGAAGCCTGTTGTTCCGGCACTGCAGATAAATCAGCCCCTTCTTCACCCAATGTATTACTTTGACTGACATAAGCGTCGGTATAGGCATAGCTGGCATAAATATCCAGCTGCTTCCATGCCAGCTGAGCTTCCAGCTCCACACCTTTAGCTGTCACTTCCCCGCCCTGAATTTGACCGTTTGGATCAATCAGATCCGGGTCACCCAACTGGTCAGCTGCTAAAGTGGTAGTGCGGTTTTGCTCGTTAATTTGATACACAGCAGCCGTCAGTAAATGTTCAGTACCTTGAGGCTGGTATTTCACACCGGCTTCCCACTGCTCTCCGGTTTGAGGTTTAAAGGCTTTACCATAAGCGTCAGCGCCCAGCAGTGGCTCAAAGGATTCGCTGTAGCTGATATAAGGCGAAACACCGCCATCCATCAGATACATCAGGCCCAGACGACCTGTAGTGGCATACTGAGATTCAGCATCGGCCCCCTCGGTACGGCTGACAGTGCGGTCACGGCGCAACGCCGCAGAGACCATCCAGGTATCAGCAATTTTCATATTGTCTTGCAGATACAGACCACTCTGATACACCTTGTTTGCCGCATAGTCAGTCACATCAGCATCTGTTGGTAAATCTGTCACCTGACCATACACAGGGTTATACAGGTCCAATAAACCACCTGCACCATAAAATGAATCATTGTCGGTGTAGGCGTTCTGGTAATCAAAACCCATCACCAACTTGTGTTCTACTGTGCCTGTTTGTAAATCGCCATGTAACTGAGCGTCACTGGTGATTGAGCGGGCATCGGCGTTACTCAAGTAAGCCACACGGGAGATAGTACGGTTATCGTCCTGTAGTACAGGAGGCCAGCCATACATAGTGTCGTAATCGGCATGACTGTCGCTGTACCGGCTGGCGACACGTAAACCCCAGTCATCCGTCAGATTGTGTTCAACGATCACAGTGGCTGCTTGTTGCTCTGTGTCATAACGGTCAAAACCTGGTTCGGAGACAAAACGGTTACTTGGGATCTGGCCAAACTCATTGGGTAAAATAGTGCCCTGATGCGGGAAAAACTGCGTACTGGTGCCAGATTCCTTTTCCTGCCAGTTACCCAGTACTGTCACTTTAGTGTCGTCACTGGCCTGCCAGCTGAAGGATGGTGCTAAAGCTTTGCTGTTATCCGGCACAAAATCAGTCTGAGTATCACTGTCGCGCCATACGCCGACTAAACGGCCTTGCAGTGTTTCATCGTCATTCAGTGAACCTGTGATATCACCAGCCAGTTGTTTACGTGAATAGTTACCCAATTGAGCCCATAACTGACCGCTGGTGGCCGCTTCAGGTTTTTTGCTGACTAAATTGACGATACCGCCAATAGAACCCTGTCCATACAAGACTGAACTTGGGCCTTTGAGAATTTCAATTTGCGATAAGCCAAAAGGCTCTGTGCGTACATTGTTGTAATAACCAAACAAAGACTTCAGGCCGTCCAGATATTGCACCGGCGACACACCACGGATCACAGACCAGTCACCACGGGTATCCAGGCCATAAGGACCGTTGTATAAACCCGACACATAACCCAAGGCATCCTGAACCGTCAGCGCGCCTAAATCAGCAATACGCTCTTCCGTCAGTACAGACACAGACAGCGGAGTTTCAATAATAGGAGTGTCTGACTTCGCACCTGATGCGCTGACATAAGAAATCAAACCACGCTGGCTTTTTACCGTGATCACTTCGATTTCTTTTTCATCAACAGCTTTACTGTCATCTGCCAGTACGGTTGCAGAATAACAACTTGTGGCAACAGCCAAAGCAACTAAGGATATTTTGTGGAGTTTAAACAACGACATGGCACTTCCCTCTGAATACAGTGCCAGAATTTTAAATGAAAATAGCTCTCAATTGCAAAGCAATTAAGAACTATTCTTGTTTATATCTAATAAATCGCACCAACCTGCCTTGCAGTCATAAAAACAGAGCTGGTCCCCTGCTTTTCACAATGAGCGCTGATTTTCCGCCTGCAACTGCTGCATAAATGCATGTGCATCAAAGTTATCCTGACTACTGAAAGCACTGAGCTGTAACCAAAAGTCTTTCGTCACATAAGGTTGAAGTACATCAAGAAAAACAGAGGCTTGTGGACTTTGCCCAGCCTGCACTGTGGTGTTAAACAACGACCATAGTCTGAAGAGACTGATTGGCTGTTTAGCCTTTTGCAGCTGCATATTGATAGCATGGTTCAGTAACAAACCACAGCTGTAATGCAGTTGTGAATTGGCTGCGGCTGCTTTGGCGTAGTTATGCTCTTTTTCCAGACCCGCCACACAATCTTTGCCTGCCTCTGTCAATTTATCCTGCAAAATCTGCCTATTCTGCTGCACTTCTGCCGAAGCCACACCGGCCAGATACTCTGCAGCACCTTCATGGAGCCATGCATCCTGAGCAAGTTCAATAGCGCCTGCTTGTCGCTGATACAAATGAGCCACTTCATGTGCAAAAAACCAGAACACAGCCTCAGGTTGCAGCTGTTTTATTGCAGTACGGCCATACCAATGCATAAAGATTTGTCCAGGCAAGGTTCCGCCCTGATGACCATAACTGCCATTCTCTGTGCTGCTGTATGATGCAAATAACGCAGGTCTGACATCCAGTGCGCCCATATGTTTTGTAAACCAGGCCATCAGCACTGGCAACTGACTGCTGATTTGTTGCTGCAATGCTTGAGGTAATGCCGGATCAATCAGACTGATAAAATCAGCTCCGGCTAAAGGCTGTGCTTTCCCCAAATATACCTTTGAACCACTGTCCTGCTCTTGCCAGGTCACTTCGTTGTGATAAAGCTTGCCAGCCACAATAATTTTTTCTCCAGCAGGCGCTTTTAACGTCAAAGTCCAGATGTTGAGCTCTGGCCCACAATGCTCTGCGCAGGCAAAAAAACGGCCCGAATGCAGCAGCATGCCACCATCAGAAAAAGGAGAAAAAGCAGCATATTCTTTAGGCAAAGGCGAATAGGTAGCAGGAAGGCGGAAACTCACCTCGTTAAAAGATTGGCCATCGGTTCTGAGCACAGTTTCGACACCATCCAGGACCTGAATTTTATAAAGCTCCGATTGTGCTATCCATTGCTTTGCCCTTGAATCATCCGGATTACGCTGAAATACAATACGCTGCACAGGCGTGGTGGTGCTGTACCTGACCCACCATTGACCCTGGGTATTTTTTTCAATCTGGGTCACCACTTCTGTGGCCGCCAGAATGGGCGTAAAGAGTATCAGGGCCAGTAAAGCGCTGCGTTTAACCATCTGAATTTCATCCTGTTTCAGTAAAAGCAATCCACTCCATTGCATCACAGCTGAAAAGCAATCAGCAAAGCGAAAAGCTTAAATCAGGGTATTAAACTGTAAGGTTTTGTTACTCCAGAGTCTGGCTGCGGAAATAAGCAACCAGCGCATTCGCATGACCATGGCCTATACCATGTTCGTCTTTCAGCCAGGCCACCATTTCCATATGCTTCAGTTGCTGCTGGTTTTGCAATAAATCAAACCAGTGCTGAACCGCAAAGCCGTACTTTTTTTCGATAGAAGGAAAATACGAAGCTGGGCCTTTCACCTTTTCTGTATCAGACATCTGTTCACCTTTGTTTTTAATTTACTGATTAAAACCTGTAGTCGAACAATGCAGTCCAAATTCGACAAGGTAGATCAGATATTTTTTAGTGTGGAGGTAACAGAATAAAGGGCAATTGAGCTCAGCGCAGAACATTTAAGTCCTTATGGAAAAACTCAAGGGGCAGTCAATATGTTTCAACATTTGATTCACTATAGGGGGCAGAGCAAAGCTTGTTGTATCAACTGCTTTTACGCTGACGAAAATATCGCAGTGGTTGACATTCAGGCCCTGACGCACATAAAACATGTTGATCGCATCTAGATTCGCTGCAGTGAGCGCTACCAAAGCTTCAAAACTACGGGGTTTCAGATTATCTTCATCTGCCGGGTTTTCAGCATAAGAAACGTCTTCGAGTTCACGGCATAATGTCAGCACCTGCATTTTGTTGAGCTGACGAAAACGAAAGCTGATTTCCAAAGTTAAATGATCCATCTTTCCTGCTTTTTAATCTGGGTTTATCGCTTTAATCAGGCTCATTCAACTGCCGGAACAACGCCACCTGCGCCACTGTGCCTTTTGCCTTATACATAGCCTTATCTGCGTGTTTGATAAGAAGGGCCGCAGTTTCACCGTCAGACGGCGAAAGCGCAATACCTATACTGATTTTTATATGCAGTATTTGCCCACTTAAATCAACGGCTTCTGCGACACGCTGGACTAACTTGCTGGCAAGACGCAGCACGTCGTTTTCGTGCTTTACTTCAAGCAACAGACAAACAAATTCATCGCCGCCCCAGCGACTGACCATATCCCCATCGCGAATAAAGGAATTTAGCCGGTTTGCTACTGTTAGCAGCACCCTGTCGCCGACATCATGACCATGGCTGTCGTTAATATTTTTAAACTTGTCGACATCAATAAACATCACTGCCAGTCCCCAGCCCTGACGTTTAGCCTGAGCCAATCCCTGAGTCAGTGCCTGATCAAAGGAGGCGCGGTTTGGCAAACCAGTCAGAACATCAGTCAGCGCAAGCTGTTGTGCTTGCTGGCCTGTTACCTGAGCTTGTAATAAGTCGTCACGTACTGTGGCTAAATCTGTTTTCATGCTATCGAGTTCGGATTCAATCCCTATGCGAACCGCTATTTCATTGGCCAGTTTAATATTCACCCGTTTCAGATCATCAGCCGCTTTCGCCACCATATCTTCGGCATCTACATTTTGTGTAAGCGCTGTTTTCATCGCCTGAACTGAAGCAGTTTCTTGCCGCAAAACATGATTAGCCGAGGCAAGTTCACCTGCGGCTCTGGCCACATCTATTTTAATTTCCTCATTTTTTTTAAGTACACCATCCAGCGACACTCTCTTGACGGTAACCTTTTTCACGTGCGCTTTCGATTTTGCTGACATGGCTACCTCTTGATAAAACACAGAACAACGCTTGCACGCAGCCTTAAAGGGTTGGCAGTGTAACTACCGGAATTGCAGCCACATTTTTAATCACTTGACGCTGCGGCAGATAAGGCAGTAATAACTCAGTTTCTTTTTTTACCACTCCATAGCATTCGCAGCTCATGGCTTCGAGTTTGTCCCTGTCCAGCACCTTAATCAGACCACGCGAATAAGAAATCACACCTTGTTGTTGCAGCTTTAATGCAGCTTGTGTCACGCCTTCACGGCGCACCCCCAGCATATTGCCAATAAATTCCTGCGTCATCGTCAGTTGATTGTGTGACAAACGGTCCATAGACAGCAGTAGCCAGCGGCAAAGCTGCTGATCAATCGAATGATGCCTATTGCATACCGCAGTTTGCGCCACTTGTGTGATCAGAGCCTGGGTATAACGCAGCATCAACAGCAGCAACTGGCCATGTCGGTTAAATTCGTCTTTCACCATAGGCCGTGGCAAACGATAAGCATGACCAGCACTTTGTACTATAGAGCGGCTAGGTGTGCCCTGACCTCCCATAAATAACGAGATACCTAACAAGCCCTCATTTCCCACAACCAGAATTGCTGTGGACGCACCGTTTTCCATAATGTATTGCAACGACACTATAGAGTCTGTTGGGAAATACACATGGCGCATGGTGCGGCCAGATTCGTACATCAAAGAACGTAGTGGCAAGGGCACTAACTCCAGATGTGGAAACAAACGAGCCTGAACATCAGGTGCTAACGCCGCCAGCAGATGATTTTGCTGTGGATGCGGTTTGGGTTTTGTTGACATAATCCCTCGGTAAATTGGCATGGAGGTCAGGATCCGGCTAAAACCGGCTGAAGATACTGCGTAGCTCAAAACAACTTCTGTGCGATATCGCACACAAGGTTAACTTCACCTGACAAAACACCAATTCAAAATACGGTGCGGATCGTTATTGCGGTAAAGGGCAGAACAGGAGACGTTGTGAATGAAGATGCCACTGAACCCCCCTGTTGGTTTGTTCAGAGACTGAAATAAGACATTATCGAAATACAAAGCCCGGGCGGGATAAGGGCGAAGAAATGAATAACAGCAGTTAACATAACACACTAATGAGGTGAAGCTGCTTATATATTATTCAGCCAAAGCACTCTTTTAGTGGAAAACTCATAGCTCTCTTCTTTTACGGGTTTTCAAATGCATGTTGACCACATTTGGGGCAATGATCTGTTGCTAATGCAAGATCGGCCAAATCGCCAATAAGAAGGCCATTACAAGAAAAACAACGTAAATCTGAGTTGCTGATCTCCCGTTGTTGTAACTTTTTAATCCATCGGATAGACATAAATAGGCTACAAAAAAGCAGGATTAGATAAGTCACAAGCCAGGATTCAAGCAGTGCATCAAAATAGCTGACAAGCAACCAATTTAATAAAAGTAAAGCAACAAAAGCTACGGCGTAAAAAATATCATTTTGCTCGAATTTTTTATCGAATAGTTTTTTCTGCTTTATAAACTCTTGTTTTGTCATTATATGTTCTTATTGTCTTCTAACGCCTAGCCGTGCGCTACCGCTTAAACTAAAGCCGCATCTATGTATTGAGCATAGCCGAAACGTAGCAGAAAACAGCGGGCTGCCTTGTTGTTTTCTGCGATTCAAAGTCTGTTGTTAAAAAATAGCTATTATTCATCCAACTTACTATAACGACGGATCACTGATACTTTGCCATTTTCAAGCTCTAATACATCCAATGCGCTCTTGGCATAACTGAACTCTGAGCCGTCAGCTCGTTTTCCCTTGGCTGCAAACTTATGTTTAATAGCCACAACATTGTGACCAAACTCATAGCTTATCAGCTCAGATTTGTATTCAGTATGCGCGCCTAAATAGTGAGTCATGCCTTTTCGCATCAATGCCTTGCCGTCGGGCTCGCGTGAATCATCAGGCGCATTTGGCAAGTGTTGGTTACCTACGTCGTCGGTCAAAAAAGACAGGTAGTGCTCCAAATCCTCTTTGGTTGCATCAGGTTGCTGAGTGACAACCTCTGCCTGATAATAAGCCTTCACAAAGGCATCGTAATCAAAGCTATCTGCCGCTACCTGAGCATGATAAATCGCAATAAAGCTAACCAAGGCTAACACTAACTTTTTCATCTAAGTTCCTTTTATTAATTTGCCTGAAAGGCTCACAGTAGTTTTATCCAGCCAGAGTCAGCATGTTCGCTGATTGTATCTAAAAGCCCTAGCGCGCGTATTTTTCTTCGAAATCGCTCATAGTGACTAGCGTGTATTTTTCGATGAAAACGGCCGTAGCGCCTGGATTATTAAATGTATTGGCAAAGGACTCTTCCTTGCCACTTTTTGTACGTGAAATTTTTACTGAATAGCTGTCGGCGTCTTTAGACACTGTGACCTTTGTGTTGTCTGCTCCGTGCTCTTTTTCGACCACCAGCACAGATCCATAACCCAACAAGGTATCCAGTAAAGCTGCTTTTCTATGATCTTTATCATTCAACCAGATAGCACTATCGGCTTTGCCATATTGATACAAGGCATAAATAACAGGAAGGCTAAGCAGGGTCGCCAGCATGACTTCAATGGATTGGGCCCATTCGGCCCAAAAGGCAGCAACCAGCTGTATCAGGGTGGCAATAGATATCAGGTAAAACAACCGCCGCCAGACTGCAGCACTCCAGATAGCCTTTTGTAAGGCATAGCCAAAAAATCCCAGTAAATAAAGCATTGAAAGTAAAGTGCTGATTAAATTGGCCACCGAAAACTGCCCCACTAAAATGCTGCCATAGACACTGAACGCAATAAGCAGTAAATAGACAATACCGTAGCTGATGAACGCAATTTTCTTCACTTAAAACTCCTTCAATAGGGCCTTTATTTTAATCGTCATGGGTCTTTAGCTTTTACACAACATGCTGACTAGCGAGCCGATTTCTCTATCAATAATTTCAGCTCACTCAGCACCCTAAACCGGCTATCGGAAATGTCGTTTGGGTCGCACCAAAAACCAGCTTGCCAACACCAATAGCCCAAAAGCGCTGTAGAGCAGTATAAATACCCACTCTGGCGCAGTGTAAAACAACAACTGATGTAACCAGTGCTGAATAAAAGATCCTGCGTAAGTGCCTGCCCCTGCTTCTTTCCTCAGTGCCATCTCCCAAATGGTTAATGGGCAGATCACACCAAGCCAGGACTGCAGGACCACTATGCCTATAGCGAGTAAATGCAGTAACCGGAAACTAAGATTACGAACCCACAGCCAGTTCAGAAAATAGCCCAAATAAACTGCAACAAGCCCGAGTACTACAAAACAGACAAAAAGAACATGCACGACCAAAATCGCATCAGCCAGCAGTAAAAGTAGTAATTCTCTGGACACGGCAATTCACCTTATACAAAAAAGTGCTGATTATGAATAACTAAATCATAAGGTTAGGCAAAAGAAAAGCTGCAAGCCTGAAGATAAAGCTCAGGCTATATGCTCAAAACTTAACTCTTTGGCACTGACAGCTTTGTTGTTTCGCCCCGGATAATTGAGCCAGGTCATTGCAACGTTAAGTTCCAGAATAATGCAGGAAGCCTCAATACGGGAGCCATCAGAGAGCAGCATATCTTCTGTGGTATGGCAGTCACTGACCAGCGTCAGGTCGTAGCCACGCTCCAATGCAGCATAGGCGGTCGAGCGGATACACCAATTCGTGGCAGCACCAGCCAGGATAATATGACTAGCTCCCATAGTGGCCAGATTCTGATCCAAACTGGTTTGTTCGAAAGACGAGTGGAAATGTTTATGGATTTGTAGTTCATCTTGTAATGGAATAAGTTCCGGTACCCATTGCCATTGTGGGCTGCCGGACTGCAACTGCTCGTCCGAGTGCTGGACCCAAATAACAGGCACCTTATGCTGGCGCGCACTGTCGACTGCATGCTTAACATTCTTCACAATACGCTGAATATCCCAGGCATCTTTGACAACGCCAACCTGAAGATCGACCACCAGTAAAACGCTTTTATTGCCAGTACGGATAGTTGCCACTGAATCTCTCCTTGATAAGCCTTTAGTCTAACGACAAAGTCGCCGCACCGGGATTGAAGTCTGATGGCGTGTTACGCCATCAGCGCTGCGAATAAGCGCTTCTCCTGCCAAAGAATCTGAATGGCAGCATGATCAGAAAATTCAACAGCAGAGCAAATACCACAGCAAAAGCCAAACCACTTGGATTCAGAGGTATGCCCAGTTTGAAATTCTGCGTTACATCTTTCAACACGTGAATTCTGTCGGGATGCAGCATAAACAGCATTTTTTCCAACAAGTTGCCGGTGGCAAAGGTATCCATACCAAGGCGGAGATCGGCCAGCAACTCCACTGTCGCCAGTTTTTGCTCTGCATCTGTGCGCACGCTGGGCTCAGCGTTTTTCAGATGGTTCTCTATCATGACCTGAGCGTTAGCAAACTGATGAGTTTTCGCTGTCGCTTCATAACCATCCACCTGCCATTGGGTGGCTTTGTACCAGCCAGATAAATACTGATGGTAATGATCAACCAGCAACGGCATCTGCAGCGCTACAATAAGCGCTACACCAAACACTAATTTATCGAGCAGTCTTCCAATCAAAATAAATATTCCTGTTGCTACTTACTGTAAAAAACTTTTCATACGCTAAGCGCATAAACAATGACGAGGATAAAAGCGGCCAATCCCCAGGGGAATGGCGATGTCCACCAGCTGAAATACTTTTCCCGTTCAGCTGTTGAAATTTGCTGCCACTGTGCTGACTTTTCATCACTCTGCTCAAATCTCGCTTTTAGCTGGGGTCCCGGAAATAAACCAAAAGTAATGCCAAGCACTATCGCATACCAGCCGATGTGCGAGCCATGCGGAACAAACCACAGCATCAGAATTCCGAACATCAGCAAGACGCAGCAACTGCTCAATTCACTTTTTGTTGGCAACTGCATGGTATTCAACACTCCCTGTTTTATACCTATCTGAAGATACCTGACTTTATGCTTCGAATCGAGTTTTAGCTATCCGTATCCATCTGTGTTTTGCCCCTTTAAAACCCGAATTGTCACTGATCACTTAGCCATAGCCCAATCGTGCAAAAGAGAATAACTCCGTTAACGGATGCGGCCGTCGCTCGATTTGTGCACGCAATAAGCCAGCACCCAGCATACTGTAGGTAATGCCGTTGCCACCATAAGCTAAAGCGAACAGCACCCTTGGTCCATACTGCGAATGTTGGCCAAAAAGGGGCAGTCCGTCTTTGGTTTCAGCAAAGGTGCCCGCCCAGGCAAAGGCTGGTTTTGCCTGAAGTTTGGGAAATAGACGGGCCACTTTACGCTGTAAAGTCGCAGCTTTACGGTCGACTAAACAGTCTCTTCGCGCCGGTATATCCCGGCCTTCGTCTTCACCACCCACCAACAATCGTCCATCCCCGGTGCTGCGCATATAGATATAAGGTCGTGAAGACTCCCACAACATAGTAGTGGCCAACCAGCCAAGCTCAGAAGGTGCAACTGGGTCTGTGATATAAGCAAAGCTACTGCGATTTTGCGCAACCTTCTGACTTAACCAGCACTGTGCTTCATAACCGCTAGCCATCACCAGATGCTTTGCTTTAATCAACATGCCTTTGTCTGTCTTCAGTTGTACCGAATGCCCGGTAGCCTTGATGCTGGTTACCGCAGTGCGGTCAAACACAAGCGCCCCCCGTTGCTGCATTCTGTACAGCAGTTTTGAAGCTAGTCGATAGGGATCAACCCGCGCTGCTATGGTGCTCAGAATGGCCGCAGGCGCTGTTAGTTGGTACTCATTCTTCAGCGCTGCGCGGCTGAGCCAGCGAACCGGGAAACCATGCTGTTTGCGCCAGGCAAATTCATCCGCTAAATCCTGGTGATCAACCCGATGACTGGCGTAATACAGGCTTTCGCAGTTGGCAAAATCAACATCGCCAAGCTGATGAGCCAAAGCCCCCACTTGCTCAATAGCATGGAGGCTGGATTGATAAGCCAAAAGCGCTGCAGCCTGGTCGTAGCGCTTTGCTATTTCTGTGGCATGGGCATCGATTTCATATTGCAATAAAGCGGTGCTGGCCGATGTGCTGCCCCAGCAGATATCCCGCTGATCCAGCACCACAACATCATGCCCATGTGTGGCCAGTTCATCGGCAATCAGTGCACCTGTGATGCCAGCTCCAATGACCACCACATCGCAACTCAAATTGGTATCCAATTGCGGAAAGGCATAAAGCAAACCATTTTTGACGGCCCAATACGGATAGCCACTTTTTAAATCCACCATTCCCCCCTAACCCGGCGCAAGACGAAAAGTCACTGAAGGTAGTCAAGCCTCAACGCTGCTGATCTTGTGTATCACTCTCTGGAGTCCCAAGCAGCACTTTGGCTGGCGTAAGTAGCCGCAGGGTAAAAAACGTTAGAGCACTGAGCACCAGCGCAATTTCAAGCCGGCCTGTGGCGACGGATATGCCAATGGCCCCGGTTAACCACAAACTGGCTGCAGTTGCAGTACCAGAAACAGACCCTCCACCTTTGACTTCATTTTTTAAAATAGCACCACCACCAATAAAACCTATGCCGGCAATAATGCCCTGCATCACTCGTGATTCGTCATTGGTAGACCCCAACACATCCATACCAACCAACATATAACCACATGCCGCAACAGCCACCAGCGGAAAAGTGCGAAGGCCTGCGGTGCGCTCACTTTTTTCCCTGTCCCAACCAATCGGCAGCGCCAGGATAAAGGCGAACGCTAAGTCGCGAATATGCAGTAACACCATATTCCACTCCAGATCAGGCATCAGTTCCATAGGGCTCCGCTTGTAGATGAAAAAACATAATGAGAAATCGCTGTTTTGCTCAGATGCACTGCACAGTCGCTTAAGACTGAAGGAGCCGTGTTGCCAGGTCGGTGCGTTGTCACACTCAAAGTAAAAAAGGAACAGGCAGGCTAGGTAAGGGACACAGCCTCATTGCAGGGAGAGAGTTCGTTATCGAACAGACTTAGTATCTCTGCGGCATAAGAATCGATACAGGCAGGTGGTTTGAATTTCTATCTTCAATAGTCCCCACCTCAGCGGAGAACACTTATGGCTAGCAACAAAAACCCAGATCAATCGTCGCGAAAAAAAGGCAAAGACGATTCCTCTGTAACAGCAGCACAAGGCAACAGCCCTGCGCTCAAAACAAACGACATAGTGGCAGAGCAAGCCAAAGCCAGCGAAAATCTGGTCGCGGCAATGCCTTACAACAGCACTAAAGCGCTTGAGTATGGTTACGACAACGCCATAGCACCTATAGCAGGAATAACAGTAGAGCTGCCTTCTATCGCACTAACGGCAAGTACGGCCACCGAAGATACTGGCACTGCAAAAACTGGCAGTGCTGTGCGTCCGGGAACAAACCCAACAGTTGCGTCACTGAATCGGGTGCGGGTGGATGCAAGCGCAAGGCCTTTAACTACCAACCAAGGCGTTCAGATCAGCGACAATCAGAACAGCCTGAAAGCAGGTTTACGTGGGCCAACTTTACTCGAAGATTTTATCCTGCGGGAAAAAATCACCCATTTTGATCACGAGCGGATCCCTGAGCGCATAGTTCATGCCCGCGGCTCAGGTGCACATGGCTACTTCAAAGCCTATGACGCTTTAACCCAATACACCAGCGCAGCACCTTTTGCCGAACAAAGTAAAATCACCCCTGTGTTTGTGCGCTTTTCTACCGTAGCAGGTGAACGGGGTTCAAAAGATACAGCCCGTGACGTACGTGGTTTTGCCGTGAAGTTTTATACCGACCAGGGCAACTGGGATTTGGTGGGTAATAACATGCCGGTGTTTTTTATACAGGACGCGATGAAGTTTCCTGATCTGGTGCATGCCGTCAAACCTGAACCTCACCATGGTATGCCTCAGGCGGCATCGGCCCATGACACTTTCTGGGATTTTGTCTCTTTGATGCCTGAATCGACTCATATGTTGATGTGGCTGATGTCGGACCGCGCTATCCCCCGTAGCTACCGGATGATGCAAGGTTTTGGCGTCCATACCTTTCGTTTAATCAACGAGCAAGGTGAGTCTGTATTCTGTAAGTTTCACTGGAAACCATTGCAAGGCACCCATGCCCTGCTGTGGGATGAAGCGGTGAAAATATCCGGTGCAGACCCTGATTTTCATCGCCGTGATTTGTGGGAAGCTATCGAATCAGGTGAGTTTCCGGAATGGGAGCTTGGACTGCAGCTATTCACCGAACAACAAGCTGATGGTTTTAGCTTTGACGTGCTGGATGCCACTAAGCTGATACCGGAAGAGTTGGTGCCTGTTTTGCCTGTTGGGCGTATGGTGCTTAATCGCAACCCCGACAACTTCTTTGCCGAAACCGAGCAGGTCGCCTTTTGTACAGCCCATATTATTCCCGGTATCGACTTCTCTAACGATCCGCTGCTCGCAGGTCGGATCCATTCTTATGTGGATACACAAATCACCAGACTCGGTGGTGCCAATTTTCATGAAATACCCATCAACTCGCCGCTGGCCTCGGTACAGAACAATCAACGCGACGGCATGCATCGTCAGGCTATAAATCGCGGCCGGGTAGCTTATGAGCCGAACTCACTGGCCGGTGGCTGTCTTTTTCAGACCGGGGCCAGTCCGGGCGGATTTGTATCCTTCCCACAGAGAATGACTGAAGACAAAGTCCGTGGCAAAGCACAAAAATTCGCCGAGCATTATCAGCAAGCGACCTTATTTCTCAATAGTCAGACGGCTGTCGAAAAGGCCCATATTACCGATGCATTCCGCTTTGAGCTCAGTAAAGTCGCAGTTCCGGCTATACGCAGGCGCATGTTGTCATCGCTGATGAATGTATCAGCTGAGCTGGCCGCAGATGTTGCAGCAGGTTTAGGTATGGCGGTACCAGATGCTATGCCCAAAGCCATCCTTGAGCCACAACAACCTGAAGTCACTAAATCAGTCGCCTTATCCATGATGGCGTTACCCGGTGAATGTGGTATCCGCACCCGACAGATTGCTGTGCTGGTTGAAGAAGGCGTACACCATGCCTCTATCGCAAGCCTTTATCGCGCTCTGGCAGAAGCCGGAGCTGTGGTGCATTTCGTCGGGCCCCGCATCGGTATTTTTACCAGCTCCTCGGGTGAAAACATTGAAGCAGACAAGTCGATGGAGAACTCTCCGGCGGTGCTGTTTGATGCGCTGGTGTTGCCCGATGGCAATAAAGCGGTGATGGCACTCGCAGGCAATGCACATACGGCTGACTTTATAAAAAACACTTATCAGCACTGCAAAACCATTCTCGCTTTGGGTGATGGCCGCGAACTTCTGGAAATGGCTGGTGTTGGCCCAGGTATGGCTGAAGACCAAGGTATTTTGCTGGCGGATAGCGCGAACACTGTTGGGGTAATCACTGCTTTTATTGATGCAATTGCTGCCCATCGCCATCCATCCCGCGCCCTGGCAACCCAATGAAACAGCGCGATCAGCGCAAGCTGCCTGCCATTGATTAATGCTGGCACCAAAAAGGAAATAGTGATGAAAAAGAAGGCTTACAACAAAAAACAACTGCATGAGTTGTTGTATCAGTCGCTGGAGACGGAACGTGGTGGTTTGAGGATTTACGAAACAGCGCTGTCTTGTGTGCTGAACGAAGATTTGAAAACTGAATGGCAAGAATATTTCGAGCAAACTCGCACACACGAACAGGTGCTGGTGGATGTATTTGGCGAGCTGGGTCTGGACCCAGACACCATGACCCCTGGTCGTGAAGTAGTGGCTCATATCGGCGATTCGCTGGTGAAGGCGATGCTGATGGCCAAGGCGCGGGGTAACGCCATAGCAGCGCAGCTAGTAGCTGGTGAATGCGTGGTGTTAGCTGAAACCAAAGATCATCAGAACTGGGAGTTGATTGGGCATGTGGCTGAACACGGCCTGGGTGAGGAAACCAGTGCACTTCTGGCTGCTTACCAATTAGTTGAGCAGGACGAACACCATCACCTTTATCACACCAAAGGATTCCTGCGCGAATTGTGGATTGAATCATTGGGCTTACCTGCTGTTTTGCCACCGCCCGAGGAAGTAAAAAAGGTTGAAACCGCCATAGGTGCAGCGCGGGCCGAGTTCAAGCGCGATGAGATGCTGGAGTCCGGACGCTCATGAATATCAGCTCAGCACAGAGAAACAACAGCTGCAACAGCAGTGCCAAAGCTCCAAATAACTCTTTTATCTTATTGATCGATCACAGCAATGGAGAACACTATGTCAAATGTTAATCTGGGTTTAGATCCGGTGATAGAACGCCGGATTCCAATAAGTACCATGGATGCCCCCTGCGCAAACAGCGCTGTATCATGGGCTGCTATCTTAGCCGGAGCGGCAGGCGCTGCCGCCTTGTCGTTGCTACTGATGATCCTCGGCACAGGGCTGGGTTTCTCCGCTGTATCGCCGTGGCGTATGGAAGGCATCAGCGCCACTACCTTTGGTGTTGCGGCTATAGCATGGTTGAGTTTTACTCAGCTTGTAGCATCAGGCGTTGGCGGTTATCTGGCTGGCCGGCTGCGTACCAAATGGATGGATGCACATACAGATGAAGTGTATTTCCGCGACACAGCCCACGGTTTTCTGACCTGGGCTATCGCATCGCTGTTAACAGCGGTGATCCTGACTTCGGTGATGAGCAGCATTGGTAGTGGCGTCCGCGCAGGTGCAGAAGTGGTTGGTAAAGCCGCAGGTGCCGCAGCGGGTTCAACAGCTATGATGGCTGCAAGAGGCGCCGACGCTGATGAAACAGGCAACTCGTTAGGCTACTTTATTGACTCTCTGTTCCGCGCAGATAACGGCAGTTCAATTGGCAACACAACACCGCAAGCCAAGCCTACTTTGCAAGATCCACTGGCTGACCAGGCAACACCACAAGCAAACGAACCTGCTCCTCAAATTCTCGCTGGTAGAGAAGCTCCTCCAGTAAATACTGTTGTGCCCGATACTATGCCTGACAGAGCTGCTCCTGAGGCAAACTCTAAACCAAACCAACAGTCCTCTGAAAACTTGCAGCTGCCAACAGCTGAAGTCACACGGATATTCGCACGTGCGCTGTACGCGGGTTCGTTACCGCAAGAAGACCAAAGCTACATAGCTCAGCTTATCGCACAGCGCACTGATTTGAGCCAGCAGGAAGCTGAACAGCGTGTATCTGAAGGCTTTGAGAGAGTGCAAACTATGCTGAAAAATGCTGAAACTACAGCTCGCGAAGCCGCAGATGAAGCCCGTAAAGCATCGGCTTACGCTGCACTTTGGATGACGGTCGCCCTGCTACTTGGCGCCTTTGTGGCAAGTCTGATGGCTGTGTTTGGTGGTCGTCAACGCGATGCTTAAATCGCACCCTGTGTATTAAATTTAAAGGAGATTATTATGCGTTCAGTCCTACTGTGGATCATCGGGATCCCAATTCCTATCATCATTTTAATAGCGCTGATTTTCTAAATCATGCGTCCCTTTACCAAGGAGCGTGTTGCTCTTTGGTAAAGGTTTTTCCGATAGCAAGAATAGAGTCGATGGTCGTCAAGACGACAATGAATTAAACACGCAGTCTGGCAAACAGATGCTCATCATAAAATTGCCCCTGCTTCTGCACCGACTTCCTCAATATGCCTTCCAAGCTGTAACCGGCTTTATTCATCACCTGGATAGAAGCCAGATTTGGTGCAGACACCACGGCATAAAGACGTTGAATATCAGTGATTGCAAACACCAGTTCGGTGAATTCAGTCACAGCTTTGGATGCAATTCCTTTGTTCCAATACTCCTGAGCGACCCAATAACCTAGTTCTGCGGCATGCGCATACTCAGCCTCTTTGGTGTACACACCTATGACACCGCAGAATGCATTATTAAAGGTGATAGCTCTGACAAAAGCGCCCTTTTTACTGCCCACTTCAACCCACCAGCTTGCGTCTTCAAAGCTGTAGGGCTGTGGGATTCTGGACGCCAGGTATCTGACCAGCTGTTCGTTGTTCAGATAACGAACAAGCCATTCCCTGTCATCACTTTTCAGCTCACGTAGCTCTATCACAAAGTGTCCTTTATCTGCTCAGCTCATACGATATTTTTATAAAGCTTATCCGTCGCTTTATTAAGTTCTGCATAAGGCAAAAACCAGCACTATTCAGGCATAACCACATTCGGATCCATATAGTTCAGTCGCCAGGCGTTGCCATCGGCATCAAGAAAACCATGTGTATACACAAAACCTAAATCCTGCGCAGCATCATAAACAGATCCACCTGCAGCAATAGCCCGTGCTACCAGATCGTCTACTTGTGCTTTGCTGTTGCAGTCCAGACACAATACGACAGCTGTAGTTAAAGAAGGGTCATTTATTGGTTTAGGTGTGAAGAGCTGCAAGCTGCTATCGAGGTGAACCATAATGCGAATTTGCTCGGTGACCATCATGCACTGGCAGTCTGGGCCACGAAACACCGGATGAGGTTCAAAGCCTAGTTGAGTATAAAAATGTACTGCACGCTCAAGTTCCTGAACAGGAATATTGATGGTAATAGTTGCCGGATTCATAACATTTTACTTCCTTGATAGTGCAAATTTGCATAGCCCTGATACTGCAATCAAAGGCGTGCCGGGGTTAGTAGCTGTTTTTCGTTTTGCTTGCCAGTGCGCACTCAAAAGCAACAGCATTTTCGAGTTTTTCTATTATTTCCGGGCCAGGCAAGCAGCTGTCATCCACAAATTTCATCAGCTCAGGGACAGGATCACAAAACAAAATATCCAGTGATAATCGGTCTCTGCCGTATATACCTCTATGGATCATAGTCGCACTAAATATCAGCAGGTCGCCAGCATGCAATGGAACAGCTACGCCAGAAGATAATCTGTCATCATTTTTTCGGCCATTTTGCTCTAACCGGACATCGAGTTCTTCCTCACTATCCCAGCGTTTGTGGCTTCCGGGTATTAACTCCACACCTGGTTCATCGAACAACGGGATACGAAAATGCACGACCTTTGGGCCGGACAAGGCTTGCTTCTGTTGTTCAACAGACAAATGATATTGGGTGTCTCTATGCCAGTAATTTCGCTGCGCTTTATTCACTGGGTCAAAAAACAACTGAGTATTCATAAAGGCCGGACGTTCACCCATGATGGAAGTGACTATAGTCATCAGCTTCGCTGAGCCGATAAACCTGAACAGATATTCCCTTTCTGGATCCTTTAAATATTTTTTGGCGGTCAGATAAGCTGAGTTTATAGCGCTCTCAGCGTAAAATTGTGCATTCTGCAGCTTCCACTCCTTATGGAAATGCGCAACGACTTGCCGCAGTGCATAAAGCTCAGTCTCGCTGAAAAAGCTTTTGAGAACGAGATATCCACTTTTTTTGTAATCATCATTCATAGGCAGATCAATGCTCAGCACAGTTGCGAAATGCACTGAATTTCAGTGCACGTTATTGTTGTTTTCCATCTGAAGAACTAACTGATTCAGCGTGCTTAGTTTTGAAATTGCCAGCCTTTGCAACAGCCTCTAAGTCTTCGGATATACTCAGCGCATTTTGTGAGCGCTTAAACGCTAAACGACTATGGTACTCAGCAGCTTCCCGTAAATCCGCATTGCCACTTGCTGCCAGTGCGCCAAGCGCTTTTTGTAACCTCACCGCAACCTCAACAACTCCGGCCCCATCTCTGGCAATTGCCGTAAAGGCATCATCGAACATATCCCGCGCTGAGAGCTCTGGTACTTCGACGCGATCATATTTAGGAGCCTGTTTTCCACCAACCGGCTCAGGTTCGCTCCATAGCGTAAAAAGCCGTACCAGTGTTCCAACAACGCAAATAGCAGTGCCAGGGTCGTTAACTGCGGGCGATAAAGCGCGCCCCGCTATTTCCGACAACACCACCAAACCAAAACGCGGATCATCGTCAAAAAGACGAGCTCCACCTATCTGAAAAGCTAAAGCGACAGCAGTAGAGTCAATATCGGTTCGCTCAGCCGAATCCGCTATCACATAAGCTAATATGTTGTTGGGCGCAGCGAAAGAACCAGGCAAAGCAGCCACCACCACCCGCACTTTACTCTGTTCTGCCCATATCTGAAGTGCGGCCATATCTATGTATTGGACATATCCTACATTCGCAGCGTATACCGCCAGGCCTTCAAGGTTCGAACGCACAGGAACCCCACAAAGATTCGGTGCATTCAATCGCCGTCTCAAAGCAGCAGCTGTGGCATGTTCAACTTTTTCAATTGTTGTGCCCATGCGCCCAAGGCGCGCAATACGATCAACCCAGCGCACAAAGGTCACCACCACCAAACCAAATATAAATACAGTCAAAACAAAGAGAATAAAAAGCCCTGCTTTCTCAAAATACTCATTCTTAACCGCTGTGATGGCTACGATACTGAAGATAAACGCCCCAACAAAAGTGGACAGTGCATTTTGAGATGCATCGTCAGAAACCACCAAAATGAATGAACGCGGAGTGGCAGTGTTAGCAGCAGACGCATAAGCAGACACCATAGAGGACACAGAAAAAGTGGCGATCACCAGCATACTGGACGCCATAATAGAGAGTAGTGCTTCTATCGAATCGAGCGATATCTGCGGTGTAAATTTTGCCATACCAGTGCCATCGGCAAATTTTGCGACAAAGGCGACTGCTATAGAGAGCAAGCAAACTGCCAAAGGTTTTACCCAAAGCCGATCACGAAACCTGTTCAAGAGAAACCTAAAACGTTCAGTTAACACAACCAAGCTCCTTTTCGTTTCCATTCACTCTGGTTTTCTACTACGGCTAAAGCACTCAGAATAGTTTCGGTTTTAGATAAACAAATTTCAAAATCAAACACTTGCAAACTCACGTTGTATTCCCTGATAGGCAGCGCTGACTGGCTGTCTTATGGTTCTAAACTATAGGTCGGGTAAGCCAATGTAAAGTGTTGGGCTTTACCACCCGGCAAAGCAGCGCTGAAACACTTGAGGTGCAGTCTTAGTTCTAAACCATAGTTAGTGCAAAGTAAGCGATTTTTAGGGGGGAGATAAACAGACTCGCTTTTATGCGTCAAAAAAGCCAGGAGCAAGCACTAGCTGCACTACTCACCCAGCCTGTTTTTGCGCTCTGTGGTGTAAGCCCACCATGGTTTTGGCATATCCCCTTCTATAAAGTGGGTCACAGAGATAAATACATCTATGACGCAAGGGTCATGCTTTTGCGCCGTTATCTGACAAAGCTGCTGGTACATTTGATAGGGATCACGGCCTTTGAGATCATCTGGCTTGTGGATACCAAGTAAAACCAGATCCGCAGCTCCTGCCTTGCCAATATTTGGCAGGTCAGTCAGCTTTATTGTCTTTTCGCGGATCACTTTATCCGGATTCATAAGTACAGCCCTTTGACAGAATAAACGCGTTGCCAACAACTAGTTCCCAGCTAATCTATGACTTTTTCCTTTATTAAACAAGGATTCAACCGGCTCCTGCTACATCCCCAAGGTATAGCTGCATGAAACTCTTTAGCTCCGATCTACAAACATCTCATCTTGCGAAAAAATGGCAGTTTCTAATAAGAAAGATGAGGATTTAGGGCACAAAAAAGCCCCGATATCGGGGCTCTGGTATAGCGGTGTGACTAAGCGCGTTTTAAGTTAAGAGCGCTGAGGGATACGCTGAAGTACTGCCAGCAATAATTCCCAGTACTGACCAACAGTAGTGATATTCACCATTTCATCCGGTCCATGTGGGAAACGAATAGTTGGGCCTATCGATACCATATCCATATCCGGATAAGGTTTTTTAAATAAACCACATTCTAAACCGGCATGGATCACCATAATCACTGGCTCTTTGTGGTAAATATCCTGATAGGTATCGCGCACTATCGCCATCACTGGTGAATCCGGGTTAGGTTTCCAACCAGGGTAAGCACCGCTGAATTTCACCGCAGCGCCTGACAGCTGTGCCAGTGAACTTAACATGCTTTCGACCTGCTGACGGCCGCTGTCTATTAAAGAGCGGATTAAGCAAAGCACCTGAATGCTGTGCTCTTTAGTGCTGATCACACCCATGTTGAGTGAAGTTTCGGTTACACCTTCTACTTCATCACTCATCCGCATCACGCCGTTAGGGCATAGATTAAGTAAGTGGATCAGAGTGTGTTGTGTAGCAGCCGTTAACACTTGTCCCGGAGTCACAACTTCGGCCAGACCCAGTTTTAATGCAGGTTCAACCGCAGCTAATTCAAACTGCAACAAGGCTTCAAACTCTGCCACAGCCTGTTGTAACTGCGTCAGTTTTGCCGCAGGAACCGTCAAGCTTACAGTGGCTTCACGAGGTATGGCGTTACGTAAAGAACCGCCGCTAAAGCTGGCGATAGTTAATTCCAGTGCTGTTGCATGATCAGCTAAAAAACGCGCCAGCAGTTTATTGGCATTGCCACGTCCCAGGTGAATATTCACACCTGAGTGACCGCCTTTTAAGCCTGTTAAACTTAAATCAAAAGCTATGACGCCAGAAGCTGTGTTCTGCCATTGTGCAGGCACAGTAAATTCAGCATCCACACCACCGGCGCAGCCCATGTAAATTTCGCCTTCCTGCTCAGAGTCGGTATTGATCAGTATCTCTGCGTCCAGCATACCTGGTTCCACACCAAAGGCACCTGTCATCCCGGCTTCTTCATCAACAGTCAGCAGTACTTCTAACGGGCCATGCTGAATATCATCACTGCCTAAAATAGCCAAAGCCGACGCCATACCTATGCCGTTGTCGGCGCCAAGTGTTGTGCCGCGGGCTTTTACCCAATCACCATCGACATAAGCATCAATAGGATCTGTTGTGAAGTCATGGATTTTGTCAGCATTTTTCTGCGGCACCATATCCAAATGCGCCTGAATCACCACTATTTTACGGTTTTCAAAACCTGGGGTTGCCGGCTTTTTAATGATCAGGTTACCCACTTTGTCTTCAATGACAGCTAAACCTTTGTCACGCGCCCAGTGCTGAATATGCTGGCTTAAGGCTTGCTCGTGTTTAGAAGGATGTGGAATGGCACAAATTTGACCAAACCATTGCCATAACGGCTGTGGGTATAAGGATGATAATGCTGACACAACAACTCCTGATTAAGACGCTCAGCTAAAAAACGCCGACATTTTAGCACAAAGAGCAGCAGGCACAGAATGGCAGAAACGACTGTCGGTCTGTGGAGTGCGAGAGCAGCATACACTTGGTCAGAGCGACAAAAAATCTTAACTAAATTAACGATAAAAACTATATACATATCAAAATCAGAAGGTTAAACCTGACTATCAGAACCTGGCTGCAACACATTCACTTTCAGGGTGCCATGCGGTGATGACAAAAACTGTGCAATTTTCTTTACTTTGCTTATTGAGCTTATTCAGCGCTTTCGCCACTTCCGCTGTTCCAGCTGCCACTGATTCAAAACTTTGGTATCAGCAACCAGCCACTTTATGGGAAGAAGCTTTGCCTTTAGGCAATGGCCGTTTAGGCGCTATGGTGTATGGCAAGCCGTCAGACGAAATTATCCAGTTAAATGAAAACACCTTTTGGGCTGGTGGCCCCCATAACAATCTCAATACAGCGGCGCTATCATCATTGCCCAAGATCCGCAGCTTAATAGCCAGTGGCGACTATACCGCCTCCGAAGCTCTGGCAGCTAAAAGCATTACCAGCCAAGGCCCACAAGGCATGCCTTATCAAAGCGCCGGCAACTTGCAGCTGGAGTTTCCGGTTCATACCTACTATCGCAATTATTATCGTGACCTGGATATAGCCAATGCAGTGGCCAGCACCCGTTATCAGGTTGGAGAGGTGATCTATAGCCGTGAAGTATTCACTTCATTAGTTGATCAGGTGCTGGTGGTGAAATTAACCGCCAGCAAACCTGGTAAGCTCAGCTTTAAAGCCTATTTGTCACATCCGGCCAAGGCGGCTTTTTCAAAGCAAAACGCCAGCACAGTGCTGATGCAGCTGCAATCCGCTGATCACGAAGGTATCAAAGGGCAAGTGCAACTGGCGTCGCTGCTGCAGGTGCAAAACAGTGGTGGCAGCCTAAGCCAAAAGGATCATCAGATCCAGGTGGAAAACGCCGATTCGGTGGTGCTATTGGTGTCCATGGCGACCAATTTTATAAACTACAAAGATATCAGCGGTGATGCGCTATCAAGTGCTCAGCAGTATCTGGCGAAGGCACAACAGCAGTTCCAGCAACACCAGTATGAAGCCCGTAAAACAGCCCACAGCAACTTCTATAAAAACTATTTTGACCGGGTGACATTAAATTTAGGCAAAGGTGAATTTAGTGCCGAACCCACAGATCGGCGTATCCGTTTATTTACAGAGCGGCACGACCCGGAACTTGCCAGTCTGTATTTTCAGTTTGGCCGCTATTTATTGATTTCCTCCTCACAACCCGGTGGTCAACCCGCCAATTTGCAAGGCTTATGGAATCATAGACAAGACCCACCATGGGACAGCAAATACACCTTAAATATCAATGCAGAAATGAACTACTGGCCAGCGGAAGTCACACAACTGACGGAGCTCCATCAACCTTTTATCCAGATGATCAAAGAGCTCGCAGTCACAGGACAGCAAAGCGCCAAAACCATGTACGGCGCCCACGGCTGGATGGCACATCACAACACAGATATCTGGCGTATCACGGGTGGTGTGGATCACAGTTGGGGTTCCTGGCCCACCAGTAACGCCTGGCTGAGGTCTACCCTGTAATGAAAGCTGCAGTACAGTTTTTTGAAGATTTTTTAATTGAGTCACCGGATAAACAATGGCTGATTGTGTCCCCTTCCATGTCACCGGAAAATGTTCCTACAGCAACTGGTACTAAAATCGCCGCTGGCGTGACTATGGATAACCAGCTGTTATTTGACTTATTTTCCAATACCATAGCTGCCGCAACTATTCTGGAGGAAGATAAAAACCAGATCCCCGCCTGGCAGAACATACTGTCCCGCTTGCCTCCTATGCAAATAGGTAAATATCATCAGTTGCAGGAATGGCTGCAGGACTGGGACGATCCACAAGACAAACACCGTCATGTTTCGCATTTGTATGGGCTCTATCCCAGCAATCAGATATCGCCTTTGCGCTCACCTGAATTATTCAGTGCAGCCAAAGTGACGATGGAGCAGCGCGGCGACCCGTCCACAGGCTGGTCGATGAACTGGAAAATCAATTTGTGGGCCCGCCTGCTGGATGGCGATCGTGCTTTTAAATTAATGCGCGACCAAATCAAACCTGCGCTGAATTCTGATGGCAAGATATCCGAAAGCGGCGGCACTTATCCCAATATGTTTGATGCCCATCCACCTTTTCAGATTGACGGCAATTTTGGCTTTACTTCTGGCATGGCAGAAATGCTGGCGCAAAGTCATGACGGCGCTGTGCATCTGCTGCCAGCTTTGCCACAAGAATGGCCCAATGGCGCAGTGACAGGCCTGATGATGCGTGGCGGTTTTGTACTGGATATGAGCTGGCAAAACGGGCAAGTTTGTACATTAAAAATTCACTCACGCTTAGGGGGTAATTTACGCCTGCGTAGCCATTCACCATTGCCGAAAGTTACGGCTTTTACAGTACATAAGGCCACAGACAACAACGAAAACCCCAACCCATTCTACCAACAGGCACAGATCAAAACGCCACTTAAACACACAAGTAAAACCCTGCCACAACTCTCTTTGGCCAATAGTTATTTGCTGGACGTACCAACAGTGGCAGGTCGGGATTACCAATGGAGTTGTAAAGAATAAGCTTGTCAGGTTAATTATTATTGGCCTTCATCTTTGATGTCTTCTACAACTTCTTTTGTCTCTTTTCCAATAGCCTTCACAGCATCCCTTGAAGTATGCCCAATTTTTTTTGTCACATCTCTCGTGGTATGACCTATTGCTCTGCCCGTTTCTTTTATTCCGGCACAGGATGCAAGCAAAAATACAGCCACAGAGCTAAGGATAATTTTCTGAAAATGATTCAATCTATAACTCCTAATCCACAATTGTATAAAACCTACCATAAAAGCGAATAACACCTTTAAGCAGCTTCCCGGCTAGCTCGCGAATAGCCTGAGCGGCCGGTTTTACTGTATAAGCACCAACATTAGTTTCACCGCCCAATAAACGCCTATTGCCAGCTGAGCGGAAAAAAACATAAACCGAACATTAACGGCCATAACACTGAGCGAGGCAAGATGTGCTAACGATTGTGCTATTCGGGCAGCCAAAAATAAATAGCACAAAGGATCAGTGATCGAAGTCTGATCCGTAATCAAGGCAATGATGAATAGCCCTCCAAAAACCGGCAACCCCTCAAGACAATTCGCATGAGCACGGGCCAATCTTTGCAAAAATGGCCCGAGATTGGAATTATCTGTTTTGAACTCGTTTGCCGGAAACTTCTTCACCAAAACCAGCCAGGTGCGCATCACTTCCATAACAATAAGTAAAAACAACGTCCATAAGATAAACCCGACTAAAGCAACAGCTGTAGAACTAGCCACAATAAACTCCTTTTTCCAGATGTAACTTACAAGACCATCAATACGGTTTTCGAGGGATAATTAACGTTTACCTGTGTTACACAACCTGTAGCCCAGAATTTATTGTTATCCAGCACACAGAACAGCTTGAATAAACTCGCTTTTTGCATCCGTATAGGCTTCCCGATCACAACTAAGTTCGTTTGCTAATTGATACTTTAACCTGACGTAGGCCTGACGCACTGCTGGATCTTGCTGCAAGATATCGCGAAAACGAACTTTCTTCGACCACTCTTCGCTCGTCCGCAGAAGAAGGTGAAGATGGTGAGTACGACAACCATTTTGTTGTCGCATGAGCCAGCGTTTGTCAACAAGGGAAGCATTAAACTCCACAGATGTTGTGTAACTGTTCACGCATAATACAGTCAGAAGCTCGTCAGCGTCCTGAAGCGAATTAACCGCAGCTATGATGTCGATAATTGGCTTCGCTGATAGTCCGGGAACAGCAGTACTGCCTACGTGCTCAATTCCGATCAGCTTATCGCCGCAAAGGTTTTGCAAACGGCGGCGCTCCGCCTCAAATAGAGATGGCCATTGAGGATCATAATCCCGAATTTTAACTTTCTCGTTGATAGCTCTTTGCAACTCATCTTCTCCACTTGATGACACCACTAACTCAGCCCCATAACGCCGTCGAAAAGGCGAATAACTTGTTGAAAAAAACCGAAAAGAAGCTTCGACTCGAATAAATGATCATGCTGCAGTTGCCTCAAGCAGTTGCAGCAAAATCTGTTCAGAGCGTCGCTGTCCATAGCCTTGCCCGTAAGCCGTCGACGTAATGGCAACTACAAGATCATACTGAGGCACAACATAAATTTTGTTACCGCCGTTACCAGAAGCAAAGTGAACGAGAATAGAGCGTCCGCCGAGTTGGTATCGCTTCGAGTACCACATGTAGCCATAGCTGTCGGCGTACGGGTCGTACTTTGCTATATCAACAAGAGGCGATAGAGCTTGAGCTATCCAAGTACTAGTGAGAATTTGACGCTGGTCAATCCGCCCTTTGTTCAGCAATAACGAACCTATTTTCGTCATGTCGCGGGCGCTGATACTCAAATTGCCCTGCCCTACACCTTCTCCTTTTGGACCACGCCGCCAGGCAAAATCTTTAATACCCAATGGCCCGAACAAATGCTGCTGTGCGAAGCTCTGCAATGGCATGTCCGAGACATGTTCCACCATAGATCCTGCCAGAAAGGCATTCAGCGAAGAATAGACGTATCGCTGACCTGGCGCATATTTCAGCGGCACTGCGTATGCAAAATGCAGCCAGTCGGAACTCTCATCAAGCTTATCTTCATTGCCTAAGCTTTTGGCGTCGTCATCGTCTGAATCAAGCCCTGAACGCATAGTAAGAAGGTCGCGAATTCTGATCTGTTGTTGTGGGGCTGGCACACCTGTAGGCAGAAACTTAGCAACTGGTGCGTCAACTCCCGGCAGCAGGCGCTGTTCAATCGCAATGCCCACTAATATGGCGGTGATGCTTTTGGCGGCAGAACGAATATCCCGCAGCGACTCTGGCCCGTCACCATTAAAGTAGCGCTCGGCTGTAATACAACCATGGCGGCTGACCACAACCCCTCTCAAATCTTTTGTTGTATCCCCTTCCAACTGATTAAACAGCTTTTCGGCTTTTGCTGTGTCAAAGCTCTCTCCTGTTATCACAGCGCAACCTGAAGAGGCGTTACTGTCCTGCTGCGAAGGTTGTGGCTCAGCCACTGCACAAAACGACAGAAATACGCACAAAAAGAAGTGTAACAGGCTCTTCATTT
>NZ_JAJOYT010000005.1 GCF_021290965.1 Rheinheimera faecalis | reverse complement strand
CCGGTGGCACAAAAGCCGCCTCCGGCAGGTAGTTCTCCAGCACTTCATTGAGGTTTATCGGGTTAAACGCATCACTGCTGTTACTCGCCGTGCCCTGCGCCGGGATATGCAGTACCTTACCCTGAGGTAAGGCCTCATCCGGCGAGTCCAAACCGTTCAGCGCGGCTATCAGGTACCAGAAATCCTTGTCGCCCAAAAACATCTGCGCCAGGTTCTGTAACGTCTCGCCACCCTGGGTCGTGTAGCTGCGGCTTTGGGCCACCGTCTCACTGTCCAGCGGCTTAAAGTGGGTATCCCGGATATTAATACTGCCGTCTTCTTTAAACTCACCCAGATAGGTGCCACCACCACCATAGCTGTAGTGCGCTGCGCTGCTGCCTCCAGAGTGTTTAAAGTCCGGCGCCCGTTGTTCGCCCTGCTCCGTTCTTCGAAATTCTCCCGTCTCATCAAACTCCAGCTGCCGGCGCTTCTCCAGCAACTGCTCCCGCGTCAGCGGCTGCTCTGCCTGATACGCCACCGTACTTTGCTCGCCTGTGCGTTTGCCCCGCAGCACGCCATTTAAGTCGTACTGGTAGTACACAGCTGCGTACCCATCCGCCTTGCCCGCACTGTCTGTCTTCTGGCTCAGCTGCGCTATCTGGTTGCCTTCCATATCGTACCTGTAGTACGCATACCCATCCTTGTAATGCTCCTGACTCACATGGCTCTTCACCATGCTTTGCTGGTAACTGTCAAAGCCTATATAACTGTAAGTGTAGCTCTGCACCACCCTGTCATCGCCCGTGCCACTGATATTGGTCTGACTACTCAGCAACCCTTTATCAGAGTCGTACCGGTAACTGCTGCTGCCATCAAAATACGTGCTCGTGCGCATCTGAGCAGAACTTAACGTATCCTGATAACCGCTGCCCTCCAGCCGGTAACCATACACCTCATCCGCTTCACGGCTCCAGGCTGAACTGAAGCTCGTCTGGCCGTCTCCCCTGTAGCTGAAACTCTGTACACCCTGTAGCGTGTCTACCAGATGGGCACCTTTCACTCCACTTTTTAACGTCTGGCTGTCCCGCACATCAAAGTACTGGCGCTGCTCTGTCACCTGGCCTGCCGCGTTATAGCTGTATCCACTTAACGTCGACCAGTTCAGGCCGCTGCTGTTAAAGCCATTGCTCAGGTTAAAACGGCTTTCTATCAGATTGTTAAAGGCCTTATGGTCACTGCTGTAACTTTGCTCTACCCCTTGCAAAGTACCGTCTCTGTTGTAACTGTACTTCAGCGCCTGGTCGGTAAAATTATCGCCAAACCCATCATCCCTCAGCTCTATCTCATACTGCTGACGCCCCAGGTTGTCGTACACATAAGCCGTCTCTTCACGCCGTGGTTTGCCCTGAGCATTCACGCCGTCCATTTGCTCCAGAACCACCCGGCCTGCTTCATCGTACTGGTAGCTGTAATGCTCTTCACTGGCTCTGGGCCCTACTGTGACTGTCACCCAGTTGCCTACCCGCACTGGCGTGCTGGCCGCTGTTGCACTGGCACTCATAGGAGCAAAAGAACGGGCAAATCGCATCACTGGCGCAACAACCTGCTCTGCCGCTACCGCTGTAGCTTGCACCTTAAAGTCGCCACTTTGCAACGCCCCCAGCGCCAGCTCCAGCCGCCCTGTTTGCGCATCAAAGCTCACCACTTCCGGTATGATGCCGCCAGGCCATCCGGCTAACTCTTTGCCTTCAGCATCCACCGGCACCAGGCTGTATTCGTAAGAGCCCGCTTCTATACCCCGGAACATTTTACTCAGTTGGATCACATGGGTTTCACCGCTGACTGTCTCCAGTGGTTTCTGCGGCACAGCCACTGGCCCCTGAATATCCAGCGTCAGTTCAATAATGGCTTTGTTCCCCAAGCCATCGTCTGCTATCACTTTGATTTGCAGAGGAACGGCCGGAATATCGTCCAGTTGTGGTGTGCCACTTAACACACCATCCACACTGTTTAACCAGTTCGCTGCGCTATGGTTAGCCAACTGCTGGTACTGGCCGTTGTTGTCCATGACTTGCGTTTCAAAATGAATAAAATGGCCCCAGGCTGGCAATAAAGCTGCAGCATTCAGGTAATAACTCTGGCCATAATTAAACTGGTTCACCGGCAATTGAATGCGCGCCACGTTTTCCGACTGCACCCCTTGCACCCGTAAAGTGGTTTCTACTGACGCTTGTCGTCCCTGCGCATCGGTCACCAGAATATGGATATTCCATAGTCCGTTCGTGCCTTCAGGCGGCTGAGCCCGCAGTGACTGAGTTTCGGCATCAAAACGAGCCCATTCAGGTAAACCTGTGATCTGATACTGCAGTGTATCGCCTTCAGCATCATAAAATACCACAGACTTCTGCCAGGCTTCGCCGTCTACCAGATCCAAAACCGGAGCCAATGCCGGAGCTACTGGTCCCTGATTCCGCTTCACATCCAAAGTAAAGTGGTCACGGCTTTGTGCTCCGGCTCTGTCTGTGGCTATCACCGTAATAGTGTATTGGCCTTCAGCTCCAAAAGGTACAGTGCCACTGATCAGCATATGGCTGGCATCAAAACTCAGGCCAGACGGTAAACCTTGAACCTGATAACTTAAGCTATGTTGCGCAAAACCATCTTCGTGATCAGAAAATTTCGGCAGCACAATCACACTGTGCACATCACTGACCAGGCTTTGTGTGCCATAACCCGGGCTGCGTGGTGCGTCATTCACTGAAACTGACACTATGCTTCTGGCGCTGCGTCCCCACTGATCCGTGGCATCTACCGCTATACGGTACTGACCAGGCTGGCTGAAAAGCCCCTGCAATACTCCGCTTTGTGCATCAATACTGACCCCATTGGGCAATGGCATTTCAAATTCATTGCCCAGCTCGTCCGTCCCTATCAACACAGCTTTGTAGTGCCTGATTTGATTACTGTTGTCCTGATAGCCCATGCCTGCCAACAGATCGGCATAACGTACGTCGGCCCATTCAGGTAGCTCATCACCTAAGTCAACATAGTCTTCGTCATGATCTCTGTCTTTATTAAACAGACGGTCAAACAAGTCGGCCAATGGACCTTTGCCATTGCCCGGGCCTGAACTCCAGCCAGTGTTATGCCAGTGGTCGTTATCACGCCAGCCATGCTCAAACCAGTCACTCCAGTCGTTCCAGTCTCCCCAACCTGATTCTGACTCATTATTCAATTGGTCCAGCCACTGTTGCCACGGATTGGTGGTATCGCTGGCCGCAATGGCAAAATAAGCAGCCATATCCAATGACAACTGCTCACCTGCAGTCAGTAACACAGCTTCTGTGTTGCTGCTGTGTGGGCCCTGACTATTGTTGCTGACGGTCAGTTTAAATTCAGCATAAGTGACATTGCCATGGCGGTCTGTCACTTCCAGCTCGATCAGATGGTCACCTTTGGCATCCAATGGCGGCAATGCATACAGCGTACGTCCATCTTCATCAAAATGAACCCAATCGGGTTTTGCATTGATTTTGTAGCGTAGATCAGCCCCCTGATCGATCAGATCCGGATCGGTAAACTCAGGTAACAAATACTGATTCAACTGACCAGCTTTAAACCAGACTTGTGGTAATTCTGGAGCAACAGGCGCCTGATTTGGCTGAATATATAAAGTCAGCGAATCCAAAGCAGCACTGAAGTCTTTGTTATAACTTGCTAATAAAGTATCCAGCTCGCCATACTGAGACGACACCAGTGGCCACAGGAAACTGCGGATATACCCCAACACTTTGTCGGCATCATGTTTATCATGACCAGACAAACCATCCCAGATATCCCAGTCGTCCTCTTTATCCTTGCCATTTCCTTTACCGTTGCCGTTATTGCCATTTCCATTGCCAGAATCATTATCCCCATGGCCGTTATGACCAGGCACATCTTTAATACCCCCGGCCAGGCCGAGCAGGTAGTCAAAAAACGCCGCCTGATCCTCAAAGAACCATCCCGCCAGTCCATCCAGTTCTGCATTGCTATCAATGGCCTGCTGTTTCAGATCACTGAGCATATCCAGCAAGGCTTCTTTTTCGGAGCGGTCTTTGTATGCCACCAGATCCAGTGTAAAGAAGCCTGCGTTGTCCGTATTGCCTTTGCCCTTACCACGGATCTCCCATTGCTGGTTTTCTTCGTCATAAGCAAACTTAAAGCCTTCCGGTAAACCATCCAGCCGTAGTTGCAGCTCGTCCGGGGCTGGCAGGCTGGTATTACCTTGTGCTGCAGCGTCTGCCAGTGCTTGTTGCAACAGCTGTTGCAGCTGTGGATCGCGGATCACCAGATGCTCACCCTGCACATATTCAAAGGTGTAGATGTCAGCCGCTGGTAAAGGGCTTTGTTTGGGAGTTACTGTCAGGTTAAAACTGATAGTGTTGCTGTTGCCATGCTGATCCGTGGCTGTATAGCTCAGACTGTAAATCTGAGCACCGCCATCGGCATACACACCAGCACCAGCGCCTGCCATTGGGCTGCCGTATACTGTTCTGCTGTTCACATCAAACATTAAGCCAGCAGGTAACCCCGTCAGACTGTACTGCACCTTATCGCCATCCGGATCGGTGAATACCGGCAATTGCAGATACAGAGGTTCACCTTCTTCCACCAGTTGAGCTTCAACCGCTGGGGCCAAAGGTGCCAGATTGTTTTCAATCACCAGCACAAACTGATGTTGCACTGTTTTCCCCCACTGATTTGTTGCACTCAGGGTCAGTTGATAACTGCCGGCACTCTGGCCATCCGGCGTGCCCATCAGGGCACCGCGTTGTGCGTCAAAATACAAGCCATCCGGTAAACCACTAAGCTGGAATTTCACCTGTTCACCACTGGTCGGGTCGACCTGATTGGCGATTCCAGGGATCAATACATGTAAAAACTCATGTTCTTTGGCTTGCACTGGTAACAGTTGTGGCACCAGATCCAATAACTGGCCTGCACCAGGCTGATCGACCTCTGTCCAATCTGTTTGATTGTCCTGATGATCAACCACCAACCGTAACAGTTGGCTGTATTTCACGCCGTTACTCAGCACTATGCTGACATCTGCCATATAGCTGCCCACCTGATCGGCTGTGGCACGCCCCTCAATACGTTGGGTATCCGGGTTATAACTGAAACCTACAGGCAAATTATTCACACTGATCGAGGCGACATCGGCACTGTTTACCCCTTCAGGTAAAGTGCCCAACTGGTAACTGAAGTTCTGGTCTATTGCCACTTTCAGGCGGGTAGCGTTCAATTGGTTGTCAACATTCAGCACTATGCGGTGTACCGTCTGGCGTCCCTGATTATCCACAGCCGTCAACCATACCGGGAACTGTCCTTGTTCAGACATAGGTACATTGCCGTATATCATCTGGCTGGAGCTATCAAACCAGGCCCATTGTGGCAAGCCACTGATACTGACCTGTAATTCGTCATTTTCAGCATCCTGAAAAGCGACAGATTGTGCCAGTGTATCACCGGCTACCAGATCAATAATATCGACCTGCGGCACTTGTGGTGCCTGATTTTCAGTCACGCTAATACGGAAGCTGGTGCTGCTGCGTGCGCCCTGAGTATCAATAGCGGTTAACGTCACTAAATAGTCGCCAACACTGTCTGACGGTAAATAGCCCTGAATATTAAAACTGCCAGGGTAAAAACTGATACCAGGCGGCAGGCCTGTAATTTCATAGCGTAAATTGCCTTTATCTTCATGATCGATAAAAGGATTTAACGGCAGATTTAACCTGCTGTCGGCATTGACTGTGACATCAGTTTGCCCGGCAGCTTGCGGTGGCTGATTCACTGTCAGGACGAAATCCTGACTGACGGGCATGTAATCATCTTTGGCTGTTATCTGGATCCGATAACGGCCGGGCTCAGACAACTGGCCGCTCAGAATGCCTGTTGCACTGTCAAAACTAAGTCCTGCAGGTAAAGCCAGTAGCCTGCGGTCTCCCCAGGCTGTCTCAATCACCAGTTGAGCGCTGTAGGTCAGACGATCGCCTTCCGGATCGCTGAAGCCTTCAGCCACATTAATCCGTATCGGACTGTCGGTTTGCGCATGCTGTTCACCTATACCATGGGCGACAGGAGCTGTGTTGTAAGGCATAGTCACCAGACTGACGCGGATATACTCCAGATTGCCTGCATGATCTGTTGCTTTCACTTTAACCGTCGTTTCGCCATACAGTCCCATAGGTGGCCGACCTGAAAAGGTCAGAGTTTTGCTGTTAAAGCTCAGCCACTTTGGTTTTTCTATCACGGAATAATGCACATGAGCATCGCTGTAATTGCTTTGCACAGCTGGCAATTTAAAGCTGGACCATTGCCCTTCCACCAGATACTGAACCGGCACCTCCGGCACCGCCATGGTGCGGTCCCGTTCCACATCAATCGTCAGGTTGTACCAGGTTTGCTGACCCTCTTTAGTGGTGATCAGAATACTGACATGATGCTCCCCTACAGCCTGCTTTTCCGGTTTGCCATAAATTTCAGCTGTGCTGCTGGAGAACATCAAACCTGGTGGCAGATTGTCCACCCGGAATTGCGCCCCTTGTTGCACTAATTGATGCAGCTCCGGCGCCAGCAGATAGAAGAAGGTGTTGTAATGGGCTTCAAAATCGCCCAGTTCCACCTCAGGAACCTGTTCTGCATCAGCGACATGCAACACAAATTCAACCTGACTGACCTGACCTTTTGGATCTGTGGCCTGATAAACAAGCTTTATATCACCTTGCAATGGGAAGGCTGGTGTGCCCCATAAAGTGCGGGATTTAGCTTCAAAATACAGGCCAGAAGGCAAGCTGACTTTATTGCCATCTGCATCCAGAGCTGACAGGCTGTAGCTCAGGTAGTCGCCTTCTGCATCAGCAAAAGCGGGCAGTACATAGCTAAAGTGTTTGCCTTGTGTGGCATCAACCTGAGTCAGTTCAGCCGGAGCTTCTGGTGCGGTGTTGCCCTGAATATCCAGACTAAAATAGGTGGCCGTCTGATTCCCCGCTTTGTCTTTACCCACCACATGGATTAAATGACGTCCTTCAATGGCAACCTCTGGTATACCAATAATACTGTGGCTAAAGGCGTCATAGACCAGCCCTTGAGGTAAGCCATATAACTGATAGCTGACACTGTCGCCTACATCATCCTGAAAATGCGGCAGAGGTAGGATCAGGTATTTATCCACTTTTGCTGTTGCATCCGGGATCTGAGGTGCAATAGGAGCCAGGTTAGGTTTCACTTCCATCAGGAACTGGCTTTGGCTGCGATTACCCCAGAGATCAGTCACACTGACATTCACCTGGTAGTGGCCCCGGCTTCCCGCTGCTGGTTTACCGATAAAAGACTGACTGGCCGGGTCAAACACTAAACCTGGTGGCAATCCTTCAAACTGATAGGTCAGATGCTGCGGGTTCACAGCGTCGATCGGATTGAGTGGGATTTGCAGTGTTGTATTTTCCAGCACCACTAAATCCTGTTGCTGATAAACAGGAAGTTCGGTCACTGCACCGACGCTAAGTGTGACTATCTGCTGTTGTATTGTGTTATCAGCTCCAACAGAGCTGACCGTCAGTTGGTAGTCCCCCTGACTTCCTTTCACCGGGCTGCCCGATAAGGTACCTGTTTTTACATCATACGACATGCCATCAGGTAACCCGCTGACAGATACCGTATTACCATCAGTCAGATTGGCCAGCTCAATACTGCTTTGCTGTCCTTCCAGCAGAGTCAGTCCATAGTCCGGGTTCTCTTCGGTTTGCAGACTGTACCCTATCGTATTCCCCGATGAGGACGACATACTGGAAACCATAAAGGAGCGACCAGCTACAGGGGACAGGTAAATGGTGATGGTATCATTGAACGAGCTTCTTAGATTATTACCCAGCTTGATGGTATAAAAACCTGCATCTGTAATTTCAGAATCCATTTCCAATCGGACATTATCTATAGTCCACATCCAGGCATTATTGGGATGCCTCTCGTCTTCTTTTGAAACATCGTAGTAAAGACGAAACCCAGGAGCTCCCGGCCCAGTAATAGATTTTATGAAGAGATGCGGTGCTGCGACAGAAATACCTCCGCCAAAGTATCCGCTAATAGAAAAAGTAGTATCTGTTCCCGCAGGCACTACATGATTTGCATCAGGGATCGCTTGTTCTACCGTCAGGTTAAAAGTAGAAGATGCGGTCCGGCCATTGCTGTCTGTGGCCACCACAGGAATAGACCACTGACCTGCACCATCTGTTGGCGTGCCGCTGAACGTCAACCGGACATAGGTAATTCCGTTACTAACAGTGGTAGTTTTATTGGCGATCACACCATGTGGCAGATTATTAATGTTGTAACTCAGGTTAATGCTTTCGTCAGGTAACAACTTATCGGAAAACTCCAGAACCATATTTCCAATAGATTCTCCTTCTTCTATCGTCTTACTAATAGTCCCCTGACTTGCAATTACAGGGCGGTCAATAATCAGTATGATATTGACCCGCTGCGTTAAACCTTGCTGATCTTTACCATCAATATAAAACTCATAAACTCCGACATCAGCATCTCCCCTTGGATTCACACTGATCTGATGTGCTGAGTTGATGCTGACAAAACCCGGCTGCCCAACGATCTTATGCTCAACCACTGTGCCTAAGTCTTTTAATAAGGCATCTAACGACAAGCTTTGGCCGGCAGAAGAATTAGATGGCAACGTCAGGCTATAGGATTGATCAGGTTTATCCCTCAGGTTAGGGTCACGAACGTTAATGCTCAGTGTTTCAGAAATAACAGGGTTTTTACCATCATTAAACTCCACCACAATAGTGACATTACCAATAAAACTCGTTGGTGATGTGCCACTGAATACATAACCTCTGTAATTGTACCCATTGACTGTACTACTGGTTGGTGTCGCAACTATCCAGGCTGCAGCTGCTGAAGGTTCTACCCTGTAGCTGATGTGCGGAGTTTCTCTTTGCGCCTGATCTCTGAAAGAAATAGCTGCAGCCGGGAAACTTTCTCCAGCTTTAATTGAAGGCAGAGTTTTCCCCGCATCCACTACTTCAGGAGCAAAGTCTATTGGCGGCTCTGTGACAGTGACTTTAAACGCCCTTTGTACCTGATTGGCTGCGCCATTCAGCAAATCAGATCCCGAGATCACAAAATCATAAGTGTCAGGTGCCGCATTAATAACTACACCACCCAAAGTCAGCGTTTTTTCGCCCGCGCTATTACTGCCTAAACGAGCATTTAGCCAGGCAGGTAAGGAACTTATATTGATAGCACTGAGCGTTTCTCCATCCAGCAAGTTGTCTTTAAATACAAAAGTCACTTCAGGAAGCACAGCGCCTTGCTCTACCACAAGATCTTTAATACCGATAAAAAGTGGCGTGGTATTCACTTTCACCACTTGAGGTGGCGTACCTGAATAGGGGTTGTAGATACTTAAGGTATAGCTTGTCGACGAGACCGAGGTTGTACTATTAGTAGAGCGTACATAAATACTAAAAATGCCAACATCCGCTTCGGTCAGAACCTTAGAGCTGGAAAAGCTAACTTTACCATTGGCTCTGTCGAGGCTGTAACTGGCCCATGCTGGTAAACCGATCACCTCGTGGGTATACGCATCACCAGCCTGATCTTTAGGAATATTCAGGCTAAAGCCGGACAGCGTCTGACCCACTTTTAGCACCTGGTCCCCTTGTGGTGCAGGCGCAAGAATAGTGACCAACACCTGATTCACCTGAACCGCATCTCCGGAGCGGCTGACGATTCTGATGGTATAACTACCTACGTCGGCGGCTCTGATATCACCACTGGCACTGATCTCAACAGTGTTATTGTTGTATTTCAGTACAACGGCACCGGAACGCAGTCCACCTAAATCCACTTCATGAGTAATATTCTGCGGCACAGAATTTACTAAATGAGCTGGCGTGTCATCATTTTGATCTATGGCTGTAATCACAGATTTGATGCTGTTTGCCAGACCTGCACCTGCGGTCCAGGTCAGCACGCCTTCCGAACGGGTGCTCGACATAGGATAATCGATGCTCAACATCACCCATTGATTCGAATCTGAAGTTTGTTTGCCTTTGACCCAACTGGCCGTTGGCATAAAACGGATTTGTTCGACTAAACCACCATAGTTATGAACAATTAATCGCCCTTCACTATTGATACTCAGCATCGAGGTAGGAGCATTGACCCAGGTCCCATTACTCAGGTACTGAATACCTGATAGCTTAAAGTTATCTGCATCATCTCTGTATAAATAAGGAGCCAGATCAATACTTTCCCCGGCTTTGATGGTGCCCAGGCTGGCCGGCAGGTTTTGCCACTCATAAGGCAGTTCAAATTCCAGTTTGGCTGAACCGTAGCTACTGCTCATCGTATTGCTGACCAGTCGAGCTTCAATGTCATAGACTTTATTGACTTCACTTAATGGCACGGCCTGATTGGCAATCAGCTTAAGCTGGGTCACACCATTTGCGGCATTCACCACCTGATAGTCTAACCAGGAAGGCCAGTTTGGAGCGCCTTTATAACTCAGGACACCATTAATTCTGAATTCAAAGCTCTGACTGCCGCTGTTGTGGTCCGTGATCACATTATTCAGATTACCCGGTGTATCATCATTGCGATCTTTAAAGTAGATATAGGTGTCCGGGATATTTTTAGTGGCTTCCAGCACCTGATACGAAGGTGATTGCACCAGCTGTGGCGCATAATCTATGGCCAGAATGAAGTGATTGGAAATAGGAGTACGATCATCTCCATCTCTGTTATCTTCTCCAGCCTCAATATCGGTTCTGTGTGCCCGAACTGCAAGCTTCAGCTCTTCAATCGGGCCCTGATAAGCAGGATTGACCGTCAGAATACCTGTGGTGTAATTCAGCAATACCGGATGATCACCCTGATTGGACAACCGAACCCAACTGCCGTTATTCAGGTAATACACATTGTATTGGTTATTATTATCCAGCAAATCATAGCCATCGGCCTTATATATGTATTGGCCGACGTCAAAACTTTGATTTTGTTTCAGTATCTTGTCGGATGGAATAGTGTCCCATTTAAATTCAGGATCCACCTGAATATCAATTTTCCCTTCACCATAAGCACTGGTTTTATCTCTGGCTTTCACTGTAATGCCGTAGGGAATTTCTTTACGAATAGCAGACTGGGGGATATTGCTGATATTTCGGATCGTCACCTGACCTGACGCTTTATCTTCCGTAATTTCCAGCCAAGGGAATAAACGACGCAGTTCAGCTAAAGTAAGTTGATCCTTGCCTGATTCAGAGGTGGAATAAGAGAAATGCAACGTATCGCCACGATCTAAATCATCGAACGTAAAAGTATGACTGAAATAGTTGTAGGCATCCGCCCCCTCAGCCACAGGATCATTCACACCATCGGCTGCTTCTACCAGTACATAAGCCGCAGTGTTATCTGACGGCTTAAAGTTCAGACTAATCTCGACGGCATCCGTGTAAGTGACCCCACTGGCGGTAGTCACAAGGATTTGAACCTTACCTTGCCTTAATTCACCTCTGTACGCAGCACTGACATCAAGTAGCCACTCACCTTTTGCGTCTTTATAGACCCGCATCCAGTTCAGCTCAGGCTGACTGCCGTCAATAATCCGAACCTGTGCAATATCTTTATTTTGCACGTTAAATAAAGGCGCAACTTTGGCCCCAATACCGGAATCAAGCCGCACCTTGTCCATAGCCACTGTCAGGGAAAAAGCAGCGGAAGTTGTTTGTCCTGACTGATCAATAGCACGTACTATTACATTGTAAGCTTGGCCATTGTTGGTATGAGATGCCATACCACTGAGCACCAGGCGGTTAAGTTTTGCATCAAATTCGTATTCAACCCCTTGCGGCAAACCTGAAACCTGATAATTCACAATACTACCACTGGCATCAGTAAAAGCTGGGATACTCAAGCCTTTCAGTTCAGTTCTGGCTTCTACTGTCAGTGGTAAATACACAGGTGGTTGTGGCGTAAGGTGCAGATACAGATCCACTGTCCCCTTGACAATCTGGCCATTGACTCTAGCTTCGACTTCCAAAGTAACAGGACTCGGTATCCGTTGTCCCGGTTTGAGCAGCTCAGGCACCAGACGGATCTCTCCTGTCTGAGCGTTAAATACCAAAGGTAAAGTGCTTAAATCTGTGTTGACACGCAGATCTGCAATACTCAGATCTCTAAAGGAAAAATAGTTATCGTCGTTGTTGCTGTTATAACCATCACCAAAAAGTTTGATGCTGTTTGTTTTGCCTTCAACTAGTTGCAGTCCTTGTTGAGGGTAATCAAAATACAGATTATGTACCTGATAATTGAAGATCAGTTCAACAGGATCATAAATACTGTCGGTAGCCAGCAAACGGAATTGTAAATCTGAAATAGTGACGTTTTGAGGCAGTACCTGACCCGGCTTTGTCCGGATATAGGCCATATTATTCGCGTCTATACCGTATTCAATAAACTCATCTAGCCAGTCCGGTTCACCATAAGCTTCTAACAGGAAATGCAGCTCATCCCCGTCTGGATCTTTAAAATAGCTATTAGGATCAAAACGAATACTAAAAGGTTGCCCCAGATACAAATCGCCTTCAAGACCACTTAGATCCACAGGTTTGATCACTTGCTGGTTGCTGGCAACAGTGATATTTAAAGCAAGTTCGGCGCTCAAACCTCTGGTTTTGTCCTGCGGATCGTCAGGATTAAAGTCTGTCGCCTTGATGGATAAATCAAGGTTTTGTATATCCTGTGCGGTCAGAACTGCTGGTGTATCAAATGCCAGTTCAAGATACACGCCATCTGAGCTGTAACTGATCCACTCAGGCAACTGCGGGTTGCCATGTTGCAGCAGCTGTAAAATCAGGCGATCTCTCTGATTCGGATCACTAAATAACTCACTGATGGCATACCTGACTCTGGTTACTTTGAGCGGCTGTAATACAACACCAACGCTGCTCTGAACAGCTTCAGGGCCCTGATTGAGATCCAGTGAAATATTACCTGTATAGGCGTTGAGTACATCGACTTTGGTTCTGTTACCAACCGCATCATAACCGTATCTGAACTGCACTTTGGTTTGCAGTGACAAGTTGTCATAGACAGTTACAGTGCTGATACGATCCAGACTGTCGTAGGTAGTGTAGGTTGTTTCATCAATCAGATGGTTTAACGAATCCAGACTGACATTACGCTCTTCAATGATTCGACCCAGTTCATCGTACCTGTAACTTACATAGGGGGACACTGCGCGTCCATTTACTGTGACTGAACCATCATTACGCACTGAGGCTAATTGGCCATTATTGTAGTAATCATACTGGCGGTATAAAACACCATTTACCCGGGTTTCAGCCTGTAACCCCCGGAACACACCACCTGATTCACCAACGTAGGCGTACGTCCATTTCTGCCCACCCAGATCTTTGTGAGCAATGAGCCTGTTAAAGTAGTTGTGGTAGCGCCAGGTTTGCTGATCAACATCCCCCAATTCACCATAGAACTCCGCCGTTTTGCGGCCCATCGCATCCCAGGCATAACTTTTAATGACGCCATCAGGTGTGACAGAACGCACCAGATTACCCGTTTGGTCATACCAAAATTGGTATTTATTGTTCAGGGCATCAAAACGCTGAGTTTCATAACCTAATTCATTGTATACATGGCGACTGATGGTACGACGCTCTACTATACCACTACTGTTCTGACTAAAATCATTGACACTCAGTACCCTGCCATTAGCGTCCAGCTCTCTGTAACTAATGTAACGATCCGAAGCGCTGCTGCCTAATTGCTCCGCAATCTGGCGTCCAAATACGTCATAACCATAATGAGTGGCTACTCCGGACGGATCTGTAGTGCGGATCAACTGACCAGCCGTATCAAAGTAGTTAAAACGGAAATGTCCATTGGCATCTTTTGAGGCGATCAGTCGTCCCATTGTATCGTAGAAGTTTTCAAATACAGGACGCTGATAACTGCTTTGCACACCAGCAGCTGTTACCACTTTAACTGCAGGTTGAGTTTCTTTCACCAGGCGATTTTCATGGTCGTACTCATAGCTGGTTGTAACTGAAGCTCCTGTTGCTGTATTGGCTTTGGTATGACTCAGTATATTATTCCAGCGATCGTAGTTTATGGTCTCAACTTGTTGCACCACCTCCTGCTGAACACTGGTTCCATCCAAATTGACCGGTTGGTTCAGTGCTGGTGTACGTTTACCTACAGCCTGTCCCAGTTTGTTGTATTCAAACAAGGTGACACCTGATGCCAAATCATTGATATACACCAGATTACCAAGCAAGTCGTAACGATACTCTTTGCGGACACCGTTACCTTCAGTGGTGTCAAACAACCGTCCATTGCTGTCGTAATAAAACCGTTCCTGGTACAAGGAGTGATTGGAAAAACTCTGATTACCTCTGTGAGTCAGTTCACCATAGGCATTGTAAATTGCAAAAGTGGATTGAACCCAGGTAGTCTGCTGTGCTTTTTCCGTATCGTAGCCATCACGGTAGATACGAGCAGCGGTTTGATTCCCCAATTTGTCGTAGCTGTAGCTGGTCACTGCATCACGTAGTGTCCCATCAGTATAAGCCGTGCGCTCAATCAGAATGCGACCACGGTGGTCGACTTCATAACGAGTAGCAATACCTGCGGCATCGGTGGACTGGAGCAGATTGCCCCGTAAATCATATCTGGATCGGAGAACCAGATCCTGAGAACTTTCAGTAAATTGCAAGCCAGTTGCCGCACTCTGATCCAGACCATTTTTAAGTTGCCTTACCTCAACCTGGTTTCCTCTGTGGTCGTACTTAAATCGGGTTACTTTGTATTGCGACAACTGCCCAGCCGCTGCATTGGTTTGATTCTGCAAGCCTGACGAGCCCAGTAATTCAGCAGCAACTACTGTCACTCGTTGCTGTTCTATAGAGGAAATCAGTCGTGATAACGCATCATATTCCTGAACCAGCGCACTACCATCAGGGGCCGTTATTTTCACTATATTGCCCAGCGCGTCGTATTCAGTGCGACGCACTACAGCATTGGATGCACTCGTCAGATTCTGACCGTTCAACTGAAAGACTTTATAACCCAGCTGAGTTTGCTTGATTTGTCTTCCGAGCTCATCGTATTCATAGCTCCAGACTCTGTCCCCAGTTTGGCCAGCAGCCTGAGCTGCAGCGGGAGGCATATCGATGCTGAGCCCCACTGTATTAATAGCTTTGGCATACTCTATATAGCTTTCAACTTCACCATACTGGTTGTACACCCATTTATTGATGTAACCTTCCGCATTCACCTCAAGAGTTTTACGACCCATCTCGTCGTAATAGCTGAAACTGGATTGATAGCTTTGAGTTGATGTATAACGGCGTGTTTCGACCACATCTCCAAAGCTGTTGTAGACGTATTCAGTGACAGGGGATGCGGTTTTTCTTTGGGTAGGACTCACAGCATCATAGTAACTAACCAAAGGTTCTATGACTTTGGTTTTACGCCCTGACTGGTCGTATTGATATTGAATAGTCCGGCCTGCAGTTAATCCATATTGCTCTTTAAAACCTTCAGCAGAAAGTTGTTGATCGCCGGTAAGATTCAGCTTTTTTTCATATCTGGTGGTGGCAATCAATTGCCCTAAAGCATTGTACTCATACCCTGTAACATAACCTTCAGCATCAACCTCATAAGCTAACCGGCCCAGATTGTCATATAACTTATATTGTTCTTCGACAACCACAGCTGCATCGCTGATCACTTTCTGATAATACGCTTGCCCAAGCGCGTTGTAGCTGACTTCACTAAGCAAGGTTTTTGTTGTGGTGTCAGCTGGGGCTATGACAAGGGTCTGCCGTCCGGCATTGTCATAACTAAAAGAGCTGCTGACATATCCAGCATTCCAGTTTGTAGCTGTTGGGCTGGTTTTTTGACCTGTTTGCTGTTCTGTGACATAACCAAGATTGTTATAAATAAATTTCGTGACGTTGTGCAGCGAGGTCGCTTGCAATTGCCCGTCAGTGCCATAAGTATAACTGGTCACTTTAGGTCCAATTTCTTCAGTCAGCCGACCAGCATTGTCATATTTGTAATTCCAGACATTGCCTTTTTTGTCTGTATAGGTTGCCTTTAAACCATTGTCGTAGTAGCTCCAGTACTCTTTGTTGCCTGCAGCATCAGTCAACTCTGTCATACGGCCCGCACTGTCAAATTGCATCTTTTTATGCCGTGCGTCCAGATTTTTGACAGACGCAGCCACTAACCTGTCATAGGTTGGAGCTCCGTTTAATGTCAGGAATCCATGCTGTGTTTCTCTGCTAAGCTGAGTACCTGTATAATTCAGCTCGTTTACACTGCCATCCTCGTGCAGAGTAAATCTCAAACGTGCTGCTTCATCATAGAAAAATCTGGTTGTCTGATTTTTGCTGTCATTGCTCATCAGATGATCAACAAGCAAAGTCTGCAAACTATCCAGATCATAACTTGCGCTGTAATTCAGTTCGCCACTGGCATAAGCAACAGTTTCAGTCAATTGGCCACTTTTGTCGTATCGGTTTTCCTGCACAATGGCCTTGTTACCAGCCTGTCGTTGCAGCGTAAATACCACTCTGCCATTGGCGTCATACAGTGTTGCAAGCCGGGAGTCGTCAGTAGAAGACTGAAGTTTCAGAGTACTGATTGCAGTGCCTGCTTGTCCTGAAATCAAGGCCGTTAATAAAGTGTCATTTACTATTGTTGCGCGCTTTGCAAAGCTGATTCGTTCTTTGACTTTATTCTCGTTGTTATAAACCAGCTGGGTCACTCCACCATCGGCATTCACTTGATGGCTGACACGGCCGTCTTTATCGTAGATAACATAGTTGGTTAGCGCCTGAGTACTCTGAATAAAGTTGTCTACCGCTGTTTTATTTCGGATGTCACCGGTAAATTCCTGAGTGTATTGACTGGTAGCAATTCGCTGCCCGGCACGATCATAGTGGTATCGGGTGAGAGCACCATCCGGCGCTAATATAAACACCAGTTGTTGATTCGCATCATAGACATAACTGGTCGCCTGCAAAGTCCCCTGAGCAGCAGATCCTTGTTCCTGCCTCAGCACATTGCCGTTACCATCATATTGATAACTGGTGATTTGCTGTTGAGCACCAGTCCCTTTGGTCTGTTGAGTTAAACGACCTAAATTGTCATAGAGATAAGAAGTGACCGTGGCCTGAGCAGTACCGTATCCCTGTGTCACGGAGATTTGATTTCCTGCCGCATCATAGCTGTATCTGGTTGTATGTTCGTCAGCAGTACCTTTAGCTGTGATTTCACTGACTAACCGGCCATTTGTGTCATAAAGATACGAAATACTTTGTCCCGAAGCATTGGTTTCAGTCAGGGTAAAACCAGCACTGTCCTGAATGACAGCTGTTTTCAGCACTTGTTGTTGACCAAGGGCATCCGTCACATGTTGAATTGTTATATTTTCTGTTCCCGCCTTGCCATCAGTGCGGCGTTGCTGCAGGTATTCAATGGTGCGTAACTCGCCATCCACCGTCAGCTCTAACCGGCCATTCGCATCGTACTGATTTCTCGATACCAGGTCATTTCCAACAAAGGTTTTTAATAGCTGACCATTGTGATCATATTCATATCGGCTGGTGTTATTGCCCAAAGTGGAGCTTTGAATTTCGCCAAAGGCATTGTATACAGTGGTGAGCGTTAAACCCTGAGCTGACGTTCTGCTGTGAGTTCTGGTTTGAGCGTCGTATTGGAACTGCGTTTTGTAACCCAGTTCATTAACAACGCTCAAGGTACGATCAAAGGCGTCATACACAGTCACTTTGCTTTGTTTTACCGCATTGGTTTCGCTCTGATGATAACCTGTGCTGACGGTTAGGATCTTTCGGCCTTGTTCATTCTGACCGTAGGAGTATTCGGTCACATTGCCTGCCGCATCAATTTCTTTAATCAAGCGCTTAAAGGCATCATATTCAACTTCCACATGGATCATTTGTTCCAGTGCAGAGAGGTAGTTGCTGACCAGGCTACCGTCAGCGTTATATAAACCTGCAGAATCGAAGACTGTCGTATCCAACAAGCCGCGCTCATCATACAAATAACTAGTAACATTTTGCTGTGTGGCGCCACTGCTTGCAGCTGTGGTTTTTTTAATAAGCTCAGCAAAGGCGTTGTATTGGTAGCGGGTTTCTATCCCCGCAGAGATTTGACTACCTACCAGTCCTCTGCGGTTGTAAATCGTATCTGTTGTCTGTGGATCAGCGACCTGCGCTACTAACCAGGATGAGATATCGCTGTACTGCCCTCCTGTCAGTGCCTTATTACTAAGTACATTGACAGGAATGCCCGTGCGATAGATATGGGAGCGGATCTGCTCGCCAAAGTGATTGTATTCATAACGAACCACATTGCCGAAATGGTTCACCACAGCTTCTAACTGACCTGTTTGGTTGTAGTAAAAATAGCTGGTCTGATCTTCTGCATCAGTGGCTGAAATACGGCGTCCTAATGCATCATAAGTATATCTGCGCCCTTGTGTAGCAAAAGCGGCCTGAATGGCTTCCTCGCTATCCAGTTGACTAACCAGTTCAGCATCAAGCTCGGCAATCAATAAACCCCGCTCATCGTATTTCCAGCGTTGAGTTCTGATTTGTCCACTTTCATCCGCCGCCTGACTTTGCTGTAAAACCAGATTACCTGCGCTATCGTAGCTGAATCTGGTCTGCAAGCCATTGGCAGAGGTTGTGCTTTCTAATCTGTTAAGTTCGTCATAAGTATGAATAGTGGTCTGGTTTTTCGTGCTGTTTCCTGTCGGAAAACTTAATTTTCCACCACTGTAGTTCGTCACCAAATCGTGGTACTGCGTAACAGATTGCACATTGCCATTACGATCATACTGATAACCTGTGACTTGATTGTCAGCTGACAATTCTCCTGTTAACTGGCCCTGACCGTTGTAAAACCAGTAATGAGTCCGGTTATTTCCATTAGTGGTAGTGACGGGTCGTAATGCAGCTAAGTCAGCTGTTTCACGGGCACCACTGCTGACGGGCACTTTATCGGCATAACTGATCCGGGCAATTTGATTGCCTGCGCCGTCATAACGATATTCAATCAGGTAACCGCCAGCATCCAGAGTTCCTAATAACAACCCATCTTTATCATAAATATTACGACTAAGACGATAGGAGCCAGCAGTGGCTAACAGACTTGCCTTAGAACCTGAAACAGAAATGACATTCGCTTTGTCATAAGCTTTGCTCGTCAGTAAGCGGCCAAAGTCATCATAGTGATAAGCGATAACAAAACCTTCGGCATCCTGATCAAATGCCTTACGATTGGCATCATCATAAAAACTTCTGCTTACCCGATCCTGAGTATCAACAATCTGATTTGCAGCAAATTGTTCTGTACTTATGAGTCCTGTGACAGTCAGATTTCCGTTGTTATCTTTGGCCTGAGTCCCCAGATTTTGACCATTTAGTGATGCAAAACGAGTTGTTTTGATTAAGTTACCGGCTTGATCGTACTCAAAACCTGTGACTCTGTTCTGAACATCAACCTGATAGGCCAACTGACCTTTTTCATTATAAAAATAATAAGTTGGCTGTTGGAGTTGATCGACACTCACAACCAGTTGCCCTTCATCGTTATAGAAAAAGGATTGACTGCCAAAGGCATCGAAATCCTGAGATTGACCTAACACCTTGCCTTGAGTCATGCTGACTGTGCGTCCGGCGAAATCTACGACTCTGGTCGTAATTAAACCATTCGCAGCAGTAGTCAGAATACGCTGCTGGCTTTCCTGATACGCAATATGAGTAACCTGACCTTCGGCATCTGTAGATTGAATTAAACGGCCCAAGGTGTCATACACATAATGACTGACAAAGTCGTTTGTATTTTGCGTCGTGGCAACGCCTTCAGGGGTCACTTGCTTTAATAAACGACCTCTTTGGTCATACACATACTCAGTTGTGCTGGCAACGCCCCCACCATTGACACCACTAAAACGGGTTTGGCTGGCCAATTGCCCACGAAAATCATAACTGTAGCGAATTAGCTGGTAGTCGCTTTCCCAGCTGTCCAATTGAGCCAAACTTAAACCTTGCGACTGGTCATAGCTGGTCAGATAATGCCGTTCTTGTTCTATCTGACCAAAAGCATTGTAGACAAACTCTGTCACTCGTCCTTCCGGGCTCACCTGAAAACGTAATCGGCGACCGCTGGCATCATAAACATACTGGGTACTTTGCGCTGCAGATGGAACTGTGACACTGTCAAGCGATACCAGTGGTTGAGATTTAAATTGATGACTACGAATTAACTGATTCTGGCTATTGTATTCATGAACTAAGGTGTTGCCGGCAGAATCCCGTTCACGAATTCTGTTGCCCTGCGCATCATATCTGTACTCAACCAGACGTCCCTCTCCATCTGTCATACTGAGAATATTGCCATCTGCCACACCATCAGCATTCTGATCTTTTTGCTCATACTGATACGACACAACTAAAGACTCGTTGCCATCAGCTTCCAAAATATGGTGCGACAACAGCTGGTCCTGAGCATTAAAGCGGTAAATATTGGTGCTGTCGCCCACCCTCACTCTGGTTTCATTAGTCGAGGTATAAGTGAAGCTTGTTTTTTGATTATTTGCAGCTGTAATACTTTTCAAACGCCCATCAGCATAATATTCAAATGCCTGAACTTGCTGATCGTTATTATAAATTTTGCTGATACGGTCATTACTGTCGTAAGCGTAACGGGTAACAAAGAGTTTGCCATCGCGACTTTGCCCAGCCTGCAGAACATTATCAGTTAAATCAGTCGGAGTAAGATCAATAGTGACAGTCTCCAGACGGTCGTTCGCATCGTAACCATAGGTGACAGCTTTAGTTGAGACGCCATTTTCCATGACCTGATAAGCAATAAGCAGATCATTTTCATACTGAAAGTCTATTACTTGCTGGTTTAATGCACCATCCACCAATGCAGTATCAATTTTACCCGCTGCGTCATAGGTGAGATAAATACCTTTACCATTTTCATCCAGGATATTCTGCAGACGACCATTTACATCGTATTGTTCTGTGGAAAGCGTATCACCATCTTTATAAAGGTAGGTCTGCTCAGTGCTGTTGTAGTGGATCGAATCATGCGCGCCAGAGCCATCCGTGCTGATGTAGCTGTTTGAAGCAGCATTGTAAATATAGGACTGAATGGCGCCGTCGGCATGAATACGGTTGATACGGCTGCCCTGAGTATTGACCGGACCTGTGAATACCAGATTGCGCATAAAACCTAAGCGCCAGCCATCTGCATTATCGCCATCAAAAATACCGGAGCTGTTGTAGGTTCGTAGCAGAGAAGCATCCACACCGAGTCCTTTTAAAACGTCATCTTGCCTTTGCAGGATCAGATTACCTGTTGCGACATTAGCAAAAACACCTTCATTGCTTTGTCCCAACCCGGTGTATCCCCCCAAAGCGCCCTGATATGACGAATTAAATAAACCAGCTTGTGCGTTTGCGATAATGCCTGCCATAAAAACCTCAACTACCAATAGCCCTTTCGTTTATCCCTATACATTCAAAAAAAAATCGCATTCGTGCACAAAAAAGATAAATATTTTTTTCACCGATTTTTACTTGTAACGGAAGCTTGTTCCATGGTGGAATTTGTCGCACTGTTCTGTTTAAAAGTATGCTTAAGAGGAATTCAGTTTGCTGCCAGATAAAAGCATGAACTCAACGCTGATAGATAGAGTGACAATACTGGCTCAATCAGGGCATCACGCTGATGCAATTCAGATATGGTGTGAAGCCCAGAATATGGATCCTGCCGAGCCTTCAGGACTCTTTGTGTTAGCATCGCTTTTGATTGAAAACAATGCCGCCGCAGCAGCATGTGAGGTATTTGAGAGGGTTCTGAGTGCGGCACCTGCTTATCATGTTTGCCGCTATCAGTATGGTTTTTTGTTGGTGAATTTAGGTAACCTTCCAGCGGCACTGAGGCAGTTTGAATACTTAGAGGAACAAATTGATCTACCCAATTTCCTCATGCATTTTACGAACGGTTTTTGTGTCCTGCTAAAAAACGATGACACAGACAGTGCCATAAACCTGTTTCGGCAAGGTATTGAAAGTAACGTAAGTATTGAAGAGATTAATCTTGATATACAACATATCATCGACTTGTTGCGGCCAGAAGACGCTGAATTTAAAACAGGGTTGAATCATTCTCTCTTGCTGAATGTCTACAATAATCATGATTGATAAACTAAATCGTACTGACCTTATTTCCCGCACGTCGTCCGGCAAAGTGGATGTGAAAAAAGCGCCAGACAACATGTCAACTGCAAATAAACCACCTTTGCAGCAAAATGAAGTCAACACACTGATTAGTCTTTATCGGGAAGAGAAAGATCTTGGACTCTTACGTAAACGTTTGGTCTCCCATCTGATACGACACCAGTTTGGGGATGCTTTTTTACTCAGCAGGTCCACTCAGCAAATGCTGTCTTCCATTGAAGACACCCTAAGCAAAAACCCACTTTGCGACAAACTGTTAAAACAAATCATAGATGAAGCGGTTAAATGACTCGTGGTGAACTACAAATACTGGATCGCAAATGATCTAAAAGCATACTATTTAAATACTTGGCTAAAATTTTTGAAATTCGCATTGATGAATAAGTGTAAACAACACAGACAAACCATTAAATTGAAATTTCAGCTATTCTACCTGCTGACAAAGCAAAGAATGATTTAGCAACATGGCAAAATGTCTCCATCTGCCTTTCGAGAGCTTGCTCGGCATTCATCCTTTGTTAAAAAGTACAATTGCCAAATTACACGGTTTGATGTACTGCGCCAGCATCAACGATATTACTCCTGAAGGTCTGCATCGACTGATTAACCTTTATCCTATCTGTGTTGTTAAAAGTAGAGAGAAATCAGTTGATGGATATTTTGTTATTGCTGGTTTGAGGCAATATGAATTGCTGTGTGCGTACCATGCAAGCACTGATTATCAGGAAGTAGCCGCGATTTCACCACTACATACTTTGCAAGTCAGAGAATTCAGTAAGCTCAAAGACAGTGAAATTTTCGCCATGGCAATGGATGATCTTACCGGTAGTGCACTTCTTTTTTCATTTGGCAGTAAAGTCGCGGCACAAATGGATATCCTCAAATCTGCTGTTGGTCCCTATTTTGTTTCCGACTATCCCATCTACAAATCGCCACGCAATATAGCCAAAAAAAAAGCAAAAGATGAATGAGCGTCGGTATGTATGAGCAAGCTTTTAAAGATTTAGGTATTACAGACGAAGCACAGCAACAACGTTATACGGCGTTACTCATAGCTATTGACGCCCCTGATTCTCTCTTGGGAATAGTCGGAGTTTTGAATAACATCCTAGGAGCATTCGAGAGTTCCTGGTTCGAGAATGTACTGAGAGATGACCAGTTAGGCTTTTTTATTCGACAAACGCTAGATTCAGCCTTAGAGCTTTTTCTCTTCGGAGGCAGAGGTCTCAGGATGATACGAGTAGTGCGCAGGACAGCAGTTTGGGACGGAGCGAAGAGACGCCCGACAGGGCGAGGCGCAGGAAGCGCCGAGTACTCCTGATGGGGCCCAATACCAGAAAACTAGCAACAATGTAGTTCAACTACTTGATTTACAAAAAGTAGTTTGAAATCAAACCAGCCCAGAGGCATTTTCTTAAGTACGCTTCCAGTTTTTTATAAAATCGACCATAGCCCTTAGTTTGGGAGCCATGTTTTCCCTGTTTGGATAAAAGAAATAGAAGCCCGAGTAATAAGGTAAGTAAGCTTCGAGCAGAGGAACTAAAGCTCCGGCTTTAATGTGGGATTGGAAGGTTTCTTCTGCGGCAAAGGTTATGCCGCCACCTGCAAGAGCTGTGCGAAGCATCAACTGCAGATCATTAGTGGTTATGCAGGGACCAACAGACACATCAAAATCTTGCCCGTTTTCAGTAAACTCCCAGTGGTAAGGGCTGTTGTTTAGTTTCGGACGCCAGCCAATGCATCTGTGATTCAATAAGTCTCTGGGGTGCTCTGGCTTGCCGTATTGTTCAATATAACAAGGAGCTGCTACGACCATATCGCGTTGTAAGCCAGATATAGCCAGTGCGATCATGTCCTGCTCTATGCTGTCACCCAGGCGCACCCCTGCATCAAACCCGGCTTTCACAATGTCGAACTCGTCATCTGTTACCGTAATATCTAATTCAATCTCTGGATATTGTTCTGAAAAAGCGGTAATCAATTGGCCCGATAAAAATGGTTCTGCAATAGATGTCACCGCAATTTTCAGCTGCCCACGCGGAGTTTTATAACTCGCAATGTTTTCAAGCGAAGATTGCATAGTATTCAGCTGAGCACTGACGAGGCTGAATAAATGTTCACCTGTCTCAGTTAATTTTACGCTTCTGGTTGTACGGGTGAACAGCGCTATGCCCAGCTGATTTTCAAGCTTGCGTATCATCTGACTGACGGCCGAGCGTGTAATACCTAAACGGTTTGCTGCGGCCTGAAAGTTGCTCTCTTCAGCGACTGCCGTAAACACAGGCAGAATGTTCAGGTCAATCTTCATTGTCATCGTTTGCTTACCAATATGTAAACCAATAGCCATCTACTGAAAACAATATCCCTTTTTTATACTGCTTATGCAAGTTGAGACATAGCTCTAAAACATCAACCACACTACAGATAAACGAGGGAACTTATGAACTATTTAGCCACAACACTTTCTTTAGTACTTTGCTCAGCTCTGGTTGCAGGAGGGGTTCAGGCTGCAGAAAAATCCTGTGCTCAAACAGGAGCGAATGCACCTTTAGCCTTGCATAAACACTGGATTATGGAGGGCTGGGAAAAAAGGAAAAATGATGCTGAATTTGTATTCGCGAAAAAAATGGCTCGTTATTACGATCTGAACAATCCGGCAGGCATTTTTTGGGATAATTTTGCCCCAGGCAAAACTCAGTTGTTTGATAACGCATCTGTTTACGGTGCCAACTGGGAAGGACTTCAGGCCAACGCTGAATCTGTCCGTCATGCTCTGACAGAAGGCCACAGTGAATTGATTAGCGATAAAGTGGCATCAACTACTCTGGGTTTTGTAGGAACTTTGACCCCAAAATCGGGGGATGTTATCGCCTTTAACGCACGCTCTCAGTTAGGCTGGCAGTGCATTGCAGGGGAATGGAAAATTCGTCAGGAACTGAATTATGCATGGGTGGTAAAGCCGGAAGATATTGCCTCTTATTACCAGGCAATGGAGGAGGGAAAGTAATGGCCGGACAGATGAACCAAGAGTTACATCCTTATGTGGGTATGTGGGTGACTGAAGATCAGCATATACGTCACCAGCTTCTGCCGAATAACCGTTATATAGAAGCCCGTGGAACCAAAGAGAAAGCCTATCAGGGACGTTATCAGATCACTGGTAACTACATTGAATATTGGGATGACACGGGTTTTACTGCCGACGGTGAATTTATAAATAATGTGCTTTATCATGCAGGTATGGTTTTACGTCCGCTGTAAAACTTACTTTGAATATGATGGTGTAAAGAGACTATTTTTCAGCCCCTGTGCTGGTCTTTAGCTACAGTAGCGAAGGGGTTCTTTAGCTGTGGTAAACAGCTTTTGAACCTCTTCAGTTCAGCCGCAGATATAGAGCAAATTAAGCGGTATTTTGCTTGTTGTATCTTTCTAATCTCCCTATATTATCAAGCTAAACCCATCGAAACAGACGATACATATGTTAGACGCCGTTACCCTCGATCAGCTCCGAACATTTATTGCCGCTGCCGAAGAAGGTAGTTTTTCGGCGGCCGGCAGGAAAATAAGACGGGCTCAATCCGTTGTCAGTCAAACATTGGCAAATCTGGAATTGCAGCTTGGTGTGACTTTGTTTGATAGAACTGGACGTTACCCGCAATTGACAGCTCAAGGCAGGGCTTTGCTGCATGACGCGCGCACTGTAGCCAATAATATGGATGGGTTTAAGGCGAGAGCATCCACGATGCGGGAGGGTCTCGAACCCGAAATTTCCGTTGCAGTGGATGTGATGTTCCCGCTCGAGGGATTGACTCGCGCAGCGGGATACTGCCGCGAAGCTTTTCCTCACACCCCTTTGCGGCTCTATGTCGAAGCACTTGGAGGCGTGATAAAACCAGTGCTGGACGGAACCTGCCGAATTGGGATTATAGGGACTCTGCCGCACGTACCTGACGAGTTAAAATCAGAGCCATTATTTGAATTAGCCTTTGTTACTGTCGTTTCCGCTGAACACCCACTTGCTGCCATTAAAGACCCCATCACCACAACGGAACTTGCGGAACAGGTTCAGCTCATGCTAACGGACCGCACCTCATTGTCCGATGGGAAAAACTTTGGTGTCTTATCTCCTTTGACCTGGAAACTTGCCGACCTGGGGGCAAAACATGCGTTTTTAAAAGCCGGTTTTGGTTGGGGACATATGCCATTGCATCTGGTAGAACGCGATATTGCAGAAGGCACTCTGGTAAAGATTGTGATTGCTGGTAATGAAACCCAATATTCCAGATTGCCCATGCAGGTCGTCTATCGCAAAGATGCACCGCCGGGGCCCGCTGGCAGAGCTTTTATCGACCAATTAAAGTAGTCAGGTTGTCAACGATTGGTGATGCTGTTTTTAAAAAGCAGGCCGCATATCTCACAACCCAGCACTGTGAATCCGGTCGAACAGTTGGACATAAAGGTCGCTCCGTCTGAGTGTATTCAAAGACAGTAACGACCTTCGTTTCGCAGCTAAAGGCAAGGCTGTTCATAATAGAAGCTTACGGAATAAGGATCTGCGTGCCGAATTTACGCCGTGACGCAATATCATCATGTGCAGCGGCGGCCTGCGTCAATGGATAACGTGTGACCTCCAGCTGTCCAAACACACCGCGGCGGTAAGCGTCAAAAACCGCTTTTGTCACTTGAGGGAGAGACGCCTGAACGTGTTGCGCCATTGGACCGCTGGTCATCTTCACTCTCCTTGCTGCCAACTGCTGTTGATCGATGGACGGCTGGCCTGATGCCGCCCCGATCATCACTATAGTTCCGCCATCCCGAACCACCTGTGCTGATGTCGCAAAAGTCGCTTGGCCAACCAGTTCGTAAACCACATCTACGCCACCTGGTGCAATAGTACGGATCTGTGTGTCAAGATCCGGGTCGTCAGACAGTAAGGCATGGTCAATAGAACCGGCAAGTGCAACACGTTTCGTTTCCGAGCCCGCTGTGCCTATCACTGTGGCTCCAAGTGCTTTGGCCCAACGTGCAATAAGCAATCCGACGCCACCCGAAGCGCCTTGGACCAGCACTGTTTCTCCCGCTTTTAACGAATAAAAGCCATTAAGTGCAGCCCAAGCCGTTAAGCCTTTGGTCAGAACAGTAACCACTTGTTCTGAAGTCAGATCGTCCGGTACCTTGATTAAGTCGGTAGCCTTAATAAGACGAACTTCGGCATAACTACCTGGGCTCAGAAAATAGGCGACCCGATCCCCGACCATGAAATTATCCACATCAGGGCCTATAGCTTCGATGATGCCAGCGCCTTCAACACCAGCCACAGACGGCAGAGGGACAGAGAAAACGCCCTGGCGAAATAATGTATCGATGAAATTCACGCCAATGGCCTCCTGGCGCAGGCGTACCTGACCTGAGCCGGGAATGCCAACCTGTTCATCTTCAATCTTCAGCACATCGGCAGAGCCATATTGGTGAAAACGTATAGTAGTGCTCATGTTCAATTCCTTAATAGTGTTTGTAGTGACTCAATACATAGCTGGTTATCCGTAGTTCAGTGTCAGGCAAAGGCTTTATCTGAACGGCATAAGTCAAAGTGTAAACACCGGCCATATATTTTTGTAGCCTATATTATTCAATACAAACCATCTGAATTTCAGATACATCAGATGATTCTCTACACTGTCAGCGACTCACACTCAAGCCGCACCCAAAGCGAGCTAAAGCCAGTAATGCGGCTGGTACCAGCCCAGATGATGTAAAAGAAACAGCCTGCAAATGCAGGCTGTGTTGACTTACCAGGGTTGATTGGTTGGCAGCACGAAAATTTCGGCTACGTTGACATGCGCAGGGGCCTGGAGGGCAAAAAGCACAGTGTTGGCAATATCTTCTGCCTTCAGAAAGGTCATTTGTTGCTTTAAACCTTCCATTTGCTGGCGGTAGTTTTCATCTGAAATATGTTCAAACAATTCAGATTCGACAGCTCCGGGCTGAATGCAGGTCACCCGGACGTTGTGTTTAGGTGCAACTTCCAGTCTTAAGCCTTCAGAGAAAGCGGTCACCGCATGTTTAGTGGCGCAATACACACTCAGGCCAGGAAACACCTTACGCCCGGCAATGGAAGAGGTGTTCACTATATGTCCGCTGCCCTGACGTTGCATATAAGGTAAAACGGCTGCAGTGGTATTGAGCAGTCCCTGCACATTCACATCCAGCATCTGTTGCCATTCGAGCGTCTTTAACTGTTCAACGTCTGAAATTGGCATCAAACCTGCGTTATTAAACGCTATGTCGATTGAGCCATAAGTACTGGCCAGTAACTCTACTCCGGTTTGCACAGAGTCAGGATCCGTAACATCCATGGTCAGAACCAGGGCTTCTCCACCCGCATGACGGATCTGAGCAGCCAGTTCTTCCAGTTGCTGACTGCGCCTTGCAGCTAACCCAACTTTGACACCAGCTTGCGCCAGTTTTAAGGCTGTGGCTTTACCAATACCGCTGGATGCACCTGTAATTAATGCGACTTTGTGTTGAATACTCATAGATCACCTCTGTTTCAGCAATTTTTGATTCACTAAAACCCTGATGTTTTAGCGTGTGCTGATAGTGACAGTGATACAGGCAAGCCGCCGCTGCGCTTTTGAGCAGACTGTTGTGATTTTGCTATGCAGTGAGTTTTTCAGTGATTATAAGGGGCCATTTCTGTACTGGATTGGAGTTACTCCGACTTCACGTTTAAACAACTGACTGAAGTGGCTAGGGTTTTGATAACCGACCTGTAAGGCTATATCGATAACAGGATCGTTGCTTTGTCTTAAGAGTCGTTGTGCTAACTCAATACGCAACCGAATTTGATACTGAGAAGGCGATACACCTGTGGATTTTTTGAATGCCCGGCAAAAATGAGCCTCAGTGAGTTCAGCAACCTGAGCTAAAGCGGACAGCTGAAAAGGTTCTGCCAGCTGTTGTTCTAACAGCCTCAGTACTTTTTGCAATTTAAAAGCTGGAAGGCCTCCTTTGAATACAGTTCTGTTTTTGTCGCTGCCATAATGGCGCAGCAAATAAACTGTCAGACTTTGCCCCAGGCCTTGCATCATAAGTTGGCTGCTTTTGTTTTGCATCAGTTCCGTCTGAATTTGTCTCAGATAAAAACTCAGTGTTGGATCTTGTTGCGCTGACAGCTCCTTCAAACCTATGTCTTTAGCGCTGTGGCCATAAAGATCAAAAAAAGCGCTTTGCAGCAGAGGTAAACTCAAATACAAATGCATCACGATAAAGGCATCTGTTGCTGTACTTTGCCAGCATAATTCGGAAGGAGTGCTGCTGCAGGTTAAAAAGAAGTCTCCCTTTTTGGCCTGGCTGAAGTGCCATTCTCCATCCAATTCCCTCTCTCCGACTCTGGCTTCACCTGAAACCACCCATACCAACAGAGGTTCTGGTACTGCAGGGATAAGAAGAGAATTCTGTTGCTGGTGACGGTGAAATATCTGCGCCAACAAGCCTTTATCAGCCTGATGAACATTGGAGAATAACAAAGTACCTGGAACTTGCTGATCCAGTGACAATGGGGAACTCAGTTCAATATGCATGGCATTGTTCAAACAAGATGTCGTAAAACCATCATATCTGATTCCGCAACACTATACAGTTCTGCCAGTGCTTAGAGCCACTGCTCATCTAAAAGCTGCGACTGATTACGTGGATAATCTGGCAAAACGACAGTGCTTTACTGTTATTGGCATTGGCCAGTCTCCTCCTTCCGAAGCGTTTGAAAAACGGTACTGAATATGCGGGCTGGCGAGTATCAGGAGATGTTTTGGGCAAGATGAGCATTCCGACAGGTTGCTTGATCACATGCTGCCCTGCCATACCTCTGGAGTGGCAAGTGCTTTAGGGGAAGCCCAATCGACGCTTCAAATGTGAACATTTGTAAAACAAAGAATAAAGGGTACAAAGATTGCTTTAAATCAGCACTATTTTAAAAAGGAGCTGATGATGAACATTTTGGGCGGAATAGCACCTAACAACTCAGTTGAGAAATTTTCAAATGGCATAATTCAGAATACATATGAAAAGACGCCAGAACAAAAAACTGAGGAAACTCCGAGCTCAATAGTGAAATTGTCTGATGAAGCGATACGATCTTCGCAATCAGGAGCCTCTGCAAAAGACATTCGAATTCCTGATGTTTTTGGTTCAACTTCACACAGAATACCACCACAACCTGCAAGTGCTTTGGAGGAGATGGTGTATGGACGAGGAGGACAAAAAATTGACTTTACAGCATCGCCGCCACGCTGGCCAACGGACAATAAGGTTTTGGACTATCAAACCTGGCTTAACTACGAAAAAGAAATAGATAAACAGGCCAATGATCGTATTGAAATTTACGAGCGCGCAATCGAAACGGGTTTGTCAAAAGAGGAAATCATTGAACAAATAAAAAGTTACAACAACAAATTGCACCCGAGATATTTTCACAATTCATCTGTAGCTGAGCGACCGGATGATATAGAAAGGGAATTGTATAAAACACCACCGAAGGGTAGTTTTACGCCTGACATTATGACCCAACGTCAGGCTGACTACGACACTATGGTGAACTCGATGACAAAACATGTCAAAGAAATGAAAAAGTACATGGTGTAAGGGTTAGGGCCACTTTTTAACGTGGCCCCTCATATACTTAACCTACCCCGGATACTTCTCCACCCGCAACTCATCAGCTCGAATAGCACGCTCCGCATCAGCCTCTACTTGCCAGCCTTGCAGATTATTTTTAATCAACTGACATAAAGCGTCGATATGCGCAGGTTCGGCGTTTAATGCTGTGATGTATTCGTAACGTTCGCCACCGGCATGCAGGAAATACTCTTTATTTTCTTCGCCAATTTCTTCAATAGTTTCAAGGCAATCAGCAGCAAAGCCAGGGCAAAACACCTGAACGCTTTTTACGCCCTGAGCTGGCAACGCCTTTAAGGTTTCATCTGTGTAAGGTTTTAACCACTCTTCGCGGCCAAAACGCGACTGGAAAGTGGTGAGATACTGCTCTTTCGTCAGCCCCAACTCCTCAGCAATTAAGCGCGAGGTTTTATAGCATTCACAGTGATAAGGGTCGCCATTGAGTAAATAACGTTTTGGAATGCCGTGGTAAGACAAAATCAGTTTTTCGGCCTGACCATGTTGTTGCCAGTGCTGGCGAATTTTTTCCGCAGCGGCACGAATAAAAGGGGCGTAGTCAGGATAATGCGAGATAAAACGTAAATCAGGTAACCAGCGCCGACGCATAAAGTTAGTGGCCAGCTCATCGAAAGTCGAAGCTGAAGTAGAGCCCGAATACTGTGGATACAAAGGCAATACCAGCAACTTACGCACGCCCTGCGCAAACATTTTATCCAGCACAGTATCAAAACTTGGGTTGCCATAACGCATCGCAAAATCGACTACCACATCATGCATGCCTTGTTGCTGCAACTGCGCAGCAATAGCATCGCTTTGCGCCTGAGTATTAAACAGAAGCGGCGAGCCCTGATCGGTAAAAACTGTGGCATAAGCTTTGGCCGAGCGGCGTGGCCGGAATTGCAATATCACGCAATTTAAAATCAGCCACCACAATAAACGTGGTACTTCCACCACTCTTGGGTCAGATAAAAACTGCTTCAAATAACGCTTCAGCGCTTTAGGAGTTGGCTCATCAGGTGTGCCTAAATTGGTCAGCAAAATACCAATTTTGTCGTTTTGCTTATGATCATAGTTGGGGGTGTTGATATAACGCATCGCAGATTAATTACTCTTCTGGCTAAGTGAACTTAGTTTACGTCAATTCGACATAAAAGGTTTACCAGAAAAATCAGCCGGATAAGCATTTTTTGTAGAAAACTCTGTGCCGCACAAGTTTTGGTTTAGCTTCGATAACTTCCATTGTTTTAGGTTAAAACAGTAGATATTGCATGTCTTTGTAAAATGCAGCTAGAAACACTCAGGGATAAACCAAAGCAAGCTCGTACTTTCCAGCCAGCTTTGTTATGTTGTGGTTTTCACTGCGGGCAGCGGTATAAAGCGGCATGAAGCATTACCAGATTGACAAAGTAAACACTAAAAACTGGCTGAATGAACAGGAAACAAGCCAGATCACTAGTCTGATTGCCAGCAGCTTTAAAGGCGTGGATAGCCAGGCTTATTTTCAGCATTACTTTAATAACCCGGTTTTCTATCAGCGTTGTGTAAGGCTGTTTTATCAGCAGGATCAACTGGTTGGCTACTGCTTACTTACCTTTCGCAAAAACACTGATAACAGCATAGTGATGGGCGCATCGGCCGCTTTTCTGGGCAGCTACAGAGGCAATAACAACACTTTTGCATTTTCATTTTTATGGGCGCTTAAAACCTGGCTAAGCCATATCAATCACAACCTGTATTACCTCGACACCATGCTAAGCCCGGCTATGTACCGCGCCATGGGTAAAAAAGTCGCCTTTATTTACCCCAACCCTGCCATGACAGAAAACGAAATTCAGCTGTATCAGGCCTTAGTACCAGACGCAGAACCCAGCCAATGGCAGAACCTCGCCTGCTTAAAAACCGTAGGCCGCTCCACCAATTACAGTGACGACGAAGTACAAAGTTTAAAAGCCAGCAGCAAAGCAGAAATTGCCTTTTACTGCCAGCTCAACCCTAACTTCTCACAAGGCAGCGCCTTGCTGGTGTTAATTCCTGTCAATTTGAAGCAAATTGTTTGTACAGGGTGGAAGTGGTTAAAAAGCTTGGTTCGCGGGAACTAAGGCGTGTGATCTACCTCGATAAAAAATAGCAAAGGGACCACGAATGCCGTTTTGTCAAAAAGAGAGATCGCCCTATCCTGCTCACATTCGTTCAGGAATAAAACTCGTAACTTGATGCCAACCTCTCGCAGTGCTAGGCTTGTGTTATCTATTAACACAGTGGTAATTACTAATGGCCAGAACAACGAGCATTACTATAGGTTCTCAACTGGATGAGTTTGTAGGCAAACTGATTGAATCTGGACGATATGGGTCAACCAGTGAAGTAGTTCGTTCAGCCTTACGCTTGCTGGAACAACAAGAAAATCAGACAACGGCACTCAGAAATGCTGTTGAAGCTGGTGAGAAGAGCGGAGAAAGTGATCTGAGTCTGCAAGACATAGCTGCTGAGCTAAAACGGAAACACAATGTATAAACTGTCTAAGCTAGCTGTGGAAGACTTCACGGCTATCTATGAATATACATTGCTTAACTTTGGTGTTCGTCAGGCAGACATATACACCAGCCAACTGGAAAAAACCTTTCACTTTCTTTACAGCTCTCCGCTTATGGGACATGACTGTCCGGAAATAGCTTCTGGGGTACGTCGGCATGATCACCAACGGCACGCCATCTTTTACCGAAAACGTGAAAAAGATATTTTTGTCATCAGATTACTGCATCAACAGATGGAGCCCTTGAAGCATTTCTTCGAGCTATAGCCGTTATTTTTACCACAAAGCTATGCACCAGACCGATTCAGTTCACCCACACTTTCTGTTAAACTCCACCGCGCCTTTTTTCAGCCACAGAAGAAGTGAAGATGACTCTTGCAACTCAGGTCCTGGCGGTCAATGACGACTTGCCTATTCGTACAGATTTACCTGTTCATTCAGGTAAAGTTCGCAGTGTGTACTGGCTGACTGCCGCTGACAGCGAGCGGTTGATCCGGGAAAAAAATTACCCTGTAGCACCAGACACGCCGCTGGCCATTATGGTGATCAGCGACCGCATCTCCGCTTTTGACTGCATCTGGCATGGCGAAAATGGCTTAAACGGTGTGCCTGGCAAAGGCGCGGCGTTAAACGCTATATCGAATCACTGGTTTGCCTTGTTTAAACAACATGGTTTAGCCGACAGTCATATTCTGGATATTCCGCACCCGCTGGTGTGGATAGTGCAAAAAGCCCGTCCGCTGAAAATTGAAGCTATAGCCCGTCAGTACATTACTGGCTCTATGTGGCGCGCTTACAGCAAAGGCGAACGTGAATTCTGTGGTATTACCCTGCCTGAAGGCCTGCAAAAAGATCAAAAACTGCCGGAGATTTTAATTACTCCGTCCACCAAGGGCATTCTGACTGGCTTAGCCGGTGTGCCTGAAGCGGACGATGTAAACATTTCCCGCGCCGATATTGAACGTCATAGCGCTGCCTTTGGTTTTGAACAATTATCCGACATCAGTCTGTACGAAACTCTGTTAAAACAAGGTTTTGGCGTGATAAGCGACGCCCTGGCTGCGCTGGATCAGATGTTTGTTGATACCAAGTTTGAGTTTGGTTATGTCAACGATGCCAATGGCAACAGCAAACTGATTTATATGGACGAAGTGGGCACACCAGACAGCTCACGTATTTGGGATGGCGCCAGCTGGCGCAATGGCAGTATTGTCGAGCAATCGAAAGAAGGCTTCCGTCAGTGGCTGCTGAGCAACTTCCCTGATCCGGATATTTTACTGAATAAAGACCGTATGCCAGAGCGCGCAGCTTTGGCCCGCGACAACGCCTTGCCAACTGAAGTGATGATGGATATTTCCCGCACTTACCTGGGCATAGCGGAAAAAGTCACAGGCCGTAAAATTGAGTTAGCCGCCAATCCTAAAGCCGAAATTATTGAGGTGTTGGGCCGCGAATATGGTTTGATAGCGGAATAAGTGTTTAAGTACAAAGGCTCTATTGCAATGCCAGTCCTATGACTGGCATTGTTGTATCTGAAGCACGCAAAACCTTGTATTTAATGGAGATACCAGATGATCCGCCAGGCAACCTCAGCAGATGCAGCGGCTATTGCAGCCATTTATAACCACTATGTGCTGAATACCAGCGTCACTTTTGAAGAAGAAGCTGTTGCTACTTCACAAATGGCGGAGCGCATTGGGCAGGTAAAAGCGGATGGCTTGCCATGGTTAGTGCTGGAGCAAAACAGTGAAGTGTTGGCTTATGCTTATGCCACTAAATGGCGGGTGCGGTCGGCTTATCGTTTTTCGGTGGAAAGCACTGTTTATGTTAAAGAAGCTGTCACAGCCAAAGGCCTGGGCAGCCAGTTGTATCAGCAACTCCTGGCTGAATTAAAGGCTTTGGGTTTGCATCTGGTGATAGGTGGTATCACTTTACCTAATGAAAAAAGCGTAGCGCTGCATGAAAAGTTTGGTTTCGAGAAATGCGGCCACTTTCAGCAAGTCGGCTTTAAATTTGAGCAGTGGCGCGATGTGGGCTACTGGCAAAAGTTGCTTTAACTGGGTGCTCATCAAAACTCAGTAAGCTAACATACACCGAAGCGTCACAGCTGGTAATTTCCGTTGTTATGGGCATAAGTCGGATTGCGATTTGCCCTCACTGGCTATCTCTGAAATTTCATATTTGAAACAATTCCTTGCATTGGCAGCCACTTCACTTAGCAGTATTCGCATTTTTACTCTGCTCTGGGTATGGTGGTGCCATTAAATCGATTTAGCGGATTATAAAATGAAAGCCTGTTTCCCCCTGTTGTTATGTATTTTACCGGCGTTAATCACAACCACAGTGCTCGCAGAAGAAGCCATATCAAGCCAACCCGAATTAGAAGCGTTGTGGCATACCAAAGATTTGCGGGTGCCTGAGTCTGTGCTTTGGCACCAGCAGCAAAGCAACGGCAAAACCGATACCTTGTTGTTTGTGTCGGAAATTGATGGCCAGGGAAGTGCTGCAGATGCTGTAGGTGGTGTGGCAGTTTTAAATACCGATGGCACAATACGCAATAAAGACTGGCTAAGAGGCTTGAATGCGCCTAAAGGTTTGGCAGTATTTGAGAGCAAACTTTATATCGCTGATTTAACTGAAGTAGTGATTGTGGATATAGCGTCAGCCAAAATACTGCAGAAAATCAAAGCGCCCGATTCGGTGTTTTTAAATGATGTGACTGTTGATGCCAAAGGTGGGGTTTATATTTCGGATACCCGTAAAAACCGGATTTATAAGCTGGAGCAGGACAAAATCAGTAGTTGGCTGGAGAATGTAGAAGCTGCTAATGGTTTAAAAGTAGTGGCTGAACAGCTGTATATTGCAGCTGGCGATAAACTGCTGAAAGTCGATTTAGCTGATCACAACAAGAGCATCACACAAGTTGCAGTTGGTTTTGCTGAGAGGGCTGATGGTCTGGAGCCAGTTGGTAATGGTGACTTTATAGTCAGCTGCTGGGCTGGTCTTGTGTATTACGTTTCTGCAGATGGCCGTATTAAAGAGTTGCTGGACACCAAAGCATTAAAGCTCAATACCGCAGATATTGGCTGGGATCAGACAACTAATACTTTGTATATTCCGACTTTTTTGGGTAATTCAGTCCAGGCTTATAAACTCAGTTATTAACAGCAAGGGTCAGAATTCCATAATAATTTTGCCGGCAAAAATCTTCTGACTGGTACCGTCCGCTTGCATGCTTCTAATGCTGTGTTTGATGGCGGTTTCCAGCTCCGGGCAGTTACAGTGACTGGATAAGCCCATATAAATCGGCTGGGGTTTTACCAGCTCAGCTGAGAAGCTAATTTCTTTAAGTTCTGCGGCTAATTCGGGATGATCCTTTAACACTGCCTCCACCTGACTGGGCGGCAACAAGGCTGCATCTATGCGTTGTTTTGCCGTCATTTGCAAAGCGGTCAACACTGAGTCGACCTGCACCAGCTGCCTTTTTTTCATGTTATCCACTACGATTTGAATTTCTGGCGCTACTTTGTAAGTTCTTACTGTAGCCAGCGTCAAAGGTGACAACTGCCCAGGGCTGTCCAGTCGCAGATTTTTACTATGGGCGTAATACAGCCGGTCCGGCCAACGGGCACCAAATTGAAGATAATGAATAAACGGATTGCCTGCAGCGGGTTTGAGAATACTGATCATCAGATCCGTTTCTCCTGACTTCATTTGGGCAAAACAACGTGATGAAGGTGTTTCTGCACTGGGGATCAGGGTAAAGTTGGCTCTGCGGGCGATTTCCTGTAAATACAGCACCGACGGACCTTCCGGCTGTTTAGTTATGGCATTAAAACCATAAAATCCCGGAAAATTTCCAAGGCACCAGCGAAGCTGGGGCTTGGCGTCCACAGGATTAAACAGTGAAATAACAAGGGCCAGCCATAACAACCTATACATCTTTCTGCACTCTCCCTGACAACAGATCTCAACACTGTATCCGCATCCATGCCGCTTTCAGCTGATCTTTAGTAGCGGCTAAATCAGCGGAAATCTTTAGTTTTTTAACCTAACTGCACTCTATTACGACCCATATCTTTTGCCTGATACAAGGCATAATCAGCCCTTTTCAAAATTGAATCTTCATCATCCTGCGGCTGGTATTGGGTGACGCCAAAACTGATGGTAAAGGCAGGTAAATCAGCATCTTCCAGACTGGCGATAGATTGTCTGAGCATTTCAGCCAACTGACAGGCCGCTTCGGCTTTTTGTTGTGGCAATAAAATCACAAACTCTTCGCCGCCTAATCGGAACAAGCTATCAGTTTTTCGTAAGCGCCTACTGATATTTTCTGTTAAAGATTGCAATACTTTGTCACCCGTATGATGGCCAAACTGGTCGTTCACTTTCTTAAAGAAGTCCACATCCAACAGCGCAATACTAAAAACACTGCCACGTTCTGCCAGGCTCAACTCCATGCGAAGTTGCTCATCCCATTTATGCCGGTTAAAAGCCCCTGTTAATTTATCCCGGGTTGCCAGCACCAGCAGTTGTTGCTCTATTTCCTGCCTGTTGCTGATTTCCTGTGATAACCGCTGCACCATCATTTTCAAGTCGTGCTCAAGCTCTGTCAGCTCATCCTGATGTTCAGGCTGGTGAAAGACCGGGCTGGTGATAGGCTCACCCTGTTCAATCGAATGATGCACATTTTTAATTTCGGCCTGAATGCGGCCAATACGCAGGCGGAAGATCTGCAAAATATAAAAAGTCAGGTATAAACCTATCACAAAAGCACAAAAACCCAGGCCAGTGTTAACCAGCATAAATTCGTTTTCGTGTTTGTCGGTGTAGCGGCTGGCTTCGAGTGTCAGCTTTTCCATATGCCGCAAAATGGCGACAATGCTTTGATCTAAACTGGCCGCCTCTTCTTCAAACTTCAGCCATTGCTGGTTCGTAGTGTGACCTTGCTGTAAGGCTAGTTTCAGCTGTTGTTCAAAGCTGTCACTTTGCTGATGAAACTGTTCGATGCTGGCCAGAATTTGTTGATGTTCAGCCGCAGCAAAACGTACCTGATGCTGTTGCAGACTTTTATTCAGCACCCGCTCGGCTTTCGCCAGTATCAGCTTCAGCCCATCCCGCTGCGCCGCAAAAGCCTGCTCAGGTTTGAGTGCTACTTTGGCATGTTCGCCTTTTAAACGGAATTGCTCAATCAGCAAATGTTGCTTTAACTGCATCATTTCCAGCTCGCTGACCATCTCTGTCAGCGGCACATCAATTTCTGCCACTTCATGCATCTCAGCGTCGATCAGTTTGAGTTTGTAGATGGAGTAGATAATGACAACAAATAAAAAAGACAGCAGCACCACCAGTAAACCACTGATTTTTCGCTGTAAGGATGCATTAAACCATTGTTGCATAAGAAGTTCCGTAAGAGCAGAGCATTGCCGTGCTCTGAGTCTTGAGCCTGCTTAAGGGAGAGGGCTCTGTAGTTGTATACTATCTTAACGCTAAATGGCTGATTTGCAGAATAAAGTCGGGCCAGCTACAAAACTGGCGATGTTCGTAAAGCCCCTTCCTGAGCTGAAAAGTTTCACTATTGGAAACTCAATACATTAAGTTGCTAAATGGTTTATTTATTGTTAATAAATGCCGTAGTGTTGCCGGGAACACAACAACCGGAGTTTCTATGAACTTACTACGCAGTTCCATCAAAGTATTAACTTGTGCCCTGTTATTGCCTTTGTCGTTATCTATTGCTGCGCAAAGCGAACCGAGCACCACACTGATGCTGACGAAAAAAGCAGGCAACACCTATCTGAGCTGGTCAACTGATGTGCAGGAAGTGGCCCGACAGGAAATTTACCGCAGCACCAGCAGTGTTTTTGAACAAGCTGAACGTATTTCAGTGTTAGATCCTTATCAGAAAGTGGCACAGGACAGTGGCTTTGATCCGAATCAGGATTATTGGTATTGGCTCAAAGTGGTGGATGCTGATGGTCAGGAACATCTTTCTAACTTATCAGCCACAGTACCTCAACTGAGCTTTCAGCCTTTTGCTACCACAGCCAATGCCAGCCGCTGCAAAGCTGGCGCAACCTTCGAAAATGAAAGCATAGATTGCGGCGGTATCACAGTAGGCAGCAGTTGTGCCAGCGATGCTGAAGGCCAAAAGCCAGTGATCACGCTGAAAAATGCGACAGTGAAAAACCTACGTATTTCAGCCAGCGGCGGAGCCGACGGTATTCATTGCAGCAGCGGCAACTGCACTATTGAAAACGTAGTCTGGGAAGATATTTGTGAAGATGCAGCCACCAATAACGGTAAAACCATGACAGTTAAAGGCGGTATGGCCTTTAACAGTGCCAATGGTCCTGGTGGTAAACCTGACAAAGTGTTTCAGCACAACTCAAAAAACAGCACCACAGTGCTGACAGGCAACTTCACTTTGACTGGCGAAAACGGCAAATTATGGCGCTCTTGTGGTGACTGCACAGACAATGGCGGCCCACGTTATCTGACGATATCCGGTATTACCATTAACGGCAAAATTGGCAGCATTGCAGGGGTAAACAGCAACTACAAAGATGTGGCCACTATCCGTAATCTGAAAATTAAAGATTATGCAGCAGGCAAACCGCCTGTCTGTGAACACTATACGGGTGTGAAAAAAGGCCAGGGTAAATCTGTTAAAGACAAAGAATACTGGAACAGCGCCAGCTGTAATGTCAGCAAAACGGACGTGACTAAGCTGTAATTTATTGAAAATGGGGTCAGATCACATTGTTAACAGTTAACAATGTGATCTGACCCCAATTTTATGCTTAAGCCTTTCTGAAGTTCACCAGCCGGTATAAAGCTGGCAGCACCAGCAAGGTCAGCAACGTAGAACTGATAATACCGCCTATCACCACAGTAGCCAGTGGCCGCTGAATTTCTGCACCTGTGCCTGTATTAAAAGCCATAGGCACAAAACCCAGACTAGCCACAAGCGCTGTCATCAGCACCGGCCTTAACCTCGACATAGCGCCTTGTTCCAGTGCAGCCAAAAGCTCCAACCCTTGATCACGCAGCTGGCGGATAAAACTGACCAGCACTATGCCGTTCAGCACTGCTATACCAGACAAGGCAATAAAACCAACGGCGGCTGAGATCGACAACGGCATATCGCGCAGCAGCAAAGCGAATACGCCGCCTGTCAGTGCCAAAGGTACACCACTGAAGACCACTAAGGTGTCCCGCACTGAATTTAACGCGCCGTACAAAAGGCCAATGATCAGCAGCAAGGTTAAAGGCACCACTATGCTTAAACGTTCTGTCGCCGACTGCAACTGCTTAAAGGTACCGCCATAATCCAGCCAGTAACCGTCCGGCAAAGGCAAATCCTGCATACGTTGCTGTACTTCGGCGATAAAACTGCCGAGATCGCGGTCTGTGACATTGGCTGTCACCACCACATTACGTTTGCCACTTTCCCTGTTGATTTGGTTTGGGCCTGTGATTTCCTGGATAGTCGCAATTTCACCTAATGGCACATAACGTAATTCAGGTGAATCATCGACTGGTAAAGTCACAGGAATACGCGCCAAAGCTGCCGGGTCTTGGCGTAGTTCTTCAGGCAACCTCAGCACCAACTTAAAGCGCTTATCACCCTCGTACATCTGCCCGACCTGACGGCCACCAATAGCGGTTTGGATCAACTGCTGCATTTGCGCTACGTCCATACCCACTAAAGCTAAATGGTCACGCTGTGGTTCTATCGACAGCAAAGGCAAACCAGCCGACTGTTCCATTCGGGCATCTTCAGCACCAGGCACAGCAGCAAGCACTGCTGCGACCTGCTCACCCACTTCGGCCAAAACATCCAGATCATCGCCATACACCCGCACTGCCACATCAGTACGAACCCCGGCAATCAGCTCGTTAAAGCGCATTTCTATTGGCTGAGTAAATTCGTATTTATTACCAGGAATTTGCTCCACTAAAGAGCGTAATTCGTCTTCAAACTGGGCTTTGCTTTTCGCCGGATTGGGCCAGTCCTGCTGGTTTTTCATGATGATAAAGGTATCAGCGACATTAGGGGGCATAGGATCTGTCGCCACTTCAGGCGTGCCAATTTTTGAGAACACCCGCGCTACTTCAGGCAAAGTAGCAATGTCCGCTTCCAGCTGCATTTGCATTTGTACCGACTGGCTCAGGCTGGTGCCAGGAATACGCAAAGCATGCATAGCAATATCGCCTTCATCCAGTTGAGGTAAAAACTCAGAGCCCATTTTACTGGCCGACCATAAAGCGCTGGTCAGCAGCAGTATCGCAACACCTGATACTAACAAGGGTGTTTTAATCGACAGCGCCAATAAAGGTTTATAGGCTCTGCGCAAAGCCAGCATTAAGGCGTTTTCTTTTTCCGAAATTTTGCCACTGACAAACAAGGCAATAGAGGCCGGAATAAAAGTAATAGCCAGCACTAAAGCACCTAACAAAGCTGCTATGACGGTAAAGGCCATAGGCTGGAACATTTTGCCTTCGACGCCACTTAAGGCAAAAATCGGCAGGTACACCAGCATAATAATAAAAACCCCAAACATAGCGGGTGTCATCACTTCTTTGGTGGCTGCTAATACCACAGCAGAGCGTTCTTTTAAACTAAGCAAACGGCCTTGCTGATGCTGAGCTAAACCTAATTGGCGTAAGCAGTTTTCGACCACTATGACAGAGCCGTCGACGATCAGGCCAAAATCAATAGCGCCTAAACTCATCAGGTTGCCGCTCATTTTATTGGCCGCCATACCACTGATGGCAAACAGCATACTTAAGGGAATCACAAGCGCAGTTAAGAGTGCAGCCCTGACATTGCCGAGAAACAAAAACAGGATCACCACCACCAGCACAGCCCCTTCCAGCAGGTTGGTTTCCACTGTTCTGATGGTTTTATCCACTAAGGTAGTTCGGTTGTAATTGGCTTCAGCAATAACACCTGCAGGTAAACGTAAGTTGATATCATCAAGACGACTGGCGACTTGCTGCGATACAGTGCGGCTATTTTGCCCCACCAGCATCATCACTGTGCCCAGCACCACTTCGTTACCATCCTGTGTCGCGGCACCGGTGCGAAGTTGTTTGCCTATAGCGACATCGGCTACATCTTTTACCCGAACCGGGCCATCATCACGTTTGGCAATCACCAGCGCTCCGATGTCCTCTAAAGATTTCAGCTGGCCAGGCGATCGGATCAGCCACTGCTCGCCGTTCCGCTCAATATAACCAGCACCGACATTGCTGTTGTTTTGCTCCAAAGCTTGCGCCAAATCATCCAGCGTCAATTTAAAAGCCAGCAACTTCACTAAATCAGGCGATACCTGATATTCGCGGACATAACCACCAATGGTATTAATTTCAGTCACACCCGGCACTTTCAGTAGCTGCGGCCGTATGACCCAGTCCTGAATAGTGCGTAAATCCTCCGGGTTATAAGCAGAGCCATCAGCTTTTTTTGCATCAGGCACGGCTTTGACTGTGTAGGAAAATATCTCGCCCAAGCCTGAGACTATAGGCCCCATTTCCGGATCTATATCAGCTGGTAGTTCGTTTCTGACATTTTGCAGCCGCTCCGACACTTGTTGTCTGGCCCAATAAATATCAGTGCCTTCAGTAAAGACGACCGTCACTTGCGACAAACCATAACGGGATAACGATCGGGTGTATTCCAGCTGTGGCAAGCCCGCCATCGCCGTTTCAATGGCATAAGTAATTCGCTGTTCGGTTTCCTGCGGTGAAAAACCTTCAGCTGCGGTATTAATTTGTACCTGCACATTGGTGATATCAGGCACGGCATCCACTGGCAAACGTGATGCCTGCCAAAGGCCAGCTGCGGCCAATAACAGCGTCAGCAACATGATCAACACAGGCCTTGCCAGCGCTGTTTTTAATACATTGTTTATCATCAGAAGCTCCTAGTGATCATGGCTGGCGCCAGACTTCATCACGTCGGCTTTGAGGATAAAACTATTAGTCGTGGCGTACTGCACACCTTGCGGCACACCGGATAACACTTCAACCTGGTTATCGTCAGCGCGACCTAGTTCAGGCATACGGATTTCAAATACATCCCCTACTTTGATAAAAATCACGGTTTTGCCATTCCATAACTGCAAGGCCGATTTTTTGATCACCAAAGCTGCATCCACTGTCGCCACTGTGACATCGGTTTTGACATGCATACCAGGCCGCCAATGGCCGTCCGGATTGGCTAACACACCACGGGCGCGGGCTATATGACCACCCGTCATTTGTGGAGCTATGTAGCTGATTTGACTGACTGCAGATTGATGGCCATGTAAGTCTTTGACCAAAAATTGTTGCCCCAGCGTCAGCTGTTCTGTATCCGAAGGGAAAGCCGACATTTCGATATAAACCGATGAAAAATCGCTGATTTCCACTATCGATTGCTCTGAAATTTTGGTGCCAACACTGACATATTTAGCTGTTACTTCACCTGCTGCTGGCGCAAAAACATTGTAGTTTTTTAAGCTCACCGGGTTTTGCACTGTGGCAAGCAGCTGACCTTTAGTGACTTTATCGCCGACTTTCACTGCCAGTTGTTGCACCACACCTGCATAAGCAGCTCCCACCTGATACTGCTGCTCTGGTACAGGCGCTACGACACCAAATAAATGCAGCTGAGTATGAATTTGGCCTGGCTGGGTTTGCTCCAGCTCTATGCCGGCTTTTTGCACAGAACGCGCTGATAACTCAGTGCGGCCTTCAAAAGAGTCGTAATGCCATTCGAAATTTTTGCCCTGATAACTGGCGCTGATTTCTACTTCAAAGGAATGAGGTTCACGGATCACTGTATCCCCCAGCCAATAATCCAGTTCAGGGCTGAAGTTAATCAGTTCTGCTGGCTCGCCTAAACGCTGCAAAGTCACCTGCAGTTTTAGCTCCGGGGTTTTGATTGGCTCGCCGTTTTGATACAGATACACACGCAATTCTGGCTCTACTTCAGTTTCGTAAATAGTGACTTCCAGAGCAAAGTCATCTTGAGTAAGCAAGCGCCCGCCATGTGGGCCTTTAGCCGCTTCTGCATGCTGATGTTCAGCCTCGTCGTGCTCATCACCATGGGCACTGACAGTAGCACTAAAACTAAGGCTAATAGCGAGCACTAGAATAGATATAAACCGGAAAAAATTCATTGAGAAAGCTCCTGTTGTGGAGGAAGAGAGGATCCGCTGTATTGCTGAGTGAAGGCTTGTGGACCATTCACTACCATAGGTAAACCGGTCAGGCGTTCCAGTTCTAACAGCTGCAAATGCAGAGCGTATTGCAGGTCAATGACGTTGCGTTTGGCTAGCAATATCTCCTGCTGCGCTGAGAGTAAGTCGGTCATATCAAATACGCCTTGCTGATAACCAACCAACATCTGATCCAGTACTTTTTGCGCAAGCGGGATAACGGCTTTTTGATAATCGCGGATCTGCTCGCTCAGCTGAGTCAGTTGCAAATGACTGCGCTCTATTTGCAATTGCAGTTGCTGCATGTTCTGTTGCTGCTGCAGCTTGGCTTGTTCGGCCAAAGCTTCGCTGGACAAAATGGCGCCCTGATTCGGATTTTCCAGCATCAACGGCATACTGACCTGCAACACAAAAGCATTGTCGTTGCTTTGTTCATTGCGCCGTAGTCCTGCGCCCAAAGTTAAATCAGCCTGACCTAAAGCTTTGGCGAGCTGCAACTGACTATCCAGCAACCTGTTTTGCGTCAGCCACCATTGCAGCTGTGGCGCTTGTTGCAATTGGGTCAACACATCAGCGAGTTGAGGCAAAGTGGGAAGCACAGTTAAATCACCGGATACCGCATCAAAGTCAGGCGCCTGCGCCCAATGACTAGCCAGCAGACGCAAGTTAACCAGCTTTTCAGCCGACAGACTTTTCTGCTCCATCCGGCTTTGCAGTACTTTCAGTTCCAGCCTGGTGATATCGGCATCTGTCACATTACCCGCTTTGGCGCGTTGTTTTGCCGCTTCAAGTGCTTGTTGCTCAGTGGCAATTTTTTGCTCTGTCCACCTGAGCAAAGCCTGCTGATGCAACAACTGCAAAAAGCTGCGCATAGTGGCCGCCAGAGCATCCACTTTATCCAGCTGATACTGTTGCTCTGTTAATTTGCTTTGCCATTGGGTTAGCTCAAGTCGCTTCTGACGTTTATCACCCAGCTCAATCAGTTGGCTCAGGCTTAAGGTCAGTTCAGCGCTTTTAACACCAGAGCTGTCGCCCGTACCCAGCACATCGGCCAGTTCCAGCTGAAGTTCAGGGTTAGGCCGCATTCCGGCACTGATAGCAGCTGCATCATTGATACGCTGCTGATAGGGATACAACTGCAAGCCTGGGCTTTGCACTAGCGTGCGTTTTAAGGCTTCGGCAAGGCTGAGTTCTGTCGCCTGGGATGGATTAACCCACAGCCAGAGTAAGGCCAGCAGCATAAAAGCCGCGTGGCTAAATTTTATAGTCATAACTACATCCAATAAATTATTGAAATATACCCGTCGTCCTTGAAGCTGCGGCTTTGTTGACTGCGCCATTTCGCCCCAGTCACATAGGTTTACTATGCTCCTGGTGTCTCACTGGCTTGTCGCCTCCCCGTAACTTCAAGTTACTTGGGTATAAAATTGAAAATCTAATTTTTAAATCAATATTTACTGATTAGGCGGCGGTACTGGCGGGCTGTAAGTGGTGGTAATTAAAGCGTATTGAGCTAAAGCTGACGCCTTATGCACAGCAGGAGCTGCAGATACCGAATAAAGTTCGGCTATATAGCAAGCAACATGAGCATGAGTGGGATGATGGTCGTCGTTATGTGCTGCCTGATGTTCTGCAGCATCTTCTGCGTTTTCGTCGGCACTTGCTTCAACAGCACAGTGCTGATGTTCAGTGTGACTGGAATTGTCCAGTACAGAAAACGGATGATCCTCCGCCGGTAAATGCATAACAATGCTTTCACAGGCCGAAACGGCGTGATTCAGCATAATCAGCATTAACAACACAAAGCGGAGAATGGGTTTTGGCATAAAGCCCTCGATAAGAATTGTTCTCATCATAGCCTTAAACCCTGCACAAACTCAAGCCAGCAAATTGGGGTCAGATCACATTGTTAACTGTTAACAATGTGATCTGACCCCAATTTAAGTTTTACCTGTGCAGCTGGCCTGATCGCTCTGGCTGATAAACCAGTTGCAGCACCTGGATAGGCTGTATCTCACCATCCGGCATAGGCCAATGAATTTGATCGCCTTCACTAAGGCCTAGTAAAGCTGAACCTACAGGCGCCAATACAGATACTTTATCCCCGCTTGCATCCAGATCCTTTGGATAGACCAGCGTCAGACAAGGTTCTTCACCTGTTTTTAGTAAACGCAGCCGCACTGTGGAATTCATGGTCACTACATTGGCAGGCATAGCTGCAGGTTCAACCACAGCCCCACGGTCCAGCTCCTGTTCGAGCTGCAAACGAGCCGGATCTGTGGCAGGTAAGCGGCTTAACAGTTGATCTAACCTGTCCAGATCCAGACTGGACAGTACTATGTTTGGTAAAGCTGGTTCAGGCAAAGCCTGTTTAGCCAGAGTTTGACTCATGGTTTTCTCCTGTACAAAAGGGCGGAAAGCCGGTGGTTGTTTCACCGACATCAGGTCACATAACATAAATCTCAGGGTACGGCGAAACAGCGTGACTTCGGCCACTTCACCGACATTTTTGCCAAGTAAAGCGGCACCTAAAGGGGACAACACGGAAATAAAACCCTGCTCTGGTTGCTCCTGCTGTGGATACACCAGAGTCAGCCATACTTCAGTTTGATCAGATAAGTCCAGCAGACGAGCAGAACAGCCCGGCAACATGCCGGTTTCACTTAAAGCTTTGCGTTTGCTTTTTGCAGCCGATTCCAGTTGCAGCAGCAGCTGTTGTAATTGCCAGGGAGGCAGCGGCTGAATAGCCGAACTTGCCATAAAAAATACAGCCGACACATCGGTTTTACCCGATGCATTTTTGGTAAACATAGTCATTCCAGACTCCGGAATTTATATAGTCAGAAAATCAGGGGATATAAAAACCTGCCGACCCCATAAAGATGGAGCCGGCTTAAGAATGGAAGACGGTAAAAAAAGCAGCGTGATAAGACGGCGACTTTATTGCTGTTTTGAACAAAATAACCTCCGTCTAGTTGCAATGGAAAAGGGAATTCGATTGCAGACACCATATAGCATTTAGCAGCAAAACTCAAAGCCACCGCTTGCTTTGTGCCTTATCCCACAGATCTGTGGTTAAAATCAGTCCATGCTCGGTGATCTGGTCATAACACGGAGTACGACATGAGCTATTTTACCACCAAAGACAATACCCGGATTTATTACAAAGACTGGGGCAGTGGCAGCACCGTCATTTTGATCCACGGCTGGCCTTTATCATCAGACAGTTGGGAAGATCAGGCTATAGCGCTGGTCAACGCCGGTCACAGAGTGATTGCTTACGACAGACGAGGTTTTGGCCGATCATCCCAACCCTGGCATGGTTACGATTACAATACATTAGCCGATGATTTGGCGGCTTTGATCAGTCACACAGCCGTAAACGATGTTGCACTGGTTGGTTTTTCGATGGGCGGTGGTGAAGTAGCCCGTTATATGTCACGGTTTGAAGGCAAAAGAGTTGCAAAAATTGCGCTGATATCTTCCGTTTTACCCTTTCGTTTACTGACACCGGACAACCCAAGCGGTACTGACGCCGCCACTTTTGAACAAACTGCTTTGGCATTAAAAACCGACAGACCGCACTTTTACACTGCGTTTTTCCAGAAGTTTTTTGGCGTGAGTTTATTGTCCAATCCTGTCAGCTCCGCTTATTTAGACTGGATGCAGGGTATAGCTATGCAAGGCAGTTTACGTGCAGCCTTGCAGTGCCTGAACTCTTTTTCTTCAACAGACTTCAGAGCAGATTTAGAGGCCATTGAAGTGCCTGTGCTGGTGATCCATGGCACAGAAGACGCCACAGTTCCTATTCAAAGCTCGTCCCGTTTAATACGTAACTTTGTACCTGAGGCTGAACTGATTGAATACGACGGCGCGCCTCATGGTTTATTTGCGACGGAAAAAGATCGCTTAAGCCGGGATTTAATCCAGTTTTTAAAAGCCAGTCCTGATGTAAAACTGTAACTCCAGTAAATAACCTGCTCTGAAACAGAGCTCAGGCACCAGAGTAAACTAACTGCTTCGGTGCCTGCTTCACTGGGTTTCCTTTTGTTACTGCACCAGCAACCATTCATAAAATCAGAACCTAATCCGCTATTTTTACTATTTTCTATTGCCGCCATTAATGCTTACACTTTATGCAGAGGCTAACAACAGCAGCCAATTCCTTTGTATTTAACTGACTAAGCAGGGACAAAGCATGAGCATTACGACCAAAAGCGCAGAACTGGAGTGCAACACAGAAGGCGGCTGTGACGCCATTGAACTGGTGATTACCCCACGTTCTACAGATTTAGGCGATTTTTCTGTACGTCGTACTTTGCCGAATAAAGAACGTCAGATGGTAGGGCCCTGGATATTTTTTGATCATATGGGACCAGCCGACTTTCCGGCAGACAAAGGCATCAGCGTGCGGCCACATCCACATATTAATCTGGCGACTGTCACTTACTTATTTGAAGGCGAAATTCTGCACCGCGATTCACTGGGCAGCAAACAAAGCATTAGCCCGGGCGATATCAATCTGATGGTGGCGGGCAAAGGCATAGTGCATTCAGAACGTGAACGCCCTGAAGTGAATGGTGTACCCCATCGTTTGCACGGTCTTCAGTTATGGATGGCTTTACCTGCAGAATTTGAAGAAATAGATCCGGCCTTTTACCACTACCCAAGTCGTGATATTCCGGCGGCCACTATAGATGGCGTGTCGCTGCGGGTGTTAATAGGTGATGCTTATGGCCTGGTGTCACCGGTAAAAACCTATTCAGACACCTTGTATATCGAAGCTGATTTGCAGGCCGGTCAACGCCTTGAGCTGGCGAATGCAGAAGAAAGAGCTCTGTATGTTGCCAAAGGCCAGTTGAAGCTCAAAGATAAAGTGATCAACCAATATGACATGGTGGTTTTATCCGAAGCCGAAGGCGTGGTGATTGAAGCCACACAAGACAGCAGAATAGCGCTGATTGGCGGCAAGAACTTAGGCCCACGTTTTATTGAATGGAATTTTATTTCCAGTCGCAAAGAGCGGATAGAACAAGCCAAGCAGGATTGGCTGGCCGGTAAGTTTCCCAAAGTCATAGAGGATGAAGTTGAGTTTATTCCATTGCCGAAGTAAGTCGAAAAGCAGTCAGAGCCACAAGCTCTGACTGCTGATTTATCACCCGGAATTAAGGTAAAGCTGCAAAATCTATTAGCGGTGCATTGCTGCTAGCTGGCAGCTGCCACTCTGTCCCAGCTGCTGTAGTTTCGCTGAAAAAGCCACAGTTTTGCAGCAGAAAACCCTGCTCTGTGACTCCACCTTTGTAATCCAGCCTGTTGCCTCTGTCGCCTGTGTTGTCGACACTAAAACTGGCTTTACGGTTTTGTGTCCAGTTGCCCGCAGCATCTGCGAACCACTGGCTGGGGAAATAAACTTTACGGCCTGTATCCCCTGTTTCAGGAATAAAGTTTTCCAGAAAAGAATGCGGCCTTTCTATGTTGCGCTGCGTATCCGGCCTGCTAAAGCTGGCGATCAGTTGCCATTGCCCTGACTCTGGTGGATAAAACCAGGCGCTGTAATGGGTATGATTGTCCGCTTGAGGTTCGGCTTTGAGTAAAAAACGATAGCGGGTATCGGTTTGCCATGGGTAGCGCAAGAAACTCTGACCGCCTGAACCTTCGTTGCCAAACTCACCTGTTTGTACATCAGCACCTTTACGCAACATCTTCACCTGATACTGTTCCGGGATGCTGGTTGGATCGTCGGTTTGATAAGGACTCCAGACCGAAAATAATACCCGGCGCTCTGTGGCAGAATTGACCTGAATACCAAAATAGCCGTCGGCAAAACCATTGGCCATAAAATAACTGCCTAACGTATCGCTGCCAGACGGAATTTCCATTTCGCTGTAAAACCAGCGAACATCAGTGTTTTCCGGCAATTGATAAGTTAAATGCACTGAAGGGCCACGCCGCCCCCAATAGACTTCATCTTTAATGTAACTGGCATTGGCCGCAGCAGAACCGCCAAAATTCAGTTGGCTTAGCTCAGCAAAAGTCTGGCCACTGCTACTCAATCCCCGCAGCAGAATTTTCTGATAACCACTTTGGGTCACCTGAAAACGCCCTACAGCATGTTGTTTGCTGGAACTTCCGCTTAAAGTGACAGTGTGACTTTGCTCGCCTAAACTAACCTCCAGCTTTGATTCACCTTGAGTTACCAGGCCTGTTAAGGCCAGATCCAGCTCTCCTGTTTGCGGTAAATGCAGATACACAGCCAGCACGTCATCACCCTGTTGCCAGTTTTGAATACCCTGCTCTGTCACTATAGTTGCTGTGGCAGCTGCATCACCATCGACCCAGCTATTAGCGGCCAGACTCAACTGGTAAGGCAAAGGCTGTTGTGTTGGTGCGGCAACTACCGCGGCCTGTTCTGTGGAGCTGCCGCCACAGGCCGTTAAAAAAATAAGGCCCGAAAGGGCCATTGCATATCGAATCATACCGTTGTCCTGCACTGTTATCCGGTTTGTAGGGGAGGGGCTTGTCCCCTCCCGGTTTATGATACCGCGGTGCCCATTGACGGGCCGGGACAAGCCACGGCCCCTACGCCCCCGTATCAAATCGCCATCCAATCTGATACCTCAACAGGTCAGAATCAGAAGCTGCCGCGCACACCCACAGCCAACTGAGTGCCAAAACGCTCCAGATAGTTGACCTGATCTTCACGTTTGACATAACCCCAGTAGCGGCTGTTGCTTAAGTTGCTGGCTTCCGCAAAAACCGTCAGACCATGCATGATGTCGTAACTGACACTGGCATCCAACTGACCATAAGAAGCTATCCATGACGCACCGCCCCAGTCTTCCGGGTTAGTCACAAACTTCGAACGCCAGTTATAGGCTAAGCGGGCCTGCACCCCATACTGCTCGTAGTAAACCACAGCGTTGTAGGAGTTTTTCGACATGCCCTGGAATGGCAGGTTTTTCGCTTTTAAATCAGGATCATCGTAGCTGCTGTCGACATAGGTGTAGTTCAGCTGGAAACCTAAGCCATTAAAGGGTTCAGGTAATAACTCTTGTAACGACTGTTGCCAGGCCATTTCATAACCTTCAACTTTAGCGCCGTACTCACCATTGACTGAGGTGGTCACCAGATAATCTGTACCCGCTACATTGGCGGCAAACTTACCTTCAGTGACAAAAGACTTAATGTCTTTAACAAAAACACCACCACTTAAAGCGCTGCTTTCGCCGTAATACCATTCCAGTGTTAAATCAGCCTGGTTGGCTTCTTCTGGTTTAACACCAGGATTGCCCATAGCCAAAGTGGGTAAACCTTGTTCGCGGACTGTGAAGTTTGGTGCTGCCCACGAGCGCAGATAATACAAAGAAGGACGACTTAACACCTGAGCCGCAGAAAAACGCACCAGCAACTCGTCCGTCAGGTTCAATTTGAAGTTTAAGCTTGGCAATATATTGTTGTAGCTGTCGTCATAGCTGACAGGCAATACCTGACGCCAGTCGTTGTTCGTGGGTAAGCCACCGGCATCCAGCTCTACTTTGGCTAAATCGTAACCAAAACCTGAAGAGGTGACATCGGTTTTGCTGCCGCGTAAACCTAAGTTCAGCATAGAAGACAAACCAAAGAGTTCTGGCTCCATAGTCACTTGTACAAAAGCTGTGCTGACCGCTTCTTCTACCTCGTAGCTGCCCGCTCTGTCCTGCACAGCGACTATGCTTTTATCTGCCGCTTCAGCATTGATACCCCGGTAATAGGCCAGTAGTTTGTCGTAATCAAAACTTGGCCAGGGTGAAGGAGATAAGCTGTTTTCACCGTCGAGGAAATTATCAAAATTGGCTGGCACAAATACATCGGCCGGAATGCGGAACAGCTCAAATTCACCTTTCTGGAACACAGTGCTGTTATCAAAAGCATAACCGTCGCGGGTTAAATAAAAACCACCACGACTAAACTGACTTGGATTGGCAGACGCAAACTGATTTTGACCTTTTTGCTGGTTCACATAAGTTAAACCTGCATCCACTTTAGTGATCAAGCCATCTTCAGGCAGGTAGGTGCTTAATAACTTCAGATCGCTGATTTTGTCCGTCACACCTGTACCTGAGTTGTAGCTGTAATGCGCGCCATAATCCTGATCGGCAGTTAAGCCCGGGCTTATCACCACATCAGGCAGCTTGTTACCTGAGCTGTAATCAATGTCGATGGCGTCAACAAAACCCCTGGCTACAATAAAACGGTTATCGCCTGCGTTTTGATCTTTGGCTTCTGAATAAGCGGCATCAACAGTAAAAGACCACTGCTCGTTGTATTGGTACTTGGTATTTAACCCCAGTTGGTAGGTATCAGTTTTACGCGGAGTACTGATGTTCAGTAATTCCACCATAGTGTTGTCGCCGGTCTGGCGCATTTTGATCACGCGATCCATATCGTCAAAAGTTGCGTCGCTGAATAACGGTGTGCCAGGGGTATGGGTCTCATCATAGTTAACAAAACCAATCTGATAGCGGTTACCGTCTGTGTTGTAGCGGGAATACAGGCTGTCAAAATTAATGTCGAGCTGGTCTGTTGGTCGCCATTGCAAAGCAAGCGTAGCACCTAAACGTTCACGCACATCCTGCGCATTAGCGAAGTACATGTAACTTGGGATCTTAGAGGCATAAGTTTCGCCCGTATCTATCACACCGTTTTCATTGGTATCGACCGGCACACCTGCGCTATCCACGCCCCAGCCCTCGTCTTCATCAAAAAAACCTGAGGCTGAATAGGTATCGGCCCGCAGCGTTTTCTTCGAATAGACAGCAGAAAACAAGCCACCAAAAGTGTCGTCTTCGTTTTTCTGACCATAAATAAAAGATGCATGCGGGTGCGTATCTTCAGTGCGTGATTCGTAAATACCTTTGGCAGAAGCAGAGATCGTCGTGCCATCCATATCCAGTGGCTTACGGGTTTCAATATCGATCACAGCGCCAATACCGCCCTCAGGCAACTGTGCTTCAGGGGATTTATACACCCGAAGCACACTGACTAACTCGGAGGCTATGGTGTCGAAATTAAAATCACGCCCCGCATATTCAGACGCCAGTTTACGACCATTCAAAGTGGTGATGTTGTAACCACCTCCTAAACCACGCACCAGAATATTCTGACCTTCTCCACCGTTACGGGTAATGGTAATACCCGGAATACGCTGCAAAGCTTCAGCTAAGTTTTCGTCCGGAAACTTACCTATATCGTCCGACACCACTAAATCCACCACGCTGGTGGCATTTTGTTTCTGAAACAATGACTCTTTGATACTGCTGCGAATACCAGACACCTGGATCACTTCAACGTCTTTATCGTTTTTAGCAGCAGCTTGTTGTTCTGGCTGTACTGAGGTTTTGCTTTCAATGGCACTGCTTTGTGCTTGTTCTGCTGAGGCTTGCCAGCTTAAACCTGCCAAGGCAGCGCTGATGGCCAGACTAAGCACGGCCGGTTTTGTTGCGACTCTGTTCATGTGTTCCCCGCTCTGGTGTTTTTATAATTACCCTGGATTACGCAAGACAACGAAGATAAATTTAACTTGCGATAATTTACTTATAGCGCTAAAAAACACTAATGATCAACATCGAAACACAAAAAAACTTTTATTTATTTTCTTTTCATGCCATGCTAGATTCAACTGAAAGCAGCTGCAGAGCACTGAAACCCGCTGCAAGGCTAAATAAATCAAAGCCTTTCACTAAAGCAGGGGCAAAGTTATGGACTTTCGAAAGCTTTCGAAACTAAAAACGGCATGTTATGTTCAGCGCATCACTTCATTGCATGAACAGGAAAACAAATGGACAACTTAAACACCATTGAACGGCAACAAGAAATAGTCCGGCTAACTCAACAGCTGGGCAAAGTGGCAGTCCGACAACTGGCCGATCGTTTTGCGGTGTCTGAAGTAACAATTCGAAGCGACTTAGCAGTGCTGGATCAGAAAAAGTTGTTGGTGCGATCACGTGGTGGAGCACTGATTAACAATGAACTGAGCCGTGAGTTGTCGTTAAAAGAAAAACGCCATTGTTATTCGGCATTAAAACAACAGCTGGGTGCAGCAGCGGCAGGCTTGATCCGCGATGGCGACAGAGTGATTTTAGATTCTGGCACCACAACACAGCAGGTCGCAGCCAATTTAGCCGGACATAAAGATCTGATTGTGATGACCAACGGCTTAAACATTGCGATGGAGCTGGCACAAAGCGAAGAAGTGGAAGTGATGCTAACAGGTGGTTTATTGCGCAAAAAGTCGATGTCGTTTTACGGCAATGTAGCGGAAAAAAGCCTGCGCGATTACAACTTCAACAAATTGATTTTAGGTGTGGATGGCTTTGATTTAAAAGCAGGTTTAACCACTCACTTTGAAAAAGAAGCCAGTTTAAACCGGCTGATGTGTGACATCGCCAACGAAATTATTGTGGTGACGGATTCGTCCAAATTTGACCAGCGCGCTTTCCATGTGATTTGCAGCAGCACCAACATTCACAGCCTGGTGACGGACAGCGGTATACCTGAACACTATGTGGAACATTTAACAAAACAAGGTGTGCAACTGCACATCATAGAAAAAACTAACTTGTAACTAACCCCCAAAGTCACAGCAATAGCGGGCCTGGGGAATAAGGGGAGCTTTATGTCTGGATTTGATCGTCGTTCATTTTTAAAAGCATCTATGGCTACAGCGGCAGTTGGAGCTTTAGCAGCCTGTGCTAAAAGCAACGGCAGCAGCACTGGCATCACCACTAAACCAAAAGGCAAATCGGTGATGGGTTTAGTGGTGCCGAAAATGAATGAAGTACGGGTTGGCTTAATTGGTGTGGGTGAACGTGGCACTGGTTATGTTGATCACTTCAATAAAATTGAAGGCGCCCGTATTACCGCGATCTGTGATCCTGACTCCCTAGTGCTCGACCGTGCCCGCAAAAAAATGGCGGAGTATGGCAATACAACAGCAGCCTATTATGGCAATGGGGATTATGCCTACCGGGAACTGCTTAACCGTAAGGATGTGGATATTGTCGTGATAGCCACACCATGGAAATGGCACCATCCTATGGCCAAAGATGCCATGCTGGCTGGTAAACATGCTTTTGTTGAAGTGCCTATGGCGCTGACACTGGAAGAAATGTGGGATCTGGTCGATACAGCAGAAGCCACTCAGCTGAACTGCATGATGATGGAAAACGTCAATTATGGTCGTGACGAACTGATGGTTTTAAATATGGTCCGTCAGGGTTTATTTGGTGAACTGCTACATGGCGAAGCGGCCTATATCCACGAATTACGCTGGCAGATGAAAGAAATAGACCGTAAAACCGGCTCATGGCGCACTTTGTACCACACTAAGCTGAACGGTAATATTTACCCTACTCATGGTTTAGGTCCTGTGGCTCAGTACATGAATATCAACAGAGGCGACCGTTTTGACTATTTAAGTTCAGTCAGCTCACCTGCCTTAGGTCGTGCCGCTTATGCCAAACGTGAATTTCCGGCCGATCACCCACGTAATAAACTGAAGTACATTCATGGTGATATCAATACCAGCGTGATTAAAACCGTCAAAGGCCGGACCATTATGATCCAGCACGACACCACTACACCACGGCCTTACTCCAGACATAACCTGATCCAGGGTACGAACGGTGTTTTTGCCGGTTTCCCTAACCGCATTGCGCTGGAAAGTGGCGGCATATCGGATCAAAAGGGCAGTTACCACGATTGGGATATGAATATGGAGCCGTGGTACAACAAATACGATCACCCGCTGTGGGTTCGTATGGGCCAGGAAGCTGAACGTAATGGCGGTCATGGTGGTATGGACTTTTTAATGTGCTGGCGGATGATTTATTGCCTGCGCAACGGTGAAGCTTTGGATCAGGATGTGTACGACGGCGCAGCCTGGTCAGCCGTATTGCCTCTGTCAGTGGCTTCAGTGTCTGATCGCAGCAACTCCAAAGACTTCCCTGACTTTACCCGTGGCGCCTGGCAAAACGGCATACCACTTGGCATTGTAGGGAAAAGCTAACTATGAGCAGCTTAACGCAGATTTTGCAGCAGAATAAACAAGGATTGGGGAGTGGTATTTATTCGGTCTGTTCTGCTCAGCCTTTGGTATTAACCGCGGCCTTGCGCCGTGCTAAAGCCGATCAGTCGGTGTTACTGATCGAAGCCACGGCCAATCAGGTAAATCAGTTTGGTGGCTACACCGGCATGTCACCCGCCGATTTTATTGGCTATGTCAGGCAACTGGCGGAAGCTGAAGGGGTGCAACAGCATCAGCTGATTTTTGGTGGTGACCATTTAGGCCCTGTGGTCTGGTGTAAAGAACCAGCTGAGCAGGCAATGCAAAAGGCAGAGCAACTGATTGCAGTTTTTGTGCAGGCGGGCTTTAGCAAAATTCATCTGGATACCAGCATGGCCTGTGCTGACGACCCTGCCGCTTTGTCGGATGAAGTGATAGCGACACGGGCTGCGCGTTTATGCAAAGTAGCCGAACAGCATCGTCAGCCTCATCAGCAGTTATGTTATGTGATAGGTACTGAAGTACCGGCACCAGGTGGCGTGACTGAACTGGAACATGAATTAGCTCCAACCCCGGTTCAGGCAGTGCAATATACGCTAGCCACTCATAAAGCTGCTTTTGCAGCGGCAGGACTGGGAGATGAGGTCTGGCAAAAAGTCATAGCTTTAGTGGTACAACCCGGTGTTGAGTTTGATAACAGCAAGGTACATTTATTTGATGCACCTGCCAGTCAGGCCTTAAGTGCTTATATTCAGACCCAACAAGGCTTGGTCTATGAAGCCCATTCCACTGACTATCAGTTGCCGGAACAGCTGGCAGCCTTAGTACAAGGTCACTTTGCGATTTTAAAAGTAGGACCAGGCCTGACCTTTGCTCTGCGGGAAGCTTTATTTGCTTTGAGTTTTATTGAAGATGAACTGGTATCTGCTCAACAAAGTTCACAGCTTCGCGCCCGTTGTAAGGCACAGATGCAGGACAAACCAGGCTACTGGCAAAAGTTCTACACAGACGCTACTGAGCAGTGGCAACTGCTGTACAGCTTTAGCGACCGTGTACGTTATTATTGGCCTGAAACCGAATTGCAGCAGTCGATAGAAACCTTATTCCGTAATTTATCAGCCCCTTTGCCTTTACCGCTGTTGAGTCAGTTTTTACCTGCCTCTTATCAGGCTGTATTGCGTGGCACTGTAGCCAACAAAGCTGAAGATCTTGTGATCCACCATATTGATCAGGTGCTGGCTGCATACGCCAAAGCCTGTGCTTTATCCGCCAAGTAATTGTGGCTGCGACAATCAGGAGTATTTAATGTCAATGCAGGATTTATTTTTACAGTTGTGTACTACTGAACTGGAACAAGCCGGTGGCTACTGGACAGCCCGTGAAATTCAGCAGCAACCTGACTTATGGCGGCAGGTAAAGCAAGAGCACCAGCAAAAACAGAGAGAGTTACAGGATTTTCTGCAGCCTCTGCTGGCCAAAGCTGATTTACGTATTATCTTAACTGGCGCTGGTACTTCGGCTTATATAGGCGCAGCTTTGGCAGCTTTTGTGCAACAACAGCTGCCTTTTGCCACACAAAAAGTGGAAGCCATCAGCACCACAGATTTAGTCAGCCATCCATCTTTGTATTTAGATGCGCGACTGCCCACTTTATTGGTGTCTTATGGCCGTTCCGGCAATAGCCCTGAAAGTGTTGCAGCTGTTGAACTGGCCGATCAGTTGCTGCCACAGGTGCAGCACTTAATGATCACCTGCAATGCAGAAGGCAAACTGGCGTCTTACGCGAAACGCCATTCTGACCGCAGTGCTGTGTATCAGTTACCTGAACAAAGTCATGATCAAAGTTTTGCCATGACCAGCAGCTTCAGCTCTATGTATCTGGCGACTTTATTAACCTTTGCAAAAGAGCACAGTGCTTTTGAACAGGCTTGTTCACTGGCAGAAAAGGTGCTGCAACACAAATTAGCAGAGATCAAAACTCAGGCCGAACAACCCTGCCAGCGTATGGTGTTTTTAGGCAGTGGCCCACTCAAAGCCATAGCGCAGGAAGCAGCACTCAAGTATCTGGAACTCACCGCAGGACAAGTGATCAGTAGCTTTGAGAGCCCATTAGGATTTCGTCATGGCCCTAAGTCGCTGATCAACAGCGAGACACAAATTTTGTTACTGCAAAGCTCAGATCCCTACAGCAGTTTGTACGATCAGGATCTGCTGGCTGAACTGCAACGGGATGATCTGGCGTTGGATTGTGCTGTATTGTCCGAAACTCTGTTGGCTGGAAGCAGTACTTTGCCGGATGTCTGGCTGACCTTGCCTTTTATTATCTGGTGTCAGGCTTTGGCTTTTTACAAAGCACTGCAACTCAAGGTATCACCGGATAACCCTTGCCCTGGCGGTCAGGTCAACCGTGTGGTGCAAGGTGTCACTTTGTATCAGTTCAAAGGCTAAGCCATGTGGTACGGGCTGGATATAGGCGGTACAAAAATAGAACTGGCGGTGCTCACTACAGGCTTTGAGTTAGAGCACAGCTGGCGAGTCCCCACGCCACAACAAAGTTATGACGAGTTTTTGCAGACAGTGCTGGAGCAAATCCAACGAGCCGATGCACTCTGTGAGAATTCTGGCACTCTGGGCATAGCCTTGCCCGGCGTGATCCGGCACGACGGCACAGTATTATCCAGCAATGTGCCTTGCTTAACCAATCAAAGCGTCGCCAAAGATTTAACCACTTTGTTAAAACGCCCTGTGGCTATAGGCAATGACTGCCGCTGCTTTGCTTTATCTGAAGCCGTACTGGGGGCTGGTCAACAGCACAAAAAAGTACTGGGTTTTATTTTGGGCACGGGCGCTGGCGGTGGTTTTTGTCTGAATGGCAAATTGTATCAGGGCGCTTCTGCTCTGGCTGGCGAATATGGCCATCAGGGCCTGGCAGCGGCAGTGGTACAACAGTTTAATTTGCCTTTGTTCAACTGTGGTTGTGGCTTAACAGGTTGCAACGAACCTTATATCTCAGGCACTGGCTTAGCACGTTTGTATCAGCATTTTAGCGGCCGGCAGAGCACCGATACTTACCAATGGCTCGCTGATTACCGCGCCGGAATACCCGCTGCAGTTCGCACTTTTGAAGCTTATATCAGCGCCCTGGGGTCTGTGATGGCCAATCAGATCCTGAGCTTAAATCCGGATCTTATTGTTTTGGGTGGCGGTTTATCCGATATCCCGGAAATTAGTGCTGCTTTGCCAGAGGCGACAACAGCTCATTTGTTTGCAGGCGCTACAGTACCTGAATTTACAAAGGCTCAATGGGGCGCGGCCAGTGGTGTACGAGGAGCTGCTTTATTGGGTAAAGCCTTAACTGAAGGACAAAGCTATGAATTCTGAGGCTTTTTATTTACATGCCAACAAAGCGCTGATTGATGGCCGCTGGCAACAGCAACAGTACCTGCTGATTGCCAACGGAATGATTCAACAGATCAGCAGCAAAGCAGAAGCCGGAATAGCTGTGCTGGAGCTGTCTGACGGTATGTTGTTACCAGGCTTCATTGATACGCAAGTTAATGGTGGCGGAGGTATCTTGTTTAACCAGCAGCCGACAGTGGAAGCCTTACGGCTGATGATGTCGGCCCACCGCGCTTTTGGCACTACAGCCATGTTACCTACAGTGATCACTGACAATATTCATAACATGCAACAAGCTGCTGATGCAGTGGCGGCGGCTTTAGCCCGCAACGAGCCCGGTATTATTGGTATTCACTTTGAAGGCCCTCATTTGTCGCATGCCAAAAGAGGCTGTCACCCGAGCCACTATTTACGCTCTTTATCAACGGCTGAACTGGCGTTGTACCAACGTACAGATTTAGGGGTCCGTATGCTGACAGTAGCGCCAGAAGCCGTTAGCCCACAACAAATCCGCTTGCTGTGTGATGCCGGTGTCATTGTTTGTTTAGGCCATTCCAATGCTGACAGCGATACAGTGCTGGCCGCTTTAGATGCGGGAGCTACAGGTTTTACCCATTTGTATAACGGCATGTCTGCTTTAACCTCCCGTGAACCAGGTATGGTGGGTACTGCGCTTGCCGATCCACGGGCTTATTGCGGCATTATTCTTGATGGCGAACATGTCCACCCATTATCAGCACGGCTGGCTTATCAGGCCAAAGGGGCAGCACGTTTAGTACTGGTCACTGACGCTATGTCACCTGTAGGCACAGATCAAAAAGAGTTTGAGTTTTTTGACGGCAAAGTCACCCGACAAGGTTTAAAACTGACCAATGCTGAAGGTTCTTTAGCAGGTTCAGTATTGGATATGGCCAGTGCTGTGCGTTTTGCTACAGAGCAACTGCAGCTTGAATTGGCTACAGCTATTGAAATGGCGACAGCAACAGCAGCAGATTTTATTGGCCAAAGCCGGATCAGAGGCCGGATCCAGGTCGGCGCTCAGGCCGATTTAATCTGGATGGATAAGAACTATAAAATTCAACAAAGCTGGATAGCGGGCAAAACTGCCTGAGCGGCGAATAACAATAAAACGACAATAAAAACGGGGAACTATATGAGCAACTTTAATGCTGCGTCACAGACGCGGCACAGCAGCCTATTGCCTATGATACTGATAGGTATACTCTTTTTTGTATTTGGTTTTGTGACCTGGCTGAATGGAGCCTTGATCCCTTTTCTAAAAATTGCCTGTCAACTCAATGAGTTTCAGGCCCTGCTTGTCACTTTTGTATTTTATATTGCCTACTTTGTGATGGCCTTACCCACTTCGGCTGTATTAACCCGCTTTGGTTATAAACAGGGCATGATTATAGGTCTGGCCGTAATGGCGGCTGGCGCTTTACTTTTTATTCCGGCAGCTTTCAGCGCTACTTTTGAGCTGTTTTTACTGGCCTTGTTTGTGCTCGGTACAGGCCTGACGCTGCTGCAAACCGCCACCAACCCTTACATTGTGTGTATTGGCCCACGCGAAAGTGCAGCTATGCGTATTAGTCTGATGGGCATAGTGAATAAAGGCGCTGGTTTTGTCGTGCCTTTGTTATTCAGCGCCTGGATTTTAACCGGGATGGATGCCTACAGCGATTCAGCTTTAGCCTTATTAACTCAAGCCGAAAAAACGGCCATGCTCTCTGAATTATCAGCTCGTCTGGTACAGCCATATGTATTGATGGCTTTAGTGCTGATTGGTCTGATGGCTTTTGTGTATTTCTCACCCCTGCCAGAGCTGGAGTTAAATGACCCAACAGATAAAAACACCGACTGGCGAGCCGTGCTGAAATACCCTCAGGTACTGCTGGGCACTCTGACCTTGTTTTGTTATGTGGGTGTAGAAGTGATAGCTGGCGATACTATAGGTTTGTTTGGCCAAGGCTTAGGACTTGCACATTTTGGCAGTTTAACCTCCTACACTATGGCCTTTATGGTACTGGGTTATCTGCTGGGCATTGTACTCATACCCAATTGGCTGAGTCAGCAACAGGCTTTAGTGGCTTCAGCCCTCTCTGGTATGTTATTTACAGCAGGAGTGTTGCTGTCTGATGCCAACTCCTTTGTTGTTGCAGACAGTTTGTTAGGCTGGCTCGGAATTCCGGCAGTGCCTGACCCTGTGTTGTATCTGGCATTATTAGGCTTAGCCAATGCGTTAGTCTGGCCAGCCATCTGGCCTTTGGCGCTGGACGGTTTAGGCAAACTGACAGCTACAGCTTCTGCCTTGCTGATTATGGGCATAGCAGGTGGGGCACTTATTCCGTTGGCTTATGGCTATCTGGCAGAACAACAAGGTAACCAAAACGCTTACTGGCTACTGCTGCCTTGTTACGGCATGATTTTGTTTTATGCCATCAAAGGCCATAAGCTGAAAAAATAGCAGTTCAAACAGAATTTATGCTTGAGGTAAAACAAAGCCCTGCTTTGCAGGGCTTTGAGTAAGGCGTGACAATAGCGTCCTTGCTAATTGCCACTATTACCCAGTTATTTCCTAAGCGCGAAGATCCGGCGTGTATAGACTAAGGGTAATAACAACAACACAAACCAACCCATTGAACCACCGCTTGAAGATGCTGGAGATGGCGGAGTCACAGCAGCCGGAAATTTACAACTGCCATCACTCTTGGTTGCCGCAGGGTTAAAGTTAGTGGCTCCACTGTCTGTACAACCCAACTCGATACCATCAGATACAACGGTTAACACGAAGCTCTGCACAGCAGCATCAGTTGGGTTGATGCTGTCCGCTGCTTTGACCGTCACCATAGTTTCACCGTGCCAGTTTGCATCAGGCGTAATAGTTACTTTTGCCCCCACTTCATGAGCACTGACCACAGCTTTTATGTGATCACCAGTGACACTGACAGTGTTCGGATTGGCGTCAATGTCAGCGTAAACAACCTGGATATCAAAGGAGCCATTTTCATTCACAGTCACATTATTGAAGCCTGGCATTGTGATATTGCCGGCAACCTCGATATTTTTGTCAATAATCTGCTGGCCCATGCCGCTTACATCACTGGTAACTCCTAGCTTAAGCGTCTGTCCTGCTGCTGTTTCAGCAACCCGCACCTGGAAACTCAAGTCAAATTGTGTTGCTTCTGGTCCGGTATAGTCATAACAGATCACCATATTGCGCTTCACCACATCAGTTAAGCCATTAAACGCAGCACTGATACCTGTTTCCTGGCCATAAGGATAACCGAAGATATCCAATGGACCATAGTTGCCATGTAAACCAATGGAACCAAAGTCACCTGTACCGGCAAAGTCCATATCACCGTACGCCATAACGATTTCGAATTCGCCTGAACCGTAACGGTAGGCTTTGTTCAGAATCAGGTCAAAGGTATAGCGATCGTTAGCTTCAGTGCCACTTGGAGTCACTTCGCCGCTCCAACCGGAAAGATCCATACCTTGTGTACGGGCGTTAACCCATTCAATGATAATTTCATCACCGGCATAGGCCAGAGCAATACCTGAACCTTTTGCAGGCTCGAGCACATTTTGCTCTAAAGGCGTACCTAAGGCATCAACAGGGGTAGACCAACCTGCGTTATTATAATCAGGTTGACCACGCCAGAATGGCGCGATGAAAGGTCCGTACGGGCTCATCAAGTACGGAAACTTCTGGTGGATCAAATGTTGTCCCTGATTCCATGCAGGACCAAAGCTGACAAAACCCTGTGGTGATACAACGAAGCGATCATAGGTCATATAATCTTCGTTATGGAACAGATTCATTCTGCCGTCTTCACCCCAATAGTTAGCTAATTGGATTTCAAACGGATTGGAGTAAATCCAGTTCCAATCATCGTCATAATATCCTGAACCAGCCCAGTCACCGGCTGCACCACCAATTTCAGGCACAAAACCGTAGTTTTCAGCTAAACCGACAAAACCAGCACCATTGCTGCCGTAGTTCGGCACACGACACATGGCATCAGTTTCGCTGTTGGTTACAGTGTAGTTACGCATCCAGTTGGTGGAGTCCTGTTGTACACCAGCAACCCGGATAGTATTACCCTCGACCGTCAGATTGGCCTTCTGTTCCGCAGTGCTCACCTTCACAGAATCCGGCAGCAAGGTTAAACCAGCCGGAATGACAGCAGTTAAGTCGAAATCGCGATCTGCACCACTATTGTTTTGCACAATATGCATTTTCACATCAACGACATCACCACCACGAACAGTGTCATTTACCTGAACAGTCACATCATCCATACCACGCTCTAAACGCAGTGGAATGAAGCCCACGTTGCCAGGTGCTGCACTGCTGCCAATATCTACACCAGCATAAGCCACATCGCCTTCAACCAGATCATCCAGCTCCCAGCTTAAGTCGACATCCACCGGGCTACCAGTGGTCACTGCAGGACCGCTAGCCTGTAAACCGTTTTCGCCCGCAGGCACTACAGCAGTCGCCACTTTATAGCTGTCAACCAGATCTTCAACTTTGATACCATAGTAACCAGATGGATCCGGGCCTTCCTCACGTGTCCAGTCAAACATGTTTAAACTGGTATTAGACAATAATACCCAATATGAACCGGCATCCGGATTGGTCAAACTACAATAGTTCAGTTCAATTTGAGTGGTGGATGAACAGAGCCACTCTTCATCAAAATCAGCTTTGCCATTGCCATTAAAATCACGACCTATATGGATAGCGAGTGAACCACTAAGGTCACCGATAATTGGGTTAAAGCCCGGGCCTTTGACATGTTCTAACACTTCTACCACTAAGCGTGCAGACCCTTCGGGTACATTGATCAAGGAAATCTGGTTATTGCCTTGCTCATAATCACCATCTGAATAGATAGGTTGATGGTTATTATCCTGAGGTAAGGTCAGCTCAAAAGTGTCAGCTTTCACCGGGCCATGACCACGGTAAACCACATCTTTGCTGGCTGCTAAAGGCAGGTCAGCAATACGGTAGCCACCATTGTCACGATGTACCGTCAGATTGACTGCTTCTGGCAAACCCAGACGGTCAAAATTGACAGACACAGGCCAGTGTGACGCAGGAATAGCGGCATCTGAAGCAATCAGATTAACGTTAGTCCATAACTCCAGCCCTTCTATGGTATTGCCTGTGCCAGCCAGCAGTGAGTTGTATTGTGCCTGGATGTCAGCAATATCCGCTTTAATGACGATATTCTGACTCTCGCCCGCTTTCAGACTGAAACTTGCAGGGAAAAACTCCATCCTGGCGTTATGCATATTGATTTCACCATCAAAGGTGTTGGTCCAGCGATCATAAACCCAGGTATCAGAACTTAATGTCCAGTTACCATCGCGGGTTGCGGTCACGGTACGCACCCATGAGCAGACTCCGGCACGGCAATTGCTGTTCACCAACTGAGGTAAATTGAGCTGACGTACATCGCCACCTGTAGTTGGGTTAGCCAACTTAAAGTTCGCCACGGTTTCATTCATAATCAAACCAGCATCAATCGCAGCTTTAGCATCTACTCGTCCGGCACCAGCTCTGTGTTGAGATGCTGGGTGGCCTTCAGGTAAATATTCAGGATCAACATCACGACGCACGGTTTGTGATGCAGTCATTTCCATGGCTGATTGCACTTCTGCCGCAGTCCAGTCCGGATGCGCCTGACGTACCAGAGCCATAACACCGGCAATATGCGGCGAAGCCATAGAAGTACCACTTAACATGGCCCAATCCTGCGACAATGCAGCATTTGGATGCAGCGGATGTTCGTCTGCATAGGGTGCGTAGATGTTCACGCCAGGCGCTGCAATATTGGGTGCCAGATGGTGTTTATAGGTAGTAGATGGGCCAAGTGAGGAGAAATCAGCCAAAATATCACCAGCAGCCGGGTCTATAGTGCGGGCGACTAAACCACCTGTGATGCTGATTTTATGGTCTGCGCCACCATCATTGAGCCAGTTAATGATATTCTGACCCGTGTTATAACTGACATGGATGCCGGGTAATGGGAAAGTGTCATCCATAATCTGCATTTCTACATCGGTAATGCCCTGGTACCAATCTTCGTTATACAGAATAAAACCACCAGCGCCGCCGGCCAATACGTTGTGGGCTTTCGCCACTCGTGCATTGGTACCACGCTTACAGATAACAATTTGATCTGGTGTAAAGGTGTCTGGCGCAAAGGCGTTTTCACATTTTTCATCGCCAAAATCAGCAGCTAATACAGCCTTGCCATCAACAATACTACCGGTGGAAAAACCTGCAATATCATCAGGCCACTCTGCATCCGGATCAATACTGACATATGGAGTTGAGCTGCCGCCGCTAAAGCTGATCAGGTTTTTAGTCACATCCAGTACACGGTCATGAGTACTGGCAGCTACGACCATGGCCCAGGGTGAACTGTGACCCAGACTACCAAAAAACGTATTGTCAGCATCACCGCCTGAGTTACCGGCTGCGGTAGCCACCAGAATACCGGCTTCGCGTGCAGCCAACATAGCCAGCTCAGTCGCATCTGACCACGGGAAGCGCTCAGCGCCGCCGATAGAGAAGTTAATAATGTCTACGCCATCTTCAATTGCTTGCTCATAAGCGCTAAGAACGGCTTCAGTAGGACAGCCGTCCAGCAAACACACCTGATACGAAATAATATTGGCATGAGGTGCTACACCCGATGTTGACTCAAAGGTATGGCCCATTGGGTCACCATCACCATTGCCCGAAGAGGGTGACAGTAAAGGCACGTCTTCAACATAGTTACCAGCGGCAGTACCTGCCACATGACTACCATGGCCCTGATAATCTTCACCTGTGGCTGAACCATTGCCGTTGTATGAATCTGTGATCACAGGCCAGGTGTAAACACCAATCAGTTTGTCATTACAGACTAATTTATCTGTCGCACAATCACCAAGGTATACCCCTTCGCCCAGAGGGTTGGTATGGTCATAACCATCGCCACCCACATCGGCAAAAGCGACATGATCAGTATTAATGCCTGTATCAATAATACCTACTACAACACCTTCACCTTTCTGAGGGATAGCGCTGACCGTGTTGCCAGACCAGACCTGATCGGCACCGATAAAGCCCGGACCACGGTCGGTCAGTATTTTTTGCATAGTGGAGCGTTCAACAAACTCAACTGAAGGCAGGCTGGCCAGCTTTTTCGCTTGCTCCTGCGTCATTTTCATTGAGAAGCCGTTCACCGCAGTGGTGAAGCGCGCGCTGGTTTTACCGCTGATCCCCTGGCTTCTTGCCAGTTGTAAAACAGCGTCTTGTTTTTGTGTCAGATAGCTTCTGTAGCTTTGAGCGCGGTCATTCGCCAGAGTTTCCACAGCGGCAGAACTTACCTCTGCCGCTCGGCGGCCTTTAGCTGCATTGGCTTTTAAGGACCCCGACTTTACTTCAAGCTCCTGTTTAATTGCACCTTTTGCTGTTGCTGCGTACCCTTCAACCCGACCGTCGTAAACTGCAACCGGAAGGTCTCTTAGTCGCACAATATAAACATCTTCGCCTGTACGCTGTGGCTCAGCAATAAACTTCGCCTTGCCCGACGCTGGTTGAATTTGCTGGTTTTTTCCACTTGGCATAGACCGGGTGACATTGCCTTGTTGCTGTGGTTGATGACCAACATTTTGTTTTTTTGTTTGTGTTGGTTTGATTTGCTGCAATTTGATGGTATTGGCATTTGCAGGAGCCGCCTGAGCTGACAATGCTACCCCTACGCCATAAAGCGCAGACAGCATAGCCAGACTAACTGATTTTAACTTCACACTTCCTCCAGTGAATGCTTTGGATGATTAAAAGTTGTACTTTTGCATTCGGCCCGAAGTTATAACGTGCAAAAAAACGGCAAACTGTACGAAAGTGTGCAGCTAAGTTTTACCTGAATTTGCCTTAGTGAAACGACTCAGCTTTGTGTGAATTTTGGAGGCAGCAGAGCTTTTTACATTGTGTTTCTGCCGCCTATGTACACTTTTGCACACTTTCACATGCTGTTATCCGCTAGCATCGCCCGTCCGCAATGGCGCCATGGCTTGACCTCTGATGTGATGACTGGAATGAACAAAAGCCGCACCTGGGTTCGTTACGGATAAATAAAACACCAGCTATGATTAACCTGAGACCCGATGTCATTGGAATGTGAAACAAGCTGGGGATCTTTTTAATTTTTGTGAGCCATTTACAGGTTAAATACATGCTTTCAGGCTATCTGCGTCTTTTACTTACTACCTGGCTACTTTTTGCGGCAAGTTTCTTTGCTCTGGCAGAAGAAGAGACTCAAGACCTGCAGCAGATGCAGTGGCAGTTTAGTGTGACAGTGGGGCATGGCCAGTATGGCACTTTGTTGTTCGATGCCAGTCATACCAATCTATATGTCTTGCCGCGCTGGTCGTTGTACTACAAGCGTTTTTATCTGGAAAACCTTGATCTTGGATTCAATCTGGTAGAAACAAAACATTTTTCGCTGGATTTGAGTGGCAAGCAAAGTTTCGACGCATTGTCGGTACGGCATAACAGTGCTGAAGATGGCTTGATTAAATCTTTAGCGATAAATAACGTCAAAATACCTGTTCTTTGGGATGAAACCATTCAGGATGTCATCAATTTTCAACGACGCCATTTAAGTTATTTAGCGGGAATAACGGCATATGCCAGGACAGATAATTTTGAACTGCGCAGTGAATGGCATACCGATATTTCCGGAGTACATAACGGCAACGAGTGGAATACCTTACTAAGATATCAGTATCAGGGGCAGTCTTTTAACTTAGCCCCAAGCTTGGGTATACGTCGGCTTGATCAAGGTTTCGCTAACTATTACTTTGGCCTGGGTTATCACGACACCTCCAATCTGCTCAGAGTTCAGCCAGGGCCCATGTGGCTGCCCTCTGTCAGACTGGATGCCAGCCTGAATCTCAGTTCGAACCTAAGCTTTGCTGCGAGTCTGAGACGGGAGTTTTATCCGGCAGAGGTGATGCAGAGCTTATTTATTGGTTCGCGCCAGCATGACATTTGGTTTATGGGTTTCATGTATCAATGGTAAAAGCAAACTGCTTTACATTGCTTGTTTTACTTACGCTGCCCTTTGCTTCCGAGTCGGCACAGTTTGAGATTTTGCCCAAATTCTGTCTTATTGGTAAAAATGACGTTTGTGTCACCACACTACAGATGCGCTGGAAAACCAATACCGTTGCTTGCCTGGTGAATGAGAACACCAAAACCGTATTGCATTGCGCCAGGCAACAAGACGCCTACACCATGACGTTGCAGAGCAACGAGACAGTGCTTTTTAGTCTGATGGATCAAAGCAGTAAAAAAGTGCTCGCCACGAGAGCCTTTAAAGTTCTGCAACATCAACAACAGGCGTTACAGCAAAGGCGGCTGTCATGGAGCATATTCTGATGACTAAGCACATACTTTTGCTTGAAGATGATCTGGAGCTTACCCGACTGATTGTTGATTGCCTGAACTCCGAAGGTTATACGGTAACCTCCGCTTACAACGCGGCCAGAGCTGCTCAACTCTTCCATCAACAAAGCTTTGATTTGGTTATATGCGATGTGACATTACCAGGTAAAAGTGGTTTTAGTTTTGTCGAAGAAATTAGGCACAGCTTTGCCGGACCTATTCTGTTTATGACAGCTCAGGTCTCAATGAAACAACAATTATATGGTTTTGAGCTTGGTGCTCAGGACTACTTGCTGAAACCCATAGATCCACGCTTGCTGCTGGCCAAGCTAAAAGTATTTCTGGCTCAGGACAAAGCACCCATAGTATTAAACTCTGAGCTGAAACAGCATAACTTAAGGCTGGATACCAAAGCCAAGAACGCCTATCTGGCGGACACCAGGCTTGATCTGACAACAGCTGAATTCCGCTTGCTGGATGCGTTGATGCAACAGTATGGTGAAGTTGTCAGCCGGGACTGGCTGTTTCAACATCATCTGGGCAAAGTGTATGACGGTATAGATCGCACCATGGATGGCAGAGTATCCCGCTTGCGGAAAAAACTGCAGGGCATTGACCCAGCCTGGAACATAGTCATTTCATGGGGTGAGGGCTACTATCTTGCATATACACCGACCTGAATGGCTGTCTTTATCATTGCTACGCTTTTATTTCGTGCTGGCTATGACAGTCCCCATTCTTGCTTACACAGTCAATACCCTGCATCGCTGGCATACAGCAGACAGTGCTCCTGTCATTGCTCTTGATACCTTATTGTCTCAGACTTTTACCACTCATCAGCACTCGTCCGGCAAAGTAGTATGCATAATGTCCGCAGAGGAAGATTGTGCTGATGCTGTATTTGTTCACATTAAGCCTCAGATCTGGCAACACACTGAAACCACTGGACAAGATAAATATCTGGAATTATCTGAAACGGCAGACCGTCGCCTGCTTTGTCAGCACCAGAGTGATAACAGCTTATATTGCCTGCGGCTGGAAGCTGAAAACGCAACACTGGATAAAAAACTACTGTTCAGCCTGTTGTTTTATAGTGTTTTGTTTATTGCGTTTTTTATTTATACAGGCAACTTATTTAAAGATGCCGCTGTATTGCGATCATCCGCCTTAAATGAAATACGCCACGGCCATCTGCCTGCATTTACCCTGAGCAAAAAATCCTATCTGGAACCTCTGGCGCACTCCCTACAAAATATGACTGCCCGTGTTGCAGAACTGACCCATTTCCAAACCGAAATTGCTGAAACCATTTGCCACGATATAAAAACGCCCGTGGCCCGTATGCATTTTATAGCGCACCAGTTGGATAAGAAGGGGGATCCACAGACTGCACAGCAACTAATGCGCAACTTGGGCGAAATTGAGGACAACATCAACGAATATCTGATGCTGGCGCAGAACCACTATACACCTGACGAAATGGCTTACGAAAACTTTAACCTGGCTGATTTTTTACATCAGATGGTGGACCTTTTCACTCAGGATAACCAGTTGACCTTCAACGTTGCAGTTGAATCAGACTTAATCATTACTGCCAATAAAAGACTACTACACAGGGCCATAGCAAACCTGCTGAGCAACGCGATGCGATACGCCGGAACCCGGATTAATGTGACGGCTGATGTTGCTGATGGATATTGCCATATTGTGGTGCATGACGACGGACAAGCGGCTAGTCAAAACGTCGCCTCCAGACGCCCTGCCGAGTCTCTGCATCATTCACTTGGTTTAAGTATAGTGCGGCGAGTCTGTATGCAGCACAATGGACATTTTGGTTTTTCGGCGTCATTACATGGTGGACATGCTGCGACAATCAGCATTCCGATAACACAAGCCAAAGAATAAACGGCTTTGAAGATCAGACATGGGGATACCTCGCTGAAGATGTGACGCTGAAAGCGGGCAGAATCCTTTAGGTTGAGTCTATCCTGTAACCAAATCAGAAGTCAGCCAACACTGCTGTTTTCACGAAACAAATACATAGCCGGCTTTTGAACTCCACTTATCCCGCTAAATCTGCCACTTACTGCAAAACCTGTTATTTGCCTCTCGCTTTTGGCATACTCGACCGGTTAACAGTTGATGACTTTTACTGTAATTTCATAACAAAAAAGCAACCAAGATACCCAGAAGGAAATAGCCATGCGCAAGACCTTAATCGCCAGCGCCATTGGAGCAGCAGTCGCTTTGAGCGCCTGTTCCAAACCAGCCGAAGAAGCTAAAACTACAGCAGCAGTTGAGCAAACTCAAACTGCAGCCCCAGCAGCGGAGCAAGGTGCAGTGAGTAATCCATTGTTAGTAAAAAGTACTCTGCAGTACGAAGCACCAGAATTCGATAAAATTAAAGTTGAGCATTACCAACCAGCGATGGAAGAAGGGATTAAGCAGCATATGGCTGAGATCCTGACTATTGCTGAGAATAAAGAACCTGCCACTTTTGACAACACCATTGTGGCTATGGAGAAAAGTGGTGAGTTGTTAACTCGTGCCTCCACTACATTCTTTAATATGACGGGTACCATCAGCAACGATGAAATCCTGAAAATTCAGTCCGAAATGGCGCCTAAATTTGCCGCGCATTCAGACAACATCAACCTGAATCCACAGCTGTTTGCCCGCGTAAAAGCTGTCTATGACGCCCGTGCTACTTTAGGTTTAGACGGTGAAGCCACCCGTTTAGTGGAAGATTATTATGAGCGTTTTGTTCGTGCCGGTGCCAACTTAACCGAAGAACAAAAAACCAAAATCCGCGCGTTAAACGAAGAACAGTCCACGCTGACGAACAAGTTTCAGCAAAACCTGATGGCGATGAAAGATCAGATCGCAGTTTATGTGGATACCAAAGAAGAATTAGCAGGTTTATCTGAAGCTGAAATTACAGCAGCAGCTGAAGGCGCTAAAGCTAAAGGCAAAGAAGGTAAATTTATTATTGAAATTACCAACACCACCCGTCAGCCAGCTTTAGCTTCACTGGAAAACCGCGAAGTACGTAAAAAAGTATGGGAAGCCTCTGCTTACCGTGGTACTTCAGGTGATACAGACAACCAGCCTATCGTAGCCCGTTTAGCTCAGTTACGTGCAGAACGTGCCAAGCTGTTAGGTTATGACAACTGGGCAACCTACCAGTTAGAACCTACTATGGCTAAAACACCTAAAGCTGTACTGGATATGTTCGCTTCTATGGTTCCTGCCGTAGTGGAAAACACCAAAAAAGAAGCCGAAGCTATTCAGGCGATGATCAAAGAAACCGGCGGTGACTTTGAATTACAACCATGGGACTGGGAGTTCTACGGCGAAAAAGTACGTAAAGCCAAATACGATTTAGACGAAGCAGAAGTTCGTCAGTACTTCGAGTTTGAGCGCGTACTGAATGACGGTATGTTCTACACCATGAACAAGCTGTTTGGTATTACCATGAAAGCCCGTCCGGATTTACCTGTGTATCACCCGGATGTAAAAGCTTATGAAGTCTTTGACGCTGATGGTACCAGCATTGCAATTTTCTATGCTGACTACTTTGCCCGTGACGGCAAACGTGGTGGTGCCTGGATGAGTTCTTTTGTTGAGCAAAGCAAGCTGTTAAACCAGAAGCCTGTTGTTGTGAACGTGATGAACATTCCTAAAGGCCCGGCTGGTGAACCTACGCTGGTGAGCTATGACAATGTGACCACTATGTTCCATGAATTTGGTCATGCGGTGCACGGTTTATTCTCAGATGTAAATTATCCGAGCTTAGCTGGTACTTCAGTATCACGCGATTTCGTTGAATTCCCGTCGACTTTCCAGGAAGACTGGGCAGCTCACCCTGACGTGATTGGCAACTACGCTAAACACTACAAAACAGGCGAAGCCATTCCTGCTGAACTCTTGGCAAAAATCATGAAGTCACGCAGTTTCAACCAGGGTTATGACACACTGGAATATATGTCTTCTGCACTGCTGGACATGGAATGGCACTCTCTGCCAGCCGATGCACCACTGCAGGACGTACAAAAGTTTGAAGCAGCGGCACTGAAGAAACACGGTGTGGATTTGGCTGCTGTACCACCACGTTATAAGTCGACTTTCTTCGCTCACGTCTTCTCTGGTGGTTACTCAGCCAGTTACTACGCTTATATGTGGAGTGAGATTCTGGCTGCTGACGCTTTTGCCTATGTGCAAACTCAGGGCGGTTTGAAGCTGGAAAACGGCATTAACTTCCGTAAAAACATCCTGTCTATTGGTAACAGCAAAGACCCTATGGAAGCCTACAAAGCCTTCCGTGGTCAGGAACCTACCACTGATGCTCTGTTAATCCGTCGTGGTTTAAAGACTGGCATTAACTAAGTTCTGCTGGTTTCAAGACACAAAAGCCGCTCACTGAGCGGCTTTTTTATGGACGGTATGTCGCAACTATCAGGAAGGTTGTTGCGACTATATTCTACAAATTATTTGTCACGCTTCACTATTCTCTGCGGGCTTGGTATGACAAGTACCTAACAGCTGCTGCAAATGTGCTCCTAAGTCCTGTTGGGCAAACTGCTGGCTGGCGATTGCCATCTGCTTTAATGTCTGCAACGCCTGCTCTACACCTTGTTGTTCAATTAAGGTTTTGGCATAGACTGCAGCATCAGCGCCACGTTGTAATAAGCCCGCCATTTGCTCCAGTGATACATCCTGTTCCATCACCTGCTGTAAATCAGCCAGTAACTGTGACACCTTGGCTGACTCAACCAAAGCGCCTTCCACACTGATTAAGCGGCCAACCGGATCGGCCACTAAAGTGGTAGCCACACAAGAGGCGACAGTGCCAGCTTCAGCACCATTGGCAACAGCTTCTAACCCCTGAGTACGGATTTGTTCTACAGCCTGCTGTAATTGCTGATCTTTCGCCAGCCAGGCTTGTTCTAACTGCTGCTTTTCGTCTCCGGCTAAATAACCACAACTGGTCAGCAAAAAAGATAAGGTAGCTGGTACTAAAAAAGACAAAGATTTCATACAAAACTCCGGGAAAAATAATTAATGCTTTAGTGGGTATAGCTGGGGGAAAGTTCAGAAAAATCAAGGAGGAAAACAGATCAGAGTCGTAGACTCCAACCTGCAGATATACCCAAGTTACTTGATGATGCAGCGAGGCGACAAGTCAGTGAGGCCCCAGGAGCATAGTTAACCTATGTGACTGGGGCGAAGTGGCGCAGTCAACAAAGCTGCAGCTTCAAGGACGACGGGTATTAATGACCGGCGATTTGCATTTGGCCTATCAATACAGAACCAGTCAGCACGCCACCACGAGGGTCAACGTCTTTGCCTATGGCCTGAATATCCATAAACATTTGCTGCAAAGTACCGGCTATAGTGATTTCGGATACAGGGAACTGAATTTGGCCGTTTTCAACCCAGAAACCAGCAGCACCACGTGAGTAGTCACCTGTGACTGTATTGACGCCCTGACCCATCAGTTCTGTCACCAGCAAGCCAGTGCCCATATCACGGCACAGCTGAGCTAAGTCGGCATCACCATGTTGCACTAACCAGTTATGGATACCACCGGCATGACCCGTGCTTGGCAAACCTAACTTGCGGCCTGAATAACTGGTGGTCAGGTAAGTATTTAATACACCTTTATCCAGCACTGTTAAATCGCGGGTTTTCACACCTTCGCCATCAAAAGGACTGGAAGCTAAAGCTTGTTTTAAATGCGGACGTTCAATAATAGTGACTTTATCAGACATGACAGGCTGGCCGACTTTATCCAGCAGGAAACTGGATTTACGGTAGATACTGCCACCACTGATCGCAGATACCAGATGACCAAAAATACTGCTGGCGATATCAGCACGGAAAATCACCGGCACTTTTTGCGTGCCCAGCTTGCGGCCATTTAAGCGTTGTACTGTCTCCAGTGCAGCTTCGCGGCCAATTTGGGCCGGGTCCAGTAAAGCACCTAATTCACGGGCCACTGTGTAGCTGTAATCACGCTGCATATCATCGCCGTCTTCACCAATCACGACACAGCTTAGGCTGTGACGGCTGCTTGGGTAACCGACCAGTTGACCATGGCTGTTGCCGTAGACTTTTAAGCCCTGATGTGAGGAAAAGGACGCACCTTCCGAGTTGGTGATACGGGCATCATAAGCAAAAGCTGCTTCTTCAGAGGCTTTACACCATTCAATAGCTTGTTCGGTAGAGACAGAAGCAGGGTGAAATAAATCCAGATCCGGTGGCGATAATTCCAGCCAGGCCGCATCCGCTAAACCTGCATGTGGATCTTCAGAGGTGTAACGGGCTATATCAATAGCAGCTTCGACTGTGCGTTTTAAAGCAGCCGGGCTTAAATCTGCAGTAGAAGCAGAACCTTTACGCTGACCAACATAAATACTGATGCCTAAACCACCGTCCTGATTAAACTCAACGGTTTCCACTTCACCGTGACGGGTTTCGACACTTAAACCACGGGTGCGGTTCATCGAGGCTTCGGCGCTGCTGGCACCTAATTGTTTTGCATGCGCCAGCACCTGGCTGACAGCATCTTTTACTTCGGCGATTTCTTGCCAGATTGTAACTTCGGTTTGACTCATCTGTGTACCTGTCAGAGTGTTCGGTTTTAACTGCCAGAATGTGGACTCAGCTTACCATAGTTCCGTAAGAATTGGATGTAGGGGCGACCTTCACGGTCGCCCGTCCCGCCTCAATCCGATGCACGACAGAGTGCAGGCTATCGGGTATACTATGTGCATTAATTAAGATGGTAAGAGAATCGTATGGCCGATATGACCGACTTTACCCATGGCGACGACTGGGATGTTGAGCATGGTAAAAGTAAAACCCAAGTCAAAAAAGAGATGACTGCGCTGCAGAAACTGGGTGAAGACCTGGTGGCTTTAAGCCCTGCTGCCCGTGCTAAGTTAGATTTAGATGATGAATTAAAAGACGCTTTAGCTTTAGCTGATAAGCTGTCTAAAAAGCACGAAGCGCTGCGCCGTCATATCCAGTTTATTGGTCGTTTAATGCGTACCCGTGATCTGGAACCTATTGAACGTGCTTTGGCTGTGCTGCGTAACACCAATCAGGCGGCGACCCGTAAGTTTCACTTAGTGGAAACCTGGCGCGATAAACTGATTGCCAATCCGGATGCATTAACTGAATTTGTTGCGGCTTTTCCTGATGTAGACGTACAGCAGTTACGGGCACTTATTCGTAATGCAAAAAGAGAACAGGAAAAGGATCTGCCACCTAAGGCGTTCCGTGAATTGTTCCAGCTGATTAAGCCGGCTATTTTAGAAGACTAAAAAATGGGGTCAGATCACATTGTTAATAAAACAATTAACAATGTGATCTGACCCCATTTTTATATCAACCGCTTCACCACCAAATCTGCACCTATACGACGCAACTGGCTTAACAGCTTTTGTACCACTTCCGGATAATCCCGCACAGTTTCAATTTCTGAATAATGCACAACTTCGCTGGCGTGGGCTGTGATCACTTGTTTTTCTTGTTCCAGCAAAGTTTTTAACTGCTGCAGGTCATCTTCCACATAGATACCGTTTTCAAAATCCAGAGCAAAAGCCCGTGGATTCAGGTTGTGACCAGTAAACAGATGCTTCACACCATCCACACTTAAGCCTTTGAGATGATAACTGTTGTCCTGGTGTTTCCACAGTTTGACGTGCAGCAAACCTGAATCGATAAACTTTTGATTAGCCCGGACAAATTTACGCAAAATGGTTTCGTAGAAATAAGGTAAACCGCCAATTTTGCTAAAACGCTGACCTGGTGGAATATAAAAATCGTTGGCTGTTTTATCGCCCACTACTATGGTCACAGTGACACCACGTTTTAAACATTTACGTAGCGCTCTGGCCAAAGCCACAGGCGGGTTAAAATAAGGCGTATAAATTAGTACATCCTGTTGCGCCACCGAAAGCAGCGCAAGCACTGTGCTGTTTAGCTCGTTATTACGACGCCCTAAGCCCATCAACAATGAAGCCCGTAAAGCCGAGTCAGTTTTATCAGAATACTGATAACGGGTGGCTTTGGCATGTTTTAGCCATAAACGTGACTGGCGTTTTACTGCCTGACTGACATAGTCTTCGTCGTCCAGCAGTTCTGGTGTTTGTTCTTCATCGCCAAATAACTGCTGATGCGCCTGCACTATGGCGTCTGTCATTACCTGATTTTGCAGCACTAAATAACGGTCAGCACGGTAACGATTTTCTTCTGCCAGATAGACATTGTTCAGTGAAGCACCGCTGTACAGCAGGGTTTGATCAAACACAAAACCTTTTAAATGCAGCACCCCAAACAACTCACGCTTTTTTACCGGCACACCAATGATCTGAATAGGCAAGTCGTAGTCTTTGGCAATCTCACGGTAAAAATCGTTGTTGGTGCGGGCGCCTTCCTGACCTATCAGGCCACGACGGGCACGGTGATAGTCCACATAAACAGTCACCTGTAAATCTGGCTTTTGTTGTTTGGCGGCAAATAAAGCCCGCAGAATTTGTTCACCAGCTTCATCAGCTTGCAGATACAAAGCTGTGATCACAATGCGATGTTGAGCGCGCTGGATCAGATCCAGCACTGTGCTTTTATAATCAGCAGCTGACCACAACACAGAAACGGTTTCAGCCACCAGATCTGTTTTTGGCAATTTGGCCAGACGACGTCTGTTTAACAAAGTTTGTAACATAGCAGGCGAAATTCTCAGTCAGTAGATTTAATTCGGGTCAGAGTAAAATTAAAGCGGAGGTTTAATTTTACTCTGACCCGAATTATTTAATGGGCTGGATCTTGCCGTAAAACGGCACAAAGTCCTAGTGTTTTTGTCTGAAAGATTAGAGCGTGTTGACGTTTCAGGATTATTTTTGCAGCAGTCTGGCCGGTTTTTATGCAAGGCAGCGCGAGTGCAGTGTAGTTATTCTACATAAACGAGTGCTAACGCAGCAGAAAGGCCGGCCAGGCGCTGCCCTTCGGGTTCGTCTGGCGGCGCCCTGAGCTTTGTCACTCGTCGCTCATTTAGAATAACTAAACTTCGCTCCTCCTTTCGCGCTCAACGCGCCTCCAGAACGAACAAAATTTAATCTCGAAACGTCAACACGCTCTAGTTACGCAGTACCGCCTACCGTCATGGCATCCAGTTTTAAGGTAGGTTGACCTACACCCACAGGCAGGCTTTGACCTTGTTTACCACAAACGCCAACCCCAGCATCCAGTGTCAGGTCGTTACCGACCATAGATACCTGCTGCATTGCTTCAGGACCGTTGCCTATAAGGGTTGCGCCTTTAATTGGTGTGGTAATTTTACCGTCTTCAATCAGATAAGCTTCTGAGGCTGAAAATACAAATTTGCCTGAAGTAATGTCCACCTGACCACCACCAAAATTCGGTGCATAAATACCTTTTTTCACGCTGCCGATAATTTCTTGTGGGTCATATTCCCCCGCCAGCATATAGGTATTGGTCATACGGGGCATAGGCAAATGAGCAAAAGACTCACGACGTCCATTGCCTGTAGGCGCCACGTTCATCAGCATGGCGTTGTGTTTATCCTGCATATAACCTTTCAGAATACCGTTTTCGATCAGCACGTTGTATTGGCTGGCTGTGCCTTCGTCGTCGATATTCAGTGAACCACGGCGATGAGCCAAAGTGCCGTCATCAACAATAGTGCAGTGTTTGGATGCGACTTGCTCGCCGACACGACCAGCGAAAGTGGATGAACCTTTACGGTTAAAATCACCTTCCAGACCATGACCTACAGCTTCGTGTAATAACACGCCAGGCCAGCCTGAACCTAAGACCACAGGCATAGTGCCAGCTGGTGCGTCTACTGCTGTTAAATTCACCTGAGCCATACGTACTGCTTCACGGGCATAACCCTGCCAGCGTGGTGAGCCGTTGACGTCTTCAAGGAAATATTGATAGTTAGTACGGGCACCACCACCACTGCCGCCACGTTCACGGCGACCATTGTGTTGCAGCAGCACAGAACAGTTTAACCGCACTAAAGGACGAATATCAGTGGCAAAAGTACCATCGGATGCTGCAACCAGCACCTCTTCATAAACGCCGGATAAGCTGACAGCCACTTGTTCAGCACGGCTGTCGAGGCTACGAATATAAACTTCCATCTGCTTCAATAGCTCAACTTTGGCTGTGTTGTCCAAACTTTGCAGTGGCTCACAAGGCAAATAAATTTGTGGTTGGGATTGCTGCTTAAAGACCTGTACTGAACCTTGTTTGCCAGCACCAGCGATGCCACGGGCCGCTTCTGCCGCCTGCTTTAAAGCTGCAGCTGAAATAGAATCGGCATAAGCAAAACCGGTTTTTTCACCGCTGATGGCCCGCACGCCCACACCACGTTCAATATTAAAAGAGCCGTCTTTCACTAAACCATCTTCCAAGCCCCAGGATTCATGTACGCTGGACTGAAAATACAAGTCGGCGTAATCCAGCTTGTGCGCAAACAAAAAGCCTAAGCTTTGTTGTAAATCACTGGCGCTTAGGTCACTGGCGCTTAACAGGTTGTGTTCGACGTTACTCATGCTTTGAACTCACTTTGAAATCTGTTGTGGTGCCTTACCGGCATTTTCTCCGCCAGCTGCTGGCAAAGATCTAAATCTGTTTCGACACTCAGCACCATTTCGCTGCTGCCATCGGCTTCGGCCAGAATACGACCCCATGGGTCGATAATTAAACTATGGCCATAGGTCTGACGACCATTAGGATGAGTGCCCACCTGAGCTGGTGCTACAACAAAACTCTGGGTTTCTATGGCACGGGCTCTTAATAAGGTATGCCAATGCGCCTCCCCTGTCACTGTAGTAAAAGCCGAAGGTACAGCCATCACATTCATGCCCTGAGCAGCTAAAGCCTGGGCTAATCCGGGAAAACGCATATCATAACAAATCAGCATCCCCAACTTTAACTGCTGAGCCTGGGCCAGGCTTAACTTTTCACCCGGCATAGTAGTGGCTGATTCCAGATACTGCTTGCTGCTGTCATTGACCAAAGCATCAAACAAATGGATTTTCTGATAATCAGCGACCAATTCACCTGCAGGACTATATAACAGACTACTGGCAGCAAAACGTGTTGGATCAGAAGTTTGGGTTGGCAAAGTGCCGACCAATAAATACAGTTGGTGTTTTTTTGCTAATTCAGCATAAGCGCTTTGCAGCGGGCCAGAGCCTAAGGCTTCCGCCAGTTGCAGGTTTAAGCCATCAGGGCCTGCAAATACCGCCACACCTTCAGGTAATACCGCCAGATGTTGCGATGCTTTGGGTAGTTGCGCCAGCAAGCTGTCCACTTTCGCCAGATTCAATAAAGGATCCGGCCCGCTGGTCAGCTGAACTGCAGATAAGCGCCAGAGCTTAGCCATTGGCTTTCTCCCTGGTTTTATCCTTTGCTTTACTGCTTGCCGCAGGTTTGACAGGTTTTTGCTGCGACTCTTGTTCCTGCTGCAAACGTAGGCGTTTTTCCTGTTCGGCTTTTAATAACTCAGAACGTGGAATTTCGACTTCAGTGGTATGACGCGCCACTTCCACCACTTCCGGCTGGTCAAAATTACCTGTGACTACAAAATTAACTTTGGACACTACTTCAGCCGATTCGACCAGCTCATCAAGAGCCAAAGCGGCTAAACCAGTGGCCGGATTAAACTGCAATAAAGCCACCAAAACAGGCAGGCTCGAGGTAATTTTTGGTAAAAACGCCATCTGATAATCCAGTTGCCTTGTGACTAAATCGGCATAACCCTGAATTTCAATTTTACCCGCAGCGCCATCGACCATGGTGTTGTTGGTATGCACTACGCCTTTATCCAGCTGTAAATCGCCTTTCATTTCAGTGTAGAAAAAGCCTTTAGAGAAAATATCCCTGAAGTCCAGCTTCAGCTTACGCACCAAAGACCCCAGGCTAAATAAAGACAATAAGCGCGCACCTTTGTCGCTGACTTCAGACAAGGAACCTTCACCCAACTGCCAGTTCAGTTTGCCGCCTAAGGTGGCGTAGTTAAACTGAGTCGGCCCGCCAGCCCAGCTGATACTGTCTATCTGCACCTGGGCCGGACTACCCGCTATAGCTGAGCTTAAATGGTAGTCTTTCATCAACTGACCAAAGTCAGGGCTGGTTAATTTTGCAGATAAGGTAGTAACACCGGCTTCTGCATCTTTTTGCCAATGGCCTTTGATACTCAGTTGATGTTTTTTATAACGGGATTCAAAGCTCTGAATAGTTAAACGCTCGCCATCGGATTCGGTTTGCATCCTCAGTTGGCCTAAATCAAAAGGCCCAAACACACAGCTTTTACAATCCAGTTTGATTGGAGGTAAATCGGCCAGCCATGGCATAGGTTGTGGTTTCACCACGTCAGCCAGAGCTTTGGCAATTTGCTGCTCTTTCGTCAGTTTAGCTAAGGACTCCGCAGCAGCCAGAGCCTCGGCCTCTGCTTCTGCCGGGTCGTAAGGGAATAACTTTAAAAACTCAAGGTTGGCCTCAATTCCCTGCGCCATAAAATCTTTTGCCAACTTCAGCTGGCCTTTGGTTTGAGTCGAATCTAAATCAACTAACCAAAAGTCTGCTTCTGGCTTTAACTGCAGCTGTACCTGATCAAACAGGATATCCTCTGTCACGCTAAGGGTATTCACTTTGGCTTTGACTGAAGTTAATGCAGGTAATAATCCAGCTTCATCAGACTGCTGACTGACTTGCTGGCGAATTAACTCAAACCAGGGCATAAAGTCGGTTTTATCTAAATTGGCGCTGATGGTAAAGCCATCAGCAAAACCAGCATTTTCTTTGGCGCCTAAACTTAAATGAGCGCGACCTATCTGACCTTGAGCATGCACATAGCTGGCATCAAAAAACACTAAATCCTGATAGGTTAGCGCTATAACTGAGTTGTCCTGACTACCGCTGGACGACCAGAATACAGTACCGGCCTGACCTGACTTTTTCGCCAAAGGTGCGGGCAACAGCAATTCGGTGTCGGTTAAATCCAGCGCCAAATCGGCCTGATAGGTGTAGCCCTCTCCTGCCAGCAATAAGTCCAGTTTAAACTGCCAACTCAGAGGACCAGTAGCAAAGTGCTCCAGCTGTGGCGCTAAGCTCAATAACAATTCATGACTGTTCTGTAAGCCCTGACTTAACAAGGATACTTTGTAATTGTCCTGTTGCTGTTCGCCACGAAAACCAAACTGCACGGGAATATTGCTGATAAAAAGCTGTAAATCATCAGCCGTCAAAATGTCATTGTGAAACTCAAGACGGCCCGTCAGATTCTCGCCAACTAAAGCAGGCGCTGACAAAGCAAGACCATTACGCTCAAAGTCGATAGCGCCTTTGATATCCACTGTCGGCTCATTCAGGCCAATAGTCAGACGCACATCGCCTTTGACTGGTCCTGTCACACCTAAGTAAGCCAGAGTTTCACCCACAGAATCGTGCAAAGGTGAAGCCTGCATCAGGGTAGTGACTTGTTCAGCCAGCAATTGTTGTTTGATATCAATAATTAAATTATCGGCGTTATATAAGTCAGGAATGCCGACTTGCACTCCCTGATCAACAGGAGCATCCACCAGATAACCGGACTTACTGCTGATGAGCATGGCGGCATTTTCAAAAAATAATTGTGCGGATAAGTCCGTTAAACTAGGCCAGTTTTCATCAAACAAAAACTCGGCATTGGTCACATCAGCCAGCGCCTGAAACACACCGTCTCTTTCAGCATAAGGATAAGCAGAAAAATCGCCTGACCATAACACTTTGCCTGAACTGACATCACCAGATACCAGTGCAGGTTTAAGGTACTTAATCACAGATTCCGGCATATAAAATTTCGGGAAAAACTGCTCTGCGTTTTGTACCGGCACACCATGCAGCTCTGCGACTAAATCCATATCAGGTTTGTCGTCCAGATTCACTACCAGCTCAGCTTCGAGACTAAAAGCATCCTGCCATAAACTTAAATAAGGCACTAGAATCTGCCAGTTGCCAGCACGTTTACGCCAGGCCAGTTCCAATTCCGCGCCTTTGTAAGTCCAGTCTTTACTAAAAGCCTGGCCCCATTGAAGTGCACCATCTTCTGCTTTTAACCCCAGCCAGCCAAAATGCGGGGACGCGACAAAACGACCGTTAAAGCCTTTGACACCAGGCACATCAGCGACCGGAGCTGAGGAGAGCTCATTAAACTGACCGGATAAGTACCATTGATCATTTTCCGTGACTAAATCCAGCCGCTCTACTTTGCCGTCCAGTTGGTAAGACAACAACGACTGCAACTGCTCTGAACCATCGGAAAACAGCTCCAGCAAAGGCCGCGCTACGCCTAGCTGCAGGTTTTGTAACGACGCCTGATAACCCAGTTCATTCTGATTAAGTTGCAGTTGCAAGCCAGGCCAACTTTGGCTGCTGTTACTCAGCGTCATAGGGCTGGAACTTAAACTCCAGCCTTTAGCCATAGGTACCCAACGCAGATAACCATCAGATAAAGCAACTTTATTCCAGACCCCATCTTTCAGCCAGCCAACATTGTTGTCGGACAATGCCACGTCAATTTGTTGTAATTTGCCGGCTTTAATATCCCCCCAGGCAGCAAAGTTTAGCTTGGCGCTGTTGAGTTTGCGGGTTTGAGGTAATAACTGCTGGAACCAGGGCAATAAGTCCAGTTGTTGACTGGCCAGATACAACTGGCCCTGGGCTTTGGATGGCTCGCCTGTTAAATCGATAATAAAAGACAAGGTATTAGCCGTCACATCAGCCACAGACAACTCGCCCCAGCCCTGATGACGTTCACCTTCGTTTTGCCAGTTCAGCGCTTTGATTTCCAGCCGGATATCTTCGTCTTGTGCATTGTTAAACACCAGTTGGCTGTCGAGTACAGAGAAATGCTGCAGTTGCTTAAAAAACAGATCCTGTAAGGCATCAAAAAGCTGCTGATTATCAGAAGGAGTAGCAACCCCAGTGCCTAACCAACGCTGAGCATCCACTCTGTAGGTTAAGCCTGTCAGTTCAAAGTGAGCTGCACTTAGTTTCATGGTGCGCAAAGAACGCCAGAAATCCAGCCGGATGCCGGTTTCCTGCACTGTCAGTTGCGGCTGATAGTTGCTGTCCAGTACTTCAAGTTGTTGCAGAACCAGCGCAGGCCCTGTGCCCTGCCAACCTGCCGACAAAGCACCAATGCGCACTTCAGTACCGTATTCTGCTTTGATCCAGTGTTCAATATCGGTTTTATAACCAGGGGCGTAAGGCAGACCAAAACGTAAAGCTGAGACTAAGGTGGCCATCAACACGACGAAGATAGCAAAGAAGATCCAGAGTTTGTGTAAGCAATAAAACCAGGCCTGTTTCACAGTCCGCACTACATCATCACCACGTCAAATTGTTCCTGACCGTATTGAGGTTCGATCACGACACTGATTTGTTTACCAATAAACACTTCGAGTTCAGCCATGCTGTGAAATTCATCATTAATTAACGCATCTTTTACCGCAGGTGAAGCATAAACCACAAATTTATCTGCAACATAAGCCCGGTTCACCCGCACTATTTCACGCAATATTTCAAAACAGACAGTTTCGACCGTTTTTAAACTGCCGCGTCCAGCACAAATTGGACACTCACCACAGAGCACATGTTCCAGGCTTTCGCGGGTGCGTTTGCGGGTCATTTCTACCAGACCCAGCGCCGAGAAGCCATGGATATTGGTCTTCGTTTTATCCCGGCCCAAAGCCACTTCTAAACTATGCAACACGCGCTTTTGATGCTCTTCGCTTTGCATGTCGATAAAGTCGATAATAATAATGCCGCCCAGATTCCGTAACCTTAGCTGACGGGCTATGGCCTGAGTGGCTTCAATATTGGTGTTGAAAATGGTTTCTTCTAAGTTGCGGTGACCGACAAAAGCACCGGTGTTGACGTCTATAGTGGTCATGGCTTCGGTCTGGTCAATCATCAGATAACCGCCGCTTTTCAGCATGACCCGACGCTCCAGCGCGCGCTGAATTTCATTTTCGACATCAAATAAATCAAACACAGGCCGCTCGCCCGGATAATACTCCAGCCGGGCTGTCATTTCTGGCACAAATTCCTCAGTAAAAGCATGCAGTTGCTGGTACGTCAGTTTACTGTCTACCCGCACCCGCTCTAAATCAGAGCCAACAAAGTCACGCAAAATACGGTAGGCCAGCGTTAACTCTTCATACAACATGGTTTCTTTGCGGGCATTTTTTTTGCGCTTAAGCACCTTTGCCCACAACTTTTGTAAAAACTTACCATCGTGTAGCAGTTCATCTTCGCCAGCGCCTTCGGCTGCAGTGCGAACTATGTAACCGCCAGTTTCATCCAGACAAGTGCTGACTATATCTTTTAAGCGCTGACGCTCAGTTTCGCTCTCTATACGCTGCGATACACCCACATGAGCTGAACCTGGCATAAACACCAGATGACGGCTTGGCAGAGTGATATCTGTGGTTAAGCGAGCGCCTTTGGTACCCAATGGGTCTTTCACCACTTGTACCAGTAAAAACTGACCTTCATGCACCAACAGACGAATATCTTTGACCGGACCAGCTTTGAGCTCAGCGTCCGCAATATTTAAACCTGCGGTGACAATATCGGAGGCATGCAAAAAGGCGGCTTTATCTAAACCAATATCAACAAAGGCAGCTTGCATACCAGGCAAAACACGGCTGATTTTGCCCATATAAATATTGCCAACCAGACCATGTTTAGCCTGACGCTCAATATGCACTTCCTGCAATACACCGTTTTCAATCAAAGCCACACGGGTTTCACTTGGAGTGACGTTGATCAGTAATTCTGCGCTCATGGTGCATCCTTCAGTGTGAGCAGCAACTGTGCGGTTTCATAGAGAGGCAAACCTACCACAGCAAAGTAACTGCCATCTATGCGTTGTACAAACTGACCAGCCAGTCCCTGAATACCGTAGCCACCCGCTTTATCAGCAGGTTCGCCCGTATTCCAGTACCAAAAAATTTCCTGTTCGGACAAGTCTTTAAACCAGACTTGAGTCGCGACTGTAGTGCTGATAGTGCCTTGTGCCGTTGCAATAGCCACTGCAGTTTTCACCCAATGACTACGACCTGATAATAACCTCATCATGCGCTGAAAATCAGCCAAATCTGCAGGTTTACCTAAAACTAATTCATCCACCTGCACTATGGTATCGGCGCCTAAGGTAGGAAGTGGAGTGCTTTGACTGGAAAAACCTGCGCGGGCTTTTTGCTCTGCTAAACGCAGTACATACTGATCAGCGTTTTCGCCATCAAGTTGAGTTTCATCAATAGTACCGCTGACCAGCACAAACTCCTGCTGCAACTGGCCTAATAATTCACGGCGACGGGGTGAAGCGGACGCAAGGGCAATCATAATGACACTCAATGAATTTTAAACTGACGGCGGATACGGCGTAATAACCAGAAAATCCAGGGCCAGACCGCAGCTCCGGTCACCACGGGCCATAGATAGGCCATAGTAAAAACCACGCCTGTTAAGAAGTGGCTGAGCCAAAAGATAAAATAATGATAAAAAGCCAAAAACAAAGCTATGACTAAGCTTTGTTGCAAAATAGAGAAGTTACGGATTTTTAAATGGTGCACTGAACAGAAATAAATGATGATTGAATAGGCCAGCGCATTAACACCCAGCACAGTGCCGACCAAAACATCCAGCAAAAAGCCCACCACAAAAGCCGTGCCTATACTGACACGAAATGGCAAAGCCAAAGCCCAATAAAACAGCACCAACAAAGGCCAGTCAGGACGGAATAATTTCACCATGGCAGGCAAAGGCACAACGGCCAGCACCAGGGAGAACATCAGGGATAAATACACCAGATATAAACGATGCGACTTTTCCATCAGAAATCTCCTGCCACAGCGGAAGCTTGCGCATCAGGCGGAGCTATTTGCTCATCAATTTCCGGTTTAGCTTTAGGCCAGACTAATAACACATAACGAATACGATCAAGCTGGGCATAAGGTCGTGCATAGACCTGCAAAAACGGTTGCTGTGCGTTACGGCTGATCCGCACCACTTCAGCCACCGGATAACCTTCAGGGAAAATACCATCCAGACCTGAGGTGATCAGTTTATCGCCTTGCTGAATATCTGCGCTGTGCGGAATATGCATCAGACGCACTTCGTCGGACTGACCTAAACCTTCAGCGACTACATGATCGCCGTTACGTTCAACCCGCAAGGATATCGCATGAGTGGTATCTGAAATGAGTAATGCACGGCTGCTGGTTGGCCCAACACTAACAATTTGACCCAGTACACCTAAATCATCAATTAAGGGTTGCTGTGCGACGACGCCGTCGTTGCTGCCTTTATTGATCACTATCTGGTTACTGAACGGATGACTGTATACGGCCAATACTTCAGCGACCAGACGTTTGCTATCAGCTACAGGCACAGAACCTAAAAGGGAACGTAATTTGTCGTTTTCCTGCTGCAAAAATTGCAGGCGCTGCATCTGGGTGTTTTGGCGAAGCAGGGTTTCACGCAGCTTCTGGTTTTGCTGCAGTAAACGCTGGTGAGACATAAATTGTTCGGAGGCATCGGACATCATGGCTTGAGGTAAATTAGCCATGTAATACAAAGGACTCACAGTTGCAGTTAAATAACTACGCAACTGTGTGGAGCTGTCGGTGAATCTGTCCAGCGTCATCAGCCCAACGCTGCATAAGACTGCAAAAAACAGCCGTAATGGCAGAGATGGGCCACGCTCAAAGATAGGTTTCATTCAGGACTGACTTGTTAGTCGTAACTAAACACATCACCGCCATGCATGTCGATCATTTCTAAGGCTTTACCGCCGCCACGAGCAACACAAGTCAGTGGGTCATCGGCTACAACCACAGGAATACCGGTTTCTTCCATTAACAGGCGGTCTAAATCACGCAATAAAGCGCCACCACCTGTTAATACCATGCCACGCTCTGAAATATCAGAAGCCAGCTCTGGTGGAGACTGTTCCAAAGCCACCATCACAGCAGAAACGATACCAGCCAAAGGCTCTTGTAAAGCTTCTAAAATTTCGTTGCTGGTCATGGTAAAGCTGCGAGGTACACCTTCAGCCAGGTTACGGCCACGTACTTCAATTTCCAGAATTTCGTCGCTTGGGTAAGCTGAACCAATTTCTGTTTTGATACGTTCTGCAGTGGCTTCACCAATCAAAATACCGTAGTTACGACGGATGTAGTTGATAATGGCGTCGTCAAACTTATCACCACCAATACGAACTGATGAGGAATACACCACACCGTTCAGAGAGATAATGGCAACTTCAGTAGTACCACCACCAATGTCGACCACCATAGAACCAGTCGCTTCAGACACAGGTAAACCTGCACCTATTGCAGCAGCCATTGGCTCGTCAATTAAGTAGACTTCACGGGCGCCAGCACCCTGAGCAGATTCACGGATAGCACGGCGTTCAACCTGGGTAGAACCACAAGGCACACAAACCAGTACACGTGGGCTTGGACGCAGGAAGCTGTTGCTGTGCGCTTGTTTGATAAAATGCTGCAGCATTTTTTCAGTCACATAGAAGTCGGCAATTACACCGTCTTTCATTGGACGAATGGCTTTGATATTGCCAGGAGTACGGCCCAGCATGCGCTTGGCTGCGTGGCCAACGGCCGCAACACTCTTAGGTCCGCCAGTTCTTTCCTGACGAATAGCAACAACAGAAGGCTCGTTCAGAACTATGCCCTGATCTTTTACATAGATGAGTGTATTGGCTGTCCCCAGGTCGATCGACAGATCATTTGAAAACAGACCACGCAATTTATTTAACATGGAACAGACTAATCCTTTTAACTAAGAGGTGGTGACACAAGGTGCCCGACGAAATGGGGCTTATTTTAAGTAACAAAACGCCAAGAAAATAGCTTTATCTTTAGTTTTTACCAAATTAAACCAAAGCCATTGAAAAGCCAAATGTTTAGTCATCAGACAAGACAGAGTAATTTAAGTTTTATCGCAGCAGTAATATAAAAATAAACAGGTCCACAGAAATATTCAGCGCATCAAAGTCAGAGTAAAACTAAAGGCATGCAGTTAATTTTACTCTGACCCGAATTAAGTTAGTTCAGCCGCTCCTGCCAGAAAATTTGGCGTTTGTTGCCTGTTCGAAGACCAAAGATAAACTCGGCTCCTGTATCAAAATCATCAGCATCCAAAACGTTGTCGCCATTCCAGTCATAGTGTAACCAGGATTGCTTTATGCACTCAGTGATGGTTCCGGCACACTGCAGAATATATTTGCTGCGTACACCCGGCGTTTCAATCCAAAAGTCTGTGGGATCTGTTACACCATCGACCAGCGGGGATTCCTCGCCAGATAACTGAATACTTGCGGGTGCTGAAGGAGCTGCTGGCTCAGCAGCTTTTACGGCACTCCAATGAGTGGGATCAAAACTAGTACAATTGTCCTGAACATTACGAACAAAGTTGTTACCGTTCCAGTACTGAGTTTCAACCATTACTCTGAGTTTCTCGTTTTCATCCCCTATGCCTGAGTTGATAAACAGACGACCAAAGCGCATATCGAGAGTCCCATTGACAGCCGCAGCCACACAGTTGCTTCCGCAAACTCCTGCGCTTGTTGGGCTCATATTTTTTGTTTCCAAATCTCTTCCATCGAGAGTATCTGTAATTTTAACCCCAGCCATCAGGGCAGAGTAAGGGCCGTCTGGTGTCGCCAGTTTACTAAAACTCAGATTGCTTTGTGAGAACGTATATTTACCACTGGTCCAACTGGAAGCCGGAACAATGGTTCTGCCACTGAGGTCTGTGCCATTGTCAGCATTTTCCAGCACCACAGAAGGTGCAGCTAGCACACCATAGCCCGGACGGTAGTTCTGGGTCACAGCACCAGCCACATTTTTAGCCTGAAGCTCGTATTCCAGTTTCATCGCGGGTTGTCCCATGTAGCTGAAATCTGAGCAGGTATTGCCAAATGACGAACTGGCTAATGTGTAGTGCTTGGGATAAAAGCGCCCGACTGTATAAGGAGTACTGCTCAATTCTGCACCTGCGCCTGTTCCCAGGTAATTGTTATCTCCAACTCTGGCCAGCAGACTGATGGTACCCACTTCATTCCAGCTAAAACCAGTGCTGTGGAACCTATTGTTGTAAGTGCCGCTAGTGACTTTGGTAAAAGCTGCCCCCGAAGTTAAAGTGCCGTTGTCCCCTCCCAGTGGGTGCAATAATTGGCCGAAATTAACAGCAACAGTTTCTGGGCTTGTCTCATTGCCATAGTTAGGCGTTAAATTGCCTTGCACATTGACCGGCGAGACGTACAACTGAAAATCCTCTCCTGCAGCAATAAAGCCAGCTCCAGTGCCTAAAGTTTGTGGATTTGTAGCATTGGCGGGGTCTGCACTAGCAGAGGATAACGCCGTGGTGACATTGATCCGGTGAGGCCGTACCACAAAAGGATCACTTTGTCCGGTTAGTGTAACGGCAGGATCATTGCCTGAAGCCGCCAAATCCAGTGAAGCAGACAAATGGATTTGCCCTACATCAAAGTAATTAATACCAAGAGGGGCATAACCATCAGCTCGGAAAGTAAGGCTGACCGTTTTGCCATCACCTTCTTCGTCACCATCAAACAAAGTCTCAGTAGTAGCTCCGGCACTGTTATCTTTTAATTCCAGTACCTCATCAAAACCAGCACTGCAACTTCCAGGGTTCAGACAGTCATACGAAAGGGTTACATTACGTGTACCTACAGTTCGCGCCTCACAAGCCATAGTGTCAGTATTGGTTTTCACTGCACGCAAGAAACCTCCCCCTTGCACACCAGCCACCTGGTTTAACAATCCGTTTGTTGAATTATCCGTCGCGTAAAATTTAAAGCCGGCATGGCTAAAGTTAATTTTACAGCCAGCTGTACTGCATACCGTGGGATTAGGGGCCCCAGACACGGACAACGTTGTGTCACCGAGGTTAGTCTGCCGTAAATAAACCGTAGTGCTTCCCGTAAAGGTAATATTATTTCCCCCAACAAAAGTACCGTTGTTAGTAGCACTAATAGTCGTACTGACAGAATCGGCAACTAAAGTACTACAGTCTGCATTAGCACAGGCTTTGACCTGAATTGCTTCGGCTTCACAAGTTAATCCCTTGTTGGCATAAACCAATTCATAGTGGTGCACCGGGTCACCAAGCTCAACTGGCGTAGAAGGCTGCTGTGTACAAACCTGAATATTAGTAATTTCATGGAAATTCGTATTGTCGCCAGTGGAACCTGTGTAAGAAAGCAACAAATTGGCCGGAGGTGCAGGCTGTCCCAGACTCAGCAAATTCGATGATGTCAGCAAAGTACTGTAACTGGAACCACCAGCCAGACGCCTTTCCAACTGGAACGAAACCGTTTGTGGGCTTGCGATTCGGGAATCAATAGTAATTCTGTATCTGTCACCCCGTGCTAGCGTGCTACCGGTTGAACTCAGTATAGGCGACAAGGTAGTGGTGCCACCAAGCCAGCCATAGTTAGTACTGCTTGCAGCCCTGACCCCTATAGCTTGAGGACGAGCCGTTGTGCCACCAACCCGTCCTTCCGTGGCCTGAGAGAAACTACCATACTCGTCAAAACCTATGCCCAGCCAGCCCCCAGAAAAACCACTTTGCGAGGGGCTGACATTAGTACGCTGGGCATAGCCTAAACTGCCACCATAACTGCCAGGCACAGGAGTTACAGCAGCGTCAGATAACACCAACGCTATACCATCAGCACCTGTTCCTCCATAAGCATAATGATCAAACTCTATGGTCATTTTATTGCCAGCGGCAGGGAAACTACGCTTAAAGGTGATAGAAGTAGCCTGATTTAAGGTGTTTTCAGTCAGCCGCAAACGACTGGGAGAGGTTCTTAATGAAGGAGGCGTGCTGTTGCGTTGTGTTAAATACCAGTTTGCATCGTTGGCAAAGTTCTCTGTGAAACATTCATTGATACAAGTAGCGACTTGCTCGTACATATTTTTGATATCAGATGTCAGCAACTCCCGGTCGAAAAACCTGACTTCATCAATTTGGCCACGAATACCTGCTGTTCCATCCGGCAAGGCACCTATAGCAAAATTCCCGGTGCCATCATTTGGCGTTTTTGCACTGGTCGTGTCGCTGATACTGCTGTCTGGCACACCATCGACCAGTTGATTATTCACGTAAAGCCGCATCCGTCTGTTATTTTTGCTGTAGCTAAACGCTATATGCTGCCATTGATCATTAAAAATAGCAGTGCCACTGGTTTCAACATAACGAACGCCGCCGCCTGTCATCCGGACTGAAAACCTTAAGTTGCCGCCCGACTCGCGGGTTAATTGAAAACGCCCAGCGGAGACGCCGACTGCTCCACCGTACGCCATAACAGTCTGGCTACCCGAAGCCTGAGCAGCAGCACTCATTTTTAGCCACAAGGTAAAACCAAATTCATCACTGTTGTGGAAATAGCTGTTTCTGGCTATATCCACAAAAGGATGGCTGGAGGAGCCAGTTGCCTGAAAATCGCCATAAGTACAAGATGCAGGTGACGGGAATAACTGAGCAACAACGGCACTGTTAACAGCACGGCCATGCTTGGCCTCCAATGAAGAATCTTTCACTTCACCAGTGCTGCCATTCCAAAGCACTTCATCAAAACGCCAGTAGGAATCTCTGGTTACTGTGCCTACACCACCACAGGCATACAAAGGTTCGTCCACAGGAACACAGGAGCCAATCACCTCACTGCTACCATTAACGTAGACTTTGTCATAGTCAGGCGTGACTAAATCACCATAAACTTGCGAGTTATTCACTGAAATACTGCCGGAAACCGAGGTCACTAAAACAGGAGAAGTATCTGAACCCAACGTACTGTTATTGATAGTGACAGTACTGGCGCTGGTAATTGAACCACTGGTCATAGTGACATTATTCACTACGGCAGGGTTGTTGGACGTCATAGTGTAGTCACCTGATATAGTACCGCCTGTGATGCTAATGCCAGATTGCACAGTAGCGCCTCCGGCAAGGTCGGTATTATTGGTGGTTAAAGTACAACAAGGCGTGGTGATCATGCCGGTGACTGAACCACCTGTCAGATTTAAAGCTCCATTTGTACTGGTAACATCAGCTAAGAAAACATCGTTGTTGGTGGTGATATTACTGTTGACGATTACATTGCCATGATAAGTACTATTGCTGCTATTTAACGAGCCATTGGTAACCGTCAATGTGGAGTTAAACGTACTGCTGCCACTGGTCAGGCCGTTGCCAATAGTGACAGCACCACTAAGGGTACTGCCATTGCTAATAGAACCAGTGCCAGAACTGTTAATGCTGCCACTGACAGACGCCGCATTTAAGGTCAGAGCTCCAGAGGACATGATAGAGCCGTTGACTGCGGAACTTTGCACAGTCACAGCACCACTTGATGTCTGCAGATTACCAAAAACGTTTGAAGACGCGCTAATTTCCAGCGCTCCATAAGTCGTAGTTAAATTAACCCGGTTTGACGCTGTGCCCACAGAGTTATTATTAACAATAATACCGCCGTTGCCTCTGATAATAACCGAGGTCCGGGTTGTACGGATCAGATCGCCACTCGCAAAGGTGACCTGCGCATTACAGCTGAATTCACCATTGCTGTATTCCCAGGCATTATTCCAGGTACCGCAAGTACCACTGGCCTGCAAAGCTGAAAGACTACCGTTGTTGTTAAAGTTAAGAGTGGCGGAATAGACTCGTATATTTACAAGCAATAGCAAACCCATCAAAACCCACAACAGTTTTTTCATATAGCTACCTCACTCTTTCGCAAAAGAGTATTACAACGGATCACAGCTTTGTTAGTTATAGCTCCCACTACTGCCATACTTCCATCTGAATAGTGCGGGAAGTTTGGACTTCATCAGTACCACATTGACCAGTACTGATTAACCAAAAGTGAGTCACTTCACCTGCTGTATTTGACCTTTCACGACAACTGACATGTGCAGTACAGCTTTGTAACCCAGCAGTATTAAAGGATATCGTAGATGGCAACGTCAGATTGACTGCCTCACCATTTTGCAATGTCCCCGGACAACTAGTTGCAACTGTTGCTGAAGCTAGCGGAAACAACTCTGTTAATGCGTACTCTATGCCACTTTGGGCAGCAAAAAAGCTGCGCGTTCCCTGCACTTCGTAGGACACACCTTCTGACGAAGCTATTAACAACTTAGACAAAGCAGCCACCAGCAACAACATCACTACACTAATAAAAACGGCGATCACCAAAGCGCTGCCTTTTTGCAATGAAGCTGAGGAAACACCAGTATTAAGGGACATTGGGAATATGAACCTCTTGGTTGAAGAACAAATCATCGCCAACATCTGATTGAAACTTGAGTATGATGTGTACAACAGAGTTTCGCTGTAAAACCGCAGGGGCAATAGTGAAAGGCTGAAAACTACCTTGCTCCAGATTTTCTGCCATCAGAATACCTCCGCTTGAGTTCATCACTTGCTGGGTTGCTGTCACAGCATAATTATCGTATCTGCGAAGCTGGCCATTGGTCAGGCAATAAGAAACCGGGCTTGAGGGCATCAGATACATACGCTGACTGGAGGACTGAGCAGGGAAGCGATTAGAGGCGATACTTAAACTGACAGTGCCTGCTGCTGCAACAGGATTAGCTACGATCTGGACTGTTCTTTTTTCCACACCAGCTGAAACTATATCGCTATAAATATGACTTGAAAGCGTAGGATAAATACTGACGTAATCCCCATTCTTAACAAGAATGTTATCATTAGAGGCGTCTGCATCCTGCCATTCAGGTAAAGCACTATAAAATGTCAGGCTGGTCCCAGCACTATCAAAAGGAGCAATCGAATAACGGGCGGCCGCACTCAGAGGCATAAATTCAATACAACTTCCTTGAATACGCACTGAGTTTGGCACTACATTCCTCAGTTCTCTGGTCAAGCGCTCTATAGCAAACCTACTTTGGCTTAATAATTGTGCACGTTGATTTGCTTCAGTGTACATACGAACCCCCAAGCCAAGATAGCTGGTGGTTACAGTGGTCACTATGCCCAATACTATAATGACCAAAATCAACTCGACCAAAGTAAAGCCATTGTTTAGCGCGGCTCGTTCTCTGGACATTACCAATTTCCTTTATAAGCGGAAAAATTTACCTGTTCACCTGCAGGTGTCACGATAGACACTGTTATTTTTTTCGCTTTTCTTATACTGCTGATACCAGGTAATTCATTGCCAGCATAACGCACATCAACACAGACTTTATAGCTTTGGTAATAGCTGGCCAATACCGCATAAGGATCGCCACTCCCTAACACATTCGCTATGTCAGCTCCGGTGCCCACATAAGCATGGAAATCATCTACATCATCATAAGAAGCTCTTTCTGCTTCTTCACGCCATGCAGAGCAACCACCGGTATCTTGACAAGACAGTTGCTCGCTGCACGCCAACATTGGAGCATTACTAAGAAGTAACGAGTTGTTACAAGAAGCCGCTCCAGGCTCAGGTTCAGCACCAACCTGAGCGTCACACCTAAATTCTCCACCCGCTTTATCGGATGCTTCGTCGAATGCTCTTGCCATAATTTCATTTAAAAAGCTTTGGCCGAGCTCGGCTGCACGCACCTGATGCCAGGGATCTGAGCTGCGTTTAAACATAGGCCCTAAAGCACCAGTGATCACCACAAGCGCAATAGCTAAGACCACCATACCGACAATGATCTCAATCAGTGTGAAGCCTGCACTTTGTTTATTCAGTTGCATACTCCCCCCGGCACAATGGCATGGATATAGCCTTCTGATTCAACGCAAATATCAAGAACGCTGTCCGCTGAAATGCGTACTCTATAGCCTGAATTTAAGGGTAAAACAGGCCTGCCATTGGCATCAAAGCTAAGAATGGAACTGGTTAACACTGAATTCCCGTCCCAACTAATCAAAGACAAAGTCACGTTTGAATCTGAGGGGCTCTGAAAATAAAAAGCAGAGTCTGGTCCGGCAACACAGCCATTTACAGCTTGTAGCGCGAGAATTGAAGAGGAAAGTTCGAGGCTATGACAACCCCCTGAGGTTTGTTGCATAGCCTTAATTTGGGCAGTTTGCAGCAAGCTGACTATTTGGTCGCGTGCCACAAACTCAGACACACCATCTTTGCCAACAAAACGGGGCAATAAAGTGACGGTTAATACGCCAATGAGCAGAACCACAATAATAAGTTCTATCAGCGAAAAACCTGCGACCTTAGCCCGTATTGCTGGCATAGGAAGTGCTACAGCTTAGTTACAACCGTCAGTGACTTTGCCTAATTCTCTGCGAAGTACGTCATCACTTGTATCACCGGCTGTACCGTTGTCATCTACATAGTTAACCACATAAACATAACAACCAAGGTCTGCCGCTGCTGTTGGAGCACTGTAGCCAGCAGGAAGGATCAGAATTGCATCCCGTTGATCTGCCGCAACAGCAGTAAACTTGCCATCTGTTTCATCGATGCTTGCGTTAAATGCTACTGTAAAATCATTCGAATCTAACAAGCTACCCCATTCAACTTCATCACCGTTATTTGTGCTTGGTTGTCCCTGAGCGACATTGATAGTTAAGGTACCATCAGTCACTGTAGCTGTTGCTGCTGCTACATCAACACCCTGTAATCTTGCTTTTCCATTTACCAGATTATTGATACTGATAACAGACGCTTCTACAGCGTCTAAAGTGGCTGCGCGGGCATCACCAGTCAGGTTCAAAAAACGCGGTGCTGCAGTGACTGCCAATATGCCTAATATTACGATCACGATAATCAGTTCAACTAAGGTGAAACCTTGTTGAGTTTTATTGATAGTTTTCATACTTCTTACCTCTGTTTAAAAATTAAATCTGTTAATTTGGTTTATTTTTGAATACAGTCACTGTGCCATTTAATGGTGTGTAAATGAATCCGTTGAAAACATTTGTAGCGCCTCTTCCAGGCACTGCAGCCAGACCGTTGGTTTGATAGTAGTAGCAGCTTGTTGCATTTGTTGCAGCGTCAGCCTGAACAAATAAAGTGAAACCTGCTAACTGGTTTACTGTGGTTACCGGAGTACCTGTTTGCTGAACAATAGAACGTGGAGCATTTTGCAAAATCAGATTTAATACTTCCTGGCATTTTGCATCTGTTGTCAGCTCAGCACGTGAATCACCGCCATCTACCGGGGCCATAGTTGGAAAACCTAAAGCCTCACCAGCAGAAGATAAATCCGTCCCATTCACACCTATCTGAGTACTGTCCACTGTGACAAAACTCATTTGAGTGTTAGTGCCTGTACCGGTGAAGTTACCAGCCGGACGACCTTCGACTTCCCACTGGCCGCGCACTAAACCTACTGCGGACGCAAAACCACCTGCGATACCGTCAATAGATGCGTCTTCTGCATCATCAGTAATAGCCAGAAACCGCGGCAATGCTGTCGCTGCTAATAATCCCAAAATTATCACTACAATGATAATTTCGATAATAGTGAAACCACTTTGTCGCTTCATCATGTTAACTCCACACCCTTAATTGTTAGTCTATCGCTGTTTACGACCATTTTACTTACTATTACAAACTTGTCTTCCGTTTTTTTCATTTTTACCGATTATTTACTAACCACCCTTGTAGGCGTTTAGCATGTCCCACATAGGGGTAAAGATACCTAAGGCTAAAATCAATACCATGCCTGACACCACACAAATCAGAATGGGCTCTATCTTTGCCGTCAGTGCTTTCAAGTCGTATGCCACTTCTCTTTCGTAAAACGAAGCAACTTCCGTCAACATATCGTCAACCTGGCCTGTTTCTTCGCCTACGGCTAACATTTGGAGCACTAAAGGCGTAAATAATTCACTTTGTACCGCCACCCGCAGTAAGCTCTCACCGCGTTCTATATTTTTCCGCATCTCGCGGATTTTTTCCGCCATATAGTCATTGTCTACGGCTTCAGCCACCAGGGTTAAAGCTGAAGTTAAAGGCACACCTGCTCTTAGCATCATAGAAAAGCTGCGGCTAAATCGCCCCAACGTCGCCCGCACAATAATAGAACCCATTAAAGGGGTTTTAAGCTTCCAGTAACTCCATTGATAGCGGCCTTTTTCTGTTTGTAAATAAAGCCTCAAAGCCCAGATACAGCCGATCAGCGCCGCCAGCATCAGTTTCCAGTGATTAATAAAAAGATTGGAACTGGCCAGCAAGACCCGGGTCGCCCAGGGCAACTCCGTATTAAATTTCGCAAACATAGTGGCGAATTGCGGTATCACCAGCATATTCATCAACACCATGGCTACAGCAATAGCAAAAAGCACAAAAGTCGGATAACGGGTGGCTTGTTTAATTTGCTTTTTGGTTTCCATTTCCTGCTCAAAATAGCTGGAAAGTTGCAAAAAGGATTCATCTAAACGACCGGTGTTTTCACCCACATGCACTATCGACACCACCAAACGGCTGAATATCTTCGGGTGCTGTGCCATAGCTGCAGATAAAGTACGGCCTTTTTCCAACTGATCAGCTAAATCTAACAGCACCATATTTAAGGCTGAAGAACTGGTGCTTTCCGCTAAACCAACAATAGCGCGGATAATAGGAATACCGGCTTTCATCAGTGAATACATCTGGCGCGAGAAAATAATCAGCTCAGTCATACTGACCCGCTGCCAAGGCCAGACAATAGCAGTGCTGGTTTGTTTCTCTTCCTGCAGCTGAATTTTTATTGGAATTTGACTACGTTTAAGCAGCATATCTGCCGCAGCCGTCTCGCTACCCGCTTCAATACTGCCGCTGATCGCTTGACCTTGTCGGTCTCTGGCTGTGTAGCTGAAGGTTGCCATTAGATAAGATCCAGCTCTGCAGTAGTGATACTAACCGGCTCTTCTAATTCAAGATATTCCGATACTTTAATCACTTCTTCTATACTGGTCAGCCCTTGCATCGCATAATCCAGCGCCATATCACCCAAAGGCCTAAAGCCTTCGTTGTTACGGGCAGCAATAGCAAAACCTTCGGCGTCACTGCGACGCAGCGCATCCGCCAGTTCGCGGTTCATCACCAGTAATTCAAACACGCCAATGCGGCCTGAATAGCCTGTGTGGTTGCAGTTCTGACAACCTTCACCACGCCAGAACTGCTGGCTTGGTGTTATGTGCTTGTGCTGTAACCAGCTGATTTCAGAAGAATCCGGTGTGTACGGTTTTTTGCAATGTGGGCATAAACGTCGCACCAACCGCTGCGCCAGAATGGCCCGCAAGGCACTAGCCACTAAATATTCAGCGGCGCCCATATCAATTAAACGTAAGGTACTGCTGATTGCATCGTTGGTGTGCAAAGTCGACAACACCAGGTGACCTGTTAAAGCACCACGTAAGCCAATTTCTGCGGTTTCCTGATCACGCATCTCACCGACCATGATGATGTCGGGATCCTGACGTAAGCTGGTTCTTAATACATTACTGAAGGTCAGGCCTATTTTGTGGTTTACCTGCACCTGATTAATACGAGGCAAACGGTATTCCACCGGATCTTCCACCGTAATAATTTTATTGCCTTCTTTATTCAGCTCGCTGAGCATGCCGTACAAACTGGTGGTTTTACCCGAACCTGTAGGGCCAGTGACCAAAATCATACCGTGAGGTGTTTTTAAGATACGGCGCAAACGTTTCAGCAGCGCATCCGGCATACCGGTTTGTTCCATCGTCAGCAAACCTGCTGATTGGTCTAATAAACGCATTACCACCGACTCGCCATATTGCACAGGCATAGTCGACATCCGCACATCTATAGTGCGACCTTTAATTTTGATTTGAAAACGGCCATCCTGCGGCAAACGTTTTTCTGAAATATCCAGCTGCGCCATCAGCTTTAAACGCAGTACCAACGCCGGCACTATACTGACTTCTTTTAACACGTTTTCCTGCAATACACCGTCGACCCGCTGGCGAATACGCAGCAGTTTTTCGTCCGGTTCGATATGAATATCCGAAGCCCGCACTTGCACCGCATCCTCAAAAATAGATTGCAGCAGCTTGACGATAGTGTTGTCGTTATCTGTTGGGTCGCTTAAGGCGCCAAAGTCCAGAATATCGGTTTCGGCGTATTCTTCTTTGAGCTGAGTGGCAAAACTTTCAATCTGTTTAGTACGACGATATAAACGGTCAAAAGCGCTAATCAGTTGGCTTTCCCGTACTATCGCAATAGAGATATCTTTCGGCGCCAGCATAGGCGCTATCTGGTCCAGCACAGACAAATCGGCTGGATCGCTCATGCCCAACAAGACGGAACTGCCTCTGTCTTCCAGCACTAAGGCGCGGAAACGACGGGCATGCACTTCAGGCAACAAGGCAACAGCTTTGGGATCAATTTGCTGAGAACTGATGTCGAGCAAATCTACTTTGAGTTGTTGCGATAAAAACTGCAGTAACTGATCTTCAGTCAAAAACTGCATATCAATCAGGCTGCTACCCAGCTTGCGGCCAGTTTTTTGCTGCTGCGCCAAAGCTTGCTGCAATTGCTGCTCACTGATGATGTTTTCATGCACCAACAGGTCGCCAAGTCGCATTTTTAGTCTGGGTTTTAACATAAAATCACTCTAACGCCGCTATGCGTTTTTTTACATAGTTCAGGCTTTCAGCTGACAAGCCAAAGCCGTTTACTGCCACCTGACGATAAGCATGTAATGCCTGCTCTGATTGTGACATCGCATCGTAACTTAATGCCATCCCCAGCCACCAACGCGCCTGTTCAGGCTGCTGACGAGCCAATTGCTGGAACACTTGCACAGCTTGAGCATGCTGACTGGTTTTTTGCAAGGCAGCAGCTTTTAACGCATAAAAGTCAGTGTAGTTAAAAATATCCGGCTCGTACTGTAAGTAGCTCAGCGCTTTACTCCAGTCTTGCTGTTTCAGCGCTAAAGCGGCCAGCGCCATAGATAACTTTGGATCCTGCACACCGGCGGCACTTGCCTGTTCCAGAATCTGCACAGCAGCTGCGTCATTCCGCTGAATTTGAGCCAGACGCGCTAACTCTAAATAAGCCTCACTATCGGAGGGTTCAAGCTGACGCACTTGTTGCCAGTAACTTACCGCCTGACTTAACTTGCCAATAGCTTCAGCCTTTTGCGCTTTGTTCTTTAGCAAGTCTTTTTGTTGTTCCGGACTAAGTTGTACTTTTTCAATAGCCAGAGAACGGGGTTTATCTGCTACCTGCGGTGTATCGTTCCAGTCGGGTTCAATAGCAGTTTCAGACTCGGTAGCAAAGTCACCGCTTTGGTCAAATTCGTTCACCTGCACTTCGTCTGTTACTTCTGTATAGGCCAACGAAGTTTCATTGCTAGCGGCAACAGGTTCAGCCACAACAACCTCAACAACACGCTCTTCAGCGACAGGTTGTTTTACAAAAGGCTGTAATTCAGGTTCTGCCACTATGACTGGTTCTGCTACTGGCTTCTTAGCAAGCTGAGCTGCAGCTTCTGGTGATATGCGGGTAGCTACCACACCCTGCAGGCTGACAGGTTCTGCCGGGACATTAGTTACTGCTGACAGACTTTGTGCCTGTGGCACCAGCTCTGCAACAGCAGCGAGCGGATGCACCTGACCTTTTTGTACTTCAGCTGCTGTAGTGGCTTGTTCGGTTTTAATGGAGAACCGCTCCATATACCAGGCCTGACCACACCAGCCCGCTAATAAAGCCAGAGGCACAGCTCCCCACAACAACAGATGTGACTTACGTTGTGGTTTAAAGCTGGCAAAACCTCTGTGCGGTTGTTGCTGTTGCTGCTTGTCTAAATCACGCAGCATCTTGTTGATCACGCTCATAACCACAGCCCCCGGAAATGCCAGGCAGCTGCTGCTGTGATCAACAGCACTGAAATCAGTACTGCAAGGAAAATGGGGTTTAGAGCTGACATCTGAATTTGCACGTCTTCAGTATCTTTTGCGGCATAACGTAAATGTTTGGTGTCCACCTGCAGCTTATTTTCGCCAAAGGCCAACATCAGGCCTTTATGACTTAACACATTCACTAAACGTGGGATCCCTCTGCTGTATTTCCAGATAGCTTTTAATGCACCAGGTGAAAATAATGGTTGTCGAACACCAGCAATATCAATGCGGGTGCTGATATAAGCCTGCACTTCATAAAAAGACATGCCACGTAATAAATAGGAAAAACTAACACGCTGGCGCAACTGGCGGAATTTATAACTGGCTAAGCGTTTATCCAGCTCAGGCTGGCCAAACAGCACCACTTGCAACAGTTTACGTTGCTCAGTTTCCAGATTCGTTAATAAGCGTAATGCTTCTAAGGTGTCGTCAGGCAAAGCCTGAGCCTCATCGATAATCAGCACCACTCGTTTGCCTTCAGCGGCCAGCGCAACCAAACGATGCTGTAGCAGCTGAAGCAACTGTTGATTATCTACGGTATCGGCCTGTTTTAACCCCAACTCAGTAGCAAAGGCCCAGCGTAACTCCAGCGGAGACAAATAAGGATCCGGAATATAAGCAATGACCCAATCTTCAGGTGCGTCATTCATCAGCTTGCGACACAGCATAGTTTTACCTGTGCCAACCTCGCCTGTGACTTTGATAAAACCTTCACCAACATTCAGGGCTGTATTCAGCACCTCTAAGGCTTCATGATGCTGAGGTAAATCGACATAAAACGCCGTGTTTGGAGTCAAACTAAAAGGGGTTTGCTGTAAACCAAAGTGGCGTAAATACAACATAATCAGTTCTTCGGATACCATTGATCAATCAAATCGGCAGACTGCTTCAGCTGTTGTTGCATAGCGCTGCCGGACGATACCGTAGGTTTAATCAGAATAATCAGTTCTTTTTTCCGCTCTACTTTACTGATGCTGGTAAATAACTTGCCCACTAATGGCACAGAACCAAGCACCGGCACTTTAGATTCACTGTCACTGATGGTGGATTGCATTAGGCCACCTATCACGACGATTTCACCGTTACGGGCTTTAATAATAGTATCGGATTCACGAATATTGGTCTGAGCCGAAGGCAGGGTAAAAGCGCTGGTGCCACCTAAATTGATCGACTTGCTCAGTTCAGTGGTCTCAGATACAGAAGGGTGTACATGTAAAATCACGTCACCATCGACGTTAATCTGGGGGGTTACATCCAAAGCAATACCAGAGAAGAAGGGTTCCAACTCAGGAATGGGTACGTCTCTGGTGATACCTGTGCCAGTGCCCGTAGTATCGGTCAGATTGGAACTGCTGCTGACGCCAGTGACATAATATTCATCGGAGCCCACTTTAATCACAGCTTTTTGATTGTTGATAGCCGTCACTCGTGGGCTGGATAACACTTGCGCATTGCCCTGAGTTTCCAGCAGGTTAATGACGCCACTAAAGTCATCGCCTTCAAAACCTATGCTGCCTAAGCCGCCAATCTGAGCAGTAATATTATTACCCAGGGTAAAGCTGTTATTGCTGAAATTGATATCGGTAGAACCTATGGTTCCTGCGATTTGACTCCAGTTAATACCTTGTTGATAGTCATCATTTAAGGTCACTTCAATGATTTTGACTTCCAGTATCACCTGACGCTGCAAACTTTCTTCGGTCTGGCCTAAATAAGCACGCACTGCTTCAATTTCTGCAGGCAAACCCCGAACTGTGACTAAACCCGCCTGCGGACTTACCACTACAGCTCTGTCCGGGCCTGAGCCCATCACACCTGTAATAGCTTCTTTTAAATCTTTCCAAAAATCGGTTTCACTGGAGCTTTGCACCGAGCTGCCATTGCCTTGTCCACCCTGGCCGTTTTGACCATTCTGGTTGTTACCGTTTTGATTATTGTTGTTCTGGTTGTTGTTATTCTGGTTACCATTTTGGTTATTGTTGGAATTACCGTTACTGTTGCCATTTTGAGACGAAGAAATACCACCAGCTGTTACAGAAATAGAAGAACTGCCCGAACGTTGCATCAACAAATAATTCACTGGAATAGTTTCAGTGCGTAAACCACCGGGCATCACTTTGTAAATAGAACCGACCTGCTGGATATGGTAACCATACAACTGTTCAACAACGGAAAATGTTTCATTTAACGTCACTTGTTTTAAATCAAGCGTGATCTGACCCGATACTGCAGGGTGAATAGCCACACTGTAATCTGTATCTGCCACTAAAGAAGTAAAGAAATCAGCCACATCTACATTCGCAGCCGCTACATTAAAGCGCGGCTGCATCGACTGACCTTGTTGCATCGGGGTAGCAAGAGCTAATAAATCCTGAGTGACACTGTCAGGTACAACAGGAGCTGCTGGTTTAGGTTGTTTCTGTGATTCAGCTAAAGCGGCCTGCGCCTGCTGTGGCACTTTAGTGTCCTGCAAGCCCTGGCAAGCAGCTAAACTCAGGCTGATGAAAGCTAATGTAAAATAGTTTTTCTTAAAATAATTCATTGAGTTTTCATCGCTTTAAACAGACTTAAGGTTAAACGTTCATTCGCTTGCTGTAACACCACTTGCGAGCGGTTAATGCTCAGCACTGTATAGCCATCAATTTCATCACCTTGTTTCACTGACTGACCATTGATTAACGCCATATGTTGTCCCTGCACATTTTTGATCAGGCCCAGCTTAAATTTAGCACTCAGGTCCACTGCTTCGGGATCTGCTGCCACATTTACAGGTACAGCCATTGCCATATCAGGTTTTGTTGGGTCTGAAGCAGCAAGCACAGCAGCACTCAGAACCAAACACAGGCTACAACTTAATATAACTTTCATTGTCACTCACAGTCAGTAAATGCAAAGTCAGCTCTGCATCAGGGTATTCAGTTACTTTATAGTCGATACTTTGCCAGCCCAGTGACCAGGGCAAGGTATCAAGACGTTCCAGTACAGCCGCTAATGCAAAATAATTACCCGTTAACACCACCACCGTAGAGTGTTGATAAATAACGGCTTTATTATCAGTACCTTGCTCCGAAAAAGTTAAAGGCACAGGCGGATTGGCGATCACTGATTTCATTTTTACATTATTGCTACTTTTTAGCACGTCTTGTAGTACAGACGCCATGCGCTCTGAGCCGATAAAATAGCTGGTCAGTTTAGAAATCTGTTGCTGTAGCTCTTGCTCCTGATGCTGCAGGCTCTCCAGTTCGACTTTGTAATTAGCATCGATATCGACTCCAGCCTGCTGCTGCAAGGCTATGAGTGTATTGCTTTGCTGCTGCGTCGTCATAGTAGCACTGGTTATTTGCTGCTCTGCTTTACGCAACTCTTCAAAAGCCGGTACTAAGAGTTGCAGCATAAAAAGCCATAAAGCTAACAACAGAGCGCCAATAAAAGCTGTGTACTTTTCCCGCTCTTTTAAAGCGCTGAAGCGCTCAGACATTTGCTGCCATGCACTCATGGTTTCGTCTCCTCAGACGCAACACCAGCTGCGGAAGAGGTGACTTTAAAGGCCAAAGCTTCTGTGTTTTCTACTTGTTTAATTTCAAACTGAGAAAAAGTATGACCTTTAAAAAACTCTGTGCCACCTAACTGGTTCAGCCATTTTGGCAATAATTCGGGCTCTGTGACATAACCACTAAACTGGCTGGAATTGGCATTTAAACTAAAACCACTCAGCCAAAAACCCTGAGGGTCAATGCTGGCGAGATACTTAAACACAGGGGAATATTTTACTGAAGTTTTTAATTGCTCACCCTGCACAAATTGCAGCAGCTTTTGTTTTTGCGCAATAATCTGATTCAGCTCAGTACGCTGCTTTACCAAAGCAGGTGATGGCTGACGACTCCCCAGGGTAGCCTGCAATTGGGTTAATTGTTGTTCCTGAGCTTTTACCTGCTGCTGCAATACCGCTAATTCAGCTTGTTTCGTTTGCGTTTGCATATTCATAACCAGACCAGCAATCAGCAAGACAACACAAAGCCCAAGGGTACTGCTGACCAGTAACTTTAAACTGATTTTTTCTTTAACAGGCTGCAATGCCTGCACATAAAGGTTAACCCGCAGCTTCAAGGTTCACCTCCCGTTGTGCGCACAATGGCTCTATAGCACCGGCCAATGCTAACCAATACAGGCTAAACTGCTCTGCTGACATTTGCACGCCTGCATCTTTGGCTGAGATAGCAAATACCTGAGAAAACCCATTTTGAACAAACAATTGCACCACGCCAGTCTGATTTGAATTTGATAACAACAGTGCAATTTCTCTGACTGGAGCTTGTTTCAGCTGGCCTTCGAAATAATCAATAGACCGCTGTAATTCAAGCAATAAATTATCAAACACACCTTGCTGCATTTCATCCAGACTGTATTGATCCAGCCGATTAAAACCACGCAAACGACGGGAGAAGCATAAGTTGCCTTGCTGTAATATTTGCACAGCCAAATCCTGGCCACTCTGATGGGATACCAGCATTAATGCCTGATTTTTAGCAGGTAATAAGTTTCGTGCTAACCATTCTTCCGGCTGAATTCCCACCAACTGCAGCTTATTCTGCACAAACAAAGCAACAATGTCTGCCAACCAGCTTTTTGAACTGACGACCACATTCACTTTGATACCCTGTAATTGGTTTTGCAAAGGCAGATCCAGATAATCCAGCACCATGTCATCATCAGGCAAGGTCACTAAATCTTTGATAGTCCAGGGTAATGCTAATGAGATTTCATCGTCAGGCACTGCAGGTTTATCAATCTGCAACACCATATAACGTTCTGGCGGGATCACTAAAGTACACTGACAATCAGGAGGTAACTTTGCTGCTACGGTTTTAAAAGCCGCAGATAGTTGCGCCGCGGAACCAAACTGTTCCACGAACATTTGTTCAACCCGCTGTTCTGTTGCAGATTGCTGAGTAACCACAACAACCTTTAAACTATTGGCAGACAGATGAACACCGGCAAACACATGACCGTTTTTTTTAGTTAATTTTAATTGCGCCAATAGCTTTGTTAACATAAGGGCAAATACTACCTACTGTTCTTTCTTAATTATTATGATGCTAAAGTAGCACAAAAACGATAAAAATGATAAAAATTCGCTCCAAATAGACAACAAAGAATGAAACTAACCTCTTATCTACAGTGGCAAAAGCTTCAACACCCTGTTTTGACGGACCATCAGACGGAACTTTGGCTGCGTTACGCTCCAAGTGACAACCCGGACATATCCGGAAACAAATTATTGAAACTAAAATACCAGTTGGAACTGGCACTGCAACAAAAATATCAGGGCTTGTTAACCTTTGGCGGTGCTTTTTCCAATCATCTGGTCGCTACGGCCGCGGCGGCTGCCAAAAATAACCTGAAAAGTATAGGTATAGTGCGGGGCGAAGACGCTGATCTAAATAATCCTACTTTGGCAATATGTCAGTCTTATGGCATGCAATTAATTCTGGTCAGCAGAGCTTATTACCAGAGTCGTCATCTGTCCGAAACAATACAGCAGCTCAATAACCAATTCCCAGGTTATCTGCATATTCCTGAAGGGGGTACATGTGAAGCGGCTGTACGTGGTGTCAGTGAACTGGATATGCGTAACACACCCAATGGCCCTGCGTCTTTGCTGATTTGCGCCGTGGGCAGCGGCGGCACCATAGCAGGCCTTATTCATGGCGCTGAAAGCACCGCAGTCTTAGGCATTGCGGTTGTGAAAGATTTGAGTTTGCCTGAGAAGATAAAGCAATTTTTGCCTACAAGCCGTCTCTGGCCCGAATGGCAATTAATACAGGCGGTACATCAGCCGCGTTATGGACGTTTTGATCAAGAACTATGGCAATTTTGCCAGTCTTTTGCTGATCAGAAAGTGCAGCTTGAACCCATCTATACCGGTAAAGCTTTGTACTCTGTATTTGAGCTGATTAAAAGTGGTGTCATTCTCAAAGGCAGCCGCCTGAGCTTTTTTCACACAGGCGGTCTGCAGGCGCTGAAAGGACTGGCCTATCGTGGTCTGATTAATCCGATAACTGATTCTGAGCAATAAGACGGGCCAACGGTTGACTGAAGTAATAGCCTTGCGCCCCTGTTACCCCTAACTTTTTCAGACATTGCCACTCAGGGTCTTGCTCCACCCCTGTAGCTATCACTTTTATATCTTTGCCAACACAAGAAGCCAGTAAGCCCCGAATAAACAGCTGTTGTTCCAGCTGATGATCGATACCCCGCACTACGGCTGGATGAATTTTTAACATACGGATAGGTAGTTCATCGGTATAAGGTGTGGCATCCAGACTTAATCCGACATGGTCTACGATCAGCTCAAAACCCCACTGATGCAGTTGTAGTAATTTAGGTTTCAGGCTTTTGTAGTGTTTAATTAAATGATGTTCATGAAACTCAAGCGCAAAATCTGTCGCTACTATAGCTTTGCTGTCCACCTGCTGCTGCAACCAATGCCACCAGCTGTCATCCGTTAAAGACTGCGTATTTAAATTCACACTGCAGCGACAATGTTCCAACGCTTCGGTTTCGCTCAGTTTGGCGACTTTGAGCAACACATATTGATCAATAGCACCCACCAAACCACAGTTAGCTGCCATAGGTAAAAATAATGCAGCCGCGAGTTTATCACCATCGCTGCTGGCCAGCCGGACCAAGACCTCATGCTGTAATACATCATTGTCCTGCCAGGAAAACACCGGCTGAAAACTCAGTAAAAACCGCTGATCTTTCAGGGCGTTATGTAGCTCAGTCCGCCACCAGACTGAACCTTTAATTTTAGGTTTTTGTGGATCATTAAAACCATAAGCGGCGTTAGGTCCCATCAACTGGGCAGTTTTTAACGCCATATCAGCTTCGGCCATCAACTGGTAAGAACTTTGCCCCTGCTGATACAACACAAAACCTATATGCACTAAATCAAAATCCTGACACTCGTCAAAAAAGTTAGCCTGACTCAATACCTGCGCCATTCGATCGCCCAGTTGTTCCGCTTCTTTACCGGTGAAGCCAGGGATAAGTATCGCCAGATCGTTTTCAGCCAATCGGGCCATCACAGCATAAGGCCAGTTAGCCACCAACTCGACAACCAGTTCCACACAACCCCGCAGACGCTTGAGTTTAATCAGGTTGGATACGTTAGGTTCTGGATGCGACAACTGCACTAAAAATACAGCGCCACTGGCTACTTCTGTGCTTTCTGTTAAATAATGATTTAAGCGGCTTTCAAAAAACACTCTGTTGCCTATCGCCAGCTCGTGATCCACCAGGCCCTGTACCCGCACCAATTGACGAATTTCACTATCGCGTTTTTGCCAGTTTTGCAGCTTTAATAAAACCCGCTGCAACTGAGTGGCCGGGTTGGTTTCGCGATGAAATGGCAACTCTAAATGGGTAAGCAGTAATTGAGTTTGCTGTTCCAGTTGCTGTAACTCCTGTCTGAATTGCTGCTGATAAGAACGGATCCACAGCAACCATACCAGCCAGATCACAAAAGGCAGATTCAGTAACAGATAGTCCTGCGCGCTCCAGCTTTGCACCAATTCAGGTGAGAGATGTAACACCGGATTAGAGCCATCCAAAGCAACAAAATCAGTTGCGACTGGTGGTGGACTGGATAACAGTTTTAACTGGCCTTGCTCACTGACAAGCCAGGACTGTTGCTGCAACGGCTGTAAACTCAGCCATTGTTGCCACTGCTGCTGACGATGCTGCAGTTGTAATTCACCAATACTATAAAAGCTGACATTGACCAGCAGTAACACCAGTACGCTAAGTAACTGCTGCCAATGACGTTTCTTTTGGACTATCTGGCTTAACCACATTACAACTCCTTTTGTCTCAAACAGCGAATGTATTAAGTGTGAGTCAAGTTTAAGCACTATGCCGAGTTTTTTGTTGTGTTTTCCCCCTCTTGTTACGACCAGACAAAATGACAGTGACTTTGGTATAGTAAAGCCAGAATCATTAGAAAAAATAACAGGACAGACGAATGGAATGGCAAGTTGCAGGCTTTAGCCAGCTGGATTCATACACTGTATACGCCATGCTGCAGTTAAGGGTCGATGTATTTGTGGTTGAACAAAACTGCCCTTACCCAGAACTGGATAACAAAGATTTGCACCCGCAAACCCGGCATATATTGCTTAAAAAAGGCGACAAAATTTTAGCCTACGCCCGGGTATTAGCGCCTGGTGTCAGTTACGAAAACAGCCCTGCTTTAGGCCGTATTTGTGTATCACAAACTGCCCGTCGCCTGGCTTTGGGCCGTGGTTTAATGGATAAGGCTCTGGATGTCGCCAGTAGCTGCTGGCCTGATCTGGAGATCCGTATTTCCGCTCAGTGTTACCTGCAACGTTTTTACGAGTCTTTTGGTTTTATCGCTTGCAGCGAACCTTATCTGGAGGATGATATTCCTCATCTGGAAATGGCTCGCCCGGTAACGCCTTTAGGTGCGGAAACCGTATAACTGATCTGTTCCATTGATCAGCTATATCTGCGGCTCAGCACTCAGGCGCTTGAGCCGTATAACTGTTCTGCACGATTAAACAAGACCCAACTGGTTAGAATATATTTATCGTCTGACACAGGCACACAACCTCTGTGAGTGTGAGTAAAGTAAGCCGGCGCTATCACCATACGGCCGGCTTTGGGCTGAATCGCTTTATTCTGGTAATAAAACTCAGTCTGACCACCTTCAGCAACATCATTTAAATAAAACATAAACAGCAAAGTGCGATGCAAAGGTTCATTGTTCGGTAACTGTGGGTACACCTCTGAGTGCCAGTAGCCATAATTGCCTTTACCTTGCTGGTATTTTTGCATCTGAATAGGGCCAAGCCGATACAAAGTACGCATAAAGTTGTCAGCCTGTGGAGCTCCCAGTTGCTGATAATTCTCAGCTGTCACTGTCACCATACGCTGCTCTGATGGGTGAGCTACAGTCATGCTGACAGGGCCAATCAGCGCAAAATGGTACTTCTTAAAATACTGCGCCACATAACTGGTGGTGTACTTAATAATCTCACTCAGAGCCGGGTGATAGTCCTGATACTGATTTAAATACAAGTCAGTGCTTAATTTTTTACTGGTATCGACACCACCGCCAGTGCGCCCTGCTGTGGTGTGAGGGCTCTGCTCAAATAGCTTGATCAGTTGCTGACAAAACTCTTGTGGTAATACATCATCATAAACTTCAATAAAATCATTCATAGTTTTTAGGTTATTGTTATGTTTAAAGAAATTATTCAGCCCCGCTTTAATGAAACGGATGCTCTGGGTCATATCAACAATACAGTGCTGACGCAGTGGTTTGAAGGGGCAAGAGATCCTATTTTCAAATTATTTACACCTGATCTCGATACCAGACAGTGGCGATTAATACTCGCCAGTATCAATGTGCAGTTTAAAGCAGAGCTGTTTTATGGCGTGCCGGTTGAATTACGTACCGGGATCAGCATGGTTGGTAACAGTTCGTTTGAAGTGCATCAAGAGGCATGGCAAAAGGATCAGTGCTGCGCTTTGGGTAAAGCCGTACTGGTGCAATACGATTTTGCTACCAAACAGAAAATACTGTTGAGTACCGAACAAAAAGCAGCGTTAAACGAACACTTAGCCAGCTAATTCGGGCTTTGGTCGCGTGCCGCTGGTAATTTAGGTAAGCTCTGATTAGTTTGAGTGCTCCTGTATTTCAGAGGCACAACCATAATGAAAAAAATCTTACTCTGCAGCCTGATTGCGTTATCTCCTCAACTGATGGCGTATGACCGTATTACCGGCGCTGATTTTGCCAGCCGCTCCGAAGTGATAGCTCCTCATGCAATGGCCGCTACCAGCCAGCCATTAGCCACTCAAATTGCTTTGGATATTATGAAACAAGGTGGCACAGCGGTAGATGCTGCTATTGCTGCCAATGCCGCTTTAGGTTTGATGGAACCTACTGGCAACGGTATAGGCGGTGATTTGTACGCTATTATCTGGGACGGTAAAACCAATAAAATTTATGGCCTCAATGCTTCAGGTCGCTCCCCTAAAGGTTTAAGTCATAAACAACTGGCCAAAGAGCTGAAAAAACTGGGTCGTGAAGATTTGCCTCCTTATGGCATGTTACCCATCAGCGTACCTGGCGCAGTAGATGGCTGGTTTGAGATGCATCAGAAGTTTGGCAAATTGCCTATGACGCAAATTCTGCAACCTGCCATTACTTATGCCGAACAAGGTTTTCCGGTCAGCGAGCTGATCGCATATTACTGGGACAGATCAGTACCACGCTTAAAAGACCAGCCGGGTGATTTTGTCGGTACTTTTACCATCAATGGCAAAGCACCAGCTAAAGGTGAGATGTTTAAAAACCCTGACTTGGCTGCCACTTATAAAGCCATAGCTACGGGCGGCCGTGATGCCTTTTACAAAGGCGACATCGCCAAAAGCATCGATGGTTTTATGAAAGCCAATGGCGGTTATCTGCGTTATGAAGATTTCGCCAGCCACAGATCGGATTGGGTAGAACCTGTATCTGTGAACTACCGTGGTTATGATGTCTGGGAATTACCACCTAATGGTCAGGGCATAGCGGCCTTGCAGATGCTGCAAATTCTGAAAAACTTCGACTTAAAAGCTATGGGCTACAACAGCGTCGAAAGTATTCACACTTTAGTGGAAGCGAAAAAACTGGCTTTTGAAGACAGAGCTAAGTTTTATGCCGATACCGATTTTAACAAGTTGCCGATTAAAGGCCTTATTTCTGAAGCTTATGGTAAAGAGCGCGCTAAGCTGATTGGCGCCAATGCAGCCCAGCGTGTTGATGCAGGCAATCCGGCCGCTTATGAAGGCGATACCATTTATATGACCACAGCCGACAAAGACGGCACTATGGTTTCACTGATCCAAAGTAACTACCGCGGCATGGGTTCAGGTGTTGTAGCACCAGGCACTGGTTTTGGTTTCCAGGACAGAGGCCAGATGTTCTCCATGGATCAAAAACACGCCAATGCTTATGAGCCGGGTAAACGCCCTTTCCAGACCATCATTCCGGCCTTTATCAGTAAAGATGGCAAACCTTTGACCAGCTTTGGTGTGATGGGTGGCGCTATGCAACCTCAGGGTCATGTGCAGATTGTGGTGAATATGGTGGATTATGGCATGAACCTGCAGGAAGCTGGGGATGCCGCGCGCTGGCAACATCTGGGCAGCACTGAGCCGACCGATTCACAGGCTACTTATTTAACCAATGGTGGTTATGTTCAGCTGGAAAAAGGTGTGCCTTATGAAACTGCCCGTGAGCTGATGAAAAAAGGCCATGATGTGCGTTACGCTTTGGGTGAATACGGCGGTTATCAGGCCATTATGAAAGACCCTAAAACCGGCGTTTATTACGGCGCTTCTGAATCCCGTAAAGACGGCCAGGCTGCAGGCTATTAACAGTGGGGTCGGAGCTATCAGCTCTGACCCCAAAATCAGATATTCAGCCGTTCTTCTCTTTATATCGACCGACATAAGGGTCAGAACCAAGGTTCTGACCCTATGCCAACAACTGCTTTAGTATGTCTTCCCGCTGTTCAGGGCTTAGCTGTTGCACTTCTGTACCTTCAGCTCGTATTTGTTTTAGCTGATCGCCCAGCAGGATATCGCGGCCTTGTTCGTGGTGTTTAATCACCAATAACTTCTGCACAAAAATCGTATCCGGATGGGTAGAGTTCAGGTAGTTGGCGGGCATAAAGTCGACCCACTCGCTGGCATAAGTTTCAAAACCAAACTGACTTAACCACTGGCCATCCACCAAGGCCTGTACCACATAAGCCCCACTTTGCTCTGTGGTTAAACGGAACTGATCAAAGTCCTGCTGCTGCACTTGTTCTAACGAAGATAAAGCGATAGGGGCACGAATACCGTAGCTGCCAAAACCTAAATCACAGATCCACTGGTCACCATCAGCTTCCACCAATAACACCATATGAGTTTTAGGCCGGCGCACCGGATAAAACATAGGGCGACAGGCGATAAACTTGTAGCTAAAACCCAAAGCCTGTAATGCCATCGCAAAGAGGCCATTGACCTCATAACAGTAACCACCACGGCCCTGGCCTACTATTTTTTCGACTATCTGTTCCGGCACTAAGGAGACAATTTTACCGGCCTGCACATCCAGGTTTTCAAAGGCAACGCTAAAGAGCTGAGCACGCATCAGCTTTGTTAAGGTTTCAGCATTGCGCTCTAAAGACCCTGTATAACCAATACGTTTCAGGTAAGACTCTAACTGGAAATTTTCTGCATACATAAAGCTTTGACCTGCGTAATTAATGAGTGGATGAACCGGCTTTATCCTGCACTAAAATCCAGGGGGAAATCACCACGGCCCAAAGTTCGGCTTTTTGCTCAACCCATAGTTGAGCCTGGGTATCGCCTACTCTGTCGACTAAACCAGCTTGTAGCCAGTTCTGCACTGCAGTTTTGTCATCCTGACTAAAAGCAAAAGCCACATCCACTAAATCCAATTCAGCGGAGACCTGAATCACGGAGCCTGCAGCATAAAATTTTTGCAGCTCCAGCCAGTTGATACGGGCTGTTTCGCTGATGATTTTGGCTTTTAGTACATCGGGTTCTACTTCAAAATTTTCGTGCATCGATTTATCTCTTACTATTCCAATTCATCGCTTTGCTATTCTAATTCGTCGCTTTGCTCTGACACCTGAGCTGCGCTGAGTTCATGTTTTTTCAGTAGTTTATGAAAGTCTGTTCTGTTACGCCCGGCCAATTCTGCAGCCCGGGTGACGTTGCCTTCGGCCATTTTTAATACCCGGATCAAATACTGCTGTTCAAACTGATCACGGGCTTCACTTAAGGTCGGCCAGAAACTGCGGTTTTGTGATAAAGCCTGCTCAACTAAAGCCACGCTCAGGACAGGGCTTTGGGTTAAAGCCACACATTGCTCAACCACGTTGACCAATTGGCGCACATTACCTGGCCATTGGGCTGTCACCAGCGCCTGCATTGCATCTTCAGAAAAACGGTTGACCTGCACACCATGTCGCTCTGCATTTTGTTGCAGCACATGACGAGCTAACAATGGAATGTCTTCAGCCCGTTCTCTTAAAGTCGGCAACTGCAAATTCACCACGTTTAAGCGGTAATACAAATCTTCGCGGAAGCTCTGTTCCTGCATCGCCTGTTTTAAATCACGGTGCGTTGCCGATAATACCCGCACATCTATAGCAATAGTTTTAGTACTGCCCACAGGGCGGATTTGCCGCTCCTGCAAAGCCCGCAATAACTTCACCTGCAATGGCATCGGCATATCACCGATTTCATCCAGGAACAGAGTGCCGCCGTCGGCTTCGCGGAATAAACCTAAGTGTTCTGTCACTGCGCCGGTAAAAGCACCTTTGGTGTGACCAAAAAGTTCGGATTCCAGCAAATGCTCAGGTAAAGCACCACAGTTAATAGCGACAAAATGGCCTTTAGCCCGTGGACTGGCTTTATGAATGGCTTTAGCCAGCATTTCTTTACCTGTACCGCTGGCACCAGTGATTAATACACTGACGTCCCGCTGCGCCACTCTGTACGCCTGATCCAGTACCTGCTCCATCACTTTGCTGCGGGTAATAATATCAGTGCGCCATTCATCTTTGCTTGGCACATGGGACTGATGCACAGCCTGAGCTAAAATGTCGCGTAAGTCGTTATTGTTCAGAGGCTTAGTTAAAAACCCAAAGACACCACGCTGAGTGGCGGCTACAGCTTCAGGGATTGAGCCATGAGCTGTCATCAGCACCACAGGTAAACCGGCGTGGCGTTTGGCAATTTCATCAAACAAAGCCATGCCGTCTAAACCCGGCATACGTAAATCACTCAGCACCACATCAACTTTATTTTTACCCAGCAAAACCAAAGCGGTTTCAGCGCAATCCGCACTGATCACCTGATAACCTTCGCCTTCCAGACGGAGCGTTAGTAAACGTAATAAGCTGGGATCATCATCCACCAGCAATAACCGGGCGCCATTGCTCATGATTAATTTCCTGTCTGGTTTAATTTGGCTTCAATTTGAGTCAGCGCATCAATTTTCTTTTGTAAGTCTTTGCTTTGCCGGCGCAGTCTGTCTAATTGTTCTTGCTGTTGTGCATTTAAACGCGATAAGGCAGTCACTGCAGATTCACTTTCCAGCAACTTCTGGTTATAGGCTAAATCCCAGCGCAATAAATCGGCTAAGCCTTTAGGTAAAGTGGTCAGTTTGTCACTTAACTGAGTCTGAGCGGCAAAACGCACCGCATAAGGGCTCTCAGGATGCAGTTTAATCAATAAAGTTTGTAAGGTGGTCACAGGGTTAGTTCTGAAGCTTCGTAATAATAAATCCCGCTCCGCCACAGGCATCAACAACAACTGGGCGCGGAAATCACGCCAGGCTTGTAAAGTTAAAGCATCGTCAGCTATGGCCAATTCAGCTTTGACAGGTTTAGGAGGTTCCACCAGCTGGGTTTGTGCAGGTTCCACTTTTGGTAAAGTTTTATTCACCACAGGCACTACAGGTTTTACACCCTGACAGGCTGTTAACGCCAAACAAAGGCCAAGACTTAACCAAACTTTCATACCGCATCCTCAACTAAAGGTAAACGCACCTGAATACACACATCGGCGTAACTGACATCGATAATTTCTGCCAGACCACCTAATAAACGGGCGCAGTCGGCGACAATAGATAAACCTAAACCTGAACCTTGCACAGCGTCAAAACGAGGGGCTTTGCCGCGCTGGAAGGGTTCAAACAATTTAGCCCGCAACTCAGCAGGAATAGGAGTGCCGTTATTCGCCACGTCTAACAGCATAAATTTATCATGCAGGCGTAAATTGACCCAGACATTACTGCCCTCAGCACCGTACGCCTGTGCGTTGTTAATCAGGTTATCCAGAATACGCCTGAACAACATGGAGTCGGTGTAGATACGTGACAACTGGCAGTCCAGCACAATTTTTTGCTCACGTTGCTGCAAGGATAACGCATGATCATTAAAGCAGTTTTGCAGCAGAGTTTCGCTGTCATGCCAGTCAAACTCGGGCTTGGCTTGTTGCAATAACTTGTTGTAATCCAACAGCTGTTCCGTCAGTACACTTAAACGGTCAGCGCTGCCATTGAGTAAACTGACCACTTCCATTTGCTGCGGGTTCAAAGGCCCAACCAACTGCTCGCTTAACAGAGCGCAGCCTTCACGGATACTGGATAAAGGGGTTTTTAATTCATGGGATGCATGGCGTAATAAAATCAGTCGCAAGGCTTCCAGTTGCTGTAAACGAGATGCCAGCCAGCGTAACTGCTCACCTAGTTCAGTCAGTTCACGTGGACCATCTACTTTGTCATGTGGGAAATGATGACTGGCCTGCCCTATAGAACGGATCATGGTATCCAGCATTTTTACCGGCGCGGTGATACGGGCTGAAGCCCAAAGCACCATTAGCAAAGTCAGCACCACTAAAGCAACGGTTTGCCAGGCGAGATGACTTTGTGCTTCTTCGGCATAGACTTGCTGCTGCTGTAATCGTTGCTCCAGCAAAGCCCAGATCACTTGCGTCAGTTGCACCTGCTGCTGACGGATTTTTTGCAGAATAGGACTCAGTTCTTCATTACTTTCATGCAGATAGCTGTCAAACAACAACTCCAGTTGCTTTTGCTGCTGCGCACACAGCACAGGCTGACCCAGATTCAGACAAACAGAACCCAGGTTCTGTTGGTAGTTATTAAGGTGAGTGGCCGCCAGTTGCGACAAGGCATCGGTTTTCAAAATGCTGAATTGCAATACGGAACGTTCAATGTCATTCACCAGCTTTTGCATATTTTCAGCACGGCGCACATTAGCCACCGAGCTTTCAGCTTCGGCTATGGCATAACGGCTGACATCAGATAAAGCACTATGACTTTGCCACAACAAAACCCCAAGTGGGATTAGCGCCATAAAAAAGCTGAGTAAAACAAACTGCCGCAAGGAAGCAGGCTGAACAGGCATTCGCATCAGGACAGGGTTCCACGAAAAATCAGGCGCTTATCATAACGGATTTACACAGGGACGTAAAAAAATCGTCTGGAACGATTTTTAACAGCTTTAGCTGGCCCGAAGGGTAAGCGCCATGGATGGCAGCGAATAAAAAATCGTCAGGAGCGATTTTTAACAACGCGAAGCGTTGGCCCCTTGGGGGTGAGCGCCAAGGATGGCAGCGAATAAAAAATCGTCTGGAACGATTTTTAACCCGTAGGGGCGCGGGCTTGTCCCCGCCCGTCTCAAATTCCAATCCAATGTGGGTAAGCGTCATGGATGGCGGCGCATAAAAAAAGCCAGTCGGAGACTGGCTTTTCATCAATTCACAGCAACTAATTAGTTAGTGGCTTGTTCCAGCGCAACTGCAGTGCGTGCTTTACGTACTTTAGCAGCAGTGCGGGCATAAGCATCAGCAGCTTGAACACGCTCTAACTCTAAAACTGCATTGCCGTTTAAATCAATTTTACGCATGTAGGTTACGAATACAAAAGCGTTAACCATGAAGAATGCGATAGCTGCGATTAAAAATAAGTCCATAATTCACCCCGTCTTTACTACTGTTCATTTCAGCGTTTTGCTGAGCCTGCCGGTAAATTAGGTAAGAGTAACAACATCGTACCTCTTACCTAATTTACCGTTACGAACTAATAAATGCAGAGTCCGTGCCAAGTTTTAAAATTAATTTTTAAACGTTAAATATCAATAACTTAAATTAAATTAATTTCATTTCCAGCTGAAACTGAACAGAAACTCCAAAAGATCTGTCGCTAATTAGCAACAGCAAAACAGAGCTTAAAATAATACTTATATATTTCAATAGCTTAGCATGTATGCTTTTTGCGACACTTTTATCAGCATTTATTAAGAAGAGATAATTTTATTAAATTTCAATAACTTATAAAAAATCAAAAATGCAGATTCTAGAGTAAAAGGGGGTAAATACGCGGAGTGTTTGATTCGGCTCAGAGTAAAATCAAATTTGGGATTTAATTTTACTCTGAGCCGCATGAAGCAGCTTAGTTAATAAAGCCGTATTTTTGCGCGACTTTATCGAAGTACTCTAAACATTGTTTAGCGTACTGGCGCTTTTCTACATAGCTGCCCGGAAAAAAGCTTTTCTTAAAGCCGTAGGCCACCATATCTTTTAGGCGCTTCAGCGGAATATCAAAGTTATCCAAAGCCAGTTTGTATTCGCGGCTGACTGTCGTATTCGACACCAGTCTGTTGTCGGTGCAAATCACTGTGACAATACGGTGATCCAGCATATCGCCGAGCTTATGCGCTTTAATGTCGCTGATACCTGGATTAGTCTGCAAATTGCTGGTTAAACAGACTTCAATAGCAATACGTTTGTCGGCTATATAAGAGGCCAGCTCACGAATATACTTTTGTTTATCTTTGATGGACGGGTCCTGGATCATCTCCGGCACAAACAACGAATAGCCGTGGCCTATACGGTCGGCATAACATTCGGTAATGGCCTCAAACACACTTTCAGCGCCATAAGCTTCACCGGCGTGTAAGGTTTTCAGTAAAAAGTGCTGATGAGCAAACTCATAAACTTCTTTAAATTTGCTGGCCGGATAACCAGACTCCTGCCCAGCTAAGTCCAAAGCCACTATTGGAATTCCTGCTTCATCCCGCAACCGCACACTGGCACGCACTAATTCCATCGCCGCCAGCTTAATGACTTCAATAGGACTAAAATCCCGCATCAGCTGGAACAAGTTGGTGTAATAAGGTGAAAAACCTTTGTCGCCAAACATCCGCATGGCGCAGTTGATAATGCCGTAGGCAAAAGGCGGTTTGTCGCCGTTGAGAACCACAGCCTGGCTATTGTATTCCTGCTGAGCTCTTTTCAGACCATTGTTGACGGCATGCATCACACGGTCAAAATCTATGCCTGTTGGCAGGTCGATTAATAACTGAGGAGCAAAACGTACTTCAATGTAGTTCACACCTTCAAGCTGGTTGTCGATGGCAAGCTCGTACGCAGCGCGTTCCAGATTATCCATATCACGAAGCACTGCACAGGTATATTGGAAACAATGTAGGTATTCGCCCAGATTCTGGTAGCTGTCTTTAAACACCAGCTCTTTTAAGCCTTCCACCGTTTGACTCGGCAGTTTCACACCGGCTTTAGCAGCCATCTCAATCAGGCTGTCTAAACGTAAGCTGCCATCTAAATGCAAATGCAGATCGGATTTTGGCATTTCTTTAATGAAATCAAGAGAGTAAAAATGCATAACAGAATAAACCTGCAAAATAAGCAAAGTGTTTTAGTTATAGCAGTTAAGTGGCAGAACAGGAATTTAAAAGGGGATCTATACGGAGTAACAGAAGATAAATGGTGCCCGGGGCCGGACTTGAACCGGCACGCCCTTTCGAGCGAGGGATTTTAAATCCCTTGTGTCTACCGATTTCACCACCCGGGCATGAGCAGAGCGTGTTTGATAACACTGGCAGAACGGGGCGCATTTTATGCTGAATAACAGGCGTTCGTCATGTGTTTTTCATAAAAAAACTGAAAAAACGCATCAACCGCCTAATTTTTCAACAAAAACAACCGTATTTAGCTGCTATAGCTGCAAAAACCAGCGTTCTGAAAAGCGCTGTCGACAAAAAATACTTAGATATTTAGCCGTCTATACTGTTGCAAAGCAAAAAGTGCCGTGATATTACTAATAGCAGTTGTATAAATTAAACCCAATGAAGACTCAGACAACAATGAATTTAAACCAGCGTTTCGCTAACCTGCTCACTCTCCTCGTGCTCCTCAACAGGCCACGGGGCTTTGTGCATTGGTAAAACGACTGTACCAGTAAACCAAAAACCCCGTGCCACAGGCCGGGGTTTTTTGTTTTAACCAAGGCCACCAAAACGGGTTTTAATCAATTAATGAGGAAAATGTGATGAGTGGTCAGGACAAAATCTGGATTTTTGATACCACCTTAAGAGACGGCGAACAGGCATTGCGTGCCAGTTTAAGTCATAAGCAAAAAATTCAGCTGGCTCATGCAATTGCCCGCTTAAATGTTGATGTGATGGAAGTGGGTTTTCCTGTGTCATCGCCAGGTGATTTTGAATCGGTGCACAGCATAGCGACACAAGTCAAAGGCCCTATTATTTGTGGTTTAGCCAGAGCTGTCAGTGCTGACATTGAAGCTTGTGGCCAGGCCTTGGCTAATGCCGAACGTCGTCGTATTCATACCTTTATCGCAACCTCACCTTTGCATTTGCAGTACAAATTACGCCGCACTTTGGAACAGGCTACTGAGCAGGCTGTTGCCGCTATTCAGTTAGCCCGCCGCTATACAGACGATGTCGAGTTCTCCTGTGAAGATGCAGGCCGCACTCCTATTGATGATTTATGCCGTATTGTTGAAGCCGCTATTAAGGCTGGTGCCCGTACTATTAATATTCCGGACACTGTGGGTTACACCATTCCAAACGAATTTGCCCGCATCATTACCGACCTGCGCAATAAGGTACCCAACATTGATCAGGCTATTTTAAGTGTGCACTGCCATAATGACTTGGGTTTGGCTGTGGCGAATAGCATCACAGCAGTTCAGGCTGGTGCGCGTCAGATTGAATGTACAGTCAACGGTATTGGTGAGCGCGCAGGTAACTGTTCATTAGAAGAAGTGGCGATGATTATCAAAACCCGCCCGGACATTCTGCCGTTTTACACTGACATTAAAAGCACTGAGATTTACCGCAGCAGCCATTTGGTCAGCCAGATTTGCCATATGCCGATTCAGCCAAACAAGGCTATTGTCGGTGAAAATGCCTTTGCCCACTCCTCAGGTATTCACCAGGATGGCGTATTAAAGGCGCAAAACACCTACGAAATCATGTCTCCTGAGCAAGTCGGTATTCGTCAGAACGAATTAAACCTGACCTCCCGCTCTGGCCGCGCTGTGATCCAGCATCGTTTAAGCGAAATGGGTTACACCAATGAAGATTACAACTTAGACGAGATCTACAAAGCTTTTGTCACTTTAGCCGACCAAAAAGGCCGTGTTTTTGATTACGACTTAGAAGCGCTGGTGTTTTTCCAGAACTTACAGGACACCAACGAGCCGTACAAACTGGAATTTTTGAGCTCTTCCACTCATACCGGCCATGTCGCCAGCGCCACTGTAGGCATCAGCATTAATGGCGAAACCCATACCGAAGCAGCTACAGGCAATGGCCCGGTAGAGGCTTCATTCCAGGCCATTCAGCGGATTGTTGGCACTGACGTCAAGATGGTCGACTTTAACTTACAGGCTAAAGGCAGTGGTGAAGATGCTTTGGGCCAGGTAGATATTATTGCCGAACATCAGGGCCGCCGTTATCACGGTGCAGGCTTAGCCACTGACATAGTGCGATCTTCAGTGTTGGCTTATGTGCACGTATTAAATTTAATTGAACGCAGCAAACAGGTAGACGCCGCTAAGCAGGCTCGCCGTTTATCTGAATCACAGACAGAGAAGTAACAATGAAACACTATAAAATTGCCGTATTAGCCGGAGATGGTATTGGCCCTGAAGTGATGGCTCAAGCGTTAAAAGTACTGGCTGTGGTGTCTGATAAATTCGGATTCAGCATTCAAAGCACTGAGGCTTTAATAGGTGGCGCTGCTATTGATGCAACGGGCGTGGCTTTACCTGAAGCGACTTTGGATTTATGTAAAAACAGTGATGCCATTTTATTTGGTTCAGTAGGAGGCCCTAAGTGGACCAGTCTGCCGCCAGCCCAACAGCCAGAACGGGCTTCGTTATTGCCACTTCGTAAAACCTTTGATTTGTTCTGCAACTTACGCCCGGGTCAGATTTACCCTGCTTTTGCTGAGTTATCGCCTTTGCACCCAAAAATCAGCAGCCAGGGCATGGATATTTTATGTGTGCGTGAACTGACAGGTGGTATTTATTTTGGTGAAAAAGGCCGTACTGAAGACGCAGCTTTTGATACCCAAAAATACAGTGTCAGCGAAATTGAACGTATCAGCCGTGTTGCTTTTGAAGCAGCCACTAAACGCAAGAATAAAGTGACCTCTATCGACAAAGCCAACGTGCTGGCAACCAGTGTGTTATGGCGTGAGGTGGTGGAGCGTGTTGCTAAAAACTATCCACAGGTGCAGCTGGAACATATGTATATCGACAACGCCGCTATGCAGCTGATTCGGGCGCCGCAGCATTTTGATGTGTTGTTATGCGACAACCTGTTTGGCGATATTTTGTCGGATGAAATTGCGGCCATTGCTGGTTCTTTAGGTTTATTGCCTTCAGCCAGCTTAAACGGTTCCAACTTTGGTTTGTACGAACCAGCTGGTGGCACAGCGCCAGACATCGCAGGCAAAGGCATTGCCAATCCAATAGCACAGATTTTAAGTGCCGCCTTAATGTTGCGTTACAGCTTCGCCGAAGAAGCCGCAGCTCGTGCTATTGAGCAAGCCGTTGCCAGTACCTTAGAGCAAGGCATAGTCACGCGGGATATTAATTCAGCATCGAATTACGGTACAGCAGATGTAGGCGCTGCAGTGATTGCTGCCTTAAACGCTATTGATACAAAGAGAGCTTAATGATGGCCAAAACCTTATATCAGAAAATTTACCAAAGCCATGTAGTGGCTCCGGTCAATGGCAGCACCGACTTGTTGTTTGTAGACCGTCATTTAATACATGAAGTCACCAGCCCTCAGGCTTTTGCTGGTTTGCATCAGGCCGGCCGCACTGTACGCCGTCCGGATTTAACCTACGCCACTATGGACCATAATGTCTCGACTCAGCTGCGCAGCATAGATGCAGCGGGGGAAACATCCCGCAAACAGCTGGAAGCTCTGGCAGCCAACTGCAAAGAATTTAATGTGCCTTTGCTGGATTTAATGCACCCGGATCAGGGCATAGTGCACGTGATTGGCCCTGAGCTGGGTTTAACCCAGCCTGGTATGATTATTGTCTGTGGTGATTCCCATACCTCCACTCACGGTGCTTTTGGCGCAATCGCCTTTGGCATTGGTACTTCTGAAGTAGAACATGTGCTGGCGACTCAAACCTTGCAGCAGCAAGTGGCGAAGACCTTAAAAGTGGAAGTGACAGGTTCTTTATCGCCTTTTGTTACGCCAAAAGACGTTATTATGGCGGTGATAGGCCAATTAGGCACAGCTGGTGGTAATGGTTATGTGGCTGAATTTTGTGGCTCTGCTATTCGTGGCATGAGCATGGAAGGCCGTATGACGCTGTGTAATATGAGCATCGAAATGGGCGCTAAAGCAGGTTTAATAGCACCGGATGAGGTCACTTTTAGCTATTTAAAAGGTAAACCTCATGCGCCACAAGCAGAGCACTGGGATGCAGCAGTGCAGTATTGGCAAAGCCTGTACTCAGATGCTGATGCAGTCTTTGATAAAACAGTGACTATTGCCGCAGAAAACATCAGACCTCAAGTGACCTGGGGCACGAATCCAGAGCAGGTTATAGCAGTGGATCAGCCAATTCCTTCCCCTGAATCCTTCAGCGATTTAATTAAAGCCGATGCCGCGCGCCGTGCTTTAACTTATATGGGCATAGAAGCAGGCCAGAAATTAACTGACCTGAAAGTCGATGTGGTCTTTATTGGTTCCTGCACCAATAGCCGGATTGAGGATTTGCGTCAGGCTGCTGCCGTGGTGCAAGGCAAACAGGTGGCTTCCGGTGTACGCGCTTTGATAGTACCAGGCTCTGGTCAGGTCAAACGTCAGGCCGAAGCTGAAGGTTTAGCTGATATTTTTAAAGCCTCTGGTTTTGAATGGCGTGAACCAGGCTGTTCTATGTGTTTAGGTATGAACGACGATCGTGTTGAAGCAGGCCAACGTTGTGCTTCCACCTCAAACCGCAACTTTGAAGGCCGTCAGGGCCGTGGCAGCCGCACTCATTTGGTCAGCCCCGCTATGGCAGCAGCTGCAGCTATTGCCGGTCGTTTTGTAGATATTTCTTATGTAGAGCGCGCAGAAGGAAGTTACCAATGAGCCAGATTTTTGCACAAGGGCTGGTCTGCCCTTTAGATAAAAACAATGTCGATACCGACCAGATTATTCCGAAGCAGTTTTTAACTTCGGTTAGTCGCGACGGTTTTGCAGAGGCGCTGTTTTACGACTGGCGTTATCTGGCGAATGAGCAGCCTAACCCTGACTTTGTGTTAAACGAACCTGCGTACAAAGGAGCCTCTATTCTGCTGACCCGCGCCAACTTTGGCTGTGGTTCCAGCCGTGAGCACGCGCCATGGGCTATTCAGCAGTATGGTTTTAACGTGGTGATTGCCGAAAGCTTTGCCGATATTTTCTTTAATAACAGCATCAACAACGGCATGTTACTGATCAGCCTGAGTGCATCCAATATCGAGTTTTTATTCAGTCGCTGCCAACAAGGCACACAAGAATGGAAAATTGATTTAGCAGGCCAGCAAATTATTCTGGGCAATAACGCTGCTGTGGGTTTTCAGATTGATCCTGATATTAAACAGCGTTTATTAAGTGGCCTGGATTTTATCGGTGCCAGTGAACAGTTTGCCCCACAAATCAGCAGTTATGAAAAACAACGTGCCACAGCGCAGCCTTGGTTAGGTTAAAACCGATAACAAAGTTTTTGTACAACCAACGGGAGAGGATAAACCTCTCCCCTACAATTACACTGCCGCCCATCCAGCCATCCAGCCGTAAACTACTGATTTATTTGAACTACTTGCTTATCAGAAAAAGCGGGTAATACTTGGCAAAGTAGTACCAGACAGTATATAGTTTCATTATTATCAATTTTACTAGTTCACCTATTAACCTCTAAGGGGTATTTTTATGAAAAAGCTCGTTACATTAGCAGTAGTAGCAAGTGCTTATTTCGCGGCAGCGCCGGCAGCTTTGGCTCAGGATCAATGGGTCACCTCTTTGTGTGAATACACCAAAGCCGACGATAAAAACCGCGTCCGTAAAGTATTATCCGATAACAAAGTGAACCTTCGTAAGATCTACGATGCAATTCAATGCAATGGCGATTCACTGATTAAGTTTGCAATGCGCAGTGACGCTTATGAAACAGGTTCGTTTTTTGTGAAACAGATGCCAGCTAAAGCTTTAGTGGCAGAAGATCTGGAAACCTGGGCTACTGCCAACGGTTTTGCTGCATCTCCGCTGATTAACGATATCAAAGCCCGTATCGGCCAGGACTAATATAGCCTTCGTACTTGAAGCGTTCGGGCGGGGATAAACCCCGCCCCTACGTTGCCTGCGCTCTTCGCCCCAGTCACATAGGACAACTATGCTCCTGGGGTCTCAATCGCTTGCCGCCTCGCTACAACTCCAATTACTTTGGCTATATGTGCTGCTTTGAAACCATCGACAGCACCTGCGTTGCCTGCGCTGTAAAGGGTAAAGTGTTTTGAAACGGTTCCTTAAGGAGCCGTTTTTTTATCCTTGTCCAAAGCTTCACGTCTTTTATGATAAATCATGCCTAATACCCAAAGTATCAATGGGATAAAACCTGTCAGTAACAGCAAAATTTTATAGAAGTCTCCACCTACTGCGGCTATATGTATTGGATAAATCAGTTGGCTAAGTTGTTTGCCCTGCCCCATCTCCGTGGCTTTTTGCACAGATAAAACACTGGAACTGGCAGGTTCAAGTTTGATCAGAGTGCGGCCATTTGGATGCCACTCTGCGTTCAGCTGAGCACGGATTGATAGTTCCTGTTCTGCTGTTTTGCGAAAACTGACTAAACGTAAAACCCCTTCAGGTAATTGTTGTTGCGCGGCGGGCAACCATAAAGTCCACTGACTTTGAGTCACGGGATAAGATGAAACAACAGAGACAGGAGTTTTGACGACTGGATCGTTAAACAACCAGCTTAAGCCTTGCTGTACTTGCTGGTTATACACCATAGCGGTACCGCTCAGGATACTGAGTAACAGCAGTGGCGCTGCCCAAAACGCAATAACAAAGTGCCATTGCCTGGACCAGCGGATAGCAGGAGCAGACAAGGGTAAACGCCACAAGCGCCAGCCCCAATGCCTGGGCCAGCTCTGCCATAAACCAGATCCAATCAGCAGCAGTGCCAATAATCCCAGCACCCCAATAATTTGTTCACCCAGCTCAGCACTGAATAAATGCAGATGAAATTCATAAAACCAGCCGATGAAATCTTCATACTGGCTGCGGCTTAGCAATAATTGACCCGAAGCGGACCAGTACTCTAAAGTGCCATCCAGACGGGCGAGTTCAAGCCATGGCCGTTCAGTGTTGGCAAGCCGGACAAAGTTGTAGTCGGTCTGAGGCAAAGCATCTAATACCTTGCCCCAGGTGACTAAGTCGCTGACCAAAGGCTGCTGAAGTTGTGGATAAAGCCATTGCAGCAACGAATTTTTATAAAGTAAAACAGCGCCTGTCAGGCTGGCAGGCACCAGCCATAAGGCTAAAATCAGGCCAAAAACCCGGTGTAACTTTTTGGCCACTCTCATCCGTTAAAATCCTTAAAACGCCATCTGCCAATTCAGATTTAAAGTGCGGCCTAAACCGGCAAAATAACTGCTGTTGGCAGGAGTAGTTTGTGAATAATAGGTAATGTACTGTTTATCCAGCGCATTCTCCAGACCCAAAGTCCAGCTGCCCCAATTGTTTGTGTCATAACGGCCGGATAGATCCAGCGTATGGTAACCATCAAAAGAAGATCCGTCGTTATAGTCGACGTCAAACAGCTGACTGAGTTGCACTCTGCTGCTCAACTGCATCGGCCATTGCTGTAACCAGTACAGGTTTAAGCGTTCAGGGGCAATATTAATGCCGCCTAAATCTTTATCGACCTGACCATCGTTGTTACTGTCATAACGGCCATCTGTGCGGGCATAAGTGAAACCTAAAGAGCTGTTATCTGTCAGATTGTATTCGCCTTCAGCTTCAAAACCTGATATTTCAGTTTGCTCACGCATCACGCTGTAAATACCATCGGCATCGGCTTGTAAACGTGAGCCTAAATCGGAGTCTGACTGGAAATAACTCAGTTGCAGGCGGTAATTATCTTCTGTTAATTCAATACCGACTTCAGCGTTATCAGAGACCACAGGTTGTAAGTTCAGAAACTGAGCCACAGACTGGTTCGGTTTATTAATGGCACGCAGTACCCGACCTACATCCGGCATACTAAAACCTTCGCTGTAGCTGGCATACACACGGATACTGTCAGACCACTGATGCACCACACCAAAGTTTTTCAGCAGTTCGTTAAAGCTGGGCTCGCCACCAGTGACAAAACTGCTGTTGGATGAAGCAAGTGTCGTAAAGTCGGCGACAGATAACTGGCCGTATTCATAACGGGCGCCAGCACTGAAAGTCCAGTTTTTAATCTGGTTGTAACGCAGCTGGACAAAAGGTGCGTAGTTAGTGAATTCAGTTTCAGGCACCCAGTTTCTGTTGGTCATCACCAGTTCCTGATAAGTGCTGTCCTGCAACCAATCCAGACCAGTGCTTAAATCCACGCCCGTATCCGCTAAATCAGCACGGAAATACGTCAGACGACTGCCAACTTTTTCTGAGATATTTTGGGATTGATCAAAAATAGCTGCACCTAAGGCAGGGTCCTGAAACACTGCTGCTCTGCTGCCGCCAAACATAGAAGCAAAGTCCTGCGCAAATAATTGCAGATTTAACTGACCGCCAGCTATGTCCTGATGCTGATAATCCAACGAAGCCGAAGTCACTTTATTTTGGGATGGCTTGCCTTCAGTAACTCCGCGCGCTGAAGTGGTAGGAATACCTGCGGCAGCATTACCATTCACTGTGACGTAGTTATTATTACCTTTTAAATCAAAGTGATTAATCATCAACTGCAGACTTTGAACCTTAGTCATCTGCCACTTACTTTTGATAAATAAGTCGACCGTATCGGAATCCATGGTATCCCCCTGAGTGGTATCCACTCCGATAGGATTACCATTACCATCCAGATACAAACCTGTTTTATTAAAAGCAGCGCCTGTAACTAAGGAGACATCATCAAACTGTTCGGAAAACAGATAACTGGCTTTATAACCTTGAGTGTCCGATCCGCCTGCTGTTGGCACTGAACCAGATAAACTGACCTGATGTTTATGCTCGCCCGGTGATTTGGTAATGATATTGATAATGCCACCACTGGCGCCCATGCCCTGAATAGCGTTAGCACCACGTATAATTTCAATACGTTCAATCATCGAAGGGTCTATGGTATTGCCGTCACGCGAACCATTACGTAAAGGCGTGGATTGCGGCACACCGTCAATCATATACAGAGGTTCGCGGCCACGAAGGGTTTCGCCATTGGCTGTTAATTTTTGTCGGCTAGGTGAAAAGCTGGGTAACAAATTACCCAAAATTTGCGATAAGTCCTGAGTCACAGCCAACTGAGATTTTAACTCTTCCTGATCGATCACCGTAATAGTGGCAGGTACTGTACTGACGGGATAAGAAGAGCGGGTCGCTGACACACTGATGGTTTCAATTTCAGTGGTGCTTTCTGCAGCCAGCAACGGCAATGGTAAGGCCAAAGCCATAGCTAATCTGGATAACTTCATAACTTCACCTAAGCTAACAAAAATGGTTCGCATTTATAAATGCGAACCATTCTTATGTCAAGTCAGATAAGACAGGGCAGTGGCTTAATTTGAATTGGCAGTCAGACTTAAACTGGCGAAGCTGATGAAATCTTCAGCCGTCTCAATTCCTGCCATTGCAGAACCATCCTGCATTTGAGAAAAAGTAGGGGGTTGTTGGAACTGGAAGCTGAGTTTTAAGCGTTCAGGTTTTTGTAAGAAATTCAGCACAGGCTGACGAATAGACTCTGGGATCTGTTGGTTGTGTTGCAAAGCAGCGCTCAGTTGCTGCTGTGTACTGGCATAATCCGTGGTGATTTGTGCCGCAGCCAACTTATCAAACAGTTGTTGTAAAAACTCTTTGTTTTCTATTTCAAAGGAGCCATTGGCTACACCAATAACACCCACTTTTTTCATTAAACCCGGCAAATAGTCTGGCTGCTCAGATTGCTGCTGCTGTTGTTCAGGTGTCAGCCCATGTATGTTTTCCGCAAATTGCCATAAGTCTGTCACGCCAGTTAAAGCAAAACGGTAATTCAGGCTGAAATGATGATCGACCCGCAGTTCCTGCTGGAAGGTCAGCTCCCCTGTTTTTGCTTTGTACTTGTATTGATAACTCAGCTCCATCAGCAATGTAGCCAGATAATCAGCTAAATCTTTTGGCACCGAAGCCAGAGCCTGAGGGGCTAGTTTTAAATCTTTTAAGCGGGCAGCACCATCTTCGGGTAAACCATCACGCTGTAACCCAATGAGTTCCACTTCACCTACAGTGACTAAATCTCCCATGCCTGCAATGCCTATATGCAAGTCACGGATTTTGTAGCTTGAGGTAATGATATTGGCCGACAATTTACTGTAGCTCATATGAATAGGCGGCATATCGCCTTGTTCGGCTAATTGCAGGTACTGCTGATTACTGCGTTCGATATGGCCAGCCATCAGCTGCTCCGCATGATGATTCGCATATAAAAAACCAGCCACAGCACTGGCAGACAAAACCAATGCAGCACCTAACCAAACTTTTTTACTCATATTCCCTCTTCCCTCAACAAAACTAACGGCGCCATACTAGCATGAGCAGAAAATAAAACACCTGCTTCAAGCTGTGATTCAATGTAAAAGCCTGTTAATTTGATGTCTTTCCTCTGTTTTTTTGGTGCGGTATGGAGCTCTATTTCCACTGGTTTGATTTATTAGGTATTGCTGTGTTTGCAATTTCAGGCACTCTTGCCGCCTGGCGCAAACAAATGGACGGTTTTGGTGTCATAGTGCTGGCAACAGTCACAGCTATAGGTGGCGGTACTTTACGCGATTTAATCCTCGACTCTCCGGTGATCTGGTTAAGCAACAACAGTTACTTTTTAGCCATTTTCGTTGCCGCAGGTTTAACTATTCTGGCCGTTCGTAACAGATTAGTGATCCCAAACAATACCTTACAAATTGCAGATGCCATTGGCCTGGCATTTTTTGTCATTATGGGCACACAAAAAGCACTAGACCACGGCACTTCGGGTTTTGTCGCCATAATGATGGGCACTATGAGTGGGGTTTGTGGTGGCATGATCCGTGACGTGTTATGCCGTGAAATTCCTATGGTGTTTCGTGGCGAGCTCTACGCTATTACCTGCATTTTTGGCGGCCTGGTGTACGTCCAGTTGCTGGACTTTGGCGTCGCACAAATGCCCGCCATGCTGGCAGGAATGATTGCCTTATTGAGCTTGCGTTTAGCTGCCATTCGCTGGCATCTGACTATTCCTGTGTTCGGCAAAAAAGCCGACGACTTGCGTTAGCCCCAGCTAAACAGCAAGGCCACTTGTACTTTTTTATTTACACAAAAAACTGCCATTTTTCTGCTTCGGCTTGAAATTGATTAGGAAGCTAACTAAAATATGATTAGCTTCCTAATTATTAACGAGCAAATTATGAGTTTCCAAAGTTTAGGCCTGCAAGTTCACCTGCTGTCACGCCAATGGCGTTGTTTATTAGATAAACAACTGGCCTGTCAGGGGCTGACCCAAAGCTCAGGCATAGCGCTGGTGTACATAGCTGAAAATCAAGGTTTTAGCCAAACTGAACTGGCCCGCTTGTTAGCTGTAGAAACCCCTTCTTTAGTACCAGTGCTGGACCAGCTGGAAAAACAAGGCCTGATTGAACGCCGTCCGTCAGAACAGGACAGACGCCAAAAGGCGTTGTATTTGCTGCCTGCGGCAACAGACCTAGTGGCCGCTATTAATCAGCAACGCCGCGTTTTGCAGCAGCAATTACTGGGGAACTTAACTCCACAGCAGCAGCAGGATCTTCCACAATTGCTGAGTCTGGTATTACAACAAGCTGCAGTGCTTTTGCAGGACCAAAAAGCCGGAGACCTATCATGAGCGCTGAACAACTCTTTAACCGTTGGATAAAATGGACCTTAGTGCTATTTGGACTGGTGTTTGGTTACTATCTGGCTGCCGATTTGTATATGCCTGTCACCACAGACAGTTTAGTGCAACGTTATGTAGTGCAGGTTGCTCCCCAAGTGCCTGGCCGTGTGGTATCTATTGCGGTGCAGAACAATCAGCAGGTCAAAAAAGGTGATTTGTTATTCGAACTGGACCCGGCTGACTACCAGCTCAAGCTGGAGCTTGCCCAATTGCAACTGGAACAAAGCCAGCAAAACAACCGTCAGTTAAGCGCAGCTTTGCAAAGCGCTGCAGCCCGTGTTGATCAGGCGCGTTTTGCCTTGCAGGAAGTGCAGCGGGAAGATCAGCGTTATCAGCAACTGTACAATCAAAAACTAATAGCACGTCAGCAACTGGATCAAAGCCATACAGCTGTGCTCAAAGCCAAAGCTGAGTTACAGGCCAGTACCGCAGATTTAGCAGAACGTGAAGCAGAACTGGGTATTCCGACTCAGGAGCTGGTGCAAATTAAACAGGCCCGCAATCAGCTGGCATTAGCCCAACTGGAGCTGGACAGAACCAAGGTGTATGCAGATGTGGATGGCATAGTCACAGACTTGCAATTGGAAGTTGGCACTAATTTGGCCAGTCATCAGGCAACTGTAGCTTTGGTCTCCACTCAGCAAAGTTGGGTCAGCGCTTTGTTTCGTGAAAAAAGTTTACTGCATGTACAACAAGGTACCGAAGCTCTCATCACTTTTGATGCTTTACCTGGTGAAGTATTCAGCGCTTCAGTACGGGATATAGATGCGGGCGTTGCCAACGGCCAAAGTACACCAGATGGGCGTTTAGCCACAGCCGACAGCAGCAGCCGCTGGGTCCGTGATGCGCAGCGTTTAAAAGTAAATCTGGCGATGCAACAGCAAATGCCGTCCGCTTTAGTAGTTGGCTCCCGGGCAACAGTGCAACTGGTGCCAAAAGATAACAGCCTGCTGGCCGCTTTGGCAAAAGGCCAAATTCAGCTGATTAGCTTGCTGCACTATGTTTATTAAAGCTGTTTATTAAAGATGTCTTTACTAACGCCCTTTAAGGTTTGTTATGTTTGCTTCAACCCCTTTTAATAAAGTACTGCGGCTGGCCTTTGGTGCCAGTCTCGGCTTACTGCTGGCCAAACTGACCAACTCGGATCAATGGGGGGTGTTTTTTACCATCAGTCCTGTGTTGTTGTTAGGTTTAATTCCCCGGCTGACGCCTTTTGTTGTGCTGCAATACGTGAGTGCGAACCTGGTGGCCGGCTCTATGGTGCTGCTGTACAGCTGGCTTGGTACTTTAAGTGCTGTGATGACTCTGCTGGTTTTTGTTTATTTCCTCTGGTTATTCCGTTTGATGGCCAAAGGCGCGCTTTTTGTATTTGCGGCTATTGCCATTATTAATGGCAGTATCTTTTTGCATTTCGCCAGTTACCCCAGCATGGATCCGGGCCAGATGCTCGGCAATGCCCTGTTGGCTGTGTTGTTTGCTTTGCTGATTAGTGGTGCTGTGATTTGGCTTTTTCCTGTGCCAGAACAGCCTATGCAAATGCCTCCGGCTAAAACTCAGCTTGAGCAGCAACAGCAAAGTCTGGTCGCAGCAGCTATTGCAACTTTGTCTTTTGTGACCTTCCAACTGCTGGATTTACAGGATTCGCTGTCGGCTCAGGCCAGCAGCATCCTTATTCTGTTGCCTATGAGTTTTACTGGCATAGTGCAGGCTGGTATCAAACGAGCGTCAGGGGTATTGCTGGGTTCCGCCTATGCGATAGCGGTCCAGTTAGTGTTGTATGACAACTACCAGCATTTACCCTTAACCATGCTGGCATTCTTTTTTGGCATGTTGATTTTTGCCAGAGCTCAGCAACTGGAAGGTCCTGGCTCTGGAGTCGCCTTTGGCGGCATGACCACTATGGCTATTATTTTTGGTCAGTATTTAAAACCGGATCAGGATTTGATGTACAGCGCTTTGTACCGGATAAGCTCTGTCAGTGTGGCTGTGGTTTTGACGCTGGTATTAGCCACTGTGTTCTATCTGCATTTGGAACGTCGCAACCATAAAATCAACGCCAATAAAAAAGCCCCGCTTGTCAGTGACTAGCAGGGCTCTTCTCATCGGCTTTGCTTAGGCTTAGTCGGCTTTTTCGTCCGATATAGCTTTATGCAGTTTCACTACGTTGCGGCCTTTACGCATGCGGATATTGATCATCTCAACAGCCACAGAGAATGCCATAGCGAAATAGATGTAACCTTTTGGCACATGCACGTCAAAACCTTCGATCATTAAGGTCACACCAACTAAAATCAGGAAAGATAAAGCCAGAACCTTGATTGATGGATGCGCATCAACAAAGTCACCAATAGACTTAGCAGCAAACATCATCACCAACACTGCAGCTATGATGGCAATAGCCATAATTTCAATTTGATTGACCAGACCCACAGCAGTGATGACTGAATCTAAAGAGAATACGATATCTAAGATAGCAATTTGGATCAGTACCATAAACAGGTTGTTCGCGACCACTTTAGGGCCAGCACTTTCTTCTTCCATACCTTCGAGGCTATGGTGAATTTCCTGAGTCGACTTCGCCAGCAGGAATAAACCACCACCAATTAAGATCACATCACGGCCTGAAATGTCATTACCAAGCACAGTAAACCAGGTTTCAGTTAACCCCATCACCCAGGAAATCGAGAATAACAGCGCCAGACGGGCAAACATGGCCAAGCCTAAACCCATACGGCGGGCAAAGGCGCGTTGATGTTCAGGCAAACGCCCCACCAAAATAGATAAGAAGATAATATTGTCTATACCTAAGACGATTTCCAAGGCTGCCAGAGTACCTAAGGCTATCCAGGCTTCCGGACTCGCGATCCATTCAAACATATGAAGTTCCCATGATTTTAATTAACTGCGGCTAGTGTAGCGGCTTTATTGGTGAATTTCAGCTGGAACCTTTTGCTTATCTGACAACTTGGGTAACTGTTCCCTGTATTCAACCAAAGCATAACGCCGTTTTAACTGCTGAATTTGATCCTGCTGTTCAATCAGAAACTGATTAAAGCGCAGGATTTGCTCCGGGTGTTTTTGGCTGGATAAGTGAAAAGCCAGGTTGGTAAAAGGTAAATGCTCAGCCATCACCAGAGCTTTGGCAGATTTCATCTGAGCTAAATGGTACTGAGCGACATTGTATTCCACATTAGCACCATCGACCCTGCCCCGCAGCGTCATTCGCAGCGCAGATTCAGCATCAGGTACATCCAAAATTTTAAACTTATGCTGTTTTTTCAGCTCAAGCCAGCGAGTTGGCGAAAAGCCATGAATATTAGCCAGCACCTTAAAATCAGACAAAGACATTTGCTGTTTTTGTGGCAACACCATAGTGCCACCCAAAGTATAAATCACTGGCGCGCTGTAATATTTAACCAGCTCTTGATCAATGTCTAAATGAGGTTGCCAACGCAGGTTATCCGGATAGACAAAGTCCGTCAGTTCAGCCGAATCCTTGTATAAACGCTTGACTGGTAAAGCTTTAAACACAAACTCATCGCCACTCCAGACACTGTATAACTGGATCAAATCAACAAAGTAACCACGGGGCTGCGCTGATTTAAAATCATAGTGGGGATAATAATCCAGTTGCTCTATGCCAATCACATAGGTTTTGGCCTGAACACTGCCCCAAAAGAAGCTCAGGCAACTAAATAACAGCATCAATACAGCTCGCATGCGACTCCAACATCTTCATTGACACTTTCTAAGCTTAGGCTATTTAGTGCTGTAGCGTTGCTCAGGCGGTAAATAACCAGGGATACGGCTGTGGTCAATTTCATCTAATTGCCCAGGTTTTAAAAATTGCTCTGCGTACTGTAGATACACTTTCTGATCGATAAAAATATCAAACAAATCCGGGTCTATGTGCTGGTTCTCTTTCATTCGCCCCATAATGTTCAGACATTCACTCAAAGGTTTGCCGTCTTTATAAGGTCGGTCTGACGCCGTTAAGGCTTCAAAAATATCGGCTATGGCCATCATACGGGCTGGTATCGACATTTGGTCTTTCTTCAGGCCTTTGGGATAACCAGTGCCGTCCATTTTTTCATGATGACCACAAGCAAACTCGGGCACCCTTTGTAAATGTTTAGGGAAAGGCAAAGACTCCAGCATATCGACGGTAATATTCATATGACGGTTGATGATCTGCCTTTCTTCCGGCGTTAAAGTGCCACGGGCTATACTCAGGTTGTAGATTTCATTGTCAGATAACAGATTTTGTCGCTGTCCGGCGATACAGATCTGCTGCTGACGACCTAAATCGGCGACCTGCTGCTGATCGTCTTTGTCCATAAACTCGCCACCTATATTGGCTTTGCGCAAAAATTCGCGCTGCGCATCCAAAGCGGCCAGTCCTTGCGCCAACTGCTGTTGCAACAATGCAACTTGAGCTTGATCCTGCTGGTAAGACGCAAGATACAAAGGACCTGTAAGACTGAGTTCGAAATCCCGTTTAGCTATCTCTATTTTGGCGTCGACCAGTTCTATCCGGTCAAAAATGGTTTGCAGCTTACTGGCTTTATCCATCACATATTCAGGGGTGGCAATTTTACCGCAGTCGTGCAACCAACCCGCTACACTTAACTCATGCCGGTCAGCATCCGTCAGCACAAAGTCTGCTAAAGGTCCGGTGTTATGCTGATGTGTCGCATTCGCCAGCATCATGGTCAGCTCCGGAACCCGCTTACAGTGTCCGCCAGTGTAAGGGGACTTTTCATCTATAGCTTTGGCGATAAGTCTGGCTATGCCCTGAAATAACTCTTCCATGTTTTCAATCAACTGCTTATTGGTCAGTGCCACAGCAGCTAAAGAAGCCAATGAACGCACCAATTCCATTTGCTGAGTTGAAAATGCACTGACTTTGCCATCCACTGTGGCATTAATCAGTTGCAATACACCATTGAGCTCGCCCTCATGATTTTTCATCGGGATAGTCAGCACCGACTGGGTATGATAACCAGTCCGCTGATCCATACTGCGCGCAGCGCTTAGGTCATATTGCTGACACGCATAAGCATCAGGAATATGGATCATTTCGCCTTCAGCGGCTGCGATAGCCACTATAGCGTGTTGATTCACCTGGCCTTCTTTGTAAATGGGGATAGAAGGAAAAGGGATAGGCACGCCAGAGCTACCGCCCATATACATGTTCAGCGAGTTGTTGATCAAAGTCTCAAATTTCAGACTCTTGTCAGCCGTCACTGAATAAATAGTGCCGCCGTCTGCCTGAGTTAAAGTTTGAGCACTGGTTAAAATACGCTCCAGCAGACGGGTTGTATCCCGCTCTACCGATAACGAAATGCCTATGTCTATCAAATGTCGTAATACTGAAGGTTCAGTCATCATTTTTCACTGCCATGACTACTTTTCTGCATGAGTATAGACCCCATCCCAATCTGCACCAGTTTGATGCGTACGGTAATGAGTCAGTCGTTCGAGATACAAGCTGTATAACTTATCGTTATAGCGCTGATACAACGAGGCCCAGAGCTGTTCGGCCTCGTTCCAGTGTTGCTGCCAATACAATACAAGCGCTTGTTCATGCCGCTGCAAGGCTGCTACAAAGTCCGGGTTCATCAGTAAGTCGGGATCCACAGGTTCATAAATAATAACGGCTTCCGTTTTTCCCTTCACTTTGACTTTATCTATGGTACGAAACCTGATGTTTTGGCATTGTTTTGCCGTCATCTGACTCACCAAAAACCGGACGCCATAATATTTAGTCAGACTTTCCAGTCGGGAGCCTAAATTCACAGCATCACCAAGTACTGTATAAGCACGACGATATTCCGATCCCATATCACCGACATTCATTTCGCCTGTATTGATACCAACACCAATATCGATGGCGGGCAAGCCATCCAAAACAAAACTTTTGCTGAGTTCATCGGTGATTTTTAACATAGAGAAACCCGCCTTCACCGCCAGCTCTGCATGAGCTTTTACATCCAGCGGCGCATTCCAGAACGCCATTACCATATCGCCCACGTATTTATCTATGGTGCCCTGATGCTCAAAAATAGTTTTGGTAATGGGTGAAAAGTAGCGGTTTAACAAGGACTTCAGTTCGGTCGCTGTCAGTTTCTCTGACAAGTTGGTAAAACCACGAATATCTGAAAATAACACCGACATCTCTTTTCTTTTACCATCCAGACTTACGCTTTCAGGGTGATTCAGCATTTCATCGATATGAGCCGGTGGTACGTACTGGTCGAAAATTGATTTAATCCGGGCTTTTTGTTGTGAAGCGCCAAAAAAGCCATAGATTAAATTCAGCAAAGTCAGGCCTAAAATCAGTAACAAACTGGACGTTAAGGGTAAATCCAGCTTCAAGATTTGCCAGCTGTATAAGTTCCCCCCCAAGGTCAGCAGCAACAGAATGCCACCACTTAAAGCTAAACTGACTGCCCCCAAAGCCGGAAAGATAAAACTCATCAACAGACCAAGCACCACTAAAAACAAAAACACCAGAGCCTCAGCCCAATCCGGGTGAGAGTGAATCAACTCCGGATAAATTAAGCCTTCAAATACATTGGCATGCACTTCTACGCCTGGGTATTGCACACCAACAGGAGTCGAGCGTAAATCAGCGTGGCCTACCGCAGAAGTGCCGACAAAAACGACTGCATCTTTTAACAGCGTTTTATCCACAGCCCCTTGCACTACATCAACAGCGGAAATATAAGGAAAACTCCGCGCAGGACCACGATAAGGGATCAGTACCCTGCCGTATAAGTCGGTGTTAATGCGGGTATTGCCTACTGTGACCCCCACTATGGTATTAATTTGCTGCAGTGGCGCTGTCTCTACCTCCAGCTGCTGAGCCAATGCATATAAACGTGCAGCCTCCAGCGCCAGTGACGGATAGACCTTGTCCTGATAGCGGATGAGCAATGCAGCCTGGCGGATAAAACCGTCAGGGTCGGGAGATGAATTAATAAAACCTGTTCCAGCACTTTGTTGCTGAAGTACAGCCGTATTAGCGACATAACCGGCAAACTGACTGACGGAGCTTTGGCTGGCTTCAGAATCCATAGACACATAGGTTTCAGGCAACAGCCCAACAGCCAGTTGTTCCTGCTGAAATAAAAAACCCAAAACCACGTCTTTGTTTTGAAGGCTGGAGGCAAACTGATGGTCTGCGTCTAGCTGTGGTGCTATTTGCTGCAACTCCGCTGTTGTTTCGGGGGACAACTGCTGTTGGCCGGACTGCAGCACTTGCTGTGCCGGGTTGCGCTCAGGCTCGGAAAAAATCACATCAAAAGCGACCACTGAAGCACCGGCAGCCGTTAATTGCTCCAGCATTTGTGCCACCATTTGGCGACTCCATGGCCAGCGTCCCAGCTGCTTCAGGCTTTTTTCGTCAATATCCACTATCACCACTGGTAAATCTTTTACTTCCCGGTGCGACAGCATCAATTTTAATCTGCTGTCGTACAGCAGACCATCCAGGCGCTTTAATACAGACTGCTCGGAATACACGGCACTCAGTTGAGCCAGCACCAGCACTCCACTAAACAACAGGCTACAAAGCAAAATCCATTGATGACGTCGCCAATACTTCAGCACCAGATTTCCATTCCTTCCCGTGCCATCAGTACTTCAGGCTGCTGACCACTAAACTGCTGCGCCAGCTCATCCAGTTGCAGATCAGTGCGGGCTGGGTCATGGCTGAAAATGACCAACTTTTTCACTTGAGCTTCTTTGGCTAACACTACTGCCTGACTGACCAGTGAATGGCCCCAGCCCAATTTATAAGGCATATCTGCTTCCAGATATTGGCCATCGTGGATCAACAAATCAACGCCTGCGACAAAGTCTAACCATTGAGTTCTGGAGGTCAGCACTTGTTCGGGTGGAAACAGCTCATTGTCTGTGACATAAGCCAATGCTTGTCCGTCTGCGGTAATACGGTACGCGCTGCCTGAGCCCGGATGATTCAACGGGCAACGTTGGATATAAAAATCGCCCAACTGCCACTGATCTTCCGTTATAGGAGTAATACGGATCAATGAAGGCAGCTGCTCTGGCGCTACAGGAAAAAACTCTCCTGACATTTGTTTTAAAATAGCGTCATGCTCAGCCTTTAAGGTATGCCCCGGAATGATCCGGATTTGACGACCCGGCTGATACGCTGGTGCAAAAAAAGGAAAACCCTGAATATGATCCCAATGGTTATGGCTGAGCAGTAGCACCAACTCTTCAGTGCCCGCCATTAATTCCTGCCCCAACAATCGGATCCCAGTGCCCGAATCAAGAATTAATTGCTGACCATTTTGGCTGGTCAGCAGCACACAAGGGGTGTTACCACCATACCTTTGTGTATCCGCTCCCGGAGTTGGAATTGAGCCACGCACGCCATAAAATTTAATCTGCATAATGACTCACTAAATGAAATTTGGATCATATTCGTAGAGTTGATACTGCCGCAGTGTTGCACTGTACCCACTAGCATCGTAGTTACTCCAGCCCAGGGTGACTTTGCTGCTGGTTAGTTGCATAAACAAATCGCTGGAGAAGGTAAATCCGGTAAATAAGTAAGCCCCTGGGGTCGCAGAATTCGCTTCAAAGGCAGGGTCCCAGCGACCCACATTGCTACCACTGCCGTCCAGCAGCACTCGTCCAACCCAGGCATTCACACCATAAGTACCCACCATCAATAATCGGCCTTCAGCATCGGTATGGATAGCTTTAATCTCCAAATCAACAGGCGTCTGATCGCTGAAGCTGTTATAGAGTCTGGGGCTACCGGAATTAAATGAAGTGTCGCTCAAACCATTGCGCTGTAATCGATACAGATAATGCGATTCATCTCCTTCATAATTTTTTGACAGGGCAAAAATCAGATTCTGTCCGGCATCAAAATCCAGAGCGTTGAGATACTCAGAATATTTGGTCTGGTCATTGCTGTTGTCGACCAGATTGATCACGCTGTAGCCCTGAGCTGCGTCCCCAAAAGTATCGGAAGGGCTATTGGCAGTATTCATCAGCAGGCCTGTTTCATTAAAACGGGCGACATAAAGTCTGGGATCTGCCATCAGTTTGTATTGACCGGCAATGACCAGAGTGTCATCCGCCGGGTCCAGTTTCATCTGACTGAGTCTTTCTTCGGTCTGGGCGTTTGTGTCTATTTCAGTAAATAGCGTAAAACCTGCAGCTGATGAACCAAAGTTACCTGCGTCCAATGAGCCATCGGTATTCAATTGCAACAAGGCAATATCAGAATTGTCCTGAAATTGCCTGTATTCAGCCCCCACAATCAGATGACCATCTGCTTTTAGCTGTAAATGCACTGCCGCTGATCCGTTGTAGCTGCCCAACTGAGCTGGGATTAGATCAACAATACCGCCAGCAAACCCTTGATCCACAGAGCCATCCTGGTCCAATCTGGCTACAAAACCTATCTGATCATTGTTTGTATCTAATCCTGAACCTGCCACGTACAACTGATTTGAACCAGCTTCAAGTACTGTATTCACCTCCATCTCTGCCAGTTGATCATCAGCCAGTAACACCAAACCATGATTACCAAAGCTCTGGTCCAAAGCTCCACTGGAGGTGAGTCTGCCGACAAAAGCCTGTTGATAGTTCCCATTCACATAAGAGTAGCTGTAGCCATAAAACAGCGTTTTATTCACCTGACTGCCCAGCACTAACCTGCGACTGCCTTGCACAGTGTCACTGCTGAAACCTGCATTAAACCAGCGTTGTCCATCCGCAGAAAATGAAGTATCCGCCAGTAACGTGGTTAGCTGATATTTACCAATCCAGTTAAAACTGACACTGCCAACAGCGCCATAATTCGGATTACTGAACTGCTGCAATACCCATATGGCAACCCCGTCACTTTGCAGATCCAAAGCTTTTAATTGTCCGTCTGCAGCCAGAGGTTGATCCTGTATAAATTGTCCCGTCCAATCGTAATAACTGACGGAAATCAAATCATCGTTTACACCGTCTGTGCTGGTCAAAATATAAAGCCCTGTTGCATCTGATGCGACTGACTTGTAATGCAAAGGGTTACCGGCATTGCCATACACTTGCGTAAAACCTGAGCTAGTGCCAAAAGTGGGGTCGAGACTGCCGTCATAAGTCAGTTTAAACACCAGCCCGTCCGGGCTGGTTGGTGCTGATGATTCAGTGACACTGCCAACCACATACAATTCGTCGTTATACAGTACAGCGTCATAAGCCTTGGCTTCAGCAAAAGAGAAATTATATTCCCGATACCCGGAGCACACCGGAGGCAAATTAGTATCACAACCAAAAGCTGTAGTATCGAGGCTAAAAGAGGACGAAAAACGAGCCACAATAATAGAGGCGGTGGACGATTGGCCTACAACGTAATAATTATGATCAGAGTCCTGCCGCACCAGATCAAACTGCTCCATACTGCTTAGCGTACTGATCCATCCAGCCTGATAGCCGGAATCAGCATACTCCAGTACAAAAGCATTCGTGCCGTCTCTGGAACCAGAGACAACATAGTGCCCCAAATTATTCAGCAGAAGATCTGTCGCCTCAGCATGACCACCACACTCATTGGCTGCACAAACAATATTGCCCATGCCGCTACCAAAAGAGCCATCCAATACTCCTGTCTCACTGAGTTTAAACAGGAAAAACCCTGAGCCCAGGCTGTCGACATAATTGACCAAAACCACTAATTCATTGCTGCTGGTAACGACCGCCGCAACACTTTGCTCTGACAAAGAGTCTATAAGTATTTTATTTTTGAATAGTCCCCGGTCTGCATAGCTAGTGTCTATACCACCATCTGCTGTAAGTCTGGCAACAAAAATCTTTGATGAGGCAGCAGGGCCGACAGTCCCAATCACCAGACTGCGACCATCACTTAATGGAATAACTTGCGTAGGATTATTGTATTCGCCGCTAAGCATCATCTGTAATGAGAGATTACCGCCAGAGGCAAAACTATTATCGGCAATAACAGAAGTTTCAAAGGTTTGAGCAGCAATCACAGTGATCACGACGCTTGCCGTATCAACCAGACTGGCATCACCATTTTCTGTCACTTGTACCACCAGGCTGTAAGAAGCTGTGGTGCCTGCATCCAGCAAGGATGAATTAGCAATCTGAATAGTGCCACCGGCAGTAATGGCAAAAACTCCGGCTGAGTTTCCGGATAAAATTTGATAACTGTAACTCCCCGGATCGGCATCGTATTGAGTCATGGTCCACACATGCTGAGCATTCACATAATCATCTGAAATAGTGACTGCGGCGTCTTGTAACGACGGCGGATCATTAACCGGACTGATGTTTAACTCCACCTGAGCATCAGAAGTGATTGCTCCTTGAGTCAGCCGATAAGTGAAATAGTAAGCACCGTAGGAATTGGCAGCCGGCTGGTACGTGAAAGTGCCGTCTGTGTTTAAACTTAAGGTGCCATAAGGAGGAGCCTGCACCAGACTGACAGTCAGCGCTTCATTTGGGTTAAAACTGTCGTTCAGCAATAACGAATCAGCACTAGTCACAGTCAGAGTACTGTCTTCATCTAAGGTGTAGGCATCAAAGTTCGCTTGCAAAGACGGCGGCGTGGACAGCACATTGAGTGTCACCATAGCCTGAGCACTATAAGTTCCATTCGACGCCTGATAGATAAAGCTGTCTGAGCCATAAAAAGTTGGGGCTGGCGTATACACAAAACTGCCATTTGCACTTAACGTCAGCTGTCCATGGGCAGGTCCGGAAATCAGGCTGGCTGTCAAAGTGGCAGATGAAGACTCACTGTCATTGGCCAACACGCCGGGAGTGGCGGTTAAGGTTGAGCCCTGAGCCAGACTATAAGTATCAGGCTGGGCTATCACTGGTATAGCTACAATCTGGATCTGCAGCACCGCCTGATCAATCAGGCCATAACTGTCCTGCGCTTGCACCACTAAAGTTTTTGTTGTACCTGAGAATTGAGCCAGTTGTGTTGCATCCGCAACCATGAATAAGCCAGAGGTTGATAAACTAAAAATCCCTGCGTCATTGCCACTGATTATGCTAAACGAGACGGTGTCATTCGGATCGCTGTCTGCCGCAGTCAACTGAGCAAACGCATAGCCATTCGGAGAGTTGGCAAATAGCTGGTAGCTGGCGTCAGCTAAAACAGGTGCCGAGGCTTGATAAATAATATTAATCACCACTGTACCTGTGCTGGAAGCACCTGTGCCGTCCAAAACCCTGAACACAAAACTATCAGAGCCAGTCTCCTGAGAATTTGCTGAATAGCTGAAGCTGCCATCTTGCGAGAGCTGCACAGAGCCTTTTGTTGGCGCAACAACAACCTGGCCATCCAGGGTTAAATTTTGATCGTCCACGTCAGAGGCATAAGCCAATAAACCAGGTGCTGCCACAGATAGTGGGGTATTGTGATTCACCGAAAAACTTGCAGCCTGAACTACAGGGGGATCATTTTGCGCTAAGACGTTTAAGACTACAGTTGCAGCGCTGACTAAACCGGCGGGATCTGCGATTTGATAGCTAAAACTGTCGGTACCGAAAAAATCCTGATCCGGCAGGTACTGAAAACTGCCATCCGATGCCAACAGCAGTTGACCATTCTGTACTGTACTTAGCAGCTCAGGTTGCAGGCTAATAGTATCGCCATCCGGGTCTGTGTCATTCGCTAACAAACCGGCAGCGGCAGTCACTATTAACTCTTCGTCTTCCCCGACCTGATAGCTGTCGTTTTGCGCAACGGGAGCCGCATTGGTCATTTCAATCAGTAGTGTCACTTTAGCTTGCGCTACACCGCCTTGCCCGTCTGTTAACTGATAAACAAAAAAATCTTCGCCTGTATAATTTTCAGTTGGCGTATAACTAAAAGCACCATCCGGATTCAGCTGCACGCTGCCATGAGCAGGATTGGTAACTGCAATACTATCGACAATAAGGCTATCGCCATCCAGGTCCAGATCGTTGGCTAAAAGACCAGGAGAGGCAATACTAAGGCTGGTGTTTTTATTCAGGCTGTAACTGTCGTCCAGAGCTACCGGCAGATCATTTATTGGTAATACAGTCAGGCTGACCAGCGCTTGTGCCGTTAAGCCCTGAGTATCGGTGATCTGATAAATAAAACTATCGTTGCCGACAAAGTTTGCTGCGGGTTTATAGACAAAGGAACCATCAGCATTAAGCTGCACGGCGCCGTTTTCAGGTGAGCGTACCACCTGACTATCCAGACTAAAGCTTCGAGCATCAGGATGACTGTCGTTAGCCAGCAAGAAACCACTAAGCTCTTCATCTTCATTCAGATTAAATTGATCTGCGGCAGCTACAGGTAAAGAAAATTGCGGAGCACCAACAGGCTGGATCACATGCTGTTCGGAGTACAGGCTTTCACCAGATGCATCAACACCAGTGATCAGCACAAAATAACGTTGGCTATCCACCACAGCAGGTACAGAAAAGCCGGTTTGACTCAAGGCTAAAAATTGTCGCCCCCCGGTTTTAGTCAGGATATTTTCCGGGGTAATACCTGGTTGCTCCGCAATATACAGGTTGTAGCGACGTGCGCTGCTGTTCGCTGACCAGTTCACCTGCAAAGTACCCGCAGTGCGACTGGTGTTTACGCCAACCACAGCTTCAGGTAACCACTCAATATCACGGGCATCAAATAAAATACGGTTGCCCAGTTGGTCTTCCAGCCAAAGTTCCAAGCGTAAGGACCCCGGACTTAAACCAAAATTACGGGGATTCACCCCAGTCACAGTTTGCGAAAAGGATGCGCCACAATTTACCTCACACAACACCAAGGCCTGTTCACTGCCATTAAAGCCAACCAAAACTCTGGCGATGCCATCCGGATCAGCCACATCCACAGCGATCGTTATATTGCCACTGATGCTCTCTCCTGAACGCGGAAAACGATAGTTAGCTGTGCCATTTCCAACCGCCAGACTTTGCACCTGATTGGTTTTAAAAGGTGCGCCCGCCACCAGCGAGTTATAGCCAAAAGCAACCATCAGACCCATTTCAACCGGAGTTTCGCTCACTGGAGGTGGCAAAACAGGGGGTTGCCCCCCTGTAGGGTTATCCGATACGGCTTCACCACCAGATCCACCGCCGCCACAGGCGACCAGCAACACGCAAAAGGTGATAACTACCCCCCGCCGAAAAAACTCCCGAAGCAGAACTAGATACATAGTGTTCATCCTTTGTGGCTGGGCTATTTGATCAAAAAGACACCACCGGCAGTGGTTGTGGGATCCTCAATTTCACTCAACACAAATTGGCCGAGGATCTGATCAATGCCGTCAACAAACAGGGTATCTATCTGGCCTTGAGCTCTCTCATTACCGTGACTGGCGAAATTAACACCCAGTTCCAGTTGATCAACATTTACCACACCATTAAAGGCTGCAAACCATTCCCCACCTGCATCGCTAAAAGACAACTCACCTTGTGGTACTGTGCCATTGTCAAAATCTATCGTCATGCTGGCCTGAAAATCAGACACAGCACCTTCTGTACTTTGCACACTGAATTGTTCAATACTGGCGTATTGATAACTGCCTGAACGCGCAGCAATCAACTCAGCTACCGGAATTTGATTGTTACTGCCCTGATAGGCTTGCTCTGCGATAAAAGAGGTATCTTCAGACCCCTGAGCGGACAACGAATTGGTCGCATCAGTAAAAGCTGTATTTGCAGCTGTGTCTGAGCTGCTGGAATTGGTGTTGCCTGCACCACCAGTCGTATCTCCTGCGAATTCAGCAGGAGGAGACAACAAAGGGGTCACCTGCCCCGCCGCAGTGATTTGTGCAAAGGAAGCACTCTGACCGCCACCAAAAGTCACGTTTTGCACAGTGCCGTCAGCACGGGTAATCTGTAATTCAATCTGGCCATCCCATACACCTACCAGCATAATTTCGTTGATATAAGACAACTGAAAGGTCGTGCCACGAATACCAATACTACCCACTGGGGTTTTTAACTGATAGTTACCTGCCTCTCCTTTAATAGAACCAGTGACTGTACGCAGACTGCCTTTGACCAATTCCATCACAACAGAGCCTTGCTCTGTGGCTGAACCGGCTTTGTACTCTGAGATCAATAGTTCTGTGTCGCTTTGCAAGGCCAATAAAGCACCATCGAGCATTCTGAATTGAGCCTGGCTTTCTGCTCCCGTACTGACCTGATCAATGTTAAAGACTGGCGCTTTGCGGCTTAGATCGCGACTTTGCCGCGTATCTGTGGCCGTTGCCGTGACGTTGCCTCTGGCCATTAGCGTCAGGCCCGCATTCTTTGTTTGTTCCTGACTGGTCTGATCCTGAGCTGATAAGGCCAAACTACACAGAGCAACTACAGGTATCGCATACAAGGTAAATTTAGAAGGCATAACTGGCTCCTAGCACACATTCAGTGCGGTCATACTCATACAAAGTGACAGGGCTGTTCTTATCAGTGTAGCTACATCTGAGTTCAGTGCTGATGGAGGCCGAATACTGCCAAATCCAGCTACCACTGACGGAAAATAACGAGTCGTCCCGCTTTAGAGCAAAGATCGGGTGGGGTGCTTTATAACGAATATCCTGAAATTCGGCCCTGCCAATCAAAATATGAGAAGCACTGGCCAACCAGATGCTGGTGTAACTTAATGAACCGACGTCTCTGCTGTTGTAATCAGCACTGTCCAGACGGCTGCGTTCAGTGGAAAAGCTGATATTAGCCTGATTAATCCAGCGGTTACCCTTGCCCTCCCATGAAGCGCTGATGGCATGCACAGTCAGATTTAATCTGTCATCTATTCTGTTATCAGAACGGCCTGATACCCACTGTAGACCCAAAGAGTGCGTGGCATTTAATTGATACTGCCCGCTGATTTGGCCGCCCCAGTCATTACGATACAACTGACCGCCTAACCGTAAAGGTCTGCTGTAGGCTCTCAGGCTGTAACTGTAGTGTTGATAATCAGCCTCGTAGCCAAAACGTGCGGCCAGTGTTTCGCGGTCAAACTCTGATAACTGATTAAACTGAGTAGCACCCAACTGCGCATCAGCTAACCAGGCATAACGTTGATCCTGCTGCCAGCGACCATCAAAGCCGTACCCAAACTGGTGGAAGTAGTCACTGCTCGCTTTGCTTTGTGGGAACACATCAATTTCACCAAGAGACGGGATAAAAATCCGGTCTTCCGCTGTGCCACTGTTCACATTGTCATCATGCCCAAAAGCATATTTGATTTTATGCCGCTGATAACCACTTAACTTATTTTGTTCCCATTCGGCTGCACTGCGTAGTTTAGCAACAGGCTCTGCTAAATCGGCCTGAGGTTGTTGTTCCAATTCAGCGAGCTGACGTAAAGCGGCAGGATAATTTTTTGTTTTGTAATAGGCCTGAGCCAGAGTAAAGCGGGCTTGCTGCCACGCAGGTTTCTCAGCCACAACCCGCTCAAGCGCAAACACAGCTCTGTCATTTTGACCAACCTGCAAGGCGATACGGCCATACGCCATATCAAAATCAGCATCGCCAGCCAATTCTGTTTCCAAAGCCGTCGCCAGTTGGTAAGCCTGTTCCATCTGGCCGGATTGCACCAACTGAATAAAGGCAGCTTTTTGTTGTTCGATGCCAGGTGTTTCAGCCTGAAGCGAAAAAACTGCACTGCCAAGCAAGCTCACCAGAAAGATAGACAGCAAAGAGGCTGACCTGATCTTCGCTTTATGTCCCCCGACTTTTTTCACAGCAACCTCATTTATTTATTATGGCCGGACAAATATGAGTGTCGCGCTGCCTGTTTATTGCTCTGCTGTAAGAGGAATAGCAGGAAATGTAAAAAATGAAAGCCGCACTCCTGTATTTCACAGCAGAAAAGCTAAATAAATAGCCCTTATAAACAGAGATTTATCTATGTCGGCCAAAGCTTAAAGATGCACTTTTGTCAATTCACCGCTACTGCTGGCGAATTCGCCGTTCAAGGTTAAAATTAAGTAAACAAAGTTATTTAAGGATGAATTATGGCACTGGCCTTAGTTCACAGCAGAGCCCGCTGCGGTTTGCTGGCACCGCTGGTCACAGTGGAGGTACACCTGAGCCGGGGTTTGCCTGGATTTCAGTTGGTCGGCTTACCTGAAACTTCTGTCAAAGAAGCCAAAGACAGAGTACGTAGTGCACTGATTAATAGCGGTTTTGAGTTCCCTGATCATAAAATTACCGTCAATCTGGCACCCGCAGATCTGCCCAAAGAAGGCGGGCGTTTTGATTTAGCTATTGCCCTTGGCATACTGCATGCGAGCGGTCAGTTACAAGCGGATTTGTCCGGCTACGAATTTTTTGGTGAACTGGCATTGTCGGGTGAGATTCGCAGCATAGTCGGAGAGATCCCCTTAGCTTTGGCCTGTAAAATGGCCGGACATACCGCAGTATTTCCGCTGCCAAATGCCGTACAAGCGCAACAAATTCCAGATATGCAGCTCTGTGGTGCCGAACATTTGTTGCAGCTGCACGCCTTTTTGTTACACCAGCAGGCTTTACCTGCTATTCCGGCTATTCCACCTACTGAAGCTGAACTTTATCCGGATCTAGCCGAAGTGCGCGGTCAGGCTCAGGCGAAAAGAGCACTGGAAATAGCCGCAGCCGGTGAACACAACTTGCTGATGTTTGGGCCTGCAGGCACAGGTAAATCTATGCTGGCACAACGTTTACCCGGTATTCTCCCCACACTGACAGATCAGGAGGCCTTAGAAACCGCCGCGATTTATTCTGTGGCAGCACAACCCCGAACTTTGCAACAGTGGCACCAGCGACCTTTTCGCCAGCCTCATCACACCTGCTCTGCCGTTGCATTGGTTGGGGGTGGCTCAGTGCCTCGTCCAGGAGAAATATCTTTAGCCCACAGTGGCATTTTATTTTTGGATGAAGTGCCGGAGTTTCCGCGCACCGTGCTGGAGTCATTACGCCAACCTCTGGAAAGTGGCAAAGTCTTTATCTCCAGAGCAGCACGGCAAGCCGAGTTTCCTGCCTGCTTTCAATTGGTCGTTGCATTAAACCCAAGCCCTTCAGGGCATCATAAAGATGGCCGCTCCAGTCCTGAACAAATCCGCCGTTATTTAAGCCGCTTATCCGGCCCGTTTTTGGACAGAATTGAATTGCAGGTAGAAGTCCCTTTATTAGCCAAAGGCAGTTTAAGCCAGCCCAAAAACGAAGAATCCAGTGCACAAGTGAAACAAAGGGTCCATTCAGCCAGAGCCATACAATGGCAACGACAAGGCAAAGCTAATGCGCGTTTGAACCTTACTGAACTGGAGCAACATTGTTACTTAACTCCGTCAGATGCCGACTACTTTGAAAGCTGTCTGACCCAGTTGAAACTTTCAGCCCGCAGTTATCATAAGTTGCTTAAAGTAGCGCGTACTCTGGCCGACTTAGCGCAGCGGCCTCAGATAGAGCGCCATGATTTACTTGAAGCCTTAAGTTACCGCTCTTTTGACCGTTTACTTAACTATTTACAATCCTAAGCTTCTTTTGTTGGCCGCCCCTGATGCACACCTAAAAACTGACTGATAGCAATCAATACCACCCCAAAAAACATTAACAATGAGAAGGGTAAAGCAGTACCTGTATAAGCCAAAGCTAACAAAGGTCCGGCTAAGGCACCACTACCAAACCTTAAGGTGCCAATCACAGCAGTGGCTGTGCCGCTATGTTCTGGAAAACGCATTAAAATCATCGCATCGGCGTTGGTTGCAATCAAACCTAAGCTTGCCATCAATGGAGCTATGCTCAGCACAGTAAACACCAGACCCAACTCAAACCAGTTCGCCAGGCTAAGCACACTGGCACTGCATAAGGCCAATACCAGCCCCAGATTTAGCATACGCTGCGGACCAAACCGGCCAACACATCTGCTATTGCAAAAGTTAGCCAGCATCAGCATGCCGACATTCAGCGCAAACAGCAGACTAAACAGTTGTTCGTTCACACCGTAGTACTCAATATAAACAAAAGGCACTGCGGTTAAAAAACAGAAGAACGCAAAAGAGGCAAACATGGAGGTCGCAATTTGTGGCCGTGCCGCAACATTGGCAAAAACAAAACGATAGCCGGAAAAAAACTCCAGTTTACGACCTTTAGCTACAGGTACAGGGTCAGGTAAAAAGCGCCAGGTCAGCAGCAAGATCAAAGCGGAATACAAGGCCAATACCAGAAATATATCCTGCCAATGCCCAACCCAAAGCACAGCGCTGCCTATAGCCGGTGCGATCAATGGAGCCATCATCATAATCATCGACACATAGGACATGCCCTTTGCGGTATTTTCCTGATACAAGGCTCGGATAATTCCAGGCACCACAACAGTAGCAGCACTGCCGGCAAAAGCCTGTAAAGCGCGCAACCCCAATAACCACTGTGCATCCTGACAAAATGCTAACGCAAAACTGGCGAGACTAAAAAATAACAGTCCACCCAGAGCCAAAGGACGACGGCCAATAGCATCAGCCAGCGGACCAAACACCAACATACCTATCCCATAAGCAGCCAGGTAAATGCTTAATGATTGTTGAATAAGGCCAATATCAGTGCCAAGCTCAGTAGCCATCACTGGCATAGCGGGCAAGTACATATCGATGGCTAAAGGGGTAATAGCTATGATGCTGGCAAGCAGCAGCAACAAACCAAAAGAAACTGTTTTACTCATGATGAGCCCCCTACAGGACAAGGCTAAATAATACCTGATCCTGTGAACAATTATTCCGGGCATCATCGTAAAAATTGCGACACTGGTCCTGAACTGTGTTAAAAACACTGCAGGTCTGCTGACCAGCATCTTGCCGGAGTCTTTTATGAAACAGCTTATTTTTTTACTCAGTTTGCTTTGTACTTTGGTGCAAGCCGCCCCTGTGAAGGTGGGTTTACATGATTCAGCGCCATGGGCTTATCGTAATGCTCAGGGCGAAATCACTGGGGTGGACTATGAAATAGTGAAAGCTATTTTGCAGCGTGAAGGTATTGAAGCCGAATTCGAACTTTATAGTTACAGCCGCTTATTAAAACTATTTTCAGAACAAAAACTCGATATTGCCAGCCCTGTTGCCGTGCCTTACCCAGGCGCGTTTTACAGCCAGCCTTATTTTACCGTGCTGGACGTAGTCATTCAAAAAAGCAATAAAACAATTAAAATTAATACGCTACAAGACCTTGCCGGCAAAACCATTGTTGCGTATCAACAAGCTAATGAAGTGTTAGGCCCTGACTTTTCCGCCATTATTAAGAAAGCTCATTATCTGGAGGAAGCGGACAGAGAGAAGCAATTTGAGTTATTGATGAATGACAGAGTGCAGTTGATGGTGGGAGATGCCAAAGTACTGGCCTACTACGCTAACAAAAACTATGGCAGCGGCAGCATCCAAATGCACCGGATTTTTCCATCTGTCGATTATCCGGCCGCATTTTGGAATGCCAAACTTCAGGCTCAATTTAACTCAGGTTTACTTCACCTGACAGAGTCAGGCGAATTGCAAAAAATTCACGATAAACCCCGGCTTTAATCCAGAGTTTTAATCACACGGGCAGGATTACCTGCAACCACCACATAAGCGGGAACATCTTTAGTCACTACTGCACCAGCGGCGATGACTGCTCCGTCACCTATACTGACACCGGGCAAAATAATAGCTCCGCCGCCAATCCAGACTGAATTGCCTATAGTCACAGCTTTACCTTGCTCCAGTCCGGTTTTACGTTGTGTGGCGTCCAGCGGATGAGTCACAGTGTAAATCTGCACCCCAGGCCCTAACAATACGTCATCACCAATACGGACTTTAGCCGCATCTAAAATAACGCAGTTGTGGTTGGCATAAAAATTCTGTCCCAGTTCAATGTTAGTGCCATAGTCGCAGAAAAAGTTGGGTTCGATATAACAGCTGCCGAGTTTGCCAAATAGCTGTCCAGCCAGCTGTTGATGTGCTTTAAAAGGCAAAGGCCCTTGCTGATTGAGTTGGGCGCACAAGGCTTTAGCCTGCTGCCGTTGTTTCGCTAAGGTTTTGTCAGCCGGGTTAAACCATAAAGCTGCAGCCATTTTTTCCTGTTCAGTCATCAATTTTGTCCTTATTCAACTTGCCTGAAAGAGGGTGATATCAGCTGAGCTGTTAACACAAAGCTTCAGGCTTTTTATAGTGTTATGCGTTGGAATAGAGATATACTAAGGCTAATGTCGTTGTTTAGCTGGGTCTATGAGATGAAAAAAACGAAAGTAGTCACCACCGAAGAAATATTGCTCACCCTCTGCCAGTCTGTTACTCAGGTATTAGCTGCAGCTGGCAACGATAAAGTTGCTTACTCACCTATGGTGCAAAAAATCCAGAAAACCTGTTTACGTCCTGATCTGGGCTGTTTTGTATTATTTGACGGTGGTTTTTCTGGTTTAGTCATTATCAACTTTACATCGCAAGCCGCGATGGAAATTTACCGTAAGTATATGATGAGCATGGGCATGCCAGAATCTGAATTGGCTAATTTCCATACGTCAGACGAAGTCAGTAATGTGATGGGCGAACTGATGAATCAAATCGTTGGTGACTTCACCAACAGAGTTCGTATAGAGCTGCAAACTTCTATTAATCAAAGTCAGCCCAAAATGATGGCGATTAATAAACAAGTGCAAATCATGATCAATACCCAGCTGGATCAGCCTCAGGCTCGCCGGGTCACTTTCAGTACACCAAACCACGCCATTTTTTATATGGAATTGTCGATGGATAAAACTGAATTTATTCAGTTGCACGATTTTGTGCCGGCACGGGATGAAAATCCGGACGATATTATTGCCAATACCAACGCGGCAGAAGCAGAAGCTGTGGAGGTGTTAACCTCTGACGCAGATGATGATTTCCTGAAAAATCTGGGACTTTAACTCTGTGTGCTGCCGTTAACAGATTAAGCTAACGGCAGTTTTATCCTGAAACTGGCACCACCCAAAGAACTTTCTCCTACCTCAATACTGGCCTGATGCCATTCCAGCACGCGGCATACAATAGCCAGCCCTAAACCAAAACCACCAAAACCTTTTTGTCTGCTTGGGTCTAATCTGACAAAAGGTTTCAGAATTTCAGCCCGTTGCTCCAATGCGATGCCAGGACCATCATCTTCAACTGTAATTTCAACTGCATTCTGCGTACTGTCTAATTTGAGTAGTACCTTGTCACGAGCGAATCGTTTTGCATTCACCAATAAATTTTGTACTGCCCTTTCCAGATAATGGCCATCACAGACATAAACACAACAAGGTCCGGCTTGTAGCTCGATGGCAGCGCCAGGTAAAGGCGATAGCTTTTCTACTAAGTTTTGTAACAACTCCGACAGATCAACCTGTTGCAGCTTCAGCTGGGGTTGAGTCGATTCCAACCGCGCATAGTCCAGCATTTCATCAACAAGTTGCTCCAGCTCTTTGACATCATTCAGCATCAATTGCTTTTCATCCGTGGGCAGAGCAGACAACTCCAATGCAAAACTCAGGCGAGCTAAAGGCGTACGTAATTCATGCGAGACGGCCTGAGTCATTTCACGCTGCAAACCAAGCAGACGCTGAATTTGTTGGCGCATCTGTTCGAAACTAAGCGCAATAGGGGCAATAAAGGAACGAACAGGGACTGCGGCAACGCCATTTGGGTTGGATAACTGTTGCCTGAGCATTTGAATATCGCGGGCGACGGGCCAAAGCCATAACCAAACCGCCACAGCTAATAAGCCCAAAAATAACAGGCTAAACCAATAGGAAGGTACTGTACTTTCGGTCAAATCAGCAGGCCCCAGTTGCCATAACTCACCTTGTTGCATGGCATAAAAGAACACCTGATCTGTGGTAAACAGAGGCACGACCTGACCAGCTTTTAGCGCAGCCAGTTCAGCTTCAGACCATAAAATACTACCGGCGGGCAATAAGGTGGCTTCCAGAGCAGAGGATAATTTAGCTTGGGGTAAAGACTGAGTACGCAATTGGCCTGCCAGATTGTCAGCGACTAACAACACCCAGGGCGGTACCTGGCTTTGGGTTTCCTGCCAAATACGCTCTACAGTCCAGCCTACCCCTATAAGTACAAGCGAGATAAACAAATAAAAATGCAGGAATAGCCTGGACACTGTCTAAAACCCAAAGCAATTGGAGTTGCAACGCGACGGCAAGCGCGCGCGACCCCATGAACATAGTTGTCCTATGTGATTGGGGCGAGCGGGCGCAGTCAACAAAGCTGCGGCTCCAAGTGAGCAGGGTTTAGCTATTCCAGGCATCAGCAACGAACAAATACCCCTTACCCCAGACAGTTTTAATCCGGAAAGGTGTTTCCGCATTGTCATTCAGTTTACGGCGCAAATGCGACACTCTGACATCAACAGTGCGATCCAGACCATCATACTCACGACCAATAATTTGTTTATGGATAGCTTCACGTTTTACTGTTTGGCCGGCATGTTTAGCCAGCATCCATAACAAATCAAATTCATAGCTGGTCAACTCCACCATTTCGTCGGCAAAGTGAGCTTCACGGGCACTGTTATTCAGATTGAGTTTGCCAAAACTAAGCTCCTGATTTTCAGTTTTTTGCGCTGGGCTGCCTCGTCTTAACAAAGCGTGCACCCGTGCCAGCAATACACGAGGTTCAACAGGTTTAATGACATAATCATCAGCACCTAATTCCAGACCAAGAACCTGATCAATATCCCCTTGTTTGGCTGTTAACATCAGAATAGGAGCCGTAAACCAGGGACGAATAGTACGGCAAATAGTAAAACCGTCCATACCTGGTAACATCAAATCCAGGATCACGAGGTCGGGCTGCCAGGTCTGACAAATAGCCGGGACTGTATCGCCGCGGCTTTCCAACCGGACTTCAAAACCTTGTTGCTGTAAAAAACTCTGCACTAAAGCAGCCAAGCGGGCATCATCTTCAACCAATAAGATTTTTTGCATCAGAACACACTCCAGGGTGCCACCAGACGTCGTCTTTTTTCCGGCTGACGGCTTAATACAATTAACTCTTTCTGCAACAACACTTGCGTGTCATTTTGCAATCTGACTTCCGTTTTACCCGGCCAGCTTAACAATTGCTGCCACTGTCCTTGCTGTGCCTGTTGCCAACACTGCATTTTTTCTTGTGCAAAATACAGACATACATTTTCCGCTTTGTTGCTGCTCCAACTGACTTTGAGCTGAGCTTCACACTGTTGGTCTGGTGTTGCAGAAACGCAAAAAGCCGGACTTACAGACCAGCATAATTCAGCCCTGCATTCAGGGGTTTGGGCCGTTACCAGCAACATATTACCGGCGAATAACAGCCCTAGCATTCCCAATCCTTACGTCAATAAAAGCGATAACTCATACCTACAAACCAGGTCTGCACTGAATCATCCTGCACTAACGGACTATCCGTCATGGCATCATCCAGATGCAGATATCTATAAAAAGTAAGCACAGACCAGCGTGAAGTCAGAGCCTTCTGCCAGCCTAAACGTAATTCAGGTTGCCAGCTGGCTCTCCCCTGGTATCGTTCCAGGTAATACAGCTCATCTTCACCTACACCATAATAGGTATCGATCAGTTTGGCACTTTTCCAGTACAAGCTGGTACTCAGATCAAACTGACCACCAGCCAGAGGCCAAAACCTTGACCAACTCAGACTGGCATTCTGGCCTTCATACTTTGAGTTGACGTCTTGCCACAGGTTCAGCCGACTTTGCCATTGTTCGCCAAACCAGTTGAACTGCAGCCCTGCATCCACAGCTGTTGGTCTTTTTTTCACATGCTCAACTGAAACCGCACTCATTGATTTTTCAGTGCCAATTTCAACTTCTGGAGGTAAAAAAGAACCGGAGGTGTTCATGGTGATCACATTGCCAGCGAACCAGCGTTGAAAGTAACCTTTTTCAGAGTTCAGTCGCATCACAAGACTAACAGCGAACTGGTCATTCTGTGCAAGGCTGTAACCCACTGTACCATTATCAATAAACCAGCTGTCAGTGTAGTAACTAAAATCCGGCAAAAGCAGCATAGGGAAGCTTTCGCCATCGTACAGAGGGTTACTGCGTTGTCCTGCGCCCAAAGCAACAGACAATTGAAATTGTTCAGACTCTACACAACCGTCTTCGTCTCTGGTGCATGCCAAAGCGGCGCTGCTACCCAAAAAGCAGGTGAGAAAAAGCCAAACTACTGATTTCATCGACACATGACCCATACTATGAATGCCGCATACTTTAGCAGTTAATGCAAAACAGCTTAAGTAAAGTTAACAACTTCGCACAAATTGCCGCGTCCAATCACAAACCAACCAGGCTAAAAGATGGGATCCATAGCTTAACAAAATACGTATTTAAGTCAGATAATGAGGTACTTAGGGAGCCCTTCGAAAAGGATACCAGGCGCCAATTTAATGCTATGATGCCCACTATAAATAAGAATAAACAAGTCAGTGACTGTAGTGGTAACAAAGAGCTATCGTAAGGGTTGGGTTTATCCCAGCCCGTCTCGCAGATAAAGCTATGTTAGGGCGAGAGAGCGCAGTCAACGCAGCTGCAGTTTCAAGAAAGAAGGGTATTACCCAAATTAATTGGAGTTGCAGCAAGGCGACAAGAAATAGAGTCCTCAAGAGCATAGTTGTCCTATGTGACTGAGGCGATAGAGCGCAGTCAACGCAGCTGCAGCTTCAAGAAAGAAGGGTGTTACCCAAATTAATTGGAGTTGCGGCAAGGCGACAAGAGAACGAGGCCCCATGAGCATAGTCGTCCTATGCGATTGGGGCGAGAGAGCGCAGTCAACGCAGCTGCAGCTTCAAGAAAGAAGGGTATATGAAGTCAACAAATCAGCCAGGAATAGCCCCGATGACACCGATGAAAGGAAAAGCGACCTCTTTTGATATCGCTTATCTGGCCGGCGTATCGCAATCCACAGTTTCGCGTGCTTTGCGTGACAGCCCGGCGGTTAATCAGGAAACCAAAGACAAAATTTTTGCCATCGCCAAACAGCTGAATTACAAGGTGGATAAAAACGCCAGTAATTTACGCAAGCAGACGACTGGTACTTTGGCGCTTTTGTTGTTTGAAGACCCGACTGTAGACGAATCCCAGATTAATCCATTTTTCCTTGCTATGCTCGGCAGTATTACCCGCGCCTGCAGTCAACGTGGCCACGACTTATTGGTCTCATTTCAGCAGCTAAGTAATGACTGGCACGCTGACTACGAAGACAGTAAAAAAGCCGATGGTATTATTCTGTTGGGGTATGGCGACTACAAAGATTACGAAGAAAAACTCAATACCCTGCTGGCACAGCAAACCCATTTTGTCTGCTGGGGCGCTGAAGTGCATGGCCATCCTGAATTCACTATTCGTAGTAATAACCTGCAAGGTGGCAAGCTGGCCGGACAACATCTGTTACAACAAGGTCGAAAACGTTTTGCTTTTATTGGCAATGCATCCGACAACAGCCCTGAATTTTTGGCCCGTTATCAAGGCATGGTGCACGCCTTACAGCAAGCAGGAATAGCCGAAGACACTGTGGCGCAGCTGGATGCTATCTCAACAGAACAAGCAGGTTTTGATGCGATTAACGAACTTCACGCTCAGGGTAAAAGCTTTGATGCGCTGTTTTGTGCCAGTGATTTGATTGCGATAGGTGCTATTCGTGCATTACAGAAAAAAGGCCTGAAAGTGCCTGAAGATGTCGCTGTAGTAGGTTTTGACGATATTCCTGTTGCTTCATTTTCCTCGCCGGCTTTAACTACTATTCAACAAAATACTTCTTTGGCTGGTGAAATGCTGGTGGTTAACTTACTAAAACTGATTAACCATCAGGCCGTAGAATTAACAGAAATTCAGCCAAAAATTATTGTCCGTCAATCTTGTGGTGCTGCAGAGCGTTAAGCTGCAGCCCAGGTTCCTTTGATGAAGATATCCAACAAAGCTTTGCATCTGCGAAATAAACACCATCAACCCTATGATTTTGCAGCCCTCTGTGCCGCAGTTCCTGCACTCACTGTTTTTGTCCGCGATAATGGCTATGGCATGCTATCAATCGACTTTGCTAATCCAGCTGCAGTTAAAACTCTGAATCAAGCGCTGTTAAAGCACATGTACTCTGTGGAGCACTGGCAACTGCCTGATGGCTTCTTATGCCCTGCGGTACCAGGCCGGGTTGATTATCTGCATTATCTGGCAGACCTGCTCGCTTTATTGAATAAAAACAAAGTTCCGACCGGCAGCAAAGTACAGCTGCTGGATACAGGCTGTGGCGCTAACCTGATTTACCCATTGCTGGCTCAAGCTGAATACGGTTGGAAAGTCACAGCCTCTGAATTGGATCAGGACGCTGTGGCTGCAGCTCAGCTTTTGATCAACCAAAATCAGCTGAACCATAAAATCGCTTTGCGTCAGCAACACAAGTCAGCACATATTTTTCACGGCATTATTCAGCCTGATGATTTATTTGATCTGACCTTGTGCAATCCACCTTTTCATAACTCAGCTGAACAGGCGTTGGAAGGCAGTGAACGTAAAGCCCGAAATCTTGGGCAAAAAAGCGCAGAGCTGAACTTTGCTGGCCGTTCGCATGAGCTATGGTGTGATGGTGGCGAAGCTGCCTTTATCCGTCTTATGATCGAAGAAAGTCAAAGTTATGCGCAGCAAGTGTTGTGGTTTAGCAGTCTGGTGTCAAAACAAGAGAATGTGCCCGCATTGCAGCTGCAACTGAACAAGCTGGGAGCACAACACCAACTGCTTGACATGCAACAAGGCAATAAACAAAGCCGGATTTTAGCCTGGAGTTTTATGCCGGACAAACAGCGTCAGCTCTGGGCTCAATTCAGGTGGCAAAAGAAATAACAACAGCGGAAGCAGTAAAGGTGCTTCTGGCCTGTCCATCGCTAAACAAGGCCAGAAGCGGGAGAGCTATGCGAACTATGGCTTAAACACTTATTTAGACGCTAAGCGGCGGGTTTTGACTCGCAGTACATACAAAGCGGCAATAATCCAGCTCACACCACCTATCACCAGCGCATAAATAGCTTGTTTCTCAAACAGATGATTGACCAGCGAACCCAAAATGCTGGCAGCTAATAACTGCGGTAACACGATAAAGATATTAAATATCCCCATGTACACCCCCATCTTGTTGGCAGGCAGGCTGTCGGCTAACAAAGCGTAAGGCAAAGATAAAATCGATGCCCACGCCATGCCTACACCAATCATAGGGATCCACAACATCATAGGATCTTCTATCCACATAAAGCCAAATAAACCAAAAGCGCCACAGACCAGGTTAAAACTGTGCGTCAACTGGATACTGGACTTGCGCACCATAATAGGGATTAACAAGGCTGCAATAGCGGCAAAACCATTGTAAATTGCAAACAAAATGCCGACCCAATCTGCGCCTTCGTTATAAGCGGCTGAGGTGGTATCGCTGCTGCCATAATGAGTGGCAGTGACAGCGGCTGTGGTATAAATCCATAATGAAAACAATGCAAACCAGGAGAAAAACTGTACTACAGCTAAGCGCCGCATAGTGATAGGCATGCTGTACAAATCATCGATGATCTGCACCACCATATTGTAGTTTTCTTTGGTTTTGTACCAGCTGGTCAGCCATTGCAATAAACCAAAAGCAGCTAAACCGCCGCCAAGAATATACAGCTGTTTGTCCATATCCCAGTTGTACACAACCGTCAGACAGATAATACCGACCAACACAAAAGCCCAGCCACGGTGGAAATAGGTTTTACCTGAACCTGCTGGCTGCATAGCAGGTGCCTGATGATTTGGCTCGGCCAGTTCAGCTTTTTCATATTCAGCCAGTTCAGCAGGGCTGTACTCTTTGCTGCGGATCACAGTCCAAAGCACAGCAAGCAGTAATACAGCACCGCCCACATAAAAAGAGTACTTCACTGAATCAGGGATTTGACCTTCAGGTGCAGTGTTGGCAACCTCAAACCAATTGGTCAGGATCCAGGGCAAAGCAGATGCTATAACAGCTCCCACACCAATAAAGAAGCTTTGCATTGAAAAGCCCATAGGGCGTTGTTTGGCATTTAAGTTGTCGCCAACAAAAGCACGGAAGGGCTCCATAGTGACGTTAATGGCAGCGTCTAAAATCCACAACATACCAGCAGCAATCCACAAGCCAGGCGAGTTGGGCATAAAAAATAACGCTAAGGTAGTGACTATAGCGCCATAAAGGAAAAACGGCCGACGACGGCCCAGCTTAGTCCAGGTTTTATCACTAAAGTGGCCAATCAAAGGCTGCACTAATAAACCTGTTAAAGGGGCTGCAATCCAAAGAATAGGGATTTCATCAATACTGGCACCTAACGTCTGGAAAATCCGGCTGACGTTACCATTTTGCAGAGCAAAACCAAACTGGATCCCCAGGAATCCAAAACACATATTCCAGATTTGCCAAAAACTGAGATTGGGCTTTTGTTGCATATCGTTGTCCTGTTGAGTCCGGCGGCTTTATTGAGGAATAAATCCATCAACCAGCCACTCTTGAATAAAATTCGGCGTTAATCTCAGGCGAAGCACTTTGGCTTTTGGTCTGCAGACCTTTATCCTGAGATCTAGATGCAGTCTATCTATGCTGCACATTCTTTTGTAGGGTGCCCGATTAGAACAGCGATGCATGCTATACAACAAGATGAATACGTATTCAGGTCAGGCCAGGTTCTACTTTTAGCAGCAACCCAAATCTACTATGCCCTGCACCACTTAAAAAATAAAGGACGCTAAAAAGCGTCCTTCTATCTACGTCTGGTTTATTACCAGATTTTGACCCGAACCGCATCGTCACGGTACATACCATCACCTGGTTTTACATCAAAAGTCTGATAAAACTCAGGCATATTCGACAGCACACCCAGCACACGGTACATGCCTGGTGAATGAGGTCCGGTGATCACTTGCTGACGTAAAGACGCATCACGGAACTTAATACGCCAGACCTGAGACCAGCCCATAAAGAAACGCTGATCGCCGCTAAAGCCATCAATCACAGCGGCAGGTTTGCCTTGTAACGAAGTTTGGTAAGCTTTAAAGGCGACAGTTAAACCACCTAAGTCAGCAATGTTTTCACCTAAACCTAAAGCACCCTGCAGTTTTAAATCATCAATAGGATTAAAGGCGCTGTACTGATCAATCATCAACTGAGCACGTTTCTGGAACTGCTCTGCATCTGTAGGTTGCCACCAATCGGTTAAATTACCATTGCCATCTGAGCGACGGCCCTGATCGTCAAAACCATGGGTAATTTCGTGACCAATCACACCACCAATGGCACCGTAGTTCACTGCATCATCCGCATCTACGTTAAAAAATGGTGGCTGTAAAATAGCAGCAGGGAAAACAATTTCGTTCATCGTCGAGCTGTAGTACGCATTGACGGTTTGAGGTGTCATACCCCATTCAGTGCGATCCACTGGCTTGCCTAATTTAGCTACCATGCGGTCGAATTCACATTGGCTGCTGCGCTGCATATTGCCCACTAAATCACCGGCTTTGACTTCTAAACAGCTGTAGTCACGCCATACATCAGGGTAGCCAATTTTGGCGTTAAATTTAGTGAGTTTTTCCTGAGCCGCCTTTTTCGTTTCAGGGCTCATCCACTCCAGCCCATCAATAGCTTGTTTAAAAGCGACCCTCAGGTTTTTAATCAGCTGATCCATCCGCTCTTTGGCTTCAGGTTTAAAGTGACGTTCCACATAGATTTTGCCCAGCATAAAGCCTAAGGATTCTTCCAGCGCAGCTACAGCACGTTTTTCACGGTCACGCTGAGCTTCCAAACCAGACAAGGTTTTACCATAAAACTCAAAACTGGCCTGATCAAAGCTGCTGGCCAGCAACTGGCTGTTCGCGCGAACCAGATGGAATTTTAAATAGGTCTGCCAGTCTGCAACAGAAATTTCACTTTGCAGTTTGGCAAAAGCGGTCAGGTACGTAGGTTGACGCACCACCAGTTCTTTTACATCAGCGAGTTTAGCTGCGCCTAATAACGCGGCCCAATCAAAACCAGGAGCTGTTTCAGCAAGTTGTGCCACGGTTAGCTTGTTATAAGTGGCATTACGATCGCGGTTTTGTACCCGACTCCACTGTGCTTGTGCCAGTTTGCTTTCAATGGCATAAACAGTTGAGGCCACTTTGGCAGGGTCAGTCCAACCAGCCAGTTCTGCTACTTTAGTGATATAAGCCTGATACTTTTGCTGGATTTCTTTCGACTTTTCATCGCTGTTCAGATAGTAGTCGCGGTCCGGCATACCTAAACCTGACTGGTTTGCCTGCGTAATGTATTGATCGGATGCTTTCTGATCCTGACCAACATATAACACCACAGGAGTACCGGTGCGTTCAGCCTGCAATTCGCCCCAAAGTTTTGCCAAGTCAGCATGAGAGCTGACAGCATCCACTTTAATAAATTCAGCTTTCAGCGGTTCCAACCCCAGAGTATCCAGTGTGGCGGTGTCCATATAAGAGCGGTAGAAATCAGAAATCTTCTGGATATCAGTGCCTGGCTCTGCAGTTTTTGCGACCAGTTCCTGCACTATAGCCAGAACTTGTTTATCCGCGTTTTCACGTAATTCATCAAAACTACCCCAACGGCCTTTGTCTGCCGGAATTTCAGTTTTTGCCAGCCAGTTGCCATTTACATAACGGAAAAAGTCCTGTTGTGGCTTTACGCTGGTATCCATATTGGACAGCTCAATACCTGAAGTTAAGGTCTTCACTTCAGCCACAGCTGCAGGTGGAGTTTCAGTGGTTTGAGTTGGAGTTTGGGCTTTATCACAGCCTGCCAGCGCAAAAAGCACAGCAAGGGCCAGAGTAGATTTATTTAACATGGTTGTTCCTGAAGTTAATTTTAGTTATTAGTTTTTACGCAAAACCAGTGTAAAGAAAAGAAGGCTATTGTCCAGTTTTTAGATTTTGACTGAGACTAGTGGCTAAGCAAACCAGACCAAGCTCAGCTTTGCTAAAGGATCAAGACGTCAACAACAAGTCAGGCTTCCAGGCCTTCGGCAATTTGACTGGTCACCTGAACCAGCCATGGTCTGTCTTGCTCAGCTGCAGGTAAATCGAGTTCAGCAATCACAGCTTGAGCCAGTTGTTCTAAGTTCTTTTGTAAGGCGAGTGACAAATGATTGTCTGGATCTGTCACTAAACCTAAAACAGTGAGCCAAAGTACACGTAGATCGGCCAAAGCTTTGCTTTGCTCCAATTCAGAAGCTTGTGCTGTCATTTCCAACTGATACAAGACGCGACGAAACACCTGAGCTTCAAGAGCTTTGGTGTTCGACGCTAAAAGGCGGGTAGTTCGATACAGATCCAATGGGCTTCGCATCAGACCGGCTTAATTGAATAAACTCAGCAGGGAGCGGGCGCCTTGATCTTTATTACCTATGCCCAGAGTTTGTTGTTTTAACTGTTGCCGGGTTTCCTCGGCCTGTTTTAACAATGCGGCTCTGCTTTCTTCATCCGGGGCTGCACGGGCTGAATTTCGGCCACCAGTACGTTCAGATTCCAGACTGGCTGCAGCTTTACTGACAGCAGTGGCCGTTTCTAACTGAGCTTTAAGTTTTTTATCGTCTTTTGCTAAACGTTCTGAGCTTTCATTGACAGATTTTTCGGCAGAAGCCAGAGCACTGGTTTTACCTTCTTTGCCATTTAATAACTCACGAGCTTCTGCCGCTGAACCAATTTTTTCTGGTAAACCGAGGCGTTTATCCAATTGACTGCTAGCAAGTTCAGACTGACTACCATAACTGTTGGTTGTCACTTTGGTGTTGTCTTTATCTGTCAGCAAGTTCACACCTTTGCCAGCATCAGCGCCTTTATAACTTGCCCCTTCCAGTGACTTTTCAATACCAGAACGCAAAGCGGAATACTCTTTCTGTAATTTTTCACGCTCTGGTGCAGCTAACGAATCATCTGCCAGCTTAGTCGCAACATCCCGCACCTTCACCAAAGAGTCTTTTATGTCGGTAGTGGCGGCCTGCGCACTTTCTACCGCGCCTTTGCCTTTAGCCAGACTTTGCTGCACAGCAGAATAGTCTTTTGCCGAATTGCGGCCTGGACTAAATTCCAGTTCAGCCTTTTTGCTGGCTGAAGACGCAGTACTGCTGTTGGCAGAAGCGGCCCCGGAACTGGGTGTCGCAGCAGGATTTACTGTCGGTGTTGACGGAATAAAACCCGGGCTGACATTGTTGATCATCACAAACTCCATCTGATCGGGCGACCAGAAATTAAACTACTTACTAGTTTAACCTTATGGCGCTGTTTCGCCAGTTAAATACGGCTATTTTATCGCCAGAGATCCACCGCCTGCGGTTTTCCGTTAAAGTGATTGTTTTGATCACAAGGCGCCTTAATGCAGCAGCTATTACTGATTTACGATGGGGATTGCCCTTTATGCCGAAATTTTGTTGCTGCACAACAGCTGCAACAGCAGTTTGGTGAACTGACACTGCTCAATGCCCGCGATTTAGCTGAACAAGCCCCACTATTGTTGGCCGAACTGCAGCATCAGAACTTGATCGTCAATCAAAGCATGTTGTTGCGAGTGGATGGGCGCTGGTTAAAAGGTGCAGAGGTGTTGCAGTTGCTGGCCTCACTCAATAAACCCAGCTGGCGCAACAAACTCTGGTTGTACTGGTTTCAATCAGCACGCCGTGCCCGCTTTAGCTATCCTTTGCTGCGGGCCGGTCGTAATCTATTGTTAAAACTGCTGAAAATTCCGCCTTTACCTTATTGAAGTTACGGTTTCAATTGCAGCATCAGACTGCCACGTGCAGGCAATTCCAGTTTGCCTTTGGTGCTGATGTTTTTGCCTGTCAGCACATCAGTAAATCGGGCATTGGCTGGCATTAATTCTGAGTAGCGGTTTAAATCCACAGTTTTGGCTTCGGCATTTTTATTAAAAAACACCCACACCTGTGCCTTGTCCTGATAACGGGCATAGCTGTAAATACCATCCACAGGGCTGAAATGTTTCATCTGCCCTTGCTGCAGCACAGTGTTGTTTTTGCGATAGTTCGCCAGTGTTTTGACCAGTTGCTGAGCCTGCAGCTGCGCCTGACTTAACCCTTTGCCGGTAAAGGCATTCACTGCATCACCTGCCCAACCACCAGGAAAATCACTGCGCACCAAACCATCGTCGCGCTGCTTTGGGCTTTGTTTCAGAATTTCAGTGCCATAATACAGCTGCGGAATACGAGGCGCCGTCAGCAGATAAATCATCGCCATCTGATACAAATCTCTGTCTTCATTTAATAATGAGAATATCCGCGCTGTGTCGTGATTACCTTCAAACAACACCAGGTTGGTTGGGTCCGGATAAATCACATCGTTGCCCAAAGCCTCATAAAGTTTGACCCAGCCCTTATCCCAGGCTTCTTCTTCGGTCAGCGCCGCCAGTAAGGCGTAATACAGCGGAAAGTCCATCATGCTGGGTGTGGAAGATTGATAACCGTCTGAGTTTTGTTTACCTTTCTGCCAATAGGACACCACCACAGGATTGGCACTCCACTCTTCACCGACAATATTAAAATTCGGGTACTCCGTCATCAGACGCTTCGACCACTGGGTCAAAAAGTTTTTGTCCGCATAAGAGTAGGTATCTTCACGAATACCGGATAACTGAGCGTATTCCACCCACCAGACTGAATTCTGGATCAGATAAGTCGCTAACAATGGATGGCGCTGGTTTAAATCCGGCATGCTGTCGACAAACCAGCCATCAACAAAAGCTTTGGCGTCGACTTTGGCGGCATAAGGATCCTGCACCGTAGTGCGGGCATGGTTGGTCGGATGGAAACTGGAGTTGTAATTCAACCAGCTTTTTTCGGGCAAGTCTTTTAACCACCAATGGGTCGATCCTATGTGATTGACCACTATGTCCTGAATCACACCGATCCCCCGTTTATTTGCTTCCGACACAAAGTTTTTATAGTCACTGTTGCTGCCAAAACGTGGATCGATTTTGTATAGATCAGTAGCAGCATAACCATGGTAAGAATAAGATGGGCCATTGTTTTCCGTTAATGGCTGAGGCCATATTTGTGTGACGCCCAGTTGCTGTAAATAAGGCAATGCCTGCTGCATACCGGCTATATCACCGCCATGGCGGCCGCCTGGAGCGGCCCTGTTTAACCCTTCAGTTAAACCTTTTACTTCATCATTGGACTTGTCGCCGTTTACAAAACGGTCCGGAGTGATCAGGTAAATCAGATCTTTTTGACTAAACCCCTGACGCTGCGCAGAACCCTGCTGGCGCGCTAATAAGCTGTAGTTATGTTTGGCTACTACCTTGCCATTTTGCCTGAACGACAACTCAAAATTGCCGGGCTTCACATCAGGGCTTAGCTCTAAATCGACAAACAGATAATTGGGGCTTTCTACCTTTTGTAGCCCTATAAGTTTTACGCCCGGATAATTCAGCTCCACTTGAGCCTGTTGAATATCCTTGGCATGCACCATCAGTTGCAGCTTGGATTCTTTCATACCAGCCCACCAAAAGGCAGGCTCCAGATGTTCGATTTCAGCCGCCTGGACCACATGCATCATGGCCGCCAGACTAAAAAGTACAGTTTTTATTGTGTAATGAGCTTTCATTGCAGCACCACCTTCACTTTGGCCTGATCCCAGTTTAATTTCACCCGCACTTGCTGCTTAGCCTTATCAAACCATGCTGTCCCGGCAGTCATTTCTGCTTCAGAGCTAACCCATTGCAAAGTTTTGCTATTCGCCAACACTACTGCGGGTTTAGCCAATTGGTGCACAACCAGGGTCACTTCACGCTGTTTTGGCATACCGGCATAACCTAAGCCGGTACGATTTAAATCCAGCGTCAGACTATTGTTATGTGTCGCAGCCGCAAAGGTTAGCAACTCATAATGGCCACTTTTTAACGCATCAGGCGATACACCATCATCTTCATACATTTGGCCTTTAGCTTTGCTGACAGACTGGTCGTGGTAATAATGCAGTTCCAACTGACGGCTGCTGTAGTCTTTTAAACTTTGTACCGCAGGTACCATAGGCACAAAAGAGCCAGCCCGCACCAGCACAGGCAAAGTCGTTAAATCGGTTGACTGCTGAATAGTCTGGCCGCCCTGATAGACTTTACCGGTCCAGTAATCCAGCCAGACGCCTTGAGGCAACTTTACAGATACAGACTTAACACCAGCAGCAGTGACCGGAGTCACTAAAAAAGCATCGCCCCATAAGTAGCTGTCTTTGTTGGCAATCAGACTAGTGTCCGCTTCGTTCTCAAAAAACAGCGGGCGCATCAGCGGCATACCAGTGCTGCTGTTTTGATAGGCCAGCGTATAGTTGTAAGGCAACATGCGGTAACGTAATTTCACGTACTCACGCAGAATGTCTTTAGTTTCTTTGTCGTGCAGCACAGGCTCTGGTGCTATTTGCTCTTGTGCATGAGGACGATACACAGGTTGGAACACACCGTACTGTAACCAGCGAATATACATTTCTTTATCAAAGACTTCGCCACCGGCAAAACCACCTAAGTCAGAATGGGTATAAGCCATGCCCAACAAGCCCATTTGCAACGACAATTCCACTTGCGGCTTTAAACCATCCCAGCTGCGACTGACATCACCAGTCCAGGGGATCATGCCAAAACGTTGTGAACCGGCAAAGCCAGAGCGCATCATGATCATAGGGCGCTGTGTTGGCTGCTGAGCTAAACGATTTTGATACAACAGTTCAGCCCAACGATGACCATAGGCATTATGGATTTCATCGGCTGTGCCTATGCTATGAATCGTATCTGATGGATGTACTTCAGGTTCGCCTAAATCGCCCCACCATCCTGCAACACCATAATCAGCAAGCTCGTTATAAATACCCTCAAACCAGGCTGAGCCTTGTGCTGAAAACACGTCGACTAAACCCGTGTTACCAAAATAAAAATCAAAGGTTTTCGCCTTACCCGCTAAATCCTGGGCTAATGCATTGGCTTGAACCGCTTCATCCCAGCGTTTAGAGGTACTGAGTACAAAAGGCTCAGTGATCAGAATGGTGTTTATGCCTTTGGCTTTAAAATCGCTGATCATGCCTTTAGGGTTGGGAAAGGCTTTTTTATCCCAGGCTAAGTTCCCCATATGGCCCTGAATATCAGGCCCAAACCAGTACAAATCCAATACCACGGCATCCAGCGGAAAGTCTTCAGATGCAAATTTATCCACTATGGCGCGGGTTTCAGCTTCGGTGCGATAACCAAAACGCGAGGCGAAGTTGCCAAAAGCCCAGCGCGGTGGCAGAGGTTGCTTGCCAGTCACAGTGACATACTGCTCGATCAACTTTGGATAAGAAGCGGCTGTCATCACAATATAAGAAGTGCGGCCTGCCACAGCTTCAAATTGCAACACGTCTTTTTCAGTTTTACCTAAGTCAACAAAACCACTGGCGCTGTTATCAAACAACACCAGATATTTTTTGCTCGACAGCACGGCAGGTAAACCAAAATACATCTGCTGCGCTTCGGTGGTGTAGCCATAACTGGCCTTGTTATACAAAGGCAAACGCTGACCCCGTCTGTCCATGCCGACCACCCGCTGACCTGTGCCTAACAACTTTTCGTCGTCTTGCAGCGCAAAGCGAAAACCACGTAAGGTCTCATGGGCAAAAAAACCTTTTTCTTCGGCCAGAACCAGTTCATTGCCACGGTAGTAACTCAACCGGAAAGGTGCTTTATCGATACGCACTTTCAGATCTTTGCTGGCAAACTCAAGCTGCTGCGGTTGCTCACTCAGCGTAGCGGCAAGCTGTTGTTCTGGTGCAGCCAAAGCAAAAGAAGGCAGTTGTTTCAAACCAGCTTTTTGATACACAACTTCGACGCTGCCCTCACTTTTAAAGCTCAAAGCCACTGAGTATTCATCAGTTTGCAGCTGCAACTGATTGCCTTGTAAGTGATGAGACTGATAAATAGCGGCCTGTACAAAATGACTGGCGAGCAGCAGGAAAAATACCAAAACAGTCTTTATCTTTTTTTGCATATACATCTACAGTACCTATGTATGACTGGAGTAATTGACGACACTGTCTACATATCCTTCGAATGACAGCTTTGCAGAAAATCTGCATGTGGGCCCAAACGCTGCGAAGTTAATTGCATCACAGCTTTTAAATTACTGAGCAAATCCTGCAACTGCTCCTCTTTAAGTGCATTTACCAAAGGATGAGTATCAGTTGGAATAATGCCCTGGCCTATAAACACTTGCTGCCATGCCACCTCAGCAAAGAGTTCGTCCTGCTCTCTGAATACCAGGCCAGACGCCGAAAATAAGTCAATTTTTCTGCGCAAAGACTCAGGAATATCCATCGCCTGGTAGTCTTTCCAATACTGACTATCCCCCCTGGCGTTTAGCTTGTAATGCAAGATGATAAAGTCGCGGATTTGTTCAAACTCAACTTTTGACTGGCGATTAAACTCATCTCTGGCCGCATCAGTAATGCCGCTGTGTGGAAAAAATTTCAGCAGCCTAAAAACTCCGGATTGAATCAGATGAATACTAGTCGACTCCAAAGGTTCCAAAAAACCGCTTGATAAGCCGATACTGACCACATTCCTGTTCCACTGCTTTAATCTGCGGCCTGTGCGGAACGAAATTTTTCGTGGTTCGGCCAAAGCTTTGCCATCCAGATTCGACAGCAAGGTTTGTTTAGCTTCGTCATCACTGCAATATTTACTGGAGTAAACAAATCCATTCCCTATCCGGTGCTGCAAAGGGATACGCCATTGCCAGCCTTTAGGATGAGCGATAGCTTTTGTATAAGGTGTAATAGGCTGCACGGATTCACAAGGCACAGCCAAAGCGCTGTCTGCTGGTAACCAATGTGACCAGTCTTCGAAGCCTGTATTTAAACTTTTATCAATCAGTAAACTATGAAGTCCTGTGCAATCAACGAATAAATCCCCCTCAACTTCACTCCCCGAAGCCAAGGTCAAACGAGTGACCTCACCGTTTACAGGATCTAAATGTACTTTTTTAACTGTGCCTTCAATTCGTTTTACGCCCAAAGGCTCACAGAAGCGTCTTAAAAACTGCGCATATAAACCAGCATCAAAGTGATAAGCGTAGGACAAACCTGGTAAGTTAACGCCTTCTATTCTGGCCAACTTTGCAAAGTTATTTTGTCGTGCTGCCTGATAAGCTAAAGAGAAATCCCAAAAATCAAAGTCCATCCCCAGCTGCTTACTTTTCAGCCAAAAATGATGGAAGTTACAAAATGGGAATTCTTTACCAATAGAGCCAAAGGCGTGCATATAACTGTCACCAGGCTTGCCCCAGTTTTCAAACTGAATGCCTAATTTAATACTGCCCTGGGTTTCGCGTATGAACGCTTTTTCATCCAGTCCCAGCGCGGCATTAAAATTAATAATAGGCGGAATAGTCGCCTCGCCCACACCAACTATTCCTATATCATCAGATTCGACTAAAGTGATAGTAATGGCTTTACCGAGGACCTTTACCAGTAAAGAAGCGGTAATCCATCCCGCAGTTCCGCCCCCCAGAATCACTACATTTTTAACCGCTTTGGTATTCATAACGACTCCCGCTCAGCATTACGTTGTCTGCAATTCTGCTCTTGGAATATCAGATAAAATCAGTCATGGCAGACTCTATAAAAAAGCCCCGGTATGAGGACCGGGGCTTATTCAAAACTACACTAGATTACATTTTATAGCTGAAACCTAACAGGTAAGTGCTGCCATAATCCTGATAGTCACGAACCTGGAAAGCATTGCCTTGTAAAGATACAAAAGGCTCTTCTGTTAAGTTCTGGCCTTGCAGGAATACCGACAGACCTTCCAGAGATTTGTAACCCGCATCACCAAAGTCGAAGCCAATTTGCGCATCCACAATAGTTTCGCCCATGATATCTACTTGCTGGGTATCAAAACCTATACCGTAAACATCACCACGGAAGTCACCACGTTTACGCATACTGACCCGGGCCTGGAAGCCATTTTGTTCATAAAAAGCAGTGTACGACTGAATGTTCTCTGATAAGCCTGGTAACTTATAGTCGTTACCATTTTGATCTGTCATATCCTGATCAACACGAGTGTAGCTGGCAATCACACCAAAACCATCAAGCACATCACTGACCACATTTAACGGCAGAGTGACAGAGAATTCAGCACCTTGCAAAGTACCGCCGCCGCCATTCACTTTACCCGAACCAGTCGCAGTAGAGGTAGCAGGTACTTCACCCGTATTCGGGTTTTGTACACCGACTAAATCAACTTCGTAGCTACCGTCAAAAATCCATTCATTTAAATCTTTCCAGAAGTAAGCGATAGAGAAGTAGCCTTCATCATTGAAGTAGTTCTCATAGGTTAAATCCAGACCAATAGCTTCTTTTGGTTCCAGCAGTGGGTTACCACCACTTACTGTCCAGAAGTTGCCATTTGAATCAGGCGTTGAACCATAGTTCACAGATAATGAAGAATGCATTTCATCCAAACGTGGACGAGACAAAGTTTTTGCAGCACCAAAACGAACACTTTGACTCTCAGCAACGTCAAAAGTCAGGTTAACACTTGGCAACAAATGACTGTAGCTGTGTTCAATATCTGTTGGAGAAGTCACAATCAGACCATTCACAGGAGCCGAAGCTGAACCTTGAGAACTCTGCTTGGTATCGACATAACGTAAACCGAAGTTACCTGTCACTGGAATATCGCCAATTTCAGCTTCCAAATCTGTTTGGACATAAAGTGCAAGTACATCCTCGGACACTTTCCAGCTCTTCGTCGCATGGCTTTGATTGGTCAGGCTCTCTCTCGTCAACGTATAGAAGCCGTCATCCAATAAACGTCCAGCGTCATAAGCAACCATGTTGCCCATACCAATGAAGTCTAATGAAACACTACCTAAACGATACTGATCAGGAATACTCACCATATCCGGGAAATCCTTCAGGGTCATGAAGTAACCTTCAGACTCTTTGGTTTTCTCACGCTGGCGATAAGACACGCCATAAGTGATTTTTGTCAGTATGCCTGCATCTTCAACTAACTGAGAGGCTGCCAGTTTAAATGCGTTCAGTTCATCATCTATAGTTGGAGCGTTAATAAAACCATCTTGCGCTGCATTAAAATATTGATCGTTACTGTCGATCACGCCATCGCCATTAGAATCAGGCACAAAAGCGTTGTTTAATGCAGTACTTGAACCCCAGCTGCGAGGGCCGCCAAGGCGGATTAAATTGTAGTCACTGTAATCCAGGCTAGGAGTAAAAATAGCGCCTGTGTTGCCTGGTCTGAACTCATAAGTCAGGTCGTCACCCACACCTTCATTATCGCCACGACCTGTACCAGCGTAACTTTCAAAACTCCAGATTTCACGTTGCACGGCAGAATGACTTGCATCGAATACTAAAGTCCAATCATCATTCAGGTCATATTCCACATTAAAACCTAAAGCTGTTAAATCAGCTTCACGATTTTCCATGTCGTTACGAACGACAAGGTTCTCATCAGTGACAGAACCTTTAGTGACGAAACCTGTTGCCGGATCAACTTCTAACGCAGAAGTGCCACGGTTATAACCCCAGGCAAAAGGAATTTCGATACCACGAAGAATTTTCTCATCTTTGAAATCCACATAAAGTGCATCAAAGGTCATTTTTAATTTGTCGGTCGGTGCAGCTTCAACCACTAAGAGCGCAGAATCACGATCAAGAGTGGACGAGCGGACAAATGGCTTAGCACCACCCAAGATTGAATAATTTTCTCCATCGACAGTAAACTCAGGGTAACCCCAGGCATTCCAACGTTTTTCCTGATTAGGAGAACTCATTTTGGAATAAGCGAATGCAATACCTACTTTGTCATCAGCAAATTGATCGATATAGGAGAAAGTGCCGCGTGCGCCGTTATCATTACCATCAGGGTTCAATTTATCAAAGCTGGTCATTTCATACTGACCATTAAACTGAATAGTACGCTCGCGACTTAAAGGCTTCACTGTTTGCATGTCGATTACGCCAGCAATACCTTCAGCTTCCAAAGTTGCATTTGGCGTTTTATAAACAGTGACACCGCTCATTATTTCTGACGGGTATAAGTCAAACTCTACACCACGGTTATCGCCGATAGAAACCTGTTCACGACCATTGAAGGTTGTAGCACTTTCGTTTTCACCGAAACCACGAATACTGACACGACTAGCACGACCATCCAAACGCTGACTGGTTAAACCAGGTAAACGGGAGATTGATTCTGCAATACTCGAATCAGGTAACTTACCGATGTCTTCTGCAGAGATAGATTCAACCACGTTTGGTGAGAAGCGTTTAGCGTTGATGGACTCAACGATAGAACGACGGAAGCCTTTAATTTCGATAGTTTCAATAGCTGCGTCAGCTTTTGCCTTTTCACGGGCTTCTGTAGGTGACAGTTTCGTTTCTTGTTCTTGTGCATAGCTGTACGAACTGATACCTGCAGTCGCAATAGCCATGGTGAGTATGCTTAACTTAAATTTATTCATGCCTTATCCCCGGATTTGTTTGTTTTTTTGTTTCAGACTTATATCTGTCTGGTTTTGATAGTAGTCTGACCCTACTAGTTAAACTTATCGCCGCCAATGTTCAACATGAATACGTATTCACCTCCTATGTTGACGCCCCTTTGCAGGGCATTTGTGCAATTTTGCATTCTATTGGTGCAAGCAACCTGCTGGATCGCCTGATTTATTTGAAGGAATGGACCAGAGCCTGCGCTCTAACTTAATGCAAACTTAGCTCAGTTCATCGAAGTTGCAAGCGGCTATGCATTCAGTCTTGCATAGCAGCGGCATGCAGACGTTACAGTGCAGTTTGATTTGCGGCCTGCGAAGGAGAAATTACAGCACGTACTTTCTGGAAAAAATGGCGAAAAAAAGGCCGTTAAAAAACGGCCTTTTGCTGGAGCTTTAATCGTCCATTTACTCTACTTTAGTGACCTTTAATACTGGTGCTTCAGGGTCTGTTGCTGTGAGTGTGACCTTGTAATCGGCCTGCTCTGTAATAGGCAGTTTCAGGTTCGAGCCACCTCTTGTCAGCACCTTATCTGTATCCAGAATGACAGTTTGATCCGCAGAACCAAAATCTACTGTGCTCCAGTCAGCCGAAGCTATCTTGAACTCGTGATCAGCCGATACTGCAAGATTTACAGTCACACTGTAAACACCGGCACCGTCGTACTGCAGAGGATTGACTTCACCCCAGCCGTTCATGTTGCCTCGTAAATAAACAGTGGTCTCACCATAAGGCACGAATTCAGTCACAGTGAGCACCGGAGCTTCAGGGTCGATAGCATTCACGCTGAAAGTATAAGTGGATGTTTTAGGGATGGTGATTTTCAGGTTAGAACCACCACGACTTAAGGTTTTCGCAGCCCCTAAAGCCACTTGTTGATCAGCCGAGCCAAAATCTACAGTGGACCAGTTCGCTGAGGCTATTTTGAACTCATAGTCGCCCGCCGCAATAGTGATACTTGCACTGTAGACTCCATCTCCATCGTAGCTCATCGCATCTGTTTCACCCCAACCATTCATAGCGCCACGTACGTAAATAGTGGTTAATTCATATGGGGGGATGTCTGCGGCTCCGAGAGTAGCGTCAGCTTTTAAACCTTCACCCTGAGCACCATTCTGAGGTTTAACAAAAACAGCTGCAGTGTAAGCAGGTACAGTAAAAGTACCTTCTGTTGCAGCTTCGGCGAAACTGGCATCCTGCACCTGACTATCGGCGGAAGCCTGCTGCACCTGATGCAACACAAAACCTTTGGCAGTTGCGACTTCATGAGACTGCTCTGCAGCTGTGCCATTAATCACCACCACCACAGCATCGTGATCAGGATCCAAATCGGCTAAACCTGTACCGTCGTCTATGCTCATCACAATCAGACCTGGCGTCAGATTTTTACCAATGTTGTGAAAACCAACCCGCTGCATCACATCCTGACCGGTTGTTAAACGAAACAGAGGGCTGCTTTTACGAATTTGCAGGAACTCGTTAAAGACATCAGATGAAAACTGAATGTCATCAGCAGCAGCTTTGGTATTAGCTTTGGTTGCGACAGATGCCATGGTTGCCCAATTGGCGCTATTGTCCTGGGCCAAAGGTAAACCTACATTCCAGTTATTCGTTTCCTTACTAAAATCAACAAAGTTAAACCAGTCACCTGCGTCATAGCTGTTGCGGTCCAGCGATTTAGAGCGTAATAAATCATCGCCCATTTGCAGGAAAGGGATACCCTGACTTAACAATGGGATAGCCAAAGCTATGCTGTTCACCCGCACCCGGTTTTCCAGACTCAAATCCACACCGGCTTTATGTAATTCCAGCTGTAATTTATCCCAGATAGCTTCATTATCATGCTTAGATACGTAGTTAATAATATCTGCCGGATCTGTAGCATAACCTGCTGGCTGAGAGTTCCAAATCACACTGGAAGCCGTGCCGGTATTGCCTCTGTAGTCTTTGATAATAAAGTCTTTTAAGGTGCCGGCTAAACCAATTTCAATATAGTTCTGCTGCTGACGTTCACCGTCTTCACCTTTGCCGGTAAATAAGGCTGCACTGCGCACGCTGTCACGTAAACGGTCATTAAAAGTACCTACTTCAGTCCCTGCCATATTGGCCTGACGCGCTTGTTCAAACAGACGATCATCAGCCACTTCACCAAAATTCCAGCCTTCGCCATAGAAGTAGGTGTCAGGATCAACAGCTCGCACAGCGTCACGGGCCGCTAAAATACCAGCTTTGGGATGATGGCCCATAATGTCAAAACGGAAGCCATCAAAGCTGTATTCACGAGCTAATAACACTAATGAGTCTTTGACGAATTTATCCATCATTTTATGTTCAATTGCGGTGTTTTCGCAGCAAGTTGAACGCTCAATAACGCCGGTGGTTGGATTGTATCTGTGGAAGTAACCAGGCACTATTTTGTCAAAAACTGAGTTATCAAATACAGCGGACGAATTGGTGTGGTTGTACACCACATCCAGCACGACCCGCAGGCCAATATCATGCAGAGCTTTATTCATAGCGCGCATTTCTTTAATACGGGCTACCCCTTCAGCACTGGAAGCATAGCTGCCTTCAGGCACATTAAAGTGATGTGGATCATAACCCCAGTTAAAGCCGTCAGTAGCACGCATATCCGCCACTAACTGCTGAGCCAGCTCACCTGAAGGTTGGTAAGACTGCAGCAAATCCAGCAACACTGTTGCATCGTTTTCGTTTGCACAGACTTTAGCTGCAGCGTTAACAGCACATAACTCGCCGACAGTATCAGTGATTTCAACCCGCTTTGTGACGTCTTCATTAACAGTGGCCATATCTGTAGCTGGCAACATATGGAAATGTGTCAGGCCACTTTCAGCCAGTTTTTTCAGATGCAAAACAGGGGCACTTTCCATCTCGGTGAAGGCAAGATATTTACCTCTATTAGCTTCGCTGACACTAGTGTCACGGATACTGAAATCACGAATATGGCCTTCGTAAATTACTGTATCTTCTAGATTTTCAATAGTTGGAATAGTCTGAGTTGCCCAGCCTTCAGGTTTTAAATCCTCGTCGGCTAAATTAACAAACTGACTGAAACGACCATTAGTCGACAAACTGACCGAATAAGGATCTGTGCTTTCTACGGTTTCCACTTTTCTGGTCGTCGGGTGATACACCTTCACTTCAAAGCGGTAGAAAGTGCGGTCCAGGTTGGCCTTGGTGCCACTGTAACTCCAGATCCCTGTCGCGGCATCTAAAGTCATAGCATGAGTAGAAGTTAGTGTTTTTGCAGCGTTATACAGCTTTAAAGCCACACTTTGAGCAGTAGGCGCCCATAACGCAACCTTCACAGCATCACCTTCGTAGCTGACACCTAACGTAGCTTCATCAGCATCAGCTTCAGCACTGGTATACAAATCATCCAGTACCTTGGCAGCTTGCACGTAACTGGCGGCTGATAACTTGTTTTCAGCATCATATGCCGACAATACCAACTGGTTTTTCAGCACAGATTTTACTTGTTCGGTCGTCATATTGCTTCTGTATGCTGGCCAGTCCGCTATATGTGGAACCAAAGCTTTTTGCTGATCGGTCAGCTCAGTTTCTTCTAATACGACAGTGTCACCATTTAATTGGTCGTCTGCATCTATCTCCAGATTGGCGGTGGCTGAATGATGTAGCTGCACTTTGCTGGCAATAGCACGGTCAACATTCCAGACAAAAGTGTTGGTATCCAGCCAGTGAGCAGCTGAATTAGCGATAGAAACACCTAAAGATAACAAAGGGAATTCAAAAACAGAGTTCACGCCAGAAAAGGTAAAGTTCATCCGGGCAAATCTTTCATCCGATTTAGGGCCTAATGGCATCTTCTGATCGCCACCGCCCATTTCTTTACCGGCATCGTCAGTGCCAATATGGATCAGGAAGTTACCACAAGCGCCTTCGACGCCCGCTACACCGTCTTTTAACTCCAGCACCCAATAAGCACCGTAATTGGGGTCAACCGCTGTGTGAACCAAACCATTGTCCCATGAAGCGGCTAACGAACTGTCTTTGTAAGCAGAACAGGCGTCATTATTCCAGGTATGTAAACGATACCCTTCGTAGTTGCCATCAGCTCTTTTGTAAAACAAAGCCGCCTGACCAGCGCCTGGGAAAAATACCGGTGCAGGTGCATTTGGATCTACCCCAACTATACATGTCTCGTTTTTAGCATCCGGCACTGTAGGTGCTTTGCACTTAATAGGAGGTGGATCAATACAGGCCGTGCCTGCCGCATTAGGGATTTGTGGCACATTACAGGTCAGCAGTTTAGTGCCACCGTCTACTGAATCTTCGCCACCACCACCGCATGCGGCCAGTGTCAGCGCAGCTAAACCCAGCAGGGCCAGCTTTAAGCTATTTGTTATATGAAACATAAGTCGTGCTCCAATCAATTCTTGTTATGAGCACCCGCTCTGATGCCGGGTGCTAAAGTCGTCACCCAGGTCAGAACGTATAGTTCGCACCAACAAAATACTGGCGGCCAAAAAACTGGATAGTGCCGGTGTTGGCTTCTTCGCCAAAATAACTTTTAGTCGGTTCATCCGTCAGGTTATTGACCTGAAACAACACGCCAAAGTTATCGTTTATCTGGTAAGAGGCCTGGTAATCAATCACAGTTTCACCGTCGAAGTTCACGGTCTGGGCTTCTACAGCCACCTGCTCTGACACGAAGTTGTCGCGGTAACGACCACTGATGCGGGTTTCAAAACCTTCGTATTCCCAAAAGACAGTGGCAGTCATGACGTTTTTCGATAAACCCGGTAAGGTAATATCTATGGTTTGAGCCCCCAGGCTGACCTGCTGCTGGATTTCGCTTTCTGTGTAGGAATAACTGCCACTAAAACCTAACCCCTGCCAGAAAGACGGTAAGAATTTCAGCACCTGGGTATACGCAATCTCAGCACCACGGATATAACCGCCTTTGTCGTTATTCACAGCTGTGGTGTAATCACCTGGCGTAGTGGTTACCGGAGGTAAACCATCAGGGTTACCAGGCTCAGTACCAGGCACATACTGTGGGATAGGGAAACCAGCGGCGGCGAAATCAAAGTCGGTAATAGTGAAGGTGTTAATAAAGGATTCGATATCCTTGTAAAACACCGCTGCGACAAAAGCACCGTCTGTTTCGGTGAAGTATTTCTCATAAGAAATATCATACTGAGTGGCATAAAAAGGTTTTAAAAACGGACTGTTCGAACTGGAACCATTCACCTGGCCTGTTAGCTCATTAATGGTGTAGCTGGTATTGGAAGCTAAACGGTCTATAGGCGGACGTGACATCACTTTGGCGGCCGCAAAACGGATTTGGTCGCTGTCGGTAATAGCAAAATTCAGGTTCATCTGTGGCAGATAATCCCTGTAGGTCTGGCCTATAATGCCCGGTTTATAACGGGTGTTCACCAATCCCGCCGCATCCGTAATATTCTGAGCCCCTAAAGTGGCATCACCACCCACGTCGGTTAAATCAGAAGCGTATTGATCGGTTTCGACCATACGAACGCCAATATTACCCGTCACCGGAATAGAGAAAAACTCGGTATCCAGATTGGCCATCACATAGGCAGCCATCACATCTTCATAGACTTCGCCACTTTGCAGAACAGACCATGCCGTATCAGGACCACCTGAAACACGTTGTGACTCCAGAATACCTGTATTGCCAGTGCCCCAGGTTTGCACAGGTTGTGGGATACCCTGAGGAAACCAGGCATTCAGCGCTTTGTCTGCGTCAATAGCCAGATAACTGGGAAAATGTGAAAAATTACCACTGAAGTTGACCACATCCACCATATCGTCAGTTAAACGCAGCGGAGGTTGTGAGCTTAAAAAGGCACCGTCTGAACCATACTCAAATACCTGACGATCATTGGAGTATTCGCGCTCTGAGTAACGCACCCCTGCCTCTATCGAACTGATCACCGGATTATCCAGCTCGTATTTACCGTCCAGTTTGAAGGCATTCACTTCGTCAGAATTGATGTACGGATAAATGCCGTATTTGCTGACCATCACCCGGTTTACATCAGTAAAAGCGGCTTCCTGATTAAAACCCACATCAGGCAGGTTTAAACCGTTCAGCAGGTAACTGATTGACACATTAGTATCCAACACCGGATTAGCCACTGTGGCATCTTCTGCAACTAAGGCCCACAACAAACCGTTTTTAAACACACTGTCCGCTGATGAATGAGAGACATCAAAGTTTAATGTCAGCTCGTCTGTCGCTTCAAAATCGACATTAAAACCAAAACTTTTCACTTCATCGTTATCGGTGTTGTCGTCGTTGACCAACTCAACTCTGGTGTTACCATTGGTTTTGCGGTTAAAAGTACCGCCAATCACCAGATTGTCATTGATCACCGGATTGCCTATAGCAGCGCCGTCCCCTTCCAGTTTTACCCTGAAACCACGGGCAAAAGCCTCAGTATCAAATTTGGATAAAAAGGCGTCCGCTTTGACCGTTAATTTATCTGTTGGCACCCATTCAATGGCCGCCATATAACCGTTACGGGTTTCCTCACCACCGCGGTGCTGCATTTCAAAACCTTCGCTGATAAGCTCATTCGGTTCTGTTTCACTAACACCATCCACGTCAGCCTGCTTGTTATACGCCAAACCCACAAACTGCGTTGACACACTGGGTTGGTACAAACGGGCAAAACCAAAAGCCACACCTAAGGTTTCATCTAAAAACTTGCCCTGATAAGACAAACTAAAGCGATCACCCGTCTCCTGACCATTAGGGATCTCATCCGCCCTGTCGTTGTACATACCACGGGCATTGACGGTGAAATTATGAGTTTCTTTGGCTTTGAGCGGACTGGCGGTTTTCAGTTCTACTGTACCGGCAACTCCACCTTCAATCAGCGACACTTTAGGAGATTTATAGACTGAAGCTGAGGAAATCAGCTCGGATGGATACTGATCAAACTCGATATTACGCTGACCACTGGTGGAGACCTGCTCACGGCCATTTAAGGTAGAAAAGACAAAACCGCCCGCCATACCACGGATGTTAATTTCAGATGCCTGACCGCCGGTTCTTACCGCTGAAATACCAGGTAAACGTGTTAAGGCATCAGCCATAGAGACATCAGGTAAAGCACCTAAATCATCTGCTGAAATGGATTCCACCACTGTGTCGGCAAAACGTTTGTCGTTCAGTGATTTAATTAAACTGCTGGAGAAGCCTTTTACTTCAATAACTTCAACTTCTTCTCTGGTTTTGCTGGTGTTCGAACCAGTACTGACCTGTTCTTCCTGCTGTGCGAGTTGCTGGTTTGCTTCTTCCGCGCTGATGCTGCAACTAAAACCTGCAGCAGCAATAGCGAGCGTCAGCAAACTATGCTTATAGTTTGACATGCCTCTTGTCCCCGATTTGGATTGTTATAGACATTCCTTGTACAACACAATCAAAGGACGTCCTGGTTTTTATAAAATCTTCCGTGAACAGTTATTAACCAAGCTGAGCAACCTCACAACATGAATACGTATTCATGCCATACAGTCGTCACAAACTGGTGCAAGGCAGGTTATTCAGATAAAAACGGGGGTAAAAAGAGCTTTTCAATATTGCGAATCGTGCAGACAAATGCTTCGAAAAACACAAATTAATAGGATATATCACTAAAATAGAGAGCTTTCATTACCAGGCATGTTATTGCACTAATTTAGGTTAATTGCAGCTAAAGCAGTGCAAAACTCTCAAAAATAAAGGCCACTGTAAGTGGCCTTATTCGTTCAAATTACACCCGATACGAGGCTGCCTGTTGCTGTAAACGCGCAGCTAACTGAGCCAATGAAGTGCTGGCATCCGCACTGTGGGTAGCGCTGCGGGTCATCTCGCCGATACTGACACTAAACTCACTGATATTTTTATTAATATCTTCTGCCACTATGGTTTGCTGTTCAGTCGCAGCAGAAATTTGCACGTTCATATCCACTATAGTGCCAACAGCAGATTTAATCTCCTCAAGCACAGCACCAGCTTCCTGTGCATTGGTGACACTGCTACTGGCGTATTGACCTGATTGCGCCATCGCCTGCACAGCTTCTCGTGCTGAAGCCTGCAGAGTATCTATCATCACGCGGATAGACTCTGTGGCCTTTTGGGTATTGGTGGCTAAAGTTCGCACTTCATCTGCGACCACAGCAAAACCCCGGCCTGCTTCACCGGCACGAGCTGCTTCAATGGCAGCGTTTAGCGCCAGTAAGTTGGTCTGGCCAGCTATCGTCTGGATCACCGCCAATACCGCAGTGATTTTCTCAGATTCGCCATTGAGTTGTTCAATCACCAGACTGGCGCCGTTCACCACTTTGGACAATTGCTCAATAGAGCTCACATTCTGGATGACTTTTTGATAACCCTGCTGGGTTTTATGATCCACATCATTGGCTTGCTCCGAAGTCGCCAAAGCGCTGTTTGCCACTTCCTGAATAGCGGCCGACATTTGATTGACAGCTGTGGCTATTAAATTGGCCTGCTGTTCCTGCTCAAAGGCAGTGCCGCTGACTTGCTGGCTAATTTGGCTCATCTCTTCTGAAGCGGCTGCAAGTTGTGACACTGCATCACCTAACTCGGTAAAAAACTGGTGTACACGACTGATGGTCTGGTTAAAGGCTATGGCTGTCACCGCTATTTCATCGGTGCCTGTAACTTCAGCCCTGATGCGTAAATCGGATTTATCTCCAACCACAGAAATAGCCTGTTGCAGCTGATTTAGTGGCTTGTGAATAGAGCGGTAAATTAACCAGGACAAAATCCCTAAACATATCAACACCAACAACAGCGCAATCACAAAAAGTTGCAGAAAAAACTGATACTGCTCTGCCGCTGCGACCTTAAACTTTTCAGCCTCCACTAACTGCACATCAATTAAGGCAGCCAAAGAGGCACTCAGTGGATCAGCCAACTGATACAGCTCTGTATTAAAATCTTTCGCACTACGCTGCACTAAGCTGCCATCGCTAATTTTCCCCTGATACTCTTGTAGTTTTTGCCGGAACACTGACATTTGCTGTTTAGCTTTTTCAGCCAATCCAGCTTCTTCTGTGGTTAAAGTCGTTGCCAGATAAGCCTGCCAGACCTGATCGGCCAGCTGGCCTTGTTGCTGCAACTGCTGCACAGCTTCTGAAGCGCTTATCACCTCGCCACGGTACTTATGTAGTAAATCTACAGAAGTCACGGCATAAGCATCAGCCACTTGCTTAATTTGCTTTAGCGGCACAACGCGGTCTTCATAAATACTGGTGGCTCCATCACTCAAATGGCCCATTTCCCTGACCGAAATCAAACTAATGGTAATTAACACCAGTAATGGCACACAAACCAACAGCAACAAGCGGATTTTTACCGACATTTGATTTAACATTGGGGTTAACTCCTTAACAGATCAGCAACTTAGCGATTTAACTTTCCTATTGAGCATAGCCCAAAACTGGCAGGTTCAACGGATTAACACAAAATGCGCTTTGATTCAGTTGTTGCCTTTTGCCCGGCTTTTCTGGATCATCGGCAAAGCCCCTCAATTTAAAGAAAGGATTTTGTAATGAGTGATACTTTGTTGGCCTCTGTGGCTGGTTTCCCTGAATTTATCAGCTTCTTTTTTCTGGCCATTTTATTAATAGCTTTGTTTTGTCGTTTTTATACCTGGATTACACCACAAGACGAGTTAGCCCTGATCAAAGAAAACAACAGCGCTGCTGCTATAGCTTTTGCTGGCGCTTTAATTGGGTTTGCTTTGCCGTTATCCAGCGCTATTACCCATTCACTGTCGTTAGCCGACTGTGCTATCTGGGGTGCTATTGCTTTAGTGGTTCAAGTGCTGACCTTTGCCGTGGTCCGTTTTGCTCTGAAACAACTGCCGGAACGTATCAATAAAGGCGAAGTGGCTGCTGGTGTGTTTTCTGCCGGTTGTTCTATTGCCATTGGTTTGATTAACTCTGCCAGCATGACCTATTAACTTGCACAACCAATCGAGGAGTCACTGATGAAACAAAAAGTGCTGAAACGCAGTAAAAAAGCAGCTTTAGTGTTGATGGTGCCTACTGCAACTTTTTTAATGGCAGGTTGTGGTCAGGAAGAGGCAGTTCAAACTGCAGCTTTTGAAACCGTCGACCAATGTGCCGCTTATTACAACCCTGAACAATGTAAAGCAGATTTAGGTCAGGCTTTGGCTATGCATACGCAAGTTGCGCCTAAATATGCCGACAAAGCTGCCTGTGAAACTGACTTTGGTGTAGGCCAGTGTGAAACTCCGGCTCAAGCCGCAGCAACAGCGGGTACAGAACAAATGCCACAGCAGGCTCAGGCGTCCAGCGGCGGCTTTTTTATGCCAATGATGATGGGATTTTTAGCAGGTCAAATGCTGAACCGTTCAGGCTCACAGTTAAAACAACCAGTGCAGGCTCAACCTTTGTATAAATCAAGGGATGACCGCAGTACCTTCCGCACGGCAACCAATACGCCTGTGGCTAAAGGTGTAGGCCCAACTTATATCAAACCTTCTTCGGTGCAACCTAAACCAGCGGGTATGGTGAATAGAGGTGGTTTTGGTGCTCAGGCGCAAAAACGTTCCAGCTCAGCCAGCAGCTTTGGTGGTTAAGAGCGCATGAAAAAAGTAGCTTGTGATGAGCGCCCTGGCTGGCGCTCTTATGCAGAATCTGTAGGTTTTGAGTTTCATACTTTTGATGGCGAAGCCTATTGGGATGAAACGGCTTATTACCAGTTTAACCTGCGCCAGATTGAGCAGGATTTAGAAGAGCCTACCGAAGAGCTACATCAGATGGCTTTAGGTTTAGTGGACGACGTCATTCGTGATGAAGAAAAGCTAAAACAATTAGCCATACCAGAAAAATTCTGGGATTTTGTCGCAGACTCATGGCGCAACAAGGCGCCATCTTTATACGGCCGGCTGGATTTAGTCTACGACGGCACAGGTCCGGCTAAATTGCTGGAACTGAATTACGACACCCCAACCTCTTTATTTGAAACAGGTTTTTTCCAGTGGGTTTGGCTGGAAGATCAGATCATGCGCGGCAAAGTGCCACAAGGCGCCGATCAGTTTAATTCCCTGCAAGACCAGTTAGAGGCCGCTTTTGCCAACCTGCCCTTAGCCAATCCATTGTATTTCGCTTCTGTGGCCAACAGTATTGAAGACAAAGGTACAGTGATGTATCTGATGGATATTGCCAAACAGGCTGGGGTCGACAGCCGTTTTATCGAACTGGAACAGTTAGGTGAAGCCAGTGGTCAACTGGTGGATCTGGAAGGTTTCGCCATAGGTGGTTTGTTTAAGCTGTATCCATGGGAATTTATGGTGCAGGAAGATTTTGCTTCCGTCATTTTAAGCAGTCAAACCCAATGGCTGGAACCAGGTTGGAAAATGTTGTTGTCGAACAAGGGCATATTACCTTTGTTGTGGCAAAAACATCAGGGCCACCCAAATTTGCTGGAAAGCCATTTTGAACAACCAGGCCAGAGCTTTGGTGCAGGCTGGGTGCGTAAACCACTGTTTTCCCGTGAAGGCGCGAATGTTGAATTAGTCACTCTCAGCGGCGAAAAAATCAGTGAGCCAGGCCCTTACGCCGACTCGCCTTTTATCCGCCAGAAGTTGCATCCCTTGCCAAAATTTGGCGACAGCTACACTATGATTGGCAGCTGGGTCGTAGGCAACAGCGCCGCTGGCATTGGCATTCGCGAAGACAACTCGCTGATCACCAAAGACAGTTCACGTTTTTTACCTCATATTATTTTGGATTAACTCCATTCAGGCAGGCCAGATTGATGCTGGCCTGTTGTCATTTATTTATCCGCTTTTCATCAGCTCAACGTAAGGATTTTCAGTGTTTGAGTTTTTATTCTGTCAGCCTGGATATCAGCTATTTTCAGTCAGACAGGAATATAAAATGAGCCTACTCTCAGCGTCAAAACAACTCAATCTGATCATGTTTAGCACTTTATGGTTACTGGCCTCTTGCGGAGGCAGCAGCGATGGTGCAGCCGCACCTGTTAAAGAGGTGAACACCAATTTTCCGGCAGGACAGCCTGTGCCGGATAACAGATTTGTCGACACTTATTCAGTATTGATTTTTGGTAACAGCCATGTGCGCTCCCATAATCTGGCTGATTTGGTTGTTCAGATGATACAAACAGGTCGGCCAGGTGCGAAAGCTACAGCAGAACTTGCTGCTGGCATTCTTTTTCTGGATGAGCGCTTCAATAATCAAAACGATCTTAGATTGCTGCAATCCAAGACCTGGACACATTTGATCCTGCAAGGACAAAAATATTCCACCAGTGGTGCTTACTACTATCCGACAGACAAAACTGTGACCTGGGTAAAAGCCAGTAAAGCACAACAAGTAACCCCGATCCTTTTTCCTGAGCACCCAACATCGGGTAACAAGACAGAAGGCATGAGGGTGCATCAGTTACATCAGTCAATTCAGCAAGAGGAGAATAGTTGCCTTGCTCCTGTCGGATTGGCGTGGGATAAGGCGCTGGAGCTATACCCAGAGCTAACGCTGCATAGCTCTGATGGCAATCATGCGGCTTTGGCTGGTACATTTTTAACGGCTCTGGTGCTGTATCAAAGCATTACAGGCAATAATGCCGACACCTTGCCACAGCTGAGCAACATAACCTTATCGGCTCAAAGCCAGCAACAGCTGCGTCAGGCTGCGGCCGCAACTTTGCAACAGTATCCTGCCTGCCCATTCTGAGCAGCAATAGCCACAACAGGCAAAAAAGTATATTCATGCACTAAAAGAGGATAAAAAACCAACGCAAGGCCAAATGAAAAAACATAAATACATGATAAAAAACAACTTTATTAAAAATACCAAATCCAGTTAAATTAACTGTTGGTTATTTATCCAAAATTGTTTAAAGTGCGCGCTCATTTGTGCTGTCTATACTGCGCCAGCTATGGCTTTTGCATTCCTTTGCTATGCTTAAGCCGCTGTCGTATTCCTGTCACAAGACAGCCTTAGTCTTATTTTGTTTTTGCCAGAAGGAAACAAAACCATAGTGCGCACTACAGAACTTGTTGATGGCTTTCGTCAGTCCGCCCCTTATGTGAACTCTCACCGTGGCAAAACCTTTGTGGTGATGCTTGGTGGTGAAGCCATAGATCAGCCCGGCTTTCGCAGCATTATTAATGATATAGCCTTGCTGAATACCCTCGGCATTAAGATAGTGCTGGTGTATGGCGCCCGCCCCCAAATTAATAAGGCGCTGGAAAAAGCCGGTTTAAATTGCGATTACCATAACCGTATCCGGGTGACAGACGATGATTCCTTCCATGTGATCAAACAAGTCGCAGGCGCGTTGCAGTTGGATATTACCGCCCGTTTGTCGATGAGCTTAAGTAATACGCCAATGCATAATGCTCAAATCAACGTGGTGAGCGGTAACTTTGTTATAGCTCAGCCTTTGGGTGTGGACGATGGCATCGACTACTTGCACAGCGGCCGCGTGCGTCGAATTGATGTGCAGGGTATTCGCCGCCAGTTGGATAACAACGGCATCGTATTAATGGGCCCAGTGGCAGCTTCTGTGACAGGCGAAAGTTTTAACCTGACAGCCGAAGAAATTGCTACTCAAGTCGCAATAAAACTCAAAGCTGAAAAAATCATCGGCTTTAACGAAGCTGGCGGTATTGTTGGTGAAGATGGCGATATTACCGCTGAGTTAATGCCAAATTACGCTGAACATTTAATGTGGCAAATGGAACAAAAGGAAGATGTATGCACAGCAACAGTCGCCTTTTTGCATGCCGCTATTACCGCCTGTCGCTCTGGCGTTTCGCGTTGTCACTTAGTCAGTTATGGCGACAATGGCGCTATGCTGCAGGAATTATTCTCCCGTGATGGTATTGGTACTCAGATAGTTACCGAGGCAGCTGAACGTTTGCGTGCCGCCAGCATTACCGACATAGGCGGTATTCTGGATTTGATCCGTCCGCTGGAGCAACAAGGTTTATTAGTGCGTCGTTCGCGTGAACAGCTGGAAATGGAAATAGACCAGTTTGTGGTGATTGAACGTGATGGTTTAATTATTGGCTGTGCCGCGCTTTATCCCTTCCCGGAAGAGAACGTCGGTGAATTTGCCTGTTTAGCTGTGCATGAACAATACCGTGATGCCGACCGTGGCAGCGCCTTGCTGAAAAATATTATTCAGCTGGCTCGCCAACGTAAGTATTACCGCTTATTTGCGCTGACCACCCGCAGCATTCACTGGTTCCAGGAGCACGGCTTTGAGCTGGTGACAGTGCAGGATTTACCAGAGAAAAAACAACAGCTGTATAACTACCAACGCCGCTCTAAAATTTTGGCCCTGGATTTATAAAGCTTTTTTCTGTTGTATTTGTTCTACCACAGTCCGGGCTAAGGCCCTGGCGGTGGTCCATTTCCCTCCGGATACAGTCAGCAACTGCTGCTGCCAATTTAGTGCATACTCCCGACTGGCGGTGCTGGCACTGTCGCTACCACCCAATAAAGGCCGGACTCCGGCAAACTTACTCTCTACATCAGCTTCACTAAGTTGACTATCGAAATAGTAGTTATATAGCTTTAGTAAGTAGGCCTGCTCTGCGTCACTGCATTCTATTGGCTCTGCCAAACTTTGCCGTACCTCAGTGGTGCCCACTAAAGTTTTACCCTGATAAGGCAATACAAAGACAATACGGCGCTCCCCCGGCACTTCCAGCATATGTCCATAACGGCTGATAGCAGGCACCAGCAAATGACTGCCACGCACCAAATCCAAAGCTTGTTGCAACGGCAGCTCTGATTGTTCCAATAGCTGATTACTCCAGGGCCCAGCCACATTCACCACCAGATCAAAAACTTGCCAGTCCGAACTGTTGGCCGCAAAAACCCCACCAGTGGCCGTAATTTGCGTTACCGGGCAATGCTGGTGAATTTGCACACCGGCTTTGATGGCCTGTTCTGCCACCCAAAGCCCGAGCTTTCTGTCGTCCATCTGGCCATCAAAAAATAAATAAGCCCCTGTTAAACCATCAGTTTTTAGTTGTGGCGAGCAACGTTTTGTCTGCTCTGCTGTTAACCAGCGATGTCGACCTATGCCTTTTTTTCCGCTCAGTAAGTCATAAAGCCACAAGCCAATTTTGATTTGCCAGCCTGGCCTTTGGCCATTTTGATAGATGGGATACAACAGCGGTAATCTTTTGGTTAAGTGCGGTGCTTTTTTCAGCCACCAACGTCTTTCCTGCAAGGCTTCATGCACCAGACGAAACTCGCCCTGTTCCAGATAACGTAAACCACCATGCAGTAATTTAGAGGAGGATTTGCTGGTCGCCTGCATCAGCTCATCTCGTTCAAACAAGGTCACCTGATGGCCAGCCAACGCTAATTGCCAGGCAGATGACAAGCCATTAATACCACCACCTATGACAGCTATTTTCATATGCTAATCCATTAAGTCTTTGATCTATCAAAGCAGAATCAGCCAGCTTTGTCGAATTGCTTTGTCTGACTGCTTTGCCGGACTACTTTGCTGGTTCTGGCTGGCTGATAAGCACCATGATTTGGCCTGAATTCTGGCAGACAGCTGAAGGTGTCTCTGTTGAAATATGTTGAAGCGAACCAAAGGAGATACTGATGTTAGAACTCAGACCGAACTGTGAGTGTTGTGATGCCGATTTAGCACCAGCAGATCAGGCTTTTATCTGCTCTTTTGAATGCACCTTTTGTCCGGAGTGCATGCAGCAACTGGCAGGGATCTGTCCAAACTGCGGCGGAGAATTAGTCAGACGGCCTATACGCCCGGCAGCTAAATTAGCAGCCAACCCGCCTTCAGCGGCACGGGTGTTTAAACCTGATTGCAAAACAAAAACAGCACCTTAGTTCATCAGCGCCATGGCGGTTTGAATTTGCTGTTCAGTTAAGCCCTGATCCTGCATTGAGCTGACTAAATTATTTTTAGAATCCACTAAACCCCGACTTAAACTACTGACTTCTGCTTGTAGCGCCTTTACCTTTTCCTGTTTTTCTTCAGGTGTCATAGAACTGTTACTCATCAGTTGTTGCAGCTCTTGTTGTTTTTTCTCCAGCTCTTCCTGCTTATCACGAATAGCTTTCAGCGCCTGTTTGACGTTGTCAGGCAATTCACTTTCGTCTATATCTTTATCTCTTTCCGCTTTTTTGGATTTTTGTAATCCAAGTGGCGATAGATCCACATGAATACCAACAGGAGCTTTACTGCTGTCTTTTTCCGAAGCTGAGGTGTTGTCATCCGAAACAGGGGCTGCCTGCGTTGCTGCAGGCACTACATTTTGAATGCTCAGATTGAGCATCTGATTTAAGTCCATTTTTAACATCAGCTTTGCACCGAAAATAGAGAATCACTCTATTATCGGCACCAGCTAAATAAACTTTAATCAGCTTTAGCGGGTTTGACCGTCGCCTATCACTATGTATTTCTCTGTGGTCAAAGATTCCAGTCCCATAGGGCCGTAGGCGTGCAACTTGGAGGTAGAAATACCAATTTCAGCCCCTAACCCCAGCTCGCCACCATCGCTGAATCGTGAGGACGCATTCACCATCACAACTGCACTGTTAATTTGCTTTAAAAAACGCTGTGCTGTGCTGATGTCCTGAGTGCAAATCACCTCGGTATGATTGGAGCTGTGCTGTTGGATATGTACAATGGCATCATCGTAGCTGGCTACTATTTTAAGTGAAATCGCCAAACGCAGATATTCGGTATCGAACTGTTGGGGTTGTGCGACCACGGCATTAGTGAAATAGGCAGCCGATTGCTCGCAGGCAAACACTTCAACCTGATGTGGCGCCAATGCAGCTGCAGCCAAGCGCAAAAATTCAGGGGCTACCGCCTGATGCACCAGCAAGGTTTCCAGCGAATTACAGGCACTGGGTCTTTGGACTTTACCATTTATAAGTAAAGCGATTGCCTTCTCAAGGTCTGCCTCTTTATCCACGTACAGATGACAGACACCTTTGTAGTGTTGAATCACCGGAATTTTACTGTTGTCGCTGACAAAATGAATTAAACCTTCGCCGCCTCGTGGTATCACTAAATCAACACTGTCCTTTTGCTGCAGTAGCTCCAGCAATAAAGCACGGTCTGGATCCGAGATCACACTTATAGCTGCCGGATCAATCCCCTGCTGCGCCATGGCTTTATGCAAAGAGGCTGCAATAGCCAGGCTGGACTGCAGAGCTTCACGGCCACCGCGTAAAATCACCGCATTACCGGACTTTAAACACAAAGCACCAGCATCTGCTGTGACATTAGGCCTGGCTTCGTAAATCATCGCTATGACGCCAAGCGGAATACGCATTTTACCCACCTGAATACCATTAGGCCTTGGTGCCATCTGGCGGATTTGGCCTACAGGGTCTGGTAAAGCTGCGATATAACGTACTGCATTGGCTAAGGTTTTAATCCGCTCTTCGGTCAAAAGCAGGCGGTCCAGCATAGCCTCTGCTAACTGTTTCTCGCGCCCTGCCGCCATATCTTTGGCATTGCCAGCCAAAATCAAAGCGGTATCGGCTTCTAACTGATCAGCCATTGCCAGCAGTAACTGATTTTTATCAGCTTCAGATAACTGCGCCAGTTGTAAGGCCGCGATTTTAGCTTGCTGGCAAATGGCTTTAATATTCACACTAGTCATGCTCAGCCCTCTACCAAAGCTAAATCGTCGCGGTGCACCACCACTTCGCTTGGGCAATAACCCAAAATACTTTCAATCTGCTGACTATGTACGCCACGGATTTTACCAAGCTCAGCCACACTGTATTGACTGATGCCTTTGGCTAGCTGTTTACCGGCTTGGTCACACAACCAAATAGCGTCACCTTTATCAAAATCACCGCTGATGCTGCTGATGCCCTTTGGCAGCAAAGAGGCACCTTTATGCAATAACGCCTGCACAGCGCCGCTATCGAGCTGCAGCTCGCCACGGGTTTTTAAACTGTGCAGCAACCAGTGTTTTTTCGCGCTTAACCTTTCCTGCTGTTTATGAAACAGCGTGCCGCAGGCTTTACCAGCCAGGAGTGCTGCGAAGCTATCAGATTTCTGGCCGTTAATAATTAAGGTATCAATGCCTTGCGACGTCGCTTTACTGGCCGCCTGCAACTTGGTGGTCATGCCACCTGTGCCAATGGCATGATGACTGCCGCCGGCCATGGCATAAATATCCGCTGTGATTTGATGTACTTCAGGAATAAGCAGCGCATTGCTGTCAGAACGTGGATTAGCTGTATATAAACCATCGACATCTGAGCAAATAATCAAGGCATCGGCATCCACAACAGTAGCCACCAAAGCAGCCAGATTGTCGTTATCACCCACTTTAAGTTCTGCAGTGGCCACAGTGTCGTTTTCGTTCACTATAGGCAGAACACCATGATCCAACAAAGTACGCAGCGTATTGTGGATATTTAAATAGCGGCTACGGTGCTGTAAATCGTCATGTGTCAGCAAAATTTGCGCACAGTCAAAATCCAGCAAGTTACGCCAGCTTTGCATCATGCGGGTTTGGCCAACGGCCGCCATAGCTTGTTTAACGTTAATGGGTAAGGGGTGATGGGCAAAGGGGATAGCAGCACGGCCTGCAGCCACACTACCTGAAGAGACCAATACCACTTCAACCCCTTGTTGCCTGCATTCGCTGATAAACCCAGCGATCGCCAGCAAATAACGGGTGGAGCAACCTTTTGCTTCCGGTGCAATCAGGGCACTGCCCACTTTAAGCACCAGACGTCGCCACTTTAACCCAGCCATAAAACCCATTTATCTCCAGTTATTTTTTAACCACCCGAGCATACTGGTTTAGACGTATATATGTCTATAGCCGTCTTGCTATTGGGCGAGCCGCGACTTTAACAGGCCGTTTAAAAGTGTCTTGCATAGCACCTGAACTTCAGCCGGCTGAGTATCAGATTGACAATAGGCTTTACCTCCACTCAAACCAAAAGTCAGATAGCTTAGTTCACAGGTATTTCGGTAAAATCTGACCCACAATGCATTACTTTTTTGTCCTAAGCAGAGCCTGATGTCGCACAACACTATTTCACTGAACCAACAGCGCCAGCCACTGGATCACCTCGACTCGGTCTGGCTGTTTGGTTACGGCTCACTGATTTATAAAACTGACTTTGACTATTTGGCCGCTAAACCAGCCTGCATTTATGGTTGGGAACGCCGCTTTTGGCAAGGCTCACATGATCATCGTGGTACGCCTGAGGCGCCTGGAAGGGTGTTAACCCTGATTGAAGCAGCTGGAGCACGTTGCGCCGGCATGGCTTATCAAGTAACACCAACGACCTTTGAACATTTGGACCATCGTGAAAAAAATGGTTATTTGCGTATATTTACCCCACTACACTGGCTGAATGAAACAGGTGAAGTGCAAGGGGTTGTGTATTTAGCCAGCGCAGACAATGAGGCTTATTTGGGCCCGGACACAGACGCAGCTATAGCCGCGCATATAGCACGCAGCTGCGGTCCAAGTGGTCCCAATAGTGAATACCTGCTTCAGCTGGCACAGGCGCTGCGCGATATGAATGAGCAAGACGAACATGTGTTTGCGATTGAACGTGAACTGTTAAAGGTATTAAAACGAACCTAATCGCTGCACCATTCCTTCACCAGAATACTGGGTAGCGCCTCTTACTTTGGCTCTCTTCAGCTTTATTCACCGCCATACATGGCGATCTCCCTAAAGAGCCAAGGCTCTGCGTTGTTAAACATTGACCAGGGCAATGTTTTTAGTTCAGCGCTAATTCAGTTCAACTGAGGTACAATCGCGTCACAATAATTCAGGAGATTTCGCATGATAGCCAAACAGTTAGGTTTAGTTGCCTTATGCAGCACCTTAGTTTTATCCGGTTGTGCCAGTATGAATATCGCACCGGAAAACCAGAACACCGCCAAAGGCGCAGCCATTGGTGCTGGTGTAGGTGCTGTGCTGGGTAAAGCAACAGGCAATCATAAAAACAAAAGGCTGGCTATTGGTGCAGCTATTGGCGCTTTAGCAGGCGCTGCTGTGGGTCGTTATATGGACCATCAGGAAATGGCTTTGCGTGATCAGTTATCTGGCACTGGTGTCAAAGTGCACCGTGACGGCGATATTTTACGTTTAGAAATTCCATCACAAATTACCTTTGCTGTGAATCAGTCATCTATCCAGCCTCAGCTGTATCCGGTGCTGAATGATGTGGCTAAAGTACTGGGTGAATACGATAAAACTATGCTGGTCATAAGCGGTCACACCGACGATACAGGTGCTTATGATTACAATATGCAGCTGTCAAAAAAACGTGCTGAAAGCGTAAAAGATTATTTAGTGGCGCAGCGTTTAAACCCAATCCGTATTGAAACTCAGGGTTTAGGCCCAAGTTACCCGGCTGTACCAAACAATTCTGAAAGCAACAGAGCGATGAACCGCCGCGTTGAGATTCATATCGAAGCCATCACTGAATAAAATACCCGTCGTCCTTGTCGCCGCAGTTTTGTTGACTGCGCCCTCTCACCCCAGTCACATAGGTTAACTATGTTCCTGGGGTTTCGAGAGCTTGTCGCCTCACTGCAACACCAATGACTTAGGCTATTGCCGTCGCCTTGAAGCCACAGCTTTGTTGACCGAGCAGTAACATCAATGGCTTAGGCTAAAGCGTTTAAAAGTGTAAAGCTTTTAAAAGCGTAAAACTCCGGCTATGCTGCCGCTGCATCTATTGCAGTACCAGCACACCGGAGTTTTTTTATGGGTTTATTGTGGTTAGTTACGCTGATTTGGGCTTTTAGTTTTTCCCTGATTGGCGAATTTTTGTCTGGCCGGGTCGACCCTTATTTGGCGGTCAGTAGCCGTATGCTGTTGGCCTTAGTGTTATTCCTGCCCTGGTTATTAAAAAGCACCAGCTCTAAAGCTCAGGCTGTGGTCCTTGCCGCCATTGGTGCTATTCAGTTGGGACTGATGTATCTGCTGCTGTATCACAGTTTCCTGTATTTGAGTGTGGCCGAAGTGCTGCTATTTACTATTCTGACCCCTGCCTATATCTCAATACTGGATTACTTCTGGCGTTATAAAAAGCTGCATTTGCGCTGGTTAGGCCCTGCCCTGCTGGCTATTTTGGGTGCTTTAGTCATTCGCTATCAAAACTTAAGCGCAGATTTCTGGTGGGGTTTATTGCTGATCCAAGCGGCCAACTTATGTTTTGCTTTTGGTCAGGTGGCTTATCGCCAGTTGGATTTGGGTTCAACAGGCTCACAACGTTATAACTTCGGTTGGTTTTTTGTTGGTGCCACTCTCACCAGCTTATTGGCGACAGCTTTATTTGCCGACTGGAACAAAATGCCCACTACCACTCTGGACTACGGCATTTTAATCTGGCTCGGATTAGTTGCTTCTGGTTTAGGCTATTGGCTATGGAATGCCGGAGCCCGGCAAGTGAATGCCAATCAGTTAGCAGTGATGAACAATGTATTGATACCAGCGGGTTTAGTAGTGAACTTTGTATTCTGGCAACAAAACGTCAACTGGTGGACTTTATCCGCAGGTTCAGTATTAATTTTAGCCAGTTTAGGCTGGGCAAGCCGGCAGGAAGATGTGTAGGGGCGGCCTTTAGAGCCGCCCGCAACTTCATCACTTTTCTGCAAAGGCCTTCTTTACAAAGTTAGGCAAAGCCATGGCGGCCTGATGCACTTCCGCATTGTAGTACTGGGTTTCAAAGGCAGGGTTTTGTGCAGCCTCAACACGGAAGCCGTCAAATTTGGCATCTTTGCGGGCTAAAGTACAAGTCCACCAACCGGATGGATACACCATCTGTGGGAACAACAGGCTTTGTAAATCAGCAAAACCAGCGTCTGACATAGCATCACGCATGGCTTTGAGTAGCGGCATATGAATAAGAGGCGACTCGCTTTGTTGCACTAAAATGCCACCTGGGCGCAGTGCTTTTAAGCAGCTTTCATAGAATGCTCTGTTAAATAAACCTTCACCCGGGCCTATAGGGTCGGTGGAGTCAACGATCACTACGTCCAAAGATTCTGGTTCAGCATCACGCATAAACTGAATACCGTCGGCAAATTTTAACGTCGCGCGTGGGTCGTCATTGGATGCACAGAGTTCAGGAAAGTATTTTTCCGCCATGCGGGTCACTTGTTCGTCGATATCAATTTGAGTGACTTGTTCGATATCCGGGTGTTTTAATACTTCACGCAAAGTACCGCAGTCACCACCACCAATAATCACCACCTGTTTTGGCGCCGGGTGAGTAAACAACACTGGGTGGCTTAACATTTCGTGATAAAGGAAATTGTCACGGCTGCTCAACATAATCACGCCGTCAATCACCATCAGATTACCAAAATGAGTGGTCTCAAACATTTCGATATGTTGAAAAGGCGACTGCACCTCATCCAGTTTTTTGGTGATGGCCAAACCAAAAGCACTACCACTGGCCGCAAAAATTTCGGTGAACCATTTGTTGTCGCCCGACATACTTATCTCCTGAAAATCAACTAAGCTGGGTATTTTGCCAGTCAGGGCAATATGAGACAAACTTTTCATGTTTTTTTCACTGCATTGGCTTTAAAATAGCGCATCATTTTTTTAAGGGCACGACAATGGCAGATTGGGGTATCGAAAAAGCACGATCCATATATAACGTAGCAGTCTGGAGTGAAGGCTATTTTGATGTTAACAACAATGGCGACCTGGTAGCTTATCCGGATCAAGACCATAAAAAACCCGGAATTAATTTCCCGGAGCTGACTGCCCGTTTTAAAGAGGAAGGCTTAACCCTGCCCGTATTGGTACGTTTTACCGATATTCTGCAGCACCGTGTTGGCACCTTAATTAATTCTTTTGCTCAGGCGAAAAAAGAGCGTGAGTACAAAGGCGAATACACTGCCGTTTACCCTATCAAAGTAAACCAGCAATTTTCTGTAGTGAAAAAGCTGGTGAGCCATGACAGCGGTAAAGTAGGTTTAGAAGCAGGTTCTAAACCTGAGCTGATGGCTATTTTAGGCGTCACCGACAAACCTTTGCGTATTGTTTGTAACGGCTACAAAGATTCTGAGTTCCTGCGTTTAGCCACTATTGGCCAGATGATGGGCCATCAGGTGTATGTGGTGGTTGAGAAAATCACTGAATTAAAAACCTTAATCCGTGAAATCGACAGCTTAGGCCAGGCGCCTATGATTGGTATCCGTATCAAGCTGAACTCGGTCGGTAAAGGTAAATGGCAAAACACCGGTGGTGAAAAAGGCAAGTTTGGTTTAACCGCCACTCAAGTGCTGCAAGCTATCGACATTCTGCGTGACGCCGGCAAACTGGACTTGTTGCAGTTAGTGCATTTCCATATCGGCTCTCAGATTGCCAATATCCGTGATATTCACAATGCGATTCGTGAGTGCGCCCGTCACTACGCTGAACTGCGCACTTTAGGTGTGCCTATCACTACGGTTGACGTAGGTGGTGGTTTAGGTGTGGACTACGAAGGTTCGAACTCACGTTCTGCCTGCTCGATGAACTACACCATGCTGGAATACGCCCGCAACGTGGTGTACGGCTTAAAAGAAGTCTGTGACGAATACGACTTACCACATCCGAACATTATCACTGAGTCTGGCCGTGCTATGACTGCACACCACGCTGTGTTAATTACTGATGCTATTGACGTAGAACGCGCACCAGGCTTAGTGAATATGCCGGAACCAAGCGAAGACTCACCAGCCGTGATTTGGGCCTTGTGGGATTCGTATAAAAACGTGACGCCACGTACAGCGGTAGAAGCCTATCACGATGCAGTGCATTATTTTACCGATGCTCATGCTCAATATGTGCATGGTTTGCTGACGTTAAAAGACTGGTCTTTGCTGGAGCAAATTTACTTTGCCACCATCAATAAAGTGAAAAACAAACTGGATTTATCCTCGCGTTCACACCGTGATATTCACGATGAGTTAAACGAGAAATTAGCCGACAAGCTATTTGTAAACTTCTCTTTGTTCCAGTCTATGCCGGATGCCTGGGGTATTGACCAGTTATTCCCAGTCATGCCACTGGAACGTATGGATGAGTCACTGGAACACCGCGCTATTATTCAGGACATTACCTGTGACTCAGACGGCGTACTGAAAAGTTATGCCGACGGTAACGGTATTGAATCCAGCCTGCCGCTGCCTTCGTACAAAGAAGATTCGCAGTTCCTGCTGGGTATGTTTATGGTCGGTGCTTACCAGGAAATTCTGGGCGACTTACACAACCTGTTTGGTGATACAGACTCAGTCCATGTTGAACTGGATGACGAAGGCGGTTACCGTCTGACCAATGCGATTAAAGGCGACACAGTGGCTGACGTTTTACGTTATGTACAGTTTGACGCGAAGAAGCTGCTTGCCTCTTATCAGAAGCAATTAGCACGGATGGACTTTACCCCTGAAATGCAGGCGTCTTATTTAGATGAACTGAAATCCGGGGTTTATGGTTACACCTACTTCGAAGATTAAGGTAAACTTGCCACTGATCGGATGAGAGAAAAGCAGGCCCGCCTGCTTTTCCTTTATAACCATTACCCAAATTAATTGAAGCTGCAGCGCGGCGACAAGCCACGAGACCCCATGAGCATAGGTCACTATGTGATTGGGGCGAGAGAGCGCGGTCAACAAAGCTGCAGTTTTAAGTAAGAAGGGTAAAACTAAGTGGTGACTGAATGCTGCATTTTTTACCAGCCCCAATACGTGGCTCGCTTTCTTTTCTGCTGTACTTTATCAACACTATTTTTTGGGCCACCCCTATTCTGATCCTGGCCATAGTGAAGTTGCCTCCGGTAAAAATCTGGCAAACCTGGATCACCTATTTACTCGACTTCTGTGCTACCAGCTGGATCACATTAAATAACTTAACCAGCCGAACCTTTACCCGCATCCGTTGGGATATCAAAGGCATAGATAATTTAAGCGTCAAAGACTGGTATCTGGTGATGGCGAACCATCAGTCCTGGGTTGATATTCTGGTACTGCAAAAAGTCTTTAACCACAAAGCACCCTTTTTAAAGTTTTTCCTGAAAAAAGAACTGATTTATGTGCCAGTAATTGGCTTGTGCTGGTGGGCACTGGATTTTCCTTTTATGCAGCGTTTAACCGCTAAACAGCTGGCAGAAAAACCTGAACTCAAAGGCACTGATATAGCCACGACCCGTAAAGCCTGCGAAAAGTTTCGCTACAAACCAGTGTCTGTGATGAATTTCCTTGAAGGCACCCGCTTTACTCAACACAAACATGATAAACAACAATCGCCTTTTACCCACTTGCTCAAACCTAAAGCTGGCGGCATTTCTTTTGTGCTGAACGCCATGGGTGAACATTTGCATAAACTGCTGGATGTGACCATTTGTTACCCTAAAGAAATCCCTACTTTCTGGGATTACATTTCCGGCAAGGTGCAGGATATTAAAGTACGGGTGCGGGTATTGCCTATAGATCCAAATCTGATTGGGGATTATGAAGATCCGGTGTTTAAACAAAGATTTCAGGCCTGGGTCAATCAACTCTGGTTAGATAAAGATTTGTTATTAACAGAGCTGAAACAAGGAGAGCGGAGCTAATGCTGTATTGGTTGCCTGTAGTACTCAAAGCCCCTTTAGCGTTTTTTTTGTTTAGCTGCAATCTGGCGTTGTGGGGCACGCTGGTCACATTGATTGGTCTGGCCAAATTGTTGTCTCCAAGCGCAACAGCCAGAGCATTCTGGTCTAAACCTGCACACTGGTGTTATCGCGGCTGGTCGCGTTACAACAAGCTATTAATGGAGCTGTTTAACAAAGTCGAATGGCAGGTCAGCGGCGTGGCTGAACTGAAAAAAGACAGCTGGTATCTACTGATTTCCAACCATAAAAGCTGGCTGGATATTCCGGTGTTAAGCCAGTTTGCGTTAAATCGTATTCCTGAACCTAAGTTCTTTTTAAAAGAAGAACTAAAATGGGTGCCTTTTATTGGTTCAGGATCCTGGGCTTTGGATATGCCTTTTATGAAGCGCTACAGCCAGGCACAAGTCGCGAAGAACCCCGCGCTTAAAGGCAAAGACATAGAAACTACCCGCGCCTCCTGCGAAAAGTTTAAAAATACTCCAACCACCATTATTAACTTTGTTGAAGGCTCGCGTTTTACCACAGAAAAACATAAGCAAAAACGTAGTCCATTCCGGCATTTATTGCCGCCCAAAGCCGGTGGTATAGCCTTTACTCTCGCCAGTATGGGCCAGCAGTTTCATTCGGTATTGGATATCACCATTCTTTACCCTGACAACCCAGGCCATGTGGCTTTAGATATGCTTTGTGGCCGTTTAAAACGTGTGGTCGTCCTGGTTGAGATTCTGCCGGTGGATGATGAAATTATTGGCGATTATTTTAACGACGAAGCGTTCAGAATCACCTTTCAGAACTGGCTAAATCAGCGCTGGCTGAAAAAAGATCAGGCTATTGCGGCTTATCATCAACCAGAACCATCCACTTCGGAAAACGCCTTGTGTTAGATCAGTATTTACAACAAGCGGCCAGTTATTTTGGCCAGACGTTACCACCAGAACATTTGCTGATGTTAGCCATCCGGCTCGTATTGGCTTTGGTCTTGTTATGCCTGCTTTTTGCGCTGGCTCGCCGCTATCTGATGCCTGTTATAGCTCATCTGCTGGATAAAGTGGATGGTGAATTAGAACATCAAACAGAAAGAGAACGTTTGCAACTGGCCAGCCATGTTGCGCATTTGCTGCCTGCGGTGGTACTGATTAGCTCAGCCGAAAAGTTTTTCCTGCATTGGCCAGATTTTATGTCGGCTGTGCATCTTGGCCTTTGGATTTACCTCTATTGTTTTGCAGGTATGGCTTTTGCTGCGCTGATTAATTTTGCTGCTGCCATTTATAGCGCTGTCGACCGTCAAAGTAATGTGCCTTATCTCGGGCTGGCGCAAATTCTGAAATTACTCGACTTCATCGTCGTAGGCATACTGATCTTAAGCATGCTGCTGGACAAATCTCCGGTCTATTTACTCAGCGGTTTAGGTGCTTTGACTGCAGTGTTGTTGTTAGTCTTTAAAGATACGATTTTAGGTTTAGTCGCCAGTATTCAGTTAGCCACCAATAACATGGTAAACCGCGGCGACTGGATTGAAATGCCGAAATACGGCGCAGATGGTGCCGTGACCGAAGTGGCGCTTACCACTGTTAAAGTGCAGAACTGGGACAATACCATCACCACTATCCCCACTTATGCGCTGATTTCCGACTCCTTTAAAAACTGGCGTGGTATGCAACAATCCGGTGGCCGCCGTATTAAAAGAGCCATCAAAATTGATATCCACAGCATAGGTTTTCTGGACGAAGCGGAAATACAACAACTGTTGGAGCAACCAGTACTGCAGCCATTTTTTGCGACACAAGAAGCGAAGGACTTGTTACAGCAACCACACCTGACCAACCTGAAGCTGTTTCGCCATTACACCCAGTGGTTGTTGCAGCAGAACCCAAATATCAATCAGGACATGACTTTGATGGTGCGTCAGCTGGAATCTAACGAGGTAGGTTTACCGCTGGAAGTGTATTGCTTTAGCTCAGATAAAGTCTGGGCCAACTATGAGCAAATTCAGGCCGAAATTTTCGAAACCTTATTTGCGACTTTACCGCTTTTTACCTTAAGTACTTTCCAGCGGATAGGTGGCAGACAGCAGGAACTTTAACTTTTGCTGGCGCTAATCATCAGATTACGAGGGGTCAGTTGATAGTCGCAGAATTGCTTAACCTGCACCTGATAGCCTTGTTGTTGCAAAAACAAGGCTCTGTCCAGCACCAACCATTGTTCCAATAAAGGACGGAACAAGGATCGCACCAGCTGCATTTTTTGTACTAACAGATGCCGTTGTTGCCCGAGTTGCAGATAATGGTCCCAGTCTGTATCAGCCGGAATTTGCCATTGATGTTGCTCTGCGGCCCAGTTTGCAAAAGCACTGAACTCACCACTAAACCAATGTTTAGGTACTGAAGACAAAGGTCGGTAGTGCGTTTGACTTTGCAAGTCCTGATACAACTCCTGATAGGCCAGACGCCACATCACTTCGATGTGACGCAAGCGTGTCACCCGATCTCCTGCTGTGACCTGAGCCTGCACTGCCAGCTTGAGCTCGTCACGGCTTAACTGGCCCAAAGTACTTTGCTGCGCTTGCGTCGATAACGCCAGATACTGCTCAGTGGCAATTAAATGATAACAACAAGGCACTATGTCCAGTTGCTTTGTGCCGACACGGCTTGCCAGTTGTAGCAAGCGGATATGCAAATCACCACAGGCATGCAAAGCCACAACCTGCTGCGCTGTGTTGAAGTGCTTTGAAGTACTTTCAGATAACACATCCGCCTGAATAAAATGCTGTGCCAGCTGCAGTTTCTTTGCCTGTTGTTGGCCCTCCACACAAAGTGCCTCTTGCCATTCCAGGCTGCATACCTCTCGCTGCTGACTAAAACAGAGCCAGCGTCCTAAATGACCTTTGCCGGCACACCATTCCAGTACAGGCAAATCGCTTTGTTGCATCTCTGTCGCAAAAGCCTGAATTTGTTCTAGTTTACGGCCTTTAATATCACGGCTAAACCAGAATGGCAGTTCGGTTTGCGTTGTTTTTTTGCTGTCAGGTGTTGCAAGGTCAAAAGGACTGAACTGATTTAGCTCAGGAAAAAATTCAGAAAAATAGCTGCGCCGATGCACTTCATCCTGATCCAGTCGTTCTATTTCTGCAGCGCTGATCTGCAGTAAATTCTGGCCTATTGTTGTATCAGCCCAGGGCAAAACAGTGAAATGAAAAGGGCTGAAGCGCCAGAACTGCTGGTACTGAGTGAGCAACAAATCCAAGTGTAAAAACTGTTCAGACAGAAGCTGGGGCATAAGCGGATAAAATATCTGTAACTAGAAAATGTGTCGCTACTATACCACTGCAAACTACAAAAGCGGTTTTGGCTGTCCCTTAGTTTTTTGTTTAGCATGATCAGACTTCAACTGGCATCAAGGCTAAAAATAATGCACACTCAATCGCATAGATCATGACCCGAACAAAGAGACATTCAGGTGACAGAACTCAAACGTATTATGCATGTGGAAGACGATCCATCCATTCAGGCCGTGGCTAAAGTCGCATTAGAAGTAGTAGGTGGTTTTACCGTCGAAACCTGTAGTGGCGGTGAAGAGGCTTTAAAAGGTTTTCACGCTTTTCAACCTCAACTGATTTTACTGGATGTGATGATGCCAGGTATGGACGGTCCCAGTACCTTAAAAAAAATGCAGTCGGATTTTGACTTAAGCGCCATTCCTGTGGTGTTTATGACAGCTAAAGTGCAGGCTAATGAAATTGAATCTTACAAAGCCTTAGGCGCTGCCGATGTAGTGGTGAAACCTTTTGACCCTATGACTTTGTCGGATCAAATTCGCGAAATCTGGCAGAAACTGCAATAAGCTAAATAACAAAGGGCCCTTCGGCCCTTTGTTAATCTTGCTCAGTGTCCTGCCGCTTCTGTTCAACCTGCTCAAATAACTTTTGTAAGTCCTGCTCGTACTGCTGCATATCTTTGCCTTGCCCCAGATAAAAAGGCAGAGGTAATAAACGTGAATCGTACTGCAAGCTTCGATCAAAAGGCGAAGGAGGAGTCAGTAAAGCTGCCCACTGGCCTGAGGTAGCCAATAAAGCAACAGCCACAGCAACAGAGGTTTGAGCCTTGATGGACCAGTGAGTCGCCAGCCATAAATTGCCACTAAACATAGCAGCTAAGATCAAACTATACCCAAGCACTTCGAGCAGCTGTGCAACAGCAGAACCATCCAGATTAAAACCCAGCCAATAACAAAAGGCGCCCCAGACTGAACTACTTGCCAGCGCCGCATAGGTCAGGCTTAACTGAGGCAGAAAATGACTTTCCTGCTGATTAAATCTACTCCAGAGCGCCAGAATAGCGGGCCAGATACAAAACATCAGCAAGGTTTTTGGTAATTCCAGCAACCGCACTGTCCATAAATGATCCAGCTGTTTTGGTAAAGTTAACCAGATATCTATGACCTGATCAGCCGCTAATATCAACGCAAAAAGCAGAATGAAAGCCCAATGCCCCATCGCCTGTAACCGCTGGGCTGCCACACTGAAAGGCATAGTTTCAGCAACAGGATGTGCATCGTCATACAACCGCAAGGCCTGCTCACCCAGCCAGCAGATTTCGCCAGAGCGTAGCGGCTCTTTCGCCACTACAGCTTTTCGATCCAAAACAAAACTGCCATTGACTGAACTTAAATCTTCCAGCCACCAATGGCCTTCTTCGTCCTGTTGCAGCTTGGCGTGATAAGGGCAAACATGTTTATTAAACAAAATCACATCGTTATCAAAAGCCCGGCCTAAGCGCACTTGTTGCTGTAAAAACTTATGCCGTTCTGTGACTTTTTGCTGCTTATTCAGTACTTCGACTATTACTGCCATACCACAGCTCCAATAAACTTGCGGCTGAACTCTAAGGCCATTTTTTGATCAACACCTGCTAAGGTGAAGTGGCTGATCACGCCTTGTTGCTGATGGTCTAAAGAAGCAGAAATATAAGCCACATCAAAAAGTTGCGGATAATTACGATAGGCTCTTAAACAAAACACTGCCTTGGCATGCTGACCTTCCACCGGACTCACCAGTTGATTCTGGCAGGAATAAGCAGTCACATCCTCTTCACCCGCACTGTTGTCGGCATTCATCTGATTAATGCTGTGCTGATAACGGCGGAAAAACTGCAGTGGGTGTAAGTCTTTGGCCTGAAGCCATTCAAACTGCATTTCAATGCGGCCTGTGCTGAATTCTGACGACAAAAATATTTCTTCCGGCTGATTACAAAAGGCATTCACTCTTTTGACATCGTCTTTGTCTTTTTCCACGTTGGACGTGCCCCAGCTGCGAATAAAAGGCACTATTTCGTCCGGCACTGTGGCAGGACCAAAGTTTTTCAGCTGCCAGTCTGCCTGCAGAATTTGCCGAAACATAGCCTGTTGATTACTGATCAGTTGCTGATGAATATCTTGTTTGATATCAGCCACAGGCTGTTTCGCCAGTAGCTTTTGTAAGGCTGCTGCTGGTACTAAAAACCCAAATCATTGCCGGCTGATGCCACATTGACACCTATCACCTCACCCGCCTCATTTACTGCAGGGCCACCACTCATGCCGCTGTTAATAGCGCCGGTAAAATGAATACGAGGGTAAAAGCTGTGTTTTTGCAGGCCGTTGTAGGTACCAGGCACTACTATTAAACCTAAATCATGAGGATTTCCCAGCGAATACACTGCGGCCCCTTGCACTGGTGCCTGCTGTTGCAACTGAAAACTCTTGGCTGCCTTATAGTCGGTTTTTAGCAAAGCCAAATCGTTGACCACATCCACAGCCACTATCTCAAGTTTGCCCTTTTGCTGATTTTGCGCCAGAAACTCCAGCTGGTATTTTTGCGGAAATAACACGGCTTCAGACACTACATGGTAGTTGGTCACCACCAGATTAGGTTCGGCCAGTAAAAAACCACTGCCTATGGCTGACTTAGCGCCTGAAGCATGCTCCAGCACTTTAATTTGCAACAAAGCATCGGCGTAATCGGCAAATACTTTTTCAGCTACAGCAGCGCTGTAACCAGGGGCTGAGCAACAGCACAGAACCAGCAACAACAAGCTGGTCCATGTTTTTTGCAGCATAGGGGATCCTTTCAAATCAGGAATTAATACAACAGGCTATAGAGTTTACGTCTGTAGCTGGACGCTAAAGGCTCACCTTTTGGTAAAGTGGCCAGAATATCCAGATAGAGCTTTTTCGCCTCGCCAAAGTTCAGATCCTGCTTCAATATTTCAAACAGCAAGGCCAAAGCCTCGGCAGAACGTTGCACCTGATGGTACTGCACGGCCAGCTGTTGTTGCAGTTCTTTGTTATCAGGGTCTGTGACTAAAGCCTGTTCCAGCGCTTTCACTTCAGGGCTGTCGGCCGCTTGTTGCGCTAACTCTAAACGCGCTTTGACACTTTGATACAGCGCATCCTGATCGGCCATCAATATAGTCGCTAATGCTTTTTCGGCAGCCTCTAACTGACCCAGCTCCACTTGCACCAAGGCCAGTTGTAAGAGGATATCGACCCGATCAACGGCCAGTTCGTTGGCTTGTTTTAGCAATGGATAAGCTTCAGTCCAGTTTTGCTGCTCCAGCAAAGGCATGGCCTGCTGCAACAACTGATCTTCAGGCTTAGGTAAGAATACGCTTAAACGCTGCAAAATAGCCTGTTCAGGTTCTTCACCGGCAAAACCATCCACCGGCTGACCTTCTTTAATAAAGAGTACTGTAGGCACTGAACGCACACCAAAATGGGCTGCAAGTTGCTGTTCCTGATCACAATCCACCACGGCCAGCGTCAGCGCATCCGGATAATTTTGGGCAATACGCTGCAAAACAGGGCCTAAATTTAAGCAAGCCGGGCTGCGCTCTGAATAAAAATAAAACAGCACAGGCTGGGCAAAAGACAGCTCTAACAGTTCACGAACATTTTCTATAGTAACGGGCTTGATATTAGCGGACACAACTCACCTATTTTTATTCAAACCGGACAGCTCCGGTTTTATGGAATGCTTTGAACCACTATGTGGCCGGGACCTTAGATTTGCAAGTCGGGGAGAGCATTGTTCATATAACCGTATGCAGCCTTTAAAAGCGTTTAGCCTTTTCTTTGGATACTTTCTTTTGGCGAAGCAAAAGAAAGTATCTCGCCAGCGGCGAAACCGCTTTAAATGTCGTTTAAGCCATTAGCTATCAAGTGACTATCAACATGTGAGTGCACATATTTCCCGAGGATTTAGCGTTCGCCGTCTTCAATAGTAATCGGCCTCCAGACCAATGCATCTGAGCGCTGCTGCAGTGAGACTTTTTTTGGTCAGACCAGAAAAAGCGGTCGACTTTCAAAGCTACTTCCCTTAAATTAGCCATCAAGCCTGCTAAATAAAATATAAAAACGACCACTGAGTCGGATCCATACCTCAAGGTATACAGGCACATAGTTTTGACAGACCCCTTACTCTGTCCGTCCACGTAAAAGAAATTATGCTGTTCTGCGCAAGCTGAGCAGTGATTTTTGCTTTGAGCTCAATTGCGCCCGCAATAGGGCTTGAAGTTCGCACGTGCAAACTATGAGACCTGAACAATGACAAGCCAAAACACCCAACCAGAACTGCTGTCTGGTGGAGCCATGCTGATCCGCGCCTTAGCTGACGAAGGCGTTGAGTATGTCTATGGTTACCCCGGCGGTGCCGTGTTACACATTTACGATGCGATGTTTCAACAGCATCAGGTGAAACACGTGCTGGTCCGCCATGAGCAAGCCGCGACCCATATGGCGGACGCCTACGCAAGAGCAAGCGGCAAAGCTGGTGTAGTGCTCGTCACCTCTGGCCCTGGTGCTACTAACGCTGTTACCGGCATAGCCACTGCCTATATGGATTCAATTCCTATGGTGGTGATCTGTGGTCAGGTGATGAGCCATCTGATTGGCGACGATGCCTTTCAGGAAACCGATATGCTGGGCATTTCCCGCCCTATTGTGAAACACAATATGTCGGTGCGTCGCCCCGAAGATATTCCGTATTTAGTCAAAAAAGCCTTTTATATAGCGCAAAGCGGCCGGCCAGGTCCTGTGGTATTGGATATTCCAAAGGATATGACGATTCCAAGCCAAAAATTCCCATACGACTATCCAAAAGATATCAAGCTGCGCTCTTATAACCCGAACGCTAAAGGCCATCCGGGCCAGATTAAAAAAGCGCTGACGACTTTGTTAGCGGCGAAAAAACCTGTGCTTTATGCCGGCGGCGGCGTGATTTTAGGTCAGGCTTCAGAAGAGCTGACAGTGCTGGCCCGTAAGCTGAATATTCCGGTCACCAATACTTTAATGGGCTTGGGCGCTTATCCTGCGTCCGATCCACAGTTTATTGGCATGCTGGGCATGCACGGTAGTTATGAAGCCAATCAGGTGATGCATAACGCCGATGTGATTTTTGCGGTAGGCGCGCGTTTTGATGATCGCGTCACTAACGCCACCAAAAAATTCTGCCCTAACGCCACCATTATTCATATCGATATTGACCCGGCCAGTATTTCTAAAACCATCAATGCGCATATTCCTATTGTCGGTTTAGTGAAGCCTGTATTGCAGGAAATGCTGCATCAGCTGGAGAAAAACAAAGGCGAATTGGATAAAGAAGCTTTAGGCCAGTGGTGGCAACAAATCAAACAATGGCGTGAAGTGCATGGTGGCCGGTATGACCAAAGCCCGTCGCATTTAAAACCTCAGGCCGTGATTGAAGCTGTGCACCGTCACACCAAGGGCGATGCTTATGTCACCTCAGACGTAGGCCAGCATCAGATGTTTGCTGCTCAGTATTATAAGTTTGATAAACCGAATCGCTGGATCAACTCAGGTGGCCTCGGCACCATGGGTTTTGGTTTACCGGCCGCTATGGGCGTCAAGCTGCATTACCCTGATGCTGAAGTGGTCTGCGTGACAGGCGAAGGCTCTATTCAAATGAATATTCAGGAGCTGTCCACCTGCAAACAGTATGGCCTTGGCGTCAAAATTATTAACCTGAATAACGGTTATTTAGGCATGGTAAAACAGTGGCAGGATATGAATTACGACAGTCGCTACTCCAGCTCTTATATGGATTCCTTGCCTGACTTTGTGAAACTCGCCGAAGCTTATGGCCATGTGGGTATTCGTGTCACCAAAGCCGAAGAATTAGAGCCTGCGTTAGAGCGCGCTTTTGCCCTCAAAGACAAGCTGGTGTTTTTAGATATTCATGTCGATCCAACAGAGCATGTTTATCCAATGCAAATACCTGGCGGCGCCATGAATGAAATGTTTTTAAGCAAAACGGAGCGGACTTAAGATGCGGCATATTTTATCTGTATTGCTGGAAAACGAGTCCGGCGCTTTAGCCCGCGTAGTAGGTTTATTTGCCCAGCGTGGTTATAACATTGATTCACTCACAGTAGCGGCAACAGAAGATCCGACTATCTCGCGTCTGACGCTGGTGACCCGTGGTGATGATCAGGTGATAGAACAAATCACCAAGCAGCTGCATAAACTGATTGAAGTCGTCAAACTGGCTGATTTAAGTGAGTCGGCTCATATCGAACGTGAACTGATGATGGTCAAAGTCAAAACCACGGCAGAGCAACGCGAAGAAGTAAAACGCTGCGCAGACATTTTCCGTGGTCAGATTATTGATATTACAGCTAATACCTACACCATTCAGGTAGTCGGCACTTCAGACAAACTGGAAGCTTTTATTCAGGCCTTAAACGGCACCCAAATACTGGAGACAGTGCGCAGTGGTGTCTCTGGTATTTCCCGCGGTGAGCGTACTTTAAGTTTGTAACAACTGGTTTTATTTTATTTAATAAAGCGGACTATGGTCCGCTTTATTATTTTTATGACACTAGCTCTCACTTACAACCTGTGCTGATACAGCACTTTTCTCTACAACTTTCTGCTTCATATGCCGCCCATACACCAACTCAAACAGTGGAGTGGCCATTAGTGTAGTGACTATCGCCATCAGCACCATAATAGAAAACAACGCAGGTTCTATTACGCCAAATTTCAGCGCTATATTGATGATTATCAGCTCCATCAGGCCACGGGCATTCATTAAAGCGCCAACAGCCATAGCGGTTCTGTTGTCACTGCCGGTTAAACGGGCAGCAGCCCAGCAAGCTATGCCTTTGGCAAAAACTGAAGCTGCCAGTATCACTAAAGCCACAGACATCACGTCCCAATCCGCCAAAATAGTCAGCTGGGTTTTTAAGCCTGAGTAAGTGAAAAACATCGGCAATAATACAAAAATAGTGATTTTCTCCAGGCGCTTACGTAAGTGTTCCACTATGGCCCCCCGTGGCATGGCGATGCCTAAAATAAAGCCACCAAAGACTGCATGAAGCCCGACCCATTCCATCGAATAAGCAGACATCGCAAACAACACCAGCAGAAAACCAAACTGGCCCCAACTCATTTCACCTTTGGCTTCAATACGATCAGCCAAAGGCTGTAACCAGCCAGTGACTTTGGTAAACATTAAGGTGGCATAAGCTACGCCACCTACTACAGCTTTCACCGCCAACAAAGCACCACCACCAAAACTAGCCAGTACCACGGCCATCACAGTCCATGCGGCAGCATCATCAATAGCACCAGCAGCCAAAGCCAGAGCACCTAAAGAAGTACCGGACAAACCTCTTTCATAAATAATGCGGGCCAACATAGGAAAAGCGGTAATAGCTATAGCAGCACCTAAAAACAACGCAGCATTGCCGTAAGAAATATCGGCAGCAAATAAACCCGGCATATCCAACAGCCATAAACACAACAAAGCAGCAACGGTAAAGGGTACTAACATGCCAGCCAAAGAGACAGCTATAGCACTGCGGGCCTGCTGTTTAAACAAGTTGGTATTAAACTCCAGCCCGACTAAAAACATATACAAACCCACCCCAAGCTGAGCACCAAAATACAGTACAGGCATAGTGTCGGCAGGGAATATTTGTTGTTGTATTTCAGGCCAGAACAGGCCAAATAATGAAGGTCCTAGTACAACACCAGCGATCATTTCGCCAACCACTTTCGGCTGACCTATAAAACGAGCCAGATAACCAAAGACTTGCGCTGCGACCAGAATAACGGCCAGTTGCAGCAAAAAGGTGCCCACAAATTCCCATGAGTTCATAAGTTTCTCTTTTACTTATATTGTTGATTTGATGTTTTACAGGGGAAAAGGTTGAGTTTATTTGCCGTGCCGCCAGTTTAAACCGGTCTCTGAATTCGAGACTACAGAGCGGTTTAAACCAGCGCAAGCGGATTTGTGTAAGTTCAGCTTAAGTGAATGATTGTATGCATATTTTATTTGCTCAGGTACCACCAAATAAACAGCAAGGCAAAACCAAATAAATAGGTCAGACCTAACCAGGATAATAAGCGGATCCAGGGCTGCATCAGATGTTTTTGCTGGCCCCGCATCAGGCGGTAATTCAGCCAGGCAAAAATAGGAGTAGTAACAAAAGCCAGACTCATGGCAAAAGTCAGCATAGGTCCCAAAGCAGATTTAAAAAATAAAATCACCGCCATACCAGAAGCCGCCTGTGCCAGCAGCCAAAGGTTGTAGCTATTTTTCCGTTCTGCTTTTTGCCAGCCCAAGAGTTGAAAGGATTCGTTAATAGTACGGGCATAACCATCCAATACGGTCAGCGTAGTACCAAACATACAAAGAAAGGCCACCAAAGCTACTAACAGCTTTGACCAATCGCCTATAGTGCTGGCATACATCGAAACAAACTGGTTGGTGTAAGCTGCACCTGCTAATTCAACTTTCTGATCCGAGCCATATTGCACCAAAGCACCTAAAGCCAAAAAGACCAATGCCAATACAGTGGTACTCCAGTAGCCTAAGTTAAAATCAAACAAACCATCCTGTTTATTGACAGGGGTATGCTGTTGTTTGGCTTTCAACCACAACGAGTTAATAGCGGAAATTTCAATAGGAGCAGGCATCCAGCCCATCAGCGCCACTAAAAAGCCCAAATACATCAACTGCCATGGCGAAGGGTCAATAAAATCCGGTGCAGCAGTTGGACCTTTGTTAAAGGCAATAATGGCCGCAGCCACAGTGGTGATCGTTAGCAATACCATCACCCATTTCGACACCCTGTCGAGCAACTTGTATTGGCCCGCCAACAAAATCAGCAAACAGACTGCCAGCAAGATCAGGCAAAGCACCGTCAAGGACAACTGCACAGGCATAAAAAACTGCAACAAGCTGGCGGTCAGCAACAATACCCCTGCCGTATTGACCACAGCAGCTATTAAATTCAGCCAGACAAAACTTAATAAATAACCCCGGCCTTGTTTTTTATAACCTTCAAGTAAGGTTTCACCGCTTTGCAGGCTGTATTCCACACCAAAGCGGAAAAAGGGGTATTTCAGCACATTCACCAGCAAAATCAGCACCGCTAGTTGCCAGCCAAACAAAGCCCCAGCCTGAGTGGAAGCGACAATATGTGAGCCACCAATAGCGGCAGTAGCCAATAAAATTCCTGGCCCTAAAGCTTTTAGCCTGCTGTGCCAGTTTGACGAATATCCCTGTTGCATAAGTTTTTGTTTTTATGTTTAAAAAGTCGTGGCCCAGCTTAGCCAAAGCCAAAGCGGAACACCATCAGGCCAGCGTAAAAACTTCAGAGGTCGGTCCTTCGGCTTGCCGCATTGGCTGCGCTCTGGCATGCTGCGCGCATATACCCTTCGTACTTGAAGCTGCAGCTTTGTTGCCTGCGTGCTCTCGCCCCAGTCACATAGGTTAACTATGCTCCTGGGGTCTCCCGCACTTGTCGCCTCACTGCAACTCCAATTACTTTGGGTAATACCTAAATAACGTCTGAGGAAAGTGCCATGAACGAAGAACATTTAGAAGCACAGGAAATTATTTTTGAAGTGCTGGAAAACCAACTGGCCGATAATAATCCAAAACAAGTGAAAGAAACCCTGATGCGTCTCTGCATGACGGGCCATAGCAGAGAAGATGCGCTGGAATTAATGGCCTGCGCTTTGGCTCCAGAAATGGAGGCGGTGATTGAACGCAACGAAGCTTTTAATCTGCAGCGTTACACCGAACATCTGGCCTTATTGCCGGAAATGCCATGGGTGACAGAATAATCTGATTGGCACCGAATTGGATACTGGACGGGCGGAGATAAACCCGTGCCGCCGCGGCGCCAGGGACGCAGAATAAAATCTGGAATAAAATCCAAAGGCATTGGTGTTGCAGCAAGGCAACAAACGAGTGAATCCCCATGAACATAGTTATCCTATGTGACATTGGATGGAAGCGAGAAAGCTCTCGTAATACCAAGCTGTCCTTTTTAAAATTTTTGGGGTGAGCGAGAGCAGTCAACGCCGCTGCGGCGCCAGGGACGCAGGATTTTCAGAAATAGATAATCATCTCGGCAGCCTCACAGCGACAATCAAAACCACAACGCACACATTCATAACCGTTATGGCTGTCTTCCCGCCATTTATCCGGATGGATTTTTACCAGTTGGCCACCCTGTTTACTGAAATACTTCACTGCAGCATTACCCGGGCTTTGCCGCCATAAATGTGCCACACCGGCTTTTGCGCCTTGCTGTTTTAATGCAGCTATAGAGCGATTCATCAGCTCACCGCCCACACCCCGACCCTGCCAAAGTGGCGCTATGGTATTGCATTTAAAATAGCTGGTATCGGCCACAGCGCTTTGCCAAAGCTCTGTACTGCACCATTGGTCAGGTTGCCACTGTCCAGCAGCCCAGCATAAACGAAACCCCACCAGCTGCTGATCGGCATAAGCCACAAAGCTGGCATCTATGCCTTGTTTAATACTTAACTGATGGTAATAAGCCAAGGACTGTTGATCCAGATAACCATCACCATGCACCTGATTGGCTAATTGCAGCAAAGCCGCATAGTCCTGCAATTGCAGCTGGCGGTACTGAATAGCGATGGAAAACATAAAACACTCTTGGTTTTTTCAGTGGTTCTTGCCATGATCACTAAAAACTTCATCCAATACAATATAGTCGTAAGACAAAAGGAAAAACGGATGTACGACCCGCTTATCGACCCCCATCCTGGCCAGGGACAACCATACCCAAATAGCTACTGGGCGGATCATTCAGGCACTGCACCTGCCGATGATGGTCAGCTGCAACAGGATTTGACGGTAGATGTCGCTATTATTGGCGCTGGTTATACCGGCTTGTCCTGCGCTTATCATCTGGCGACTGAACATGGTGTCAAGGCTGTGGTATTGGAAGCCAATCAAACAGCCTGGGGCTGCAGTGGTCGTAATGCCGGTTTTGTGCTGAAATCCTCTGGCCGAAAACCCTATTCAGTCATGCGAAGCCAGTATGGCGAAGCCGCTATGCACGGTATTTATAACGAATTTTGCGCTGGGCTTGAAACCGTCAAATCGCTGATCGCCACAGGCATAGACTGCGACCAACAAGAAGCGGGTTATTTACGTATGGCGCATAAACCGTCCATGATCAAAACCCTGCACCAACAAGCCAGCTTGTTACAAAAAGAATTTGGTTACCAGGTGGAGATATTCAGCCGTGATGAGTTACAACAAAAATTTGTCGCCGATCAGCATGCCTACGCCGCCTTACGTTTTTATGATGGTTTTGGGGTTAATCCATTAAAACTAGCCTGGGGTTATCAGCAACTGGCGCAAAAATCTGGCGCTAAAATTTATAGTGCAAGCCCTGTCACTCAGTGGCAACAAGATGGCGAACACCAACTGTTAATCACACCGCAAGGCAATGTCAGAGCGAAAAAAGTAGTGATTGCCAGCAATGGTTATACACCTAAGCTGCTGCACAGCGCTGTGCAATCCAGAACTTTGCCGGTGTTATCGCAAATTATTGTCACCGAACCGTTGTCTGAAGCTCAACTGGCTGCCTGTAACTTTCTAACCTCGCAAGTCATTATGGATACCCGTGCGCTTAAGTATTACTACCGCAAATTACCCGATAACAGAATTTTGTTTGGTGGCCGCGGCGCTATTACAGGTCAGGGTGCTGAAGACCCTTATTTCGCCAAACGTTTGCTTGAAGTATTAAAACTCAGTTTTCCGGCTTTGCAATCATTAAAATACGACTACAGCTGGTCAGGCTGGATTTGTATGACTCTGGACGATATTCCACACCTGGCGCAGGCTGATGATAAAGGCAATGTGCTGTACAGCATGGGTTATTGTGGCAGTGGCCTGACGTTTTCAGTCCAGGCCGGCAAACGATTAGCGGAACGTTTAATGGGAGTCCCTTTGCCTGCCATTCCGTTGTACCAGAATGCTTTACCGAAGTTTCCACTACCTGCTTTGCGTCGTTTAGGTCAGTGGGGATATTTCCACTATGGCATGGTTAAAGATCGCTGGTTATAGCTCTCCCCTTGGGTATATAGAGAGACTAAGGTAAACTAGCGGCCATATCCGGAGTGAGAAAAGACATCATGAGTTCAAGCAAAGCATTAAAAAAGAAAATCAGTAAAAGAGCCAAACAAAAGAAAAACATTCTGGTGAAAAACTCCATCCGCTTGAAACAAAAAGCGGAAGAATCTCAGACAGAAGTTAGTGAAGCTGGCTCTGAGACTCCTGAAGCTGCTGATTCACTTCAGAAAAATACTTCAGCTGCAGCTGAGTAAAAATGGGCTCTTGCTGTACTTCAGCCAGAGCCTTATCAAACTTAGCTCGCAACCGCTCATTCTTAAACGCCGCACTATATAAACTGGGCTTGAACACAGCAGCTAAATCAAAAGGTTGCATACTATGCCCTGCCGCCTTGGCGTAGTAATAAAAGATATTCCTGTCCATCACCACTACGTCACAGCGTTCCAATAATAACATTTGCAATTGCTGACTCTGATTCGCCACTTCCTGATAATTCATCACCAGACGAACCGGCTTCTGGTATTCAGGACCTAACAAAGTACGGGCATTATGAAAAGCCACCACAGAGTAAGATTTGAGTTGTTCCAACTGATGCAACTGCAAGCTTTTTGACGACAGACTGGCGGCTACGTTCTGATACCTAATATAAGGTTGTGAATAATATAACTCTTTTTGTTCCGGATCAGGCTTTTGTAAAGTAGCAATATCGGCTCTGCCTTCCAGCATTAACCCTTTAATTCTGGCATTAGGCACATGCAGAAAAACTGCTTCATAACCCATTTTTTTGCTGAGCGCCCGCAATAAATCCAGCTCATAACCTGAACTGTCGTTTAAATCTATATAAGGCGGTTTATCCAGGCCAACCAGAATAGTCAGCTGTGTTTTAGCCACAACAGTAAAACTAAAGACGAGACATAACACCAACAACCATCTCATGTGTTTACCTCTATACCAGCCAGTAGAAAAAGTTTAGTCTGAATCAGATCCTTCATAACCAGTAAAGGCTGAGCTTTATGTCACCATCAGTTGAGATTAAACATTCCCCTCAAGAGCAGCGGTTTGTGATTCAGTGGCTAAACGAACAGGCAGAACTTTTATATAGCCTTGACCCAAACAGCGGGAAAATCAACTTTTACCGCACTTATGTTCCAGAAAGCGCCAGAGGCCAAGGTTTAGCCCGACAATTGGTGGACGCTGGCATCCATTGGGCCAAAGCACAAGGCTATGAAATGCAGGCCAGTTGCTCTTATGTACAACCATTTTTAAAGAAGTGAAACATTTTCTATAACCAAAGTAATTGGTGCTGCAGCGCGGCGACAAGAGAGCGAGCCCCCAGGAGCATAGTAGTCCTATGTGACTGGGGCGAGATATCGCAGGTAACAAAGTTGCGGCTTCAAGAACGAAGGTTATAACGATTCAGTTTGAGTACAGCTTGAAGCGTCTACACTCTTGTCAACTTCATTGCCAAAGGCAATCGAACTTTATAACAGTTAATTGAGGTGCATCATGAACAAGTCTCTTATTGCAGGTTTAGTAGTAGGTGGTATCGCCGTTACTGCTTTAGGCTCTATGGCAGGCTACAGTTATTTAGACAAAGAACCGGACTATGCCGAAGTAGTGGCCAGCAAAGCTGTGTATGAAAGCTACAACGTTCCGGTTGAACAATGTACCGATCAGATAGTGCAGCAGAAAAAAGCTGTACAGGATCAGCATCAAATTGCAGGTACAGTCTTAGGTGCTGTGGTTGGTGGTGTACTGGGTAACCAGGTTGGTGGCGGTTCTGGTAAAAAGATTGCGACTGTTGCAGGTGCTGCAGCTGGCGGTTACGCCGGTAAACAAGTGCAGAACGATATGCAGAACAAGGATGTAGAAAGTACTACACGCCGCGTTTGTAAAACAGTACAGAAAAAAGAACAACGAGTGGTTGGTTACGACGTAACTTACCTGTTGGACGGTAAAGTCCACAAAACCCGTTTAGATGAAGAACCGGCAGAGCGTATTCCGGTAAAAGATGGCCAGCTGCTGACAGCAAGCGCCAACTAAGAAAAATGCCCCTTGATGGGGCATTTTTGTTTCTATACGTTACCACTTCAGAAACACCTTCCTTATATTTTTCTGTTTTCCTTGCGGCTTATCCAAACCAGACCTATGGTGCTAAAAGAGCATGTGCTATCACACTGGGCTGCTTATCTCATGTCAGCGGTACGCTTCAAAAGTTCGGGTTTTGTTATTTTTCTGAGTCTCTGGCTGGCAAGCTGGTCTGCAGTAGCAGAATCCTTGTTGTCTGACGCTCAGATTGCGCACCTGAAACAAAAAGGCAAAGTCACTTATTGTATTGACCCCAACTGGCTGCCTTTTGAAGCGCTCTCTGAACAAGGCAAACATACGGGTATTTCAGCTGAGTATATTCGTCTGTTACAACGCATGTTGCCGGTACCATTGGAGTTATACCCTACTGCCGACTGGCCAGCATCGTTGCAGGCCGCCAAAGACAGGCACTGTGATTTGCTTACTCTGGCCATGCCCACCCCTTCCCGCCTTGAATACCTGATCTTTACCAAAGCTTATCTGGAAGTCCCTAATGTCGTAGTCACCACCAAAGACAAAGCTTTTATCCGCTCAGTAGCAGATATTCCAACCTCTTCTCCTGTAGGTATAAGAGCCGGCTTTGGCACCCTTGAGCTCTATCAGCAACGTTATCCGCAATTGCAGCTGGTGCCTTTTCACGACTACGAACAAGGGCTGTTGCAAGTACAGGCAGGTCACTTGTACGGCATGCTCGGCAATATGGGCAGTATTAGCTACAGCTTACAAAAAAACTCCATCACCAACCTGAAAATAGCAGGGCGATTGGCCGAAGATACGCTGCTCAGTCTGGCTTGCCGTAATGATGACCCAATGCTGTTGGAAATTTTTGACAGACTGCTACTGCAGATCAGTCCGGAGCAAAAACAGCAAATCAACAATCACTGGCTGGCGATTCGTTACGAGCAGGGGTTTGACTATGAATTATTCTGGCAAATGCTGGCGGCCTTTGTTTTGCTGATTTCAGTGGTCAGCATCAGCTACCTGAAGCTGAAAAAACTCAATTTGGCCCTGATTGAAGCCAATACAAGGCTGGAACAACTCAGCCAGCATGACCCTTTAACGGGGTTGTACAACAGGCAATATTTTGAACCCCGGGTGCAACAGGCTTTGGCTTTGTGCCAACGACAGCAATTACCATTAACTCTGGCGATGATGGATTTGGATCACTTTAAAGACATCAACGACACACTCGGGCATAACTTCGGTGACCAGTGCTTAAAAGACTTCGCAGAGCTTTGCCAGAGTCAGTTTCAGCGCAAAGACGACTTATTGGTGCGATATGGCGGCGAGGAATTCATTCTGGTCAGTGTCGGCAGTGACGCAGAAACGATGCAGCAATTACTGGAAGATTTTCTGCAACGCCTTGAACAGCATCAGGTCCGACTCAACCATCAACAGGGCCATTGCACTGTCAGTATTGGCTGGTACTGCGACATACCACCTGCCACTATGGATAGCCGAAACTTAGTCGAACTGGCCGATCAGGCGCTATACAAGGCCAAAGACGCAGGCCGCAACTGCGCAGTTCGATCCGAGATCACCGTGCCCACTAGCCCAGATTATTAATCCACTCACTCATCACCACATGGGTACGAATTTTAATGACGTCCAGTTCGGCATCCAATAACTCCCGGATTTCATGCAGCCGCTGCATCGACTCTGTTTTTACATAGACCAATAAATCCATTTCACCGCTGATGCCATGACAAGTCATCACTTCAGGAATGGCGCGAAACACATGCATCACATCAGCGCAACGACCACAACGATGCTGAATTTCAAAGTAAGCCGACACCGCGCTTTTTTGTGATTCAGACAGCAGCACCTGATAGCCGCGGATCACGCCCTTTTGTTCCAGCCGCTTAATACGATCGGAGACAGCACTGCGCGACAAACTGACTTTCTCAGCCAGAGTCGACACACTTTGCCGCGCATCTTTTTTCAGTTCGGCCAGAATATGTTGATCAAATTTATCCATATGGGTATACGCACTCCGGCATTTTGCCGCTGTTTTTATTGATAGGCCTGCATTTTCACGGTAGAAAACCGCAGTTTGTCGCTTGGGCTTTTATTAGAATATCACCAGCCCTAATCGAAGAGAAAAACTATGTCACACAAAGGAATTGGACGCTGGCAAGGTGCGGCACTGATGGCCACCACTTTACTAGGCACCGGAGTATTTATTCTGCCGCAAATGACAGTGGCTGTAGCTGGCCCATGGGCTTTGCTGGCCTGGTTATTACTTACTGTTGCTGTATTGCCGCTGGCTTTTACTTTTGGTTTGTTAGCCAGCCGTTTTCCTCATGCCACAGGGCCTGCACACTTTGCAGCTTTAGCTTTTGGAGAACTGACAGGCCGAATTCTTGGCCTGATGTTTTTGCTGGTGGTACCGCTTGGCGCCTCCGCTGCACTGATGATTACCTTTGAATTTATCGCGCCTTTAATACCTCAAGCCCAGCAATGGCGATTGCCGGTTGAATTGAGTCTGCTGGGCTTATTGTGGCTGCTGAATTACCGGGGCTTACAACTCTCCGCCCGCCTGCAGTTTGGTTTAACTTTGCTAATTATTTCGGTTGTACTGCTGCTCTTACTGGCCTTTGGCCTGCTGCAACCGCAAAACCTGCAACAGCCCTCTTTGCCTGATTTTAATGGCAGTGCTTTGGCTGCAGCTTGTGCTATCGCCTTCTGGAGCTTTTTAGGCGTTGAAGCCATGACCCACCTGGCCAATGATTTCAGGGACGCCAGCAAAGATTTATTGCCTGCGCTTCTTCGTGGTTGTCTGGTGGTTGGTGCTATTTATATCGCCTGTAGCTACTTAGTGCTACTGATGGGATCAGGTCATCCAGTCGCTATGATTGGCGTTTTTAATCAGTTGTTAGGTGGTTATGGTGAACTGGTGCTTGGTGTTTTAGGTTTTTGCAGCGGCATAGCGACAGTCAATGTGTATACCGCCAGTGTCGCCCGATCTTTAGCCAGTTTTAGTGAACAAGGTATTACTCCTGCTTTTTTTCAGCAGAAAAACCGCCATCAGATGCCACAACGTGCACTCACAGCTATTATCAGCGCTATGGCTGCAGTGTTGTTACTGACCTGGTTCAGCGGCCAACAACTGGAAGATTTAATCAGTTGGGTTAACGGAGTTTTTGTAGTGATTTATCTGGTCAGCATGGCCGCTGCTTACAAACTACTGCCAGACCGCTACAAAGCCGTAAGTCTGGTCAGTTTAGCGTTGTGCCTGCTGCTTGCTGTGGCTATAGCAGAGCACATGCTGTATGCCCTGCTGTTGATTGCCCTGATTTGGCCTTTGCTTTATATGCAACAGAAAAAACAACGTCTTAGCGTACCACTTTAAGTGAACCATCCTTGATTTGCCGGGTGACAGTGTAAGGCAGAGCTAAGGTATCGGTGACAGCACAAAGCACAGTGTCCGTCGCCCAAAACGGGAACTCTGCCGCTGTTCTATAGCTGGTTTTGTCCGGTTCACCATAGAGCTGACAGAAGTTATGCGCCACGCCGCTATAAATACGCGGGATAGACTGGCAATAACTTCTTTTGTCGTTATAGCTGATTTTCACTTTGCCTTGGTCTGGCGCCAGAGTTCTTACGGAGCCACACCCTGTTAAAACCAAAGTGAACAAGCAAAGATAGTTAATGGTTTGCCGCATTTAGTTTCCTTCTGTTAACGACTCTGAATTTGCCTGCCCTACAGCACCGGCATAAAAAATCAGCAGCTGCACTGGCTCAGTGCCAATGTTTTTGCCACTATGGGCTGTATTAACCACCTCAGCTAAAGCATCCCCCGCTTTAACCACATTAGTTTTACCATTTTTTAACTTTATTTCCAACTGGCCCTGCACTACTACACCAAAGGAAGGTACAGGGTGCAAATGCCAGCCAGTTTCGCCACCAGGCGCTATTTCAATTCTGACACCGGTAATTTCAGCCTGACCCTGCGGATATTTTAATAAAGCACCGTCCCAGCTTTGGCTGGTTTTTAATACAGGAGTGACTTTTACAGCAGCGCTTGTTTCGATAGCGGATAACATGGGGCTGGTAAATAAAGAGAAAATACAGCTGCAGGCGAGCATTTTTTTCATATTTCATTCCTTGTTATGACAGATGGAATGAAGTGTAGCCGGACAAAAACAAATCACAAAAAGACCAAAGGGCATCGAAAATAACTTCCTGCTTTTCGACGCCTCAAGGTTTTAATTTATACCTAACTCCTCTGCTAAAGTGTCGGTTTCCTCACCAAACTTCTGCTGCTGTTGTTGTTGTTTTTGTTCCAACTCTTTTTGCAATTTCAGCGCATTCTGCTGCATAGCCTGGAGTTTTTCCGGATCATTGGCCAGAGCTTTCATTGCATCAATTTGCTGCTGGCTTTGTCCCGCCATTAGCTGACTCAATTGCTCACGTTGCTCAGCCAGTTTTTGTTCGGCTAAATCCATTTTTTCATCCTGCTCAGCGAGATTGTAAAACTGACTGGCACGCTGATAGTGGTGAGCTGCCATCGCTTTATCACCAGAAGCTACAGCTTGTACCCGGACTTTTTGCACCAGATCGGCGCGGTCAGCCTGCAGATAAAAACTCAGCGCCACCCTTAACACTTCATGACTTTGGGCATAATCACGGCTAAACCAGTCCGCCAACTTCAGTTGTTCTGCCGTAATTTGCTGCTTTAATTGCTCAGCCTTAGCATAATCCAGCATTTGCCTGGTCCATTCATGGGCCAGATAAAAACTTTTTTCAGAAGCTTCCAACCCTTTATCAAACCATTTATCGGAGAAAGCTTTGGCTTGCTGCTGCAGTCTCATTTGCCCGACTAAATCAGTAGATCGCAAATCATCCTGAGCATCAGAAAGAGCGGTAAGCTCCTCCAGATACTGCTTTGGAACCAGCTCAGACTGTTGCTGTAATAACAGCCTGATATTTTCTGCCGGTAGCGCTGCAACATACTCAAAATGTGGCTGTGACATTTGATAGGGTTCGGTCACATTAATTAAATCTGTGCTATTACGGCCAAAATAATCCATCGACCTGTGGCGGAAATGTTCCTGTGCTGTGGCTGACAACTGGCGATTAGCCGGGTCCAGCTTTAATGCCTGCACTAACGCATGGTCAGCTTTGGCAAAATAGCCTGATTTTTCATACCACTGGAAAGCTCCATAATGACTGATACTTTCATCAAACCAGTGCTTTTTTTGCTCAGCTAAAGCACCATTTTTTTTACCCAGCATTGCGGCTCTCTCCAGAGCCTGGCGTAGCACTGGATTCCCCCCAGCATCACATACATAACCCTGAGCACGAACATAGCTGTTTAACGCCACAGCGTCCTGACCTCTGTCCTGCAACTTACGGCCTTTATCAAAAAAATCCTGCGCTTCTGCCGCTGTAATATCCGCCACACAATCAGCCCAACTGAACGGGCTCAGTATCAGCATGCCCAACAAGGACAAAACTCTGGTTTTGTAGTTCATATTCAATTCCCCAAACCGTCCATCATAGCGTCCATACCTGGCATGGGGTTCAGGCCTTCTGGCAATTCAAACAAAACAGCATCCTGCTTCCCCAGTTTTAAATTGCTCATACTCATTTTAATACGTGATTTTTCACTGCCTTCCTTGCTGATAAAGTCCATTTGTAATGGGATATGCTCTGCGGTCAGCCAGATAAAGCCACCAGCTGACTTATCTTTCATCAGCATTTTGTATTTGGTGGTCGCTATACCATTGACTGTATCTGTCCCCACTTTTTCAATCGTCATATCGTCAGGCACTTGTCCCGTCATTTCACTGGCTTTAGCTGCGTCAATTTCCATATAGATTTCAAACATCGGCATCAGGTTCCAGAATTTGCCTAAGTCCGGTCTGGAAATCATCACGGTTTGCATGCCTTCTATCTGCATCTCTATCCGCTCTTTGCCAAACGAATGAAACACTTTTTGCTGCATGTCGCCCATCTCGCTGGATATAGTTCGCTCGGCGCTGTATTCAGTTGAAGCTACAGGTAAAGTTTCGGCGCTAAGCCCAAAAACAGAGCATAGACTCAGCAGTAGCCATAGTAATTTGTTCATTATTTCTGTCCTTTGTATTGATCAATAGTCCAGCCACTGCAAAGAGAATTCCCCGACCACCAGAGCGCCCGACCTTAGGTATATTCACTTCATTGCTCACATAAACAACGAAGGATGGCCAATTTACAACCGCCCCTGCCACAGGGTTGTTAAATAGTGTTACTAAAAAAACAGCACCAATTCAGTGGCTCTTCAGCTAGTATTCTTTACATTAGATAGACTTAGAGCAGGCTACCGCTGGAACAGTGCGGGAAATCATTGCAAAGTGTTTATTAATTTTTACTAATGCGTACCTTTTGAAATAATTTGTCATCTATATAGTCCAGAGGATTTCCCCAAATGCAGCCCACATCTTCAGCTTTTCGCTTCAGTTTAAAATTCAGTATTGGCCTTTTTGTGCTGTTGACCTTGTGGTTGCTGTATCTGGACTGGCAGCTATTAGTGCCGGGTTGGCTGAAGTATGTGTTTGTATTGATGAACGCTGTGACTTTGTTTGGTTACTGGCGCGATAAAAAAGCGGCAGAGCAGCAAGCATGGCGCACTCAGGAAAGCACCTTGCTGCTGTTAGGTTTAGCAGGCGGCTGGCCAGCAGCTTTTGTAGCGCAGCATTGGTTTCGGCATAAAAACCGTAAAGTCAGCTTTCAATTACTGTTTTGGCTGACAGTGCTTTTGCACACTTCTGCCTTATACAGCTTATGGTTATCCGGCTGGTTGCTGCCATAAGGGCAAAAACTGCGACCAGAAACAGAGCTTGCTCTATACCCAAAGTACAAAGCGCGATAGATTAAGGAAAAAACGACTGCATTGCAGTTCAAACTATCGAGGGATCTATGCGCTTTACTCTACTTAGTATCAGTTTAATCGCCGCTTTGGGTTTACAGGCCCAAGCCGCAGACTTTAGCCAGCAAGCCAATAAAATCGCTCAAAGTACGCTTATTATCGACACTCACATCGATGTACCTTACCGCTTACATGACGACTGGGAAGATGTGACCAAAGCCACCAAAAGAGGTGAATTTGATTACCCCCGCGCCAAAGCCGGTGGTTTAAATGCGCCTTTTATGTCGATTTACATTCCGTCCTCTTACGAGAAAAAAGGCGGTGGTTATTTGCTGGCAAACCAGCTGATCGACAATATGGAAGCTTTAGTGGGCCGCGCCCCGGATAAATTTGCTATGGCCTACAACAGCGCCGATTTAGCCAAACACTTTAAAGAAGGCAAAATCTCGCTAGCCTTGGGTATGGAAAACGGCACTCCTATCGAAGGTAAGCTGGAAAACCTGCAGCACTTTTATGACCGTGGTATTCGTTACATCACCTTAGCTCACTCCGAAAGTAATCATATAGCCGACTCCAGCTACGACTTGCGTCGGCAGTGGAAAGGCTTAAGTCCTTTTGGTAAAGAACTGGTCAAAGCCATGAATGAGACAGGTATCATGATAGATATCTCCCATGTGTCTGACGATGCGTTTTATCAGGCCGTTGAGATCAGTAAAGTACCAGTCATTGCCTCCCACTCCTCCTTACGGGCTTTTGTGCCGGGTTTTGAGCGCAATATGGACGACAAGATGATCAAGGCCCTGGCGAAAAATGGTGGTGTGATCCAAATTAACTTTGGTTCAGCTTTTGTCGTTTCAGCAGCCAATCAGTGGGGTTTACAGCGGGATGGTGCTTTTAAAGCTTCAGGCCAGACCGATAAAGACGCTTTTACTGCAGAATATAAAAAGAAAAACCCATATCCATTTGCCTCTTTAGCTAAGGTGCTGGATCATATCGACTACGTGAAAAAACTGGTGGGCATAGACTATGTCGGCATAGGCTCTGACTTTGACGGTGTAGGTGATTCCTTACCAGAGCAGTTAAAAGATGTCTCTATGTACCCTAACCTGATCCGTGGCTTATTAGAGCGTGGTTACACAGAGCAGGAAATTGAAAAAGTCTTATCCGGTAATACACTAAGAGTTTGGCGTGCAGTAGAGGACTATGCCGCTCAACACTAAATTGAAGCAGTAGAGGTAGAGTAAATGGATTGGTTACGTCAGTTGTTCGAACACCCAGCCGATCCATTGCTGTTATCCGGCAGCTACGATCTTAGTTTGGTGCTGTTGTCGTTTTTAATTGCGGTCTTTGCCTCTGCTATGGCGATGCAGGTTACAGCACAGGCTATTAGTGTCAGTAAAAACTCGCTGCGTTTAATGATGCTTGGCAGTGGCAGTATCGCACTTGGCGGTGGTGTCTGGTCGATGCATTTTATTGGCATGCTGGCTTTTGCCTTATGCACAGATGTCAGTTATCACTTCGGTATTACCGCTTTATCTATGCTGCCGAGCATAGCCGCCTCCTGGGTGGCATTAGATCTCATCAGTAAAAAACACATCAGCCTGCCTCAGCTACTGCTGGGTGGGCTATTGATGGGCGCCGGCATAGGCACTATGCATTACAGCGGTATGGCCGCCATGCAAATGTCGGTCGCTTTGCGTTACGACTTGCCGATGTTCTTACTCTCTATTCTGGTGGCAGTGGTACTTGCCATAATTGCTCTTTGGATCCGCTTCGGTTTAAAACGTTTTAATCTGGCACCACAGTGGCTGACGTTATTAAGCAGCTTAGTGATGGGCGGCGCTATCAGTGGCATGCATTACACTGGCATGGCAGCGGCCCGTTTTGTTCCGCCAGTTGGGTTTCAGCCGGATACACAAGCAGGTGAAATGCCTTTAGTGCTCGCTATGGGTATTACCTTCACTACTCTGATGATCAGCAGTTTAGTGGTCGCTATTAACTTGCTGTTGAAATACCGCGAAGCCAGCGCTTTGGCCAGAGTCAGTGAAAGCCGCTTATTAGCTATGATGGACACTGCGGTCGACGGTATAGTCACCATTAATGCTCAGGGCCTTATTCAGGGCATGAACAAAGCAGCAGAGAAAATTTTTGGCTGGACAGCTGCTGAGCTACTGCATAAAAACGTCAATATCCTTACACCTGTGACCATCCGTCCTGATCATGACTCCTATCTGCATAACTACCTGACCACAGGCGACGCAAAAATCATAGGCATAGGCCGTGATGTGGAAGCAGTGCATAAAAATGGTCATGCTGTGCCTGTGCGGCTGGCTATTGGTCATGCCAAATTGCCGGATGAAGATATCTTTGTGGCTTTTATCACCGACATCAGCAGTCGCCTGCAGATGGAGCAGGCATTAAAAGAAAACGAAGAAAAATTCCGCTCATTGATTGGCAATATTCCAGGCGCAGCCTATCGCTGCTTGTTTAATAAAAACTGGGATATGGTGTTTATCAGTGACGCCATTGAAACCTTATCCGGTTACCCTGCCAGCGATTTTATGTTGCCAACCCCGAAGCGCAGCTGGTCCGATTTAGTGCATCCGGACGATAAAAGCACCACCACTCAGCTGGACTTGTACCAAGGGCATTTCACCATTGAATACAGGATCATTGATAAAGATGGCTCCATCCGCTGGATGCTGGAGTATGGCGAAGCGATAAAATCAGCAGAAGGTGAAATCATTTGGCTGGACGGTTTTTTAATGGATATCAGCCAGCGCAAACAAATGGAAGTCGAGTTGCTGGAAGCCAAAGAGAAAGCTGAACTGGCCGCTGAAAGCCGCAGTGCTTTTTTAGCCAATATGAGCCATGAAATCCGCACCCCAATGAATGCCATTATTGGCTTCAGCGACCTGTTATTAAGCTCAGAGTTATCCGCTGAGCAGAAAAAACATCTGGCTACTATCCATGGTTCAGCTCATTCGTTATTGCATTTACTGAACGATATTCTCGACAGCGCCAAGCTGGAAAAAGGCAAACTTGAGCTGGAGTTACAGGATTTCTCTTTACCCGCTGTATTGGATTCAGTGGTGTCGACTTTATGGATCCAGGCACGGAAAAAACAACTGGCATTACGATTGGAACTGTCGCCACAACTGGGTGAATTTTATTACGGCGCACCAGACAGACTACGTCAGGTATTAACTAACCTGATTGGTAACGCCATTAAATTCACCGAACAAGGCACTGTACTGGTGAAAGTTGCCCCCACAACCAATCTGCAACTGCTGTTCAGTATTTTTGATACTGGTATTGGCATAGCGCCTGATCGTTTACCACAGATATTTGATGCCTTTACTCAGGCTGACGCCTCGATGAGCCGTCGTTTTGGTGGTACAGGCCTTGGCACCACCATCAGTAAACAACTGGTTGAGCTGATGGGCGGCCAGATTACAGTGCAAAGCACTGAAGGTGTTGGCAGTTGTTTTGAATTCAGCCTGCCGCTACAAACCGGCAAAGCCACCGCAACTGGCCAACAAGGTTATGTACCTGCTTTACCTGCGCTCAATATACTGATTGCCGATGATATACCTCAGAACCTGGAGCTGTTAAAACTCTTGCTGCAACGTGCAGGACATCAGGTAACAGCTGTGACTGACGGTATTGAAGCAGTGAAAACTATCAAACAACACAGCTTTGACGTGGTGCTGATGGATATTCAGATGCCGAATCTGGATGGACTGCAGGCCTGCAAGCAAATACGACTGTGGGAGCAGGAACAAAGCAAAACCACTTTGCCTGTCATCGCGTTAACAGCCAGCGTGCTGGACGAAGATAAAATTGCAGCCAAAGAGGCAGGTATGCAGGGTTTCGCTACTAAACCTATAGACTTCGCAGCTTTGAGTTTTGAGATAGCCCGCGTGTTAAATATTGAAGTGCGTGAACCTTTATCGCAGCACTCTCAAGCTACAACCACAGATCAGTTATTGAACCTGCCAAAAGCTCTGCAACTTTGGGGCAACCTGACGACTTATCTGCCGCAGTTAGAACAATTTCTGCAGCAGCAACGACCGCAATTACAGTTAGCCGTTGAACAGCTGCAAGCAGGAAACTATAACGCTGTACAGCAACAAGCTCATGCCATTAAAGGCGTTAGTGCGAATTTGGGGCTGGATCCGTTAAGCAGAGTTTGTGCCGAACTGGAGCAAGCGGCGCGACAACAACAGCAGCAAAGAGCAGCTGAATTACTGCAAAAAATTCTTGGCTGCTGGCCAAAATTTGAAGCTGAACATCAGAAGCTGTTGTCAGAACAACCTGCTGCTGAAAAGATGCAGTCCACACAACTGGATAACCAGCAACTGGCCGCTATGCTCGATAACTTGCAACAGTCTTTACGAAGAAACGAACTGGACGATCAAGGGATAGAACAATTGTCTCACTACAGTGGCGAACATCAGCAGGTATTGATGATGTTACTGGACGCTGTGAACGATTTTGACTTTAACCTGGCGTTACAACTGTTGGAGCAGTTAAAGAAAAAGCTGGGTGAAGGAGAGCTCTGATGACAGAAAAACAAAGCCTGTTACTGGTGGATGATGAACCCACTAACTTAAGAGTGCTGCGCACTGTATTGCAGGAGCAATACCGTTTGTTATTTGCCAAAAGTGGTGAAGAAGCCTTACAGCTGGTACAAAAAGAACAACCTGATTTAATTTTGCTTGATGTCATGATGCCGGGATTAACAGGCTTTGATGTCTGCGCACGGCTAAAAGCCAACCCTGCCACCAGCGCTATTCCAGTTATTTTTGTTACAGCCTTAAAAGACGAAATGGATGAAACTAAAGGCTTTGAAGTGGGAGCTGTGGATTACATTACTAAACCCATCAGCCCTGCCGTAGTGCGGGCTCGCGTAAAAACTCATTTGTCTTTGGTGCAAGCACAGGAGCTGAAACAAACCCGGCTGCAAGTGATCCAACGCTTAGGCCGGGCTGCTGAATACAAAGACAATGAAACCGGCCTACATGTGATGCGGATGAGCCACTACGCTCAGGTCCTGGCTTTAGCTTATGGTTTTAGCGAACAAAAAGCCGAAGACTTGTTACATGCTTCCCCTATGCACGACATAGGCAAAATAGGCATAGCCGACAATATCTTACTGAAACCCGGCAAACTGACAGCTGAAGAATACAAAGAGATGCAAAAGCACCCGCTGATAGGGGCTGAGATCATTGGTGATTGCGAATCTGATTTGTTAAAAATGGCCAAAGCTGTGGCTTTGTATCACCACGAAAAATGGGATGGCACAGGTTATCCTTATGGTCTTTCCGCTGAACAAATTCCTGTCGAAGCTCGTATTGTCGCCTTGTCCGACGTATTTGACGCTTTAACCAGCGCCCGCCCTTATAAACAAGCCTGGAGTATTGAAGAAACACTACAGCATATCCATCAGCAGAAAGGCCTGCATTTTGAACCACGGCTGGTGGATCTGCTGGATGAAAACCTGCAACAAATCCTTGAAATTAAACAACGTTGGGCTGAATAATACAAAACCATATTAATGAATATTGTAATTGGTTATTGTGGCAACAGGACAGGTTAATCTCACCATTCAGAAAGGACTCAAAATGAACAAACTTAAGTTAGTAACCTTGATCGGCAGTACTTTGCTTTTTACCGCATGTGGCGGCGGTGGAGGTAGCAATGACAGTGGAGGAGCAGGAGGCGGCGGCACTGGCGGAGGGAGCAATACTGTAACTCTAAGCGCTGACATAGTGCAGGAAACTCTCTGTCTGACAGAAATCCCGGCAACCCACGCTGAACTTGTTGTTTACGACGATAACTGGGCAATAAAAAGCCGGCACAAACCTGATGCGCAAGGAAAAATCACAGCTACGATCCCCACCACTCAGTTTGTCAATATCGCCTTGATTACTCAGGCCGAGACATCTACCGGAACCAGGACTTATATTCAATCCAGAGCTCAGCACCCTGTTGGCGACCTTGGTAAATTCTACGCTGCTGGCACTTCTGCCTCAAACTGCGAGTGCACAACCAAAGATATACAAGCTAGCTCAATTCAAGGCATGACCTCTAGTCGTATTACCTTAATTGGAGCGACTGATCGGGTGCCATTTCAACAAACATCAACCTATAGCGGTGTATTCAGAGATGTTCAGATTTGCCGAACTCCGGGCGAAAGCTGGCCTGCCTTAACAGTTTTAAATTCGCAAAGTACAGAATTAGCAGCAGGTAGCCTGACCAATTACGATATCAATACTGAACTAGAAATTCAGCTGGATAAATTCGCAACCTACTATCCGATTAATGTTGATACAAACTTCAACAATCTCAGAATTACCCATGAAATCGAAGCAAATATGCTCAGCACTACCTTTGCTCCCGGCAGTATAGAAGCGCCGGTCATTACCGAGCTAGATACGTTGACACGCACTCACCTGAGCGGGACCTATTTTTATCAGGTGACTGAGAATAATCAGTCGGTGAATGTTTTTGCCGGCCACAGAAAGGCCGTCAACTTTGCGCAGTCCGACACCCCATCTCTGCCTATGCCAGATATGAGCCCGCTGGAGGGGCTTGCGGCGGCTTTTGACAATTTCATCAGCTCTGACTCAACGTCCTACTCTATTCCCAATGCAAATCAGTACGCGATGTTTTCAATACGTGCAGACATCAGCCTGATGGATGGCTCCGAATACACCGAAGTATTTTATGGTCCAATGCAAGGAAAATACCCGGAAAACGCATTACCCGAAGATTACAACATGGAAGATAAACTAGAGACTGCATCGGATATTTATCTTGAACTTACATTAACCAAATATGCCAGTGAAACGAATTACCAAAGTGCACTTAAGGGTATTGTGAAAAAGAGCCGGGTGGATGACGCTGACATATTCGGAGGCGAATGGTCAGATTATTCATACGTTTCCATTGCTGCCGACTTGACGCTGTAATAGGGTTTTACTAGCAAAAACGCCTGTGTTGCTTATATTCACAGGCGTTTTTTTCCGGTCCTGACTTTAAGTAGTGTTAGGAAAACTCTGAAACATTCTTAAAACAAGGATATTGTATGAAGCGCACTCCACTCTATCTGGCGCTGCTGACCAGCACTCTGCTACTCAGCGCTTGTGATAAAACACCAAAAACCGATACTGCTACCTCAGTTGCAGAAACTACAGTGGCAACAAAAGCCGCAGTTCTGCCAAGTTATACTCCAACTCAGTTTTATGCCACTAAGTCCTATACGGGCAATGACATTAACCACAAAGCCGATGCGCTGTTGGTTGCATCCGATGAAACAGGTGTATTTAACTTATACAAAGTGAGTCTGGACGGCAAAACCTGGACACCCCTGACCAGCTCCACCACAGAATCTATTTTACCTGTTGGCTGGTTTCCACAAGATGACAGGGTGCTGTATCGCGCCGATCAGGGCGGTAACGAGCTGCATCATTTGTATGTGCGTGAATTGGACGGCTCGGTCAAAGATTTAACCCCTGGTGATAAACACAAAGCCGAGTTTATTGGTTGGACAGAGGACAATAAATTCTGGGTGATGAGTAACGAACGAGATCCAAAGTTTTTTGATCTGTACAGCTACGACAGCAGCAGCTACGAACGCACTTTGGTCTATCAGAATAATGAAGGCTACGAAATAGGAGCTTTAAGCGACAACGGCCGTTATATAGCTTTATCCAAAGAACGTACCAATGCCGATAACAACCTGTATCTGGTCGATTTGCAAAGCGCTGACAAAACACCAGTACATATCACACCGCATGAAGGCAATGTGTCTCATGGAGTTTATGGTTTTAGCCGCGACAATAATCAGCTGATTTTTGGTTCAGACGAAAAATCAGAATTCAGTGAAGCTTTTGCCTATAACATCGCTGAAAAAGCGGTGCAGCCATACAGTAAAGCCGACTGGGACATTATGTACATTGGCTTTAGCAAAGATAATAAATACAAAGTAGAAGCAGTGAACGCTGATGCGTCGACCAAAATCAGCATCACAGAACAAAGCACAGGCAAAGCGCTGCAACTGCCGGAATTACCAGCTGGTGATTTACGGGATATCAGCTTTTCGGATGACAGCCAGTATTTAAGTTTTTATGTCAACGCCGACAACAGCCCGTCGAATTTGTTTGTCTGGAAATTATCCGAACCTAAAGCAGAACGTTTAACTCAGGCACTGGATAAAGCCATAGATGAAAGCGTGCTGGTAAAAAGTGAAGTAGTACGTTTCCCAAGCTTTGATGGCTTAGCTATACCAGCGCTGCTGTATAAACCGCAGCAAGCAAGCAGCACAGCTAAAGTTCCGGCCTTAATCTGGATCCACGGTGGCCCAGGTGGTCAGTCGCGCACCGGCTACAGCCCTGCGATTCAGCATCTGGTGAATCAGGGTTATGCGGTGCTATCCGTCAATAACAGAGGCTCCAGTGGTTATGGCAAAACCTTCTTTCATCTGGACGATTTAAAACACGGCGAACACGATTTACAGGATATTGTGTATGGTAAAAAATACCTGCAATCGCTGGACTGGGTGGAGGCTGATCGCATAGGTGTCATGGGCGGCAGCTACGGCGGTTATCTGACAATGGCAGCTATGGCATTTACCGATGAGTTTAAAGTGGGCATCAATATTTTTGGTGTCACTAACTGGGTTCGTACTTTAGAAAGTATTCCAGCCTGGTGGGAATCGTTCCGCGAGTCTTTGTATGCTGAATTGGGTGACCCAGCCAAAGATGGTGAACGTTTACGCCGTATTTCACCAGTGTTCCACGGTGATAAAGTGAAAAAACCTGTGCTGGTGGTGCAAGGTGCCAACGACCCTCGTGTACTGCAGGTGGAAAGTGATGAAATGGTGGCAGCTATTCGCGCTCAGAATGTACCTGTTGAGTATGTGTTATTCCCGGATGAAGGCCACGGCTTTATGAAAAAGGAAAATCGCATTAAGGCACAAGAGGCTTATTTAGCCTTTTTACAAAAATACCTGTAGCATTTAACCATGCAGGGAGCTTAGATCAGTCTGCGCTCCCGTTAACGCAAAATAATTTGAGTCTTATGAAAACCTATTCCAGCTTTGTTTTGATCAGCAGTTTGTTATTAACCGCCTGTGCTATGCCTCGCTACACGGAACGGCTACAGCAGCCTATGCCTTTGCCTGAAGGCGAATGGACAGTGACTCAAAGCAATCCAAATGATATGGATAATGTCACGGAAATGCGCTGGCAAGCTGTTGATTCAGAGAATTATGTACAGAGTTTTGTCTTTGAGCAGCAGCCGAATAGCGACCTGATGAAGACCAAAACTATTGATGATCAGCAAGGCCAACGTAACTGCGACGAGCTGTTTGATAGTCAAATCTTAAGCAAAGAACCGGTCAATGGTTATCCTGCTTTGGTCTGGGTGTCTGAATGTAAAAGCAAAAGCGGCGCTTATTCCAAAATTCTGCATAAATCCATTGCCGGAAAAGAGTCGCTTTATGTCTTTAACAAAGTCTGGCGCAGCTTACCTTTGCAAACCGAATGGGATTTATGGCTGGACTACACCAACAAAATCCATATCTGCGATATCAACAGCAAAAGCCAGCCTTGCAAGTAATTTAACGATTAGCCGCCAGTACTTCTGGAAAATCTGAGAAAGCTTTTTTCGTTACTGCACTGGCACGGTTTTCATAGGCCGTAGAGGCTTCAAAAAATGCACGATGGATTAGTTCAGACAGCACATCGCTACCCAGAAACAAATGGGTTTTAGTGTATTTGTCCTGATGACTCCAAAGTTCCTGATCTGATTTAGCCGACACTAGTTTAAATTCAAGCTCCAACACAGATTCAGCGGCGATCACAGCTGAATAATCCTTATTCCAACGCTGAACATCAACATACAGTACCGCATCTACATCAGTTAATGCAGGTACTTCTGTCAGTTGACGTTGCTGCGCATCGACAATCTCAAAGCCATGCTCTGCGACAATATCCGGAACTTCTTTATTAAAAGCCTGTATCAGTTCAGCAGGCACAGCTTCACCACCATGTACCACTATCATTAGTTTTTTTGGCGTTTCTTTATACAGCTGAGCATATTTTTGCTGATGATCAGCTGTTGAACTACAGGCGCTTACCAGCACCAGAGTCAGAGCGGCACTGAGCCAGGCTTTCACTTGTTTCATGGGTTCCTTCCTTCTGAGTCAATAAAAGTTCTGTTGCGCCCGTAACTTACTGGCGTGATCTATAAAATTCAGTGTGGCTTATACAGATGAACTAAAACTTAACCAGTTAAATAAACTGTTCAGTTTTTGGCCTCCATTAAGGCCATTAATTTCGCTAGCCGCTGCTGGCATTCTTCTAGTTGCGGACTTTGCTGGGTCACCAACTGCTGACCCAAACTTAAAGCCGCCAGCACTATGCTTTGTTCCATCGACAAATGGCCAGCACCCTGCCTCACCTGAGCTATTTTGCTATTGAGCAGCCGCGCAGCTTCCTGCAGTTCAGCCTGTTCTTTTACAGTGCAGCGCAGCCAATATTCCCGACCGGCTATTACCACTTTCTGCTCAACGACCAACGGCTGCTTTAACATAGTCAGGCCGACAATTGCTGTTCAAACAACTGCGTCAGTTGCTGTAGTTTTTGCTGAGCCCGCTGCTTTTGATCATCAGATTCCATCGCATGCAACTGTAAGGTTTCCAGCTGATCCATGCTTTTTTTCAATTCTTGCTGCAGCTGCAGCTCTTTTTGATCCAGTTGTTGTACTTGCGCTGTGAGCTGTTGATTCTCCGAAATTAATTTCTGAATTAACTGCTCTAATTTGCTGAATTCGGCTTCAAACATAAAATTCCCTTAATGCATTAGTGGGTTGAAAATTGGGTATCACAAGTGAGTCATTGCTTACCTGCGAAGGCAGAATGAACCTGAAGGTTTGAACCTGAGCTGAATAATAAGAAGGGAAATGAATAAATTTAGCGGATGACACAAACAAAAAGGGCAGAGTGATCACACTTCTGCCCTTGTTTAAACTTCTGGCGGCTGTAGGAGCCTTTGCCTTTTTTCGCTTTCACCACCTGCATCTGAAATAACTTGCTGGTTACTAAAGCTTTGAGTGCATTATCCCGGATCTCGCCGCGGCCATGCTCAGCCGTTGTCTTTTTTGCCATAAGGCCTCCTGTGTAAAAAACGCGCAAAGTGTAGAGCCAAAACCTATCTGAGTAAATTGCTGGCACAGATTTATTTTAGCCAGATCTGCTTTATGATAAAGCGCATCACCAAAGCAGGAATCCAGACATGAAGTTTATAGCGCTGCTGTTTTTACTGATAAGTTTTATCATAGATGCCGACAGCTGGCTGCAACCTGAACCAATGGCCGCATTAAGTGCGGATGCCTCAATACTGGTGCGGATAGAGCCCGGCGTTTTACCTAACAGAGACGCCAGTAATCAGCCTCATTTTGCCACAGCCAGTTTTTTCCGCTGGGATAACCAAGCCAGCTATCAGCCCTATCAACAATTGTCTTTGCAAAATAAAGTCTCGCCTTTGTTTATTTATGTCAGCAACCAGGGCGAATTGATCACTCTGGATAACTGGTACAACTCAGGACATGGCGATGTGGTGGTGTTGTACAAAGCTGATGGTTCTGTGCTGCAAAGTTTTGGTCTGAGTGCCTTTTATAGCCGACAGCAATTGGAAGAGTTGTTGCGTTCAGTGAGCTCTATTCAATGGCGCTGCTTTGAAAAATCACCCTATCTGCTGCAACGTGACTTTTACCTGCCTATCCGCCCTGCCGGGGTTGTCAAAATTAATCTGGATGATGCCAGTGTCAGCCTGATTGACGAAGATCAGAACTGCTAAAGCATAGTTTCGTTAATCTTACATTCACAATAATTAACATAAATTGCCTTCAGTCCATTCAAGGACACCGGTCATGCCTCCAGGCCTGGCAGCATTCTCAGACTATTTAAGGAAAAATATGTTAAAAAAAATTGCAGTAGCATTGATGGGTTTAGGCTGTTCAATGACAGTATTTTCGGCTCACGCTGAACAACCTCTCTATTTTGGTGCTCAGTACAGCCAGCAAAGTGTTGATGATGCATCCTGGGATTTTGGTTTGGTATCAGGGGTGGCTGGTTATAAGTTTAATGACATCTTTGCCATAGAAGGCCGTTTAGGTGTGGGAGTGCAGGATGAAGAGTATTCCGGAGCCTTAACCCGGGTCAAAATAGGCATAGATAACAGCTATTCAGTGCTCGGCAAAGCGTCCTGGCCAGTGCTGGAAACCTTATCTGTTTACGGCATCGCTGGTTTTAATAAAACCAAATACGACATCAATATCAATGATGAAGACGGCATACTGGACGACAGCCACAGCGAAGATGGTCTGATTTATGGCGCAGGCGCAGAGTTGCGTATTACTTCTAATCTGAGCGTCAATTTTGAATACGCCGTTTTACCCGAATTAGGCGATGACGAAGATGATTTAGATGTGGACAGCCTTAGTGCCGGCATCAATTATCGGTTTTAAACTGCCCCACAGCTAGTCATTGCTATAAAGCAACAATAACAAGTAGCCGGAAATCAGCATCCGGCTGCTTATTTTGACGCAGATTTTCCACCTCAATTTGAACAAATCCCCGTTCCAGTATTGATATACTGAGCTCACGTAACCAGATCCAACAAAACTTCCCTGATTCAGGATCTGTGATGAAAAACCTGCATATAGATTTAGTCTCTGATATTGCCTGCCCATGGTGCGCCATTGGCTACGCACGGCTGGAACAAGCCATGGACAGCATAAAAGATAAAGTCAGCGTCAGTATTCAATGGCGGGCCTTTGAATTAAACCCGGATCCAAAGCTAGTTCCAGAGCCGATTTTGCCTGCACTGAGCAAAAAATATGGCCGCAGCGAAGATGAAATGCGCGCGTCACAACAGTCAATGATGCAGGTTGCTGCAGATCTTGGGCTGAACTTCGATAAAATGCAGCAACGTTTTACCTGCAATACCTTTGATGCGCACCGTCTGGTGAAATGGGCGGCGGCTTTTGATAAACAAACAGCGATGAAACAAGCTTTATTTGAAGCCTACTTTGGTTTTGCCGAAGATGTGTCAAAAGCTGACGTTCTGCAAAAATGCGCAGAAAAAGCCGGACTGAACGCAGATGAAGCGTTAAAAGTGCTGCAATCAGAACAGTTTATTGATGAAGTGCGCACCGAAGAAGCACAGTATCAGCAAGCGGGTATCAGTTCAGTGCCAGCTTTTGTCATTAATCAACGTTACTTAATTTCCGGCGCACAAGACCCTGCTACTTTAGCGGCCAGTCTGCTGCAAATTGCCGATGAAATGACCACTGAATAACAACAATCTGATTTATAGAAAAAAGGTGCGGTATGACCAGCCCAATGAAAGACTTTATTTATCACATAGGTACTGTAGGCACGCCTTGGGGCGAGGCTGAAAAAAAGCAGTGGCTGAGTGAGCAACAGATTAAACGCAGTTATGAAGACGAAGTAGTGAAACCTTTGCTGCTGAATGTACCTGATACAGCCGAACTGGTTAGTTACGGTAAGCTGGATTACCGCAGTTTTGATTTACCTTTGTATGAGCTGTTTGCTGTTCGCAGCAAAAACTGGCAAGCCGGGAAACCTATAGTACTGGTGACTGGTGGTGTGCATGGTTATGAAACCAGTGGCGTGCAAGGTGCGCTTAAGTTTGTTAAAGAGCAGTTCAGCCGTTACAGCGACAAAGTGAATTTGTTGGTTCTGCCCTGCATCAGCCCCTGGGGTTATGAAACCATTAACCGCTGGAATCCAAAAGCAGTAGACCCTAACCGCTCTTTTGGCGCAGAAAGTCAGTCCGAAGAAGCAACGCAAGCTATGGCTTTTGTCCGTCAGCACAGTGGTGAAGTTTTGGTGCATATCGACCTGCACGAAACTACAGATTCGGATAACAGCGAATTCCGGCCAGCTAAAGCAGCCCGTGATGGCACTGTGAACCACAACTGGAATATTCCTGATGGTTTTTATCTGGTAGGTGATAGCAACAAACCGGAAGCGGGCTTTCAACGCGCTATTATCGACGCGGTGCAAAAAGTCACTCATATAGCCGAAGCAGACGAAAATGGCTGTCTGATCGGTGAAAAACTCGCTCAGTTTGGCGTGGTGAATTACCCGAAACGTGCCTTGGGATTATGTGGTGGTATGACAGATGCCAAATTTGTGACTACTACAGAGGTGTATCCGGATAGCCCTAAAGCCAGCCCGGAACAGTGTAATGCAGCTCAGGTTGCTGTGATTTGTGCAGGTGTGGATTACGCTTTAGCTTAAAGTAAGGGTCAGAGTTAACACTCTGACCCTTTCATTCTTTTAGAACGAGTAAGTCGCGCCTAAAGTGAAGTTACGTGGTGTGCCGTAGCCGTATTGGTCAAAGAAACCAATCTGGCTGTAGTAAGTTTCATCAAACAGGTTGTCGACGTTAAACTGCACCGACAGCTGTTCTGTCACTTCATAACGGGCCATCAGGCTAACCAAGCTATACGAATCCTGTCGCAGAATTTTTGGTGCTGTACCACTGTACTGCTCATCTTCCCAACTGATACCACCACCAATGACTAAGCCTTGTAACTCATTAGCAAAGTCGTAGGTCGTAAAGACGTTCAGCTTTTTACGTGGGTGATCAGTATTTACTTCAGTACCAGCTGCGTCTTCGGCTTTAAACTGAGAATAGCCGGCAGAGATATTCCAGTTGTCCATCAACTGACCTATCACTTCCACTTCAAAACCTTCACTTTCGACACCCTGAGCCGCACGATACATAGTTTCAGGCAGATTGTTCCCTACAGGCGGGAAAGTGCCAATAGCCTGAGCCAGGTTGTCCTGCTCCACTTTGAATACAGCCACTGCAGTTTGTACGGCGCCATCCAGGAAGGAGCTTTTTAAACCCAACTCAGTGTTTGTGCCTTCCAGCGGATCAATAAAAGCACCAGAAGCGACACGGGCATTTTGTGGCTTAAAGATTTCAGTCTGACTGATATAGGCATTGTGGTTTGCATTCAACTGGTACATCAAACCAGCATAAGGCACAAACACACTGTCATCACCAAAGTTCTCAACAACACCGTAGTTCACACCAGTGCGCTCCCACTTGGATAAACGACCACCGGCAATCAGTTTTAAATCGTCAGTCAGAGAAAAACGGGTGGCCGCATAGTAACCATCCTGCTCTGTGTTTAAATCTACTGCTACAGCTGGTGTACCAGAGAAGGTCGGCTCAGGATAAGTGCTACCCGTCCATTCATAGAAATTGCCGACAGGAACAAAAGCAGAGGTTTGAGCAAAAGTAACTGTTTGGGCTTCCTGCTTGCTGTTTAATACACCTACGACAAACTCATGGCTCTGACCTAAAAGCTGGTAATCACCTTTTAACTGCACATCCACGCTGTTTTGTTTGCTGGTACCTGAGCTTTTATAAGGCCATGGAGACAAACCTAAACCTGTCTCTTTGTCTGGTGAGCCGAAAATATAAAGCAATTGAGTATCTGCAGTATTTTGAGTCTGATTGAAGCTGGCTTTAGCCTGCCAGCCATTAGAGAAGTTATGCACCAGATTGGCAAAATTGTTTTCGTTTGTAGAGGCCCAGTAAGTCCAGTCTGCGGCAGAAGTGATGCTTCTGTCCCAATTGGTTGCAGTACCATCACTAAACCAGGCAGCTAAACCACCCCAGGTCGAACCTTTAGGGTCGTTATCCTGATAGCTGCTACCGAAACTAACAGAAGTCTGTTCCGTTAAATCAGCATCTACTACCCCATAAAGCACAGTTTTGTCGTCTTCAGGGATATCCATAAAGCTGTCGCCAACTTCTTTTTTCGCGACTAAACGTACACGTAAATCGCCTTCAGCATCTAAACCAGTCGATACGTCTGCAGTGATAAACCTGTTATTCCAACGACCAATGCCCGCATTAACATAGCCTGTCAGTTCAGCAGAATTTGCATGTTTACGCACCAGGTTGATAGAAGCAGAAGGATCACCAGCACCAGTCAGTAAGCCTGTAGCGCCACGTACTACTTCAATACGCTCATAAATCGACACGTCAGTGATGGTTTCACCGGAATCTCCGGCTAAAGACCAGGCTAAAGGCACACCATCAATCTGGTATTTATCAATATCAAAACCACGGGCACTAAAGGTATTACGCGTCGTATCCAGCTGTTTAGCCGACACACCTACAGTTTGGCTAATCACTTCATTAATACCGCTGAAGCCCTGGTCGATAATACGTTGTGAGGTAATCACGCTGACAGACTGAGGGGTTTCAAATAAAGACAAACCTAAACCAGTAGCTGTATCAATGTTTTCATTCACTGTGTAATGACCTTTCACCGAAATCTTTTCAATTTCTTTTTCAGTTTTGTCATCTGCAGCCTGAACCACACACACCATACAAGCCAATTGAACTGCCAATACCACTGGCAGCTTTCTGAATTTCTGTTGTAACGCCATGATTACCCCCCAATAAAATTGAGCGAATAATACACTAATACGAATTGTTATCAACTAGATTTAGATAAAGAACAGAGCAGTAAGACAGCTGAATGTAAGTGGTTTCAAATTTATAACCTACTGATAACAAAACAGCTGTGTTTCTTCGGCAACACTGCGGCTACAAGGATGAAGGCGCAACCCCTAAAGCATTGAAGTCGCAACGCGGCGACAAGAGATTGAGACCCCGGGAGCATAGATCACTATGTGACCGGGGCGAAAGCTCGCAGTCAACAAAGCTGCGGCTGCAAGGATGACGGGGTTATCAGTCCCGCGTCAGCACTTCTAACAGTTCTATCTCAAAAATCAGGTTCGAGTGTGGTGGGATCATAGTGCCTATCTGGCGTTCGCCATAAGCTAAATGAGCAGGCACCCATAACTTACGTTTGCCACCCACCTGCATGCCTTTTAAGCCTAAAATCCAGCCTTGAATCACTCTGTTATTGCTTAAAATACACTGAAAAGCTTCGCCTCTTTTATGGGACGAATCGAACTCTGTGCCATCTTCCAGCCAGCCACGATAATGTGCGGTAATTAAAGCTCCACGTTCAGCAGCTTTGCCCTCCCCCAACACCAAATCTTCAATTTTTAATTCGTCAGTCATCTCTTTACCTGCCCTCAACTTTTGCCGCTGATTATAACTGCAAATATTCGGCGAAATAACATCAGCAGAAGTCAGCCGACTAACCTTGCAGCTGAAATGTTCTATAGTTTCTAAATCAACGCCACGGAGTGCATGCAATGTCTGTGATGACAGCCCGGTTTTGTCTTCTGCTTCTGCCTTTTCTGTTGATGCTGTTGCCCGCTTTCAGCAGCGCACAACCACAACAAGTGATCTACTCATGGCCTATGTCTATGTTGGGTGATGCCCGTGGCAGTTACCCCATTGCTTTATTGCATCTGGCGATAGAGAAATCCGGCACTGAGTATCAGCTGGTCCCCAGCGGCCAAGTGATGACCCAACACAGGACTTTGCGCCAGTTGGGTTCTAAAAGTGGACTGGATGTGGTCTGGACAATGACCTCACCAGAACGGGAAAAAGAACTCAAGCCCATCCGTATTCCAATAGACAGAGGTTTAATTGGCTGGCGTTTGTTGCTTATTCACAACGATAACGAACAAAAAATTCAGCATCTGGATGAAAAGCAATTAAAAACCAGTCCGTCTATTCAGGGCAGTGACTGGCCGGATTACCCTATTTTAAAAGCCAATCATTTTCGGGTATTAGGCAGCGGTGACTTTGACGCTATGTTCAAAATGTTGCAGGCCAAACGTATTGATTATTTCCCCCGCTCAATTACAGAAATCTGGCCAGAATTGCAGCAAAAAACAGGCATGTCGCTGACAGTTGCGCCGAAGTGGGTGTTGCATTACCCGGCTGCTTTGTATTTTTTTGTGCAAAAAGACAATATCGAACTGGCCAATGCCATTGAAATAGGGCTACTGCGTGCCATTGAAGATGGCAGCATGCAGCAGCTGTTTTTACAACATTTCAGCAGCGCCATACAACAGGCCGATTTAAAATCCAGAACTGTGATTCCACTGAACAACCCGCTTCTTCCAGCCCAAACACCTTTGCACAACAAAGCGCTGTGGTTTGACCCACAACTGGGTTACTAAGGCGATGTTTTCACAGGCTTTAACGCTTTCACCACAGCATCGGCTACATCGGCAATACGGCATTGTTGCTTCATCGCACTTTGCTGCAATTGGCGATAGGCTTGCTCTTCGGTCAGTTTTTTGTACTGCATTAGCAATAACTTAGCACGGTCAATCAGCTTTTGTTCGCTGATAGCGCGGCGGGCATCTGTTAGCTCTGTATGCATTTGACGGATATGCTGGGCTTGTTCAGACAATAGCTGATAAAAGGATCGGCTTGGTGCCTGCACATTTTGTTCGGCCTGACCTGCAGGCACAACAGAAGCTCCATATAAACCCAACATACCCGGGTCAATTAATAAAGTTAAACCTGAACTGGCTGGTAGCTCTGTCAGTTCGGTCAGTTTCAGTTGATGCTGCTGCAACTGCTGCTGTGCCGCATCGACTGTGGCTGACGTCAGTTGCTGCAACTCTGAGGTTAATCCAGCCTGTAACAGATGCATAGCATCCATACGTTCAGTGGCAAACTGATACCAGAGATCGCTGACCGCAGGCACCGGTGCTGCAGTACCGGACAATTGTTGGATCATAGTTCTTAATTGCTGCAGTTGTTTTGACGCAGTAGCTTGTTCCAGCTGATGCCACTGCTGTTGCTGTGATGCAGTGGCAAACTCCAAAAATACAGCGGCACTATGTTGCTGCGCTTGTTGCAGCAATAACAAACGTTCGGCCAACTCAGTGGTTAACTGACCCGAAGCTAAGCCCATAGCGCCCCATGCCCGTTCCTGTCCGGCATATTCTTTGGTTTGCAGTAAGTTAAATAACGCCACCAAAAAACGGGTTATACCAGCGTCACAGGCTAAATCAGCCGATTCCAGCACTACAGCCAGCCAGGCTGCAATTAATCTGCTGTAAGCTTCGGTCGATTGCAGCGGCGTAAATTTTTGGTTGTCAACCTGCTCGCGTAACTCAGCCAGATGATCCATACCCTGCAATGCCAGACAAACTCCGCTCAGTAAACGGCTGCTATTACAAGGTTCGGTCGCCTGCAGATACTGCTGATTCAGTTGGGTACGCAGCTGCTGCTCTGCTTTAGTGCTTTGCAGTAATTGCTGCTGGCGCTGCACAACAAACACTTCACAGTCTGACGCCAGGAAAATATTGCTGATACCACGCTCACGTTGCAACTGATGCACCAGTTCACTAACGCTGGTGACCAGTAAACAGTTCGCCGAAAGCTGCTGCAGGGCTTTTATTTCTGCCTGTTTCGCGGCCAGCAAAAACTGAGCTGTCGGATAATTCATGGTTCACTCTGCAGTGCTGATAATCCCATACTCTAGCAATGGTTATTCCACGCTGTCCGCGACAGCTGCCAGACCGCGCCAATGCTGGATAATCAGAATTAATCCGTCTTTTTGTTTCAGAGCACAAAGCAGTGTTGCCCTGTAACGGTGCAGAAAATGCACAACAATGGCACCTTGCTGTAGCAGTCATCCAAAATCAGTTTTACGAAAACTAAACAAAATCAATGTATTGATATAAAAGCATCAGCTGGCATCAAAGTTGCTCTGTTAAAACGGCAGAGGTGGTAATCACCTCGCAACAAATTTCAGGACAAAGGCGTCCCGCGATCTTCTGGCAACAGAATGATCCGGACGCCTTTTTTGTTTTTTAAAAAACAGCACCTGAACAAACCAACAGCAACAACAGGAAAAGGTGAACCTATGGCTTATTTAGTTCCAGCCGAATTTGTGACCAAAATGGTCGATGCCGGCGAATCCAAAATTTTTATGTCCACCCGGGATACGCTGATCCGCTCTTATATGGCAGGAGCTATTCTGGCTTTGGCTGCAGTATTTGCTGTGACAGTAGCTGTGCAAACCGGATCCTTTTTAGTAGGTTCCATGTTGTTCCCAGTCGGTTTTATTATGTTGTATCTGATGGGGTTCGACTTATTAACCGGTGTTTTTGTACTGACACCGCTAGCCTTATTGGACAAAAGACCAGGCGTTACAGTGCAAGGTGTACTTCGTAACTGGGGTTTGGTATTTACCGGTAACTTCCTTGGAGCCTTAACAGTCGCCGCCATGATGGCTTTTGTGCTGACTATGGGTTTTCATCTTGAACCCGATGCAGTTGGACAAAAACTGGCTGGTGTGGGTGAAGCCCGTACTTTAGGTTATGCCGAACATGGTGTCACAGGCTGGATGACGATATTCCTGCGTGGCATGTTGTGTAACTGGATGGTATCTATGGGCGTGGTTGGCGCTATGATTTCCACTCATGTCAGCGGCAAAGTGATGGCCATGTGGATGCCTATTATGTTGTTCTTTTTTATGGGTTTTGAACACTCAGTGGTCAATATGTTTTTGTTCCCTTTTGCCATGATGATGGGTGGTGATTTCTCAGTGATGGATTATCTGATCTGGAACGAAATCCCAACAGCTTTAGGCAATCTGGTGGGTGGTTTAGCCTTTACCGGTTTGACCCTGTACAGCACTCACTATAAAACGGCACCAAAACGTAACCTGACTGCTAAAACAGCTGAAAGCCCTGTAGCTACTCTGGCCAAAGCCTGATGATGTTGCCTGGAGCCTCGTTACAAGTCTCCATAGGCCAGCATTCCACTGCTGGCCGTAAAACTATCAATCAGGATTGCTTTGGTGCTTATCAGCCAAAAGAGCCGGAATTAAGCAGTAAAGGCATAGTGTTGGCGGTCGCCGATGGCATCAGCACCAGCACCGTCAGCCAAATCGCCAGTGAAACAGCAGTGAAAAGTTTTCTGGATGATTATTACTGCACCAGCGATGCCTGGTCAGTACCTCATGCCGCCTTGCAAGTGCTTAAAGCCAGTCATAACTGGTTGTACGCTCAAAGCCGCAATGGCCCTTTTGCATCCGATCCAGACAAGGGTTATGTCTGCACTTTTAGTGCCTTAATACTAAAACAACGCCATGCTCATTTGCTGCATGTGGGTGACAGCCGGATTTATCTGCTGCGCAATCAGCAACTGGAACAACTGACGCGGGACCATAGAGTCTGGCGTGGCAGCAGCAGCTTTTTAAGTCAGGCACTTGGCGCAGGAGCAGCGCTGGAAGCGGATTATCACAGCCTTCCTTTGCAACAAGGGGATCTGTTTCTGCTGGCAACGGACGGTTTATTTGAAGTTTTACCCCAGACCACACTGATTCAGTTACTGGAAACACAGCGGGATTTATCGCTGCTGGCCCTGCAACTGACTGAAGCCGCTTTAGCTGCAGGCAGCGAAGATAATATTACGCTGCAATTGGCGCGTATTGATCAGTTGCCGGCAGACAACAATTTACCTCTTTGCCTGGATCAGCAATTACCTCTGCCGCCTTTGCTGCAACCAGGTGATACATTAGATGGCTTACAGGTAATAAGGCCACTACAGCAAAGCAGCCGCAGCCATGTGTATCTGGTGCAGGACACTGGCACAGAACGATTGCTGGTACTAAAAGCCCCCTCCATTGATTTAGCTGAACAGCCGGATTATCTGGAACGGCTAATGCGCGAAGAATGGATAGCCAAAAGAGTGCACAGCAACCATGTCGTGCGTCCGGCCAGCATCAACAGGCCTCGCACTGCGCTTTATACCTTGTTTGATTATGTCGAAGGCCAGACGCTAAAACAGTGGCAACTGGATCACCCCAAACCCACCGTGGAACAAGTTCGAGGCATTATTGAACAGCTGGGTAAAGGGCTGCAGGCGTTGCACCGCAGCGAAATTCTGCATCAGGATATCCGACCCGATAACCTGATGGTGACCCCTCAAGGCATAGTTAAAATTATCGACTTTGGTGCTGCCAGACTGGCGGGATTACAGACCGATGACGAAGTAGCTGGAGATATTCCAGGCACAGCTTTGTATACAGCACCTGAGTACTTTTTAGGCCTGGCTGGCACAGAGCTGTCGGATTTATATTCACTAGCGGTTTTAACTTACCAGTTGCTGTCCGGCCGTTATCCTTATGGTCCTGAAGTGGCGCGGGGTAAAAGTATCAAAGCGCAGAAAAAATTGCGCTATCAATCTGTACTCAGCAAAGACAGCGAGCTGCCGGTCTGGCTGGATTTAACCTTAGAAAAAGCACTGCAACCCGACCCGAATAAACGCTACCAGGCTTTGTCGGAGTTTTTATACGACTTACGCCACCCTAATGCCGAATTTCAAAAACCACTCAGTTTAATTGAACTGCATCCGCTTTGGTTCTGGCAGTGCCTTTGTGTAGTGCAGGGCTTAGTGATCCTCTGGTTAGTGGCTGCCGCGAATTAAGCAGACAGCCACTTCACTTGCTTTAATACTTCGCCAGCCACTGTAACCAGAACTTACTGGTGTCTGTGTGTAAGCTGTTGGCCTGATAATCAGCATATTTCAGCAATACCGCGTGCTGAGCATTCAGGTTATAACTCAGCTGTAAATCCAGCTCTTTGCCATAGTCAGCGTCGCCTTGTGCCGCATCCAGCCAGTGGTAAAAGGCTATCAGTTCCAGCTGGTCAAGTTTATAACCCAGCTTCAGATACTTATCTTCAATGCCATTGGCAGGTGTAGTGAGAAACTTATCAGCAAAGCCCTGAAATTTATGCAAAGTTGCGAGTGGTGTCGAAAAACCAATCGCGTTACCAGAGTTATTGTCAGAACCTAATACTTCTATCCCCACGCCACTTTGCCATGCACCCAGCCAAAGGTTGGCTTCCACAGTCCAGTAATCTGCGTCATACGAATTGGGGTTATCACCTGCTTCCTGCTGCCGGGCATAAGAGCCATAGAGCATATAACGACTGCTTTGGGATAAAGCCTGACTGTACTGATAATCCAGCCCCAGCGTTTGGTTTGACACTAAAGGTGCATCGTCAAATTCCATCTGATAAACAAAAGCGCCGAGCTGATGGTTAGTGTTCGGCTGATAACGTAAATCCAGCAGATGTAAATCCGAACTCCAGTCGCCTTGTGGGCTTTTACTGCCAAACACCCGGTTCACTTTGCTGCTGTAGCTGTAATCCAGTTTGAGTTCAGCAGATAAACTGGCCTGATAACGCAATGCATCAAAGGTTTGTTCGTTCTGACGCCAGCCTACACCACCAACAAAACGTTCATTGGCTAAGTTAATACGCTGACGGCCAATTTTTAAGCTCTGGCTGTCGCTTTGATACATCACAAAAGCCTGATTTAAATCAGCACCAGCAGGGTCTGCCACCACCGGATAGGCTGTTTTGCCGTTCATACTATCGTTGTAATTTTTATCCCCTAAAGCCGCCACATAATCAAATTCGCCGCCTGCTGACCAGCCATGGCTGAATTTTTGCGTCAGGCTAAAACGCGATAACAAGGTACTAGCCAAAGCATTTTCGGCAAGGCCATCCTGGTCCACAGCTTCCAACCGGTAACGGAATAACATCTTTAGCTCTGGTGCAGTGAAAGCGCTGGAAGCAACATCAGCAGCACAAACTGAAACTGAAGTACAAGCGGCCATTACAGCCAAAGCGGGTAAAGAGTAATAGCGCATAAGGATCCCTTCTATTGAGGTTAATTTTTGGCAAAGCTTCGCCAGCGGACTGCGTTAAAGCAGCCAGAGGGCAAAACGAATGGGGTTTAACGGCTTAGTTAATTTTCTACTGTCATTGGTTGTAAAAGACTGAGATCTACTTTCATCCGCTGCTTCAGCACCTCGCCCACCACAATAAGGGTTGGGCCAGAGAGTGGAAAAGCTGCCAGACGCTCACTGATATCAGCCAAAGTGCCCTGCAGCTGGGTTTGCTGGGCTGTACTGACCTGATCCAGCAGTGCTATAGGCGTATGATCCGGCCAGCCAACTGACACTAAACCGGCACACAATTGCTGCAAGCGGTTAAGTCCCATATAAACCACCAAAGTGGGGTTAGAGCCATTGGCTCTGTACTGATAACCAGACCAGTCCGGTTGTTTGGTCGGGTCGGCAAACTGCGCCGTTAAAAACTGCACTGAAGTTGCACAACCCCGGGCTGTCAGCGGAATACCACAATAAGCTGAAGCCGCACAGGCACTGGTCACGCCTGGCACTATCGCAAAGGCGATACCAGCCTGTTGCAAAGCAGCGGCTTCTTCCGATACCCGGCCAAAGATCGCCGGATCCCCACCTTTTAACCGCACCACTAAACCACCTTGCTGGCCGTATTGGACCAACAACTGGTTAATCTCTTGTTGTGGCATGGCATGACGGCCCGCTCTTTTACCCACAAAGACTTTTTTGCAACGCCGGGGGGCTATAGCCAACAGCTCAGTCGACACTAAACTGTCAAACAACAGCACATCAGCCTGCTGCAATAAACGCTGGGCTTTGACGGTCAGTAGCTCAGGATCACCAGGCCCTGCACCAATCAGCACCACCTGACCTTTACCTTCAGGCTTACGCTGCTCTGTTTGTGCAGCTTCACCTTTCCAGTTCCAGCCGGATAGCCACTGCGCTGCTAGTGGTGAACGAAATAAATTACTGATTACACTCATCTTGCTACCACCCTTTTACTCTTGTCTGCCTTTCGGCCTTGTCCTTTGGCTTTATCGTGGATTTCTTTGAACCCTGCGACTAAGCAGCTGATGCTTCTTGTACTTGTTTTACCGCATTCAGCCACACTCGGCCCTGTTGCAGTTTCACCCCATACACAGGGATCACCACTTCAGGTTGCTCTAAGCACTGGCCACTGGTCAGGTCAAAGTGCTGTTTATACAAAGGTGAAGCCACTACTATTTGCTCACCTATAGAACCCACCATGCCACGCGATAGCACATTGGCGCCGCCAATAGGATCGTAATTTCCTATCGCATAAATCTGCGGCTCGCCTTGCAGCTCCAGCAAAAACACCGCGACCTGACGGCCGTTTAGCAAAGCGCAAATACCACTGTTTTCGACTAAATCTTCAAAAGCACAAATATCAGTCCAGGCCATGTTAGTTCTCCTCTGCTAAAGCCTTTACAGGCAGCTCTGTGATGGGGATTTGTTGCAACCACTGGCGTTTTTCTTCTGCAGTGGCAGGGCGGATTTGCGCACGTTCTTCCACAAAAACGATGTTTTCATCTGCATCCGGGCTGTTTACAAACTGGCGGAAACGTTTCAGCGCTTGTGGATCTTCCAGCGTAGCTTTCCATTCACAGGCATAGGTATTCACTAAGGCTGCCATCTGGTTTTCCAGCTCTGCGGCTATTCCCAGCTCGTCGTCTATGATGACTTTACGCAGATAGTCCAGACCACCATCCAATTTTTCCATCCAGACGGAAGTGCGCTGCAAACGGTCGGCTGTGCGGATATACAACATCAGAATGCGGTCTATGTAGCGGATTAAGGTTTCGGTATCGAGGTCGGTGGCAAATAAGTCGGCGTGGCGTGGTCTCATACCACCGTTACCGCAGACATACAGGTTCCAGCCGTTTTCGGTGGCAATAATGCCAATGTCTTTGCTTTGCGCCTCAGCACATTCGCGGGTACAACCCGACACCGCCATTTTGATTTTGTGTGGTGCACGTAAACCTTTGTAGCGGTTTTCAATAGCTATGGCCTGACCCACACTATCCTGTACGCCATAACGACACCAGGTGCTGCCGACACAAGATTTGACGGTACGCAGCGACTTGCCATAGGCATGACCTGTCTCAAAACCAGCATCAACCAAACGCTGCCAAATGGCAGGCAACTGCTCTAAACGAGCGCCAAATAAGTCGATCCGCTGACCACCGGTAATTTTGGTATAGAGATTAAAATCCAAAGCCACCTGACCTATCACCAGCAGTTTTTCTGCGGTAATTTCGCCACCGGCAATACGCGGCACTACTGAATAAGAACCGTCTTTTTGCATATTGGCGAGGAAGGTATCGTTGGTGTCCTGCAAACCCACGTGAGGCTTTTTCAGCACATAATCATTCCAGCTTGATGCCAGAATAGAGCCCACTGTCGGCTTACAAATATCACAGCCCAAACCCTGACCATGGCGGCTTAACAGTTCAGCAAAGGTTTTAATACCGCCCACCTGGACTAAATGCAGCAATTCCTGACGGGAATAAGCAAAGTGCTCACAAAGGTGATTTTTCACCTCCACACCACGGCTTTTCAGCTCGTCATCCACTACGGATTTGAGCAGAGCAGTACAACCACCACAACCCGTACTGGCCTTGGTGCAGCTTTTGATGCTGGCTAAATCACAACTACCAGAGTCCATAGCAGCAACAATGTCGCCCTTGGCCACGTTATGGCAGGAACAAATGGTGGCACTGTTGGGTAAAGTTAAAGCTGCTAAAGGTGCGCCGGACGCTGCAGGTAAAATCAGTTGCTCCGGTTGTTTTGGTAGCAGCATATCGTTTAAAGCATATTGCAGCAGACTGTCGTAGTTACTGGTATCGCCCACCAGCACAGCACCCAAAAGCCTTTTACCGTCTTTGCTGACTACCATTTTTTTGTAGACTTGAGCACGTGGGTCGGTAAACACATAACTTAAAGCGCCGGGCGTTCTGGCATGGGCATCGCCAATAGAACCCACCTCCACACCCAGCAGTTTCAGCTTGGTGCTCATATCAGCGCCGCTAAAACTCAACTCGCCCCCTGTTAGTTGACTGACCACAACACGCGCCATCTGATAACCGGGCGCTACCAGGCCAAAAATCTTTTGCTGCCACAAGGCACATTCACCTATGGCATAAATATGTGGGTCAGAGGTCTGGCACTGATCATTAACGACTATGCCGCCCCGCTCACCCACAGCTAAACCACAGCTGCGCGCCAGTTGGTCATAAGGTCGGATGCCAGCAGAAAACAACACTAAGTCCGTCTCTAAACTTTCGCCATCAGCAAACTGCAACTGATAACGACATTCAGCACCAGCTACTATGGCTTGCGTGGCTTTACCGGTATGCACCTGCACACCCAGTTCAGAAATTTTCTGGCTTAACATCTGGCCGCCGCCCTGATCCAGCTGCACCGCCATCAGCTGAGGCGCAAACTCCACCACATGAGTTTGCAAGCCGAGTTGTTTCAGTGCATTAGCCGCTTCCAGTCCAAGCAAACCGCCACCTATCACCACCCCTACTTTGCTTACAGCTGCGCTTTGCGCTATCGCATCTAAATCCTGCAAAGTGCGGTACACCAGACAATGCGGCTGATCATTACCAGGAATAGGCGGCACAAAAGCGTAAGAGCCAGTTGCCAACACCAGTTCGTCGTAATAAAACTGACCGCCCTGACTGGTTACCACCAGCTGCTGCTCGCGGTTAATTTGCTCCACCCAACAATTTAAGCGGTACTGAATATTGGCGGCCTGATAAGCTTCTTCTGTCGTCAACGCCAACTGCTCTGCGCTGGTGCCGCTGAAATAGCCGGATAAATGCACCCTGTCGTACGCCAGCTGAGCTTCACCACAAAGCACAGTAATTTGCGCTAATGGGTCTTTGGCACGTAATTGATCAACAAAATGATGTCCCACCATGCCGTTGCCGATCACCAGAATTTGTTTGGTCTGCTGCATTGTTATGTCCTTAAGGCCTTTGGCGGCTGACTCGACAGCCAAATTTTGCCCATAAAAAAAGCCCGGCTCTGCACCACCAAAAAGGCGGTCAGAATCCAGGCTTCGTTGCCAGCACACAGCCAAAGCTATGCGCTTAAATTCAAATTGTGTTGCGTTCGCTTCAGCTAACGCACTGATAAAACTCGCTGATAACCAAAGCACAAAGAATGCCAGTTTATTAACTGGCTGATTTTATTGAGTAATGGCTAATTTATGTGCAGGCAATTATCAAAAGCTTGCGTTGAATTGGTGCAAAACGGCACCGGATTGAGGCATGGAAGAACTACATAGCATCATCTTATTGAGCATTTGGCTAAGATGGTAATTCGCTTTGGAAAGAGACAGGTTTTGAGTTAAGTTGCAATTTTTTTCAGAAAAACTGTTAAAAACGCAATTAAAAAAACACTAATTAATTCATCTAAAACAAATAGATAAATATAATTTTTCTATTTATAAATTAAGAAAACTCAATTTTAAAAATTTGCGTTGAAATTTAAACTAATCTGTTTAAACTCAATTTTAAGAATTTTGTTTTGTGGTAAGTTATGGCCAGAATTAGACCTCCAGTTCCTTTTAGTGAACTAATGACTAAATTATCAACGGATACTTTGTTGCCGCTAATGCAAAAATACAAAGCAACAGACTCTACTGGTGCTTATCTGCATTGGGACAAATTTAAGTGGAAAGTCGAAAAAGGCGATAACGAACAAACAGCTTGGGCCGCTACCAAATTAGCCCGGAAAGCTACAATCAAATATATCCCGCAACTGGAAGGTAAAAATGAAACAGAATTATTTAACTACTCAGTGCCAGATTCACTGTATGCCAAGCTGCATTACATAGACAAAATCACAGGGGGTGGTCAGGTTATAGGTGATGCCACTTTTATCACCGGACATGAAAAAGACCGGTATTTAGTCAAAAGTCTGATGATGGAGGAAGCCATTACTTCATCTCAGCTAGAAGGCGCTGCAACTACACGTAAAGTTGCCAAAGAAATGCTGGAGACTAACAGACCGCCCAGAGATAAATCAGAACAGATGATTGTGAATAACTATCTGTTAATGAAAAAAGTTTTCGAGAAAAAACACGAAGACTTGTCGGTAGATTTATTACTGGACTTGCATCGGATAGCAACCTATCAAGCCATTGATAATAATGCAATATCAGGCGAGCTTCGCACAGCCAACGACATTAGTGTCAGAAACAGTTACAACGAAATCGCGCATGAACCACCTTGCTTCACTACGTTAAAAGAGAGGCTTATCAAACTATGTGAATTTGCCAATAAGAACAGTGATGGCCAGCAATCAGACCAATTTATGCACCCGCTGGTAAAAGCCATCATCCTGCATTTTATGATTGGTTACATTCACCCTTTTGGTGATGGTAACGGCAGAACTGCCAGAGCCTTGTTTTATTGGTCCATGCTCAGGTCTGGTTACTGGCTGTTCGAATTTGTCTCGATCAGTAAATTGATCCAGGAGAAAAGGAGTGACTACGATGCTGCATTCATTTATACCGAAACCGACGAGCTGGATCTGACCTACTTTCTTTACAATCAGGCCGACACTGTGGTGAAAGCGGTTGACGCTTTGCAGCTTCATATCAAAAACAAAAAACAAGAGTTTTACCAATTTATGAGCTGGATAGAGCGCAGCCCATTGGCTAAAAAACTAAAAACTGCGCAGCTAGAGTTGCTAAAAGAGGCAGTCAACGAACCAGGTAAAGTATTTACATCCAAACAAGTAGCCACTCAGTTTGATATCACAGAAAACACAGCTCGTAGCCATTTAAATGCGCTGGTCGACGCCAATCTATTAGTGGTGGCCAAAGCTAAAGCAGGGAAATCTGTTTTATATCTGGCACCGGCTAACCTGAAGGCCACACTGAAAATTTAAGAGTTCAAGGAAGAATGATGCAAAAACCCCAAATTCTCTGGAGAAATCAAACTCCATCCCGCTCATCGCTAAAACTCGGCTGGAAGCAGCTCAGCAGAAACGCCAGAGTGGCACTGATTACCTTCAGTCTGTTGTACCTTGGTCTCTCCATTTATCGCAGCCTCGAACAACAGAGTGCTTCTAGCTTACTGCTGTGCATAGTATCTATAAGTTCTTTAACAATTACGATTTTGCATACCAATGGCTTTCCGAAAGACAAGTTAGGCAGTCTGATGCAGGTGCTCAAAACAGAAAATGGCACTATTTGGATAGATGATTACCCACTGCCGGATACAGTACGCAAAGTGGTGATTGGTCGTATAGATATTCAGGGGCCGGCTTTTTTACAACTGGCATGGAATCAAGGGCATCAGTGGATATTTCAGCTGGATGAGCTGCAACAAGTACGACACTTTTTCCGCCAGCATGCACCTCAGATTGAAATCGTTAACGAGTAAGCCGCCCGCAGCCAAACAAGAGCCTGCTGTTCTTAAAGAACCGTAGGCCCTTCATTTTCTAACTGCCCTTATTCGCCAACCGCAAAGCCGTGTACAACGCCATTTCTGAGCTAACTGTTATATTCGGCTCCACACCAACGCCTTCAAAGTTAGTGCCTGTGACTGGGTTCACCGGCCTGAACATGGGAATACGCACAAAAAGCCAGTCGTTGACTTGAGCTGCGCCCGTGTAGTGGGCCAGACCAGCGCTGGTCTGGCCAATCACTACGGCGCGACCTAGTTGTTGCAGCGTATAGCTAAAAACCTCGCCCGCGCTAACCAACTCTTCACTTTGCAGAATATAGAGTGGCTTGGTTTTTAACAGTTCTGAATCAGGCACCGCCAGGCTTCGTATTTGGTCTGTACTTTTGCTGCTACGGTCAAGCAGATCCCATAACAAGGTGCCTTCCGGCACAAAATGGCTAATCAAATACTGCACCAGCTCTGGGGAGCCACCGCCGCTGTCACGCAGATCAATAATAATATGATCACTGTGGCTTAGAAACACCAAAGCGGCATGTCCCACTTTATGCGCTTCTTCGGCCTGCCAGAATTTATGCAGCTTCAGATACCCAATATTGCCCGGCAGAATACGCGCCTGCTCAAAGGCAAAGTTATTGATTTTGCGCTCTTCCGTCTCTTTTAAACGATGCGAAACCCCGCCTTGTTCAGCTATTAACGCCAAATTCAAATGGCCATCACCGCTGTATTGACGCATTAAATCACCAACCTTGTCAGCAAACTGCTCCTGACTGGTGATATCAGCTAAAGCCCCACTTTGCTCTTGCTGCAGCAAAACCTCGCTGACCTTTAGCGCTGTATCGGGGAATACATACTGTTGATTCAATATATGAACAATGCCATCAATACTGGCCGCACGTTCGGCTGGGGAAAGAGGGGTATTTGCCTGAACAAAAAATGGAAAAACGACAGCAACAAGCAGCACCAGAGCAAGGCGCTGCCTTTTTAATAAAGAAATCATAACTACCTCAAATTACTGATAAAAGTTCTGTAAAACCTATAAACACAGTCATTTGAGTGAAAGCTGATAATAAAGCCGCTTTTTATGCAGATTAGCGTCGTGCCATAACGACAGCCTGAAACGCCGGCCAGGGCCTGCGCGAATAAACCAAAGCAACAGCAGAAAACATAAAGAGAGAGTCAGAGGAATTAACACCAAAGCCAGCTTGCCAAATTCCAGCACCAGCTGGTAATCCGCTTGTTGTTTCTGATGCAAAAACAATAAGGCCGGGCTGCGCTGAAGTTGTTGCAACAAAGGCTCTTCGCCTGTATCGGCTGGCACAGTCCAAAGTTGCTGATACGCAGGCCCTTGCAGCTTCACTTCAGGCGCATGATGCAAAAAAGCCAGCAACCAGACCAAAGCACAGCTCGCTAGCAGTAGTTGCATAAACCTAAACAAGCCTGTCCTTTGCATACATATATCCATAGAAAACCTGAACGGGATATAAAGCCAGCTCCGGATAAAAACAAGGCTCTGATAACAATAAGGTGCGGTAGTGAAGATGATTGCCACATTGCCAGGTTACAAAACTATGAGTCACTAAACCCAGTAAAGCCTTAAATATCCAGTACTCAGAACATGAAACGGGCAATTAGTTGATGCCGAAAACAGCAAGCCTGAGTACAATAGACAGGCGTTCATAATTCTCAGGGTTAATTGATAGACCAAGGCCGTGGCGTAGCACCAAGCTGACAGCCGCTATAAAGCCCAACCCATATAACAAAGCGCACCCTATTTTAATCAGGCCAGCCTACACTGGCCCTTGAACATCAGCAGGAAAGAAAAAATGGCAGCTTTTGGTAGTGTATTTATGCCTGAAATGGCAATGGCCCGTTTCGATGGTACAGCTTGGGGTCAGTCCGCAATAGTTCCGTCCGACAGCATCAGTCTGCACCCGGGCGCTCACGTGTTGCATTACGCCAGCACTTGTTTTGAAGGCTTAAAGGCATTCCGCCATGAAGATGGTTCTGTGGTTATTTTCCGCATGGATAAAAACGTTGCCCGTATGCAACAAAGCTCTGAATTATTGTCTTTACCTACCTTCGACGCAGCACTGCTGAGTCAGATGATTGTGGACGTAGTGCGCCATTATGCCGCCGATGTGCCAACACCACCTGGTTCTATGTATATCCGCCCTACTCATATCGGCACTGAACCCGCTATTGGTAAAGCAGCAACACCAACTCTGACGTCTTTACTATATGTATTGTTATCTCCGGTTGGCGATTATTTTGCCGGCGGCAGCCGTGGTTTACGCCTGCTGATGGAAGACAATGCCCGCTGCGCGCCTCATATGGGCATGATCAAAAGTGGTGGTAACTACGCCAGCGCCTTGCACCCAACTATGCAAGCCAAAGCCAAATATCAGGCTGATCAGGTGTTGTTCTGCCCGAATGGCGACGTTCAGGAAACAGGCGCAGCCAACTTCTTGCTGATCGATGGCAACGAAATTATCACCAAAGCGCTGGACGCATCTTTCCTGCACGGCATTACCCGCGACACCATTCTGACGCTGGCCCGTGACTTAGGCATGAAAGTGTCCGAACGTGAACTGACAGTAGACGAACTGCTGGAACGCGCCGCCAAACCAGGCACAGAAGCTGCGTTATCAGGCACAGCCGCTGTATTAGCGCCAGTGGGCACTCTGATCCACCAGGGCAAAGAATACAAAGTAGGCAACGGCGAACCAGGCAGCACCACTGCCAAATTACGCCAAACCCTGAACGATATTCAGTGGGGCAAAGCCGAAGATAAACATGGTTGGTTGACTAAGATTTAATTTTTCGCTGAGTTCAACCCATACGACAAAGCAGGCTTAAGGCCTGCTTTTTACTTTTAAAAACGCCAGCAGAACATGAAGCCAAAAAAGCTACGATCGTAGCTTTTTTGGCTTCATCTATTACCTTAACTAACCGCTGTTGGTGATCTCACAACCCCATCTGCTGTTTATAACGACGGCTTAAACGGACCAACCGCAATTGATCCAACACTAACATTGCCAGAGGCCAGCGTCGGATAGACCAGAAGGGTAAAGCGCGGCCTAAGCGGCGTAACATCAATCTTGTATAAGCCATTTTCGCCAGTGACTGCAGAGGTTTTTTGGCAAAACTAAAGGCAGGTAAAACCGGGCTTATTGCTTCACCTTGTTGCCAACGGTTAGGTAAATCCGGCGCCAAAGCCAAAGCTGTAGCTATGCCCACTAAAGCAACACCAGTTTGCAACACCTGCTCTGCCACTTCAGGCCTGTGAATACCGCCTGTCACCATCAATGGCATTTGCGCAGATTGTTGCAGCTCTTTGGCAAAGTCTAAAAAGTAGGCCTCACGCGCCAGCGTAGAGCCATCGCGACTATCGCCTTGCATAGCAGGAGCTTCGTAGCTACCGCCTGATAACTCGACAAAATCCAGCGCCAGCGGGTTGAACCATAACAATACTTGTTTCGCATCCTCTGTGGAAAAACCACCTCGCTGAAAATCAGCCGAGTTCAACTTCAGGCTGATGATAAAACTGGCAGGCAATTCATGGCGTAACAGAGTGACCAGTTCCAGCAATAAGCGGGCACGGTTTTCTAAAGGGCCACCGTACTGATCCTGGCGCTGATTCACCAGCGGCGATAAAAACTGACTCAGCAAATAACCATGAGCCGCATGAATTTGCACTCCGGCAAAACCGGCCTGCAACGCCAACTGGCTACTCAACAAAAACTGTTGTTTAAATTCGGCGATATCATCCAGCGTCATAGCTCTGGGGCTGGCAAACATCTTTGAGAACTGGCCTAAATCCAAAGCCACAGCCGAAGGCGCTATCGCCTGCTGCCCCAGATTCGCTGGCATTTGTCGCCCAGGATGATTCAGCTGCAAAATCAGCTTAGTGCCGTTTTGCTGCCCCGCTTCTGCCCAGCTGTGGAACAAAGTTAAATCCGATTTGGCATCCAGCACCACACCACCAGGCCCTGTTAACGCTTTGCGGCTAATCATCACATTGCCGGAAATCAATAAGCCTGTGCCACCCAAAGCCCAGTGCCGATACAACTCAATCAACTGTGCCGACGGATTTTGCCCGGCCGCGGCCATATTCTCTTCCATAGCGGCTTTCACCAGCCGGTTTTTCAGCTGTACGCCATTTGGCAGGGTTGTGGCTTCAAACAACATAGTTACACCTCTTGGTTCTGTTCTCTGGCATTAGTCTTTTTCACTGCGTTTTGTTTTTTCAACTGTAGGGGCGGGTCTTGTACCCGCCCGCCTGAATTCAAGTACAACGCAAGTGTAAAGCTTCAACCTAGGTTGAGAGTCAAGCCCCCATATGCCAGTATCCTGCAAGTAACTTTTTATCGCAGGAGTCTATTCGATGTATCGCATTGGTCAACTTGCCAAACTACTTAACGTATCAGAATCAAAACTACGCTTTCTGGAACAACAAGGGGTGATCAGTCCGCTACGGGAAAACAGCGGTTACCGTTACTACAGCGAAGACAGCAAAAACCGGCTGGAAGTGATCCTAAAAGCTCAGCAAATGGGCTTTAGCCTCAAGCAAATCCGCTCAGTGCAACGCCAGAATCACAGCAGCGATCAACATCCGGTCGACTGCCAATTGTTATTACCTATGCTGCAACAAAAGCTGACAGAGATAGACCAGCAGATGCTGGAATTGCAGCAGCAAAGACATCAGATCCAGGAATTGGCCAAGCAATTAAGTACGACAACCACATAAGCACTCCAGCTCTTGCTCTGCGCTCATCGTCTTTAGGGGCAGGAATAACTGATCACTAGTTGCCGCAACCCACAGCCCTTCATTTGCGTTCTTTTCTTATCACTCAAAAATATAACCTTAAGGTATCAAAAAAACTTGACATTGATACCTTAAGGTTCCATATTGATACCTGAAGGTATCTAAACTTAATAAAAAAGGAACACTTATTATGGCTACATGGACTATCGAAGATCAGGAAAATTGTGTCAAAGCGGCAATCTTCGGCGCACTGTTTTTTGCGCTGCTGACAGGCTTTCAATTGTTAAGAGACATCAGTTTGTTTTGGTTTGAACTAAAAGCAGTGAGTGATGCTTTTGGCTTTGGCGTGTTGTTTTCGGTGATTTATTTTCTGGTCAAAGTGACCAAACAACCTAAGCTGCTGTCGTACGGCTGGAAAATCCGCGAGATCTGCGGTGATTTTCAGGACGAGTATTTACGCAGCCGTTTTCAGCGCGCTACTACGCTGGCATACAACTTAACCATAGTGGTGGCGTTTTCGGGTTATGTCATAACCCACTTAATCAACAAAAACGGTGACCCGCAGTGGCTTGCATTCCAGCCCTTTTTATTACTGACGATCTTTGTCGGGTCCATCAGCTTTTATCTGAGTTTGCGCACAGTGCTGGATGAGCAAGACGAAGCTGCGCAGGAAACCAATTGATGGAAGAGCAAGACGAAGCTGCGCAGGAAACCAATTGATGGAAGAGCAAACGCTGTACAACAGAATTGCGGAGCTGCGCGCGGCCAGAGGGCTGTCGCAGCAGCAACTGGCCGACGCCATTGGTGTATCCCGTAAAACCATCAGCACAGTAGAAACCGGCCGTTTTACACCCTCGGTCGTGATAGCGCTGCAAATGGCACGTTACTTCGAAGTACCGGTAGAGCAGATTTTTAGCTTTGATGGGTTTCGTTGAAAGGGGATGGAATTGATATGAAACCTTCAGATGCTTTAGCTGTGCACCGTGAAGAGATCCTTAAGATCATCGCAGTGCATCATGCCCTCAATGTCCGGGTCTTTGGTTCTGTGCTGCAAGGTACAGACACAGAACAAAGCGATTTGGATCTACTGGTCGACCCAACACCAGAAATGACCATGCTGGACATTGGTGCTATCCGCCACAAACTGCTGAAACTGCTTAAAGTTTAGGTGGATGTACTGACACCCAATGCTTTGCCAGAAAAGTTCAGATCTGTAGTATTGGCACAAGCTAAACCTTTATAGGCAGTTATCGACAAAATACTATCCAAACCACCGCATCCATATCAACGATATGACATTCACCGTACGTCCCGAAAAAGATCTTGTGCTTTGGTTTCAGTTGTTCTAATTTGGTTCTATTCAAGCCACTAAAGATGGCTGCAGTTGCCGGGAAAGGACGTCATGGCATCAACCTCCTATCAAGCTTTTGAAACCGCTATCGCCGACGCCGAGCGCTTGCTTGTGCTGTTCGATAAACTACCTCAGCAAGAACGACAACCCAATGAAGTTTTAAAACGTGCTGCGCTTATTATGACGCTGACGGCATGGGAAACTTATATCGAATCCCTTCTGCTGGAATTGGTAGAGAAAAAGATCTGTGGCATACAAGGTAGTTATGCAGGCGATTTCATTCTGAAAAAGTTACATAAAGAAATTAATCAACTACATAACCCTACCTCAGACAAGGTAAAACATCTGAGCGAGGACTATTTGCAGCGTAACTTAACAGAGTTTTGGCACTGGAATAATGTGGAACCTGAAGATGCCCGTATGCAACTTAACGCCTGGTTGAGCAAACGCGGCGATGTAGTACACCATGGCCGCCAAAACGATGACCCAAAAACTCCGCATTTAGTCAAACGGGAAGAGCTGGATAAAGCCATGCACTTTTTTAAAGAGCTGGTCAGAGTGACTGACAAGGCCGCAACACAACCAGCTCCAGCACTCACTATTTAACAATGGACAACCACGGTAAACCCATGATCAAAGGAATGAAGCTGAAGCTATCCACAGTTCTGTTATGTAGCACTTTATTAGCCGGTTGTTTTTTCGATAAACAGCTATCTGAGGAAGAGCTTAAAACTGTTGAAGCTCTCAAATCTGAGTTAAGCAGGATCGAATCCGACCTGTCCGCTCTGGAGCAAGACCAAAGTCTTGGCAAAGGCGGTTTAATTGGAACTCTGAAAAACCAGAGGTTAGAAGTACTCAAATTAAACAAAGAGCTATTTGTCCAAAGAATAGCCAGCCTTGAAACTGGGGCTGACTTTACAATCAAACCAATAGTTTCAGAAATAGACCAGACATTGGTGGACAGCATTGATGAAGATCTCAACATTGCAGCAGGCAAATTAAAAAATGCGAAAGAGGAAGCAGCCCAATATTCAGCTGGTCTTTTGTTTGCGCTGAAACAAGCCAATGTTGCAACACAAGAAAACGCTATCACTATGCTGGAATACCGCAAGTCGTTGGCGAAATATGGACTGTATATCAATGATCTGGGCACTAACGTTAAGTCGTCTGACACCACTTCGACTAAAGCTGAGCACTCAGAGCCATCAGCCATCTCTCTGGTCCCTGCTTCCGACGGGCCTTTTGGACTCAGCATGGGCATACCAGAAGAGGCTTTTGGTACAACACTAACTAAAGTGGTTACGGGTAAATTTTTTGTTGACCCGGTACCTAGCCCACACGAAGACTTCGAACAATACGTATTGGAATTTGGCAAAAACTCAGGTTTATGTTGGGTTAAGGCTATTAGCAAAGATATTCCAACAGATTCGATGGGTTACTTTCTCAAATCAAAGTTTAACGAACTGGAGAAAGTACTTAGCGACAAATACGGCAAAGGCGTTAAAACCGACCTACTGTTGCCCGGCAGCATTTGGAATGCTCCAAAAGACTGGATGAATGGGCTGGCTAAGAATGAACGATATTTCATCACAACTTGGGACAGTAAGGAAAGCCTGAAACTCCCCAATGATATTAGCTCAGTTGCTATTGCAGCAAACGCCGAAGACACGGAGACGGGTACTATCTCTTTGGAATATACCTTCACGAACAGCAAAGCATGCGAAGCAGAAAATCAGGCTCTGAAAAATGAGTCACTTTAAAGCGGGCTTAGGTTGTTTAGAGTGACAATAATATCGACGCCAAGGTCTCGCTTTTAGTCAAACGAGACGAAGTACAAAAGGCTATTAAGTTTTTTAAAGAATTAGTCAAAGTGACGGATGGAGTTGCTTTATAGCATGGGCATAGGGTAAGACCTGAAACAGATTTTGCTTTGTTCTTATTAACTAATTGCCCTAGGATCAATTTACCTATAAAATGCTGTATTCTTATACAGTGAATGGCTATAACTTTGATAAATAAAGACTCATCAAAAGACCTCATAATTAGCCAAAATGATGCTGTTGATTTTTTAAAATCACTGGATAGTGATAGTGTCGATCTGGTTATAACTGATCCCGCATATGAATCTTTAGAAAAGCACAGAAAGATAGGGACAACAACAAGGTTAAAGGAAAGTAAAAGCTCAAGTAATCAGTGGTTTCAAATATTCCCAAACTCAAGATTTGAAGAATTGTTTTCTGAAATTTACCGAGTACTAAGAAAAAACTCTCATTTTTATCTTTTATGTGATCAAGAGACTGCTTTCTTTGCAAAACCCCTAGCAGAAAAATGCGGATTTAAATTTTGGAAGCCCATCATATGGGATAAAAAAAGAATAGGGATGGGGTATCACTATAGGTCCAGATATGAGTTCGTTCTTTTTTTCGAGAAAGGTAAAAGAAAACTGAATAACTTGGGTGTACCAGATATCTTAGAGGTACCTAGAGTCTATAATGGTTATCCGACTGAAAAGCCCGTAGCGTTGATGGATATACTTATCAAGCAGAGCACGCAGGAAAACGAGGTAGTTTGTGATCCGTTCATGGGTTCAGGTTCGGTAGGGGTATCCGCATTATCATTATCAAGAAACTTCTATGGAAATGATATTTCAGAAGACTCACTGCGCATAACTTTGGATAGACTGAACTCGTTGTGTAATCAAGTTTGATTTGATATAAAGATGGTATTCAATATAGGTAAATGGATGACTTAGATGAGTGAATGGCCTGATTACTTTCCTGATAACACACCTCCTGTAGATGCAACCCCCGCCTCAGGTTTATCTTTTCGACTGGTTGATAACAACCCACCAGAAAGATCAGACTTTAAGTCTACTTGCGAAGAGTTTGCGAAAAGGAAATACACATCAGAGTCAGAATTTATCAATGCTTGCGGAACATCTCACTTTGCTCAATTAGATGATATTAAGAGAAAAAAGAGATTGTTCCCAAAGTTAAGAAACAAGCATATTGCCAAGGGCGAGTTGTTCCCTGAGCTAGGAAAAATGAAACAAACTTTTGAACCAAGCCATTTCACTGTCTGGTATAAATTAAGTGCCCTACCACAGATGGTTTTTGTGGTCATGGAGTCATAAATGAGCATATTGCCTAACACTCCATACTTCGGAAAACTGACGATAAAGTCAGTTTATGAGTTTTATGACGGACCAAAGTTATTTCTTGCGGTAAATGGGACAGGTAACCATTTCATATCTTTTTGGATAGATTCAACTGATGAATACGATGAATGGTTGTATTCATCTATCGACCAAGATCGACTCATAGAGCTTGAATTATCAAAAATAAAACTACGCGATATTTATACATATCCAAGTGATTATATTTTTAGAGTCAAAACTTTTTTCGATAGCTCTTTGTCATCTGAACTCAATGAAGTTCCATTAGTAAAAATGACAGAGGATATATTACCACCTCATGATTATTTTATTGACGGAAAAAGAGTTGTCACTCACCAGATAGAAGCACAACAAACTTCTGAACTGTACATAAAAAGTCAACAAAATAGAGAAAAACCCAAGCTAAGTACTGTAGGCAAGGTATCAGACGCATTTTCTCAACTATATAATTCTGTATTGAGAAGTTTGGATATATCTGGAAAATATATAACGCCTATTGATGCGAGAACCGGCTCATTTATTCTTAGGCTAAGATCACCTCAGATAGAGCAATGCCTGCCTGTCATAAAGACTATATTCAATATTCTTAATAACTCGTCAGCACCATATGAAGATCTCGTATCTCTAAATATTGACATATCTGCTGCAGAACGATTCCTGGAAGAAATCGTTGACGGAAAAGTGAAAATACAGTTTGGCCTCGAAAACAAATTTGAAGCAGAACTAAATATAACGGAAGAAAAGGCAAACGAAACTCTAGCTATATTGAAGGCTGCGTCGGCAAGCTATGTATCAAGCCTAGATGTCCCACAAGCAAATGACCTACACAAAGTTTTTTCTATTATAGAAATCAAAAGTAAAGGTGATTTTGTCACTCCTGAGTCATTAGGGTTAACAACTGAACGGCAAGTCGCATATTACCTTCATGCAGCAAGAGTGTTAGGATTACTTTCGAGTTCTAATGCAATAAATTCTGTTGGTTATCAGTTTATCGCATTAGATCACAGTCAAAGGATGAAGGTAACAGCGATACGGTTTGAAAGCAGTGCTTGCGGTTGGGCTTGGCTTAAGTGGGCAGGTGTAACTAAGATATCTGAGCTGGATCCCAATACTGCAACACAGTTTTTAATTGAGACATGCAAAACCTTAAGTCAAGATACAGCAGAGCGTCGAGCCAAGACTTTGCAAAGATGGCAAATTGATCTATCGCCTTTCAGATAGCCGTTTCGATCATGTTCAAAATGAATCGACTCCACCAAGAATACATATTAAATGGACAGCTAATTAACGCAGTTCTAAGCGTTAATTAGCTCCTGTGTGGTCGACTTGCAACGAGGAATAGAATCAGCAGTTCTATAGTTGCCTGAAGCCCATTAATCGAACAATAGCCCGATCTTCACCCCGCCGTCAAAAACACTTTATAAGCCCCATTGCTGGTCACCAGCCGATACTCATAACCCAAAGTATCTAAATGTTCAGCAATTTCCGTATGATCAGCAATCTCAAACCCTGCCAATACATCACCAGTCGCAGCGCCGTGGTTGCGGTAGTGGAATAAGGTGATATTCCATTTTTCGCCTAGGGTGTTGAGGAAGTTCATTAGCGCGCCTGGGTATTCCGGGAAGTTGAACTGATAGACCTGCTCTTGCACTAAACGTGGTGGCATACCGCCGACCATATGGCGTACGTGTAGTTTGGCCAGTTCGTCGTCGGATAAGTCCTGATAGTCGTAGCCTGCTGCTGATAAGGCTTGATTCACCTGTTGCAGTTCTTCTGCGCCGTGGCGTAGTTTGATGCCAACAAAAATATGGGCTTTGTTGTCGCTGGCGTAGCGGTAGTTAAATTCGGTGATGGCGCGGCCGCCTAAGGTTTGGCAGAAACGGCGGAAGCTGCCTTTTTCTTCCGGAATAGTGACTGCAAAGACCGCTTCTTTTTTCTCGCCCAGTTCGCAGCGCTCCGACACATAACGTAAGGTGTCGAAGTTCAGGTTAGCGCCACTCAGCACTGCGCTGAGGTTTTCAGTTTGAGTAGCGGTTGCAGCATATTTTTTCAGGCCAGCTAAAGCCAAAGCACCAGCAGGTTCTGCTACGGCTCGCAGGTCGTCAAAGATATCTTTGATGGCGGCACAAATTTCGTCGCTGGAGACTGTGATCACATCGTCGCAGTATAAATGCGCCAGTTTGAAGGTCTCGTTGCCTATACGTTTTACCGCCACACCGTCGGCAAATAGCCCTACTCTGTCTAAAGTGACAGGTTCGCCCGCGTCCATTGCTGCTTTTAAGCAGGCGGCGTCGTCTGGCTCTACGCCTATTACTTTGACGCCCGGCATCACGGCTTTGATATACACCGCCATACCGGCCAATAAGCCACCGCCGCCGACCGGAATAAAGACCGCGTCCAGTTTGTTATGTTGGCTTAATAGTTCTTTGGCGACTGTGCCCTGACCTGCGATGACGTCGGCATCGTCAAAAGGTGGAATATAAGTGGCGCCCTGCGTCTGGGATAACTCAATGGCGAACTTATTGGCTTCGTCAAAGGCGGTGCCGTGCAGCAGCACTTTGCCGCCAAGGGCTTTAACTGCTGCTACTTTAATTTCCGGTGTGGTGATAGGCATCACAATAGTGGCGTTCAGGCCCAGTTTGCTGGCGGATAAAGCCACGCCCTGAGCATGATTGCCGGCCGATGCACAAACGACGTTTCCACCTGGGTTCTGCTCGCGCACTTTATGCAATTTATGAAAAGCGCCACGCAGCTTAAAGGAATACACAGGCTGCATATCTTCACGTTTTAACAGCACATGCTGACCAATACGCTGGCTGAGTTTTGGCATAGCCTGCAGCGGAGTTTCTATCGCGGCCTGATACACGGGCGACAATAAAATTTCCCGCAAATACTGCTGCATCAGGCCTGGGTTTGGTGCAGGGCGCTGCCAGTCGGATGCAGTTTTGCCTTGCTCTTTAACAGCGTCTTTTACAGGATGTTGCACAGCACTCATAGGTCTTCCAATTTACTCAGATCACGTACTGCGCCTTTATCGGCACTGCTTGCCAGCATAGCGTAGGCTTTTAACGCCGGGCTGACGGAACGCACGCGGTCAACAGGTTTCCAGGCCAGTTTGCCTTTGGCTTCCATAGCGGCGCGGCGCTCTGCTAATACGGTGTCACTCACACCAATAGCGATGCTGCGGTTTGGAATATCAATGGCAATGGCGTCGCCTTCTTCAACCAGGCCAATAGCGCCGCCGCTGGCGGCTTCTGGTGATACATGACCTATAGATAAACCCGAAGTACCACCCGAGAAACGGCCGTCTGTGATTAAGGCGCAGGCTTTGCCTAAGCCCATAGACTTTAAGTAGCTGGTTGGATACAACATTTCCTGCATACCAGGGCCGCCTTTTGGCCCTTCGTAGCGAATGATCACTACGTCGCCTGCAACAATCTTTCCTGCCAGAATGGCTTCAACTGAGCTGTCCTGGCTTTCGAAAATACGGGCGCGGCCGTTAAACACCAGGTTTTCTTTTTCCACACCAGCGGTTTTAACAATACAGCCGTTTGGCGCTATGTTGCCGTACAGCACAGCCAAACCGCCGTCTTGTGAATAGGCGTTTTCTTTGCTGCGGATACAACCTTCAGCGCGGTCGTCGTCCAATGTTGGGTAACGGCAGCTTTGCGAAAAGGCTTTAGTGGTGCGGATACCAGCAGGGCCAGCACGGAAGAAATCCAGCACCTGTTGATCTTTGGTTAAGGTGATATCAAAGCGGTTGATCACATCACCTAAAGAGCTGCCTGCGACATGAGGCGTGTCGGGGTTTAATAAACCGGCGCGCAGCAGCTCGCCTAATATCGCAATCACACCACCGGCGCGGTGTACGTCTTCCATATGGTATTTCTGAGTGCTCGGTGCCACTTTGGATAAATGCGGCACTATGCGCGACAAACGGTCGATGTCGTTCATGCCAAAATCGACTTCGGCTTCAATAGCGGCGGCCAGTAAATGCAGCACTGTATTGGTAGAACCACCCATGGCGATATCCAGCATCATGGCGTTTTCGAAGGCGGTTTTATTGGCGATATTACGTGGCAAAGCGCTGGCGTCGTTGTTTTTATACCAGCGGTTGCATAAGTCCATAATGCGCTCACCAGCACTGATAAACAGCGCTTTACGGTCACTGTGAGTCGCCAGCATAGAGCCATTGCCAGGTTGGCCTAAACCTAAAGCTTCAACCAAACAGTTCATTGAGTTGGCGGTAAACATACCAGAGCAAGAGCCACAGGTTGGGCAGGCGCTACGTTCAATTTTTTCGCTGTCTTCATCGCTGACGTTCGGGTTAGCGGCCGACACCATAGCGTCGACTAAATCCAGCTTGATAATTTGGTCCGACAGTTTGGTTTTGCCTGCTTCCATAGGGCCACCAGAAACAAAAATGGCCGGGATATTTAAGCGAAGGGCCGCCATTAACATGCCTGGGGTGATTTTGTCGCAGTTGGAAATACAGACCATAGCGTCGGCGCAGTGGCCGTTGACCATATATTCCACCGAATCGGCAATGATTTCGCGGGACGGCAGGCTATACAACATACCGCCGTGGCCCATGGCGATGCCGTCGTCTATGGCGATGGTATTAAATTCTTTGGCGATACCACCCGCTTCTTCAATAGCTTCAGCCACCAGTTTGCCTAAATCGCGTAAATGCACATGGCCAGGCACAAACTGGGTGAAGGAGTTCACTACGGCAATAATAGGTTTGCCAAAGTCGGTATCTTTTACCCCTGTGGCACGCCATAAAGCACGGGCTCCCGCCATATTGCGGCCTTCAGTGGTAGTAGCGGATCTAAGCTTTGGCATCTCTTTATTACTCCAATTTGTTTGGTTCCCCTGCGTACTTGGAACCGCAGCGTTGTTGAGCTTTTTCGCCTGGCTGCGGCTTCACTTCGGGGTAAATTAATTATGTTTAGTTAAATGGGGTCTGACCCCATTTTTAATTTGTCTTAAGTTTAGCGGCTTAAGCCCGCATTGATCCTGCTTCGGCTTGTGTTCGTTCAGACTCAACACAATCCAGATATTCGATATCGTATAACTTGTTTAACTGATTGGTCAGCAGGCTGATAGGTTTGTCGCTAACGATAGACAAAGTCACAAGCAAGCCGCTGAAATCGGCCATTGGTTTCATTTCCATACCGGCCACTTCAAAGCCACGGTAACGGGTGACCTGCAATAACCGCTCTAATACCACAGGTTGGTTTTTAGTCTGGATGGTTAATACATGGTTCATAGCGCTTTCTCCGTTAACATATCCTGATTGGCTGCTCCTGGCGGTACTAAGGGCCAGACGTTGTCTGTTTCATCTATTCGAACGTGCAATAAGTATGGGCCTGGCCAGGTGAACATGGCTTCCAGCGCTGGTAACACTTCATCTTTACGGCTGATGCTATGGCCTGGTATGGCAAAAGCAGCAGCTAAAGAGACAAAATCCGGGTTGTCGGATAAATCGGTTTCGCTGTAGCGTTCGTTAAAAAACAGCTCCTGCCATTGTTTCACCATGCCTAAACGCTGGTTATCAACTATGACAATCTTCACCGGCAGACGGAAACGCTTGATGGTGCCCAGTTCCTGCACATTCATCATAAAAGAGCCGTCGCCGCTGACTGTGACTACTGTATCTTTTGGTCTGGCTAACTGTGCACCTATGGCGGCTGGTAAACCAAAACCCATAGTGCCTAAACCACCACTGCTTAAATGATTACGTGGATGACTAAAACTCATATGCTGAGCCACCCACATTTGATGTTGGCCTACGTCACAACACACCACGGCGTTGTCCGGCATACGTTCGCTTAACTGTTTCAGCATTAAAGGCGCGAAGATACGCTCACCCGGATGGTCATAACGCCAGCCGTGTTGCTGTTTCATGTTCAGGCAATGTTTTAACCAGTCTTCGCAGTGAGTGGGTACTGACATCGCAGGCAACAACTGACGTAAATCACCTATCATGGCGCACTCAGCGCGGCGTAATTTGTGCAGCTCGGCCGGGTCTATATCGATATGGATCACTTTGGCATCCGGTGCAAAAGCGGCCAGTTTGCCTGTCACCCTGTCGTCAAAACGGGCACCTAAACAGATTAACAAATCGCATTGCTGCACCGCATGATTGGCGGCCTGAGTGCCGTGCATACCTAACATGCCTAAGTAATAGGCATTAGATGGCGGCACCGTACCCATAGCTTTTAAAGTGGTCACCGAAGGCATAGGGCTAGTGGCTAAAAAGTCCTGCAACTGCGTTACTGCATCGGCCATATGCACACCACCGCCAATGTAAGCGATTGGGCGTTTGGCGTTTTGGATTAATAAACGTGCCTGATCTAAAGCTGCAGCTGGTAAAAACTGCTGCTGAGCGGAAGCAGCATCTTCAACTAAACGGGGCTTAAACTGCACTTCGGCCAGTTGCACGTCTTTAGGAATATCCACCAAGACCGGGCCAGGACGACCTGACATCGCCAATTCAAAGGCTTCGTTTAAGGTGTGTTCCAGTTCAGTCACGTCTGTCACCATAAAGCTGTGTTTAGTCACAGCCAGGCTTAAACCTAAAACGTCTACTTCCTGAAACGCATCTGTGCCCATTACGGCTTGAGATACCTGACCTGTGATGGCCACTAAAGGCACTGAGTCTAATAAAGCGTCGGCTAAGGAAGTGATCAGGTTAGTCGCACCAGGGCCTGAGGTGGCCATACAAACGCCAACTTTGCCTGAACTGCGGGCATAACCTATGGCAGAAAAAGCCCCACCCTGTTCATGACGGCACAGGTAGTGTTTGACTTTGCTCTGATACAGCGCGTCGTAGATTGGCATAATAGCTCCGCCAGGATAGCCGAAGATATGTTCGACTCCCTTTTGCTCCAGCAGCTTGATAACCAGTTCTGCGCCTTTCATTATGTATCCCATCCTTTTCTATCGTCTGTTTGTCAGTACAACAAAACCTTTTTCGAAATTTCCGGGGACCTTAAAACACAAAACCCCCGGACCTTTCGGTGCGGGGGTTTTGTTGAGAATTTTTTTGCTGCTTAAAATTCCAAACGCGAGCCCCCGCAGTGACTAATCACCACGATTACGAGGACCACAATAATGTTCAGAATAGAAGCTAAACGCATTTTTTAATTTTAACTCTTTGGTTAAGTATTTTTTACTTCGGCGGTGTTTTTACGTTAGGTGCCGAAAATTTATGCCTATAGAAATAGCCGTCTACACATCTTAAGTCAACAGATATTTTTGCTTTTGGCCGATTTTTGTAAAAAAATTACAAAAGCTGCATTTTTAGGCAGAATAAGCCAGAATCTTAATCAGAGTGGCGTTGATTGTTGGTGTAATGGATCAATTAGAGCTGTTTGACTTACCCAATCCTTGTATTGGGGTCTGCGAAAACAACAGCAGAGGTTATTGCCTCGGCTGCTTGCGCTCGCGTGACGAACGCTTTAACTGGCATAACAAACCCGTGGAAGAACGCTCCCGCATTTTAAAATTACTGGAAAACCGCAGGATTAGACGTGATGCAGCACGGCTTGCTGGTAAGCCGGATCAGAGCCTGGAAGCGGATATAGGCTCTACCCCGGATATGTTTGGTTTTTGAATAAAAGCAGCTCAAACCCGCGCTGTTGGCACATTAGCGCAGTTATTGCGAGGTCTTTGCCAGTTTTCAGTAACAATCTGTTCAGACTGTTTGACCAGTTCACCGCCAATAAACTCGTACACCATCGCCAGATAGGCATAACCTATGGTTTCGTCTGAACCTTCATCGGTCAGGCAATGTTTGTAATCTTTGTCAGTCAGCGGCACTTTGATCGCACCAGTAAACCAGTTGGCTTTTAACGGGTACTGTTTTTCGCTAAATAACAATGTTGGGTTTATGCTGGCGGTGGTGGTTTTGCAATCACTTTGCAGCAAGGTTTTTAAAAACAGCTGCTGACCTTTTAATTCCCAAACGCCCTGATAACCACGTTGATCCGCAGCACATTGTGGTTGGTTTTGTAGCTTCTGACGAATTTGGTCCGAAGCGTAGAGTTTTTCCAAAGGACTGCTGTCGACCTCATGTGGCACACCATCCACAATAAACTGATCAGGCATATGGATAGCAGCATGGGTTACAGTGCTGAACCACAACAACAGACTGATGCAAAAATAGCGCATTGAAGCTCCTTGGTTATGGTTGGTGAAGATTGGCGCCGGACAAGCAGACTAGCACGTTTAGCATCAGCAATGATGCACTCTTTAGTTGTAGTCTGAATTCACCACAGCTTGCAACCAATCGATAAAAACTTTTAGCCTGCGGCTTAGCTGCCGACGGTGTGCATACAACACAGAAACCGGCATGGCCGCCGCCTGATAGTCTGGCAATATTTTCACCAGCCTGCCTTGTTGCACCAACTGACGAACCCCTACTTCTGGTACCTGAATAATGCCTAAACCTGCCAGACAAGCGGCGGTATAAGCTTCGGCATTATTCACAGTGATAGCACCGGACATAGGCCAAAATTTAGTTTTACCGTCCTGCTGATATTCAAAACCATCGGGCTTACCCGCCAGTTGCTGACTGTAAAACACTAAACTGTGACTGCTTAAATCGGCCAGAGTTGCAGGTAAACCATATTTATCCAGATAAGAGGGGCTGACACAGTTCACTTGCCTGAATTGCGACAATGGCCTGGCTATTAAACTACTGCTGCTTAGCTGACCTACTCTGATCACGGCATCAAAGCCTTCAGCTATTAAATCGACCCGCCTGTCGGTGCTGCTCAATTGAATATGTAACTGCGGATGCTGGGCTAAAAAATCAGGCAAAGCAGGGATCACAGCTTCACGGGCAAGACCAGTTGGCATATCAATACGCAACACACCTTTGAGCTGTTCAGGCTGTTGCTGGAATAACTGCTGCAACTCGTCAAAGTCGGCCAGCAGTTCAACACAACGCTGGTAATAGTTGCTGCCATCCTGAGTGAGTTCAACCCGTCTGGTGGTGCGGTTTAACAACCGCACATTCAGTTGAGTTTCCAACTGCTGTACAGCTTCTGACACGCTGGTTTTAGGTAAACCCAATTGTTCAGCGGTACGGACAAAACTACCCAGTTCGGCCACTCGCTGGAAAATTTGCATCTGCTGAATTCTGTCCATGCCTTGATCTTCCTCGCCGCAACTATCCGAAAATTACGAACAGTGATTTCGTTTTTGCATTATTTATCCGAATTAATTCAAACAATACACTGCAGTTGTTGAATTAGCCAAACATAAATAAAGGGTACATAACATGAGTCAGAAAATCGCTTTAATTACAGGTGCCAGCCGTGGTTTAGGCAAAAATGCCGCTTTAGCTTTGGCCAAAGCCGGTGTGGATTTAATTATTACTTACCACAGCAAAGCTGACGAAGCTGCAGCTGTGGTGGCAGAAGCACAGTGGTTGGGCCGTAAAGCAGTAGCCATTCAGCTCGATACTGGTGATGTATCTTCTTTTGCTAACTTTTCAAAGCAATTAGCCACTCATTTGCAGCAAACATGGCAACGTGATCAGTTTAACTTTTTAGTAAACAATGCAGGTTTTGGTGCTCACGCCCCGTTGAGTGAAACCACTGAGCAGCAATTTGATGCGCTGATGAATGTGCATTTTAAAGGGGTGTTTTTCTTAACTCAGCAGTTGTTACCGCAAATCGCCGATGGCGGCCGTATTTTGAATCTATCTTCAGGGTTAACCCGTTTTGCCTTGCCTGGTTATGGCGCTTATGCCGCAATGAAAGGTGCGGTTGAGGTGTTAAGCCGTTATTTGGCGCTGGAATCAGGTGCCCGTGGTATCAGAGTAAATACGCTTGCACCAGGCGCTATTGAAACCGATTTTGGTGGCGGCACAGTGCGTGATAATGCCGATATTAATCACTACATTGCATCACAAACTGCATTGGGCCGCGTCGGCTTACCTGACGATATAGGTGGTGTGGTTCAGATGTTATTGTCAGAACAAAGTGGCTGGATTAATGGCCAGCGTATTGAAGTCTCGGGCGGAATTCATCTGTAAAATTTTCTATTACCGGGCCGTTGCTCTAGCGGCCCTGAGCTTTATTTCACGTCCAAACACAAGGATAGATTGCACCTTGCGGCACTGCTGGTTAGAGTGAATGCATTACAGCTGCAGAGATCAGTTTTTTTGAGTCAGCCTCAGAGCACCTCCACTACTGAGTTGCAACATCAGCTCAGCACTATCCGACACAAGTTTACCAACTCGTTGTGGCGCAGCTTTGCGCTTATTGCACTGATAGCAGTGCCATTGTCGATATTACGCTCCTTCAATACAGGTTGGTTAGCTGTGTATACAGTGCATCTGGTAGTGGGGACTTTGCTGGTTTCTGGTGCTTTGATTTGCCATAAAATGTCACTGCGCTTAAAAGGCGGCTTGCTGATCCTGGTGTTTTGGCTGGTTGGCCTACCTGGTGCTTTAACTTTTGGTTTTGCCTCGCCAGGGATCTGGTGGCTGGTGTTAAGTTGTCTGGTTGCTCATGTGTTGTATCAGGCCAGAGTAGCTCTTTTATTAGCTTTGGCCACCTTTCTGAGCATGATTGGCACAGCCTTTGGCTTTATGTCGGGATATTTGTCTATTCCGGTCAGCATCAGCCGTTATGTCACAGATTCGGCTTCGTGGGCCACCTACATTATCGTCAACTGCATTGTATTTTTTGTGGTGGTCCGCACTTTTATAACTTATACAGCCTCTTTGCAGGTCACGACCCAACACCAGTTCCGGCAATGGATTGATGATTTGCCTATGGGTGTCGTAGTGCAGGGTAAAGACCTGCAGCCCTACTACCATAACAAAGCCGCCGAAGAACTACTGGGCCCTGCACCGCTACAACCTTCTGCTTTTATTGCTGGCACAGACAAAGTGTATCCGGCAGAACAAATGCCTGCCGCCAAAGCTTTGTCCGGCGAAACCAGCCAAACCGAAGATATGGAAATTGAGCAGGATGGCATTCGTCGTCAGATGCAGGCCTGGGGCCGGCCTGGTTACAACGAACACGGTGAACTGACCTTTGGCATCGCAGTGTATGAAGATATCAGTGCCCGCAAACAGCTGGATTTACTGAAAAACCGTTTTGTCTCTACCGTCAGCCATGAACTGCGTACGCCTTTAACCTCCATCCATGGTGCTTTGGGTTTAATTCTGGGCAATGCCTTAGGTGAACCTGAACCAAAAATTCGCGCCATGCTGGAACTGGCTGAAAAAAACAGCCAGCGGTTGATCCGGTTGATTAATGACATTCTGGATATGCAAAAAATTGAAGCAGGCCAGATGAACTTCCATTTTGCCAAAGTGCAGCTGCAGCCTTTGCTGCGTGGTGCCGTGGAGCAAATGGCCGGTTATGCGGAACAGCATCAGGTGACACTGGAGTTAGACACTGTGCCTGACGATTTATGGTTATGGGCTGATAGCAATCGCCTGATGCAGGTGCTGGCCAATTTATTATCCAACGCCGCTAAGTTTTCTTTTGCCAACTCCACAGTGCAGATCAAGGTGCAGTCACTGAATGAACAAATCCGTATCGCCATTATCGATCGGGGCCCTGGCATAGACGAAGAATTTAAGGCCTTTATCTTCCGGCCTTTCAGCCAATCGGACACCTCTGATGTACGGAATTTTGGCGGCACAGGTTTAGGCTTGAGTATCAGCAAATCTATAATGGAACATCATGGTGGCGCCTTGTCATTTGAAAGTACGACAGGCCAAGGCAGCAGTTTTTATATTGACTTAAAATTGGGGTCAGAACACATAAGTTAGGCGTAACTTATGTGTTCTGACCCCATTTTCATTTAGTTTTGCCAGATTTGTAGTTGATGGGCATTTAACTCTGGTGTTTCATCTTCCTGCCAGGTCGCAGTGAAGCCAGCTGGCACTAAATCAGTTGGAACTGCCATAGTGTCGGCTGATAAGTTCAGCAGCATCAGGCTTTGTTTATCACCCAAAGACCTCAATATTTTCAGCAACTTACCTTCAGCTAAAAACTCTGCTTTGTAGTCCCCCGCTATACCAAACTCAGCGCGGTCGGCTTTTTGTTTGATCAGGAATTTATACAAAGACCAGACAGACTTCGCATCCGCCTGCTGAGCTGCGACGTTATTCGCTCCTTGTTGCTGAGCCGTCAGGAATGGTGTCCACCAACTGCTTTCTGCCTGAGGCGGGAATAAATCATCACGTTGCACCCAGACTTTGTCGGCGGTGCTAAAACCTGCCTGAGCGCTGTTGTCCCAGAACATTGGCGAGCGGCGGTGTAAATGCTCTTTATCCGATGCCTGAGTAAGCGCAATTTCTTCACCGTAATAGATATAAGTAGTGCCTGGTGAGCTGAACAACAAAGCCGCAGCCAGTTTGGCTTTGTTAAAGTCCTGACCTATTTGCCAGCTTAAACGTGGCTGATCGTGATTGGTCAGGAAAGGGCTAAAAAACTCCATAGGCGCAGAGGTAGTTTTGCGCTGTTGCAAATTCGCCATCAGCAGATTGTCGCCAGTTGAGCTGCCTTGCTGCTGCATAGTGCCAAATTCGGCATTTTGTTTGCCTACATTCAGCAATTCCAGCACTTTGTAGCCAAATTCAAAATCAAAACCAGCATCCAGACCTTTGCCATCGCCCCAGTACTTGGCTGCTATAGGTAAATCAACCCAGGCTTCAGCCACCAGATAAGCGTCCGGCTTCACACTTTTAACGTATTGGGTAAAGTCGACCCAATAGTCGATAGTGCCCTGGGTATCAGCGCGTTGCTGCGGGCCATCTTCCTGCACATAACGCACTGCATCTAAACGGAAACCAGCAACCCCTTTGTCCAGCCAGAATTTGGCCATCTTTTTCATTTCAGCAATCACATCAGGGTGTTTTAAATTCAGATCAGGTTGTGATGCACCAAAAGCAGCGTAGTAGAAGGCTTTGCGTTCTTCGTTCCAGTGCCAGACAGTTTCTGGCTTCACTTCAGTGCTCCAGGCCGGACCCCAGCCATCTGTTGGCATTTCATCACGCCAGACAAAATAGTCTTTATAAGGTGCTTCGCCTTTGGCAGAACGCTGGAACCAGTCGTGTTTGTCGGAAATATGGTTGATGACTAAATCGAGGATAATATTAATGTTTTTGGCTTTGGCCGCCTGTACCAGCTCTTCAAAATCCTGCATAGAACCGTAATCTTGTTCTACCTGATAAAACTCTGTGAAGTCGTAGCCATGATAAGAAGGGGCCTCAAACATTGGTGTTAACCAAATGGCGTTGATACCTAAATCCTGCAAGTACGGCAGCTTGGCTTCGATGCCTTTAAAATCGCCTGTACCATCGGCATTGGTGTCATAAAAACTGCGGGGCCAGATTTGATAAAACACTGCATCCTGCCACCAGGGCTGTGTTGCTTCTGTACTTTGAACAGCAGTTTGAGAAACTGCAGCCGGTGTTTCTGCAGTGGTGGTGGCTTGTTCCGGCGCTTTGCCGCAGCCCGTTAAAGCAACTGCTAAAGCCAGCGCGAGCAATGATTTATTCAGCATTCGAAGATCCCTGTTTTTTTGAATTTGACCCAGCTTAGTCAAATTCCAGCCACAGGGCCAGACTGCATACGAATGCACTCCTCTGGTGCATTCGTTTTAGCGTTAAATACTGTTATTGGCCTGTCAGGCGTTTACCAAAAGAGATGGCATAAGCAGGAGAGCGCATTTGCAGCACTCTGTCGGCGCTTGCACGCAAACCTGTACTCAGCACGTTTGGATCAAAGTTAAGGCCTGTACAGGCTTCGCCGCCTTGCTCTGTGATGGATAACAACCCTATGTCCAGAGTTTTACGCTCTTTAGGCCATAATACCGACGGATCAGTTTCAGTATCTCCTGCTTCACCCAGCACCAGCTGCATAGTCCACTGAGTTGCACCTTTGACTAAGCGATCAGCCAACCGTTTTTGTAGAAAGTCTGTGGCTGGCGCTTTGATTTCGGCTTCAGTTAAACCCTTCACGCCATCTTTAGGCACAAACTGCCAACGTACTTTTTGCTCGACACCGCTGTTGTCTTTGATAAAGAACGTATGAATACCAAAATAAGGTGTAGTGGCGTAGCTCCATGGTGGAGAGTTTTTCGCTAAATACTCAGCCTGAGGCAAAGTGTCTGGATGAGCTGCGCGGAAGGCCTGAATTTTGGCTAGATCAGGTTTACCTGTTGCAGGGTCAGGAATTTGAGTTTGCAGTAAACCTAAAAAGTTTTCCGGATCTTTAGCGCCAAAGACCGGCGTACTTAACATAGCAAAATGCTGCAGCTGACCATTAGCAGTTTTTAACTGCAAACCTAAACCTCGGGGAGAACGGGCATTTTCAGGTGCTTTAGGATTACCACCAGCCATTGAAAAACGTGCGGTCACAGGAACAGTTTCACCGGATAACCAGGCTACTGAACTGAAGTTTTTGGCATCAGGTAAAGCCTGAAAACTGCCTACAGCACAAAAGCCCTTGGCATGACCTTTACGCTCGCCTTTATGTTCACCAAAAATTTTGGCGAAGACGTCAATAAACTGGTTAGGAGTAGCTTGTTCAGCGGCATGCAAAGCAGGGCTTAACGCCAGCAGTAAAGATAAAGTAATTTTGTTCATGGCACATCCTTCTATATCACTGCAATAAATACTGCGAATAGAGACAGGACGATCAATTAAAAACTTTCAAAGAAGAGCAAGGCAGGATAGCCCGAGTAAAAAATGGCCGCCGAAGACAACAAAACAGCGGCCACTGGGAAACTTATTTACGACTAAAAGTTACAGAATGCCGGAGATAGAACGCATCAGGCCTTTTACTAACTCAGGCTCAGCTTCGGCGTATTCCATATTGACCTGATTCGCAGTAGACAAAATACGGGTCTGGTAACGTTTCCACTCGGTTTCTTCAGTGGACGTGACATTTTTATAGCCACTGTTGCCTTGTTTTAAGCTGGCTTTGTTTTCTTCCAGCACAACCACGCCTTTTTTCGCACGTTCAGAGATCTGTAAATCAGTAATGATGCTGTAATGCACATCTTTGACCATAGCGTCAGCAGCTAAACCTATCAGTGCACCAGCAACTGTAGCGCCAGCACGACCACTGCCACTACCAAACTGGTTACCGATAGCACCACCCACTAAAGCGCCACCAAAACCGCTACCTAAAAGCTCATTCTGGCTACGTAAATCAGTTTGACCAGCTTGTAACACGTTGGCTTGTAACAGGAAGTTGGCTTGCTCAGGGTCACGCACTACACGGTAACCTTTAGACTGCACTGCTTCGATGATCTGAGGTTCAATGGATAAACCTTGTTGATCTGAGGTGTTACGTACCTGTACAAACACAGTACGTTTATCATCTGCAACAGGGTCTAAAAAGATGGTATCACTCATCTTGGTCTGAACTTCAAGATTGCGCTTGCTGATCGCCGTATGGGTAGCTGAACAGCCGGACAACATCAAAGCACCAACAGCTAATGCTGCAATAGCGATTTTCATTTTTGACATACAAAACTCCATAACACAAATGAGATTAGACCTGCTTAGTTTAACGGACAGCACGCTGCAGACCAAGGCGAAGTGTTCATACATCAGGTAAAAAGTTGTAACAGACTATGCCGTTATATGCTTTTGCTGCCGTCTTGGTGGGAAGTATAGGCTGGGCGTCTGAATTGCAGATGAATTAAAAAGAGGTCAGCTCAGATTGCGCAGTGTGAACAATCTCAGCTGACCCCTTTTTTAAGCTTTTAGCGGAACAGAGCCACTTCTTCAGGCGTTAAATAACGGTACTCGCCTTCGGCTAAATCCGGGTCCAGTGGCAGGTCGCCAATTTGTTCGCGGTGTAGTTTTTCCACTTTGTTACCTATAGCTCCAAACATACGTTTGACCTGATGGTAACGACCTTCGCTTATCGTCAGCAGGACCTGATGTGGATCGATGATTTCCAGCTTCGCAGGCTTAGTTAAGTCTTTTTCACCACGTAACATAATGCCTTCAGCGAACTCTGTAATTGTTGCTTCAGGCACAGGGTCAGCCAACCATACCCTGTAGGTTTTAGTACAGTGATGTTTAGGTGAACTGATTTTATGTGACCACTGACCATCGTCTGTGATCAGCACCATACCTGTGGTATCCAAATCCAAACGGCCGACTGTGTGCAAACGCTCCATCAGAGGTTCATCCATTAAAGTGAACACAGTATTGTGGTCTGGATCTTCAGTCGAGCAGATATAACCAGCAGGTTTGTGCATGACTATATAACGTAAACCAATCAGCTGCAGTTGTTCGCCTTCTAAAAACACCTGGTCAGAGGCTTTAAGTTGCAAGGCCGGTTGTTTGGCAATTTCGCCATTCACTGTGACCAGCTTTTGGCGTATTACTTTGCCGGCCTGACTACGAGTCAGACCGGTACAATCACAAATAAACTTATCTAAACGCATTTTGAGTTTCCCAACTATTCTGCATTCAGTGTACCAGACTCCACTTACTTTGGCTTTGTATCTGCCTTAGCGGACGCAGGCACCTGCACTTCAGACAATTTCTGGTCCTTCAGATGCCAGCGTAAAATTCTATTGTTATTAGTGTCGGCGATATAAAGCTCACCATTAAACACAGCCAGCCCACCAGGTTCGTTTAACTCTGTGCCCAGGCTTAAAGTCATAACTTGCTGCTCATCCAAATCCAATAACCTGATTTTATGGTTATAGGTATCAGCCACGGCCAGGGTATTTTTATCCAGTGACACCACGTCTTTATTGTGTTGCATCAAAGCCCGTTTAAAACCACCGTCTTTTAAACCAAATTCAAATAAACCCTGCCCCACTAAAGTGTCTACTTTGTCAGAACTCAGGTCTATTTCCCGCACTGCGCTGGCTTCTGCGTCTGCAACCCACAGCTTATTGCCTCTTAAAGCTAAACCGCTTGGCTGATTAAAAGCGGCATCACCACGTTCACCGTCCAGCAAAGCTTCTTGTCCTGTGCCGGCAAAAGCTTTTAATTGTGAGTTTTGTAAATCCAAAGTCCAGATTTGATGACTGCCCGCCATAGCGATATACAAAGTGGTTTTATCCATGACCAAATCCCATGGGGAACGCAGCGATACTTCAGTTGGTGTTGAACCCGGCACTAAACGGCCTTGTGCCAATTCACCATTGCCTGCAATAGTCGTCACCTGGAAAGTGGTTAAATCAATACGGCGAATAGCATGGTTGCCTGTATCAGCCACATACAAAGATTTGTCTGTCAGTACCAAACCCTGAGGAGACGAAAAAGCGCTGCTGTCGCTGTGGCCATCTTTCAGTTCAGCTATACCAGACCCTAAACGCTTCACCAGCTTACCCTGATGATCCAGCAGTACGATTTGGTTATGCAAGGTGTCGCTGATGGCAATATAACGTTCGTCCACAGTCAAACTGCCTGGGGCTGCTAATGGAGTATCCAGCGGGTCCAGTAATTTAATAGGCAGAGGTTTAAGATTCGGTTCGCCTTTAAACTCGGCCAGCAATTGTTCAATGGCTTGATCCAACACATCGTAACGGCCTTCACCTGAAGTTTGGCCAACGTATTTACCATCCGGGCCTATCAGCACAAAAGTAGGCCAGGCCCGAACCGCGTAAGAGCGCCATAACTGAAAATCAACGTCATTCACCACCGCATGCTGCATACCGTAACGCCGCACTATAGAAGTTAAGGTGCTTAGCTGCTTTTCGTTATCAAACTTGGGGGAGTGCACTGAGATCACAGCCAGCTTGTTGCCATACTTGTGCTCCAGCTTGTGCAGGTCCGGGATCACGTGAATACAATTGACGCAGCCATAGGTCCAGAAATCCAGCAACACTACCTTGCCTTTTAATTTCTGCATCGTCAGAGGTTCTGTCACATTGACCCAGGGTAAACCCGCAGGAAACTCAACACTATTGGTGCGGGCAGAGGCTTTGGCGAGGCCAAAGGTTAAACTACAGGCCATGATGAAAATCCAGATTATTAGTTTAAAACGCATTAGTGACTCCTGGTCAGACTGCTCTTACCTACTATAGAACGGTGTTTCAGCTAATTTCGTTCATTGTTTTAGTTAAACTAACCAGAGTTTAACGATAGATTAATGACAGCGGCGGTTTTTTGGTTGCTTTTTGACACAGATTTCCTCTATCTTGCTGCTGCACCAAGGTGTAACTTCTGCGACTTCCAGACTCATTCCATCTTTAACTGTGAGTCAGGATATACCCAAAGTAATGGGGATTGCAGTGAGGCCACAAGTGCGACGGGTATAACCAAGTCCAAAAAAACTATAACTACATAAGAGATAAGCATGACTAACTCTACAACACGCGGCAGCTGGGGTTCGCGTATCGGATTTATTTTAGCGGCAGCAGGCTCTGCAGTGGGCCTTGGCGCGATCTGGAAATTCCCTTATGTCGCAGGCGCCAATGGCGGCGGCGTATTCTTATTAGTGTATCTGGCCTGTGTGTTTTCTGTTGGTGTGGTGATGTTGCTGGCAGAAATGATGATTGGCCGTACTGCCAAAAAATCTGCCACTTCAGCCTATCGCGCCATGGGCAAAGGCTATTGGCATGTCGCAGGTTGGCTTTCTGTGCTTGGGGTCTTTTTAATTCTGGGCTTCTACTGTGTGGTAGGAGGCTGGACCATAGCCTATATAGTGCAAACTATTCAGGGCACAGTGTTGACCACAGACGCCAAAGTGTTAAGTGATACTTTTACTAACTTTATCGCTAATCCAACCTCCTCTTTAATCTACACAGCTCTGTTTATGATCATCACAGCAGTCATTGTGATTGCAGGTGTTCAGTCTGGTATTGAACGTATTTGTAAAATTCTGATGCCAGCGCTGTTTGTGTTAATGCTGGTGATGGTATGGCGCAGCCTGACCTTACCAGGTGCGATAGAAGGTGTGATGTACTTTATTACGCCGGACTGGAGCAAATTGAGCATTAAGATGGTGCTGGATGCTTTAGGTTTAGCTGTATTTTCCTTGTCTGTAGGCGCTGGATTAATGGTGGCTTATGGCTCTTATTTAAGTCCTGAAACCAAAGTAGTGAACGCAGGTTTATGGATAGCTGGTTTAGCGACTCTGGCGTCTGTGATGGCTGGCCTGATGATTCTACCTGCAGTATTCGCTTTTAACGTCGACCCTGCTGCTGGCCCGGGTTTAACTTTTATCACTATGCCTGCGCTTTTTGCCCAGATGGCTGGTGGTCAGGTGTTAGCTTTAATATTCTTCTGTTTGCTGCTGTTTGCTGCTGTCACTTCTTCAATCTCTATTCTGGAACCTGTAGTGGCTTTCCTGATTGATGAATATGGCATGGAGCGTAAGACAGCCACTATTTGGGTTGCTGTAGTGAACTATGTGGTGTTAGGTATTCCGGCTGCGTTGTCTTTCGGCGGTGGTATGGAAAGCTATACCATTTTCGGAAAAACCCCATTTGATGCGATGGACTTTATGGCATCTAATGTGTTGATGCCTTTAGGTGGTATGTTTGCAGCGACTTTTGTCGGCTGGCGAATTTGGCCACAAATTAAAGCCATTTTAGCGGGTGAAGTGCCAGCCGCTGTGCAGAAAATTTACTGGTTGTTAGCTGCTGTAGTTTCTCCGGTATTGATTGCGATAGTGGCCATCATGACGATTAAAGGCAGTTAAGTTTTCAGGTAATAGACCGGCAGTTTGAATTCAACATGCCGGTTTTTGTCTTGTTTGCTGTAGTTTTAAGCAACCAGTCACCAAAAAGGACGGCTTAACTTGCCAAAGCCTGTTGTGGATGCTGAGATAGACCCATTGTAATAACCATAAAGTCAGGTTCACTGCTTAACCACAATGGATAATGCAGGACACCTGACACGCAAGACACGTCATGGTTGTGTTACCGTTTTTGCCCACAACGCAAAAACATGCGATCAGACAAGGATTGAGATGATGATAAAAAAAGACTACTTCTGGCCGCTGTTAGGTTTGGCCGCTGTAGCATTTTCAGTCTATGTGCTGCTTGAGCAGCTCAAAGATATCTCCTATGAAGATGTAGTTCTTAGCCTTGAAGCCATTTCTCTGCATGGTTGGCTGATGGCTGGATTAGCAACAGTCTTTGCTTACGTGGCCTTAGCGGGCTACGACAGGCTGGCGTTATCTCATCTGCGTAAAAAAGTATCCTGGACCTTTATTTCCATCGCTTCCTTCACCGCTTATGCTATTGGCCATAACTTAGGTGCTTCGGTATTTTCCGGCGCTGTAGTGCGTTACAGGGCTTATCGCTCGCAAGGCCTAACCGCCGGCGAAGTAGGTATTCTGGTTGCGTTCTGTTCTTTCACTTTCGCCTTGGGCAGTATTTTGTTGGGTGGCATAGCGCTGATGATCGAACCCAGCCTGCCTGCCCATTTTCATAAAGCCATACCTGAATGGATAGCTTTCCTGCTTGGCGCTGGCATGTTGTTTCTGGTGGCTTTGTATTTATGGGGTAGCCTGGCGAAAAAACGCTGTATCAATTTATGGAAGATGAAGCTGGAGTACCCTCGCTTTTCATTGGTTTGCCGTCAGCTGATTGTAGCGCCATTGGAATTATTGGCCGCTGCTGCCATTATTTATTACGCCTTACCCGAACAAAGTAACCCAGGTTATTTTATGGTATTGGGTATATTTCTGGCGTCTTTCTCTGCGGCCTTGTTATCGCATGCACCAGGTGGTTTAGGTGTACTGGAAGTAATGTTTTTATTGGCATTGCCTGAAGTGAATCCGGCCGATGTGATTGCTGCGTTACTGGTATTCCGCTTATTTTATCTGCTGATCCCTTTTGCTATTTCGTTGATTATTGTGGTGTGGTTTGAACAGGACCAGTTGCTGAAAAAATTCAGAAGCTCAAAGAGTTAAGAACTGCAACTAAGATTCGTAATCCGGTAGCTTTTTCGGTTTATCTGCTTTGGGCTGAAAGGAGCTTGGCAACACTTCTATGCCCAGCTTGCGGCCGAGTTTAATTAGGATAGGAATAGTTATAGGCGCAAAAGGTAACACGGCGAATATGCCCAAGCCTGTTGCTCTTAACACGTCCACCAATTGGTGATTGGCAAAACGCATTTCAGCCTGGGTGGCTTTGCCCTGTAAAGAGCGCTGATAAATAATCAGCATGCGTCTGGTTTCATCTGTTTCCTGCGACAAGGCCATTCTGAGCCGAATCATGCTAAAGCGAATACGCGACATACTTTTACGCCGTTGTAACCGCAATACCCGGATCGGAGCCTTGTGCAACCGACTTAACAGATTCATACCCACCTCAACTGCCTTATCCTTACCCAAGATAACTGAAGTCAAGACAGCTGTCGCTTCAAGTTCAAGGGTGTATACATTATCGGCTGCTTTGGTAAGACAAGACAGTATTATTTTGTAGCATTTAGTTTAACTCACTGAATTATAAGGCGCTGACCAGAAAATTTGGGTTTTTCAGATTTTCTCTGTGATAAGCCGGATTGGCTATCCCCTGATACTCCACCTGGGCACCTGCGACTTTAGCTATCACATGACCTGCGCCTGTATCCCACAGCATAGTAGGGCCAAAACGTGGATACAAATGCGCACTGCCTTCAGCCACTAAGCAAAACTTCAGCGAACTACCTACAGCTATCAGTTCATGTTGTGGGAAACGGCTTAAATAGTCTTCCACATCAGCGCTGTAATGGCTGCGACTGCCGACCACTTTCACTACCTCACCGGCTGATGGCGTTAATGCCACCCTGATAGTTTCTGTTAGGCCATCTTGTTGTCGGGTTGCACCTAAACCTTCAGCTGCTGCATAGGTTTTATCCAGCACTGGTGCGTGAATTACGCCCAGCACAGGCTCACCTTGCTGAATAAGGGCGATGTTAACGGTGAATTCGCCGTTACGCTTAATAAACTCTTTGGTGCCATCTAAAGGGTCAACCAGCCAGTATTCTGTCCACTGCTGACGTTCTGACCATGGAATATCAGCCGCTTCTTCGGATAACACAGGCACATGCGGCGTTAACTTATTCAGTTCAGCCAAAATCAGGTGATGAGCGGCTAAATCAGCTTCGGTTAAAGGCGAGTCATCGTCTTTTTGTTCAACGCTAAAGTCACGCTGATAGACAGTTAAAATGGCTTCACCTGCAGCAACAGCTATACGTCGTACTTGCTGCAATAAATCCTGTGTCAGTTCCAACATTAGCTTAGCACTCCTTTTTCAGTCAGTAAGGCAATCAGTTGATCAACACTTTGCTCCAGACTTTGCTGTGCTGTGTCTATCGTTAGATCCGGTTGCTCCGGTGCTTCATAAGGATCGGAAATCCCGGTGAAGTGACTGATTTCACCACGTCTGGCTTTTTGATACAAACCTTTGACGTCACGCTGCTCGCACACATCCAAAGAGGTGGCGATATAAATCTCTAAAAACTTACCTTCCGGCAGGCTGTTTTTTATTGCCTGACGCTGGGCACGGTAAGGCGAAATAAAGGCGCTCAAAACCACCAAACCAGCGTCCAGCATTAAACCTGCTACTGCACCTACCCTGCGGATATTTTCGGTGCGGTCGGCTTCACTAAAGCCTAAATCAGCACATAAACCATGACGCACATTGTCGCCATCCAGCAAATAACTATGCACTTTACGTTTTACTAATTCCTGCTCTAACGCGTTGGCCACTGTGGATTTTCCTGCGCCGCTTAATCCGGTAAACCACAATACAACGCCCTGATGACCGTTTTGTTGCTCACGATCGGCGCGGCTGATTTGATAGTTTTGCCAAACGACCTGACTCATAAAAATTCCTTACAGCGACTGAAAAGGGAAAAACAATGGAATTAAGGCTAATACAGCTATCGAATAGGCCAGCGCCATAGGCAAACCCACTTTGACATACTGGCTTAATTTGTAGTTACCGACTGTATAAACCAGCAGATTGGTTTGATAACCCCATGGCGATATAAAGCTGGCACTGGCACCAAACAGTACCGCCATAATAAAAGGCATAGGGTCGATACCAAAAGCTTTCGCCAAACTGATAGCCAAAGGACAAGCCAAAGCAGCGGCAGCATTATTGGACATCAGCTCCGTCAGTATCAGCGTGAAAAAATACAAAGCGGCTAAAGCCCAGAATAAATGGTAACCAGTAAATACCTGCAACAAGCCCTGCCCCAGCAGTTCAGATACACCAGTATTTTCCATCGCCTGCGACAACACCAAAGCACCACCTACAATCAGCACTATATCCAGTGGAAAACGCCGCCTGACTTCCTGCAAACTGATAATGCCTGTCGCCATTAAACCTATCAGTAATAACACCAGCCCTTTGAGTAAAGGTAGCTCGCCAGTCATGGATAAACCAATCACAGCAACAAAAGCAGATAACACACCCCAGCTGCGGCGCAAGGATAAACGGGTCGCCGAATCAACGCCGTTTACCAATAAAAACTCTTTATTGAGTTTGCTGTTTTGATGAAAGGTTTTGCCCGGCACCAGCAATAAGGTATCGCCGGTTTGCAGCACTATAGAACCTAAACCGCCCTGCAGGCGTTCCTGCCCACGTTTGACTGCAACTACCACAGCATCAAACTCTTCACGAAATTTGGCGTCTTTCAGAGATACGCCATTCAGGCTCGACGAATGGCTGATAATAGCTTCCACCAACGCCTGACCATTCATGCTGTGATGGCCATACAAAGTCAGACCCTGAATTTCCTGCAATAAAGCCACAGATTCCATATCACCGGCAAAGAGTAATACATCCCCTTGCTGCAAGCGGTCGTCCGGGCAAACAGGCGCTATATTCTGATCACCCCGCACTATTTCGGCTAAAAACAACTTCCGTAGATGCCGAAGGCCTGCTTCACCTATAGTTTTTCCAATCAGTACTGAGTCCGCACTTAAACGCGCTTCAAGGAAATACTGCAAGTCGGCTTCATCTACTGTTTTTTCAGTGACAGGCAGACGGTCTGCAATCAGCCACATCATCAACATACCAGACAGCACCACTCCAGCACCTACGGCCGTTGTAGTGAAAAACTCGAGTAAGGGCAAACCGGCTTTATCTAAAAAGCTGTTGACCACTAAGTTGGTGGAGGTGCCAATCAAAGTAAGAGTGCCACCAAAAGTGGCCGCAAAAGCCATAGGCAACATCAGCTTGCTTGGGGCAAACTTCTGACTACGTTTAATAGCACCAATTAAACTGGCGACTACTGCGGTATTGGCAGTAAATGACGACAACAAGGAAGTGGACACCCAAAGCCGGGTGAGTACGGTACGTAAGCCGCCGTTGTTAAGCTGCTGCCCTACCCAACTGATCAGCCGGGTTTTCTCCAGCGCTATAGACACCAGCAATAACAACACCAATGTTAATAACGAGGAGTCGGTAAAACTGGCGGCAAATTGTTGTACGTTGAGCAAGTCCGTCAGATAAGTCAGTACGGCCACTGCTCCAAATACCCAGGCGGCCGATAGCCGTGTCAGGGTCAGCAGGGCAATCAACCCTGCCAAAATAGCGAATACGCCGTACTGCTCCAGACTCATGCTCAGCCTTTTTTCAACTGGCTTAAATCCAGTGCCTGCCAGTGTGGGAAATGTTTACGCACTAAGGCATTCAATTCCAGTTCAAACTCACTGAATTCAGCTTTACTGCTGACGCTGGCCAAAGCGCTGTCGACCATACCAGCACCCACAGTGATATTGCTGATGCGGTCGATAAAGATAAAACCACCTGTATCACGGTTTTGCGCATAAGGGTCAAACACCACAGCTTCGGTCAGTTCCAGCTCAACCAGCGCTATGCTGTTCAGCTCCAGCTTGTCGGCCTGATGTTCCGCTAGCGTATTCACATCTATGCTGTGTGCTATAGCTGTGACTTTACCGCTGACCTTTTTTGTCGCCAGTTTGATGTTGTAGCTTTTGCCAATCAGCAACGGTTCTTCATGCATCCAGACTACTTTGGCCAGAATACGGTTGGATACCGCTGCATGATGAGTGGCAGGCACTATTACATCACCACGGCTGATATCGATTTCGTCTTTTAATGTCAGAGTCACGGCCTGGCCTGCAACTGCTTCCTGCCATTCGCCATCAAAAGTGACAATAGACTTAATAGTGGAGCCTTTGCCTGAAGGTAAAGCCACAATGGCATCACCTACTTTAAAGCTGCCGCTGGCGATAGTACCGGCAAAACCACGGAAGTTCAGGTTAGGGCGGCTGACATACTGCACCGGCAAGCGGGCTTCGGCTTGCCAGTTAAAACCTGTGACAGGAGCCTTTTCTAACAAGCTCAATAAAGGACCGTCCTGATACCAGGGCGTTTGGGTTGAGCTATGCACTACATTGTCGCCATTCAGGGCTGACAAAGGCACAAACTGAATAGAAGGCACGTTCAGCTGTGCAGCAAATTGCAGGTAATCCTGTTTAATTTGCTCAAAGCGCTGCTGGTCAAAACCTAATAAATCCATTTTGTTGATGGCAACCACAAACTGTTTGATGCCCAGCAAAGAACAAATAAAACTATGACGACGGGTCTGAGTTTGCACGCCATAACGGGCGTCCACCAGAATAATAGCCAGGTCACAGTTCGACGCGCCTGTGGCCATATTGCGGGTGTACTGCTCATGGCCTGGGGTGTCGGCAATAATAAACTTACGTTTGTCGGTGGAAAAATACCGGTAGGCCACGTCTATGGTAATGCCCTGCTCACGCTCAGCCTGTAAACCATCGACCAGCAAAGCTAAATCTATGGTTTCACCTGTGGTGCCATGGGTTTTGCTGTCTTTATGCAAAGCCGCCAGTTGGTCTTCATAAATCTGCATACTGTCATGCAATAAACGACCGATCAGCGTACTTTTACCATCGTCGACTGAGCCGCAGGTTAAAAACTTCAGCAGCGATTTATGCTGTTGCTGCTCTAAGTACTGCTCAATGCCTACTTGGGCTAATTCATTGGCGACTGACATCAGAAATACCCCTCACGTTTTTTCTTTTCCATAGAACCACTGGAATCGTGGTCAATCACCCGGCCTTGTCGTTCACTGGAAGTCGACAACAGCATCTCTTCAATAATACCTGTCAGGCTGTCGGCAGAAGACTCGATAGCCCCCGTCAGCGGGTAACAACCTAAAGTACGGAAACGCACCAGTTTTTGCTCTGGTACTTCACCAGGATTCAGTGGCATACGTTCGTCGTCCACCATAATCAAAGTGCCGTTGCGCTCAACCACAGGGCGCACCGCAGCAAAATACAGCGGCACTATGTCGATTTTTTCCTGATAGATGTATTGCCAGATATCCAGCTCAGTCCAGTTCGACAGCGGGAATACACGAATACTTTCGCCTTTATTCACCTGACCGTTGTAGGTATGCCACAGCTCAGGACGCTGATTTTTCGGATCCCATCTGTGGTGTTGGTCGCGAAATGAATAGACCCTTTCTTTCGCTCGGGATTTTTCTTCATCACGGCGGGCGCCACCAAAAGCAGCATCAAAACCGTACTGATCCAGCGCTTGTTTTAAGCCCTGGGTTTTCATCACGTCAGTGTGTTTCGAGCTACCGTAGGTAAATGGATTCATATCCATAGCAACACCTTCCGGATTGATATGCACCAGCAAATCAAAGCCATATTGTTTCGCCACTTTGTCACGGAACTCGATCATCTCGCGGAATTTCCAGCGGGTATCAACATGCAAGAGTGGAAACGGAATTTTGCCCGGATAAAAAGCTTTGCGCGCTAAATGCAGCAGCACAGAGGAATCTTTACCTATGGAATACAACATCACCGGATTATCAAATTCGGCCGCTACTTCGCGGAAAATCTGGATGCTTTCAGCTTCCAGTTGTTGTAAATGTGTCAGAGGTTTGACTGGCTGGCCCATAGGGTCTGCTCCCATTAAGTCTGTAAAAAAGAGTTCTAAAACAAAAAGTGTTTAAATTCTGTTGGTTAAAGGCTGCTGAGCCTGCTGATCAGGTCTGTCACCAAACCAGTTTAATTTCTGCTGTAAGGCCACCACTTCACCAATAATCAACAAAGCGGGTGACTGCACCTGATGCTCTGCGACTAAAGTGGCCAGCTGGCTGAGCTGTCCGGTAAATACACGCTGATCGGCTCTGGTACCGTTTTCAATAACAGCCACAGGAATATCTGCAGCACGGCCAGCGGCCAATAACTGCTGCTGAATATGTTCTACTTTCATCAGGCCCATATAAATCACCAGCGTCTGGTTTGGCCGGCTTAAACTTTGCCAGTCCGGTTCAACACCATCTTTACGGCAATGACCAGTGACAAACTGCACGGCCTGGGCATAATCCCTGTGGGTTAAAGCAATACCGGCATAAGCGGCGCACCCTGCGGCTGCAGTAATACCTGGCACCACCTGAAACGGGATCTTATGAGGTAACAGCACTTCAATTTCTTCGGCGCCACGACCAAAAATAAAAGGGTCACCGCCTTTGAGTCTGCATACTTTTTTACCTGATAAAGCTAAAGAAACCAACAAGTTATTTGTTTCTTCCTGAGCTACCGAATGCGCACCGGCTTTTTTACCTACACAAATCAATTCAGCGTCACGACGCACCAGTTGCATAATAGGCTCTGAGACTAAATAGTCGTACACCACAACATCAGCCTGTTGCATCAGTTGCAGTGCTTTTAAAGTCAGAAGCTCAGGATCGCCAGGGCCAGAACCTACTAAATAGACTTCCCCCTGAGTCGGGATTTCACGCTCTAATAAAGCTTCTAATTGCTGCTGCGCCAGATCCAACCTATTGGCCTGCACTTCACGCACTATGGAGGAGTCAAATACCCGCTCCCAAAACTGGCGACGACCGGCAAAACCTGAAATCTTTTGTTTTACTTTGTCACGAAAGGACCCCACTAACTGAGCCAGCGGGCCTAAATGTGCAGGTAATATAGCTTCGAGTTTTTCCCGCAAACGCCGCGCCAAGACTGGTGCAGTGCCCGCACTGGAAATGGCGATCAGGATAGGGCTGCGGTCGATAATGGCAGGAAAAATAAAACTGCAGTTCGGTTGATCATCCACAGTATTGACCAGAATATTGCGCGCATCAGCAGCCTCAAACACAGACTGATTGACTGCATCATCATCAGTAGCGGCTATCACCAGCACATGTCCGTCAATGTGTTCAGGTGCAAAACGGCTTTCAATTAAGGTTGCTTTGCCCTGTTGCTGCCACTCTTTGAATTCATCTGAAAAGTAAGTGGCCACTACTGTTAAACGGGCGCCGGCTTTTAGCAAAGTGCCCGCCTTACGCAATGCCACATGACCAGCACCCACCAGTAACACAGGTCTGTTATTCAATTGGGCAAAAATAGGCAAATACTGCACTTGAGGCTCCTGCTGTATGGACAGCACTTTGATACAACTATGCTCTGATTTGGTTAGAGTGGCGACCTCAATCAAAGCTTTTTAATCTGAGCCTGCATATTAGACGTCTAAACGTCTTTTTTACAATAATGGATATCGATCTCTTATAACTAAATGGAATGAAGGAGTAATAAAAAAGGGTGGACCAAATAAATATGGCCCACCCTTTTTAACATTAGTTATGCATGACTAATGTTCTCAGTCCTTTTCATAGTCAGACTTTTTGGCTTTGACAGACTGCGGCAGTAAAAACCACATCAGTAGAACTATTCAGCGCAGTTTCAGCGCTGTCCTGAATCACACCAATAATAAAACCAGTGGCCACAACCTGCATCGCCACTTCGTTTGGAATACCAAATAAGCTACAGGCCAGAGGGATCAACAATAAAGAACCACCAGCTACTCCAGAGGCGCCACAAGCAGAAACAGCAGCGAGCACACTTAATAAAATAGCGCTGGCAAAATCTACCTCTATACCCAATGTATTTACAGTCGCCAATGTCAGCACTGTGATGGTAATAGCTGCCCCTGCCATATTGATGGTCGCGCCCAGCGGAATGGACACACCGTAAATTTCTTCGTTGAGTTTCAGCTTTTCACACAACTGCAAATTGACCGGAATATTGGCGGCTGAACTGCGGGTAAAAAACGCAGTCACGCCACTTTCACGTAAACAGGTAAAGACCAGCGGATAAGGGTTAGAACCTGTTTTAGCAAACACCAGCAGCGGGTTCACCACAAAAGCGATAATCGCCATAGCGCCTAACAGCACAGCAATCAGTTGACCATAACTGGCTAAAGCAGCAAAACCTGTAGTGGCTATGGTATCTGCGACTAAACCCAAAATACCAAAAGGTGCCAAACGGATAATAAAACGCACTAAAGAGGATACGCCATGTGAAAGGTCAGAAAAGACTAATTTGGTACTTTTACTGGCATGTTGTAGCGCCAGACCTAAACCCACAGCCCAGGCCAAAACGCCAATGTAGTTGCCAGCAATCAAGGCATTGATAGGGTTATCCACTACTTGAAGCAATAAAGCTTTTAATACTTCACTAATACCTTCAGGTGCAGCAATAGCTTCAGGCACAGCCGTCAGTACCAGCGTCGTTGGGAACATAAAACTTAACAGCACAGCGACCACTGCGGCTAAAAAGGTACCAAACAGATACAGCACCAGCACAGGTTTGATACTGCCACTTTCTGAAGCTTGTTTATTGGCAATAGCTGAAGCCACCAGCACAAACACCAATAAAGGCGCTATAGCTTTTAACGCTTTGACAAATAAGGTGCCCAACAAGGATAAGTTTTTTGCCAGTTCAGGCGATACCACAGCCACCAGCACACCTAATAAAATACCAATAATAATTTGTGGCACTAACCCTAATTGCAGAAGTTTTTGCCATGGACGGGATGGACTGGATGTCATACGGACTCTCTGTTGCTGCTGTGGTGCGCGCCACAGTTATAGGAATAAGTGCCCGATTTTGCCTTGAATCTGCTAGCGGGGCAAGTCGGAGTTCTCGAAGCTTCATAGCAGCCAGAGATAAAACAGGGACTTTAATTTCACTGAAGCGGATGTTAGCTTATAGCAAAGTATGAGTTGGACGAATGGACTATGTCACTGACTAAAATTATTCTGCTTTTTTGTATTCTTACATTGTCAGGTTGCGCAACGCAAAAGGCGTCGCCAAAGGTTATGCAGCTGCCGGCAACATCCGCCAGTCTGTTCCGACAACCTGAAAGCCTGCCACAATTGAAGCAACTGTTTTACCTGAACGACGAGCAGCAGCAGGATTTTTTAGGTTATTTTCATAGCCAGGAGCAAGCCACTTATACGGCTGAATACCGACTTTACAATTATCTGCAAAATAAGCTGATGTACTTTACCTACGAAGGCGCCAATAACAGCGCGCAGCTTGCTCTGGAGCAACGAAGAGGGAACTGCATGACTTTGGCGTTGGTCACTTCGGCGCTGGCAAAACTGGCCAATATTGAAGTGGGTTACAAAGTGATTTATCAGGAACCTTTGATTGATTACAAAAATAACATTTTCATCAGTTCAAACCACATCCGTACTTATCTCTACAAAGCAACGACGAAGCAGGAAAAAGGCAAGCTGTTGCTGCAAAGAGGCGCACTGATTATCGACTACTTCCCGGATAACACTCATTTAACAGGGCAGGACATTCAGGTTGCCCGCTTTCACGCCATGCTGTTCAGCAACCTCGCAGCAGACGCCTTGCTGCAAGGCGATAGTGATAAAGCGTTCTTTTTAAGCCAAAAAGCCTTAGAGCAGGACCCCACCTATAATCCTGCTGTGAATATGACGGCATTAATGTATCACCGGAAAAATGCCTATGCAGAAGCAGCTCAATGGTTTGATTATGGAATGAAGCTCAAAGATAACCGTATCACTCTACTGACCAATTACCGGGATCTGGCGATAAAAATGGATAACCAACAACTGCTGGAAAAAATCAATCAGCAACTGCTGACCAATGAGGATGACAATCCCTACGCTTGGTTAGCTTTAGCCATAGATGCTGAACGTAATCAACAATTCAGCCATGCCAAACGCTATTACGAAAAACTACTGGAAAAAGCGCCCTACCTGCATAAGGCTAACCTGGCGTTAATCAGCTTGTACCTGAAGGAAAAAAACTTCAAATCAGCTCAACGCCTGGTGGAACAAGCTATGGATTATGCCTATGAACCCGAGCGTCGGGAGTTTTATAACACTAAGCTGGCAGCTCTGAAACAACACAGGCAAAGCCTCGACAAATCAGATTAAGCAAAACTGGCTCCAGTTGAATTAGTCAGCCGTTTCTGTTCTGTTACGGCCATTTTGTTTTGCTTTATACAAAGCCTCATCAGCAGAACACCACAGTTGCATAAAGTCTTTGTGTTGATCGAGCTGAGCGACCCCAAGGCTAATAGTGACCTGATAGGAATTCTCCAGTTGCGGCCACTCTAATGCGGCCGCTGCATTACACAAACGTTGCGCTATAGCCTTAGCACTATTGAGCTCAGTACCGGGCAACAGGACTAAAAACTCCTCCCCACCAACCCGCCCAAGCTTGTCCACTGGCCGCAATTCTTGCCGCAGGCAATACGCGACCTTTTGCAAAACTAAATCGCCCGCAGCATGGCCATACTGATCATTAATCCGCTTAAAAAAATCAATATCTATAGCCAACACGCAAAAAGGTTGCTGTTGATGCCATAGCTGTTGCGCTAAAGCCAGGGTATGACGCCTGTTGGGCAGATGAGTTAATTCATCAGTTAACGCCATATCTTTTAGTTGCGCAGACAAAGCTCTTTGCCTGCTAAATAAAAACAGCATGGCCAAAATCATTAACAAAGCGCAACAGAGCGCCAAATACTGCCAAAACCTGAGCTTCTCTCCGTCTGTTAAAGCTTGCCTTTGAGCTGCATTTTTTACTTCCAGTTCGGTTTTTTCGCGTTGGATTTGTTCAGTTTGTAACTGGATTTTTAAACGGGAGGTGCGCTGATCGAGCAGTTGTTGCTGAATTTCAGCATCTTTTTGTTGTTGCTTTTGCTGCATAATAAAAGCGTCCTGCCATTGCTGCATTTCCGCCAGCAACAAAGCATATTCTTTATACAACAAGGCTTCAAAACGCAGATCTGGCTTTTGCCCAAAATAGCTCATCGCCGACTCAAAATCCTGGCGAGCCTCTGGATACAGTTTTAGGGTCCTGTAACTGATAGCGCGGCTGAGCTGACAATAAGCCAGCATTTGCGCATCAGAACTGGATTGGTAATGAGCTATAGCTTCGTTCAGCAGCACCAGAGCCTTTTCACCCTGGCCTGATTTGGTCAGTACCCTGGCAACCGATCGTTTATCGTAGGCAATTTCATCCAAATCCCCGCGCTTTTGATCAATAGCCAATGCCTGATTTAAATAGTTCAGCGACAATTCCAGTTGACCAGCGCTTTCGTAGGTACCACCTAAATTGAACAAAGCCGTAGCCTGCCCCTGCAAGTTACCGCTGTTTTGCCAGTGCTCCAGAGATTTTTGATACAGTGTGATGGCCTGGTCATAATCACCGACTGCGGAATCGGAATATAAATTAGCTAATGCATTGGCAACATAATTTTGTCGCCCTTTTGTGCCGTGCGACAGTTCCAGCTGATAAGCTTTTTGCAAATCGGTTAAGGCATCAGCATAAGCGGCATTTAGGGCGTATTGTTCACCACGCAGCACCAAAGCTTTAGCATGTAACTCAGGATCAGTCTCAGCCTCTTTGTAAGAGAGCACCCGCTGATAATCCAGCATGGCTTCAGCCGTTTTATCCTGCTGCTCTTTGGCATAACCTTCACACAATAAAAACCGCAGTTGCCACATCAAATCCTGTTGTTGTTTTTTGTACTCCTCGGCCAGTTGTAAAGCCCGCGCAGGATCCTGAACAGCGATCACCCAACAGTAACTTTGCTGCACCTTCAGTAATTGTTGTGGTTCTGAGGTGTTTTTTAATAACAGACGAAACTCAGCGTCAGCTTCACTGAACTTATCAACAGCTAATTCTTCCAGTTCCAGTAAACGAGATGGTAAGGCGTCAGCTGCCTGAGCAGGACAATGGATCAGCAACAGAAGAACAACAGCAAAGCAGAATTTCAAGCTATGACCTCGTTTGTCATTTCTAAGAATACTGACTCCAGCATGCCGCAGTTTGCTGCTGATTTGTACTGTATTTGGCAGAAAAACAAGAATTTACTACAAACTGCAGCGCTTTATTCGGAATGACTACTAATGATCTGTCGCAACACCCATTGCCTGTCTGGCGCATCAGCCGGCGGCTCAGGGATCCGTACTTCGCTGACTTCAATTTGATATACCCTGCCTGGCTGATAATCAAAACCAACAATATCGCCATACAACAGTTGCCAGTCTTCTTCAGGGTGATGGCGAATTTGCAGACATTCGGTAGGCCCCACCGCCATACACTGACGCTTTTCGGCTGCGACCCATAAGATCAGAGTGTCAACTGGCGCTTCAGCAAAAACAGGAGGATAAACGCCAGATTCATTAGGCTGCTGCACAGTAACAGCAGGTTCAGAAGAGTCTGAGCAGCCCACCAAAGTTAAAAGTACCAGGCTGGCCAGTCGTTTATTCAACATAAGCATTGTCCCTAATTTACTGTTTAACTCAGTGTATCCGCCAAAACTGGACAGAAACTGAACGGCATATCCTTATGCCTGCTTCGAGCTTAATTCCAACCCGGCTAACTTGGGCGACAATAAATTTTCCCAATACAAAGCCGGAGCTGGGCGGCCAAATAAATAACCTTGCATCAGCTGACAACCCAGGCTTTGCAGGAAGCGGCGCTGAATATCGTTTTCGACCCCTTCAGCCACTATATTCAGATTTAAGGCTTTAGCCAGTTGGATCGTAGTATGCAGAATACGTACTGTACGGCTGTCTTGTGGGATACAGCTGACAAAACGCCTGTCTATTTTGATGGTATCGGCCGGGCAATCGACCAACTGACTTAACGACGAATGGCCTGTACCAAAATCATCGATAGAAATGCTAAAACCATACTGGTTCAGCGCCTTTAAACGCTTATGTAATAAAGGTTGCTGCACTGCAATATTGGTTTCGGTGATTTCCAGTTGCAGGTAGCGGGTAAGCCAGGGGTGATCAGCACTTAAGCTCATCAGTTCCGCAAAAAAACTGTCATCCAATAGCTCAGGCCCGCCGAGGTTGATGGCTATGGGATATAACAAACCTTGCTGCTGCCAGCTTTGTAAAATACTGACACTTTGCTGCAAGACTAAACGCGAAAACATCGTCATTAAGCCATGACGTTCTGCCATTAATACAAAACAATCGGGCGCTATCGCCTGCCCATCAATAAACCAGCGACTTAAGGCTTCAAAACTTTGAATTTTACCTTGTGGGTCGACCTTAGGTTGTAGCCACAGCTCCAGATGTTTTTGCCGTATTGCGTCACGAAAGGCATTTAACAGCTGATAGTCCTGCTCCAATTGCTGAGCCTGCTGCTGATCATAAAAGCCAACGGCCTGATTCGGGTCAGATAACTCCAGCGCCAGCTCACATTGTTCAATCAGTTGTTGCGCATTGTGATTGTCCCGCAGCTCAGTGAAGCTGACTCCAAACTGGTAAGTCATACGAGCTGTATAAGGCCCAACTGTCAGTTCAACCGGCAACTGGCTGGCAATAGCCTGCGCCAGTTGTTTTGGATCCAACACGTTTAAATCGCCTTTCAGCCAGAGCGCAAACTTGACTCCCCGAACCCGCGCCAATACAGCATCTGACGGCAAAGCCGCCTTAGCCACTTTGGCAAAATGTTGTAATAACTGGCTACCAAACTCATAACCATATTGCTGATTCAGTGTTTTAACATGCCGCAGCCGGATAATAGCCACCAGCGCAAACTCATGGGGTGCTAACTGCTCTTGTTTGTAGTTAGCCAATTCAGTAAAACCGGCCAGATTAGGCAAACAGGTTAAGCTGTCATAATGTAGCCAGCTGTCCTGCACCTTCTGACTTTGTTTCAGCTGCAGTTGCAATTGCCTTAGAGCGCTTATTTCCTGCAAGCTGACCACATGGTGCCCGGAGCGGGTCAGCATCACATGTTTTAATACCAAACTGGACTCAGGACGACTTTTTACGTTGCATTCCACTTTGCCCTTTAACCAATGTCCTTGTAACTGACTATCCTGCACAAAACTGAGTAAGGACAATAAATTCGCTTTTTGTCCAGGCTCCAGCCCAAGCACCTCACAAGCCTGGCTATTCGATTTGATAACATCGCCGGAAGCCGTCACTAAGACAGTGGCTGAACCATTATGCTCAAACAACTCTTCATAATAATCATGGCTTTGTGCCAGATTCTGATTCAACTCAGAAAGCTGACCGGCACTGCGTTTTAAAGTGCTGAAAATACGGGCCGCGGCCAAAGGTAAACATAAATTAAAAAACAAAAACAACAGGCCATGTAAGTAGCTATGGGTTGCAGGCAGAGTAATAGATAAACCGAATAAATTATCCGGAGCTTCATTTTGCAGCAGATAGAAAAAAGGAATGAAATTCAGAGTCATAAAAACGAGTGCTGTTCTGAATCCAAAAAACATCAGACTGATCATCGGCAAGGTATAGATAAAAATGATACCCAGCTTGCCCATTTCAAAATCGTCATTAAACAGCAGAATACAAAGCCCTGCCATCACCACAATCAGCAGCAAAGCCACCGCACTTTTCTTTGTATGTTGTTTGGAGAGAAACAGCGCAAAAACTAAAGCAGCATAAAATAACGAGGTGATGATGATGACGTGATAAGCGCCCAGTTGCCATGCTTGCCAGGAACTGTGGAACACAATAACAGACACCAGACACAAACCAGACAACATTATAATGCGCAGCACACTTTGTTGCCAAAACGCTGTATCAGCATTGCCTAAATCCTGAGTCCTCAGCCGCAAATAACGACCCAACCACCCCACATCCAGCTCCCTAATTCCCTTTGATCAGGCCAGCTCAGGGCGCTGATAACACAAACCCAGTACAGGTTTTTTACCGATGAGAATGTAATAGGTCAGCTTGTTAACTACAAGTTATTTTTATTCACTTAGGGGACAAAGACGATAATTGGTACTATTAACCAGTTCAGTGGCAGGAGGAGCAAGAGTGAAAGCGGGATGGTTTAAATACCATCCCCATCCAGATGAATACCACATTCACGGCCAAAACCGTTAAAGCGGGTGTCTTCTTCGGTCATGCCCAGTTCGAGTTTGCGGGTGGAATGCACATCGCCAACAGAAACATAACCTTGCTCCCACAAAGGGTGATACGGCAAGTCATGTTCTTTTAGATAATAAAACACGTCCTTATTTGACCACTCGATAATAGGCTGCACTTTAACTGTGCCGCGGCTGATTTCGATAATATCTTTATCGGCGCGGGTGCTGGACTGGCTGCGACGTAAACCACTGAACCAGGTGCCCACATTCAACTCTTTTAAAGCACGCTGCAAAGGCTCGACTTTATTCATATGGTTGTACTGTTTAATACCTGCTTCGTTTTCCCATAACTTGCCAAAACGGGCTTCCTGCCAGGCAGGGCTTAAGTGCGCACGATACACCTTCAGATTCAGTTGCAACCGCTCTTTCAGCTCATCAATAAACTGATAAGTTTCAGGAAACAGGTAGCCGGTGTCGGTGAGTAACACCGGAATATCAGGCCGCTCAGTGGTCACCAGATGCAGCATTACAGCAGACTGAATGCCAAAGCTGGAACTTAAAATCTGCTGATCCGGCAAATGCTCAAGCGCCCATTGCACCCTTTGTGCAGGCGTTAAAGGCAGCAGCAACTGGTTGGCTTCAGCCAGCAGTTGTTGCTGTTGTTCTGTGCCCAGCTGTAATAGCTGTTTATACTGACTCATAATCTGCCTCTCCTGCCCTGGTGCTTTTTAACAACTCATCAGGGCATACTTAAAACTGAACTCAGGCATGAAAGTCGGTTTTTGATACTTTCACTTCGGCCACAACGCCAACACGCACGACAAAATCACCAAAACATTCGCCGCTGTTGCGTTCGAGCACCCAACGACCAATCAAGCCGTCCAACGCCTGCAGAATTTCGGCTTCAGCCACGTTATCTAAATACAGCTTTGGAATACGGGTGCCTTGAGTGTTGCCACCTAAATACAGGTTGTATTTACCAGGACCACGACCCACTAAACCAGCTTCAGCCAACATGGCGCGACCACAACCATTAGGGCAGCCCACCACACGTAAAATAATGTGGTCATCAGGCACACCATGTTTGGTCAGTAACTCTTCAACATAAGTAACCAGGGTTGGTAAATAACGTTCAGCTTCCGCCATCGCCAGTGGACAAGTAGGTAAAGACACACAAGCCATAGAGTTTTTACGCTGCTCTGTCACACTGTCGTTAATCAGACCATGCTGACGTGCCAAAGCTTCAATACGGGCTTTATCTTCAACCGCAACACCAGCGATAATCAGGTTCTGATTCGCAGTCATGCGGAAATCGCCTTTGTGAATACGGGCAATTTCAGCGACACCCGTTTTTAAGGTTTTACCCGGATAATCCAGAATGCGGCCGTTTTCGATAAAAACAGTGAGGTGATGTTTACCATCTATGCCTTCCACCCAACCAAAACGATCACCACGACCGGTAAATTCATAAGCACGGCTTGGCTGGAACTTCACGCCAACACGTTTTTCCACTTCGGCTTTAAATACATCCACACCGATCCGGTCTATGGTGTATTTAGTTTTGGCGTTTTTACGGTTGACCCTGTCGCCATAATCACGCTGCACTGTCACCACATGCTCAGCCACCGCCAGCACATGCTCCAGACCAATAAAACCAAAGTCTTCGGCTTTACGAGGGTAAGTGCCTTTATCACCATGAGTCATGGCCAAGCCACCACCCACCAGCACGTTAAAACCAACTAACTGACCGTTTTCGGCAATAGCGACAAAGTTTAAGTCGTTGGCATGCACGTCGACGTCGTTTTGCGGTGGGATCACCACTGTGGTTTTAAACTTCCGTGGCAAGTAGGCTTCACCCAAAATAGGTTCGACTTCTGTAGTCTCTACTTTCTGCTCATCCAGCCAGATTTCGGCGTAGGCTTTAGTTTTTGGCAATAAATGCTCAGAAATTTTCGCCGCCCACTGATAAGCCTGTTGATGCAATACCGACTCGACCGGGTTGGAGGTACACAACACGTTACGGTTTACGTCACCAGCTGTAGCGATAGAGTCGATCCCTATGCTGTTCAGCATCTGGTGCATACCTTTGATCTTTGGCTTTAATACGCCGTGGAACTGGAAGGTCTGACGGGTGGTTAAACGAATACTGCCATAGATGGTGTTATCCGCTGCAAACTCGTCGATGGCCAGCCATTGTTCTGGTTTGATAATACCGCCAGGCATACGGGCACGTAACATGACGTTATGCAGAGGCTCCAGTTTTTGTTCGGCGCGTTCAGGGCGGATATCGCGGTCATCTTGCTGATACATACCGTGGAAACGGATCAACATAAAGTTGTCGCCGTTAAAGCCACCAGTGATCTCGTCTTTTAAATCTTTAGTGATAGTGCCACGTAATAAATGACTGTCTTTTTTCAGTCGTTCGTTATCAGACAGCTGACCTTGCACCTGCAAATCCGGGTTAATTGGCTGAGTCATTAATAAACATCCTTCTGATAACGTTTGGCTTGACGTAAATCGTCAAAATACTGTTCTGCCTCTTCTGCGTTGAGGCCAGCTTGTTGTTGCGCTATGTCGAGCAAGGCTTGATGTACATCTTTGGCCATTTTATTGCCATCACCACAGATATACAGGTAAGCGCCTTGTTGTAACCAGGTCCAGATTTCTTCGGCTTTTAAGCGTAATTTATCCTGCACATAAACTTTCTGTGCCTGATCGCGGCTAAAAGCCACATCCAGCTTACTCAACACACCACGTTTTAAATAATCCTGCAGTTCCACCTGATACAGGAAGTCCTGAGTAAAGTGTGGGTTACCAAAAAACAACCAGTTCTGACCTGTAGCTCCGGCCTGATCCCGCTCTTGTAAAAAAGCGCGGAACGGCGCTATACCAGTACCTGGTCCTATCATAATGACTGGGGTTTCATGGTCAGGCAGACGGAAGTTGTCGTTGTGTTCCACGAATACTTTTAATTGAGCGCCTTCTTCCAAACGTTCAGCCAGGAAACCTGAAGCGCCACCTAAATGGGTGCTGCCAAAAGCGTCGTAACGTACTACGCCCAAAGTTAAATGCACTTCATCACCCACTTCAGCCTGAGAGGATGCAATGGAGTACAACCGCGGTTGTTGTTTACGGAATGCGTCAACCAGCTGTTGCGCCGTTAAAGGCGCTGGGTTTTGTAAAATCACATCGAGCGTCTGACGGTTGTCCAGATACTGACGTAAGGCTGCTTTATCTTTGACCAGCTCCAGCAATTCGCTGTTGGCCGTGGCCTCTGCATATTTCTCAACAAAGCTCGGATAAGACTGGGTCAGCTCTAAGTGTTCAGTTAACGCAGTCTTTAAACTGTAAGTCTGACCAGCCAACTGCACTTCTGTCGTGCCAGCTAAACCTGTCGCAGTAAGAATAGCGTCCACTGCCTTGTCGTCATTGAGGAAATACACACCCAAAGCATCACCAGGCTGATAGGTTATTCCTGAATCGGCCAAAGAGATTTCAATATGACGCACATCTTTGGTTGAATCCCGGCCAGTGATTTTCTGATTGACGGATAACTCAGCCAGATAAGGTGTTTCTTTGCTATAAGCGCTGTCATGACCAGCTGTGGCTGTAGCACCAGGCCAGGCAATAACCTGGGCAGAACCGCTAGCTTGTTTTAGCTCTGGCGCAAAAGCCTGCACTGCAGTTTCAGTCCAACTGGCCGCCTGTGCCGCATAATCTACGTCCAGATCAGCACGGGCATGCAGTCTTTTACCGCCCAAAGCAGCCAGTTGTTCGTCAAAATCGATGGCCGTTTTGCAGAAAAATTCATAACTGGTATCACCTAAACCCAGCACGGCAAATTGCAGACCGTCGAGCTTAGGTGCTTTTTTGCTGAATAAGAATTTATGGAAAGCCACAGCGCTTTCTGGTGGTTCACCTTCGCCATAAGTCGAGGTGACAATCAGCAGGTATTTTTCTTTCACCAATTGAGTGGTTTTATAGCTGCCAATATCTGTTAACTTCACAGCTATGCCTTGTTGCTCAGCGGCCGCTTTGATTTTATTTGCGACAGCTTTGGCATTGCCGGTTTGTGAGCCATAGAGAATAGTCAGCACAGCACTCTCGCTACTCTGTTGTACAGGAGCGGCAGCTTGTCCGGATAATTGAGCAGCAGCCGCCAGATAACCACTGACCCAGGCCTGCTGTATAGGATTCAGCTGGCTGACCAGCGACTGTAAATCCTTGATTTGTTGAGCGGACAAAGGACTGGCCTGAGCAGCTAAGGACGCAAATAGCATAAAAACACCACAAATAAGCTAAGTTGCAGCCATTTTAGCCGTCTAAATGGATAAACCTAAATAACCCTTATCTCTGCTTTATACCTTTTAGTTATTAAAATAAGTTTTTGGTTTATAACCATAAAACCAGATGACGCCTTGCCCTAATCAGAACTGGTTGTTAGCATGGGTTGAATCTGTTCAAGGAGTTGTATAGTGGCCGTTAAGCTGCTTTTTCTATGGTTGGGTCTGATGTTGCTTTTACCCGCAATGGCGCAAAGCCAACAGGTAGAGGTTTCAACTGCAGCTGAGCGTCAGCAATTGCAGCAGCAACTACAACAAAGCACAGAGCCAGAACAACGGCTGAACCTGCTGGTCAGGTTAACTGAAGTTTTTGTCACACAAGACCCGGCCTTAAGCCTGAGCTATGCCAGACAATGGCTGCAGAGCAGCACAGACAGAGAAAGTGCCAATTATCACAGAGTTCTGTTGCAGCAAACTACAGCTTTTATGCTGCAAGGAAATTATCAACAAGCCTATCAAACCAGTCTGGAAATAGAGCGTTTAGCCCGCCTGCAAAAGGACACTAAACAGTTATTTAATGCGTTGAGGCGACAAGCCGACAACCTGAACCGTTTAGGTCAGGCCGATAAAGCTTTACCCAAAGCACTGGAAGCCATGCAAATTGCTGTCGATGCCAACAACGCTATCCCGCTGCAAATCGTCCGTTATGACCTGGCTCATATTTATTTAAACTTGTATGCCTACCCCCAGGCTATTCAAATTGCCAGCGATGGTCTGAGCCTTGCAATGAGCGGGGATGACAGCAATCGTCAGGCTAATTTTTTACATCTGTTGGCTGAAGCCAGCCGGTTGTATCAGCAACATCAGGCTGCTGAAGATTTTGCCCGTAAAGCGCTGGAACTGCGCCTTAGCCGTCAGGAACAAGCTTTAACAGCCCAATACCACTTAAGTCTGGCCCGTAGTTTATTGCCACAGAAAAAATATCAGGAAAGTGAGCAACAGCTCCAGCTGGCGTTAATGGCAGCACAGCAAGTTGGAAATAACATTGAGCAGGCGGACGCTCAACAAAGCTTAGCCTGGTTGGATTTATATTTTGACCGTCCTGCTATGGCGAACACCAGGTATCAACAGATCAGTCAGTTACTGCAAGCTGACGAACATCAGCCGAATTTCCGCCAATTCAGCTTAAACTACTTAACGGCTTTGCTGGAGTTTAAGCAGCAGGCAGAGGCTGCAGCTTTATATCAAAAGCTAAACTTACAAAGCTCGCATTTTACCGAACCTCAGAACCTGCTGGATTATTGGACAGTAACAGCTCAGGTGGCCGAATTTAATCAGGATTACCAACAGGCTTATGCTGCTGCGGAACAAGTGCGGCAGCTGCAACAACAATTATTTGATGACAGAATTCATAAACAATCGCTGGTGATCTCCAGTGAACAGCACAAAGAATTGCTGGAACGTAATCTACAGCAAGCCGCTCAGCAAGGTCAGTTGGATCAACTGACTCATCAACATCAAAAAAATATGCTGCTGTTGTTATCTGTCGGCGCCTGTTTAGCTTTGGCATTACTGCTGTCGCTGTTTTATCACAAATCAAGGCGTAACCGCCTGTTACTGCAGAAACAGCAGGAAATGGCCCAACAAAAAATTGCCGTTAAAAATGAATTTATCGCCACCTTAGGCCATGAAATCCGCACGCCATTGCAAGGCATAGATGCAGTGTTGGCCCAATTATTTACTGAGTTGGATCACCAAAGCAGCCAGCAGAAAGTGCAATTGGCGCGTCGTTCTGTCTGGTCGCTGGATAATATTATCAACAATATTCTGACCACCAGCAGGTTAGATTATGGCGTCTATCAACCCGTGGATCAGCAGGTAGTATTGGCCGAGTTACTGGGTCGCCTGCATAACTTACTCGAGCCTTTGGCCAGTAACAAAGGGCTTAAATTAAGCTATTCAGTGGCATCCAATGTCCCAGCCTTGTTATTGCTGGACGAAAATTTACTGACCCAATTGCTAACGAACCTGATCTCGAATGCCGTCAAATACACCAAACAAGGCGAAATTGAAGTGCGTGTCGAGCTGTTGGATCAGCAAGCGGGTAAGCTGAACTTATTGTTCAAGGTGCGGGACACTGGCGTGGGCTTAACTACGTTGCAAATCAGCCAGTTAATGCGAGGCGAGCGCCTCAATCAGCAGCGCTCATTACAGGCGGGCCCTGGCCTTGGCATGCTGGTTTGCCAGAAGCTATTGCAGCAGCTGGGTTCAGCTCTGGATATTCAGTCCGTACCGGGGCTTGGCACAGAAGTGAGTTTCAGTCTGAAGTGTCAGGCGTCGTCTTTATTACCTGAAACCCAGCCAACGACCACAGAACAAAATCAAGCCTTAGTGGTCGAAGACGACGAGTTATGCCGGGTCAGTCTGGAACAGGCGTTAACTCAACTGGGTTTTGTGGTGACTACTGTCAGCAGTCTGCAACAGGTGCAACAGCTACCTCAACAGCTTTGGGCCTGGGTCTTTTTAGATGGTCAGCTGGAAGACGCTGACGCACACCAGACTATAGAGCAACTGCAGTTGCAACGGCAGGTGGATGAAACTAGTCGTTTTGTTTTAGTCAGTGGTTCAGTACAAAAAGACCTGGCTCCACAACTCAGTGCAGTGTTGTTTAAACCCTGGCGGCGTGAACAGCTACAGGCTTTGATTGCCCAACTAGCCAAACTGCCACCGTTAAGCCCTTTGTATCAAACGGATTATTTAAAACAAGCTTTACAAGCATTAAAGCCCGAACAAAGACAAGCGCTTAGCGCGAACGTCAAAGCGCAGCTTGATACTCTGCAACAAGAGTTAACCCAAGACAAACCCGACCCTAAAGTATTCCACCGAATGATAGGTAGTATGGGCCAGTTAGGGCTGATGCGTTTAAGCCAGTTGTGCCGGCTGACAGAAAACCAGTTACTGCAACAAGACACACTTGAACCCTCACTCTGCAGCCACTTACAACTTTGTCTGCAACAAAGCAGGCAAGTGATTGAACTGCTGTTTGAACGATACAATCAAACCAGCTGAAACTGTGATAAATACCCAGGCTGTAAGCCAAAGTAGTTGGCATTGCAGAGAGGCGAACAGGCGCTGCGGCGTTAAATACGAAGGCTGGTTCAGGGGTGATTCAGTACTTTTCCGGCAGCATGGTTTTTTTAACCTTATTGAGGTTGTTATGAAGTATATCTGTGCCAGTACATTGATGCTGGTAAGTGGTCTGAGTTATGCCAGTGATCAATGTGCTTTGACCTTGCAGGACGACTTAAAAGTCAGCCCCTCAGTCGTTAGCATTCAACGGGGTGATCAGGAGCTGTGGCGCATTGATACCAAAGGTCAGTTGTGGCTGGCTCAGCAAAAAAGCAACAGCAACACCGAAACCCAACAGCATCTGAAAACTTATCAGCAAGGCATTCGCACGCAAGTCACGGCTTCTGCCGCTTTGATGGATGACAGCCTGCAACTGGCCCGCACTGTGCTGGATCAAAATGTGCAAACTGCTACTGGTATGAGTCTTGCCGAAAACCCTGAACTACAGCAACCTGTGGATGAACTGGAACAACAACTGAATCAGTTAGTGCAACGGCAAGGGGATACCATTTATGTCTACGGCAGTCAGCTGCGCTCAGCAGATAAAAACTTAGCGAAAGAAGCAGAACAACGAATTCAGCAAGCTGTGGCTAAAATCAGTGGCCAGATGATGCTGACTTTAGGGCAAAATGTACTGCAAAGCCCAGGTTCTGCCACGGAGAAAATGCAAAGCTTCCGCGCGAAAATGCAAACCTTCGGCAGTCAGTTAAAAACAGACATGCAAAAAAACAGTAAAAATTTACAGCAACGTGGCCAGCAGATTTGTCAGCAACTGAAAACTCTGGACCAGTTGGAACAACAAATTCAGCAGCAAATTCCGGCCATGTCACCTTATGACTTGATCGATGGTCAAAGTGAAGGTTTTAAACCCGTGATCTGATACAAGGAAAACTAATGATCCAACGTATACAACCCAGCAAAAGATACAGCGAAGCCGTGATCGCCAATGGCCTGGTGTTTTTATCCGGTATGGTGCCGGACAATCTGGATGCTGACGCCACAGCACAAACGGCTAATGTACTGGCGCAAATTGATATGCTGCTGACTGAAGTCGGCATCACGAAAAGCCGTATTGTCGATACCACTATTTATCTGGCCGATATGGCGGATTACAACGCGATGAATACAGCATGGGATCTATGGGTTGAAGAAGGTCAGGCTCCGGCTCGCGCCACTGTGGAAGCCCGCCTTGCCAATCCATTATGGAAAGTAGAAATTAAGGTTACAGCCGCACTTTAATTTTGGTTTGTTTCTTGTGTGGCCTGAACTTCCTTTGCCAGTTGCTGTAGTTTTTCGCTTTGGCCAAAAACTTCAGCAAACTGCGCTACCGTCATTTTTTCTTTGTCTGTCACTGGTGCCTTTGCATCGACTGACTTGTCTTCCTTGCAATCAATGGGATACAGAATTTTTCCTATGCTCCACTCCGCCTTCACTATGGCACCCATCATAGCCGTATGGCCTCTTTTATCCCGTAAGCAGGCATCTGCGCCTTGTTGAAGTAATAATTCGACAGCTTGCTGCTGACCTGCATAAGTGGCGACCATCAGGGCGGTATAACTTTGGTTGTTGCGCTGATCCACAGGAAAGCCTTGTTGTAAAAACTCATTCAAAACGACAACATCACCAGTGCGGGCAGCGGCAAAAAAGTAAGACGTCAGTTGCTCCAGTGGATCAGGGACTTGTTCTTCAGAGTACAGCATAGTACTTAACAGCATCAGACTCAGTAGCAGTAATCGCATCAGACAAACTCCTCAAATATAGAGTTATGGATTCTCCCCAAAGTAATTGGAGTTGCAGCGAGGCGATGTTGTAGGGGCTGGGTTTACCCTGCCCGTCTCGTGTTCAATCCGGCACCGGAATGAGAGCGCGTAGTCAACAAAGCTGCGGCTTCAAGTACGCAGGGGAATTGGTGCCTGCGAAACTCACCCTGGGTGCAGGACAGAGCATACGAGTTTCGCAGGGCTTTAAACTAAGGTCAGTTGGAGGGATAAAACCAACCGACCTGCACCAGGGAATGGCTTACAGGGATTTAGCGATTTGCTGCACTTGTTTTAAATCGCCATTAACGGCTTTGGTTAAACGAGTGCCATAGTCGCTGTCAGCTTTGTAGAAATGCGCCAGCATTTTGTGTTTAGTCACTGCATCTTTGACCTGACCTAAATCACCGGACAAGTTGCGGATCAGATTGGCTTGTTGTTGCTTATCAAAGCTGCGGTACAAAGCACCAGCCTGGCTGAAGTTGTCCTGCTTGCTGATAGCCTTTTGCATCACAGTGCCATCCAGTTTTGTTTCGACAGCACGGGCGGCTGCAACCACAGTTTTTGGCTCAATGCGGCTTGGCTCGTAATTAACATTGGATGTACTGTTGCCAAAATTCATAGCGCCATCCTGATTGTGGTTATCCACCATCACTTTGGCTTTGTTGATCGGCAACTGGCTGTGATTTGCTCCTAAGCGATACAGTTGCGTATCGGAGTAAGAGAAAATACGGCCTTGCAACAAACGGTCTTCAGACGGCTCAATACCTGGGATCAGGTTGGCTGGCGCAAAAGCCGATTGCTCAGTTTCTTCAAAGAAGTTCTTTGGCATACGGTTTAACGTCATGGTGCCGACTTTACGTTCTTTCACACCAGGCCAGGTTTTAGTGGCATCCAGTGGATTAAAGTCGAAATCATCCAGCTGATCCGGTGTGATCACCTGTACATACAGATCCCATTTCGGGTTATTGCCGGCATTGATGTTCTGATACAGATCTCGGGTCAGGTGGTTAAAATCCATACCCTGAGTTTTAGTGACCTGGTCCGCGTCCAGGGATTTCACGCCCTGCTGACTTTTCCAGTTGAACTTGACGTAATGCACCTGACCTTGGTCATTGATGAATTTGTAAGCATGCACACCAAAACCATCCATTTCACGGTAGCTGGCTGGCGTGCCTAAATCTGAATACACAAAAGTCAGCATCTGGGTAGAACCCGGTTCGTGCGACATAAAGTCAAAGACACGATTTGGATCCTGCATATTGTCGACAGGCGAAGGTTTTAATGAATGCACCATATCCGGGAATTTAATCGCATCACGGATAAAAAATACCGGCAGGTTGTTACCCACTAAGTCCCAGTTGCCTTGATCAGAATAGAATTTCACGGCAAAACCACGAGGGTCACGCAAAGTTTCAGGGCTGTGATTGCCATGGATAACAGTGGAGAAACGCACAAAAACCGGCGTCTTTTTACCTTGGTCGGCAAAAGGAGCAGCTATGGTTAAATCGGATAAATCGTCAGTGGCGACAAACTCTCCATGAGCACCGGTACCACGGGCATGCACAACACGTTCAGGAATACGCTCACGGGCAAAACGTTGTAATTTCTGGATCAGATGCACGTCCTGCAGTAACACACTGCCGTTAGCACCTGATGTAGTGGAATTCTGGTTATCACCCACCGGAGCACCATTGTCTCTGGTTAAAGTATTTGCTTGTACCGCTAAAGACAAACCTAAAGCTACGACTAAGGCTGATTTATTAAACATTATTATGACCCTCTTTGGAGTTCGCTCTATCCTGCAAACACAGAGTAGAGGCTCAGGGTCAATTTAAAAAACAAAATAAAACAATCGAATCAATCTAAAAAACAAATAAGGGTCTGAGTGATAAACTCAGACCCTTAGGTTTTAGCTATAAAGCTGATACAAAATTTTCTTCAGATTTTACAGGCGCCACCAGCGCAATCATCTGAATCATCGTCTTGCATCGCAGCCTGTTCTGCGGCCAACTGATCGGCAGCCAGCTGTTGCTGCGCCGTTTTTTTCTCAGCACCATCAAAATCCAGGTGGTCTAAATCAAAGTCAAATTCGCTCATTGTGTGCTCCGCCTTGCTGGGTATAGCCGTTAACTTGGGCTACTTTACGCAGTTTTCAAGCACCAGCACAACTGAAAGCGACGAATTAACCGTAGATCTGAACCAAAGCAGCACGACGTTGTTCCACTGGCATAGCTTTTAACTGCTGAACCACTGAAGCGGGTAACTTACGGGCTGAGCCACGAGAGTAAGCACGAATTTGCGCTTCAGCATCTTGTGTTAACTGCGCCGTCATAGGATTCAGCAACTGAACACAAGCACTACGGGCAGGAGTAAAACCTAACTTTTTCGCATAAGCTTTTAATAAGTTGTCTACAGCATTTTGCGCAACAAGCTCACAGTACTCAGTGTTTGAATAAGTGTAGTTCGACGCAGCCTGAACCTGGCTAGCTAACAAAGTAGCAACAGTAAATACAGCAGCAGTAATAAGTTTCATAAGTCTTCCTGGGGGTTAAGTCATTTCACTGTGCGCAATTATTCAGCAATTCCATGACAACACTGTGTAAGAAAGACGAGAAAAAGTGTGACAGTAACATTAGAATATCTAATGCTACTGTCAGAAAGTTTACAGCACTTGTTGGCCGGCTTTCACGACGACAGCTGGCTGCTCCAGCGCTTTGACTTGAGTAAGAGGGTCAACAGGCACTGCTACTAAATCAGCAAAAGCACCGACTTCCAACACGCCGACATTTTGTTGGCCTTGCTCATTTTTCCAGTTCAACAAAGTACCAGCATTGACTGTGGCAGCCTGAATCGCCTGTAAAGGTGTCATACCCCACTGCACCATATAAGCAAATTGACGGCCGTTTAAACCATGAGTGTAAACGCCTGCATCTGTGCCATAAGCCATCTTCACACCAGCTTTGACTGCTTTCTGGAAATTTTGCCGTTGCAACAAGCCTACCTTTTTCTCTTTAGCTAAAGACTCAGGCAATATGCCGGCTTTTTCGCCTTCGCTTAAGATAAAGTCACTGACATAGACATCCATCACTAAATAAGTGCCGTGTTTTTTCGCCAGTTTAATGGCTTCATCATCGATAAAGCTGCCGTGTTCAATCGAATCCACCCCAGCTTCAATAGCGCGTTTAATACCCTGCAAACCGTGGGCATGAGCCGCCACTATACGACCTCTGTCGTGAGCTTCGTCTATTAAAGCTTTCATTTCTTCAAAGTTATACTGACTGGCATTGACGTCTGTATTTTTAGATAACACACCACCAGTGGCCGCAAACTTAATCACATCGGCGCCGTATTTGATATTTTCCCGCACTTTAGCCCGAACTTCATCTGGGCCATTGGCGACGCCTGCACTTCTGGAGTTATAGATATGTGGCAGCAGATTATTGTCACAGTGTCCGCCTGTAATACAGATGGTATTAGCAGCCACCCGCATCCGTGGTCCCTGAATTTCGCCATCGTCAATGGCATCACGCAAAGACACATCGGCGTAACCTGCGGCCCCTAAGTTCCGCACTGTGGTAAAACCTGCTTTTAAGGTGGCTTTGGCTGCACTGACCCCAAAGATGGCTTCACGGGTTGGGGTTTCGACTAAACCACGATACCCATGTTTTTGTGGATCTGAAGTTAAATGCACGTGCATATCAATCAGGCCAGGCACTACATAATGGGTGGATAAATCAATCATCTGTACGTTTTTGGGAGCATCTTTTGCATCAACAATAGCGCTGATGCGACCCTCTTCAACCAGAATAGCTTTGTTTTTCTGGTAGTTCCCTGTGCGCACATCAAGCAAATGCCCGACCTGGATCACCTGTTCCACCTGAGCTAAAACCACAGAGCTGACTAACCCAGCCAGCAGCACCGATACCTGACTTAACTTCATAATCACCCTTATTTACTTCACTTTTTAGCTAGCTGACTCGTCTTTCGCCGATAGTTCAGCCACACGACGTTCCAGTTCATCCAGTTTGGCACGGGTTTTAGCCAGCACCTGAGTTTGCACATCAAACTCTTCGCGGGAGACAAAATCCAGCTGGCTGAGCTTTTGCTGCAATACCTGCTTTACTTTGTTTTCAACATCATCGGCCATCTCACGCATTTTAGGTGGGATAGCTGCGCCAATTTGTTTCGCAATTTCTTCAATCTTTTTTGGATCAATCATGGTCTAGCTCCTGTAGCATCATTTTATTCTACGAGCCTTCAGGCTCAAGGTGGATCCATTCTGCCGCATATTTGCCGGACTTGCTCGTTTTGTGCAGAAATCAGCGCGCCTCTGCCCGGTAAATTTGAGTTAAACTAGCTTCCTTCTGTAAAAGGTGTCTGATGAAACTTAATTCTCAACAAAACGATGCGGTGCATTATATCAGCGGGCCTTGCCTGGTTCTGGCTGGCGCTGGCAGTGGCAAAACCCGGGTCATCACCAATAAAATTGCGTATTTAATTCAGCAATGTGATATGCCTGCCAAACATATAGCGGCTGTGACTTTTACCAATAAAGCCGCCCGCGAAATGAAAGAGCGGATTAAACATCAGCTGGCTCGGCCTTTGCTCCGAGGTTTAACTGTTTCCACTTTTCACACCTTAGGCTTAGAGATCCTGAAAAAGGAATATCGTGCTATTGGTTATAAGCCTAACTTCACGCTGTTCGACGATCAGGACAGCATGGCGCTACTCAAAGAGTTGACCGATGACGAGCTGCAAGGTGATAAAGATTTACTGAAAGCTTTGCAAAGCAAAATCTCTTCGTGGAAAAACGATTTAACCCTGCCGGGTCAAGCCCTTGCGCGCGCCACAGACGCACAAAGTATCAGCTTTGCTAACTTCTACCAGCAATACGCCCAGCAGCTTCGGGCCTATAACGCTCTGGATTTTGACGATTTAATTATGGTGCCCACCCTGCTGTTTGCTTCCAATGAGCAAGTGCGGCAAAAGTGGCAGCAAAAAATCCAGTACTTGTTGGTGGATGAATATCAGGATACCAACACCAGTCAGTACGAACTGGTGAAATGGCTGGTCGGCGAGCGTCAGCGCTTTACTGTGGTTGGAGATGACGACCAGTCGATTTATTCCTGGCGGGGTGCCAAACCACAAAATCTGGTGCTCTTGGGCAAAGATTTCCCGAATTTAAAAGTCATTAAGCTGGAGCAAAACTATCGCTCAGCCGAACGTATTCTGAAAGCGGCCAATATTTTGATCGCCAATAACCCACACGAATACGATAAACGACTCTTCAGTGAGCTGGGTTATGGTGTGCCTTTACGGGTATTACCGACTCGTAACGAAGAAGATGAAGCCGAAAAAGTAGTGGCCGAGATTATTTCGCACCGCTTTATTAACCGCACTCAGTATAAAGAGTATGCGCTGCTGTATCGCGGCAACCATCAGGCGCGGGTATTTGAAAAGGCACTGATCACCAACAGAATTCCTTATAAAGTTTCAGGCGGCACTTCGTTTTTTTCCCGTGCTGAAATTAAAGACATCATGGCGTATTTACGTTTACTGGTGAATCAGGACGATGACAATGCATTCTTGCGTATTATCAACACGCCAAAACGTGAAATAGGCGCTGCTACGCTGGAAAGAGTGGGTAGTCTGGCCAACGAAAAACATATCAGCTTATTTGCCGCCTGTTTTGAACCCGAACTGGCAGAACGTTTGCCAGCCCGTGGTCTGCAGGCGGTGCAGAACTTTGCCAACTGGATTAATCATGTCGCAGACAACGCGCTGCGTGCTGATCCGAAAGAAGCAGTCAAAGATTTGATCCGGCAAAGCCAGTACGAAGCCTGGTTATTCGAAAGCAGTGCCAGCCCCAAAGCGGCTGAAATGGCACTGAAGAATATCAATGAGCTGTATCGCTGGATCAGTGAAATGCTCGAAGGCAAAGACGATGAGGAGCCACTGAGTTTAAACGAAGTAGTGACCAAACTGACACTAAGGGACATGATGGAGCGTCAGGAGCAGGAAGATGAAGCCGATCAGGTGCAACTGCTGACGTTACACGCTTCTAAAGGACTGGAATTCCCTTATGTCTTTATGGTGGGCATGGAAGAAGGTTTGTTGCCGCATCAAAGCAGCATAGATGAAGACAATGTTGAAGAAGAACGCCGTCTGGCTTATGTAGGCATTACCAGAGCCCAACGTGAGCTGATTTTTACCTATGCCCGCGAACGCCGTCAGTATGGTGAAATCATCAAACCTGAACCCAGCCGGTTTTTATATGAATTGCCTGCGGATGATTTGGAATGGAGCAAAGCTGCGCCAGTCAAAACTGAACAGCAACGACAGGAAACAGGCCTGGCGCACATTGACAGATTACGCCAGTTGTTGAAAAAGCCCTGATTGGGTTTCACTGACCGGGCTGCTATCGGCAAAATAGCAGCATCCCAGCTGAGTCAGGTAAGTGCGGCTTTCGTCATTTTCGGCCACAGCAGCAACCAGACGGTATTTGTGGGTTTGCGCCAGACTTAACAGCACCTGCAGCAGCTGTTTACGCTGATCACTGCGCTGTAAACTACGGCTAAAGGCGGTGTCTAACACCACAAAATCAAATGGATACTGTACCAGTAACCCCAAAGCAGCCACTTCGGCAGCAAACTGATCCAGTAGCAAGCGAATACCTAGTCGCTTTAATTGATGCAAATTCGCCAGTTGAGTGGTGGTTAAACGCAATAAATCCGCTTCGTTAAACCCAATACACAACTGATGCAAAGGCAAGACCGAATGGCGTAATACATTACAGAGCTTATCAAACAGCAAGGTATTATTCAGATGGCCGCTGCCCAGGGTAATACTGAATATTTCTGCGCTGGCATTTTTCTGACAAAGCTGACGAACCAGTTCAAGTTCAATATCAGGCATTAAACCGGCCTGAGTGGCCTGACGGCTTAATTCAGCCTTTTGTTCCGCGTCACCCTGTTGCCAGTTCAACAGCACCTGATAACCCAAGACTTGTGCATCAGCTTGTAATAAAGGCCTGAAGGATGGCGCAAACTGTTGTTGATCAACAGCCTGCTGTAAGGCCTGCTCCTGACCCAGTTCCTGCAGCATTTGCTGACGCATCGAATCATTAAAAATCACAAAACGGTTACGGCCAAAAGACTTGGCCTGATACATAGCCGCATCGGCATCACGTAATAATTCGTCGGCATTCTGATATTCAGGGTGATAACAGGCAATACCTAAGCTGGCACCTGAGCAAACTTGCTGACCTTCAAGCATCATCGGCTGGCGCAGAGATTCAATCAAACGTTCTGCCACTTCTTCAGCATCAAAATCACTTTGGATTTGGCCTAATAAAATGACAAACTCATCTCCGCCTAAACGAGCCACTAAATCATGTTCACGCACTGTTTGTTGTAAACGTTGGCTAACTTCAATTAAAAACAAATCGCCAATATGATGGCCCAAGGTATCGTTGATCAGTTTAAAACGGTCTAAATCAATAAACAGCAAAGCAAAACGCGGGTTGGCTTCGCGGTTCCGATAGGAAAAACGCTGGCGCAACTGCATTAAAAACATCTGACGGTTCGCAAGGCCTGTTAACGCATCATGATTGGCTTCGTGAAAGAGTTTTTCTTCGGCTTTTTTCCGCTCTTCCACCTGCAAACGCAAAAATAAATTGGTTTGGCGTAATTCGCGGGTACGCTCAAAAATACGTTTTTCCAGCTCTTCATGCTGCTGTTTTTGTTGCTCTGTCGACAGTTTGCGGGAGATAGCCACAGCTATATGCTGCGACACAAAACGTAATAGATTCAGCTCTTGCTCGCTGTAGCTGTAGGTATTGTCATAACACTGTAGTGCAATGACACCCAGCACCTGTTCACCTACCAATAAAGGTGCACCTAACCAGCTGGTTGACATGGCATGATGGCCAAGACTGGATTGCACCCTGTCTACCACACCAGTTTTAATTAAGTCCAATAACTGTGTCTGGCTGATGAGTTTGGCTTCGCCAGAGCGGATCACATACTCAGTTAAGCCACTTTGCAAAGCACGCTCTTTGGGCGTTGGAGTGTACTGGTCCAGATAAAATGGAAAATGTAAGCGGTCAGCCGCTTCATTTAATAACGCAATGTAGCAGTTATCTGCTTTCATCAATTCAGACAAAATCTGGTGCACTTCATGATAAAAACTCATCATGTCGGTGCTTTTTGCTGTCATTTCGGAAATTTTATACAAAGCAGACTGTAGTTGTTCGGCATTAGTACGCTCGCGGATTTCTTTTTCCAGCGACTGATTGGTATTACGTAACTGCTGAGTACGCTCACGTACGGTTTGCTCCAGCAATTCACGGCTTTTTACTCTGTCGATAGCTGTGACAGTATGAACAGCAATACTACTGATCAAGGCCAAATCATGCTGGTTGTAATGGCATTCCGGGTCATAACTTTGAATCGCCATCACACCGATAATTTTTTCACCACGGCACAAAGGCACGCCTAACCAGTAATGACAAGCCGTACCCTGCGCCGTAATATCGCCTGTTTCAACCAGCCGGCGATAGCCGTCCTGATCACACAACAGCGCTTGTTTAGTGCGGGCAACATAACCGGTCAGTCCTGAAGCAAAAGCGTCGGAAGGGGCATCTAACAAAACCTGTTGGTCTTTTTCGTCCGCGAAGTATTCCAGCAAAAACTGCTGATCCTGATCACAGAGCACTACATAAAAATTATCGGCTTTAAGTTGCTGGTTTAATAAACGGTGAATCGCAGGATAAAACTCGCGCATGTCTTTGATGCCAGAAGCTAATTCTGACAACTTGAGTAAAGCACCTTGAATGATATAAGCCTGTTTATAGCCTGCGGCCAGCTTACGCAAACGGCGCAACTGACTAATCACAAGGTGATGGGCTTTATTCAGAGTTGTTATATCCTTCAACTTTTTCTCTTATTCTTATCTAAGGCAAGGCAACCAAAACTGGCTGATGTTTAAGCACCTCTATTATGCACAAAGCTTAACCAGATGGAAGGCAAAATGAGTTAGCTGGTCAGATCTTCTTATAAGCAATTGAGCTATAAAGATAACAATTAGATCTATAAGGCATTAGAAACAAAAAACGCTGCCATAGCAGCGTTTTTGCTAACAGAAACTTTACACGCCTTCGGTCATAAACTTGATAGCTGCTTCAATTTCATCATCAGAACAATCGCCACAGGTACCACGAGGAGGCATAGAACGGATACCTTCAATAGCGTGTTTCTTCAATATATCCATACCTTGAGCTATACGAGGTTTCCAGGCGGCATCACCTTTTTTCGGCGCATCTAAAGCACCAGTACCATGACAGGCAAAACATGCGCCCTGATACACTTGCTCGCCAGTGCGTGGACCTTTAGGACCAGTATCCGCTGCTGCCTCTGCGCCAGCCAGGTAGACCTGACCTACGGGTTCAAGACGTTTTTTAATTGCTTCGTTGTCTGCTTCCTGTGCAGCAACGTTGGCTATTGCAGCAGTTGTCATCAGCACTAAGGCAAAAGTGAGTTTTTTCATCTGGATAATCCTGTCAATAAGCCATACAAAAGTTAAGGTATTATAACGCCCGGATGCTCCATAGTGGAAGCCCCTGTATTTGTTGGCTTTTAACTTAGCCCATAATCCAGAATAAGTTGGGTAAAATTTGCAGTCCAAATCGCCTTATAACTGATCAATCTGAAAGGCATTTTTTTTCAGTTAAAAAAAATTCAAATCAGGACTGTGCAAAGAAAATCTTTGTGGTAGTCTGTTTTCCCACTTTGATTGTCTTACTCTGTCGCCTTATTTGACAGGAAACCAAAGTGAGATAATTTTCCACAAAATGGAATGATAAGAAAAACAATAAGGGAACCTGTAGCATTACCCTTCTTTTTCTTTTGAATACAGTAACTTAACCAATTAGCACCGGACTCTTCACCGAGATTTTCTGGCTGTAACCTATTGTCTATCCACAAAGTTATCCACAGCTTTTTCGTATAAAAAAGTATCACCCGAACACGTCTGTAATAAAGCTACAGCTGGCTGAACCTGGCCTGTTGTGGCATGCTTAAGCAAAACATTTAGGGATCCTTATCATGGTTGTTATACCGGACAATCCTCTTATTCTGGTCGACGGTTCTTCTTATTTATTTCGTGCTTATCATTCACCACCACACCTGACCAATTCCAAAGGGGAAGCAACCGGCGCTATTTATGGCGTGGTCAACATGTTGAAAAGTTTATTACGCCAATATAAACCCAGTCAGATGGTAGTGGTATTTGATGCCAAAGGTCCGACATTCCGTAATGAAATGTACAGCGAATACAAAGCCCATCGACCGCCAATGCCGGATGATTTGCGTAGCCAGATTGCACCTTTACATCAAATCATTGAGGCTATGGGTTTACCGCTGATCTGTATCAGTGGCGTTGAAGCAGACGATGTCATCGGTACTTTGGCAGTGCAGGCCAGCCAACAAGGCCGTCATGTGTTGATATCCACAGGTGACAAAGATATGGCACAGTTGGTTGATCAACATGTCACCTTAATTAACACCATGACTGATACCATTCTGGACCCTGCAGGAGTTGCCGAAAAGTTTGGTGTAGGGCCAGAACTGATTGTCGACTATTTAGCATTGATGGGCGATAAAGCCGACAATATTCCGGGTTTGCCAGGTGTAGGTGAAAAAACTGCCATGGCTTTGCTGCAAGGTATTGGTTCGATAGAGAAGCTATATCAGCAGTTGGATCAGATTGCAGCGCTGAACTTCCGTGGCAGCAAAACCATAGCAGCCAAAATGGAAGAATTTAAAGATCAGTTGATGCTGTCTTATCAGCTCGCCACCATCAAAACCGATGTCGAATTGTCGCTGAAGCCAGACAGCCTGGATATCAAAACACCGGATCAGACTAAACTGGCCGAGCTGTTTGCAGCCTGTGAATTCAGACGCTGGTTAAGTGAAGTGTTAGCAGGCAAAGATACTGCAACAGCAGTAGCGACAGAAGCGGCAAAAACTAATGAAGAGCACCCAGCGGAAATCCCTGCCAGCGGCATTGATACCAGCAGCTACCCATGCATTTTAACCGAAGCTGATTTTCTGCAACTGTTAAAACGCCTACCAGAAGTGGAACTGGTGGCTTTTGATACCGAAACCACCAGTCTGGATTATATGCAGGCCGATGTGGTGGGTATTTCTCTGGCTTTAGCAGCCGGTGACGCTTGTTATATCCCACTGGCACACGACTATGTCGGCGCGCCTGAACAGCTGAACCGTGAATGGGTGTTAGCTCAGTTGAAAGACTGGCTGGAAGATGAAAGCAAAACCAAAGTAGGTCAGAACCTGAAGTACGATCAAAGTGTACTGGCGCGCCATGGCATAACTCTACGCGGAATTCGCTTTGACACCATGCTCGAGTCTTACATTGTAAATAGTGTTGCCTCCCGCCACGATATGGACTCCTTGTCACTGAAGTACCTTGGTCATAAAACCATAGGCTTTGAAGACATCGCAGGCAAAGGCGCTAAACAAATCACCTTTAACCAGATTGCGCTGGAACAGGCGTCGCCTTATGCAGCAGAAGATGCGGATGTGACTTTGCGGTTACACCAAACCTTATGGCCGATGCTTGCGCAACATTCAGGCTTGCAGAAAGTATTCCGTGATATCGAAATGCCATTGGTGCCAATTTTGTCCAAAATGGAACGCACTGGGGTAAAAATTGATGGCAAGCTGCTGGCGCAACAAAGTCTGGATTTAGCCAAACGTATAGGCGAGATAGAGCAGGAAGCCTATCAGATGGCTGGTAAAGAATTTAACCTGTCATCTCCTAAACAATTGCAGGAAATCTTATTTGAACAGATGGGTTTACCTGTACTGAAAAAAACACCCACGGGCACACCGTCCACCGCAGAAGAAGTACTGGCTGAGCTGGCGCTTGATTATGAGTTTCCGAAACTTATTACGGAACACCGGGGTTTAAGTAAGCTCAAATCCACCTATACCGACAAACTGCCGTTGTCAGTCAATCCAGCAACAGGCCGGGTACATACCTCTTATCATCAGGCTGTTGCTGCCACTGGCCGCTTAAGTTCCACTGAGCCTAACCTGCAAAACATTCCGATCCGTAGTGAAGAAGGTCGCCGTATTCGTCAGGCTTTTATTGCTGAAGCGGGTAAAACCATTTTGGCCATCGACTATTCACAAATTGAACTACGCATCATGGCGCACTTATCACGTGACCCTGCTCTGCTCAATGCTTTTGCGCAAGGCAAAGATATCCATAGAGCTACAGCAGCTGAAGTCTTTGGTGTAGAGCTGGACCAGGTCAGTTCAGAACAACGCCGTCGCGCTAAAGCCGTCAACTTCGGCCTTATTTATGGCATGTCAGCTTTTGGTCTGGCACGCCAGTTAGGCATTAGTCGAGGGGAAGCACAGCAGTATGTTGATCTGTACTTCGAACGTTTCCCTGGCGTATTGGATTATATGGAACGCACCCGCACTCAGGCGCATGAGCAAGGTTATGTTGAAACTCTGTTTGGTCGTCGTTTGTATTTGCCTGAAATTAATGCCAAAAACATGGCCCGGAAAAAAGGTGCCGAACGAGCGGCCATCAATGCACCTATGCAGGGTACTGCAGCCGATATTATTAAAATGGCCATGATTAAAGTATCAGCCTGGCAGGACAAACAACCTGAGGGTGTCGTTGCCATGATTATGCAGGTGCACGATGAACTAGTGTTTGAAGTGAAAACTGAAGAGTTGGAGCGGGTCAGTTCTGAACTGGTTGAAATCATGCAATCTGCAGCATCACTGGATGTGCCTTTACTGGCAGAAGCTGGTTCTGGCCCCAACTGGGATCAGGCTCATTAAAAAAAATGGAATTGTGCTGAACTTAGTAAAAAACACCCAGTCTTACTAAGCGTGTAAATGCCCATTCCTGGTAGTTTGATTTTTCGCCCCAACTTGCTTGGGGCTTTTTTCTTCATACTTATCACTTCGGTCATAGTCGTATCGCTTCGATGTAAAACAGTGCTGAATTACACAAATCCTGCAACTTCCACTCTAATCTGTATGATTTCTATGCAAAAAAAACCAATCTCTTTTGGTAATTAAGCTACATTTTTTCAGATTAATGAAGGTTTCACTAAATATTTGTAGTTTAATTACAGCTCTTCACTTGCATTTTTAATCAACACTTGTAGAATCAATTTCGTAGGGTACAGAGGTAAGATGTTCTATCTTTCAGCACTAATCAGCTTAATCGCTTGTTTAGTGGCCAGAAAGAAAGGCTTATTTAGCCGCCCCACTGCTTGCAGTGGGGCGTTTTTTTTGTCTGCTGATCAGAAAAACTGAAATAAAACTAGATTTTTTAGAGCAAATACTTCAAACATTCATAATTCCATGTATAATGGCTCTGTCTTGTTAATCCAAGACACCCTGTTGATTTGAAATTATTGAATAGCTTCTCCCCGTTTGCTATGACCGGCCTCCTCAAAAAGGGCCGGTTTTCTTTTTTCTGACCAAGCAAAAATGTTCAACATTACCCAATTCCAGCTGATTAGCCAGGGTGCTGCTTATTGTGCGCGCTGATTTTTATGAAAAAAATGATTGAGACCTAAGAGAGCCAGAAATAGTGCGAATAAAAAAAGCAGAGACTATGCTCTGCTTTTCTCAATTTAAGACTTGGTAAAAACTTATTCTTGTTCTGCGCTGTACCATTGGTCCAGTTTTTGTTCTAACTCAGACAAACCCAATTTAGTCAGTGAACTGAACACCTGAACTGTTACATCACCCATAAACGCCATAGAAGCTTCTGTTACTTCCAGCAATACTTTTTTACGTGGCCCAGGGCTTAATTTATCAGCTTTGGTCAACAGCAATAAAACCTGCAAATCACTTTGCACTGCCCAATGGATTAAATCCTGATCCAAATCTTTCAGTGGATGGCGGATATCCATTAAAATCACTATGCCTTTTAAGCTTTCGCGTTTCATCAGATATTCACTCAGGGCTTTTTGCCATTTTTCTTTGACGGCTAAAGGCACTTTGGCAAATCCATAGCCAGGTAAATCGATCAGGCGCTGATTCTCAGCTAAAGCAAAAGTATTAATTAACTGAGTACGACCTGGTGTTTTACTGGTACGGGCTAAACCATTTTGCCGCGTCAGCGTATTTAACGCACTGGACTTGCCGGCGTTAGAACGACCAGCAAAGGCAACTTCGATACCTGTATCTGCGGGCAGAGCCTTAATATCAGGGGCACTGGTCAGAAAAGTTGCTTTCTGATAATTGATGATCGCTTTGTACACTGTCAGCTCCGGCTGTAAATTTGGCTATAGTGTAACGGATCCTGAAGATCCACAGAAGCTTTACTGTGATTTATGGGATTCTATCTGTGCAAGATTCGTGTAAAATAGACATAAAATATAGGGTTATTCAACTTGGTTGCCAGATTACTGGCGGTTCAACGCGGACAGAGACGGAAAAAAAATGAAAAAATTCGCACTTCCACTCACGCTCTTTTTAGGGTTAATCAGTTCAGTTTATGCAGCCGATGGGGATGCAGAAGCTGGTAAAGCTAAATCCGTGACTTGTGCTGCCTGCCATGGCATGGACGGGAACAGCCCAACAGATTTATATCCGAAAATTGCTGGTCAACATGCTGGTTATATTTTTAAGCAATTAAAAGAATTTCAATTAGGTGCTAAAACCGGCGGCAAAGAAGGCCGTAACAATGCTGTGATGGCAGGCATGGTTGCAGCTTTATCTGAGCAGGACATGAAAGATCTGGCGGCTTATTACTCCAGCCAAACCATGAAAGAAGGCAGCACGCCGGAAGATGTGGTCGCTAAAGGTGAAAAATTATTCCGCGGTGGTGATCTGGAGCGAGGTATTGCTGCCTGTATCGCTTGCCATGGTCCACGGGGTGTAGGCCACAGCTTGGCTGGCTTCCCGAAAATTTCATTCCAGCATGCGGCTTATATTAAAACTCAGCTGGAGTCTTTCCGTAATGGTTCACGTGCCAACGACATGAATGGCATGATGCGTGATGTTGCGAAAAAACTGACTGACGAAGATATCGAAATATTATCTAAATATGTGGGCGGTTTACACTAACAGCTCTTTGACTCTGCATAAAGCCAGGCTCCATGCCTGGTTTTTTTATCTGTGCAACGCCATCCGCACCAATCACCAGCTGATTATGTTCTATTTGTGAGATATATCTCACAACCTTGTAAGATATGACTCACGCGACCTAAAAACCACAAAACAACAACCTAACCAATTGATTTATAATCATATTACAAAAAAGTTCAATTTTTTTGTATTTTTTTTATACCGTTGTATTGCCATTCTGAAAAATCGGAGTAGATTTAAGTCCGTTACATTTAGTAACGTTTAAAAACACGGAAAGCAGGCACGGAAAGCAGCAGTGCATCGGTACGTTTTTTCAGCATCAAGATGATGACAATGTGTATTTTACACAGCGCATGGAAGGACCACTAAGTATCAGGATGATCGCGAATAATTATTTTCATAGGGAATTTGCGTAAAAATATAGGGAATTTGCGTAAAAATATAGGGAATTTGTGCAGACAGGGTGTTGAACTCCCGTCAGGACGACTTAAAGCAGATTATGTGTCGCGCTAGACACCTTATATAGAGGGCGGTAACATCTTACACCGCCCTTTTTATTTATCCTCACCATGAATTCAGTTTGCTCTTTATGCCAGCATTCACAAATCCAGATTTTTTGCAGCGACAAAAGACGCGCTTATTTTCAATGCCAGCAGTGTTTTTTAGTCTTTGCTGATCGCACTAGCTTGTTGACTGCCGAACAGGAAAAAGCTCAATACGATTTACATCAAAATCAATTAGACGACCCAGGCTACCGCAAATTCTTATCTCGCTTATCTGTGCCTCTGCTGAGCAGCCTCACGCCTGAACAAAACACCGGATTAGATTTCGGTTGTGGCCCCGGGCCTTTATTAGCGCAAATGCTCAGCGAAGCAGGTAAACAGATGCAAGTCTGGGATCCTTTTTATGCAGCAGAGCCACAAGCTTTGCAGCAAAAATATCATTTTGTCAGTTGCACTGAAGCCATAGAACATTTCATTAATCCGGCGAAAGAATGGAGTTTATGGCTGGATTTACTATTGCCGGAAGCTGTGCTGGCCTTAATGACCAAACGTTACACAGACCAAAGCAGCTTCAGCAACTGGCACTATAAAAACGACCCCACCCATATCAGTTTTTTCCACCAGGACACTTTTGAATTTTTGGCGAAACGGGATAATTTCACTGTGAATTTTCCGGCCGATGACGTAGTTCTATTTAAAAAACGAAATACCTAGGTTTTCTGGCATAAACTGGTTAAAATACGCGCCCTTTTTTGTAGGTAACACATAATGACCCGGATTAAAAAAACTCGCACCTCAGGCCCACTTGGTACCAGGCACAGACCGGCTGAAGAAGCCCGTCAGGATCGCACGCGCGCGCCTGAAACCAAAAAGAAAGGTGCAGGCTTAAAATCCGGTAGTCGCCATTCTCCGTCCGCTGAAGATAAGGAAAAGCAATCAGGCAAAGGCTCTAAAGATCCGCGCCATGGCAGTAAGAAGCCTATTGCTTTAGTAGTGACAGAAGCAGAACAAAAGCTGATGGCTCAGCCAAAGCAGTTCAAGCCAGTAGTACAACTGAGCAAAGCCAAAGAGCCGGAAATGCCAGCTGAACAGGAATTAGCGCTGCTCGAAAACGATGAGAAGTTGCTGGAATTACTGGATCTGGTCGATAAAGGCGAAATCCTGACGGGTAAAGACGCGAAGTACTTTAATGCCAAAACGGCACGTCATGCGGAGCTTGTTGCCCTGTTAGGTTTAGATCAGGAAAACGAAGCAGAGGAAGACGAGGATCCGTTAGCCAAATTAGAACGTACTGATTGGCGTAAAGAGTTTTTAGGCGAATAGGGGATAAAGTTTGACCTTCAACTGGATACTGGCCACCTTAGCTGCCGTTTTGATTATTGCTGGCCTGAGTTTTTACCTCGGTCGTTTGTTGTGGCTCATTCAACAACAAAAGTTAAAGCAGCAACAGGTGGTTGACGCTAAAAACGCTGACCTGACGCAAAGCATAGTATTAATTGCCAAAGCCATGCGTGAAGAGCAATGTGAGTTGTCTGAAGGTGCTTTAAGGATTTGGGTATTGCTGGACCATCTGCAGCTACCCAATAAACCCAATGCAGTTCAGACTTACCCTGGCTTATTTAAGATGTATGACGTAGTTAAAGATATGCCGACCCATCAGGCTCGTAAAGAGCGGGATAAAAAGGAGATCCGCCATCTGGATCACCTGCGCGAACAAGCTGAAATTGATTTAAAGGCTGAAATTGTGGCCGACGTACATAAGTTGCTGGAGTTTTTCCAGAACTCAAAATAGCAATAGAAAAGGCAGCCACGGCTGCCTTTGTTGTTTTTGAACTGCTGTTACTCTTTGTACACAACCCCGGCTTTCATCACAAAACTAACTTTCCCCATCAGTTGAATATCCTGCAGCGGATCACCAGGTACTGCGACTAAATCAGCAATTTTACCCGGAGTGACAGAACCCAGCTCCTGATCCACTTTTAATAAACGTGCTGAAGCAATAGTGGCGGACTGAATAGCTTCCATAGCCGGCATACCAGCTTCAGTCATAAACACAAATTCACGCCAATTATCGCCATGAGCACCTACGCCGGAGTCAGTACCAAAGGCAATTTTGACGCCCTCTTTGTAAGCATCAGCAAAAGTTTTCTGAATTTTAGGGCCTATAGCCAGAGCCTTAGGACGGACCAGCTCAGGGAAAAAACCAGGCATAGCGGCTTTTTCTGCGGCCCACTTGCCGGCACTGATGGTTGGCACATAATAAGTACCATGTTTTTTCATCAGCTTCATCGTGGCTTTATCCATTAAAGTGCCGTGTTCTATCGAATCAACACCTGCCTCAATAGCTCTGTCCATGCCCTCTTTACCATGCGCATGCACAGCCACTGTCATGCCATAGTCTTTAGCCGTCTCTACAATAGCTTTCAGCTCTTCGCTGTTAAACTGCGGATTGGAACCGCTTTTAGCCACACTCAGCACACCACCAGTGGCGGTGATTTTAATCAGGTCTGCACCTTCTTTATAACGCTGCCGCACCGCTTTACGCGCTTCTTCAGGGCCATTGATCACGCCATCTTTTGGACCAGGATCGCCCATCAGCGCATAAGCAACACCATTGCTTGGATCGGCATGGCCCCCTGTAGTGGCTATAGATTTACCCGCCGTATAAATACGAGGGCCTTTGACATAACCAGCTGTGATAGCTTTACGCAGCGCTGTGCTGGTGTGATGGATATCTCCCAGTTCCCGCACTGTGGTAAAACCTGCCATCAGGGTTTTCTCTGCAAAAGTAGCTCCACGTAGCGCCACATCGGCTTCATTCAGGAAAAAGTCTTCAGTGTAAGTACCCGGGCTCATCTGAGTGGAGAAATGGGTATGCATATCCATCAGACCAGGCATCAGTGTATGGTTTTTTAAATCTATAACCTGATCCCCGTTGGCCGGAGTTTTATAACCAGATTCGACGGCAATAATTTTGTCGTTTTCAACAACAACAGTCTGTTGTGTCAGCACTTTGTCGCTATCAGCCGTAATCAGTTTTCCGGCATGAATTAAGGTCGCGCTCTGGGCTGTTCCTGCTAGCAGTACAGCGCTGGCGATAAGGCTTAGTTGCAGTTTCATTCTATCTCCTGTTGGATGAGCACAGCTTTTTCCAGCTGATTGGTATCGACTATGAAACAGGAACTGCAAAGCGGCAAGGGCAGAAAAAATGAATGCGATACAGAGCCTTAGATCCGGGACCAATGGTTAGTCCAGCGTACCAAGCTCAAAATGTAGCCCGGCGGAAGAAACTTGCAGCCTGTTTTTTCCCTCAACCTGAACAGTCAACGCCAAATCAACCAGCTGGTAATAAGCCGATCTGCCGAATTTAGCCGTTAAGCCCCGCCATAAGTGCAAATAAGGTAACAACTGACCATCCGATTGAGCCTGTAAAAACAAAGGATATTCAGCATCAATTAATACCTGCTCACCTAAATTAGTGGTCGCGATAAGAACAGGTTCAGCTGCACTTCGTTGTTGTTCTATAGCCACAATGATAAAAGCGGCGTCTTCAACCTGAATGCGGACTTTTTCAACCGGAGTCAGTAAAAAATACTCCTGTTGCTGCCGGGTTAGTGCTGAAGCAAAAAGCTGAACCAATTGTGGTCGCTGGATTTTAGATTCGAGGTAATACCAATCACCCTGTCGATCGATGCGAATGGGGATATCACCGCAAAAGGCTGGATCCCAAAGTTCAACAGGGGCTAAATGAGGCTGCTGTAAAGACAGCTGCAGTTGTTTTAAATCCATGATGGCGCAACTAATAAGCGAGAGACTTGCAGAGCATAACAACAGAAGACTGTTAGGGGAAATTGAGAGGCTAACGAAGCTCGAAGCCAGAGTGGTTTTTTTATAGAGGAATTGGGGTGACTAACGAAGCTCGAAACCAGAGTTGGGTTTTTATAATAGAGGAATTGGGGTGACTGATGGGGCTCGAACCCACGACAACCGGAATCACAATCCGGGACTCTACCAACTGAGCTACAGTCACCACAAGCGGCGCGGATTCTAGCGAAATTCTGTGCTGAAGCAAAGTTATTTTTTACAAAACTAAGCCAGAAGCCGCGTTTGGCTTGGGTCAGGACACTGGTTATGCTAGGGTATGGCCGTCAGATTAACTGACATTCATCAGACCAGTGGCTCGAAAATGGAGAAAGATATGCAACAATTCCTGGATTTTTTGGAAAAAAATCAGCAATTAATTTTAAGTTATAGCGTCAAAGTACTGGTCGCTTTAGTCATTTTATACCTGGGTCGCTGGTTATCAAAAAGTCTGACCCGCATGCTGGAAAAAGCCTTAATCCACCGTAAAGTGGATAGAGCCGTAGTGTCTTTTTTAAGTGGCATCATTCAGGCAGCTATTATGGTCGCGACTATTCTGATTGCCTTGTCACAAGTGGGTATTCAGACTGCGTCTTTTATCGCTATTTTAGGTGCAGCAGGTCTGGCTATAGCTTTGGCCTTGCAAGGTTCTTTATCCAATTTTGCATCCGGCGTGCTGATTATTTTATTCCGCCCTTTCCGCGCTGGTGACTTTGTAGACGCAGCCGGGGTTTCAGGTGTTGTGGAAAAAATTGAAATCTTCCAGACAGTGATGAAAAGTGCAGATAACAAACGCATTATTGTGCCGAACTCGCAAATTACAGGCTCTGCCATCATTAATTATTCTGCCGAAAAAACCCGCAGAGTGGATTTAACAGTAGGGATCAGTTACGAATCTGATCTGAAAAAAGCCAAACAATTGTTGGAACAAATACTCAAAGCAGACAGTCGTATTCTGGCAGAACCCGCCCCTGTCATAGCTGTTGGCGCTTTAGCCGACAGTTCAGTCAATATTTTAATACGTCCATGGGTAAATGCGGCCGACTACTGGCCTGTGTACTGGGACACTCTGGAAAAAATCAAACTGACCTTTGACGAGAACCAGATTGTGATTCCGTTTCCACAAATGGACCTGCACTTCAAAAAGGAAAAGTAAGGTATGAAAAAAACTCTCTGCTCTCTGTCAGCTCTGGGCAGTCTGTTGGTTTTAAGCGGCCTTTTGACAGTACAGGCCGAAGAAAGTACGTCGAATGAGACCAAACTGGGCTGGAGCACATCCGCTGAATTAGGCGCCATTACTACCTCGGGTAACACTAAGGGTACGTCCATTACCGGTAAAATCGACTCAAAACAAGAGCTGGAACAGTGGTCAAACGACTACACCTTCAGCGCTTTCTTTAAGCGCGACGAAACCGAAGCAGATGATGGCCAAACCATAGTAGAAACCTCAGCCGAAAAATATGCCGCCTCGGCCAAAGGTGGTTATAAATTGAATAAAGACACAGCCCGCTTGTTTGTCTTTGGCTCTCATGTCGACGACCGTTTTGGTGCTTACACTGAATACACCACCGTCGCTATTGGTTACGGTGATGAGCTGTTTAAAACTGACACCATGTCGCTGGAAGGTGAAATAGGTCCGGGTTACTACAGAGGCAAAACGGATTTAGAAGAAACTGAAAATGGCATGATTTTACGTAGTGCTGCGACTTATCGCTGGCAGATCAGTGAGTCAGCCCGCTTTAAACAAACCGTCAGTCTGGAATATGGTGAAGACAATAAACGTTCTATCGCCGAATCGTCTTTAACCGCCAAGATTAATGGCCGGATGCAAATGAAAGCTGCATTCTTAGTGCAGAACGACTCGAAAGTACCGGTAGGCAAAAAGAAAACCGATACACAAACGTCCTTAACTTTTGTCTATTCGTTTTAATCTGTCTGTTTTCGCATGGGCCGCGGTTAATCCGCGCCCTCTGTCTCAACAAAGCGGCAGCTTCAAGTACGACGGCTAAGTTACAACCAACCTTTTTGCTTAGCTATTCTGGCTGCGTCAACTCTGTTCGCTGCATTTAGTTTGCTAATAGCTTCCGACAAATAATTCCGTGCAGTGCCCTCAGCGATATAAAGTGCTGCTGCAATTTCAGCTGTGCTTTTGCCTTCAGAGGCTAATCGTAAAGCCCGGCGTTCCTTGTCACTTAAAGGGTCCTGTTGACCTAAAGCAGACAATGCCAGTTCAGTATCTATCACTCGTTTTCCAGCCATCACCTGATAAATAGCCTGCACTAATTGCTCTGACGGCGCGTCTTTCAGTAAAAAACCCTGCACCCCAGCGGCAATAGCGCGCTGAATATAACCAGAGCGGCCAAAGGTGGTGATCACTATCACTTTAATCTGGCTTTGTTGCTGTTGCAGATAAAGCGCGAGTTCCAGGCCGCTGCGGCCCGGCATCTCTATATCGGTCAACAAGAGGTCAAAGTCCTGCTGTTTCAACAAAGCAAAAGCCTGATCGCCATCAGCCGCCTGAGTGATCTGAAACTCGCCAGTTAAGCCTAACAAAGCCGCCAAAGCGCCTCGTACCATAGCCTGATCTTCCGCCAGTAAAATACGCATCAGGCCTCCCTGGGCAAAATGAAACTAAAACAACTGGGTGACAATTGCCATTCCAGAGTGCTGTTCAGCGCCGCCAGGCGCTCCTGAATGCCGGTTAAACCATGGCCTTGATGCAACTCGCTGACTTTGCCGTTATCCGACACCATCAGTTGATGTCCTTGCTGATTTTCGCTAAAACAGATTTTCACTTCATCGCCATTGCTATGTTTTAACACATTGGTTACCAGCTCGGTCAGGATCAATACCACCGCAGTTTCCTCTCTGGCCGAAAGAGTCGGTATTTCGCCTTGAACGTCCACACCAAATCCCGCCTCACGTAATTTGTTGCTTAAGGCCTGTACTTCACCAGCTAAACCTTTGTGTTTGTATCCTGAAACCGTTTGGCGTACCTGACTTAAACTTTCGCGGGCAATAAAAGCCAGTTCCTGCAATTGCTGACTGGCAGCCTGATACTGCTGCTGTTGCAATAACTTATCGGCTAAATCTGCTTTGAGCACAATACCGGATAAACTGTGGCCCATAATATCGTGCAAGTCGCGGGCTATTCGTTCGCGCTCCACTATGGTCGCAAGCTGTTTAATTTCTTCTGCACTGCGCTGTTCTTTTAACAGACTGGCTCGTCTGGCTCTGTCGAGTACACCAAATACACCTATAGCCATCACCAAAGCAGAACCATACAACAGGAAATAAGGCGCACCTTTGACAAAAAAGTGATCCAGCAGCACCAGCACACAGATCAATGCAGTAACACCAGCTAAAAACTGGCGGAAATTATAAGCAAAACCAATAAAAAAACTGACATAGGCAAACATCGAAATAGAGCCATAATTCAGCGGGGTAATGGCGCTGGCGATGAAAGCCATCAGCAGGATAGGCAAGAACATCCGTGAAGGGGGACTGCGGTAAATCCAGTAGTAACAACCAATAAAGGCCACTAAAGCAAGCGTCATCCAAAGATACTGCTCAGGGCTGTAATTGATGTAAAAAAATGGCGCTATATAGAACACCAGATTGATTAGATAGACCCAGGACAGGCGCTTTTCCAGCTCTAACATAAAAGCCTCAACAGGTTAAAACCAGGGCTCAAAAGAGCCCCAGTCAGAGAAAAATTAACGATTCTGACTATAACTTTGTTGCTGCGTCAGCAGAAACTTAGCCCAGCCGTAGGAAGGGTCAAGCTCCACCGCTTTAGTCCAATCAGCAATAGCACCAGCTTTATCTCCCAGTTCCTGCTTGGCTAAACCACGCCAGGTATAGGCTTCGGCATGGCCCCAGCAAATCAGCTGACAAGGCAAAGCATAAAGCTCAATGGCTTTGCTGCTGAGCTCAACAGCACTTTGTTTACTGCCGCCAAAGGCCGCCGGTGTGTTGTAAGCTGTGATGGCTTTGATTAATACGACCCGGGGATTTGCTGGTTCCAGTTCTGTCGCTTGCTTCATGGCGATGCCGGCTTTAGGGCCATACAAAGCGCCTTTTAGCGGATTATTACCAATCTGCATACCGTAAACGCCGGCTAATAAGGCAAAGCTATCCGCTTGAGGCTGGGCTGCGGTTAGCTGTTCCAGCGTCGACTGCGCCACATCTAAAGCTTGTTCTGCCTGATCTTTTTGACCTGCTAAACCAGCCATAATAGACAAGCGGTAGTTGGCATAGGCTTTGTTGTAATCTGCCGGATTTTCAGCAGCATAAACAGCCAGTTGTTTCAGATCCATGCTGTTAGAGGCTGCATCAATTTGTTCAATAGTTGCAGCTTGAGCCAGGCTAAAAGTTAAAGCGCTTAAAGCAATCAGTAAAGTTTTCATCTTGATAGTCCTTGTGCTGTTTCACCTCAGTGGTGTGACATCAGTATCGGAGAATCACTAAAAAAACATCAGACACAAAAGTCATGACTTGAGCATGACTTTTGTCACCCAACTAACTGCAATACATACCCAAAGTAATTGGAGCTGCAGGGAGGCGACAAGAGCGTGAGACCCCAGGAGCATAGTTCACCTATGTGACTGGGGCGAGAGCACGCAGTCAACAAAGCTGCAGTTTCAAGTACGAAGGGTATGGTCAGTAACTTAAACTGCTGTACCCCAAACCCTGCTGCTTCTGCAGTTTAATTTGCACCGGAATCCGTTCTTTTAATGCTTCCACATGGCTGATAATACCGATCATCTTACCGCTGGCGTTCAGTTGGTCCAAAGCCGCCAACGCAGTTTCCAGCGTGTCCGGGTCCAAAGTGCCGAAGCCTTCATCCAGAAATAAGGATTCAATGCGGGTTTTATGACTGACTAAATCCGACAGAGCTAAAGCCAAAGCCAGACTGACTAAAAAGCTCTCCCCACCGGATAAAGTTTTTGTGTCTCTTGTGGTATCAGCCTGCCAACTATCCAGTACTTGTAGTTCCAGTTCAGCATCGGCTTTACGAGCCAGTTGATAACGGCTGTGCAGTTTATCCAACTGCTGATTGGCCAGTCCCACCAGCTGCAATAAAGTTAAACCCTGAGCGAAACGACGGAATTTAGCACCATCGGCTGAGCCTATTAAGCTGTTGAACTTATGCCATTGCTGCACCAGCTGTTGCTGTTGTTCAATCTGACTATATAACTCTTGTTGCTGCTGCTGATGCTGCTGATCGCTTTGCAACTGCTGCCGGCATTGGCCAGCCTGCTCCAGTGCACTAAATAACTGCTGCTCAAGCTCTGTGCTTTGCTGCTGTAATTGCTCCAGACTTTGTTCTGTCAGTTGTTGTTTAGCTAAAGCCTCAATCTGCTGCCGGGCTTGCTCTAACTGGCTTTGACAACGAATTTTTTCGCTCGCCAGCTTGTCTTTTAACTCTGTCAATTGCTGTACTTGTTGTTCGGTCAGTAACATAGCTAAAAAGCTGGTTTCGCTGCCAAACTGCTGCTGTTCCAGCTGTTTTTGCCAGTCTTGCTGCAATGCCGTTAACTTCAATTGCAGCTGCTGTAACTGCGCATCGCTTTGTTGCTGCTGTCCGGTTTTTTGTTGCAGTTCATTGCTTAAGACCGTGAGCTGTTGCAACACATGCTCAAGTTCTTGCTCTGGCGCTGCACTCTGACTGGCCGATACTTGCGCTAAACCTGCCTGTTGTAGCTTATCTAACCAGCTTTGGTACTGCACATCGGCCTGTTGCTGCTGCATCAGCGCTTTATCCAACTGCTGGCTCTGTCGTTGCAACTCCTGTTGCCACTGCTGCCATTGCTGTGCCTGCTGCGCCCAAAGCTGCCAAGCCTGCTGCTGTTGAGCCACTGTGGGCAACACAAAACCAAAGGGCCGAAGCTCTTGTTGCCACTGCTGTTCCAGTTGCTGCAAGTAGGTTTGGTTTTGCTGCAAAGCCTCGCCTAGCTGTTGCTGTTGCTGTTGTTGCACAGACAGTTGCTGCAGCAGCAATTGCTGCTGATGTGCCAGTTCATGCTGCTGTTGTTGCCAAAGCTGGCGCTGTAGCAGCTGCTGCTCCAGTTGTTGCTGCTGCTCCAGCTCCAATTGAGTCTGCTGCTGAAATTGCTGCAATAAAGCTTTTTTTAAGCTGGCCTGTTGCAGTTGTTGCTGCTCTACATTTGGCAGGTTCTGCAATAACTCAGTCCATTGCTCGCTTTGCTGCTTAATATCCAGAGCCAGCTGTTCCAACTGATAGTGCTGAGCTTTTTGTTGTTCTTCCAGCTGCAGCTGCTTTTCGCGTAAAGCCTTACCCTGTTCTTCGACTTGCTTCAGTTCAGCCGTTAAGGTCGCCAGCTCTGCTTCGGTTTGTGTTAAATCCAGTGCCTGATAACTAGTGATAGCAGGATGTGTGGTACTGCCACAAAGCGGACACTCGTCGCCTGGTTGCAGTTTGGCTCTGTGACTGCTGAGCTCTGCAATCAGCCGCTCCTGCAACACCAGTTTTTGTTTATCCAACACTCTGTCGCTATACAACCTGAACTGCTCACGCAAGCCCGCAACCTGTTGCTGCAGCTGCTTGCTGTCATTTTGTTTTTGTTGCAGTTCCAGTTGTTCTTTTTGCTGTTGCTGCTGTTTTTGTTGTAAAGCCGCAGCCACCCTCAGTAACAATGGATAGGTCTGCAACTGAGTTTTGTAATGCTGTATTTGCTGTTGCAATTGTGGCAGTTCAATGGCGAAAGCCGGAGTGCTCTGCTGCAATTGAAGATCCAGTCGCTGTAATTCAGCGCTGATTTGCTGCAACTGCTGCTGTAAAGCCTGAGTCTGATTATTCGCAACTTGCGCCTGCAGATTTTTCTGCTGCTCTAAGCCCTGCTGACGTTGCTGCAATAAAGGTTTCCAACCAGCGACTGCTGCCGCGAGGTCTGCACCCTGAGGCTGCTGTGCCAGTTGCGCTGTTAAGGTCTGACAATGTTGCTGCAGTTGCTGAACCTGTTGCTGCACCTGCTGCTGTATTTGCAGAGCTAAGCCTTGACCTTGCTGCAATTGCAGCTGCTGCCGATTTTTTAACTCCTGTACCTGGCGGGATTGAAGTTGCTGCTGTTCTTGTGTTTCTGTTACAGCCGAGCGTTGCTGCTGCAGCTCTTTGTACAAAGGCAACAGCACTGCGGCTTTTTGATAACTTTGCAATTTGACCAACGCACTTTGTTGCATGGCCTGTTCTTGCTCAAATTGCTGCTGCTTCAGCTCTGCTTGTTGCAGCTGCACCGCTGCCTGCTGTTGCTGCTGACGCCAGGCTAATAAAGGAGCTTGTTGCTGCTGTTTTATTTTCAATTGCTGCTGTTGTTGCTCTAACTCTGCCAACTGCTGCTGCAACAACTGTCGTTGCTCTAAATCCAGCAACACCACACCCGACGCTTTGGCCTGCAATAATTCCAATGCCGTTTTATGCTGGCGGTTTTGTTCAAACACCTGCATCGAAATCTGACCGTAAATTTCAGTACCGGTCAGCTCTTCCAATAGTTCAGCCCGTTCATTGGCAGGGGCATTTAAGAAGGCGGCAAAACCACCCTGAGCCAACAGCATCGACTTGGTAAAACGACCAAAATCCAGGCCTGTGATCTGCTCAGTCAGCTTCAGCTTTTCGTTACTTTTATCTGTCAGTATTTCACCATCGGCTTTGGCCAGTTCTACTTTGGCGGCCTGCAAATTGCCGTCCACTGCACCACGGGAACGACGCTGGCTCCAAAAGGCGCGATAACGCTGGTCGCGCACCTGAAACTCTACTTCAGCCAGACACTCGCTGGTATGGCGGGTCATCAGCTCGTTGCTGCTTTGCGACAAGAGTTTTAAGCGCGGCGTCTGGTGATACAAAGCCAGACAAATCGCATCGAGAATAGTGCTTTTACCTGCGCCCGTTGGACCAGTAATAGCAAACAGATTACTTTGATCAAAAGGTGGCTGAGTAAAATCAATTTTCCACTCACCTTTCAGTGAATTTAAGTTTTGCAGCCGTACCGATAAAATTTTCATGGCAGCACCTGCGGATCAGGTTGTTCTAACTGCGTCATAACCTGTTGCAGCATCAGCTGAAATTCTGCTTTTTCGCTGTCAGTGAGATCTTCCGCTGCCAGTCTGCGCTCCAGCACCAAATCCGGTGTCATTTCATGCAAAGACTCTTGTTGTTCTGTACTTAAAATTCCAACTGCAGCTTGTCTGGCGCGACGCAGTTTCAACAGCTCCACTGGTAATCCATCCAATTGCTGCTGTACCTGGCTTTGTAAATCACTCAGATAGCCATCACTGCCGGTTAACACCAGCTCCAGCCAGAGTTTTTGCTCTGGGTTAAGCTCTGCCAATGGTTGCTGCAACAAGGAATGAAGTTCAGGTAAGCTGCATTTCAGGCTGAGTAGCGGCTGAAAACAAGGGATAGGCAACAATTCAATCGCACCTTCAGCAGTGGTGAAATCCAGCAACACCATGGATTTTTGCTGTTTTGCTTCATCAAAACTTAATGGAATAGGCGAGCCGCTGTAACGAATATGCTTTTTGCCAGCCACCAATTGCGGCTGATGAATGTGACCCAGGGCGATGTAATCAAATTCCGGAAAAGCGCTGGCAGGAAAGGCCTCTAAAGAGCCAATATAAATCTCCCGCACCGACTCACTGCTACTGGCCCCCACTGTGGTTAAATGCCCTGTAGCTAACAACGGCAGTTCCAGCCCAAGTTCAGCTTTGAGCGCTTGAGCTTTAACAAAACACTGCTGATAACAATCTGCTATGGCTTGTTGTAACTGCTGCTGTTTATCACTGGCCTGCTGACCACTCTGACTTTGTAATAGATCGCGGGAACGTAAAAAAGGTAGGGCAGCCAAAATGGCGCCGGGCTCACCTTGCTTAGTATTCAGAACGATAAGATGAGATTCTGCAGCGCCCAACCAGCCTGGTACCACTTGGGTATGTAAACAGGCCAGTAACTCTTTGCCTTCCTGCAGCACAGCCACCGAATCGTGATTGCCACCCAGCATCACCAACTGACAGCCTGTCGATTGCAAATCAACAATCAATTGATGATACAGCTCGCGGGCATAACTGGCAGGAGTGGCGGTATCAAAAATATCTCCGGCCACTATCAAGGCATCGACCTGATGCAATTCAATTTGTTGCTTCAGCCAGCCAAACAAAGCCCTGTGCTCGTCTGCTCTGCTTTTGCCAATAAAATGCTGACCTAAATGCCAGTCGGAGCTATGAAGAATACGCATAAAAACTTAGAGACGCCGCGGTATGCCGGAATGAACTCAGCATACCACAGGCATATAATATTCATCAGCCAGCATCAAATAACAGCACCGCATCCAACACTGTTTCGCTGACTTCGCGGTAAAACTCTTGATCGATATTTTCCACTGTATCCGTTGGCTGGTGGTAATCGGCGTGATCCGGCACACCAAAATAGACAAAAGGCACTGCTCTTTTGTGAAACTCTCTGTGGTCTGAACTTAAGGTCCAGTCCTGATGCGTGCCAACCAACCATGTTGGTCTGTCATAACCCAATAATAAACGCACTGAACTTTGTTGCTGCAGTTGCTGCAATGGCTTTTCCAGCTCCGGATAATGATAAGAACCCACAGCAATTAACTGCTTATTGGTGTCGTGGCTCAGCATATCCATATTGATATTCAGCTTCACGCGTTGTGGTGCCAGCAGCTCTTGCTCAAACAACATGCGGGCACCCCACATGCCGGTTTCTTCGTTGTCCAACGCGGCAAACAACAGAGTATGGCGGGGTGGATGTTGCTTAAAATAACGCGCCATCGCCAACAAAGCGGCAACACCTGACGCATTATCGTCAGCACCAAAATAAATTTTTCCCTGGTGCAAACCCAAATGATCGTAATGCGCTGTCAGCACCAGCATAGGTAAGCTAGGATCCGAGCCTTCAATCCGGCCCAACACATTAGCAGCCCCCTTCATCAGTTGAGCTTTGCCTGTGGTCGGTTGATATGACTGCAAATAACCTTCTGTGCCAGCCGCAACTAAACCTATTTGAGTGAACTCTGTGACCAGCCATTGCTGAGCTTTTGCGCCGCCAGCTTGCCCTGTGCCACGACCCGCCAGTTCGGTGGATGCTAAATAACTTAAATCAGCCATTTGTTGCACAAAGTCCAGTCGCTGCGGCATCTGAGCCACCACAGGCTGAGGCTGAGCCAACAGGCGTTTTTGCTCCATTTGGTTCAGTTGTTCTAACAGATAAGGATGAAAAGCATAACCAAGGCCTGCAAGTACAAATAACAGCCAAAGCCAGAGCGGAATACGAAATAACTTCATAACAGTCCTGAAAACCCCAAAAATTAATGCAGCAGACTAGCGCAAACTGAATCAGCTCACCAGCCAAAGGCTTTGAAATAGCTAATTTTTCCTGTCGCTACCAGCTGAGCTTGAGTGGTAAAATAGCGTCCTTTTTATCCTTATTACGAGAATCTTATGCCACAAAGCCGTAATGCTTCGTTTTGGTGGGCCATTGCCAGTGTATTAGTTGCTATGGTGGTGATCCAATCCGGTGCATCTTTAGCTAAAACCTTATTTCCTGTGATTGGGCCAGAAGGCACTACGGCCTTGCGGGTGGGTTTTGCGGCTTTGATCTTGTCTTTAGTCTTTCAGCCCTGGAAAAACTGGCCAGCTAAACAGGACCAAAAAGCGCTTTGGCTTTATGGCGTTAGTCTGGGTGGCATGAACCTGATGTTTTATCTGGCAATTGAACGAATTCCTCTGGGTATAGCAGTAGCGCTGGAATTCACCGGTCCTTTGGCTGTGGCGCTGCTCTCGTCTAAACGTAAACTGGATTTACTCTGGGTTGCTTTGGCGATGGCGGGCATAGCCCTGTTGTTGCCATGGCAAACCGAAGCCAGCGCTTTAGATCCCTTAGGTGTAGCTTTAGCTTTAGGGGCTGGTGCTTGTTGGGCTGGTTATATTATCTTTGGCCAGAAAACAGGTGGTGCTTTGCATGGCGGAACAGCTGTGGCTTTAGGTATGGCAGTGGCCGCTTTGTTTTTGTTTCCTATAGGTTTAGTTTCTGCAGGTACCACACTCTTTAGCTGGAGTGTATTGCCTTTTGCTTTTGCTGTAGCGCTGTTATCCAGTGCTATTCCGTACAGCCTCGAGATGGTGGCGTTAAAACGTTTACCGGCTCAGAGTTTCAGCATATTAATGAGCTTAGAACCAGCTATCGCTGCTTTGGCTGGCTTAATTATTCTGGCCGAACAATTAAGTCTTTTACAGTGGCTGGCCATCTTTTCTGTGATAGCAGCATCCCTGGGCAGCAGCCTGACTGCAGGGAAAAAACCTGTAACAGAACTGGTTTCATAAAAAGTAGCTTCATAAAATAGCATTGTGATTCCAACAGATCCTGCTCTATGCTGAATTTCAGATGTAGTGCAGGATATGATGTAGATGCAAAAATCGCTGTTTATTCTTTTGTTCGGATTGGTGCTGGCTTTTCCTTGTGCGGCAGTGCAGAAATTTATCTGGTTAACGGACAGCAGCATCCATCAAAACCCTAAACAATACCGTCAGGCTTTGGATGTCAATGGCTTAACGTTAAAGCTATTGATGCAGGATGTGACTGCTTTTCAGGCTGAGCCAGTCCAGACTACAACAGATCGAGCTATGGCGATGTTAAAAACAGAAGCATCAGCCTGCGCTGGCAACAGAGTCAAAAACACTGAACGTTTAACCTTCAGCTATGCGACTGCTATTCCTCATACTGTCTTTCCAGGGTTGCGGCTTTACAGCAAAACATCATCCAAAACAACGCAGTATCTGCAACAACAACTAAATGAGCAGCAAAAAATCAGTTTGCAGCAGTTGCTTGAAAACGACAATAAACTGCATTTTGCAGTAGGTGGGGGCCGCTCTTATGGCGACCATTTGGATACATTGCTTAAACAACCCCAATGGCAAGATAAGTTTTGGCAACGCCGTTCTGTCGACATGTCTGCCGGGCTGATTGATATGCTGGTGCAAGACAGAGTCGATTTGCTGATTGAATACCCTAATGTGATGCAGCACTATCTGGCACAGCACAGTCAGCATACGGAGCTGACAAGTTTTAGCATAGAAGAAGCAGAACCTTATATGCTGGGCTATATCCTGTGTGCTAAAACACCGGAAGGCCAGCAGCTCGCTCAGTTTTTCCAACAGCGCCTGAAGCAAGTCTCGCAGCAGAAAAGTTATCTGGATGCACATTTAGGCTGGGTTGATGCTGCTGACCGGGCTCAACTGACTGAACTCTATAATCAGGTATTTGGCACCTCGTTCTGACTTTTGTGGAGTGGTATGCGTTTACTGGCGGTGTTATTACTGATTTCCAACTTTGCCTGGGCCAATGGCGCTATGCAGCTTAATGGCATTGAAGAATTCCCCAAAGCAGAGCAGCAGAAACTCAGACTCTGGCTGGATCAAAGCTTTAACGCTGCTCATCAGGTACTGGGCCCTTATCCATTGCTCACTCACGTCTATTTATCGCGCCGCACAGCATCAGAACCTGTGCCCTGGGCTTATACCCAACGTATGGACAAGCAGAAAGTGTTTTTTCAGGTGGACAGCAGTTTTGATTTGACTGCATTTCAGCAAGACTGGACAGCCGCCCATGAGTTTAGTCATCTGGCATTGCCCTTACTGGATAGAGAAGACTTATGGTTTGCCGAAGGTTTTGCCAGTTATATGCAATATCAGGTGCTGCAGCAACAGCAACAATTAACGGGCAGTCCGGCGTCCTGGTATCTGCAAAAACTACAGCAGGTCGCACCATTACTGCAGGTTTCAGAGCTGGCGTTGGTGGCGCAGTTAAAACTCTGGCTACAACAAAGACGTTATAAAGCAGCCTACTGGGGCAGCACCTTGTTTTTTATTGAGGCCAACCAGAAACTGCAACAACAAAACACCAACCTGCCCGAGCTGATACAGCGTTATCAACGGCAGAATCGCCTGAAAGATAAAAACCTGCAGCAATTAATAAGCTCACTGGATGCACTGCTGAAGATTCCGGTATTCGACCCTTTACTGCGGAAATACCAACAACAACCTGCTAAAGAGTTATGGCGCCAGCATCCAGCTTATTTTGATCAGATCAAAAGCACTGCAGGCTGAAAACCGCCGCAGTTGACATAGCTCAGCTTTTTTTCATTTTTTCGCTCTTTATTGTGTTTTTTCCCTTTTCAGGCATTGTGAAAGCTCGTGATCCTCAGTTAATTTAGAGACTTGAGTTTTACATTACTATTTATGCAGGTTTTATCGATATGCAGCCAGTTGAGGAACATAGACCAGAATTAACTTTGGCAGCAGATTTAACAGAACAACAAAAATTGCAAACACGCCAGCAGTGTTTTTATGGCTGTGTGTTCTGCGGCAGTCCGGTGTTTCGCTACTATGCTCAGCCCAGTGATCAGCCTGGTCAGCAGCCCACTAGTTCCTCTGCAGTGCTGATTTGCCCCTTACACGCCAAACAATTGCGCAGTGCTTTACTCAGCCGCAATACCTTAGTGGAACGTATCAATCAGCCTTTTAACCAACAACGTATCAATAAACCCGGTTTTAGTTTTGATCCAAACCGCAGAGTACAGGTGTCTGTCGGGATGAACACTGTGTATGCTGACTTCGTCCCTGGCGATAGTGAACAGCACTGTATCTGGGTCAATGGGCAGGAGTTTTTTACGCTGCACTCTGAATCAGGCTGGTTATGTTTTTCTTTTATGATGTCCGATGCCTCAGGACAGACGCTTATCAAAGTAGAAAAAGGCGAGCTGCAACAAAGCCCTGAACACTGGGAATACAGCTATGAAGTGAATACCCTGAAGATCAGAGACCAACAACGCCGCTTACAGTTTACCGCTCAGCTTTGCAATGACAGAGTCTTGCTGACCAAAGGGCATTTTGTCGATCAGTTTGGTGATGGTTTTGTCGTCGAAGGCAACAGGGTTATTGCCATGCTGGATGGCCAAAAAGGCGGCCAGTATATGCATCGTATTGAACCTGGTCGCTACAAAGGCGGATGGGCTTTATTTAATAAAATCCGCCATCCGGATTTAGTTATGCCCGGAAATTTTGCATTTGTTTGTGCGGCAAAACGTAAGTATCCGGGTACAGATCGCTAAGACTTTTTGTCACACAGCTCGTCTTAATAGCGCCTGATGTAAAGATATCAGGAGACAAATTGCTAAGCCTTTTTGACGTATATACAGTCTGATGTAAATATAGCGACACAAAAAGGTTGAAAACCTGCTCTAACTGAACAAGCCAAAATGACAAACTTAGCTTACACTGGCGAAAGATCCTCTGAGGAATAAGGCGTTTAGCGCCAGCCTTATAGTGCAGTCAAATGGAGAGATGTGATGCAGCAGACTATCAAATTAACCCTGCCCCTTTTTATTACTCTGGTCACCCTGGTGTCATGCGGAGGTGGTGGCGGTAGCACAGGGAATACAGGCGGCACAGGTGGAACAGGTGGAACAGGAGGCGGAGCTCCGACAGCACCAGTCTGGACAGCAGGCCAATTCAACAACGAATCTCAATTCAAAAACTTTTGCGTAGCCCCTCGTTCAGGCGCTGATCCATTTAATGGTGGTGTTTATCCGGATAAAGCCGGTACAGCTATGCATGAAAAAATGTGGCTAAGGTCCTGGAACAACAGAACTTATCTTTGGTATAGCGAAGTTGCCGATCTGGATCCAACCAGTTACAGCATTGCCGCCTATTTTAACCTGCTAAAAACCACAGCTGTCACTGATTCAGGTGTCGCTAAAGACCAATTTCATTTCACAGAAAACACAGCTGAATACCAGCAACAATCCCAATCCGGTGTCAGTTCAGGTTATGGTATTGAATGGTCTGTTGTATCAACCAGCGCACCACGTTCTTTTACAGTGGCGTATACCGAGCCCAATTCTCCTGCTGCCTTAGCGGGAGTCAAAAGAGGTGACTTTTTACTTGAAGTTGATGGTATAGATTTTGTGAATGACGGCACCAGCAGCGGCGTCAATACCTTAAATGCAGGCCTGTTCCCTGCCAATGCCGGTGAAACACATAGTTTTAAATTCCGTACTGTTGAAAATACCGAAGTTAGCTATCAGCTCAGATCAGCGGATGTAGCTTCCACCCCTGTGCAGAATGCGAAGGTGATCACTACGGACTCAGGCCCGGTCGGTTATGTCCAGTTTAATAGTTATATAGTGCCAGCTCAGCAGCAATTGATTGATGCTGTTGAATTATTCCGGGATGCAGCCATCTCAGAACTGGTGGTGGACTTGCGCTACAACGGTGGTGGTTTATTAGCCTTGGCCGGACAATTGGGGTATATGGTGACGGGTCCGGATATTATTCAGGGCCGGTATTTCGAGCGCCTGCAGTTTAATGATAAATATCCTAATACCAATCCTATTACAGGTGACAGCTTAAGCCCAACGCCTTTTTATAGCCGTGAAATCAACTATGAAACGGGGACTTTAACTAACACTACTTTGCCTAGTTTAAATTTAAGCCGGATCTATGTGTTAACCACAGACAATACCTGTTCCGCCAGCGAAGCTTTTATGAATGGTCTTCGCGGCATAGATGTAGAAGTGATCCAGATAGGCGGCAAAACCTGTGGTAAACCTTATGGTTTTTACCCACAAGATAACTGCGGCACCACCTACTTTACTATCCAGTTCAGTGGAATTAACTTCAAAGGATTTGGCGACTACGCTGATGGTTTTAATCCAACCAACAGCCCTGTCTTTGCTGCAGATGTAAAAGGCTGCCCTGTTGCTGATGATTTCTCTAAAGCCCTGGGTGATCCGGAAGAAGATATGTTGGAAGCTGCTTTGTATTATGTGGATAATAACAGCTGCCTGACTTTGCCAGGATCAGGAGTAAATAAAGCTTTGGGGGCGAGATCCGGCATTGCTGCTGGTGTATCAGGCTCTACCAAAACAGACGGCTTAGCAGTTAAAGATCCGTCTGACAGGACATTAACCAACAGTATTCGTCAACCCATCAGGGACCAACAATAGTGAGTAACAGCTTGTTTTTAAAATATGCCACTTTAGGAAGCATGTTGTTGATTATCAGTGCTTGTCAGCAGGTTCAGGCGGTTGCAGAACCTGCTGTGCTGACAGAAACATCACCAGAAGTGAAGCTGGAGCTACAACAACAAATCCAAAAAGCCGTAGGCGGACCTTTGGTGAAGCTGGCAGACAATGCTTATTTGTTTGAAAGCCAGATCTGGGTCGAATCCGTAGTGCTAAAAGATGACAAAGGCCGTCCTTTAGATGGTCGTCATATGGATTTAGCCAACCTCTTTATCCTGCAGATTGAGCAAGGGCAATGTCAGTTAAAACACAATAAATCAGGACAGGTTTTTGCGTTGACCCAAGCAAAATGTATGGCCGAGAAACAACGTTTTCCTGAAAAATAAATCAGAGACTCCGGTCAGACTAAACCGGAGTCAGCTGATTCCTGCATCACCAAAGACAAAGCCGGCACTGCATAAAAAGCGGATAATTCCCGTACTGTGCGGTAACTCACTTTTTTACCTGTTTCCGCTCTTTTAATGGTCGCCAGCGACACCCGTAATGAACGTTGCTGGCAGGCATTAAACAAATCTTCCTGGCTCAGAAAACGTTGTTGCCGCAGTGATTTAAGCAACTCAACTTTTAATACCAGAGCTTCTTGCATAAGGCGTTCACTCCACGAATTGAAAAAGAGAATGGCATCAGCAAAACCAGCCTTGAGTCTAGACGGTTTTGTTTTCAAAAAAGAGACAAAATTATGAACCTGGTACTATTTTTAGTCCAGTTCGAAATTTACAAATGATTAACCAGAGACCAACGTGATACTAAATTGATACCGCCATTTCAGCACTGAAGCCTGGTGGACACTCAAAATCATGACAAAAAAGTATAGGGTATGGAGTAAATATAAAAAAACAGGCCTGAAGTTCAGGCCTGTGTCAGAAGGAGAAAACTTAGTTGGAGATACTGATAAACGGATCCCAGGTGAAGTAACCAATAATGGCGCCTGTGCTGTTGTTGACCAGTTTAAAGCTCAGGGTGTACTGAATTTTCTGACCAGGTTCAATCACAGTACCTTGAGTGGCGTAGGCATTGTTGTGGAACAACTGCAAAGTGCCATTGACCGGATCTGAACCGCTTGGCAGATACACGCTGGTATGCATATTAAAGTAACTTAACGCTGTAATACTGGCGGATGGGTTAAAGCTGCCGCTGTACAAAAACGCTGTGTAATCTGTGTCACCATCAAAAGTACTGACGGTCCAGCGCACTGTATCCCCTGAGTTGGCTTTAACATCCAGTTCAGAACCACCCTGATTACTGGAAACATAGCTGTTTTGAGCAATCATCGATACGAACACATCAGAACCGCCCCATGCACCTAAGTTGGTTGGGCTGCTGACAGAGCCAGGTTTCATAGAACCATCGCCTAAACGTTCAGCCAGTTCAGAAGCGTTCACTGCGACAAGAATATTGATAAGAGACATGATTATTCCTTTTTCATAGTTAAACAGACAGTTAGGTGAGTTGCTGTTGATCCCTTAAATGTCGGCCTGAATGGCTGATATTTTTGGGTACAAAGAGCTTACTCACTCCATAAAAAAGGTCAGTCTCAGTGCCGCATCAGTTTGGTATCAGTGCCTGGTGATGTCTGTAGGTATTAAAAGCGGTATACTCGGGCATTATTTGCTTCAAAAGAAAATAGCTTATGTGGCCTGTCTCTTGTTTTAAAACTTATGATATTCGTGGCACTGTGCCAGAACAGCTCAATGAAGAGTTAGCCTGGCGTATTGGCAGAGCTTTATGTCAGGTGTTATCAGCTAAAACTGTAGTCATAGGCCATGATATCCGGCTGTCTAGCCCGGCATTAAGCGCAGCTTTAGCCAAAGGTTTAACCGAAGGTGGCGCCAACGTCATTGATATAGGCCTTTGCGGCACGGAACAAGTGTATTTTTCAGTCTTTCACCTGAATGCAGACGCCGGTATTTGTATCACTGCTAGCCATAATCCAGCCAATTACAATGGTATGAAGCTGGTGGGTAAAGATGCAGTGCCACTGAATGCGCAAGACGAACTGCAGCAGATTAAACACTTAGTCGCCAGTGCTGACTTTACCCAATCAGGCATTTCGCCTGGCGTTTATCAGCAGCAGCAAACCTTGCCCGCTTATCTCCAGCATCTGCTGACTTACATTCAGGTCAGCCAGCTAAAACCATTAAAAGTAGTGATGAATGCAGGCCACGGTGGTGCAGGGCTGGTGGTCAATGCATTAGCACCGCTGTTACCATTACAGATTATTCCACTGCAGTTTGAACCTGATGGCACTTTTCCAACCGGAGTACCAAATCCGTTGTTAGTGGAAAATCGCGCTGTGACCAGCCAGGCTGTACTTGATCATCAGGCCGATTTTGGTGTGGCATGGGATGGTGACTTTGACCGCTGTTTTTTCTTTGACGAACAGGGCCAGTTTATTGATGGCTATTATCTGGTCAGTTTGTTAGCTCAGGCTTTGCTGAGCATCAATCCACAGCAAAAAATAGTGCATGACCCCCGTTTATATTGGGCAACGCAGCAAAGTGTCGCCCAAAGTGGTGGTATTGCGGTACTGAGTCAGACCGGTCATGTCTATATGAAAGAAAAAATGCGCGCTGAAAATGCACTCTATGGCGGAGAAATCAGTGCACATCACTATTTTCGTGACTTCGCTTACTGCGACAACGGCACCATTCCCTGGTTGCTGGTCGCGCAGCTATTGTCGCAACAGTCAGTGCCGCTCTCGTCCATGGTTAAACAGCTGCAACAGCAATTCCCGTGCAGTGATGAAATCAACTTTAAAGTCAAAGATGCCACTTTAGTGATGCAGCATATTCAGCAGCATTATCAGGCAGAATTGCTGACGATCAACCTATTAGATGGTCTGGATTTAATTTTTAAAGACTGGCGCCTGAGTTTACGCAGCTCCAATACTGAGCCTCTACTGCGCCTGAATATTGAAACCAGAGCTGACCGTGCTTTGCTGCTGCAAAAAATCAGTGAAGTATCGACACTTATCACAACATTTGACCAAAAATAGGGGGAACAGTCCCCCTTTTTTAACTTGCCGCAGGTTGTTCCAGCAGATTTTTGAGGTTATCCAGACCTTGTTGCAGATCTTTACCTATCAGCCCTTCCATATCCATCACCAGCAATAACAGGTTCATCGGATAAGGCATGTCGCCCTGAAAACCCCAGGTGACTTTTGTTTCGGTGGCAGCGCTTTGTTCAAGCAGCAGATAAGCCGGAGATACCGAGGCAAAAGGCTTTAAAAAACGCAGTTCGTAATCAATACGTTCACCGGGTTTGATGGCGGTAATTTCCTGTTCACCTGTACCGACTTGCTCTTTTTCGCTGTGCCATGCCGACACAAAACCTACAGTGCCATCTTCACCCTGGTAGGTTTTTTTCACATTCGGATCCAAAGCCATCCAGACGCTGAAGTTATCCTGATTTTTTAACAGCACCAGATAACTGAACACCTGATCTTTGGGTTTATTGATACTGACGCTGCGTTCGACCTGATAAGACGAAGGCAACACCAAAGCGGCAAGCAGCAGCACAGCAACAGCCAGTAAAAAACCAATTAGTATTATTTTTATAAGTTTCATAAGGACTCTCTTCTGGTTATAAAGGCTAAACGCAGCCTTTCACCAGTGTAGCCCGAAAATTTTGATTTAGAAAAGAGTGACTTAACCTATGCTATTTTTCAGGCTGGCTTTCTCAGCCTCAACTGAAACAGCTGCATCGCAATTTCATCGGCCTGCTGTTGCTCAGCTTTTTGCTGTTTTTGTAGCGCACTGTACTCACGGTTATGGATCACAGCTTCTATGCCTTTGCTGTAAGCCACTTGTTTCTGACACACCAGTTGTTGCTGCTGCAGTTCAGACAAAGCAGCCCCTACTTTTTCCTGCTGCTGCTGTTGCATGTCCTGCAACACTGTTTTCATTGACGCCAGATTTTGTAAACTCAAAGCCGATTTCATCTGGTAACTGCGTTCCATACCAGAAATATGCTCGGTCAGCAGTTGCAAACGCCGTTCTTCATTGGCCGCCTGCTGATTCAGTTGCTGCTGGCGTTGTCCCATTTGCTTTAAATTGGCTTGCTGTTGTTCCAGATATTTTTTCAACATAGGCTTAACTCAACAATTTAGTTAAATCGGCTTGGGATTGCTGAAAATCAGAGCTTTGCTGTAAACCCTGACATAAAAAATGTTCGATGGCCGGATAGAGTTGCACCGCTCTGTCGAGCTCCTGATCTTTACCCATTTGGTAAGCACCTAAAGGGATCAATTCCTGCACTTGTAAATACCGTGAATACAATCGTTTTAAGGCATAAGCATGCTTCAGCTGCTGATCCGGCACTATTTGTGGCATGACCCTGCTGATCGAAGCACCTATATCAATGGCCGGATAATGCCCACGTTCAGCCAGAGTACGGCTTAATACCACGTGACCATCCAGAATAGCGCGCGCTGCGTCCGCTATTGGGTCCTGCTGATCATCGCCTTCAGCCAATACGGTATAAATAGCCGTCATACTGCCTTTGCTATCTGCACTGTTACCTGCTTTTTCAACCAATTGCGTCAGCTTACTAAAGACCGAAGGCGGATAACCTTTAGTCGCAGGAGGTTCACCAACAGACAAAGCTATTTCGCGCTGCGCATGGGCGTAACGGGTCAATGAATCGACCAGCAGCAAGACGTTAAAACCTAAATCACGATAATAAGCCGCCAGTCTGTGGCTCAACTCTGCCGCTTTTAACCGCAGCAAAGGCGACTGGTCGGCCGGTGCTGCAATGACTATGGCCTTTTTTAACCCTTCAGGGCCCAGACTGTGTTCGATAAAATCTTTTACTTCCCAGCCCCGTTCCCCTATCAAACCGACGATCACCACATCGGCCTGGGTATAGCGGGTCATCATGCCCAGCAACTTACTTTTCCCTACGCCTGAACCAGCAAACAAGCCCATACGCTGGCCCTGACCTACAGTAAAAAGCGAGTTGATAGCACGGATGCCTACATCCAGGGGGGCACTGACGCCTTTTTTCTGCAAAGGGTTAACAGCGGGTAAAGCCGCATTGATACGATCGCCGGTTTTAATGGCTGCTTTGCCATCGAGCGGACACATTAGCCCGTCCAGCACCCGGCCTAACAGCTCAGTGGAAACCAGCAACTGACTGGCTGTTGCTACAGTACGAACACGGGCGCCTGCTCTTAAACCATCCACAGCAGTCAGCGGCATTAAAAACGCCTGATCGGTGTCAAAACCTACCACTTCAGCATCAAACCAATGGCCATCTTCACTTTCAATCTGACAACGCTGACCTAAAGTAAAACTGTGACCAGCGGCAGATAAAATCATGCCGTTGACGCGCAACAAACGGCCGTAACTATGCACCCAATCCGGTGGCTGAATTTGTGCCCTCGCCAGACTCAGGCTGTCGCTAAATGACTTACGCATCTTCGCCCAACAACTGGCGACGCACAGGCAACATGGCTTGCTCTAAACGCTGCTGAAAATCCAGCTGATGCAATTGCTGACGACCATTAAACTGCACCCGGCCTGAAGGCAAGGCCGCATCAAACTGCAACGGAATTTGCTGAATATGGCGGATACCGTTAAATAGCGGCGCATCGGCCTGGGACAACTGAATGGACACCAGAGGATCTGTAGCACCCAGTTGCGGTAATAACTGATCAATAGCCAGTTGTAACAACGAAGGTTGCAACACCAACTCAGTTTGCAGCACTGTGCTTGCCAGCTGTTGCACCAGCAATAACAATTCCTGCCCCAGTTGCTGTTCTTTGTGCTGCAACTGCTGATTAAATTGTTCGGTTAAAAAATCCAAAGCACGTTGCTGTTTTTGCGCCAATTCGTTTTGCTGCTTTTCCAGCTCTTTTTGCCAGAACTGCTCTAATTGCTGCTGACCTTCGGCGACACCACGTTGATAAGCCTCTTGTTCAGTCGCCGCAACACCAGCCTGAAAGCCCTGCTGATAAAACTGCTCACTCAATTGCTGCACTGTGGCATTACCATCTTTGCGCTGCAAAGCGGGAAAGCGAAATTGTTGGTCCTGCTGCAACACGGCGCTCATATCAACCTACCGTCTCTTCAGGATAGAGGCGATACTCCAGTCGTCCTGCCGCCATCATTTGTTTGACTATGGTCATAATTTCAGCGCGGGCAGCTTCAACTTTACGCACAGGCTGAGGTTTCATCGTCTCAATTTGCTGGCGATAAACCTGAGCCAGACGTTTTGGCAACACAGCCAAAATGCTTTCGGTCAGCGACACATCGGCGCCTTTGAGTGCAGTCACCCAAAGCTCGTCCGGTATATCCGTCAGCAGTTGATTCAGCACATCTTCGCTTTGGCGGCTTAAGCTGTAGAAGTCATACATCTTGTCTTCAATAGCATCGGCCATAGTGATGTCGTGTTTTTTCAGCAGATCCATCACTTCAGATTTATTGCCGCTGTATCTGTTCATAATGTCAGCGACTTGTTGCACGCCGTTGATACGGGCGCCCACTTGTTCGCCAACATACTCAATACAACGCTCCAGCGTGTAACGTAAATCTTCAATCACGTGTTCGCTGACTTCCCGCATATTTGCAATACGGAACAAAATATCATCGTGTTTTTGCGCCGGAAATAAACTCAGTATAGTGCTGGCTTGCTCTGCAGGTAAAAAGGCCAGAATAAGCGCCTGCATCTGAATATGTTCCTGCTCCATAAAACGCACCAGGAGCTCAGCAGGCACCCATTCCAGCCGGCGTACGTCATCGGCTAAAGCGCCACCGTAAATATCATCCAGCATGCCACGGGCCAACTTACGGCCAACAGCTTTATCCAAAGCCCGCTCCAGATAAACACGTGAAGCACCGCTGACGCCACTTTCGGTGCGGTATTGATCAAAAAAGTCAGTCAAAATAGTGGCCACATCGTCCTGAGTTACATTGGCAATTTTTGCCATACGCTCCGACAAAGCCCGTACTTCATTACGGCCTAACTTCTTGATAATGCAGGCTGCATTTTCTTCGCCCATACTCAGCAGCAGGATAGCGGCTCTGTCCAGATCAGAGATCTGCTTGCTTTGTTCAGCTCTTAACGGATTCAATGCTGACTCCTCGTTCTATCCAGTATTTGATTACCGCTGTCACCCGGTCAGACTCACGGTTGGCCAGCAATTGCAGGTGGTTGATTTGCTGAGCAAATTCAGAACCCACTTCAGGTAAATGAATATTATGTTGTGGCCCGTTGGATGTTGCGTTGGTTAAGGCAGGGTCTGCCTTCGCATCCAGGACTGCAGGTCCTGAAGCGGCATCAGCGTTTTGCATCTGCGTCAGGTTCTGTGCCCCAGCCATGCCCTGGAACCCTGCGGCATTGTGTTGTTCTTTGTTTTTACGGCTGACCAAATGATTGACTAAAGGACGGACACCAAAAATCACCAGAGCCAGGCCAATAATGGCGCCGATTAGATACCGTAAATACTCTTTCATTTCAGGCATTTGCCACCAGGCCATGCCTTCCATTTGAGTTGCCGCATCACTGGGCACAAAACCAAAACTGGTGATATTAAATTGATCACCCCGTTCGGCCTGATGGCCAGTCGCAGTTTTAATCATTTCACCTAACTGGGCTAAACGCTCCGGAGTCCATGGTGTTGCACCTGCTGCGGCTTCATTCACCAGCACAGACACACTTTGACTGCGCACCCGGCCTATTTCATAGCGGGTATGGGTAATGGCTTTGCCTGTATCAAATTCACGGCGCATTTCATTACGTTGTGAGGTACGTTCATTGTTATCAGGTTGTGCTGCGGCAGCACCAGGTTGAGCTGGCACAGGCGGCTGGTTGGCTAAAGAGCCTGGAATACCCATCGCCAATTGATCCAACATCGAGTCGGTTTTGCTGTTTTCACTTTTTAAAACGCCTTCTTTATCCAGCGCTTCACGGGTTTCTTCCACCACGTTAAAGTCGACATCAGCAGACACCTGAATACGGTAATTGCCATCGCCTAAAATAGGCAGCAACATAATAGAGGCCCGCTCTTCGACAGAACGTTCCACTTTTTCAATAAAGGCGAGTTTTTTGTCGGTTTCTTTACCGACCGGAGTTTCATCAAACAGATCGCCGCTGACTAACTTACCGCGTTGATCCACAACAGAAATATTGCGGCTATCCAGGCCAGGGATACTGCCGGCAACCAGGCTGACAATAGCTTCGACTTGTTCAGGTTTGAGGTTATAACCAGGAGCTAAATCCACCATCACAGAAGCTGCAGATTTTTCTTCCTGCCGGCCAACAAACAAATTACGTTTAGGAATAGCTAAATGCACTCTGGCATTACGCACTCCATCCATAGTAATAATAGTTCGGGCCAGTTCACCTTCTAAGGCGTGTTGGTATTGCATCGACTCCATAAACTGGCTGGTGCCCATGGTGACTTTGTCCTGCATAGCAGACAAACCTTCAGGCATTGCAGCCTTGATACCGCGGGCCGCCAGCGTAATACGGGCATCGGCTAAGCGTTCCTGTGGCACCATAATATTGCCGCTGTCGGTATCGATACGAAATGGAAACTGCTCTTTATCCAGAATTTCCACTATACCGGCTTTATCGTAATGCTCCTGATTGCCGTACAAAGGCACAAAGTTTTTAGCCGAAGTCCAGAGGATCACCACTATAGTGGCCGCCACTAAAGTCGCCAGCAGTGCAATGGACGCCAGGCTCTTATCGCCATTAGGTAACCAGTTCATTTTGCTGGATAAGTTAATCACTCTTTCCCGCAGTCTGTTGTCTGAAGCCGCCACAGGCAGAGCTTTTGCCAATTCAGTTTTCATTCAAAACCCGCCTTACAGAGACATACGCATGATGTCATCAACACCATTCATCACTTTGTTGCGGATTTGCAGCAACATCGAAAAACTCAAATCAGCTTTTTGGCTGGCAACCATAGCGCCCACCACATCATCGCTGCGACCAGCGTCTACGGCGGCCATCATGTCAGACGACAGATTTTGCTGAGCGTTGATAGAGCGTAAAGCAGAGGCAAAATCGCCCGACACCGAACTGTCATTGTTGCTTGGCATCACTTGCTCATTACTGGCAATTTGTTGCAACTGGCTAAACTGGCTGAGTAACACATCTTGGGTATTTAACGGAGAAATCATAGCTAATCCTTCCTGCTGCTTAAGCTATTGCATCAATATCGACACCATGCTCACGCATAGCGGCCAGTTTGTAACGTAAAGCTCTGGTGCTGACGCCCAAAGCCTCTGCAGCCCGGGTTCTGTGACCATTAAATTGGTTCAGTACACCCAGGATGTAATCAAATTCGGCATTCTTTTTGTTAAGTTTCAGATGGTTAATGCTGGCTGATTCCGGGGCTGTCACTGCTGGCAGAGGTAAGTTCAGGTCAATGGCCTGTACTTCAATGCCCCGCGCCATCACCAAAGCACGCTGCACCACGTTTTCCAGTTCCCGCACATTGCCTGGCCAGTGGTAGTGGCACAGCGCCGCTTTAGCTTCTTTGCTTAGTACATATTTGCCATCGGCATACTTCTGCACAAAAAACTCAGCCAGCGGAATTATGTCGTCTTTGCGTTCTCTAAGTGCAGGCCAGCTCAGTGGCAATACATCCAGGCGATAAAATAAATCCTGGCGGAACAGGCCCTGATCAACCAACTGACGTAAATCTTTGTTACTGGCTGCAATCACACGCACATCCAGTTTAATTTTGCTGTTGCTGCCTAAACGCTCTAACTCACGCTCCTGCAATACCCGCAGTAATTTGGCCTGCAACGGAAGTGGCAGCTCTGAAATTTCATCCAGCAACAAAGTGCCACCATTAGCCGATTCAAACTTACCAATTTGCTGGCTGACCGCACCGGTAAAAGCGCCTTTGTTGTAACCAAACAACATGGCTTCGAGCATATTGTCCGGGATAGCGGCACAGTTCACTGCCACATAGGTCTGGTCACGGCGTGCTGAGACATTGTGGATATAACGAGCCAAACGCTCTTTACCTGTGCCTGACTCACCATGCAACAGCACTGTGGCATCGGTTTGTGCTGCGCGATTGGCCAGTTGCAACACCTGACGACTACCCAGAGACACAGCTACTAAGTCTTTTAAACCACGGCTGATTGAAGACGCATTGCGGATGGTGTTTTGCAGTTGCTGCTGGTTAAAAGGTTTCAGCAGATAATCAATAGCGCCGTAGTTCAGACTCTCAGCGGCCACTGCATGTTGATCTTTTTCGACCAGCACTATGATTTGGCAAGAAGGGTGCTGCTTTTTCAGCAGAACCATTAAGTCTCTTGTACGCATCTCAGCCAGTTCAGCAGCCATCACCACTATATCCGGTTGATGCACAGAGCAAGAGTTCAGCACGGCACTCAGATTGGTGGCGTGGTTTAACTGAAAACCTTCAGCTTTGACACAAAGCATCAGGTCCTGTCCTGGCTGGCATTGTTCAATCCAAAGTAAATGTTTCATGTTCATGGGTTCACTCTTGTCTTTCAGCTTTGAGTACGAATCAAACGGACCAGTACTCTCCTGTTGTGCGATTGTGTTTTGTTGCCAGCACCAGCCGGGTATCTGTTGCCATGGGCACGGATTTCCAGTTTGTTTTTGCTAACGCCAAATTCAATTAAATGTGACGCGACTTCATCTGCGCGTTCTTCGGACATCACTCTGTTGGCGATGCTGGTTCCCATATCGTCGGTATATCCGTCTATCAAGACTTTTTTTACAGCTTTATCCTGCTGAATATAAAGCGCCAGAGTTTTCAGGAAAGCCGCATCATCGGCTGAAGGCTGGCGCTGATTCACCGGATAAAACAACTGAAATTCGCGGGCCAGGGCCCAGGACAAAGGCAATAAAGCGTCGATACAGCTCTGAAATTCAGCTAAGGCTGCTGAGGATTTGATATTAGGAACTGTCAGGGTGATTTCCTGATCTGGCATATCCAGTATCAGTTGTAGCCAATAACCTTGCTGTAATTGCTGCATTACAACAGGTACCTGTTCAATAAAACGGGCTACTTTGGCGTTAATAAAAGTGGGAGAAAACTGTACTGCAGGAGCAAGTTGTTCAGGTTGCCAGCCAGCAGTGACTACATGGCCTTGCACATCCTGTAATTCCAGATGAGCCGCATGCATGGTTAGCTGCATTTCAATAGCACGGGCTGGCTCTTTGCTAAAAGCCAGCGTGCCCATAGCGCCTAAATCCTGCTCCATCCGGCACTGAAACTGATCACCACTGATACGCCACTGCGATTGATCCATAGCGGGCGTATACTGCGGGGCAGTAGCTACAGCCGATGTTAGCCAAAGACCTAATAACGAAGTAATCACAGGTTCATCCTTTTAAACCGCATAACCGCAATCGACAAAACGCCAACCACAAACAGTATTAAAAGGCAAAAAAAGCAGACAGGCATACAGCCAAATCCTGGACGGATCTGTGTTGTATCCACCTGAACAGGCGAAACCAAGGCTTGACCATCATAGATCAACCTTCAGGTCCACCTTTTGGGTGACCGCTTGCTAATGCAACCCCGCTATCGTAGATCCTTGCGGATCCTTAGACCGGAGGCTTTGCGTCCTGACCTTTAAGCCAGTTTGCCTTTTAATTTCTAAGCTTGTTAGAAAAATGAGGTTCAGAACAAAAATGAACTCTCACTTAATACTCTACAATAAACAAAAAAAAACTGGCTGCAAGCTTTATTTCATGACCTTCAATCGTTTAGTCAAAAAATAAGCATAGGTCTGCAGTCGGGTTTATTGTAAAAGCATGTTCAAAAAACATTTACAGTTCAATAACATGCGAATTGTAACTATAGTACATGACCTTTTGGTGACAAAATCAGACCTTAGTCTGAATTCAGGCTGAATTGCGTTAAAATTCAGTTTTCAAGCGACGAACGGATCAACGCCAGATCCTTTTTTGTTGTTATTTAGTCGCTTTTTATCCCAAAGTTCCTAATACATTGACCCGTATTTGCTCTGGAATTTCGTTATAAGACAACACAACCAGAGATCCTTGGGTAAAAGTACGGGCATAACGCGCCAGTAAAGGCCGTAATTGTGGTAAAACAACCAGCACAGGCTGATAACCCTGTCGCTGCATTTGTTCTTTTACTTGTGGCATAGCGCGCTGGAACTGACTCAATAAATTTGGTGCCACAGGGAAACTATCCAGCGCCACTTTACCTGCTTGCATCGCCTGATTTAACGCACTCTGTAAGGTTTGCTCCAGCTTTTCATCCAGGCTATATGCCGCTAATTCTTCACGCTCTCCCAGCACTTGTTTCACCAGCACCCTTTGCAAGGCACAGCGCACATCGCTGGTCAGTAAGATTGGATCTTTGGTCACCTCGGCACTATCAACCAAGGCTGTGGCTATGGTCACCACATCACCTAAACTGACCTGCTCTTTGAGCAATAAGCGATAGACTTTTAACTGCAGATTAGGCGTCAGTGCTTTTTCCAAACTCTCAGCCAGAGTCGGCGCAACAACAGACAGGCGCTTGTTAAATTGTTTAATATCTTCAAATAAAAACAAATCGGCCAGATTTTCTTTAATCACTTTGCCGACATGAGTAGCTATGACAGTGGCCGCATCTACTACTGAATAACCTAAATTCAGAGCTTTGGCCTTTTGTTCCGGTTCAATCCAGACTGCTTCTAAGCCATAAGCCGGGTCGACCGTCAGCTCACCATCCATCTGCCCATAAATATCGCCAGTGTTCAATGCCAGTAGCTTTTGCGGTTGTAATTTGCCCGACACCAGCGGCACTCCGGAAAGCTTAATGCGATATTCCTGCGGATTCTGCTTTAAGCTGTCGCGTACCCGCACTTCAGGTAATAAAAATCCGGACTGTTCAGACAAGGTTTTACGCACGCCCCGCAAGGTTTGCAGCAAGCTTTCGCCTTGATCTTTATCAGCCAGATACACCAGACGGAAACCCAGTTCCACCGAAATACGGTCGATAAAAGGCAGATCTTCCCACACTAAAGCTGCGGGTTCCTGACTGATTTTTTCAGTCAGCGCTTCCACTTCGGTATAACTGCGGCCATCAGCTTTTTGCTGCAGACGCCAGGCGGCAAAATACAAAGGGGCTGCGAAAATTAAAAAAGCGGCAGTTGGCATACCAGGCACTAAACCCAGTACTGTCATAATCAAGGCAGCAGTCAGCAGAACACGAGGGGACGCCAGCAACTGACGACCTACTTCGTCCGACATTTCGCCTTCGTCATTCATCCGGGTAACAATAATAGCTGCAGCGACAGACATCAGTAGCGAAGGCACCTGAGCCACTAAACCATCACCTATGGTTAATAAGGCAAAACGCTGGAAAGACTCACCTAAGCCCAGGCCATGCATAAAGACGCCTATGGCCACACCACCCAACAGGTTAATCACTAAGATCACTAAACCCGCTATCGCATCACCGCGGACAAACTTAGAGGCACCATCCATAGAACCATAAAAGTCGGCTTCTTTGGCTATAGTTTGACGACGTTCTTTGGCTTGCTCCGGTGCTATTAAACCGGCATTTAAATCAGCGTCTATCGCCATTTGTTTACCCGGCATAGCGTCCAGGGTAAAACGGGCAGCGACTTCAGAAATACGTTCACCACCTTTGGTGATCACGACAAAGTTGATGATCATCAGAATGATAAAGACCACCATACCTACTACATAGTTGCCACCTATCACCACTTCACCAAAAGACTGGATCACATTCCCAGCCACATGAGTGCCTTCATGGCCGTGCAATAACACCACCCGGGTCGACGCCACGTTCAGCGTCAAACGCATTAAAGTCGCCACTAATAACACGGTCGGAAACACAGAAAAATCCAGCGGCTTTTGGCTCGACACGGCCACCAGCAGTACGATGATCGACAGCACAATGTTAAAAGTGAATAACGCATCCAGCAGCCAGGCCGGTAAAGGCAACACCACCATGGCCAGAATAGCCAGCAATAACACAGGAATTGCGGTGTAAGGTTGAGTTAAAGAACGCCAGTTCACAATGTACTTCCTCGCTCATTGGCCTGTTTCTGCAGGCTGGACGGAATAAAAATTTCGGGAATAGGAGCAGGTTTTTGACCCCGCCCCTGTTTATAAGCTTTCAGTTGCATTACATAAGTCAGCACATAAGCTACAGCTGTGTAGAGGCCTTTTGGCACTTCCTGATCCACGCGGGTGGAGAAATAAATCGCCCGTGCCAAAGGCGGTAATTCAATCACTTCCAGCTGATGGGTCGCTGCCAGCTCACGAATACGCAGTGCCATCTGATCGACCCCTTTAGCCACTACATAAGGTGCTTTGGCTTTTTGCTCTGAGTACTTCAACGCAACAGCGTAATGAGTCGGGTTGGTAATAATCACATCGGCAGTGGGCACTCGGTCTTCGATACGTCTGTTGGCAATCTGGTACTGAATTTGCCGGATCCGGCCTTTAATTTCCGGATTACCATCTGTGGATTTGCGTTCGTCTTTGACTTCCTGCTTGGTCATTTTCAGCTTGCTGGCTACTTTAAACTGCTGAAATGGCACGTCGATAGCAGCCACTATTAACAGCACCAGCGCCAGCATCATCAGACTGAAGGACAATACTTCCAGCCCGTCTTTAGCCGCTGTGGCTAAATCCATACGCTGTAAAAACAACAGGCGGGTCGCCAGATGGCTCATCAGGCCCCATAAACACAAACCCAGCAGCAGCACTTTTAAAATGGATTTGCAAAGCTCAACCAGGCTTTCGCTGCCAAACATCCGGCCTAAACCAGCAATAGGATCCATATTGCTGAATTTGGGCCCCAGTAATTTGCCGGAAAAAACAGCCCCACCCGGCAGCATGCCCGCGACCCAACTGGCAATAAACAAGGTCAGTAAAAAGGGCATACTTGCGCCAAGCATCGCCAACAAGGCGTCAGCCAAAGCCCCCGTCATTAAATCACCTTGTTTTAACGAGTCTTTATCCAGTTGCCAGCTGCTTTGTACCAACTGATAAAACAGCTGCATAAACAAGTCGGCAAACCACAATAAAGACGCACTGCCGAGCAACAGCAATAATGCAGTATTGAGCTCTTTTGAGCGGGCAACCTGCCCCTCCTCACGAGACTTTTTGAGTCGCTGCTCTGTGGGTAGTTCGGTTTTGTTCTGACCGGTATTTTCTGACATAACGGCTTAGCCCCTTAGCTCATCACTAGTTGCATCACGCCCAGCACATGCTCGGCTACAACAGAAAAGTGATTACCCATCTGGCTTAAAGTTAAAAATACACAGACAAAACCCAACAGCAGCGTCATTGGAAAACCTAAAGAAAACACGTTCATACTTGGAGCGGAGCGGCTGGCGATACCAAAAGTTAAGTTCACCAACAGCATGGCAATAATGGCGGGTAAAGCGACCAGCAAAGCAGCACCAAACATCCAGCCAAACAAGTTCACCAGCAGCATTAGATCCAGCTGGTACAAACTGGCGCCTACTGGCCACAAACTAAAACTGTCGACCATAATTTGCAGGCTGATCAGATGGCCGTTTAACGCAAAAAATAGCAAGGCTGTCATCACCCAGAATAACTGACTCAACACCGACACCGCATCACCGCTGGCGGGGTCATTCATCATGGCTGCCGATAAACCCATCTGCATTGAAATCATCAGGCCCACTAAGGCCAGTACTTCAAATAACATCCGCACTGCACCTGCCATAATGACAGCAAAAATCACCTGTTCGAGTGTCACCACAGCACCTTCCAGTGAAAACGGATCTATGGCTTTCACCTCAATTGAAGGTGCAAGCAAAAAGCTTAAAAACAGCGCCAGAATAATACGGGCTCTTGGCACGACAGCAGGGTTATCAAATACAGGTAAAGCCCAGAAAAATGCAGCCAGCCGGACAAAAGGCCACCATAAGGTGCCAAACCAAACCATCAGCTGATCTGTTGTCAGGCTTAATAACGAACTCATTTAGCTGTTCATCCCAACATGGCCGGGATCATCTGACTTAAATTGGCAAACCAGTCGAGTAACTTCTGGATCAGCCAATGTCCGGCAAACACCACCATCAACAGCGTCAGCAACATACGGGGCAAAAAGGTCAGGGTTTGTTCCTGGATAGAGGTTGCCGCCTGAAACACCGCCACCAAAATACCCAGCACCAGACCTGGCACTATCAGCACCAGTAAAATTTCGATAATGGTAAAAATGGCGTCGCTAATCAGCTGTGTCGCCATACCCGGATTCATGGAGCTGCTCCGAAGGTTGCGGCCAGAGTACCTGCCACCATGGACCAGCCATCAGCCAACACAAAAATCATCAACTTAAAGGGCAAACTGATAATCAGCGGTGACAACATCATCATACCCATAGACATCAGCACGCTGGCAACCACCAGATCGATGATTAAAAACGGAATAAACAACATAAAGCCAATCTGAAAAGCTGTGGTCAGTTCACTTAGCACAAAAGCCGGTAACAACACATCAAAAGTTAAATCTGCTGCGGATTTGGTGGCAGGCTCATTGGCAATTTTTAATACCTGATGCAGTTCGTTTTCGCGAATTTGCGCCAGCATAAATTGCCGCACCGGCTGTTCAGCCCGTGCTATTGCCTGTTCCAGTGTCATGCTTTGCGCCTGATAAGGCTTAAAGGCGTTCTGGTAAATATCCTGCCAGACAGGTTTCATAATCAGCAGGCTGAGCATCAGCGCTATGCCTATCAGTATCCGGTTGGGTGGGCTTTGGGCCAAGCCCAGCGCCTGACGCAAAATCGCCAGCACTATAATAATGCGGGTAAAAGAGGTCATCATCAGCACTATGCCGGGGATCAGACTCAATATCGTCATTAACAGCAAAATCTGCAGTTTGACGCTGTAATCCTGCCCTGTTGCACTGTCGGTAACAGACAACAACGTCAGATCCTGAGCTGATAACCCCAATGGCAACAGCAGTGCGGCCAGAGCCAGTAAGACCTTAGGCATGACGGGTTGGGCTATTTTGCGTGGACACAAACTTCAGGCCGTATTTACCATTCACCATCACCACTTCGGCTTTCGCAAATAGTACGCCGTTCACTTTGACATCCAGAGGCTCACCAATAGGTTTATCCAATGGCAATACATCGCCCGCTTCGGCGCCACTCAGTTCACCTAATGTGACTTCTGTGCTGGACACTTCTAAGGTCACAGTCAGAGGTACATCACGGAACATATCCATACCCATAGCACCCAGGGGTTTATCTGTTTTGTCTTCACCAAATAACTCACCCATATCCAACATAGTGATGTCATCCATCATGCTGTCTGTATTGCTTTGCACTTCGCTCATCATCATTTCTCCTGTTTTTGAGTCACTTGGAACATTAAAACCTGACCTTCTTCGGCCACAGTGCCGTGAAACAGCACTTGTTTACCTAACTGGAAGCGCATAGAACTAAACAACTCTATGGCCAATAGTTCTCCCTGTAACCAGTCTTGCAACTGCTTGACCGTGACTTGCTTACGCGCCATTTCGACAGTACAGCGCACCGGAACCTGCTGCCAATCCAATGACAAAGGCCCAGCCAAAGGTTCAACTGCGCTGAATAGCTCATCACTTTCCTGCAATAACAACTCAATCGGCAGCCATAAGAACCAACTGACGGCTTCTTTCTCCAGAATCAAACGCACTTTCAGCGGTAAATAACTAAAAGCATCCAGTTGCAGCTTTTGCTTATACAAATGCGCGGTCAGCGGTAAATGCTGGTTAAACAGCAATTGCATCAGGGCTTGCGCCTGTTTTTGCAATAAACGACAACAAATGCGGTTTTCAGAGCTGCTAAACTCCACTTTTTCCTGAATTTGTGTTTTGTCGGTCAGTTGTCCACCCAGGCATAAATCGGCCATGTTATGCACCGCCTGATGGTCAATCGACATATAACAAAGCCGGTCTTTATCCAGAGGTAATGCGGCGTCCAGCAACAAAATACCTGGCTCTGATAACCAGTTCTCCAAACCCACACCACTGCATAAATTGACGTCCAGATCAAAAACCACATCGGTCAGCATCCGGCATAATTCGGCCTGCAGGGCTTTACTCAGATCAGCCAATCGACTTTTGCATCTTTGGCTGGCCGCCTCAAAACTGCGTTGCTGTCGGGTTAAGGCATAAGGCACTGCGGCCTCTGCCAAATCCCCGCTTAACAGCTTTTGTTCTGTATCTGTAAGAATCATCCGCTACCCTAAATTCTGCTGTTGGTTAACTTCAACCAGTCGAAAGTTGTCCTGCTTTAATACAAAAGCGCGTCGTCTGAGTTTGCGTAATAACTTCAGCCGCACTGAATTGTCTTTGCCGTGCCACTCCAGACCTAAAAACTCCAGCTTGTCGTTAATGCTTTTGCGATAACAGACTTTGGCTTTGACCTTGGTATTTTTGTCGTACAACACCCAAAACTGGTCTGGCACATTGTCTTTCAGCGGGGCCAGCAAACCGGCACCACCCATGCTCATGTCTTTCACTACGGCGCTGCCAATCTCGCTGCCAAACCAACCCAGGCGTTTTAATTTCACTGCTATGCCCTTGGTCTGGGTTTGCAACGACTGCTGTGGGTCATAAAAATACCAGCGATAATAATTGCGGCCTGGTTGTTGGCGTAAATACGGCATATCAATCCTGATAACTACTGCGTAACACAGGCTGATTCTGACGTGCAGCATCAGAGGCCTTGTTCAGTTCGTTTTGTTTATTGTCGCTGGAGAACATGTCTTTTAACTGCTGTTCGGCTTTGCTGGTCAGGATCAGAATTTCGATACGGCGGTTTTCACTGGCGCCTGGTAAAGCTCTGTTGAGTAACATAGTTTCTGCAAAAGCGCTGACCTGAGCCACACGCTGTACCGGCATACCACCAGCGGCTAAGACCTGCCGCGCTTGTAAGGCTCTGTCGCCGGATAATTCCCAGTTACTGTATTGGCTGCTATTAAAGGCTGTACCGTCGGTATGACCCGAGATCAGCAGCCTGTTGTGGATGCGGGAAAACACAGGCGCCAGCTTTAATAACAAGTCTTCAAAATAGGGGGTCATTTCCACCTGACCACGCTGAAACATCTGGCGGTTCTCACTGTCGCGGATAATAACGCGTAAGCCTGCCGGCATAGCTTCGATCACCAGGTTGGCTTCGGCTTGATTCACCTCTGCAAAATTCTGAAAGGCCTGAGCTAACAAACTTAAATCCGGCGGCGAGTCGTATTGACCACTGATCAGCGAATTGAGTTTCTCACCCACACCAGCTGAAGGCTCACGTTTGCCTTCGGGGATTTGCAAATGCGCCGACATACCAGCGACAAAACTTTGCTGGGGCTCATGCACAGAAACCGCCATCTCAATAGGCGAAGGTGTGCCGCCTAAATCGACCGGATAAGGGCTGTTCATCGCATCAAAAGGATGGCTGTTGCCGCCTAAAATCGACTGAGTGCGCATATAAGAAGCCACTTTTGTGCGCTCTTTGACTGTGGAGACTTCCAGGATCCACAGCACCATAAAAAACGCCATCATCGCCAGCGTAAAGTCGGCAAAAGCAACTTTCCAGGCACCGTTGCTTTTACGACTTGTTTTGGCGCGGCTGACACGCCTGATGATTACAGGAACTGAATCGTTCATCAGGCCGCCTTGCTATTGATCCAGTCTTCCATTTCTGTGAAAGACGGTTTCAAATCTTCAGTGATAAGCTTTCTGCCAGAATCTGTGGCAACCACTGCCACATGGCCTTTGGCATGAGCCACCAGTACGGCACGCACACATTCAAATAAGCCAATTTGTTTTTTAACGTAGGCTTCCATTGCCGAACTTAAAGGTTCAAACAAGCAATAACAGGCAAAAATACCGATAAAAGTACCCACCAGAGCGGCGGCCACGTGGTAACCAATTTCACTTAAAGGGCCGTCCAAATGCTGCATGGTGATAATAATGCCGCCCACTGCAGCCAAAATACCAAAACCAGGCATGGCTTCGGCTATACCGTGCAAAGCGGTAGAAGGTTTCAGCTTTTGCTGCTCTATAGTCTGGATTTCCTGCTCCAACAGGGCGTCCAAATCATAAGCGCTGATTTTACCCATACTGAGTAAACGCACGTTATCGCAAACAAAAATCAGCAATTCAGCGTTTTCCAGCACTGCAGGGTACGAAATGAAAATAGAGCTGACATGCGGATTTTCGACGTGATCTTCCAGCTCACGAAAACCTTTACTGCGAATGGTTTCCAGCAACTGGTACATCAACATCAGCAATTCTTTGTACAGCTGGCTTTGATCTTGCTGTTTAACAAACTGCGCTTTAATCTGGCCTAGCATATCTTTCAGTACATAACTGCTATTACCTATGATCAGCGCGCCTACACCTGCGCCTAAAATAATAACAAACTCAGCAGGTTGCCACAGCATAGCGACATTACCACCAGCCATCATAAAGCCACCTACTACAGCAGCCAGCACAACCAGAAAACCTATTAGTCTTTGCATTGTATTTGTTCCGTCCTTTTACCACTGAGCCAGTTTTTTATTCAGTAAATCAATAGCATGCTTATGTAACTGGCAGACTCTGGATTCAGTCAGCTCCAGCACCAGCGCAATTTCTTTCATATTCAGCTCATGGCTGTAATACAGATGCAGCAGTAATCTGCAGCGCTCAGGCAAAGATGCCATGGCTTTTTTTAATGACAGCTTCAGCTCAAGACCCGACAGACTGGTTTCACCTAACTGCTCGTGTTGTTGCTGCTCTAATAACTGATCCAGACTTTCCATTGACTCGGCCTGAGTCAGATACATCAATTCAGATAACTGAGCTGCATCAATATTCAGATGTTTACCTAATTCGTCATGACTCGGTACCCGGCCTAAGGTTTTGGTTAACTCGCGGCCGGCATCTCTAAACTGGTGTGCTTGCTGACGCAGTTGGCGCGGCCGCCAGTCGGCACGGCGAAACTCGTCTAACATGGCGCCACGAATACGTTTAAAGGCATAAGCTTCAAAAAATTCGTCCGGCGCTCTGCCGTAACGTCGTACTGCCGACAATAAACCTAATAAACCTATTTGCTGTAAATCGTCTGAATCCACCACCGACCCTAATAATGAGCGCAAGTGGCCAGCGGCTCTTTTCACCAGAAAACTATATTGACTCAGCAAAGTATTTTCATTGCTAACAGCCGCAGAGGATGAAGCCGAAGTTTCAGTATCTGACCAGAGATTTTCTGCCAGCATGGTGGTACCTACTGAATAAAAATGTTAGTGATCAGCACGTTATCCAGCTGATCTTCGAACTTATTGTCTGCAAGAGTCTGGTTAAAGCGGCCAAGCAACAACTTTTGCACTTCTTCTATTTGTTGCATCGCCAGCTTCACTTCCAGGTGACTGCTTTTGGCAAAATGCTCTACCATAGCGTTGCGTAATAAAGGCGTCGCTTCTTTTAAGGCGGCGACTGTGTCTGGTTTATGAGTCACTAAAGTCAGCTCCAACACCAGATAACGCGAATTCGGGTCGCTGTTGACACTCATCACAAACTTTTCCATCGGGAAAAATAGCGGTTTTACACTGACTTCCTGTACTTCAGTTTTTGCCTTGTCGGCCTGAAACCAAAAAAAGCCAGCGGTGCCCAAAGCCCCAACCAATAAAACTCCAAGTAACACCACCATCTTATTCATTGGCTCTTTTTCCTTTTGTCCTTGTTATACCAGTTGATTTACTAAATTCAGTCTGTTGCTTTGGCTTGATTCAGTCGCCGTCATTTCAGCTTCTGAATGGAAATTTGATTCAAGCTGCTGAGCCTGTTGTTGTGAGGTTTTTTGCTGTTGTTGTTGCGACGAACTGTCTGAGCCCATTCGCAATTCAATCTGTACATCTGCACCTAATTTTTGCTGCAAACTGGCTCTTAGTTGTTCCAGTCCTTGCCCCATAGCATCCCGCAACTGCGCATTGCTACTGTGCATCTGCACAGTCAGACGATCACCATCCAGTTGCACTGACAATTCAATGCTGCCTAAAGAAGGCGGGTCGAGGCGGATCATGGCTTTGTTGACGTTTAGGCCCAGTTGCAAATCAATTTTGTCAGACAGCATTTGCACCAGTCGTTGGCCCCAATGCTGGCTTTGAACAGGTAATGGGTCGGCTTGCCAAACAGGTAAAGTAGAGGCTGCAGCACCAGCAGCCGAAGCTACAGCAGCTGTCGGAACAAGCATGTCAGTGATGTTTGTTGTCTGATGCAAAGCAGCGGTATTGTTCAGGTTGGTATTCAACAGGCTGTTTTGGCTCAGGTTAAATAACCCGGCACTGGCTGCTGTATTTTGAGAGTTCTGTTGTAACGGTTTCAGTGCAGACCAGAGATCCTGCAATTCAGCCTGATCCTGCGGCAACATGTTCTGAACTGAAGCTGCATCAGAGGCAAAGTGTTGTGACAAGGTGCCTGACGCTATCAAAGGTGCCGCCAGAGCCGAAGACTGGTTTTGCTGGTTTAGCACAGCTGCGGATAGAGGGTTCAGGCCGGACAGAGCGTTGCCAGATGAAGATAAAGCCGATACAGAGAGCAGAGCCCCTTCTGCCGGCGTTTCTGCTTCTGTACTTGTCCACACTTCAGTGTGCAAAGGCGATGTTGTTGCATTGACAAAAACAGGCTCAGAACTAACGAATAAAGCGAGTGGTGCCATAGTTTGGGTCAAGCTTTGGCTCAGACTCTGCACTTGTCCCTGATCAATCAGCTCTTCCGCTACACCATCAGATAACTGCTGCATTTCGCTGTCCAGTTGACTCAGCGCAGTTTCCATACCGGCCAGCAAAGCTGCTAAATCCTCGGAATAGGATTGCTGCTGACCTTCAGAATAATCTGTCAGTGCAGACTGCCCACCAATGCCGCCCTGAGGCAAAGCAACCGGAGTTAACAAAGCAAATACTGGCATTGTCATCAGCTTTTCATCTCCATCAGTGCTTCAGTCGTCAGCTGGTAGGCCACCACAGCAGTTTTATTGTCCTGAAAACGTTGCATCTTTTGCTCCAACATCTGTTGCTGACGTTTAGCCAGTTGCAGCAGAGCCTGATAACGTTGTTTTACCAGCTGTAATTCCACTTTTAACTCGTGATGTTCCGCACCTTGTTTGATCTGTTGCACCAAAGCGCTGATTTGACGATCACAGTCCTGTACCTGCAGCCATTTACCCGCAACCATAGCTTGTTGCATCTGCAACAACAGTTGCTGGATCTGCATCAGGGCAGGGTTGGACTTCGCTACATACACAGACATCAGGTTCACCAATTTACGAATCACCAACTGATTCAGCAAAAAGCACGCCACAAAATATCTATATGATTTATAAGGAATTAATAAGAGTTCAACTCAGGAGGAGGAAGTAAAACTTCCGCAGGGCGGAACCGGATTAAAAAATAGTTCCTCTTTAGAAATGCAAATTCGGGTTAGAGGCAAATTAAACCGCAGTTTAACTTGCCTCTAACCCGAACCAGATAAAAAGCGACTAGGCCTTGTTCAGTAAACCTTGCCAGCCTTCCTGCAGATTGGTCATCACTTCCCGTACATGCTCAAGTTCAGCCACATTGTTCCTCATACTGGCGCGTAAAATACTGTGGCCACAATGCTGATATAAATTGTGCATATTGGCTGCCACTTCGCCGCCTTTATCCTGATCCAATGAGGCATCCAGACCACCTAGGATTTTTAATAACTTCTCCACACCAGCAGCTTTTTTATCAAATCTTTTGGCCTGAATATGACCTTCAACCCGGGCCAGCTCATCCAAAAAACCATCAAATAACATCAGTACCAGGCTATGAATATCAGCCCCTGAGGCTTTTACATTAACACTGGTATTCTGGTAGGCCTGATAACCCTGAGCAAAATCTAACATAAGCTAACCTCTTAAAACTGCGACATTGAGCTTTCCAGCTGCGCCATAGTCACCTGCATTTGGGTGAACTGAGACAGATAACGTTTGTACACCTGATCCATGGAATAATCATGCCGTTTTTGTTTTTCAGTCACCATATCCAGGCTGGCTTGTAAGGTTTGTTGTTTATCCTTCATCAAGCCTGTACGTTTGGTAAAAGGCTCTATAGAGGCCTGCAAGCCGCTGAACAAACCTGAGTCCCCGACTAACATAGCTTCGATTTTGGCTGGGCTATCCGCTAAAGCTTTTTCCAGCTTTTTGCTGTCGACTGATAAAACGCCATTACGGTCAAACTCAATGCCAACGCTACTTAACGTAGTGCCTTCATAGAGTTTTTGAAAAGACTGACGCATCTGATTGCTGATACTGCGCGCCATAGTGTCTGAGTTTAAACTGGAATCTGAACTGATTTGTTTAATCAGAGCATTGTAACCGTCGACAAACTTTTTCAGTTTTTCTTCCACGGCTTTTGGATCTTGTTCCACTTTAATTTGTACCGGCTGATCTGTGCCCAATTGAGCTTTTTTCAAATCAATAGTGACGCCGGCTATGACATCTTCCAGCTTGTTGCTGGCCGAAGTCACTGTAATGGCATTTTCAGCGCCCACTTTCACTATGGCGTCCTGCGCTGCTTTTAGCTGAGTCGCACCTGTAATAGCGGCACCAATATCAGCACCTGAAGTGTCAGCGCCAGGTACAAAATTCATGCTGATGGCATTGGCCGCACCTGAATCTTTACTAGTTAATACCAGGTAAGATTGAGCACCGCTGCGCACTACAGTCGCCTGGACACCACTGTTATCTTCAGATTTGTTAATCGCATTTGCGAGTTCAGTTAAGCCGGCACCGGGGTTTAAATCGGATAAATCGGATAAATCGATGGAAAAAGACTCGCCTGCCACTGTCAATTGAAACTGGCCATCGGCAGGTAATGTATCAGTGCTGTTAAAAGCCATCGACATCTGATGACTTTGGGCTATCTGCTGCACAAAAATTTCATAATCGCCTGCAACAGCGTCACCACCGACTGACACACCTAACACTGAATCCAGATTGGTTGTGGCCGTGTTTGCTAATAATTCTTTGTCTTTGGTAAAGCTTTTTAGCAGGTCCTGCATACTGCTCAGCGATGTTTCCAGCTTTTTGTAAGAAGAAAGCAAAGTGGAGAACCGGTTCTGCTGCGCTTTTAACACGTTATCTTTGCCAGAGCGTTCAATTTGAGTGTACTGCTGAGCCAGATAGGCGGGATCTATACTGGAGAATGCCATGACGCTTTCCTGCTAAATTCAATTCGGGAAAAACCCCACTAAGCCGAAACTGAGTGGGGCGCGGTTAGAGCTATCCTTAGCTCCGGGCTCGATTAACGTAACAGCTGGCTTACCATCTGAGTGGTGCTGTTAGCTGTGCTCAGTACAGAAATACCTGAGTTCAATAACAGTTGCTGTTTAGTCATGTTAGACGTTTCTTTAGCGAAATCTGCATCCATCAGCTGGTCACGGGCAGTGCCAGTGTTTTCAGTCATGTTAGACAAGTTGTTGATGGTGTGATCCAGACGGTTCATGCTGGCACCCAGCTTAGAACGGGCAGCACCAACGTTAGTCAGTAAACCATCTAATGTAGTGATAGCCGCAGAAGAAGTTGCCTGGTCAGTTAAAGCGCCTGGAGTACCAACAGCAGTAGTTAAAGCAGTCAGTTCTGCAGTAATGTCTACAGCTAAAGTTTCTGCAGTTGATGCGCCAATCTGGAACGTAACAGCAGCAGAGAACTTGCCACCAGCACCTAACAGGTTAGTACCTGAACCGAAAGATGTGTTGCCCAGAATGTTAGTTAATTCAGCAGCCAGAGCAGTGTATTCACCACCTAATGCAGTATATTCAGTTGCAGAGTTAGTACCGTTGGCGCCCTGAGTCGCCAATTCTTTCATACGAAAGACAATGTTGGTCATCTCATCAAAAGCGCCTTCAGCTGTTTGCAGCATAGAGTTAGCGTTGTTGGCGTTGCTAATGGCAGTTTCCTGACCTACCAACTGAGCACTCAGGCGGCTGGCAATTTGTAAACCAGCAGCGTCATCTTTTGCTGAGTTGATACGGAAACCTGTACCTAAACGTTCTAAAGCTACAGACAAACCATCGTTAGTGCGGTTTAACTGGTTACGGATTGTGGTTGCAGCTGCGTTTGATTGAATTGATAAAGCCATTTGAGTTTGCTCCTATGCATGTTGCTCAAAACTATAAAGCGACACCTCAAAGCAGGAACTGAAATTTTTTTTAAAATAATTTTTAAACAGCTCAGATAAAAAAATGGCGCTGAACCGTCACCAGTGCAGCGCCCAACTACAGGAAAGAACTTAACTATCAATCAGATAATGCGAATTCCACTAAGCTGTGGGTGACATTACCTTGCGCCATAATGGCGGATAAAGACGAAGCAGCACCTTGCTGCATTTGTACTTTCAGCTCCTGACTAACAACAGAAACCTGCTGATCAGTTTGCTGAGTATCAGCCATACGCAATGCGTTCAGTTTGGCCACCAGCACCTGACGTTCTGACTGCACTTGTCGTAACATTTGCTGCAGCTTTTGCTGCACCTGATTCAGTTCTGCCTGATAAGCCTGCTGATTTTCCATCTGCTGTGCTTGTTGGGCTAGCACACTCAACTGCCCTTCAGGCTTTTGTAACCGCAACTGCACCGGATTGCCAGCTGCTATACGAATACCTTCGCCCTGCATCTGCCAGGGTTGACTCAATAAATGACTCTGACCTGCAGCTGCACTAAAAACCAGCGCAGGACCTTGTTGTTTTACATCAATCTGATGTTTGGCGAACTCTTGTTGCATCATCGCAAGAGTGGCATCAGCAGACTGCCCTGCGGGGAAACTCAATTGAATTTTTTGCCCATCGGACAAGCCAATAGTCACTAACTCAGGTTGTTTTCGTGGGCTTAATAAATCAATTTTACTATTCAGTTGCCACTGGCTAGGGCCTGAAGGCTGACTGCTTAACTGTAAAGCTGGAGTCAGCGCAGTATTTTTATGCTTTAACTGGGTTTCCAGTTGCTGCAATTGCTGGCTGATTTGCTGTTTCTGACCAGCAGATTGCGGTAATTCCAGCTGCTTTTTTAGCTGCTCCAATTGCTGATACAACTGGCGAATTTGTTGTTCGGCCTGCTGATTTTTTGCTAACTGGCGCGAGACATCAGCGCTGATACTCCAGCGGCTTAAGGTTTCCAGCTGTTGTTGCAAAGAGCCGTTGCGACTTGTGTTAGCCTTTGCCGGTTCTGATTCGACAGCCTGACTTTTAGCAGCTTTGCTCGCTGAATTCAGCGATGCAGTACTACTGGTCAGTTGCTTCAGGCTATCGATTAGCATGGCTTAAATCCCTACTTAAATTTGACTAAACAAGCTCAGCTGTGACACTGAACTGTAAACTTTTAAAGTAGATTCATAAGACGCCAGCGCGTTGTTCATCTCAATATAAGCAGAAGGATAATGCACAGCAGTTAAGTCGTCCCGCAGATTTTCAGTAAACAAAGCGATGTCGGTATTGGTAAATTCCAAGGATTCCAGTGAACTGACAATGCCACCTATTTTAGTGATAGCAGAGGTGGTATCGCCCAGTACAGTACTCAACTTGTCCAACATAGCCCGTGATTCAGTGCCAGCACCACCGGCTGGAGGAGCCTGCAGCAGAGCCACATAATCCTGTAAGTCATTCAGGAAAGTCGCACCTGGCACTAAATCACTGCCGACTATATTGGCGTCGACCAGGGTATTGGATGACACCGCAACTTTACGCACCAAGGCGTCGCCCTGATAAATGTATTGGCCAGTGCCATCTTTCACGAAAGGCTGCTGATCAATTTCACTGCCCGCAAAAAGATAGTTGCCATCGCCGTCTTTGGCATTTAATAAATCTGCGATACCCGGCATTAAAACCGCCAGTTCGTTGGCCATAGCTTTGAGCTCGTCTTCACCATAAGACGCATCAGCTGCTGCTGTGAATAAAGACTGAACGGACAATAGTAAGTTATTAATGCTGCTTAACTGAGTTTCCTGCTGACTTAAGGTGTAAGTCACCAGTTCCATATTTTTGCCGTATTGCTCCAGCGAGGTCAGCTCAGAATCCAGCCGTAACACCAATACGCTGCCCAGCGGGTCGTCCGAAGGTTTGGTGATACGCTGGTTGGTTGCCATCTGCACCGACAGCTGACTGTATTTTTGGCTGCTGGTCTGAATGTTCCGTATCGCTGTATCATGGTACTGGCTGCTGCTTATACGCATTTTATTATCCTCAGAACATCATCATCAGGGTGTCAAACATTTGCCCGGCTGTACTAATCACCTTGGCGTTGGCATCGTATAACTGCTGGTAATACAGCAAATTGGCCGCTTCTTCATCCCTATTCACACCACTGATACTTTCACGAGAGGCTAGCGCTTTATCATTCAACACTTGTGAAGTTTTCACACTGGCCTGCACCTGTTTACTTTGAATAGCCAGCTTACCGATCAGGCCGTCATAACCTGTAGCTACACCTTTCATCGAGTCGATGACATTGACCAGATTGCTGTTATCCCCTTTACCACCAGCTGGGATCCAGCCCCCCATGCCATCATCTACCCGGCCACGGAAAGCAAGTTCGTCCTGGGTCAGATCCGGATTCACCAAAATAGAACCTAATGGATCCGCCGGATTAAAAGTGAATAACGGCTCACCCACATTGCCATTTAAATCAAAACCTTCGGCCAGAGCATCATTGACCTGAGTCGCAATATTGGTGACTAAGTTATTTAATTCAGTGCGGGCCGGGTCCAGTACTTCAGATTTAACCCGCAACAAGCCACCCAAACTACCCCCGGCCGACCCTGAAATCGAAAACTGCTGAGTATTAAAAGTTGAGGTCACTTCAGTGCCAGCCACAGACAAAACGGCTGCCTTGCCAGACATCACCAGCGGTGCACCATTGAGTGCAGAAATAGTCATAGCACCATTGTCTTCCTGCATCACCTCAACCTGCATATAAGCAGATAACCTGTTAATCGCCTGTTCGCGTGTATCCAACAAAGTGGACGCATCCCGGCCCAAGGCCACTTCTTTGCTAATACTCTGATTTAAATCCGCTAATTCCTGCAGCACTGAATTGACGTTTTCGGTTACAGCGTCCAGCTCAAATTCAAGTTTGCGTACCTGACCTGTTAAAGCACCGTCCAGTTGCTGTAAATCCTGCACCATCGCATTGGCAGAAGAAATCACCTGCTGACGATAAGCCGGTGATTCAGGTGCTGATAAAGCAGCGTTAAAAGCGGCGTTTAACTCAGCCACAGCGTCATTCAGGTTCAGCGAATCAGTGCCTAACACTTCTTCTAAATAACCCAGATAATCCTGATAACTTTCGTAATAATTTAAATCGGACTGAGTACGCCAGATATCGGCATTCAGAAAGTTATCCACCACTCGTTCAAACTTGGTGACTTTCACACCGTTAAGCTGACCATCATTGGTTTGCAGTACCACAGTCTGGCGGCTATAACCTTTTACCGTAGCGTTCGATACGTTCTGGCTGACGGCATGTAATCCGGCATTGGCTGCGTTAAGTCCTGAGACTCCATTCGATAACATACTCATTCAGTAGACTCACTCTGACGTACTGGTACCTGAAGCGGCTGAGTTAAAGCCGCGGCACCATAATCCTGATATAGAGATTCAGCGACAGTTTTGGCCTCTGGCTTAAATTTATTTTCAGAATTTTCCGTAGCAGGCGAAAATTGCTGCACTATTTGCTCAGCCAAACCGGTTTTGCTGTTACTGGCCATAGATTGCGCCATCTGACTGTCGTACATATCACGGAACATCACTTGCTGATCGCTGCTGAACATGCCTTCATCACCAGTCAGCGCATCGCTGGCAGAACGCATATTTTTCAGCACCATTTGCAAAAATAAGGTCTCAAACTGTTCTGCTACCTGCTGCAAAGACTCGCTCTCCGACTGGTTTTTACTGATCTGTTGGCCAAACTGTGGGTCAAAAGCCAGTTTCTGGCTCATTGCATCTATTTTCATCATCAGATCACCACCACATCTGCATCCAGAGCACCGGCTTTATCCAGCGCTAATAAAATAGACATCAGCTCTGTCGGAGTTGCTCCAAGGCTGTTCACCGCTTGCACTATGGTGTCGAGCGAGGTGCCTTCAGGCCAGACCATCATATTGGCGTTTTGCTGAGTCACGTCCACACTGCTATTTTGCAACGGTACAGTTTCGCCCTGACTAAATGGCAAAGGCTGACTAGCCCCTTCTTGTTCACTGATAGTAATAGTTAAATTACCATGACTGACTGCTGCACGTTTCACCCGCACTTCGTCGCTAATCACCACTGTGCCTGTTCTGCTGTTAAACACCACACGCGGCCGCTGCGAGCCTTCTTCTACTGTTAAATCCTGCAGCATCGCCATAAAAGTAGTACGGTTGTCGGCGTCCCGTGGCGCGCTGATCACTAATTTTGACCAGTTTTCTGCCCGCGCCACTTTAGGACCAAACATCTCGTTGATCGCAGTCACCACGTTGCGGGCTGTTTTGTAATTTGGTTTTTTCAGGTTCAGCACTAAGTCGCCGTCCTGCTGCAGATTTTCGATACTGCGTTCAATAATGGCACCGCCAGGAATAATGCCGGCTGTAGGTACGTTGACTGTCACCGAAGAGCCGTTTAAGCCTTCAGCTTTGATACCACCAACCACCAGATTACCTTGCGCCAGCGCATAAACTTTGCCATCCACACCCCGTAAAGGCGTTAACATCAAACTGCCGCCATGCAAACTTTTGGCATCGCCCAAAGACATAATGGTCACATCTATGGCCTGGCCTGGACTTGCCATAGGCGGCAGAGTGGCTTGAACGGCCACAGCAGCGACGTTTTTAGATTTAGGCAAAGAAGCTTCATCCAGTTGCACACCAAATTGCTTCAACATATTGTTCAGCGACTGGGCGGCAAATTTGATCTGGGCTTTATCGCCTGAACCGGGTAAACCTACCACTAAACCGTAACCCACCAGTTGGTTATCCCGCACGCCCTGAATATCCACTATATCCAATAATGGGCGTGTAGCTGCCTGAGTCTGTTGACTCAGTAACAATAAAACCACAGGTAAGATCAAACAAAACAAACGCATAAAGTCACCCGTTAAAATAAATTCAGGTAAGAAGAAAACAGCTTGGTGATCCAGCCAGGTTCAGCCGCATCGGCCATACTGCCTTTACCGGCATAGGTAATACGAGCATCTGCAATACGCTGGGAAGAAATACGGTTGGTGACGTCAATGTCATCTGGCCTGACTATGCCTTGCAGACGAATATACTCATCACCCTGATTCAGTTTGATCCACTTCTCGCCACGAATGGTTAAGGAGCCGTTTGGTAAGACTTCAGTGACCCGCACTGTGATAGCGCCACGTAAAAAGTTCTGCTGACTGGCACTGCTTTCACCTTCAAAATCCTGACTATTACGCAGCTGCATGGCTAAATCCGATACATTGGCGTTGCCAAGCAGAGGCACTCCCATGTTGATATTGGTGCTGCGATCCACGGCGCTGTCGGCGCTTTTACTGGATTGAGTCCGCTCGTTCAGCTCTACCGTCAGAATATCACCTACTCTGTAAGCTCTTTTGTCTTCAAATAAAGTGAACATATAAGAGTCAGCATACAAGCTGCCATCACTGGCGGGCTCTGCCTGCTGACTGACCAAAGGATTCGCAGCGCCACGCTCCCAATCGGCATCGTCTGCCAGAGGACTGTCAGGTTTAGAGCTGCAGGCCGCCAGGCTAAACAACACAAACACCAGAAGAAAACGTAGCATAGTCAACCCCTTACATGCTTTGGCTGATAAAGTTCAGCATATCGTCAGCAGCAGTCACCACTTTGGCATTCATTTCGTAAGCGCGCTGTACTGCAATCATATTGACCATTTCATCTACAACGCTGACGTTAGAACCTTCCAGCGTGTATTGCTGCAACTTACCTAAGGCTTCTTCACCTGGTATACCTTCCACCGCTTCACCTGAAGCGGCAGTGGCGCGATATAAATTACCGCCCAGCACTTCCAGGCCAGCCGGATTCACAAAGTTGACTGTTAAAATCTGTCCCAGATCCACTAACTCGTCCTGACCTGCAACTTTTGCCGTGATAGTGCCGTCTGTTCCTATAGTGACTTTGGTCGCATCAGGTGGGATCACGATATTTTGTGCCAGTGGCAAACCATTGCCATTGGTAATTAAACCATCTGAGTTCAGATGAAACTGGCCATTGCGTGAATACAGCAATTCGCCGTCTGTGTTTTCAATCTGAAAAAAGCCCTGACCATCAATGGCCACATCCATCTGGTTGCCTGTGGTTTCAGCACTGCCATCGGTAAAAATCTTCTGAGTGCCATTAACCCGCACACCAGTACCGACCTGAATACCGGACGGCACCTGGTTTAATTCATCTGCTTGTGTCCCTGGCTGACGCTGCACCTGATAAAACAAGTCTTCGAACACCACACGGTCTTTTTTAAAGCCGACTGTATTAACGTTGGCCAGGTTGTTGGAAATGGTGGTCATGCGCATATCCTGCGCTGCTAAACCTGTTTTACTGACCCATAAAGCTGAATTCATGATAATTGTCCTGTTAACCGCTAATCAGTTTGTTGCCGGATACGGCCAGTTCATCTGCTGTTTTCATCATTTTGATGTTCAGCTCAAACTGACGGCTGATATTCATGGTGTTGACCATCTCTTCGACGGCATTAACGTTGGAACCTTCCAATACGCCTGAACGTAAACTGATGTTTTCGGCCTGATCCAAAGGCTCACCGTCTACAGCGCGGAATAAGCCATCAGCGCCTTTCACCATCACTGTATTGTCGGAGTCCACCAGCTTGATGCGTTCTTGTTGTTCAATCACACCACCGCCTACAGGCAGCAGGTTTAAGGTACCGTCAGGGCTGATATCAATGTCGCCAAACTCTGGCAATTGAATAGCGGCAGCGCCACCCATCACAGCAAAACCATTAACAGTCAGCTCACCATTGGCGCCGACCTGCAACTCACCAGAGCGGGTGTAAGCTTCGTTACCATTAGCATCCTGCACTGCAATAAAACCTTTGTCGCTGACTGCTACATCCAGATCGCGGCCGGTTTCCATCATGGCACCGGCTTGCAGATCGGTAGCCACAGGCATTAACTGCGCCTGAAAACGGGTGCGGTAACCTTCGCCTGTGATTTGCAGCGATTTGGCTTGCTCCATGTCGGCTTTAAAACCAACGGTATTGACGTTCGCCAGGTTGTTCGCCGTGATACGAAGCGCGGTTTGAGCAAGCTCAGCTCCAGATACTGCGGTGTGGATCAAACGTTCCATAACCTAATCCTTAAAAGTCAGTTCTTACACAGCGTTAAACAGCACTTGCATCATTTCATCTGCAGTACTGATAGTTTTGGCGTTAGCTTGGTAACTTTGCTGGAACGACATCAAATCAACCAGCTGCTTGCTGATATCGACGTTCGAGCCCATATAAGAACCCGCTAAAATGGCGCCAAAACTGCCTTCAGAAGGAGTTCCAATCAAAGCTTCGCCAGACTTTTGGCTGGCATACCAGGTGGTGTTATTGGCGGTTTCTAAACCTTGTGGATTTGCAAAGTTTGCCAAAGCAATCTGGCCTTGTAGTTTCACTTCACCGTTAGAGAAGGTTGCGTAAACGCCACCATCTTCAGCCACAGCGACACCACTGAATTCACCTGAGGTATAACCGTCTGCTTTGTTTTCATACAAACCAAAAGCAGAACCAAACTGGGTACTTTTGACTAGGTCCAGCTTGATATTCATCGCCTCTGCGCCGTTAGCTGGTGCGAAAGAAAAATTCAGTTCACGTTTATTAGCAGGGTCGGTCACGTTGTTATCTAAAGGCGGAGTCGATCCGTCCAAAGGCATTAATTGTCCTTTGCCATCAAAAGTCATCCGGGCGACATAGGCTGTATCCAGATTACCTTCGCTGTCTTTGGCTACAATTTCATTGGTACCAGCAGCAAGACCAAAAGCCGTAGCGTCCAGTGGTTTCCCATCCATGTAGTAGGTTACATCCCATTGATTCGCGCCGGCATGGTTAAAATACTGGGTCAAAGTATGGCTGTTACCTAAAGAGTCAAACACTTCGCTGGACTGTGAGTAGCTAAAAGCAGTACCATCTTTTGGGTCAAACGGAGTAATTACTGCAGGTGGAGCGACCTGAGCAGGCAATGGAATTACATCACTACCCGAATTCAGGTTCAGTGAGAAATTAATGTTTGTTGATGCTTTAGCCGGAATATTACCTGCTTCAATTTTCAGATCAGTTAACAAACCCGGAACTAAATTGCCTTGTTCATCAATACCATAACCCTGCAATTTATCGCCATTGTTGGTGATGATGCTGCGGTCACTGCCATCCATTTTAAACTGACCTGCCTGGGTGTACGCCAGACGACCATTTTCAGAGATAATAAAAAAACCTTTGCCGGTAATGGCTAAATCCAGGCTTTGGCCAGTACCCACCAAATTGCCGGCTTTTTCAAAGTTTTCGCTGGTTGCAGATACATTGACGCCGCTGCGCTGGCCACCACTGTATAAAGCAGAAAACTCAGTACTGGTGGTTTTGTAGCCTGCAGTACCGGCGTTAGCGATATTATTTGATGTCACTTCCAGTGCTTTTTGGGTCGAACTTAAGCCACTCAGGCCAATACTAAACATCGACATTATGCGGTTCCTTAACTCTGAGTTGTTTTAGACAACTGGTTGATATCAAAAAGGTAATGATTACCTAAGCCGTTAACCTGCAGAATGATGTCATCCGGGCCAGTGCCGACAGACACCCGTTCTACTTCATTGGTCAGGTAGGTCGGTACTTGTTGTTTGGTGGTATTGAGCTGCACTTCAGCCTGTATGCTGTAAGCACCAGCCTCTTGTTCAGGGAAAGCAAAACGCACTGTGCCTATGGCCGGGTTTTCCAGCGTAATTTCGTCAGCCAAAGTGCCTTTACTGTCATATAAACGCACGACTACTCTGTCGACTTTGGCCCCTAGGTTAAGAGCGCCTTCGACTTTATCTGCTTGTTCCAGCGACACCGTATCGGCTTTTACATCGACTTTCTGACCGACCAGGCTGGTCGCTTCCATCGCTTGCATGCTTTGCATGTATTTGATTTGCTGGCCGGACTGGATATTGAGGTTTTCTAAACTTTCCACGCTGCTAAATTCCGCAAGCTGGCTGACATACTCTGTGCCATCCATAGGATTCAGCGGGTTTTGATTACTGATTTGTGCCACCAGCAATTCCAGAAACATGCTGGATAAACCAGCCGCATCGGTTTTGCCATTGCTGGCAATTTGATCACTGGATGTGGTGTTACGTACCGGTGAATTGTTATCCACAGCTGACATGGTCAACTCCTTATTGGCCCAGCTTCAGCAAACTTTGCTGCATGCTGGAGACTCGGTTCATCACTTCCACAGAGGTCTGGAAAGCGCGGGAAGCAGACATCATGTCAGCCATTTCAGCCACAGGATTCACGTTGGAATAAAACACCATGCCATCTGCATTGGCGATAGGACTATTCGGTTCATACCGCTGCTCTACAGTACGGTCTGATTTCACCACACCTAGGGTTTGTACCTGAGCAGACATGGATCTGTTATCAAAGTCCTGAGTGTACAAAGCAGAAAAAACCGGCTTGGTGGCGCGGTAGGCTTCAGCCTCACTGGAGGCTGCGGTGTCTGCATTGGCTAAATTAGAAGCTACTGTGTCCAGCCGCATCACCTGAGCGCGCATCGCACTGCCGCCTATGTCATAAATAGCGGAAAAAGACATGCTTATTCTCCCTTAATGGCTTTATGCAAGCCGTTAATTTTCATATTCAGAAAGGTCAGGCTGGTTTGAAAATCCATACTGTTGGCGGCGAAATTGGCCTGCTCTACGCTGAGTTCAGCTGTGTTGCCATCGGCTGACGGTTGAAAAGGCATACGGTATTTCAGTTCGTCACGCACATCAGATGCATTCATGCTGGCGCCATAAGAGCTGGTTAAATCCGACTCAATATTTTGCAGAATGCTTTGATAATCCAGATCCCGTGCTTTAAAACCCGGCGTGTCGACATTGGCCAGATTGCCTGAGATAATCTCGGCTCTGTCGAGGCGAAGTTGCAGTGAAAACGGATGTACACCTAAAGCTTTGTTAAAAAATTCCATCTGAGTACTCTGTGAATGCAGCAGTAGTGGTGATGGAGGTACAAGCTTTATGCCATCATTAAAAGGCCATATAATTTAATGACTTACACTAAAAGCAACGCAAATCCAGCCTTCAGGGCGGAAGTCCTGCTTCCGCTACGGAAGTGGTTAATTTTCCTCCTGTTGTGTTTTCCGGTTGCTACTTTTGCCAATGCGCAGCTGGAACAGCAGATCCGATCTCATATCAGTGCCGAAGTACAAAATTTTGCCCGCCAGCTTGGCGCAAAAGGCCCAATTAAGCAGGAACTGGAGCTCACTTTACCCGGTGGATTAGACAAACAAGGTCGCTGCAGCAAACTGGACATCAGTCGCAGCAATAGCCAGAAAGCACCATGGGGGCGGGTTAGTTACAGTTTAAATTGCAAAGACAAAACCAGCTGGCAAAGCAGGGCCACAGCAAAAGTCCGGGTCTGGCTGCCTGTGGTAGTTGCGAATCAGGCTATTCAAAAAGACGAACTCTTAACGGAAGCTATGTTGGGTACCCGCCTGACCGAATTGACCCAGTCCAAACTCAGTATCGAATTAAAACCTCAAGCTTTAGTCGGCATGCAAACCAAACGCCGGATCCAGGCCGGGCAAGTGATCAGCCGCCATCTGCTGGAACACAAACTGCTGGTGGAAAAAGGCAGCCATGTACTGATTCGGGTGCAAACACAAGGTTTTGAAGCCAGTACCAAAGGAGTCGCTTTAGAGGATGGTCAGTTAGGCCAGCGGATTAAAGTGCAGAATATAAGCTCTGGCACTGTGCTCGAAGCCGATGTAGTGGCTGAAGCGACAGTGCAAAGTATTTTTAAATCTCATTAAAGTTTCTGCACTAAGCTGTCGCTTAACAAAGATAGCAGCAGAATTTCGGATCATTATCCGGGTAACCAGGTATCTATCATGGTAAAAATTGACCATTACAGTCAGGTCCAGCCGCTGATTAAAACTGATCAGCAAAGCCAGACCAGCCAAAGCAAAACCAGTGTCACGGTGACAGCGGCTCCTGAAGCTCAGGCCGCGATCAGCAGCACCACCCAAGCTGTGCAACAAGCATTTGAGCAGTTGCAGCAACAAAGCGAAGTGGATTTGGACAAAGTAGCCAAAATTAAACTGGCATTGTCCGAAGGCTCTTTGCAACTGGACGATGATGTATTAGTTCAGTCTATGCTGGATTTTCATAAAAAATGAATCAGACCGCTCTGAAGCATATTATTGCCGGACTGCAACATGATGCTGATTTGCTGCAACAGCTTAGCCCTATGCTGCAAAAACAGTATGTGCTGATGAGTATGCGCCAGAGCAGCGAACTGGAGCTGCTCAATCAAAAAGCGGCCATGCTGCTGGAACAGTTAAACCGCAATGCAACAGAACGGTATCAGGCGATGAGCGTATTGCAGTTGCAACCTACACAACAAGGTTTCGAGCGTTTGTTGTCTTCTTTGCCGGAAAAAATCCGCGAGGCCAGCCAACAATTGCTGAACAAAGTGCAGCGGCATACTGAACTTTGCCAGCAATTGAATCAGAAAAACGGCGAACTCCTGGCTCATCAACGCCAACTGATGCAAAACCTGCTGGGAATGGAAAACAAAACCAGCTATCCGGATATGCCACTAGGCTAAACTGCTTCAGCTTGCCTTTGCACCCCAGCACTGCGAACTGGTGGTTTGAGTCCAAAACACCAGCTCAGTAGCGCAGAGCGACGTATCACTTCATAACCAAGCCAGCATCCGGCAACAGTCAGTATCAACAACAATGGAAACTCTGTAATGGCTGGTATAGCCAAAGGTTTTAGCCAGCTGGCAAACAAAATAATTAAGGTCTGATGCAAAATATACCAGGGCAATACGGCGTCATTGCAGTACCTCAACAGTGGGCTATTTGTTTTTGCCAGATATGCTCCGGCATAACCTAACACCAGCAGTAACCACACCCAGTGATTCGCTATCAGCACCACTCCAAATAAAGTTTTCACCCAGACCGAAGTATCAAACTGTGCCGACACCGCAAAGATGTCATGGCGTTCCGCAATAATCAGGCTATAACAGCACAATGCCATCACCAGCCATAACCTTCTATTTGCCACCAGTTGTTGCCACCACAAATCCTGTCGCGCCAATAAAAAACCAGCAATAAATACCAGGAAATATTTGGCATGGTTATACCAGTCATCCACTAAGGCATGAGTACTGGGAAACTCAGCCCGTAAAGTCCACCAGGCCCAAAACATCAAACCAAAAACCAGCGCCAAGGCATAACGCCCCTGTAACTGCTGCAACCAGCGCGCTTGTGAAATCGACTTCAGCAGCGGGTAAAACAACAGCACCAGCAGGCTGTAACACCATAAATACGGAATAAACCAGGCATGGTTCCAGGTCAGTAACCCAATAGGACTATGATGATCCGGCAATAAGTCGGTAACAGGATTGATATACTGCCACCAGAACTGCAAATAACCCGGCTGGATCAGTTGCTGGCTTAGCGCCTCGTAATAGACTTGCGGCACGACCACAACAAACATAGTGAATAACAAGGGAATCAATAAACGTTTGGAACGTAACCCTAACAGTTTCAACCTGCTCATCCGCGGCAAGACTAAACTCAGCGCCATACCTGCCAGTAAAAATAATAAAGACATGCGCCATGGGTTGGTCAAAATCATTAAATCCTGCAGGCCAGTAAAGGTCTGCTCACTTTTAATATGCCAGCCCCAGTCGGCAACATAATACATACCAATGTGGTACAAAATCAGCAGTGCAAAAGCAATGCTGCGGAGCCAATCGAGTTCATATCGACGGCCAGTATCAGTTCGTGTCATCCTACTAATCCTTCACCCGTCGTACTTGAAGATACAGCTTTGTTGACTACGTGCTCTCGCCCCGGTCACATAAGTGAACTATGCTCCCGGGGTCTCAAACACTTGTCGCCTCACTGCAACATCAATTACTTAGGGTGTATTTATGTGGTGTAATGTTGGACTTGATTCTGTCTGCTGTGAACAACGGCGCACAGAGCTGAATAGGTTGGTGGTGGAATTAAGGGATAAGAGGTGGCTGGTGGGGACGAACGCTGTGGCTAAAAACTGGTTTGAAAAATTTGATCAACACAAGGTGCTGTATAGCTATCTGCTTTTTGCATTGTATTTGCTGATCAACAACAGCATTAACGCCAGTTCGGTCTGGATGGAGCACAACCGGGATCCCTTTTCTACTTTGCAATGGTGGGAACCTTTACTCTGGGAATACAGCAGCGCCATAGGTACTTTGATGCTGACGCCATTTTTAGTCTGGTTTTTTAACAAAGTGCCACCCCGCTTTAATGCAGTGCGCTGGCAGTTATCACTGCATTTTGTTGCCAGTTTATTGTTTTGTATTGGTCATATCAGCCTGATGGTTGCCCTACGTAAACTGGTTTATGGCCTGCTGGGCAGAGGTTATGATTTTGGCCCTTTAGCCCGTGAATTTTTCTATGAATACCGCAAAGATGTTTGGGGTTATTTATTTTTATTTGCTCTGTTTCATCTCGCGCAGTTTGTCTATCGGCGCTTAAAGGGCGACGCCATGCTGATAGGTGCTGAGCAAAACGAAGACACACCAGCCGTGACCCAAAACAGCACCACACCTGAACATTTTTTGGTGCGTAAACTGGATAAAGAATTTCTGGTGAAAGTGGGCGATATCGATTGGCTGGAATCGTCCGGTAACTATGTCAATTTACATAGCAAAGGGCGGATTTACCCGCTGCGCGCTACCCTTGCGAATACAGTAGATCTGCTGCAACACAAGGGTTTCAGTCGTATTCACCGTAGTTTAGCCGTCAATCACCATGCCATTGACAGCATCAGTTACGATCCCAGCGGTGATGGCGAAATTTTACTCAACAGCGGCGAACGACTGAATTTATCCCGGCGTTTTAAAGACGAATTCAGAGCTCGTTTTCAGGCCGGTTTGTTTAAACAAAACTCAGCACCAGACTGATGATCCCCCCTGTTACCAGCAACTGCAGCAGGCAATAGCCCATAATATCTTTAGCTTTAAGGCCAGCGATCGCCAAAACAGGCAAGGCCCAAAACGGCTGAATTAAGTTTGTCCAGGCATCGCCCCAGGCCACAGCCATGGCAATACGATTGACTTCAGCTCCTAACTCCAAAGCGGCTGGCAACATCACAGGAGCTTGCACCGCCCACTGGCCACCACCGGATGGAATAAAAATATTCACTAAACCAGCGCTGATAAAAGTCCAGAACGCCAGGCTTTCTGCAGTTGCAAAGCTAACAAACCACTGCGATAAAGACTGAGCTAAACCCGACTGCATCATCACCGCCATAATACCGGCGTAAAACGGAAACTGAATAATAATGCCAGCTCCGCCCTGAATGGCCTGCTGCAAACTATGCAATAAACGCCTTGGTGTGCCATGCAGCAAAATCGCCAGAAATAAAAACAGGAAATTCACTATATTCAGATTCAGCCCACCAGCTTTAGCGAAGTACTGCAGCAAATAAGCCCCGGCGGCCAACGCAATTAAAGCTGTGATGACAAAGCTGTTTTCCAGCTTATCGGCAGGGCGCTCTGTGGTTAAATCAGGCAGGCTTTCAGGCGCTAACTTAGCAGGGTCTATATAGACTGAATCTTCAGCTTTAGGCCGCATCAGGTAATTCAGCAGCGGCACAGATACAAATAAAGCCGCCACCAGCATCAGATTAAATAACGAAAAAATAGTGTCGGATGTTGAAATAATGCCGATTTGAGCTTCAGCAAAATGGCCAGACGTAGCAATAGTTAAAGGCACAGAACCCGACAGACCGCCATGCCAAATGACAAAACCTGAATAAGCACTGGCGATCAGCAAGGGGTAATCGACTTGTATTCGTCGCGCTAAAGCTTTAGCAAATAAAGCCCCCACTACTAAACCAAAACCCCAGTTCAGCCAACTAGCAGCTAAAGACACCAAGGTCACCAGCACTATGGCCTGACCTGCAGTGGAGGCTAGCATCGCCAGCCTGTCCAGCAGCTTGCTGACTAGCGGAGTACTGGCCAGCATAAAACCTGTCACCAGCACCAACAACATTTGCATCGAAAAACTCAGCAAACCCCAAAAACCATCGCCCCATTGCTGCGCCACAGTCAAAGGGCTTTGTTGTTCAAAGACTATGGCGGCAACAAACACCAGCAAACTCAATAACAACACAAAAATATAAGGGTCAGGCAGGTAACGTTCCACCAGTTTAACCAGGGGTTTAGCAACGGCATTCAGCATCTTTTATCCATTATTTTTATCTGCTTCTGCTATTACCATAAATCACTGAGTTTATTCGGGCAATCTATGGATTGTTGTATCTTTATGCTCTGCCTTTATGACTGCAACTGCCCATGCTCTTCCAGTTGCCCATTTATTCCAGTTGCCAATAAAGCGGCGAGCCATAAACTTCAATAAAATAATCAATCAGCACACGCACATTAAGAGGCGGATGCCGAACATGAGGGTAAATAGCAGCTATACACTGCGGCTCGGTTTTAATAGCAGCTTCATAGTCGGGTAATACTCGGATCAGCTTGCCTTGTTTCAGGCTATCGCCAATCAGCCAGTCGGGAAACAGCACCAAACCCATACCTGTCAGCGCTGCTGTAAATAAGCTGTCGGCATTGTTGGAGGTTAAAATAGCCTTCACTGGCGAGTGAACCCAGTTAGCTTGTTTTTCTCTGAATAGCCATCGATTCGGCCCTGAAGATCCGCGATACACCAAAGCCTGATGCTGAGAAAGATCGGCTGGTGTTTTTGGCTCGCCGTGTTTGTTGATATAGTCAGGAGAAGCCGCCAGATAATAAGTTTGCTTTCCGATAACCCGCGCATGAAAAGAAGAATCCGCCAAAGCACCAATACGGAAAATCAGGTCGGCCGCTTCACGGTGAGGGTCAATAAAATCGTCGGTCAACGTAAGCTCTATCTGCAACTTGGGGTATCTGTTGTTTAATTCTGCTAACCAAGGGGCTATATGCTTCTGGCCAAAAAATACCGGTGCATTGACCCGAACCACACCGGCTGGCTGCAGTGTTTTGTCTTGTAACTCTTTTTGCGCTGCACTTAACTGCTCAGCCATGGTGCGCGCATAGTCCGCAAAAATCCGGCCCGCTTCAGTTGGGATCACTGCCCTTGTATTGCGATAAAACAATTGTTGGCCCAATGCGTCTTCTAATTGCTGCACAGAACGCGACACCATTGAAGCTGACACTCCTTCCCGTCGCGCCACTATTGAAAAACTCTGTGCATCAAACACGCTGATAAAAAACAGCAGATTTCTGATACTAATTGCGTCTAAGTCATTCATTTGTGCAAATCCTGCAAAGGTGATTTCTTGATTATAGCGTTTTTCGCAATCACGCACTGCTATATGCTGCGCCGCCTGGATTAGCACTGGAGCTGTGGAGAAAAGTTATGCAGATGTTGTTATTGCTACTGGTGGTTGCAGGTGGAATGGGATTGTCGGTGGAAGCAGGTTTACTTGGCCCGCTGGGGCTTGAAGTGGGTAAGTTATGGGCTACTTTCAGTATTTTTGCTGTGGGTGCTGCCATCACTTTTATGCTGATGCTGTTTTTTAGCCCACGCAACAGCCCGTCTTTTTTCAGCCAGCCGTCATGGCAACTGCTCGGCGGCGTATTAGGGCCTGTTTATGTGGTTATTTTGACTCTTGCTGCGCCCATTATTGGCATAGCTATAACCATGGTCGGCATTTTGGCCGGTCAGGTGTTTAAAAGCCTGATCATTGATCACTATGGCTGGTTTGGTGTGCCGCACCGCAGAATGGATGCTAAACGTCTGACCGCTTTGGGTTTTATTCTGATTGCATTGATATTAATGGCCAACAGTTAAGGAAAAACCATGACGATTTTAATGATTATTCTGGCGGTGATTGCAGGTGCAGTCTTAAGTATTCAGGCTGCTATTAATGGCCGTTTGGGCGCTCAGGTAGGAGTGTTCCGCTGTGCTTTTCTGACGTTTGCGTTAGGGGCTTTAATCACAGCTTTATTGATTTTTTTCTTTGAACCTAAATACAGTGTCACTTTACTGGATGTGCCTAAATGGCAATTACTCGGAGCGCTGTTGGGTGTGCCTTACATAGTGATTATGGTGTTGGCGGTGCAACGTATAGGCACAGCTATAGCCACAGTTGCGGTGATTTTTGGTCAGTTAAGCATGAGTATGTTAATTGATCATTTTGGCTGGCTGGGCAACAGCGCCATGCCACTTTCAGAGCAGCGGCTGGGCGCTATTTTATGTTTGGGTATAGCGCTGTATTTTATTTATAGCAGTGGCAAAAGCACAGAAGCTAAGCCAATAGAAACACCAGCAGCTACTTAGTTTGTAGCTGCTTAATCAACTGCTGATGAAAACGCTCCGGGTCCTGAATATGCGGCGAATGGCCTAAATCTGCAAAAGTGATCAAAGACGCATTGGGTATAGCTTTTACTGCAGCAGGACCAAGTTTGGCGTAATTACCGAGCTTGGGCTTAAGTTCAGCCGGTGCTATATCTTTGGCGATAGCGGTATTATCCAGCTCACCAATCATCAGCAGCACAGGCATCTTCAATTGGCCAAATTCGTACAACACCGGCTGAGTGAAAATCATCTCTGCCGTTAAAGCTGAATTCCAGGCCACCTGCTCTTTGCCCTCCCCCTTGTACATACCGGCCTGCATCTCTACCCAGCGGTCGAACTCTGGCCGCCATTTGCCAGCATAATAAGTGCTCAACTGATAGTGTTTGATACCAGCGGCAGAGGTGTTTAACTCACGCTGATACCACTGATCCACAGTGCGATAAGGCACACCTAAAGCTTTCCAGTCTTCCAGCCCTATAGGATTCACCAGCACCAGCTGCTCTGTTTCGTTTGGGTATAACAACGCAAAACGAGTCGCCAGCATGCCACCCATCGAATGGCCCATCACTGTCACTTGTTTGATACTGAGCTTATCCAGTAAAGCTTTGGTATTAACCGCCAGTTGCTGAAAACTAAACTGGTACTGCTTTGGTTTGCTGGATTTACAAAAACCAATCTGGTCTGGCGCTATCACCCTGTAGCCCGCAGCAGTTAAAGCTTCAATACTGCCTTGCCAGGTGGCGGCGCAAAAGTTTTTACCGTGCAGCAATAACGCCACTTTGCCGTTAGGTTTTGCGGCGGGAACATCCAGATAAGCCATTTCCAGCTGCTGTTGCTGGCTGTTCAAACTAAGATGCTGCACAGGGTAAGGATAGTCAAAACCTTGCAGTTGTGGGCCATACACAGGCGCTGCCGCTGCCAAAGCTGGTACGGTGCTACATAAAATGCCTAACGTAAACAAGCTGGTTAATTTCACGGTAGTTCCTCAAAAAACTGTCTTTATACAGAGACTTAATATCAGCAATAGTTCATGCCACCGAACTTATAAATTCGGCTGCTGAACGCCGTTTACACAATAGAACATCAGAACTGGCCTATGTGCAGCTAGAGAACTCGAAACTGTTCAGATAAACTCAGCTTATCTTGGACACTAAGGGTAGTCATGGAACAGGTTGAACATATTCTGGTTGTCGACGACGACAGAGAAATCCGTGAGCTGGTAGGCAACTATCTGACAAAAAACGGCATGAGGGTCAGTCTGGCCGCCGATGGCCGGCAAATGCGCTCTTTCCTCGAAGCCAATACGGTCGATTTGATTGTGCTGGATATTATGATGCCGGGTGACGATGGCCTGCGCTTATGCCGTGAATTGCGGGTCAGCAAACACAAAGCCATTCCTATAGTGCTGCTCACTGCACGCAGTGACGAAACCGACCGCATTATTGGTTTAGAAATGGGTGCTGATGATTACCTGACTAAACCTTTTTCTGCCCGTGAGTTACTTGCACGTATTAATGCAGTACTGCGACGCACCCGAATGTTGCCACCTAATCTGCAGATCACTGAAAGCAGCCGTTTAATAGGCTTTGGTGACTGGAGACTGGACACCAGTGCCCGGCATTTGCTGGATGAGACAGGCACAGTGGTTTCTTTAAGTGGTGCCGAATACCGATTGCTTCGGGTCTTTCTGGATCATCCACAACGGGTGCTGAGCCGTGAGCAATTACTGAACCTGACCCAAGGCCGTGAAGCTGATATTTTTGACCGTTCAATAGATTTGCTGGTCAGCCGTTTGCGCCAGCGCCTGCGTGATGATGCCCGCGAAGCGGCTTGCATAAAAACAGTGCGCAACGAAGGTTATGTATTTACCTTGCCGCTGCAACTGCTTGAGCCAGGCTCTTGATCATGAAGCTGCGTTTGCCCCAAAGTCTGGCCGCCCGTCTGGCCCTGATTTTATTAGTTGGCCTGGTGCTGGCTTATGGTCTGTCGTTCAGCTCACAGTTTTACGAGCGCTACCAGACAGGCCGTAATGTGATGCTGAATAATTTATCCACAGATGTCAGTACTGCTGTAGCACTGCTGGACAGGTTACCTGCTGAAGAAAGAGCGGGCTGGTTGCCTTTAGTGGAAAGGCGCAACTATCGTTATCTGCTGGACCAACCCATCCTTGGCGAACCTATGGACATGAAACAGCCCCCTGCGGCTGCTCTGACTATTGCGCAGACCGTTGCCAAAAGATTCGAACCTGTATTTCAGACCATGCCAGGATCACGGCCACATTTTCAGGTACATATGACCTTAAGTGACGGCAAATCACTAACCTTGGATGTCACTCCTGGCGCTATACCTGTAGCTCAATGGTTGCCACTAGTGCTTATTCTGCAGTTACTGGTCTTGCTGGGTTGCACCTGGCTGGCGGTGCATATGGCCATTCGCCCACTGACCCGCCTGGCGCAAGCTGTAGACCAACTAGACCCGGATGCACCTAGCCCGTCATTGGATGAAAAAGGCCCCAGCGAAGTCGTATACGCAGCCCGTGCTTTTAATACGCTGCAAAGCCGTATTGCTACTTTTCTGAAAGAGCGGATGCAACTGCTGGCCGCTATTTCTCATGATTTGCAAACCCCTATCACCCGGATGAAACTGCGGGTCGAGCAAATGAATGGCTCGCAGGAAAAGGACAAGTTGTGGAGTGACTTAAGCGAAATGCAGCATCTGGTCAGGGAAGGTGTGGCCTACGCCCGCAGTATGGACAGTGCCGCAGAGCCAGAATGCCGTATCGACCTGGATGCCTTTCTCGATAGTTTAGTTTGTGATTATCAGGACAGCGGTCAGGCCGTCAGTCTTAATGGCAGCACGGCAGCAGTGATCAACACCAGACCTCATGCACTGCGCCGAATCCTGACCAATCTGACAGATAACGCGCTGAAATTTGGCGGCAGTGCCGAATTAACAGTGCAAAACACAGAATCCGGCATCCAACTGCAGGTACTGGATCACGGGCCTGGTATACCTGAAGCAGAACTGGAACAAGTACTGCAGCCTTTTTATCGGGTCGAAAGTTCTCGCAACCGCGAGACTGGTGGCACAGGACTGGGGCTGGCTATAGCACAACAACTTAGTCAGGCGCTGGGCGGCAAACTGACGTTGAATAACCGCATTGAAGGTGGCTTATGTGTCACTGTCGAATTCCCTCGCTGATGTAACAAGCCCGGATACATAGAGATACAAAAGGCCTGATCGCCGACATATTGGGGATACAGCACTCACAGAGAATGGACAGCGAAGCAGCGACTGCATCCCGCAAGGCGCGCTTAATCTGAAGGATCCTGTCCATGACTTATCCCAACTCCGGGTCCGGCCTGCGTGGCTGGACTTTGTTTGCGCTGCTGTCTTTAGCTGTACTGCTGTTTGCGACCAGTACCATGCTGTGGCATACCGAATTAGTGGATGCATTACGCAGCGCTATTCGTGTGACAGCACGAACTTCTTTTGTATTGTTCCTGCTAACCTTTTTAGCCTCTTCGCTGGTTATTCTGCTGCCAAACCAGAGCACCAAAGCCTTACTTCGGGAAAGACGCTTTCTTGGCTTGTCCTTTGCGTTTTCGCATCTGGTGCACGGTATTCTGATCCTGATGTACGCTCAGATGTTTCCTGAAACCTTCTGGAATGGTCGTACCGCCACAGCCAATATTCCAGGTTCTGTTGGTTATCTGTTTATTCTGTTGCTGACGATCACTTCCTTCCCTGTGATGATCCGACTGCTGGGTAGCACCCTGTGGAAACTACTGCACTCGACCGGCACCTGGGTGATAGCCGCTATTTTCTGCCTGTCCTTTTATAAACGTATTCCGATGCACCCCTGGTATCTGATTGCGTTCAGCATCATGGTGTCGGCTATAGCGCTGAAACTAACGGCAAAACTGGTAGTCCGTGCCCGTAAACAGTCAAAAGCTGGAGTGGTATAGTGAAGAACTCAGTGAAGGTCCTGATCCAAACTATATCTGCACATCTGAATACAACCGGTTTATGGCTGGCTGATATTCCACTGCGGTTGTTTCTGGCCTGGGAGTTTTTTGAAGCAGGCCTGGAGAAATGGAACGGCGAGAACTGGTTTGCTCAAATCCAGTCGAATTTTCCTCTGCCGTTTAATCTGTTACCGGCCAACCTGAACTGGCAGTTGTCGATGTGGGCGGAGTTAATAGCACCGGTTTTGATACTGCTTGGCTTTGGCACACGCCTGGCAAGCCTCGTGCTTATCGTATTGACGATAGTGGCCACTGCTGCAGTACATTGGCCAGCGGAGTGGTCCACTTTATCAGAACTGGCTATGGGCTATTCCATCAGTGATAAAGGCTATGGCAACTACAAGTTACCTTTGATTTATATGGTGGGGTTGTATTTCCTGCTACTCAAAGGCTCAGGCCAGTTAAGTGTGGATGCGTTGCTGCGTAAGCGCAGTTGATACTGAATTAATGCTGTACTGCAGGTGGTAAAAGGGCTGAAATTATCTTCAGCCCTTTTTATGCTTCAGTGCCTGGCCCGAAATAACTGCCTGCTGATGCAGCTTTTCCAGCAGCGCTTTGCCTGCAGGTAAAACCGTTTCCAGTGTGACACCCATGCTATCTGCCAGTGCGGCAAGATGCTGTCGCCCTGTCCACTGCTGTTGCTGTATAGAGATCAGCAAGCTATACGCCAGAGGAGCAAGACGGGAGAAGTGCACTTTATGGTCGGCTTTGCGCTGCGCCAGCAATAAGGTTGGTTCTGACAAAGGCTGCTCCAACAAATAAGCAGGACCAATATCGCAGACCGGCCACTGATAGGCTAAAGGCCAGGCCAAGTCAGAGAGGGCAAGCACAGTATCCAGCAGGTCAGCCGATGGATGAACAACAGGTGGTTGAGCATTACTGAGCAGCAACACAGTTTCAACCTGCTCATAATGCGCAAGCTCGGCAAGCCATAGCGGCAGCTTTAAACGCTCCGCTACTCCTTGCTCCAGATAAAGCGCAAACTCAGAGGCAAGTTCTGTGAATAAAGGCGTTTGGCAGCGGTAATGGGCATAAAAATCCTGCACCAGCCGGTGCCAGTCGGCAGGGCCAAGGCTGGCGGAAAGCACAGGAAAACCAGAGGTCAACATGGCTTCGATGTTGCCATAAAACAAGCGGCGGTAAATCGCCAGACGCCGGGCTTCCATCCCAGGTGGAGGTGCACAACCTGCAGGGTCGCGCACATAATGCGCCAGACAAAGTAATTGCTGCTCTAAGGTCTTATCCATGGCGGACTCCTTGCTGTTGCAACTGGCGTATCTGTGACACCTCAGCCAATAACTCCGACAAAGGCGGAAAGTTAAAGTCCCGCTCCAGCAATGAAGGCACAGCGCCAAAACGCTGATAAGCCTGACGCAGCAAACTCCAGACATCGTTTTTTACAGGTGCACCATGAGTGTCGATCTTCAAATCCGCCGCTTCGTCATAGTGACCTGCCACATGCATATAGACCACCCGCTCAGCCGGAAGAGCCGCCAGATAGGCCGCTGCGTCGTAACTATGGTTGATGGAGTTCACATATAAATTATTGATATCCAGCAGCAAGTCACAATCGGCTTCGCTGATGACAGCCTTTAAGAAATCAATTTCAGCCAGGGCCTGAAAAGGCGCGCCATAATAAGAGATATTCTCCACCGCAATACGCCGCCCAAGCACCTCCTGTACCTGACGGATACGCGCCGCCACATGCAATACCGCTTCGTCCGTAAAAGGCAGAGGCAATAAATCGTATAAGTGGCCTTCATCGGAGCAATAGCTCAGATGCTCACTGAACAGAGGCACCTGATAGCGTTCGAGAAAAGCACGGGTACGCTGCAGCAACTCCATGTCCAGTGGCGCAGGGCCTCCTAAAGACAAGGACAAGCCATGACAGCTCAGTGGAAAACGCTCCGCAAGGCTCATCAGCTGCTGGCCATAAGCACCACCGACATCTATCCAGTTCTCCGGCGCACATTCAAGAAAATCAACTGCATGGGTATCCATGCTCAGTAATTCAGGCAATAAAGCACGGCGTAAACCCAGGCCTGCGCCTTGTAAAGCAGGACGTGCAGTCATTCGTTCTCTCCTCAAATAAAAAAGCCCCCGACAGCAAAAGCATGGCGGGGGTTAGCTTAGTTAGAACACCAACTAAATTACTTCGCCTGACTCAGGCGGGTAAACAGCTCTTGTGGTAAGTCTTTGCCATTGGATTCATAAACACTTTTCATGTATTTATAGGTCTCTGCTTCAGACAAAAAACCATCGCGGTTTGTATCAATTTCGTTAAAGACTTCAGCCCGGGTTGGCGCCACAGCCAGAAACTCTTTGCGCGAAACCAGATTGTCATCGTCTGTATCCGTAGTGGCAAAAGAGGCATCACCACATTTACCTTCACCACACTTGCCTTCAGTCGCTGCTACTTTGGCGCTGCTTTCTGCTGCACCACATTTGCCTTCGCCACATTTACCTTCACCTACTTTTACCAAAGTCGCCAGTTGATAACCTTGAGGTAAAGAGTCCATAGCAAAGGCAGCTGAGCTCAGATTCACAGCACCGACTAAGGCAACGGCTATAAATCCTAAACGAGTTGTTTTTAACGATTGATTACGAGACATGTTGTTTCTCCAGATATGTAACGCGGCATGTCCGCGTGCTGATGCCATGATGGCGTATTGCCGAACAAAGTCTGTTTGTTCGGGTAGAGCTATTAAGCCCTAGCCTTGTATCCGCAACGTATCGGGGAGCAACTGAATTTGTATCACTCTGTATCTATAAGGCTGGTAGTTACAAAACATTACACCGGAGCCTGATCAGGACATATCCGGTGCACATTAAAGTGAAAAACTAATTCACATTGGGCTGTCACAACCGGGCAGCGCCTTTAATACGCAAGCCACCCACCACTGAAAGGAAAGAATGATGATCACTACAATAGATAAAGTTGTTTACACAGGTAAAACCCACACCACTGGCGGTCGCAATGGTGAATCTCATAGCTCTGATGGTCGTTTAGAGATTAAACTGTCAGCCCCAGGTTCATCAGGTCCAGGCACTAACCCAGAACAATTGCTGGGTGCTGGCTGGTCCGCCTGCTTTATTGGGGCTATGGGCAAAGCTGCAGCAGAGCTCAATCTGACGCTGCCTAAAGAGACAGCTGTAGACGCAGAAATTGATTTGGGATTGACTGACAATGCCTATTTTTTGCAGGCACGGCTGAATGTCAGTTTGCCGGGTCTGGATCCACAAGTTGCAAAACAGCTCACGGAAAAGGCACATCAAATCTGTCCTTACTCTAAAGCAACCCGCGGCAATATAGCTGTGACTATTCAATTAATTTAATTCTAAAAAGGCCCGCTTTTATAGCGGGCCTTTGATTTCCCTCTCCACCCCCTGCGCCGTATTTTAATCGCTGAGACTTTACATCTTTTACTGTCGTTCCCTTTTTAAACTCCAAACACCAGCATCGTTTTAGCAATTCCCTAAATTAGCTGATGCTTTTAGCTGTTAAACCCCTTGTTCAGTTCTTCGCCAGTTAAAAATGTAAAAAAAAGCAAGAGGGTAACGCATTTTGGCAACTTCAAGGTTCTGGCAGTATCACTACAATGAATTTTGGGGAGTTGGCAATTCGGCGTGTAAGTGGAGGAAGCCGGTAAGTTCAGCACCTTAAAAAAACAAACAGCATAACGGCATTCAGTGGGTGCATTGCACTTCGCTGGTTATCTGTTTGATTCAGGTGACTAATACAAATCAAGAGGGTATGGATAGAATGAAAAATAATAAGATATTTACCAGAACAGCAGTAGCAAGGGCTGTCACCCTGCTACTGAGTGGCACAGCAGTGTTGCCACTTTATGCGCAGGAAACACAACAAGCACAAGAAACTAAAGCAGCAGAAGCACCAGTTGAAATTATCGCAGTTTATGGTGTGCGCTCCAGCTTGCAACAAGCAGCTGAAATTAAACGTAATTCGATGGGGGTGGTAGACGCCATCTCTGCTGAAGATATTGGTAAGTTCCCGGATACCAACCTGGCAGAGTCTCTGCAACGTATCTCAGGTGTGTCCATCAGTCGTACTAACGGTGAAGGTACTGAAGTAACAGTTCGGGGTTTTGGTGGTGACAATAACATGGTCACACTAAACGGCCGTACTATGCCTGCTGCTAACACTTACGCGGCGGGTTCAGGTGCAGATGGTTCAAGCCGTGGTGGTAGTGCCCGTGCTTTTGACTTCTCTAATCTGGCTTCTGAAAGTATCAGCGGCGTTGAAGTTTATAAAACCAGCAAAGCCAATGTGGCCACTGGTGGTATAGGCGCTACTTTAAATATCAAAACAAACCGTCCGCTGGAAAACTCTGAAGATATAGCCAGCATAGGTGTAAAAGCAGCGCATGACACTACCAACAGAGCTGGTGATGATATTACCCCTGAAATTTCAGGTATTTTCAGTCATGCCAGTGAAGACGATAAATTTGGTGTCAGTGTGTCTGCAAGTCATCAGCAACGCGACTCAGGTTATACTGGCGCTACAGTCAATGACTGGCAAGTGGGCTACTGGGACGACCTGGCTGATGCAGATCGCTTATGGAACAATGCTGACACTGTTGTCAATAACGCCCCAGACCAGGGTCAGTTGTACGCACGCCCTAACGATATTCGTTATGCTTTTTCAGACTCACAACGTGAACGCGACAACGCGCAGTTGACCTTGCAATTTAAACCGTCTGAAAAATTCACTGCGACAGGTGATTACACCTACGCTGAAAACAATATTGTTGAGCACAGAGGTGAAGTCACGAACTGGGTTCAAACCGGTAACAACACCAAGCAAGTTGATTTTGATAATAACTTAGTAAAAACGCCTACTTACATTAAAGAAGAGTATGCAAGCACTGTAGATGAAGGCTACGAGCAGCAATGGCGTGAACAAACCAATACGCTGAAGTCTTTGGGCTTAAACTTAGAATATGACTACAGCGATGATCTGACGTTTGTCTTTGATGCTCACGATTCCAAGATGCACAGCCGTGGCACTGGCCCACGTAATTCAGGTGAATTAGCTGTAGGTTTAGGTGCTCCTATAGTTGAGTCCCGTGAATGGTTCTGGGGTGCAGATTTACCAACTTATCTGAACGTTTACAACGATTCAGCTCCAGGTAAAGGTGCCAATGGCAACGGTATGGTGGATGCTGGTGATGTAGGTTCCTCTATAGCCCGTATTCGTAACGCTGGCCAGGAAAGTGATATTCAGCAATTTAAACTGGATGCCATTTATTTAGTAGACAACGGTCGTTTCGACTTTGGTGTCGAAATACGCAATATGGAATCCCGTACCATTCAAACTGCGGGTAATAACATTGCCCTTGGTAACTGGAACGTAGGTAATCCAGGCGAGTTTGGTGATCTGATCCAGCCATTTGATTTACCTGGCGAGTTCGATGACTTCACAGCTTTACCTGGTGGTTACGGTTTTATTGCTGATCCACGCGCTTTATACACCGCAGCTTTAGATCTGTATCCAGGTATTCCTACAGCGTCTGAAACATCGCTGTCTTCTGACAATATAGTCAAAGAAGACACCATGGCGGCTTACTTCCAGATCTCTTTGGGTGGTGAAATCGGCAAAATGCCATTTGATGTATTAACTGGCTTACGTTACGAAGAAACTGAATCTGAATCCAGCTCGCTGGTCAGCAGAAACTATTTCCGCTGGGAAGATAATAACGACATCGTCGCTTATGTGGACAGTACTGTGCCTGCACAACCATTTAATGCAGAAAACAAGTACGACTACCTGTTACCAAGCTTAGACTTTACGCTACACCTGAGTGACGACTTAATCAGCCGTTTCTCCTTTAGCAAAACAATAGCCCGTGCAGGTTTAGGTAGTTTAGGTGTATCGGCTTCTAACTTTGGTGGCGGCGGTGGTTCTACCCTGTTAGGTGCTCAGCCAACAGCCAACGCATCAAACCCTGCACTGCTGCCACTGGAATCATCCAACTACGATTTATCTTTAGAATGGTACTACGATAATGGCAGCTATATGTCAGCTGGTTTATTCCAAAAAGACGTAGTGAACTTTATCGGTAGTCGTCAGGTGGATCAGCCATTGTTAGGTATTCAGGATGTCACAGGTGGCCCTCGTGCTATAGCTGCTGCACAAGCGGTACAGGATGCAGGTTTCCCGCTGGATGATACTTATCTGTATGCGATGATGGTATTTACTGAATACCGTAACCATCCGGATATGATTGCTGAATTTGGTGCTAACCCTCAGTTTACCGGTACTCCGGAGCAAATTGACTTCCTGGCGAGCAACCCGGGTTTTGACTTAATAGCCAACGCTGATGATCCGGAATTGGAATTCCGTACCAGTACACCGGATAACAACAGAGCAGCCAAAATTCATGGTGCCGAGTTTGCTATTCAGCATTTCTTTGGTGAAACAGGTTTTGGTGTGCAGGCGAACTACACCATAGTTCGGGGTGATATTGGCTTTGATGTGAATGCCAACCCGGGTGAGTCTCAGTTTGCGTTACTGGGTCTGAGTGATACAGCCAACTTAATCGGTATTTATGAGAAAGAAGGCTGGACAGCACGGGTAGCATGGAACTGGCGTGATGAATATCTGGCAGAGGTTAACAAAGGGGGTTCAAACAACCCACGCTTTGAAGAAGCCTACTGGCAGTTGGACATGAACCTCGGCTACGATGTAAACGATCAACTGACGGTATTTATCGAAGCGCTGAACCTGACAGGCGAAGACAGCCGGTCTCATGCCCGTAACGAATCCATGTTGTGGTATCTGACAGACCTGGATGCACGTTATCAGGTAGGTATGCGTTACCAGTTCTAAACGTAAGAATATAAGCAGTTTTTTACCCAAAGTAATTGGAGTTGCAGCGCGACGACAAGTGATTGAGTCCCCAGGAGCATAGTAGCCTATGTGACTGGGGCGAAAGCGCGTAGTCAACAAAGCTGCAGCTTCAAGTACGAAGGGTAAACAGGGACATTAATATGACCAGGCATGTGTTACTGAATAATATCGACCATCAGAATACCCGCGTTATCCATTACTTTGGGCCGGAGTTTGGCGACAATCTGCATAGCGCTCTGGTGTTCCCCACTGAATTTACTGAATTACAAAAAGAATATCCGATCCTGCTGCGAAAAGACGACCCACAAGGCTCCTATCAGGCTGTCGCTTTATTAGGTTTTGCCGCGGCAGAAAATTTGTATCTGAATGACCAGCATGCGACAGGTTGGGATGCGCGTTATATTCCGGCCAGCATTGAAAAAGGCCCTTTTCTGATTGGCTTCCAGCGCTCTATGGGTATGCAGGACGAAATGCCAAACGCTGTGGTGCATATGGATATGGATCACCCCAAAGTAAACACAGAACAAGGCCAGCAATTGTTTTTATCTCAGGGCGGCAACAGCCCTTATCTGGAACATATTTCGGCACGTTTAGAAACTATCCATCAAGGCACAGCTGTAGCGCCGGTGTTTTACAAAGCGCTGGAGCAACTTGAGCTGGTAGAGCCTGTCACCATTGAATTTGCTTTGCACAATAGTGAGAAAATCCGCTTGCTGGGTAACTATTGTATTAATGAACAACGGCTGGCGACTTTACCTGCAGAGGCCCTTGCCAGGCTGCAACAGTCCGGCTTTTTAGCGCTGATTTACGCCATGGTGTTTTCGATGGGTAATATTCGTCATTTAATTGAGCGCAAAAACAATAGTTTGCGCCAGCAACAGAAGCTGTGACGGGGGCCTGCGTGTGACAGAAAACGCCAGCCTGGCTATTAGCCGCAAAACCAGAGAAATCCAATGCCAAAGTGGTGTAATCCCGGCTGAAGTTCTGTCGGGTGCTGAACCTGTGATCCTCAAAGGTCTGGTCAGTCACTGGCCTTTAGTGCAACTGGGCCAACAAGGTTCTGCTGCTGTGGCAGATTATTTGTGCAGTCATTACAACGGCAAAGCCACTCAGGTTTTTTATGGCGACCCGACTCTGAATGGCCGTTATTTTTACGACGAAAGCTGCAAAAAACTCAATTATGAAACCCGGCTGGGTCAGGTTGATCAGGTACTGCAGCAAATATTACAGTGGCAAGAACTGGAGCAACCGCCTTCTGTTTACATAGCCTCCAATTTGCTGAGTACTCATTTTCCAACTTTGCGGCAACACAACGATATTCAGTTGCCCAAACCGGCTGTGAGTTATGACACCGAACCCGACAGAGTCAGTATTTGGCTAGGCAATAAATCCCTTGCCGCTTGCCACTATGATTCATCAGAAAACCTGGCCTGCTGTGTGCTCGGTAAAAGACGTTTTAGCTTGTTTCCACCGGATCAGATCAGTCATTTATACCCGGGTCCATTAGAGCCGACACCAGGCGGTCAGGTCATTAGCATGGTGGATTTCGACAATCCAGACTTAGAGCGTTTCCCTGATTTTCCAAAAGCTATAGCAGCAGGACAAATTGCAGAACTGGAACCAGGAGATGCACTGTACCTGCCAAGCATGTGGTGGCATCAGGTGGAAGGGTTAATGTCATTTAATATTCTGATCAACTACTGGTGGAGCACAGCACCACGCTACACAGGTTCAGGCACTAATTTGCTGTATCACGCGCTGTTATGCCTGCGTGACAAACCAGAACACGAACGCAAAGCCTGGCAAGCCGTGCTGAATCATTACATTTTTGACGATCCGAAAAAAGCCGGACAACACTTACCAGAACAGGCCCGTGGTGTGCTCGGTGAGCTGGACGAGATGCAAGCCAGACAACTACGGGCCATGCTGTTAAACAGACTAAATCGCTAGAAAAATTATAAAAATCAAAGGGGATAGACGATGCAACAAGTAAAAAAAGTAGTGATAGCAGGCGGCGGTACAGCAGGCTGGGTTGCAGCTGCAGCTTTGTCCAAACGTCTGAAAGGTCTGATTGAGGTAGTGCTGATTGAGTCAGAAGAAATTGGCACTGTGGGTGTTGGCGAGTCTACAGTACCGCCGGTGCAACTGTTTCATAACTTACTTGGCATAGACGAACAGGACTTTATGAAAGCCACGGACGCTACTTTTAAACTGGCTATCTCTTTTGAAAACTGGGGCCAGACAGGCGATCAGTATTTCCACCCTTTTGGTGTCACAGGCAAAGGCAGTTTTTTAACTGACTTCCAGCACTATTATTTACACGGCTTAAAACAAGGCGTCGATGCGCCCTTTGGCGACTATTGCTACGAATTACAGGCCGCTAAATTACATAAGTTTGGCAAAACCGAAAAGTCAGTGATCAACTATGCCTACCATCTGGATGCCGGCCGTTACGCCCGTTTTCTCCGCAAGTTCAGCGAAGATTTAGGCGCGGTGCGTATAGAAGGTAAAATTGCTCAGGTACAGCAGCATGTCAACGGTGATATCCGCTCCTTAGTGCTGGAATCAGGTCAGGAAATAACAGGTGATTTGTTTATCGACTGCACTGGCTTTAGAGCATTGTTGATCGAACAGACCTTAAAAACTGGCTATGACCGCTGGGACCATTGGTTGCCTTGCAATAAAGCCGTCGTAGTACAGACAGAACCCGGCCCAACTATGCATCCTTACACCAGAGCTATAGCACATGACAGCGGCTGGCAATGGAAAATTCCATTGCAGCACAGAGTCGGCAATGGTCTGGTGTATGCCAGCGATTATTTATCGGACGAAAAGGCGAAGCAACGTTTGCTGGATGGGCTGGAGGCTCCTGCCTTGTTTGAGCCCAGGGTACTGAGTTATCAGACTGGACGTCGCAAAAAGCTCTGGAATAAAAACTGTGTCGCTATTGGCTTATCCAGTGGTTTTATCGAACCCTTGGAATCGACCAGTATTTTCCTCTTTATGAGTGGCATTATCCGTTTATTAAGACTATTCCCCTTTAATGGCGTCACTCCGGCTTTAACTGAAGAATACAATCAGCAGTCCATTACCGAAGTGGAAAAAATCCGCGACTTTATTATTCTGCATTACCACCAGACAGAACGTAACGACAGCCCATTCTGGGATTATTGCCGCACCATGTCCATACCAGACACGCTCGCGCATCGGATGGAATTATTTAAAGAAAGTGCTCATGCCTTCCAGACCGGCGATGAAATGTTCAGGTTGGAATCCTGGAGCCATGTGATGTTGGGGCAACGGCTGCAGCCGCAAAGTTATCACCAGTTGGTCGCTGGTTTAGGTCAGGGCGAATTAAGCCGTCATCTGCAAAGTATCCGCGAGACCATTAACGCTGCGGTCGACAGATTGCCATCGCACCGTGATTTCTTGCGTCAGTATTGCCCTTCTACTCTGAACTGACACAATCAATGCAGATCACCAGGCTTACGGTAGGCAATGAACAATCCCCACTTTTAGTGGTGGATAACTTTATTCCACAGCCTGAAAGCCTGGTGGATTATGCAGCGAGTCAGACATTTCTGGCCAATTCGCCCTATTACCCAGGTGTTCGTGCTGCGGCACCTGCTGCCTATCGGCAATTTATGCTGCAAAGCCTGCAACAAACTTTGATTGATTGTTTTGAACTGCCAGCGACAAAACTTGGTTTTTCAGTCTGTCATTTTTCAATGGTGACTACGCCGCCAGAGCAATTAAAACTGCTGCAACGTATCCCACATTTTGATACCACGGAAAAACACGCACTGGCGGCTGTGCATTATTTATATCAGGGTGATCAGGGCGGGACGGCCTTTTATCGGCATCGAAAAACAGGTTTTGAATGCATAGATGAAAGCCGCACTCTGGAGTATTACCGCTCACTGGAAAGCGAAAATAACGGCCCCCATCTGCCTAAAACGACTGATGGTTATATTCAGGGTGATACACCCTTGTTTGAACAAATAACACAGCAACCCGGCGTATTTAACCGGCTTATTGTGTATCGCCGTCATTTGCTGCACAGCGGCGTGATTACTAAAGACACCAGCCTATCAGCCGACCCGAGACTAGGTCGGCTAACCATCAGTAGTTTTATTGACCCGTCGTAACTTGTAGGGGCCGTGGCTTGTCCCGGCCCTTTCCATCCGTACCGCGGTATCATTAGACGGACGGGTACAAGACCCGCCCCTACGGATTCATTTCATTATTTTTGCCTCAAAAGGTCCTGCAGGTAAACCCTCGCTATTAAAAAGTACCGCCTCTGGATTATCAGCCCAGGCATAACGCACTTTGACCGGAGTTTTGATATCAGGGTGCGATAACAACAGTTGCTGCTCTTTGAGCTGCACTTTGGCCCAACGATACTGGCCATCTGCGCCAGCTATAGCAAAGCTGTTGCCTGTGCCTTTCAACACTAAACTTTCGCCGCTGTGATTAAAGTTGAGTTTGAGCTGCGAGCCTTCAGCCATCACAGACTCCAATTCAGGCCCCTGATACCCGACCTTTTCACCCAAAGCCACGGCACGGGCTGCTAATGCCAGCCGCTGACCTAAGGTCTTTTTATCGACAGGGTGAATATCATTCCATTCGCCTTTATCGATGGCCACTACCATAGCTGTATTGGCTTCAGATAAGCTTTGACGCTGCGCTTCGCGTAAACCTGCCCAGGAACTTTCTACAGGATCTTTAGTTTTTTCCAGATAATTCGCCAACTGCACAAATAAAAACGGGAACTGATTTTGCTGGCCAGTGCCTTGCGCCCACTTGGCTCGCCAGTCACGGATCATGGCAGTAAAACGTGGCTGATAGTCCTTATAAGCACCGACATTAGATTCGCCTTGATACCAAATCACACCTTTAATAGGCAAGGAGGTTAAAGGGGCCAATAAACCATTGTATAAACCCAAAGGTTTCCAGCGGATAAAAGTATCGCCCGGCAAATTTTGAGCCGCAGCTGCGGTTTGCATTTTCCATTGGCCAGTGAGTGGTAGCGGGTTGGCGTCAGTGCCTATCCAATAAGGCTTATCCGGTATCAGACCGGTTTTACCATTGGCCGAGGTGACACGTACTGCAATCAGGTTAGTGCCGGCTTTCAGCGCTCCGGCAGGTAATTCGTAACGGCGTGGCGGATACATATAAGTGGTATTGCCCACTTGTTTGCCATTGATATAGACCTCGTCGGCATCCACTATCGAGCCCAAACGTAAAATCTTGGCCTCTTGTGCTTGTGCTGCTGTCAGATCTATTGTTTTACGTAGCCACCAGACACCGGTAAAAGGCTTTGGTCGGAAGCCGGGCACGCTAAATTTTTGCCAGTTGCTGTCATCTAAAGTTTCGCTATACCAGGGCGTTTTACTGGTTAAACCCGGATCACGGCGTTGCAAATCACCATACCATTGATCGTTTTTGCTTTTATCGGCCGCTGTGATGGATTGAATTAACTGGTCATCACGAAATTTAATGCCTTCGGCTAAAGCTTCAGGAAAAGGCTGCAATGCCTCTTCACTCATCCAGGCTTCGACAGGCGAGCCACCCAGAGCATTATTTAAAATGCCGATCGGCACAGCGTTATGCTGAAACAATTCACGGCCAAAATAAAAGGCCAAAGCAGAGAAGTTGTCGATACTTTTTGGGTTGGCCGAAACCCATTCACCGCCGCTGAAATCCTGCTGTGGTGCTTTAAAATTGTACTCTTGTGGCACCTTAAACTGACGGATTAACGGGTAGTTGGCGCTGGTTAAATCCTCTGGATAAGCCTCAGCCACCCGTATCATTTCCAGTTCCATATTGGACTGGCCAGACGCCACCCAAACATCACCAAAATAAATATCTTTCAGCTCAATTAGATTTCGGCTTTTAAAACTTAATTGATGTGGCCCACCGGCCTGCTGAGCAGGCAATTGCAGCATCCAGCGACCATCTTTTGTTTTGACCTGCCCTACTAACTGGCCATTAAAACGCACTTCAACAGCTTCATCCGCATCGGCCCAACCCCACAGCGGAATAGTAGTATCGCGCTGTAACACCATGCCATCGCCAATCAATTTAGGCAGGCGAATATCGGCATGGGCCAAAGGGCTCAGCAACAAAGCTGCTGTCAGTAAAATTCTGAACATAAAAACATCCTTGAAAATGGGGTCAGATCACATTGTTAACGGTTAACAATGTGATCTGACCCCAATTTTAGTTAGTTACCGCATTGGCCCTGGCCTTCATTTTCTGCCAGACGTACTTTAGCCAATTGCAGCTTTAAGCCTGCTGTTGCTTCCAACACCAAAGGCTGGCTGATTTTAGTCAGATCAAAAGCGCTGTTGGCTTCAGTGAAACAGCGAAGTGGTATCTTCACACTGTTCCAGCCTTTATCACTCATACTGGCAAAATAACCACTGAAATCCAGAGTGGATTTGCAGTTATCACCACATTGCATCGCCACACTGACTTTACCCTGCGTCATAGCAACCACCTGATATTCCAGCTCCAGCGTCATATCGCCATTGGCCTGACGGCTTAGATCCAAAGCCACACCCTGAGCATGATTTAAAGCCACAGCTGCGTCTTTGTGGAAGCTCAAGAGCACTGAGTCTTCCTGTTGTAATCTGTCTGTAGCCGCAGCTTCCAAAGCACCGCCAGCAGATTTTTGCAGCGGTTCAGTCACCACTGTCACCTGACCCTTATCCAACAATTGCAACTGCCATGGATTAACCGCTTTGCCGGCATGCAGATAACGGCTGAAGTTCAGCACCTGATCGGCACTGATGCCAGACTCTTCGCTGAGCTTCGCCAGTTCCGTTTTGTCGCTATACGTCAGGCCATAACCATAAGCAAACTGCGGCTGATAATTTTTGTCGCCCAGATTCAGCAGCTCACCTGTCGCTTTGGCTGGCCAGGAGAAAGATAACTTGCCTTGGAAATCATGACGGATTTCACCTTCAGGCGAACGGATCAGTAGATCAGCCACTGCACCACCTTCACTGCCAGGTAAAAAGGCGGCAACAAAAGCATCGGATTGATTCAGCTCAGGATTGACCCACAAAGGCCGACCTGACAAAAACACCGAAACCGTTGGAATACCCAGCGCTTTTAATTCGGTCAGAATTTGCAAAGCACGACCATCATCAAAGGCCAGATGACTGCGATCACCGACAAATTCGGCATAAGGTTCTTCACCAAAAACCACAACGGCGACATCAGGTTTGTCAGTAAAGCGGCCGTTTTCGCTCAGCTCTACTTTGCCACCACCAGTTTCTACCGCCTGTTTAATACCTGCATAAATGGATTCACCATTCGGGAAATCGGTGTTTTTATTGCCAGAACCCTGCCAGCTTAAAGTCCAACCACCGCTTTGTTTGCCGATGTGGTCGGCACCATCACCGGCCACTAACACCTTGCTGCTGGTTTTGAGTGGCAGCAGTTGCTGGTTGTTTTTCAGTAATACCAATGACTTACGAGCCGCCTGACGGGCAATAGCTTTGTGTTCAGTACTGCCCAGCAATTCATAACGCCCAGCCAAAGGCCGCTCTGAAGGTTTCACCTGCTCAAACAAACCCATTTCGGCTTTAATCCGCAGCACCCGGGCAACGGCTTCATCCAGTCGTTCTGTAGAAATACGGCCGTCTTTCACCTGAGCCAACGTATTTTGATACAACTTTTCCCAGCTGTCCGGTGCCATAAACATATCCAGGCCACCCAACAATGAATTAGCGCAATCTGTAGGTGTACATCCCTTCACCTGACCATGACCATTCCAGTCACCTACGACAAAACCGTCAAAGCCCATACGGTTCACCAGCACATCGTTCAGCATAGGACGGTAGCCGTGCATCTTTTCGCCAAACCAACTGTTGTAAGACGCCATCACCACCCGGGCGCCCGCTGCTATAGCACTGTAATAAGGCGTACCGTGGATATCGCGCAACTCTGCTTCGGTATGTTGGTTGTCACCCTGATCTTTTCCATCAACAGTGCCACCATCGCCTAAAAAGTGTTTCACCGTTGCCAGCATATGCTGGCCTTTTAAGAAGTCTGCAGTGCCAGGAACACCCTGAATACCTTGCAGAATATGTGGCGCATAAGAAGCCACCAGTTGTGGGTCTTCGCCATAAGATTCATAAGTGCGGCCCCAGCGGTCGTCCCGCACTACGGCAATAGTGGGAGCAAAGGTCCAGTCCAGGCCTGTCACCTGCATTTCAGCTGCAGTAACACGGCCAATTTCACGCATCAGCTCTGGTTCACGCATAGCGCCCAAACCTATGTTATGCGGGAAAATAGTGGCTCCTTTGACATTGCTGTGACCATGCACAGCGTCTGTGCCCCACATCACAGGGATATAAGGCCGGCCATCACTGGTATCAGTACTGGCTTGCCAAAACGCATCTGCCAGTTCCAGCCAGGCTGCAGCGCCCGCTCTGTTGTCACGGCCAGGTGCTGAATTACCGCCATTCAGTACAGAGCCCAGATAATAATCCCGCACCTGTTTTGGTGTGACTGCGGCAATATCAGCCTGAATAATTTGCCCTACTTTTTGTTCAGGGCTCATCTGTGCGAGCAAAGCTTTGATTTTGTCTTCTATCGCTTGAGTGCGCGCTATAGGAGGCTGTTGCAAAGGCCAGTTGGTTGGCGTGATCACAGGAGTTTCAGCAACGCTTTGGCTGGCCGCTTGCTCCGGAATAGGTTCAGGCACCTGAACTGCGGGCTGACCACAACCCGTTAACACCAGACCACCAGCCAGAACTAACAGCCCCTTACTCAACTCTTTACGCTTACTTTTCTTTGCCACCGCTTTTGCCATTGCCTTCGCCATTCAAACGCCCTCCAAACCTTTTACTCGAAGTCAGCCCTACGGCTGCTACTCTGGGATGATCCGTGCCTGGCTTAAATAAGCCTTATTGGCACCGACCTCTGTGATGTCACCTTTGATGTTAAAACTGCCATTCAGGCGGATATCTGCTGAAGAGCTGCCAAGCATCAGTTTGATTTCACCGGGTTCAACCACCCAGTTCATCTGTTGATCAAAAAATGCCAACAGGTTCACCGGCAAGTTAAATTCAACCTTTGCCTGTTGGCCTGCTTTGAGTGGTACACGTAAAAAGCCTTTTAACTGTTTTACAGGACGGGTTACGCTGGCCGCAGGGTCCTGAATATACAGCTGCACCACTTCAGTCGCATCAAATTGACCGCTGTTGCGAATCGTCATACGGACAGTCACTTCGCCATTGGCTTTGGCCTGGCTTTCATCAATCTTCAAGGCGCTGTAATCAAAGCTGCTGTAACTCAGGCCATGACCAAAAGGATATAAAGGGCTGATATCGTCAAACAGATAACCCCGTTTGGCGGAAATTTTATGGTTGTAATAACTCGGAATATGACCGGCACTACGAGGAAAAGTCAGAGGTAATTTGCCGGAAGGGCTTACATCGCCAAACAACACATTAGCTAAAGCTGAGCCGGTTTCCTGCCCCAGATACCAGGCTTCGACAATAGCAGGCATAGACACCGCCAGTTCGCCCAAAGCCAAAGGCCGGCCATTAGTCAGCACCAGCACTAGCGGTTTACCTGTCGCCAAAATAGCTTTAGCCAACTCCAGCTGATTACCGACTAAATCTAAACTGCTGCGATCACCTAAATGGGTATCGGCCCAGGCTTCACGCGACAAGCCTTCGTTTTCGCCCAACACTAACACCACAGCATCAGATTTTTTCGCCAAAGCCACAGCTTGATCCAATAAACCTTTGCGATCATTGTCGTCGGTTAAAGCTATATCGTCATAATTCCAGCGCTGCATCGAATAAGTACCGGCTGCTTTACTGCGCTCAGCCACATCACTGGTAACAAAAGCAGCTTGTTTAGCTGGCGTTTGGGTTAAAGCTTTAGTGAGCAATGTACCAGGAGCAAATTCCACTTTGGCTTTGCCTTGCAGCTTTTGCCGTAAGCCATCGACAATACTGACAGTCTGGCGCGGAATACTGCTGTAGCCACCTAATAAGACTTCATCGGCATGAGGGCCAATAACGGCCAATTGTTTGATCTTGTCTGCTTTTAGCGGCAAAGTACCGTCATTTTTCAGCAGTACCATCGACTTTTCAGCGACCTGACGGGCAAACACACGGTCTGAATCAGCACCAACAATTCCATTGGCTTTTGTTGCATCCACATAAGGCTGTTCAAACAAACCTAAGCGGAATTTCAGCGCTAATACCCGCCGTACTGCTTTGTCGATTGCCGCTTCATCCAACTGGCCTGATTTCACTAAGGCCGTTAAATGGGGGAAGGTTTTTGGATCAGGAGTTTCCATATCCACGCCAGCTAACAAAGCTGCTTTGCCAGCTGCGGCTTCGCTGCCGTATAAACCATGTCTGCTGCTGAGCTCTTCAATGGCGAAATAGTCACTGACAATCACGCCGTTAAAACCCCATTGCTGGCGCACTATATCTTCGAGCAAAGGCTTATTAACGTGAGACGGAATACCGTCGATTTCGTTGTAGGACGCCATAATACTGCTGGCATGCGCCAGTTTTACTGCAGCTTCAAAAGGCGGTAAAAACACTTCATGGAGTTCACGCTCGCCAATAAAAGCCGGCGCTATATTCACCCCTGCTGCTGGCTGACCATGGCCCGTCAGATGCTTTAAGGTGGCTACTACTTTATCTGCGGCAAAAGGGCCTGCTTTCCCTGTTTTTCCCTGAAAACCTTCCACTGCGGCCACACCCATGGCCGACATCAGGTAAGGGTCTTCGCCCATTGTTTCTTCTATCCGGCCCCAACGTGGGTCACGGGCTATATCCAGAATAGGAGTTAAGGCCCAGTGCGAACCTGTAGCGCGCATTTCACGAGCTGAAAGCGCATAGACATCATGCATATCTTGTGGCGACCAACTGCTGGCAAGAGCTATCGCCTGTGGAAAACTGGTGGCATCAAAAGCAGCATAACCATGCAAGGCTTCTTCGTGCATCATGGCCGGAATACCCAATCGGGTGTTTTCCTTTAACCAGCGCTGCAGCGCATTATTAAACTCTGCCGTTTGCTGCGGGGTTTTAAACTCGCTGGGGCGGCCTATATGACCAATACCCAGTGGTATTAATTCTTTGGCTTTTTCCGGTAAAAACTGCAGCTCTTTATCTTCCAGAGTGCGACGTTTTTGCCAGACGGTTTGTAGCTGAGCCACTTTTTCTTCCAGCGTCATGCGGGACAATAAATCATCCACACGCTGCTCTGTTGGCAAACTGGCATTTTGATAAGGCTGCTGAGCTGAAGCCGCAAAAGCGACTCCTAAACCCAGCACCGCAGAGAGAAGTTGTTTGCCCACTAGAGCCTCCTGTGAAATACCTGATTAATCCCGGTAGGGCTTTAAGGTTTGGATTTTGCCATCGGCGTCATACTGAATTTCCGCCATTTTGACTGAACGTAAATGAGTGACGCCTTCGGACAATATGGAGTCGTGGTAAAACAGATACCATTTACCTTCAAATTCACAGATGGAGTGGTGAGTGGTCCAGCCGACTACAGGTTCTAAAATCCGGCCCTGATAAGTAAAAGGTCCGTACGGGTTATCGCCTGTGGCATAACATAAAAAGTGCGTATCGCCTGTGGAATAAGAGAAGTAGTATTTGCCCTGATATTTGTGCAGCCAGGAGGCTTCAAAAAAGCGTCTGTCTGTGTCGCCCGCCAATAACACCTGGCCTTGTTCATCCAGGATCAGCACTTCACGTGGCGCTTCTGCAAATTCCAGCATATCGTCGCGTAGTTTCGCCACTTTGGGCCCTAAAGCCGGCTCAGCTGCTGTGGGTTCTGCATTATCAGCCTTGTATTGGTTGTTGCGGTAGTTTTGTAACTGACCGCCCCAAATACCGCCAAAATACATGTAAAAACTGCCGTCATCGTCTTCAAATACGGCCGGGTCTATTGAATAACTACCTTCCATAGCTTTTGGCTGAGCTTTAAAAGGCCCAACAGGCGAGTCGGCCACAGCCACACCAATCTGAAAGATGCCGTCTGGCTTTTTGGCAGGAAAATAAAAGTAGTACTTGCCATCTTTTCTGGCCGCATCCGGCGCCCACATCTGACGTTCAGCCCATGGCACATCTTTAATATGCAAAGCTACACCATGATCCACAGTAGGGCTGTCGGGGCCATCCAGCGACAATACATGGTAATCCTGCATACCAAAGTGATCGCCATTGTCGTTAAAGGGGATACCAGCCTCGATATCGTGTGACGGATAAATATAAATTCGACCATCAAACACATGGGCCGAAGGGTCGGCTGTATAAATGTGCTCCACTAAGGGCTGAGAAATAGCTTTGGCTTTCAGCACTTTTAAATCGTCTGACATAACTGTTACTCCGCTTGTGCTAAACCAGCAGCAGCGCGACGTTCGTTCAGCTCCTGCTCAATCTGGCTTTCTTTGTGTTTGTTAATTTCATAGAGGCAGACAATAGCCACACCTAACAGGAAAGGTATTGACGCAAACAGGCTGACCGATAATTTAATGCCGTTAATAGTGTCAGGTGCCTGAGCTGCCAACTGAGCGTCGTAACCAAAGTGAGCCAGAATACCTGCCACCAAAGCACCACCTATGCTCAGGCCCAGTTTCAGACCAAAAATCATCGCAGAGAAAATAATAGCGGTCGCACGACGATGGTTTTTCCACTCGGAATAATCAGCCACATCAGCAATCATCGCCCACAGCAACGGAATAGTGATGCCGTAGAAAAAGCCATGCAACAGCTGAGAGGAAAACACCAGACCTATGGCATCAGCAGGGAACAGATAAAACACCATCACAAACAAAGTAGAGATAAAAAGCGCTACAGCAAACACATCCCTTTTACCAAAACGATCGGCCAGAGGTTTAGAAAAACCTATGCCGATAATCATGCAGATAATGCCGCCTGCATTAAACAAACTAAAACCTGAAGTGGCCGCATCTTTAGGCCAAAGGAATTCGGTCAGCCCCATGCCAGTCAACATAGAATTTAAACCAACAATAAAAGCGTTAAAGCCAATATCTTCCAGAAATACAGCAACTTCTTGTTCATTCAGATAGTTTTCGAAGTAAAAAATATACATGCCACCTTTCAGCGCCAGGGTAATAAACACCAGCACAGTCAGCACCAGCATAATGACCCAGGGCCGGTTTTTCAGCAGGTCGCCGATGTCCTGACGAATAGTTGAGCTTTGTGCGCTGCAGGTCAAAACCCGCTCTTTGGTGGTGATAAAAGTAATAAGGAAAAACACAATGCCGACGCAAGCAAACAGCGTCATGGTGTTTTCAAAACCTACAGCTTTATCGCCATCGCCCAGAATCAGTACCAGCGGTAACAACAAAGCCTGAATAATAAATTGCGCCACCATCACAGCAACAAAACGGTAGGCCGACAAGCTGTTACGGTCGGCCATATTGCCAGTCAGCACACCACTTAAGGCTGAATACGGCAGGTTATTGGCTGAATACACCAGCACCAGCACCACATAAGTAATAAAAGCGTAAGCAATTTTGCCTTCAGGGCTGAAATCCGGTGTGCTGAAAGCTAATAGCGCAATGATGCCAAAAGGAATTGAGGTCCAGAGAATCCAGGGTCTGAACTTGCCCCAACGGGTCTGAGTCCGGTCGGCGATAATGCCCATAATGGGGTTAAAACAGGCGCCAATTAAGCCGCCGGTAAAAATAATAGTAGCCGCGGCGCCCGGTGGGATCTGGTAAACATCTGTGTAGAAAAAAGCCAAAAAGGTCATCAGGGTTTGGAAAATCAAATTGGCCGCCAAATCCCCGAGGCTATAACCGATTTTTTCGGTGACCGATAATTTTTGTACTTCTGTTTGCATATCAATTCGCCTGTTGCTGTTTTACGCCCGCTGCAAGCCGGCTGTTTTTTTAGCTTTATACCCAAGTATCTTGAAGTTGCGGCGAGGCGACAAGCCAGTGAGACCCCAGGAGCATAGTAAACCTATGTGACTGGGGCGAAATGGCGTAGTCAACAAAGCTGCAGCTTTAAGTACGACAGGTATTTTCTGACCTTAACATACATCGACAGTTGCTAAAGTGGACTAACGGAATGTACTGAAAGAATTATGATTTTTAACAAGCTGGCTGTATTTCCGTCAAACAGAACTTATGCTCAGGCTATGCGCTAAGTCTTTGCGCGAACCGACAGGAGTTATTATTTTGCAGCACAGCAACGAGCCAGCCGTTTCAGAGGACAATAAAGTCTTTATTTTGTTTATCAGCTTAGTCGCCACCATAGGCGGCTTTTTATTTGGTTTTGACAGTGGTGTGATCAACGGCACTGTCGACGGCCTGCAACAAGCCTTTAATTCAGAGAGTGTTGGTACTGGCTTTAATGTCGCCAGCATGCTGCTGGGCTGCGCAGTAGGTGCTTTTTTTGCCGGGCGACTGGCTGATATCAGTGGCCGTAAAACAATCTTACTGATCTCAGCCGTATTTTTTATTGTCAGTGCCTGGGGTTCAGGTGTTGCCGATGGCTCCTTTGAGTTTGTTATTTACCGCATTTTAGGTGGCTTAGCTGTAGGTGCAGCCTCTGTCATTACGCCAGCTTATATTTGTGAAGTGGCTCCAGCCCGCTACCGCGGCATGCTGACCACTTTGCAGCAAATCGCCATCATCTTTGGTTTGTTTATGGCTTTTGTCAGCAATTACCTGTTAGCCGAATATGCAGGCGCTTCTACTGCGGCGCTTTGGTTTGAATTTGCGGCCTGGCGCTGGATGTTCTGGATGGAACTCTTCCCGGCCCTGCTTTTCCTGCTGATGTTATTTTTTATTCCTGAAAGCCCACGTTTTCTGGTGTTAAAAGGCAGCAACGATGCAGCAGCTGCAGTACTGACCCGCTTGTATGGCAGCGATGCAGCGACCCGCAAACTCGCTGAAATTCAGCAATCACTGACGGCTGACCATCAACCCCGATTAACTGATTTATTAAGCAGCCAAACCGGCAAAGTGCGCAAAATTGTTTGGGTAGGTATTGGCCTCGCCAGCTTCCAGCAATTGGTCGGCATTAACGTGGTGTTTTATTACGGTGCTGTACTCTGGCAAGCCGTTGGCTTTTCTGAATCCGACGCCTTGCTGATTAACGTCATTAGCGGCGGTTTAAGTATTGCGGCTTGTGTTATTACGCTGCTGATTATCGACAAAGTGGGCCGTAAACCTCTGCTGAAATGGGGTTCAGTGGGCATGGCTTTGACTTTGGGTTTGATGGTGCTTTGTTTTGCCAATGCTGGCCAGGACGAAAGTGGCAATCTGCTGCTTGGCGACTGGGGCACAGTAGCTCTGATCAGCGCTAACGCTTATGTGTTCTTTTTTAACCTGTCCTGGGGCCCTGTAATGTGGGTGATGTTAGGCGAAATGTTCCCGAATCAAATTCGTGGTTTAGGCCTTGCGGTCAGTGGCTTAGCACAATGGAGCTGTAACTTCCTGATCACTATGACATTCCCTTTGCTGCTGGCCGGTATTGGCCTGGCCGGAACTTATGGTCTTTATACCCTGGGCGCCGCTTTCTCTATCCTCTTTGTGATCATTATGGTGCATGAGACCAAGGGGACAGAATTAGAAGATATGCAAGGTTAAACCCTTTCCGGCATTTGATTTGAATGTGAGACTGGCGGGGATAAACCCCGCCCCTACAGGATGGTATATATCCAAAGTATTGATGTTACAGCCCCGGACAGGCGGGTGTAGGGGCTGGGCTTGCCCCAGCCCTTCCATCTATACCGCGGTGTTGTTTTATCGGGTGTGTTCAAGACCTCTCGGCATTCGATTTGAACGTAAAACAGACGGGGATAAACCCCGCCCCTACAGTATTAGAAAAGAGAGCAAATGTATGAACGTCTTTCATTTGACCAATAAAGCAGGCGACCAGTTGTCCATACTGGAACGTGGTGCGGCTATGCAGCGCTGGACTACGGCCGTGGGTAATAGCAAACGTGAACTGATCTTAAGTTATGCCGAGCCGGATGCTTATGCACAAGATCCTTTTTACCTCGGCGCTTTAGTTGGACCTTACGCCAACCGTATTGGTAAAGGCCGCTTGCTGATTGGTCAGCAGTTTTATCAACTGGAACAAAATGAAGGACAAAATCAGCTGCATGGTGGCGCTGCAGGTTTACACCAAATGAACTGGCAAGTGCTGGAACAGCAGGAATCCAGGCTGGTTTTGGGCTGCGAAATGGCTGATGGTCAGGGGGGCTATCCTGGCCCAGTGTCCTTTCGTGTCACCTATCAGTTGTCTGAACAAAGTGCCTTGGATGTTGAACTTGAAGCCAGCAGCAGCGTCACTACGCTAGTGGGTCCAACTTTGCATCCGTATTTTAATCTGGCGCCTGATCAGGCTCCGATTGATCAGCATAAACTTTGCCTGCATGCGGCACATTACACCCTGACCGATGAGCAGAATATTCCTACAGGTGAGTTGCCTAAGGTGCAGGGTAGCCCGCTGGATTTCAGCACGGCCAAAACGCTGACCGGCATCCGTATGGATTATAACTTTGTGGTCAATGGCGATCTGCATCAGGCGGCTGCAGAACTGATAAGCCCGGACGGCTTAGTTCGCCTGAGCGTGTATTCCGACTATCCGGGCTTGCAGGTGTATACCGGAGAGCATTTAGCCGGCCCCTTTAAATCACGTCAGGGCATTTGCCTTGAGCCACAGTTTTTCCCCGACTCACCGAACCAAAAAGGTTTTCCATTTCATTTTACCCGTCCAGGCCAACCTTTTAAGGCGCATATCCGCTATCAGTTGGACAAGGCCGGATAACAGCGGCCGTTCTACTTATTTTTAATTACTTTTGGAGTAACCCGATGAAACCTATTCCCTTTTGTATCTTGTTAAGCAGCCTGCTGATAGGCAGTGCTTATGCACAAGATCAAAGCTCCTCTTTAAAACAGGCCTACAGCAAACACTTCAGTATTGGAACTGCATTAAGTGCAACGCAAATAGAAGGCAAAGAGCCGGGCACACTGGACTTGGTCAAGCAGCAGTTTAATGCGGTGACCGCAGAAAACGTGATGAAATGGGAAATCATTGAACCTGTAGAAGGCCAGTTCAACTTTGCTGCCGCCGACGCCATGATTGAATACGCCGAAGCCAACAATATCAACGTAATAGGTCATGTGTTGTTATGGCATGAACAAACACCAGCCTGGGTATTTCAGGACGCTAAAGGTCAACCCGCCTCAAAAGAACTGGTGTTATCCAGACTGAAAAACCATATCAATGCCGTGATGGGCCGCTACAAAGGCCGTATTCAAGGCTGGGATGCGGTGAACGAAGCCTTAAATGAAGATGGCACTCTGCGCCAATCCAACTGGTATAAAGCCTTAGGCGAAGACTATATAGCGACAGTCTTTGAACTGGCCCATCAGGCCGATCCTAAAGCCCAACTTTATTACAACGACTTCAATTTATTTAAACCTGAAAAACGCGCCGGAGTGTTAAAGCTGGTTGCGGCTTTAAAAGCGAAAAATGCACCTATCTACGGCATTGGTGAACAAGGCCATTACAGCCTGGATTACCCTAAGCTGCAGGAAGTGGAAGACTCTATTGTGGCTTTTAAAAACACAGGCCTGAAGGTGATGATTACCGAACTGGATATCTCAGTGCTGCCGTTCCCTGATCCAGATAATGTAGGCGCGGATATCTCATTAAATATGAAGTTAAAACAAGAATTTAACCCTTATGCTGATGGGTTGCCAAAAGCAGTCAGCGACCAGCTGACAGAGAAATACCTGCAATTTTTTGAGTTATTTTTACGCCACAGCGACAGCATAGAACGGGTCACTTTATGGGGCGTGAACGACAACCAAACCTGGCGCAACAATTGGCCAATGAAAGGCAGAACAGACTACCCCTTATTATTTGACCGAAAAAACCAGCCAAAAGAAGTGGTGCCGCAGCTGATCAAACTGGCGGAAAAAGCTGGTAAATAACCCTATTCAATCCTCAAAAGGCTGGGCTTGTTCCGGCCTTTTTTTGCATTTCAAACTCCATTAATTGCAAATTGAGCTCGTCACTAATTCCGCTAAAAATGCCACTATAACTAGCGTACAGGCTGTATAGATTAGGTCGGCCACAATTTTAGTGATTTCAGAAAAATCTGTTGAAATAGAGGTACATCAGCGTTAGTTTGGTATCAGTAAATATCATAAAAAAGCAAAAATGTCCGACTTGCGGGCGGACCGCCTTTGAAAATGGAATGTTAAGTATCATGGAGGATGTATGAATTTAACTTCGTTAATAGCGCGAGTTGAGGAGCTAATCACTATGGGTGAGGCTGTCCTCAAGACGGAAACTAAAAATGGGCAATTTATAAGAGTTGATCTTGTTTTATTTTACGAATTCAGATCAGCTTCAATATCATTTATTCTCAAACTCTTTGGTTCGTCACACCCATATTTCATCGACTTTTCAGAGAAAGTAAACGATGCTCAGCCTTCAACAACGAAGCGCGGAATAGGTATGTTAGCCGCTGTGAAGGGCGAAATTGTGCAAGGCTGGTTGACAACAACAAGAGGACTTATCTCAGCAGACATATTCGCTGACTTACTGGAAATGGCAGAACATCAATTAAGCGAAGGTTACAAAGATCCTGCGGCTATTCTTGCTGGTACTGCTTTAGAGCAGCACTTAAGGAGTTTGTGTGAGACGAACGATGTTGATACTACATTTGAAAAAGATGGAAAAAGAATTCCCAAAAAAGCAGATGTAGTAAATGCAGATCTTTGCAAAGCAGGTGTTTATACAAAGATCGATCAAAAAAATGTTACTCATTTACTAGGTATTCGCAATAACGCAGCTCATGGTGAATTCGAACAGTATGATACGAATCAGGTGAAATTTATGATTGCCGCAGTTTCAGACTTTATCAGCCGAACTAATACATAACACTTAACAAGTTCAATCATTGAAAAATCGTTCACTTCGCTCGCGTTTGCCGCGGTTTAAAGCGTTAGGTTACAGAAGGGATCATGAGCTCAACAAAACTTACTGACGATCAGTTAAAAAAGCTCCAACCACTAGAAGTGGAACTTAAGCATGCGGTGCTTTCTGGCGATACCGATAAAGCGATCGAAGTTGCAAAACAAATTCAAGCGCTGTTTCCTAATGAGTGGAGAACACATCACCGATTATTAAGGGCAAAACTTTGGGCGTTTGAATCTTGTTTAGATGCCAACAGGATTTCATATGCTCAAAGAGGTTTTATTGGAATAAGAAAGCTATCCGCGAGCAACACTCGGCTATACCTTGAGGCATCTAGTCTGCTTGCAGTTTGCCACTTAAGATCTAAAGATACGTCTTCGGCAAAAAAGCTTATTAAAGAAGTTATAGAAAAAATCAATAATATTTCCTCAGAAAAAACTAAGCATCAGTTCCAAAAGCGACTGATTGAGCGAGTTGAAGAAGAGTGCATACTTACTGAGCTAATTGGGTCTAATGACCTAAATATGGATATTGAGGAAATCCAAGCAAAAGCGATATTGTTGATACAGAGAAGTTCCGATGATGAAATATTTAAACTTATTGGAAACTCAGTGCCAACGGCAAGCATTGATCTTTTGCGAGATGTAAGAACTTATGCCCTAAACCAGCTCCCAGCCCCAGACAGAAAGCTGCTTCCATCGCCAGAGAAAGTCGAGGAGCCCAAAAAGGTTGGTAAGGCCACTTTCGCTGTAATAAAGCGAATAGCTTGGAAAACCTTTTGTAACCCCGATAGCACAATATACAAGCTCTGGAAAAACCGCGTTCCAAAATTATTCAATGAGGGTTATTTTTCTGCTGCCGTAGTTACCACAATGAGCGATTTCAAAATTGGAATACCATTATTGGCAAGTGGTATATCTGCTCTAATCATGAGGTATACGGCAGAAGAATTTTGTGATGTATCAAAACCAAAGGGACTTATGATTGATCGTGGAAAAGAATAGAAAACCGGGGAATCTGGCGTCAAGTTTTGCATCTTGCCCTAGAATTCAGCTGGGCAGGTTAAATCCACAGAAATTATAAATAGGGGAAGTTGTGATCGACAAAATCGAGCAATGGATAAGCCAAGTAAATTCTGAACATCAATTAGCTCGTCGGTCGTGTGCCGTCTTTAAGGATCACTTTAATGGATTCTATTCGCCCGACTTCCTCAATACAGCATTTTTTGTTGTTACCAACGAAATCCCCAAACCTGATTTTCCCGAATTACGAGAAGCGGGTTTGGGAAATTTCATCGATATGAAAGTTGACGGTATCACTTACAACGACACTTATTACATTACAGAAGAGGCCGCCAAACATTTGGGGATTCACTTCCATGAATTGGTTCATGTAGTTCAATGGCGGGAGCTTAGCCCTCGAGGTTTTATAGAGCGATATATCTGCGAGATCCAAAAGTTTGGATACAATGCCGCCCCGCTGGAAAAGATGGCTTACGTCTTAGATAGACATTATCAAAGAAAAGGGCCGCACCTCAGTGTTGAGCAGTTCGTCCGGGGAAACTTATAACGAATCTGCGAAGGAATCTGGTGTCAGCATTAAATACGGAAAGGATTTTTTATGGGGGTTTCAGTTGCTTCCCTTGAATAATGCCGCTGCTAACAAGGCATTGCAGCGGACAAGCCGCTGAATGCGGCATTAGATATCAATTACAATTGGGGGAGCAGGTGATAGAAATTTATCAGGTTTATGATCTAAACATAATAAAAAATAATTTACTTCGTAATCGTGCTGAGAGAGCACAAAGTGGGCGAACTCTCGAGTTTATAGCGACGTCTGGTGAATCAGAAGCAGCATTCTTATCATTTGAGGATTGGAGTGATAAATCACTTGGGTTTATTTATGAAATATATGTGCTTCCTGAGTTCAGAAATGAGCACTTAGGGAGTGCACTTCTTGCTCGTGCTGAAGAGGTCGCCATTAACCTTGGTTGTAGTCGCTTAGAACTTGATGTACATGCATTTGATCGTACTATTGATAAGGTGTCGTTGTATTCTTGGTACTCAGATAAAGGTTATGTGAGACTTTCTAATAAGTCTGAGCGCATGTCAAAATCAATTACATAAAAATACCTATCCAGAATCAATATGGTGTCAGGGCAAAGGGCAAGAACTGACACCAGATCTATACTTTTTGTATAATTAAATGTCATAAAAGCAGGCGAAAAATACTCGAGTTACCGACCTGCTATATCAAGAGAACCAGAAAACATGCCGATTTTTATAAGCTATTCACATGAGAACAAAGACTTCGTAGACCAGCTTGCCATGCAATTAGTCAATAGGAATGTAAGCGTATGGCTTGATCGCTGGGAGTTGAGTATTGGTGACTCGATTATTGATAAAGTTCAGGATGCTGTAGATGGCGCTAGTGCCCTACTTGTAATTTTGTCAAAGGCTTCCATAGCATCAGAGTGGTGTAAAAGAGAGCTATCTTCGGGCTTCCTCAGAGAGTTAGAAGAAAAGCGTGTTGTTGTGATGCCTGTACTACTTGAAGACTGCGAAATACCTCTCTTTGCAAGGGGTAAACTATATGCTGACTTTCGAACCAATTTCGATGATGGGTTAAAAACAGTGGTTGAGGGTATAGCTAAAGTTACCAGCCCTTTTCTCGCAAGAGCAAAAGAACCTGAATATCATGTAGACTGGTCTATAGACTGGGGTGATGTAAATGGATTATTCGCGATAATCTTGAACTTTGTTGAACAAGCACAGAACCAGCCATACACCTGCCTCACGAATATAGAAGTTCTATGCTCTCCGGAGGCAACCCACAAATACGAATTAAAAAAAGCAGCTCTGGGTGAGGAGCATGCGAGAGCTTATATTGTTCAGGTAATACACGAATATTTCAAAGAGCGCCCAGATTTTCGTCCTTTACTCGTAACCGAAAGAGAAAAGGTTGCGAGGGTGCTAGTGCGTGGGAGTGAGCAAGGCGAAGAATATCGTCTTAGAATTGGTGTACGTAGGCTGGGAGAAGATACCGGCCGAGATATATTGGTGAATACTACTAAACTTATTTCGCAGTCATATGAACACATGAGAGCCGTGCTAAAGCAACCAAGTAAGGCATAAAACGGCGTTCAAGTGTCAGGTCTTTCGGTGTCCGTCATTTCCGTTTTTTGCTCTTTGCGGCCCACAATCCAACTAT
>NZ_JAJOYT010000044.1 GCF_021290965.1 Rheinheimera faecalis | reverse complement strand
AAAGCAGCTCTGGGGTGGTTTTGAAATGAAGTGAAAAATGATGCAAAACATCGCTTGACACGAGATTGAAAATCACTAAAATGGCCGCCTCGCAACGCGGTGGAGTCGAAAGGCTCAAAAGTGAAGCGAAGCAAGTTGAGTAGGTGAGTTTGATAAATAATTTCAAATCGCTGGCTTGACACAAATTCTGGGAAGTGTAATATACGCCTCCCGCTGAA
>NZ_JAJOYT010000043.1 GCF_021290965.1 Rheinheimera faecalis | reverse complement strand
GAAGCGGTATCCGCGAGGATAACGCCGGATGTTTGGTTTAGCGCAAGGCGCAGCCTGAGCGAGTGAAGGAGTGTACGAGTAGTACATGACTGAATGAGCGATGGATGCAACGAAGCGATAAGACAAACAGACAAGTTAGAGCTGGTCTGTAGCTCAGGTGGTTAGAGCGCACCCCTGATAAGGGTGAGGTCGGTAGTTCGAGTCTACTCAGACCAACCAATTCGCTGCAAGTCAGCTTGACAACGAATTTACCAATTTAGAT
>NZ_JAJOYT010000042.1 GCF_021290965.1 Rheinheimera faecalis | reverse complement strand
GAGTGTATACGGCGGGAGCAGGGGCAGGCTGGGCAGCAGGTCTGACTAACTTAACAACCACAGCGAACCTTGGAGCAGCATTTGCAGGAGGTGTGGTGGGTTCATTAGCCAGTCAGGCGGCGGGTAATCTGCTGGGGGTGATGGATGGGTTTGACCTCAAAGGCGCTCTGGTCAGTGGGATAACGACGATGGCGACGGCAGGATTTAGCGGAGCATTGGGTTCAGGGGGGAAAGAGGCCGTGAAAGGCTTCTCAACGCTGAGTGAAAGCACGGGGCAGGTGGCGTTAACAGCGGCAGGGAAAGCGACGGTGGCCGCAGGGGCCAGTATTACCA
>NZ_JAJOYT010000041.1 GCF_021290965.1 Rheinheimera faecalis | reverse complement strand
CAATCAGCCCTAACAAACGGTTGTCTTCCAAGGTTCGGGCAGACTGTGGCTGTTTTAACCATGCATATAATCCGCTGCGCTGAATATTCAGCACCTGACACATCAGTTGCACCGGATAGTGAGCCAGCCTGGATTTTATGAACGTGTACTTTTCTTTGACTCCACGGCAAAGTACACGGCGGCCTCCTTTAATATGTCGCGTTCCATCGTCACCCGTTTCAGTTGTTTCTCTAACTCACGGATTTTGGCTTCCTGCTCAGAAACCTGCTGATAATGTTCGCTGTTGCTGCCGTATTTTTTAAGCCACAGGTAAAGACTGTTTGTAGAGATGTCTAACCGCTTCGCAACGCTTGCCACAGAATGGCCGCGCTCCGTTATTTGCTTGACTGCTTCAATCTTAAATTCTTCTGGAAACCGTTTTGTTGTCATTTGTCCCCCTCAACACAT
>NZ_JAJOYT010000040.1 GCF_021290965.1 Rheinheimera faecalis | reverse complement strand
CCATCATTCCCGCAAAGCACTTTGTTTATCCAAATTACGCGATAAAGCATCCATCACTTTGGTTCGTACCATTTGCCATGCCATTGAACTTTATGGCAAACCACGCATTATCCGCACCGACAACGAAGCTGTTTTTACCTCCAGAACCTTTCGTTGGGCGTTGACACTTTTAGGGATCAAACATCAATGCACAGAATTGGGCTGCCCCTGGCAGAATGGAAGAATTGAGCGATTGTTTGGCACCTTCAAACGACACATCAGACAAATCATCGTTGAAGATGGAATAGCACTTAGTCAGCGATTAGCTGAGTTTCAGTTCTGGTATAACGCTATCCGCCCACACCAAAGCCTGAAGGGCCAAACACCAGACGAAATCTGGCACAACAAGCCCATTCCTCAAACCAAAAACTGGAACTATATCGAATTCTGGAATGGCGTGTTGCAGGGG
>NZ_JAJOYT010000004.1 GCF_021290965.1 Rheinheimera faecalis | reverse complement strand
AAAGGGCTGTTTGATGTTACGACGCTTGAGCGCTGGCTGGAAAAACAACAACTGAATAGTGCAGATTTACCGCTGTTTTTAGAGATGATGCAGCAATGTGGCACTTGCTTTAAGCTAAATCAAACACACTTTATCGCACCGGATAACTTACCGGAATTTGATAACAACCAAGCGATCCAAACTTGGCATGATGCTGAGCCTGATATTGAGATTGAGCTCAGTTATAGCTTTTTGCACGATGCCACTATGAGGTATCTGCTGAGTAAAATCGGTGAGGTTGCCAAAGAGCACGCTTACTACTGGCGCTATGGTTGCTGCTTTTACGATCAAAAACACAAAACTAAAGTCTGGTTTGAATGCCGGTTGCAACCAGTTAACGCAGACCATCTGCAGAACTACAGTCAGCCTGGTGTGATTAGATTGCGTTTTGCTGGCCAGCAATGTGTCTCACTGGCACAGCATCTGGTCGAATCCATTACTCAATCCAGCCATTTGGGCCAGTTACCTGAGGTGAAGTGGCTTAAAGGTCAGCCAGTGAAAAACACTGATGACAAAGTAGAGCATGATTCCCCTAAGCCATTCTCTGCGATAGGCCCGGCAGCCCTACCACCCAAAACACCAGCGATCTATTTTTCCTATGCTTGGGGTACAGAACAAGATCCAAGACAAAAAGTATGTGACGAAGTTTATCAATCCCTTAAAACTGAAGGATATCTCGTACAGCGAGATAAAGAGGCAACTGACATAGGAGCAAGTATTGCTGAGTTTGAACGCAGTATTGGCCGCGGGGATTTTGTGTTGGTAGTACTTAGTCACAAGTATCTATTTGAGTCATTGCATTGTATGAAGGAATTGGCGTTTTTGTATGAATCCATCCAACGACAACAACCTGAGTTTACCCATCGGATAATCCCCGTCTTGCTGTCGGATGTTCGTATCGATAGACCTGTTGACCGCTTGAAAATTGCGAAATATTGGCACGAACAACACACTGAGCTAAACAATTTGGTCAATGAGGTAGGTGCAGAAGTCGCTGGTGCCAGTTCTGCACTAGAGCTTGAACAAATGCGCTCTGTCGTTAATTGTTGTGTAAACGCATTGGCATGGATTAGTGATTTAATCACCGAACGCCAATCCGAACTGCTGGTCGACGCTACAGTTACACTGGTAAAAACTAAAGTTGCGCTCTGGGCAGAAAAGCACTAAATGTTATCAGCGGCCTGAGCTAGCAACTAGCCGTTTAACTCCAATAAAAAGGCCAGCGGATTGATCCAGCTGGCCTTTTTAAGCATTATGAATGCTTAGCTTTGCATACGCTCAGCACCATGCATCCAGCGTACTAAAGTACCGGATAACATCCACAGCACGGCAGCAAATACCACCAGCGCTACAGCTATACCACCAAACACCACCAGTAAACCAGCGTGAGCGGCCTGAACACCAAAGGATGCGGCAAATTCAACTACAGCACTGTTTTCGCCGGCTGTGTCAGAATAAGCACCAACAAAACCTGCCAGATAGTGAGCAACAGCAGGCATCAGGAACCAGACACCCATGATCAGCGAAGCCAGTTTCACCGGAGCCAGCTTGGTCATTAATGACAAGCCCACAGGAGAAATACACAGCTCACCTAGCGTATGGAATAAGAAAGCTAAGGTTAACCACATCATGCTGGATTTGGCTGAAGGGTTCACCTGCATCTCAAATACACCGACGATCAGGAAGATAAAACCAATAGAGGTTAACAACATACCAAATAAAATTTTGATAGGGGCGTCAGGTTGTTTATTCATCGCATTCAGTTTTACCCATAACCAGGCAAACACCGGAGCAAACATCAGAATAAACAGCGGGTTTAACGACTGGAACCAGCCTGCTGGCACTTCGAAAGTGCCAACCATACGGTCTGTATGTTCAGAAGCAAACAAGCTCATTAAGCCACCGGCTTGTTCAAAGGCCAGCCAGAACATAGTCACGAAGATAAACAGGAATAACACCACTCGCAGACGGTCGAATTCAACTTTAGTCAGCGGCGTTGGAGTACCAGAAGCGCTACGCGACGAAATACGACCAGGCACTTTACCTAAATCACCTAAGTACTTTTGTGCAAAGAGTAACTGGATCACAACAGATAAAGCCATACCAATACCAGCGGCTAAATAACCATAACGCCAGCCGAAACTATCGCTTTCACCTAAAGAAGAAGTGACTAAAGGCGCAATAAAAGCACCTAAGTTAATACCCATATAGAAAATGGTAAAACCACCGTCACGACGGGCGTCGCCTTGTGGATACAAATCACCCACTATGGCAGAGATATTTGGTTTAAATAAACCGTTACCGGCAATAATAAAACCTAAACCTACGTAAAACAGCGACATGCTGTGGGGTGTGGCAGCAAACAAAGTAAACTGACCTATGGCCATTAAAGTGCCGCCCAGGATAATAGATTTACGCTGGCCTAACAGGTTGTCTGCAATCAAACCACCAAACAAAGTCGCGGCATAGACCAGACCTGTGTAGTAGCCATACAATAACAAAGCATCGCCATTGCTCAGACCAAAACCAGGGTTAGTGGATTCAGTAGCAGCAACTAAGGTAAGAATAAGTAAAGCGCGCATCCCGTAGTAGGAAAAACGCTCCCACATTTCCGTGGAAAAAAGCAGGAAGAGTCCTTTCGGATGACCGAATAAAGTCCCCGAAGCTGGCGGTTGATTCATAACGTGATCCTAGATTGTGGGTTTATTTTAATTATGGTTGAAGGTAACTGACTGACAGATGCAGACCGCAAATTGCAGGCCCAAACACCGGACAGACTTCTCAAAGTTGCCGTGTTATAGCCTATTGGGCATCAAATGAAAAGAGGCAAAGGGGCAGAACGCCGCAGCAAAAGGCCAGAGCATGACCTTTTGCTTATTTAATCGACGATTCTGCAGTTTTTATCCGTACTGCTTCAGGGCGGGTTAAGGCTGTAAGCTGAGGCTCAGACTGAGCTTCGGCTCATTAAAACTCAGGACTTCTGACTGCACTTGTGGGCCATTTTCGTCATTTAACACTTGCCCTGATAAAGACAAACGAGCACTGATTTGAATACGCTCTGCGTTGGCTAAAGTCCAGCCTGGCTGCATGGCCTGAGCTTCGCTTAACTCTATAGTTTGAGTGCCGTTAAACACAGCAAGCTTTTGTACCGCCAATGGCAAAGGCGGACCATCCACAGCTTTAGCAAACACAAACAAAGTACCGGTTTTGTAGTGTTCTGCCAATTGTGGGTTGATGGTTAACTGCACAGACACCTGACGACCAGACACAGCTGCGGTGCTTGTCTGTTCTGAAGTCGCGGCTTGTTCTGGTGCAGAGGCTAACCCCAGTTTTTGTTGCACCAATGCATAACGGGGATCAGCTTTATCCAACTTAGGCAATAACAACTGCCATGCCTGCTGAGCTTGCTCTTTATCACCACGCTCTTCGGCTACCATCGCCAGCATAGACAGAGCATCCGAGTTCTCTGGATCCTGTTGCAACACTTTGGCTAAACTCAAGCCAGCTTTGGCCAGATTTTCATCGCCACTGGCGACCAAAAGTGCCTGGCTGTAACTGATTAGCACATTGACGCGGTTTGGGGTTAACGCCAAAGCTTTTTCAAAAGCTTCAATGGCATCATCCAGCATTCCTTTAGATAACCAGATCCGGCCAATCACAAACCAGGCCACAGCATCATCGCCTTCCTTACTGATTTTGGTACGCAAAGCCAAAGCAAAAAGCTCAATTTCCTCTTCCGTCAGCGGCTCGCCTTGATTTAACAGTGCCCGCTCACCATAGGCAGGTAACTGCTGCTGCGCAGTTTGCCAGTTCTGCAGCGCTGTAAAATGACCTGTCAGGCTATAAAGCGCTGCTGTACCCACTACAACCAATAAGCTAGTCCCCAACACCCAGGCTGTTGCAGGGCTTGCTACAGTCTGCTGACTTTGCTGCGATTGCAGGTACTGAGTTTTTAATTCAGCTGCAGCCTGGACAAAATCCTGTTCTGCCAATTCACCATTGTCACGGGCTTGAGACAACAAGCGTAGTTTATCTTCAAACTGCACCACCGGGCTTAACTGCACTTCCTCACCTTTGCGGCGAAAAAACAGCAGCAATACCAGAATAAGGACCAGCATCAATGCTGAGGCAAAACTTAACGACATCAGCATCAGCTTTTTCTCCTGTACTGCTCAATCAGTTGATCAAGTTGCTGTTCCAATTGTTGCTCTGGTTGCGGCTGAGTTTTATCACTGGACTCTGATGCAACAAAGTTGCGTTCAGCCTTACGGCGAACCACCAGCAACACAATAAGCCCAAACACCATCAGCGCTGGCAACAACCATAAAATCAACGTGAATTTATTCAGCGGTGGCTGGTAATGCACAAAATCACCGTAGCGACTTTTCATATAATCCAGCACTTGTTCTTTATTTTGTCCCTGCTGCACCAGCTCCAGAGTTTTAGCCCGCATATCCACGGCCACTACAGCGTTGGAGTCGGCAATATTCTGGTTCTGGCATTTAGGGCAACGCAGCTCGTGAGTCAGCTCTTTAAACAGCGCTTGCTGCTCCGGGCTTTTAAACTCGACTAAAGCCTGACTGGCTTGTGCTGCGGCTGTTATCAGCAGCAGGCTGAGGAAAAAGTATTTCATGCCCTACTCCTGCAGACTCTGATAAGCAGCAGCCAGCTTTTGTTGCCATACCTGCGGATTAATATCGCCTATATGGTGATAGCGAATAATACCCTGAGCATCAATTAAAAAGGTCTCAGGCGCACCAGTGACCCCTAAATCAAAAATCAGCGTGCGGTCTTTATCCAGAATATTCCACTGATACGGATTGCCTTGTTGTTCCAGCTTCAGCGCCACTTCCTGCTGCAATGCTGCAAGGTTAAAAACTTCACCAAAAGCGGCGTCTACTGGCTGCTGATAATACAAACCGACAATCATCACACCTTGCTCACGCAGTTCGGTTAAATAAGCCAGTTCTGCATTACAGGTCACGCACCAGGTGCCCCAGACATTGAGCAAAAAAGGTTTGCCTTTGACGCTGTCTGGCGTCCAGATTTTTTCAGGTTGCTGTAAATCTGGCAATGCAAAAGCTGGTAATGGTTGATTCAGGACTGAAGACTCGCGCTCCATGGGGTTGGAAAATAAGCCGCTGAATAAAAATACCGACAAGGCAATAAAAAGCACAAATGGGATAAAAAATGCCAACTTACGCATCTGCAGTTTCCTTCAGTTCAGTGGTCTCTTTTCGATCACCCACACGACGACGGTAGCGTTTATCGCAGAGTGCAATCAGACCGCCCAACGCCATCAGTAAACCGCCCAACCAAATCCAGCGCACAAAAGGCTTCACATACAAACTTAAGGCCCAGCTGTCATCATTCAGCGATTCACCCAACGCCACATACAAGTCACGGCTTAAACGGGCATGCACTGCAGCTTCTGTCATTACGCTACGTTGCACTGTGTAAAAACGTTTTTCCGCGTGCAAATGCGTGACGTAGTCGCCTTTGTAACTGACATCCAACTCTGCCGCTTCACCTTTATAATTAGGCCCATCTAATGGATAAACTTCCACCAGCTTAAATTGATAACCAGCCAGTTCCACCTGCTCACCAGCTTTCATTCTGACCTGAGTTTCTACGCTGTAGGTTTTGGTCATAGCCACACCAATCACCAGCACGGCAAAACCAATATGTGCCAGCGTCATACCAAAATGGCTGGCATTAAGTTTAGTTAACCCCTGTTTGACTGAGCCAAACTGCTGCAGTCGCTGCAACAATTCAAAAATGGCGGACGAGCCAACCCAGGCGCCCAATAACAAACCAAGTAAGGCTAAATTGGCCTGAATGCTTTGCAATGTTGCCAAAGTCCCCAATGCCAGAATTAAGGTGGCTATGGCGATTAAACTCATAGGTTTTAACAGAGGTTTCACTTGCTGTTGTTTCCAGCGCACCCAGGGGCCTAAGCCCAGCAGCAAGGCAAAAGGGATCACCAGATAATAAAACAGCTGATTAAAAAACGGTTCGCCAATGGAGATAGAACCTAACCCCAGCTCTTTATGCACCAGCGGGAATAAAGTACCCAACAGCACCACCAAGGTCGCTGTTAACAGGAAAATATTATTGCCCCACAGCAGCACTTCACGGGAAAACAACTCATAACGGGCCTGACTGCGTACTGAGTTCATCCGAAGCGCATACAGCAGCAAAGAACCACCGACAACCACCAGTAAAAACGCCAGTAAATACAAACCACGGTCTGGATCGGCAGCAAAAGAATGCACAGACACCAAAACGCCGGAACGCACTAAAAAGGCGCCCAATAAACTTAACGAAAATGCAGCTATGGCCAACAATACTGTCCAGGATTTGAAGGTGCCGCGTTTTTCAGTCACAGCTAAAGAGTGGATGAGCGCTGTTCCGACCAGCCATGGCATAAAAGAAGCGTTTTCGACCGGATCCCAGAACCACCAACCGCCCCAGCCCAGTTCGTTATAAGCCCACCAGCTGCCGAGCATAATACCGAGAGTTAAAAACAACCAAGCAGCTAAAGTCCAGGGTCTGGCCCAGCGTGCCCAGGTGCTGTCAAACTTGCCGCCCATTAATGCCGCTATCGCAAAAGCAAAGGACACTGCAAAGCCGACATAACCCATATACAACATAGGTGGGTGAATGATCATGCCAAAATCTTGCAGCAGCGGATTTAAGTCACGGCCATCAACAGGGAAATACGGCAAACTGCGCATAAAAGGGTTAGACATAAAAAGCACAAAGGCATAAAAACCTACAGCTATTAAGCCCATTACACCTAAAATCCGGCCCTGAAACTGCAGAGGTAAACTGCGGGAAAACAGAGCCACAGCCGCAATCCAGCCAGATAAGGTTAATAACCACAATAACATCGAACCTTCATGCCCCCCCCAGACCGCTGTTAAACGGTAGTACCAAGGCAATAAAGAGTTGGAGTTGGTTGCCACATAAACTACGGTAAAGTCGTTGGCCCAAAAGGCATAGGACAAAGCCCAAAACGAGAATGCTGTCAGTAAAAACAAGGCATAAGCCAGCGGATTACCAAGCTGTAATGCGGTTTGTTGGCCTTTAAAACTGCCATACAAAGGCACTATCGCCAAAGCCAAAGAAATACAAAGCGCAAAGGTCAGCGCCAGTTGACCATATTCTGCAATCATGGCTGTTGACCTGCTGGCTTGTTCTCTTCAGGCTTTTTGGTTTCTGGCGTTGTGGTTTCAGGCTTTACGACCTCTGGCTGTGCGCTTTTTGGTTGCCCATAGGACTGATAATCTTTCGGCGCTACATGTTTAATGCCTTTGACCGCTTCAGCCACTTCAGGAGGCATATATTCTTCGTCGTGTTTTGCCAGCACTTCAGAGGCCAGTATGGTCTTCGCATCGACCAACACACCTTGGGCTACTATGCCCTGCCCTTCACGGAATAAATCCGGCAATATGCCTTCGTATTCCACTGTGACCAGTGGGCCTGTATCGACCAAATCGAAACTGACTTTTAGTGAGTTCGGGTCGCGGCGCACTGAACCTTTGACCACCATACCGCCAATTCGCAGACGCTGGCCTATTTCAGGTTTTACTTTGTCATCACCCATGCCATCAATCAGCTGGCTTGGGGTATAAAACAAATCAATATTTTGCTGCAATGCATACAACATGGCGCCAATAGCACCACCTAACAACAACACAAAGGCCAGAACGGCCACTAAGCGTTTTTGACGTCTCGGATTCATCTACTTCTCACTCTCCTGATGTTGCCGCACCCGTTGTTCCCGCGCTGCTTTGGCGCGGATTTGTTGTTGTATCTCTTTATGCTGACGTTTGCTGTACCACCACAAACCCAACAATAACGTATAAGTAGTACCAAATGATAACCAGACAAAAAGCGCGTAACCGCCCATAGCCCAAAAGTCTGCCCAGGATGTGAAAGCCATTAGTTTTGCTCCTTCTGACCTGAAGCAGCCATAGAGTCAACTAACTGCCGGACCCAGGGTCTGTGCTGTTCAAAAATTAAGATCTGACTACGTAAGCGTAAGCAGGTTAAAGCAGCTAACAAAAGCGCAAAACCTAAAATGCTGATCAAAAGTGGCCAAAGCATCGAAGGGTCAATCGAAGGTTTAGCAAACTTCGTGATAGTGGCGCCCTGATGCAGCGTGTTCCACCACTCGACTGAGTAGTGAATAATTGGCAGATTCACTACCCCCACTATCGCCAGCAAGGAAGCCACTTTAATACCACGGGCTGCCTCGGAAAAAGCACCGGCTAAAGCTATAACACCTAAATATAAAAACAATAACACCAACTCAGAGGTTAAACGCGCGTCCCACACCCACCAGGTACCCCACATTGGCTTGCCCCAGGCTGCACCTGTAAATAATGCGATCACTGTATAAACAGCACCTATTGGAGCTATGGCTAAAACGGCCCACTGTGCAACGCGGATTTGCCAGACTAAACCTATAAATGCCGCAATTGCCATGCTGCTGTAGGCGCCCATAGACCAGATAGCGGAAGGCACATGAATGTAGATAATGCGGTAGCTGTCACCTTGCTGGTAATCCGAAGGGCTAAAGGCTAAGCCCCAGATATTTCCCAGTACTAAGGTAAATACGGCCAGCCCCATCAGATAAGGCAATAAGCGGCCACACAGGTGGTACAAGGTTTCAGGTTTAGCGTAAGGATCTAACCAACGGAACATACTACCCCACATTCATTCGAAGTGCCTGACGCACGGCCAGAGGCACCAGCGCTAAAGCAAATAATAAAAAGGCTAATAATACAGCCAGCTGCCCTGCATAAGGCAAAGCTGTGGCTGCGGCTTCCATAGCACCACTGGCAAAAATCAGCAGTGGAATATACAAAGGTAAAATAATCAGCGCCTGCAATATACCGCCTTTATCAGCGGCCATAGTCAATGCTGCGCCAAGCACACTTAACAAACTTAATACGGGCGTACCGAGCAATAAGGTCACCACTAAAACCTGCCAGCTTTGCCAGTCCAGCCCCAATAACACCGCAATTAACGGGGAAACCAGTACTAAAGGCACACCTGTCGATAGCCAGTGACAGCAAATTTTCGCGGTCACATAACTAAATAAACCCTGTCGACCTGCGACCAACTGCTCGATCACACCATAACGGTAATCATCTTTAAACAAACGTTCAGCGGACAACAACACGCTTAAGAGTGCAGCTATCCAAACCAGACCTGGCGCTATTTGTTTTAGCATACCGGGTTCAGGACCAATACCCAGCGGAAACAAGCTCAGTACCAATAAAAAGAACACCAGCGGATTGAGCCAGTCGGCTTTTTGCCGCCCCAGTAACTGTAATTCACGTTTGACCAAAGTTCGCCACATCACCATCTGTACTCCAGTTCAAGAGCCTGAAGTGCCGGATAAGAAGCAGACAAAGTCTGATGGCTGGTTAGTACAATAACGCCACCCTTTGATAGATGTTGTAAAAAATGGTACTCAAGTTTAGCAATAAGCTGCTGATCCAACGAGGTAAAAGGCTCATCCAATATCCAGAGTGGTTTATCTGTGAACCATAAACGGGCTAAAGATACGCGGCGCTGCTGGCCTGCAGAGAGCATAAAACAAGGAATATCTTCCAGACCAGCCAAACCTAAAGAGCCCAGTAACTGGTAAGGCTCTGCTATAGCTTGCTCAGATAAAGCTGACCAGAAGGCTAAGTTTTGTATTGCTGTTAGTTGGGGATGGATGCCACTCTGATGGCCGATAAACAGCAGTTGTTCTGCAAAAAGCTCAGACTGAGTAGATAAAGGTTTACCATGGAATAAAATCTGACCGTCTTCAGGCAAAGTTAAACCCGCCAGCAGTCGCAACAGCGAACTTTTACCGGCACCGTTTTTTCCTTGTATATAAAGCACTTGCCCTGCACTTAACTGAAAGTTTAAGTTTTCAAATAACACTCTGTCCTGGCGGACACAGCTTAATGCTTCGGCGGCCAAAATTATCGACAAAGGGCAAACTCCCAAAAAAAGTCGCGGCATCTTAGCATATTGGCAATAGAATACGAATGCGCTATAACCTTGAAACAGTGGGCTTTGTAGAAATTAATGTTTCAGATCAAAGCCACCACTGCCGATATATCAATGTCGTTATCTCCGATGCTAGCAATGGACGTAAAAATAAGTGAACCAGATTACTGTAGATAGCGCGTTAAGTGCCCAAACCAAAGGGTCTGTGCCCGCTGCTGTGCTGGTGGAAGAACACAACTATCAGGCGCTGTTGAATATTGGTAAAGATGGTTTGGGCCAATTAAAGCTGCAGACTGCTGCTGGTATGGTACTTATTCAGGACGCCAAACTGAACTTACCGGCCTTGCAGGGCCAATTAATGGTGCAATTAACTCAGGCATTATCCGGGCAATTGCAGCTAAAACTCAGTCAGAATGGCCCTCAGCCCATGCCAGTGCAGCTGACTCAACCGCAGTTACAACAATTAGTGACACAACTCAGTGCGCAAATTTCAACTCAGCCTGGCTCCCAACCCAGCACTCAACTCAGTACTCAACTGAGCACTCAATTAACGGCCCAGCTGCAAACACAAGCAAGCACGAATCTGGCAAAAGTCGTACAGGTGCAAGTGCAAATTCAGCGCCAGGATCAACAACTGATTTTGCAGTTAGGGCAAAATAAAGTGCAGTTGCCCTTACCTGCGGCTTTGCAAAACTTGCCGGCCAGCCAATGGCTGGACGCAAAGCTGCAATTAAAAGCCGGGCAACTTAGCCTGGTTTTGCCAAAAGCGGCCTTGCTGCCGAATGTTGTGGATACAAAAGCTGCGTCAGAGTTGCTGACAGTGCCGCTAAAAAGTGGATCAACACCAAACAACGTAAAAAATCAGCCGCAACCTGGGCAGACGCCCACTCAGATAAAAACACCAGCTGCAGCTTCTGCGCAGCCTCAAACTATCATTCCATTATCTGCGCCAGTGCAGCAACGCATTTTGCCTTTGGTATTACCCCAACTGACCAATGCAGTATCAGGCACAGTGCTGAGTTTAAATGATTTAAAACAACTGCCTTTGCCGGCCGCCACCAAACAGCAACTGGCAGACCCGCAGTATCAGTTGCAGCTCAGCCCTCAAGGCCAGTTACAGCTCAAAGCTATACCAGAACAAAAAACCATAGTGATTGAAGCGCAACCTAAAGTGTTTCAGCTGCAAAGTTCTAAAACAGAACCAAGCCAGGCTGTGTCAGGCACGGTTGAAGCGACTAAATTTATAAAACCGCAAATTGAACCGGCGGTGCTTAATCAGGCCTGGCGCCAGTTATTGCCTATGCTAAATCCAGAGTGGGAAAGTCTGGCCGAAATGCCTGAATTACCAGAAGCGGTCAAAGCTATTTTGCAGTTAGTGCGTCAAAGCCAACCTGATGCCAGCAAACTAACTAATCTGGCACAACTACCGGCTCAGTTGCAGGCATTATTGCAGTTTAATCCGCTGCAAAACGTCACTATGCCGCAAACCGCAGCCGGTACTTTGGCGGTCGCTATTCAGTTGTTATTAGGACGTTTAGGCCAGACCCTGACGCAAAATGACAGGGGGCCAAATAAAGATCATAAGCTGAAAGAATTTGTTGCTCAGCTTGATCAAACTCAAAGCAGCCAGTTATTGAAACAACTATCCAGCCAAAGCTCGTCGATGCAACATGCGCAGTTATCTACGCTGGAGCAGCAAAGCAAAGACCCGTTGCAACAGATCTTCTTAACCTTACCCATTCAAAACCAGCAGGTTTCGGATTTTTGCCAGATCTCCATTACCCAGCAGGAAGAAGAACAGGAAAAAGGCAAAGGTAAATCTGTCGCCTGGCAGTTGTCGATGAAGTTTGATTTAAAACAGCTGGGACAATTATTGGCCATCAGCAAGTTATCCGGCACGTCCTTGTCGTTGCAGTTATATACCGACACCAGCATGCTGAAACTACTGGCAGAAAAATACCTGCCGCTATTAAAAGACAGATGCAAAGCCCAAGGCATTGATGTTAAAGAAGCCCATTGTCAGTTGGGTAAAATTCCGGACAGTTTAATGCCTAAAACCACCAGCTTGCTGGCCATTCGGGTCTAAAGGATACAAATGAAAGAAGTGACTAAAAACCCCGATGCTATAGACATAGACGCCAGCGCTGTAGCATTGGCCTACGATGGCAAAAATGCACCACAAATAGTCGCTAAAGGTCATGGCGAACTGGCGCAGGATATTATTGCCACAGCCAAAGAACATGGAGTCTTGGTGCATGAGGACCAGGAACTGGTGAAGGTTCTGCAACGTATTGAACTGGGTAGTGATATCCCAAAAGAGCTCTATATCATTATCGCCGAGCTCATCGCATTTTCGTATGTGCTACAAGGTAAATTCCCGGACGAGTGGCACAATATTCATCAGCGTATCGATTTAAAAAGCTAACACTGCTTAGCTCTCTTTAACACTGCTCACCAGCATAGTGCGGCTGGATGATACGGCCGGATGCGAAATCTGCACCTGAATACCGCTTATCAACTGATGTAACTCAGCATCTTCAATGGCCTCTTTCATCTGCAGCTGAAACTCCAGACAGGCATGACCATGCCAGTTGGTTACACCTAATAAATCCCAGTCTGAAAGCTGCGGGTGACTCAGCGTATGACCACAGTCCCGCGCTACTTCGTCTAAGTCGGCATCATCGTCCGATAAATCTACTTCGAGGTATAAATACAACATAATCAATCTTCCTATTCCAAGGCAAAGTCCGCCGCCTTTTGCGCATGCAAAGCCGTGGTATCAAATAACGGCACAGAGCTATCCTCTGCGCTTACCAATAAACCTATTTCAGTGCAGCCTAAAATAATAGCTTCTGCGCCTTGTGTCACCAAATCAGCCATGATCTGTTGATACTGCAGCCGTGAATTTGGATTCACCACACCCAAACACAGCTCCTGATAAATCACCTGATGCACCAGAGTCCTGCCCTCTTCGTCCGGCACCAGCACTTCTAAACCATAAGACTCCGTCAGGCGCTTTTTGTAAAAATCCTGCTCCATGGTAAAACGGGTGCCTAATAAAGCGACTTTATGAAGACCAGCTGCCTGTATAGCTTCGGCCGTTGCATCAGCAATATGCAACAGTGGAATAGTTACGGCAGTTTCAATAACAGCGGCAACCTTATGCATGGTATTGGTACAAAGCACGATGCAATCAGCACCAGCTGTCTGTAACTTGAGCGCGGCATCAGCTAACAACTGACCGGCTTTGTCCCAGTCACCGCTGCGCTGCAATTCTTCAATTTGTGCAAAATCCACACTGTATAAAATGATTTTGCCGCTGTGCAAGCCACCTAACTGCTGTTTGATGCGCTGATTAATTTGACGGTAATAAGGAATAGTCGACTCCCAGCTCATTCCGCCTAATAACCCTATGGTTTTCATTGGTTTGTCTCTGAAGTATTGATGCAAACTACAGTATCAATTCAGGCAGGAACTGTATAGCAGCTCAGGCAAATCAGAATCGAAGTAAAAATAGCCAAGCAGAAAATTCTATAAAAAAAGCCCGCGGCATATTCAGGCGGGCTTTTTAGAGAAGGTAGTCACGAGTTATCAGTAATAAATATCCGCTTTTTGATGCAGCTGTGGTTCGTCCTGCAGATCATCAAAAGAGACGGCTATATGCTGATCTTTGTTGTCCAAGTCAGACAAATACACAGCTCTGTCCTGTGCATCAATCCAACTCACTACACCTATGCCTTTTTTGGTTTGGCAAACCATGCCTAATTTCAGCTCTAATACATTCATTGCACTTCTCCTCAGGCTTCAAATTTAACGCAGGTATTTAGTTAGACGCCCAAAGATGTCATTTTGATGTCCGACCAGATAAATTAATGCTAACTGAATGAAATAAGGTGAAATTTAGTTTATAAAAAATGGGGTCAGATCACATTGTTAACAGTTAACAATGTGATCTGACCCCATTTTAAGAGTTAGATACGGGTACGTTTTTTCTGAGTTTGTTTAGGCTTTTTCGCTTTGGCTTTTTCAGCTGCCGCTGCTTTTTCTGCTTTCACCACTTCAGGTTTCACGCCCGACTGCACCATAATCTGATGTTTACGCACTGCACGCTTAATGCCTGCCATACGACGACGACGCTCATCACGGTCTTCCGGTTTCATTAAGCTTTCAGTTTCAGCCGATAAATGCACCAGCTTACGTAAGTAGTTCACATCTTCCAGTGGATATTCGGCATAACCACCTGCTGGTAAATGTTTAGGCAATAACAAATCACCGTAACGAATACGAATTAAGCGACTCACCACAGCACCCTGCGATTCCCACATACGGCGAACTTCACGGTTACGGCCTTCAGTCAAAACCACATGGAACCAGCGGTTAATACCTTCGCCGCCCATAGCTTTTACTTTTTTGAAGTTGGCTTTACCATCTTCCAGCTCCACGCCTGTGCGCAGTTTCTGGATCATTGCATCGTTGACATCACCAAATACACGCACTGCATATTCACGTTCTACTTCAAACTTTGGATGCATTAAACGGTTGGCCATTTCACCATCTGTGGTGAACAGCAATAAACCGCTGGTATTGATGTCTAAACGGCCAATGGCAATCCAGCGTGAGTCTTTAATTTTTGGCAGGCGGTCAAATACAGTAGGACGACCTTCAGGATCGATACGCGAACAAATTTCGCCCTCAGGTTTGTGGTAGGCAATAACACGGCATACCTGTTCAGCTTCAGCTGCAATTTTGACCGGATGGCCGTCGACCCGCACTTGTTGATTTGCATTGATGCGGTCGCCTAATGTCGCCACTTTGCCATCCACAGTCACACGTCCAGCACTGATGTATTCTTCCATCTCGCGGCGGGATCCAACACCGGATCGCGCCAGCACTTTCTGTAGTTTTTCACTCATGATTTAATGTATCTCTTCAGTCATCACGACTGGGTTAAAAAAATCCGGCGTTGCTTGAAACTCGGCCAGAGCAGGTAAATCGCTTAAATCCTTTAAGCCAAAATAATCTAAAAATGTCGGCGTCGTGGCATACAAACCAGGACGACCCGGTACTTCTTTATGCCCTACCACTTTGACCCAACCCCGGTCGAGCAAAGTACGCATAATTTGACTGCTAACCGTCACCCCCCGCACTTCTTCAATTTCGCCGCGGGTAATAGGTTGACGATAGGCAATCAAGGCCAACGTCTCCAGCACAGCACGGGAATAACGTGGTGAACGTTCTGGCCAGAGTAACGCCAGATATTCACTTAAATCAGCGCGGGTCTGAAACCGAAAACCAGAGGCGGTTTCAATCAATTGAATACCCCGGCCTAAATAATCCTGTTGCAACTGAGCTAATGCCTGCTGCAAACGTTTTCGGGTTAACTCAAAACTTTCCAGCACAGTGCTTTGTAAGTCATTAACAGACAAAGGTTTATCAGAGGCAAAAATAGCGGCTTCGACTAACTGTAGCAGTTGTTGCTCGTTAATTTTTTTCGCCATGCCTGTTCCTTTGTCTAAATTCTACCAGTTACGGGGTGCCCAAAGTAATTGGAGTTGCAGCGCGGCGACAAGAGCGTGAGTCCCCATGAACATAGACCACTATGTGATTGGGGCGAGCAAACGCGGTCAACAAAGCTGCGGCTTCAAGTCCGAAGGGCACATTATGCCAATTTGACGTGGATCTGACCATAAGCTTCGATCTGGATGACTTGTATTAGCTTTTCTTTCACCAGCTCCAGAATAGCTAAAAAGCTGACGACTACACCCTGCCGTCCTTCTGATAACTCAAAACATTCGGCAAACTCAAGGTAGTCAGAGCGGCCTTTAAGCAACTCTAAAATCTTACTCATGCGCTCACGGGTGGATAAATGCTCTTTTTTAATCTGGTGATGCTGAAAATCTTTGGCGCGTTTGGCTATGTCTTTCAGTGCCAGCAAAATCTCCTGCAACGACACTTCAGGCAAAATCACATAAGGTTCGAAGTTATCATCTAACCCGGCTTTGGCAGGGAAATAATCCCGCTCCTGGCGTGGCAATAAATCCACGTCAGTGGCCGCTTTGCGGATAATTTCATATTCCTGCAACCGCCTGACTAAATCAGCTCTGGGGTCGGTTTCGTCATCCGCTTTATGGTCGTGCTGCGGCAGTAATAAACGCGATTTAATTTCCGCCAGCATAGCGGCCATTAGTAAATACTCTGCCGCCAGTTCAAAGTTCATATCCTGCATTAAATCAATGTATTCCATATACTGCAGGGTGATTTCGTTGATGGGCAAATCGACAATATCAAAGCGGTGACGACGAATTAAATACAAAAGAAAATCGAGCGGGCCTTCAAAACTTTCCAGCAATACCGACAAAGCTTCAGGCGGAATATACAAATCTTCCGGCTTATCCAGTACAGCCTCGCCGCGTACAAAAGCCAGCGGCAAAGGCTGCTGTATCGTCAGGCTGGCAAAGCTGTCGGCGAGTGGTTCAGACATTATCTAAGCATCCAAACTCTAACCCGAAGTTATATGAAGGCACTGCTATCGCCTGCGCCCTGACGTATAACTACGGGGTTATCCTCTGATAAATCAATCACTGTGGTGTGGTTTTCAGCAATAACGCCACCGTGAATAATTAAATCCACCTGACGTTCTAATTGATCACGCATTTCTTCCGGATCCGATTCAGCAAAGTCATTGCCAGGCAATACTAAGGAACTCGACATCAAAGGTTCACCCAGCTCTTCTAACAGCGCCAGCGCAATTTTGTTTTGCGGAATACGTAAACCTACGGTCTTTTTCTTTTCATTGAGCAAACGCTTAGGGACTTCTTTAGTGCCTTTTAAAATAAAAGTGTAAGCACCAGGCGTATGGTTTTTGATTAAGCGAAAGGCGCTGTTTTCTACCTTGGCATAAACAGACAACTCAGAAAAGTCGCGGCACATCAGGGTAAAGTGATGCTCTGTGCTCATCTGACGGATTTGCAAAATACGCTCAAGCGCCGCTTTATCACCTATATGACAACCCAGCGCATAACCTGAATCTGTCGGGTAAATCACTACCCCACCTTGTTGAATAATATGCACAGCCTGTTTAATTAAACGCTGCTGTGGATTCTCAGGATGAACATAAAAAAACTGGCTCATAAATTCTTCTTATTCTCTGCACTTCTAACTAAAGTATGTTTAAGAAATAGCAATAAATTTGTTAAAAATCAAGATGAAAGCTGTGCTGATTCAGGCTCTGGCAACTGCCAGTCATGCCATACAGGAGTGACATCGTCGGTAAAATACAATTGACGCCCCAACTCATTCCATGGGGTTTCCTGATGAAAATCAGAACCAGCAGACGCCGTTAAGCCAAACTTCTGGCACAGCATCCAGACCTGGCGCTTTTGCACCGGAGTCATTTGGGCAGAGGCCACTTCCATGGCTTTACCACCAGCAGCGGAAAACTCTTCTGCTAAACGGGTTAGCCAACGGCCATTCAGTTTGTACTTAAGTGGATGCGCCAGCACCGGAGTACCACCTGCAGCTAAAATCCACTGCACAGCCTCCTGCATAGGCACCCAATTGTTCGGCACATAACCCGTATTGCCGCGGCTTAAGTACTTTTTAAATACGGTATTCATCGAGCTGGCTTTGCCAATCTGCACCAGATAACGGGCAAAGTGAGTACGGGTTAAGGCTGCGCCATTGGCAATTTTTAATACATTTTCAAGCACGTCCGGTATTTTATTTTTCTCAAGACGACGCGCCATCTCTTCGGCCCTTTCTACCCTGCGCTGTTGCTGAGCTGCTAAATGCTGTAAAAACACCGGACAATCGGTATTGATATTTAAACCAACAATATGAATTTCAAACTCGTACCAACTGGTGGAGATTTCCACACCAGGGATCAAGGTCAAAGGCAGCTTTTTCTCAGCAATAGCGGCGCGGGCTTCACAGAGGCCAGCAATAGTGTCGTGATCGGTAATAGCAAGCACATCCACGCCTTTGCTGACGGCACGCTCAACCAGTTCGGTTGGGCTTAATACGCCATCTGAGCAATAAGTGTGACTGTGTAAATCAATTTTCATGGGAAGCTACCTGAAGAAACGGCCGCCATTGTGCCATAAAAGCACTTGCCGGGCTTGGCTTTCTGCAGCACTGCCAAAGAACCTCCTGTAGCCATCTATCCACTTATACGTATTTTTTTGGACTTATAACTAAACAGGGCTTGACGGGCATTTGATTTCAGGGTTTTATAGAGGCGTTTTCAGAGCGACTTATTAACAACGGATTTATAGCCAATGCAATTTCAGACAACAACTCAAACTCACATTTGGTGGTGGCATACTCCTTAACGGGCGTGTGGAGGCGTTGTATTCGCTATAAAACCAGGCCCGTTTCGAAAGATTCGGGCCTTTTTGTTTTTTAAGCTTTGTAGAAATTTAAATACAGGAAAAATCATGATGAATTCTCAAGTAACACGTTGGCACTGGTGGCGACTTCCTGTTTAGCGGGCCGGACAACTATTGTCCGAATACAGCCAAAAAGCCCGCTTGATGCGGGCTTTTTATTTGAAACTTTTAGGGAACACCATGAATTTACAGCAAATTACCACCACTACAGGGCAAGTGGCCAGTTTCAGCCAAACCCTGAGTATTCAGCCAGATCCGCTGCAAAGCTTCAGAGCATTAACCAGTCAGGGCCAAATGGCGTTATTACTGGAGTCGGCAGAAATTGACAGCAAAAACAGTTTAAAAAGTCTGATGCTGATTGACGCGGCTTTGCGCATTGAATGCAATGCTCTACAGGTGCAGATTGAAGCTTTAACCGACAACGGTAAAACCCTGCTGCCTTATCTGGCGTCTTTGCTACAAGGCAAAGCAGAACTTGATTTGTCATCCAACCAACTCAGAGTGCAGTTTGCCAAAGCTGATCCTTTGCTGGATGAAGAAAGCCGCTTATTGCTGCCTAACTCACTGACTGTTTTGCGTTTACTGCAACAACAGCTGCAAAACAACAGTGACGAGCCTTTAGCTATCTTTTTAGGTGGCGTCATTGGTTACGACTTAGTGGCTATGGTAGAGGACTTACCCCAGGTGCCAACAGCTGAAAACCAGTGTCCTGACTATCTGTTTTATCTGGCTGAAACGGTGTTAGTGGTCGATCATCAGGCAGGCAATAGCCGTCTGATTGGTAATGTATTTTGTGGCACTCAAGCCCAGCAGCAGTATTTTGTTATAGGTCAGCGTTTATCAGAGCTGCAGCAGCTATTGCAGCAATCAACTAATACAACAACGGCAACAGAGCCTGCAGCCAAAGCTGAAGTCAAAGTAGATATCAGCGACGCCGACTTTGTCGCCCAGGTCGAAGCACTGAAACACAATATAGTGGCTGGTGATGTATTTCAGGTCGTGCCATCACGCTGTTTCAGCTTGCCCTGCCCTGATCCACAAGCGGCTTACGCCAAACTGAAACAACAAAATCCAAGCCCTTATATGTTTTACCTGCAGGATAGAAACTTCAGCCTGTTTGGTGCCTCTCCTGAGTCGGCGTTGAAATATGAAGCAAAAACAGCACAAGTAGAGATTTACCCCATAGCAGGCACCCGTCGCCGTGGTTTTGCCGCCAATGGCAGTATTGACCGCGACTTAGACAGCCGCATTGAGCTGGAACTGCGTCAGGACGAAAAAGAGAAAGCCGAACATTTAATGTTGGTCGATTTAGCCCGTAATGACGTAGCCCGTATCAGTGTGCCAGGCAGCCGTTATGTCAAAGAGCTGCTGAAAGTAGACCGTTACTCTTACGTGATGCATTTAGTCTCGCGTGTAGTCGGCACCTTAAAACCAGAACTGGACGCTTTGCATGCCTATCAGGCATGTATGAATATGGGCACCTTAGTAGGCGCACCTAAAGTACGGGCAGCAGAACTGATTCGTGGTGTCGAGAAAAAACGCCGTGGCAGTTATGGTGGCGCAGTAGGTTATTTGGCTGGCAATGGTGATTTTGATAGCTGCATTGTCATTCGTTCGGCTTATGTGCAAAACGGCATGGCTTACATTCAGGCCGGTGCTGGTGTGGTGTACGACAGTGTCGCGCAAGCCGAAGCGGACGAAACCCGCAGCAAAGCTCAGGCTGTGATTAATGCTATTCAATCTGCAGGCCAAGCTGCTAAACAAGGAGTATCAGCATGAGCGTGGTATATCTGTTAGATAATTTAGATTCGTTCAGCTACAACCTGGTGGATGAAGTCGCCCAATTAGGTTTTAGCTTAAAGCTGTACCGCAATACTGTGCCTGCAGCTTATATCTTTGAAAAGATGCAGCAGGAACAACAGCCTGTGGTGTTGTTATTATCCCCTGGCCCTGGCGCACCTTCACAAGCCGGTTCTATGCCGGAGCTTATCGCACTCTGTGCTGGCAAATTCCCAATGCTGGGTATTTGTTTAGGCCATCAGGCGCTGGTGGAACATTATGGCGGTGTGGTTGGTCGTGCCGGTGAAACAGTCCATGGTAAAACTTCTATTATTGAGCTGAGCGACCACCCGGTATTTGGCGCTTTACCTAAACAATTCCCTGTGGCGCGTTATCACTCTTTAATGGCCACTGAAGTGCCGGATTCGTTGCAGGTGATCGCAGCCTATCAGCATATTCCTATGGCCATAGTGCATGAAGAGCACAAAGCTTTAGGTTACCAATTCCACCCTGAGTCTATTCTGACCACTTTAGGTAAGCCTTTGCTAAAACAAAGTCTGGACTACTTAATGAAAAGCCCAATGAGCTTGGGAGCAACAGCATGAGCCAGCCAATTTTAGAACTAGTACAAAAAAGCCTGAAAGGTGAAGCCTTGTCCTTTGAGCAAAGCCATGCTTTTTTCAGTGCGGTAGTTAAAGGTGAAGTGGAACCTGTTTTGCTGACCGCGCTTTTAGTGGCGCTGAAAATGCGTGGCGAAACGGCCGATGAAATTGCCGGAGCAGCCGCTGCTATGCGCGCTGCCGCCACTGAATTTCCGGCTAGTGTTGCTGGCGCTATAGATTGTTGTGGCACAGGTGGTGACGGCTCCAATACCATCAATATTTCCAGCACTGCAGCTCTTGTGGCAGCCAGTATGGGATTGCCAGTGGCCAAACATGGCAACAGAAGCGTATCCTCTCAGTCCGGTTCAGCCGACTTGTTGGAGCAACTAGGCATCAATATCCAAATGAGTCCGGAAGCAGCCGCTCAAGCCTTAAGTCAAAGCAACAGCAGCTTCTTATTTGCGCCTTTGTACCATGCAGGTATTAAGCATGCGATGCCGGTACGTACAGCCTTAAAAAGCCGCACCATTTTTAACTTATTAGGGCCGCTGATTAACCCGGCTAAACCTGATTATCAGCTGCTTGGTGTCTACGATCCGGCCTTAACTGCTGTGATGGCAGAAGCACTACAGCAATTAGGTGTAAAAGCCGCCTGGGTAGTGCATGGCAGCGGTTGTGATGAAATTGCTTTACATGGTGTGACGAACGTCAGCGCTGTGACCAGCACAGGCGCCATTGAACACTTTGAGCTGACCCCTGCTGATTTTGGTTTACCTCAAATCAGCCTGAGTGAATTAATAGGCGGCAGCCCGGCCGATAATGCCAAAGCCACACTGGCGATTTTACAGGGCACTGGCAAAACAGCACACAATCAGGCGGTGGCGGCTAATGTAGCAGCAATGCTGCATATCAGTGGCGCAGATAAAGAGCGCAAAGATCTAAAACAGTTGACCCAATCTGTGCTTGAACATTTAGCTTCAGGACAGGCTTTTTCGACATTGACGCAGTTAAGGGAACTTAGTCATGGCTAATGTGTTAACCACTATTATCGATCACAAAAAACAGGAAGTGGCAGAGCGCAAGCAAAAGTTGCCACTGGCGCAGTTTCAGCAGCTGGTGCAACCCAGTCAGCGTAATTTCTTAAAGGCTCTGCAGCAAAAAGGTCCACGCTTTATTCTGGAATGCAAAAAGGCGTCGCCTTCAAAAGGTTTAATTCGCAGCCCTTTTGATTTAGAAGAAATTTGTGCCGCTTATGGTCAATATGCCGACTGTATTTCTGTACTGACCGACGAGAAGTTTTTTCAGGGCAGTTACGATTATCTGGCAACAGTGCGCGCCAAGGTAAACCAGCCGCTACTGCATAAAGATTTTATTATCGACTCCTACCAGATTTACCTTGGCCGTTTGCAAGGTTCTGATGCTGTGCTTTTGATGTTATCTGTGCTGAATGATCTGGAGTATCTGGAACTGGCAAAGGTTGCGAAAAGCTTAAATCTGACGATCTTGACCGAGGTCAGTAACGAGTCAGAAACCTTAAGATCTGTGGCTTTAGGCGCAGAGCTGATTGGCATTAATAACCGCGACTTACGTACTTTAGATACCAACTTAGAAACCAGTTTCAAGCTGGCTCGCCTGATCCCTGATGGTATTACTATCGTATCCGAATCAGGCATTTACAGCTCGCAGCAGGTACGGCAGCTGGCCAAAGTAGCTGATGCTTACCTGGTGGGCAGTTCGTTAATGGCACAAGCTGATTTGGCCAATGCCTGTCGCTCACTGATCCGGGGCGAACATAAGGTCTGTGGTTTAACCCGCGCAGAGGACAGCAAGGCTGTGTATGCCCATGGTGCTTATTTTGGCGGCCTGATTTTTTATCCAAAATCACCACGTTTTGTCACAGTAGAGCAAGCTAAAGCTGTGCAACAAGGCGCACCAGCTTTGCATTACGTTGGCGTATTTGTGGATGAAGCAGTAGAGACAGTGGCTGCAACAGCACGGGATCTAAAACTGGCCGCAGTGCAGCTGCACGGTGATGAGTCCGACTTGTATTTACAAAAACTGCGGCCTTTATTGCCCAAAACTACAGAGATTTGGAAAGCCTACCGTGTGCAACACAAGCTGCCAGAGCTGACACGTTACGCCGACCGTTATTTGCTCGATGCCTATCATCCAGAGCAGGCGGGTGGCACAGGGCAACAATTTGACTGGCAATTATTGGACGAACAACTGCTGGATAAAAAAGTGATGCTGGCTGGAGGTTTAAATCCGGACAATGTCATTGCAGCACTGAAACATCAGGTACTGGCCGTGGATCTTAATTCTGGCCTCGAATCCGCTCCCGGCATCAAAGATGCGGGCAAAATTCAACACGCATTTGTGAACATCAGAGAATTCAGTCATGACTAAATTAAATTTAAACCCTTATTTTGGCGATTTTGGTGGCATGTTTGTGCCTGAATTGCTGGTCCCTGCTTTAGTGCAGCTAGAGCAGGCTTTTGTCGATGCGCAGCAGGATCCGGCTTTTATTGCTGAATTTCAGGCGCTGTTAAAAGACTACGCGGGTCGCCCTACTCCTTTAACTTTATGCCGTAATGTGTCGCCTAATCCACTGGCAAAAATTTACTTAAAACGTGAAGACTTATTGCACGGTGGTGCGCATAAAACCAATCAGGTATTAGGTCAGGCCTTATTGGCTAAACGTATGGGCAAAAAAGACATTATTGCTGAAACCGGTGCCGGTCAGCATGGTGTGGCAACAGCACTCGCCTGCGCTTTATTGGGCCTGAATTGCAAAATTTATATGGGTGCCAAAGATATTGACCGTCAGCAGCCGAACGTATTTAGGATGAAGCTGATGGGCGCAACCGTTATTCCTGTGACCGCAGGTTCTGGCACCTTAAAAGATGCAGTTAATGAAGCCATGCGTGACTGGTCCGGCAGTTATGCCACCAGCCATTATTTATTAGGGACTGCGGCTGGCCCTCACCCATTCCCGACTATAGTGCGCGAATTCCAGAAAATGATTGGTGAAGAAGCCAAACAACAAATTCTTGAAGCTGAAGGTAAATTACCTGATGCGGTGCTGGCTTGTGTGGGCGGTGGTTCAAACGCCATTGGTATGTTCGCTGATTTCATCAAAGAAGAAGGCGTACGCTTAATTGGTATTGAGCCAGGTGGTATGGGCATTGAAACCCATCAGCACGGCGCGGCATTAAGTACAGGCAGCTTTGGTATTTTGCACGGCGCTTATACAGCTATTATGCAAACCAAAGATGGTCAGATTGAAGAGTCCTACTCTGTCTCTGCTGGTTTAGACTATCCGGCTGTTGGGCCACAACATACCTATCTGCAAAGCATAGGCCGCGCTGAATATGTGGCTATTAACGACGATGAAGCCTTAGCTGCCTTCCAGCATCTGGCGAAATCTGAAGGTATTATCCCGGCACTGGAAAGCTCACATGCGTTAGCTCATGCGCTCAAAATGGCGGCTGCTGCCACAGAACCTTTGGTGCTTTTAGTCAACTTATCAGGTCGTGGCGACAAAGATTTAAACCACGTCTATTCAATTATTGGCGAAGCCCATATCAAACCAAACAACATGGCAGAGCGCAGCTAAGGAGATTTTTATGCAACGTTATCAGCAGTTATTCAGCCGCCTGAGCATCGCCAAACAAGGTGCTTTTGTGCCTTTCGTCACTATGGGCGATCCGGGTCTTGAGCTGTCTTTCAACATTATCAAAACCTTAATAGATGCAGGCGCCGATGCGTTGGAGCTGGGTATTCCGTTCTCCGACCCAATAGCTGACGGCCCTGTCATTCAAAACGCCAATATCCGCGCTTTGGCCGCTGGTGTCACTCCAGCTCAGTGTTTTGAACTGATTGGCCGTATTCGTCAGTACAACAAAGACATTCCTATTGGCTTGTTGCTGTACAGCAATCTGGTGATGGCTCGCGGCATAGATAACTTCTATCTGCAGGCACAGCAAGCTGGTGTGGATTCTATTCTGATCGCCGATGTGCCTTTGCATGAAAGCAAGTTATTCAGAAACGCAGCGATGAAACATGACATAGCCCCTATTTTTATCGCGCCGCCCAACATCACAGACGAGAGCTTACGTGAACTGGCCTCTTATGGCCGTGGTTACACTTATCTGTTAAGCCGCGCTGGTGTGACAGGCACTGAAACTCAGGCCGCAATGCCCGCCAGCACGCTGATTAATCAGTTAAAAGAATACAATGCTGCTCCTACGCTTTTGGGTTTTGGTATCTCCAAACCTGAACATGTCAAAGCAGCTATTGATAGTGGTGCAGCGGGTGCAATTTCAGGTTCGGCTATAGTACAAATTATTGAAAAACATCAACATCAGCCAGACACTCTACTCAGTGAACTCTCAGCTTTTGTTCGCAGTATGAAAGCGGCAACCTAAGCGACAACACAAACAAAGCCTGACAAAATCAGGCTTTGTTTGTACCGACAATACTGCAATTTCATAAAAAATTCACATCACAATTCCTGCTTTGCCAATAAAAAAATACAGCCCTTGATTCCAATAAAAACCCTAAATCCGCTATTTTGACTATTTTATACACGATTTTTTTTAACTCATGACAGCCTGAAAATAACCTGAATTTTGAAACAGCTTTAGCTTATTACGGCAAAAACACCAGCAAGATCAAGACCAACAGCCTACAACACGGTTTCCCAATACAAATACACCTCTAAAAGCACCATAGTTGAATATTTTTCAACCAGTTGAACAAACAGATTTTTTAGTTAAGCCTGTGTAAGGTGACTGTCACAACTCGTGGCTATAGTCCTTGGGATGGCGAAAAATCAATCAATGAGTCATTGCTTCATTTTTTGCTGTAGGCACTTCGTACCAACGGCGTTTGATGCCAATTGGAAGTTAACAGGATTTAACTATGAACACGCACACAAGTTTCAAGGCGGAAGATAGTGGTTTCTGTTTCCTAAACAGACTCTTCGACATAATGGCCATAGGTGCAGCTTTGTACCTGAGCCTGAAGCTGTATGGCGAAGTCGTGACGACCAGTTACATTATGCTGTATTTCACTGTAATGGCGGTCTATCTGTATACGGCAGAATCCGTTCAATTATATCGTTCATGGCGCATTAGTACACTGACCAGCAATGTCGCTTTGGTGGTGCTGTGCTTATTTGTTGCCTTTAGTCTGATGCTGGTGATTACCTTTGCATTAAAAAGTACCGCCAGTTACTCAAGGGTCATTCTTGTCGGCTGGTTCAGTTTGGCGTTGTGCTACACCACTGTGTGGCGTGTGGCTGCCCGCATGATCAAAAACACCCTGCACAAAAAAGGCTACAGCATCCGTCGTGTTGCCGTCATTGGTTGCACCGCCAATGCAAAACGTCTGATTAACGAAATCACCAGCAAACCACAACTTGGATTACAGTTTTGCAGCGTGTACGACGACAGAGAAGCAGATCGCCTGCCTGAATGTGGAAAAACACTCAGCGGTAAAATTGACGAATGTGTTGATTCAGCCAGAAATGGTGCATTCGATAAGCTCTATATCACCTTGCCTTTATCCGCGGATAAGCGCATCGCCGATATTATTCAGCGCTTAGGCGATACCACAGTGGACGTGCACATAGTGCCTGACTTCCTGCTGTATAACCTGATGCATGCCCGACTTGGGACTATAGGAGATGTCGAAACGCTGAGCGTATTTGAATCCCCCTACTATGGTGCTCACGACTGGTTAAAACGTTCGTTTGACGTGACGGTAAGCAGTATCGCCCTGTTGTTACTGGCCCTTCCAATGCTAGTGATAGCTGCTGCCATTAAAATCACCAGCCGTGGTCCGGTATTCTTTAAACAAGACCGCTACGGATTGGACGGTAAAGCGATCAAGGTATTCAAGTTTCGCAGTATGACGGTTCAGGACAACGGAGATACTGTTGTTCAGGCTAAAAAAGGCGATGCACGAGTGACGCCCTTAGGTGCGGTACTAAGACGCACATCACTGGATGAGTTACCGCAGTTTATCAATGTACTCAGAGGTGAAATGTCTGTGGTGGGTCCCCGTCCACATGCGGTAGCGCACAATGAACAGTATAGAAAGCTGGTAGCCTTTTATATGCTCAGACATAAAGTAAAACCAGGTATTACCGGCTGGGCGCAAATTAACGGCTGGCGTGGTGAAACCGACTCGTTAGAGAAGATGGAAAAACGGGTGGAATATGACCTGACGTATATCAAAAACTGGTCACTGTGGTGGGATACAAAAATAGTATTTTTGACCTTCTTTAGAGGGTTTACAGGGAAAAATGTATATTAAAAGGGCCACTGTCATGAAATCCAAGTTAGCTATTATGACAGCGCTGGCTTTTACCAGCGCTGGAGTACAAGCTGTAGATCCACAGGCTATTAAGACAGAGTCGGGCTTTGATATTACGCCTCTGCTCAGCACTGGCCTGAAGTACGACGACAACATTACCAGTGTCAGTGCCAACGAAACAGACAGTTGGATTATGACAGTGTTGCCGTCGTTAAAAGCCAGCAGAGATGATGGCGTCACCAGTCTCGAATTCAGTGCAGCCGCTTATCACGGCAACTATTTCAGTAGCAGTAGCGATAACTTTACCGACACCTTATTAGGTGGCTTGTTTAATACCCAGTTGTCCGAGCAAGGTAAGTTAAACGTTAAAGCGGATATGGTATGGGGCCACGAGGACAGAGGTACAGGTATTACCGAAGGTCTGAATAACAATCTGGACGACCCTACCCGCTTTAATAATCAGACCTTGTCTGGTTATTACGAGTATGGTGCTGTAGCCGCACCAGCCCGGGTTCGTTTTGGTGCCCGTTACTTTAATAAAGAGTATATGAACCAACGTGAAGTCACGCAGTTCCGGGATTATGACTCCACCATGGGCGGCATTAATTTTTACTATGACACCTTGTCAGGCACTACTGCGGTGCTGGAAACCTGTATTGTCGACATAGGCTATGACTTCGTAGATCCGGAAGCCCCCAGAGACAGTAAAGAAACCAATGTAAAAGCTGGTGCTGAATGGCAAATCAGTGCCCTGACCTCAGGTGAGTTCAAATTAGGTTATCAGAAAAAAGAATTTGATGACTCCACCCGTGATGATTTCAGCGGTGTGGCCTGGACAGTCAACGCCAACTGGGCCCCTCTGACCTACAGTAACTTTAATTTAGGCACAGGACGTAAAGCCAAAGATCCATTACAAGGCGGAGACTACATCAAAGAGACCACTTACACGCTAAGCTGGTACCACAACTGGTCAGAAGCTGTGCAGACTCAACTGGCCTATAACAGGCTGGAAGAAGAGTATGTGGGGATCAATAGAGAGGACGAAAACGACTCCTACACCGCCAGTATCAAATATGCGTTTCGCCGCTTTGTCGATGTTTCGTTATTTACCACTATGACAGATAAAACCTCTTCTGTACCTGGTATAGAATTTGACCGGAACATTGTCGGCGTAAATTTTGACTTTTCCCTTTGATCCACGGATCAGATTTCATGGATAGATTATGCAGCACTTTGTAGTTTGGCTTGTTGCCCTGTTAATTAGTTGGTCTTCCTGGGTAAGTGCCCAGGAGGACGCTAACTATTTATTAGGTCCCGGCGATAAAATCATTATTCAGGTGTACGGTGAAGAAGAGCTGAAAATAGAAACTCAGCTGACTGACAGTGGCAAAATTAATTACCCCTTCCTTGGCGAAATCATGGCCAAAGGACTTTCGATTAAACAGCTCGAAAGCCGTATTTATAATGGCCTGAAAGGTGATTATTTTGTTGAACCTAATGTTTTTGTCGGAATGGTGGAATACAGACCGTTTTTTATTCATGGTGAAGTGAAGTTACCTGGAGGCTACCCTTATCAACCGGGGATGACGGTCAATCAGGCGGTTGCTTTGGCTGGAGGCCTGACCGAGCGGGCTTCAAAAGAGAAGATATTTATTACCCGTGAAGCCAATAAAAGCAAACAAGAAAATGCCAACCTGAACACGAAAGTGAATGCTGGCGATACCATCACCATCGAACAGAGATTCTTTTAACTATGGCAGTAACGGACTTAGCAGGTGCGCCTTCGCAGCAGGAAACCATTGACCTGCGTAAATATCTTTCCATTATCAATATTCATAAGTGGCGTATTCTGAGTTTAGCTGTACTAGTGACCATACTGACGGTGCTGGTCATGCTCAACGTCAAATCCAGATATGCAGCAACAGCCACTCTGCTGATTGAAAGTCAGCAGGCCAATGCGGTGTCGATAGAAGAGGTGTACGGTATTAACTCCAGTCAGCAGGAGTACTACCTGACCCAATTCGAAATTTTGAAGTCACGCTCTATTGCAGAAGCTGTTGTTAATAAGCTGAACCTGCAGGATCATCCGGATTTTCTCGGAAAACCAGGTTTAATCAGCCGGCTTAAAGATCTGATCCCTTTTATTCCAAGCGCAGAAAGCAAACTGACACCTGAACAGCGTGAGCTCAGACAAAGAGATCAGCTGATTTCACAATTCCAGAGCAGACTGAACGTCAGTCCCATCCGAAAAACACAACTGGTTCAAATCAGCTTTGTCACCTATACCCCGGATCTTGCAGCTCAGGTTGCTAATGCTGTGGGTGAGGCTTATATCAATAGTCAGTTGGAAGCGAGGCTTGGCATCACGCAGCAGGCCGCCAGTTGGCTGGGGGGTCGCCTTGGTGAGCTGCGCGTACAACTGGACGAATCCGAAGCAAAATTACAAGCCTACAGAGCGAAGGAAGGTCTGGTTGATGTTGAGGGTGTTAGAGGTTTGGGTGCCAAAGAACTGGAACGATTGTCTGAAGCCCTGACCGAAGCCCGTAGCCGCAAAGCTCAGGTCGACGGTTTTATCCGTGTGATCAAACAATATGGCATAGACAATATTGAAAAACTGGAAAGCTTACCTGAAATTACTGCACACAGAGGGATCCAGGATGCAAAAAACCAGCTTATTTTGACTGAGCGTAGAGTGTCTGAGTTATCAAAAATTTATGGTGTAAAACACCCACGACTGATAGCTGCAAAAAGTGAATTGACGGCTGTACAGGAAAACTTAAGAAACCAGATTAAAAAACTGATTTCTGGTATAGAGAATGAAGCCCAATCTGTGCAGGAAAACGTCAGCTCACTGGAAGAGGAAATGGCAAAAGCCAAAAATCAATACCAGACGGTCAGCTTAAAAGAGACCACTTATCAAAGCCTTGAGCGAGAAGTTCTGACCAACAGACAGCTATTTGAAACCTTCTTATCCAGACAAAAAGAAACCCAGGCGACCAGTAATTTTAATTCGGCTCTGGCGCGTTTCACCGATCTTGCAACACCGTCGACTGAGCCTATCTCACCTAAACGTAAGCTGGTGGTCATTATCGCCTTTATCATTACGCTTGGCTTGGGCATGTTATTGGCCTTTTTGTTGGATGCATTAAACGATACGATAAAGTCGCCTAATGACGTCGAAAATCAATTGGGACAACGTACATTAGGTTTTATGCCTGACTTGCCTCATAAGAAAAATCAGGACTTGCCTCTCTATAGCTTTTTTAGCGATCAACACAAGCAATACGCCGAGGCGGTACGAAGTATCAGAACCAGTTTAATTTTGCTGGCGCTGGATAAACCCTTAAAGCTGATTGAAGTGACCTCAGCAGTACCGTCTGAGGGCAAATCAACCTCTGCGACTAATCTGGCATTTGCCTTTGGCCAGATGGAAAAAGTGCTACTGATTGATGCGGATATGCGCCGCCCTACGCTCGCAAAACGTTTTGGTTTACCTGCCTATCAACCGGGTTTGGCTAATTTAATAGCGGGCCGTGAACAAATTGACACCTGCATAGTGGCCGATGAAACCTCAGGTATCGATCTTCTGCCCGCTGGCAATGTCCCCCCTAACCCTCTGGAGCTTTTACTTTCTCCGCGTTTTGCCGAGCTGTTGGGCGAGCTGTCCGCAAGATACGACAGAATTATTATTGATACGCCTCCTGTTCAGGCCGTAAGCGACTCCTTAGTCGTTGCCAAACAGGCTGATGCTGTAGTCTTTGTGGTTGCAACAGACGAGACCCGTAAAGGAGCAATACAAAGTGGTATCGCCAAGTTACTGCAGACAGAAAACAACCTCTATGGCGTCATTCTGAATAAAGTGAATATGAAAAGAGTGGCGCAAAGTTATGGTGACTATAGCCATTATGGCTATTACCACTATTACAGCAACGAGAACAGCTGATGTACGACCTGCACTGCCATTTTATTCCGGGGCTGGATGATGGAGCCAGAACTGTAGAAGAGTCTATACAGCTGCTGAAAATGGCAGAACTTAATGGCATCAGTCATATTGTCAGCACCCCTCATATCAACCCGGGGCACTTTGACAATACCCTGGCCAGTATTCAGCACGGATTAACAGGCCTCAAAGTTGCGGCGAAAGAAGCAGGTGTGTCGGTGCAACTCGCTGCGGCTGCCGAAGTACGCTTATGCTCTGAACTACCGGGCTGGGTTGAATCAGGCAGCTTGCCTTATTTAGGCGAGTATCAGGGCTACAAAGTGTTGTTACTGGAGTTTCCGCACAGCCATATACCTGCAGGTGCAGACCGGCTGGTTAAGTGGTTATTGGGCAAACAGGTACTGCCGATGATCGCACATCCAGAGCGCAACAGAGATGTCCAAACGGATCTGAAAAAACTGCTGCCCTTTCAGCGTATGGGATGCTTGCTGCAACTGACCGCAAGTTCAGTGCTGGGTGATATGGGCGAAAGCAGTAAAGAGACCGCATTGCTGTTGCTGCAGCAAAAAGCGTTTCACATAGTCGCCAGCGACAGTCATAACCTGCAACGTCGTCCTCCCAAACTGGCCGAAGCACGGGATTATATTGCGGCCTTGTGCGGCATTGATTACGCCGAACAGTTAGTCACTGAACATCCAAAACGTATTAGTCATATTCACTTCAGTTAAGGGTTCGAGAATGCCAGAACGCCAACGTCGCACCCGCCACCAGAGTGCAAGCACTGTGTTGCATGGCAGTAGAGTGTCCCGTTTACTCGCCCTGCCGGCATTGTTGTTATTAGGCCTGACGGCCTGGCATATCATCCCGATAGGACTGGCAAGCGCCTGGTATTTTAAAGCCAATTACTTTGTCGAGCTATGGGTGAAAAATCAGCCATTGTTGACCGAAGAAAGCTGGAAGCAAGCCAGTGAAGCCATAGATAAAGCTATAGAGCTACATCCTAAACACCCCCACTATCTGCTGACCAAAGCCAAAATCAATGAATGGGGCTGGTACGCAGGTTTAATGACGACCAAAGAACTGGAACAGACTGAAACTTATTATAAAGAAGCCATTCAGGCCAGGCCTTTATGGCCTAATGCCTATGCTGACTATGCCTATTATCTGGGTGTGACCCAGTTCCGTATTACTGAAGCTTTTGAACAGTTAGAGCTGGCGAAAAAGTATGGTCCTTATATGCCTGAAACCTCGTTAAGAGAGCTGGCTTTAGGACTGTCCCGCTGGTCATTACTCAATGGCCAGCAAAAAACTGAGACTTTTTATGCGATGGATAAAGCGCTGCAAAGTGGTCAAAGCTCTTATTTTCAAAGCTTAAACATTATCAGAAGTACAGGAAAGGTTGAGCTCGCCTGCACCTATTTTCGAACATCAAAGAACAGCTTGCCTGAACCTATCAGGCAGCTGATCAAAGATGATCTTTGCGCAAAATAGTCCCGCTCAGCCAGTCAGAGTCTTTAACATCAGCTTCGCGTATTTTTCCCTTACTGAGGCCTTTGCAATAATAGCCTTCACTATCCTCACCTGAAGATACATACAAAGAATAGAGCAGCTGAGGATCAGCAGCCAGCGCAGTAGCCAGTGCCCGTCTATCAGCCCTAAAAATACGATGTGCCACAGGTAAATCCAGATCGAATTCGAGGAGACAAAAAGTATCAGGTTATTTAAATGTGGCACTGCAAACAACTGGGCATAAAACCGGGTTGAGCAATACAACAGAAAGCAAGTCACGGCCACTGCATAAGACAAATAATACAAACCTGGCGGGTATTTAAAATGTTGGGTGGACAAAATACCGCCGTCAGTTCGTCCTACCCAATAGAACATCACCATAAAGAGAACAATACAAAATACCGACGTCATTAAAACGCTGGCGTTGCTCTTGGTTTTGAACCTTAGTCCTAACAAAAAAACCAGGGAATAGGGGATCAGAAGTAACAGTGTTCTTAGTAGTTTATAGTCCTGATACAACTCCCGGCCTGCCCAGGAGATAAACAGATCGTAAAGAACTAAAAACAAAAAACACAGGCAGAAAAACATAGTATCAGAGCGGATCAACTGATTAAATTTATAGATAAAAGGCGAAACCATAGCAATGGACACAAACACCTGAATAATCCACAAATACTCCAGTCCCTCGCCTTCCACAAAAAGAAAGGTTAACAACACATAGTCCGGATCACTCGCTAAAGCAGAGTTGAATGCAAAAAAGAACAATAGAAAAAACCAGACAGGGATCACTAAGCGTTGCAGCCGTGCCATCACATAACTTAAATAGCCGCTATAAGACACGCCATAAGAAAACACAAAACCAGAACAAAACACCATCAATGGCACATCGAAGTTTCTCAGTTGGAAAATGCCACCGGGTGGGCCTGAGTGGGCCAGTATAATCATCACCAGCCCAACAAATTTCAGAAAATCAATACGCAGATCTCTCATTTCTGCTCTCCTTCTTTTAGCGAATTCAAGTCAGACACAAAGCTGGTTTCATTCACCAGATAGGCGGAGCCACTCTTGGTTAAATGGATGTAATCCTTAAACAGAGGCTTGTCGTTGAAACTGCTTATACAATGCCCGGAGTCAGCACAAAAATATCTGGATAAATTGATTTGCAGATACTGGGGGGGCAGCAGGCTTAACAGCTCTGTCGCTTCCCCGATCTGGACAGCTTTGAAATTGCACTGCTCTGTATTGGCGCCTGAGGCAACAGAGCGCACATAACAAAATCCTGGGTCAAAAGAAGACAAAGGGGGTGGAGAAATCACTACTACTTTCTTGCCAAGCTCTTCAAGGGCGGCAATAGTTGCAGTCAATCGCTGCAAAGCGATGCTGCGGTCATAGTTTTGGATCTGGTCATCGTAGTAATTCTTCGCATAGGAATAATCGAAGGTGGATGCCAGCACCACATACTTCAGCTCTGGCTGCGTTTTTATAAAATCAAACACAGCCTGATTATTTGCCATACATTTATTCGCCCATTTGCCGGTATGGTCATAACGAAGCACACTAAAATCTAAAACAGGCGGGCATGCACTCAAGGTTTTCTGCACAAATTTAAAGGCATTGGCTGCTTGCATACTGTTTGCGACATGCATCCCCAGTGAATCGCCCCAGACAATCCACTCCGGCTCTGCACTATTTTGACAGGCATCCGGGTTTAATTGGCCATTATCGCAAAGATCGGATAAGCCAAGGTTAGGTTTAACCTGTGCATCTACCTGCATTAACTGCGGGCTGTATAGCGTTGCTGGTTTATAAAGCACCAGCATTTTCAAAGTCACAAGACTTAGCAGCACCAGAAAAAAAGTGGCAAAAAACAACTTATAAATCATCGCTCTGTCCATACGGCTTTTTGACCTGAATGGTGACTCTATAAATCTGTAGGTCAGATAAGAGATCGCAAAGGTGATGGCGATGAGAAAAAATTTATACCAGATAGGGTTGGTGGAACTGTGGTTAATAAAATTGGAAAAAACCACAACAGGCTGGTGCACCATATATAAGCTGTAACTGATCAAACCTATATACACCAAGGCTTTATTGGCTAAAAGCTTATAAAACAGAAAGTCGGCTTTATTCAGCGCCAATATAAAAAATACCACTAAAGTGGGTGGCAAAGCCCAGGGACCGGGAAAAGGACTGCCTTTCTCATAACTCAGGATGAAATAAATCAGGATAAAAAACATCGAAAAAAGAAAAATATCAGCTTTTAACGGATGTCGTATCCCGTCAAATTTATCCCGGTAAAAATAGGCAAGCGCGCCCAGTAACAATTCCCAGCCGCGGGTTGGCAGTAAATAATAACTGGCCAGAGGTTTCGAATAGGACCCAACACAGGACAGCACATAACCCAGAATAAACAGCACAAAGAGCACCAAAAACACTTTGTTTTTTAACGCGGAGCGAAACAAATAAATCAGCAGAAAAGGGAAAACAATATAGAACTGCTCTTCAACGCTCAAACTCCAGGTATGCAACAGAGGCAATCGGTCAGCACCATCGTCAAAATAACCAAAGTTATTCCAGAAATAGATATTTGAAGCAAAAAATAATGAATAAACAGCGCTGTCCAGAAATGCAGAAAACTCTCTGGGGCTAAACAACAGCAAAGCAAAAATTAGACTGACCACCAGTACTGAAAAATAGAGCGGCATTAATCGCCGGATCCGGCGCTCATAAAAAGAAATGTAAGAGAAGCGCCCTTCCCTGATTTCTTCGACGATAATGGACGAAATTAAAAAACCGCTGATGACAAAAAATATGTCTACACCTACAAAGCCTCCCGAAAATACTTCAAAACCAAAATGAAAAAGTAGTACCGGGAGAATAGCGATCGATCTTAGCCCATCAATGTCAGCGCGATACTTCATGCTCCCCGCTCCCTGTTAAACTTAATAAGAGTAGCTATCGCCAACAGTCCAATAATACGTCCATCCAGCGGCACGTAAAAACACCAGGAAATGATCATAAAAATAAATAAAGACAGGTTCTTTCCACCAGCACCTTTAATCTTTGAAAAGCAAAAGGATAGAAACTTGTAGAATAAATATAAAAACACCCAGCCTGCATATATAAGCCAGTCAAAAAATAAGGTTTTTGTCGATACAGACTCCACGTTACCTACAATGAAATAGGTAACAACTTCGTCAAAATTAAATAAATTCGGAAAGTAATAATCTACAAAATTAATCACATCGGGGCCGAGTTGGTAGATCTGGTTAAAGTAGCCGGTAAACCCCACGCCAAAAGGCGAGACTAAAGCGCTGTAAATACCGGTAAATATCATTACCCCCCGGGTTGAGGAGCTATTGTACTTTTCGATATCGAGGATAAAGGCATCCAGCAGTACATAATAAAAGCCAAAAGAAAAGGCGAGAAAACCAACAATAAGAAAAGTGATTTTATTAAAGCCACTTTTGGCCAACACAAACTTTGAGATCACAACAGACAAACAAAAAGCCAGTAAGGCGCCTTTTGACGAGGTAAAAAGTAAAAACGAAACTACGACCACAATAGACAACAGATAATTCACGCTGAATACAATGGCCAGCAACATCACTGCCGTAACCACCTGAAACCCGAAGGTGCTGGCCTCCAGAGTAAAACCCCGCATCCGATCAGGCGAAAACGCAGCTGAGCCTTGTAAAAAGGATGGATTATTGACGATATCCGGGGCCACAAGGTTAATAAAAAACACCATGACGATAAGAATACCGGATATCTTGCTGGCGACTTTTAATTCAGCGTAATCAAAGGTTAAGAAGAAAACTAAAAACACAAAGGAGGCAAGATTAATCAGGAACAACCTCAATCCCCGGTCAAGCAAAAAGCCAAAATAAAGACTGTCTGCGAAGATAAATAAGTAGGCTAAAGAAAAAAACAAAACACCAAAGATAAAATAAATAATGCGTTTACCCACTATATCTATCGAATAAAAATTAAACAGCAAATACAAAGTGACTGCTGGGAATAAAGAAATAGCCAGAGGAGCTGTAAAAGCCCCCCCTATGGCACTGAGCGCGGTATTTTCGAAAACAAGAAAAAAACTGCTTAAATATAAAAGGATCTTACCCATGTACAGTCCTGTTCATTACTTTCGACAGGCGCTCAAACTGAGAACTTTTCAGCAAAACATCGAACACAATCACAAACAAGCCTTTGACAGAATATGGATAACGGCAACGTCCTATCGCTGCACCAAAGCGCTTCATTTGCTGCAATAAATCCAGATAGTCTGCAGCATGATTGGCTTTTGCCAGCTTCAGACTGCGGACATAGAGATTAATGAGGCAGGTTTTCAGAAAAAAATTGGCTTCAGATTGCAAAGCACCACTCAGATGAGCCTTACTAAGCTGCGATATTTGAGCAAAAGCAGACAGATGTTCAGTTTCCCGCTTGCCTTTAAAGGAGGAGATCACAGACCCCTGGCGGATATTGTAATAATAAAGCACATCCTCAAAACCTTTGACCTTCGCTGCAACGGCAAAGGCATTAAAGATAAATAAAACATCTTCGCTAAGACCGGTATCTTCGCTAAAACGCAGCTGATGCTGTTGCAAGAATTTCATGCTGAAAATAAATGAGCAGATATGAAAACTGTTTTTCTTCAGCAGGAAATGGGAAAACAGCTCTGTGCCATCAGCACTATTGATAATGTGACTAGTCTCTGCACCAGTCCCCTCATGCCTCGTGACATAAGAGTACTGATGAATATCCTTATCTGATGCCACCAGATCCCGCTGCATAATTTCAAACAGGTTATCCGGTATATCGTCATCACAGTCTAAAAACATAATGTAATCTGAGCTTGCGGAATCAATGCCCAGATTTCTTGCCGATGACACGCCGCCATTGGTCTTTCTTAAATAAGTCACCATAGGTGATACCGGCATCTGAGCTGAAAGGTCAGAAGCGGAGCCATCATCAATGACAATCACTTCAAACAAGTGATTCAAATCAACAGCTGCACCAGCGCTGATAGCGAGGATCCGTTCTATCAGTCGCTTTAAATAATCCCAGTCGTTATACACAGGAATAATGATGGAGCAGAGTTTAGAGTTCAATGGATAACCCCTTCCAGCTGTCATTGATCGCACCTTTTGAGGTTTCTTCGGCCAGCACCAAAGCGCGTTGACCAAAGCTGGTATAGACCTGCGTATTGCCAAGCACAGTGATGATTTTTTCAGACATAGCGGCTATGTCATAAGGGGGGATCAAATAGCCATTTTCACCATCGCGCACTATCCATTTAGCGGCAGGAAAGGTATCAAACAAAATGATGGGTAAGCCCTGGCTTCTGGCTTCCACCAGGGTTTGTCCGAAACCTTCATAGCGGGAGGTCATTAAGAATAATGAATACTCTTTATAAATTTCCTCTACTTTATTGGAAGAACCTTTATAAGTAATCCGGCTGTCGTGTGCTATCAGTGTCTTTAAATCAGACACTTCTTGCTCTGAACCATCCCCATAAATATCCAGGCTGTAGTCTGCCGGCAACAGACCCATCACCTCCACCATGGCTTTGAAGTTTTTCTGATCTTCAAAAACCCGCGCCAGCGTCAGTAATTTTTTCGACTGTGCGGGAATAGCACTCGCTTTCTCTATTTTACTGGCTCTGGGGATAATTTTTATTCTGGATTTAAACTGCGGATAAAGTGCACCGAGCTCAGCTTCATCGAAGGAGGTATAAACCGTAAAGTGATTGATATACTTGCCTCTGAGCGACATCGCCAGTTTGCCCAAAGGCGTAAAAATGATGTCCAGCCTGTTGGTCTGCACCATGATGACATTATTGGCTTTCAGCACAGCCCCTGGGATATACAAAAGATCGGTAGGATGAAAAACCAACAGATCCTCCCCTACAGGGGCAAGCTTTTTCAACTGCCGCCATAAATTCAATGCCGTTTTTATTTTTGCGACATACCCGGCTTTACTCTCTTCACCATAGCAAATGTAAGTTACAGCTGGGGATTCGCTGTAGACATGTTTGCCCGCTCTGTACTTAAAAAACTCGGTCACTCTGGCGCCAGTGCCTTTAAATAAGGACTGAACCTCCCGAATTAAGGTTTCAATACCACCCAATGAGGTGGATATGCAGGAATTCACTGTGATCATGTTATTTTCCCACCTGAAGGTCTTTGTACAAAGTTAATATCGAGGTCTTAAATTTCTCTGCGGTAAAACGCTGCAAAAATGACGCTTTGGCATTTAATTTCAACTCGCGAAACTTAACTTCATCGTCAAGTGCAGCAAAGATAGACTCTGTTGAGGCCAGATTATCCAGATCAAAAGTAAAGCCATTTAAAGGCGGTACAATCAGTTCAGGCAAAGCGCCTCTGTTAGAGCCAATCACAGGCACGCCCACACGAAAAGATTCAATCACAACAAAACCAAAACCTTCCCATCTGGAAGGGCAGATCAAGGCTCTGGCGCTCGTTAAAATACTGTTGATTTTGCTGCTGCTAAGCCAGCCAGCGACTATGATGCGGTCACTGTGAAAATCATTAGCCTCAAAATCGCCTATGACGACTATTTTGTAATGTGCCGGAAGGTAACGGGATAGTTCGTCTAAAAAGTCATAACCTTTCTGCTGGCTTTTCCGACCGATAAAAACAATGTACTTTTGCTGTTCTTCAGTTAAAAAATCCGGTTTAAAGTCAGGATCGAACTCATAAGATTCAGGAAGGGAGTTGTAAATAACGATGAGTTTTCTTTTGCTGATACCAATCCTGATGGCTTCGCTCATCTCGTAACCCGAGATACAGACTATTTTTGCGCTGAGCCAGGACAAACAAAGCTCAATAGCTGAATAGAGTTTTAATATGATTTTTCTCTTATCCATATTAAAGCTCCAGCCGTGAGAGCAATAAACAAACTTATCTTTCAGTGTTGGGTTGATGATGCAAAAAAGCCGGAGCAGTCCTGCAAAGGTACTGTGCAGGAAAATAATGTCCGGACTGTCATTTTTATAGACCCGATAAAAGGCTTTGAACATCGAGAGCAAACCAGACACACCGCGACCAGTTGAGCTAAAACCTATAGACTCACTCTCTATATAAGTACGCTGATTTTCAGGCAGCAAAAATAAATTAGTGCACTGAGCATCAGTCACATGGCTCAGCAAATTCAGATAAGTGGCTACACCACCTTTCACAGTTTCAGCTACGTGAAGGACTTTCATTGGCTCTCCATGGCATGATCATTCTTCTTTCCATATACCAGATATCAAAGAAGCAAATAAAAGAGACGGCGATAAACGAGGCTGAAATAAGTACTAATGAAGTTAAAAAGCTATCTGCGAAATAACCCAGCAGTATGGATACCAGCAACATAACCACCAGCATCAGATTAATTTTCAAATTTCGTTCGGGGTGCGAAAGTGCGTAATAAATGCCACCGCTGACGCTATACATGGCCTGGAAAGGAATAGAGATACTCAAGATGATCAGCATATCTTCAATACCGACCCACTGTTCGCCAATGATGAAGATAATGATGTCCCTTGCATTTAACTGGATGAGCAGCACCAGAAAAAAACCGCCGATCAAAAATATCGCACTTATTTTTAGCAAAAACCCCCGCAGCTCCTGAAAGCTTTTTAATTTTTTAACCAGGGGCTGGATGGCAGGTTGTAACGAAAATGCGATCAACATCACAGGGTATTTAGTGAGCTGATAGGCCCTGTCATACAGAGATAAAATTTCCAGACTAAACAGCTTGCCTATCACCAAATTGTCGCCAAAGCGGACAAAAAACGACAACAGGTTACTTAATGTGACATGGGTCGAAAATCCGGAGCTATCCGATGATTTCTGCCGTATCAGGTCAATGGCATTGCCAAAAAGCGCATGCTCTTTGAAGAAAAACCAGAGGATTAAAAAGCGGATGTAAGAGTAAGCACTGATCTTTATAATTAAAACGTTGATATCAAATGAATAAAAGTATCCATACGCTAAAGCCACACCAAGAGAAAGCAACTCAGCTGTGCATTCGACAACAGCGACTTTATAAAATCTGAGTTCTTTATACAGCACCCCGGTCAGACTTGAGGCGACACCATAAAACAGCAAGGCTGACATCAACAACAGCATAGCGCCGACACTGACGTCAATGCTGTAAAGCAAAGGCAGTAACACTAACAACAGCAGCATGACTGCAACACCAAGGGCTGACGTCAGAAAGGATTTTGCAATAATCCTTTTTTCATCAACACTGTTTTGTGCATTGATCACCTGCTGCATACCGCCCGCTTCCGCGACAATAATGCAGAAAAAATACAGGCTGTTGATAATCGCAAAAGCACCAAAATACTGCTTATCAACAAATCTGGACAACAGCATCAAGGTCAATAGCTGAAATGCGAACAGAGAGCCTTTCGAAAGAAAGCTTGCCACTAATCCTTTCATTGAACTCTACCCACGACCTATTGAATAATAGGTAATTCCCTCTCTTTTCATCGATGCTTGATCAAAGATATTTCTGCCATCAAAGATCACTGAATCTTTTAAATTACTTTTTGCAAAAGCATAGTCCAGCACCTTAAAGGCCTTCCATTCGGTGATGATCACTAAGGCATTCGCTTCCCGGACTGCGCCCTCTTTGGTACCAAGTAAAGACAACATAGCCCTGTCGCCATAAATCTTTTGTGTTTCATCCATGGCTTCAGGATCATAGGCCTGCACTTTTGCACCGGCAGCCCATAATTGTTCCATCAATACACGGCTTGGCGCTTCACGCATATCATCTGTATTAGGTTTAAAAGCCAGACCCCACAGCGCAAAGGTTTTGCCTTTTAAAATATCTTTGGTCTCGCCTTTTTCTGCTTTATCCCAGACACCGTAGTGCTTACAAATCATCTCAAACAGCTTTTCTTTCTGTTTGTTATTGACGTTTTCTACTGCATTCAGAATTTTTGACTCATAACCAAACTGAGCTGAGGTGCGCGCTAATGCCTGCACATCTTTAGGGAAACAACTGCCGCCATAACCACAGCCAGCGTATATAAAGTGGTAACCGATACGGGGATCCGAGCCTATGCCTTTACGAACATTCTCAATATCTGCCCCCACCCGCTCTGCAATATTAGACATTTCATTCATAAAGCTGATTTTGGTCGCCAGCATGCAGTTGGCCGCATACTTGGTCAGTTCGCTGCTACGTACGTCCATCACGATGATTTTTTCATGGTTCCGGTTAAAAGGTGCGTACACCTCACGCATAATGCTTTCGGCAAAGTCAGAACTGGTACCAATGACAATGCGATCCGGCCGCATAAAGTCCGCCACTGCGGCGCCTTCTTTTAAAAACTCAGGGTTGGAGACCACATCAAATTCAGCAGTAGAATTGCGATCTTTCAGCGCCTGTTGCATGACCTCCGTCACTTTGTCTGCCGTGCCTACAGGTACAGTGCTTTTATTGACCACCACTTTATAGCTGTTCATCAGCTGACCTATGGTTTTGCCCACAGCCATTACATATTGCAAATCTGCAGAACCGTCTTCGTCCGGTGGTGTACCTACTGCGATGTAAATAACCTCGGCATGCTGCACTGCCTCTTCAGCACTGGTGGTAAATCTCAGATTGCCTTGCGCCACATTACTTTTTACGACGCTCTCAAGACCAGGTTCATAAATCGGGATCCCTCCCAGTTTCAGGCTGTCAATTTTTGCCTGATTGACGTCCACACAAATCACATCGTGTCCAACATCAGCCAGACAAGCGCCAGTGACTAAGCCTACATAACCTGTACCAAAAATACTTAACTTCATGTGTTATCCCTTTAACTTTGAAGCAATGCGTCAGGCCATTGATAAAGATAAACGCCGTTACTTTAACAGCTCAATGCCGGACGCCAGACAGACGAAAACCAGACTCAGGCGATTAAACTAAGTTTTTTATTGCTTAACAAAGTTTGCAGATAAGCACCAAATTCAGCCCCTAATACCTGATCTTTCAGTGCATAGGTCACTATAGCTTCCAGGTATCCCAGCTTACTGCCACAGTCGTGGCTTCGGCCAACAATACGGTAGGCTTCCATGGTTTGTTCTTTTAGCAACTGGGCTAAAGCGTCGGTCAGCTGAATTTCATCACCAGCACCTGGCTGGGTAAAACTCAGGATTTCCATTACAGCTGGTGACAATACATAACGACCGGTAATGGCCATATTAGAAGGAGCTTCATCCACCAAAGGTTTCTCGACCATGGCATGCAGCTGCACAGATTGACCTTCTGCAATAGCAGCTCCGTTTAAATCCACCACACCATAAGAGCTGACGGCAGCTGCAGGAACAGCTTCAACCATCACCTGACTGGCGCCAGTCACCTGATAACGGTCCAGCATGGCTTTCAGGTTGTCTTGTTTGAGATTGCTTTCGTACTTGCTGATCAATACATCAGGCAGCAGCACAGCAAAAGGTTCATTTCCTATAATAGGAGCAGCACACAAAATGGCATGTCCCAAACCCAAAGCCACATGCTGGCGCACCGAAATCACTGTCACGTTTTTCGGATTGATAGAACGAACTTCTTCTAACAGCGAACGTTTCACCCTTTTTTCCAGCTGAGTTTCTAATTCAAAGCTGGTATCGAAATGGTTTTCGATGGAATTTTTACTGCTGTGGGTGACTAAAATGATTTCAGTAATGCCTGCAGCTGCAGCCTCTTCAATCACGTATTGGATTAGAGGTTTATCAACCACAGGTAACATTTCTTTTGGGATAGCTTTTGTTGCAGGCAACATGCGTGTTCCAAGACCGGCAACAGGGATGACGGCTCTTGTTACTTTACGAAATTCAGATGGTTGCATATAAAACTCCTTCTATAGTGTGCTGATATAAAGTTGTAATGAAACGGTATGTTTTCGCTCAACTGCTCAGCAAAGGCCACTCCCTGCCTGTAGAACTCCGGTACACGGAGCCTGATGTTCATTTACTCTATTTGCACTATGTGACAAAAGAGTTAAAGCCTGCCCGGAATAAACGACAAGACCAAACTGTTCACAAATTAAGCATTTCTTATGCCAGAGCACATTTTAGGTCCAGGCTAGTTGAAATATGATAAAAATGATAAATTCATAGCTATTTTCCATAGTTTAACCTGGTTCACCGTGCAATCTTGGTGCGATAACGCTCCAAACTAATGCACAAAATCCAGTGCAGAATTATTCATCAATCAGTCCCTTGGCAAGCTCTGCAGAAAGTGGCAGATTACAGTATCTTTTTTAACCAAAGCTGTTTTACTCAAGACAACACATCTGTTTTAAAACGCTCCGGGAAACGGACCAGATAGACAAGGCAGGACTGTATAGTTATGGAAATTAGCTTGACTCACATCTAATGGTGGCCGCATGTCAGGTTATACCGGGAGGTTTATGCTACGCAGGTATGCGGTTGTAGTGCTGCTGTCTTTTTCTGTCTCTATTTTTGGCAACGCCGATTATCTGGCAGCTGTATTTGAGCCAAAAGTGCTGGAAAGTATTGGTAGTAAATATGGTGCTCCGGCGCTTAGCAGGGTCAGACAATGGCGTGATTTACTACAGGAAGGTCAGTCTGAATCGGACTGGGTGCGGGTCAATAAGGTCAATCAGTTCTTTAATGATCAGATCACCTTTCAATCCGATTTAGCTCATTGGGGACAGACGGATTATTGGGCCACACCACTGGAGACGCTTGGAACTGCAGCTGGCGACTGCGAAGATTTTGCTATAGCTAAATATGTATCTCTGCGTGCTATGGGTGTACCCGATAACAAGCTGAGGATCATGTATGTCAGGGCAATGTCTGTAAATGAGCCGCATATGGTGCTGATTTACATGGAAAGTGAAAACTCCGTACCTCTGGTTCTGGACAATCTGATTAAGAAAGTCCAGCCGGCAACCCGAAGACCCGATCTCAAACCTATCTACGGTTTTAACGCTGAAGGGTTATGGCTTGCAAAAGCACAGGGATTGGGACGTAAAGTTGAAGGCAAGACAGGGGGTTCAAATTGGCAGGACTTGCTGAACCGAATTGAGAAGGGAATGTAACTGTTATGGCCCATAAGCTTTTGGGGAAACTCCCCGGTATATCGTTAAGAGCACAACTGCACCTGTTGATCGTATTGGTGGCAGTCTTTACCTTTTCGTTCAGTTTGTATATCTCAGTGCAAAGTACGCAACACTACCTGAACACTCAGATGAAATCCCATGCTCAGGATGCCGCTACCAGCTTAGGCTTATCGATGTCGGCTTATATGGACGACCCGGATCTGGTGATAGCACAAACTATGGTCAGTGCTATTTTTGATTCTGGTTATTACGCCGATCTGGAGTTTAAAACCAGCAAAGGCGAGGTGAAAATCAAACGGCAAAACCCTATAGAGTACGATGAAGTGCCGGAATGGTTTGTGTCGCTTTTCCCGCTGACACCACCACTACAAAGCAGTGAAGTGAATAACGGCTGGATGGTTGCAGGTGTTTTATCCATCCAGTCCACCCCGGGTATTGCTTACAAAACACTATGGCAACAAGCCAAACAAAGTTTCTACAGCATCGCCCTTATCACCTTGTTCAGTGTGCTGCTTATTCAATTGATTGTATTTGCGGTACTCAAACCTCTGCGGCAAATTGAAATGCAGGCTCAGGAAGTAGGCAAAAAGAACTTCTTACAGCAGGACAAGCTGCCCTTCACTACAGATCTTCGTTCTGTGGTCAAAGCCATGAATGCCATGGTCGCCAATATTCAGCGCAGTTTTAAATCTCTCAGCCTGCAAGCTGATGAACTGAAGGTAAAAGTATTTACCGATCTGCTGACAGGTCTTGGCAACAGAAGATTATTAGAACAACGTTTTACCGCAGAAAAAAATGAGCAAAAAGCGCACGACCTGCACTTGCATATCGGCATGATGAGTTTGCATTCGCTGACAGATGTACACCAGCGTCAGGGCTTTGAAGCTGCAGACCAGTATATTTTACTGGCCGTAAAAGAGTTCAGGGAAGCGCTGGAGCATTCAGCCAATAATCAGCTATTCCGCCTTGGCGGCAGCGACTTTATCTTTTTAAGTCAGGCCAACGCAGAGCCTTTGGAAAAACAGGTTCGTCAGCTGAGCTCTAAACTGAAACAACTGGACAGTGTATTTTTCCCCAATGGCTTCGCCTCAGTCGCGCTGATGGAAGTCGAACCTGAAGATAATCTGCATCACTGCCTGTCTACGCTGGACAGCGCCATTATTCAGCGTATGCAGCAACCAGATTTACCTTTACTGGTCAAAGATGAAAGTATGCTGATTAAGCCAGAAGGCCGCATGGCATGGCATGCCGTGATTAAAGATTTGATCCAAAACCATCATTTTGAACTCTGGGCTCAACCTGTAGTAAATGCGGATAAGTCCATTGAATACATTGAAACCTTTGTCCGGTTTTATTACCTGCACTCCCAATTATCCACCGCAGAAACCTATGCTATGGCTGAACAACAAGGGCTGTCCTTGCAGCTGGATCAGCAGGTGATCAATTTTATTCTGAAACAAGTGCAGGAAGAAACCAGCCATACCTATGCCATTAACTTGTCACAAGGGGCTGTCGGATCGTCACTATTTTTGCAGTGGCTCGACAAAGAACTGCAACAACTGGCGGGTAAAGTTCGTCTGGTGTTTGAAGTCTCTGAGTATTCAATTTTAAAAGCGCCGGACGAAACCAAAGCCCTGATGGATATCATTAAACGCAACAAGTGCAAAGTCTGCATCGAACGTTTTGGTGCCAGTATGACGACCTTTAAATACCTGCAGGGGCTGAATGTCGACTACGTAAAAATTGACGGCGCTTACACCACAGCATTGAGTGATCAGGATAACCAGTTTTTTATAAAAACCTTATGTCAAATCAGTCACGGTATAGGGATCAAGGTGCTTGCTCCTCACATTGAATGTGAACAAGTAATGGATAATTGTTTTGCCGCTGGCGTCAACGCAGTTCAGGGCAATTGGTTGCTTGCACCACAGAAGGTGAATGTACAGGTGAAAAAATCTATCTTGACACAAGCATTCATTAACTTAGACTTGCTTCATTCGCCTAAATATTAACCAACAAGGATTACAGGTATGAAGAAAACCACTACTCTCGCTGCCGCTCTGTTTGCAGCCGCAGTATTCACTTCAACTCCGGTAGTAGCTCAGGATGTAGCATCGGTTAAAGCTGTTGTGGAACAGTATCAAACGCTGGTTGCTCAGAACCAGGCCCAGAATATGACAGAACTTGAAGCTGAGACTCAGGCTCTGGAAGTGATTAAAGCTGAACTTCAGAAAATACTTCAGGATGCACCGGATGATGCTACCCGGGAAACACTGTTGCAGGCAGCTTTTGAAGCTGCAGTCTTGTTAGATGATGCTGCTGTTAGTGCAGTTGCAGCAGCAGCTGCTGCTGCAGGCATGTCTGCAGATGATATCACGGCTGTCGCTGCTGCGACTCCTGGTGTCGATGTAGGTCTTGTTGCGCTGGCCACAGCTGCAGGTCCTGGTGCTGAAGGTGCAGGAACTGGTGCTGGTACAGGCGTTGCAGGCGCTCCTGGTGGTGCTGGCTTTGGTGGCGGTTCAGGCGGTGGCGGCGGTACAGCCTCAGCCAACTAAAGCTGTTCGATACAATGAGGGCCTGCGGGCCCTCAATACTTTTAGCACTAAGATAATGTAGTTCTGAGTACAGATGGGAGCTACGCGAAATGGAAAGCGTCATCCGATGAGTTCGCCACAACTGTTATTCACTATGATCCGGGTCTTGTGTTGTTTTACGTTACTTTGGTCCCCTATTCCGCTGGCCAGTAACAGACCCTGGGCATGGACTATTCTTGAACTGCTGATTGCACTCATCTTCAGTTTACATTTACTTTGCGTCTACTTAGGACGCTCGGCCTGGTTTACAGGACGTTGGCACTATTGGTCTTTGTTACCTTTTGTGCTGATGTTACTGGTGCTTGGAGCTCAACTGTGGTCCCCTTTTACCTGGCTTAGCACTGTGGATCCAAATCAAACTGAAATTCTTTGGTTTAAAACCCTGTTTTATGCCCTCTTTGCGTGGCTGATCACCGGCTATTTCCGCACCGACAGAGAGTTAAAGCTGCTGTGTTACGTCGTGGTCGCCAGTGGTGTATTTCAGGCCACTTATGGCTCTATACTGAATTTGCAAGGCATTGAGATTTCTCCTGTTTTTGGTATCGTCGAGGGCAACAGAGCCCGTGGTTCTTTTGTTTACCAGAACCATTTTGCCAATTATCTGGCACTCGCATTGTCATTGGGATTGGGCCTACTTATGGCAGAATTATCCAGCAGGGCCATGCAGTGGAACTGGCGGACGCTCAGCCGAACCTTGCTGGAATCCTTACTCAGCACAAAAATATTGCTGCGTCTTGCACTCATCATCATGGTCGTTGGTCTGGTTTTGAGTCGTTCACGTATGGGGAATGCTGCATTTTTCACCGCATTACTGGTTATCTCTTTGTATGCCATCTGGTTTTACAAAAATAAACCTGCGCTGCTCAAACCTCTGGTGATCAGTATTTTTGTGTTTGACATGATCGCCATAGGCTCGATTTTTGGCATAGAAAAACTACAACAGCGCTATGAGGACACCTCCTTCGCGTCAGAAACACGAGATGAAGTGGTACGGGATAGCTTGCCAATACTGCATGACGCGCCCTGGTTTGGTCATGGTGGTGGTAGTTTTTATACCGTCTTTCCAGCCTACCAGCCTGGTCATTACCATGGGTTTTATGATCACGCGCACAACGAATACCTGCAATTTGCTATTGAGCTTGGCGTGCCAGTCACACTGATGCTGGGGGCATGGCTGCTGTGGTTACTTTGGCTGAACATGAAAACGATGAGGGTAAAACAGAATAAACTAAGCAGAGGCATAGCCTTTGGTTGTTCTGTGGCTATTGTGCATATGTTAATCCACAACCTGGTCGATTTTAACTTACAGGCACCAGCTAACGCAGTGCTGTTCATCACAGTGTTATGTTTAAGTGGCATTGTATTTACACGTCAGGATGTAAAAGTATCGGGTTCCGCACCAGCCTGAAGCCTAAGGAACAAGGGATGTCTGCTGTTCGGCTGGATTTGATTTAGCAACCATTGAGTTGCAAGGATTGCAAAATACTATGGGGAACGCATACAAATTGACACGCCGTCAGTTTTTACAACTGTGCGTGGCAACTCCTTTGCTCATAACAGCAGCTTCAGCATGCGGCAGAAACAAAGCCTTTAGCCTTGGAATTTATCAACATCCGGGTCACGAAGCCTTTTATCTCAGCGAACATTTCAATTTATTACCCGCTGGTGTAACGCTCAGAAGCAGCAGATCTGCCGATACAGTGGTAAACGCCATGATGTCCGGAGAATTAGATGCAGCGACTCTTGCATTAGATGAAGTGCTGCTCTGTCTGGCGGCTGGTATTCCATTACAAATCATACTGGTACTAGCGAACTCCTGCGGTGCCCATACCTTATTATCCCGCCCGGACTTCAGCACCGCAGCAGATCTCAAAGGAAAAATTATTGCGCTGGAACCACGTGCAGCCACTGAATTATTACTTGAACATTACCTTGTCGATGTAGGCCTGACCCGAAAAGATGTCGAAATCGCGTATTTGCCACAACTCAAACAACTGATGGCATGGGAAAATGGTCAGATTGACGCAGCCATCAACTCCCCTCCTGTGTCGCACTATATAGAACGTACAGGCGCAAAACGGCTGTTTGACGGACGCCAGTGTGCTCCGCAAATGTTTCAGGTGCTGGCGGTACGAACCGACAGAATTGACTGGCTGAACGACATACCAGCGCGTTTACTTAATAGTTATTACCTTGGATTGCAGCAACTGAAGCTCTTTGCCGGGGACAGCATGCGGCGCACTGCACTGTGGCGCAACCTGACCTTAAATGAAACTCATAGTTACTTTGCCAGCGTGGACTACCCCACTGCGGCGCAGAATCTGTCACTGCTGTGTGAGTCCGGCACTTTACATAACTCAATGCAGCAATTGATGGCATTTATGCCTGCCAGAACTCAACTTTTGCAGTATGAGCACAAGTACAGCACAAATTTATTTGATACGGCAGCACTTCGACAATTGGTGCTGCTGTCATGAAACACCTTCTGTATTGCCTGATTGTACTCTGTTGTACTGCGATGCAAGTATCAGCTCAGGTTGCAACATCCCCGATCCGCTTTGGTGTACTGGCACATAATGCTGATCATGAAACTCAACAGCACTACGCGCCTTTGTATCAATTTCTCGGTGCTCAGATGGCACCTGATGAAATACAACTGGTCTTTATTGAACCCACCAATCTGGATCTGGCCGATATTCAAGCTCAAACTGATTTTCTGCTGACCGACCCTTACCACTACCTGCATCTGCGGGCCACAGGCAAGCTGCGGTTGCCCTTATTAAGTCAGGTCACGTTAACAGAAGCTGGCTCATTTGATTTATCTGGTGGGGTTATATTTTGTCTGGTGTCCAATCCACTTTGTGATATGAACACTATCACTCAGGCCAAAATTGCCACAACGGGCCCTACTTCATTGCTTGGTTATGTAGCTCAACTCAGGGAACTTCAGCAACTAGGTATTAGTTTGTCAGCGGAATTAATGCACCACTTGAGTTCGGATCAGGCTGTAATTGTGGCGGTAAAAAATCAACAGGCCGATATGGGCTTCGTCCGCAGCGGCACAGTGGAAAAACTGATACAACAAGGCGTTATCACCACAGAAGAAATAAAGCTGCTGAACCAGCAGGAACTTGCTGAGTTACCTTTTCAAACGTCAACCCGCCTCTATCCGGACAGGCCTTTGCTGGTGATGCCTGCAGTACCTCAGGCCACAGTCAGCCGCATGATGGCGGCTTTACTTAGTTGGGAAACAGAAGCCAGAGCCAAAGGACTTACTGAAGCCTTTGGTGCTGCGGCGGATTACCAGTCGGTAGAACACAGCTTGCAGGCACTGGCCTTGCCACCTTATCAGGCGGGCGGTGCCCAGAGTTTTATGCACAGCTGGACTGATCACAGAGGAACACTTTTGGCTGTGGTGCTGCTACTGCTGTCGCTTTTAGTGTTGTATATCGTATTTCGGCAGAAAAACGCCCGACAAAGTTTGATGAATGACAAATTGCTGCAGTTAAACCAAAGTTTGATGCGACAAAAAACACAGATGAGTACAGTGCTGAACAACACTGTTCATGTGCTGTTATTTGGCCTGGATCTGCAAGGTCGTATTGTGCATTTTAATGATAATGCGCTCAAACTTCTGCATATCCCCGCTCAAAGTCTGCAAGGGCAATTATTGATGGATTTACTGGCGGATCCTGGCCAAAAACAGACTCTGCAATCGGCTATGCAACAACTACTGGAGCAACCCAAAGACGCTATGGTGCTTAGTTTGAAAATCCAGTTGGCAAACGGCAAAGAGCTGTATCTGGACTCCGATTTGTTTCGCTTACCTGATGTACCTGAAAATGGTTCTGACTTCGTGTTGCTGGGGACTGATGTCAGCCGCCGCTATTGGATTGAAAATCGTCTGCAAAGAAGTTTTAAGCGACTGGATCAATTGATTGAGCGTAGTCCCTCAGTCATCTATGCATTCGATCCAGAGACGATGCGGCTCAATTACATCAGTCCAAATTGCTTTACCATGTATCTGAAAAGCTCGATGGAAATCATGCGAATGGCAAACTGGTGGAACCTGTCTGTGCATCCGGATAACCAACAGATCATTGCACAGAAGTTTATCGACTGGGCGAATGCAGGTTATCCCGGCGTGCTGAAATACAGCTGCACCTTGCTACGTAACTTAGCCAATTCAGGCTTATACGCTGACGAGCCGCAGGAAAACAATCAACAGATCTGTATCGAAAATCAACTTTGCGCACTGAGAGACGAAAAAGGCCGGGTCACTGAAATCATTGGTTCCCAACTGGATATTTCGGAGCGGCATCATGCACAGATGAAGCAGGAATTGGCCGCCAGTGTGTTTATTCAGGCCCGTGAAGGTATTTTTATTACCGATGCCAGTGGCACTATTCTGGATTTAAACCACTCGTTTTGCCGTATTACAGGCTATACAGAAACCGAAGCTCTGGGTTGCCATCTGGCGCTTTTGGGTTCATCGCAGTCGGATAAATTGTATTTCGAATGTCTGTGGCAGGAACTCACCCGGGCCGGATACTGGGAGGGGGAAATACAAAGCAAACGTAAAAATGGCGAATCTATGGTGCTGGCTTTAACCATCTCTGTAGTCAAGGATATGCAACATCAGGCCTTGCATTACGTCGCTTTGTTTTCCGATATCACAGTGCAGAAAGCTCAGGAAGATAAACTTCGTTTTATTGCGCATTTTGATGCGTTGACCGGCTTACCTAACAGGTTACTGCTCAAAGACAGGATTGCACAAAACATGGCTCTGGCTAAACGCAGAAAACAGCTGATGGCCGTTATATTTATTGATATTGACGGATTTAAGGCCGTCAACGATAGTTTGGGTCACGAAGCTGGTGATTATCTGTTGGTTGAGTTAGCAAACCGGATGCGTTGCGTGATGCGGGAAAACGATACTCTCGCCAGGCTGGGCGGCGATGAATTTATAGCCTTGTTAACCGAGTTGACCAGCGAAGCTGACTGTATCCCTCTGATTGAACGTTTACTGCACAGTGCCAGCAAACCTTTTGATTTGCATAAACAGCAAGCCAGAGTCAGCGCCAGCATTGGTATTACCTTTTACCCTCAGAAAAAAGCAGTGGACGACGCCACCTTAATAAGACAAGCCGATATCGCTATGTATCAGGCCAAACATTCAGGTAAAAACCAGTACGCTATCTTTAGCAATACCGACAAAGAACTGGTTAGTTAACATTGAATTTGGGCTCAGATCACATCGTTAACTGGTCACAATGTGATCTGCCCCCAATTTAGTTATTCGATTAAGACCGGGTATTTCAGGTAATGTTGATCGTAATAAGGCAAGCGCTGATACAACCATTGCAGTTTGGCTTGTGGATCGGCCGCCAGTTTTTTATCCTGTTTTACTGCGTCGTCAAATTCAGCTTTGAGCTTTTTGTCCTGCTTCAGTGCCGTTTCAATCAGAGGCACTATAGCGTAGGTTTCAAAGTACTCGACCCGCTCAAACATACCCAGCATATAACCCCAACTGAATAAAGAATCCGGCGCTGTGGGTTCCAGCAATGCCACAGCTAAAGCACCTAATGGCTGGTCGGTACTGACCCGGACTGAACCAGCTGGTAAACGGATTTTTTGCCAGTTGCGGCTAAATTCTGCTTTTACCGCGAAACGACCTTCAAAAGGTTTGTTGGCAAACTGATGTGAAGTCGCAGTTAATTGTTGCAACTGAATAGTTTTGGGCGATTTTAAGCGGGTAAATTTCACACCATGCAACACCAGTTTCGCGATAACCTCTTGCTGCTCTGGTGGGATCCAATAGGCTTTAGGCACATCAATTTCAGCGGCAGGCTCTTTTTCCCAATACACAGGTAATTGCTCATAGTCCAGCGGTTTACCTGTCCAGGTCTGATAGGTTACGCCAGTAATAGCATCTTTTTTCTGGACCGCTTCCACCCCTTTAAAGCGGATGTAATCCGGTGTTTCGCTGGCTTTCCATGCTAAAACCTGGCGCTCTGGCCGGGCATTTTCATCGGCCTTTTTCGCCAGTTTCAGCACTGCGCCTTGTTGCTGCAGCAGCTTTAAACTTTGCTCGAGCAATACATAAGTGCCTAAAACTCTTTGTTTATAAGGCTTTAAGCTGTGATTCTCCACCAGCACTGTCGGGATGTGGCGCAAATCACCGTAACCATTGGAGAAACGTGGTGAAGAGGTTGATCCTGCCAAACCTTTGCTGAAATCAGAGCTGTTATGTGCAAAGACCAAAGGGCCTGGTATATGACCTGCGGCAGTGAGTGCCTGGTCGACTTCAGAGCGGAAGCTGCTGGCAAGCCAACTGGCGGCATTGGGGCTTAAGGCGGCAAAAGGTTCATTAAAACCATAGGTAATATCGTACTGGTAATCTTCACCGTCTGTGACATGGATATCCAGATACAGATCCGGCTGATAGCTATTCAGTAATTTCAATAGCGCCTGCATCTCAGGTGCTTCCGCTTTCATATAATCACGGTTTAAATTCAGGTTTTGCGCTGTAGCACGCCAGCCCTGAAGTTCAGGTCCACGCTGGTTCATCCTATTGTATTTACCACTGCGCTCATGACCATCGACCGAAAACACCGGAATAAACAGCAGGTTTACTTCTTTTAATAAATCAGCCTTGTCGCCATGCACTATGTCACGCAGCAGCATTAAACCCGCATCTTTACCGTCAATTTCACCACTATGAATACCAGCTTGCGCCAGTAATAACGGCTTATTGTCCCGGCCAATCATGTCGGGATCTGCACCCGCTTTCACCAGATAAACAGCCCTGCCCTGTGGGCTTTGGCCTATCACTTCAAGCTTAACCAAAGGGGTACTGGCCGCCAGACGCTCCAGATATTTAATGGTGGTTTCGTAATCCGGAGTTTCAGCTAAATCAGAAACTTCAGCCGGGGTCACCCAAGGATGCTGCGCAGGTTTAATCAGGCTTAAGGTCGAACCTTGCCAGTCAGGTAAAGGCGGTAAATGGTCGGCTGCAGTAACAGAAAAGATCAGGCTGCATGCAAGAGAAAGGGTGAGTTTTTTCATAGTTATAATGTCCATACAGGGGCAGTGATCACAAGCAAGCCCACGACAATTCAGAAATAGAATCCGGGTGCTATGCAAAAGCGCCACAGCATCCTCTTTGTTCTGTGCTTTTTTAGGAGATTACCACAAGCAGAGGGCGCAAAGTCCAGCATTTATCGCAGAAAAAGACCAACACAACCGCAAGGATAGTTTTAACGAAAAAAACCGCAGGGAAAAGCCGGAGAAAGCAGCAAAATGCTGTTTTCCCGGCAGGTTTAGAAGCGACTAGCTCACCGGTTTAATCCGATAAATAGAACAATACATCAGAGGTAAAAACAGCAAGGTAAGAATGGTGCCAAAACCCAGGCCAAACATAATGACCACAGCCATACTGGCGAAGAAGTCATCTGTGACCAAAGGCAACATCCCCAGGATAGTGGTAATGGCCCCCATAGACACTGGCCGAACCCGGCTGACTGCACTGTCATAAACGGCCTGATAAGGCGCAAGCCCCTGGCTTAACTCCAGTTTAATCTGATCAAGCAGCACTATGCCGTTTTTCACCAGCATACCGGACAAGCTTAAAAAACCCAGTAAGGCTAAAAAGCCAAAGGGCACATTCACCGCTAACAAACCCAGGGTGACACCAATAAGCGCCATCGGCACACAAGCCCAAATCACCAGTGCATCGCGCATAGAGCTGAACAGCAACACAGTGATCACAAACATCACCAGATAGCCCATAGGCAAAGAGCTGAACAAAGCTTTTTGTGCTTTGGTCTGTGCTTCCAGTTCACCGCCCCAACTCAGGCTATAGCCTGTAGGCAGCGGAATAGCTTCGATTTGTGGCCGTACTCTTTTTAGTAAAGAGGCTGCTGTGTCGTCACTTAAAATATTATGATCGGCCATCACAGTTAAAGTGCGTTTACGGTCACGGCGCATAATTTGTGGATCTTCCCACTCCAGCGCGAAGCTGCTGACTACCTGACTGATGGGGATATAGCGGTTTAGCTTAGGGCTATACACCTGTAAATCGGCCAGTGCATCCACACTTTGGCGTTCCGAATCCGGTGCACGGGTGATAATAGGTAATAAATGCGTGCCATCACGATAGATCCCCACAGTGCGGCCATTGACATGAGTCAGCAGCACATCGTCGACATCCTGCTTACTAATGCCAACCCTGCGCGCTAAAGCTTCATTAAACTGCGGCCGGATCACTTTGACTCTGTTGCTCCAGTCATCACGTAAATTACGGGTGCCTGAGTCCTGCGCCATAATGGCTTTGGCTTGCTCGGCCAGTTGCCGCAGCACATTAGGGTCGGCACCGCTAAATCGGGCTTCCAGTTTAGCTGCAGTGGAAGGCCCGACATCAAGGCGTTTTAACTTGTGCCGAAGTCCAGGGTGTTGCTCATTGATATAAGAGCTGACATCAGCCATACGTCCAGCTAACAGCGATTTGTCCTCGACCCGCACAATCAGCTGGCTATAGGCTGCATAAAACCGCTCTGGCTGATAGGTCAGCATAAAACGGTCTGCGCCACGGCCTGAGGTTAAAGTGACAGCTTCCACTCCTTCCAGAGTTTTTAGATACTGCACCACTTCCAAAGCTTCAGCGTCGGATTGCCGTATATCAGTGCCGGCCGGTTGCCATAAATCCACTAAAAAAATCGGTGTGTTGGATGCAGGAAAAAATACTTGTTTGACTTTGGCAAAGCCCATCACCGACAAAATCAGTAACAGGATCATCAGGCCATAACTTAAAAACCTGTACCTTAAGACGCCGGTTAAGGCGGCTCTGTACCAGTCAAAAATAAAACCGCGGTAGAGTTCAGGTTTATCCTGCGTTTCATCCACTTTGGTTTTTAATTCTTCTTTAAAAAACAAGCTGGCAAAAAACGGCGTTAGCGTAATAGCTGTTACCCAGCTCAGCAGCAAACTCACCAACAAGACCCAAAACAAACTGCCGGCAAATTCCCCCGTCGCATCACTGGATAAACCTATAGGCGCAAAAGCGGTAATAGCAATAATGGTTGCGCCCAATAAAGGCCATTTGGTTTGTTTGACTATGGCGGAAGCCGACTCGCTGATGCTCAGGCGTCTTTGCATGCCAATTAAAATACCTTCGGTAATAACGATGGCGTTGTCCACCAGCATACCTAAAGCAATAATCAACGCCCCCAGTGATACCCGCTGCAGTTCAATTTGCATTTGCTGCATAAAAATAAAGGTACCAAGCACGGTCAACAGCAAAATAAGGCCAATTAAAAAGCCGCTGCGCAGCCCCATAAACACCAACAGCACCACAATCACAATGGCGACAGATTCCAGCAGGTTCAGCACAAAACCACCGACTGAAGCTTCTACTTCGGCAGGCTGGTTGTAGATGGTATTGATATCCATACCCACGGGTCGGGCGTAATCCAATTCAGCCATACGAGCCGTGACTAAAGATCCGACATCGACGACGTTCACGCCCTGGCTAAAAGACACACCCAGAGTCAGGGTATTTTTGCCATCAAACTTTAAAATCTGACTCGGCACTTCCTGCACGTCTTTGTAAACTTTGGCGACGTCACCTAAATAAATCAGCTCCTTGGCGGCAGGATTGCTGATAATCAGCTGCTCCAGCTCCTGCACTGATTGAAACTCACCCGTAGGATGAATACGGATCCGGTCTGGCCCAAGGCGCAAAGCGCCAGCATTAGACACCACGTTTTGGGTTTGCAGCAAACTGGCAATTTGTGTCGGAGGAATGCCTAAAGACGCCAAACGGGAGCGGGATATTTCGACCACCACTTGTTCCTGTTGCCGGCCACTGACCGACACTTTGCCTACCCCATCGACCAGCACCAGCTCACGGCGTAAAAAATCAACATAGTCCCGAATCTCTTCGTCTGAATAGCCATCGCCGGTTACGGCATACAACATACCGTACACATCACCAAAGTCGTCATTAACGACCGGCGCCTGCACACCTGGTGGCAGTTGTGGCCTTAAATCATTGACCTTACGGCGTAGTTCATCCCAAATTTGTTTCAGCTCTTTCGCCCGGTAAATGCCTTTCATCTCCACCATAATTTGCGAGGTACCATTGGTAGAAATTGAGGTCACATGGTCGACATAAGGCAATTGCTGGATGGCATTTTCAATCGGATAGCTGACTTCTTCCTCCACCTGCAAAGGCGAAGCACCGGGGTAGGATGTGATGATCAAGGCTTGTTTCAGCGTAAACTGCGGGTCTTCCAACCGACCCAGGCCAAAATAGGCCATAGTGCCGCCTATTAATAAAATAGCGGTGACAAGCCAGGACGAGGTTTTATTTTTTATAAAATACTGAGCGACATCCATACCTTACAGACCCCGCTCACGTTGCCATGGCCGCACTTGCTGGTTTTCTGCCAGTTGATTTACACCAGCAGTGACCACCTGATCACCCGCAGCTAAGCCAGACAAAACTTCAATGCCCTGTGCAGTTAAGCGCCCGACAGTCACAGCACGTCTGTTCACTACACCTTCGCTATAAACCCAAACAAAACGCTCTGTCGCATCCACAGGCTGATCATTGGCCGCAAATACTGCTGTGGCAGGCACCACAACCACAGAGGCCTGAGCGCGCATTAGCTGGCTCATATCAGCCACTACATTAGCTGTCATACCTGAAAGCACATTAAATTCTTCCGGTGCAGCCATGCTGAACACGACTTTAAAACTGTTGGTTGCGCTGTCCGCTCTGGTATCCCACTCTTTGATACTGGCTTTGTAGCTCAGGCTTGGGTAAGAGTCATAAATTACATCTGGCTGATAACTGACGTCTTTTTTCACCAGTGCTATCACATCCTCCGGCACCTGGATCACCACATCCACCATGCCTTTGAGTTGCAACTCCAGAATGGCTTGCTGAGCGGCAACGTTTTCATGATTCTCAACTAAGGAACGCGATACGGTACCGCTAAAAGGCGCCACCATCTCCGTATAGGAAAGATTAGTTTGAGCAGTTTTTAAATCAGCCTCAGCCACTTGCAGCTGAGCTTTGGCTTCATCGTACATCGCCTGAGACACAAGTTTTTGCCCAATCAGGCTGGCTGCCCTATCAAACTGCGCTTTTGACAACTGATACCGGGCCTGTGCCTGCTCAACTTTCAATTTAAAATCAGTAGGGTCTAAACGAGCCAACACATCGCCTTTTTTCACTTCCTGGCCGGGCCGGATAGAAAACTGAGTGAGTTTACCGCTGACGCGAAAGGTTAAACGGGCATTTTCAGTGGGTTCCACTATGGCAGGAAACTGGCGGATTAACTTTTGTTGGCCATCCTGCACCTGATGCAATTTCACTGGTCTGTTTTGGCTTTGTTCTACGATTTCAACTGGTTTGGAACAACCTGCTACCGACACCACACATAAGAGCGCACTTATCATCTGTCTGGACATTTAAACCTTTCCCTTTTTTTGCTCTGGTTACACCGCTTTTTTGTATTTGCACTATACAAAAGCAAATTTGATATTAAAATTTATATTTACTTCAGTTCTACATAAGAAAAATTGATGAACCTGACTCAGCTTTATATTCTCGACGCCGTTGCCAGCAGTGAAAGTCTGCTGCAGGCCGCGGTAAAACTGCATAAAACTCAACCCGCTTTGAGTATGGCACTGAAAAAGCTGGAGCAGGAATGCGGTTTTACTATAGTGGATCGTAGTCAATATCGCCTGCAATTTACTGAGGCAGGTAAGCGTTTTTATCAACAAGCTCAACAACTTCTGCATCAAAGCGCACAATTAAAATCTCTGGCCCAACATTTAAGCCGTGGTGCTGAAGCCAGTTTACGTTTGGCCTTTGATGAGGCAGTTGATCTGCAGCCTTATATGACTGCAATCCGGCAAGCCCAGCAGCAGTTTCCACATACCGAATTGCTGTTGAGTTGTGATTACCGGCTGCAGGCACTGGAAAAACTGAAAAATCAGCAGGCCGATTTAGCCATCAGCCCCTGGTATCCGGTTTTTATTAGCTTGGGTGATTTTGAAGCTGTGGCTATTGGTAGTTTTGATATTTTATGTGTCGCAAGTCCGGATTTTTTAAAACAACTGGGCGGCCCTTTAACTCATCAGGCGCAATTAGCTGAATTACCGCAATTGGTGGCCAACTCGGAAGCGCTGAATTTTGATAGCGGAAAACTACTGCCCTTGCAGTCGGCACGGCGGGTCAAAGTAAATAACAGTTTATGTATGAAACAAGCCCTGTTAGCGCATTTAGGCTGGGGCATGGTGGCACGACATCAGGTGGCGGATGAGTTAGCAAGCGGTGCTTTGGTGCAGTTAAAACCTGTGGAGTTTCCAAAGTTTATTCAGGGAGAAGTGCATCTGGTGCGGCATAAAGATCAGCTGCTGGGACCCGTAGCAAAAGCCATCTGGCAGCAATTGACAGCGAGTTAATGCATCAGAAAAGAAAAAGGAGCCGTTAAGCTCCTTTCTTAAATCATCACTTCAGTTATAACTGGCATTGCCCTAAGTAGTTGGTGTTGCAGCGCGGCGGCAAGCGTACAAGACCCCAGGAGCATAGTAGTCCTATGTGACTGGGGCGAGTAGCGCAGCCAACAAAGCTGCAGCTTCAAGTACGACGGGCAATAAATTAGAAGCGGTAGCTTGCGCCCAACTGATACAAATCATCACCCGTCTCCAGCGCATCAAAGGCGATGCCTGCTGATAACGATAGGTTAGGCAAAGCGAACCACTTGGTGCGTAAGCTCAGACTGTCTTCGCTTTCGCTTAACACGCCGTCAGAGATCCACTGATAACCTACACCGGCAGAGAAGTTTTTGCCGAAGTAGTAATCCGCGCCTACACCATAACGGGTGGCTGAATTATTACGATAGTCCAGGATATCGGCTTCCAGATTGATCATATCACCCGTGCCTAAATCCCATAACTTTTTGGTCATCACACCATAGTTAGTGCTGCTGCCACCTTGATCAGGTCTGTTGTGCTCAAAAATCGCACCCACTAACCAATCGTTGCTGATGAAGTAACCTACAGTACCATCTACGTTTTGAGTATCATCACCGCTGTAATGCATCCATTCCAGCTTACCGTAGAAGTTATGGCTTTGGTCCATATACTCACCACCCACTGACCAGCCATTCTGATCAAAATCACCTACAGAAGTGCGGGACAAGGTGCCGAATACACTGGCGTTTTTATTGATAAATGCAGCTTCAGCCCGTGGCGTATTGCCAGAAGTGTCTACTGCATTGAAAAAATACTGGTGCTTCAGTTGCCATAGGTCTACATCAACATTGTTGATATCACCGTTGATATAATCGACTGAAGATTCATTTTGATAGCTGTTCGCTGCTGCACCGGTTGACACTACAGCGATAAGTAAAGCGAGCATGGAACGTTTCATAAATACTACCTTTTGGTTGAGAAAACGCAGGCAGTGTAAACTTCTGAAAGTTAATGCTCTCTGAACGACTCTGTAAAGAACTGTATGAATATCAAACAGATAACCATACAAAATAGGAAAATCCCGATGGAAGGCATGAAATTCGAGGCGGAATTGGGGTCAGAGTAAAATTAAACCACGGTTTAATTTTACTCTGACCCCATGATTTAAATCTCCAGCAAAGCTTCACGTAATTGATGAATTTGATCCCGAGCTTGCGCCGCCAGTTCAAACTCCAGATCTTTGGCGTGCTGCAGCATTTTTTGCTCCAGTTGCTTAATTTCTGCCTGCAGCTGATAAGGTGTTTTGCCTTTGGCCAGTTTGATTTTCTCCGCCACTTTCGGCAGATCGGCATCCTGCCCCAAGTCCATCACATCCGACACCTTCTTCTTAATAGCAGTAGGTGTGATGCCATGCAGTTCATTGTAAGCAATTTGCTTATTGCGCCGACGATCGGTTTCATTAATAGCGCGCTGCATGGAACCTGTCATGCGATCAGCATAAAGCACTGCTTTACCGTAAAGGTTACGGGCGGCACGACCCATGGTTTGAATCAGCGAACGCTCTGAACGTAAAAAACCTTCTTTATCTGCATCCAGAATGGCCACTAAAGACACTTCAGGAATATCCAGACCTTCCCGCAATAAGTTAATACCGACCAGCACGTCAAAGACGCCTAAACGTAAATCCCGGATGATTTCCATCCGCTCAACTGTATCTATGTCGGAGTGTAAATACCGAACCTTGACGCCATGGCCTGCTAAATAGTCCGTTAAATCTTCAGCCATTTTTTTGGTCAGCACTGTCACCAATACCCGCTCTCCTAGTTTGGCGCAGCGGAAAGCTTCCGACATTAAGTCGTCAACCTGGGTGGCTACAGGACGGATTTCAATCACAGGGTCTAATAAACCTGTTGGCCGCACCACCTGCTCTATCACTTCACCTGCCGATTGTTTTAGCTCGTAATCTGCTGGTGTGGCCGAGACATAAATACGCTGTGGCGCTATGGATTCAAATTCATCAAACTTCAGCGGCCTGTTATCCAAGGCTGAAGGCAAACGGAAACCATAGTTCACCAGGTTTTCTTTGCGCGAGCGATCGCCTTTGTACATAGCGCCAATTTGTGAAATGGTGACATGCGACTCGTCAATAAACATCAAACCATCGGCCGGAAAATAATCCAGTAAGGTTGGAGGCGGCTCACCTTCAGCCCTGCCTGATAAGTAGCGCGAGTAGTTTTCAATGCCGGAGCAATAACCCAGCTCCACCATCATTTCCAAATCAAACAAAGTACGCTGACCTATGCGCTGCTCTTCAATCAGGCGATTTTCTGCAAGCAATTGAGCGCGGCGATCTTTGAGTTCCACCTTAATACGTTCAGTCGCCTCGAGGATTTTTTCCCGTGGTGTGACATAGTGCGTTTTTGGATAAATAGTGTAACGGCTCACCACTTTTTCGACCGAACCTGTCAGTGGGTCAAATAAGCTGATGCGCTCAATTTCTTCATCAAACAGCTCAATCCGTACTGCGATTTCATCCGATTCGGCCGGAAACACATCAATTACATCGCCACGTACACGATAGGTAGCACGTTCAAAAGCCGTATCATTGCGGCTGTATTGCAACTCGGCCAGACGACGTAAGATAAAACGCTGATCGACTATATCACCCACTTTGAGATGCAACAGCATCTTCATATAAGATTCCGGATCACCCAAACCATAAATGGCCGACACTGAGGCGATAATCACTACGTCCCGTCGTTCCATCAAGGCTTTGGTTGCCGATAAACGCATCTGCTCTATATGTTCATTAATAGAAGCGTCTTTTTCGATAAAGGTGTCGCTGGACGGCACATAAGCTTCTGGCTGGTAATAGTCGTAATAAGATACAAAGTATTCAACCGAGTTGTTCGGGAAAAACTCCTTCATCTCTCCATAGAGCTGCGCCGCCAGAGTTTTGTTGTGCGCCATAATCAAGGTGGGTCTGTTCACTTGAGCTATCACATTGGCCATAGTGAAGGTTTTACCTGAGCCGGTGACACCTAATAAGGTTTGATGAGCTAAACCCGACTCCAGGCCTTCCACCAGTTTTGCGATAGCTGTTGGCTGATCACCAGCAGGTTGATAATTGGAGACTAACTCGAAATCGCGGCTCATAAACTCCCCCCCTGCAAAGTAAGAGTGGGCAGGTAATGGGAGAGCAATTTAATATCGCGGCTCATCAGGATTCTCCACTTAAAGTTAAGGCAGCTAATCTGCGTTTAAACCAGCTGTACGCCAGGCCGGAGGTAATAGCATTTGCAATCAAGCCACCGACAAAAACCCCTATCACGCCTCCTATCAAGCCACCTATATAAGCAAAGGGCACATAAAAAACAAAAAGGCGGATCACACTCAGCTGCAATGCATTGAGCGGCAGATGCAAAGCGTTAAAAGACGAGTTGGTCAGGATTATGATGCCCTGCAGACCATAACCTAAAGGCAAAATCCATATAAAGTAGCGAATATACTGCGCCACTAACGGATCTTCAGTAAATACATCAGCCAGCACCCAGGCACAGGCCGCTAAGCCAAGATATACCACAAGCTGCCAGGCCAGAATAAACTTAATGCAGCCTCTGTAAGCATCATGAATACGATGATAAGCACAGGCACCATAATTCTGGCTGACAAAAGGTGGCAAAGTCATAGACAGCGCCAGTACTACTAAAGACGCAATACTCTCAATACGGGCACCAACCCCAAAGGCAGCCACAGCTTCAGCCCCATAACTGGCCATCAGGGCGGTTAAAATACCCATAGCCAAAGGAGTCAGCATATTGGCGCCAGCTGCTGGCAAACCTATATGCAAAATTTTACGGCTGATAGTGATAAATTCGCCAAAAGGCTGATGCCCTATATCCACCAGCTTACGGCGCACCATCAGCAAATACAGAATAAGGCCAAAACCTAATAACCAGGAGATCAGACTGGCCAGTGAAGCACCAGCAACGCCCATAGCAGGGATTGGGCCCCAACCAAAAATCAGAATAGGGTCTAAAATCGCATTTAATAAACCCGCACAGGCCATCAAAATACTGGGCGTTTTCGTGTCCCCCGCCGCTCTTAATATCGCATTGCCTATCATAGGCGTAATAAGGAAAACAGCGCCAAAAAACCAGATATCCATATAGTCATGAATAAAAGGCAAAGTATCTTCTTTGGCCCCCAACAAACGAAACAGAGGGTCAATCGTCAGATAACCGACAATAGATAAAGCAATGACTAAATAGGCTGATAACCATAAAGCCGCTAACCCATCACTACGCGCACTTTGCTGATCACCACTGCCTAATGCGCGGGCTATTACTGCAGAAGCACCAATACTCAGTCCAATGGCTAAACTAATCACAGTAAAAGTAACAGGGAAGGTGAAACTGACAGCTGCCAGTTCGGCGGTGCCTAACATACTAATAAAGAAAGTATCGACCAGATTAAAAGACATTAAGGTGATCATGCCAAACAGCACAGGCACCGTCATTTGTTTCATGGTGGCCTGAATATCACCTTTGAGCAGATCAGGACGTTTCGAAGTGGATTGAGTCATAACAGTCAGCTTAAGCGCAAGTGGCGCTATTGTAGAGAAAAGTTAAAGGCGGCACTACCAGCAATGCGACCAAATCGGCGTAAAACTGAACAAGAATAAGAAAAAATGTTCACAATCTGCTTTTGCATAGAAACTTTGTTTCCTCAATGGTGTTTTGCATAAAGTTTCAGTTCTTTCAGATTCGTAACCTGTTGTTTTATATAAGGTAAAAAAATAGTCGCAAACCTATTGATCTGGCGCTAAGCCTTATCTGTTAAGGCTTAGCCTATCCATCAGGCCAACAATTCACAGACTTATCCACAGATTCTGTGGGTAACTTACGCTAGCCCTTTATTGGCCTGACTTTGCTAAATTTCAATGCCATGACAAAAGGGCGAATAGCTTTTGCATATGCAAAAATTAGTTTTGCGCAGCTTTTCTACCGGCTTTGGCTAAACAAACAGCAAGTAAACTTCTTTTATGAAAAAGCACTGGGCAAAGTGTTGACAGTGTTTAAGACGGGCATTAGTATTGCGCCCCGTTGCAGAACACAGTTCCTCAGTAGCTCAGCCGGTTAGAGCGGCGGACTGTTAATCCGTAGGTCGTTGGTTCGAGTCCAACCTGGGGAGCCACTGTAGTCTCAACATATTATTTCAGTTCCTCAGTAGCTCAGCCGGTTAGAGCGGCGGACTGTTAATCCGTAGGTCGTTGGTTCGAGTCCAACCTGGGGAGCCAACTGAAATAATCACAATTTGATAACCGTATACAATTCCTCAGTAGCTCAGCCGGTTAGAGCGGCGGACTGTTAATCCGTAGGTCGTTGGTTCGAGTCCAACCTGGGGAGCCACCTAAAGTACATCTTGTTTACTCTCTTAATTGTCTCTTTTTCTTAGTGTTTTTCCCTGAAATACCTTAAGCTTATTTTCTGATGTTCAAGCTCGGATAAAAAATCTTTATGGGTTGTCTGCTATGAAGTCTCCATCCTTTATTGCTCTGAGTCACTGGACTGCCGCTCTGGTATCGGCTGTGCTGGCACTTTGGTTATTCTGGTTTGCCGCAGCTCAACAAATTCAAAGCTTGTATCAGCTACACTACAGCGCTATTCAGCAGATGTTAGCCAGTGATTTAACAGGCGATACCAAAATTCTGACCCGCCAGTTAAGCAGCAGTTTTGATTTACCTTACTTAAAAGTGAGTCAGCTCGACGGTGTGGTACTGCACGAACAAAGCAATTCGATGCCCTCTTATACAATCTCTTCCTGGATATTAACTCAGTTTGACCGGCCCATTACTCCAGCTTCAGTCAAAGATCAGGCACATAATTTACAGGTAGAGTTTTTACCCCAGCTGTCAGAGCAATTGTCCACCCTTGAGCTTTTTAGTTTATTTTTGTTTTTTGGCCCGCTGATTTTAGGTGTATTGCCTTATTACCTGCAGCCGGGTCGGCCAAAAAAGCAAAAAGCTCTGCCGCCTCACCCTATCGAAGCTGCTGTACAACAAGCACCGGCCGTAGTGCAGCCATTACAACCTCAGGCAACCACCTCAGGCACAGACTATTTATTAGAGCTGGCACTTTATGATCAACTGACCTCGCTACCAAACCGTCAGCAATTTGTCCGTTATTACGAACAGCAACTCAAAGCCGCCAATGCAGTACATCAATCGGTATTTTTACTGGTACGCTGTCACAGTCTGGCTCAGATCAACCATAAACAAGGTTATCTGGCCGGTGATTTATATATTAAAGAGATGGCGGACTTATTAAAGCAACTGCCGCAGCTGTCCGATGAAAGCCCATTATTTCGCCTGAACAACACCGACTTCTGTGTGTTGTTTCCACAAATGACGGTTGAACAAACGGAAGATCTGGTATTACTGCTACAGCAAAACTTCGATAGTTATCAGCAGCAAAAACAGCTGGACTCGGTGGCCTTAACGGGTTTAGTTCAGGTGGCTCAGGGCAAACCATTAGGTGAATTGCTGGCAATGGCCGATACAGCTTTGGGTTTGGCGAAAACCAAGCAGAATAAAGCCACTAAACAAAGTAACTTGTGGTACTTGTTTACCGACAGCCAGGAGCAAACTGCAGAATCGTCGTTTAGTACCAAAAACTGGCGTAACCTGATTGATGATGTACTGCAAGGTCAGCGTTTAAGCTTATTAGCTCAGCCTATCCAACCGCTAAATAAAACCGGTAAAACCTATTCCGAATTATTGGTGCGCTTTCGCAGCAACGAAGATCAGTTATTACCCACAGCTTTGTTTTTAGATATGGCGCAAAAACTCGACAAGCTGATCGAAATTGAACAGATGATCGTAGAACAGGCATTGATACTGGTAGCAAAACATCCGGGCCAAAGTTTTGGTCTGAATCTGTCCGCCCATTCAGTGCAGGACGAAAGCTTTATCAGCTATTTGGAACGACGTTTATTAAAAGAAAGCGAACTGACACCCCGTCTGGTATTTGAGATCAGCGAGTGGGGTTTGCAGCAAAATCTGAAACTAAGCAAACGTCTGATTGATATGCTGCATCAATGTGGTTCGCGGGTCACAGTGGAAAAGTTCGGTGCTGGTATTACATCCTTTAAATTTTTCCGTGATTTAAAACCTGATTTTGTCAAAATGGACGGCAGTTACACCCGACAAATTGAAGAAGATAAAAACAACCAGTATTTTGTCCGGCTGATGGTCGATCTGGCGCACCGTATTGGTGTGGCTGTGTTTGCCGAAAATGTAGAAACCGCAGCAGAAAAACAAATGCTGGAATCTTTATTAATTGACGGCATACAAGGCTACTTCTTAAGTAAGCCCGCTCCACTGGAATAAAGCTTCGTACGAAAACCACCTGAACCGTGGTGTCGTTTAGACAAACGGGTGTAGGGGCCGCGGCTTGTCCCGGCCCGTCAATGGGCACCGCGGTTTCATGTAGACGGGCGGGGATAAACCCCGCCCCTACGTTTTATCCGGTGCCATAGGCTCAGATAAGAGCCATTCGCGTTCAGTGCTGTTGTTTCAGACCTTACAAAGCTTCATAATAGCGCGACTTTTTTCTGGGGTTCTTTTATGTCGGAATTTTTGCTGTTGCTGGTCAGCACAGTGCTGGTAAATAACTTCGTACTGGTGAAGTTTCTGGGTCTTTGCCCCGTGATGGGCGTCTCCAAAAAGCTCGAAACTGCTATTGGCATGTCGATGGCCACCACTTTTGTTCTGACCTTAGCCTCGCTTTGCAGTTATCTGGTGGATTTTTACTTATTGCAACCACTGGATTTAATGTATCTGCGCACTTTAGCTTTTATTTTGGTGATCGCAGTCGTAGTGCAATTTACCGAAATGGTGGTGCATAAAACCAGCCCTACTTTGTATCGTTTATTAGGTATCTTTTTGCCTCTGATCACCACCAACTGTGCTGTATTAGGTGTAGCGCTGTTAAACGTGAATGCGCGTCATGATTTTTTCTCTTCTGTGGTCTATGGCTTTGGTGCCGCTGTAGGTTTTTCTTTAGTACTGATTTTATTCGCTGCGATGCGCGAGCGTCTGGCCGCAGCCGATGTGCCTGTCTCTTTTAAAGGTGCCGCCATCGGCATGATTACCGCGGGTTTAATGTCACTGGCCTTTATGGGCTTTACTGGTTTGGTGAAAGTATAAATGTCTATTATCACAGCCCTTTGGGCTTTGGGTATTCTGGCGCTGATTTTTGGTGCTGTGCTGGGATATGCCGCTATACGTTTTAAAGTGGATTCCGATCCACTGGTCGAACAAATTGACGAGATTTTACCGCAAACCCAATGTGGTCAATGTGGTTATCCGGGCTGCAGGCCTTATGCCGAAGCCATAGCCAATGGCGATGACATCAACAAATGTCCACCGGGTGGCGACGCTACGATCAAAAAGCTGGCTGATTTAATGGGCGTTGAAGCCAAACCTCTGGATGCAGCTCAAACTCCGGCGGTAAAACGTGTGGCTTTTATCCGTGAAGACGAATGTATTGGTTGTACCAAATGTATTCAGGCCTGCCCTGTCGACGCTATTGTTGGTGCATCCAAGCAAATGCACACTGTGATTGTCGACGAGTGCACCGGCTGTGATTTATGTGTAGAACCTTGTCCTGTGGATTGCATTGATATGGTGCCATTGGCCAGCAGTATTGAGCGCTGGAAATGGGACTTAAAAGCTATCCCGGTAAAAGTGCTGGAGTCGTAACTTGCCTACTTTATTTCAACAAATTCAGGCAGGAAAAGTCTGGGACTTTCACGGTGGTATTCACCCGCCAAGCCGCAAAGAGCGTACGAACCAAAAGCCTGTAGCGCTTTTGGATATTCCTGACCGTTTATATATTCCGCTGCGCCAGCATATTGGCGTACCTGGCAAAGTGCTGGTTAAAGTAGGCGATCGTGTACTGAAGGGCCAGGCTTTAACTCAGGCGGATAACGCAATGGCTGTGCCTGTGCATGCGCCCACCTCAGGCACTGTGTTGGCGATTGAACTGCATACCAGCGCGCACCCGTCCAGCTTAGCTGAACCCACCTTAGTACTGGCGCCTGACGGCATGGACGAATGGCGGCCTCGTAGACCTTTGGATCCAGATCAGGTCGATATCTATACCTTGCTGGAACGTATTCAGGAGTCCGGTATTTCCGGTATGGGCGGCGCAGGTTTCCCGACTCATATTAAGGTCAATGTTAAACAGCCTGTTGATTATCTGATTATCAACGCTGTGGAATGTGAACCCTATATCACAGCGGATGACATGCTGATGCAGGAGCGCGCCAGCGACATTATTGCCGGTATCGAGATACTGGTTAAACTGCTGAGTCCAAAAGCGGTATTGATAGGTATTGAAGACGATAAGCCTATTGCAGCAGCCTCTTTAAAAGCCGCTATAGGCCAGAAAGACAACTATTTCGTGCGGGAAGTACCTACTAAATACCCGTCCGGTGGCGAAAAACAACTCATCCAATTGCTGACCAATAAAGAAGTTCCTGCTGGTCGCAGGCCTTTAGATATCGGCATAGTGATGCAAAACGTCGGTACTGCTTTTGCGATAGCTCAGGCAGTGCTGGATGATATTCCATTGATCCACCGCGTGGTCACTGTGGCGGGTGAAACCTTAGCCCAGCAGCAAAACGTACTGGCGCTGATCGGTACCCCTGTTTCTGACTTGTTGAATGCCTGTGGTTTTCAGGCTGAACCGCAGCAGCGCATTATTATCGGCGGCCCTATGATGGGCTTTGCTATAGCGGACTGGTCTGTTCCTGTGGTTAAAACCACCAACTGTATTCTGGCGCCAACAGAAAACGAACTGGGTGCTGCCAGTGACGAAATGGATTGTATCCGCTGCGGCGCTTGTGCCGACGCCTGCCCTGCCAGCTTATTACCGCAGCAACTCTTGTGGTATAGCAAAGCCAAAGATCAGGACAAACTGGCGGAATACAATTTATCCGACTGCATTGAATGTGGTGCCTGTGCTTATGTCTGTCCAAGCGAAATTCCGTTGGTGCATTATTACCGTGTCGCCAAAGCCGATATTCGTGAAACCCAACGTGAAGCCTTAAAAGCTGAACAAGCCAAAGCCCGTTTTGATGCCCGCACTGAACGTTTAGAGCGGGATAAGCAGGAACGTTTAGAACGCAACCAGCAACTGGCTGCACAGCGTGTCGCACAGCAACAGGCCAGCGGTCAGGCCACTCAAAGCGCAGCAGCTGTGCAACAAGCACTGGAACGCACTCAGCAGCAAAATGCTCAGCCTCTCGATAAAGAACAAATTATTGCAGAGCGTGAACGTAAAAAAGCAGAAGCTTTGGCCTATCAGCAGCAGAAACAACAAGCTGTGACTTCAGCTCCAGTTGCGGACGACGCAGCAACTCCTGCCGAAGATCCACGTAAAGCAGCTATTGCCGCAGCCTTAGCCCGGGCTAAAGCGAAAAAACAAGCCGAAGCTTTGCCTGAAGTCGCTGCAGAACCAGCTCCGGCTGAAGCTCCAGCTGCTGATGCAGATGCAAAAAAAGCCGCAGTAGCTGCCGCTATAGCCCGCGCTAAAGCAAAAAAGCTTTCACAACAAGAGCCTGAAGCTGCTGTAGAACCAGCCCCTGCTGAAGCACCAGCTTCTGATGTGGATGCAAAAAAAGCCGCGGTAGCAGCCGCTATAGCCCGTGCTAAAGCGAAAAAGCTGACACAGCAAGAGCCTGAAGCTGCTGTAGAACCAGCTTCTGTTGAAACACCAGCACCTGATGTCGATGCAAAAAAAGCCGCAGTAGCAGCTGCTATAGCTCGTGCTAAAGCGAAAAAGCTGGCCGAACAAGCACAAGTGCAACAGATAGAACCTGCGCCTGCAGCAGAGGTTACAGAGCCAGTTGCAGCACCAGCAGAGTCAGCGCCAGAACAAGATGCAAAAAAAGCCGCCATTGCAGCAGCAATTGCCCGTGCCAAAGCTAAAAAACAACAAAACAGTGAGCCGTTATGAGTTTTAAAATCGCCAGCTCTCCGCACCAGCACAGTCAAAAAAATACCGCTCAGTTAATGAAACTTGTGGCGCTTGCTGCTGTACCAGGCATAGCTGTGCAGGCTTACTTTTTTGGGTATGGTGTGCTTATTCAACTGGTGCTCGCGATCATCACAGCGTTGAGCTGCGAAGCCGCTGTATTGGCTATTCGTAGTAAAAAAATCAAAGTCAAACTGCTGGATCACAGCGCCTTAGTCACAGCCTTGTTACTTGCTGTCGCTATCCCCTCTTATGCGCCCTGGTGGTTAGTGGTGATAGGGACCGCCTTTGCCATAGTAGTGGTGAAACAACTGTACGGCGGTTTAGGCAATAACTTATTTAACCCTGCCATGGCGGCTTATGTATTGCTGTTGGTGTCATTTCCTCTGCCTATGACCAGTTGGTTACCAGCAGCTCCGGTGCAACATTTATCTGTAGGCCCGGTGGACGCCGTCTGCGCTATTTTTACCGACTTTAGCTGCAGCGGTTACAGTGTCAGTCAACTGCGTCAGGATGCGGATGGCATCAGTATGGCGACACCACTGGACACTTTAAAAACCGATCTGTCTCAGGGTTACACCACAGCAGAGAGTATGAAAAAACCTGTGTTTGGCTGGTTATCGGGTGAAGGTTGGTTTTGGGTCAATCTGGCCTATTTGCTCGGTGGTTTGTTTTTACTGCAGCAAAAAGTCATACAGTGGCGCATTCCAGTCGCAGTATTAGGTTCGTTGTTTGGCTGTAGTTTACTGGCATGGCTGATCTCGCCGGATACCAATGCCAGTCCACTATTTCAGCTATTCTCTGGTGCCACTATGCTGGCTGCATTTTTTATCGCCACAGACCCTGTATCCGCTTCAACCACTGAAAAAGGCCGGTTGATTTTTGGCGCTTTAATAGGGGTTCTGGTGTTTTTGATCCGCAGTTATGGCGGTTATCCGGACGCTTTTGCTTTTGCTGTAATGTTAGCCAATATGACAGTGCCTTTAATTGACTACTACACCCAGCCACGCACTTATGGCCATAAAAACAAAGGAGCGCGCTGATGCTTAGTTCTGTCGGTAAAAATGCGCTATTGCTCGGAACAGCTGCTGTACTTTGTGTCTTTGCTGTCGCCGCTGTCAATGAAATCACCAAAGCTGAAATCGAAAAGCAGCAACTAGCCAGTAAATTGAGTACTTTGGTTGAAGTAGTGCCGGAACTTGCGGGGAATACAGAAGTACTGAAGGATTGTGTAGCAGTTCTTGATACCCAACTGCTGGGCAAAGACGCCAAACAAAAAATCTACCGTTATCGCTCTGAAGGCAAGCTAAAAGCTTATTTGATGGAGACCACAGCGCCCGATGGCTACAGTGGTGCAATCGAAGTACTGGCCGCTATTAGTCCGGACAGTGAAGTGATAGGTGTGCGGGTACTTAGCCATAAAGAAACACCTGGCCTTGGCGATAAAATTGAACTACGCAAAACTCCTTGGGTATTAAGCTTTAATGGCCAGACTGTAGGCTCAGGCGATGATCGCAGCTTTGCGGTCAAAAAAGACGGTGGTCAGTTTGATCAGTTTGCCGGAGCGACTATTACACCTCGTGCTGTAGTCAAAGCCGTGAAAAACGCTGCAGTTTATATTCAGCAACATCCTGAACTGGCCAGCTTGCCAGCCGATTGTGGAGCCTGATGATGGGCATTACGATGAATTGGAGAACAGCATGAGTCAGTATCAGGAAATAGTCCGTCAGGGTCTATGGAAAAATAATCCAGGTTTAGTGCAGTTATTAGGGCTTTGTCCTTTATTGGGTGTGACCAACAGCCTGACCAACGCTTTAGGTTTAGGTTTGGCCACTATGCTGGTGTTACTGAGCACCAATACTGTGGTGTCTTTGGTTCGAAACTATGTGCCAAATGAAATCCGCATTCCGGTTTTTGTGATGGTGATCGCTTCTGTGGTCACAGTGATAGAGCTGTTGATGCATGCCTTTTTATACAACCTGTATCAGGCCTTAGGTATTTTTATTCCGCTTATGGTCACTAACTGTATTGTCATAGGCCGCGCTGAAGCTTATGCCTCCAAAAATGCAGTATTACCAGCCGCCTTTGACGGTTTGATGATGGGTACCGGTTTTGCATTAGTGCTCTGCGCTTTAGGTGCCATTCGTGAAGTGATAGGGTCTGGTACCTTATTTGCCGGCGCCGATTTACTCTTGGGTGACTGGGCCAAAGTACTGACTATTCATCTGTATCAGGCCGACCATCAGTTTTTATTGGCTATATTGCCGCCAGGTGCATTTTTAGTGATGGGTTTTCTGATTGCGGGTAAAAATGCAGTGGACGCCAGAGCGGCGGCTAAAGCTAAACCTGTAGAGCAAAAAATCAGCCGGGCACGGGTCACTCACGTATCCACTTAGTCTTAAAAAATTTGAATAAAGAGTTTTAAATAAAGCCACATGAATAAAGAAAAACGTATTCAGATTTTACAGCGCCTGCGTGAAAACAATCCGAAGCCAACTACTGAGCTTGAGTTTAATTCGCCTTTTGAATTACTGGTGGCTGTATTGTTATCGGCTCAGGCCACAGACGTCAGCGTCAATAAAGCCACCCGTCTGCTCTACCCTGTCGCCAATACGCCACAGGCAATTTTTGATTTAGGTGTCGATGGCGTAAAGCAGTACATCAAGACCATAGGGCTTTTTAACTCAAAAGCAGAGAACCTAATCAAAACCTGCCGTATCCTGATAGACCAGCACAACAGCATAGTGCCGGAAAACCGTGAAGCTTTAGAAGCCTTGCCAGGTGTAGGCCGTAAAACCGCGAATGTAGTGCTGAACACTGCCTTCGGCTGGCCTACTATTGCTGTCGATACCCATATTTTCCGGGTCAGCAACAGGACAAAATTTGCGCCCGGCAAAAATGTTGATGAAGTGGAACAGAAGTTACTCAAAGTGGTGCCAGCCGAATTTAAGCTGGATGTGCATCACTGGCTTATTTTGCATGGTCGTTATACCTGCATAGCCCGTAAACCTAAATGTGGCAGCTGCCTGATTGAAGATCTGTGCGAGTTTGCCGAAAAAGTCGATTAAGGAAATTTTATGCGCATTTTACATACCATGCTCCGTGTCACTAACTTAGAACGCTCTTTGGCCTTTTACACTGAAGTCCTCGGCATGAAGTTGTTACGTACCTCAGAAAATGCTGAATACAAATACACATTGGCTTTTGTTGGTTTTAGCGATGAAAGCGAAGGTGCGGTATTGGAGTTAACTTACAACTGGGGCGTCGACAGTTACGAGTTAGGCACTGCTTATGGCCATATAGCCCTTGAAGTAGATGATATTTATGCTGCTTGTGAGCTTATTCGCGCTAAAGGTGGCGTGATTAGTCGTGAGCCAGGCCCAGTGAAAGGTGGTACTACAGAAATCGCTTTTGTACGCGACCCGGACAACTACGCCATCGAACTTATCCAGAAAAAAGCCAGCTACGTTCAGCTGTAATCTAGGTTAAAAATGGGGTCAGAACACATTAGTTATACGTAACTAATGTGTTCTGACCCCATTTTTATTGGTTGGATCTTGGTCTGCCTGCACTTTGTTTTGGGATACTCAAACCGAATTTTGCTGCGACACCTTTTTGAGCCGCAGCACTGCCCAACAGTGAACATTGTTGCAAAGAACTGCGGATAGAACAGAGCTCTTCTTCAGCTAAAGCACCATTAAATAATGTCCTGTAATTCATTTGCCGCTCAGCATCGTTTTCACCCAAAGCCAGATAACGTGGGTCTGGTGTAATAAGATCGCTGGAACGGCCCAGAGCATTACAACTATAGCTGGACCAGAAGTAATGTTCCGGCCTCTGAACCATTGCCGCACGCACTGGATTCATCTCAATATATCGATAAACATTCAGCACATAAGCTTCTTCTGCAATCAAACAAGATTTAAAGCGCCCTTCCCATAAAGTGCCGCAACGCTGATAACGAGTATTGAAATAACGAACATACTTTCGCCCTACCGACTGCATCAATACACTGGTCGCCATCTCTTCCTTAGGTGTGCATAAGAGGTGAACATGGTTAGACATCAAAACCCATGCATGAATGTCCACATAGAATTGCTCTTTGTATTCAGTAAGATAATTCAGGTAGGTAGCAAAATCCTGCGGATCAAAAAAGCAAGGCTGGTGATTATTTCCGCGTTGAACCACATGCTGTGGTACATCAGCCGGACAATAGCGTTGATGACGTGGCATGGTGTGCCTCCATTGCAAAGAAACACCACTAAGAATAGCTGTTAAACTCAAAAAAATGGGGATAGATCACATTATTTTTACAATAAATAAACAATGCGATCTGACCCCATTTTTACTATTCCAGCTCAATCCAGATTTTGTCGTTCAGTGACATCGCCAGATTGTTGTCGTAATAGGCGGCTTCATTGATAAAGGTTGGATACACCACTGTATCGCCGTCGTAAGGCACTTCAGTGCCATCAAATAAAGTGAAAATAGGATCGCCAGGGTGGATAGGATGATAGTCCTTGTCCTGCACATTTTTGTGCACCATACCCAAACGTTCGCCTTTTTCATTCATTGGCAATTTAATGCTGTGCAGATACAGATAAGCTTCAGTGCGTTTTGGCAGCTCTGGCAGGCTCTGGGTGTTGTACAGCTCCACAAAGTCCAGAATGTGTGCCGTCATCTCATGCATTTGCTCCAGCACGTCCTGACGCAGCACAGACTGAGATTGTGGCCCTACTTCCACTATCACCCCATAGCGACCCAGCGTACACATCAGCGCGTGATCTTCAGCGGCTAAATGGTCCTCATCGCGGGAGATAATAGCTTCTGGCATTTTCATCTTTACGTAAGCGGCCATCTGATTATAAAAAGCACCGGCTTGCGTCATGATCAAACAGGCGCCCATATTGCTGGTGGTGTTGTGTAAATCGATCACCAGATCGGTTTTGGCGTTGCCTTTTGGCCCTAAAATTTCATTGATCACTTTGGCGCGGCTTTGCTCATAATTAGTCAGATGTGGATTGGCCAAATCGACATTTTTAAACTGGCGGTTTAAGTCGCTGTGTAAATAACGCTTATTGGCTTTATGCGCTTCAGGATTGGCAAACAAAGTGCTGGTTTCAAAGCTTGGGCGCTGGATCAACGCTGGATTGACCTGGTACTGACGAATGGCATAAATACCGGAGAATTCGTTGCCGTGGGTGCCCCCCACTATCGCAACCTTAGCAATTTTAGTCATAAGGTTTACCTCAGGAAAAGATGCCAACATTATGCCTAGCCGCAGCAATAAATGCAGCCAATTTAACTTTAAATGCTGATTTTATGAATAAAAATGAAGAATAGTGCTTAGAGGTTCAGGAATGAATTAAGCAGCAGGGCGAGTGTTATTGATCATCAACACCGGGATAGGTTGTTGTGACGCATATTTAGATAAAGCAGCGTCAAGAATATCGCTGGCCTGACAGACACATTTGCCACATTGAGTGCCTACACCCAAAGTTTGTTTCAGCTCACGCATAGAACAAGCGCCCGCTTCGACCTGTTGGCGAATGGCTTTATCTGTGACTGCTTTACAAAGACAAACGTACATAAATGCACCTGCGTATTGAACTGCGGGCATCATAATCTAATCAAGAATTGTTATCAATAGCTTCAAGGAGAAAATCTTAGCCATAAAAATGGGGTCAGATCACATTGTTAATCGAACTGTTAACAATGTGATCTGACCCCAATTTAAAACTGTTATTCGTTGTCTTGTGTCGCTTCAATCAGAGTTTCAGAAAACTCTTCAGGGCCAATCACCACGCCAGGTTCAGCTGCGTGTGGGAACACAGCGATAGCTAACTCGTCGCCGTCTAAACCGCTGGTCCACTTGTCTAACCAGGTCGCGATGTCAACAGCTTGAGCCTGACACTGAGCCCAGTCACCGTTGATCCACAGTTCTGCTAATTCAGCATGTGGCCATACCGGGATGCAACGCTCTTCATCAGCATCAACCAATACAAAACCTTCTTCATCCACCAGGATCCAGATCTTTTCCAGATCGGCCACGGCCTGAATGAAGTAGTCATAACGCTGTTCAGCGTCCAATAAACTGAGTTTGTTTAAATCGTCAGCTGTTAATTCGTAGTTCATTGCTATCCCCTCGGAGCGCCACAGAAAAGGCGCACATAATGACTGAAAAGGCCGTCATCGACCAGTAAATTTTGTGTTTTACAGGCTTTATACAGGTTTTACCTCACGCACCGGCACCTGCGGATAACAAACATCCATATTGCCGTTGCCTTTGTGCTGATAAAACACATGGGTACGGGAACGACGCTCGGCCAGAGACTGCGAAAACTCAGAACTGGTGGTGCTGAGCCATTCCAGCTGTAACTGTCTGTCTGGTGCTAAATCTGTGCCTAAACGAGCTTGTTTAATTACAGTGCGTGCCGCTGCAGAACCTATCACGCCGCCATCTGCAGTGTCACCGCGGCGAATACGATTGATGGCATATTGCCCCCAAATCACTTTACCAAAGGCTGACATATTTTTATCCAGATGACGTGTCGCCTGCCCCATCATAATAGCTATGTCTGCCACCCCGGTATCAGGTTCATTGGCACGGGCCATATTCACCACACCAGGGCAATGCACCAGCCATTCCTGATTTTGCTCACGCGCTACCGCAAAGCCCTGATTAAAGCCGGTTTCTTCTGCTAACAAATCAGGACGCTGCACTAAAAGATAAGGATCGCCGCTTCGAACAGGCCAGCTGAACTCTGCTTTCATCGGTGTTAACTTGGCTCTGGTGCCCCACTCATGTTCAGGTACACCAAACTGAGCGACAAAACCTTCAATCACCCGATAAAAAGTGACACCATCATAAAAGCCGGCTTTCACCAGCTGTTTAACCCGTTTTACATGTTCAGGTGCAAACTGAGGAGCCAATAAAATCACAATACGGCCCTGATCGGTTTCCAGATAAAGCAAATTATCCTGTGGCAGCAGTTGCCAGGAAGAATCTGCCGCCGCAGCGGGAGCAGCAGCCGTTGAGGTTGCAGGTAGTGGTGTAGCAGGACTTTGTTGCGCTAAGGCAACCCCAAAGCCTAAAGACACAACCAGAGCACAAAGAGATAAAGCCTTCATCAGATCTCCAAAATTCAGTTCAAACCGCAGGCATCAGGCCAATAATCACACCATAACGCAAAGCTTTGCCTAATCCTACCAACAGCACAAACCAAAGCAAAGGAACCTTCAGCACACCGGCCACTAAGGTCAGCGGATCACCAATAACCGGCAACCATGCCAACAATAACGAAGGCAATCCCCAGCGCTGAAACTGACCGCTGGCTTGTTCTATTTGCTGTGGTTTAAACATAAACCAGCTTTTGTGTTGAAACAAAAGCAGTTGTCGGCCCAAATACCAGTTCAGCACAGAACCTGCGGTATTAAATACCGTAGCTATGCCCCACAACACCAGCACCGGATAGCCTTGAGTTAATAAGCCAATCAGCACCAGCTCTGAGCCAAAAGGCAGCAAGGTGGCAGAGATAAAAGCGCTGAAGGCCAGACTCAGATAAGGCCAGAGGAACTCCGTCATCAGGCGAGCAAATACGCCATGCTTAACCGTAGCCAGAACAGCAGTAACATCAAGGCACCAAATACATAAGCAGCAAAACGCAGACGCACATGGTTAGCGCCTGCATGTACATAAGCATGAGCCAGACGGCTGATAACAAACAACCAGCCTAAAATCACCAGGCTCAAATCAACCACTGCAAACTGCATTGCAAAAGCCACTGCAAATAAATACAACATAGGCAATTGGAACTGATTATCAAAATTACGGCTGGCGGTGATCACCTGCTCGTTCGCACCTGTTAAGTCCATTAGTCTGAATGCTTTAAAAGGTAACTCACGATTTTTCGCCGCTTTAAAACGACGTTTGCCCATCAATACCATCATCACAAGGGTTAACACCACCTGCACTAACACAGTTCCAAACAACAACTTATCCATTTTATCCCCTTAAATTCAAACGCTTAAAATGGGGTCAGATCACATTGTTAACTGTTAACAATGTGATCTGACCCCATTTTTATGTCGGTAGGCAGTGTACGTCAATTGTCTTCTTACTGTCATCTTCCGACGTTAGGCTACGCCAGACTAATGCTTTTGGTTATACTGCGGCGGACTTTTTAAAACGAGACCACGCAGATGGCGCAATTGTATTTTTATTATTCAGCGATGAACGCAGGCAAATCGACCTCTTTACTGCAAAGTGCATACAACTATCAGGAAAGGGGCATGACAGTGGCGCTGTTTACCGCCGCTATCGATGACAGATTTGGTGTAGGTAAAATCAGTTCACGAATTGGTTTGTCGATGGATGCGCAGATTTTTGACGGCAACTTTGACTTTATCGACGCCTGCAAAACGCTGAAACAACAAGGTGCTTTGGACTGTGTGTTAATCGATGAAGCACAGTTTTTATCCAAAGCTCAGGTCAAACAGCTGACTTATGTAGTGGACGATCTGAACGTGCCTGTATTGGCTTTTGGCCTTAGAACCGACTTTTTAGGTGAAACCTTTGCTGGTAGCCAGGCTTTGCTGGCATGGGCAGATAAGTTAGTAGAATTAAAGACGGTCTGTCATTGTGGCCGTAAAGCAAACTTTGTGGTGCGGCTGGACGAAAACGGCCATGCAGCCACCACTGGCAGTCAGGTGCAGATAGGCGGTAATAATCAATATATCTCCATGTGCCGCGTCCACTTTAAAGCGCTGGTCTGGAGGGACTAAAGGAGTCATTTGATGCGGGTTTTGTATGGTGTGCAGGCAACAGGCAATGGACATATCAGCAGAGCCCGCGCTATGGGCAAGTACCTTCAGGCCGAAGGCATAGCAGTCGACTTCTTATTCTCAGGCCGTCCGGCCAACCAACTCTTTGATATGCAGCAGTTTGGCGATTATCAGGTTAAAACCGGCCTGACCTTTGTCACAGAACAAGGCCAGATCAGTTACCCAAAAACTGCACTGCGCGCCAAACCTCTGGAGCTATGGCGTGATATCCGTCAACTGGACTGCTCAGCTTATGATTTAGTCTTAACCGACTTCGAACCTATAACCGCCTGGGCGGCACGTATGCAGAAAAAGCGCTCTGTTGCTTTTGGTCATCAGTACGCTTTTTTACACCAAATACCTCAAACCCACTCCACACCACTGAGTCGCAACATCTTTAAATTTTTTGCGCCAGGGCAACAACAAATCGGCTTGCATTGGCATCATTTTAATCAACCTATTTTGCCGCCTATTGTCGATTTAGAGCCTGCTATAAATACTGCGGATCCCAATAAAGTATTGGTGTATCTGCCATTTGAAGATCAGCACAAAGTGCTGCAGTGGCTACAACCTTTAACTCAGTACCAGTTTTATCTGTATGGACCAGGCCTGAGTAAAAGCCAGCACGGCCATATTCAATGCTCTGGCCCTTGTGTCGATGAGTTTAAGCGCGACTTACACCAGGCCCATGCGGTGATCAGCAACGCAGGTTTTGAGCTGGTCAGCGAAGCGCTGCAGCTGCAAAAACGCATCTTAGTCAAAGCATTGCAAGGCCAGATGGAACAGCAGTCCAATGCTCTGGCGCTGACCCAATTACAATTGGGTCAAAGCACTGACACTTTGAATACAGCTGTGATCAAAGAGTGGTTAGCGTCGCAGCCGCAGAACAAGCAGGTGCAGTACGCTAATGTGGCCCAGGCTTTAGCCAAATGGATCCGCGCGGGCGCTTGTCCAACCGAATTACAACAATTGAATTTATGGTAAAGCTTCAGCTTTAGGATTTTAGGTCCGATGATCGCAAAATTAAGTTACATATTCTTATTCCCGGTCTGGCTGGCTGTTGTGGTAGGCTAGCGGCTGTTGGCGTGAGAGTTGAGTTCAGTGGTATCTAAGCGAGCATTTTACCGGTCTAAAAAAGTTCTGGTCATCGAAGATTACGAACAAGTCATAGCGTACATGAAAAGCATGTTGGCGCTGATTGGTTTCGACCAGGTGGTAGTAGCCCGTAATGCAGAAACCGCTATGTCCGCCTGCCGCAGAACCGACTTCGACTTTATTTTATGCGACTACAACTTAGGTGTTGGCCGCGACGGTTATCAGCTGTTTGAAGCCTTAAAAGCCGAACACTGCCTGAAACACAGCTGCTGCTTTATTGTGGTCAGCGGCGAGCGCCACCGCCAGTCTGTTTATGGCATGATTGAATTCCTGCCCGACGATTATCTGCTCAAGCCTTTTAGTTACGCTGAACTGGAGCGCCGCATTGGTCGGGCTTTCCAGGTGAAACGCGCCTTAAAGTACGCTTATCAGATGATTGCAGAAGAAAACTATCCTGAAGCTATTCAGGCCTGCGATGTCGCCTTAGAACAATATCCGGTGCATCACACCTACACCCAACGCCTCAAAGGCGAACTCTTAGTCAAAGTAGGCCGCTATAAAGAGGCTGAAGCCTTATACAGCGAAGTTTTAGCTATTCGGGAGTTACCCTGGGCCAAACTGGGTATAGCTGTCGCAAAAGGCTATCAGGAGCAGGATACAGAAGCTGAAGGCATGTTGATTGAGCTTGTCGATCAGCCTGAAACTAAAATTGAAGCACTCGACTGGCTGACCCGTTTGTATTTAAGCCAAAACCGTGCTGAAGACGCCTTTAATACAGTGCGGGTTGTGGCCGATGCTTCACCAAAAAACTACCTGCGCCAACACGTTTTAGCCAATTTAGCCGTGATCAACAACCAACCTGATTTAGCAGTACGGGTGCACAGCAAACTACTTGAAGCGGCAAAGTATTCTATCTACGACACAGCAGACAATATGCTGAACTACGCCCGCGCTATGATCCAAAATGCCCAGGGGTTATCAGTCCGGGATAAACGCACAGTGCTTGGCAAAGTAGATTACTTCCTGAAAGATGTAAAAAAACGTTTTAATCCTGCCACTTACGAGCACGACAAACTGGTGATCGAAGCCCGGGTTGCAGTACTGGAAGGCAAAACCGAAAAAGCCAAACGCCTGCTGCAGGAAAGTGAAGAGTTAAGTTTAGGCAAAACTTTGTCCCCTTCGGCTTTACTCGACAGGGCCAGAGCTTATTTTGAAAGCGGCAACCTGGCGATGAGCGACCACTACATGGGTAGTTTAAACACTCTTTCGCAAAGCGCCGATTTGTATAACAAAGCGCTGAATATGATGTTTTTATCCGAGCAGGATAAATACAGCAGCAAAAGATCCACCATGATGGCCAGTCACAATGCCGGGATGGAAGCCTACAGCCTGGGCCAATACTCCGAGGCCATCAACTACTTTATCGAAGCACAGAAAACCATGCCGGCCAACGCCAGCATCGCAATGAACTTACTGCAAGCCATCAGCCAGCGCGGCCGTTTAAACGAAGATTTAATCTACCTCGCCCATAAATGCATGAACGTAATAGACGAAGCAGAACTCGCCAAAGATCAACGCAAAAGATATCAGTTCATCAAAGAGCAAATTCAGCAGATGTTGTGATAGGGTTCTTTTCTTCATAACCCTCACTATATAATGATACTTTCCGTATATTTAATGCATACAGGTAACAAATGAGAATTCTGGTCACTGGTGGCGCAGGTTTTATTGGCTCAAACTTAATCAGGTTATTACTGAGTCAGCCCGACACCCAAGTGGCCAATCTGGATAAACTTACCTACGCCGGGAACCTGGAATCATTGCTCGATATTCAGCAATCGAACAACTATCGTTTCTTTCATGCCGACATAACAGATAGCTCTCGTCTGAATGAGATTTTTGATCTATTCCAACCCCATGCTGTTATGCATCTGGCAGCTGAATCTCACGTCGACCGCTCAATTGATAACGCAGGCGCTTTTATCCAAACCAATATACAAGGCACTTTTCAGTTGCTGGAAACAAGCCTGCGGTACTGGAAAAGCTTAAGTCATCAAGCACAAAAGGCTTTCCGTTTTCTTCATGTATCAACAGATGAAGTTTTTGGTGATCTTGATGGTACCAAGGCAAAATTTAATGAAGACACAGCCTATGCCCCAAGCTCGCCCTATTCAGCTTCGAAGGCTGCCGCAGATCATTTAGTGCGCAGTTGGCATCGCACTTACGGTTTGCCAGTGTTAATTAGTAACTGTTCAAACAACTACGGTCCCTATCAGTTTCCAGAAAAACTAATACCACACATGTTTTTATCGGCTATCCAGGGAAAAAAGCTGCCCATTTATGGTGATGGTCTACAGATCCGCGACTGGCTGCATGTTGAGGATCATGTCAGAGCGTTATGGACAGTGCTACGACAAGGTCATATTGGTGAAACTTACCTGATTGGCGGCAATGCAGAAAAAACTAACCTGAGCGTAGTGCAAACTATCTGTACCCTGTTAGATCAATTACGCCCTTTACCTACAGGTAATTCCTATGCTCAACAAATCAGTTTTGTAGAAGACAGGCCAGGACACGACAGACGTTACGCTGTGGATACCACAAAGATTTCAAAACAACTACTGTGGCAACCTGTATACAGTTTTGAAAGCGGACTTCAGCAAACTCTGAACTGGTACTTGAGTAACCAGCAATGGTGGCAAAATATACTGTCTGGCAATTATCAGATTGAACGTCAAGGTCTTGCAGAGAATAAATGATGACTACATATAAAGGCATAGTGCTGGCTGGCGGTACTGGCACCAGGTTATATCCGCTGACATTATCTATGTCAAAACAGCTACTGCCTATCTACGATAAACCGATGATTTTTTATCCTATTTCTGTGCTGATGCTTGCTGGGATCCGTGAAATACTGATAGTAACAACAACTGAAAGTTTATCTGACTTTAAAAATCTACTCGGTACAGGTGAAGATTTTGGAGTCGAATTTACTTATGTAGTTCAGCAAAAACCTGAAGGTATAGCTCAGGCACTGATTCTGGCAGAGCCCTTCCTTGCAGGTGATCATTGCTGCCTGATATTAGGTGATAATATTTTTTATGGTCAAAACTTTATTGAACGTCTGAATCAGGCTACTAAAGTTGAACAAGGCTGCACTGTTTTTGCCTACCATGTCACAGATCCTGAACGTTTTGGCGTAGTGGAAATGGATGAAAACCAAAACGTCCTCAGTATCGAAGAAAAACCAGTTCACCCCAAATCTAACTATGCGCTCACTGGTTTGTATTTTTTCGATAACAGCTCTATCGCTATAGCTAAAAGCCTTACGCCATCAAAACGCGGCGAATTAGAAATTACCGATGTGATCCGACATTACCTTAGCACGCAGAACTTAAAGGTCAGTTCACTGGGCCGTGGATTTGCATGGCTTGATACAGGCACTTACGATTCGTTGCTTGATGCAGGCCAATTTGTGGAAACCGTAGAGAAACGCCAGGGTTTAAAAATTGCGTGTCTGGAGGAAATTGCATACAGAATGGGCTGGCTGAGCAAAGAGCAAATAGTGGCTCGTGCCAAACTGTTTAAGCAAAATGCTTATGGTAAATACCTGCTAGATACTGTGGGTTACCCCATTTTCAGTTGTAACCGTTAGGGTTGTTTTTCTGCCAGTTCCAGCTGTCGCGAACTATATCATCCAGTGTTTTTTCCGTTTGCCAGTTCAGTACCGCTTTTGCTTTAGATGGGTCGGCAAAATAACGAGCCACATCGCCAGGACGTCTGTCAGCGAACTGATAAGGCACTGCAACCTGATTCACCTCAGCAAAGCAGTTCACTATATCCAGCACTGATAAACCTTCTCCACTACCTAAGTTAAATGCATCAAACCCAGAGCCCGTAAACAAATGCTGTAATGCAGCTACATGGCCAGCAGCTAAATCTGTAACATGAATATAATCCCGCACACCTGTACCGTCAGGGGTTGGATAGTCCTTGCCAAAAATCTGTAATTGAGCTCGTTTTCCTACCGCTACTTGCGTAATAAAAGGCATCAGATTATTAGGAATACCATTTGGGTCTTCACCAATACGGCCATTTGCATCAGCACCCACAGGATTAAAATAACGCAATACAGCTATATTCCAACTGCTGTCTGAATGATGTAAGTCCTGCAACACCCACTCAGTCATCAGCTTGGACTGGCCATAAGGGTTCATCGCTACAGTAGGAGTAGTTTCCGGCAGCGGACTATTTTGTGCATCACCGTACACTGTTGCAGAAGAACTGAACACCAGGTTTTTCACCCCAAACTTAGCCATCACCTGACAAAGTTTGATGGTGCCACCTACGTTAGTTTCGTAATACCACAAAGGCTTTTGTGTCGACTCACCCACTGCTTTTAAACCAGCAAAATGCACTACTGCTTTCACAGGATATTGTTCAAATACGGCAGATAAAGCAGCGGTATCCAATACATCGCCTTCAATCTGAATAACAGACTTTCCGGCTAGCTGTTCTACCCGCTTTAACGACTCCGCGCTGGAGTTACTATAGTTATCAAAACTAATCACCTGCTCTCCTGCCATAAGCAAAGCCAACGCCGTATGACTGCCGATGTAACCTGCACCGCCAGTTAATAATACATAACTCATCGTGATTCCTTTTTATCTGTTGATACAAGCGAAAATAACTGTAAAGCCTGCAATAATTGCTGCTGCCATGCTACTTCGGGTAAAGACAATGATTTTCTCAATAAACTACTGTCCAGAGCACTAAAAGCAGGCCGCGCCGCAGGGCTATTAAATTGATCAGAATTCACGGCTACTAGTTCAGCTTTATGGCTAAGTAATCCAAGTTGTAAAGCTAAGGTTTGGATCTCTAAAGCAAACTCATACCGTGAACAATAACCAGAATCCGCCCAATGATAAACACCTGCCAAGACAGCTTTACTGCGGATAATTTGCCAAATAACCTTTGCTAAACTATCAGCCCAGCATGGAGACCCCATCTGATCCTGCACCACCTTTAGCTGTTCATTAGCCTGCATCAACTGCAGCATAGTTTTGACGAAATTAGAGCCATAAACAGAATACAACCAACTGGTACGAATAATCACGCTACGATCTGCGTATTCCTGCTGTAACCACTGCTCTGCCAATAGCTTGCTTTCACCGTAGTGGCTCAAAGGCAACACTGGATCTGTTTCTATATAAGGACTTTGCTTATTGCCATCAAATATATAGTCAGTGGATATATGCACCAATCGGCTTTGTGTTAAAGCGCAAAGCTGTTGTAACTGCTGAACCAGATAAAAATTACCTGCCATTGCCAGCTCTGGCTGCAATTCAGCCTGATCAACCTTATTGTAGGCCATAGCGTTAATCACCCAATCAGCCTTGAAATTTAGAAAGATATGGCTTAATTCAGCAAAAGATAAAACACTATACTCAGCGAAGCTCAGTACCTTGAGCCTTATTGATGCTGGCACTGTGAGTTGAAGTTCACAAGCAAGCTGGCCTGATTGTCCTAACAGCAGTACGTTCAGCATTAAATGTGATCTGACCCCATTTTCAAAATAAGTCGGCGCTGGCGAAAGATTGGGCTTTCGCGTCTTTGGCTGAAACTATAGGAGCTTGTTGCATAGGCCATTGGATGGCTAATTCTGGATCGTCCCATTTGATAGAACGCTCAGAAGCTGGGTCATAATACTGATCTGTTTTATAAGCCACTTCAGCGTAATCGCTTAAGGTTAAAAAGCCATGGGCAAAACCTGCAGGAATAAAAAGCTGTTGTTTCTTGTCGCTGCACAACTCCAAACCATACCAATGACCAAAACTGGCAGACTGCCGCCTTAAATCAACCACCACATCAAAAATACGACCCGTTAAAACCCGCACCAATTTGGCTTGCGGCTTCTCAAGTTGATAATGCAAGCCACGCAACACATGTTGTACAGAACCCGACTGCGACTCCTGTACAAACTCAAAATCACCTATAGAATCCTTTAATTCAGAACTGCGATTAACTTCAAAAAAGTAGCCACGCTCATCGGTAAATACTTTAGGTTGCAGCAGCAACAAGCCAGAAAGAGGTAAAGCTGTCGTCTGAATCATTATATTTTGTCCACAAAATTATAAAGCCACTCAAAGGAGTGGCTTTATTGTATCAGTCATAGCTTAACGCATAAAAGGCGAACGGGATTCTGTTAACGCATTTAAACTCACGGGTTTATTTAACATCTGCCCACCATCTCTGGCAATAGGGATCCATGGAATACGGCCACGGCCTGTTGCTGATTTAAGCGCGAATACATCAAAGGGAATAGAAACATAAAAACCTTTGGTAAAACTACCTTCGCCATATTCCTCTGACGACATATCAGTAATAGCGGCGTAAGCACCTACCACTATGCCGCTGTCAAAACGTTTGGCAAAATCTACAGTCACACCTTTATCTTTCGCCAGATATTGGCCAAAACTGGCAGTGATCATCGTGTCTTTTAACCATTGAGGAGTCCAATAAAAACTTAAATGGCCAGTCAGGGTTTTATAGTCAAAAAATGCAACGTCACTGTCATAGTCCCTTTGTTGCACGTAATTCATATCCAAGCCAATAGCTAAGGATGAATCTAGTGGTTTGTATAACACTTCACCACCTACGCCACCAAACATAGTTTCTAAATATCCCCCATAAGCTTGACCATACCAGCTATCAGTAATTTCATCTTTCCAAAGGCCATACAAATTTTCCATAGTCACATCACTACGGCTAACATATTCACGCACATAAGTGCGGACACGAGGTACGCTTGTACTCTCAGCATCAACTTTGAAGGTAAAGTCATCAAAGTTGGTTAGTAGGTTCACTTTTGCTGTAGTTTGCAGACTAAAGTTCGTATTAAACTGATAACCACCGCCTAACAGCAAACCGCCTTGGTACATATAAAACTTTTCTGGACTCCCAAAGGTTTGGATCCAAAATATGTCAGCGTTGTAACCAAAACCACTTTCATCACGCTCTACAGCCCACTGCTCATCACCTAATACAGGCTCAACTCTTTGGTAAGTTGTTTTTACATCAGCCTCCGGTGTTTCATAACGAGCCGCTTTTACAAACTGCTCTGCATTTACTGTAGTTTCAACCATAGGTAAATCCATGGCTTGAGTCACAATTCTGTAGGTCTTGATGGACTCTGGTAAATGGGTGGCGAGCACCCTACCAATTCGGTTCATTGCTACGTCTTCATCGCGGTAAGCAATTTGTGAGCCTCTTAAAATAATCTCGCTATCTTTTAATACATAGTTATTTACGACAAAACCAGCATTTAAATATAAATCCTGCCGAAGCTGTGCTTTGTCTAATACCTCTATAGACGCCACCCGTACATCAGGAATATCTTTGGCCGGAGGATCTAGTTTAATCTGCTTCAGATTATTAAAATCCAGTTTGTAATTCACGCCAAAACCAAAAGTATTACCACGCTGGTAGTTTAAATTTAGATCAAATGAATCGTTCAGCGCATAAACCGCACCTATATTAAAATCAGAATCCTGAATCAAAACCCCGGCTCTATCTTGTTGGTAATTATTGCCATCGTATTCCAGTTTCAGGCGCAACGGATGCCAAGGAGTCTGGTATTCCATACCGCCGTATAAAGCTGCAGGACCTTTAAAAAAACGCTGGTAATCAATTTTTCCACCTACGCCGCTAAAACCACCAGGTCTGTCACAAAAGCTGTCATTTAACTTACAAAATGGGTTGGTGATATTGCCTTTACGGCCCAGATAACCCCAACCTATACCTAAATGAAAATCAAAAGGGCCAATACGTTTACTGGCTACAATAGATTCACTTTCAAATAATCCTGTACCCCCAAAATCACGGAAACCTACGGATACATCCGGTAAAAACTCACTTTCGTTCCATAGTTTAAATTTAACATCTATGCCCTTGTCTTTGAGTGTTTGATCGCCACTAAAACCAGGATCATTGCTGTACAACTGCGTCCTAACATCGGAATATCTTACCGTAGTTTCCATCCAGGGGAATAACATCAAGGACGCCGACCAAAACCTGTATTCTTCGCTATCTTGATAATTCAGGCTAAAAGCACCGGCCTCATTCATTCGGGCCGTTGGCATCTGAATTAAACCTATACCACCATGATTGCCTTGCGAATAATTATTTGAGGCTGGAGAAAAGTATTCTTCAGCAGAAACTGCAGAGCATAGCAGCATGGAAAGCAAAACAGCTAAACAGGACTTCTTCATTGGGCAACAACCTTGTGCAGCAAAAGTTCTACAATTTGTTCGTTAATATTACTAAAAGAATCCGGCAAAAGCCGTTGTTCAAAAGGAACAAACAACAGAGTGCCTGGTAAAACTTCCTGATGTTTTTTGTTCCACAAACCAGTTTTTGCAATAAAAAACTCACCAGAAGCTGGCATAACATAAACAAAGGAGCTGCTGCCACCTTCCAGTAAAGAAATGCTATCAAGATAACTGTGCACAGAAACAGCGTTAAGCAATGACACTTTTTGCTTTGCTGCTAAACCTTCTATTTGTAACTCTGTGGGTCTTGATGTAACAACCAGTTTATATTGTCCTTCTGAAAGTAAAGGGTTAAGAGATTTTTTCGCCCTTACGCTATCAGGATCCAGCGGTAAATTCATATTGCCTGCTAACTCCCAACCAGCAATATTTTTTTCTAGCTTTTCTACACTGGTAGCCAAACCTGGCTCAGAGCTTTGCTGAAACTCTTGTTTAAGCAGAGCTAACTGATTAAGCAGTTGGGTACGTTGCTGTTCAAGCTTGAGCTTAGTTTCGACGTCTACTTTAAACAGCTTAGCCGCAGGCCAATATAATGAAGCTGAGGTGTTTAACTGTGAGACAACCAACCCCAATCTGGGTCGCTCAAAATAGCCTTGATAATTGCCTTGATGCTCAACAAGAACAACAGGTGTGGCGGCTTTTACAGCACTAAACCCCATAATTCCAACAGCAAGAGTAAAACTGCTTAAGCGGCTCATCTTAAACTTCCTTTTTTAATTACACCTAACAAACGACCTGCTGTACTAATATGAACCAGTTCAACTTCTGGCCAAAATGGAGCAATGGTTTGTTTACTTTTTAATAACCAACCACTATTTAAATCAAACCAAAACTGATTAATAGCGGTCTGCCCATTAGCAAAGGTAACCTGTTCTGTGACTAATTTGGTCTGAAAACGGTGTTCAAGTAAATCCAGGCTGGTCACTTCAGTAAACAAAATTTCATAACTTAGCTTGTGTCCTGATTCAGAATTGCCGGACCAGTCGCTTATACTTTGCCAGGTTTGCCCCGGCTGTATTTTTGCCATTTTTTGTTTTAATGGGTCAAGTGCAATATCAGACAAATACAGCAGGTTATTTTCGAATCCGGTCGTTTTTACTACACGGCCTTTTTCAAGCACCAACATAGCTTCATCAGCTGAAACCCACTTAAACTGGCTGTGCTCAATAAACGCTAAAACAAGAACTGCATTAGGCAGAGCTCCAACTTTTGCATACAACACATCACTTTCTCGCGCAGCAAGTTCAGCTTTAGTTAAACTTGCTCCATCACCCGGATTAAATGCCAGTTCCAGAGTCTGTGTATAAGTACGAAAAGTGCTTGAGCAACCAACTAAAGTTGTCAAAGCAAAAAATATAAAAAGCCGTATGAATTTATGCATAAGATCCATTTCAAGCGAAAGTATAGATAACAAAAAGCCGCCATTAGGCGGCTTTTTCAAAGTGCAATCAATTAACGCAGTGTTGGTGCGTAAGTGAAAGTCACAGGAACAGATACAGTTGATGTATTAGTGCCGGTACCAGAAACTGTTACTGTCGAGCTTGTGCCAACGCAAACAGAGCCAACTAACGGATCATCGCCTTCACACTGTAAAGTTTGTGTAGGTTGGCAAGTACCGTTTACCAAAGTTTGGCCTGTAGGGCAATTTACTGGAGAATCGCTACGGTTGTTAGAAACAACAGCAGCTAATACACCTGCAGCAATAGCACCAGCTACGATAGTACCAGTAGCGATACCACCAATAGCACCTAAGCCTGAACCAGCAGCTGAAGCACCTGAACCAGCACCAGCAGAACCAGTTTCTTCACCCTGAGCCATTACAGCACCAGAAACCACTAACATAGCGGCCATTAATACGCTTAATTTTTTCATCACATCATCCCTTTAAAAAAAGTCCCCTAAGAATAGAGGTTTTTCGTACAACCGACAAGCATTTTTTGTCGGTTGTTTTACAACATTCCAACTTAAAACAAGCCGGAAAATGGTGTTATCACAGACGTTTACCTAATGCACCAGCTCTTTTTTCACTGTTTCACTGGTATGTCCACTGACAAATAATAAGTCACAAATTTCACTGCTTGGAGCGAAGCCTGTAGGTGCATCCAATAAAATTTGCCGTAGCATTTGTTGATCAAAGCTCTGACAAGCAACATCCAGACTGTTTAATAACAGCATAGTGGCCGACCATGACAAAAATTGTTCTTTGGCTGCTCGAATCCTGACATGCTCTGTCTTACTTTCATTATTACCTATCAATAACTCTTCATAGAGCTTCTCACCTGGTCTCAGCCCGGTGATCTGAATTTCAATATCGCCATTAGGGTTCGCTTTATTTTTTAACTTTAAGCCTGCCAAATGGATCATACGTTTGGCCAAATCATAAATACGCACTGGCTCGCCCATATCCAATACAAAAACCTCCCCCCCTTTGGCCATAGCGCCAGCCTGAATAACTAATTGCGACGCCTCAGGTATGGTCATAAAAAATCGGGTGATTTCTTTGTGAGTTAAAGTAACGGGGCCACCGGCTTTAATTTGCTGCGCAAATAAAGGCACCACAGAGCCAGACGAACCTAAAACATTTCCAAATCGCACCATACACATACGGGTGCTAGTCTGCCTGCTGGCTAAGCCTTGCAGCACCAATTCAGCCATACGTTTGCTCGCCCCCATCACATTGGTCGGGCGAACGGCTTTGTCGGTAGAAATCAATACAAAGTTCTCAACTCTTGCTGCGATGGCTGCTTCCGCACAAGCCCAGGTGCCAAATACGTTATTGCGTACCCCTTCCACCATATTGTATTCAACCAAAGGCACATGCTTGTATGCTGCAGCATGATAAACAGTATGCACCTGAAAGTTAGTCATCACCTGTTCCAGCAGTTTCTGCTGTTGTACAGAGCCTAAAACCGGTTTAATACCACACTGGTAACCAAATCGCCTTTTAACAGCATTTAACTCACGTTCGATGGAGTACAACGCAAATTCGGAGACATCAAATAGCACCAACATATCAGGTTTACATTGAATAATTTGTCGACATAACTCAGAGCCGATAGAACCGCCTGCGCCGGTCACCATCACTACTTTGTTTCTTATATTTGTTTGTAGCAACTGTTGGTCAGGTTCTATGACTTCCCGACCTAACAAATCTTCAATACGAACATCCTGTAAATCGTCAATTTTCATATGCCCGGCCACTAAATCGGCCATACCGGGAATACTTTGTACAGGTACGGGTAACCTGGAAAGTAGCTCCAGTAATTCACGTTTACGACCACGGCCAGCAGAGGGCATAGCCAACAACACCCGGTCTACACGATAACGTTGTATAGCTTTTTCCAGTAATTCAGAAGGTAAAACGGTTAAGCCGCACACAGTAGTTTTTTGCAGTTCGGTATTATCATCGACAAAAACTACTGGCTTGTATTCATCACCACTTTGCAATGCATACAATAATTGTCGGCCCGAACATCCTGCACCATAAATTAAAACCCTGCTTTTTGTTTTGTGGCGTTGCATTTGTAAGGCGCTACGAAAACCCCACCTGCTGCCACCAATCAATAGCACGGCAATTACAGCAAAGCACAAAACCAAACGAATGATATCCATCAAGGGTAAAAACCAACATAAAACAATCAGGCCAACTGAGCTGACCATCACGCCATTAATGACCGTAGCCACAGCTTGAGGAGCCATATAACGCAAAATGGCACGGTATAACCCCAAATATGAAAAAACAGCAATACTAACGCCAAGCCAAATCAATAGGCCAATAGCATGAGACAATATAAATTCAATAGGTTGCAATATGCCGCACAACCAACTAGCTATGAGCAATGCACTTAACAAAAAGATTAGATCTGATAGTACAGATATTGCCCGTTTTGTTGCACGGGGTAGCGACATCATCCAAGTCACGCTTTCACTCCCTCTTTACTCAATAGAGTTGTCTATTTTTGTCAGCTTTATGACTGGTTTTAAGAACATCAGCTTAGGTCAGCCTTTGAATATCTACCAGTTGTAGCCCACTAAAAACGAACTTTCTATGAATAAAAATGTCCTTTGAGTTCTGTATTTACATCAACATTACATTTTTATCTGTTTTGGCACAACAGAGTTTTAGTAACTAAGCGTTATTTAACTACTGATCTGTTAACAAATTATGTCGGCTAGATGCTTTTATTTGCTCGCCACCATAAATCGCAAATACCGTCTGTTGGGTTAAACCCAGTGGGCGCATTTAACATTAAAGCCCTGATTTTTTCCAGGTCATAATTGGTAGATGCCTCGCTTAATTCACTCAGCAACGCCTGCATTTCAGCCCAATTTAAGCAAACTTCGTTAGCCGCTTTAATGCGTGGATGCCGGGTAGGTTTTTCATCGTCTCCTATCAGCAATTCTTCGTATAACTTCTCGCCAGGCCTTAAACCAGTAATTTTAATCTCAATGTCACCTTGAGGGTTTTGCTTGTTTTTTATTTCCAGCCCGGTTAAATGCACCATTTTTTTTGCCAGATCATAAATTTTTACCGGTTCGCCCATATCCAGCACAAATACATCCCCACCTTCCCCCATGGCACCAGCTTGGATCACCAACTGAGCGGCTTCAGGAATAGTCATAAAATAACGGGTAATGTCTTCGTGGGTAAGGGTTATAGGCCCACCCTTTTTAATTTGCTTACGAAATAAAGGCACAACTGAGCCGGAGGACCCTAGCACATTGCCAAAACGCACCATACAAAAACGGGTACTCTGCTGCCTTGTAGCAAGCGCCTGCAATGCCAGCTCAGCTAATCTTTTAGTTGTCCCCATCACATTGGTTGGGCGTACCGCTTTATCGGTAGAAATCAACACAAAAGTTTCAACATTTGAGGCAATAGCGGCTTCAGCCGTATGCCAGGTGCCGAACAGATTATTTCGCAAACCCTCAATGACGTTAAACTCTACCAAAGGTACATGCTTATAAGCAGCAGCATGGTAAACAGTTTGCACATGATAACTTTGCATAATTTGCTGTAAACGTTGCTGATCAATTACAGTGCCTAACACAGGCAGTAATTGCACATCCAACTGCTGATTCGCTAAAGTTGTTGTCAGCTCTTTATCAATTTCATACAAAGCAAATTCGGACGACTCAAATAACACCAGCTTTTGAGGCGACTGCAAAATTATCTGCCTGCATAGCTCAGAACCAATAGAGCCACCAGCTCCGGTGACCATCACCACTTTACCTGTGATGTTGGCAGTTAATAAAGACGGCACCGGTGCTACAGGATCCCTCCCTAACAGGTCTTCAATTTTAACGTCCTGCAGCTCATCAATCTTCATTTTACCGTCAACTAAATCCGTCATGCCAGGAATAGTCAGTACAGGCAAACCCAAAGGCTCTAAACGTTCTATCAATTTGGCTCTGGTGCCACGGCTTGCGGAGGGTACAGCAAGTAAAATACGGCTAATACCATACTTCTTTATTAGATCTTCAATGCAATCTGGTGAATGCACTTTCACATCCCGAATCATCACGCCATGAAATGAAGGGTCATCATCCACAAAAGCCACAGCTCTAAATTCGACACTACTAGCAAGCGCAAGCAATAACTGTCGGCCACTGGCGCCAGCTCCATAAATCAGTACTTTATGCTGAGCATTACGTCCGCTTGCTGTAACCAGCTCCCGAAGTAATAATCGTGAGCCAGCAATACCTGCAAAAGCAAAAAACACATAATTCATATTGCCAGACAGGCTATATAAAAAAGCATTGGCATCAATAGCGAACTGCAGTAGAACCCCCGAAACCGCAGTACCGGCAGCTATAGCAACCATAGAACGCAGGCCAATAAAACGCACAACAGCTCTATATAAACCTAACAGACTAAAAACAACGATAGTCGCCAACATGACGGCCATAAAACTTAAAACAAAAGACTCGTCTTTTATTAATTCTAAGCTGTCATAGCGTAAATAATAAGCAAGCACCCAGGATGCAAATAAAATAAAGCAATCGATACTGATAGAAACTGTGCGCTTAAAAAAACGAGGCAGGTCCATCATCGGTTGCAAACACTGGTGTAAAACTACAGAAGTAAAATTACGCAAAACACACTCCAAATATACAAACCATTTTTACATAACCTAAAAGCCCGATGCTTTATGAAACACATCGAGCCTGGTTAATAACCGCAATCCTCTGCAGTTTTGTTTCATCGAGAAAACTAAACTAAAATGATTGTCGTTTTATAAAACGTCATAAGACTTCACACTTTTTGCACGGCCAATCGCATAATAACTAAAGCCTTTTTGTTTCAACCGCTCCGGGTCGAACAAATTACGTCCATCAAAAATCACCGGTGTTGCCAACTGCTGTTTGAGAAAGTCAAAATCTGGTGCTTTAAATTGTTGCCACTCAGTACAAATAACAAGAGCATCAGCGCCTTGCAATGCGGCTTCTTTAGTACCACAAAGTACAAAGTCCGGTCGCACGCCATAAATACGCTGAGTTTCTTCCATAGCCTGAGGGTCAAAGGCATGCACTGTGGCACCAGCTGCCCATAACTCTTCTATCAAAACACGGCTGGAAGCTTCACGCATATCATCCGTATTGGGCTTAAAACTCAACCCCCACACAGCAAAGGTTTTCCCTGTTAAATTTTCACCAAAGTGCTGTTTTACCAAGGTTGGTAGTTTGTACTTCTGCTTATTATTAACAGCTTCAACAGCTTGAAGGATTTTCGGCGTATAACCATTTTGTTCAGAGGTACGAATAAGCGCCTGTACATCTTTTGGAAAACAAGAACCACCATAACCACAGCCAGGATAAATAAAGTGGTAGCCGATACGTGGGTCAGAGCCTATACCTTTACGCACAGCTTCAATATCTGCACCTAACAGCTCGGCAAGATTTGCCATTTCGTTCATAAAAGAAATTTTGGTCGCCAGCATGCAATTGGCTGCATACTTGGTCAGCTCTGCACTACGTACATCCATAAAAATCATTTTGTCGTGATTGCGATTAAAAGGCTCATACAGCTCACGCACCAGATCCACTGGCTTATCATTGTAAGTACCAATAATGATCCGGTCTGGCCGCATGCAATCAGCAACAGCAGCACCTTCTTTTAAAAACTCAGGGTTCGACACCACATCAAACTGAATATCAATGTTACGCTCGGCCAAAACCTGAAAAATTTGCTGCTTTACTTTGTCTGCAGTGCCTACAGGAACAGTAGATTTATCTATCACTACTTTAGGGGAATTCATACAGGTTGCTATAGTTTTAGCGACTGCTAATACGTATTGTAAATCGGCTGAGCCGTCTTCGTCAGGCGGTGTACCCACAGCAATAAACTGAATTAAGCCATGTTCTACACCAAAAGCCGCGTCTGTAGTAAAACGCAGGCGCCCAGCTTGAAAGTTATTGGTCACCAACGGAGCTAAACCAGGTTCGTAAATAGGAATAATGCCCTGATTTAGCTTTTCAACACGTTCAGCATTGATGTCAACACAGACTACATCATGGCCAACTTCAGCTAAAACAGCAGCTTGCACCAAACCAACATAACCAATACCAAAGACGGTAACTTTCATAAATACCTTTTATTACAGAGACGCCAAAGAAAGTACGTGATCAAGAACATCACATGACTTTTGTATCTCTTCTTCAGTTAACGTTGGATGAACGAGCAGCATCAGACTGGTTTCACCTAGCTCTCTCGCATTTTTCAGACGTTCTTTAGGGCGCCAGGGCGTGTTATCAAAAGCGCGTTCAAGATAAACCTCTGAACAGCTACCTTGATAACAAGGAACACCAAGAGCATTAATTTCCTCAATAATTTTATCGCGATTCCACCCTGATGCCAGCTTATCGACATTCACGAAAAAATAATGTTTATAAGTCGCATGTTCACAATATTCAGGCACAGAAACGCATCTTACTGCAGAATATCTTTCGGCAGTTTTGTCCAGAAGTGCAGAATATTTTTGACGTGTTTTAGTCCACTCACTCATCTTTTTCAGTTGTATCCGACCAAGAACGGCCTGAACTTCCAGCATTCTCCAATTCGTTCCAAAGCTATCATGCACCCAACGGAATCCTGGAGGATGTGCTCTTTCGTAAACAGCTTCGAAACTTTTACCATGATCTTTATAAGACCACATTTTGGACCAAAGGCTCTTATCATTGGTAGTCACCATACCGCCCTCGCCTCCAGTCGTCATAATTTTATCCTGACAAAAGGACCAAGCACCAATATGGCCTATTGTTCCAACAGCTCGTCCCTTATACCTGGCACCATGAGCTTGAGCACAATCTTCGATCACAGCAAAACCATGCTTTTCAGACAATGCCATAATTGGATCCATGTCAGCAGGCATGCCTGCAAGATGAACCACTATTACTGCCTTGGTTTTAGGAGTAAGAACCGCTTCTATAGTCTCGGCAGTGATATTTTGACTATTTAAATCTACATCAGCGAAAATCGGATTAGCACCAGCCGTCACCACTGTAGAAACTGAGGCAAGAAAAGTTCGCGGCGTAACAATAACGTCATCCCCTATACCGACTCCTAAAGCAACCAAAGCAACATCCAATGCAAGAGTTCCGTTTGATAAAGCAATTGCGTAATCGCAGCCTGACCAGTTGGCATATTCTTTTTCAAATTCGCGACATTCCTGACCGGTCCAGTAATTCACTTTATTAGACAAAATCACTTGTTTGACTGCTTCTGCTTCTTCTATGGAGAAACTTGGCCACGGCGAAAATTTAGTATTTAGCATACAATCCCATCTTTACTTTATTATCTTTGCAGGAACACCTACCGCAGTAACGTTGTCAGGTAAATCAGACACGACCGCAGCACCAGCGCCAACCATTACATATTGGCCTATTTTTTTTTGCTGAATTACTGAAGCCCCTATGCCAATCCAGGCCCCCTCTCCAAGATGAACTCCACCAGCTAGAGCTGCTCCAGGGCTGACATGACAACCGTCAGCAAGCACACAATCATGCTCTACCACAGCGTTAGAATTAATAATACATCCCGTCGCAATATGTACATCCGCATTTATAATGGCTCCGGGCATAATAACGGTACCAGCGGAAATCTTTGCTGTTGCAGAAACAACTGCTGTTGGATGAATTACAGTAGCGACAGCAAATCCAGCCGAAATTAATTCAGCTTGCTTATGCAACCTGATTTGATTATTACCAATCCCGACTGCGACTTCCGGCTTATGTTCCAATGCCAATAGTCGTTGAGTATCTCCTACAATCTGGAATTGTCCATTATGTAGCTTCTGAGGCCAGGCATCATCATAAAAAACAACTTGCTGCCAGTGCCCTGTAGCAAGAGCTATTTCAGCAACGACCTTTCCATGACCACTTGCCCCCAAAATAGCGAGTACACTCACTCGGTCTTACTCCCGGTAAATTTACTCATGGTAGCTTCCCCCGCAGCGGTAATACCTTCGCGTACAAATACTTTTTTGATGGTCAAAAACAGAATTCTTATATCAAGCAAGAAACTTTGGTTATCAACATACCAAACATCAAGTTTAAATTTATCATCCCAGCTAATGGCATTACGACCGTTCACCTGAGCCCAGCCGGTAATCCCCGGTCGAACCTGATGACGGCGAGCTTGTTCAGCTGAGTACAAGGGTAAATACTCGATCAACAGAGGCCTTGGTCCTACAAGACTCATATCGCCTTTTAACACATTCCACAAACCCGGAAGTTCATCCATACTCGTTGAGCGCAGCATCCTGCCGAAACGAGTTAACCTCAATTCATCCTGCAGTTGATTACCAAATTTATCTGTTGCATCAAGCATTGAGCGAAACTTATACATCCTGAATGCTTTACCTGACAGACCAGGTCTAAGCTGCGAAAACAATACTGGCGAGCCTAGTTTAAACTTTATGAGCAGAGCGACTATCAGAATAATCGGCCATAACATCAGCAATGCGAGTAAGGTCAAAAAAATATCAGATAAACGTTTCATTCTTTTACACCCGTAACCCACTCAACCCAAGCATCAGCCAGTATTCTTCTATCGAATTGTTGTTCCGCCAGTAATCGACCTCGTTTCCCCATCTCTTTTAAAGCGCAGCGATCGTCAGAAGCCACAATCAGTGCATCAGCAAAAGCATTTACATTGTCGGGTTCAACAGCAAAACCACACTTATGCTCAACGAGCATTTCAGCCAACCAACCGGGATAATTATTCAGTACAGGCAACCCTGCTGCAATATAATCAAAAAACTTATTCGGAGAAGTACCGTAGTAGAACGCCGGAACATTAGCTAAGAGCTGCAATCCTATGTCAGCTGAAGCCATTAGACCGGCAAGCTTTGTTTTATTAACCGGATCATGAAAAATTACGTTCTCGAGTTTCAATTCTGCTGCACGTTGCTGCAGAGCCGGTTTTAGTTTACCCTGCCCAACAAGAACGAGCTTAATATCATTTCTTTTACGTTTTTGAAGCTCAACAGCCACATTTAAAACAGCATTAAGGCCATTGGCCATGCCATGTGTTCCGGTAAACACCGCCATCAAATCAGTACTTTCCACGCCATCAGGTCGCCAAGGCGTTTTAGTATCGGAAAAAATTTCCAGATCACAACCGTTAGGAACTGAACGGATAAGTTTAGGCTTGACGCCTCGCTCGGCAATACCTTTAACGATGCCTGGTGATAGTCCAATACAACGATGCGCTGAACGATAAGATGCCCACTCAAGCGCTGACATAGCTCCAAGCACTAAAGGATTGCTTATAACCCCCATTGCTTTTGGCAATTCAGGCCACAGATCTCTTACCTCAAACACAAACGGCTTCCTACGCAGCCACCGGGCAAAAATGCCTGGAATACCAGCGGTTAGCGGCGTGGTGGTTGCGAAAACTATGTCATAGTCTGCGCGTAATGCAATGCCTATACTTTTCACTGCAAACTTTAAAAAGATGGCTGCTCGTTTAACAAAACCGTCGCTGTTTGAATAAGCGAGATCAAATTCAATGATATTTATGCCATCGACCTGCCCAGTTCGTTTGCCTTTAATAAAAGATGACGATAGGCCTGTTTCACCGCCACCATAACTGCCACACACCATTGTGACTGTGTTACCTTTGGCAATCAATCGTCTTGCCATTTCATAAGAACGGATACCCGTTGAACCTTTTGGCGTAGAAAAATGTTGGTGAAAATATAAGATCTTCATTGCGTCCACTTGACCTGAGTTATTATTGTACAAGGATTGGCAACTTCAAACTCAGCTACGACAACCTTCGTACGATCGCTATAATAAAGTGATTCCCAGCCATCAAGCAATTTATAACCGGAAAACTCTACAGTACTAGATACTTGAATTTCAATATGTGGACAATCATCGCTCACAATAAAAACATGACCAGACTTCATGCTCAAGGACCACTTAAAATCCGGTAGTCTCCATCGCAGTGTCGCTTTATTTGAAAAACCTTCGATTTGATCAGTAATTTCTAATCTATACGTTGAAAGTTGAACAGTTCTGCGATGCATTGCTCCAAAATATGTTTTATAGAATGCGTATGCTCTTTGAGAAGACTCATCAACAACAACATCTAAAACTTCACTACATACCAACCATTGACCAAAAAGAAATCTACTAAGTTTGGGCATTGGCTCAGTTTCATCAAACTCTATAGTGTTATGTGATCTGCATGAAGCAAACAGCTCCGAGTCAGCCCCTATATAACTAAAAGAACCTGCGTCACTAAACAGTTTAATGTTCCCTACATTGAAATCTATATTAAGGGCATCTGCCTGGCTTGGTCGAAAATTAAAGTTGGGGTAGTCAAATACAAGACTAGCCCCTTCCGCGAGCAATACATGATATCCTCCCGCAGTAAAAGTCCGACTCCCCGGCATAGGCCAAATAGTATCGGCATGATCAGCAAGCTTGAACAGTGAAGCTCTTTTGTCACAATAAATGTCAGCGGAGTATGCGCAAGCTCTATCAAATAATCTTGCGGTCAAAGACACTGTTGATCGGAAGTCACGATAGTCCTCATTAAAAACATTATTTAAATGTGAACCATCATTAGCCCCAACATTAGGTACACTACCCGTATGAGGATCTGCGAGATGGAAGATCCATTTGGCTCCAAACACCATTTTTTCGGTATATGAACGACTGAACACTGTGTCATCAAAATTTCGGCGGACTAGCTCTGCAATGCAGAAGGTCTCCAAATTAGCCCTGTGATAATTTATAGAATACTGACAAGAAGAACCGTCGGCTAAAATCAACTTTCGTACGCGATCTTCCAGGAGCTTACGGCCTTTGTTGTAATATTTCCGTGAATTTCGCCAGCCCAAATGTATTCCTAGCAAACCTATGATATAAAGTGCACAAGCTTCTGCACTACCGTGGTTATTGTCCTGGCCTATTGCATATCCTATTGTGGGATAAATTCTTTCGCCGCTTATCTGTAAATACCACTGGAAAACTTCTGAAGGCTTTTTAATCTCGTCCAAAATCATGGCCGTAATAACCAAGTGCATTACACGTATGGCAGACTCTTGCCCGCACGCCCAATTTACACCAAAATATGGCGGATTATTTCTGATCCAATCATCGAGCCACGTATTTAACCGGTTGACTGAACGGAGGTCGCCAGTATCTAAAGCCGCCAGCGCCCATTGAGGTGCCCACCCAAAACGAGACAGCTCCCACACAAACTTTGGGTCTAATCCATCAAGTGCATTTAAAGCATCGCGCCAAATAATCCCCTCTGGCGCAGAACTAAATGGTGGCAGATATGAAGTATGCCAATCTGGAGGGCCATCCAAACAAATTGGATTAACCCCAAAAAGAAACAGATTTACAGGTACATCACCAATATCCGCGACATTTGAACTATCGAAAAAGGCCCCCTCGGGAGAAGGACTATTTTTTTGAGGGATCAAATTCAAATGTAATTTTGCTTTATACAAACCAACTCTTATTAAGTTTTGTACACCTAACTTATATAATGTTTTTAGTAAAAGCATAAAACCAGATAGTCTCGTCATATAGTTGCCGTTGCAGACTCCAGGTAGTCTAGCCATAGCTCTAGGCTAAAAGGCGCGAAGACGTCTCTAAACCAGATATTTCCTTTACCAGCCATATAATTATTGAACATACTCAAATAAGCATCCCTGTCTACCAACCCATGCTCGTAAACTTTTGCACGTGGATTAGACATAAACTGCAATAAAGTATCTGAGAGTATATTCTTTAACCATTCATCTTGTGGATTCACAAAGCCTTTCTTATCTTTACGCCAACAGACTTCATGCGGTAGCTGGTCTTTAAATGCTTCACGCAGGGCATATTTCGTCCATCCATTCTTCATCTTCAAGTCAGCCGGCAAACGCAACCCAAACTCAACTAAACGATAATCAAGAAATGGACTTCGAATTTCCCGAGAGAATGCCATAGACATCCTGTCTTCGTAATGACACAAGTACGGTACAGAGTACCGTGACAAATCGGCCCATTGTCTGTCTGGCAACGTTTCTATAGTTGACAACGAAATGGGATCCAAAGAACGTAAAGCTTCTGGCCCTAATATCGACTTACTTGATAAGCCAAGATACCTTTTAGCCTCATTAAACTTAAACTCTGATATAAGAGTTCCATTGAAAAGAAATCCCGAGAGAAACTTAAACGCTCCTGCAAAATCACGGTTTTTTAGTCGTCTTTTTGCTTCTAATATCGGGTATTTTCTATAGCCACAAAACGCCTCGTCAGCCCCCTGACCTGTCAATATGACTTTGATCCCAATATCCTTAGCAGACTCCATTAACTTATAGAAGAGCACGCTAGAAAATGAAGACAGTGGGCCATCAGAATGAGAAATACAAGTTTTAAGAGTCTCAAATAAATCATGGTCCGCAGTTGGATTCAATATGAATTTTTGAACGTCTTTTCCGACATGTTTTGCCATGCTATCGACAAAAAAGCTTTCATCTTCTTTAGATTTTGGGTTTACAGCAGAAAACAATTTAATTGAATCTTGCTTTTCATTTTTATTAGCGACAGACATCGCTGTGATGATTGAAGAATCAAGTCCACCTGACAACGCAATACCTACAGGCACATCAGCTTGCAATCTTAACTTAACAGAGTCTTCAACTAACCATTTTAGTTCATCAACCAGAGAACTCGCAGAAGCAGTAAAGGAGTCTGCTTCAGTTTTTGCAGGCTGCCAATAACTCGAAATGTTTAACACGCCTTTTTCTGGAGTGTTGAGATCAACTATACCTATACTCGCTGCGGGAAGAAATTTCACCCCATCAATCCAGCTACGGTCATCAATATTTTGAAGCCCATATGCAAGAAATCTTGCAGCAACAACCGGATCCGGTTTGTAGTTTTTAGCTAAAACAGGGTGTTGAAGCAAACTATGTAATTCTGAAGCAACAAAAATACCACTCCCGTCTTGCCAATAATAAAGTGGTTTTTTTCCAAGTCTGTCTCTTGATAGATAAAGCTTATTCTCAACAACATCATGGACTGCAATAGCCCACATTCCGTTGAACCTCTTACAAGCCTCATGAATACCAAGTCTTTCAATGAGTTCAACAACTACTTCTGTGTCAGTCTTAGAAGCCAGATTTTTCAATCCAAATTCTTTAGTTAAAGCTTCATAATTGTATATTTCACCATTGAAAATTATCCGATGCCGGCCTGTTGAAGAGACCATTGGCTGTTTGCCATTCTGACTTAAATCCAAGATAGATAGACGCTGATGCGCCATCCCCAAATGGCAATCACCTATAGTGCTGAAATGTATGCCTTCATCGTCAGGACCTCTATGCCTCTGGCGCTTATGGGCAGCTAAAACAAACTCACTGACTGACGATTTTGATGCAGCCAAAATTATTCCACACATTTAAATGCCCCTTTATTTAAAATAATGCCCGCGCTAACCGGAAATAATAAAACTGAAAAAATAGAATATGATGTAAAAGAATTAAGAAACGCTGTAATAAAAAAAATCGAAATTGCGACTAAAACGAAATCAGAGTCTGACTTAAAATGTTTAAAACATTCGAATATCACCTTGAGCACAAAAACAAAAAATAAGAAAGTATAAAAGAAACCATAAATCGTTAAAAGCGAAACCGGCGAAAAGTGAACACCATGCAATAGACCTTCAAAGACTCCGGCTCTGTAATACTCGTACTCATATCCGACACCATATCCAAAAAACCACATATAATAGTTATTTAAATAACTTGCCATGGCAGATACGATCTCAGCTAAGCGCCCGCCAAGAAGTTTATCGTCAACTAGCAACATATCGTTCATGTCAAAATCTACACTAAACAAATATGACACTTTCCCATAAAGTGGCAAATATGACTCATAAAAACTTGTTGGAACCAGAGAAAAAGGTAACAAAAAAAGAAACAAGAAAACCAAAGGTCTTACAAAACCAACATGCCTAAATTTATAAAGAATAAATGAACACAAAAAACCTAACAAAGGACCAATCTTCCCTCCCAAAATAAGAAGACATCCAAAGATAAAAGATTTCAAATAATGCCCAGAGAATAATATTATTGAAAACGTGAAATACATTGACAAGTCACTTACAGAGGGTCTTACATTGAAACCTAAGAAATAGAGAAACAACACTGAACATATTGCGACAAACGAACAAACAAAAAGCACATTATTAAAAAAATAAGTCTTCTTATAAAATTCTTCAGTAGAAAATTCAACGTTCTTCAGATAAATAACGATAGAAAAGAAAATTAAAGGTTTTAACGCATCCGAAACGACATAAACCAACGAATTTCCATTTATTAGACCTAGAGGAACCAATACAAAAGGAAAAAACATTAGCACCCACAAAAATAGATTTGCACGAAAGTGCGAATAAAATAAAACCTTATAAAGAAAAAGAGAACCGATCAAAAAGTATATATAAGAATCTACGATGGCCGGGTTAAACACCCCGACCAATCTGAATGGCACCATTAAAATAGAAAACGAAACGTAAGCCAGTACAATATTTATTAAATGATACGCATTAATCATTAAGCATTGTTCCTTAATCATAAGTTCACAGCTGAACTAACAAATTTAATATGCATAGGCAGAAAGTTTTTTAAGCATAAATTTGTTGTTTAACTTAATTTACTTATGTCCATGAAAAGACCCTACAAAGTTTCGTTAACTACAGTACCAAGGTTTTAAATATCATTTTCGGAGTGAATCACTTCAGCCACATTCAGTAAAGGGTTTTGTGTTGGTTCAAAAACGCAATGTTCTGAGAAATAGTGTTCTAATTTCGTTTTAAATTCATTTAGAAAACTACCGTAGTCTCGCTCTATTTCATTCATCAATTGATTGAGAGCGTCAACATCAGACACGACAAATACGTTACTAATGTCTGTATAGTAAAGATCTAAATACTTTTCACTTTTAGGTAAAAAAGAAACTGTTGGTACTCCCAGATTCAAACATCTGAGAATCGCTGCACTGACAATTGAAATAGCGAGTTTGGAGGACAACACAATTTGATCCAAGGGTTCAGATTTGAACACTTTAACAGTGCATTTTTTGCTTGCAGCATTAATAGCCCGATCGTATTCATTCCCGACTTGTCGGGGATGGTATTTTACGGCCAATGTATATCCATATCTACCACAAAAAGTTGAGACGGCTTCAATTAATACATTGTAATATCGCTCATAGATTGGTTGAGTAAGAATAACGATCTGATTTATCTGACTAATATTTATATTAATCTCTTTATCAACTGCACCCACTGAGTAATGCGGTAGTCCCGTGCCTGTTATTTTTTCCTCTGGATAGCCAAGCGATACGAGACGTTTTTTCAAATACAACGACTCTACACAGTAATGATCCGCCCAGCACAGCCGTGGGTATTCTTCAGGATCTTGTGCTGCATTTTGTACAGCAAACGTTTTTATCCGATGTAAATCACCAACAGCTTTAACTATTCCGCCCCACTGATCCACGTATGCAAAGGTAACCAACTTATTGATCTTAAAATGTTTAACCATAGAAGATAGCTCAGTTGCAAAGTGATGTTGCGGGAGAAAAAAATCGAGTAGACGATTTTTAAGCTCTCTCACGACAAATCTATCTTCAAACAATACATTTTCAGCTTTTGAATTTGCAACGAAAGAAGAAGACGATTTAGGCGAAGAATAAACAAGTTTCGAACGTGAAAATAAGCTAAAGAACAGTCCTTTAACTCCAGTCATTGAACCAATAGAAACATATTTCAAGCCTAAGCTATTCAATCTGCTTACAGTAGTCTTAGATGAAAGCATCTCATCTTGAATAACCACACAATCTTTTCCTATAGATTTATAGTAATCTATAAGATAACTTGCAGATATGACTTCACTATCCGTTCTGACAATAATACCAATTTTTGTATTATCATTAAAACAATCAGAATCAATTGACTGTCCTCTGCTATATTTCTCAATAATAGATGAAGATACTTTTCCGAGTAATTTCCAGAAAATAAAAAAATCAGTTAAATTCTTACGGAATGACAACACCAAATAATCAGTAAATCTTTGAACAAGCGGGGAAACAAGATCAGGTAAGAATTCGGAATCCTCGCCATTTTTTTCTGCTAACTGAGAGGCAACAAAAGCCAAAGTTCTTTTAGGATTATAAAACATTCCTACATCCGGCCGCATTGGACTATAATATCTTCTGTAGCGCTTTACTTGAAAAACTAAAGTGTAATTTTTTACAGTATCAAGATAACGTTCAAGTGCCGTAAGGAAAAGATATTGAGATCGCAAGTGATATTGATACAGATCATTTTGACTAGACAAAGCTTCATTGGGCGCAATTATAGCGCTCACAAAGGAACGAATAAAAGTAGCAACCCTTCTTGAAAGTGAACTTATTTCCCCTTTCACCAAGTAGTCATTTAAATCTACACAAGGTAAATTGCTCAAGCTTTTAATATCAAACTCATCAAAATTGCTACCTGGCATTATAACCAATATATCAACCTTTCTATCGATCAACCTTTTCAGGTCATCAAACCCAAGCAAAACACCTATGCGCATATTATTTGACCTACAATAAACTTGCCAATTCCTTTTGAGGAACATGATATCATATTGGTTTTTCAACGTTTATAATGATTTTTCAACGTTAAAGTAGCCATTTTTTTGAACTCAAATCTAAGCTACAGTTAGAACTTATTCGCTTAATTCACCGATCGTATGAAGTATACTCTCTGCAATCCAGCTATGAGCTTCGGACTTAATGTGATGACCATCATCTATCGTTATCCAGTTTTTATTTGTACGAGTCTCTGAATATAAATCTATCACTTTAACTTTCCCGTCAGATGTCAATGAGATAGTGTTTAGAACAGAGTTATACTTTTCAATATTCTCAACAATCCCAAATGATTTACTGATCAAGCCTTCTCCTGGATAAGCAATATTTATAACAAAAAATCTGTCAACATCATTGTTCTCAGAAAAATTCTCAATAATCCTTTTCATATTAGATTCATAGGCATTTATTTTAACTCGTGTCATAGGAAACCATTTAGTAAAAAACATCCTATGCTTTGATTTCCATCGAATATAATAATTAAATAGAGAATTAGAAAATCTTGATTTTCTTGCTAGGTAACCTACCGCTCTCTCTAATGTTGTCAATAATCTAGGTGCACAATCTACAATGCCAAGCTGAAGGACAACATAACGGGCATTAGCAGATTTTACATATGTTTTGACAAATGACTCCGCGACATAGTCAGCAGAGCACCTATCACCATACGCAAGGTTATGAACATGTACAGCACCTTTTAACTCTTGCTGGATGATAGAAGCATAAGTATTCATGCTACCTATCCCTTCCCAAGGCCTTGGGCATGCAAGCGAATCGCCTAATATGATCAAATTTTTCATTATTGGACAGGACAAATTTTTCTGAACGTTTTCAAATGTTCACATTGCTCTTGCAAAGTTGGTAGTGACGAATCTGTTGACAAAAACGCCTCTACTTGTTTATAGAAACCAGGTTTAAACTGGGTATCCAGCGTATCATCTGTCTCTACGAGATTAATTGCAACAGTCCCAAGCTCCTGAATTTGAAGCTTCTCTAAAGGTTTGTATATAAGGCGATGCTTTGCAGTTACAATTTCAACACTCCAACGTCCTGGCCCAACCCAATCTGCGTTGTAGGAAAACAATGCTCCAGATTCAGAACGTCCCATCCCTACAAATAAGCCTGCGGAATGCCAGGTCATTGGTTGCCCTGACAGACTTGCAAGCTCTGCAGGCCATCCGCCCAAAAAGAATGCCAGATCAACAACGTGGGAAGAGTTGTGTATAAACCAACGCTCTTTTACACCAGCTTCCTTAGTCAAAGGTTCTATTTTATGGGACCACTCAGAGAAATCGAAGTGAAAAGACCGGACACCACCATCAGCCTTGATAACCTCCTGACCTTTAAGAACGGAAGCATAAAAACGTCTGTTGTAAGCGACTCTTACATTACATTTTTTCTCAGTAGCTATAGCCGCTAACCTTTCGATATCTTCGTATGAGCTTCCGCCTGGTTTTTCAACGAGAATATTTTTATAGCCAGCCAAAATAAGCGTTTCAGTTACCTTTCCTAACTGTGCTTCACCCACAGCAACAATGGCTGTGCTATCGACTCCGGTATTTTCAAAGTCAAACAGATCCCAGGTAGACGCCTTAATCGACGTTTCTTTTTCAAACGCTTCACAACTGGCAAGGCTCCGGCCTACTGGTACGACAGTGAACCCCATGGACATAAATATCTTTGTGTATTCCAGCCCTATAGGACCAAGGCCAAAAATTGTAACTGTTTTCATAATATTAAGTTCCTGAATTAAGTAACCGGACAGCTTGTGCCAAAATCATTGCCGTTCTTTTTACTGGAAACCAGTAACGCTTCAAGAGTCGAGACATGTGTTAAGCATGCATCTTTGAGCTTGGGTAAACCACAATCTCTCCCAGTCAAAATGGATTCGGCAACTCTAGTTGTAAGATTACTTTGATATGATGGTATCAGCTCTGACTGCTCGAACTTCCAGCCTGTCGTAGCACTACTGGAAAGTAGAATGCCATTACTCACGTCCCAGATCCTTTTTAAAGTAGGATGCGTTACAGTAATAACAAACGGAGCCTCTCCTCTGGCATAACATACCTGAGTAATACGGCCGCCACCTTCAATCTGAGTAACTACTTCGCCGGAAAACTCGACAAACTGGGGGCGTTTGCTAGGTAATACTTCTCTATCTAATGTGGCATATGTTTTACTTGGCCTGGACCACAAGAAATCAGCTAAATCCACGTTATGTACAGAGTTACAGCCCAGTCCCCAGTTAGAACCCGAGATATTAATTTCTAAATTTGCATCGTCAAAGAACTGCTTTTTTAAGTCAATAAAAAACGGCCATAAGCGTTGTGCGAAATTGACCCAAACCTTATCAAAATTTAAATTCTGGATTTGGAAAACATCAGCATAATGTTTCAGATCCTGAAAAAGGACCTTTTCCAAAATGATGTTCTCAACTTGAGAATGATTCGACAGACTCGCTAAAGCCTCATATCGAATGTCTGAGGTACAGGCAATAATTACTAAATCCAGCTGCTTAGGTAAAAAGTCAATCGATTTCAATAAGTGAACCTGTTGAAGATTTTTTGTATCAACTTGCTTATGTCTTTCTAATGATAGGTTCAACGAGGCTTCTGACGGATCTACAAGGTAAATCTCTACTTCTCGATTTAAAGCTGCGAGGCCTTGTAAATGTCGGCTTCCTAACTGACCTGCACCGATTATAGCAATTTTATTTTTCAATTTAAATTCACCTATTAATAATGTCATAAACTATTACTATTGAACTTATTCGGCATTAATTTAAAATTTGCCTATTAAACTCAAATCAAATAATTGTAAAAATATCACTTTGGAAAAGAATAAAAACTCACGTAAATCTCATTTTTTACCATAAGACACCAAATTAACAATATCTGTGAACTTGGTATTGTATATATTTAACTAGCTGTATTAAACCGTAACGTTACCTTTATTGTGATGCCAGATATTTATTTATCAAAACTACGGTAAGTAAACAAGTTATTCTACCAATGCAGAATATCATAGCATAATCAACGAGTTCGAATTGATTAGACTTGGCAAACCAGCAAAGAACAAATATTACAGATAAAATTATCGAATAAAAAAACATCAACATTTTACCTTTTTGACGTGCCAGCACATAAGACTCGTATACGCCAAGCACCCCCATAGCACCCGTACCTATATATATATATAAAGATAGTTGCCCGACCTCTAAGTATTCAGGGTAAAACAGCTCTAAAGCGTAAGTTAAAGCAACATGAAAAGGGTACCACCCCAGAACAAATAATAGAGAAACGACAAAAGCTACTTTATGAAGATATTTAAGAACAGCCAAATGATTTTTAGTTTTCCCGAATTCAGTCAGAACTCTAGGCTGAACATACTGCGCTATTATTGAAGTAAAATTTTGTCCAGCGATGAAGATAATCATTGCAAAAGCGTACTGGCCATACAAACTCTGGTCAAAAATAGATTGAGTAAACCAGCTATCTATTGTTTGACTCAGATTTAAAACTATATTTCCAACGAGGAAAGGTAAACCTATTCCTATTATTGATATATAACGACCCTTTAGTCGGACGACAGGAAATACATTGGGCAAATATTGGCGCAGCGCGTATATAGAAACTGCAAATAATGCAGAAGCTTCAGCAATTATGATACCAGTAACGCCCCAAACTGGAGCAACTAAAATGCCTGCGATAGCAGCAAATATTGTTTTTAGCAGGGTTAACCCACCCGCCTCTAATGTAAGAGACTTTCCTCTTATACCTGAACAAACTAAATTAAAAAACACTGTAGAAATTAAAAGTGTTCCAACTAAGACTATCGACTCATAGCGTTGCAGAGAGGTCATGCTAAACACTGTAACGACAAAAAAAAGCGAAATAAGAGCCGCAGCACTCAGAGAAAACCCTAAGCCAAGAGATAACAAATATTCAGCGCGTTTTTCTTTTCTTTCGCCTATGAGAACAGGTACCTGTCTGTTCAACGCTTCAATGAAGCCGAGCGTAGAAAGGTATGCACCTATAGTGACTAATAATTGACTTACAGAAAACATGCCAAATGCAGCAGGTCCGAGCAATGAAGCGTAGAGAAGCAAGCGTGCAAGACCTACGATACCGTTTAACCCAAATGCTGTGAACACAACCGTAAGGTAAGTTGACCTACTGGCTCTCGCCCTTTTAACTATGTTTAACAACAGATATCTTCCTAAAGAAGTACGTCTAAGTCCATTTAGATGTATTGCTTCAAACCACAAGAGGCTATAAGTTTCTCTCGGTTTGGCACCAACTGAAAGAAACTTAGAACCTCTACATGTCAAAATAAATTAACACATTTTAAAATAACCAAAAAACGTATTTGATTTCTTAAGACACTTTTGTTTTTAAATTCCAATTTCCATCTACAAATTCCCATAATTCATGATTTCGAAACTTTTCAATCGTTTCATCAAATTGTTCTCGTGTAATCATATGGAAGTTAAGGAAATCCTCCAGGTCGTTAAAAGGCTTCTCATCCTGTAGCTCATTGACGATTTTTACAGCATCTTCACGTGACAATCGGTCATTCCAAATGTCATAACAGGTTTGATCTGTCGCACGCCAGAAACCAAACTTCAGATATTTGAACCAAATATTGATTTCGCATAACTTCTCATCGATGTTGTCGTAATCAAGGAAGTTACCAGGTAAAGGCCCGGCGCGGCGTCCTGTAAAACCTCTTGGCAATACAAACTCGTAATTCTGACGGCCATACCATTTTACAAAGTGTCCCAGATAGATACTCTGAACACCAGCCTCTTCAAGCTTCTTGTAGTCAGGATACTTATAGAAAAACACATCGCGTTCAGATACGTCGTCATCCAGCCAATCAAACACTGTTTTTTCTTTAACCAGGTCGCTTTTATTGATCGCTAAGGCTGAAGGCTTACTTTCACTACGCTGCAATCCACCAAACTCAAAAGCTATATCTTCGCCCCAGACTACAAGTGGAACCTCATAGATCAAGGCTGTGTTTACAACGCTTGAGAACATTGCACAATGTTCCGCCCAGTTTGGCTCGCCTTGACGCAAAAAACACTTTTGGCGTATTTTTCTGAAAGTACTTGGTTTGATAGTAATTTTCATATGATCGACGTTCAGGTCTTTAATCATATTATTTAAGTTATCTATACCTTCAGTCGTAGGTAAATGAGCTGCAAGGGTTACACAAAGCACTTTCAAGCCAAAGTGCTCCGCTAACACTGCAGCCTGATACCAGCTGTCTTTACCGCCACTAACAGCAACTATACAGTCATAAAATGGATGGTTTGCTTTTTTAATATCCTCAACAATCAGTTCAAGGTCTTTAAAACGAGCATCCCAATCTATGTTTGCTTTGACTTCTTTAGTCCGGCACGCATTACAAAAGCCTCGTTCATCTAACCAAACCCCAGGTTTTGTATCTGGCATTACACAATTTGAACAAAATTTCATAACTTATCCCTCGACAGCCTTATAGTTGCGCTTATCCATATAAGTCCGCCCCAGCAAAATGTATTCATTAAATGAAGATTGATCTTCAAGTAGCTCTGTCAGCTTATATTCTCTTGGATCAACAACTTCAAGCTCCTGACCTGTCTGAAAACTAATTTCATTTTCAAGCACACTGCCTTTGCAGAACCAAGTACCATCTTCTTTCTTTTCCCAGGCAGTAGGATCACGGAATGGATTAACAGACGACATAAATTCTTCTTCTGACCAACCAACCCAATCGAGGAACAGCTGAAGTGCTTTTGGTTTTACTTCAATGTATTGTCTAATCAGTGCCAGACCTTCGGACTTGGTTATTCTTTTCAAACGTATATCACGGGCTACATGGTCGGACACTTTTGCGTACCCAAATTTCAGATATTTTACATAGTCATGCACACTTGCATTATTAAAGCAATGTATGGACTCATAAGTGTTGTATGTCCGCTCTTGAGTATGGGTTTCATAACCAAACTGGCTAATTGCATTTTCTATTTGTTTCTGAGAATCCCAAAATACATAGTTACCAATGTACAAACCACGAACTCTTGATTTTTCCAACTGAGCATCGGAAGGATAAGTGAATGCCTGCAGGTCTTTGTGTGTCACCTTGTTAGAAACACCAATCAGAGACTCAGCATCAACACAACGCATTGCATGTTCTTTTCTGACTTTTTTGGTCATCTCTACACGATCATGGTGACTAAACATACCCACCTGATCCAACCAGCCATTCACTCCCCAGATAATTAATGGAATATCGAGCTTGGTTGCTACCTGAACCGGGAATGTCTGGCTTCCGGCTAAGACGTGCCAATACATATCACCAAACTTTTGCAGAGTAATTTTTGTAATTTCTTTGATGGTATCAGGACCTACGGTAGACATCATATGATCACAATCGAGTTCAGTGATCAAACGAGCCAGATTACGTACTCCAACTTTAGTACTAAAGTGAGTGTTGTAAGTAACAAGTAATGGATTTAGTCCGTACTTGTTTTTGACGAGGTCAACAATAAAAAAGTCATCACCAGTTCCTACAACCGGAATTACACAGTCATAAGATGTTCCTGAGCGTCCTTTGTATTGAGACAATAAAGCATCAAGCTCTCTCTCTTTTGCAGCCCAGTCAATTTGATATTTCTCTTCGTGTACACGACAACCGCTGCATACGCCCTGGTCGTCCAGAATCAGATTCAGAGCATGGTTTTCCGGATACAAACATCTGTTACAAAAATTCATTTTTCACATACCTTAAAATGGACGACCGAGGATATCCAAAGAGAAATCTTCATATTTTACTTCGGAACTTAAACGAACCTCTAATCCAGAGCTGCGCATTTGAGCCTTGGCAGCAATAGTACTATGTTCCATATGCTGGAAAATGTTTGCAGCCGCAACAGCCTGACAACCACCTTTTAATACTGCATCGGCAAGGTGCTCGAAGCGTCCTACGCCACCTAAAGCGATAACTGGAATATTTACAGCAGAACTGACTTCCTTCAGTAATTCAATGTCGTAACCACTACGTGAACCGTCTCGGTCTACAGAGTTTAATAACACTTCTCCTGCGCCGGCAGCTTCAATTTCTTTAAGGTGCTGTGTAAGAACGACATCGAAAACAGACTTGCTAAGGTAATCGTATACCGCGTACCCAGATTCCGTCTTAATCACATCAACAGAAACAGTAATACACTGATCACCAAAAATATTTGATGCTTCAGTAATAAACGCCATGTTGTTCCGTACAACAGAATTAAGGCAAACTTTGTCAGCACCAGCTTTCAGTAAACTCTGGATATGCTCCAAAGTTTTGATTCCACCACCCACGGTCAGTGGAACAAAACATTCTCTCGCTGCCCAAGACACCAATTCAACATTTGGTGCTCGTGATTCTTTTGTCGCATCGATGTCAATGATAACAATTTCATCTACATCCCAGTTTACAAAAAACTCTATTGCTGTCTTCACATTCCCTATAGGCAGGTATTTGTTGAAGTTAAAACTTTGAACCACCAAATCATTTTTAGTGATAATACAAGGAATCAATCTCGTTTTAAGCATTGTGTTGACCAACCATTGAACTTGCCCATTTGAAGAAGCTACTTAATGCAAGTAAACCGTTTTTCTGACTTTTTTCTGGATGGAACTGCATACCAACAACGTTATCTTTTATTACAGCGGCAGTCATCAAGCCACCATAATCAAACTTAGCTAGCACGTATTGGTCTTCGCAACTAACATGCAAACTATGCACGAAGTAAAAGTCTTTGTCGGTCTGAAGATAGTTAAAAATGACATCTGCAGGCTGAAGAATTAAAGAATTCCAGCCAATATGAGGGACACGTAAGTTCCCTTCCGGACGCATGTAGGAGACTTTACCTGGGATCCATCCAAGACCTTTTGTGATTTCCTTTTCCTCTGAACTATCAAATAACAATTGCATACCAAGGCAAATACCAATAGTGGGTTTTTTCAGCTCTTTTACCGCTTTGTCCAGTACCGGAATAAGACCTTTGTCAGCCAATTTTTTCATCGCATCAGGAAATGCACCAACGCCAGGTAAAATAATAATGTCAGATGCCAGAATCACGCTACTATCGGCAGTAATCACAACATTAAAATCACCAACATGAGCAATCGCATTTTCGATTGACTTCACATTTCCCATTTCGTAGTCGATGATCGCTACATTCAATTTATCAGCCATTTGTGTCCTACCATTACATCGAGAAGCCATCATCAACCACAATATTTTGTCCATTGACAAAATCAGACATGGAAGACAAGAGAAATACTACAGACCCTAATACATCTTTTACATCCAGCATGCCTTTGCCAAAAGTTTCTTTTTTATAGGCAATCAAGAAATCTTCAGGTTGGTGGTCAAAAAGACCCCCAGGACTGATCAGATTGACCCGAAAGCGACTGTCTGCAACGTATTTAGTGACATACTTGGATAAGTGAATAAGTCCTGATTTTATCGCTGCATATTCTACTGGCATAGTCATTGCCGTATTGTCATAAATAGTAAACTTAGGAGCCATAACCCCATAAACAGAAGAAACATTGACCAATGAAAACGGCGCTTCGTTCTCCTTAAAATAGGCTGCGCATTGTTGCATAAATAAAAATGAGGAGCCAAGATTTAATGAAATATTTTCATTAAAATCCTCAATTTTCACATCAAAAAAATGTTTGCCGTAGTTTTTATTTCTTGGATACGAGCAGTTAACTGCACCGCTAATGCCCTCTAGAGCATCAAACATAGAGACGACAGCGTCTTTGTCTGACAAATCTAATTGCCTGAGCTCAACAGAGCCGCTCTTGAGGTCTAGACCTTGTTCTGTTAAGCGATTCTGCAATCGTTCTATGTGTATATCAGCAGCAATAACCTTAGCACCTTGTACCACAAGCTCTTTGACTAAAGTGGCACCTAATAAACCTGCAGCACCAACCACTAAGATTTTTTTATCATTTAGAATCATATAATCCGCTCTTCAAAACAGCTTCGGCAAACATAAAGTCGTAAATATCATCAATATCTACAGCTCTTATTTTAGGTACAACAGTAGCTACAACCTTACCTGCAAAAATCGAGGTCTGCTCTTGAATGAAGCGCACTGAAGAAGCATAGACAACAGTAGTGATATCAAAAACTTCCGGGGCATCTTGCCGACGGCTGACAGCACCTTCAGGTTTAATAACTATTTCAACACTTTCGTCAGATAACACCTTAACCATATTAAAATATGGGCTTCTGTTTGCTGGGGTTACTGAAATACAAATGTCAGCTGCTGTAGTGCTCAGTTTTTCCAGAGCGGAAATTACATCAGCTTCATTACGGAGCGGGCTTGTCGCAGGTAAACTGACAAAACGGTCAAAAGCACCAAAATGTTCTGTCACATACTCTATCGCATGCCGCCATGAAAGCCATTCCGGACTGGTGTCTGTAGCGAGATCTTCAGGTCGTTTTATTACTTTAGCACCACAAGCTATTGCAACCCCAGCTATAACGTCGCAATCAGTAGACACAAAAACATCGTCAATCTGTGAGACTTTTTTTGCCGTATCTATAGAGTATTGCAGCAATGGCTTACCGTTTAACGGTTTGATGTTTTTTCCGGGAAGCCCTTTCGAACCACCTCGAGCGAAAATAAATGCAATTGTTTTCAAGAGACTATTCTCCCTTTATTAGTCTTTTTCGCAGCATCAATCAATTGAACTACGTTTAAAGAAGAGTGCACGGAGGCAAGCTCTTGAGTACCGTCATTATCAGCAGCTGCAAATGTTTTTAACATATCCAGATACATTCTATTTTTATCATACTGTGGATCTGCGTAGATAACTGTGGTGGTCGTGGCATCAATAAAAGTCACTGTGTTTGCAAGTAGGTCCCAAAAAAGACGCCCTTTCTCACCAATAAGTTCACATTTGCGCTGAGTCGACTTTTGTATGAAATCAAGGTGAACTGATATATGTACTCCTGATTCTGTTGTCAAAACTAAATCTGCTATTTCTTCGACCTCAAGCCCCAACTCTGCAGTTGTTCTCAACCAGCTGTGTTGTAACGTGACCGAACCAAACAACCACATCAGATAATCAAGCTCATGGCTGAGTTCAAGCAAAGCACCACCACCCAATTCTTTTTTTGCTGATACTGAGTCTTTATAATTTCTGTCTGAGCGCCATCCGGGCAAATACTGGCCAACTACACTGCTTACGTTGTAAACAGTCCCTAAACCCTCTGTTTCCAAAAACGCTTTAACAGCGAGAGCCGAAGGCAAAAACCGTAAGCAATAGCCAACAGCAACTGGCGGATAATCCTTAGATGAGCAGAGTTCAAGAAATTTAGCAGCATCTTCGCTATCTGAAGCAAGAGGCTTTTCAATTAATACCGGAACTTTGTTTTCAAGTAACAACGTTGCTGCATCTGTATGATAAGGAGCAGGAGAAGCGATAATGACATAGGTTGGCTTTAAGCTAATTAATTGTTCAAGACTGACAACTGCGTTAGCACCTTCAGGTAGGTCCAGGTTCCTTCCACTTGAAGACACAACATAAATGTCAGCGTCAGGATATAGAAACCTTAAGTTTTTCAAATGCCTTTTCGCAATACTGCCCATACCAATCACAGCATATACACTCATTATCAGAACTCCAGATTCATAATATCAGTCTGAGCTCTGTTGTAGTCCTCAATCCGGCCAATATCAAGCCAGTATTCGTGGATTGGAAACATCAGTACGTTATGTTGCTGCGCGATAAATTGCTCGAGCAAAGTGGGCATATCAACACGGGTATTCTGTAGCACTGAACTCCTGATCTCTGGACTCACCACATAAATTCCGGCGTTAACAAAGAAGCGTTGCACTGGTTTTTCAACCATACTGATTATTCTGTTACCTTCGCCGTTTATAACACCAAAAGGCACTTGATACTCATAATCACGAACGCACATAGTAGCAGCAGCTTCATGTTTGTTATGGAATTCCAGCACACGCTCAAAATCAACGTTGGTCAATACATCACCATTAATTAAAATTAATGGCAGATCCGGTGTATCAGCTGGCAATAAACCAAGCGCACCACCTGTACCTAAAGGTGTTTCTTCATGTACATAACTGATTTTTACATTCCACTTAGAGCCGTCGCCAAAATGTTCACGGATCATCTCCGGCAGATAGTGCGTAGAAATATAAAAATTCACAAAACCGGCTTTAATAAAACTATTAAGAACTATTTCAAGAATGGGTTTGTCGCCCACTTTTAAAAGAGGTTTTGGGCAATTGTCAGTAAGGGGTCGCAGACGCGTACCAAAGCCGCCTGCCATTAAAAACACTGGGTTTTGGTATTTAGAGTATTTACCGGCCCGCTGCAATGTTTCTAATCCTGCAACAAACTCACCATTTAACAGAGGTACTGCAAGAAGTTGTTTACTCTCCATAAACTTGACGAGTTCTTTGCGCGAGGTACCCAGCGATGCAGTTAGAGGATTGGTGCTCATCACACTGCTGACTGGACTAGTTAGACTTAAGTTTTTTAATAAACCGCGACGCACATCTCCGTCCGTCACCACTCCCAGTAAACGTAATTCGTCATCAACAACAAGAGCAATACGTAATGACTCACTGTCTATAAGCTCTAATGCATCGCGTATTGGCTGATCTGGTTTAATCAGTATGTTTTTCCAGTCGTAGCTCATTTATAAATCCTTTACCGCAAAAATGGTTTGGCAACATAAAGCGTTTTGTTGCTTTCTAAATTTTTATTCACTGTGGCACCAGCCCCAACCAAAGTACGCTCACCAATATGAATGCCCTGGATGACTTTGGCGCCTGTTGCTATGTGCACATAATCGCCGGTAATCACTGCACCGCTTAACACTGCACCTGGCGCTATATGGTTATGTTTACCTATAATGCAATCGTGTTCGATAATGGCACCTGAATTGAGGATGGTTCCTTCGCCTATACTGGCATTCACATTAACTATGCAGCCAGGCATTACCTGTACCCCATCTGACAACAGCGCGTAGTCTGAGACTATAGCTTTCGGCGACACAACGGTCATAAAGCAGTAGCCCAGTTGTTTAAACTTTTGCTGCACTTTAAAACGGACTTCCTGACCTGGCAATGAACCAATGGCATTTACTAACAAAACTTCGTCTTTATCAAAAGACAGCACATCGTCGTCCGATGCATACCAGACAATACCGTCAAACACGGCCTGAGCCTTTGGTCGTTCTTTCGACACTAGCCCAACTACAGTGCAGTTCAGCTGTCGCAATATATCCATAACAACAGCTGCATGGCCACCTGCTCCGAGCAACAGAACTGGTTTATTCAAGGATCAGGTCCCCTGCCTTATAGCTCCTGGAGGCTGTTTTACTCTGGATCTCCCAGAATCGGTATGGACTGTCACCAGTACCTGGCCTTTTAATGGCAAGATCATCTGCGGTAATAACATGGCCCGCAGCTATATCACGTGCTGCAACAATGCTTTTTCGTGCTGCGGCTTTGTTTTTAATTTCTGAAGGACGTGGCCCTTTGATACCGTCACCAAGAGTCAACTCAACAGCTCGAATACCTTGCACCATAGCTTTCAGTTCAAGGGGATCAAGTGAAGCTTTATGATCCGGACCTTCCATGTCCTTATCCAGTGTAAAGTGTTTTTCAATCAGTATGGCGCCACGGGCAACTGCAGCTATCGGAACAACAATACCTTCACTGTGATCGGAATAACCTACAGGTAGACCAAAAGCAGAAGCTAGTGTGTCCATGGCACGAAGGTTGATATCAGCAAGCGGAGCAGGATATTCAGTAGTGCAATGTAAGACTGTCACTTTATCTTTTAGCGCCTTTTTGCCTGCTTCTGAAAAGTAAGCTGCCTGGAATGCATCAACAGAAGGAACAGCATCAACCGGAGCTGTATAACCAAAAGCAATAACACCTAATACAGCTTCTATATCCGCCAGAGTTGCCATACCTGTAGATACAATTAAATCACAGCCTGTTCGGGCATGTTGCAGTACCAATGGGGCATTAGTGATTTCACCGGAAGGAATTTTCAGTCGGGTTAGTTTTAAGTCATTCACCAAAAACTCCAGGCTTTCACTGTCAAAAGCCGTAGATAAAAACTCAATACCTAATTTGGCGCAATAAGCCACCAATTGATGATGAGCCTCATAACTCAGTTCCAGGCGGCTTAACATGGCGAGCTGTGATTCTTGTTTACCAGTATTGGTCACCTGATAATCGGCTTGTAAAGCTTGAGCGGTGACCAGGTTTTTTGCTTTAAATGTTTGAAATTTAACGATGTCAACACCAGCTTCGTAGGCTTTATCTACTAACTGAAAGGCCAGCTTTTCGTCGCCATTATGATTTACACCAGCTTCCGCGATAATGAGTGTCATATTAATCACTTACCTTTACATCATAAAAAGATTTGATCGAAGTAAACTTCAGATTTTTAAGCATGGAAATCACTTGTTGGCTCGCATTGCCCTGACCGTAAGGGTTATGGACTTGTTCATCATTTGCCTTGTAACTGCGACTCAGCGCAACATCAAGTGCAGCCTTAATAGCAGAAGCAGTTGCGTCACAATGCAGTACGCTTGTTGCAGCCAGACGGCCTTTTTGCCTCATACCTATATTCACAGTGGGCACATCCAATGATGGCACTTCGATAATACCACTGGATGAATTTCCCACTACTGCAGCAGCATGCTTAATAGCGCTTAAATAGCGGACTTGCCCTAAAGATGGGATCGCCAGCACGCGTTGAGGATTCTTTGCGGCATAAGCTTCAAGTAACGGAATAATTCTACGACCACCATCATCTGCATTAGGGTAAGTTAAGATCACCTGAACATCAGGATGCTGATCCAGAGCTTCTAATAAAGCAGTAAAGGACACTGTTGGCTCTTCGTCAGCCAAAGTCACAGGGTGATAAGTTACAACTACATAAGGTTGATGTAATGGAAAATTCAGCGAAGTTGCCAATTCATCTACAGACATAAAAGTACCGCGGTTAAAATGGTCTAAACCGATGGCGCCGACATTAAAGACGCGATCTGGAGCTTCACCAAGCTGAATTACTCTTTGTCTGTATTCTTCAGTTGACGTAGCATGCAAGTAACTTAACTTGGTAATTGCATGGCGAATAGCGTCGTCGTAGGCACCTTCCGTAATTTCACCGCCATGCAGATGCACCACAGGGATACGCAAAATCATCGCAGTCTGAGCTGCAGCCAAAGCTTCAAACCTGTCGCCTAAAATCACCAATACGTCAGGGGATAAGCGAGAGAGCGCATCTGCAAAACCTAAGACACCCAGCCCCATACTTTTGGCAGTACCTACTGCTGAGTCAGACGACAACAAAATTTCTATTTTTTCGTCAATTTTAAAACCGTCTTTTTCTATCTGCCGGTAGGTTTCACCAAACTCAGGTGATAAATGCATACCTGAGACAAGCAGCTGCAAAGAGAGCTCTTCGTCAGACTGAATATCTTTGAGTAACCAATACAAAAGCCCGTACTCAGCACGGGTTCCTGTGAAGACTGTCACTTTTTTTGTCATGTTATAAAACCAGCTGTGTAGGTGAACTAGGTAGATTAATCAAATGCCCTTCAATCCACTCAGACACTTCCAGCTTATCTCGGTGAGCATGCTGGAACATCGGCAAACGATGCATTAATTTCCAGATAGGACGAGTCATGACACCGGATTCATTGGTAGTTTTTAACAATTGATCCCGTGATTGCGTATCTGGACAGATGACTGCATTCAACCAATAGTTTGACTGAGCATAATCTGGTTCGTTAACAAAACTAAATTCGCTATCTACAAAAAAATCTTTATAAGCCTGAGCTAATTGGCGCTTTTGCTTAAGAAACTCAGGTAACATCTCCATTTGAGCACAACCTAATGCCGCATTTAAATTTGGCAATCTGTAGTTAAAACCTGGCTCATCATGAAAAAATTCATAAGGGTGTGGCACTTTGGCCGTTGTAGTGACATGTTTGGTGCGGGCCCCCAATTCTGCGTCACGACATAACACCATACCACCACCACCTGTGGTGATTATTTTATTGCCGTTAAAGCTTAAAGCCCCCAGCTCACCTATTGTGCCTGTGTGTTTACCTTTGTAATACGAGCCTAAACTTTCTGCAGCGTCTTCCACCAGAATCAGGTTCCACTTGCTACACACCGCAACCAGTTCGTCCAGCTCTGCCGGATGACCGAAGGTATGCATAGGTACTACTGCGCTGATACGGCGCTGATTGGTTTTGTGATAACAACCGGATTCATTGCTAAAGGCGTTGTCAGTTAAGTAGTTGTCTAACGCAACAGGGCACAAAGACAAACTGACTTTGGACACGTCAACAAAAATTGGTTCAGCCCCCATATGATGCAAGGCATTGCAAGTTGCAACAAAAGTAAGAGCCTGAGTAATGACGTAATCCCCTGCCTTTACACCAGCCATATAAAGTGCCGTATGTAAGGCTGCAGTACCGTTTACCGTAGCTATGGCTTTTGTAGTTGAAGTAAAAGCTTCCATTTTACGTTCAAAATCATCTACAAATTTACCCACGCTTGAAACAAAGGTACTTTGAATAGTTTCCGTCACGTATTTCAGTTCATTGCCGGCAAAAGTGGGCGCATGTAACGGGATAAACTCGTTAGTACGGTAAAGCTCACGAATAAAACTAACAACTGCAGCGCTCATGCGACACCTTACATTTTGCTATCGAGATATTTGCCGGTTTCTTTGTGACCAAAGTCAGGGATCATCTGATGAAATAGTTCAACAATTTGCTCTTTGGTCCAGGATTTTTCCTGCTTGTAAGACGCAATTTGTTGCTCAAATAACGTTAGCAGTTCCTGTTGATACAGCGGCTCATTTTTAATCACACCCAGGTTTTCAAAACGCGCCATATCCAGAGTTTCTTTGTCGGTAAAAAATTCTTCAAAATCTTTTTCGCCTGTGGTATCACTGGATGTAAACAAACAAGGCCATTTACCTTCTGCAGGTAACGTATGAACCAACTCACGAGCTTCATCTTCGTTGTCACACAAATGAGGTTCGTAGCCGAGTTGTTTCAGGTATTTCACTGCAATGTCTGCAAAAGTAATTAAATGCAAAGCTTCACTTAATTTTGGAAAAAAGATGTCTCGATTTTCACCAAAGATACAAGACATCAGGCAAAGCTCACCCGATTCTTGTGGCGTTACAAAATAACGCTTGATATCGTTTGGCGCGACTATAGGCTGACGCTTTTGTATACGCTGATTAAACCCATGCAACAAAGAACCATCAGAAAAAGCAACGTTAGCAAAACGGGCTGTAGAAATAGCAATTTGCTCGCTGCGGCGCATCAGAAACATTTCCATAATGCGCTTTGAGGCGCCCATCATGTTGACAGGGTTAGCCGCTTTGTCCGTCGACACACAGAAATACTTTTTACTGCCCTTTTCAATAGACTGCTGGATAGTTTTGTCGGTGTTAAACACGTTGACATCAATCATCCGCATTAAGGTGAAAGGGTCTTTTTCACTACGAACGTGTTTTAACGCAGACAAATTCAACACGTAGTCGTACTTTCCATCGGCTCTGATAAAAGCGTCATATTCAACTGAGCCAATATCCAACGCAAAAGTCTGGAAATCACCGTTGATATAACCAAAAGAGCTGCGGATGTCACGCACAAGCTCGACCATGTTGTTTTCGCTGATATCAACTACATGCAGCTTTTTCGGATTGCGCTTAAAAATCTCTTTAGTGACAGCCTGACCAATAGAGCCCGCGCCTCCTAAAACCAAAAATGAAGAGGTGGATATCATAGCTTTTAACTGAGCTTCATGAGCAGAGATATCCTGAGTAAAAAGCTCTTGATCGCGACCTATTAAACCTAAAATATTACTCATGAATTAACCCCAAATACCTTTAGTGTCTACAATTAATCCGCCCGATGGCTTGTGCTGTTTTAACTGTTTGTGATCAACAAGCAACACATGAATATCAGCGTCACTAAAAGCTTGTTCAATACTGACCAAGTCTCGCCCTTGTAGCTTTTTCGGCAACTCTTGAATGTTTGGCTCCACTAAAAGTACGTTACCGCTGTGCATCGCAATAATTTGTTCTGCAATATGCATAGACGGGCTTTCGCGCAAATCATCAATATCTGGTTTAAATGCTAAACCATAACAGGCAATTTTGACTTCGGTAACAGTTTTGGTTGGATGTAACTGCAGGAAATCAGCCAAAGCTAACTTAACCTGATTGATTACCCAAGTAGGTTTAGAGTCATTTACTTCACGTGCTGTACGAATCAAATTTGCCAGCGAAGGCGTTCTGCTGACAATAAACCAAGGGTCAACAGCGATGCAGTGACCGCCAACGCCAGGACCAGGTTGCAAAATATTAACTCTCGGATGTCGGTTAGCGAGTTTAATCAGCTCCCAAACGTTAATATCGAGCTCATGACAAATCATGGATAATTCATTTGCAAATGCTATGTTCACATCGCGAAAGCTATTTTCCGTGAGCTTCGCCATCTCAGCAGTACGTGCATTAGTAACAACACATTCACCAGTAACAAAGGTCTTGTATAACGAAACTGCAGCAGCAGAACATTTGGTAGTTAAGCCGCCAATGACTCTGTCATTTTCAATTAGCTCACGCATAACTTGGCCTGGTAAAACACGTTCAGGACAATGTGCTATGCGAATATCCGAATCTTCACCATGAGTTTGCGGAAACGTCAGGTCTGGCCTTGCTTCGGCTAGCCAGGCAGCCATCTGCTCTGTTGCTCCGACCGGAGAGGTTGACTCCAGTATGACCAAATTTCCTTTTTTCAAAACAGGAGCAATAGCTTTGCTGGCAGATTCGATATAACTCAAATCAGGATCGTAATTTTCACCTTTAAATGGTGTAGGTACAGCAACGATAAAGGCATCAGCAGCTTCAGGGACTGTTGTTGCTTTCAAATAACCTTCAGTAACAGCAGCGTGTACCACGATATCTAGGTCTGGTTCAACAATGTGGACCTGACCTTTATTAATGATATCTACAGCCCTTTGATTCACGTCAACACCGACGACATAAAGCTTTCTTGACGCAAACACCGCTGCAGTAGGTAAACCTATGTAGCCTAAACCGATAACTGAAACACGTCCAAAAACCATACTAAACATTCCTGAAAAATGAAAAATGACCGGCGGCGCTCAAATACCCATCGAACGTTCGTCGAGACAAAAAATGCAACCACACTATTTTAGGCACTAAACGTGACAAAACAGACGCTAATAAATAGGAGTTTATATGGATTTTTATGTTCCATATAAACTCCCATTTATAGAGCTAATTCTTTTTGGAGTTAAAATATCTTATTACAACAAACAACATGCCTAATAATAAACCTAAACAAAAACCCAAACCAACTATAAGAGTTCTTTTGGGTCCAACTTTTAATTCGGGTACAACTGCTGCGTCGACAGTTTTTAGGATATATTCGTCTCTGACATTTGCCAGCATAATAGTTTTTGTTTGTTCTTCTATTAAAGAAAAAAGCATAGTTCGCATGTCAGACAAATTTGTTTGTTCTAACTGTTTGTTCAGATAGGTGATGCTTGATTCAGCTTCTTCCAGATCCCTTCTGCGCATATCATCATTAATTTCTTTAACGATCAAAGTAACCCATTGCTGAGCAATAATTGGAGACAGGAACTCCACAGACAAGGTAACCATGCCTGAGGCTTTATCTCTGGATACATTAAACATTTTGGAAAAAATAAGGGTTGTCTCTAATAAAGAAGGTTCCGGTTTAAATGGTGCCGAGACATCTCTAACCCAAACACTATTTTGTACGTCGTATATGTCTTCATCATAGCTCAGCCTGTTGTCGCTCATGCTCCAATTTTTTGCAGCCATAATTTGCACTTTTAAATCATACTTTCCAATGAATCGCGCTATAAATTCTCTGGACTTAATAATTTCCAGTGCTAAAGAAACTTTATCTCCTCCTTCACCTCCTAAATTGACACCAGCCAAGGCTGCTAATCCACCAATTTGTCCGCCCATTTTTATTCCTGAACTTTCAGACACAGGTGAAAGTAAAACATCGGATTTATAAACATTAGGCAAACCTAATGCTATAACAACTGAAATTAATGTACTTAATAAAACAAATAACAGGACAAACCAACGCCCTTTCCAAATTAATGAAAACAGCTCTCTAAGATCGATTTCGTCATTAAGATTATTACTCTTATCTGTTAACGTCTGCATTCTATGCCTCCATCAAAAAGAATTTAATGCAGCAATAGCCACGGCACTTTGATAGAAAATCTGGGTCACAGTGGCCCAAAGTCCTAAGCTGTCTTTATATTCAGTATCTACAGGAACAATAATGGCATCACCTGGTTCAAGCTGAGAAGTCTTAACCGCAAACCAACCTTTTGCAGAGGGGATGACGACTGAACCGTTTGCTTTTATTACATAAATTCGTTCTTCATCAGCACGTTTACGTAAGCCACCAGCAAGGTTTAGATAATTTTCTACAGTCATATTGTCTTTAAATCTGTGGCTGCTGGCATGTTGCACTTCACCTACAACTGAAACTGTATAATCTGTACGGGGAATATAAAACAAGTCTCCATCTTCCACCGGAATATCTGCGGTAATATCGCCAGCCAAAATCGCTGGGACATCAAGCACAAGCCTGCCTATAGGAGGTTGTTTTTCTAGCTGATCGATCATCAACAAGGCGTCTTGTGGCGATGTTTGTATACCAGCCTCAGATAAACTTTTTGTTGCTATGTCTGCACGCAATTGTTCAGTCAGTTTTTTAAGTTGCAGACGCTCACGCTCTTTTACACTTTCACGGGTATAAACCACCCCTTGCATGAAGGCACTGCGACTTAAGCCACCGGCGCGTTCAATTACATCGGATAACATTTCACCACGTTGAATGGTGTAGCGCCCCGGGAATTTTACTTCACCACGAACTTCAATTGCACGCTCTATATTCCAGTCAGGAATAGGGAAAACACTTAATCTATCACGGCTTTGCAGAGCAAAATTTTCTTCCCCATTAAAGGTAGTTTGTAGATTAACTGCGATGTTTTTCACTTCAATGGAGTTACTGCTACTGTTAATGCCTTCGGCCCTAGTCAGTTCAGCCCTGCCTAAATATGCAGATTCAGTCAAACCGCTGGCTGCTGTAATTAAGTGTTTTAAATTAGCACCTTCAACCAGTGGGTACTCACCTGGCACTTTCACCTCTCCGCTCACCCGAACCAATAAAGGTGAAGCGCCATTGCGGGCCTGCATTTTTAGTTTTTCGATAAGCGGGAACATGAGTTCAGTGCGGTTAAAACTTGCGGATAAATTTAGCAGCTCTTTATCATAATAAAGCTTTAGCATGACTTGCTGCATAATATCTGGCAAAGCACTTTCGCCAACACTTACTCCAACCTCGGTTTGATCAAACATAGCTCGTTTAGGTTGGCTATCATAAAGCTGAGCATCAACAATTTTTTGCCCAGCGATAACATCAGTAGCACCTAAGGAAGCTCGACGAGCCATACGGTTTTCGTTATCTTGTACTAAGTTGTTAAAACCAACACTAGATAAGTCTTCACTCGCTGCCCAGCGCATTTCATCACTGGTGTTATAGCGCTTTTGAACTTCTTTGCGCAAATAATCATTTAATGCAGTTCTGTTGACAGCTTGTTCTGCATAGTTAAACACCAGCACTAAATCACGTGGCTTTAACTCTAAATTATCAACGCTTTGCGGCTGATTTACGGCGTTCGCTAAGGCAAACTGCATTACTTTTACATCACCTGCATCGTTAGTTTCACGTACTACCAGTGCGTAATCTAAATCAGCTGTCATATGCAGATCAGCCCAAAATGATTTAATTAAATCATTCACTCTTAACCCTTGTTGCCATGAATATTGGCCTGGACGCACTACGGCGCCGACTAAAGTAACCTGATGTTCAATACGAGGAGAAGTTGCTGAGACTATTAAGACATCACCGTCACGCAACAACATTTGCTTATTTGTAGCATTGGTAAGATCAAGATTTAATAAATTCCGTAGGTTATTGCTGTCAAAACGCTCTAACACCACAGATTGTGGGTAAGCACCAGCTTTAGTACCACCAACCATAGATAATAAGTTGTCTATAGTTTCGCCAGATTTAATTTCATAAATAGCAGGGCGTTTTACTTCACCTGTAGCTTCAACAGTGGCTTTTAAAGGAGCTACAAAAACAACGTCACCGTGCTTAAGCTGAATATCACCACTATTATCACCACGTAATAACAAGTTATATAAATCAAAACGAGCTACAGTTTCACCGTTACGTTTTACCTGAATATCTCTCAGGCTACCTATTTCGGATACACCACCAGCCACATACAAAGCCTGAGTTACATTAGTTAAAGCTGAAACAGCAAACATACCTGGCGTTTTTGCTTCACCAGCTACAAAAATATTGATGGTGCGTAATTTGCCCATAGTAACAACAGCATCAACGCCTATCATGGCTTCGCGCACTTTATTTACTATAAGATCAGCAGCCTGAGCCACTGTTAAACCATTAACATTCACCGGGCCTATTTCGGGCAAACTTACAGAGCCATTACGGCTTACTTTTAACTCTTCACTGCTATTTTGTTTACCAAATAGCTGTAACAAAACAATATCATCGGGCCCCAAGCGGTAGTTTTCAGCAACAGGAGCGTTGTCTATAGGCGCGAAGGTACTAACGTTGGAGTCGAACATTGACATACCAAAACGCCCTGACACGGCGGCAACTGTGGGAGCAGCGACAATACGCTCCTTAGCCACCGATACCTGTTGCGGTGTAAGAACTTCTGGTTGGGCTTGTTGTGATGTTGAAGAGCCAGAAGAACCGGCAGGCAACTCAATACCATATTGCTTAGCTAAACGTTGCTGCTCAGCAGGAGACAGATTTTGGAACTGTGCAATCATGGCTGGTGACGGCGTCACAGCAGATACAGGTAATGCCACAACAAACGCAGCAAACACGGCGAATTTTACAAATTTCAGCACCCTACAACTCCAGATTTTATAGTGGTTAGAGCTAACAAAAAACTTTGCCTAGTTTACCTGCTTTAGCTGTATTTCCAAGCAAAAACTGGACTGAACACAGCGAGAAACTATGATTAGTTACTTTTTAATCACAAATACTAAGCGCATTTTTCCAAGAACAGAGACAAAACTTCTGCTGTTTTTTTAAATACACGAATTAAGACACATGACGTAAACGCAGAGTTAAAGCAGAAAGTATTTCTGCACATCCTGATGCTACTTGTCCTTTAAGGCTTTTCACTAAAAACCGGGCGGGACTTTAGCTAATTCCGTCGTTTTTGTCTATCGCAAATTTATTTATTTGATGCCAGCGGTGAGGCACTTTTGAATATCTCACCGCCAGATTGCCTTTAAAGCAGCAGCTTAAAAACTGGCTTTAATAGCCTCAATAATACGGGCACAAGCTTTGCCGTCGCCATACGGGTTGTGGGCGAAACTCATTTGCTCATAGTAGGCTTTGTCGGTTAATAAGCGGCTGACTTCGCGTACTATCACATCAGCATCTGTTCCAACTAATTTGACGGTACCAGCAGCCACTGCTTCAGGGCGTTCTGTGGTGTCGCGCATCACCAATACAGGTTTACCTAAAGATGGGGCTTCTTCCTGAATACCACCTGAGTCGGTAAGCACCACTGTGCTGCGGCTCATCAGGTAAACAAAAGGCAGATAATCCTGGGGTTCAATTAAGTGAACATTGGAGGTGTCGCTTAATAACCGAAATACAGGTTCGCGTACATTGGGGTTTAAGTGCACCGGATAGACCACGTCTGTGTCGGGGAATTGCTGAGCGATTTGTTTTAAGCCAGCACAAATTTGTTCAAAACCGTCACCAAAACTTTCACGTCTATGGCCTGTAACCAGCACTAAACGGCGACCGTTTAAGCCATATGGGAACTGCTGCTCGAAGTTTTTGGTTAAAGTGGCGTCGCCATCAATTTTTGCCACCACCTGATGCAAGGCATCAATCACTGTATTGCCTGTGACCACTATGCCGGCAGGGTCGACATTTTCTCGCAGCAAATTCTGCTGTGATGTCGCTGTTGGCGCAAAGTGCAGTTTAGTTAAAGCACCTGTCAGCTTACGATTGGCTTCTTCTGGCCAGGGGCTATAGATATTACCAGTGCGAAGCCCTGCTTCTACATGACCCACAGCTGTTTTCTCATAATAACAGGCTAAAGCCGCGGCAAACGTGGTACTGGTGTCGCCATGCACTAATACGATGTCAGGTTTAAAATCGCGCAAAACTGGCTTGATATTCAGTAGTATGCTGGTGGTGACGTCATACAAGTCCTGCCCTGCTTTCATAATAGCCAGATCATAGTCTGGAACTATATTAAACAGCTTCAGCACCTGATCCAGCATTTCTCTGTGTTGGCCTGTGACACAGACTTTGCTATCGATACCCGGAGTTTCTTTTAATAAATTCACAAGAGGCGCCATTTTGATGGCTTCAGGTCTGGTACCAAACACACTTAATACTTTGATCATAGGGACTTCCATTAAACTGAAACTGCTGAAATGGTATCAGAATTTACGCTGTGGCGGCAGAGTAAAGTGCAGTAGCTGAACAGGAACTTAAAAATCTATTTTTATCCAATGGGGTCAGATCACATTAGTTACACATAACTAATGTGATCTGACCCCATTTTTATCCGATGACTACGGTATGGCCTCTGGCTTTAAGCTTTCTTTTAAGCTCCAGTTTGGCGTCGCTGTCTCCATGCACCAAACGTATTTGCTTCGGCGGGGCCTGCATCTGATCAACAAAATGCAGTAAGTCTTGCTGGTCTGCATGGGCAGAATAACCACTCAGCTGTATCACTTCGGCTTTAATGGGGTAGTCTTCACCATCCAGCTGCACATGCCCTCCGGTTTGGGCTTGTTGCAGTATGGCTGCGCCTGGCGTACCACGAGCCTGATAGCCGATAAATAAAATTTGATGGCGTGCAGAGCTTAATAAAGCTTTCAGGTAATTTACCACTCTGCCTCCTGCGCACATACCGCTAGCAGCTATAACGATGGCGGGTCTGCCAGTGTCCGCTAAATGCTGTACTACCTTTTGGTGATCGTCATGACTTTTGATGGTAAGTAGCTGCTCAAACTGCAGAGGATGGCGGCCGCTTTGTAGCTTTTGTTTGGCCTCGTCATCCCAATAGTCTTTTAACTCTTTGTACACTGCAGTGAAGTTTGCCGCCAGAGGTGAGTCGACAATAATATCAAGCTGCTCCCACCTCAAACCTTGGTGGATAGCCTGTCCTTGCATGCGATGAATAATGTCCTCCAGTTCGTACAACAGCTCCTGAGTACGACCAATACTAAAAGCTGGTATCAGTACTGTGCCATTGTCCTTAAAGGCTTTTTCCAACACCTGCTGTAATCGCTGCTGCCGGTTTTTGCGATCTTCGTGGTTTTTATCGCCATAAGTACTTTCAAGCACCAGTAAATCAGCCTCTTTTAGCGGAGTTGGGTCCGGCAATAATGGCGTATCACGCGCCCCTAAATCCCCTGAAAACACAGCTTTATACCAACCCTGTTCATCAGGCAACAGAGTTTGATGGCGAATTTCGATATACGCAGAGCCCAGAATATGGCCGGCATTTTGAAAACGAATCTGCGTAGTTTCCGCACATCCTTCCAATGGATACCATTGCCCGTAATGACATGGGCGCAGTTGACGTGATACCGCCTGAATAAAACCAGTGATGAGTTTTTCATCCCGCGTGATGCCCATTTTTAGCGCATCTTCCAGCACAAGAGGTAATAACAGGGCGGATGCCTTGCTGCAATAAATCGGGCCCTGAAAGCCTGCTGCAATTAAATAAGGAATACGGCCAGCGTGGTCAATATGCACGTGGGTCAATAACAGTGCCTGAATACCATCGAGCGAAAAATTGATTTGAGCGGAATCTGAACCTGCTTTACCCCTGCCCTGCTCTATCCCCTGAAACAAACCGCAATCAATCAACACACTTTGCTGATCGTTCAGAAAATATTGGTGACAGGACCCTGTTACACCATCAACAGCACCATGATGAATAAGAGTTGGATACTGCATAAGGTTTTCCTGAAATGACCATCCTTGTAGCCAAACTATAGTTGCTGAGCTCTAAAAGTAAAAAAACCACCTCAGCAAGGAGGTGGTTTTCAATCAAACAAAAGCTCGTAAAGTTATCTGTTCACTTACAAACCAAGTTCAGGCTTTTGATTTGGTTCAACCAAAGTACGTGCCACTGATTTCTTAGTGGACGTAAAACCAAGACCCTTAGATTGTCCGGCAACAACAACTTCTTCTGCAACTGCAGTGTCGTTCCAGTAATCAAAAGCAATTTCCTCATAAATATTGATGCGAGGGCCCAAACCACTGGCGACATACCAAGGCGAAGTGCTGCTATCTCTGCGATCTTCAACCTCAAATACATAAATACGAGGCCCTAAGATACCATCAGTTGATTTGAGTAAACGCCACTGACGTTGTGCACAAGGTTTGGTCGTGTCGTCCCAGCACATCCAACGGTTGATAGAGACAATAGACTCGTCCTCAGAAATTGCGTCTTTTGTCCAACCTAAAGGGGTATTAAATAGCGGTTCAAAGTCTGGCGGTGACATTTCATAGCTTCCCATCTGATAGCCAGTGCCGTCTTCAAGCAATTGCCAGCCAAAGTAAGCAAAGCCATCATCCCACAACAGGGTATCACCGTCCCAGGAGTCTTTGGTCCAGGTATTGATAGTCGTATTCCAGTACATGTCTTCCGGGTTGGTCTGATCAAAATCTTTGAAATCACTGCCATCAAGTTTCAGTGCGTAATCAGCATCTGCGGCGACCAAGTTACCTTCTGCGTCATACGAAGCACTAAATACCTGAACATCTGTACCCAGTTGATCCAATTTCATGATTTCCGAATAAGATCCGTCCTCGAAAGTCACGACAAACAAACCTTTATCATCTAATTCCCATGTAAAGGCTTTGTCGTTCTCAAGCGCTACACCAGCACCATCAGCACTGATATCAAAGATGTCAGCGAACATATTGGCGTAGCCAAAACCATCGTCACCTGCGTAATAATAATGTTCAAATACCCATTCGCCTTCCAGCTCTGATGCTGTAAATTTCACATCTCCCAGTTTGTCAGCATTACGCAACAGCTGGTCTTCGGTAGTTTCATAACTTACAGGTTCAGGGTTGATCACTACACCACCTGGTAAAGTGACAGGAACCATAGCTCTGGTCCCGGTTGAAACCACGCGGTAGGTGTCGGTTTTTTCACCTTGTATGATACGGGTCAGGCTTGCAGTTAAAGGCGTTTGTTTCGCTTCAACCTGGAAATAGTTCGCCTGATAAAGCTGATTCACCTGTTCCTGAGTCAAGCCAAACAAACCTACTACTACACTGGGGAAATAGGTAGAGCTTGTATCACCTGAATAGGTGATCTCTACTTTTCCTTCTGTCAGACTCCACTCAAACTCATGGACCCCCGCACTGAAAACTTCAGCTCCGCTGCCGTCTTCATTAAAGTCATATCTATTGCCCCCTCGTGATAAGAAACCATCAGCAGCTGGATAGACTTCAAAATAGGTGCTGGCTAAGCTACCTTCATCAACTGGCGGTGTTAACTCAGGATCAGTGATAATCTCATCAATAGTTTGCTCAATAATGCCTGGATCTTCGGCTTCGGCTGCAGCCACATAATCATTATAAGCTTCGGTATTGGTCAGTAATTCAAGAACGTTAGTCACCCCTTCTGGTAACGCAAATACACCACCCTGAGTAATAAGTTTAACTACTGCAGCGGCTTCAATCAGTTCATCCGGACTGACAGATTTTTCCACTAAGGTAAAGCTATCAAGGTTGGCTGGTGCTGTTCCGCCATTGGCGGCGACTATTAATGAATACAAGGCTGTAGATACTGCGTTAATAGCGATGGTATTCGGGCCATCGCCTTCAGCCATTGGCTGTACATCAAACAGGCCTGCAACGGCTGAAGACAGTTTTGTTGTAAAAGAAACTGCAGCCGCCTCGGTAACATCTGCCGTCAGGCTTGGCACAAACTTGTAGAATTCCAGACCAGCTGTTGTTACCGAACTTGCGGTAATATTGGCAAACAAATTAGTTTCGTCATCATCAGCTTGCATAGGTAAACTAAAAGTACCAGCAGCATCTGCGGTTGCAGTGAATGACTGGCCGGCCAAAGACCCTGTGACTGTTGCATTAGCAAAAGCCGCTTCAGATACTGTGCCGGTTACGGTGAAGGTTGTAAGAACAGGAGTGATAGTGACTACACCTTCCACTCTGGCGGTTTCTTCGTCATCATCGGTTATAGTAAGACTAAAGCCCAGTGGCGTATCTTCTGTCACACTTGGGGCTGTAAAACTGAGTGTCGCAGTATCAGCGCCCGTTAGTGTTACAGCATCACCTGAAGTTTGTATCCAGCTGTAGGTGACAACTTCACCATCTGAATCAGCAGCAACAGCTGTTAAGGCCACATCTGACTTTTCAGCAGCGGCTTCAAAAGCAGCAGTAACTGTTGGCAACACATTATTGGCGACGTTGACAGTAACATCTGCACTGGCAGTCTGGCCGCCTTCATCTGTAATTGTGATACGAAGCACAGCTGCACCGTTGGCATCAACAGCAGGGGCTGTTACTCCTACAGTAGCTGTGGTTGTATTGGTTAACGTAAGGGTTGGGCCAGACACTTGAGTCCAGCTGTATGTAATAGTGTCGTCATCATCTGCTGCTGTGGCAGCAATAGTGGTTGTTCGGCTTTCTTTTAACGAAACTGCAGCTGCAACGGATACTGTTGGTAATTCGTCTTTATCGTCCGATCCACACCCTGCTAAAACCGCACAAGCAATAAGGCTGAGCGATATATTACCTAAGATCTTGTTTTTCATAGTGACTCCTTGCGGGTAATTCCCACGTGAGTCTAGACAACAATTGTTTTTTCGCCAGAAAAGTCATCGCATTTCTGATGGCAAAACCACAATTAAACAAAAATGTAATTATATGTAACCAGGAAAATTCAAAGAAATTTACAAATAACAACAAACTGTTACAAGCAACTTACTTAGATTGTTTATGCAGGTTAAACAGCAGTTCGGCTTCAGCTTGAGGTAACTCACATTCGAGCATAATTTCATCCAGGCTGGCACCCAAATGAACCATTTTCATCGCTCTGCTGTAAATTTTTGATTCCGGATCAAACAAATGCATGGATTTTTGTTGTTCGGCCAGTTCTGCAACCTGTTGCATACCCTGGCCCAGATGACTTTCTAAACTCAGTACTCTTTGTCCCACACCAATAACGGTAGAACGCAGTTCTTCCACATCCTGATGCGAGCGTTTTAACTGCACAACTTGTTGCTCCAGCAGTTGATGTAACTGCTCAATCTGTTGTTGCTGCTGCCAGCTTGCGGCAGCATTTTCGTTGATAATAGCCAGCAGCTTTTTACTTTGACGTGAAGCAACCACTGCCATCACTATAGAAAGCAACAAAATGGCCGCGATCCCCAGCAGCCATATCCATGAAAACTCAGTCAGAAAATTAGCCATTAAATGCTGCGGATCTCTTCCCATTCGTCATCAGACAGCAGTTTATTCAGATCCACCAGGATCAGTAATTCGCCATCACGATTCGACACGCCCTGAATAAACTTGGCACTTTCATCAGTACCTACGTTTGGAGCTGTATCAATTTCAGATTGTTTCAGATAAACCACTTCAGCCACACTGTCGACCATAATGCCTATCACCTGGCGTTCTGATTCGATGATCACGATACGGCTGTTGTCTGTCACTTCTGATGGCGGTAAACCAAAACGGGCGCGGGTATCAATTACAGTGACCACGTTGCCACGTAAATTGATAATACCCATGACATAATCTGGCGCCCCCGGAACCGGCGCTATGTCTGTATATCGCAGAACTTCCTGCACCTGCATGACATTAATACCGTAGGTTTCTTCCTGCAGTTTAAAGGTCACCCATTGCAGCACTAAGTCTGTGACTTCTTTTGTTTTGCCAGATTGTGCTGTTAAATTACTCATGCCGAGCTCCTACCCAGAAGTTAAATGCTTATATACCCGTCGTCCTTGAAGCCGCAGCTTTGTTGACTACGCCATCTCACCCCAGTCACATAGGTTTACTATGCTCCTGGGGATTCACTGGCTTGTCGCCTCGCCGCAACTTCAAATTACTTGGGTATATTCTCAATCAGTGCTGACTATTCATTCCCTTTGCCAATAAGGCAATCAGGGCATCGACATCCAGCAAAGCACACATATGTTCTTTAATTAAACCAGCGAGCCATGGCCTTTTGCCTTCGGTCTCACGCCACTTTACTTCGTCTTGCTCTAAGGCAATGGTGTTGACCAAAGTATCACAAGCCAGGCCCCAATGGCTATTGCCCAGCATAATAACATATTGATAGTTTAGCTTTTCTGCCAGTCCCTGATCATATTTTTCTGGCATCACCCAAAGCGCAGTATCGACCACGTTAATTTTTTGCTCGCGGTACAACATCACACCTTTGAGCCATTCAGGCTGGCCAGGCAAAGAGTTGATGGGCATTATTTTATGAATACCGCCCAGCGCTTTTAAAGGTAAAGCCACTTTTAAACCCGCCACTGTAAAAAACAGCGCCTGAAAACGGCCTTTTCTGTACTCTTTCACCACAGGCGCAGCAGCTTTTACAACAGGAGCTGCCACTTTCACCTGCTCGATAACAGGAGCTACAGGTGCTGCCACAGGAGCTTTAACAACAGGGGCTACTACAGGTGCGACTACTGCTGGTTTTGCTATTACAGGGGCTTTAACTGGTGCACTAACCGGAGCTGATACCGGAGCCAGCAGCTCATTCAGTTGCTGCTTTTTTGCTTCCTGGATAGGCGTTTCGACCACGTCATCCGTCAATAAAGCACTTAAATAATGCTTCATGACTTTTTGGCTGGCTTGTAAATCGCTCATCTTAGTTCTCCGGTGCTAACTGCAGTAGATAGGTTAGCAGCGTATTGTAAGCAAACACACCCCGGGATTTAGGCGCGAATACAGGGGGTGGTGTCTGAGCCAGGCTGGCGTCACGGAATTTAGTGTCGATAGGAATAACAGCTGACCAAACGCGCTCCTGATATTGAGCTTTTAATGCTTTGTAAGCATCTAATGAAGCTTTGGTTCTTTTATCGTACATAGTTGGCACTATGGTAAAGGCATAATCCTGTGGCGACGAACTATGCATCAGTTGCATAGTTGCAATCATTCGATCCAGGCCCTTTAATGCCAGAAATTCAGTCTGCACCGGTATTAAAATACGGTCACAGGCAGCCATGGCGTTCACCATCAGCACACCAATAACAGGCGGGCAGTCAATCAGCACATAGTCATAATCATTCTCTATTTTTTGCAGCGCCTTTTTCAGGATAAGGCCCATACCACCTTGCTGACCGTGAGAGCGGTCTAAGGTAGCCAGTGCCATAGAGGTCGGCAGAATATCCAGATTAGGCATACCACTTGGACACATAGACTGCAGAATTTCTTCACCGGTAATGTCTTTACCGCGCAGGAAAATATCATATACGCTGACTTCCAGCTCTTCGGCATCTATACCAAAATAGTATGTAAGCGAACCATGAGGGTCAGTATCGATCAGTAAAACTCGATGACCACGCTGTGCAAGCAAAGCGCCTAAGGTGACTGTAGTGGTAGTTTTTCCAACTCCACCCTTTTGATTTGCTATAGTCCAAACAACCAATTTACTGTTCCCGCTCTTGTATAGGTGGCTCTTCTTCGCCCGGTTCAGGCGGTCTGGTTGTGATCCGTATGCCACCATGAGGTAAGCGGATCACCCGTACTTTATTTTGTTCTTGTTGTGCAGCTTCGTCAGCCACTTGTTCTGCTGAGGTTTCCGGTTCGGCCTGTTGAGGCGTTTCCACCACAACAGGCTCGTATGCATATTTAGATAAAGCTATCACTACTTTACGGTTTTGGCTGCGCCCTTGTGCACTAGTGTTTTCTGCAAAAGGGGAATATTGCCCGTAGCCTTCAATAGCCATACGTTGTGGTGCTATCCCTAACTGTTCCAATAACCGGACCATAGACGCCGCCCGCGCAACTGACAATTCCCAGTTCGACGGAAATTGTTCGGTGCGGATAGGCACTGAGTCAGTATAACCCCGCACCCTCATAAAGTTGTTTGTCTGCTTCAGGATAGCAGTAAGTTCGGCCATCACTGCAGAAGCAGAACTGTTAGAACTTGCGCTGCCGCTGCTAAACAACAAGCCACTGCTAAGTTCAATAGTCAGCCAGTCTTCATCCAAAGTAACTTTTGCTAAATCCGACTCCACCAGACTACGCAAAGCTCTGTTGATGTCTTTTTGCATTGCAGCCAAAGGACTGCCCAATTTTGTGCTGTCGATCTGTTCCAGTTTAGCGTTGTCAGCCAACAAAGTCGGGCCTGTAGCTTCTTCTAAACCTGAACCATATAATTCAAAGTCACTTTGTGGATGGATATCAGGTTGTACCGATTGCCCCTGAATACCTATCTCTTTTTTATCTGTGGCTTCTACAAACACCTTGGAAATAGTGTCCTGCAGCTTTTGAAACTCTTCACGCTCCATGGTAGCCATCGAATACAGCACCACAAAAAGCGCAAACAACAAGGTCATGTAGTCAGCGTACGACACCAACCAACGTTCTGTATCTGATTTATCCGCTTCAACAGCGACAGAGCGGCGTGGCCTGTACATTTAATTTGCTCTGTAAGCCAGCAGCTTGGATTCGACGCTGCGTGGGTTTTCACCCAGCGCTATAGAACACAAACCTTCAATCACCATCGAATGAAACAGCGCCCGTTCTTCCACTAATACTTTAATTTTATTAAACACGGGTATAAATACAAAGTTGGCTAAGCCGACACCATAAATAGTAGCTACAAAGGCGGTGGCTATGCCCTGGCCTAACTCATCCGGGTTCGAAATATTAGACAACGCCAGAATAAGACCCAGCACGGCACCCACTATACCTATGGTTGGACTATAGCCGCCCATAGCTTCAAAAACCTTGGCTGCACGTAACAGACGTTCTTTTTCCAGATGCAATTCTGTATCCAGAATATCCTGTAATACTTTAGCTTCGGTGCCATCAACCAGAAGGTTAAGGCCCCGTTTTAACAAAGGTTCTTCTTCGTTCAGCGCATCCTTCTCTAACGACAGAAAACCCTGTAAACGTGCAGAGTGGCCCCACTGGGTAATACGTTCAATGGTGGACTCAAAATCGAGTTTAGGCGGCCTGATGACCCAGGGCAGCAAACTCATGCTTAACCGAAATTGCGAAGCAGGACTTTGGATAAGCACAGCCCCCAAAGTACCACCAAAGACGATACAAAAGGCAGGCCAATGCAACAAGGTAAAAACATCGCCGCCTTCCTGGCTGAACCCACCGACAATAGCCACTAACGCAATGATAATGCCGGCAAGGGTAAGCTTATCCATGACCTACTTCAGCCACAATACGGGCTGCCACATCAGATAACGCCACTTCAAGATCGGTTAAACCTGCAGCAGTCACAGCTTGTGGCATACCATACACCACACAACTGGCTTCATCCTGCGCCCAGATACGGGAACCTGATTGTTTCAGTAAACGTGAACCTTCACGGCCATCCGACCCCATGCCCGTCAGTACTATAGCCAGCACCTTGTCATTAAAGACTTTTGCTGCAGTACCAAAGGTGATATCTACGCTGGGTTTAAAGGTAATACGGGGCGAATCATCTTCACGAACCCGCAATCTGGCTTGATTTTCATTGCCGTCCACCAGCATTTGTTTGCCACCAGGTGCCAGATAAGCCACACCAGGACGCAAAATATCGTTGTCTGCAGCTTCTTTCACTTCAATTTTTGCTAAACCATTTAATCGACTGGCAAAAGCGCCAGTGAAGGCCGCAGGCATATGCTGAATCAGCACTATAGGCAAAGGGAAATTGGCAGGCAAAGCGGTGATAATTTGTTGCAACGCTACAGGACCGCCGGTGGAAGTGCCAATGGCGACCAGTTTGTAGTTTTTACCGCTTGAATCAAAACTGCCAGTACGCTGAGTTTCAGCACGCTCAGCAGCACGGTTTTGCAATTCAGCCCGTTCAGCTAAAGCTCTGGCAGCCAGACTTTGAGCTAAAGGTGCTCTGGCAGGTATTGCGGTTGAGCTTGCAGCAGGTGTTGCTGAAGTACGGGATGCTAAGGTTGAGCTGGCTGAACCGGTTAAACTGGACGGTCTGCTGATCACCCGACGTCTGGCTACTGTTTTGACGCGCTGACGTAACACATCAGCGGCTTCTGCTTTATCGCGGGCTATGTCTTCAAATTTCTTTGGCAGGAAGTCAATTGCGCCGGCTTCCAGCGCATCTAAGGTCGCTTTAGCACCTTCATGTGTCAGCGAAGAAAACATCAGAATAGGTGTGCGCTGCACCTTAAGGATTTCACGCACGGCCTGAATGCCATCCATCACCGGCATTTCGATGTCCATCGTAATGACGTCCGGACGTAAGGCTAAAGCTTTTTCCACCGCCTCTTTACCATTATTGGCGGTGGCAATGACCTCTAACTCGGCATCCTGACTCAGTATTTCCGTCAGACGGCGACGGAAAAAACTGGAATCATCAACAACTAATACCCTGATGGTCATAGTGCACTCTCTTAAGCTGAGAATTTGTCAAAGCGATCAAATTTAATTTTGGAGCGTTTGGCATAATGCTTCAGCAGGTTAGGCACATCCAGGATCAGCGCTATACCGCCGTCTGATGTGATAGTTGCGCCCGCCATACCCGGAGTACCTTGCAATAAAGCATCCAGAGGCTTGATCACCACTTCTTCCTGACCAATCAGAGAATCCACCACAAAACCAATTTGTTGTGTGCCTATTTGCACTATCACCACATGGCCTTGTTCGCGACGTATCTTCTTGCTTGAACCTTTCACCAGCCAATGCTCGAGATAAAACAGTGGGATAGCTTTGTTGCGTACTACTATCGTCAGCTGCCCATCCACATTGTTGGTTTTGGCTAAGTCGAGATGGAAAATTTCGTTCACTGTTGCCAAAGGCAAAGCAAAGGTCTGTTCACCGACTATGACCATTAAGGTTGGTAATATCGCCAGAGTCAGAGGAACTTTAATTTCTAATAAAGTACCCTGCCCTAATTTCGAATTGATATGCACTGTACCATTGAGTTGGGTAATTTTGGTTTTCACCACGTCCATACCCACACCACGGCCAGAAATATCGGAAATTTGCTCTTTGGTGGAGAAACCAGGGGCAAAAATCAGGTTAAAGGCTTCTGTGTCCGACATACGGGCAGCTGCATCAGGTTCAAGCACACCACGTTTAATTGCGATGGCTTTGAGTTTCTCCGGATCCATACCTGCGCCGTCATCTGTGATGGTTAACAGAATGTGGTCACCCGCCTGTGATGCAGCCAAGCGCACTAAACCTGTACGAGGTTTACCGGCTTTGACACGAACATCAGGCATCTCAATACCGTGGTCAACTGAGTTACGCACTAAGTGGACCAATGGGTCGGCCAGTGCTTCGACCAGGTTTTTATCTAAATCTGTTTCTTCCCCTTCCAGCTCAAGGTTAATTTCCTTTTGCAACGAACGGGCTAAGTCGCGTACAACACGTGGGAAGCGACCAAACACTTTCTTGATTGGCTGCATCCTGGTTTTCATCACAGCGCCTTGTAAATCGGCGGTAACTACATCCAGGTTAGCAATGGCTTTGCTCATTTCTTCGTTCTGAGCAGAACCTGACAAACTCACCAGACGGTTACGAACCAGCACCAATTCACCGACCATGTTCATGATCTGGTCAAGGCGTTTGGTATCAACCCGAACTGTAGTTTCTGGCTGGTTGGCTGCCGCTTTTGGATCCGCATCCGGATCTTTTGGAGCCGCCGCTACAGGAGCTGCTTTCGCTGCAACTGGTGCAGGTGCAGGCGCAGCTTTAACAGGTTCGGCAGCTTTTGCCGCAGGAGCCGAAGCTGGCACAACAGCAACAGGCGCTTTGCCTTTACCATGTAATTCATCCAGCAGGGATTCAAACTCATCGTCTGAGATATCATCACCGCCAGTTGCTTTGGCTTTTTCAGCTGCTTTGGCAGGTGCTTTTTCAGCAGGTTTAGATGCAGCAGCTGCAGCCTCGCCGGGGATAAAAGATCCCTGACCATGCAACTGGTCTAAAATAGCTTCAAATTCATCGTCAGTAATATCTTCGCTGGCGGTTTCTTTGGTCGCTGGAGGTGGCAAGTTGGCGGAAGTATCACGGCCAGGAGCACCGGTACCATGCAGCTCATCCAGCAAAGACTCAAATTCGTCATCACTGATTTCGTCGATGGAAGAAGAACTTTCAACAGCAGGAGCAGCAGCAAACTCAACGACTGCATCAAACTCTTCCATGCTGATTTCTGGTTCAGGTTCTGCAGCGATAGCATGGTGTGCATGCTGTTCGTCTTCTGACTCAGGCATACTCAGGCGATGCAAAGCTTCGATAATAGCGGGGTCAGCTGGCGTCAGAGGTTCGCGGTTTTGCACATCGGCAAACATAGCGTTAACCGCATCCAGGGCCTGTAAAATAACATCCATCAATTCTGCAGTGACACGACGTTTGCCGGTACGCAAAATATCAAACACGTTTTCGGCGCCATGGCAGGCGTCAACTAATTCAGTCAGCGATAAAAATCCAGCGCCACCTTTGACGGTGTGGAAACCACGGAAAATGGCATTTAATAAATTTGCGTCATCCGGATTATTTTCCAACTCAACCAACTGCTCTTGCAGTAGTTCAAGGATCTCGCCGGCTTCGACTAGGAAATCCTGTAAAATATCCTCATCTAAATCAAAGCCCATGCTACAGCTCCCCTTTTAGAAACCTAAACTTGATAATAAATCGTCCACATCATCCTGACCGGACACCACGTCATCACGCTCTGCTGCGTCAATAATAGGGCCTTCAGCTTCGTGACCTGCTTTTGGTTTTTTCGATACGGCGGCTGGTCGTTCTTCCATACTTAAATTGGTTTGGCCAAAGGCCGTTAATAAACCAATTAAGCTGTCTTCCACTTCCCGGACCAATTCAATGACCCGCCGTAAAATTTGACCTGTTAAATCCTGATAATCCTGAGCCATCAATACTTCGGTCAGCAGTGCATGTAAGGTAGCAGAGTTTCCGGTGGCCTGATGTAAAAAGCCATCAAGATTGTGACATAAGGCTTTGAACTCTCCGACTTTTAAGTCGCGACTCATCAATTTCTGCCACTTGGGCAAAATAGATTGTAAGTGCGAGTTGAGTTCATCGGCGATAGGGAGACAGTTTTCGACCGCATCCATGGTTTTGTTCGCAGCCTGCTCTGTCATATCGATGACATGATTCAGCCGTTTTTTTGCATCCGGAATATCATCTTCCAGCAAAGAACTTAAGGATGGGTCAATTTGGAAACTTTTCAGCGAGTCATGCAATTGCCGGGTTAGTTTTCCAACCTCGGCAAATAACTCGGAGGAACCCGGTACAGCCAGCTGTTGCACCAGTTGGTTAGCAGATTCGGTTTCACCGAATTCAAGCAACTGAACCAGTTCACGGGCCTGCTCTAATGAAATCAAGGGTGCCGTAGCTACAGACATGGTGTACTCCTTTGTCAGTTACGGTTTAACCCAGGCGTTCAAATACTTTAGCCAGTTTTTCCTGTAAGGTTGCAGCAGTAAAAGGTTTGACGATGTATCCATTCACACCAGCTTGTGCAGCTGCAATGATTTGTTCCTTTTTCGCTTCAGCAGTAACCATTAACACAGGAATATGCTTCAGTCTGGCATCAGCACGAATTGCACGTAACAAATCGATACCTTGCATCCCAGGCATGTTCCAGTCAGTGACTACAAAATCAAAATCACCGTTTTGCAGCATAGGCAAAGCCGTACTGCCATCATCAGCTTCAGATACATTGGTGAAACCAAGGTCTCTTAACAGGTTTTTTATAATACGTCTCATGGTTGAGAAATCATCAACCACAAGAATTTTCATATTCTTATCCAAAATCCCCTCCGGTGAGAGCCCAAGCTGGACTAACTCAAACTATTACAACCAATCCTGCATTCTGGAGCGCAAGCGCACCAGCGCCTGACTATGAATTTGACTGACCCTGGACTCGCTGACATCCAGCACAGCACCAATCTCTTTCAAATTTAGTTCGTCATTATAATACAGCGACAACACTATAGCTTCTCGTTCCGGTAAGCTACTGATATTTTTTATCAACGCCTGTTGAAATGCATCAGTTGCCTGCTGTTCGTACAAATGATCATCATCTTTGTCATTTGCCGTCACTAACACATCATCCGAGATGCCCAGATCTTCGATACCAATAATGCGACCACTGCTGGCGTCACTGAGCATATGATGATACTCATCTAAAGATATATCAAGTTTTTCAGCAACTTCACTATCTTTTACATCACGACCCAGTTCGGATTCAAGTTCAGAAATAGCTTCAGCTATCATGCGGGAATTGCGGTGAACAGAGCGCGGAGTCCAGTCGCCACGACGGATTTCATCGAGCATAGAACCGCGGATACGAATACCGGCAAAGGTTTCAAAGCTTGCGCCTTTACTGCCATCAAAGTTTTTTGCAGCTTCAATCAGACCTATCATGCCGGATTGAATTAAATCATCCACCAAAACACTGGCAGGTAAGCGGGCTAACAAATGGTAGGCAATACGTTTAACCAGAGGCGCATGCCGTTCCACCATTTGTGTCAGATGATCCGCGGCACCGTAGGCCGCAAGTTTGCTATTCAAACCAGACCTCTCGCTTCAGGTTGTTGTACCAATTGTTCCAGGAAAAACTCCAGATGGCCGGACGCTACGGGTGGCACTGGCCATTGCACTGCACGGGTAGCCAAAGTACGAATGGCTAAAGAGGCCGGAGTTTTTGGAAAGGCATCAACAAAAGCTTTTTGCTTACGCGCCGCTTTTCTGACGTTTTCATCAAATGGAATAGTCGCGACCAACTCTAAGGTGACATCAAGGAATCTATCGGTCACCCGGCTTAGCTTGGCAAAAAGTTCTTGCCCTTCCTTCAAACTGCGCACCATGTTGGCAACAATTTTAAAACGTTGTACACCATGTTCACGACTCAATATTTTCATTAAGGCGTAAGCATCAGTGATAGAAGAAGGTTCATCACAGACCACAACCAACACGTCTTGTGAGGCACGGGAGAAGCTTAATACCATATCGGAAATGCCAGCGGCTGTGTCTACCAGTAAAATATCAAAACGGGTGCGCATTTCGCTAAAAGCACGGATAAGACCGGCATGTTCGACTGGTTTTAATTCGGTCATAGATTGAGTGCCTGAAGTCGCTGGCACAATTTTGATACCAAAAGGCCCTTCAATAAGAATGTCATCCAGTTCTGCTTCGCCGGACAACACATGAAATAAGTTTTTTTGCACCCGAAGCCCAAGCATGACGTCACAGTTCGCTAACCCAAGGTCAGCGTCCAGCACCAATACTTTTTTCCCAAGCTGAGCCATAGACATGGCAAGGTTCAGCGTCACGTTGGTTTTACCAACGCCACCTTTACCGCCTGTCACTGCTATGACTTTTACTATCTGTTGCTGCTGTTGTTGCTTCATTCTTCTCAGGCCACTGGCTTGATCATCATTCATCGGAAGATTATGCATAGGTTCCTTCCACCCGGGCCGTCGTATCTGAATACCACTGATAACCCGTACTACTGTTAGAGGTCCGTAACTGCTCTGCCTTGGCAACCATTGTTTTCGCTTCGGCCATCTCGATATCCTCAGGGACTCGTTGGCCGTTGGTCAAATAACTGACCGGTAACGCATTTTGTATTGCCACGTTAATGATTTCTCCCAAACTTAAGCATTCATCAAGTTTGGTGAAAATACAACCCGCTAATGGAATACGTTTGAAATGTTCAACGGTTTCCTGCATCACGCGAGCTTGAGATGTTGCAGACAATACCAGATAACTTTTTATTTTAACACGCGAATTATGCACTAAAGACGCAAGTTTTTCAGCAAGACGAACGTCACGCTGACTCATACCTGCGGTATCAATCAAAATTAATTTACGTTGTTGTAACTGATTTAACAGAGTCGCTAACTCTTCGCTGTCTTTAACCTGTTTTACCGGACAACCAATAATGCGACCAAAAGTGGCTAATTGCTCGTAAGCACCAATGCGAAACGAATCTGTAGTAATTAACGCCACCTGATCCGCACCATGGCGTTTGGCAAACTGAGCAGCCAGCTTGGCCACAGTCGTGGTTTTGCCCACGCCTGTAGGGCCTACCAGAGCCACTACGCCGCCACGGCGCATAATATCGTCATTGGTCGTGATCAATTGACCAGTTAATAACTCTAACGCACTGTCCCATGCTTCAGCATCGCTGATATCTTCTGGCATAAAACAAGCGATTTGATCGGCGACCGGTTCAGATAATCCCAGTGCCAGCAGTTTTTCAATCACCATGGCACGCACAGGCTCACGACGAGCTAAATCCTGCCACATTAAACCTGAGACCTGGTGTTGCAGCAGTTGTTTCATCGACGACATCTCACTGCGCATAGCGTCAAATTGCTTTTGCATCAGCTTGGCTTGCTGCTCCTGATAACGGGTCAGTTCAGTCAGGTTCACTACTGGTGCGCCGGAAGATTGACGTTCGTTGTCCGAAGGTGTTGAATTTGCAACCGAAAATAGCGCGTTGGTCGCAGCAGCCGTTTTTGCAGCCGCCATTTTATTGGCAGAGATAGCCTGAGCAGCTGCTGGTTGTTTACTGATTTGACGGGCGAGCAGAGCTTGCAGAGAATCGGCAGGCACTTGCTCTGGTTCATCATCTATTTTGATATTCAAACGACTACCTACCGCAGGCTGAGCTGCAACTTTAGCTACAACAGCAGGTTCAGCCGCAGCCACAGATGGCGTGGCTTCCGGGTCTATTGCCGCTACAATTTCAACGCCGCCAGCCACTTTTTTATTCGACAGAATAATGGCATCAGGGCCTAAAAACTCTTTGACTTCTGTCAGAGCGGTACGCATATCTTTGGCAACAAAGCGTTTGATTTTCATAGCTTAACTCCTAATTCGACTGGCCTACCACACTGACAATACGGATTTGTTTGTTGTCAGGGATCTCTTGGTAGGACAAAACCCGTAATCCTGGAATACTGTACTTCACGAATCGTGCCATAACTGATCGCAGAATGCCGGAAGTCAATAAAACGGCTGGTTCGCCAGCTAATTCCTGATTTTGACAAGCAGTGGCTAAAGACTGCTGAATACGTTCTGCAAGGCCCGGTTCTATGCCTGCACCATCATTTCCAGCCGATTGCATTGACTGATGTAACATCTGCTCCAAGTCAGGCGCAAAGGTGATCACAGGCACTTCTGGCGCACTGCCCACCACTTCCTGAATGATCAGCCGCTTTAACGCCACACGGCAAGATGCAGTTAACACGTCAACATCCTGACTCTTCGATCCATAGTCCACTAAGGTTTGTACTATGGTACGCATATCACGAATAGGCACGCCTTCATGCAGCAGGTTCTGCAGTACTTTCACTACGACTGTCAACGGCAAGGTATCAGGCACTAAAGCATCCACCAGCTTAGGTGAAGATTTAGCCAGCATATCCAGCAGGTTCTGCACTTCTTCATGCCCCAGCAACTGAGCTGCGTTATTGGTTAAAATCTGGCTTAAATGAGTGGCCACTACAGTTGCCGCATCCACTACTGTGTAGCCTAAGGTTTGAGCATGCTCACGCTGGTTTTTTGCTATCCAGACTGCCTCTAAACCAAAAGCAGGATCTTTAGTGGCTATACCTTTGACAGTACCAAACACCTGACCCGGGTTGATCGCCAGTTCGTTATCGTGCCTCAGTTCTGATTCCCCTGTCGTGACACCCATCATGGTGACACGGTAGGTATTAGGCTCTAAATCCAGATTGTCGCGAATATGCACAGCAGGGATCAGGAAACCCAGCTCCTGAGATAATTTTTTACGCACGCCTTTAATACGGGTCAGCAATTCGCCGCCCTGGGCTTTATCGACGAGTGGAATTAAACGATAACCTACTTCCAAACCTATAGTGTCCACTGGCTGTACATCGTCCCAGCCAATTTCTTTGACAGGCGCCATTTCAACAGGAGTGGTCATTTCAGCTTTTTTGATCGCTGCTGCTTTTTCAGCTGTTGGGTTTTCCACCCGGTATAAATAATAAGCCGCACCACCCACAATAGCGGCAAGGCTTAAAAAGGCGACATGAGGCATCCCAGGTACTATACCCATAATGACTAAAATGCCTGTCGCAATAACCAATACTTTAAAGTTACTAAACTGGCCCGCCATCAGGGTGCCAAAATCACCCTCTTTATTTTGACGGGTGACGATAATGGCGGTACCCACGGACAACAACAAACCTGGTATTTGCGCAACAAGACCATCACCAATGGTCAATAGGGTATAAATTTCTACCGCTTCCATAAAAGGCAAATCGTGCTGCAATACACCTATGACTAAACCGCCGATGATATTGATCACCATAATAACGATGCCCGCCATGGCATCGCCTTTTACGAATTTGTTCGCACCATCCATCGAACCGTAAAAATCAGCTTCTTCACCAATTTGTTCACGACGTTTGCGAGCCTCTTCAGCATCAATAAAACCGGCGTTTAAGTCAGCATCAATCGCCATTTGCTTACCAGGCATAGCGTCTAAGGTAAAACGGGCTGTCACTTCAGAAATACGTGCAGCACCAGAGGTGACGACCATCATATTGATAATAACGAGGATAATAAAAACCACAAAACCTACAGCGTAGTTACCGCCTATCACCACTTCACCAAAGGCTTCTACCACCTTACCCGCTGCATCCGGGCCGTTATGGCCTTCCAATAAAATAACCCTGGTACTGGCGATATTCAGCGTTAAACGCAAAATAGTAGCCACCAGAATAACGCTGGGGAAAATGGCAAAATCTAAGGGTTTTCTGGTGTAAATGGTGATTAATAGCACCACCAGGCCTAAGGTGATATTAAAGGTAAATAAAATATCCAGCATCAAAGGCGGTAAGGGTAATACCACCATGGCAAGAGCTGCCAGGATCATTAACGGAGTGCCAACACCTTTGGCATAAGACCATACTTCGGGATTAACACGGGAAAACATTTGGGTCATCGACATAAAAAGCCTGACAAATTACTGACGCTACAGGCTGTTATACAAAAACTGTTCCATAAAAATGGGGTCAGATCACATTATTAAATGCTAATGTGATCTGACCCCATTTTTAATGGCGGAAATCTTCAGGAATAGGTAAGTCTCTTGCCAGATTTTTCGGTCGTTTTCCTTTGCCTTTTTTGTACATATTCAACTGATACACATAAGCCAGAACCTGAGCCACAGCCGCAAATAACTGCTCTGGAATAGGATGATCAAGTTCAGTGGTATAAAAAATCGAACGGGCTAAAGCCGGTGACTCCAGCACAGGCACTTTATTTTCTTCAGCTAAACGTCGGATATAAAGCGCGACTTCATCAGCCCCTTTCGCCACAACCACAGGCGCTCTGAATTTGGCCTGATCGTACTTCAGCGCTACCGCAAAGTGAGTCGGGTTAGTGACAACAACATCTGCTGTAGGCACAGCGGCTATCATACGACGACGGGCCGCCTGATATTGCAAGCTACGAATACGGCCTTTCACCCTGGGATCGCCCTCAGAATTTTTGTATTCGTCTTTGACTTCCTGCAACGTCATTTTTAATTCTTTATGATGTTTCCACATCTGGTAAGGCGCATCGATGGCGGCAATGACAATAACGCTGAAACAAATGCCAAAAAATACCCAGGCTAAAATTTCAGCAGAGGCAAAAATATCCTCTGGATTGGTCATCAAGGATAAGGCCATGATGTCGTCAAAGAAGGTGGACAACAACGCAAAAGTTAAGCCGCCGATCACCAGTACTTTGGCAATACTTTTAATCAGTTCGACCATAGCCTGCAAGCCAAACATCCGTTTGATACCTGCAAACGGACTCAATTTACTCCATTTAAAACCTACAGCTTGCCAGGTAAAGTTGTAGCCGCCAATCAGCACACTACCGACATAAGCAGCTAACAAAATCAGCAAGAAAAACTTCAGTAAGCCGGGAAACAATTCAATTAATGCATCCTCCCAGACGGAGAACATCGAATAAGGATTAAAAATATCTTTTTCATCCAGCGACAGTAAACGACGACAAACCTCCAGTACAGAACCAGCTATCTCTTTACCGAAGATTAAAATACCTGCGCTGCTGCCCACCAATACAGCAAAAGTAGCCAGATCGCGGGAACGCGCCACCTGACCTTTCTTTCGGGTGTCTTCGAGTTTTTTACTGGTGGGTTCTTCGGTTTTTTCCTGGCCTGAGGTTGCCATAAGCTACTCCTAACAGCCAATTAACTTGCAGGTGTATTCAATACCATGCTGCCAGTTCAGGTTAAAATGAAATAGGAAGGTGTCCATCGTCAGCCACATAATAAGCAGACCTGCCAACATGCTGATAGGCATACCTATAGAGAAAATATTTAACTGCGGTGCTGTTCGGGTTAACACACCAAAAGCTATGTTTACCACCAACATAGCTGTTACAGGCGCCAATGTAATGGCTAGCGCTGTAACTATAATCCAGCCGCCAAATTCGGCCACTTGCCAGTATTTATTCACATCCATCCACTGGCCATTAATAGGCAGCGACTCAAAACTAAAGACAACCATCTGAAACATAATCAGATGTCCGTCATACACCAAAAATAACAAGGTGGCTAAAATCAGATAAAACTGACCTATAGCTGGCACAGACACACCGTTGGCAGGGTCTGCCATAGCGGCAAAACCTAAACCGGTTTGAGTCGCCAGTATTTGACCTGCAGTAACAAAAGCCTGCACAAAAATTTGCGAGATAAAACCTATCGCCAGCCCTATAACAATTTGCTGGATCATCTGCACCACCAGATTCAGTGACATCAGGTTGACGTCTTTCACCGGAGGAACAACAGGCATAATCATCACGATAAAAGCGGCACAAAAGGCGGCTTTGACCCGGGTTGGAATATTTTTGGCGCCAAAAGCCACCATTATAAACATCATGGCGGATACACGGGCGAAAGGCAGCATAAAGTCAGCAATAACCTGAAGTAACTGCTGCAGTGGGTATTCCATCAGCTGACAACCGTTGGAATGCTCAGATAGAGCTTCTCGGTGTAGTCCATCAGGGTTTGAGTTAACCAATGACCACCGTACATCAGGGCCAGCAAAGTGACGATTAGACGAGGTAAAAAACTCAAGGTTTGTTCGTTGATTGAAGTTGCAGCCTGAAAGATAGACACAATCAAGCCGACAATAAGCGACGGAATAATGGCCATGGAGACAATTAAGATCACCAGCCACAGTGCGTCACTTAATATATCAACAAAAACCTCTGGACTCATGTACCCACTCCGTAGCTGGTGGCTAAAGTCCCCATCACCAGTAACCAGCCATCCACCAATACAAACATCATCAGTTTAAACGGCAAGGCAATAATCATAGGGGATAACATCATCATACCCATGGCCATCAGGATACTGGCAACGACCAGATCAATGATTAGAAAAGGAATAAATATCATAAAACCAATCTGAAAGGCTGTTTTCAGTTCACTGGTAACAAAAGCAGGGATCACTATAGTGATAGGTAAATCGGCTACATTATCAACCTTAGGTGTTCCTGCTATCTCAGCAAAGGTTTCTAAATCTTTCATCCGGGTTTGATGCAGCATAAAAGCCTTCATCGGTTTTATCGCTTCATCAAAGGCCTGAATTGAGGTGATTTGTTCTGCAAGGTATGGCTGCAAGGCTTTTTGATTCACCTCATCAAACACAGGCGCCATGATAAAAAAGGTCATAAAGACTGTAATACCAATCAGAACCTGGTTCGAGGGTGACGACTGCAAGCCTATGGCCTGACGCAAAATAGCCAGCACCACAATAATACGGGTAAAACAGGTCATCATAATTACCATAGCTGGCAGGAAACTCAGCGCTGTCATCACCGCCAGTACTTGCAGCGTGACACTATACTCCTGTGTGCCATCCGGACTGGTGGTGACAGATAAGGCAGACAAAGCGCCGCCCTGCTGAGCTAACAGATCAGGGGACAAAAATAACAGAACTAGTGCGAATAATGGCCACATATTAAGGTTTCGACTTTTGTTTTTGTAGAAGTGCCTGAAACTGAGTACGCCAGTCTGGCGCAGCCTGATCGTCAACCAAAGGTTGGTCTAATTCAAATAACATATTAATCTGGTTAGCCGTCACACCCAAGACCCGCTGTTTGCCCTGCACTTCAATCACCAGAATGCGTTCACGGGGACCCAGCATCACAGAGCTGACAATTTTAATATGGCTGGAACCTGGCAGTTTGATTGCCAGCTTTTTGTACAACCAGGCCAAACCAAACAATAAACCAAGCACAATGATCAAAGAGCCAAACACATTCATAATGGTCATGGCGTTCATGCCATTGCCTTGTGCTGTTGGCGCAGTAGCTGCCGTTGTGCTGGCGGCTACCACAGTTTCAGCTGCACTTGCCAGTAAAGGGCGGGCCAGACACAATGCCATCACAGGATAAAACAATCGCATTAGCGCAGCTTCTTGATACGTTCAATCTGACTGATCACATCGGTCAGACGAATACCAAACTTATCGTTGACCACTACCACTTCACCGTGCGCAATTAAAGTGCCGTTGACTAATACGTCCAGTGGCTCACCCGCTAAACGTTCCAGCTCAACCACAGAACCCTGATTCAGTTGCAACAAATTACGGATACTGATTTTGGCGCGCCCTACTTCCATAGAAATGGTGACTGGTATATCTAAAATGGTGTCCAGTTTACGTTTCTCATCGACAGTCAGCTGAGCCGGTTCTTCTTTGAGTTCATCCAGTTCAACCGCAGAAGCGCCCGTGTCGCCTTCAGCTTCGGCTAAAGCTGCTGCCCATTCGTCCATGGTATCTTGTTCATTCGCCATGATTATCTCTCCACACGTTCAGATAAGTTTAAATCCGCTTCCAGTTCACTGATATCTGCATCGCTGTCCAGGCGGCGACCGCCCTTAGTGAACACATGCATCTCTGATTTAACGGACTCAGGTCGTTTAATTTTTTCGATAATTTTTAATGCGATATTGTCGCGCGAGCGTCCCATCTTGGCTCTGTACGTTGGTAAATCTTCAATCAGCACTGTGATGTGATCAGGCATTTCTACCGGAATGATATCGCCAGCCTGCAAGTTCATCAGCTGCTCCAGTGTGATATCGACATCCAGCATTTTGGTGGTCAGATCCACTTTCACATCCATGATTTCGTCACGCAGGGCTTTACTCCAGCGCAAGTCAGTGTCTTCTTTATCACTTTGCACACCAGCATCCAGCAATTCGCGGATAGGTTCCAGCATCGAATAAGGCAAAGCCACGTGGAAGTCACCACCACCACCATCCAGCTCAATATGGAAAGAGCTGATCACCACCACTTCAGTTGGACTGACTATGTTGGCCATAGCCGGGTTCACTTCGGAATCCAGATATTCAAAGGACACGTCCATCACAGGAGCCCAGGCTTCTTTGTAGTCTTCAAAGATAAGCTTTAACAGCATCTGGATGATACGACGTTCGGTTGGGGTAAATTCGCGACCTTCGATTTTGGCGTGATAACGACCATCGCCCCCAAAGAAGTTATCCACCAGAATAAACACCAGACGAGCTTCCATCGTAATAAGGCCTGTGCCTTTTAACGGACGGAATCGCACCATGTTTAAGCTGGTTGGAACAAAGAGGGTGTGCACGTATTCACCAAATTTAATCATCTGCACGCCATTAATCGAAACCTCGGCGGTACGGCGCATCATATTAAACAAGCTGATCCGCATATGACGGGCAAAACGTTCATTGACCATTTCGAGCGTGGGCATACGACCACGCACGATACGATCCTGTGAGGAAAAGTCGTATTCAGTCGCAGATCGCCCGCGACCGTCGCCACTTTCCTCGACCTCTTCTTCTTCGACGTCATCGACACCATGTAATAGCGCGTCAATTTCGTCCTGGGACAATAAATCAGTCAAGCTGTTGCTCTCTTATTGCATCACAAAGCCAGTGAACAGTACTTCTTCCACTACTTCACTGCCGGCCACGCCAACTAAGGCTTCCTGCACTTCTTTCAGTGCTTTTTTCTTTAAATTTTCTTTGCCTTCAACCGTAATCAATTCTTCGGCATTGCTGGTACTGAAAGTACGTAACAAAGTGCTTTCAATCAAAGGAATATGCACTTTGGCCGTTTCCTCATTGTTACTGCCACGCACTAACAACTGCACCTTAATTTGCACCAGACGATCTTTGGTTGCACCTGGCACATTAAAAATAAAAGGTCTGGGCATACTGACATACAAAGCGGAGCCCTTATCAGCCGTAGCATTTGGATCTGCCGCTACAGCTGTTTCCGCTGCGCCAGCTTCTGTCGGAGCAGGTGCTGCTGAATCACCGGACATCATCAATACTGCAACTACAGCGACAACGGCAAGCAGCACAGCTGCACCAATGATGATGATCAGCTTTTTCTTTTTCGCCTGGCCGTCACCAATTTCTAAGTCTTTACCCGCCGCCATTTTTATTCCTTATTCGCGTTGATGAAACCGTATTATTGACCTTGGCTTTCATCAAAGGCAATCACTAACTGTGCATCTGCCGCTTTTCTGCCCTTCTTCGCCGGTTCTGCAGTTTTATTAACCTGTTACAACCCGGTTTAATCTGATTAGAACTCTAAGCAACTGCTGTTTTTACGCGTAATAATCCACCACGCGATCAGAATTTTTTGTCGGCAAAATGCCAGGTTCCACAAGCTCGTCAGACGAATCTAAAGTTGTGCCCACACCATTGCCACCAGCGGTACGACGCCCACCTTCCTGACCAGAAGAAGATTGGTTTTGTTGTTGTACCGAGCCTTGACTTAATTCAATGCCTTGTTGTTGCAATAATTCTTTCAGTTTTGGCATTTGTTGTTCCATCAACTCTTTGGCATTGCCTTGCTGAACCATAAACTGCACAGACATCTGATCCTGCTGCAAACTAATTTTGATCTGCATCGAACCCAATTCAGACGGGTCCAGACGGATCTCTGCTGTATGCACTTTATCTTTCACCATCATCAGCATTTTATCTTTTAATTGGTTCGACGCCTCTGGCTGGATCAGATTTAACTTTTGTCCCAGCTGGTCCATTTGTTTTTGGCCGGTCTCAGAAACAGTTTCACGAGTAGCTACAGAAATGCCTACGTTGGTTTTTTCCAGACTGGATTTAAGCTGGTTGCTAAAAGAGTTGACCTCAGCAACAACAGGAGCACTGCCTTTTTGCTGTTCAATCACAGTCAAAATGGCATCAGCTGAGCCTTGCTGTGAAGATTCGCCAGAAGACGATGATGCACCTTGTTCTCCCTGAGTCGCAATGGCAGCAGTCTGAATTTGCTTTAATGCTTCTTCAGTGGTGACTTTAGCTTCTGAAGCTGCAGCTTTAGTATGCTGCTGCGCTGCAGGAGCCATTAATGCAGCGGCACTTTGAGCCTGTACCGGAGCTTTGACATCTGTAGCAACAGAATGCGAAATCAAGGGTTCGCTGTCAGTGTTGTCATCGGTTTCAACGACCTTCTCAGTGCTGGTTGTTGCAGCGGAATTGCCTTTGAGCAAGGCTGTTGCTTGCTCTGACTGAATTTGTGTTTTGCTGACTGTAGTGCTTGTTACCACGACTTCGGCTTCCACTGCAGCTTGCTTTTCAACCTCAGCAGACTGAGTGGTCTGCAGTGTTTTGAGAGACTTTTCGATAGAAGCTATGGGTTTATTTTCAGCAGAAATTGTATCTTTTAAATTGCCAGACAGTGATTTATCAACAGCTTTGTCTTTTGAGTCTGCAAGGACCAGTTCAACTTCTGCCGCTGTTTTTTGTTTTAGAACTGTATCTGCAGCCTGGGTTTTAGCTGTGCCGTTTTTGTCCGACTGAGTTATTAGTTTTAAAGCTTTTAGCTCTTCCGCCGTCAGGTGCTGCTCCGAACTTTGTTCTGCTATCAGCTTTTCATCAAGCTCTATAGCACCAGAGTTTTGCCCTTCCGTTTTAGCTTTAGCCTCAGCAGCAGACAGATCAATGGCTTTTGTTTTATCACTTTGCTGTTTTGCTGTGATCGCTTGTGCTGCCGCATCATCCACTATAGCAGTCTTATTTGATGCAGTTTTACCCTCAGTTTCGGTTTTGCTTAATCGCTCCTGCAAACTTTTGGCTTTTTCCAGCAAGTTTAACCAGTGCGATTGTTCGGCTTCACCTTTATCATTCTGCACCAGCACGTTATCCGAACCATCGGACACTAGTTCTTCTGCATCCCCCTGTGATGACTCTTTGGTGGTCACAGGCTTAGAGTTGTCAGTTTTTACATCAGAGACGTTTACTCCCTCAGCAGCAGTAACATCTTTACCCTCTGCGAGGTCAGAGGCATTATTCTGCCGCGTTTTGGCAGGGACTTTTGCAGGTTTCTCTGCAGCTTTCCCATTCACCTCAGCGGCTAAGGTGGCAGCAAAACTCTGATCCGGCTCTGTTGCGCCGTCATTGGACTGCATAGCTTGTGGCTTTGCAGCTGAGACAGGTTCAGCGCTAAGCAGTGTCATTGATAAAAATTCAGCCATCGATCACTCCGGTCCAGATGCAAGAGATTTACTTGCTGCTGTTGTTCGTATTTGCCTGCAGTATGCAAACAAATCAATTCACACACGACATAATGGAAAAGACATACAAAATACGCGCCATACTTAACTAACTCTGCGGAAAAACTGCTGTGTTGCAATTTCATCCAGCATTTTTTGCTCTTGTTTATCTGCTTTGCGTTGCACTTCTGCCAACTCTCGTTCAATGAGTATTTCCAGCGCCTTGCGCTTTTTCTGCATCGCCAATAGCTGCAACAAACGCTGATCAGCGCTGGCTTTGGCTTGCTGCACATACTGTTGCTGCGCCGTTAAGGCCGCATCCAACTTGCCAATAAAGTTTAAATACTGATTAAACTGTCGACTTGCCATGCCTTGCTGACCACGGCTTTGGGTTTGCTGTACGTATTCGATACGGTAATCCGCCAGCCCCTGATACTTTTGTTGCATCGACTGATAGTTCTGCTGCGCCGCTCTGTACTGCGCCTGTAATTTGTCTTCTTTTTCCTGCTGGACTTTTACCAACAGCTGAAGTTGTGCCAATGCCATAACTTATCGTCCTAAATGAGCAGGTAAAAGTTTATCCAGTTGCGTCAGACTTTCGTCATAAGGCACAACCTCTTTCATTTCCTGCTGTAAAAAACCACGGATTTTTGGCATCAAGGTGACTGCTGCATCCAGTTGTGGATCAGCGCCTTTGACATAAGCCCCAATTGAAATTAAATCTTTGCTTTGCTGGTAAGAGGCATACAACTGCTTTACAGCACGAGCCAGTTTTTGATGCTCCATGCTGGTAACTGCCGGCATAACCCGGCTAATGGATTTTTCAATATCAATGGCCGGAAAATGGCCGCTGTCTGCGAGCTGACGTGATAGAACGATGTGACCATCTAAAATAGCGCGGGACGCATCAGCAATAGGATCCTGTAAGTCATCGCCTTCGGATAACACGGTATAAAAAGCCGTAATAGAACCCTGACCTACTGCACCATTACCGGCTCGTTCGACCAGTGCCGGTAATTTGGCAAATACTGAAGGTGGATAGCCCTTAGTCGCTGGCGGTTCACCCACAGCCAAAGCAATTTCCCGCTGCGCCTGAGCATAACGGGTAATGGAATCAAGCAGCAGTAATACATCAAGGCCCTGTTCTCGGAAATATTCAGCGACCTGCACAGCTGTTTCGCAGCCTTTTAAACGCATTAAAGGTGACACATCCGCAGGAGCTGCCACCACTACTGAACGTTTGCGGCCTTCTTCACCCAGAATTTCGTCAATAAATTCTTTAACCTCACGGCCCCGTTCCCCCACCAGCCCCACCACAATCACATCAGCAGCAGTACCCCGGGTCATCATGCCCAGTAACACTGATTTACCTACACCAGAACCTGCAAATAAGCCCATACGCTGGCCTTTGCCGACAGTAATAATGCTGTTGATAGCCCGTACACCGACATCCAGCGGTGCATGAATAGGCTGACGTTGTAATGGATTAATAGGAGGCTTTTTCGCGCCGCCAAATTCCTGACTTAAAATAGGGCCTTTGCCATCCAGCGGCTTACCTGCACCGTCAATAACCCGGCCCAGCAGCGCCATGGTTAAAGGCACGCCTTTAAAGTCATTCAGAGGGGTCACTTTAGCGCCAGGCACAACACCGGACACGTCATCTTTAGGCATCAGAAAAATACGGTCGTTGGCAAAACCCACTACTTCAGCAAAAAGCTGGCCTGATGCGGTTTCCACATGACAAGTCTGGCCTATAGCCGCTGTGCAGCCGGTGGCTTCGAGGGTCAAGCCGACTACCCGGACTAAACGCCCGGCCAGATTGGGCCTGCTTTTCTGAATATGCTGCAGCTGTTGCTTTAAATTGGCGGCTAACTGTGACGACGACATACAACTCCTTAAACAAAGCCTGCGATAAAGCAGAACTTGATATTAATCAGGAGAATGCAAGAAATGCTCCAGACTGCTTTGCAATCTGTGTTTAATGCTTCTGTCCATCGAAGAGAGTGGAGTTTCCAGCAGGCAACCACCACGCTCAATGGCTGGATCGGAACGTAACTGCCAGTGACGTTCGGCTAATTGTTCGGCGCTGAAATGCTGTTCAACTATGGCTAGATCCTCAGGGTGAAGTTTGATCAGTATATGCTCGGTTTGCAATGGCAATACTGCTGTCGCATCGGACAGGGTTTTTAATATCACTTGTGGATTGGTTTTGCATTCGACCGCAATCACAGCTTCCGCCATCGCCAGACAAAGCTGCAGCAGTTGTTGCTCCACCTGCTGATCGAGTTGCAATAAAGGCTGTTGCAGCTGATCCAACAAAGTAGCCAGTTCCAGCTTTTTCTGTTCAATCTCTTCAGTGGCCTGCTCTAAACCCAGTTTTTTACCTTCGGCCTGGCCATGAGCTAAACCATCAGCAGTACCTTGTTCACGACCTTCTTCATAACCTTTGGAAAAACCTTCTTCTTTGCCCTGAGCAAAACCTTCATCAAAAGCGGCCTGACGAATCTGTTCAATATCATCCGCCGTCAGAGGCTTGATTTCCAGTTGTGCATCTTCTTCCACCGCAGCCGCTGCAGCCTTTTGTGACGGCAGCGTTTTATTCAGCGCATTGGTTTTACCTGCGGGCGTTTTTTTATCCGAATCAAGTTGTGGGCTTGGCCAACGTTTGAGTAACTCCAATAACTCATCCGTTGGCGCAAAAGGTTGTTTGGTACGAAATGGATCCATGGTCATACAGCTTTACTCCGGCATCCTGTTACAGGAAGTCTTCACCACCACCGCCACCCAACATTATTTCACCGGCATCGGCCAAACGACGGGCCACCGACAAGATATCTTTTTGTGCAGCTTCAACTTCACTGACACGAACTGGTCCCATGGCTTCCAAATCGTCGTTCAACAGTTCGGCAGCACGTTTGGACATATTTTTCAGGATCTTCTCTTTTAAGTCTGCATCCGCGCCTTTTAATGCTTTCATCAAGGCATCCTGCTGCACTTCACGCAGAATAGTCTGAATTGCCCTGTCGTCCACATCCAGTAAGTTTTCAAAGACAAACATCAGGTCCTGAATTTGTTGCGCCATTTCTTCGTCGTGTTCGCGAATAGCATCCATCAACTGACCTTCAACATTGGTATCGAGGTAGTTCATGATATCGGCAGCTGCTTTTAAGCCGCCCATTTTCGCGGCTTGGGCACCAGCCTGACCAGCAAACTGTTTCTCCATAATTTCGTTTAATTCTTGTAACGCCGCCGGTTGTACTTCTTCCAGGTTGGCGATACGCATGGTTAAGTCCAGGCGCACTTTTTCCGGGAACTGCGACAGAATTTCGGCCGACTGCTCCGGCTCTAAATAAGACAATACAATAGTCTGGATCTGTGGGTGTTCGTTGCGGATGATATTCGCCACCTGCTTCGAGTCCATCCATTTCAGTGAATCCAAACCTTTGGCACCACCACCCAGAATAATCTGGTCGATAAGGTTCGACGCTTTTTCTTCGCCCAATGCAGCAGTTAAGGCCCGGCGGATAAAGTCTTCGCTCTGGAAGCCGATGGTACTGAAGTTCTGAATTTGCTCGATAAAGAGCTTATGCACAGCAGAAATTTTAGCCTGATTCAGATCGTCAATCTGTGCCATCGCCATACCGACCTTTTGCACTTGTTTTGGCTCAAGGTGTTTTAAAATCTGTGCAGCGTCCTCTTCTGACAAACTCAGCAACAGGATGGCGGCTTTCTCCACGCCATCTAATTTGCCTACGTCAAAGCTCGGCTTGGTGGTTTCAACATTACTCATCTTCGGCTAACCAATTTTTAACGACCAGTGAGGACAATTCAGGCTCATTTGCCACCAGGGCACGAACCGCTTTTAACAGATCTTCATCACCATGCAAGTCTGGCAGCATCAAAGTACCATCTGCAGCGAAACCAACAGACTTCGAATCAAACTCACGGGTTAACATATCCATGGTTTCATCGCCCAGATCCAGACCACTGCTTAATGAAGATTCATCATAAGCTTCCTGCGTATCTTCCGGGTAAATCAGTTTCTTCAGCATAGGGCGAACCACTGCCACTATCAGCACTATGATAATCAGCGTACCCATCACCAGCTTCAGCATACGGGCAAACCATTCTTGCTCGTAAATAGGTGGTTCTATTGCTTCAGCCATAATACTGCGGGCAAAAGGTACGGACACTACTTCTATAGTATCGCCCCGTTGCACATCAAAACCAATGCCGCCTTGCAATAAACGACGGATATTTGCAATTTCGGCCTGAGAACGGATTTGTGGTTCGGTCACTGTGCCATCTGCCGCTGTAGCACCAGGTAAATAATCCACAGCAACAGAGACGCTGATGCGGCGAATTAATCCAGACTGCTGGGTCGAATGACTGATAGTGGTATCCAGCTCATAGTTTCGGGTCATTTCTTTGGTATTACGACCAGGCACTACAGGTTTGCTGGCATCAGCACCCACTGCTTGTTCGGGAATAGCACTGTTTAGTGGTGGCTGGTTAGTTAAAGCACCAGGAATGCCACCTAAACCACCGCCCACGCTGTTTTCTTCAATGCTCATTTCACTGCGCACTGCGGGCAAATCAGGATTAAAGCGTTTTTGCGTTTGCTCAACAGCAGTAAAATCCATCAGTAAATCGACCTGAGCTGTGTAGTTATCTACTCCCAGTACAGGAATTAAAATGGAGTCAATTTTCTGACGATATTCTTCTTCACGGGCACGTTCCATTTCGTATTCTTTACGACTACGGGCAGAGGAAGCATCCTGTGAACCGCTATTCAGTAAACGGCCATTTTGATCCGTCACTGTGACACGGCTAGGTTCAAGGCCTTGCACCGCGGAAGCCACCAAATCAACGATGGAATCGACTTCACCTTCTTTTAAACTTTTACCGCCTTTCACAGACACCATCACTGTGGCTGAAGGCTGCTTTTCACGACGGGCAAAAATATTCTCTTTAGGAATAGCCAGCAACACCCGGGCTGAAGCGATACTTTGGAATTGTTCAATAGTGCGGGCAAGTTGTTGCTCGCGGCTGTGTTTCAACCTTTCCATCTCCAGACGCTGACTGACACCAAAACCGCTGTCTTGCATCAGTATTTCATCGCCTGTCGTTTGTTCTTGTTGCAAACCAGCGCGGGCCAGTTGCAGTTTGATATTCTGGTACTCTTTACCAGATACCATCACCACCTGACCTTCGAGTTTGTAATCGACTTTCTGGCTATCCAGATAATCCAGAGTTTCAATCAGCTCTTTGGTTTCAAAGGTGCCTAAAGGTCGCATATCAGGCTCACGCGCCCACAAAATAATCAGTACAGCTAATGCAATACAAATAGTTAAAGCGACGATCAGACTGATCTGTCGCACCATATCCATGCCACCACCCATAGATCCCAGGAAGCCAGATTTCTGCTCCTGTTGCACCGGTGTGTTGCTGCCAAAATCATCTGACGATATTGCCAGCTCAGTTGAGGTACTTTCTGCCACGTTTTATTCCCCCGCCTTAGACCGGCATCGACATAATTTCTTTATAAGCTTCAACCAGCTTGGTTCGCACCTGTACTGTGGCTTCAAAAGCTAAAGAAGCTTTCTGCCCCGCCAGCATGGCCTGCGCCAGTGATACTTTAGGGTCGCCCATTTCAACAGCAGTGCTGAGTTCACGGCTTTCACCCTGCAAACCATTAACCTTGTCCAAAGCACCTTTGAGCATGGCGGAAAAATCAGATTGACTGGAATTTTGCTCAGGGATAGCCGGAATGGCCAATTCAGAAGGCACACTTCGGGCTTGCGAAGCGAGGGATTGAAGTTCCTGATAAAGACTGTGACCTTGACCTTGAATGTTCATCTGCTGTGACCTGTCAAAATATTGCTATTACTACGATTAATAGAGGTAAAGCAGGTATCGTGCCAGTATGTAGGGTCAGAGCCTTGGCTCTGACCCTATTATTGTCTGACCCAGGTTTCAAATTCATAATTTGCATTTAAAACAGTCACTTAAAATCAAACAAAGAAGGTTATACAAGGGCTGAAACTCTAACTGAAAGGAAGTAAAAAAAGGGCCAGAGCCTTGGCTCTGACCCTAGGGTTCAGGCAGGTAACTGTATGCCGGACTCACGCATCCGGGCTAATTTATATCTTAAAGTTCTGGCGCTAATACCCAGGCGTTCAGCCACTTCTTTGCGGCTATTGGCACAGGCTCGCATAGTTTCCAGAATGATACGGTGTTCCTGCTCATAGATTTCAGATTTAAAGACACTGACATCCAGCTCGCCCGCCTGACCTATAGGTGCATCAGGCATGCTATCCATCATATTGGGTGCGGACTCCAGCAGAATATCGGCCGCATTAATTTGCTCGCCGTCACAAATGATCAGCGCACGCTGCACTATGTTATCTAATTCGCGCACATTACCCGGCCAGTAGTGCTGCATCAGTTTGTGCTGAGCTGCATAACTTAACAGAGGTTGCGGCATACCTGTGCTGCGACAATGCCGTTCTAATAAATGCATAGCCAGCGGCACTATATCAGCCGGACGTTCTGCCAAGGCTGTCCACGTCAATGGAAACACGTTCAGACGATAGTACAAGTCTTCACGGAATTTGCCCTCAGCCACAGCCTGCTTTAAATCTCTGTTGCTGGTGGCGATCACCCGCACATCCAGTTTAATGGTTTTGCGCGCGCCTAAACGTTCGACTTCACGCTCCTGCAACACCCGCAATAACTTCGCCTGCAGGTTTAAATCCATTTCACTGATTTCATCCAGTAAAATAGTGCCTTGCTGAGCTTGCTCGAACTTGCCTGGACAAGCCTGAATAGCGCCGGTAAAGGCTCCCTTTTCGTAACCAAACAAAGTGGCTTCCAGCATATTTTCCGGAATGGCGGCGCAGTTAATAGCGACAAAAGGACCGTCAGGACGGCCGCTTTGTTGATGGATATAACGTGCCAGTACTTCTTTACCTGACCCACTTGGGCCCAGCACCAGCACATTGGCATCAGAACGGGCGACTTTCGCTGCCAGTTTCACCAGTTGTTTGCCCTGCTCGGAATGCACTACAGGTTCAATAGTCGCGACTTCAGCCCCCAAAGCATAACGGCTGACCATATTGATCAGTACTTCAGGTGAAAATGGTTTCGCCAGATAATCCGCAGCACCGTTACGAATAGCAACCACAGCGTCATTAACGTTGGCGTACGCCGTCATCATCAACACAGGTAAAGAAGGGTAATTCAGCTTCACGGTTTTGAGTAAATCTAAACCTGACATAGTGCCCATTTGCACATCACTGATCAGCAAAGAGATTTTATGCTCTTTTAACAGCTGCAAGCCTTGCTCAGCACTTTGGGCTGGCACCACCTGATAATTCGCCAGACTCAGCGTGTCACACAATGCTTCGCGTAAGCCGGCATCATCTTCAACGACCAAAATACTAGTTGTTTGCATAACTTAACTCCTGACCTGCAGTGACAGGCACATAGACGGGAAATAATAATTCAAAACGAGCGCCCCCCAAGGCTGAAGTGCTATAACGGATAGAGCCATTGTGGGAGTGAGCAACAGCCTGCACCACAGCTAAACCAAGGCCAGTGCCCTGACTGCGGGTCGTGAAAAAGGGTTCAAAAATTTGCTGTTGTAAATGCTCTGGTACACCAGGACCATTGTCTTCGACCGCAATCATTACCAGCTGCGGATTCACAGTATCTAAACGGGCTTCGAGCTTCAGCACTGCTCCCTGCCCAATAATTTGCATGCTGTTTTGCACTAAATTCTGAATAGCTCCGGCCAAACTGCGCGGATTACCCAAAATTTGCACATCAGGCTCTGGTAGTTGAATATGGATCTGGCTTTGCTGCTGTTCAACCAAAGCCTCTACTCCGGCAAACACATCACACAATAGGCGCTGCAAGGATAAAGGTTCAACCTGTTGCTCACGGCCTGCACGGGCAAATAACAGCATGTCATTAACTTGCTGTTCTAAATCCACCAGACGGGCCACCAGTTTGTGCTGAAACTGCTCGCGCGAGTCTGGATTCAGTTTAGGGCTGGTTAAGTTCTGCGCATACAACAAAGCAGAAGATAAAGGCGTACGAATTTGATGCGCGAGGGATGCCATCATTTTGCCAAGGGTGGATAAACGCTGCAGATGGGCCAAACGACTTTGTAACTGACGGGTTTCCGTCAAGTCGGTTAAAACTATCAACTGACCGGCTTCAGGTTCTAACGAACTGATGGCCAGTTTCACTCTGCGACCATCCAGTAAAGATACTTCCATACCATCATCACTGCGGGGACGGAATGAACGGGCTATCACATCCAGCCAGCGTTGACCGACTAAAGGTTCACCCAACATGGAAATAGCAACAGGATTGGCTTCAGCCACATAACCCCGTTCATCCAGCACTATCACTGCTGTCGGAAGGTTGTTGACTAAATGCTGCAGACGACGGGCCTGACGGGCCGTATGAATGGCAGTTGCTGCAGGTGTAGCGGTTTGTAGCTGCACATCTGGCTGCACTTCCGCCGCAACATAAGCATAAGCTTTGGCTGTACTCATAACGTCTCTGCAAATGAATTGACACTAGCGATTCAAATGCACAAGGCGTGCCACAATTAAAAAATCATCTAAACAAAATAAAATCAATAAGTTAGAAGGTCATTTTTTTGACAGCAAGGCAGTTAAGTCTGAGTTTCATCCCGCATTAAATTGTATTTACGCATCTTCTCAACCAGCGTAGTTCGGCGCAAACAAAGAATATCGGCCGCTCTTGCCACCACATACTCGTGCCGCTCCAGTGCCTGGGTAATCAAAGAAATTTCCAGCTCGGCTAAAAACTCTTTTAAATCCATGCCCTGCTCTGGTAAAACTTCAATACTGCCTGCTGCCGGGAAGATCTGCTCGTCGTCAGAATCCTCTTCATCATCACTGCTTTGGAACAATTCGTTAATGGCATCCCGCTCCAGTAAGGCATCCGGATAAACCGGTACATAAGTATCTACTTCCAGATGACGGTATTTTTGAGGTAGTTCAGCGACATCTACCACCTGATTGGGGAACATAATAGCCATACGTTCAACCAGATTCGCCAGTTCACGCACATTACCAGGCCATGGATGCAGTTTTAAACTCTCCAGCGCCCTTTCGGTAAATTTTACTTTGGCATGACCTTGTTGCTCTGTGCGAACAACCAGCTCCTGCACTAACAAAGGTAAATCATCAGCTCTGTCACGCAGCGCCGGGGTTTCAATAGGAAAGACGTTCAGGCGATAAAATAAATCTTCACGGAAGCGCCCTTCTTCAATCATTTGCTCCAGCGCTCTGTGGGTAGCGGCGATAATACGTACGTCAGCACGAATAGGCTGACTGCCCCCTACCCGCTCATAAACCCGCTCTTGCAGTACCCTTAAGAGCTTTACTTGCATAGGCAAAGGCATATCGCCAATTTCATCCAGAAACAGCGTTCCCCCTTGCGCCAGTTCAAAACGACCTTTGCGGGTAGAAATTGCGCCGGTAAAAGCCCCTTTTTCATGGCCAAACAGTTCACTCTCTAACAATTCTGCCGGAATAGCACCACAGTTTAGCGGCACAAAAGGTCCCTGATGACGGTTTGATAAGACGTGAATATTACGGGCGACCACTTCTTTACCAGTGCCCGAATCACCAAGGATCAGCACATTGGCATCAGTTTTCGCGACTTGCTGAATTAAGAACCGTACTTGTTGCATGGCCTGAGTTTGTCCGACCATACCAATAAAACGGGATTGTTCACACTGACCTTTCTGACCAGGCAATAAACGCTGGTACTCCTGGCAATCACGCAGCAACTGAGTGAAGGAAGCGTAAGAAAAAGGTTCTGTCAGCAGGCCGACCACATTAGCCAAGCCCAAATGGTGCTTCAGAGTTTCACCAAGTAACAAAAAGGCACAAGCAGGATATCGGCGGATCAGCTGTTCATGATCCTGACTGGATAAAGCCCCTAATAAAATGACAGCCTGAGAACCCGCATGTAAATGCTGGTCCAGTTCATGGTAATTCAGCAGTTGATGAGCTTCTGAGATAAAACTCAGCACTGCGCCTAAACGAGAGGTTCGTTGTTCCTGCTGATCCAGAATGTAGAGCTTGGTGGTCATAAGACTCAGACTTTTATTGCTTTTTTATCATTCTACAAAGCTTGTCTGAGGTTGCAAGGTAAAACGCTATTTTTTTGACACTGGTGTCAAAAAAATAGCGTTTTATGGGATGAAAACAGGTTTAAAAATTAAGCTAACAGCTTTAAGGCTTGTTGTTCAGAGACTCGACCCTGACTGACCACAGACAAGGACGCTTGTTCGCGAATTCCGGCCGCTACTTGTTCTGTCACAGCCTTGGCATAATCCAGGTCCTGAATACGGCTAATAGCTTCTTGTTCGTTCACATTCTGAGTTTGCAGATTACGGGCTGTAGACTGTAAAGCGTTGATGGTAGCGCCTAAATCAGTTCTGTTGTTATCCACCACTTGTGAAGAACTCTGAATGGATTTCAGCGAAGCTTCAGCACTTTCAGCAGAAGATAAGTCGATGCTAAAAGCACCTGAATCCGTTAAGCGGGTCGATAAGTCCTGAGTTTTGATACCAATGCTGCCATTGCCTGTGCCTACAGGAATAGAGCCGTCCTGATCAAATAATTTAATCCCAGCAAATTCAGTATTTTTAATCTGGTCCTGAATACTGGCGGAGTATGCATCAGCTTGTTTTTGCAAAGCCTGACGGTCTGAAGCAGTTAAAATACCGCTACCAGCCTGCACAGCTAACCGACTCATTTCATTCAGATTATCTGTCACACCCTGCAAACCTTGATCGGCCACAGTGGCTAAAGAGATGCCATCGTACACATTTTGTGTACCCTGAGCAGAAGCGTTAGCGCTTTGAGTTAAGCGGTTGGCAATTTGTAATCCGGCAGCATCATCAGCAGCACTATTGATACGACGCGCTGTGGCTAATTTTTTCAGCAGATTTTCAGATTCATTGGAATTGAATTTCAACTGGTTTTCATTGGCTAAAGAGTTACCGATTTTCATACTACTACCTCAGGCTATTCCGATACGGATTGGCTATAAATGCAGTCTACCTCAAAATCATCAGAGTGCCCAAGCTTTAAACTGTGCTTTTTTTAGACAACAAAGCTATAAATAGAAGATCCTTAGCTAAGCACCTATTTAAAAAGGATTTTTTAATAGTGGAATAAATTATGCTAAGGTTTGTTACAGTGGGTACAGATCCAATATGACTGTCAGTTTTATGACACATCAGGGGCGCTTATGTTTGACGGCAAAAATATCTTTATTACAGGTGGTACTGGCTCTTTTGGCCATAAGTACACCCAAACTCTGCTTGAGCGGTACAAACCCAATAAAATTATCATCTATTCCAGAGATGAATTAAAACAATACGAAATGCAGCAGAAGTTTAACGCCCCCTGCATGCGTTATTTTATTGGTGATGTGCGGGATCAGGAACGCTTAATTCGTGCCATGCGTGGTGTGGATTATGTCATTCATGCCGCAGCGCTGAAGCAAGTTCCAGCTGCCGAATACAACCCAATGGAATGCATTAAAACCAATATCAATGGCGCCGAGCATGTAATTAATGCAGCTATTGAAAACCATGTCGAAAAAGTGATAGCACTATCGACCGATAAAGCGGCCAACCCTATCAACTTATACGGCGCCACTAAACTCGCATCAGACAAGCTTTTTGTTGCAGCTAATAATATTTCTGGTGGCAGCAAACCGCGTTTCTCCGTGGTGCGTTATGGCAATGTGGTTGGTTCCCGTGGCTCCGTAGTACCATTTTTTGAGCAGTTAAAACAAAAAGGCACTGACCATATGCCCGTCACTCATCTGGAGATGACCCGCTTTTGGATCAGCCTGCAGCAAGGTGTCGATTTTGTATTAAAGAATTTCGAACGTATGCTGGGCGGTGAAATTTTTGTACCAAAAATTCCATCTATTCGTATTGTTGATTTAGCCAAATCTATAGCGCCGGATTTACCTATCAAAGAAGTCGGTATCCGCCCAGGTGAAAAATTACATGAAATGATGTGTCCTGGTGATATGTCGTACAACACCTATGAATACAACGATCATTATGTGATTGCACCCTCTATCCAGTTTTATAATCGCGGTAATGACTTCACCGTCAATGCGTTAAAAGAACAAGGTAAATTGGTAGCGCCAGGATTTGAGTATGTGTCGGATAAAAACCCGCACTTTTTAACTCTTGAAGAGCTGGAAAGTTTCAACAGAGACGCGATGTTATGATCCCTTATGGCAGACAGTCGATAAGCGATGAGGATATTCAGGCTGTTGTGGATACGCTCAAATCAGACTTTCTGACCCAGGGTCCTGCTGTGCAAGCCTTTGAACAGGCGCTCGCCAGTTATTGCAATGTGCCTTATGCGGTAGCAGTCAATAGCGCCACCTCCGCTTTGCATATTGCTTGTCTGGCATTAGATGTGAAAGCAGGTGACAGAGTCTGGACCAGCCCTATCAGTTTTGTCGCGTCTGCCAACTGTGCTTTGTATTGTGGGGCTCAGGTTGATTTTGTTGATGTGGAACCTGACACAGGCCTGATGTCGGTCAAAGCTTTAGCTGCAAAATTACAACAGGCAGCAACTAACAATACCTTACCTAAAGTCCTTATTCCTGTGCATCTGGCGGGACACAGTTGCGCTATGCAACAAATAGCTACTTTATGTCAGCCTTATGGTATTCGCATTATTGAAGACGCTTCCCACTCTGTTGGTGGCTCTTATTTACAGCAAAAAGATGGGCAACAGCAAAAAATAGGCAGTTGCCAATTCAGCGATATCACTGTTTTTAGCTTTCATCCGGTAAAAATTATCACTACTGCTGAAGGCGGTGTGGCGCTGACCAAGGATTTAACACTGGCAGCCCGTATGCAACTATTGCGAAGCCATGGCATTACCCGCAATCCGGACGATATGACCGAAGTCAGTCACGGCCCCTGGTATTATCAGCAGGTTGAATTAGGGCTGAATTACCGTATGACCGACCTTCAAGCCGCCTTGGGTTTAAGTCAGTTGAAAAAACTGGATGCTTTTGTCGCAAAGCGCCTGGAAGCCGTTGCCCGTTACCGCAGCTTATTGCAAAACTTACCGCTGGATTTGCCAGAAGAATGCCCGGCAGGACAATCCGCCTGGCACCTGTATATTATTAAATTACATGACGAAAACCGCCGTTTAGCTGTATTTGAAGCATTGCGCAGCGCTGGGATTGGCGTCAATGTGCATTATATTCCTATCCATACCCAGCCTTATTATCAACAGCTGGGTTTTCAGTGGGGCGATTTCCCGCAAGCTGAAGCCTTTTACAGTAGGATTATCAGCTTACCTCTATACGCCGATTTAACTGCAGAGCAGCAGCAACAAGTTGCTTTAGCGTTAAATTTGGCAATAAAGGACGCATGCAAGGAGTAAAGGATGCGATTAGCCATTATTCCGGCACGCGGCGGCAGTAAACGTATTCCGCGTAAAAACATTAAAGACTTTAATGGCAAAGCTATGATTGGCTGGTCTATTGAAGCCGCTTTGTTATCAGGTGCTTTTGATGAAGTCTGGGTATCGACCGACGATGCTGAAATTGCCGCTGTAGCAACAAGTTTTGGCGCTAAAGTGCCTTTTATCCGCCCTGCAGAATTATCAGACGATCACACTGGCACCTCAGCTGTAGTTCGCCATGCGATAAGCTTTGCATTACAGCAACAGCTAAAGCCCGGGTTAGTGGCATGTATTTATGCCACAGCACCTTTGCTTCAACCTGTGATGTTAAAAGACGCCATGTTGCAATTACAGCAGGATGCGGCTTTGGATTATGTATTCTCTGGCTGTCGTTTTAGTTTTCCCATTCAGCGCGCTTTGTACCGCACTGAACAAGGCAGAGTCCAGGCAGTTGACCCTGCTTCTATTCCTAAACGCTCACAAGATTTGCCAGAAACTTTTCACGATGCAGGTCAGTTTTATTGTGGTCGCACTCAAAGCTGGCTGGACGCAAAACCAGTGTTTTCGCCAAGCTCTTATTTGTATGAACTGCCACAGCATTTAGTGCAGGACATAGACACAGCAGACGACTGGCTTCGCGCTGAGCTGCTACATCAATTGCTTTTAAGGCAAGCATGACAGTCAGCAAAAAAGCGCTATTTCGGGTCGACGCATCCGCAGTGATAGGTTCAGGCCATCTAATGCGTTGCCTGACTTTGGCTAAAGCCTTGCAGCAATCGAACTGGCAAGTGCAGTTTGCCTGTCGGGCACATCCCGGGCATTTAATTCAATGGTTACAGGATCAGAGTTTTGACGTCATCACACTGCAACAGCCACCAGACACTAAAGCTAGCGGTTATGCCGCCTGGTTGGGTGTAACAGAACAGCAGGATGCCGCGGAGCTTAAAGAGCAACTGCAAGCGCTTGTTGATCTACTGGTGATCGATCACTATGGATTGTCCAAAACCTTTGAACAGGCCATGACAGGCTTTTATCGAAAACTTTTGGTGATTGATGATTTGGCCAACAGAGCGCACCAGTGCGATTATTTGCTGGACCAAAACCTTTATCCTCAAATGTACAGTCGCTACGACAATTTGGTCAATAAAGAGGCTCAACTCTGGTTAGGCCCCTCTTATGTATTGCTGCGGCCGGAATTTGCTAAGTTTCAGCGTGCAGTAGATACAAATAAGCTGCGATTTTTAGTCTTTTACGGTGGCACAGACGAGCTGAATTTAACCAGTATGACTATTAAAGCCTTACAGCAGCTTCAGAAAACTGACTTTCATGCCGATATAGTGATAGGACTTGCCAATCCACACAAAACTGAGCTTGAAAAGCTCTGTGCTGAAGATGCTCGTTTTGCCTTGTTTATTCAGACCCCCCATATGGCAGAATTAATGAGTAAAGCCAGCTTAATGATAGGAGCCGGAGGTTCCACCCATTGGGAGCGCTGTGCTTTGGCATTACCAGCTTTAGTAGTGACTTTGGCGGAAAATCAGGTCGCCAGCACTTTATCTTTGGTTGAAGCAGGTGTCTGTGGTTATCTTGGGCAAGGGCAGGATTTAACAAAAGCTCAATTAACGAGTGCTGTGCAACAGCTGCTGGATCATCCGGAGCAGTTGCAACAAATGTCAGACAAAGCCAGACAACTGGTGCCGCAAGGCGGCGGTTGTGCTGCTATTGTAGAGCGACTAAACACAGAATTTCAGGGCCAGCATTAAGGCCCCAGTAGTACAGGAAAACACAGATGAGCAAAGCACCTTTTCAGGATATTCAGTTAGGCCAGCATAGAGTCGGTCCTTCTCATCCACCTTTGATTATTGCTGAGCTATCAGGCAATCATGATCAGTCGCTGGATAAAGCGCTGGCGATGATAGACGCAGCAGCTGCAGCTGGTGCTCAGGCCGTTAAATTACAAACTTATACAGCGGACACCATGACGCTGGATATAGACACAGGCGAGTTTTATATCGAAGATAAAAACAGTCTTTGGCATGGCACTACTTTGTATAAGCTGTATCAGATTGCCTACACCCCCTGGGACTGGCATCAGGCTATCTTTGAACGGGCCAAAAGCCATGGCATGCTGGCCTTTAGCACCCCTTTTGATTTAACCGCAGTGGATTTTTTAGAATCGCTGGATGTGCCTTGTTATAAAATCGCCTCCTTTGAAAACATCGACCATCCGCTGCTGGCAGCAGTGGCGAAAACCGGTAAGCCAGTCATTATGTCAACCGGCATGGCCAGTCAGTCTGAACTGGCTGAATCGGTGGAAGTGCTTAGAGCAAACGGCTGTAAAGACTTAATTTTACTTAAATGCACCAGCAACTACCCTGCCCGCCCTGTGGATGCCAATTTGCTGACCATTCCACATTTAGCTCAGCTGTTTCAGTGCCAGGCCGGTTTATCTGATCACACTACAGGTATTGGTGTCTCTGTTGCTGCTGTCGCTTTAGGCGCTACTGTGATTGAAAAACACTTTGTGCTCGACAGAAGCGAAGGTGGCGTCGATGCTGAGTTCTCATTAGAGCCAAACGAGCTGAAGCAATTGGTGGAAGAAACGGCCAAAGCTAAAGTGGCTTTAGGTCAGGTCAATTATGGTTGCACCGAAAAAGAAATTGCCTCACGCAAACACCGCCGCTCTTTGTATATTGCCGCCGATTTAAAAGCCGGCGATAAGCTAACCACTGAAAACTTACGCGCCATCCGGCCTGGTTTAGGCTTGCCTCCTAAATATCTGTCGATGCTGTTGGGCAAAACAGTGACTAAAGACGTGGCCCGTGGCACCGCTATGAGCTGGGATTTGGTGTAATGCCAGAAGTTCGCTTAACAATGTGGCACACCGATGAAATCGCCGCCTTTAATGTGCAGCTTAAACCTTTGCAGCAGGATGATTTGACACAAGTGCTGATCTGGCGCAATAGCCCGGAAGTCAGCAGCCAAATGCTGGATCAGAGTGAAATTAGCCCAGAGCGGCAACAAAGCTGGTTCGAGCGTATATCGTCTGACCGACGCCAGATGCAGTTTGTGATTTATTATAAAAACCAGAAGGTGGGCGCCTGTAATTTAAAAAGCCCTACAGCTTTGGCTGTGGCAGAATGTGAGGCTATCGAAACAGGCTTTTATTTAGGTGAAGCCAAGTACCGCGGTACTATACTGGCATTTTTTGCAGCCTTAGCGCTGAACCAGTATGCTTTTGAACAGCTTGGCATCAAGCTGTTGAAGGCGCAGGTGAAAAGCAGTAATAGTGCAGCCTTACGTTTTAATCAGCAATTAGGTTATCAAGCTGATGCAGTGCAACCTTCAGATGATATGGTGGCCATGACTTTAGTGCCGAAAGCACACCAGGACGCTGCTGCTAAATTTGCAACTTTTATCCGGAATTAATATGAGCAACGATCTAATTCAAACCAATACAGCCAAACTCACAGCCGCTTTTGCGACAGCTTTAGTAGTGGCCGACACTCAAATCCATGACGATTTAGCCTACAACAGTATTAAAGAATGGGATTCGACGGCTCATATGCTGCTGATTGCAGAGCTGGAAAACGTCTTTGATGTCATGCTGGATACCGACGATATTATTGATATGAGTTCGGTCGCCCAAGCCAAAGCCATACTGGGCAAATACGGAGTTGCATTTTAATGTCGGAGCAAGCGCCTGTTAGTCTTATTACAGGTGCCAGTCGTGGCATAGGCCGGGCAACAGCCATGGCATTGGCCAAAGCAGGTCATGAACTGATTTTGGTGGCACGTGATGCAGCAGCATTGAAACAAGTGCAGATGGAGTGTCAGGCTTTAGGTGCCTTGGTTTCCATTCATACGGTGGATTTAACAGACCGTGATGCTGTAACCGCTTTATTTCGCCAGTTGCACACTGAGTTGCAAAACAAAGGCCTAAGCAATCTGGTGCACTGTGCAGGCCAGATGCAGGATTCGTTATTGACCATGACCCGTTTGGCTGATGTGGACCAGTTATTGGCATTAAATGTTACCGCCACAGTGCAGCTCTGTCAGCTTGCCAGCAAACTGATGGTACGCCATAAAGCCGGACACCTATTGTTATTGTCCTCCAAAGTGGCAGAGTCTGGTTCAGCCGGTCAGGCAGTATATGCTGCCAGTAAAGGTGCCGTTTCCTCTTTGGTTAAATCGCTGGCAAAAGAGCTGGGCCCCACTGGTATTCGGGTCAATGCGGTAGCCCCAGGTTTTATCGAAACTGATTTAACAGCACATTACAACGAAGATAAAAGACAACAACTGACAGCACAAATCAGCTTACGCCGTTTAGGTCAGGCCAATGAAGTAGCAGCTGTGATCCAATTTTTATGCTCAAACGACGCGCGTTACATCACTGGCCATATTCTGGCTGTAGATGGTGGTTTTAGTTTATGAAGGGCCTGAGTTTTGCTCACAGATTAGAGCTGTTTGGTGAAGCTATTGCGCTTCGTTTACCTGATCACAGCACTATCAGCTACCTGCAGCTGGCAAAACTAGCTGATCAGTACAGCGGCACTTTAAACAAAGTGGTGCCAGCACACTCTTTGTTGGCCTTGCGCTTTAGCTCCACTTTATCTGCAGTAGTGGCTTATCTGGCTGCACTTCGTTGTGGCAAAGCGCTACTATTACTGGCGCCGGATTTAGCAGATAGCCAAACTTTAGCTTTAGTTGAGCGCTTACAAATTGCTGCGCTAATCCAAAGCTCCGGTGAAATTCAGTTGACCGCTTGTCAACAAAAAGTGCGGTCCGATTGTGCTTTGTTACTCAGCACCTCAGGCAGTTCCGGCTCGCCTAAATCCGTCATGTTGTCCCTGCAGAATATCGAAGCCAATGCCCGCGCTATTTGTGACTACTTGCCGATAGAGAGCACAGATACGGCCATCACTGCCCTGCCGCTGCATTATTCTTATGGCTTGTCGGTGCTGAATAGTCATTTATACCAGGGTGCATCCATCTTACTGACCGAAGCACCTATAATGAGCAAAGACTTCTGGCAACAAACCCGGGATTTTCATATCAGCAGCTTACAGGGCGTGCCTTTTAGTTATCAGTTGTATCGTCAGTTGCGGCTGGAGCGTATGCCCCGCCCTGCGCTGCGTTATTTGACACAAGCCGGCGGCAAACTCAATAGCAGCCTGACTGACTATGTGCAGCAACTCTCCAGCACTTTGCAAAAGCCGGTTTATCTGATGTATGGCCAAACCGAAGCCACAGCCCGTATCGCTTATTTGCCGCCGAAACTCATTCAGCAGTATGCCGATTGTATTGGTAAGGCTATTCCCGGAGGCGAATTGCTGCTGCGGGATCCTGGTACGAAAAACCTGATCACCGAAGATTTTACTGAAGGCGAGCTGTGTTACCGTGGCCCTAATGTGATGTTAGGTTATGCCAGCTGTGCTGATGACTTAACCAGTACCGGCGTTTTAACTGAATTAAGCACAGGTGATTTAGCAGAGCGCCTGCCCAATGGCTTGTACCGTATTGTCGGGCGCTTAAGCCGTTTTTTGAAAATTCAGGGCAAGCGACTGCAACTGGATCATCTGGAGCAACAACTTTCAGTTTTAACAGACCCTGTCTGTTGCGCTGGTACGGACGACTTGTTAGTCGTGGCCTACACACAACAAGAACCTGCACTGGCAGAACAAATACAACAGCTTTTACGCGAACAACTGCAACTGCATCCTGCTTTATACAAAATACTGCAATTGGATGCGTTACCTGTGCTCTCCAATGGCAAAGCCGATTATCAGGCGCTGTTGCAGCTTGCAACGGAGAGTTCGCATGCTAATTGAGCGTGAGCCTTATAGCCTATATGCGGCCGAAAAACAGCCGTTGCTGATGATGGAGCTCAACGAGTTGACGCAACATCATCAACAACACTGCCAGCCCTATCAGCAATTGCTGAAAGCTCAGTGGTCAGATGTATTGCAAACCCCATCAAACACCACAGAGCAACTGCCTTATCTGGCGGTACGGCTATTTAAGCAGTTAAAACTGCAATCCGTGCCGGATGCAGAGGTGTTTAAAGTGCTGTATTCCAGTGGCACTACAGGCACACCATCCCGTATTGTGCTCGACAGCGCCACAGCGGCCATTCAGTCAAAAATTCTGGTAAAAATTATGCAGCACTGGCTGGGCAAAGCCCGCTTGCCAATGCTGATTATTGACCATCCTGGCGTGATTAAAGATCGCAGCAATTTCTCCGCCCGCGGCGCCGGTATTCAGGGCCTGTCCTTTATGGGCCGCAATCATTGTTATGCACTCAATGACGATATGAGCATTAACTTTGACGCTGTGGAGCAGTTTTGTCAGCAGTTTGACGACGGCCCTGTCTTTGTTTTTGGTTTTACTTTTATGGTCTGGCAGTTTTTTATTCAGCAATTAAAACAGCAGCAAAAAACTATTTCGTTGCCACAGGCGGTATTACTGCATAGTGGCGGCTGGAAAAAACTACAGGACCAAGCCGTCGAAAATACCACCTTTAAACAGCAGGTATTGAAACAGACCGGTATTAGCAAAGTGCATAACTTTTACGGCATGGTAGAGCAAGTTGGTGCTATTTTTGTCGAATGCGAACAAGGCCATCTGCATTGCCCCAGTTACGCTGATGTACTGGTGCGTACACCAGGCAACTGGCAGACAGCCGCTGTGGGTGAAGAAGGTGTATTGCAGTTAATCTCCACTTTGCCACGCAGTTATCCTGGCCATAGCTTATTGTCAGAAGACAGGGCTGTGCTGTTAGGCGAAGACAACTGCCCTTGTGGCCGTATGGGTAAATATTTCCATATTTTAGGCCGCTTACCTCAGGCTGAAGCCCGGGGTTGTAGTGATACTTTTTCTCCCTCAGCAAAGCCGGAAGCCTCAGTATGAGCTGGACTATCTTAAACCCTGCAACCACTAAAGCAGAACTGCAGCAGCCTTTTGCTGAACAAGATTTTGCTTATTGTCAGGACTTGTCTGAAGCTTTACTAAAAGCTCCCCAAAGCCGGGATTTTCCGGATTTAATAGCCCTGGGTTTCTGGTTACGGCAGGCTAATTTAAAGCCCTTGTTGGCGCCTTATAAAAGTAGCCACTTTATCCGCCAGCCTTTAGGTTTGGTGTTTCATAGCGCTCCCGCCAATGTGGACAGCTTATTTGTGTACTCAGGTATTTTAAGTTTGCTTTGCGGCAATAAAAACGTCATTCGTTTATCCAGTCGAAGCGGTGGCAGCACTGGGGTATTGATAGAAAAAATTCGTGCTCTTACCGAAATATTCCCAACGCAAAACGCCCGTTTTCAGCTGGTGCAATGCAGTTATGACAGCGCTGAATTAAAAAGCCTGATTAACACAGTGGATGGCCGGGTATTGTGGGGTTCGGATCAGGCGATACAGGCACAGCGCCAACTAATGATGCCAGCCCATGCCCGTGAACTAAGTTTTGGTCATAAATTCTCTTTATGCTTATTAGGCGCAGAAGCCGCGCTTGCTGCCGATAACGAGCAGTTGCAGCAGCTGGTGCAGCTGTTTTATCGCGACCAGCTCACTTTCGCTCAACAAGGCTGCTCTTCGGCCAAAGCTGTTCTATGGTTGGGTGAAGCAGCGCAAGTACAACAAGCACAACAAAGATTTTGGCCAGCTTTAACGGAGCTTATAGAGCAAAAGCAGCCACTCAATAGCAGCGAGCAGTATCAGGCCTTAGCCACTGCGCAGCAGCTGATTATGAGCAGTGAACAACAGCTGATGCTGACTCAGCAACAAAGTATTTCCCGTGTTGCTGTCAACACACTAGAGCCTGTGTTTATCGACCAACATCAGGGCTGTGGTTTATTCCTCGAGCTACAGCTTTCACATCTTGCACAATTAAACCCTATGCTGACTCAGGCGCATCAGACTTTAACTGTCTGGGGCATAGAGAGTAATGTGCTGCAAAACTGGCTGATGACTGCACATACAGGTATTGATAGGGTGATGCCGGTTGGACAAGCATTAAGCTTTAGCCCGGATTGGGATGGCGTGAATTTAATAGAGCAGTTTAGTCGTAAGGTGCAGTGCTCTTTTTAAGGCTGCTGTTTAAGTTGTTCTAAATAATCAATAAGCGCAGGACAAGCCTCAGTGTTTACCATACTGAACTTCTGCTGCAAGGCCTGCCTTTTTGACGCAAAACGGTCGAACTCTAAATCCAACGCCATCTGCTCTAACAACTGCTCAAAATTCTCAGCCACGCTTCCTGCAATAAAATCCTCTTTGGCGATGGCAAACTGTCCCCGCACCTTAGCGTACTGATCGATGTCATACATAAAATGCAGTACAGGCTTATTACAGAGCAAAAAGTCAAACGCCACAGAGGAGTAATCAGTGATCAACAAATCTGCATCCGCCAGCCAGGGATAAACATTAAAACGCCCAGGGTAGTGGAAGATCCGATCGCAGCCCTCTTGCTGACGCAGTTCATCAAAAGGTGCCAAAAAAGGATGAGTTTTCATCACAAATACCGCGTTGTGCTGAATAAGAAACTGCTGAAGTTCAGGCCAATCAATGGGGTGCTCATTCTGGCCGTTATCACGGTAAGTGGGCATAAAGACTATAAGTTTTTTACCAGCACGCAGCTGTTGTAATTGTGACAGCGGCAAAGCGTTATGCCAGCAACGTTGTGGTGATGCCTGCAACAAGGCATCGTTACGTGGATACCCCAAATCCAGATAGTGTTTTGCTTTAAACATGCCGGGGAAAATCTGCTGATTAAACCAGCTGGAGCTGGAGACAAAAGCTTCGTCCAGAATGTGTGCAAAATGTTTATTACCCGCTAAATGCTTAAATGGTAAACCATGCCACAGCTGCACTACTTTAGCCTGAGTGCGGATGCGGTTAAACACAGGATCGGTAGACTCATGATCCAGCACCAGCACCTTAGCCCGTTGCAGCAGCCAGCGTACTTGCCATGGCGAATCGATTTGTGCCGGATGAAAACACCGCTGGGCATCTTTAACCACTAAATAGGCGTTCTTACCCAGCTTATCATGTTCAGCAAAAGCCACCAGCACATTGCTGTCGGCATACTTTTCGGCGTAATAGACCACAGGTCCCTTGGGTAAAAGGTCAAACAAGGAGGCCATCACGTCATGCATCAGGGTTTTGAGTTTTTTCAGCGCAGAAGCCGTTTTGTAAGGTTTAAACTGCAACGGGTTTTGCCCGGTACAACACCAGATTTTTCTGGCGATAAAACCATTCGCCAGCATGCCTTGCGCTATTTTTTGCTGATAATCACTAAGAGCAATCAGCACCGCATCATGAGGTTTACTTTGCGAGACGTGATTACAGACATCAGGCCCCTGCTTCAGGTTATCCACCATACCCAGCACAGTAGCGCCTTGCTGTTGCAGCACAAGCGCAAGATTTCGACCTGCAGGATTATCAGGTGCTATATAAAGGCGTTGGCCCTGCCAGTCTTTGGCTTCACGTTGTATCAATCCAGGAAATCCCGTTTCAGCTGCATAAAGACCTGAATGGCTTTTTTCAGCTCAGTAGACGAGACATTGTCGGTACGGGGTAAATACACCACCTCACAGTAGGGCTTTAAAAAATCAAACTTGCCCTGCCAATCTGAACCCATCACAAACACATCCACCTTGTGCTGCTGCACATCGCTGATTTTTTGCTCCCAATTTGACTCGGCAATGACTTCATCGACAAAACGCACACTGCGCACTAACTCCACCCTGTGCTCAAATGGCATCAAGGTAGTTTTGCCTTTGGTGGCGTTAAACTCGTCAGTGGACACAGCCACAATCAGCTTATCGCCTAATTCCCGGGCGCGTTTGAGCAAATTCAGATGACCAATATGAAACAAGTCAAAGGTACCGTAGGTTAAGACCGTCTTCATGATTCACTCCAGCTAAATAATTCCCGCCCTATATTGTCACATAATGCAAAATTCGATGATCTAACTGACGCTCGGACAATATATGCATTATTGTAAAGTAACTATCTCTTGAACATATAATGACATGCTCAATCAAATGATCAGGGACTTTTGATAATCCAAGACAAGGCAGCCCTTTGTATGTAGTACCATCATCTGATACAAAACTATCAATAAAACCGACAGGCTGAACGCCAAAAGATCCTAACATTCCTAACCAATAGTCTGCCCACATTCCAGTTCCCCACAACCAAAGAGCTTTACTTCCCGAAGCTTTGGCTAAAGCCTTTGCCAGTAACACTCCGTCAAAATAATGAGCAGCTAAAGGAGGACTGGCTGGGCGCAGAGCATAACCCGGCGGAGATAAACTTTGTAATGGATCTAGTTTCACTTCAGACAATAGCTGCTTCTGTAATATCCAAAACTCTTTTTCATCAACATGTTTTGCAAGTTCAAGGCGACTCTGCACCTGAAGCGAAAATTTAGACACCATCAATTGCGATGACTCAACCACCATTTGGCGAAGTGAAGGTAGTATTTTAATGAAACTACAAAAATCCTGACTTTGAACAGCCAGTAATGCAATCCCCTGTAACAAATCTAACAGACAAACCTGTCTCGACCTACTCATTACAACGGTTTCAATCGCATTCAGCAGTATTCGGACATTGGCACTATGCACTTTGTTGGTGTTCGAGGAACGGCTATTTGCAAGTCGATGATACAAAACCCCAGTTTGGTGCACTGTAACTGCATTGACACCAGCCAACGCCAACCTAAAGTTAAAATCGTAATCTTCCATAGCCTGCAATGTTCTTTCGGTTTCGTCAAAACCTCCCACCATTCGAACATCTTCGGTCCTGTACATGAAAGAATGTAAAGGCGCTACATTCCCCTGGAAAAGAGCTTGTAAAAGTGTGTCGAATTTTGGAATGCCTTGAACCCATTTATCAGCTTGCAATACCTTGTAACCAATAATAGATAATTCAGCTCGGGAAGGTTCTAGTGAAGAGAGTTGAAGAGAACAGCATTCAGGAAGTAACTCATCATCACAATCAAGAAATTTAATAAAATGGCCTTGGGCTTCACTAATTCCCAAATTACGCGCAGAAGCGACACCGCCATTACTCTTGCTGAGTAAACGCAGAGTTACATGACTAGGTACATCCAAGGATGGTAATACAATAGCTGGCTCTGAACCATCGTCTACCACTATGATTTCAAGCGCCTCTATATGCTGTCTGAGGCAAGAGAGTAGTGCTCTTTCCAAATAATGCTGCTGATTATAAACAGTAATAATAATACTAAGATCCATGCTGCCTCGTTTCATCAGAACCACATCACCTGCCGTTTATCCGTAGCTCTTTGTTTATCGACCCATAAGTTTAAAACTAAATTAAAATTTTCGCGTAGTTAAAGTTCGATACTAGTGTGCCGAAACAAAGGTAGGTATAAGATACTGTAATTAAATTCAACATTCCCATTTTTTCTTTGACTAAAGAGTAGTGTACTAATGGAACAGAACCGAGACCTCATTTCCCCTCAACCTGGTTCTCAAGGTAAGCACGAAAGTGAAGTGCCTGTGTTCAGTCTCAGCCAAACATTAGAAAATTACTTCAAGTCCCGAGTGCAAGCCTTATCAAAACTCGATAAAAAAGCACCACTTTTACCAGTACCAGAACGCTTGCCTGAAATTGATTCCAAATTATTAAGACAATTAGAAAAACGTTTTGTACTCAAATCAGATATTCGATTAGCTATGAATCCGGTAATAGCAGCTTTGTCGAATGAAGCTATTGATCAGTTGATGATTCAAGTGGTAGCAAGACTATTAGAAGAATTTGAGATTCAAAACGATTGGAATTCTCTGAACACTGCTATCAGAATGCTTGATTTGTTAATTAGTAAATTTCAACAAACAGAGCTAGTCCCCTCGCAACTGAGCATGGTGCTTCGTCGCGAATTTTCAATTATGACAACCCTGAATGAATTCTAATATGAAAAACTTTGGCTTTATTCTGTTCCCCGGGATGCGGAGTTGGGCTTATTTACAAGTATTGCACAAGCTACAATTAGACCCAGCGCTGATTATTGTGATGCAGAACACTAAACGTCCTAAACTGGCAACAGATATAGATGCAGAGTGGGTTACACAGTCTTTTTTTAATCCTGATTATCATCTTGAGCACTATTTATCAGAGCATAAAGTTAAGGTTCAGATGATTAATTCTGAATCCATCAACGATACAGAATTATTACAGCAGCTTAATAAAAGCGGCATAAAACGCTGGCTTTTCAGCGGTGGTGGTATTATCAAAAAGCATTTATTTGAGCACGGTCACAAGTTTTTACATGTGCATCCGGGCCAGTTACCACAAGTAAAAGGAAGTACCTGTTTCTATTATAGCTTGCTCTGTGATCAAAGTCTGGCTGCAAGCTCGTTTTGGATGACACCTGAACTGGATGCAGGTGAAGCTTTGCATATTAGTCATTTCAAGGTTAATTTGCCAAAGGAGAGATTGAGTCCCGGGTTTGTTGATCAGATTCTTGATCCTTGGATACGTGCTCGTTGTCTGTATAACACGTTAAAGCCAGGAATCAGACCCACCTCTGAGCAACAACTGCCCGTCCAAGCGCCAAGTAGCAGACCTTGTTATGTTATGCACCCTGTGCTGAGAGCTCTTGCCTTACGTAAGACAATAGGCTCATTTGATAAGGACAAAGAGATTGGAATCATTGAACTGTAAAACTGGCACTCAGGGCAAAGTGCTGTGGTTAACTGGATTATCTGGAGCTGGTAAGTCAACTATTGCAGCCATAATTCAAAATCATCTAATTGCCACAGGTCGGTGTCCTGTAATGTTGGATGGAGACCAGATACGAGCCGCTATTGCCGACCCGCATTGGGGTTTTGACAATGAATCCCGTTTGATGGGCTCTTATCGTTATGCTCGGCTTGCATCGCTTTTTTCATCGCAAGGACATATTGTGATTGTACCTACTATAAGTATGTTCCATGAAGTACAGCAGTGGAATCGTACTCATACTCCCGGTTATTTTGAGGTTTATTTACGGACTCTAGAACAAACCCGTCGGAGCAGAGATCCTAAAGTACTGTATCGGCAGCACCAACATGGGCAACGCCATGAGATGGTAGGTATGGATTTACATGTCGAAGAGCCGCTGACTCCAGATTTGCTGATCGACAATGACGGTGATCAAGCACAAATTACATTGGTAGCGAATTTGATCATTGACGCTTTTCTCAACACTCCTGGTCCTGAACAGATTGGAGGCAAGATTGAATAATACAGCCTCAACAAATATGTCGAAATTAAGCAAAGCTCAAACACTGGAGTTTTTCCGAACAAGACTGACAACAGCATCAGTACTACCTCAAGTCGTTTGTAGCTTTGAACAATGGATTGAAAAGCGTGACATTATTGTTCATCAGGTGCTGCAACAACTCAGTCCCCCTTATGTTGTCCGCTCAAGCGCTAGTGACGAAGATAAACATGACCAAAGTATGGCAGGAGCCTATTTATCTTTGCTGAATGTTGATGCAATAAGCGATTCACTGATCAAGAGTGTGGACGAGGTGTTTAGGTCTTACCAACGCCAGCACTCCGCAGATCAGGTATTTATTCAGCCTATGTTGCAACAGCCAGATTATGCAGGCGTAATGTTCTCGCAGGATCCAAGTACAGGAGCCCCCTACTACGTAATCAGCGTTGACCAGTCTGGTTCCACTGATTCAGTCACATCAGGACGTGACAGCGAAGGCTCCACTTATGTCGTCGCACATCAGAGCGTTGTCAGCCAAATCTGGCTACAACAGTTAATAGACCTGTACAAGCAATTGCAGCCCTATTACCCCGATACTGCTTTAGACATAGAATTCGCAATTAAAGACAACATTGTTTACCTATTTCAAGTCAGGCCGCTAAAAACTCGATCACTACGGGATCTACCGGTTACGGCTTACCAGCTAGAACAACGTTGTATCTACAAAAAATTACACCGTCTGACTCAGCGTCACCCTTATCTACTGGGTGCAACTGGTTTATATGGAGTCATGCCAGACTGGAATCCGGCAGAGATTATAGGAATCAAACCCAAACCTCTGGCTCTTTCTTTATATAAAGAATTAATTACAGATCATATATGGGCAGTGCAGCGATTTAACTATGGTTACAGAGATTTAAGAGGCTTTCCTTTGCTACTCGTTTTGGGTGGCACTCCTTATATTGATATCAGAGTAAGTTTTAACTCATTTGTTCCTTCAACTCTTGATACAGGCTTGGCTGAACGCTTAGTTAACTTCTACCTTAACAAGCTAAAACAGCAGCCACATCTGCATGACAAAGTGGAATTCCAAGTCGTTTATTCTTGCTATAGTTTTGACTTGCAAGAGCGGCTAAACGAGTTACTGGATGCAGGCTTTAGTCCCACAGATCTACAACAGATCAGTTCCTCCTTATTGGCGCTAACGAATTCGATAATTGCTGATCAAAGCGGAGTCTGGCAGAGTGACTTGAAAAGCATTGAATCTTTACAGCAACGACAAGAGCGAATCCTGAACTCCGATTTAAATAAATTGGATAAAATATATTGGTTACTTGAGGACTGCAAAAGGTATGGAACATTGGCTTTCGCTGGTTTAGCAAGAGCTGGTTTTATTGCCGTACAATTATTGAACTCGATGAAAGGTTACGGTTTGTTGTCGGAAACGGAGCACAAACAATTTCTGTTGAGCCTTAACACTGTGAGTTCTGAACTAGTACATGACCACGAAAAGCTCGACAGATCGAGCTTTTTAAATAAATACGGACACCTGCGGCCCGGTACATACGATATTTTGTCAGCGCGTTATGATGAAGCACCTGAACTTTACTTTAGCTCTGCACAAAGTGGAGAGTGTTCTCAAAATAGCTCCAGAGAATTTAGTATCTCTTTAAGCAGACTAAACAGTTTAAATCAAGCGTTGCAACAAGCCGGGTTTCAAGTGGATGCCATAGCTTTGTTTAACTTTATAAAAAAGGCAATTGAAGCCAGAGAATATAGCAAATTTGTTTTTACCAAAAGTTTAAGTGATACACTGGTGTGTATAGAACAATTGGGGCTGCAACTTGGCTTTACTAAAACAGAACTTGCCTATACTGATATCAAAGATGTATTAAAACTTCACTCCACAACTCTCAGCGCGCAAGAAACACTTCGTAGCTCTATTCAGTTGGGCAAGGACTATCATGCACTGTGTCAATGGATCAAATTACCTGTGCTTATTACCGATCCAACTGAAGCTGGCTGCTTTCAGATGCTCCCTGGGGAGCCTAATTTCATCACCAATCTGTCTGTAATAGCTTCATGTTGCGAAGCAGACCCGTATGCAGATCTTTCGGGAAAAATTGTTTTTATTGAAGCTGCAGATCCTGGTTACGATTGGTTATTTTCAAAACATATCGCGGCTCTCGTTACACAATATGGGGGCTGCAATTCGCATATGGCAATCAGAGCAGCGGAGCTGGGAATCCCTGCAGTCATAGGTGCAGGAGAGAGGCTCTACAACTGCTGGAAACAAGCCACAGTTCTTCAGTTAGATTGCCATAGTAAAAAAGTGGCAGTGATACAATGAGAGTTATTGCTGTAAGCCAGAGAGTGGAAGTTATTCCAATTTACAAAGAGAGACGCGACGCGTTGGACCAACGGTGGACAGCCTTTTTGTACCAAGCAGGATATTTGCCTCTACTACTTCCAAATCAAGCGGAAGTGGCACTAAAACTCATGACATTGTATCAGGTGTCCGGATTACTTCTGACGGGAGGAAACTCTTTGGAGAGCTGTGGTGGAGATTCACCAGAACGTGATTTGACAGAAAAATTGTTGGTGGAATATGCGGTTACCAATAACATTCCGACTATAGGTGTTTGCAGAGGAATGCAATTTTTGCAGCAACACTTTGGTCAATCACTCGAACCAGTGACAGGCCATGTAAGCTCTCAGCAGTCCGTGCACATTGGTGATGAAGTGCATCAAGTCAATAGCTATCATCATTTTGCCACAACGAAAACTAACGAGCACTGGTCATGTTTCGCTAGAGCAAGCGACGGAGTTGTCAAAGGTATCATTCATAAGCATCTGCCTATCAACGCTATTATGTGGCACCCTGAACGTATTGAACCGTTCCGTTCATATGACATTGAATTCATTCAAAAGGTATTTAAGTAAATGCGCGCTATTATCCTTGCTGCTGGTATGGGCACCCGTCTTCGTCCATATACAGAACATTGTCCCAAAGCACTGGTTCATCTTCTGGATAAGCCTTTACTCGACTATCAACTGGAAACATTGCGTGCTTCCGCTATTACAGATATAGCTGTAGTCACAGGTTATTGCGCGGAACAATTTTTGCCCTATCAACTGACTACCTTTAATAATCTGAAGTATCAATCAACGAACATGCTGTATTCTTTGATGCAAGCTGATGATTGGTTAAATGGCGAGCAAGATGTTCTGATTTGTTATGGAGATATTATTTACACTACAGAAGTTGTAAAACAGATGATTGCGTCAGAAGCTGAAATTACGATATCTGCAGATTTAAGCTGGCAATCGCTATGGAAGCTTAGAATGGAGGATCCGCTTACTGACGCAGAATCTTTTATATTTAACTCTGATACATTAAGCATCAGTCAACTGGGTAAAAAAATGACCAATATAAATCAGGCCCAGGCTCAGTATATAGGGCTACTGAAATTTAGTTCTGCAATACAACCTGTCATCCGAGGCATCTATGACTCCTTAGATACTAAGCTTCGTGAAACAATGTATATGACAGATTTTGTTCAAAGGCTTATTGATATGGGTATAGAGGTGAAGGCATCATTACATCAGAATGGTTGGCTTGAGGTAGACAGTGTACAAGACCTTCACAACTATGAACAAATGTCTGACGTCATTCGGAACAAATTAAAACTGAGCCAGTTGTTACAAAAACAAGCCTGGTGATTCTGGCTTGTTTTTTTACTATAAAGTGAAGAAAAATACACCGTACGTTACTCTGCCACATTCACTGTAAAAAACCTTATAATCTGGAACCCATTGTTTCAGCAAAGCTGGGACTTTGGAGTCCGGAAAATCTAATAATATAAGCTTAGGTTTGGATTCCTGAATAGTTTGACGTGCACCGACCACTACGTCATATGCAATGCCAATACGACCACTTTCAATCAGAGTAGGAACAAAACCTGATTCTTTAATATAATCGTCTAGCGAGTAAGCAAAGATAGCAAGATCTATTTCCCCTGGTTTTATTGGCTTTTGCTCATCCAAAGCTAATACAACTCCACCGCCAGTATGTCCTTCACTAGCGAATGCAACCATGCCAGTAGATGACCACGCACCGGCACAGACGGGGCGCACTTGGTGCTGCATCTTCCAACTGATGATATTTATACATAACTCGGCATAAGTAAAAGGATTAGCCTCCAAACAATGGGCAGTGAACGAGTTATTAGCGCTCATTGCAAAAGCTTGCAAAGGTTTACCCAAGTAGGGGCCGATACACAGTACTTTTTCTCCAGGGACAGCATGAACTTGCGGATGAGCGTACTGCTCACCGGCTTCATCAGAAAAGCCTTCAATGTAGAAATTCTGGTTCAGAAGTTGCTGTTGTTGAAACAAAACTCTCTTTGATTTCGGGTCGAAAAGTAGCTCAATATTTTCAGAGAAAGATTTTAGTTCACACTTATAAATTGCTGATTTATATCGAATAGTTCTATATTTCTCTGCTATTCTTAATGCCGAATCACCAGTAAATAGTATCAGATCAAAATAGAGACCCGCCTGCAGATCTGAATCACTTAACAATGGATAATTGCAAGAAATATCTTCTTCTGTCAGTACACCTAATACCTCAGCCCCGTGCAATTTGACTTCATTTGCAACAAATAATGCTATTGAGGCGTCTCCTGCGACAATCACTTTCAAATTCTGACAATTCGACGCAGCTACACTAATAAGAGGAGCAACAGGCAGCTCATCAATGCACTTTTGAAACAGTTCATTGTCCATATCCAATCCTTAGAAAAAAGACTTACAAAGTCAAAAGAAAAGCGCCTGATTTTCTCCGGCCGCATTCGCTATAAAACACCCGGTATTCAGGAACCCATTTTTTAACGTCGTGAAGCCAGCTACAAGACGGAGAGTCAACCAGTATTAGCCTTGGTTTCAACTGCTGGATTGTCCGCTTCGCTCCTTGGATAATGGCGTACGCTAAACCAGGACGACCACACTCGATAAGACTAGGCCTGAAATTTTGGCATGCTAAATAATCATCAAGTTTATAAGCATAATAAGCATCTCTTACTGCAGACCGGTCAGCTGAGGCTGCGGCCACTATCTCAGGAAGATACATTGCCCCACTGTGCCCCATATGATTGATCGTTAGCAAACCTGTCTCAGACCATACTCCAGCACAAACAGGAACCACGTAAGGTTCAATATGCCAATGTAACAAGTTCCGACATAACGCCGAATACTGATTACTGCGCTCTTCAAAGCAATGAATGCGAGCTTGAGCACCTGCTGCCTGAACAAAGTGTTTTAGGGGCCCACCTAGATGCGGGTTGATTGAAACAATCTGCTCTGCTCGTCGGACTTTTACTTCGGGATGACGATAAATACTTAACTGACCATCAATAGTTGAAAAATTTTGCACGTAGCTTTTTTGCTGAAGCAACTTACAATGTTCTTGAAACCGTTGTTTAGAATCTTCATCTGCAAGCAAATTGAAGTTGATATCTGTCATTAGTAGCACCCTAACAAAACATAAAGTCTAACTGGAGCAACAGCCTTTACTGCCGTAGGACCCTGTCTATTTTCGCAGCAACCAAGCGCCGGGCCAGTGGGTAATATTCTCAAGCAACTCACTTTCATTAAAAGGCCAAACGGGCTGAGTGACTACAAACTGAGTATTTCTTGCGGCAAAATCAGCCGCAGCACAAGTTGGATTGTCCTTCACCCAATTCGCCTTACCACGTGGAACATCAGCGAGGTCATACATAATTCCGTCGGTTGCCACGATATACGAACCTCTGCTCACCAACGAGGAGTAAGCGTCAAGCTCCGCAGTCACATGGTCATAACTGTGATCTGAATCCAATATAACCAATACAACGTCATCGGGTTTTATCAGAGATTTAACCTGAGATACGATTTCAGGTTCAGTAGAACTGCCTTCGAGCAAAGTGATGCGATGACTTAAGGGGTGTTCCTCAATCGCTTGGCGATTATGCGGTCTTATTTCGATATCTACTCCAATGATTTTACCTTTGCCTATGGCCTGCATCAAGCTCGCGTAAAAAACCAAGGAGCCACCATGTGCAACTCCAGTTTCCACAATCACATCAGGCTTTAACTGATAAATAACTTCCTGCATTCGGATCATGTCCTCAGGCAATTGAATAACGGGACGACCAAACCAACTGAAGCTGTATTGATACTTTTGGTTCCACCCCACTCTGACCCATTGCCTTGAGAGAGCCTCAAAGGCCTCGCGTGAATAAAGAGGTAATACAGCTGTACCACTCCCATCTATTGTGGTTAAGGTCGCTTCATCTGTATCTAAAATTAGTTTCATGACGCACTCCATTCGTGCAAATTGATAGTGATCTGTAATTCTGAGAGCAGCTGTTCTATTTCAACTCTGTAATTTGGATTCATAAGAACAACATTTTGTATATCCAAAGTCTTCAGACTGACAGGAGAAATGATTGGATGACCACTCCCCGGAAGAAATTTACCTTGCTTATTCGGGTTAACATCAATAACAGCGCTAATAGTTTTAGCATTTGGATCTAATAAATAAGCCAGAGTTGCGCCTTTCGCCCCCGCCCCCCATAAGGCCACACCACCATTTTGATTCAGTCGCCCGACAAGCACAGCTAAACGGTTCAATAATGCGGCCTCATCTTTTTTATAACGCTGCGCCAAGTCTAACGTCAAAAGAGGCGAAAACTGAGGTTGTAGGTCGTTAGCAGGTACAGCCGTCAACCAAAGATATTGTCCTTCGAATATATGACGCACGTCCGTAACTTGAAAACCAGTCATTTCAAAGGCGGTTGAAAGCGACTCTTTACTAAATAATGAACAATGCTCGTAAAAAAAATCCCACACAACCTTATTTGCCAGAATCCAATCCACACAAGGTGTTTCAAAAAAAATCCTCGCATGAGAGCGCTTAGATATAGCGGCACGGACACTTTGTAGCAACTCTAAAGGTGAAGGAACATGCTCAATGACATGACGACAAATCACCACATCAGCAGATACTTCAGCACAACTTGCATCATAAAATTGTTTGACAAACTTTAACTTTCCATCAAAAAACTCTGCATCACCAACATAACTCGGATCAAAACCTATCCCTTTATTATTGGCCCCCGGGTAACTAATCAACTTTTTGAGGAAGACGCCTTTGCCACAACCAACCTCAACCACGGTACAGTTACGAACGCCCTGATTTTCAACTAAATCATAAACGAGGTCGTCCATATAGCGCTCAAACATCTGCGAATGACTCTGGGTATTATCGTAACTGTCGCCATAAGAAAGTACAGATAAATCAAAAGCTTGATTAAACAAAAAACCACAGTGGCCACACAGACTAAAATCAAGGTCACCTTTGTTGCAAGCTTTGGCATTTTGAGCTGATGTCATAACCAAATTTTGATGCACGGGCACTTGAGCCCTGTGTATAAAGCTTTCCAGATCATTGGATGAACATAGAGGACAATGAGTAGTCATAACATTTTCGATCCCGTAATGATGGTGCTAAGGCCCGCAGATAGAGAAAGCTCCGGGCGCCAGCCAAGCTTTAATAATTTAGAATTATCCCCGACCAAAACTGGAAAGGCTGGAGTATCAGGCTTTCCTAAAGCGAGAAAAGCGGAAGCATCTGTACTGAGTAGCTCCGCCATTTGTTGGATCAATTCAGAGATAGAAGTTGCCTGACCAGAACTCAGGTTGTAGACATCGTGCTCCCCAACCTGCAGTAAAACCCATAAAGCCTCAGCAACATCTCTTACATGAATAAAGTCACGTTTGCTGTCTAGCTCCGTAGCAAAGGGAGTACGTTGACCTGACAAGGCAGTAAGCACAGAAGGCACAATACGACGCGGCTCTTCACATGGCCCGTAAGGTAAAAAAATCCGCGCCCAACTGCATCTCAGCTGGTGTTTTTCACCAAATGACATCACCAGACGCCTTACTGAGTCTTTGGCCACACCATAAAGCGTGTGAGGGTTACCATAGTCCAGATGTTCTAGTAATATCTGATCGCTACGACCGTATTCTGCACATGAACCGGCAAATATAGCAGCGACACCGCCAGCTTGACGAAATAACGTTGTTAACCGACAAGTCGCTGCGACCCAGTCCAGATTATCTGCAGCATGCCAAAATTCTCCATGCTCAACATTCCAAGCCAAATGGACCAAGTGCGAACACTTGGCCTGTATGACCTTTTCTTTCAAATCAACATCATTTAACAAGTCACAAGGAATAAAGCTAACATCAGGTGAAGGTTCAGGCGAATGACGTCCAAGTACAACAACTGGAATTCGATGGCGGCTTAACAGGCTCAAAAAAGCTTTTCCGATAAATCCTGTAGCTCCCGTCAGCAGCACTTTCATAAATACTTTAACCTGGGAATAGCGACAATCAACTCACAAGAATCAGCCAGTTGTGGCTTTAACTGAGCCCTGATTTCTGTTGATAAATTCCAAGGCAGCACCAACACCAAATCAGGCTTATAATCAGGTAACTCTTCCGGATGCTTGATAGGAATATGACTGCCTGGTAAAAACTTGCCTTGTTTTGAGCGGGCTGCATCAAATACGACAGGCAGCAGCTCAACACCAATACCTGCATAATTTAATAAAGTATTACCTTTTGCAGCTGCACCATAAGCAACAACCTTACGCCCGGCTTGATGCTGTTGTTGTAAAAAGAACTTTAAAGCATCAGCGATTTGATTTACTTCCTGCTGGAACTTTCGATACACATCAGCATCAGCCAAACCGAACTCAATTTCTTGTTGCAGCATAGCCTCTACACTACTTTCTACTACTTTTTCCGCCTCAGCCAAACAAGCCCAAACTCTCAAACTACCGCCATGTGTCGGCAACTGTTCTACTTTGTAAACCTTTAGCCCTGAGTGCAGTAAAATCTTTTGAACTGACAACAAGGATAAATAGGAATAATGCTCGTGGTAGATAGTGTCAAACTGATGCTCGTTCAGCAAATTCAGTAAATGTGGAAATTCAAAAGAACAAACTCCATGATCTGCCAACATGATGGCGATACCAGTTACAAAATCATTGATATCAGGCACATGCGCCAACACATTATTAGCGACAACTAAATCTGCTTTGGGATACTGATTAACCAAGTCAGCTGCAAAGGTCTGGCCGAAAAATTCAGAGATGATAGTAAGTCCCAAAGAGCGAGCTGCCTCTGCAGTAGCTTTAGTAGGTTCAATACCAAGATTAGGAATACCTGCCTGCTGAAAATTCCGTAGTAAATAACCATCGTTAGCGGCCAACTCCACCACAAAACTTGCCGAATTTAACCGCAGGTCACTAATGGCTTTTTGTACGTAAGCTGCTGCATGCTGGAGCCAACTGGTAGATGTCGATGAAAAATAAGCATAATCTTCGGTAAAAAGTTCATCTGCACGGGTAAAGTCTTCAGTTTGAACTAACCAACAATGCTGACAAACCTTAACTTTAAGTGGATACTTTTGTTCCTTTGAAAAATCACTTGTGCTGGATAAGTAGGCATTGGAGGGAGGCATACAACCTAAATCCACCAGAGACAAATCTAAACTGTGATGGCAATGCCGACACTTCATACATGGATCCCATTAAAGTCTGGAGCCAATAAAACAAAACTGGCATCCCGTTCAGATATTGTTGATATCGGCAACGGCAAATGGATCTTGAGACATGGGTCGTCAATCCGGCAACCGCCTTCAAAACCGGGTTGATAATCAGAGGTATGCAGATAAAGCAACTGACTATTATCATCCAGAGCCTGAAAGCCATGAGCACAACCTGGCGGTATGAGCAGCATAAGATCGTCAGACTCCCTTAATCGGATACTCAGATGCTGCAAAAAGCTCGCAGATCCAGCGCGTAAATCCACAATAAAATCCATTACCTCACCACGGATGCAGCGCACCAGTTTATGTTCTGCTGCGGGCGGGTACTGAAAATGTAAACCACGTACCACCCCAGCTTTAGTATTCAGCGAATGATTAATTTGCCTTATAGTCAACCCCTGCAGCACCTGTTCAAGCTCATGCTGACAAAACCATCGTGCAAAGGAACCACGTTCATCTTGCCCACGCAAAGAACGAACTTCACACACTCCTGTAATAGAAGTTTTGTTTAATTGTAATTGAGTGCCCATGCCAGACCTTGTTGTTTTGCGTCCAGACTATACAAAGCCAACTGCTGTATGCTAATCACTTGTTGCCGCTGATAATATTTCTGGTACCACAATGCTGTTTGCTCTGCAGTTTTCTGAAAATCCCACACTGGCGTCCAGCCCAACAGAGTATTGGCTTTGCTACTGTCTAAAGTAAGTACTTGTGCTTCTTTTACTGATGCTGCCAGATCCTGTTTCCAGGTTAATTCGGGCCAGAATTTTTTCATTTCTGAAAGTACAGTAGCAACATCCTGAGTCGCCTCTGGTGAAGGTCCAAAGTTCCACGTTGTAGCAAAGGATTCCTTACCTTGCAAAAGTTCTGCAGCAAGACATAAATAACCAGATAATGAATCTAAAACATGTTGCCAGGGCCTGATAGCAAAAGGGTGCCTTACTAATAAAGGGGAACCTTGCTGACAGGCTCGGATTACGTCAGGGATCAATCGATCTTGAGCCCAGTCACCTCCCCCTATAACATTACCAGCTCTTGCACTGGCCAGCAAAATGCCCTGTTGTTGTAAAAAACTGCGCTGATAACTCTGAACTACGAGCTCACAAGCAGCTTTGGAAGCGCTATAAGGATCGTGCCCGCCTAGAGGATCTGTTTCAACATAGCCTTGACGCTGTCCGACGTTTTCGTAAACTTTATCCGTTGTGACCACAACCACTGCCCGAACCGAAGAAGAATGACGACAAGCCTCTAATAAATTTACAGTCCCCATCACATTGGTTTGCCATGTATCTACTGGCTGGTGATAAGACAAACGAACTAAAGGCTGAGCGGCGAGGTGAAACACCAGCTCTGGAGAGAAATCAGCGACTTTTTGTTGTAACAGATCTTTACTCGATATATCTAGCATAGCCCCATTACAATCAGGAGAGCTAAGCTGAAAATGAGAAGGATGGGTATTAGCAGGTAAGGATATACCGTAAACAGTAGCACCTAATTGTCTTAACCACAGTGCCAACCAACTGCCTTTAAACCCAGTATGCCCAGTCAGAAGTATTTTTTTACCTGCAAAGGTTTGTCCAAACAATTTCATGACCACAGTTTCCAGGGAGCTTCATTGTTTTTCCATAAAATTTCAAGCTGATTTTTGTCACGTAAGGTGTCCATTGCTTGCCAGAAACCATCATGCTGATACGCATTTAATTGTCCATCCTCGGCAAGTTGCATTAAAGGCTTTGCTTCAAACGCATCCTCATCAGAATGTAAGTAATCAAAAACCTGAGGTTCCAGCACAAAAAATCCGCCGTTAATCCATGCTCCATCCCCTGCGGGCTTCTCTTGAAAACGTTGTACTGCATTCCCTTGGATATCTAAAGCACCGTAGCGACCTGGTGGTTGAATAGCTGTTACCGTGGCTATTTTTCCAGCTTGTTTATGAGCCGCGAGCGTCTTTCTTATATCAATATCAGAAACGCCATCACCATAGGTAAAACAGAACGTGTCATTACCGACATAGTCCTTCACGCGACGTAAGCGCCCTCCTGTCATGCTATTTTCTCCTGTGTCAACCAATGTGACTCGCCAGGGCTCAACATGCTTCTCATGAACCTCCATCGTATTAGAAGCCATGTCAAAAGTAACATCAGACATATGCAGAAAATAATTCGCAAAATATTCTTTGATGATATATCCCTTGTACCCGAGGCAAATCACAAAATCGTTGATCCCATGAGCAGAATAAATCTTCATGATGTGCCATAAAATTGGCTTACCACCAATCTCAATCATAGGTTTAGGCCGCAAATGTGATTCTTCGCTGATCCGAGTGCCTAGTCCACCAGCCAATATTACCGCTTTAGTCATCAAGCCTCCGCTGCCATAGTCCTACGCTAAAAGTGTAGTCTAACGTCATCAATTTATTGAATTAAATAAAAATAACATACCGTTCTATATGTGTTCTTGCAGATAAAAACTCTAATGCAACACGTAAATTGAATTTTCTACGCCGAGCTGCCGCCTGAGGTAGTAGTCGATCTCTTCGGCATAAGCTCTTGAGCAAATGAGAATTGGCACACTGTATGTTACCAATTTTTCAGGTGGTTCAATTTCATATTCAAAAATTTTGCTGCCATGAGTTTTTGAACTGGAGTCAACAATACAAAGTACGCAAAATCGTTCCATAAAAGATAGATTTGTGAGCAATGTCTTGGTTAATTCGCCGGCACCATAAATCAGCACAGGTCCGTCATTTAATTGTTTTGACAAATCTCTTTGAGCGATGAAAAGTGGAACAGTCATAGGCCTGCCTGATGTGTGATCAACTCCAATCAACTGCAGCAAATAGTGTAAAATTGAATCGTCGGAGGGATATTCAGCAATCCTATTGACTAAATAGGAACGACAATCTGTCGGCAGACTAAAAAACCACCTCTCCAGTTTTTTCACAAAGCTCTTATCCAAAGCTTTTGTGCTCGCATTCGATAGCAAATGGAATGCTTGTTCCCAATACATCTCACTCAGCTGTCTATTAGAATAAATTGGAGTTCGCCCTAATGATTCTAATGCAGCCAGTAAGAACTCAGGGCGATGTGGAAATATTTTCAATGCACGTAATGCAGTTTTATGAAAAGGCAGCACACCAGCCATGTGATATTGAATAACCGCGGCAGTATCGACATGAGATTGATTATATAATTCAAAGTACTGCCACTGTGGGTGTCTTTTATTGTCCAGAATATAATGTAACTGAGACACCAAGTATTCCACGGAACAGCCTGAGTTAAATATTTTGTTATTCACAGTTACTGGTGTTTTTTCTGCTAATAAAGATGACAACGCAGGTATTAGTTGCTCGATGGACTGTATCTTTATCTTTGCTGTGTCAGATTGAGAACAAGGATCAAAAACTAGCATAGGTCTCTTGCTCGCTTGTACAAACAAATGTTCTGAATAATCTCTGTGGCATAACATTACAGCCCCCTCCGCATAATCAGATATGTAAGAAGGGGAACAGCTATATCTGAAATTGGGAAAACAACCAAACTGCCTGACCAATTGTTGAATAAGTGGGTGTTCCAGATCTTCGGGAAATGGTCTAAAAATAACGCTTCGCTGTGGAAAACTCTTTAACAATAACTCTAAAACAGGAGCTATGTAACTCACTACTGACGGGTTTTCAATTTTTAGATTAGACAGGTGGTAAATAATAGCATCCGGCTCCGGGTGTTCCTGACAGACCTGAAAAAAGCGGTCATATTTGGGCATACCAAAAGGAATAGCGCAACAGAAAGGCATAGAATGGCAGCTTAGATCAGAGGTAACTAAACCAATAAAAGCATCATCAAAGACTGGAGCATATGAGACTGGACATAGAATGTAATCGAACTCCATTAAACCACCGTAATGCACTAATGTCTTTTTTAAAGAAATATCAGTACCATGAGGACTTCCTATTTTTATAACATCCTTTGGATAAGTCTCATCATTCGCAAAATTTGTCTCCTGCAAAAAAACTATATGCAACCAAGACAAACTGACAAAGTCTTCAGTAGAGAGATAAAGAAGTGGGAGATTGAGATCCTTCAGCAGTTGTTGCTGCCTTAAAGAAAACACATCGCTGGTATTAATCAGTCCGATGCAGGCGAGATGAGAATACCCGGAAAACTGTTCAAGCTGATCTGTCATTTGGCTCAATACTGCGCTAGGAAGCAAACGAAAACCAAGCTTTGTTTTACCTTCATTAAGCAACAACCATTCAGACAAACATACAGCTGTATCACTAATATCTGTGCCGGTAGTGACTGACAATTGTTCAGGAGTTACCATCATATCCCTGAGCCATTTTTTCAGCTGAGCCTTCTAGCAGCCTTATACTGGCTAGATTGTAGTGATAAAAGTACTGAACGGCTTCTGGAATTCCCTCTCCTCTTTGCAATACGTTTTTTCTCGGAGGTGCGGTTTTATCTAACCAGTGATAACGGGCCAAGGTCCTTGGAGTCATATCCGCAGGCATGCTTTGGAGTTTATCTAATCCTGAATGATAGATTTCATAGGGGCAAGGTTCTGCATTTTTTAGCATTTCAAGATTTCTATCGATCATTAATTGCTCACGTGCAGAAAATCCATACTTGTGCGCCATCAATATTTTTTCTAATTGGCTCTTATCAAAATGGCCGAAGTCTTTAACCTCATAAAAATCTGCCAGCATCCAGCTCAAGAGATTAACTTTATCAATTTCAGTTGTCACTAAATGACCATATCTGGCTTTGATTTTTATTCTGTCATAGTCATAAGCAATAAAACTATTATGTCCAACCCAACATCCTTCGAACAAAGTGTGCCTGGAAAATATGTCTGCATCCTCACCATAACTTGCGAAATAATTCTCCATCTGGGCCAAAGAAATCTTTGTGGCATCTCCGTTAGATATATTATCAGCAAAAACGACCATCATCAGGCTCTGGCCAACATCAATAGCACTTGAAGACTCGTTCAGAATAGCAGCCATAGAACTAAAATCAGGAATATAGGGAGAAAATACCCTACCAAAATGTGAACGTACTCTATCTAAAACTTCGTTACGCACACAGCCTGAATATATTTTCCCATAACTATTTTTATGTCTAAGTGGCCGATAAAAAGACGGGGTAGCAAAACTAAAACGTCGCTTTAACTCCAACATCGGGTCATAAAAGCTCGATGCTACAGGTTTCATCAAAGGATGATAATGGCCATTATCAAAATCATCTCCTACAACTTCATAACGCTCAAACTGCCAGGTCAGTAAATCAGGTTCATTCTTAGCAATGACCTTTGCTAAGACCGACAATGCGTCAGGTCGAAACATAAACTTTTCACTAACAATAGTGATGTATGTCCCTGTAGCAAAAGATAAGGCAAATTCCCAATGATCCGACATATTCATGTCGTGAGGTGGGCGAACATATCTGAATCGTCGGTCAACGGCATAAGCTGAAAATTCATTCTCACACAGTTCGGTGCTACCATTGTCCGATAGAATAACTTCAAAGTTCTCAAAGTCTTGTTGCGCGATACAAGCAAGACAATGTTGCACCAATAAGGCTCTGTTTCGGGTTGGAAGAACCAACGAGAACAATGGTTTTTTATCCATAAATTATCCGTAACCTGCTGTTTTGATTTTACTCATAATCAAAAAATACGACTTTGCGCACTGTATGCTTAAGAAAACAAATAACTTACGCTAATTCCATCGCATTTAGTCGGATTATCCAAATACTCTTGCTCACCAAGTTTCAAATATTCACGCCAGATCAGCATAACCTGATTAAAAGTAGTAATGAATTCATCACCATCGTCTCTGATATTGGCAGCAATTTTTGTCAAAATCCCTGAGATATAATTGGAGCTACCATGAAATAGACAGAACGTAATGTTTTTATCGTCTACAGCAGTTTTTCTCATCAATAACCATTGATTTTTTATCAGCTCTTTTGCCTGTTCTGCAGTTTCAACGTCATCTTTAATCAGGGCCTGCCATTCTTCCATTGTGTCCTTAAATTTATCTACGGAGAACTGTTGATAAATTTTATCTGCATACTCACACAATGCTGGGTAATACACTTGATTAATAAAGTTCTGTAACGTCAACTCTTTATCCTGATCGAATGTAGCTAACAGAATATTTTCAGGTTTTAACGATACAGTTCCTTTAATTTTCACGCCGTCACTGCAATTATATACTTCAAGCTTACGCCCTGCTTTTTGTATCGCCTGCTCTAACAATTTTCTTGACACATCAAATTCAGCTTTGGTGTATACAAGGGTTCGGAAATTACCGGGTGCTGGCACTCCGCCTCCATGTTTCCATTGATAGTTATATACCTCTGAACCATCAGGCTTGAAATATGCAGAGTGAGCTGAGTGGTGTTTGGTAATATCAATAAAGCCTAAATCGACGCCAAACAAATATATCTGTGTAGCTCCAAGCTTTATAATGTAATTCATCACTAAATTGGTTACGGTGGGATAAGCATAAGCTAAAGATGCAATCTGAAATCCTTGTTTTTTGAGCCCGTTATGAAATACATAAGTAGATGCTTCACCATCCTTAAAACATAGCAAGGTCTGTTTAAACAATGATGCTGTATCAGGATGTATTCCATTCACACTTAATAGACGAATGTTTTTCAGATACTCTTTATCTTCAATTTGAGTTATCCAATCGTAAGTAGCTCTGTTTTGCTCTATCTCAGCATGAAAATCAGGCTGAATACCATTTTTATACAAAGAGAGCAACGCTGTACCACAACTAACGACTATCACCTGTTCTCTATATTCTTTAATGTAGTCAAAGCAGCCATCAAGACTAGGACCATTACCTACAACAAATACAGGCATACTCTGAGCGTTATGATGCTTTTGTTCCCCTAAATTTTGTCGCAAAAATAATTGCCCTTGTTTCACACTCTCATAAGTATGAGCAATACCATATCTGGCATGGTCATAGTATTCGCCTAATGCAAGAACTACTTTTAATTCGGCACGCAAGTCAGCAATAGCCTTTTGCATTCCGACATTAAAATAAGTACTCAGCATATAAGTATCAGCGATAGAATAGGCTCCCACCTGATAAAACTGAGCCATAAGATCATAAAAATAATGGCTACCATCGCCGCCTAAATTGAGATAAATTCGCCCTTCTTTTTCATCTGCGGCATGAAAAATACCTGCCCAGTCTGTAACCCACAGACTCGCATAGAAAAAATCTAAATTGGGTTCACAAACAAATAAGTTTTTGATGTTATGCCGCAGAGATAATAATTCGAGATGTTTTCCTAATCCGATACCAAAAATAATTAATGACTGAACATCAGACGGAAGTTTGCTATTGTCGTGTAGTGTTTTACTAATGAGGGGTTGGAGCCTCTCAACCATTTTAAAATGAAGAAATTCTTTAAGTTTACGTCCTGTACGCTGATTAAGCACCACATCATCCTTAAACGGATGATTGACAAAATACTCCACCAACTCTGCCGACTCAGCTTCAAGATCCTGATGAAACAACGCATTACGTTTCTGATGATACAGATTAGGATTGCCTTGCGGGTCTGACACCAGCTGCCAGGCCCGGGTTTTATGCTCCTGCATGGCTTTATGCACTTTAGGATAAAACTTCTGCAACGCTTCCATATTAGCGTTATACAAAGCATGTGCCTGCTCTGTTTTATAGTCCTGGGGTTTATAATGGCCTAATAAATTACCGGCACGCTCTGATACATAATCCGCATAATCTTTGTATTCGGTAAATTGATGACCAGTGTTAGTTAATGCATCTTTATCACCTGAATGTTGCAGCAGGTAACGGATGACATCATCCATCATTGGATGAAATTGATGACGATAAACAAAGATTTTGTCGAGTGTTTGATCAAACTCCAGTAACTCAGCTAATTCAGCAGGTACAGCAGTGGCATCTGAGCCTATTTGCAAAAAGATATGAGTGCCCATGCTGGTGGCGGTGTCCAGCAGTTGTTGCCAGTTATTGGCCTGGGCCGAACACAGCAAGATGTCTACGTTAGGTTCATACACCACCAGATAGCGGATATGGCTGTTCATCACCAATTCGTTCAGGTGATAACCTAATCCCAAACCAAATACCAGCAATACGTCTACCTTCGCAGGCAATGCCTGATGACGCCAGGTTAAATCGTCTTTTTGGCCTTGTAAATTGAAGTAGGCAGCATGCGAATAGTAGTCCTGCACTTCAGCCATGACTTCCAGTTTTGCCGTACTTTGGTAAAACACCCTGCCTGTTGCAAAATCGACGATATTCAGCTCTGCATCTTTAGTACAAAACAACGAATACTGCTGGACTTCATGGTCATTAATGATGCCGACTAAACTGGGGATATGTTGCCGAAAGGCGTCAATATTCTGGCGTATGTTACGACCGATAGTGACCGAGACTTGTTTTTCCAGAGCTTCTTGCTGGTCGTTATTATCGAGGATTTGGTAGTTAATATATTTCAGCATAAAGGCCTGGCACCTGCTTAATTGTTGTCTCCGTAGCTTTGATGCGCCTTTTTACCTTTGCGTAATTGCAACATCCTGGCAGCTACAGTACTTCTCTCAGAAGTGACTTGTTCAGTGATAAGACTAACCCACTGCAAGTTATCTGCCAATATACTTTGTAAATCAGGTGTTTGTTGAGGGTTCTCACAGAGTTGACGTAAGAGTTGATCGAACTCCTGCCAATAGGTGGAAAAGTTTTCAGTAGAGTATTCTTCTTGCGCCAGCAATTCTGTTAGTTGCTGGCGCTTGTCCTTTAGTTGGCTAACAACATGGGTCATTAAGCAGATGCCAATGCTGACTGGCTTTGACGCTCTGCCAGCATCTGGAAGCCTTTTTGCCGTTCTTCCATCGGAATTGCATCCCAGCCGGATTTAATTTTGATCATAATTTCAATCACATCCTCTACTTTCGCAGGACTGCTTTCACGACTGGCCTGCATCAAATGATTGACCATAAAATCATATAAAGACCACAAATTCTGCGACACCTCACCACCAACATCCATATCAAGGGAATGTTGTAAGGCGGAAATAATGCTCATAGCTTTTGAAACAGTACGGGATTTTTCGGCAAAATCTTTACGTTCCATGGCACCTTTGGCTTTTGCCATATTTTCCAGTGATCCCTGCATCAGTAGCTGAATAATTCGATGCGGGTCCGCTACTGCTAAATCATCTTTGATACCTACAGATTTGTAGGCCTTAATACCGTAACTCATGGCAAGCTCCTGTTAACTACCGAATCTAGGCAAATTTGCCAATTGTTGCACCAGATAGCTGGAGGTACTTTGTAATTGGCCTAAAGTAGAATCCAAAGCCCCATACCTCTGACGTAACGTTTCTTCGTAGCTCACTATATATCGTTCAAAAGCTTCACGATCTTTAGTATTTTTTTTAAGTTGGTCTTTCAGTGATGTTTCTTTGTTCACTAATAAACCATCGCGGTCTGTAAATTGGGAAATTACCTTATCCAGTGACTTGGTAATACCTCCAGAGGCACCAAATAAATCCGCAATTTTATCGTAGTTATTTTCCAGCGCATCATCAAAACGTTCGCGCCCAGAGTCTGCGCCGTATAAGCGGGTGCTGGAGATTTCCATTTTACCCTGGTCATTAAAAGTAATACCTAAGGCATATAAGTTATTCAGTTCGGCGCCACCAGATGAAAACGCACTACCCAAAGTTTTAGTCACCTGGCTCATAATGCTTCGAACCATAGGGTCACTACTTAAAGCTCCACCTTCGGCTACCACAGTTTTGCCATCATCACCTATAGTACGGTTTTTGGTTAAAGTATTTACTTCAGTCAACAAGCTATTGTAGGCATCCATAAAAGCTTTGATTTTCTCTTCAGCTGCCTTTTTATCTGTCTCAATAGTGAGGGTAGCATTATTACCATCAGGAGTGACGGCTGAAACCGTCAGTTCAGTATCCTGTATAGCGTTGGTAAAGGTATTGTTTTCACTTTTAACACTGATGCCATCCACTTCAATTTCAGCGTCACCAGCAGCAATATCAACTCCAATGCCGCCACTGCCATCAATTGTAGAGCCATTAGCCCTGGTTGAAAGAGAGTCTAAAGCGGCATTATCATTGGTAATACGTAGGTCATTGTTCATGCCCGTAATCGAAGAGGTCAATACCAGCTTGGTGCCTGTCGTTGAACCAGCGTTGATAATATTCGCGCTGACGCCAAAGTTGCCTTCCGCATTGTTCACAGCTTTACGAAACTGATCCAACGTCATACCAGCGGTCACGTTTACATCAAAACTTTTTCCATCAGCCTCGAAAGTCAATTTACCAGCTGTAGCACTGACTACATCACTGGCACTGCCATAAGCAAGGTCTGCACTTTCAAGACGACTGCCTGTCGCCAGAGATTTCACTTTAACATCAAAATTACCAGGTGCAGCAGTACTGCTGGATTTAGCTTCCAGGTAGGTTTTAGTATCTGTAGGTTGTTTAATACTGGTAGTACGGGCCCTGAGTTTATCGTCACCCAAAGCCGTAAGAGTATCTTTAAATTTAGTTAAGGCTGATTTTAATTTGCCAAAACCAGAAAGAGATGAATCCAGCTCTTTTTTAGTGCTGTCCAAACGGCTGACTTTAGTGTTCCGCTCCACTGTAACTAACTGTGTAACCAGACTTTCAAGATCAAGCCCTGATGCTGCACCTAACGACCGGATCGCCATGATTCACCCTCTCTTTATATCGTTTTATCAAACATCAAACCTGTCGCTGAACCCAGATCTTCCTGTAATCTTTTGATTGCTTTAGCCATAGTCAGTACTTCTTCAGACGGTATCTGCCGAATTACTTCTTTGGTTTCAAAATCAATCACTTTTACTATAGGTTTACCCGACTCTTCATCGACTGAAAAATTTAAAGTACGTCCCTGAGAATTAACAAACTGGTTGATATTCTCAACAGCTTCACCTAATTCGTCCGTAGTCACAGCTTGTTCTGCTTGCACAGTCTCAGCCTTTTCTTTGGATTCTGGTGCAGCGGTCTCTGAAATACCTTGCATTTTGTTCAGCTCAACTGCGACATTAGCAGCAGCTTTGGGGGCTGTTGGCTGATAACCAAAATTACCCGTAATTACTGAACTCATATACGCCTACCTCTGTATCGGCAAAACTGGCGAAGACTTTAATAACAGGTCTTCGCCGCTCTTACTCTTTACCTAAAAGGTCACTATTAACCTAATAAGGATAGTGCAGTTTGAGGTCTGGTGTTAGCCTGTGACAGGATAGTAGTACTGGCCTGTTGCAATATCTGTGCCCTGGTCAATTCAGCGGTTTCTTTCGCAAAATCTGTATCACGGATCTGGCTGCGGGCAGCTGATACGTTTTCAACGATATTGCTTAAATTACGGATTGTAGATTGGAAGCGGTTTTGTAACGCACCCAAATCTGCACGAGCTGAGTCGATCGTTTTGATTGCACTGTCGATACTTGCTAAAGCAGCTGATGCACCACCAACACTCGATACAGACAGAGTAGACAAGCCTAAACCTGAAGTACCGTAACCACCACCTGTACGTGACAGGTTGATGCTGATAGTTTGTCCAGCGTTAGCACCCACCAGGAATTTAGCTGAGAAGTTACCTTTCAGTAAGTCGATGTTACCAAACTGGGTGTTCTGAGCAATACGGCTGATTTCAGTTTTTAAGGCTGAAACTTCTTTCTGCAATGCAATACGGTCAGCTGAACCATTGATACCGTTTTGAGATTGTACCGCTAATACACGGATACGTTGTAATGAAGTTGTAATTTCATCCATTGCACCTTCAGCAACCTGAGCCACTGAAATACCGTCGTTTGCGTTACTGATAGCTTGGTTCAAACCATTGATTTGGCTGGTTAAACGGTTGCTGATTTGCAAACCTGCCGCATCATCAGCCGCGCTGTTGATACGAAAACCAGAAGATAAGCGTTTGAATGACGTATCTAATGCACTGCCTGATGTTAATAACTGACGTTGTGCGTTTAACGCGGATACGTTGGTGTTTACTGCTAAAGCCATAAGTCACTCCTTAAAGCTGCGACGGGTCTGCAAACCCTGGCACAACCTTTATTGTTAAGCGGAACCCCGCAATTCTCGCCAAACTGCAATTTGGCTTAACTAGCTATCGGCAAGCAACTTCAGGACTTTAGTAAAAAAAGGCAATTTTTTTCCATCAAGCGGCAAATTTTTTCTCTTTTATTTATTTTTCAACAAGTTACACGTGAAAATATTTTTAAAATAATTACAAATTTATTGGTTTATTCGCCTGAAGCATATCAACAACGAAAAAAAACGGCCCCTCGTGGGGGCCGTTTTTTTTGACTATCTCATTACTACCGGGTTTTAAATTAACCTAACAGTGACAAGGCAGCCTGTGGACGCTGATTCGCCTGAGACAGGATAGTAGTACTGGCCTGTTGCAGGATCTGCGAACGAGTCAACTCTGCGGTTTCTTTAGCAAAATCAGTATCTCTGATCCGGCTGCGCGCTGCTGAAACGTTTTCCACTATGTTACTCAGGTTACGAATTGTTGATTGGAACCGGTTTTGTAAAGCACCCAGATCCGCTCTTGTGCTATCGATAGTTTTGATTGCACTATCGATACTGGCTAATGCTGCTGACGCACCACCAACACTGGATATCGACAAAGTACTGATACCCAGACCTGAAGCACCGAAACCGCCACCAGTACGTGATAAGTTCACGCTGATATTTTGTCCGGCATTGGCTCCAACCAGGAACTTGGCGGAGAACTTACCATCCAGCAGCTTAATGCCACCGAACTGAGTTGTTGTTGCAATACGGCTGATTTCCGTTTTCAGCGCTGATACTTCTTTTTGTAATGCAACACGGTCTGCCGAACTGTTGATACCATTTTGCGACTGTACTGCCAGTACCCGGATACGCTGTAGAGAGTTGGTAATCTCATCCATCGCACCTTCAGCCGTCTGTGACAGTGAAATACCGTCATTGGCGTTACTGATTGCCTGGTTCAGACCATTGATCTGACTCGACAAACGGTTACTGATCTGTAAACCCGCCGCATCATCAGCTGCGCTGTTGATACGAAAACCTGATGATAAACGTTTAAATGACGTATCCAATGAATTGCCAGATGTAATTAACTGACGTTGTGCATTGATCGCTGATACGTTTGTATTGACATATAATGACATAGTGTCATCCTCCGGTTAGTAAATAAGTAGCCATAAAGCCTTTCCTTTTTTCCTTTGGCAGGAGCTCCTCGCTTATAGGTGCGTCAGAGCAGTGCCATAAAGTTGGTCGTACGGTTCAGACGCCCAATGCCTTCCTGAACCAGTGCTGTTCGTTTTGTACCCGCCGTGTTTGATGCTTTGTCGCTTCAACCAGCTTGGGTAGACTCAGTCGCTGAACTTAGAAGTTCTGTCTAATCTGTTAACCCTGTAACAGTGACAACGCTGACTGTGGTCTTTGATTCGCCTGCGATAAGATGGTGGTACTAGCCTGTTGCAGTATCTGCGCTCTGGTCAGTTCAGCCGTTTCTTTCGCGAAATCTGTATCTTTAATCCGACTGCGTGCAGCAGATATGTTTTCCACAATGTTCGACAAGTTGCGTATCGTGGACTGGAAGCGGTTTTGAATCGCACCCAGGTCGGCTCGCTTAGAGTCGATTACGTTGATCGCACTGTCGATTTGTGCAAGAGCTCTGGATGCGCCGGCTAAGCTACTGATACTTAAGCCTGCTATACCTAATCCAGATGCACCATATCCACCACCAGTCCTGGAGATATTCACACTGATGGTCTGGCCTGCATTGGCCCCCACCAGGAAAGTCGATGAATATTTCCCATCAAGCAATTTCACACCACCAAACTGGGTGGTTGTAGCGATACGACTGATTTCAGTCTTTAACGCCGATACTTCTTTTTGCAGCGCCACGCGATCCGCCGAACTGTTGATACCGTTCTGCGATTGCACTGACAAAACCCTGATGCGCTGCAACGCATTGGTAATCTCATCCATGGCCCCTTCTGCCACCTGGGATAAAGAAATGCCGTCATTGGCGTTTCTGATCGCCTGATCCAGGCCCTGTATCTGGGCGGTCAGGCGGTTGCTGATCTGCAAACCAGCCGCGTCATCTGCTGCGCTATTGATGCGAAAGCCAGACGAAAGACGCTGAAATGATGTATCAAGGGTTTTACCCGAGTTTATAAGTTGCCTCTGCGCGTTCAGCGCCGAAACATTGGTATTTACAAATAACGCCATAACCTTTCTCCTGAGCGTTTATTGAATGAAAAGTGGATACGTCATTTTATATTTAATCTAATCCACTCAAATACTGTATCGGCTAACAATATTGTTTCTTTAGTTATTTAATAAACTATTTAAAAATAAACATTCCACTATTAGATACAAATAAAAAAGGCCATACGGTAAAGCCGTATGGCCAAAGAGCATAAAGCTCAGGAGTCGTACTAAAGATCGATTCAATATATAGTAGTTATTGTTGAATAATTAACCTTGTAATAAAGACAGTGCTGCCTGCGGTCTTTGATTCGCCTGGGACAGAATGGTAGTACTGGCCTGTTGCAAAATCTGCGCACGAGTTAAGTCAGCTGTCTCTTTTGCGAAGTCTGTATCTTTGATACGGCTTCGTGCTGACGAAATATTTTCGACAATGTTCGATAAGTTACGGATTGTTGACTGGAAGCGGTTTTGAATCGCACCTAAGTCTGCCCGCTTGGAGTCAATCACATTAATAGCACTGTCTATGCTTGCCAATGCCCGGGAAGCGCCAGCTAAACTGCTGATACTTAAGCCTGCAATACCCAAACCTGAGGAACCAAAACCACCACCAGCTCGCGATATATTGACGCTGATCGTCTGGCCCGCATTTGCACCAACCAGGAAGGTTGATGAATACTTACCATCCAGTAACTTCACGCCACCGAACTGAGTTGTTGCTGCAATCCGGCTGATTTCCGCCTTTAATGCTGATACTTCTTTTTGTAGTGCAATACGGTCACTGGAACTGTTGATACCATTTTGTGATTGCACTGCAAGTACACGAATTCGTTGTAAGGCGTTGGTGATTTCATCCATCGCGCCTTCAGCAACCTGAGACAATGAAATGCCGTCGTTCGCATTTCTTATTGCTTGATCCAAACCATTAATCTGGCTTGTTAAACGGTTACTGATTTGTAAGCCTGCAGCATCATCTGCAGCACTATTGATACGGAAACCTGAAGATAAACGTTGAAACGCTGTATCTAATGATTTGCCTGAATTGATTAGTTGCCTTTGGGCATTTAACGCCGAAACGTTAGTATTAACAAATAAAGCCATGGTATATCTCCTGAGTTTTTTTATGTTTGCAGAGTAATTATTTTGTTGTTCCCTGCTTAATTACTGTATCGACGTCAGGAGGTTTTTCTTGAGGAATTTATTTAATTTTATTGAATAAATTTAGAGGGTTACATTATTTTATTGTGGGTATTTTTGCAGCTAACTATAGTATCGGCAGTCAACTTCAGAACTTTAGTTCAAATGTTGGTTTTATGGTCAAATAGACAAAAAATGCGAGGAATATCGGAGTTTAAGTGAAAGTGTGATTGAAGTTTCAAGGTCGGAACTTCACCTGCTGGCTTGCTCAGACCTTGAGTTTAATGCTGGAGTTGATAGATGTAACTGTCGTAATCGAGCAGCAATTGCTGAACTATGGCAGAGGAGTCTGTGGCTTTAGCTGCAGCGTCCAGACAAGTCTGGGTGTAGAAAGCGGCAAATTCTTCATCCGTCAGGTAGCGCTGAATAAACTCCAGCCGCTCTTTATCAGACGAAAACACAAAATCGTCACCTATATACTGATACACATCGCCATAAGCTTCGGTCAGTACCGGTATTCCAAGACTTAACGCTTCAATAGCAGATGTGCCACCACCCTGGCGTTTTGGATTAAGCATAAAGTGGCAATTGGCGATAAGATCTATGGCATTACTGACCCTGCCACTGAAATAACTGCAGGACTGTAACTCAGCAGGAAATCCCTCCACTGCATCAGGCCCAATAATCACAAAAGCAGATTGCGGCAGCTGCTTTTTAATCATTAGCAAAGTTTCAATAAAGTCTGAACGCATTTCTTGTTCAAGCCGGTAACCGACAATAGCAAACTTAAGTACTTTGTCTGTCACCTTGCTATTTTTTACAGAGTCAAACTTACGCAACCGGAAAGGCAACCTACTGGTTAATACCGGATGAGTGATAGCTAGAGATTCGACTCGTTTTTGATCTTTTTCAGTCAAGTCACGATGTAATACTGGCACAGCATACAAAGGAGTCACTAATGAGGTGACACAAGGCACATTCAACACAGGCCGGCTTTGTGCGATAAATTCCAGTACAGGATTTAAACCACCTACGCCAATAATAAAACGGGGGTTGATTTGGTTAATCAGGTTGACTAAATCGGTCAGATGTTCGGTGTCATCTATTGGAGTCAGCTGCATAAAATCAAATAACTGATCCCAACATTTCACAACAGACCCGCCTGCATGGGATTGGTGTTGACCTGTATCTAAATCAAATAGCATCTCGCCCTGAAAATACTCATTGCGAACTGTGCCAAAAAACACTGGTGCAGGCATCGGATACACATAATGGCCAGATTTGGCTACGCTGGTACAACAAATCACCACAGGATGTTTTCCCATAGCTTTTAACGCACTGGCGTAATTTAAAATAGTCAGGGTAGGCCCGTGCTGAGCTGTCACAAACTGGTTGGTCAGTAATAGCACTATCTCTTCATTGCCATTACCTATTAAAGGGCTTACATAACAATACTCTGCACTTTGCTGACAAAATTTCTCAATCATCAACCGATACAAAATCGCGTTATCAAACGCCAGAGACTGCCCCACAAAATTGGCTCGCATCATTTGGCTGTATAGCAGATTCTGTTGTAAAAAAGGCAAAGTGCTGAAGAGGCTAGTCAACTTTTGGGTATCGACACTTTGATCACCCAGCAGCAATAATTGCAATTTGCGCCATAAGATTAAAGGTACGGAGTCAGGCGCAAAGGCTCGCAGAAGACTGAGCTTAGAATCAGGTTCCAGAGGTAAAAAGTTAACTGTGTCCCAGTGATGAAACTCATTCACTGGCCAGTCATTTGATTGTGAATAGAGTTGGTCAAAACGAGCGAGTTCTTCCATAAACATAAAGGGCTTCCTGCCGGAGACATTTAATTATTAATTGATATAGTCAAATAAACTTAAGCCAGTGACCCGGTTAAAAGTAGCTTGCACTGCTTGTAATGCGGTTTCCTGTTTCACCAGCTCAGTAATACCTGTGCTGTAATCCAGTTCCACCACATCAGCTTTATGAGATTTAGTAGCGATCAGAACATCTTCGTTACTGCCAAAAATGCTTTCAATCACATTCAAACGTCCACCTATAGAAGACATAGCTGAGTCGACTTTTGCCGAAGCATTATCAATTTCAACCGTCGCGTCCAGGATTCGCTCATTAAGCGCATCGCCACTATCGCCCGCTTCAATGCCGTTAATCAAATCAGTTAAAGAATTCAGAATATTGGTTTTTTCTGGGGGCTGCAGACTAAAGTCCACAGTGCCGCCTGGTGCCGCACCTGTTACATCAATAGCCAGACCATTGTAATTAATAGACTCCCCCGGTGTATAAGTACCAGTGACCGCAGGAACCTGAGGGGCGCCATTGCGCTGAATTTCATAGTTAGATGGCGCAGAAAAAACCACAGAAAAGTCATTATTCCCAGCCGTCAGCCCGTCATAATTTTGTTTGTAGAAATTATCAAAAACACTTTGATTCGCCACTGTCACTTTCGCTGCAGTCACAGGAGCGCCAAGGGTAGGATCTGTTGTCTGGAACCTTTTGTCGACACTGTCAAAAATACTACGGCCGCTGTCATTGGCTGCTATCGAGATAGACAAAGACAACTGAATAGATTTTTGACCTTCATCACCATTAAATTCATATTTACCAGTGGCGCTGTTCAGGCTATAAGGCTGCGTTTGATCCTGAAAACCAGAAAACAAATAACCGCCCAGTTCGTCGCGGCGATTCATTAAATCAAACAGTTCATCACGAATATTGCCTAACTGCTCGCCAATAGCTTTACGATCATTTTCGTCGTAAGTACCGTTACCAAGAGATAAGGTCAGTACGCGGGCTCTGTCCATCGCATTACGTATGCTGTCATGCACAGTTTCCTGTAACTCCAGACTGTTACGAGCCGCAGTGTTGTTGCTCTGATACTGGTTCGTTTGCTGAATATTAGATTCAAGGCCTATAGCCCGGGCCGCACCTGAAGGATCATCAGCTGCAGTTAAAATTTTAGTCTGATTATTCAGCATTAAACTGGCGGTCTGTAGCTTGTCCTGAGTACTTAAAATTGAATCCAGACTCTGGCTGTACTTCATATTAAAAGTGGTACGCATCATTACCTCGCAGCCTGCAACAGGGTGTCGAAAATTGTTTGTGACGTTGACAGAATTTTAGCCGCTGCCGCATAAGTTTGTTGAAACCTGACCAAATCAGCCGCTTCTTCGTCCAGACTGACACCGGATAATGACTCATGCCATGCCGAAGTTTGTTCTAACAAAGATTTAGACGATGCCGCGGCTACACGGGCCCGACTGGTTTGAGTGCCCACAGTCCCTACTAACTCCGAGTACGCCTGATTAAAAGTCTGGTATTTATCTGCATTGACTGTGGTCGCAGCATTAATACGGACCATATCAGCATTCTGTAAATTCCCCAGCATCAGACCGTTTCTGTTATCTTCGAAACCACCGGTGTTGTAACTGATACTGAATGTATCGCCCACTTTCGGCACACCTTTAACAGAAAAATCAAAGCCCGCATTGGCAAAGTTGGTGGAACCGCCTAATAAGTTTTGATAATCAGTACCAGCGAAGGTGATGGTTTCACTGACAACAGGAGCGCCGGAGTCTTCAATCAGAAACTCATTATTACCTAAATAAGTGATAGAAATTGGGCCATCTGTAAAGTTGGCCGGCTGTGACAGTCTGTTACCTGCCTGCCCTACACTGCTTATCGTCAGTTTATCTATTTCTGCATTGCCAATATTAGTCAGCGTTTTTTCACCTTTGAGCGGTGATGCCAGAGCTATAGCTTCAGGACGACTGGTTGCAAGGCTGATATTCTGAGCAGCAATACTTAAAGGTTTTAAATCAAACTTATCTCCGGCGGCAAAAGCTGGCGCGCCATTGGTTAAGGTTATATTTAAGCCAAAAAAATCGTTGGTATCATCTGAGGTGACAGTCACAGGAAAGGTAACACCAGCACGGCTGATAGCAGTGCCTGGGATCACATTCCCTGAAGCGTCTAAAGCTTCAACAGTAAAGGCATCGGCAGCGGTAAAGGTAATGCGTACATCGTTAGCCGGAATATTTTTGCCTTGTCCGGGCACTACAGAGGCAGTAATTGCCCCACTGCCGGTGTTGCTGCTAAAAGGCAAAGCGTTAAAACCTGGTAACCTAAACAGATCGCCACCTAAGTTACCATCAGCATCCATACCTAAACGGTTTTGAGTGTTCATGGCATCAGTAAAAGCTAAAGCCAATTGCCCTAACTCTCTTTGTGCCGGGTCCAGCACTTTCGTACGGAACTCAAGCGAAGCACCTATTTTCCCGCCCAAATCAGTTTCTGAGATGTTAATCACAACATTCTGATTGGTACCAGCCTTAAGCTGCAATGTTTTACGGTTTGGATCCGGCTCGCCCGCCACGCTGAACAAATTAAACTTGCCGTTTTCAAGTACCAAAGACTGGCCACTGCCCAGAAAAACTTGTTTATCACCGTTTTCTGCATCCAATACATTGATATCTACCAGGGCTGACAATTCTTTAATGGCCTGATCTCTTTTGTCGAGCAAGTCCAGCGGAGGTGGCTTAGCCGGATTATTACCGTAAGCAAGAATCTCCTGGTTTAACCGTGCTATCACTCCGATTTGCTCATTAGCATCTGCTGCATCCGTTTCCAGTTGCTGACTTAAATACTTATTCTGCGCTGTCATCTGAGTAGATAATGTATTGAATTTATTCAATAAAGTTTGAGCTCCGCCCATAACCAACTGGCGTGAGGCAGCATTTGTCGGGTCGTTAATAGCAGTTTGCAACTGACTGAAAAAAGAAGACATACCTGTGGAGATACTGTTCGACTGATCAGACATTAAGGTATCAACACGGCTCGCTTCAGATAAATACTGGTTGGCATAACTGACAGAGGAAACATCACGCCATAACTGCTTCTGAGCAAACTCGTTCACTAAACGTTCTGTAGTGCCCCGACCTACACCAAGCCCTAAGATATTGGATTCGAACTCTGTACGCTGTCTGGTATAGCCCGGAGTATTCAGGTTGGCAATATTATTACTTGTGGTCGAAAGCAAAGCAGTACTTGCCAGTATGGCTGAGGTTCCAATCCGAAGTAAATTATCCGACATCTAAATCTCCAGTGATGCTTAGCGCATCTTAGCTTCGTTAGTCGGCAGCGCCGGCTAAATCTTTAATCTTTATTCTTTATTGCTAAGCAGGTTTCGTGCCTGTTTGAAGGTCTCGCTGTTAAATACCGATAAAATCTTCTGAGCGTAGTTTGGATCTGTGGCATAACCTGCAGCCTGAAGCTGTTGAAAATAAGCTTTAGGGTTGTCAGCCATAGCCACAGCCTGCTGATAACGAGGGTTAGATTTAATAAAGTCGACATAGTCACCCAAACTTTGCTCGGGCGACTCATAAGCACGGAATTTAGCTTTTTCTTTTTGCGCTACACCCTGGCGATATTCCAGCGTATCAACCACTGCCACATCCCCTTGCCAGCTGTTATGCGCTTTAATACCAAAAAAGTTAAAGCTGTTATTGCCTTCAGCCGTTTTAAAAGTACGTTGCCCCCAGCCTGTTTCTAGCGCAGCCTGAGCTAATAAGGCTAAAGGCTCTAACCCCAGTTTTTGCGCAGCTTGTTTAGCTGCAGGCATTAGTTTTTGAATAAACTCGCCGGGGCTCTCAAAAGTCCAGTCTTCGTTCTCCGGATCCGGTTCAGAAGCCAAAGTTTCAGTAATCACCTGTGGTGCAGTTGTCACTATAGGCTGTGCAACTTCAGCTGATTTTTTAACTGGAGCTACAGCAGGAACCAAGGAGTCTGCACTGGCTTTTTTATCTGGCACAGGTGCAGCTTCTGTGGGCACTTTCAGCATAGAAGCCGGTGTGGTTTTACCTTTGGTGGGCCGCAATTGTTGCACCAGCAAATCAGCTAAACCTAAACTGCCTTTCTCTGACAATTCAGTCGATAGCTGTTTGTCGTACATATCCTGATAAAACTTGGTCGCATTACTGTTGAGAACACCGTCATCTTCGAATACTTCATTGGCTTTGCGCATGCTGCTAAGTAACATGCCCATAAAAATAGATTCGAATTGTTTAGCCGCCTGTTTCAGCGCCGCATCATCATCACCACCTGAGCTATGCTTTAGCTGCGCCAGACCGGTTAAATCATGATAATTGACTTTGTTCTCAACTTTACTCATTTAGATCACCACAAGCTCACCATGAATGGCGCCGGCTTCTTTTAAGGCTTCTAAAATGGCCATCAAATCACCTGGCGCTGCGCCAACTGCATTGATGGTGCTGACTAAATCATCCAGCGTTGTGCCCGGGTCAAATTTAAACATACGTGATTGATCAGGCCGCACATCGATAATACTGTTTTGCTCTACCGCCGTCTCACCACCAGCTAAAACATTGGGCTGCACTACGGTTGGGTTTTCTGCGATAGTCACGGTCAAACCACCATGAGTCACAGCAGCCGGGAACAGCCGGACATCCTTACCTATCACTATGGTACCGGTTCTGGAGTTAATAATAATTTTAGCCGATTGACTGGCTGGCTCCAGCGTTAAATTTTCCAACGTAGATAAATAAGACACACGCTGATCCATATCCCGCGGCGCTCTGACCTGAACAGAAGACGCATCCAGTGACTGTGCTGTGCCGGGACCGATAAAGTTATTGATCGTCTCAGCCAATGTTTTGGCGGTGGTGAAATCTGAACTGTTTAAATTAAAGGTAATAAAATCGCCGTCAGCAAAAGGCGATGGAACTTCACGTTCAACCGTAGCTCCATTAGGAATACGGCCTACAGTAGGCGTATTCACCAGAATTTTTGAGCCGTCAGCTCCTTCCGCGCCTAAACCACTAACAATCAGCGAACCTTGAGCTACCGCATAGACGTTGCCATCCAGACCTTTGAGGAAGGTTTGCAATAAAGTGCCACCACGTAATCCTTTAGCACTGCCCATAGACGAAACTGTAATATCAATAGTCTGACCAGGTTTACTGAACGCAGGTAACTCAGCATGCACTGCCACAGCAGCCACGTTTTTAATCTGTGATTTCATACCAGGCGGCATATTAATGCCGAAGTTGCTCAGCATGGTTCTGAAGCTCTGTTCAGTAAATGGGCTTTGTTCGCCTGTACCAGGCAACCCCACCACCAAACCGTAGCCAACCAATTGGTTACTCCGAACCCCTTGCACACTGGTTAAATCTTTAATACGGGCAGCTGCAGCCGGGAAACACAAAGCTGTGGACAGCGCGACTACAAAAAGGCTTTGGATAAGTTTCATCATTTCACCTGCATTAAAACGGCCACAACACGCCATTAAAGAATCGGGTTAACCAGCCTGGCCCCTGACCGCCATGAGTAGCACCAGTGCCACTGTATTCAATACGGGCATTAGCAATTTTGGTCGACTCCACTGTATTTCTCGAATCAATATCCTCGGCTCGGATCACCCCTGTTAAACGGATAAACTCTTTACCCGTATTCAGCGTTAACCATTTCTCGCCGCGGATCACCAGATTACCGTTCGACATCACGCGCAATACGTTGACAGAAATATCACCTGTTAAACTGTTGCTTTGATCTGCTTTAGAATCACCTTTAAAGTCTGAAGTTGAGTTGGCACCAAATTGCAGCGTATTGCCAAGTACACTGACGTCACGGCCACCTAAACCCACCATAGGATCAAAACTGGCTGAGCTGTCTTTACCAAATTCAGTTTTAGCTTTTTTGGTTGCCTGTGTATTTTCCTTCAGCACCACAGTAATAATGTCACCTGGACGGCGCGCTTTGTTATCAGAGTACAAACCATTAGACAAACCCTGCGCAAACAATGAGCCGTTATTAGATAGCGGAACTGCTTCTGGCTCAGGCGGCAAAGGCGCAAAGTTTGGATCATCCGGCATAGGCTCATTGAAGCCACCGGCGCAGCCCACACAAAGTTGCAGTGTCAGTACCAGCAGAATTAACTTGTTCATCCACTTACTCCTACAGCTGCTGAATAGCAGTACCCAGCATCTGATCAACAGTTGAGATGACTTTGGAATTCATTTCATACACACGCTGGCTTTCAATCAGACTGACCAGCTCTTCCGTCACATTGACGTTTGAAGTTTCCAAAGCGCCCTGAACTAAAATGCCACGCCCTTCAAGACCCGGAATACCTTGCACCGGATCACCGCTAGCCGCGGTTGCAGTAAATAAGTTCTGGCCAACAGGTTCTAAACCTGCCGGATTCACAAAGTTAGTTACTGTTAACTGTCCTACAACGGCCTGGTCTACCTGACCCGGTAACTTCACTGATACCTCACCGTCCTGAGAAATGGTTATGCTTTGCGCATCTTCAGGAATTACAATATTAGGCTGGACCTGATAGCCAGCACCTGAAGTCACCATATTGCCGTCGCTATCGGTGGTAAATTGACCGTTACGACTATATGAGGTAGAGCCATCCGGCATCAGCACTTCAAAAAAACCATGGCCCTGGATCATCACATCCAGACTGCCTTCTGTGGTGATCATATTGCCTTGGGTAAAGCTTTTCTGAGTCGCGACCACTTTGGTACCAGCACCTAACATCAAGCCATTCGGCAGCTCTGAGTTCTGTGAGGAACGACCGCCTGGCTGGTTGATGTTTTGATACAACAAATCTTCAAATATCGCGCGGCTTTTCTTAAAACCAATAGTGCTGGCGTTGGCCAGGTTATTTGAAATCACCGAAATATCACGCTGCTTCGCGTCCAAACCGGTTTTACTGATCCATAAAGCTGGATGCATGCTAACCTCCCAGGCTTAAGCCTTAGACTACTCTCATAATTTGGTTGTGTTGCCGATCAATATCTTCGGCGGTTTTCATCATTTTGACTTGTACTTCAAACTGACGTTGTAAACTGATCATCTGGGTCATTTCACCCACGGCATTGACATTACTACCTTCTACTGCACCGCTTAGCACTCTGACCGTTGCATCTAATTCTGCAACTTCGCCATCTTTGCGCCGGAACAAACCGTCAGTGCCTTTTTCAATATCCTGAAATTCAGGCTTGACCAGCTTCAGTCGGGCTACTTCCTGCATGACGTTGGCTGGCGCGCCCTGTGGCCTGATACTGATAGTACCGTCGTTGCCAATTTCCATTTTTGCTATAGGTAAAGGCAGCTGTATCGGACCATTTTCACCTATCACATCTAAACCTGATGCCGTTTGCAGAACTCCTGTCGGGCTGAGCTGCAAATTGCCCGCTCTGGTGTAAGCTTCGTTCCCTTCGGCGTCTTGTACTGACAACCAGCCTTTTCCTTGAACAGCGACGTCCAGTTCACGCTCAGTAATAATAAAAGAGCCATCGTCAAAATTTTGACCTGGTCGTTCTGTCAGTGAAAACACCCGGCTGGGTAAACCTTCACCAAAAGCCTGCATAGAACGAGCTTGCTCTAAATCAGCTTTAAAGCCCGTTGTAGTGCTGTTTGCAAGGTTATTCGCTTTGATACTGATGCCATTCATATTCTCTTTGGCACCGCTCATCGCGATATAAAGTAAATGGTCCATAGTCAGGCCTCCACTTGAGATAAGTTAAGTAAAGCAAGACTGATGCCAAGAAGGGAGCGCAGAGGGTTCAGAGGGTGAGAATCAAAATTATATATCTGTATTTACTGGAAAAATTAAGGCGGAGGCTATTTATAATCTGCGGCTGGTGGCGTGGCGTTAACTAGCGGGTTAATGATACAAACTTAAATCTATTGATCACGGAAAACCTGGTCGTCTCTTCGGTGAAATTATTATTACTCACTTCAATCTGTGCCTTAAACTTAATTGCGCCAGACAATGACTGCTGAAAACTATGGTTCTGACGTTCAGCACAATTATAGCTGCCCAGTAATACATCGGATGGAGCATATAACCGCAATACACAGTCAACCGACAAGGCTTTGACCGGATTAAACCCAACCATCACCAACTGCTCCAGATGTTCCGGCTTCTGTATATGTAAAGTACGAGTTTCAGACGTGCCGGCTTTAAGCACAAAGTCGGTCGTGACCAGCACTTCCTGCTCGGACGCCACACAAGAGAATGTGGTAAGTATATAAAATGCCAGAACAGTTCTGAACTTCACCATCACCTCCGTATTCGTAGACAGGAAAAAATAACAGAAACAAAAAAAGCCCAAAGCAAAACGCTCTGGGCTTTTTAAAATGCTTATTATCGGATCTGCAATACAGTATTTTGTAACGTACTGTTCACTTCAAGCGCTCTTGAGTTTGCCTGGAAGTTACGCTGAGCTGCAATTAAATCGACCAGCTCGTTGGTCAGGTTGACGTTCGAACTTTCCAATGCTGAAGAGTTAATAGCACCAAAAGTACCGGAGTTTGCTTCACCAGCTAATGCTTCACCAGACATTAAACTTTGACGCCATGAAGTGTTACCGGCCTGAGTTAAACCTTGTGGGTTCGCAAACTTCACCATAGCCACCTGAGCTAAATAGGTTTGATCGCCGTTGGAGTATGACGCCATCACCTTGCCTGCCGCATCAATATCTACGCTGGTTAAACGGCCTACAGTGGTGCCGTCACCGTCTAAACTGCCTAACTCGAACTTCGAGGAGTACTGGGTTGGATTTTTAGTTCCTGCCGGATCAGTAAAATTGATTGAAACGTCCGTAGTAAACTGCGCGCCGTTCGCTAATAAGCCATCTAATGTCGCTTTAGGCATCACCAGTGAAGGCATAGGCGTTGTTGTTGGATTGCCGTTTAAGTCGAAATCCAGTACAGGGGTCGCCGCAGGTAAAGTAAAAGGTGTGCCGGTATTGTCATCGAGTACTGCATAAACTTCCCAGTCATTATCTGTCACAGGATCAGTACGGCGGAAATACATAGATAAAATATGCGGCTCACCCAAACTGTCATATACAGTGGTCGAGGTCTGGTTGTTATAAGTGGCCGCATTGGTCGCGTCAAAGGCAGGCAGCGGCACAGCTTTTGGTTGTTGACGTGAATCCAGGTTCATGGTCAGAAATACGTTTTGCGTTGCACGTGGTGCACCCGCCGTATTTGGGATCTGGATAGGAGAAGTAGTACTTAAACTGACAGAGGTAGTTTCACCTGTGGCTGGATTCACCGGAAAACCTTGCAAAAAGCCACCGTTGTTATCAGAAATAAAGTTGTTTTTGTCCAGCTTAAAGGCACCGGCTCTGGTGTACGAATAATCACGGTTACCAATTTCCGGCGCTATCGCAAAAAAGCCGTCACCGGTAATAGCCAAATCCAGTGAGTTATTGGTGAATTTCAAAGAGCCCTGAGAAAACTGCTGGGCCACTTTAGAAGTAGTTACACCGTCACCCACTTTAGTTTTGTTCGAGCTAAATACCGACGCTGCATACACATCAGCAAATTCAGCGCGGGATTCTTTAAAGCCGGTAGTATTGACGTTTGCGATGTTATTCGCAGTGGTATCAATATCCTTTTGAGCCGCAGCCAGGCCGCTTAACGCTATATTAAAACTCATAGTTCACCTCAAATCTTTGATTAGGTTGCAATTTCTTCAATATCAGATAATTTTTTCTGGCCTTGGCCATACACATTTAATAACAGACCCTGAGTGGTACCATTGCCTAAGGTAATACTGGTCACTGGGGCGTAAACAGAAGTGGCTATGGCTTCGTTTTTACCTGCGATACTGGCTTCAACTGAAATGGTGTAAACACCTGCCTTTGCGAGCTCCATAACAGGCTTACCATCTTTATCTACTTTAGGGGTACCATCCTCATTCAGAGCCTGAGTATCAGTAGTACCGTCCCAAGGTAGCTGTAAACGCCCTGCATCAGCTTTATCTATGGTGACCGAACGCACGACCACACCATCAGCATTTTTAATCTGGACTTTGACATTAGTCGCGTCTTCAGGAAAATTAGCACTGGCAACCACAGCATTTTCGCCGTCAAAAACCATATCGTCTGATTTCACCAACACATACTGCCCAACTAAAGAAGACGCCTGCAGCGCCTGGCTGGAATTCATAGTGGTGGCAAAATCTTTAAAGTTGGTGTTCAGCGACGCAATACCATCGGCCATAGTAAATTGCGTCATCTGCGCAATCATCTCATTGTTTTCAACAGGCTTTGTTGGATCCTGATAGGCCAACTGCTGCGTTAACAGCGCAAAAAAGTCGGATTGGGTTAAAGCACCATTACCATCAGACTCGGGAGTCGTGGGTTTATCGCCCCAATACAATCCATCTAAAGCACTGCCTGTATTATCTACCTTACTCATGCCCTACCCCTTACCGTTGGCCCATCATCAGCGTACGGCTGACCATTTGCTTGGCAGCGTCAGCTACCTGCACATTGGTCTCATAAGAACGCGAGGCTGAAATCATATTGGCCATTTCTTCCATAATATTGACGTTAGGTTTGTAGATATAACCTTTGTCATCAGATAACGGATGATGTGGCGCATATTCCACATTCAAAGGTGCGTCTGATTCAACAATACCCAATACCTGAACCTTAGCGCCTTCCTGACCTTGCTGCGCTTGTTCTAGTGCGGTTGCAAAAACAGGATGACGAGCTCTGTAGGTTTGATCGATGCTGCTGCTGATGCTGTTCGCATTCGCCATATTACTGGCGGTGGTGTTTAACCGCACTTGCTGTGCAGACATTCCACTACCAGCGATATCAAAAACGTTATAAAGGCTCATGACTGGAATCCTCCGATAACGGCACTATCAAAAACGTCATAAAGGTTCATTATTGAGACCCTCCGGTAATGGCTTTTTTCAGGCCGCTAATTCGACTGTTCAGGAAATTTAAAGTCGTCTGATACTCCATGCTATTGCGGGTGAACGCGTTTCGCTCTTCGTGGATATCAACAGTGTTGCCATCCCCGGTATCAGGCTGATTAGGAATACGGTACTGAGAGTCAGCATGGCGGGCTGTGGAGATTTCAAAATGCTTAGGATCAGTACGGCCAAGTGAGCCTGACTGACGTGACTGAGCACCAGCTAATGCGGTTTGAAAATCCATATCCTTTGCCTTGTAGCCCGGAGTATCGGCATTTGCGATATTTTCGGCCAAGACTTGAGAACGTTTGTCGCGGATCAGTAGTGCATCAGGGTGAAGCCCAAATGCTTTATCGAAGCTGATTGCCATTATTGCCATCCTGTCTTTCAGAGATGGCAAATACTAAGCAAAACTCAGGCCAGAATTTTTGATCAGACTTTTTTGCGGTACACTATGCCTGGATTACAACGCACCATATCAAAGTCGTTGTTCAGGCTGGAGAGGGACTCAGAAGCACCAAGAAACAAGTAACCACGCGGGTTCAGAGCCTGAGAGAACTGTTTAATTATTTTCATTTTCACTTCAGGGGAGAAGTAAATCAGCACGTTACGGCAAAAAATAATGTCAAACTTACCCAGTAAGGTATAGCTATCCAATAAGTTTAAATGACGGAACGAAACGTTTTTTCGAACGGCATCTTTTAGCCGCATCATGCCGTTTCCAGAATCGTCAAAAAATTTACTCCGCCGCTCTGGTGACAATCCCCGGGACAAGGCCAGACCATCATACTCAGCGCGTTGGCAGTGTTCGAGCATAGCGTTGGATATGTCTGTGCCTAAAATATGTAACCCCATAGGAAAGGCTGAAGGTCGGCCTTGCTGGTACTCCAGCCCCGTCATCGCAATAGAATAAGGTTCCTGACCAGACGAACTGGCCGCCGACCAAATCTTGACGGTTTTATGATCTTTCTCAAATTCGGGCAGAATTTGCTTTTTCAACAACTCGTAAGGGTAATTGTCACGAAACCATAAAGTCTCGTTGGTGGTCATAGCATCAATGACAGCGGAACGTAGTTGCCGTTCAAAAGGACTTAAGGTTTTATTTAATAATTCTGACAGCGACGACAAACCAAAGCGCTGCATCAAAGGCGCAAGGCGGCTTTTGACCAGATATTGTTTATTGTCACCCAGCACAATACCGCACTGTTGTTCGAGAAAATCCCGAAACAGACGATACTCACTTTCCTGCAGCTCTTTGTTTGCCACTAACATAAAACCTCTAATCAGTATGCAACCATTTCCGCACGGATTCGGCTAATTCATCCGGGTTAAATTTCGCAATGAAATCATCTGCGCCTACTTTCTGCACCATCTGCTGGTTAAAGACACCGCTTAGCGAGGTATGTAAGATCACATGCAATGGCTTGAGTCTTGGATCCAGCCGAATTTCAGCGGTCAGGGTGTATCCATCCATTTCCGGCATTTCAATATCAGAAATCAGCAAGCCGACTTTATCAGTGACTGAATTTTGACAAGCCGCTGCAGTCTCCTGCAAGTAGGTTAATGCCTCACGGCCGTTGTTGACCAGATGCATCTGTACACCTAAGCCTTCCAGCGCTCTTTTGACCTGATTCCGCGCAACAGCTGAGTCGTCTGCAATCAGAATGAGTCTGTCACCTAAATCTTCACTAATAGTAGAAGTGGCTACATTGCTGCTGATAGTTGTAGGTGACGGTGAAATTTCTTCCAGAATTTTTTCAACATCAATAATCTCAACCAATTCTTTATCTATTTCAGTAATAGCCGTCAGGTAACTCTGTTTACCACCAGTGCCTTTTGGCGGTGGCATAATAGAGGCCCAATTGATATTAATAATACGCTCGACCGACTGCACTAAAAAACCCTGCACAGAGCGGTTGTACTCAGCGATGATAATAAAGCAGTCTTTAGTGTTCTCTATAGCTTTACCGCCTGTTGCCAGACTTAAATCAATTACGGATATAGTCTGACCGCGAATATGGGCTATGCCTCTGACATATTTATTACGTTTGGGAATGGCAGTTAAAGGTGGGCATTGCAGTACTTCACGTACTTTAAATACGTTAATACCAAAACGTTGACGACCCTGTAAGCGGAATAATAAAAGCTCCAGTCTGTTCTGCCCCACCAGTTGAGTGCGCTGATTGACTGAATCCAGAATACCCGCCATAGAAGACTCCCTTGCCTGAAAGAATTAGTGATCCTAAAAAATCGGGAACGATTCTTGCTTAGTTCACTCTAGGATGAAAAATGACTGAAAATTGACATACTTAAGTATGTTATAACCCTTTGCCGATAAAGCATAGCTGAAACCATATGAAAATGTACGATAAATTTTTGAAACGCCCTCTGCTCTGTGCTTTTACAGTCAGTGTTTTTTTTGCGGCATTTTCGCTACAGGCGGCAAGTTTTAGCCCTGCACAATTAACAGCGGCAACAACAGAGTGGTTAGAGCAGCAAAAAGAAGTACCGGACGGTGCTCAAAGTCAGATTTCTACGCTGGACTCACGTTTGGCTCATAAAGAATGCAACGAACCTTTGCAGTTTAGTTTTGCAGGCCCGGTGTACAATCAGGCGACTGTACAAATTCGCTGTCAAAGCCCACAACCCTGGCAGCTTTATGTATCAGCACGTTTTACGCAGCAAACAGACGCGACTCTTAGTGTGCGAAATATAGCTTTAGGTTCTTTAATCACTGCCGATATGTTAACGCTGGGGCAAGCCGATTTGCGCTTAGCTCGTGGCTCTTTAGTGAAAAACCCGGCATCAGTGATCGGAGCCAGAGTAAAAAGGAGCCTGTCTGCAGGACAAGTTGTGACATTGCAGGATCTTTGTCTTGTATGTAAAGGCGATATAGTTACAATTAGTGGTTTGAATAGTGGCCTTGAAGTAAGAACTGTCGGTATAGCACAAATGGATGGCATTCTGGGTGACCAGATCCGGGTGACGAACAGACAGTCCAACAGAACCGTAGTTGCAGAAGTCGTTGCGGTGAAAAAAGTTGCAATAAAATTTTAAATAATGTCTAAAGTTTTATCAGTCGCTGCCGTTATACAAAGTAAGGGATCCGAAACCGGATGAAGAGGGTAGAAAAATGGCGATTAATGTAAATACAGGCCTGCCAGTCACTCAACAAGTGAAAGCTGACAAAGCCGAACAACAAAACGTTCAAAAACAGCAAGTTGCTCAGCAACAGGCGGTTCAGCAGCAAAGCACAACAGGCACAGCTGCACAAAAACAGGATTCAGTCTCGCTGACTTCTCAGGCACAGCAATTCAGCAAAGCCCAGGAAAAAGCGAAAGCAAGCTCAGGTATTGATCAAGAGAAAGTTGATAAGATCAAACAAGAGATTTCTGAAGGCAAATATAAAGTGAATGTAGAACAACTGGCACGTCGTATCGTTCAGTTTGAAGGCGAGTTTTTTAGTAAAAAATGAGTAGCGCCCACTCTTCTATCCTCACCCTGTTAAACGAGCAAGAGCAGCACTTGGATGTGCTGCTCTTGTTGCTTCATAAGGAACTGGACGCCATCCGGACCCGTGATGTTGAAGCATTAAAAAGCAACACCGATGAAAAAATCCAAATCCTTGATTTAGTCCAGACGACAGACGAGCAATTAACTGCCTCGCCAGAACTCGACGCTGTCAAACAGCAAGACTGGTTTAAAGACCACTTGCAACGCCTCGAAGAAAAACTGGCACAGTGTAAATTCCAAAATCAGGTGAACAGCCAAAGCGTAGAGCAAAGCCAATTGGTGATCGAACGTTTTAAAACTGAGTTGTTGCAAAGCCGTGGCCGCGCCGGTTTAACCTATACCAATAAAGGCAAAGCAGCTCAAGTCGATAAAGGCCCCGGCATTAAAGCCTGATCTGTTTATCCAGCACATAAAAAAACCGTCATCTGACGGTTTTTTTATGTGGGTAGCAAACCGCAAGTGCTCAGTAGTACTTCACATTTTTTATCCGACGGGCTGGCTGGCTATTTAAATACAAATCATACACCTGCTTAAAATCCAGCTCGAGCTCAGTGGCATACACATCACCCACAGGATAAGTTTTCACCACGCGTGCACCACGAATAATGCCGCTCACCGATGAACTTAGCTGGTCGTTGCCGACCATCATTTGCTGCATATTGGCTTTGGCGTCAATTCTTTGGCCATAAACTTGCTCTGCAAGTTCTCTATAAGCTTCCAGTTTAGAGGCTTTCATCGCCATCAGCATACGCTCCTGCTCACTGGCGCCTGGCTGTTGGCTCAGAGGAGCATAGCCCACAGCTTTTAACACCGGAAAACGTTGAGGTTCCACCGTTTCCCATTCCACATGGCGGTCAGATACCAGACTACAGCCTGGTAATAACGTCAGCAATAACGCGCTGATTGTTAGTTTGTTCATGATGGCGTGCCTCTGCCCTTTTTTGCATACTTTCATTACAGCAAATAATGCACAATCCGTGCCTTTTCTAAAAAAACTGTTATTTTAAGCGCCTAATCTTAATTCAGGCATAGCTTTTGCTTCTACCCTGTTAGTTCTTCTATTGAGGGTTTGTCATGCGTCTATCTGCGCTCAGCGTATCACTGCTGGCTTTGCCACTGCTTTCTGGCCATGCCCATGCCGATTGGTATGAAGCTACAGGCCAGGCCGTATTGCGTGCCGGCGATACCCATGCAGCCAGAACTGCAGCAACTGAAGATGCTGTGCGTAAAGCGCTGCTGTATTCAGGAGCGTCCATTCGCACTGTACAACAGGTGACCGACGGTTTATTGACTCAGGAATCGATGTTTTTACAGACTCAGGGCGAAGTACATAATGTGCAAATCGTCTCTGAAACTGAAGAAAACGGTTATATCAACGTCACGATCAGAGCTGATATTTACCCAGATCAAAACCAATGCGCCAACCTGCAATTAAAAAAGGAGCTGCTGATCAGCCCTTTTGTCATTGAAAACCGGGAACAGGCTATTACAGGACAGCTGTATGAGCTGGATGAAGCCAGCACCAGTTTGTTTATTCAAAAACTAGAGGAATCCTCTGGTTCCAGCTTGATCAAGCTGCTGCCCCAAGCTATACGGCAAAAAGAGTTGAGTTATGCCGACCGTGGCGCCTTGCAACGTAACTATGGCGGCCGCTATTTGCTTAAAGCCAGCCTGGACGATGTTTCGCTGGGTGAGCGCGTGGGGACCAACTGGTCATTTTGGTCTGATCAGGACAGAGAACGTTTTTACCAGCTGCAGTTAGAGCTGTCTGATATTCAGGAGCAGAAAGTACTGTTTAGCCAAAAATACCAGACATCCGCGGTTTGGGGTTTTAACAGTACTACAGTGATCAGCCCCAAAACTCAGCGCTTCTGGCAAACTGATTATGGTAAGTCTATTGAGCGGGTATTAAATGCTGCAGCTCAGGACGTGGAAGAAGCGCTGCGCTGCGAAACTATACTGGCCGACATCACTCTGGTACAACAGCATAAAGTGCTGCTGAACCTGGGCAGTAAACAAGGCTTAAAAATCGGTGATGAGCTGACTATTTTATTTCGTCGCCAGCACAAAGACAGCTTTGGTCAGTTACAAGACCAACTGACTGTTAGCGAACTGAAAATAAAGATCACAGAGCTCAATCATAAAAATGCCTGGGCTGAAAGTATCAATATGGATCTACTGGCTAATGTACAAGTGGGTGATGCAGCAACCTTGATTAATGATAAAGAACAACGTTAACGAATTACCCGCTAAAACCGTAGCTTATTGTTCAATAAAGAACCTGTTGATTCAACTGGAGTTCACAGGATTCGCCAGCTGTGCTAGCTTAGTGTCTTCTGTTAATCCGCTCCATAGTTAAATGGATATAACGGCCCCCTCCTAAGGGGCAGTTACAGGTTCGATTCCTGTTGGGGCGGCCATTTTTTCACTTCGATCCTATCTTGTTTTATTCAGGTGTCTAAAGCTTAAAGCTGTTGTAATACCAAGGCTGGTATTAAGGTGCTGGCTGAACTAATCACAACATTATCTCTTGTAGAGACGACTCTGCTGGTAATTTGCAGGCCACGACGTGTGGGGGTCATAGTGCCTGTCAGCACGTAGTCTATGCCCTGTGGATTCCTGAGCTTTGACGTACTGCGGGATAAAGACAAATCACCTGTTGGGCCCACAGTAATATTTTTTGTCAGTTTATATTCGATCACTGCAGCGCCATAACCTGGCAATACAGTACTCAACTCTTCGGCAAGTTGATTACCTATAGCGCTGGTTTGTTCTAGCTGAGAATCAAAGAGGACAAAGCTTGCCACCCCAACCTTCACACCCTGAAGTTGTTGATTGCCAGCCAGTTTAAATGCCAGTTGAGCCACATAGTCACTCAGCGATTTTCGGCTTTGATGGAACATAGGCGCCGAATTATACGCCTGAGGATCGGCACCTGCAGCAGCTAATTCGGATGGCAAAGTTCTGCGGCTAAATTGTTTTACCGCTAAACCCGGGATCGGCTGACCGTTGTTCACTGCAGCACTGTCTAATTGCGAGTTCTGTGCAATACCCATGGCTGGCTCAGCTTCCTGAAAAGGCTGCGTTAAACCAAACCATTCGCTATCCCTGTTTTGTGTTGTCGCACTTTGAGTTTGAGAACTCCCAGACGTGTTGGAATCACAGCGGCACAATTCAGTGGACGAGCTGACCACAACAGAGGATTCAGTGTAACTATCTCCGGAAGTCTGATTGTTATCCGTTGCAGCAGGCTGGCTGGCAACCATTTCTGCATCTTTAGCAGCTTCAGTAGTCGAAGTCGCGCAACCCGATAACCACAACACAACGGCTGTTAGCAAAGCTTTGGCCGAGACTGAGGTCATAGTTGAATTCAGTGAGTTCATAAAGAGTTCCAGTTTCAGCTTGTTAAGGAGTTCCTGCTGCTTTTAACTGCAACAAAGGTGCGCTATGTGTCGCTTTTAAGGCCTGAACCACATTTTGTGGAATAAAGGTCTGAGCTGTAGCCAACACTTTTTTATCGTTCACATTCACCATACGTGCATTCACTAATACCCCGCCCTGATGACGAACTAAGGTTCCACCCAGCACGACACTGATGGGGTATTGTTGGGTCAGTTCAAGGAAATCGCGACTAAAAGTAAAGTCACCTGTAGGGGTTACACGAATATAATCTGTAGTTTTAAAATCAGTCACCGCTATACCAAACTGAGTGGCTTCGTGCATAAAAGCTTCAGAGAGTTGATTACCTAATAAGTCACCTTGCTGATAATCCCCATCCAGGTAAACAAAACTGGTCACGCCAAGGCTAAAGGTTGTACTTAACACTTCAAGATTGGCAGCTAAATCATGCATCATGCTTTGAACATAGTGATTCACCGTAATAGCAGGTTCAGGCTTGTAGCTTGCCGGATTCATTCCGACCATGCGGGCGTTTTGAGTCGTTGCGCTGTCGTATTCATTGACATACAAGTGATCTGGATGAGCCGCTGGATCATCCTTCTTGTAGGTCACCCGGCCTTGCTGCAGTTCCACCTTATTCGCTGGCACTACCGGCTTACCCTGCGAGTCTGTATCAATCAAAGGTGCACAACCTGATACAGAAGCCAGGGTTGTCATGCCGCATAAAAGAATAAGGTGGCTATATCTAGTCATCAATTAAGACTCCGAATTGCGATACAACTTATTATGGCGCAATTGCAACTGCTCGTTGGGCCATAACACAGCTACTGGAATAACACTGGATGCGGCAGCAAGTACTTGCTGGCTTTTCAGGTCAATTAATTTGGCATTCACTGTGATATGCACTTCCCCTTCGGTCAGGGTTCCTGTAATCACATAACGCGCCTGTTGATTTTGCGCCAGCAGGCTAAGATCGCGGCCTAAGGAATTCTCAAAACCAGAGTGCACCAACACAGCATCATTTAAGCGTATTTCACTAACCTGATAGCCCAGCTGAGTGGCCACCGTCTGCATACTTTCCTGCAGCTGCAAGGAGGCGTTGTAGCTGGACTTACGACTAGTATCTGGCGCCATCAGCTGTACATCAGCAAAAGTGGTGACAGCTATAGCACCGGACTCCAGAGGTTGTAATTTATGAAAAAGCTGGTCTGCCAGACGCTCGGTGTAAAACAACAAAGGAGGATGTTGTTCTGCTTTTGAGACCTTTACAGGATCGGCAATATCTTGCCCTTGTGGCAAAGAACTGCAGCTGCACAACAGCAATACTGTAATGACTAACCCGAATATCCGCACTGTAGCCCCCGGCCTAGCCGTCGCTTATTTATCTATGCATGATATACAGCAAAATTGATGCCAGATAATTTTGACGGTTTTTTGCTACGAATAAAATGAGGTTAGATCACAGGCTTAACAGTTAACCCTGTGATCTGATCCTATTTTCAGGTTTTAGATGGCTATTGGGGCTTTGATGGCTGGGTGTGCTAAATAATTGACCAGCTCAAAATCTTCGATAGTAAAACCAAAAATATCTTTGATAGCAGGGTTCAGCTTCATTTGTGGCAATGGATGTGGTGTGCGACTTAACTGCTCGTTTACCTGAGCCATATGATTGCTGTACAAATGCGCATCACCAAAAGTATGCACAAAATCACCTGGTGTTAAATCACAGACCTGCGCGACCATCATGGTCAGCAAAGCATAACTTGCGATATTAAAAGGCACACCAAGGAAAATGTCAGCACTGCGCTGATACAGTTGGCAGGATAATTTGCCATCATGCACATAAAACTGAAACAAGGTATGGCAAGGCGGCAAGGCCTGTTTGCCCATAGCCGCATTATCTTTTGGGCTGAACCTGGTATCTGGTAGTACCGCAGGATTCCAGCCGCTGACGATTAAACGACGTGAGTCTGGATTAGTTTTAATGTCATGTATGAGCTGGCTGATTTGATCGATCACCCGGCCATCCGGTGTTTGCCAGCTACGCCATTGCGCACCATAGACAGGGCCCAAATCGCCCTGCTCTGTCGCCCATTCATCCCATATACTGACTTTGTTATCCTTCAGATACTGAATATTGGTGTCGCCTTTGAGGAACCACAACAGCTCATGAATAATGGAGCGCAGGTGACACTTTTTGGTCGTCACCAACGGAAAACCCTGACTTAAGTCAAAACGCATCTGATAACCAAACACGCTGATGGTGCCTGTGCCGGTGCGATCAGATTTTTTATGGCCATGTTCCAGCACATGGCGCATTAAGTCTAAATACTGCTTCATGCCTTGCTCTCTTTCTTCACTGTATTTTCGCGACCATTCTTTTCACGAGCGTAACCCCAAATAATCAGCCCTAAACCAGCAACAATCATTGGAATACAGAGCCACTGTCCCATCGACATGCCCAGAGACAATAAACCTAAATGCGCATCAGGTTCACGGAAGAATTCGATAATAAAACGCGCTGTACCATAGCCCAGCAGGAATAAACCTGCGACGTTACCGGCAGGCGGATTTCTGCGTTTGTACAACTGCAGCAAAATAAACAGGATGATGCCTTCACCCAACAGTTCATACAGCTGAGACGGATGGCGAGGCAACATACCGGCGTTAGGGAATAACACAGCCCATGGCACGTCTGTAGTACGGCCCCACAATTCGCCGTTGATAAAGTTACCTAAACGACCAAAAGCTAAGCCCAAAGGCAGCAGCGGCACGACAAAATCACCCAATTCCAGATAACGTTTTTTATTGCGCCAGGCAAACCAGGCCATAGCGGCCATCACACCTAACACGCCGCCGTGGAAGGACATGCCGCCTTCCCAGGTGCGGAATAAATACAATGGGTCGGCAATAAAGTTACTGAAACTGTAAAACAATACATAACCAACGCGACCACCGACAATGACGCCTAAAAAGCCGAAAAACAGCAAGTCACTGACCTGATCGCGGGTCCAGCCCGAGCCAGGTTTATCGGCTTGCCGGTTTGCCAGCCAGTTCGCCAGTAAAAAAGCGATCACATACATCAAGCCATACCAACGCACGGCTACAGGCCCGATGCTGAATATCACCGGGTCAATTTGAGGGAATAAAAAATAAGAGTCCACTATGAAAAGTCCTGTTCTAATCAATAAATCAGTAGGGCACCGGCTCGGATGCACACATCTTGATAAGGTCAAACATTGTAACAGCCCTTGGTCCTGTTAAGCACGTAATTGGTTCAACAGCTGCTTTTGATCGAGGAAACGTTGTACGTGCAGACGAACTTGTTTTGGCGACTGACAAGCCAGAATTTCCGGCAGCAGCAATTGCAGTTCAGACATATTCACTCTTCGCAGTAACCATTTAATTTTTGCCAGGTTACTGCTGTTCATACTGAATTTGTCATAGCCCATGGCTGCTAAAATCAGCACACCAGCAGGTTCACCTGCCAACTCCCCACAGATACTCATAGGCAACTGTAAGCCCTGAGCCTGTAATGACATTTGGTGCAAAGCACGCAGTACCGCAGGATGCATCGCATCATACAAACCCGCGACTCGTGGATTGTTGCGATCAACAGCCAATAAATACTGAGTTAAATCGTTGGTGCCGACAGAGCAGAAATCAATCTTGCGCGCCAGTTCAGGCAACTGATACATAATGGATGGAACTTCAATCATCACACCCACTTTGGCTTTTGGCAGCTGCACTTCAGTGCCTGCTAATTCATCCGTCAGCTCAAAAGTTGCTTGTTTGATTAAACGCAGCGATTCATCCACTTCGGCTAAGTCCGAAATCATCGGCAGCAAAATATGTAAATTGCCCTGGCCTATATTGGCTTTGAGCATGGCGCGAATTTGAACCAGGAAAATTTCCGGGTGATCCAAAGTTAACCGAATACCACGCCAGCCTAAAAAGGGGTTTTCTTCAATAATGCTGAAATAAGGCAGCGCTTTATCACCGCCAACATCTAAAGTGCGCATCACCACGGCTTTAGTCGGGTGCGACGCCAGCACTTTTTTATAGAGTTCGATTTGCTCCGCTTCCGTTGGGAAACGGTTTCTCATAATAAAAGGGAATTCAGTGCGGTATAAACCAATACCGTCTGTATAAGACGGCTGGGCACTTTCCAACTCAATTGCAAGACCAGCATTGATCATCAAGCTAAAAGGCGCACCACAAGCGCTCTGTGCGTTTAAATGCATCTCAGACTGATAACGTGCGCTAAGCTGTGCATCTTCACTGATCAACGCCTGGTATTCAGCCACTATGGCTTCAGCTGGCCCCACTAAAATCTGGCCACGGTAACCATCCACTATCAAACGCTGACTTTGCCAGTGAAACAGTGGCAACTCGTCGAGGCCCATCACCGCAGGAATACCCAAAGCCCTGGCCATAATAGCGGCGTGTGAGTTGACAGAGCCTTTGAGCGAAACAATAGCCACCAGTTGAGCGCGTGGAATTTCGGCCAGCATAGTGGCGGTGACGTTATCGGCCACCAACACTACTTTTTCCGGCAACTTATGATGGCGCTGCTCTGTGTCGAGCAAATGATTCAGTACCCTTTGGCCTAAGTCACGAATATCAGTACCGCGTTCGCGCAGATAGGGGTCGTCCATATCATCAAACTGGCGGGCAAACTTTTCCACCACACGTTTCAGTGCGCTTTTAGCACACCAGCCGTCCTGAATTTGTTTTTCAATTTCATTGCCAAGGCTGGCTGCGTCTAACAACTGATGGTAGACATCAAAAATAGCCAAAGCGTCCGGCGGCAAATGCCCGGCCATACGTTCAGCTAATCGATTAAATTCGGCTTTGGTAATTTTGACGGCTTTGTAAAAACGCGATAGCTCTTTTTCCGGATCATCGACTTTTTTCAGCGAAATCGCATCAAAGTCACTGGACGGTTCCAGCACAAAACCTTCACCAATAGCTATACCAGGCGCACCGGGTAAACCCAGCAACTGACCTGTACTTTTTTGTTGTTTTGAATTCTGACTGGCCGCCTGTCGCATTTCTGCATTGACTAACACAGACGCCAGCTGCACGCCTAGCGTGACTAAAAATGATTCCTCGTCCTCACTGAATACCCGTGATTCGCCCTGCTGTATGGTTAATACACCCAGCACTTTGCGATGATGAATAATGGGGCAGCCTAAAAAGGCAGAAAACCTGTCTTCACTGACTTCAGGGGTGACTTTAAAACGAGGGTGTAAATGAGCTTGCGCTAAGTTGATCGGCTCTTCACGCTGACCTACCCAGCCAATCAAGCCTTCGGAAAAACCAATAGAGATCTGGCCTACCGCTTCAGGATTTAAGCCATCTGTAGCCATCAGCATAAAATGCTGCTGATCATAGTCGGCCAAATAAACAGAGCAACACTCTGTTTTCAGAGCATTTTTTACATTCGAGACTAAGCCAGCCAATGCGTTATTCAGTACCGGCTCTTGCGCCACATCCTGCACTATGCGCCTTAACTGGCTCAGCATTCCTAACCCCTTCTGATTAACTTCTCATTTTTTCCATCTCTACGAAGATACGGCAAAGCAATAGGGGCAAACTCTTTCATCACCTTGCGGTACACTTCCCGCTTAAAGGCGACGACCTGACGCACCGGATACCAATAACTGACCCAACGCCAGTCATCAAACTCCGGATGCGAAGTTTTTAACAGATTTACGTCTTCATCCTTACAGGTCAGGCGCAACAAAAACCATTTTTGCTTTTGCCCTATACACACCGGATTACTGTCTCGTCGAATTAAACGCTTAGGTAACTTGTACCTTAGCCAGTGTTTGGTTACAGCAATAATTTCTACATCTTCAGGCTGTAAACCAACTTCTTCATTTAACTCGCGGTACATGGCCTGCTCAGGGGTTTCCCCATCATCAATGCCGCCCTGTGGGTACTGCCAGGAATGTTGACCGTATCTCCTTGCCCAAAACACCTGTCCCTGGTGGTTGTATATTACAATGCCGACGTTGGCTCTGAAGCCTTCAGCGTCGATCACAAAAACCTCTAGCTTATTTACAGCTGTTGTTTCATCGATTCTTTCATAAAGTCACGACTTCGGCAAATTGTATTTTCTACAGAGTTATCCACAATTTAGCTGATTAATTAGCGCTCACTGTGAACTTCTACACAGGCTCTGTACATAAAGCTGTGCATAAGGGTGTTTTTGTTCTTGAATAACTTTGAAATGCTGGAATAACACCCAATTAAAAACAGAAAAATAACTATAAGAAACATTAAGTTAGATTGAAAAGACTGCTATTTAAGCAGTGTTACAACTGTGCATAACTTGCTTTGTTTGCTTTTTGAGCAGCAAAATAAATCAAAAAATGTTAATGTTTTTAAAGACCTGAATCACTGCTGTATTTATAACGCTTTTATGAGCCTGCCACCAAAAAACATCGAAGAATTAGTGGAACGTTGTGCCCTGATTGCAGGCCTGACTTTAGGTCAATTGGCAGAGCAATGTCAGTTGCAACTGCCTGCGAATCTGCAACGCGACAAAGGCACTGTGGGTCAATTGCTTGAACTGGTGCTAGGCGCCAGCAGTGGCAGCAAAGCTGAACCTGATTTTCCACATTTGGGTGTAGAACTGAAAACCTTACCTGTGGATAGATTTGGTAAACCTCTGGAAAGCACTTATGTTTGTGTGGCGCCCTTAACTGATGTTGCGGGTTTACGCTGGCACGAGTCCTGGGTTTGTCGCAAGCTCAGCAAGGTTTTGTTTGTGCCTATACTGGCCGAACGCGCAATTCCGTTGGCTGAACGTCAAATTGGCAGCGCTTTTTTATGGAGCCCGGATGCAGAGCAGCACGCCTTATTACAACAGGACTGGGAAGAGTTGATGGAGCTGATTGTATTAGGTGGCATCGATCAGATTAAAGGCGCCCACGGCAAAGTACTGCAGTTAAGGCCTAAAGCGGCCAATAGCAAAGCCTTAACTTCCGCTATTGGCGCTGATGGCCAACCTATTCAAACCCTGCCCAGAGGCTTTTATTTAAAGGCCAGCTTTACAGCTTCGTTGCTGGCCCATCAGTTTGGAACCAACTAATACCATTCTCTAAGTAATTGGAGTTGCAGCTAGGCGACAAGTGCACGAGCCCCCAGGAGCATAGTTGTCCTATGTGACTGGGGCGAGCAGCGCGGTCAACAACGCTGCCGCTTCAAGTACGACGAGTAAGTTAACTCTGGTACTTGCTGAGCAGTTGTTGATAATCGCCACTGTCTTTTAACTGCTGCAGCGCCTGATTAAAGGAGCTGACCTGCTCCGGCTGCACAGTTGATTTACTGAACATCACATAAATAGGTGTTTCTTCCAGCTTGATGCTGTGAGGTTGTACCTGCTGCTCTAATCCTTTGCGCCGGATAATAGCGGCGCCGACAAAACTATCTTCCAGTACAGCGTCGACCTGATCGTCCAGCAACACAGCGATATTTTGTTCACTCATCGTTGATTCAACAAACTGGGGTCGCATTTGATCGTCACTGTACAAGGCGGTTATTTGTTCACCATAATAATAATCACTGATAAGCCCAACCTTGTGTTTAGCGGCGACCATTTGTGCCACAGAGTCAAAGTTGTATTTATCGACATCATCCTTACGAACAAACAGTTGGAACTGCTCCGCGCGGTAAGGCTCTGAAAATAGGGCAAATTCTTCACGGGCTGGTGTTTTGGATGCTCCCAACAGCACATCCAATTGCCCTTGCCTGAACTGACCTAACAAATCTTGCCAGGTACCATGTTGCAGCACCAGCGTACAGTTCATACGACCAGCAACGGCTTGCACTATTTCAATATCCAGTCCACTGGCTTGTTGTTCCAATCCAACGTATTGGTAGGGTTCCCAGGATTCAAAACCCAGTTTTAGCTGGCAGGGTGCAGCTTTGGGTTCAGCTGGAGTTTCTGCCACTTTAGTGACAGCATCAGGAGTAATAACGGCAGAATTTTGAGTTTCAGCAGGTGTACAGCCAAACAACAGCAGACAAACTACAGCGCTGCATAGAAGGTGTTGAACGTTCATAAGCGGCCTCTTTATTTTTTAGTGTCTATCCGCTTTGATCTTAGTGCATCCGGGCAATTTTTCCTCTTACATCAGATACTTTTTGTAACTATAAGTAAAAAAAAACCACCCGTAGGTGGCTCAGATTTATTCATACAAAAGGCTGGCTAGTGTCAGACAAAACGACAGCGGAATTGACGGCCTTTGATTTTACCTTCGCTTAAACGCTTTAATGCGGCACTCGCCACGTCGTTGCGTACCGCTACAAAACTAACCATAGCCAGCACATTGATTTTACCTAGTTGGTCAAAGGACAAACCCAGTTCACCTGTTAAGGCGCCGACTATGTCACCTGGTCGTACTTTATCTTTTTTACCACCATCGATCATCACAGTACGCATAGGTGCGCGCGCTGGTACACCGTCTTTAGCAGGATAAGCAGTTAACTCTGCCCACTGTGCTGTTAAACCCAGTTGATCTTCCAGTGCGGCCAAACGGCCCATTTGTGAAGGAGTCACCAGCGTTAAAGCCAGACCTTCAGCACCTGCACGGCCAGTACGCCCTACCCTGTGTACATGCACTTCAGGGTCGTTGGATAAATCGTAGTTAATGACCAAAGGCAAAGCACTGATATCCAGACCACGGGCAGCAACATCTGTGGCGACCATAATCAGGCAACTTTGGTTGGTAAACTGCATCAGTACACGTTCACGGTCACGCTGCTCTAAGTCACCATGCAACGACATCACGCTGTAACCGGCGTCCGCCAACTCATCACAAATATCCTGAGTGTCTTTGCGCATATTGGAGAAAATCAGCGTGGGCTTGGCGCCATGCCAGGACAATATCTGCTTTAAAGCAGCAATTTTGTCGTTGGCTTCTACTTCAATAAATTTCTGCTCTATTTCAGTTTGTTCAGCATCTTCAACAAAAACCTGCACAGCATCGGCTTTTAAGTGACGTTTTAAATCGTTCACTTTGTCCGGGTACGTGGCTGAAAACAACAAGGTTTGGCGATCCGCAGGCAGAGCTTTCAGAATAACGCCAATATCATCAGCGAAGCCCATGTCCAGCATACGGTCAGCTTCATCCAGCACCAGGGTTTCGACATCAGACAAGTTCAGCAGGTTACGGTCGATCATCTCGAGGATCCGACCCGGTGTGCCGACAATAATATGAGCGCCATGTTCTAAAGAGCCAATTTGTGGACCAACAGAGACACCACCTACCAGCGTCAATACTTTGATATTGTGCTGACTGCGGGCTAAACGACGGATTTCCTGTGCTACCTGCTCAGCCAGTTCGCGGGTAGGACAAAGCACCAGCGACTGGATACGGAAACGTTTGACCGCCAGTTTATGCAATAAGGTCAGGGCAAAAGCCACTGTCTTGCCACTGCCGGTGCGGGCTTTGGCCAGAATGTCTTTGCCTTCCAACAGCGCAGGCAAAGCCTGTTGCTGAATAGGGGTCATCTGACTGTAGCCAAGACTCTCAAGGCTTTGTAATAAATGTTCTGCTAAAGGCAGACTGGTAAAAGTGGCGTTGCTCAAAAAATGGGTACTCTCTATTGACACAGAAACTGGCACGGGAAAAAGGGCGCGCACTATAACAGAAGCATGAATCCCGAGCGAGTATAAATTTTAAGCAACTTACCCTTCATACTTGAAGCCGCAGCTTTGTTGACTGCGCTACTCGCCCCAGTCACATAGGACAACTATGCTCCTGGAGACTCCCACACTTGTCGTCGCGCTGCAACGTCAATTACTTTGGGTAAGCATTAGGCGAATACCGTTACCGTCTGGCGGCTAATGGCTGCTAACTGACCATCGGGTTGCCATAACTTGGCTTCGATATGGTGATAGCCATCTGCTGCATGTTCAATGCTGGCCAGATAAGACCACCAGTCCGTCGTCAGAGCTTTAGTTTCAGCGCCCTGATGCGGCTGGATAAACTCTATAGTCCAGGTTAATGAACTGGCGGGAGCTGGTTGATTCAGCAAGGTTAAACTGACCGGCGGCCAGGCATCGACCAAGGCCAATAACTCCAGCGCACCTACAGCTGTGCTTTCGCCTTCAGCAAAACGGATAAGACCACCTAGCTCTGAGCCTGTGCCCCCTGAAAATGGCATAACACCGCGCGTGATATGGTAATCAAAATGCCGGGTAAATTCCGGTGCAGGCCCTTGTTTTGGCAATACCATCACCTGAGTACCAGAGTCTGGCGCTGCTTCCGCTTTAATCTGATAAGCCGATGGACGTTCAGCACCAAAGCTCGCCAGTAGTACTAATGCCACCTGATCCTGCTGCGTGATCTCGACCATAGCTTGAATGACTGACTTGCCCTGACGCAAAATACGCCGCGATACAGTGGCAGGTCCTGCATTTAACGGAGCAACAAAAGACACGGACACTGAGCGCAGCGGAATACTTGCCGGTAGTTCTGTCACCAAATGTGCCAGAGCTAAAGCCGATGCCATACCACCAAACACCGCCCTGCCCTGGCCCCACTGCTCTGGCACTTCAATCTGTAACTCATCCGCCTGTCCGGCTTTAAACTGCTGCATTACATCGGCAAATAACATAGTTCTGTCCTTTTGTTACTCTGGTGGCACAGCCACCTTTTATGCTCTGGTAGCGCCGCCACCTTTTATACTGCGGTGGCGCGGCCACCAGGAAAAGAATATCTGATAATCCGGGCCACTACAGTGGCGTACTGGCGTAAAAAGCTGCCGCTGTTATAAGCAATGCCATATTTTTTCGCAATAGCCTCTACTTGGGGTGCGACCGTCAGATAATGCATAGCGGGCATATCCGGAAATAAATGATGTTCAATCTGGCAACTTAAATGGCCGGTTAAAATATGAAACCAACGAGGCCCGGTAAAGTTGGACGAACCCAGAATTTGCCGATAGTACCAGTGCCCACGGCTTTCGCCTTCGCATTGCTGTTGGGTAAAGGTATGAACATCCGCAGTGAAATGACCACAGAAAATCACAGTGGAGGTCCATAAATTACGGATAATATTCGCCACTAAATTACCGGCTAACACCCATAACCACATAGGTCCTGCAATCAAAGGGAAAAACACATAATCTTTAAACAGCTGACGTGTTCCTTTACCAAAAAAGGCTTTTTTCAAATCGCTGTGACTGACACTGTTGATCCGATCCGGTTTCTTTTTACCAAAAAATACCCGCTCACCCGCCAGCTCGTGGTAAGACACGCCCCATTGAAACAAAGTGCTTAACACCAGATAAGTGGCAAACTGCCATAAGTTACGCAGCCTCCAGCGGAAGTCGTTACTCAGGCGCAATAAGCCATAACCAAAATCGCGGTCTTTGCCGATGATGTTGGTGTAGGTGTGATGCTCAAAGTTATGGGTACGTTTCCAGGAACCAGCGTCACAGGCGATATCCCACTCAAAACGTTGAGAATGCAATACAGGGTCATTCATCCAGTCGTATTGCCCATGCAAAACGTTATGCCCAATTTCCATATTGTCGAGAATTTTTGCCAGTGCCAAAAGCGCAACACCTAACACCCATAACCAGGGCGTAATAAACCCCAGCACCATCAATACACGACCAGAAATGGCGCTCAAGCGCTGCGTCAGTAACATACGGCGAATATAACGCGCTTCTTTATCCCCCAACTGACTTATCACACCGGCTTTGACCTGATCCAGCTCAGCAGCCAGTTCCGACAATTGTTGTTCTGTAAGTTTCATCATGATCCTATAACTCTATCTGCAGGTTGCTATGCGCAGCGCTGATACACAACTGAATTTGTTCAGGGCCGTCACCTGAGATGTGTCCTGTGCGTAAATTCAGCACCTGACCTGATTTTTTCTGACACACACACTGGTAACAGACGCCTATCCGGCAACCAAAACGTGGGGTCAAGCCCTGTTGCTCAGCCGCCTGTAATAAAGGCACTCCAGCTGCGGCCTCTACCACAGTCACTTTTCCCTGCTGCAGCATCAAGGCCTGCTTGACAGGTCCTTCAGATGCAGCAGCGGCCAATCCGAACAGTTCGGCATAAATAGCAGTCGATGGCACGCCTTGTTGGATCAAATCGTCCTTGTACTGACGGCTCATAGCCGCTGGGCCGCAAAAGAAGTACTGCGCTTTGCTCAGCGAAAAGCTGGTTTTAGCCTTTAATTGCTGCACTAAGTTCAACCGGCCTGCGGTTGCAGTTTCAATCAGTTGCAGCTCAAATAAAGGCTGTTTTGCCGCCAGTAGTTTTAGCTCAGTCAAAAAGGCGGCTTGCGCTGTATTTTTGACGCAATAAAACAACACCACAGGCGAAGTCCAGCAGCGCACACTGCTTAATATGGACCAAAGTGGAGTAATGCCAGAACCTGCAGCCACCATCACTATGCTCTGTTCAAGCGCAGTATCAGCTTTAGGTTCCAGCACAAAATCTCCCATCGCATCACTGATACTTAAATGAGTCAGTTCAGAAATGCTTGCCGCTAAACCTTTAGTAAACTCGCCTTGAGGTTGAATACGGCAACTGATGCGGATTTGTTTTTGCTGCGCAAATACAGCAGAGGACGAGCTGATACTAAAACTACGGCTGATATAACGGCCTTTATGCAGCATAGTGACCAGAATATGCTGACCTGCGGTAAAACCTGCCCAGGACGAAGCCGGCTCTAACCAGACACTTAACATCTGATCGGTTTCCCAGCAAAAATCAACAATGCGGGCACTGTGATAATCCGGATGCAGCGCAGGTTTATTCCAGTTCAACAAAGGATGCAGGTAATAACCCAGCTTAGGCTGATTGGCCAGCATTAAACTAAATTGGCGATAGAGGCTCTGGCCCCATAAAGAGATGGTTTTGTTCACACTGGTCCTTCCACTTAACTTCAGCGCACAGTTGTACACTAAAAATAAATATAACTCCACTTCACGAAAGTAAAAACTAGGCACTTAAAAACCAACCATTTGAATTTAAACAAATTAATTAAATAACAAATTTAAGTTAAAAAACAAAAATGAGTGAACAACTGTTAACTTTTCTAAATAAAAGGCAGTGTATTGCGGGGAAATAAAATACAGCCCTTTGTCTTTGGACAAAGGGCTGTGATAGAAATATTACGAGAACTTAGGTTAAGGCCAGAGCTTTACATCAGGGTTTTGACCAAAATCGGCACGTTGTGGCATCACCACACAAAATCGATGACCACTAGGCGCTTGCATCACAGTCCAGCGTGGCATTTGTTTGATAACAAAAGCGCCCAATTTGCTTAACCGCTCTACTTCAGCCTGGATATTATCCGTTTCAATATCCAGGTGAATATGGCTTGGATGCTCCACTTTTTGCAGCAATAGTCTGGGCTCAGACGATGGGTTATTCAAATAAGCATAACGCTCAGCCCAATCAGGATCGGAAGGTAGCAACTGATAACCCAGCGCCTGACTCCAGAATTCACTGGCCTGCTGAATATCGTCCACTTTACTATCCAGAACAAAAGCGGCTAAGCGACTTTTATGCATACTCTGCTTCCTCTTTATTGCGGCCAGTTACTGCCTGCGTCACAGTTTTCTACCCAAAGCACATTATTACGTGAATCGTTATTAATATAGACCTGATTCACAGCAGACTTCGGATACACCAGACCTTCGCCACAATCGGCGCTTTGACCAGGCCCTACCACAATTTTACTACCCACTTTTAAAGTACAACTGCTCATTTGGTTTAATACGCTCCAGCCTGGACAAATGGCGTTGGCTTCTCTGTACTGATCCGTCGGGCCTTTGGGTAACATAAATGACCACCAGCGGCCATACAACGTATAGCTTTTGGCCTGATCCCAGACTCTATACACCGTCACTGGCGCTGTAGCCACAAAGACTTGTCCCATACAAAGCTGGCCTTTGTCAGGCTGGCCTAAAGCAGATTGCAAAAGCTCAGGATCTGAAGTTGCCTCCAGACCAGCAGCTGGCGCTTGGATAGTCCCGACACAGTCAGTTGCCTCTGCTGGCATTGTAGTAGGGGGTGATTTAGTCAGTGGTGAGTTTGACGAAGGTAAAGTGCTACAACCTGCCAGCAGTGAGGCGGCCAGCAGCATCCCTAATTGAGCAGAATAAAAACGCATAAACCAGACTCCTTGTTTCCGTTTAGTATCAGTAGGAAGCCTGATCAACATGTACATCAATCAGGCACAAGAAGCAGCTTAGCTTAAAAAATACGCGGATGACCAGCGTCGATACAACTATTTTGGGGACGGGTAAAAAGCCATGGGTTAGAGGCGTTTTTCCATAAACACACTTAAAGGGTCAAGCAAATATGAGCCAAAAGGTGTCCTGTACTGATACCCCAGCTTTTCATATAAACCCAAAGCTTCAGGTTGAGAAATACCGGTTTCAAGCCGTGCCAACGGGATCTGCTGCTCTATAAGATGAGCTTCCAGCGCCTGCATCAGCTGTTTTGACAGGCCGCGGCCTCTATAGGTGTCCAGCACATAGACCCGCTTAATTTCGCCATAACTGCCATCATCATGCATTAGTTTAACAGCGCCACAACCTGCTAATTCGCCATCCAGATAAGCCCCCAAAAACAGCACATTAGGCAAAGCCAAAGCAGATGGGCTTTCCATATGGTTACTTTCAGCCGGGTATAAAGACGCCATATAAGCATCGGATAAAGCCAGTAAATGAGCTGCCGGAGCAGATAAAGGGTCTAGAGCTTCGATGTACATAGAAAAATTCTGCGAAGAATAAAAAGAAGCCGCTATTCAAGCAAAAACAGCGGTAAAAAAGCAATGTTTTTAAAGTTCAGGCGAGTAACGGGCGGAAAGGTTAGCAAATCTGCTTAACCACAGCCTTTTAGATAACTGCAGCTATGAACTTTGGCATGCTGCTGCAAAACCTCAATAATGCGTTGATGATCAGCTGAAGCTGCGGATACCACAAAATAGGCATCTATCTCTGCCAGCTTCTTTTGTTTTAAATCGACGACGACATCAGTTGGCTGCTTAGCGGCATAAGCCACAAAAGGCCCCTGATAACTGATCAAATGCTGAGTACGTTGGTGCAAAAATAACTGCACAGCGCTGATACTGTCAGGCATATCCACTAATTGATAACCTTGCTGCAGCAATTGCTGACGCTGACCTAAATAATCAAAAGAACGGATAGCGGCCACTGTTTTATCTTGTGGTGCAGTAGAGCTAAGTGAATGACTGTACAGCATCAGCTGCATCGGCATATAAGCGGGTTCGATAAACCTATGTTTTTTACTGATCGCAGCTGTGGTTTTTACATTGATACTAAAATCCACTTCACCTTGATCTAATAGCAAATACATCCGGGCTGGTGTGGTACAAACCGCTTTTAACTTAAAACCTGCCTGGGCAAACACCCGCTGAGCCAACAGATATCCTTCACCACTGCAACTTTTGCCATCAGCACTGACCACAAAATCAGGCGGAAAATTATGAATACCCATGCGCAGGATTTTATCTGGCGAGGCGGTGCTGTCAGCCAAGACCGGAGGCAGCATAAACAAAGCAAAAACTAAAAGTAGTCTGTATTGCATAACAGGACTCTTTTGAATCGAGGTCAGAGCTCGCGACTCTGACCTCTACACTTTTTTAAGCTAAGACAGCCAAAGCGCCTTCGTACGAAGGTTCATCAGCAGTTTCGGCCACTTGTTCTGTGTATAACACTGTACCGTCAGTACCAACAACAACAACAGCGCGGGACAATAAACCAGTCAGAGGACCAGTAGAAAATGCCACACCATAGTCTTTACCAAATGAACTGCGGAAACTTGAACCGTTTTTCACTTGCTCTAACCCTTCAGCACCACAAAAACGCGCCTGAGCAAAAGGTAAGTCTGCAGAAACACACAACACCGTTGTGTTGCTTAAGCTTGATAAAGCTTTGTTAAAAGTACGGACCGAAGTGGCGCAGGTTGGTGTATCTACACTTGGGAAAATATTCAGTACCAGACGTTGACCAGCAAAATCTGCCAGCTTTACATCAGCTAAACCAGCGCCCGTCAGGGTGAAATCAGGGGCTTTGCTGCCCACTGCCGGCAGTTCGCCTATAGTCTGAAATGGATTACCTTTTAATGTTACTGTGGCCATGAGTCGGCTCCTTTAAGTTAAAAATCGGTTAGGTTAAAAAATCAGGGAGTATAGGAAGCACCAAAACCTTTTTTCGGTTTCTTTGGTTTTTCCTGAGCGGTAATAGCCAGCTGATAACTCATCATCTGGCTGTCTTTAACTTGTACTTGCTGAGTCACCCAGTCGGCATTTTGCCATGGGTGCCAGAGTTTGAGCTGATAAGTGCCATCAGGAATATCGTTAAAAGTCACCAGGCCTTTGTTATCCGTTACCTGTAAAAACGGACTGTCACCTACGTAAATATAGGCCTGCATATAGTCGTGAATATTACATCCCAAAGCGATAATACCGGCCTGATCAAAGACCACTGGTGCTTCAGGTTTATTGGCATACAACTTTAGCTCAAACACTTTGGCAGGTGAAAAGGAATACACGTGATGCCGGGTTTTATCCATATTCGGAAAATCAACAGCAGTGCCGGTTTGGTAAGCCGAAACAAAAGGAATAAAAGTCAGGTCTTGTTGTTTCACTTCTGCTTTTTTTTGTGAAAAGGTTTTATTTGCCGGGTCAAGCAGCTCGACTGCAGCATCTTCCAGGGGTTGGCCTTGCTGATCAGTCACTGTAATTTGCACTGCAGCTACTGCCCCAGCGCTAAAGCAGAATAATAGACAACCAGATAAAACAGCAGCTAAAAAGGTCATTCCATTATCTCCGTGGTCTGGGGTAGCAAAAGTCTGGTTAAACTAAAGCAGTTTAGGCCGCTTGTCATTATCTGCCAGAGAAAGCTGCGAAACTTTGTTCTATCCGCTGTTTTTGTTAGTCGCGGCTTTTTATCGGCCACAGCTAACTGCTACTATCACAGCAGAATAAAAAAATAAGGAACACAGGATGTCCAGTGCCCGCCCGGCTCTTTTTTGTATCAGTTTGATATCCACTTTGCCTTTCAGCGCAACAGCCCAAGCTTTTGAGCAGCTTAGCCTGCATGGTCGCGGCGAATTTTACCTGAATAAACAAAATGATACAGCTCATTATTTAGCACCGTGGTGGCAAAAAGGCACAGGCCAGTTGGGCCATCATACCGAGGCAGGCGCAGGACCACAGTATCTGGTAGCTCAGCTGGAAACCGATTCTGATTTTTCAGCCATAGTGCATGCCCAGTGGCACAGAGCTCCTGAAGCTGGTATCGGGGTTACAGAAGCCTGGCTGAACTGGAGTCCTCTGCCCCATGAAGGATACAGAGTACGTGGCAGAGCCGGTATATTTTATCCGGCCATGTCACTGGAAACTACCGATCTGGCCTGGACTTCGCCTTATACCAGTTCATTCTCCGCCATTAACAGCTGGATAGCCGAAGAAATCAAAACCAGAGCTGTTGAATTATCCGTTAGTCGTCCCGGCCGTTTTTTTAAATCAGATCATAGTTTTCAGTGGGTAGGCGCGTTATTTCAGGGCAATGATCCAGCAGGCTCCATTTTAACCTGGCGCGGTTTTGCTTTGCATAACCTGCAAACCGGTATTGGGGAGCGGGTTGATTTTGCCAATTACCCCAGCATAGCCACAGGTGGTGTAGTTGAAAAACAACCGGCCTGGGTGGAACCTAATCGCGAGCTGGATCATAAAACCGGCTACTACACAGGACTGCACTGGCAGCATAAAGATCAAACCGAAGTCCGGCTCTATTGGTATGACAACAGAGGCGAACCCACTACGTTCAAAGAGGGCCAATATGCCTGGGATACCCGTTTTGTCAGTCTGGCTTTACAACATCAACTGACGGAACAATGGCGGCTACTGGCGCAGTATCTGAATGGCGATACAGCCATGGGACAAAATACAGTAGTAGCAGATTATCGCAGCAGTTACCTGATGCTGAACTATCAGCTGGAACAACACAGCTTAAGTGCCCGTTACGACCGTTTTGAAGTGATAGATAAAGACCAGACTCCAACAGATGATAACAACGGCAAAGGTCACAGCTGGACATTGAACTGGACTTATCAACTGACAGACCATTTTAATATTGCGTTGGAGCACAGCAGTTTAACCAGTGTTCAACCAAACAGGACCCAGTGGGATGGTTGGCTGGCGGAGGCTAAACAACGTTCCAGCAGCCTGATTTTTGGTTATCGTTGGTAAGCCTCTTTCTAAGCTGGTTAAGCGCTAACCAAGCAGCATCCAAAGCGCCACACCAAACATTAAACTGGCAGCGATACGGTTAAGCCATTGCACTTTGTTTTGTTTCTGAAAAAAGGCGCCCAAAGCTTTGCCGCCACTGGCGTACAGCAGCATAGACAGAAATTCCAACAAAATAATAATACAAACCAACACCAGCAACTGCGGCCAAAATGCCAGTTGGCTGTCGATAAAAGGCGGTAACAAGGCCATATGAAAAGCCCAGCCCTTGGGGTTAGACACAGCAGTGACAAAACCCTGACTAAATAAAGTGCGTCTTGGCATCAATTCGCGGCTGACACCAGCTTGAGGAATAGCTAACTTGCCTTTGGCCCACCACATTTGCCAGCCGATGTAAGCCAAAAATAAAGCACCAGCGATTTTAAACCACTGAAACACAGCAGGAAATTGCAGCATCATAACGGCAACACCACACACAGCCAAAATGGCCACCAAAGCCACGCCTAACATCTCGCCCCACATCATCCATAAAGTGCGGCGCACGCCCTGTGTCATTCCCAAAGTCATAGCAAGGGTCATACACATACCTGGCGTCACAGAGACAAATAAAAAAGTTGGAATAAAAGCGCCCATCAAGGCCAGATTTACCATAGCTACCTCATCAGCTGAAGGTCGCTATTTTGTCTGGTTGTTCAGGCGGCTACAAGAGCCGCAGACTGGCTTTTTATGGCTCTGGTCGCTCCCGCACAAAAACTGCAAAACGAGGCGTGCCTTTATGGGTTAATCCCTGATATTGAAAAGTGACTAAACGCCCTATTTCTGGTGGATTTTGGCGCTCTTCTACAGTAAAACCCGAACCTAATTTAAAGCGGCGACCATCTGGTAACTCCACCAATAATGCGCCCAGCATGCCGGTAAACTGGCCTTTGCCCGGTAAATGCGCCACCACTCTGGCTTCTGCGTCCTCTGTGAGTTTCAGTTTTTGTAGATGACTGACCCGTCCGCTTTGATAATGAGCTTTGGCATGATGCAACATCAGCCCTTCCCCACCTTGTGCCACCACTTGCTGCAACAGCTCATCAAGCTGAGCTTTTGTCTGCAGCTGCTGTTGCGGCAATAGTTGTACAAAAGCTGTAACTGGCAATTGGTGCGTTAAAAACTGCAGTCGTTCAGTAAAAGTGCCGGGTTGTTGTGGTGCATCAAACACCATTAGCCGAATACCCTGCCAGAGTTCAAGTCCAGAGCTATGCTGTAAAGCCTGCATCACCTGCTGAAACTGACCTCTGCCCGCCCATAATTCAGCATCAAGCGCAAAAGCGGGCAATTGCTTCAGTAACTCGTCCGGCAGCTTAATCCATTGCCCACTGCGGCTACGCAACTGCTTACCATCCCAAAAGATACGTACCCCATCAAGTTTTTCACTGATCCAAAAGTCAGAAACTACCTCCTGCTGCTGATAAGACTGAGCCAGCTGTAACGCAGGTAAGGTTTCAAGACCAAAAGCCGGTACAGTGGCCAGCATGGTCGTACAACACAGCGACAAATACAAAGTCCGCATTGGTTTGCCCTCCTTGTTGTGTTCCTGTTTTAAGTGTAGCCCGCCTTATTTGAAAATAAAGTGTTAACAAAACTGCACTTCTTTAGTGCTTTGTTGTACAGAAAAAGCACATCAAGGTATTGATTAACAAAGAAAACTCTTAGAGATAAGATTGAATTTATCAATAAAATCAAACAATTGACATCAGACTGTCATGCCTGGGTACGGATACTGCTTCTGTTCTGTCGCTTGTTTGTTTTTTAGTTTTGGAGTCTGTTATGGTTCAACTTTATTTACGCCAACACCCGCAGCGCGATTTGCTGGAACAAGAACTACAGCAACGCTTTTTTCCGGCTCTGGACTCTCCTTGCCAGCTCTGTCAGTTTGTACTGACCTTATCCAGCACTTCACGCGCTGCTGAATATCAGGCCATGCAACAGTTGGCACAGCAACATGGCAAAAACCTTGAACCACATGAACAAGACTGCAATCTAGAGTTGGGCAACTGCTGGTTGCGCTGGGAGCGGCACAATGAGTTTTCCACTTATACCTTTATCCGCACTGGCACAGCCCCAAGTCTGTTTTGTGATCCACAGGATTTAGTACCAGACAATGAATGGTTTAGCAGCTTGCCAGGACAGTTGTTTCGGGTGGTGCAGCTGAGCATAGTTCAGCCGGCTCAACTGGCCACACAAGACCCAACAGAGCTTTTTGTCAGCGAACATTTAATCAGCAGTATGGTATTTAACGGCAAAGCCAGAATTTGGACTGATTTTCGCAAACATAATGAAGGCGCAGGCCGCATGCTGGTTTTGGATAACGGCCTGAGTCGCAGTGCTTTAGGCGCTTTAGTGCAGCAGCTGTTTGATTTGGGCAATTATCGCAAACTGGCCCTTTTAGCCTGGCCTTACTGCAAGCAGGCGCTGCATCAGTTGCCACAACAAGAGCAGCAACTGGCGGTGATCACCTCGCGTATTGAGCAAAAACAAGGTAATGACGAGCAACTGCTGGATGAGCTGATACAACTGGCTGCCCAGACAGAACACCAAATCTCAGAGAACAGCAGCAGATTGCAGGCCAGCCACGCTTATTATCAACTGACACTGGACAGGTTAAAAAGTCTGGATGAACAGCCTGTTGAAGGACTGATGTCATTACAGCATTTTACTGAACGGCGCTTAACACCAGCCTGGCGTACAGCCCAGTCGATTTTAAGGCGTCAGCAACAACTGGCCGAACGTTTGGGGCGTTCTACGGAATTGTTACGTACGCAAATCAACTTAAAGCTGGCATGGCAAAATCAGACTCTGTTATCGTCTATGGATAAAAGAGCTCACTTGCAGCTTAAATTACAAAGTGCGGTCGAACGTTTGTCGGTCGTCGCCATCAGCTACTACTCGCTGCAACTCCTCACCAAAGCTCAGCAAGCCATAGTGCACTGGATCCCGCAGTGGCCAGCCAAAACCATAGAGTCCATCAGTATTCCGCTGGTAGTGGCTATGGTGCTTTGGTATTTCTGGCATTTGCGAAAAAAATTGGCTCAGCACTAGTAAAGCGAAAAGACTATTCGCTAAGCTCTGAAATCTCCTCTAGTTTTAAACAGATACAAAAAAGGGGATTTCATGTTCAGAGCGTTTTTGATGATAGGTTTTAGCTTTAGCTGCTCGTTATGGGCAGAGCAAAACTGGTTTCCGGTTGACGTTCAGGCAGATGGTAAGAAGCTGCAGTACCAGCCACTACAAAAAGTCACTAAAGCATGGCGGCTCTGTGCTTTGTTGCCCCATGGTAAAGATCATTACTGGTGGGGCGTGTCCTGGGGTTTAGCAGAGGAAGCCAAACGTCAGGGCGTGCAATTAGGAATTTATGAAGCCGGAGGTTATGAAAACTTACCGCGCCAACGCCAGCAGCTAAAGGATTGTGTAACGAACAACGCCGACGCACTGATTATTGCCGCGATCTCCAGCGAAGGCTTAAATGACTTAATTTTGCAGCTCAAAAACTCCGGCATTCCGGTGATTGATCTGATTAATGGCATCAAAAGCCCGGCTATTACGGCCCGTTCTTCAGTGTCTTTTGCGGATATGGCGGCCAAAAGCATCCAGTATTTGTTAAAACACAATCAGCAGCAGAATGCCACTCTGGCCTGGTTTCCCGGCCCTGCTGTAGCTGCATGGGTGCAGGATGCAGAACGGGGTTTAAAGCAAGAATTAGAAGGGAGTCCGGTCCAGCTTGTGCATGCTGGTTATGGTGCCACAGACAATTTCTCGCAGGCCACTTTAGTGCGGCAGCTGTTTAGCCATCAACAGCCTGACTATGTGCTGGCCAATGCTGTCGCTGCTGGTGTTGCCCAGAATTTTATCTCAGCCGAAAACCTGACAAAAACTGAAGTGATGGCGTATTACGCCAATCCAGAGGTAGTGCGGCTGATCCAAAGTGCTCAGTTGCTGGCGGCGGCAACAGATTCGCCTGTGATCCAGGCCCGCATCAGTATTGATTTGGCGCTGCGGATCCTGGAACAACAACCTTACGCCAAACAAGTCAGCCCGCAAATACGGATTTTGGATGGACAAAGTATTGAACATTTACCTTTGCAGCAGATCATTGCACCCAAACAACAATGGATGATCCGCCAACCATTAGCGGCTAAAACGCCCTGAGCTCCAAAACCTCAGAGCTTAGGGCCAAAACACAGATCCCCTGCATCACCAAGGCCTGGCACTATATAAGCTTGTTCGTTCAGATGCTGATCCAAAGCACCTAACCACAAATAACTGTTTTGCGGTAAATGCTGGCGTAACGCCTCCACACCTTCAGGTGCTGCGATAGCTGCGGCCACATGCACTGAACGAGGTGTTGCCTGACTTGCAATCAGTTGCCAGACCTTCAGCAGAGATCCGCCTGTCGCCAGCATTGGGTCTATCAAAATCAGATCCCGGCCAGTTAAATCAGGTAAGGCCGCGTAATTCATTTTGATCTCAAGCTGCTCTGCGGACTCCCCTTCCACACGGTAAGCGCCGATAAAACCACTGTCTGCATCATCAAAAGCATTGGCGAACCCCTGATAAAACGCCAGACCAGCCCTTAACACCGTGACTAAAACCGGAGGCTGTGCAAGCACTGCAATTTCTGTTGTTCCCAGTACTGTTTGCACTTCAACCTTCTGTACAGGCAGAGTTTTTGCTAATTCAGCTGCCAGCAGAAAACCTAACCGCTCTAAGTTAAATTTAAAACGCAGCCGATCTTTTTGGATGAGAGGATCACGCAGTTGCAATAAAATGGGGTGCACTAACCCAGGGGTTAAATTCAGTTGAAACAGATTCATCAGCAGGCTCGATCGCTTATCAATACTCAAAGGGTATAGTTTTTTTCTGTCAAGACGCAACCTGTTCAGCCACTCTGACCTTGAATTTATTGATAGCGGCGCCATAACAGCTTCATCAGAGATCAAGTGGAGCACTGACAGTGCCTTTATTGTTATTAACTTTACTGACGCTAGTCGTGTTAGCTGCGATATTTTTGCCCCCGGTATGGCGGCAGTATCGCCGAAAGAAAATTCAGCAGCAGGCCTTTCCTGCGGCCTGGCGTCAGATTTTAAAACATCGCATGCCTTACTTTCGCGCTTTACCTGCTGACTTGCAGCTGCAACTAAAAAAGCTCATTCAGGTCTTTGTGGCAGAAAAACAATTTGTTGGCTGTGCTGACTTAGTAGTGACAGACGAGATGAAAGTCACCATTGCAGCGCAGGCTTGCTTGCTGCTACTAAATAAACCCGCTCATTACTATCCGAAGTTAAAACAAATTCTGATTTATCCGGCCGCTTTTGTGGTGCCCACTGCACAATCAGATACAGCAGGAGTCGTCAGCGAAATGGCGCAGGTGCGTTTGGGGGAGTCCTGGCAAACCGGCCAGATTATTTTGTCATGGGTCGATACCTTAAAATCAGCAGCGATTTGTAACGATGGTCATAATCTGGTGATCCATGAGTTTGCTCATCAGTTGGATCAGTTGAAAGGTCAGGCGACTGGAGCACCTTTGCTCAGCAGCACTCAGGCATATCAAGAATGGTCTTTAGTGTTATCCCATGAATTTGAACAACTACAAAAACAGTTGGCGCAGGGTTTACCCACTTTGTTTGACTCATACGCCGCCACTAATCCGGCAGAGTTTTTTGCGGTCATTTCAGAGGTGTTTTTTGAACAACCTGATTTATTCGCTGCCCAGCATGGCGCTTTGTACCAGCAGTTACGATCCTTTTACGCGCTGGACCCGTTAAGCTGGGCTCAAACCCATCCAGCTTTAGTGCATCAATCATAGAAAAAAGTCGACCCAACTGCTGGGTTACGTAATAATAGCGGCCATTTTTTTAGCAAGCAGCGGATAAACAGACAATGCAAATCACTAAAGATACTGTGGTTCAGTTCCACTACACCTTATCAGATGAGACAGGCGTATTAGAAAACTCCAGAAGCCAGGACCCGGTTTTATACCTGCAAGGTCATGGTAACCTGATTGAAGGTTTAGAGAAATCAATGGAAGGTCATCAGGCTGGTGATAAATTTAACGTCACTTTGGCCCCGGCCGATGCTTACGGTGAGCGCACTGAAGATTCTATTCAAAGCGTTCAGGTGAAACACCTGATGGGCGCAAAAAAATGGAAACCAGGCATGGTGGCCGTAGTGAATACAGAGCAAGGCCAACGTCAGGTGACTGTTGTTAAAGTCGGTATGTTTAAAGCTGAAGTGGATACCAACCATCCACTGGCTGGCAAAACTTTAAGTTTTGAGATTGACGTGATTGACGTGCGTGCGGCTTCTGCCGAAGAAATTGAACACGGCCATGCACATGGCGTAGGTGGTCATCACCACCATTAATCAGCTAATCTGATGATGAATTCAGTTCAGCCAGTTTGACGCTGAACTGAATTAAACCTTGTCCTCGTGCAATGCATTGGTTAGATTAACAATATGTTAAAGAAAACTGAGGCATGGTACAGATGCGACTCGTTTTGGCTCTGGTGGCCTTGCTGCTTAGCAGCAATGGTATAGCAAATTCAGCCAAACCTCTGTTGAACTGGGCAACCAATACTGCCCCTCCTTTTCATATTGTTGGTGGTCCCTTTAACCAGCAAGGTATTTGTGATGAATTGCTGAAAAGCATCAAAAAACAACTCCCCAGGTTAACCCACCAGATTTTAGTGATGCCACAACCCCGCATTCATCAGGCATTGAATAATAAGGAACAGTTGTGTTTTCCTTGTATGATCCACAGAGCCCAGCCGACTAAAACTGCAGTCTTCAGCACTCCTACTCATTGGTACAGACCCCAGGGCGTTATTACCCGTAAAGCGCTGGCTAATCACTTTTCTGAGCAATTCGGCAGTCCGTTAGTGCTGGCCAATTTATTACAGAATCAAACCTTTAAACTGGGACTGGCTGCAGGTCGCAGATACGGTGAGCTGGAGTCCGTATTGGAACCTTACCGTAAAAATGGTCTAGTTCGGTCAGGTGATGATGGCCCTATAGCTTTATTAAAAATGATCCAGAGTGGCCGCATTGATTTCACTCTGGACTATGACATTATTCTGACTTACCTGAACAAAACCGCTCCAGAACAGGCCAAAGGCCTGGTTTATGTGCCGATGGCAGAACTGCAACAGCCTATTGCAGGTGCTGTTGGCTGCAGTAATAGCGACTGGGGACGGCAACAGATAAAGCTTATTAATGCCGTACTTCCCGCAATTCAGGCCGACCCTGCCTTTGTGCAAAGCCTTGAATTGTGGTTTGATGCGCAGGTTTTAACGGCACCGACAGAGTTAAAACCAGAGCGAAAGCAGTAAATGGAGACAAATCAGTATGTTTGATCGACAAACTTCAACAAAATTCAGCTGCAAAGCAGGCTTATACCAGTTAAAATCGATCGAAATGGCAGATGCCTGAACTCATGGATAAGAACTTGTCATCCCCACCAGATTTTAATCAAATACAATTTGATAACTACCGTGACGAAAGACCGTCAGAGCAGCCTGCACCTGTGGTTAAGCCACGCCGTCGCAGCCTGATCCCATCGTTATTTATTTTGTTACTGCTCTCTGGCGCCGCATTGGTCGCGTACGAGCTGCATACGGCTCATTATCAGGCGACAGAAATCAGTGCCTATGCCAAAAAACTGACCTACCAGTTGCAACCTGGTGCGACAGATCAGGTGTCCTATCCTATAGCCGGGCCTTTTGATCAACGTTTGGGCTATTCGAAGTTATCCAAATTTATCCCACGTCTGACCCAAAGTAATTTTGTCATCGAACAGCAAGCAGCCTTCTCTTCCGAATTGCTGTTTTATACCCAATTAGGATTTTTTCCGCCTTACCGTGAAAAAGCTCAGGGTGGATTATTGATTGGTGATTGCCGCAACGAAGAGTTGTTTTCGTTCTCTCATCCGCAAAGGGTTTATAACCACCCCGCTGACGTGCCTGCTGTAGTGCGCAATAGCTTATTATTTATAGAAAACCGTAAGCTGTTAACCTCACCTGCCCGCTCAAATCCGGCAGTAGACTGGCCACGTTTTATGATGGCAGCAGTGTCTCAGGTGACAAAAGTATTAAATTTAGAAGGCCAATCTGCAGGTGGCAGTACCCTTGCCACTCAAATTGAAAAATACCGCCATTCGCCTCAAGGCTTAACCCAAAGCTTTACCGACAAGTTTTTGCAAATGGTGTCAGGTTCTGTGCGTGCTTACCGCTACGGTGCAGATACCTCTTTGACCCGTCATGAAATTGTGCTGGATTACTTAAATTCAGTGCCACTTTCGTCCGCTCCGGGTTTTGGTGAAGTGCATGGTGTGGGGGATGCATTATGGGCCTGGTTTGGCACTGATTTTGGCCGTTTTAATCAGGTGTTAAATGCAGAACCTACAGAGCAAAATAGAAGCTTAAGAGGTTTAGCCTTACGTCAGGTGCTGGCTTTGATGATAGCCCAGCGTCGCCCTTCTTATTATTTACTGCAAGGTCATGATGATTTAGAAGATCTGACCAATAGCCATTTACGTGTATTGGCCAATGCCAATGTGATAGATAAAGAATTAGCTGATTCGGCTATGTCGCAACGTTTATTGTTTAAAGGCGGCAAAGCCCCAGGGATCAAACAGGATGCGCAAACCCTAAAAGGGATCAACGTCGCACGTGGTCGCTTAGGTACTTTGCTGAACCAACAGCTGTATGATTTAGACAGGCTGGATTTAACAGCCAAAGTGTCTTTACACCATGAACTGCAACAAAAAGTCAGCCACTACCTCAATAGTCTGGCCTCCCCTGTTGTCGCTGAAAAAGTCGGTTTATTGGGTGAGAAACTGTTAAGTGCCACCAATACAGACAAAGTGACTTACAGCTTTACCTTATTTGAAAAAACGCCTGGTGGTAACAGAGTGCGGGTGCAAACCGACAATACTGACCAGCCTTTTGACTTAAATGAAGGCAGCAAGCTTGAACTGGGTTCCACAGCTAAGTTAAGGGTACTGACCACCTATCTGGAAATTGTGGCTGAGTTGCACGACTCATTTATTGATGAGCTGCCGGAAAACCTGCTGAACCTTGATATAGCGCCAAACGATCATTTAACCCGTTGGGCTGCGACTTACATGGCCCACACAGCAGATCGTGATTTATCGAAAATGCTCGATGCGGCCTTGCAACGCACCTATTCAGCTTCTCCTGCTGAGCGCTTCTTTACTGGCGGTGGTTTGCAGGTGTTTAATAACTTCCAGAAAAAAGAAGACAGTAGAGTTCCGACTGTGTTGGAGTCGTTAAAAGAATCTATTAACCTGCCTTTTGTCCGCATTATGCGCGATATAGTGTCTTACAGCAGCAGCTACCAAACCGCTGGCAGTACCTCGCTATTGCTGAAAAATGATAAAGACCCACGCCGCGAAGATTATTTACGTCGTTTTGCCGACAAAGAAGGCAGCTCTTTCCTGCAACGTTTCTGGCGTAAATACCAGAAGAAAACAGAGGAAGACCGCTTAAGTACGTTTTTTGAAGGCTTAAAACAAACACCGGATCGTCTGGCGGCGGTGCACCGTTATTTGTTACCAGACTCTGACTTTGCCAAATTCAGTGCCTTTTTGCAGCAGCGCCTGCCAGAAGAAAACCTGACGGTCAAAGATATAGATGAGCTGTACAACAAATACGGTCCGGGTAAATTTAGTCTGATGGATCAAGGCTATATAGCCAGAGTCCACCCGCTGGAATTATGGCTGCTGAGCTTTATGCAGCAAAATCCACAAGCCACTTTCAAAGAAGCTGTGGATGCATCAGCTGAACAGCGTCAGCAAGTGTACCATTGGCTATTTAAAACCTCGAACCGTAGCGCCCGTGATACCCGGATCCGCATTATGCTGGAAGTGGAAGCCTTCCTGGATATTCACCAGCGCTGGAAAAAACTCGGCTATGCTTTTGACCATTTAGTGCCTTCACTAGGTACTGCTTTGGGTAGTTCAGGCGACAGACCAGCTTCGTTGGCTGAGCTGATTGGTATTATCCAAAATGACGGCATGTTATTGCCTACAGTCAGGGTCGATCAGCTGCACTTTGCGGCGAATACCCCTTATGAAGTGAAGTTAAAGTATCAGCCATATGAAGCCAAACGGGTGATGAAACCTGAAGTAGCCAGAGCTTTACGTTTTGCCTTATCGCAGGTGGCAGATGGTGGCACAGCCCGCCGATTGCAGGGTTCGTTTACCAAAGCGGATGGCTCGCCTTTATTGATAGGTGGCAAAACAGGCACTGGTGATAACAAGATGGCAACTCAGGTCATTCGTGGCCGTACCGTGCAAGCTACCACCATTAACCGCACCGCGACCTTTGTGTTTTATCTGGGAGAGAATCACTTCGGCACCCTGACGGCCTTTGTACCAGGTAAAGGGGCTGAAGATTTTAGTTTTACCTCAGCCTTGCCACTGCAAGTACTTAAAGGTATGGCGCCTATTCTGAACCCTTATATCCAACAAGGTCAGCTCTGCCGTTAAATGTAAAAATGGGGTCAGATCACATTGTTAACAGTTAACAATGTGATCTGACCCCATTTTAATGACCTCGCCAAATGCCTTTCGGGAAATGTTCTTCTAAAAAGCCAGCGAGTTCAGGCTGAGGCACAGGTCTGGCAATCAAATAGCCCTGCGCTATATCGCAGCCTTGCTGACGCAGCAACTCAAGCTGTTCCCTAGTCTCCACCCCTTCAGCCACCACCTGCAATTGCAGTTTTTGCACCATGGCAATAGTGGAGGCGATGATCTGGAAATCGGCCGCATTGTCCAGCATGCCGGATAAAAAGCTTTTATCAATTTTAATGCAGTCCATCGGCATCTTTTTCAGATAACTCAAGGACGAATAACCAGTGCCAAAATCATCAATCGCAAAATGAATGCCCATGGCTTTGATTTGCGACATGATGGTCAGCATGGTTTCAATACTTTGCACCAGGGTGCGTTCTGTCAGTTCCAATTCAAAATAAGAGCCCTGCAGCTCGTATTTATCCAGCAAACGTTTTAAGGTTGGGATAAGTTCAGGGTCAACAAACTGTTCAGCCGACAAGTTAATTGCGATGCGGAAATGATGCCAGCCACTGTGCAATAAGTTCAGACACTGCTGCATGCATTGTTCAATGATCCAGTAACCTAAAGGTACAATTTGCCTGGATTGCTCCAGCACAGGAATAAATTCATCAGGCGGCACCATACCCCGCACCGGATGACGCCAGCGGATCAAGGCTTCAAAGCCATACAAAGCACCTGTCGCTATCGTCATTTGCGGCTGGAAACTGAGACTGAACTGGTTTAGCACCAAAGCCTCTTTTAAGTCTTGTTCCAGTAAAACCCTTTGTTGTACCCGCTGATACATGTCGAGGTTATAGGCCTGAGCGCCATTGCCGCCATTGAGTTTCACCTCATGCATAGCCAAATCAGCCTGACGAATCAAATCATCAGACAACAGGGTATCAACAGAACTCATGGTTAAACCTATACTGGCCGTCATGACAAAGTTTTGTTGATCAATAGTCAAAGGTTGCTGGATACGTTGCAATATCTGACTGGCCAATCGAAAGGGGGTTTCCACATCCGTCAGTTGCGGTAATACAAAAACAAATTCATCACCACCAAAGCGGCATAACAAATCATTGGTTCTGCAACAGTCTTTTAAGCGCAGCGCGACCAGCTTCAATAACTTATCGCCATGAGCATGGCCTAAGCTGTCGTTAATGCGTTTAAAGTCATCTAAGTCGACAAAAAGCACGGCCAGAAGCTTTTTTTCTGCACTTTGACTGCTGAGCATACGTTCTAACTGATACTGCAACATATTCCGGTTCGGCAAGGTCGTCAGCAAATCGTACATTGCCACTTTTTCAAGCTCATGGGTGTGCTGCTCTACTTTATGGTTCAATTGCTCCAGCTCAACACTCAGCTCCTCAGCGGCCTGGCGTAACAAGTCCACTTCATCCGGCCATATACTGGCCTGAAAATGACTTTGCTGGCGAAAACCAGCGTATTGTTTTTGCGACAGCAGGGGCAAAGCTTTGCTCAGGGTTTTTAACCTCAGGCTGATCCGTCTCATGATCAGATACACCAGCAGCACCATACAACCAAACAAAATGACCGAGGTAATAAGCAACTGGCGACGATAGCCGTTATTGGTAGTGACAAAGTCGCTGATATTATCGACCACAGTCAGATACACGCCTTTGCTTTGCATCTCAAAGGCGGAGATCAAGTACTGCTGGCCATTGTATTGCAGCTCCAGTCCCTTGCTCAGGGCTAAATCCGCTTCCAGATCAGAGACCTTTTGCAACAAGGCGTTGAGTAACTCCGGATTTGAGCTGGATATCAATTCGCGGTGAATTTGCCCAGCTGCGGTTCTGCTGGCACGAATTAAAGCCACATCAGAGTTCAGGCTTTGATGCAGAGCCGATAATATATCAACTAGCGTGGTCGTTACCGTCATCACTGCGACTTCACCTGAGCTATTTAGCACAGGCAAACTCAACTGTTTGACACAAGACTGTACGCACAAATTTGCAGTCAGCGGGCTTTGTTGTTGCAGTACTTTTTGTACTAAAGCAGGTGAAAAATAAGGAGTTTGCTGACCACTGCTGAACAGCAATTGCATATCGCTGTTGTGCAACCAGATTTGCTCGATATTCAGATGCAACTGCATATTGGCGCTTTGTTCGGCCAAACGCTGCACAAAAGAGGAAAAGTCAGGCTGCTGACTGAGCTGAACTAAATCAGAGAAACTTTCCAGCCAGACCCGCAATTGCTGTTCAATAATGCTGTTTTGTTGCAGGTATTGCTGACGCGCTGATTCACGTTTCACCTGCTGCTGCCGGTCAAACTCCTCGCTCATCCGCATCAAACCCAGACTGGTTTGCAACACCGTCATACAAAGTAAAGCGCTGATGGTCGCCAGTAATATTTTCCAGGGCAAACTAAAGACAAAGGGCCGCATAAAAATTAAAACCAATACATCAGTTGCATAGCCCACATTTGCCAGTATTCAGATTTATTATGCTGCAGATCAGGCATCACAGGATAGGCCAGACGAGCAGTGCCTTTCACCCAATGATGTTCCATAGTTAAGCGCAGATTATCTTTAAAATCATAGGTTAACCCGAAAGTAAGATCGTCCTGATAACCAAAATAAGCTGGCACTAAACCGCCAGTGCTTTGGGAGAACTTGCGACCACTGCGATCGTCTTTGTCCAAATCAAACAAATCCACACTAAGCAAAGCCCAGGTTCGGGGCAACAGATTGTAACGCCCCTGCAGATACCAGCCCTGACTAAAACTGTTGCGCTTAAATCCTGGGGCATAGAAGTCACTGATATCCAGACGTTCCTGCACCCATTCACTGCTCAGCTCCCAATACTCCGCAGCATAGCGACCATTGAGCATCACCCGCTGTACAGTCATGGCTCCATCACTGTAATAATCCAGTTCAGCTTTTTCGTAGGTAAAATCAGAGTCAAGCAATGAGACACCCAGCTGCCAGGCTGATTGGTCCGGACGCCAGAACAGACTGGCCTGATGCACATAGTCTTGCTCGGCATCGCCTTGGGCCAAGGTACTCAACAGGATCTGACTTTGCTCTTTACTTAAATTGGTCGAGCCCCAGCTCCAGTTCAGTTCAATTTCACCTATGCCGGTATTACGGGTCACTTTAAACGCCAGACCATCACTGCCAACGGCAATGTCGCGAAACGAATCAAAGTAGACAGATTGTGGCAATACTATGGCATTGCGGGTAAAAGGCACATCGCGGGTAGCTGAATAGAGCCAGTGTTGATTTTTAAACCGGCCGATAAACATATCCAGTTGCCAGTCAAAATCATTGTGTAAGGTCCAGTCTAAAAACAGATAATCCAGTCGGGTGCCTTTGACATAACGGCGACCACCATCCAGATACACCACCTGACCTGCCAGACGAAGATTATCCGATAAAGCCCAGGACATATTGACGCCCAGATCGGTGAGCTCAGCAGAAATACTGTCATCCAGATTGACGAAATTAGTCTCAGGCGCCTGAATAAGGCCCTGTGAAATAAAACCATGCCATTGTACTTTATCTGTCTTCAGCCCTTCTGCCTGCAACTGCAATGAACAGCCGAGCAGCAGTAAAAGGCATAGCTTACTGCGTAACACGAATGACTTTAAGCTTGGATAGTTCATCTGGATTCTCAATATAACCTATAGCACCTTTGGTAGTGGCTACCATCTCACGCATTTGCTGCTCTGAAGTCAGCACCACTGGTGCTGAACCTAAACCTGAATAAGTAATTTTTTGCCAGATCCTGTCCAGCTGATAAGGAAACATTTGTAATTTTTCTTTGGTAAAACTCTGATGCACCGGATTTTTGGCAGACAACACAAAAACTCTGACCGCAGTGCCGTCAGGCCAGTTTTGTTGCCGCATCGAATAGATACCGCGCAGCTGAGTGACTGTCAGTTGGTCCATAGGAACGGCGGGATGAGTTACTACTTCTGTGGCCGGAGCAGAACAAGCCCACAACACAAAGCAAGCAACGACGAACTTGGTATTCACGTTTTTGTGGTTCCTCAAAAGGTCATACCCTGGAATTTTCAGTTCTTTTGGGTACGGGCAGTAAATATCGGCAAAGGAGTTTTTTGAAAAGTACCGATATGACGCCAGGATAGTCCGCGCTCAGTATAGTAGCAGTGATTGAAATTGTATTGTCATGGAGAAAAAAAGTAGTGTTTTCAGTGGAATGAGAACACAGAGGGAGCATAATTCCCTCTGTGTGGTACGAAAATCAATAACGTGGGCTAACTTCAAACACTGTTAAGCTGCCACTGACTTCATTCGCCATCAATAACAACGCCTGACCTGTGGCACTCTCTGCTGCTGGTACAAACACCAGACTTTCAGGGCCTAAATCGCCAGCTTGTTGATAATCGCCGCTGACTTCAGCAGGTACCGCATCGTCATCGATTTCATACACAGCGTCAAAGTTACGGTTATGGAAGTAATCGACAAACTTTGTATCGTAAGGATTGCTGATATCGTAGACAAAAATACCGCTTAAACGCTCAGTGCCGATAAAGGCATAAGTTTTGTCGCCTACCTGACCAATAGTCACAGCTTCAGGCTCAGGACCTTTGTCATCAGAGCGGCTGTCACCTTCGACCACAGTGTGGTTGGTATTAAATAACTCGCCGTGGACACCAGAGCTAATGCGTTCAAAGTCTGAACCGCTGTCAAACACCAGATTACCGTTTTGATCCCAAATACTGAAAGAGCGGGCACCATAAGCATACAAGGCCTCATAGTCACCATCCGCATTCTGACCCAGTGCTGTCGTCACGTTCAAACGGCCCAAACCATCGTTATCATAGAAGCTGGCTTGCTTTGCTATTAAATCAGCAGAACGTGGTAAATCTTTTGCACGGGCTTCTTCAGCATACGCATCCCAATCGCGCGCATCCCCTTCGTTCGCGCTGACAATAAAAGTAGCGCCTTTCCAGTTATAACTGGCCAGAGTATCCGGCTGATACATCCCAAAAACACCAGGGTAAGTGCTGAGTTTGACGCCATCTCTGTTGCTGACATCCACAGCATTTTTCGTTTGGCTATAATCTTTAAAACCGAGAGCCACTACTTTGGTAATTGCTTTGTCGGCTAAATCTACCACTGCTAAGGCATTGTTTTCCTGTAACGACACAAAAGCAGTTTTGTTGTCGCTGCTGACGGTAATGTATTCAGGCTCTAAATCCTGCGCTACCGTGGTCCCCAAAGGTGCTGCAAACTTCACACCCTGCGCAGCCAAATCGGCTTGATCAGCATTAAAAGCGCTGAAGGTTAATAAGGTTGCCTGATCTGCAGCTACACCAGCGGTGATAGCAATAATGCCAACTGAACCTTCAGGGTCCACACTGTAATCTGATTCTGGTTCGGCTTCGTTCGCCACTAACAACAAGCTGCCATCCGGAGTAAAAGTCACCATATCAGGCAAAGCACCCACTTTCACTGCTTTAACAAATGCTGGTGTTGCTGCACTGATGTCATAAAAAAGCACAGCACCAGTTGACGATTTCACAGCATTTTCAGCGGCTACAGCTAACAAATTACCTGAGATAGCAATGGAATTGGCAAAACCTAAAGTCAGGGTTTCATCTGCTCCCCCTGCGTCTTTCACTGTGACAGTCGCAGGCATAGCCAGTGGTGTACTGGTTAAGGTATTCGCAGTAATAGCATCTGTCAGTTCAGTACTTTGAATACCGGAAGCATCCAGAATTTCAACCCGGTTGGCCGCGCCATTGACGACAAAAATACGTTTGGATGCGCCGTGGTACTGAGTAATTTCCGCGGCGCCACCACCGTAAGTACCAGTAACAAAACGGGCTACAGCTTTTGTACTGATACCTGTTTGCGCATTCTGGCCCGGAGTTCCTGGTATTCCTGGCGTGCCAGGCGTGCCTGGAGTACCTGGCTGGCCTACTGCACCATCAGAGCCTGAAGGCCCTGTCGCACCATCATCGCCCTCCAAAACACAACCAGATAAACCCAGAGCTATGGCAGATGCCACTAAAGTAAGACGTAACGCAGAGAATTTCATTTTCGGTAAAGTCCTGTTTTATATAAAAAATCAGGCCCTACCCTAAAGTTGACTTATGACGTTTCAGTGACGATTGTATGAAAACTTAATGAACAAGGAGCCAACTGCTGGCTCCCTGATTATGTATTTTAATAGGCAACGCAAAAGCGCTGTTTCGGATGCAGATTTTGCTCCGCTTCATCCAGCATAGCCACAGCATAATCTGCCGTCGAAATGCGGCTTTTGCCATCAACATCTGTCAGCAGTTGATCCAGACCTAAACGAAAGCGCCCTGTCTTTTCTCCAGGAAAAATCTCAGCGGCGGGCGATAAGTAACTCCAGTTTTGCTGATGTTGAGCTTTAAGTAATTGCAACGCCTGATAAGCACCTTGCGCCGTCCCCAGATAAGCGGCAGGGAAATCCGGGCTCGTTAATAACATCTGACCCGGCGCATATTCAAGCGAAGCTGCCCCACCCACCACCAATAAACGTGGCACTTTAGCCTCTGTAGTTGCAGCTAAAATCGACTGAAAGCCCTGAATATAATAAGAAGCTACATCAGACTCTTTATGGCCACTAAAAGCACTAAGCACCAGATCCACGCCCGCCAAAGCCAAAGTCAGACTGGCTGTGTCTAACACATCTACTTTATGAGCAGTTAAACCTTCGGCTAATTCCAGGCGCTCTGGGCGACTGACCAAAGCTTTGACCTGATGACCCCGGCTTAAGGCTTCTGTTGTCAGCGCTGAACCAATAAAACCTGATGCACCAATAATAGCGATATTCATACCATCTTCTCCGTTTGACTGAATGACGCTTATTATCCAGAACAATATTGATTTGAAAAATACACCAATACATAATTCACTGTTATCAATTAAACAACAATGAACCTCATGCAGCTATCCGATATTGATTTAAACACTGTGCCTGTATTTCTGGTATTGGCCCAGGAGCGCAGCTTTACAGCAGCGGCAGAACGACTGGGTTGCACGAAAACCAAAGTCAGTCTGCAAATCAAGGCTCTCGAATTCAGGCTGGGTGTTGCTTTGTTTCGTCGCACCACCCGATTGGTCAGCCTGACTCAAGCGGGCGAGCAGCTGTATCAGCATTGCTTGCCTTTACTGCAACAATTGAGTCAGCAATTGATCGAAGCCCAAAGCTCTGAGCAGAATCTGAGTGGAACTTTAGTGATCAGTGCGCCTGAGGACTACGCCCACCAAGTGCTGGTCCCGGCCTTACTGGCATTTCGTCAGCACCACCCTGCTTTGGCTTTTGAATTAAAAAGCAGTGATCAGATCAAAGATTTAGTCAAAGAAGGCATAGATTTATCCATCAGAGCGGGCTGGCTGAAAGACTCAAGCCAAAAAGCTATTGCTTTGGGTAGCTTTGAACAATGGCTGGTCGCTTCCCCTGCTTATCTGCAACAGCATGGCATGCCTGAACACCCGACAGAGTTGCCGCAGCATAACTTTGTCTGCTTCAGCTTATTGCCATCGGCTTTGCATTGGAGCTTCAGTGCAAAATCTGAGGAGGTGCAGGTGCAAATGCGCAGCCAGATCAAAGCAGGCTCTACCGGTTCCGTCACAGCCTTACTCAAGGCCGGTGCAGGACTTGGGGTTATCACAGACTACAGCGCAAAACGACTGATACAACAAGGGGAATTAAAGCAGGTTTTACCCTTATGGCAATTGCCCAAAGGTGGCATTTATGCCGTCTATCCCCCTGGTCAGTTCCGCCCGGCCAGAGTCCGGCTTTTTGTTGAGTTTCTCAAAGAGTGGCTGGTCAAATCCGGTTTTTGAATGTAAAAAAGGGCCCGCTAAAGGGCCCTAAAATCACCAGGAACAGTGATGCATGCAACAAGTTTAAGCAACTTCAGAATGCAGGCGTCAGTTTGCAAAAGTGTGACAACAAAGCGAAGCTTTAATGAAAGCTGACATGAAAAATAAAATTAAAATCATGGATTTACTATGGCTTGTTGAATTTGATATTTAGCTAACAAAAACTGCCATTCCTGATCTGCAGGCATTTGCCGTATCACCTGCTGTAAAAACTGATACAACTGCGGATCAGTCTTACTCAACATAAAACGACGCTGGATCACATCATGAGGCGTAGTGGCGACATAAAAATGTCGTGCCTGTTCACCCTGGCTAAATTTATAGGACAAGGTTGAAGAGCTGATAATAGTGAAGTCACCACGCCCCAACCTGAGCATATCCAACACATAGTCTTCCTGCAGAGTATCCACCCGCTCTAAGGTTCCGGCGGCTACGGCTTCATCTATACCTTTGTACTTATAGCCTTGCGAGCCAATAAAAGTTTTGCCGGTTAACCTGGCCAGATCCTGATCCCTTACCGGTTTTCTGGCGTCCGACACAAACATATCCTGGTCATGTAAAAAGGGCGCCGTAAACACCATTTTATCGGCCAATGGCTTAAACCAGCCCGGTTGCACACCTACCACTACATCCGTAAAAGGCTCTGCCAATAACGCATCCAGACGCTTTCTCGGCATCAACTCGGTTGTAAACTGGTACTTGTCTGTTTTATGGTTCAGATAAACAGCCAAATCAAAATACAAGCCACGCTGCTCTGCCCAATCAATGACATAAGGAGCTTTTAAATGATAGGTCAGCAGTAACACCTGCTGCTTTGACGCCGCATAACTGGTGGTGAAGACACTTAAACTCAGTAACACAGTACAAAATCGAACCCACATAACCACATATCCAAAAGAACAGTGATTTCAGACTAGATAAGTTTTGGTCGCAGAGCCAGTATCCGGGCACTATCATGCTCAGTTTTATCAAAATCGCATTAATTTAAGGGACAAATTAAACAAAACCGCTACAACTGGGTATAGGCTGTAGCGATTTATCTTTTGGCTGAAGCTTATTTAGTGGTCAGCAATTTCACTAAAGTTTGACCTACAGCTGCTGCAGATTGTGGATTTTGGCCTGTCACCAGGCGTTGGTCCACCACCACTTTAGATTGCCAGTTAGCAGCAGCGCTGTAGCTGGCACCACGTTTGGTGAGTTGATCTTGCAAGGAAAATGGCACGACATGGGTTAATTTCACCTGATCTTCTTCAGTGTTACTAAAACCTGTCACTTGTTTACCTGCAATCAGGTAGCTGCCATCAGCCAGTTTAATATTTAATAAAGCTGCCGGGCCATGACATACAGCCGCTACTATGCCGTTGTTCTGGTATAAATCGGCTGCAAACTGTTGTAACGCCTTGTCTTGCGGAAAATCCCACATGGTGCCGTGACCACCAGCGAACAACACAACTTTGTAGTCTGACGCTTTTAAATCAGCCAATTTCAATGTCTGCTGCAGCTTCGCATTGTGTTTACTATCTGCCACAAACCACTGATTAACGGTGTCAGCTTCAGCCAGACTGCGCTCGTCCACCGGCGCTTTACCACCAGCAATGCTTGCGATATCTACGTCAATACCTGCATCTACCAGTTCTTTATAAGGATGTGTGACTTCACCTAACCAGTAGCCGGTTTTTTCACTGGTCGTACCCATTTGGCTGTGACTGGTGACGACGATCAGTACTTTCTCTGCGGCTATAACGAAGCTGCTGCTTAACGTCAGAGCTGCTGCCAGCCCAAGTTGTATCACTCGTGTTGCTAATTTCATTGGTTTCACCTTTTTACTATGAGTTGTAATGTGGATTTGATGGTGCTTAGTCTGCAGCACAGCTAAACTACAAAGAAGTGAATTGATTCAATAATAGCTATTCAAATTATGAATATTAAAAACAAAGATCTGAATTTATTGCTGCTGTTTAAAGTATTGTATGAAGAGCTGAATGTCAGTTCGGCAGCAAACCGACTGAATCTGAGCCAACCAGCGCTGAGTCATAAACTGAATAAACTGCGTCACGAATTTGCCGATCCGCTTTTTGTCCGCGCGGCCCGTGGGCTAACACCCACTCCTAAAGCTATTAATATTTCTGCGGAAATACTGCAACTGGTATCCTCGCTGGAAGGTTTTTATCAGCATCAGAGCGGGACGGACTTTTTAACTCAGGCCGACAGGCTGGTGATTTACAGCACGGACTATATAGAAAGTGTATTGTTGCCCGACTTATTGGCTTTGCTGGCAGAACAAGCCCCACAAGTGCAGCTTGTGATGCGACACACTCAGGGAACTTTGCCTAAACAGCAAATGGAACGCGGTGACTGTGATCTGGCTATAGCCGGTTTTTATCGTGATTTGCCGGAAAGCTTTTATCAGCAAAAACTCCAGACCGAAGATTTTGTGGTGTTGATGCGTTCCCAACATCCTTTTGCTAAGCAGCAGCTGGATCTGGACAGCTATTGTCAGGCTCGTCATCTAGTCACGACACTGACAGGCGATCTGGATGGTCTGGTTGATCAGGAATTGGCGAAATCAGGCTTAGCGCGTCAGGTTTGTGCCGGGCTTTCTGGTTTTTTATCACCAGCTCATATAGTCGCTAAAAATGATGTGTTGCTGACCTGTTTAGGATCAGTGGCTGAGATAGCGCAACAGGCGAATCCGGAGCTATTGATCAGAGCCTGTCCTGTGCCATTACCTCAAGTGCAAATCAGCCAAGTCTGGCATTCCAGAACTCAGGACGATCCACTAAGACGCTGGTTAAGGCAACAGATCCATCAACTACTGCTCAGATAGTATAAAAGCCGGCATGCCGGCTTTTAATTCAGACCACTCAGAAACTGACTCTGAGCCCGACAGCGCCGGAGCGACCACTATTACCTCGCGCACCATCTGCACCTCTATGGGTGATACGTTGCTGATCAAACAGGTTTTCAACTTTGCCATAAAGCTGAGTGAACTCATTCAAACTATAGGTCAGACTCCAATCGACACTAAATAAGGATTGTGTCGCTAAAAACTCAGCATCCACAGCAGGACGTTCACAGGTAGTAGTTGAACAGCTGCCGTCTACATAACTAAGCGCCAGATAGGATTGCCATAAGCTGTCGTACTCTACACCCAGCTGAACCGAGCCTATATGTTTTGGTGTGTAATCCAGCACATCACCTTTTTGTACACCAGAGGCTGTATCTGAAGCTTTAGTGTATTCACCATCGGTGTAAGTATAAGTCGCCCGTATTGGCATCACATAAGCGCCCTGACGGTACAATTCACTAAAAGCACCAATTTCAACACCATAGACTTCTTTTGAACCCGTTTGCTGAGTACCGTCCACCACGCCGCCAGGACAAGGGTTAGCAACCAGGCAGTTTCGCAGCGCATTGCTGTAATCACTATAAAACGACACTATATCTACACCAGTGCGATCACGACGAAAACGCACACCAGCTTCATAGTTATCACTTTCCTCACCTTTAGTACCCTGACTTGCGCTATTGCCCGGAGGAGCAAAACCCTGATGCATTCCTGCCAGCAAAGTCCACTCATCCGTCAGGCTGTAGTTTAGACCCAAACCAGCTGTCGTTTTGCTTAACTCATTGCTGTTTAATGCCGTTTGTTCCACATTCAGATTGGCTCTGCTGTCTATTTTTTCAGTGCGCACTACAGGTAGAAAAATCCAATTCTGATAACTGATTTCATCCGCCAACCACACTGCTGTCGCTTTGGCATTACCCGGTGTGACAGTACCTGCCGTTTCAGAAACAAAGACCAGTTGACCACTGCGCTGATCATAAATGGCATTTGCACCACCAAGCGAATAGGTTTCATCTTCATGGCGGCGCACACCAGCACGAAGGTTGTGGCTCCATTGCCCGATCACAAAACCCTGATCCAGTTCAATCTGAGCCCCTTTGGAGTCAAAGTTTTGGTAGTTCAGACCATAACGAACGCCATTGGCATGAGTGGTATCGGCTGTACCTTGCAAAATTCCCTGAATAAGTTCGGCACCATTGTCAGGCGTAGTTCCGGCCAGCTGATTATTCACAATCCAGTTGAGCCCACCCGTGGTTGCTATACCTACTCCATTGATTTGATTTAATCTTTTGTAATTGCGGTAGGTCTGATTGCGGTACAAGGTGGTCGTGACAGAGGTATCTGCAGCCAGCTCAATCTGGTGTTGCACACTGAAACTTTCGCGGCCACGGCGCATCTGTTCTAACTCACTTAAGCCATAACGACGATCCGGATCTGCGGAAAAATCAGCATCTGTAACGCCCAGATAAGAGACATTGTTGATTTCATCTGCATTTAAAAACTTCAGATTTACGCTTTGTTTAAAGCGCGCATCTGCAGCACTTTGCCAGCGTAGCTTTGCCAGATATTCAGATTGATCCATGCCGGTATCACGGTCTGAACGGTCAAGCTGATGAAAACCATCATTTTCTTTTTGATAAGTCTCAAGCAAATAGCCCCATTGGCCTTGGCTATCACCATAATTTGCATGTATTTTTTTACCATCAAAGCTGGCAAGCTCTGTATTCAGAAAACCTTTTGCCTCAGTAGGTATAGCAGTAGAGACCAGATTCACTGCACCACTGGCAGTTTGAGGACCATAAAGTAATACTTCAGGGCCCTTTAATACTTCAACCGCACTCATACGGCCCACGTTTGGAAAATAATAAGCCGAGGTATTGGCATAAGGCGCCATGGCTGCTGGAATACCATCTTCCATGATAGAAATACGATCGCTGCGACCCGAAGACGATGCCCTGATCCCTACGCGCGGGAACGTACCCTGACCATCTTCTTCACGCACATAAACACCAGGCACAGAACGTAAAATACTGTGCACATTGGTAAATTCGAATTTTTGCAGCTCTTTTTCGCTGACTACATAAGCAGAGCCCGTGGATTTAGTTGGGTCTTCTTTATGCCCCACTATGGTAATTTTTTCCACAGCTGCTAAGTCATCAGCTGTTTCAGCAAAAACAGGGGCCATTAAAAATGACTGAGCTACTGCCACAGCAAGCAAGGTTGGTCGAACGGTCATACTATCCATCTCCAAATCACAAAAAGGCGGTTTTAGTTTTTATTCGCGGATTGTATACGATAGTAAATAGCAATGGTTCACATTAGTGATCTCTTTTTAATAAAAATCTGAAGTAAAAAATCCCCCCCCTCACACAGGCGCAGCTGGGCACCATGGTACTTTGATTTAGTTTGGTGCGTTAAAGTACAGAATTAACTGCTGTTACTGATACAAACTATGTTCTGATACGTATAAAAAGTGTTTATCTACAAGGAGTTTTTATGCGCTATATCTTTCTAGCACTTGCTGCTTTGCTTACTGCATCCTGCACTCAGGTTCCGACAGGAGTCACTCCTGTTACTCCTTTTGATATCAATAGTTATCTTGGGGAATGGCATGAAATTGCCAGGCTGGATCATAGTTTTGAGCAAGGACTAACTGAAGTCACAGCGCAGTACAGCCTGCGTGAGGATGGTGGACTAAAAGTAATAAATCGGGGTTACAACGCAGCAGAGGAGTTATGGGAAGAAGCCGAAGGCAAAGCCTACTTTGTGGCAGATACCAAGACTGGCCGGTTAAAAGTGTCTTTTTTTGGCCCTTTTTATGGCGGATACAATATTGCTAAACTAGAGCCGGATTACAGTATGGCATTGGTGATTGGTCCCTCTCTGGAATACGCCTGGTTACTCTCCCGCAGCCCAGCCCCCTCAGCTGAGCTATGTCAGCGTTATTTCAACAGTGCAGAAGCTTTAGGCATCAAACCCAGTCAATGGATTAAGATCCGCAGCTGTACAACCAATTAAGCAGTCTTCGCGGTTTAACATAAAAAAAGCAGCCGTTTTAGGCTGCTCTTATAAGAACCTAGTGCTATCTATTCAACAATAATTTCAAACAAACCACGCATGTTGGCTTTGGCTGCGTCCGAGCGCAAAACAGCAGGATTAGCTTCATATTCAGCTGGATTGGTTTGACCAAAACCTACAGTTTTAAATCGCCCCCCATCAACCCCTTCCAGGATCAAAAAGGCCTTGATTGCCTGAGCCCGGCGTTCACTTAACGCCTGATTGTATTCAGCCGTGCCGCTGGCTGAGGTATAACCAGCTATACGTACACGGGCTTGTGGGTTGGCTTTTAGCGTTTGAACATGCTGACGTAAAATCACTTTGGTGTTTTCATTCAGTTCAGCCGTATCAAAATTAAAATGCACATCTTCCAGTACCAATACTTGTGGCTCTTTAGTCGCCATAGGCGCTGGTGCAGCAACAGCTTCTGTTTTTTGAACAGGCGCTGGTGCAGCAACAGCTTCTGTTTTTTGAACAGGCTCTGGTGCAGCAGTTGCAGCGGCGACTGGCTCAGACTGACCAAAACGGTAGACTATACCTAGCGAGTACAGATCAATATCACCGTTGTTACCGATCAAATCGTCCATCCGGTAACGCTCAGCCTCTAAGCGTAAAGTAAAAGCAGGTGACAACTGATACTGCACGCCTAAACCATACTTATGCTTGGTGTAGCTGTCGTCATCGTTATAGCCAGCAGTATTAATCAAAGCATTGCTGCTAAAGCGGGTTTTAGATTTGTTCTGAGTGACGCCAACTCGGGCAAAAGCAGAAAAACGCTCTGTCAGAGGTAAGGTCCCAACCAGATCCAAATTCCAGCCTTGCAGTTCTGTTCTGCCGCTAAAATCAGTTTGTGGCAAGGTATTTGCCATAAACTTAAAGTCTCCCAGATCAAAGTAGCCCCCTTCCAGCGCTATGTAAGGGCTAAATTGGTAACCTGCATAAAGTTTGTAACCTTGATCCCGCTTATCCTCATCAATGGATGTCACGTCAAAACCATTATTCTCAAGACTGCTCTGGATGCGTTCGCCATCGATATTAGCGCTGGATTTACCAATATTTGCGCCCACAAACCAGCCTTCAGTATCGTAACCCGACTGGTCCTGCGCTTGCGCACTGACCGAAACGACCAAAGGCACAGCTGCTGCCAACGCCAGCAACATCTTAGTAGTAGTTAACTCTGTAAAACCTTTCATATGTTTATCCTTTCATCAGTGGAACAAGCCTCTATTGAGGCTTAGTCACCGCGTTGGCATCCAAGGTGACCTGTTCAGTCACAGAGAACAAACGACCTGTTACCGCAGTCCCTGTACCCAAATTGATTTGTGGCCAGGCAAATACGTTTCCGGCAAAGTTGGTATTGCTGCCCATCACTGTGGCACCGCCAGTTCGCCAGTACACGTTGGTTGCCTGAGCACCACCAGTCAGTATGATATTGCCCCCCGGAGCTCCCGTGGTGAAGGTACCTGCAATAACAAAGATGAAAACCGAATCTGGATCGCCTTGCGCATCTAATGTCAGATCGCCTTGCTGGATAATGACATTACCTGCATTACGGTAAACACCCCGAGTCAGTACCAAACCACCGAGTTCGGCTGGTAGTGCCTGAGTCGCAGCTGCTGGATTAGGATCTGCAGCTAAAAAGGTTGCAGCAACACCTAAGTCGGTACGAACCTGATTAATAAAAGCCACCATGGATGCATAAGGCACGGGAACCACATAAGGTGGAGTCACGTCATCCGGTGCATAAGACACACCGTTGGTCAGTTGAGTAAACTGACCCGCTATAGCACCAGGGGTAAAACCAGCATAAGCAGTGCGTGCTAAATCAAGAATCGCCATATCACCATCAGCGATGGACGAACCTGCTGTCGTAGTAATGGCCTGACTGGCGATCATGACAAAACGTTGCAGTTCACCCATAGCTGGCGCCTGAGGATTGTTTGCTAAAGCAGCTGTAACTGTCAGTACAGCACTGTCTTGCACCGCACCTAAAGTGGCTGTGATGTTGACATTTCCCACCGCCAGTGCTGTAGCTAAACCGCTGTTCAACTGACCGCTGGCGTTCATCGCTGCGACAGCAGTATTACCGGAAGTCCAGACCACGGTGTCAGTTATATTCACTAAGCTACCGTCGGTATAAGTACCTGTCGCTGTAAACTGTTCTGTCTCATTGACCACAGCAGAAGCGTTGGCTGGAGTAACGTCAATCGAAACCAGAGTAGCAGCAGTTACAGTTAAGGTAGTACTGCCTTCAACACCAGCAAAAGCAGCGCGAATAAGCGAAGTACCAGCAGACAAGCCTGTTGCTAATCCACTGGAAGGCATTTGACTGGCATTCATGCTGGCTACAGCAATAGTGCCTGATGTCCAACTAGCTAAAGTGGTCAGATCGGCGGTGCTACCATCACTGTAAAGCCCTGTCGCACTGAACTGACGCGTTAAACCGTTCACCAGGTTAGGGTTTTGTGGCGTAACACTGATGCTGCTTAAACTAGCAGCTGTCACAGTCAAGGTAGCCGAACCAGACACTGCGCCCAAGGTTGCAGTAATTTGTACTACACCTGTTGCTTGTCCTGTCGCTAAACCGCTGTTAACAGTGCCATTGGCATTCATCGTTGCCGTTTGAATATTCGACGAAGCCCACACTACAGTGTGGCTAATGTTCTGAGTAGAACCATCTGCATAAATACCTACCGCAGTAAATTGTCTGCTCAGCCCCATCGCAACGGAAGAGATCACAGGAGTTACCGTAATAGAATTTAGCGCAGTCGCAGTCACATTCAGTGTTGCTTCGGCAGATACAGCGCCTAAAGTTGCTCCGATCTGCACTGTACCAGCACTCATCGCCGTCACTAAACCACTGTTGCTGGTCATATTGGCATTAGGCATAGCCACTGCGTTGTTCGAAGAAGTCCAACTTACCAGAGACGTCAGATTTTCCGACGTGCCATTGGAATACACACCCGTAGCCGTAAATTGTCTGGTTAAACCAACCACCAGACTACTATTGACCGGAGTTACAACAATGCTGGTCAGAGTGCTGTTGTTCACATTTAAGCTAGCACTTCCTGATACCGCATTTAAGGTTGCTGTGATTTGCGCTACACCCGCAGCCTGACCTGTGGCTAGACCGCTATTTAATGCGCCATTTGCGTTCATAGTCGCAATAGCGGTGTCACTGGAAGACCAGACTACAGAACGGCTGACATCAAAAGAGCGACCGTCTGAAAAATTTGCAGTAGCCGTAAACTGGCGGGTTAAACCCACTGGTGTTGAAGAGTTCAACGGACTCACCACAATGCTACTTAAAGTCTCATTCACCACAGTTAGTGCAGTTTCAGCAGAAATAGCACCTAACTGAGCGCTGATTTGAGTAGTGCCAGCAGCTTGCGCAGTCACTTCGCCATAATGAGCAGCCGAACTATTATCAATAGTAGCAATCGCAGGTGCACTGGACGCCCAGGTGACTAAAGCACTTATATCCTGTGATGAACCATCCGAATAGACTCCGATAGCAGTATAAAGCTGACTGACACCGACATATAAGATTGAATTCGCTGGGTTTAGTTGTATTGATATTAATGCCGCATTCGTCACAGTAAGACTAGTGCTTGCAGACAAATCTCCCATTGAGGCACTGATTTGCGTACTACCAGGTGCAACAGCTGTTGCTAAACCGCTTGAGGTAGTTTGATCAGCGGCCATCACAGCGATAGAGGTATCACTGGACAACCAGTTTACCGCAGTACTGATATCTTCCGTACTACCGTCAGAATACAGCCCTGTTGCGATAAACTGAGTGGTTAAACCATCAGCCACACTGGGATCCGACGGACTGATGCTAATGCTGGTTAACTCTGCACTGGTGACTGTAAAAATAGTGCTGGCAGCTTTACCTGCCAGAGAAGCACTAATCACAGATGTGCCAGGCTGCAACGCCAAGGCAATACCTTGACTATTAATAGTAGACACAGCCTGAGTAGCTGAATTCCAGACAACCTTATCGCTGAGATCCAAAGAGGTACCATCAGCGTATATACCTAAGGCAACAAACTTTTGACTCAAGCCAGCCGCAATACTGGGGTCAGCTGGAGACAATAAAATTGACTGGAGGCCGTCTATTGGCTCTAGTCCGAGAATGGGATCTTTTTTATCGCCATTACAGGCAGTAATAAATAACAGCACAAGCAAGCTTAACAGCCACCTGTAACAGGTACTAACCTGCATTTTTTGATTTCTAACCATGATGCCTATCCTTTCTTTTAGTTGACGCTGACGCGTGAAACACTCTCAGCTTTGATGCTTTTCTCACGGAAAACCAAACTCGTCTGTGTGCTGTCGCACAGATAGATTTTTATATTTGCAGCACGGACATCATCTGTTAACTAAGCACACCACCACTTGTAAAAAACTATTTAAAATCAGACATTTTTAACGTTAATTCATCATTAAATGAACCTGCGACATACTTTCAACTCCGGCTCATTTGAAACACTCTTGGCAGAAAAAAAGCGCAATACTGAGGCTCAAAATGTAAAAAAGCAGCCGACGAGCGGCTGCTTTTTATTAGAACTGTTTGAGGTTATTCAACAATAATTTCAAACAAACCACGCATATTAGCTTTGGCAGCATCCGAGCGTAAAATTGAAGGATTAGCTTCATATTCAGCTGGATTAGTTTGACCAAAACCTACAGTTTTGAAACGGCTGGACGCAACACCTTCCTGAACTAAAAAGGCCTTGATCGACTGAGCCCGGCGTTCACTTAAAGCCTGATTGTATTCAGCAGAACCGCTGGCTGAGGTATAACCTGCAATACGCACGCGGGCTTGTGGATTGGCTTTCAGTGTCTGAACATGCTCACGCAAAATCACTTTGGTTTGTGGAGTTAATTCGGCAGTGTCAAAGTTAAAATGCACATCTTCCAGTACCAATACTTCTGGCTCCTTCGTCACCATAGGCGCTGGTGCAGCCGCAGCTTCAACACGACGCACAGGTTCAGGGGCTGGAGTTGCTGCATAAGTTGACGGAGTTTCACCGAAACGAAGCACCAGACCTAAAGAATACAAATCCACATCACCACTATGAGCAATTAAGTCATCTAAGCGATAACGTTCTGCTTCCAGTCGTACTGTGAAAATAGGCGAGATGTCATATTGCAGACCCAGGCCGTATTTATGTTTTGTATAGTTACCGTCTTCGTTGTAACCCGTCACATCCACCAAACCATTGCTGCTATAGGTATTTGATGTGTCGTTGCGGGTGACGCCCACGCGGGCAAAAGCAGAGAAATCTTCGGTAAAAGGCATAATACCGACTAAATCAAGATTCCAGCCAAACAGCTTGGTTTTGCCACGAAAACTGGTTCTAGGATCCGTATTTGCTAAAGCGTGAAAGCCACCGAGATTAAAGTAACCACCTTCCACCGCCAGATAAGGACTAAACTGGTAACCAACAAAAGCCTTGTAACCTTCAGTACTGTCAGATTCTTCAACAGAAGTCACATCAAAGCCCTGGCTTTCTAAGTCGTTGCGTATGGTGTCATGCTCTATTCTGGCAACTGATTCACCAACGTTCATGCCAACAGACCAACCATTCTCCTGGAAGTTTGTGTAGTCCACCGCATAGGCTGCTGGTAACATCAATACAGATAAAACGCCTAAAACCAAAGGTTTAAAGCGAAAAGATTTGGTATTTGTTTGTGTTGTAGCTGATAGTTTCAGAGCAGTACATTGCTGTCCGATAACTTGCTCATTCCTTGTAGCCTGATAGTTGTTCATAGTTTTTATTTTCCTGTAATTAATGCTGAGGTGTAAATTACTGTCAGCAATACAGGTTTTCTCATAACGAAGAACAGCCGTCTGTGTGCTAGCGTACCGATAGGGTTATAGCGCGTAAAAATTGCGTTATTCAGTGCGGGGCATACAACAAAAGCACTGTATTTATAACTGCAGTCGCATAAATACAGAGTTCGGATCTTCCTTATACTGAGCAAAAGGCCCACAGGGTTCAAAGCCAAAACTGCGGTATAAAGAACGGGCCGGGGCAAAATACTCCATAGCACCGGTTTCCAGATACAACTGCTGATAACCCCGGCTTTTTGCTTCGGTAATTACATGGTGCAGTAATAGCTTACCTATCCCCTGCCCTCGAAACGCTGTGGCACTTCGCATGGATTTAATTTCAGCTTGTCTGGTGTTTAATTGCTTTAGTGCCACGCAACCTGCCAATTGTTGTTGCTGCCATAAAGTCCAAAAGCTGATGTCACTGGCTTTTAAAGCCGTCAAATCCAGCGCATGTTTGCTTTCCGGCGGTGACACAGCATTCATGTCATTTAAATGCTCTTGCAACAAAGCGGCAATTTCAGGGCCTGTCAGGTTATCAAGTTGGATATGCATAAGGAGCTAAAGATAAGAAGCTGTATTTATTGAGAAATAAATCGAAATAAAAGCGGAAGGACCAGAGAAATGCGGGAGATAAAAAACAACGAGCCTGAAATCAGGCCCGTCTTATTAAACTCGCAATAAACAACAGCACTACAGCACCAGCTGTGGCGGTGATGATAGAACCCAACAAGCCACTTGCGCTAATGCCCAGCATGCCAAATAAAGCCCCACCTATAACAGCACCCACTATACCGACGATGATATTACCTAAAAGACCAAAACCACTGCCTTTCATAATAAGACCGCCGAGCCAGCCTGCTATGGCGCCTATGATAAGAAATACTAATAATCCGGTTAAGCTCATTGCCCTTCCCTCTTGTTGTTAACGTTTTAGAGTCAGGAAAAGGCCGGCCACAAAACTGATGGCACCACCTATATAAAACTGCATCACTTTGTCAGTTTCTGCACCTGTCACTACTTCAGTCAGTTCAGACTGAATGGAGTCTGACAGTTGAAAGCCCCAATACGCCAGGCCTACACCCAGTACCAGCAAGACTAAACCAACCAGTTTTAATAACGAATTTGTTCCATTAGCCATTTTTTATTCCTCTGTATTCCATCAAAAGATCACAAGCAAGGCACTGAAAGAGCGCCTTATCTGACTACAGTATTAGCTCTGCCAGCCTGAACCGCACCTGAAGACTTTTCTGCAAAACAAAATAGCAGCATTGGATCTGTCTAATAAACAAAAGAATTTCATACAAAACATACCCTTATCGGAAACATGTGCTACGCTTTTTATCGACATCAAAAAAGGGACATTCCAAGCACAAAAGGAACATAGCTATGTCGTCGCATACCGCACAACCTTACACCGAACGCACAGTCCCTTTTGTCACAGACGATGGTGTTGAGCTGAATTTAATTCATATTCGTGGCGACAAAACGCCCGACAAAGGCCCAGTCATTCTGGTACATGGCGCTGGAGTTCGGGCCAATATCTACAGGGCTCCGGTAGAAACCAGCATAGTCGATGCACTGATTAGCGAAGGTTACGATGTCTGGTTGGAAAACTGGCGAGGCAGCATCGCCTTTGCACCTAATTTATGGACTTTGGATCAGGCCGCTTTATACGACCACCCCAAAGCAGTGCAAACTATTCTGGCTGAAACAGGTGCCAGCAGCTTAAAAGCTATTATCCATTGTCAGGGCTCCACCAGCTTTATGATGTCGGCCATCGCTGGTTTAGTGCCTGAAGTCACCACTATTGTCACCAACGCCGTGTCATTGCACCCCGTCGTGCCGGACTGGTCCAGATTTAAGCTGCAGTATATGGTGCCGCTGGTACGGCAAATGACCAAATACCTGAATCCACACTGGGGCGTGCATGCGCCTGGATTGGTTGCCAAACTTATTAGCTTAGTGGTCAATCTGACCCACCATGAATGCAACAACGCTGTCTGCAAACAAGTCAGCTTTACCTATGGCAGCGGCTTTCCAGCGCTTTGGCGCCATGAAAACCTCAATGAAGACACCCATGAATGGCTCAAAGAAGAATTTGGTGCCGTGCCTTTGCGGTTTTTCCAGCAAATCACCCGCTGTGTGCAGCGCGGGCATTTAGTGTCTTTTCAGGATTTCCAGGAACTTCCCAAAGATTACACAGCTGAAAAACCACGAACAGATGCTCGTTTTGCTTTTTTTAGCGGCGAAAAAAACCTGTGTTTTTTACCGCAAAGCCAGATCCAAAGTTTTAATTATTTTGATGCGTTAAGGCCAGATTATCACAGTCTTCATTTGTTGCCTGAATACGGCCATCTTGATGTTTTTATGGGGAAAAATGCTGCAGTGGATACCTTTCCGCTGATTATTGCAGAGCTGAATAAAAGCTAAAACGGGCCTATGTTGCGCCCTGCCAAAACAAATAATAATGAGGGAGTGTTTTATGTTTGGTTTACCAAAGCGGATAAAAAATTACACCAACAGATTTTCACTGGTGGATGGTATTCCATTTAAATTGCCGGTATCAGCGGTTAATTCACCAGCCTTAATGGCGGTTTTTCCTATAGATGCAGAAAAAGCCAAAGACTTTTTACCAGCAGGTATTCATCCGCTGCGGTTGTGGAACTCCGCTTTACTGATTGTTACTGTCATTGATTACCGCGAAACCCCTATCGGCAAATATGTGGAATACAGCATAGCTATAGGCTGTACCCACGGCGAAAAACCTGCACCACGACTCTTGCCCGCCATTTTTATGAACTGGTTTAAAACCGGCCAGTATGTGGTGGATTTACCTGTGTCGTCAGAAGTGTCGGTCAAAGGCGGCAAAGGTATTTGGGGTATGCCGAAACATCAGGGCAGCCTGAACTTTTTAATCACGGATGACAAAGTCAGCAGCCAGTATGACCTCGATGGAAAACTGGTGACTTATGTCGAAATAGATAAACCTGCCAGCGCCTGGTTACCTATTAAAACCAAAGCGTCAAACTACTGCTCCTTTCGCGGCATGTTGATGAAATCTGATATTTTCCTCAATGCCAAAGCAGGCATGAATTTATTCAGTAAAGCCAAAGCTCGTTTTGTTATTGGCGATCACCCCCGTTTGCAGGCGTTAAAAGAGTTAAATATTGGCAAGGCCATAGCGACAGTGTTTTTACCCTCCATAGGCGGTGTGCTGGACGATCATATCGAAAGCTGGTTCCTCGATTTTGAGCAGTTGCCTAAGGTAGCGCCTGAAGGTTTTGAATCTGTGATCAATCTGACCTTAAGTGAAGCCTGGTTGCCGCCGCCAACAGCACCTATCCCGCCGGATTCCGGGGACAATTCATAAATGTCGGTTCTGGACCATATCCCACAAGGTGCCGCAGCAGAAGTTGCAGCTGACAAGGCTGGTATAAAAAGAGCGCTGATTTTACCAGGCGGTGGTTTACGTTTGTCTTATGCCGCTGGTGTGATGGATGAACTGTTTAAACGCGGCCTGACGTTTTCACATATGGATGGCACCTCAGGTGGTTCGTTGAATCTGGCGATGCTGCTGTCGGGTTTAACCACCACAGAAATCTGTGAGCGCTGGCGCAGCTTAAAAATGCGTAGCACTTTTTCCTTTATGTCTCTGAGCAATTACCTCTGGCCCCCTTGTTTTGTCGCGGCCAGTTCCAGCAAAGCTTTTCGACGTAAAGTGTATCCGCATTTTGGTATCAATTTTGACAAAATCCGCGCTGCCACCGGGCTTAAAGCCACTTTTAACATGTGCAATTTTGCCACTAAAACCAACCAGGTGACGCAACATACGGAGCTTACGGAAGATCATCTGATTGCCGGTATGTCTCTGCCAGCCACTATGCCGCCGGTAGAAATCAACGGTAGCTTGTGTCTGGATTCTGGTTTTATTCAGGATGCCAATCTGCTGGATATAGTCAAAGCAGGCGCCAATGAACTCTGGCTGGTCTGGGTGATGGGTAATATCCCCACCTATCGCAGTGGTCCGCTGAATGCCTATGTCCAAATGCTGGAAATGAGTGCCAACGGCGCTTTAATTAAAGAGTTACGCATGATAGCTGAGCTGAATCAGCGTATTGAAAATGGCGAACAACCTTATGGCCATCAAAAGCCGATCACCTTACATCTGATTAAACCTGCTCACCCCTTACCACTGGATTCAGCTTTGTACACAGGCGCTATCAGCCATGCTGAACTGATTGAGATGGGCCGAAGCGATGCCACAAATTACTTTCACTTTATGACTCCTGCGGGAGTCCCATTTGAGCCAGAGATCTTAAAAATGACAGCAGAAAAAACCGGTCTTCAATTTAAAGAAACCATGAAAGGTGGTTTTTCACTGGACGCTACAGACCCGACTGATGGTCTGCATAAAGGCCAGCAGGCAGGCACTGTACTTGCGATGCACGCGACAGTGGGTATCACAGAGATGGCGGACTTTATTGTCGACCCAGAGCATACCGGCACCCTGGTTGGCACCATCGACTTTCCACCTTTAGGTATGGGTATTGTGGCGCACAGTGGCGTCTTTAACCTGTTTAAACCAACGGACGATCCAAAGCTCACGCTGATGGTGTACGAACTGGCGTTTGAACATCAGGGTCAGTCTTATTATCTGGCAGGTCGTAAAGAAGTGCGGCAAGGTTCCATTTTTAAACTCTGGCCTGAAACCACCACACTCTATACCCAGCTGCATCAGGGCTCTGACAAATCAGGCCCTGTGATAGGAGCCGGCACCTTAAGCCTGGGTGCTATTGATCTGCTGAAATTGTTGTCCACTGTCACTGTAACCAAAGCCGATGGCTTTACTTCCAAAGTCAAAACCATCAATGCCTTTACCGGCTTTTTTGCCCGTCAGTTATGGGCCACTTATGTCAGCCATAAAGTAAAAAACTAACAGCAACAAATAGCTAAAGACAAAAGGCCGGATGCAGAGCTGGCTTATAAGAATGAGGGAACAACATGAGTATTCAGTACGATTATGAAGCCATAGTGATTGGCAGTGGTTTTGGTGGTTCTATTAACACCTGCCGTCTATCAAAAAAATGGCCAGGACAAGTGTTATTACTCGAACGGGGCAAACGATACCCTATGGGCTCCTTTGCCCGCTCACCCCACGATATGGCGCGCAATTTCTGGAACCTTCCGCAAGAAAAACGCGATATGCCAGACAAACTGCAAGGCGAAGAATGCCATGGTTTGTTTGATATCCGTAATTTTGATCATATGGATGCGGTGATCAGTGCTGGCTTAGGCGGTGGCTCATTAATTTACGCCAACGTGTTTTTACAACCGCCAGATGAAGTGTTCGACAGCAACTGGCCAGCCAACGCGCAAAAAGACGTGCTACAGCCGTATTACGCCATTGCCAAACAAGTGTTGGGTGCACGACCCATTCCACAAAATAACGAGCCACGGCGTAAAATTATCCGCACCGAGTTATTTCAAAACTTCGCCAAAGCCGATGGCCACGACTCGAAGCTGTTGGATATCAATGTGTTTTTTGGCAACGATTTTGATAATCCAACCCCTATAGGTGTGCAGGAGAAAAACCGTTATGGCGCAGTGCAAACCTCCTGTGTTTACTGCGCTGAATGTGATGTGGGCTGCAATACTCACTCAAAAAATACGCTGGATTTAAACTACTTACATGTGGCCGAACACAGGTACCAGGCCCATATTCACACCCAGGTGCTGGCGCAAAAAATAGTCCCTATCGATGCTTCAGGCCAGGACAACCCGGCCATGAATGGTGAATTTGGTTACCGGGTCTACTGGCAGGATTTAAAAGATGCGCATAAAGAATGCAGCGCCCTGACCCGCCGTGTGGTGGTGTCGGCCGGAACTTTGGGCACCAACGAGCTGTTGATGCGCTGTCGCGACCTGCATAAAACCTTACCCAATATCAGCCAGCAATTAGGCCGGCATTTTTCCGGTAACGGCGACTTTTTATCTTTTGTGATTGAGGGCGACAAACCAGCAGACCCAAACTACGGTCCGGTGATCACTCAGGGCACAGATTACAACCTGTTTAAAAACTTCGACCGCAGCAAAGCTTTTATTCTGGAAGATGCCAGCTACCCAAACTTTGCCGCCTGGTACACCGAAGGGGTAAAACCCGGCGCATCTCAACTGCGGGTGCTGTTTCGCACTATACGTCTGGCGTTTGCCCGCTTTGTGCACGGCATTAGTACAGGCCATTTGGGGTATGCCTTAACGTCTTTGCTTAAAAATGACTTGTCCTATACCACCAGCGTCTTGCTGTGTATGGGCCTGGACAAAGGTGACGGGGTGATGTCGCTGAATAAACAAGGTTATTTGCATGTGAAGTGGCCTTATAAAAACAGCATGTCCTTGTACAACGCCATTTTGGCCACAGGGGAGCGTTTTAAAAAATGGTGCGGCGGCAAAGCTTTTATTCCTATGCCGAACTGGCTCTGGCCTATGCGGCGTAACGTCACAGTGCATTCGCTCGGTGGTTGTCGTCTGGCGGATAGCCCGGAGCAAGGTGTCACCAGTGCTGAACTGGCTACCTTTGGTCAGGTCTTTGGTTACACCGGCTTGTATGTGGCAGACGGCTCCTTGTTGCCAACAGCTGTAGGCGCCAACCCTATAGCGACCATCAGCGCTGTATCTGAACGGGTGGCTGAAGGTATTACCGGCATCACGCCCACAGCTGAACTCTAACAGGCCAGACAGATGCCAGGCTACACAAAACCAGTGGCATGGCTGCGTTCTCTGTTTCGCCAACTGTTTAAAGTATAGAGCAGCAGCAATGCTGCTCCCCAAGTGTCGACGAGGTTGACCCCAATGAGCAATTTTCCTGCTTATGATGAAGTGCATGTGATTTCCGATATCCATATGGGCGGCGCTGAACCCAGTTTTCAGGTGCTGCGCGAAACCAAAAGACTGGCTGGTTATATTCAGTGGGTCGGCAAGCAAAACCCTGCAGGTCAGGTGGCTTTGGTACTCAACGGTGATGTGTTTGATACGCTTGCTGAAAAATCCTCTGATTACATTATGGTCGACAGAGCGGTTGAAGTGGTCAGCAGCATTATGGCGAACCCATCCTTCTCCGGTATCTGGGCGGCGCTGGCTGCTTTTGTCGCGCTGGAACGCCGCACTCTGGTGTTTATTATCGGCAATCACGATGTGGAGATTTCCTTTCCTGTGGTGCAGCGCCTGATCCAACAGCGTCTGGCCGGAGACAATCCGCAAAAACGCGCCAGTATTGAGTTTTCCACTATAGGAGCAGGCTTTAGCTGCACTGTAGGCGGCGCTACAGTGTATTGCACCCATGGTAATGAAGTAGACCCCTGGAATTTCAACAGATACGAAGACTTAGCCAAAGTGGGCCGACGCCTTAATGCGGGCCGCACTTTAACTCAGCAGGAATGGATACCTAATGCAGGCACCCGTATGGTGAAAGAGGTGATGAATCAGGTCAAAGAAAAGTACAAATGGATTGACCTGCTCAAACCTGAAACTCAGGCTGCTGTAGGCACTTTAGTGGTGCTGGACCCGTCACAGGCGAAAAAAATCGGCGATTTATTGTCGATAGTAGGACGAAAAACAGTAGACGGCAGAGAAGTCAATCAACGCTTGTCGATGGATGGTTTCCAGACGCATGAAGAACAAAATGCGACGCCACCTCAACTTACACAAGTGCTTGGCAGCAACCTGACACAAGGCATGAGAACCTATGCCAGTGCAGGCAGTCAGGCGGTGGATGCCATGTTACTGCAAGCAGAACAAAACCTTGGTACTCCTAATGCTCAGCTGTTTGAACAGGATGGGCAACTGGGCACTGGCCAGCTGATTTTTGACCGTTTAACTGGCTGGATCCGCAATATACCCAAAGATGAAGCTTTACGCCGCGCGATGAAAGACTGGTTATCCGGCGATAAAACCTTCGATATCAACGACAAAGACGACACCTACAAAGAAGTCACTGCAGCAGTTGGCAATGGCATCGACTTTATTGTCACAGGCCATACCCATCTGGAGCGTGCCATCGACATGGGATCAGGCCGTTATTACTTTAACTGCGGCACCTGGATCCGCTTACTGAGTTTTACGCCGGAGATGCTCAAAGATCAGGCGTCTTTTCAGCCGGTTTATAAAATCCTGATCGACGGCAAAATGGAAAGTATCGACAACGCCAGTTTTGGTGGCCAGCCTTTTGTGATGAACCAAACCAGCGCCGTTTCTATTAAAAAAACCGCTAGTGGTGCCATCGGCAGCCTGACTCATGTGCTGGGTGATGGCATGGGCGAGCCGCAAATTATCAAGCAATTTGAGAGGTCTTAACATGAAAGCGCAAAGCACCGAAATTCGCAGCGTAAAGCTTGAACTGTTAAGAGCAGGCCCTGCTCACAACCAGTTATTGTCGCCTTTAACTAACTATATTGCGCTTTGTGGTTCAGACGGCCCTGTCACCATTAACATCCCTTATGAACACCGCCAATTGCTGATGCGATTAAAGCGGTTGAAGTACCCACTGGATAAAGATCCGGCCACTGACGATCAGCGCCAGGCTGAACTTCGGGATATAGGCGAAAGTCTGGGTCGTATTTTTGCCGAAGTACCAGCATTGATTTCCGAACTGGGCGCGGCTGCAGCAGACAAAAGCAGTCTGGTGCATTTAAGTTTATCGATGTCAGCCTTTGAACTGGGTTTATTACCTTTTGAAGCCGCCATAGCAGCAGATGGTTTCCCAGGCACTGGTGCTCCTTTGTTCTTACAAATGCGCACTCCCGTGTCCATCACCCGCGAAGTGCGTCGTGGTCGTCCTTTGCCGATGAACTGGGCCAGAACACCCAAAATTCTGTTTGCTTTTGCAGCACCAGCGGGCAGTTATGTGCCATCACAATCGCATTTACAAGCACTGCGTGAAGCCATAGAACCCTGGGTGAAATTAAAAGACAGTCCGGAAGAACGCATCAGCGAAGTGAAAAAGCTGCTGACGGTATTACCACAGGCGACACTTGAGCAATTACGCACCTTATGCGCCACACAAGAGTTTACTCATGTTCATATTCTGGCTCATGGTGCACCTTATCAGGAATCCGGTGATGAGCATTATGGCGTGGCGCTTTGCAGCGAGGCAGGCCCTGAGCAAATTGATGTCGTCGATGGTGAACGACTGGCAGTAGCCTTGACTGCAAATGATGCGTTAGGTACCACGCACTGCCGTCCAACTGTAGTTACTTTAGCCACTTGTGATTCAGGCAATATCAACTCGGTATTAACCCCAGGCGGCAGCATAGCGCATGAACTCAATAGCTCCGGCATTCCCTGGGTCATTGCCTCACAGTTCCCACTCTGGATGAAAGCCTCGGCTATAGCAGCCAAAGTGCTCTACAGCGGATTACTCAAAGGTGACGACCCTCGTTGGGTATTACACGAATTACGTCAGCGCTTACGCACTGACGCGCCTGAAACCCACGACTGGGCCAGCATAGTGGCTTACGCTACTATTCCACCCGACTTTGCCTTGCAGGTGCAGCAATTTCATGCGACACAAACCCAGCGCAAAATAGAAGTGAAGTTTGACCGTATTGATGAGTTGGTCAAAACCATCACCCAAGGCATGGCAAGCTCAGATGAACAAACTGACGTGCACCAGGAGCTGACTGCTTTATCCGAAGCAATACGGCAAGAGCTGAAAGAGTGGCGCGATGAGCCGCATGATCATTTAACCAAAGAAGAATGGTCGATGCGCATGGGGTTAAGTGCCGCCAGCGAAAAACGTATTGGCATAGCACTGGATTTAATTGGCGCCGAAAAAGAGGCACAACAAGCCTATAAATGCTGTTTTGAGTTTTATCAGGCCGCCTGGACTATCGATCAGTCCAACCACTGGATGCTGACACAATATTTGTCCATCATTGCCATTCGCAACAGAACAGACGATGCAGCAGGTTTACAAAAGCTGTCGGACAAATACGGCACCACCTGGTGTGCAGCACTTGAAATGACCACATGGAAAAAGAGCCTTAGCACAGGCAAAGACAAAGTTTATGTGCTGGCGACCTTAGCTGAGCTGACGTTGTTACATTCGGTTTATCACACTGACACGGCAAAACCTGATGAGCTGAAAAAGCAGATCAGCGATTACTGCAAAGCCATGCTGGATGAGCCTTTAGCTGATAAATTTCCTATTTTGTCTACTAAAAGGCAATTTGGCCGTTATCTACTGGAATGGAAAAGCCCAATTTGGGCCGAATTGGCACAAGTTGCTGTGGATGCACTCACTGAAGATGAATAAGGATAAACACAGACAGCAGCACTTTAGCCTGCTGTCTGTTTCATTGATTTAAACCGAAGCGGCAGCTGCCTTTCTGTTATGTGCAATCACCAATCCAATCAAACCTATTACGGCCACTAGTACCCCTATAGGTTTGCTGTACTCCACTGGTAAATTCAAACCAATACTGGCAGTTGCTATATAAGCTACTGTCATACTGGTACCTATCACAGCAGGAATACTGGCAATCCAGTGTAAAGTGCCGCGATCGAATAAGTACTTAGTGGCCAGCCACAATACGCTGGTGGATAACAACATATTGGAAAAAGCGAAATAACGCCAAATCAGCGAGAAATCCAGCAGCGTCATAAAGTAAGCAATAGCCAGAATTGGCACTGACAATAACAGTCTGTTGCGCAAGCTTTGTGGAATATTAAAGGCATCCACTATGGTTAAACGTAATGAACGAAAGGCTGTATCACCTGAGGTAATAGGGAAGACTGCCACAGCCACAATAGCCATCACACCACCTAATACGCCTAAATAACCAGTGGCAATATGATTGACCACTAACCCCGGGCCACCTAAATCCAGCATAGCTTTAAGCTCAGGATAACCACCAGGGAAAGCTGCAACACCAGCCAGAGCCCAGACACAAGCCACTATACCTTCGCACACCATAGCGCCGTAATACACAGGCCTGACGTATTTTTCATTAGTTAAACAACGGGCAATAATAGGCGCCTGAGTGGAGTGAAAACCACTGATAGCACCACAGGTAATAGTTAAAAACAGCAGAGGCCAGACAGGTAAACCATCGGCATTTGGCGTTAAAAAATCGTGTTCATGGTGGCCATCAAAATAAGCGAAAATATCTGTCACTTGCGGTAAATGCGGCGCTTCCATTAATAAAGCGCCGGCTATCAAAGTCGTCATCACTATCATTAACACACCAAAAGCCGGGTACAGCTTGGTAATGATTTTATCTATAGGCAACAAAGTAGCCAGGAAGTAATAGAGCAGGATCAACAGCACCCAAAAAGTATTGCCGGCTAAAAAAGTACCTTCAAAGTAAGACAGATTACTTAACAGCCCGGCCGGGCTCATAATAAAAACTACACCGACAAAAAACAGCAGCATGGCGGTAAACACCAGCATAAAACCTTTAAAAACCACGTTGTAATAATGGCCTGCTATTTCGGGTAAACTTTTCCCATCTTCTTTGATGCTCATCACACCAGAAAAATAGTCGTGAACTGCGCCGCCTATAATGTTGCCAATGACGATCCAGACTAAAGCCACAGGGCCATATAAAGCACCTAAAATTGGGCCAAAAATAGGCCCTACCCCGGCCACATTTAAAAATTGAATCAAAAAGGCTTTCATCGGACTGATAGCCACATAATCCACGCCTTCGTTAAAACGTTCTTGTGGCGTGATAGCTTGAGGGTCTATGCCCGCCTGTTTTTCAACAAAAGGGCTGTAGAATTTATAACCCAGAATAAGCAGCGCAATACTGATAAAAAAGATAAGCATAGGAGTAGATCCCTCTGATGATGCTGATAACAGAGCTGGTGCAGTTTTAACCGCACCTTCGCATGAATATCAATACCTTAGCACAGCAACAAGACTTCAGACATCAGCCGATAGTCGAATCCTTTGAACCAGCAAAAAAACCAAACAGGTAACCCAGCAGAGGCCGCAAGGTTTTATGCAAAATAAAAGACATCAATACCACCAAAGTGCCGACCCCGGCCGGAATTAATGCACCAAAGGTGAAACACATCCCCAGCACAAAACCTAATAAAAATTCAGCACGGTACAGTGGAAAAATTAATGCCAGCACAGGCAGACTGAGCATCAGGCCCGATAACATCTGTTGCTGCTGATACACAAATAATACTGAAAGCAAAATGCCAAACAGCAGAGCACCTATAAAACCCGCCACCACAGCAAAGGGATAAGCCGTCACTACCCGCTTATAGATACGTCCTGTTAAAAACCAGCTCAGCAAAGGCAAAACCAAAGCCCCCCACCAGTTTGAAATAGCGGGTAAATCTTCTCTGTGTAATAAATGATGACTCACCACACCACCGTTATAGTGCTCAAAAGCCAGTAAAACCCAGATATAAAGACTGGCAGCAGCCACCAGCAACAGGCGGTGAAGTTTAAATGGTTGATCGTTCATCTTTAGTTTCCGTGTCGACCTGAGTGAATGCTGTCAGTGTGGCTTAATTAAAGATGACAAGGTATATGAAACTGTAAGGAAAAATATTCAGATATCTGAGGTTCTGGCAGAAACTCAACTCTAGTCCACTGCGCTGTAATATCAGTTGAACCGCATTGATATCCCTCTGTTCGCCAGTTACTTTAAATTGACTAAAAATAAAACAATTCAGGGGCGTTATGAAAAAACATGTTATTTCACTGATGGTTAGTCTTGTGCTTTGTGGCACAAGCACCAGTATTTTTGCGGAAAAAATTGCACTGGTTGGTGGCAGGCTGATTGATGGTACGGCTGAAAATCTGATCCGAAATAGCGTTATCCTGGTGGACGAAGGCATCATTCAACAAGTGGGCTCAGTCGATACATTACAGGTGCCCCAAGGATATAAAGTGGTCTCTACCGAAGGCCATGATCTGCTGCCTGGCTTGTGGGAGAGCCATGCCCATATACAACTGACTGGTCATGCCGACTATGTGCATTGGCAAGCTAAGTACAAAGACCGTTTTGCCGATGAAATTATGCCAGCCAGTTTAGTGCAGTTATTGCTGGCAGGAGTGACCAGCGTGCGGGATTTAGGTGCACCACTGGAAGATACTCAAATCATCAAAGCCAAACTGGCTAAAAATGAAATCCCGGGCCCCAGCCTTTACGCTTCAGGTCCTTTTTTACAATGGCAAGTTCGGGATTGGGAAAAAAGTTACCGCTGGGCTGTGAAAGACAAAAGTGACGCCATAAAAAAAGTGAATCAGTTAGCCGACGCCGGTATGGACATAGTGAAACTGATTGATCAGGACGATATGCCACGTGAAGTGGCTGAAGCTATAGTGCAGCAAGCCCATAAACGGGGCATGAAAGTTGTCGCGCATTCGCACAAACCTGATGAAATCCGCCGGGGTATAGAAATTGGTGTTGATAACTTTGAACACACAGGCCTCACCACAGCACCGGGTTATCCAGAAGATGTACTGACCGCCATTAAAGAACGCACTGGCACTGGTATGTTTAAAGGCCTGCTGTTCTGGACGCCTACTGTTGAAGGTTTGTGGAGTTATCAGGATACAGTCAAAAATCCGGAGCATTTAGATAACACCTGCTGGCACAGAGGCTTAAAGCCAGACACTATCGCCGATATTCAACAGTCCATTAAAAAGCCCGGCCATTTGGGTTACACCCAATTAGTGCCGCTGCGCAAACCCACACTAAAACATAAAATTGAGCAGCTAAAAGAAACCGGAGTGGTCATGCTGGTGGGGACAGATGTCGGCATTCCGATGAAGTTTCATTGCCAGACCACCTGGCATGAAATGGCGCTCTGGGTTGACGATTTTGGCTTCGACCCTATAGAAACCATCAGAGCTGCGACCTACTGGCCAGCCGTGATGATGGGAGTGCAGGATAAATACGGTTCTGTGACCCCAGGCAAAGTAGCTGACATTATTGCCGTAAGAGGCGATGTGCTTAAATATATGAACCTGTTACAACATGTTGATTTAGTGATGAAAAACGGCGTGATATACAAACAAAACGGTCAGGTTATTGAAGAAGCGTTAAAACGTTAGCCTATGGCTCTAAAGCTCAGGTTAGTACCAACTGTGCTTTAGAGCTGCCCTCTTTGTGTGACTCACCCAATAGAAGTGTCTACACCGCCTTATCTGCGCTGTCCGCTGGTGATCAGGCCGTTTATCTTTGCGTACTGCAGCAACATAATAGTTTTACCGTCTTTAATTTCACCTGTGCCTATCATCGAATAAGCCCGTTCAAAATCCAGTTCCAGTACTTCAATATTTTCCTGCTCATGCGCCAAACCACCACCTGCTGAAACCTGCATATCTTCGGCATATTCAGCCGCAAAAAAATGGATGATTTCAGTGACTGAACCGGGTGACATATAAGCTTCAAACAGTTTTTGCACTTTATCTACTTTGTAGCCGGTTTCTTCTTCGGCCTCACGCTTAATGCAATCTTCCGGATTATCCTGCTCCAGCAAGCCGGCACAGGTTTCAATGAGTAAACCATCTGTATTGCCATTGATATAAGTGGGCATACGGAACTGGCGCGTCAGGATCACTGTGCCTTTGAGAGTGTTGTACAACAAAATAGTAGCGCCATTGCCCCGATCGTAAGCTTCACGGTGCTGCTGTTGCCACTGACCATGATGGTTCTGATATTCAAAGCTAAATTTATTCAGGGTGTACCAGTTGTCCGACAACAATGTTTTCTGAATATTTCTGATTTTATCACTCATTAAAAAGTCCTTTTACTCTATATCCAAACATCATTCAGGGCGGTCAGTGCGCTTTGGGTATCTCCGGTATTCACTACACCTTTGGGTTCAACCAACAGGATCTGGCATTCAGCTTTTGCACCGGGTTTATGTTTTACGCCTTTAGGCACCACAAACATCTCTCCGGCTTCTAAGGTCACTTTGCCATCTTCAAATTCAATATCCAGCACACCATTCACTACAATAAATACTTCGTCAGTATCCGGGTGATCGTGCCAGACAAAGTCCCCCTCAACTTTCACCAGCTTAAACTGGTAGTCATTCATTTCGGCAATAACACGGGGTGACCAGTGATTGTCGAACTTCGAAAATTTATCTTTAAAATTAATGGCCTGATAATTCATTTCATCTTCAATCCTGATTCTAACTCAGATGCTTTTTAAAAAATTTAATGGTTCTATCCCACGCAAGCGTTGCAGCTTCCTTGTCGTAACGTGGCGTGGTGTCGTTATGAAAACCGTGCTGGGTGTCCGGATAGATATAACTTTGGGCATTTTTGCCTGCAGCTTTTAACGCATCGTCATAGGCTTTAGCGCCAACATTCACCCGCTCATCATCGCTGGCATAATGGATCAAAAGCGGCGCCTGAATAGCTGCTACTTTGTCTAAATTAGCTTGTCGACCATAAAAAGGCACCGCCGCAGCTAAGTCTGGTAACTCTGTGGCTAAAAAGTTTGCCATGCCGCCACCATAACAAAAACCAACAACCCCCACTTTGCCATTGCCTTGGGGCAGTTTTTGTAAAATACGCACGCTTTCAATAAAGTCTTGTTGGGTTTTGTCCTGCTCTAAAGTACTAAACAGAGCGCGGGCTTTGTCTTCATCCCCCGGATACCCACCTAGCGGAAAGAGTGCATCTGGCGCAAAAGCAATAAAACCAGCTAATGCCAGACGGCGTGTTACATCTTCAATATGAGGGTTTAAACCACGGTTTTCGTGCACCACCAGAACCAGAGGTAACTTGCTGTTGATCTGTTTAGGTTTTGCCAAATAAGCTCTTAGTTCTCCATAGCCTTTAGGGCTTGGATAAGTCAGATATTCAGTATCTAATTGTGGATCATCAGGCCGAATCTGCTGGCCCATGGCATAATTGGGAGCCAGTGCCTGCAATAGAGTCACAGCTGTCATGCCTGCCACCGCGAACTTTGCAGCACCTGCTAAGAAATCACGTCTGCTGATATCACCATGCACATAACGGTCAAATAAACGCAGGATTTGTGGATGAAAATCTTTGGCCGTTTTACGATCAGACATAACAACTCCTATGGTATTCAGTCGTTTCTGCTCAGCATAAAGCTATGTTTTCTTGATTAATTTATATACTGCACCCGACAGTACGACAGACACAACGATTAATTTTCTCTGACTTCGATCTAAAACAAAAACAATGCAGCTCAGATAAAGTTGCAAAGTTAATCGCAGAAAAAACGCGCTTTGTCGCCTTTTAAATGCACAAAAACGGCTTGTTATTTCCGCATTGCTGTTTAAAAAATATAAAACAACCTTCAGCCAGACACTTTAAAAAAAATTGAAGAAATAAACGTAACCACATGATTTTAATTAACTTAAACCTAAATAGAAAAAACAAACCAAATGAAAACGGTTACATCCAGTCTCACTCATCATCTGCATTAAATACATCTTTTACTTTCATTTAATTTACATAATCGACATTGGCATGTGTCTGGAACTGAAATAAAAGCATCATAGTTGCTCTGTATTCTCGCCCGTCGTTGAGCGCCACTATTACGCCCGCCCTGTCCGGCTAGTGGTAAAAAAATAATGATAGTAGCTAAGGGTTTGGGAATGAAAAGTCAGAATCAATACCGTCATCATCTTGTATCAAAACGCACAGCTTTAAGTCTGGCCATAGGTCAATTAGTGTTGGGCACTGCCATCAGTTTACCTGCTTATGCACAAGACAAGCAGACTGAGCAAAAAGTTGAAGTCATCGCAGTCAAAGGCACCTACAGCAAAAGTCTGGAGCAAGCCGTTGATATGAAAAAAGAGAACATTGGTTTCTCTGATTCGATAGTGGCTACCGACATCGCCGATTTCCCTGAGCAAAACCTGGCTGAAGCTCTGCAGCGTATGCCTGGCGTCACTATCGAGCGTAACAAAGGTCTTGGCAGCAAAGTCAACGTACGAAGCTTGCCATCTGAATTTACTCATGTGTCTATCAATAACCTGGCAACTGCTTCAGGTAGCGGTGGCCGCGATGTGGAATTTGATATTTTTGCCTCTGAAATCATCCAAAGTGTAACAGTACAAAAATCACCGACAGCTGCCGATGAAGAAGGTGGTATCGCAGGTTCAGTGCAAATTGGTACTGCCAAGCCTTTTGATTACAGCGACGCACAATTTGTTGTTTCTGCTGAAGGCGCTCATAACTCGATCTCAGAAAAAACCGACCCTAAATTCTCTTTCCTCGCCAGCGATACCTGGGGTGACTGGGGTGCTTTAGTGTCTTTTTCTAAAGCAGAACGCAATAACAGAACAGATTCAAACTCTGGTATCAACTTCCGCCCTATGGGTCGTTTCCTTGAAGCTTCAGCACCACGCTCAACTCAGGCAGCAGCAGTACTGGAACGTGATGCCGGCGTGATCGTCAGTGATTTCAAAGATAAAGACGAAACCAGCCGTATTATTTTCCAGGACAAAGTGGGCGACCGTGTCTTCCAAAGCGAGCAGGACAAATGGGGCAGCACGGCTTCGGTACAATACAAGCCAAGCTCAAACTTCAGTCTGACCTTTGATGCCATGTTAGGTGGTTATGACAACACTGAAGATGAATACGATGCAGCAGCTTACTCTGCCTCAAGCCGCAGTACGTTAGAAACTATCCATGCATACGACGATACCACATTGGCTGAATACGGCATGGTGGTGCTGACCGACGTGTCTTACACCGCGACTCAGCATGAATTTTTAAGCAAAGAACGTATTAACGAAACAGACTTCACCCAATACAGCATCACTATGGACTGGGAAGTCAACGGTTGGGATATCAATGCGCTGGCAGGTTTCTCAGGTGCTGAAAAAACAGCTGATTACGCCAACCTGAAGCACGTTGCCTATGCTCCTTCCCGTACCCGCTGGACTGCCAATGGTGGCGAAACTATCAAGAGCGATAACCCAAACAGCATCGATATGTACAACGCTGCTGACAAATACCTGTTTGAAGCTTATGAAACTCAACTGGAAGAAGTTCAGGACGACAAATACGCTGCTCAGCTCGACTTTAAAAAAGAGCTGGAATGGTCCATGTTGCCAGCTCTGAGCAGCGTGCAGTTTGGTGTGCGTTACACTGACAAATCAAAAGAACGTAACTATGGCGAAACCAAAATTCAGGGCCCTTCAGCAGGCGACAGTTCATACGTGAACAAACGTACTTTGCAGGACAGTGAATTAGGTTATGTCACAGATATCGCATCTGGCGGTGCTTACCAGGCGAAAAACCTGAACTGGATGCAGATTTCAAACGACTATGCCCGTCGCACCTTCCGTTACGAAGGTTTCTTCACACCATTTCAGGTGAATCAGTACTACCGTGTTGATGAAGAAGTCACAGCTTTATACGCCATGAGCAACTTTGATTTTGAAATTGGCGACTTACCAAGCAAATTAAACGCTGGTGTAAGAGCAGTAGATACTGACGTTTTATCTTTTGGTTATCACCCAATCCAAAACCAGGATGGCAGCACTGGCTACACTAAAGACCCAGTGTCTGCAGACGGTAGCTACAGCGATGTATTACCAAGCTTTAACCTGACAGTTGAAGTGGCTGAAGACGTGATTTGGCGTACCGCTGCATCAGAAACTTTGATGCGTCCAGCCTTAGGCGACATTGCCTATAAACGTACTGTTAGCTGGAACGAATTCCGCTTCAAAGACGGTAACCCTGGCCTGAAGCCAACCAAGGCTAAGCAATGGGAAACTGGTGTTGAATGGTATATGGAAAACGGCGGTATTCTGGCAGCCTCTTACTTCTGGAAAGATATCGAAGGCGTAGTGCGTGAAGAGCTGACCGGTATAGTAGAAGACGTTGAAAAACGTAATGCGGACGGTTCACTGGACGGTTACTACGATTTCGAAGTCTTCCAGCCAGTCAATGCTGAAGGCTCTTACAAAGTTACAGGTCTGGAACTCATAGCCCAGTTGCCTCTGACTATGATCAGCGAATCACTGGACGGTTTTGGTATCAACGCCAACTACACTATGCTGGACAATACCTTAACTGGCGCTTCGGATCTGGATATTCCAACACCACCAGAAGGTCTGGCCGATAAAACCTATAACTTTACTGCTTACTACGAAAACGACGTTTTTGATGCCCGTGTGTCGTACAACTATAAAGACAAGTACGTTGAGTACATTCACCTGAATATGTACCCGGTTTACCGTGACGCTTACGGCCAGACGGACATAGCCTTAGGCTACAAGTTGACTGATAACGTCAAACTGAGTTTAAAAGGCATCAATATTACAGACGAAGAAACCACGGGTTACACCATGAACCCAGCCTTCCCTGTGATGTATGAGTTCTCAGGCAGAAGAGTAAGTTTAGGTCTGCGTGCAGATTTCTAATCCTGTTCTTGCTGTTGTTTAGATGATAAAAAGCAATAAGGCCACAGCATCCCTGTGGCCTTTTATTTTTCAAGGAATATCAAGGAAAGTGCCACTGATGAAAACAGCCCTCTTTTGCTCTGTATTGGCTCTGTTTTGTTTACCAGTCTCCTCAGCAGAACAAAGTGCTCCGACACAAATTGCCTTTTTACCTGACATCCATTTTCATGATGTCTATGCAGAGTTCAACGATGGCAGCTTTAAAGGCCTTAAAAATACCAGTGGAAACAAAGACCAAAGCAAAGGCAAAGCTGCAACCATCCGCACTATGGCTGCTCAGCTGCAATCCACCCGGCTTTTTAACGAAAACTATTTTGCGTTGCGCGCCGCTTTAGATGATTTGGTGCGTCGAAAGGTCCAGCTGGTGGTACTGCCTGGCGATTTTAGTGACGATGGCCAAAGCGTCCATATACGTGGTTTAAAACAAATCCTGCAGCAGTACAGCAAAGCCCATGGCCTGAAGTTTTTGTTGACCTTAGGCAATCACGATCCGGTACGGCCTTATGCCCATGCCGCAGGTAAACCCGATTATTTAGGACCTGATGGCCGGCATTTAGCTATTTTTAGCCCAGGTTCAGAGCCTTGCAGCAAATCAGCTCAAGACGTTATTTGCACTGAAGAAGTCAAAGAGCTGGGCTACTTTGAGTTAATGACAGAACTTTCAGACTTTGGTTTTTACCCTAAAGCGGAAGATCTCTACTGGGAAACACCTTACAGCAGCTACACCAGCAGCAATTACAGCTACACCGAAGCTCTGGTTCAGTCGGATTTCACCAAACGTCAGTTTGAAATTTGTCAGCAAGGTGCTGGTGGAACCTACAAAAAACAGGGCTATAGCAACTGCCATGTTATCCCGGATGCCAGCTATCTGGTGGAGCCTGTTGAAGGTGTATGGCTATTGGCCATTGACGCCAATGTGTATAAACCCAAAGCTGGTTACAGAGGCAAAGGCAATGAAGCTGCCGCTTTCGAAGGTTCAGGCAACGCAGGTTACAACACCATGTTTGACTACAAGCCACAGGTAATGGCCTGGGTAAAACAAGTGGCGGCGCGCGCGAAAGCTCAGGGCAAAACCCTAATCACCTTCAGCCATTACCCTATGATTGAGTTTTATCAGGGCCAAACCCAACATATTGCTACTTTATTAGGTGAAGAGCGTGGTCAGTTATCGCGCAGCCCTAAAGCACAAATCAGCGAAAGACTGGCCGACCTTGGCGTACAGCTGCATATAGGCGGCCATATGCATTTAAACAACACTGCTGTAGTCAGTTCTGACAGTGGCAATAGTCTGGTGAATATTCAGGCGCCCTCTTTAGCCGCTTATGTACCAGCATATAAATTGCTAACACTGACAGGTCCGGAACAAGTAAAAGTTCAAACTATAGTGCTTCAGGATGTGCCTGGATTTAATCAGTTATTTGAGCATTATCAGCACGAATGGCAGCAGCTAAAACAAGACAAACAAGCTGTGTGGGATGCCAGCATTCTACAGTCGAAAAACTATCGCGAATTTGCCAACGGCCATTTACGTGAACTAACCCGTTTACGCTTTTTGCCCAACGACTGGCCAGACGAACTACGCCAATTATTGCTGTCCTTAAATGGCGAACAAATGCTAGTGCTCTCCCAATTAAACAGCAAAACCACATTGAAGGACTTCTCCCCCCTGGTATTGCAAGGCTTGAGTCAAAGCACTGAGTGGCAACAGGCAAGGCAAAAAGCTAAAAACCAGGCAAAAGCCGCCGGAATAAAGCTGGACGATTTAGCTAAATGGACAGGTTTTGAGTTAGTGCTGGATTTTTACCGCTTACAAAATGCCGGTGAGCTGGCCTTGCCCGATATCCCTGCAACACGTCTGAAAGAGTACGGCTTTTTTACTGCGACACTGCAACAACCAGATACAGCACCGCAAATACAGGATTGGACAAAATGGACTCTGCCGCAATACAGCAGATATAAGTTTGCCGCTTTATTTCACATTATTGATGGTTTTTTACAAGGCCAGCCGAATGGGGATTTTATGCTGAATATGCAAACAGGCGAGTTAAGCTCGCTGAAAAATAGTCAGGCGCAGTAGCGCCTGATTTCAGCTATTACCGCGTTCACTGAGGCAGTTGCTCCAACTGGCTTAGCTGATCATTAAGTCTTTTGATCTCGCTGGTTGTTTCTTCCAGTTTTTTCTTATACTTCATGACCTTATCTTTTTTACCCTGCTGCTCTGCTTGCTGCAAATCAGCCTGATAACGCACTAAATCCTGATTAGCTTCGGCCAGCTTTGCAGTCAGACCATCTTTTAATCTGGTGTCGCTGCAACTGGTTCTGGCGTTATCCAACGCCATTTGTAAACCAGCAACCTGATCAGTATTCCCTGTTTGCTTTGCCATATTCAGTTGAATTTCCATCTCACAGAATTTCTGTTCACAACCTTTGAGAGCGCTGCAACTGGCTTGTGTTTGAGCAACTGCAGGAGCAACAGCTACCAGAGCGGCTAACCAAAGAGGTGCAAAAAGTAGACGTGGCAACGGAGTTAATTTAAGTGTCATTTTAATTTCCTTCTTAAAGACGGTTTGTTGCGACAAAATGCCACAGTACCTATTGAAGGTAGCAGTCCTTGCTGAACTCAAACTTAAGCTTTGCCAAACCGCAACTTGCTAAAAACGAGAAAACAAAGCCAGTAATAAAAACAGCGTGCTGCAGTGAAACCGCAACACACTGTGGAGAAAGGAAAATTAATAACGGTCTTTAATCGTCTGATAAATGCCAGGATAGTTCGCCTGTAACTCTTTGGCTTTGGTCGCGGCTATATCGTCCCAGTTAAACCAGGTATTGGCCCACAAGGCATCAGAGCGAGGCACATTGGCATTAGCCTGATCCATAATCAGCTGGTCATTACGGGTTTTAAAACTGGCTGAACCAAAGTTAGATTGCTCCAGAGCCATACGGTATTGTGTATTACGGTCATGGCGCGTTTGTTCATTCGAGTCCCACTGCGCGACGGCGCGGTAATGACTGATGATATTTGGCGCATAAAACTCACCCCAGTTGCCCTGAAACTCCACATTGGCTTTATCTGTTGCATTAGCAAAACGGAAAGCGTGTGTGCCTACGCCATCCTTATGGTACACCACCAGCGGATGACCATTGTGTTGCTGCAACGTATTCATAGCGCGGGTATCAAAGCTACCATGTGCACTGGTTGAGACATGGCTGACAAACTCCTGACCATGACCTTTTGCAGTCCAGACAATCACAGTTTCTACATCATGACGATGGCCACCTAAAAAGGTTAAGTGAACCGCCTGATCTTTCTCAAAATACAGCTCATAAAAATGCGCACAACGTTCCCAGCCATCAGTGCCTACCTGGCACAGTTGTCTGTGAATGGTATTAGAGATATTGCCCCAACCCGCATCACGGCAACCGCCGTAATAGCTGGATGTAGCTGCTAAACCAGGGTTCTGGCGCAAGGATTCATTGCGATGAAAAGGTGTGCCCGGATAACAGCCATCTGAGTCAAAATCAAAAGTAGGATGGAAATTCCGGACCTGAGCTTCGTTATAGGCAGTAATGCCAGTATCCCAGGTTGGAAATTCATCAGCGCTGACTGCGCCGACATTCAAAATACTCAGGAAAACTAAAAAGCCTTTTACTATCGTCAATTTAGTTAAATTTAATCTGTTTATCACGAGTTGGACCTCCGATGAATGATTGTTGTTTTATGCCAATTCCGCCTTACGAAGTAAGATCGAAATCAGAAACAACAGTCTAAGGTCCGAAAAATGACACAATGAGGTCATCATAAAAATTTAATGGTTTTGTCATATAAAACCAAAGGAAAAACAGAGAGCTAAGTTAAAAATGAGCAAAAAAAATCCGGCATATTCGCCGGATCTTTATTTAAAGGTTCAGCGAAAACGATTAGAAGCTAACACCATAGTTGGCATCAACTAACTCACTCACCTGCAATTGGTCAACTGTAGGTAAAGCTTTAAACCAGTCAGAAATCACTTTGATATCGTCTTGAGTGGCTGAGCCATAACGATGAGCAGACCAAATAAAGGCTTCAAACTGAGTTTTATCGCCGCCACCAGCCATCACCAGATCACGGCTTTCAATCAGACTAATAAATTGGTCCAGCAATTTGCTGAAATCCTGATCAGACTCCAGGCCTAAAGAACAGGACAACATAAAACCGTACTCAGTAAATTCGCCCATATAGAGCTTTTTCTGTAAACGACGGCTTTTAGGTTTAGACATGGGATCTCCTTGGCGCAGCAACCGGAAATTCGGCCTGATGCTTAGTTAACACAATACTGTATCGGCATAGGATCTCGTTATCAGGGCCTGATAAGCAAGCTTTTTTTAGCAACCTACCCAAATTTCAGCCGGAATAACATCTTTAGACTGCTTGCTGAGCTTCGCAAAAACGCCGAACTGATATATGATGCGCGGCCGAAAATTTGACCAAATCAACCAGCCTATGCACTCTTCAAATTCACTGTACACAGACCTGTCCGGTTATTATGACCTGATGTGTGCTGATATTGACTATCAGGCGCAAAGCCAGAGCGCGCGCAGGTTGCATCAATTTTTTGGTGGTGATGGCAGAACTCATTTGGATTTAGCTTGTGGTACCGGCCCACATATCCGGCATTTTCTGGACGCGGGTTATCAAAGCAGTGGGCTGGATTTAAATCAGCCTATGCTGGATAAAGCGCTGCAGCGTTGCCCTGAAGCGAGCTTTATGCAGCAGAATATGTGTGATTTCACTCTGACGGAGCCAGTCGATTTAGTGACCTGCTTTTTATACTCCATTCACTACAGCGCCAGTATTCAAAACCTTAAAGCCTGTATTGATAGCGTATTTAAAGCACTAAAACCAGGTGGCGTGTTTTGTTTTAATGCGGTGGATAAAGACAAAATCGACAATAACTCTTATGTACGGCATAGCGCTGTATTTGACGACAGTCATTTTGTATTTGAATCCGGCTGGAACTACAGCGGTACTGGCGAAAAGCAGACACTTAACTTAAGTATCGAAAAAACCACGATCGATTTGAAACAGCTCTGGCAAGACCAACACCCCATGGTTGCTGTCAGTTTTGCAGAGCTGGAGCAGCTACTTTGCAGCTGTTTTGAAGTGCATATTCTCGAACATAACTACGAAAAAATTGCCGCATGGGACAATGAGTCAGGTAACGCACTCTTTGTTTGTATAAAACGCTGAAGCGCTTTTTAACTCAAAGATAAAAACAACAATGCCAGTGCTGCTGGCAGCGCCTGAATATAAAGAATTTTCTTACTGGCTGTCATGGCACCATACACACCAGCGACTAGCACACAAAGCAGGAAAAACACTTTGAAATCCTGCCCTGCATCCCCCTGATAGACCAGGCCCTGATACAAGCCCCACAACAAACCTGCCGCCAAAAAACCATTGTATAAGCCCTGATTAGCCGCCAGCACTTTAGTCTCTGCCGCCTTTTGTGGGGTCAGACCAAAAGCTTTCATGCCTTTAGGCTTGTCCCATAAAAACATTTCCAGCACCAGAAAATACAGATGCAGTAAAGCCACCAGAAGTATCAGAAAATCTGAAATCAAAGCCATGTATTTATCTCCCGATGATAAATCAAGGCATCGTTGCCTTGCTCAAATAGACGACTTAGTATGTGACTATTGATCAGTACGTAGCAAGGTGGATTTCAATTTGAGACAGAATGCCTAATTAAATAGCTGATAAAAGTCAATAGCCGCATTTACTACCATAGACCACATAAAAAAACAACCTATTGATTATTCAAGAGCATATCGTTACATTTATGCCGCGCGTGATTAAGCGTGTATTAATAATAACTAAAGGGATATTAATGAAAACTATCTATGTTTCAGTTGCTGCCTTAGTACTCTCAGGCTGTGCTAGTGTTATGACTTCAGAAGAGCAATCAATCAACATCACTTCATCTAATAATAAACCAATCGAAGTTTCTGTTGATGACAAAAAAGCTACAACTCCTGGAACTGTCGTTGTACTGCGTGATGGAAAAGATAAAGTTGTAACAAGCACAACTCCAGGCTGTCAGAACGCTACACCTATCAAAAAAGATATTGCAACACCTTTCTGGGGTAACATTCTGATTGGTGGTGTATTTGGCTCAACAACTGACGCATCTACCGGCAAAATGTGGAACTACGCCGATACTGTAGAAATAAGCTGTACTGAACAATAAGTCGGTCGCCCAGTGTTGTATTCCAAGCAGAGCTGGTATTTATCAGCTCTTTTTTTGCTTCTCTTATTATCAAGCTCTGGAGTAAGTTTTGCCTCAGAAAAAATAACGTCGGATGTTGTATGGACCATGCTGCTGCATAGCTGGCAGGGAAAACCTCAAATTACGGATCCCCAATTTCTGCTCTCTTTGAATAAATTCTCAGAACAAACTGAGCAGGAACTCACATTAGATTTGTACAAAAAAAAACCACAGCAAGCTTTTTGTCGCTACCCTGCAAGACTTACTTATTTATCCAACAAGCTGGGCTTCAATTTATCAAATGATCGATATGAGAAATGTCCAGAATTAAAAAAGTTTATACAACATGTTCCTTTTCAACAATTGGATTTAGTCTTTGCGTCCGAGGTATTGTCCTCAGCATCAAGCATGATGGGCCACATATTTCTCAAAACAAGTGGCGAGAATTTTCGTAAAGTTCCGGTTTCGCACTCACTGGCCTATTTTACTGAAATTACCACCTTCAATCCGGCAAAATTAATTGTTGAAAGTACAATGACCGGTATGCCCGGTTTTTTTAGTGTCCGTCCTTTTGAAGAAGATTTAAAGCAATACAAAGATAAAGAACAGCGTAACGTTTGGCAATTTGAACTATCGTCCTCGTCTGATAGGCTGCATTTACTGCAGCTGCATGTATGGGAACTATACCAAATCAATTTAACTTATTACTTCCAGTCCTTTAATTGCGCAACTCTGACCCTAGAAATGTTGGCACTTTTAAATCCCGATGTACTGACGGAACGTGGTTTAATCGTCAGCCCAGTGGATGTAGTAAAAGCTGCAAACACCTATAACATGATTACTAAGACCACAGTAGATACCTCAGATCTTTGGCTATATAACGCTTTAAGAGATTCAATACCAAGTAAAGTAAGCAGCGCACTAGATACTTGGCTCTATGACGATAAGCCAGTATTAACTCAACCTACTACATACCATCCTTTGTCAAAATCTTATCTATCAATAGCAATAGATAATCTTGCAGAACAACATAAACGAACAAAAACAGAGATTACACATTTACGTGAATTTCTTGGTGCTGAGCAAGAAACAACGTTAGATCTAAGCAACTACAAGCATCCAGCTAAAACACCACAAGATTCTGCCGCAGGACTAGCTTGGCGTAATAATAAAAACGGAAAGCAGTTGCTTTTTTACCTCTTACCAACAGGTCACTTTTTACACAGCGATAACAGGCAGTATTTATCCGAATCAGAACTTCAAATTGCAAAGACAACTTTGGCCTGGAATACAGACACAAGAACACTAAAATTAGATGAGCTCACACTCTATTCGGTTACATCACTCAACCCTGATACTAGGCTGTTTCCGCTTTGGTCTGGCGAATTTTATCTGGGGTATAAACCTGTTTATACCGAAAATTTAGCGCACGAATCTTTAGGTCAAATCTCAGGAGCCTTGGGGAAAAGTTATGATCTACATAGAGATGTGGTTGGTTTTACTATGTTGGGTACAGGATTAACCAGTTCATTCGACAATAGCCATGCATTTATCTACAGTAAAACAGGGCTCAGCTTTGATCTTGCTTCAGATACCAAACTAATCGCTGAATACATAGTCAACTCAGGAGAAAGCAAAGGGCATTCAGAGTATCAACAGCTTACAGCTAATTTTATCTGGTTCCCGGATTTAGATAATTCACTGAGCCTAAAACTGCTAGGGGTTGAAACCAAATCTTCTAAGCATACCGGCCTGAGCATAGAGTTTATTAGTTATTTTTAGTAATCGTTAAGCTGTTGACCTTTGAGCTGCATCAATTGGCGATACGCTCCAGATTTTTTCAGTTCAGTAATACCTGCATCCAGGGCTTCTGCTCTTTTACTACTTTGGGGATTCTCTTTGCTAAAAGCCAGATAAATTTCGCTACGGTAGTTCAACTTACCGCGTTGAATATTCTTCGCCTTAATCCCCTCATTTTGTAGGTAATAACCTAATACATCATCAAAAAATATCGCCAAATCCAGCTTACCACCATTCAGCAAACCAATCAGCTGGCTGTGGGTGGACACCTGAACCAATTGAAATCTGTGTTTATGCTGCTCGTATAAATCCCCATACTCATAACCCAGTATCACCCCCACTACAGTACCATTAGGGATCTGCGCTGCTGAATCATAGGGCTGGAGTGTGCGGTAATAATAAAAGAATGAATCAGCGGTAAATAACGGAATTTTATGCAGGGTAAATTCCTGCTCTGTGTTTTGCTGCCGGGTCACATTCCAGCAAGCATCAGTAATGCCCTGACTGGTGAAATGCAAAGCGCGGGCGTAAGGCACTACAACTGTAGTGATCTGATAACCCTGAGTGGCAAAAGCCGCTTTGACCAACTGCTCAGAGAGCCCCTGCCCCTGATGATCAGAAAACGGCGGCCAGTTGTCCTCTGCAGCAATGCGGATCAACATAGCAGGGTCTGTAGAGGCGCGATCATCCTGACTTACCGCTAAAACAGGCCATATCAATAGCCAGAGGAATAGATACAATCGCAAATGACAAACTCAGTAAACTGCTGTTGAATTAAAGATAAACCAGATCAAAACAAGTCACCAGTTATGGCTTTGATCTGAAACATAAGTCAGTGAAAATTAGTCAGTGAAAACTAAGTGAAGTAGTCACAGATATTTGCCTGCCAAACTGAGCAGCGTTCACCATGCTACACTGAATCGCTGATCTGGCTTCATCTATCCCCCTCTTGTACACAAGGCTTCATGTACAAAGACGGGCCCCCATCAAGGATACTTATGCAATTTATCAAGCGCGTTGTCATGAAATACAAAAATCTGCTGCTGTTTATTGTCGCGGCTGGCATTTTAGCTGGCTGTGCAACCCAGCCCATTGCAAGCTTAAGCGAAACAGAACCTATGAGTTTTTTGATGGGGTTATTTCATGGTTTTTGTATCGTATTTAGCTTAATTGCCAGCTATTTTACCGACGTGCGTATCTATGCTTTTCCAAACTCAGGTGGCTTTTACGATTTGGGTTTTGTCATAGGGGCAGCCCTGTTTTTAGGTGGCGGTGGCGCCAGCGCCAGATAGCAAAAACTCAGGCAAAAGAGCAAACAAAAAAGCCCATGACGGCATCGTCATGGGCTTTTAACATAGAGCACTTTAGGATCAGAACTCTGCGGTGTAACGTAAACCAAACTCGCTGGCATCGTTACTCAGAATTCTGAGCACATAGTCACCTGTATTTAAACGGGCATTGTCGTAACGCTCATCAAAGACGTTATGACCATAAAAAGCCACTGTCCAGTCTCCGCTGGCCGGAGTATAGGCAATATCCATATTCACCAGCTCACGGCTGTCGATCTGAGTCAAACGACCCGGATCTGAACTTGGCTCACCATACATCTCGTCACGGAATGAATAGTCAATGCGGGTGGTGATGGAGCCACCATTGGCCAAACCAAACTCATAAGAAGGCCCTATCGCAGCGGTCAGCTCTGGAGTTAACGGCGCTACAGGTTTAACTCCGTCTTTTTCATCGACATCGACGTCAATCCAACCCACAGCACTGTGCAGTTTAAAAGCATCAGAGAAGTACACTGTACTTTCCCATTCCACGCCGCGGGATGTCTGGCTGACGACCAGGTTAGTCGTGCTGAATCCGCCTTCTGCTGTGGTGCTGACCTGATAAGGTAAATCATCAAACACAGTGTTAAAGACCGCAATGCTCATACTAAAGGTATCAGTAACCTGACCTTTAATCCCCATTTCGTAGTTCACAGCAGTGATATTATCTGTCGCCACTAAACATTCAGGATTACCAAATAAGCAGTATGGGCGAGCCGGGAATTGGCCTGACTGGTAGCCACTTTGAATAGTGCCGTATAGGTTCATGCCATTTTCCAGACGGTAGCTGGCCGATAAGTCATAACTCATCTGGCTCCACTCATCGCTGGCAGCAAAAGGACCGGTACCCACGTTTGCCACTACATCTTTTTTATCTTTGTTAAAGCGTAAACCACCGGCCAGACGTAAATCGTCCGTCAGTTGATAACCCAGATTGGCAAACACAGCACGGCTGGTAGAGGTTTGATCCAGCTCCAGCGTATTAGCACCGCCATTAAAGCGGGAGTCTTCCCCCTGACGGTTACTGCCTTCTTCTTCAAACCAGTACAAGCCTGAAACAAAGTCCATATCACCATAGACGCCGGATAACTGCCATTCGACAGAAGTTTGATCGGCATCACCACGCTCAGGGTAATGATCCAGCTCATAAATAGTACCGTCATCATCTAAACCAGCTTTATATTCAGAGGTTCTGTTGCTCAGCACAGCTTTGGTGGACAGCTCGTCGTTCAGACTCCAGTCGGCAGTTAAGGACACACCACTGGCTTCATTGCTGACCGTTGTGACTTCTTTAGTGCCTGTAGCGTTGTCATAAATATTTGGTGCCAGATCAGAATTACGCAGAGGGCCTGTTGGGGTTGGCGCGCCAAAACGCATACCAGTGTAATAGGCACCTGTTGGTACTTCATCAATCAGCACAGTGTACGGGCGTAAACCACCTTCACCATCATTGCCGTCCGCTGTCAGCACCAGACTAAAATCGTCATTAGGCGTCATTTTTACAGAGAAGCGACCATAAGCCTCGCGGGTTTCACCCACATCATATTCAGCATCAGGCACATTGATAAATTTGCCTAAACCATCACGCTGGTTGTACCCGGCGTTAAAGTTAAAAGCCAGGGTGTCAGTCAGTTCACGATTAACAAATACATCGCCTTTAGCGCGACCACGACCACCAGCTTCCAGTGCTACTTTGGTCACAGCCACTTCGTCCGGCTGCTTGGTGATGATATTAATAGCACCACCAATAGAGTTACGTCCGTACAAGGTGCCTTGAGGGCCACGTAATACTTCGATACGTTCAATGTTGCTCAGGTTCCAGTTCTGACCTACCTGACGTCCCAGATAGACGCCATCCACATAGACGCTGACACCAGGATCTGTGGTGATCAAGTGATCCTGTAAACCGATACCCCGAATAAAAGGGTTAGCAGAGGACGTATGTCCTGCAGAAAAACCTGTCACATTCAGGTTAGGCACAAACTTACCCACATCAGTAAGGTCGCTGATGCCCTGCTCAGCTAACGCATCACCACTAAAAGCACTGATGGCTAAAGGCACTTCATAAATCACCTGAGTACGTTTGGTGGCTGTCACCTGAATGGTTTCAATTTGGTCTTCATCTGTGGGTTGTGCTTGTTCTTCTGCCCATGCCATAGAGGACAAAGCTGTAGCTATAGCTGCGCCTACTAAACTGACTCGGGTTGCAAAACGCTGGACTGGTAATTTCGTAGTATTCAAAAAGGCTCTCCACTATTATTTTGTTGTGTGCAGGTCGGCCACGAAGGCATACAAGTATATGCGAATTGACTTATATTCGTCATTAACAAAACAAAGAAAATCAGGAACTAAAACCCGGAGATATGCCCGACAGTTGACTGATTATCGCTGCAATACCTCGATTAAACCTATTCAGTTGCAGCTTGCTCTGCACCTTGCCATAGTGATTTACAGCCTATGCAACATAAAAAAATATAAGGAAAAACTATGCGCATTCTGCCTTTCATCGGCACAGCTTTAGTGCTGGCACTAGCTGGTCAGCCAGCCTATTCAGCAGCAAGCACAGCAGAACGAACTCCGTCAGCACCTGAACGTGACAGAGGCGAAGGCCCCTATAAACGACTGATTTTGCGTGGTGGTACCTACATCAGCGGTGAAGGCGCGCCTCCTGTTGGGCCTGTCGATATAGTGATTGAACAGGATCGCATTACAGAAATCACTGCAGTAGGAAACCCAGGCGTGCCTGTATTGCCTGAAGGCAGGCCTAAAGCTCAGTCGGGCGATCAGGAAATGGATGTCAGTGGCATGTATATTCTGCCGGGTTTTATTGATATGCATGGCCATATTGGTGGCTCTGCCAACGGCACTCCGGCCGAATATGTATTTAAACTCTGGCTGGCGCACGGCATTACCACAGTGCGTGAACCCGGCAGCTTTAATGGTGTGGACTGGACCATGCGTCATGTCAAAGCTTCAGAGAAAAACAGCATAGTAGCGCCTCGTATTGTGCCTTATATCGGCTTTGGTCAGGGCCTGAGTAAACCCGTGTTTAGCCCGGAACAAGCCAGAGACTGGGTGCGGGATATTAAAGACTCAGGCGCCGCTGGTATTAAATTTTTTGGCTCTACCCCGGCTATTATTTCGGCCGCTTTAGATGAAGCGAAAAAACAAAAGCTCGGCACTATGATGCACCATGCTCAGCTCAACGTGATGGGCACCAATGCACTGGATAGCGCCCGCATGGGCTTAACTTCGATGGAACATTGGTATGGTTTACCTGAAGCGCTGTTTACTGGTCAGGTGATCCAGAATTATCCGGCCAATTACAACTATCAGAATGAGCAGGACAGATTCGCTAACGCGGGTTTGTTATGGAAACAAGCAGCAGCACCGGGTTCAGACAAATGGAATGCAGTGCGGGATGAGCTGATCAAACTGGACTTTACCATCAACCCTACGCTGACCATTTATGAGGCCACACGGGATGCCAGCGCGCAGCGTAATGCTGAATGGCATCAGGACTACACCTTACCAACACTGAGTAACTTCTTTAAACCTAATCGTTATGCCCATGGTTCGTTCTGGTTTGACTGGACTACTGATCAGGAAATAGCCTGGCGCGAAAACTACCGCATCTGGTTCCAGTTTTTAAATGACTACAAAAACCATGGCGGCCGTGTCACTGCTGGCTCTGATGCGGGTTACATCTATAAAATTTATGGTTTTGCTTATATTCAGGAGCTGGAACTGCTGCGTGAAGCAGGCTTTAATCCGCTGGAAGTGATACAGGTCGCTACCTTAAATGGCGCTCAGGCTTTGGGTATGGAGAAAGACATAGGCAGCTTAGTACCGGGCAAAAAAGCCGATATGCTGATAGTGGCAGAAAACCCACTGGCTAACTTTAAAGTGCTGTATGGCACAGGCCATTACAGACTCAATGACAATAATGAACCAGAGCGCAGTAAAGGCGTGCGTTACACCATTAAAGATGGTGTGGTGTACGATGCACAGCAGCTGTTAAAAGATGTGCGCGATATTGTTCAGAAAGCCAAAGACGCCCAAAAATCTTAAAATTAACCCGTTGTTTCGATGATAGAGGCGGGTCTTGTACCCGCTCCTCTCTTCAATAAACAAACACCAAATAAGCTTCATCTTTCCCTATTCTTCGCCCTGGTTGCTTTAATCAGTGCATGCCCGTCACGAATAGGTCTATACTCGACCCACCTCAGGAAGCCAGACGCAGATGGCCCTCTGTCCGCCGTCCACTTGTGACAGCAAGCGCGGTACATGATCGTCAATCAGAACGGAGACTTATATGTCTGACTTCATTAATCCTCATCAAGATGTGACCTCATTACGCCAGCAAGCCAAAGAAAGACTCAAAGATGGCACAGCTCAGTGTAGTGACGTTGTAGCCGCAAGTTCAGAAGCTCTTGCAGTGCTCTATCAGTTAAGCAGTGCGCCTGATACTGCCGGTGACGGCCTGAAATTACTGCACGAGTTACAAACTTATCAGGTCGAACTTGATATGCAGCTTGAACAATTGCAGGCCAATGAACTGGAATCAAATCATGAATTAAGCTGCTACCGGATGTTTTTTGAGATGGCCGCTACCGGCTGCATGCTGCTCAGAACAGACGGCGTGATTATGGACTGTAATCTGTCCGCAGCCCGCTTGTTTGATACAGTCAAAGAACAACTTTTAGGCCAACCAGTCGATTCTTTGCTGAGCACAGAAAGTAAGGCCCAGCTAAAAACCGCCTTAACCCGGCTACAAAGTGGCGATACCAGCACCAATAAAATTCTGACTACAAATCCCGCTCAGACAGGGTTGCATAGTCTGGAACTGAGCATCACCTTGTCGCCGGATCGACGTGCCATCATGATGATGATCACAGACGAAGAACCAAAGCTGATCAGCTAAAGCTTAAGGTTGTCTGACCTGTTTTTTATTCCCGTCAGCAATGACGGGTTGTCCGTTTTCTGTAGTGAGCCCCCTGAATGAGTACCGTCTTATTGTGAGTTCGAAACATAGCCCAACAACCACTCCCCCTCGCATCGTTGGTATAGGTGCATCGGCCGGCGGCCTTGAAGCGCTGAATCAATTTCTGGCCCAGACGCCAGCAGACACAGGCATGGCCTGGATTGTAGTCCAGCATCTGGACCCGACCAAAAAAGCCTTATTACCTGAGTTATTACAGCGGGTTACCACTATGCCGGTGCAGGAAGCTGCACATGGCATGGTGATTAAAGCGGACCATCTTTATGTGATCCGGCCCGACACAGAACTGACAGTAGCCAATGGGACTTTAAAACTGGCACCTCCGTCTGAGCCTCGTGGCATGCGTCTTCCGGTGAATATTTTATTTTCATCCCTCGCCACCTCTTTGGGTGAACGAGCCATTGCCGTAGTGCTATCAGGTATGGGGTCGGATGGTACTCTTGGCACCCAGGCCATAAAAGCTGTGGGTGGTTTGTCCTTAGTACAAAAGCCTGATTCGGCACAGTTTGACTCCATGCCAAACAGCGTCATTAACGCTGGCTTCGCCGATATTATTGATACACCAGCCGAACTGCCGGGCCGTATTCTTGCGGTGATCGCTCATAAGCCTGAAGTGCATCAACAGCCACAAGACAACGCAGAATTAGTCGATACGCCGTCAGATGCACTGCAACAGGTTGTGGTGCAGTTGCAGCGCCAAACCCGCCATGATTTTTCGTCTTATAAAAGTAGCACCTTGTTGCGCCGTATCGAGCGGCGTATGGCAATTCACTCCATCGGGTCTTTGCCAGACTATGCCGCCTTTTTGCCCGACAACCCGCAGGAAATCGAGCTGCTGTTTAAAGAGCTGTTGATTGGCGTCACTAACTTTTTCCGGGAACCTGCCGTCTGGCAACATTTATCCGAAGTGGTACTGCCTGAATTACTGCAACAACATATAGAAACCAAAGCGCTACGGGCCTGGTGTATCGGTTGTTCGAGCGGTGAAGAAGCCTGCTCACTGGCCATCACCTTTTGCGAGGTGCTGGAGCGGCATAGCGAATTTGAGGGTTTTAGCCTGCAAATTTTTGCGTCAGATTTAAATCTGGACGCTATTAGCAGTGCACGTCGTGGCCAGTATCCGTTGTCGATTGCCGAGCATGTGTCGGCTGAGCGGCTGGAACGTTTTTTTATCCGTCATGACAACTGCTACCAAATCAAGCAGTCCGTACGTGACATGATTTTGTACGCACAGCATGACGTTATTCTGGACGCACCTTTTACCAGACTGGATTTAATTGTCTGTCGCAACCTGTTGATTTATTTTGATACTATGTTGCAGCGCCGCCTGCTGCCTCTGTTTCATTACAGCCTGCGTGAAAAAGGAATTTTGCTGCTTGGCAGCTCAGAAACTACAGGCCGTTTTCATGATTTATTTACACCTATCCAGGCCAAGTTAAGATTGTATCAGCGCCTGCCCCGTCAAAAGACAGCAGGCTCAAAACTGCCGGTTCAATCTTTTCCACCTCTGTCCACACTTGCTAAGGAGCATCCGGTGCCAACTGATAAAACACCCACCCCAAAAATTGATAACCTGCAAACTGCCGCGGATCAGCTGCTGTTACAGGTTTACTCCCCGGCAGCAGTAGTGCTGAACGGCAGCGGTGATATCGTTTATATCAGTGGCAGAACAGGTAAATATCTGGAGCCTGCGGCTGGTAAAGCCAACTGGAACTTCCACGCTATGGCTCGGGATGGCTTGCGGGCGCCGCTCGCTACCGCATTAAAACAAGCAGCGCAACACAATGCCCCCTTGCAGTTACGTGGATTGGCGGTCTCGGAAAAAGACACCAGTCAAAGAGTTGATATTACAGTGCAGGCGCTGCGTGAACCTGCTGCTTTGCAAGGCATGACCATGGTGGTATTCCGTGATGTGGCAGGCGAAGCAACAGATCCACAGAATCCGGCAGCCAGCGTCGATTTTTCATTGGCTGCTGTGCAGCAACAATATCTGGATGAAATTCAGCTGTTGCGCGAAGAAACTCAGGCGTCCAAAGAAGAGCTGCAATCGAGTAATGAAGAATTACAGTCCACCAACGAAGAACTGCAATCAACCAATGAAGAGCTAACGACTTCCAAAGAAGAAATGCAGTCGATGAATGAAGAGCTGCAAACTATCAATACCGAGTTGCAGACCAAACTGGACGACTTAGCTTTGGCACAAAGCGACTTACAAAATACGCTGAACAGTATAGAAATTGCAGTGTTGTTTTTGGATCAGCAGCTCAATGTCAGACGTTACACCGACAGAGCAGCCAAAATTATTAACCTGCGCGAAAGCGATCTGGGCCGGCCACTGACCGACCTGACCAGCAGTTTGTTGTATCCAGCCCTGCATCAGGATGCACAGGATACCTTGCGCACACTGGTGTTTTCCGAAAAACAAATTCCAACCAATGACGAGCGCTGGTTTACCGTACGCATTATGCCGTATCGCAGGCTGGACAATGTGATAGATGGTGTGGTCATTACGCTGGTAGATATCAGCACCACTAAAAGACTGGAAGCAGCGTTGCGGGAACAATCGACACCAACCTCAATTGCGCCCTAATCAAGCCGTTTTATTTGATGCTGACGCCAGGAATTTCAGTGACAGTTTTCGCATTTGAACGCTCAATAATTTTTACCAGTACAGATTGAATAGTCTCATCCTGCCGGACATCTTCTGTACTGGAAAATCTCTGCTCCATAGCAGCCGCACCTTCTTCTAATACAAAAGTCAGCAGCACTTCGGTCGCTTTATCCGTAGTGTCACCGAAATAAGCCAGAGACAACACTGGGTAACCCTCAAAGCCTTTAGTCAGTTGCTTGGAAAGACGTTTTTTCGCTTTATCTAAATTCATAGGTTTTTACACAAAAGGATATTCAGCAAGACTATACAGCGCCAACGCTTGCCGTGCAGTTATTTCTCCTTCAGCCCGGCTCAGTACCACAATTCCAGCATAACTCAAATGAAGCTGCGTTTTCTTCGGCGCATTTGCTGCAGTGCCAATCTTCAGCTTCACTGTCGAGTTTCAGGTTGTTTAATATCATGCTGGCTAAAGCAAAATCATTTTCGTCCACCAGCCATAATTCCAGCCAGCTATCAAAGGCCGACACCTCGCCCATCACACTGACGGCATGTTCGTTTTTAACAAAAACCTCAAAACCACGGCGTTGCAGAATGTTTTTGATATTGCTGACAATCAGCCTGTTTTCATGGGTATAAATCATCTTCATGCTGGTTTTACTCCTGGTGCCATATCACAGGAAAGTGAACACAGTCTGGACTTGGCATAACGAACCATCACGATACAGTATAGAGCTGAGTATTGGTGAACGGAAAATAGTAGAGCCTTGATGAAACTGCAACAGAGCTGCTATTTCAACAATAAAATAGCAGCTCTGCAAAGTGGCCTGATAAAAGCGGGCTAGAGTAAAAATCAGTTACTGCGCAGTACAACCACAGACAGAACCAGCACTGGTATTGACATTGGTCCAGTTGCCGTTCCATTTCAGGTTACTGCCGGCGTTTTGGCATACGCCTGTTGCGCCGCCACAAATACCGGCTGCGGCACTGTTGTTGCTAATCACTGTGGGCGCTGTCACATCCACATTTTCACCTTGCCCAATTTTTACATCTAAAAAGAGATGGCTCAGGTTCTGCGACGTAATGTTATTGCTGACGCTCTGGCCTGTGCCGCTGTAGTTGTGGCAACCAAAACAGTTACTGGCAAAACCTTTTTGCAAATCCACATTCTGAAAGGTAGTTTCGGCTACTGTATTGGCTAAACGCAACGAACCCCGCTCATTTGGTACACCCACTCCACCTGAACTTTGAGTGATATCACTGACCCACAAGGCTCCTACATGAAAGTAGTTCGCCAGTACCTGCATACCTGCCGGAACACTGCTTCCTGCCAGCAACGCATCCACACCACTGTTTTGTTGCATAATATCAGCGACGTTTTCATCCGCTTTTAAGTCGCCTGCTGCAGTGCCATAAGGATAAACCCGGCAGATATTGGTGGCTGTGCCCGTAGGTGCAGTCTGGTTTTTCAATGGGTTATTAAAATTACAGGCATTGCCTGATGCGGCTGTGCCAGGTAAACCACTGGTGCAGCTGGCACTGGCAAAAGTCCAGGGAGATGCAGGCTGAGTTCCAACTGGCGTGCAATCCGGCGAGTTCATTTGATGTTCGTAGGTTGCCCAGACAAATTCAGGATGATCCGTAGTGGCAACAGCGATATGCATACCCACCAAACCTAAAGTCACGTTCTGACCACCAATAGTCTGAGGCTGAGTCACAAAAGTACCGGCAGCCACTTCGGCCGCGGACAGCAGTTTCCAGGCCGATTTCATTTCAGTGGTGCCAGATGGGAAGTTAATGATGTTTTGTTGTTGCAGTGTTACAGCACTGCCCGACAAGCTGCACAGGCCCTTGTCAAAACGCACATCGTAATACACCACATTGGTATCCTGAGCATAAATAGTAGCGCCATCGCCCGCCTGCTCTGTTGATATGGAAGTGCTGTCGGCTTTATCCAGACTGGTTCTTAAAGTCGAACCTGTGATGGCGTTGTCACAGGAATTCACCGGATTACCATTGGCATCAAACTCCAGCACCGGATACAAAGCCTGGTTCATAAAGTTACGCTGACCACTGCTGTTTTGTGACATCAGATACAAAAAAGCCTGAGTGGAAAACTGGTAAAAATCACAAAAATTTGAGCTGCCATCCGAACCGCTTTTTTTCACTTCAGTCGGCATAGAGGGGCTATTCAGCCAGGCTGGGTCTACAGGACAAGCTGCTGCAGCTGCGGTTGTGGCCTTGTAGGCCTGATTTGCCGACACCGGAGTGGATGCACAACACAAGGCGAAAACCAGGCTGCCTGCTGATAGTATTTTTAAGGTATTCATCTGCGGTATTCCTTCCTTTGGGGTTGTTGTCTTTATCTTTTTTAGCAACAGGGTCTGCTGGTTTTACCACACCACATTTACCCGTTTCGAAAACTCTAGTTGCTATTATGGAAAAAGGAAGGTTTTCTAAAAAAGAAACTGTTCTGTTTTCTCGCACGACATATAACTTCTGTGTAAAAACAGCAATTAAGCACTTGAAATAAGTTTCCAGGGAAACATAAGTCAAGCTCAAGCTAGTAATAAAGCTGCACCGACCACAAGTTATATACAGCAAGATAAGAAGCAATAAATAAAAATGCCAAGACAGTCAGCGTATGCAGTATTCGTTGTCGCCAAACACCAGCTCCAAAGCTTTGCTTTAACAGTAATCCCGCAGGAACAAGGCCTAACACTGCAAAAAAGCATAACAACTGGGCGGCGCGGATCAGCAGATCTGAAGGAGCAAAGCTGTAGATCCCATCCAGCGCCAGATTTAACAAAGCTAAACCAGCAAACAGAGCTAAAGCACAGCAAGCCACAGCTATCGCAGTAATAGCTCCTGTCTGGTGCACCCAGCGTTTTTTATACCTGAACCACAAGTACGGCAGTTTCAGCACTGCCAACAACAAAATCACCAGTGCACTGCACCAGGCAGGAAGCAATACAGCAGCGTTGGCCAGAGGGTGAACTTTATTCCAGGACTGTACAGCGGCTAAAGCGCCGATATTTAACATCACAGGCTGGCCGGGTTTGACCACTGCACTCAGCCTGTCTTGCCCATCTACTTGTTGCCACAGATAAGGCTGAACTTCGCGCCATAACCAGGATGTATTGTCTGCTTTGTTATACCCTGCCAAAATCAAATCACCAGTCTCTGTTGCCGTGACTTTTAACCGATACAGAGGTTGAAGCACGGCCAGCAAGGTACTGAAACTTGTCCTGCTGCTTTGGTAATAGCCTATCACTTCATCAGCTCGCTGTTTCTCGCCAGCAGGATCGGAATGCAGCTGAGTTTCAGTAGCCTTGGTTGGCAGGTATTTTTTAATAAAGGCGGTGTTTAACGCTTCGCGTAACTCATAAGCCTGAGCACGGCCAGCCGCAGAACCTATGCTGACAAAAAGCCCGGCACCAAATTCAGGAACCAACATCAAATGACTATGGTAAGTGCGGGTATTGCCACCGTGCTGCCAAATCTGCAAACCTTGCTCATTGTCGCGGAAAAAACCCAGCGCCATAGTGTCCATACCTTGGGCAGCAAATGCAGAGTAACTAAGCATTTGTTCACGGGTTTTGGCATTCAGTAGCGGTGTAGTTCCATCTTTAGCTTCCGCTAAAAAAGCAGCCATAAAAAGCCCCATATCCTGAGCTGTAGCCGATAAAGAACCTGCAGGTATTGGGCTGATATAGTCGTAAGGCACTTGCCTGATGCCTGACTTATCATAAATTTTTGCGATATGACCAGCTAAAGCATCTGGTACAGGCTGGCGAAAGCTGGAGTTTTTCATGCCAGCAGGCTGGAAAATATGCTGCTCAACATAAGTCGCAAAAGGCATTTTGCTGACTCGCTCCACAATGTAACCTGCCAAAGCCGCAGAGTAATTGGAATAAGCCGGCACAGTGCCCACAGCAAAAACCCGTTGTGGCACCCAGCGTTTGAGCCATTCTTCGTTGCTGACTAATTGCTGTGGGCTAGTAGCCATTAAATCACGCAGTACGTCTTCAAAACCTGCTCTGTGCGTCATTAAATGCCGCATAGTCACAGGGCCGCTTGGGTGCTCTGGAATAGTGAAATCCAGGTAGCTGTTAATATCCGTATCCAGATCAATCAGGCCCTGCTCTGCCAACTGCATGACCGCTGTCCAGGTCAGTAGTTTGGACACAGAACCTGGGCGAATTAAATGCTGGGTTGGGTCGAGTTTTTGCCCTGCAGCTTGATCCGCAAAACCATAACCGCGGCTTACTACAAGTTTGTTGTGATACACCAGCGCTACGCTGACATTCGACAATACGCCTTTGTCCAAACGAGGTTGTATCAATTCATCCAGAAATTGTTCAAATTCTGCCTGTGCAACCTGGGGTTGTTCGGCTGAAGCAGCCGCAGATCCCAAAAACAACAAAAGTCCCAAAACCCAATTTCGCATCACCACATCCATGTCAGAAGTTGTATTAAAACCACAGACTAGTCGATAGTAAGATATTCATACAATTAGAATTTCAAGGTTATGACCACAGCAGTAGTTTTAGCCCTGAGCTTGCAATTGAGTGATTGAAAGGATAGAACAGTAGTCAAACATCAAGGAGTTAGTTATGGCTTACCGCTTTTTTTCTTCCGTGTTACTGCTGTCTTTATCCATACTTTTTAGCCCTTTGCAGGCAAAAGAAACTACAGCCCAAACCAAAAGCATAAAACACGGCGCTGTCGCATCTCCTGATCAATACGGTGCTTTAGTGGCGGAACAAATTCTGCGAAAAGGCGGTAATGTAGTAGACGCGGCCATAGCCACAGCTTTTACTTTGGCTGTCACTTACCCCGAAGCTGGCAATATAGGCGGCGGTGGTTTTATGCTGGTCTGGTTTGACGGCAAACCTTATTTCCTTGATTACCGCGAAACAGCACCAGCGGCGGCTCATAAGGATATGTTTTTAAATGCCGACAAGCAGGTGATTGAGAACTTAAGTTTAATAGGCCATAAAACCAGCGGTGTGCCAGGCACTGTGATGGGATTATGGCTGGCACATAAAAAGTTTGGCTCCTTGCCATGGCAAGACTTAGTAGCTCCGGCTATTCACTACGCCAGCACTGGTTTTACTGTGGCTGAAAACCAGTATCAGTACCGCGCCGATTTATTACAGCAACTGGAGGGTAAAACCAACTTTGCGCAGTATTTTGCCGCGATGAAAGCAGGCGAAAACTTCAAACAGCCAGAGCTTGCCGAAACCTTGAAACGCATTGCAACACAAGGCCCTGACGATTTTTACAAAGGCAAAACGGCAGAGCTGTTAGTGGCAGAAATGCAGCGGGGTAAAGGTTTAATCACCATGGAAGATTTAGCCGCTTACCGCGCTGGCTGGCGTGATGCTTTAGTCACTCCATGGCGCGACAAGCAGCTCATTAGTGCATCGCCACCAAGTTCAGGTGGCATAGCTTTGGCTCAGCTATTGGGTTTAAAGCAGCGCCGCAGCAGTGATTTCGAAAACGTAAAACACAACAGCAGCCAGTATGTGCACTTAATAGCTGAGCTGGAAAAACGGGTTTATGCTGACCGGGCAGAGTATTTGGGTGACCCTGGTTTTGTCACAGTGCCGCAGCAGCAATTGCTCGACAGCACCTATCTGGATAAACGCGCTAAAGAAATCAATCCGTTAGCTATCTCAGAAACCAAAGCTATAAAGCCAGGCCTTGAGGGTTATCACACCACTCACTTCTCTATTTTGGATAAGCACGGCAACGCGGTATCCAATACCTATACGCTGAATCTGGATTTTGGCAGCGGCGTGGTGGTGCAAGGTGCTGGTTTTTTATTGAATAACGAAATGGACGATTTCTCTTCCAAACCTGGGGTACCCAATGCCTTTGGTGTAATAGGCAACGATGCCAATGCAATAGCACCGGGTAAACGTATGCTGTCGTCTATGACACCCAGCATTTTGGTGCAGAACAATAAAGTGCAGCTGGTGGTTGGTACACCGGGAGGTTCAACCATCATTACCTCTATTTTTCAGGTGATCACCAACCTGTTCGACTTCGACATGCCACTACAAGAGGCCGTCGCAGCCCCGCGTTTTCATCACCAGTTATTGCCAAAAGACCAAATCACTATGGAGCCTTACGCCCCACTCTCTGCAGAGGTACAACAAGAGCTGACGAAAAAAGGTTACACCCTGCATACCCAAGGCTGGAATTTAGGTGACGTGCAAGCGATACAAGTGACAGCAGATAAAGTAACAGCCGCAGCCGACCCACGTTCCCGTGGTGTGGCGAAAGTGATTGAGTATTAAGTCAGCACTATAAGGGGCTGGAGAGCATCATCCAGCCCGGAGTAGTTATTGTGCTGGCTGATCCGTACCAGAGTTTTTAGCAGGAGCAGTAGTGGTCACACTGTTCTGACTGGCCTTGCTGACCAGGTAACCGCCGTGGCTGATGGCGATAATAGCAAGCAACCCCTCACTCAAATCCGGTAATGACTCAAAAGCAGCGGCCTGGCTCAGTTGTCCATGCAGTAATACAGAGTAAATCAGCAAGGCGACCAGAGTAAAAAAGCACATCTGCAAGCGGGGTAAATCCAGATGCAAGCAATTGCTGTTTTGTTCCCCAGTGATTAAATCCGACCAGCGTGCATCTTGTGGTGATTCGTTTCTGTACAAGGGGCCACTCAGCTCCTGCTCAGACGTCTGATAACCCTGTTTGGCAAGACCATTGGTAATTTCCTCACTTTTCTTTTGGTCTGGTTCTGCAGCACCACTGTTACTCAACAACACAGGAGATGCCACCAGGGTAGCTGTGCTAAAACCCATCAATAACCACAGCTGCTGCGGAATGTCAGGTACACAACCAGTTGCATCACGCAGACAATTGCCATCCCCTGTCTCTATATTGTGCAACACCAAAGCCAGCACAGCTGTAAGCACCAAAATACTCCAGGCCACCATTTGTACCCTGGACAAAGACATCACATTGCGTTCATCGACAAACACACCTTTCCAGGTGCCACACATGACTTTGCCAATCACAGCCAAGACCAGCACAAAAAGCCCCATCAGCCAGTACCAGTTTGTCAGCGCATTGTCTGCATTTTTATAGATGAAATACAAGGCTGCTAAAAAACCAAGCACGGCGATCAGGCTATAGCTATCCCGCCATTTTGTTTGATTTGCATCCATAAACTCTCCTGCATTGTTTGGTTCAACTTCCATTCGGCGCAGGCATAAGGCTGCGCCATTACGTCAGAAAACTTAGCAGCAGCTTCGGATTTAACAAGTAAAGAGGTACAAAATATCCCGAAAAAGAAAACGCAGATAAGCGAGTAACAAATCCCCTGTAGCATCAATTCAGCTGTGGCTCAGCCCATCATCTTTAGCAACACCACCACCACACCGTACACAGTCACACCAACACAAACTGGCCAACCTAAAGAACGGGTGCGCCGCCAAACCAGAATAGTGCAAAGCCCGCCCAAAAGAGTTGCCAGCCAGGAACTGATACCAGCATGAGCAGGAACCAGAGACACACCAAACATAGCGGCAATCATGGTTGGTGCCAGCACAGTCAGCCAGACCGGCATAGCTTCAGTGCTGTTACTAATACTGCGGCGAACCAAATGCCGCCGCATCCAGATCAAAGGCAAAGCCCGCAGTAAAAAGGTGCCCACAGCGCAGGCCAGCATTAACAACCACAGCGATTTATCCATGGATTTTTCCCTCTGCTTTTAGTTTGGCCTGCACCAGATAAAACAGCGACACACCACATAATGCCGCCAGCGGAATAGCAGAATTAGTCATGCCCATCAGCTTCAGCACCAGGGCAGCCACTATGGTGACGAGCATGGTTAAGGTCCACTGCACAGAGGTAAAACGTGGTGCTAACAAGACTAAAAACAGCGCAGGCAAAGCAAAGGGCATCACTTCGCCCAATAAAGGCCATCGACTGGTAATTTCAGCCCCGGCAACAGCCCCTACTGCAGTACCGATAATCCAGCTTCCCCACGCAATCAAAGCAGCACTGATGTACCAACCCATTCGATTTTTTTCTTCCAGCTGCGGCAATCTTGTATGGGCCAAAGCAAAAATCTGATCGGTTAAGCCATGCATAAGCACTGGCCACCAGCGGCTGTTTGATAAATAAGGCGCAATATTAGGCCCGTACACCAGATGCCGGGCATTGATCAGTAAAGTCATCACCAGTACCAGCCACAGTGGCGCACCAGAAGCGACCATAGCAATAAACAAAAACTGCGAAGCACCAGCATAGATAAGAGCTGAAATAAGCACAGTTTCCAGCGCACTAAAACCCGATTGCACTGCAATTAAACCAAAAGAAATAGCCACCGGAATATAACCGCCGAGCAGCGGCAAAGCATCACGGGCGCCTTGCTGCCAGGCTGAGCTTTTCGACAGGTCAACTGAACTCATACCCCCTCCCCGCTTTGCTGATACACAATGGTCAAAAGCGCAGTCGCCCAGCTTTCGCCAGTGCGATACAAATGAGGCTGGTCAGCAGCAAAGCTATGGCTTTGTCCTGCTGTTAAAGTTTTGCTATCACCTTCAGTGCCTACTTCAAGCTGACCGCTGATCAAAGTGATAGATTCCACAGTGCCAGCAGCATGAGCCTCCGCCTTGCGTTCTGTAAAAGGTGCACAAGACATCCAATAGGCATCGACAGGAGGATTGTCTTTACCCTGATCGATCAACCGCACCTGCACCCCACTGTCTCCGACCAGCGCACTGACAGGCGCTATCAAATTGCCAAATGGCACCTGCAGCTGCAACGACAAACGCCAGATAGTATCCAGCGTTGGATTGCCATTGCCCTGCTCTAGTCTGGACAGGTTAGATTTAGCAATACCGGCATCAGCAGCCAGCTGCGACAAAGACAAACCGCGGGCTGTCCGCAAACTTTGAATATGGCGTCCCAGCGTATCAAGAGTAGGTTTATCCATGACAGTTCCAAATCGTTCTTTATATAGAACGTTCTATATAATGAACAGGCTCTTGTCAATGGGATTTATGAAGCCAGGCCAAAACCTGAAGCCAGATAAAACGTCAGACACTCACTTTTTAGTTCGAAAAAAGATGCGTCCAATCAGCGACAAATTCAGCCAGAAAAAGTAGCAAAACGGCATGCTTCGTCTACAGTGTATCGGCTTGGCAAAGCACTCATATTACCCTGATATGTAGTGGCGCATTTGGCCCGGCAGAACCAAGGACATGTTATGAAACTATCTTTTTTTTCTTGTCTGTTATTTTCCGCTGTTGTCTGTAGTGATCTTCAGGCTGCTGAAGGGTCACATCATGCGGTCAGCGATGAAGTGATTGCCCAGCAGAATGCCAAACTAGACGCAGCCACCAAAGGCAAAGGCTATGGTCCGCAATCACCGCGGGATATTAGTGTAAAAACCGGCAGTGATATGCGTTTGTTTGCTCTGGCACCGTCCTATGAACATATGAACTTGTGCAATATTCATATGCATCTTAATGCCGAACACAAAGGTGGCGAGTTCACCACTTACGCTGGTAACGGCGACGGTAAAGGCATGGGCACGGGTTATAAATACAATGGCAAATTAACCAAAGCCGAGTTAACCCCAGTAAAAGAGCCAATCTGTGCAGGCAAGCATGGTAGCCTGCATTCGGGTGACACGGTAGAAGTGCATTATGTGCATACCAGCGCCATGGCAGTGCCAGGTGTAAGCTTGGGCGCCTGTATGACCGAAGCTATTAAAAACCCGGAATTACGGGTAGAGGCTCAGGTGTTTGTGCTGGTAAACGACCCTAAAGCGTTGGACTTCAATAAACTGGCAGCTGTAACCATGGACGATGGCTACAATCAGGCCACGAACATTCCGGACAATACAGGCGAACCTGTCGAGTATGCAGGCTCAACCACAGGTCCTGATTACAACGAAGTAGCTTCACCTTTTCAGGTCAGCTGGGGCGTTCGTCCTAAAGTAGCCAAAGTGAATATCGCTACCATGGGCCAATGGTGTAAAGCCAACCCATTTAACGAATCGGAAGCGCATGCTGTGCGTAATCTGGTCACCAACCCGGATTTATTGTCAAAAATTGACTGATAGCAAATCTGTTTAATGCAATAAAACCAACTGCTTTTTAAAGAAAGGCAGTTGGCAGCTTTTCGGGTTTTAACTTGCAACAGAACTTTGCATTGTTGGTAACAACATGGTGCGCTGGGCATACAACTGCGGCGACAAGGCAAAACTACGTTTAAACATGGCTGTAAAAGCACTGGGGCTACGATAACCCAAAGCAGCAGCGATGCGGGCCACTGGTTCGCCCCGTTGTAAACGTAATACCGCTTCTGCCAGTTGCAGTTGCCTCAGCCATTGCCGGTAACTTAACCCGGTTTCTTTGCTAAACAGCCGCATCAGAGTACGGCTGCTTGCTCCAGCCATCGCAGCCAACTGATCGATACTGTGACTGGTTCCCACCGAATCCAGCAACCACTGACAGACCCGTTGCAAACGCCTGTCCTGTGGCCAGGGCAGATGCATGGTCTGACAGGCAGCCCCCTGAATTTCACTTAATATCAGTGCGGCTAAATGTTCGCCCCGGCCAGGCTGCGGGTATTCGGCAGGTTCCTGTAACAAAGCTAAGATAAGCTCTTTCAATAAAGCAGATACCGTCACAGCCCGGCATTCCTGCCCCAGCGTCTGTGCTACCGCAGCATCAATATACAAAGTACGCATTTGTACATCGCTCATCATGAACAAATCGTGTTCCACACCAGGTGGCAACCATAACGCCCTGTGAGACGGAATAGTCCAGACACTACCTGGCGTATGCACCTGCATCACGCCCTGTACTGCATACAAGAGCTGTGCTCTTGGATGTGAGTGCGCAGCAACTTTGTCACCTGCCTGATAATGCCCGGCCCAGGCCACCACAGATCTGGGCAATTGTTGCAGTTGCTCAGCACTGGAATGCTTCTGGCGTTTAGGTTGCACAGCGTTCTCCTGCCTCAATTTGTCAGTTAAACGATAGTTTATGGCATATCTGCGATTTTTTGCAGTTTATAATGCCCCTGATATTTTCAGTGAGGTGTATTTATGTCTGTTCAATGTCCGCAAAGCCCTCTTGGTCAGGCAAGCAATGCTTTCGACGCCAGCAAAACTATTGTGCCTGTGGTGGCGGCTGTCAGCTTTGTTCACCTGTTAAACGACTTGATTCAGGCCATTTTGCCGTCGATTTACCCTTTGCTGAAAACAGAATACAGCCTGAGCTTTACCCAAATCGGCCTTATCACCTTATGTTTTCAGTTGATGGCGTCGGTACTACAACCAGCTGTTGGTTTGTACACAGACAAATACCCTAAACCTTATTTATTGCCATCCGGCATGGTGATGACCTTATTGGGTTTGATACTGCTGGCACTGAGCAGCAGCTTTTCTATGTTATTGCTGGCGTCCGCGTTGATTGGGATGGGGTCATCGACTTTTCATCCTGAAGCCTCGCGGGTGGCGCGCTTGGCTTCGGGTGGTCGTTTTGGTTTTGCCCAGTCGTTTTTTCAGGTGGGAGGCAACGCTGGCTCTGCCTTTGGTCCCTTACTGGCTGCAGTCATTATTCTGCCACGGGGGCAAACGGCTATTATTTGGTTTAGTTTGTTTGCACTCTTGGGTATCGCTGTCTTAAGTGCGGTCAGCCGCTGGACTATTCGCTCAGGCGCCAGTTTAAAAGCTGTAAAAAAACAGCCACATTTCAGCCATTTATCTTCAGCTCAGGTCAAAGGTGCTTTACTGGTGCTGGCCCTGCTGGTGTTTTCGAAGTACATATATATGGCGGCGATCACCAACTACTACACCTTTTACCTGATGGAAAAATTTGCCGTCTCAGTCGCAGATGCGCAGCTGTACCTCTTTGTATTTCTCTCCTCTGTAGCCTTGGGAACTTTTGCCGGTGGGCCTATAGGTGACAAAGTCGGCCGCAAAACAGTGATCTGGGTTTCCATCCTCGGCGCTGCGCCTTTTACCTTGCTGCTGCCTTATTGCAACCTGTATTGGACAGCAGTGCTGTCGGTACTGATTGGCCTGATTTTATCCTCAGCCTTCTCTGCTGTTATTGTGCTGGCACAGGAATTAGTACCACATAAAATAGGTCTGATCTCAGGTATCTTTTTTGGCCTGATGTTTGGTATCAGCGGTATAGCTGCAGCAGGTCTGGGCGCATGGGCTGATGCCACCTCTATAGTGCAGGTATTTGATTATTGTGCGTATTTACCATTACTTGGCCTTGTAACCATGTTTTTGCCAACCCGGCGTAAAGGCTGAAACCAAAGATGAAGCAGGTAAAAGCCGGCAGGCAGCCCATTTCAGCAAAAAAGCAGCTGTTGCGGTTTTCGGCGTTTTCCCCGCCGCGCCCACCAGCTTCAGTGCGAAGCTGACAGTTTTGTTTTGGCAGTTCATCAGGCATAGGTCTGAATTGCCCCGTCATTTCAAGCAAGGCAATGAGTGCAGGCCGATCTCGAAGGATCATGCCTAACGCAATAACCATGGATTATTTTAGTTTGGTTTAATCGAGCAACAGCTTATGTTGCTTTTCAAATTCCAGTAAAGCCGCATAAAGAAACGACATTTCTTTTTGTTGAATTGCAGTTTTTGCTTTAAGAAAAGAGCGCCTGGCCATCTCAGGCTGTTGATTGCCAATATACAAGGCCGCCAGCTTAAGTTGCAAACTGGCAGTGTTCACCGGTGACTGGATCTGATCATAAAAAGATTGTGATTTTAGGTATCCACGTAAGGCTTCAACAGAACGATTTTGTTGATAAAAGATATCAGCCCGTAATTCTTCCAATTTAGCGCGAGTTAACCAATTGGCGGGTTCATTGGCCAGAGTAATGGCTTGATCTATGTTTGCTAATGCCAGTTCAGGCTGCTGATATTGATAAAGCAGAGCACGATTGAAAAGCAATTCAGCGTGGTGATTGGCATCTGGTGTTGGGTTGGTTAGTCCGGCATTGATCAGTTCTAACGCCCGCTCCGTATTACCTTTCCAGACATACAAACGACTCAAATATTGTATAGCCTGCACTGATTTTTCGTTCTTCAGAAGGTAATGTTCCAAATCTGTTATCGCAGTTTCCCAGTCTGTTTCATACACCACCATAGCTTGAGCAAAATCACGACTCTGCACTACCTGTGGAGACAGGTTCACCACATCAGCGCTGGCTTGATTGATATCCATCACAGTAACTTCAACCAGCAACTGCATTGCCTGCTCAATGGAATGAGCGAAAACGACACCTTCATAGTGTTGCTGCTTATTACTTAACAAATACACCACTTTGTAATCGTACACATCGCCATATACCGAAGTGGCAAGTTGCCATGCTGCATTGGCTTTAAGTGCATTATTTTCGTCTGTCAGACGAGCCAACTCAGACGATGTAATCACAACCCTGTTTGGCAATACATCTGCAAAAGCCTCAGCTATTTTTGTCGCCCCTTCACTTACCAGCCAGCGCAGGTCGTTACTATCCACGTAATTTTGTACTGGCAGAACAACCACTTGTGGCGGCTTATTTTCCGATGTAAAACCGAACCAAAGCAGGCCGCAGATAAATAGGAAGGCCAGTATCCAGCTGTTACGCTGAGTTCGATGATAAGAAGAAGCGACGGATTTAGTGTCTTGAGCCTCAAAAGATGCCGCCTGCTGCAGCGCTACTTCATCCGCTACAGGTGTTACATCGGCTATCCATTGATAGCCCTTACGCGGATGATTCTGAATGACGACAACGTCTGCAAACATTTGTCTGATTTCGCGTATAGATTGAAAAATCACACCTTCATTAACAGTGACATCATCCCAAATGTGATTCAGAAGCTGTTCTTTACTGACGATCTGGCCTTGGCGCTCAATCATAAAAAGCAGCAAGGCCAGTGTTTTAGGCCGAATGGCATGCACTTCAGACGCAGATCTGAGTGATCGCGCGTTCACGTCCAACCTGAATCGATCAATCTGTAAGTTCATCAAAAATCACGTTCAGACTTGTAAGCATTAAAATACACTATCCAGTATGGCGCGCGGGCTGACAAGTAAATTTTCACCTCATAATAAGGCTTCAATCTGCTGTTTCAGTGCGGAATTAACACTGTAGTGTTGATCAGCAAACGCCAGCAGCGTCGCCGCCACTTCAGGCAATTTGTCGCTGCTAAGCAAACACTTCCCAAACAATGCAGTATGGTGTGGGTGGCGCTGCTCTGCGCGTCGGTCAATACAAAAACTATCACGGCGAGCTAACTGCATGGGTAGCAGTTGCAAATCCAGCAAGTTCACTAATCGATCCAGAGCGTAAACCTGAATGAAACGCATGGCTGACAGCTTTTCACCGCGACGGTAACGACAGAGCCCAACATATAAGTTAGTTAATAGCTCACCAAGTAAATAGTCCACATCGTCTGAAAATCTATGTGCTGAGTTATACGGGCTGGCCAGTTGTTCGGCCAGAGCCGGATCCCGCCAAATAAATACTCCTTCTTCAAATGGGATCTGAGATAACTCTGCTTGCTCAAAAATTGCAAATTCACAAAACACACCATCTGCAAATAGCAATTTATAGCCATCAGGACTATTGCGAAAACAATAGGCAATGGGCTGAATGCCACCAAGCCAACTCAAATCCTCCATAAAGTACTGCTTGGTGCCATCGGCAACCAGGGCAAAAAAATCCAGATCGGAATACATATCCATCCTGTCCAATTCTTTACCACTGGAGCCCAAACCAAGCAGGCCCAGGCCATGAGGGTCTGTACGCAAAACATCCCCTATCTGCTGCAGGCGTTGGCGTAATAACAGTGTTTTGTCATCAGGCATATTAATTCTGCTTAGGTGCCAGCAATACATAGCTGTAAGGTGTGTTCAGTTTAATCTGACCATTTTTGACAGTCGTGTTTAGTCCTGAATAATGATCGGTCAGCACAACACCGTCCGCATACACACCATGTAACTGAATCGACTTAGGCCCCTGTGCCAGATCCTGCGCTATCACCACAGTCTGCGCACCAGACAACTCGCGTTTAAACAGATATGGCCTGGCGTTTAACATATGATGCACTCCGGCACCAACAGCTGGAAATTGCTGGCGAAACGTCCCCAGTTTTTGCCAATGAGCCAGCAGAGCCTGAGTTTCTGGTTGCGATAAATCGTCCCAGTTCATAGTGGCGCGCATACCGGCATCACCAAAGCTTCCCTCAACCAGCATAGGTCTGGCAATTTCGTCACCGTAATAAATTTGTACGCCACCGGGTGCCATCATCAATTTAAAAGCTGTGGAAAAATTGTGCTTTCTGGCGCGATCAAAGGAGTCTTGATCATCATGTGAGCCTATGTAGTTCAGCATGCCTTTGCCTTGCATTGGGCCATCATTGAGGTACGCCGAATAGCGACTGTACAATGTCTCAATATCCTGCTGAATATGCTCAACAAATCCCATGTTGATTAACCCATCAAATCCATAATCAAAAAAGTTGACTTGTTTATCACCATAATCGTAGGCCAGGCTGGACTCCACCGCATTTTTGTAGCCCAGAACACCCCAATTGACGACTTCGCCCACCATGTAAAAGGGTTGCGAGTCAGAGAGTTGTTGTGGATGTTTGGCTCGGTATTCAGCCAAAGCAATTTCACTTTCTTTTTTCAGTACAGTCCAAATTCCAGCTTCCACATGCTTAGCCGTATCAACCCGAAATCCATCTACGCCGTAGTCTCTGACCCAGTCTGTTAACCATTTAACAATGTAATATTTGGGCGCACGGGGATAACCTGTACGAGTGAAAAATTGTTCCAATTCAGCCAGTTCTTGCTCCAATCGTCCCTCTGCCCGCCACTTGTCCAGTAAAAAAGCTGGTAACGCCACCGGTGCTTCACTTTCCGTTTTTATATCTGTTAATGAAGTGGCTAAAGCGCATTGGACATTTTGCATAAAGCTGCTCCAATTACAGATGGGACGAGTGCGTACCCAGTCTTCAGGCCAGGATACGTCTGCCTGAGTTGCTGGCCCGGTATGGTTGATAATCACATCAATTAACACGCGGATATTATGTTTGTGCGCTGTTTTTATCATCTGTGCTAACTGCGCCTCAGTGCCAAAGTTGGCATCTACTGCAGTCCAGTCTTTTGGCCAATAACCATGATAAGAATAAGTAATACCAGAGGAGTCATCGTAGCCGTGCACCTGCTCAATCACAGGTGTCATCCAAATAGCATCAACGCCAAGATCAGTGAAGTAACCATCTTCTATTTTATCAATAATGCCTTGTATATCTCCGCCCTCAAAACCGCGTAACAAAGCCGGTGCTGCAGTGCGGTTGTAGCTCTGATCATTTGCTGTTTCACCGTTATTGAAACGGTCAGTGAGCATAAAATAAACTGTGGCGTTACGCCAAAAATCAGAGGTGGCAGCTCGTGCTTTTGCCTCGGTGCTGCATACAGATGCCAACAGGCAAGCCAATAGTAGTGATGTGTTAATTAAGCGATAGCGTGGTAAGAAGATCATCATTAGCCTCGTATTTATAAAAATAACCAAGACCCATCTTCAGCAGTTCGCCTGATAAATGGCATTTAAATCTTCTTAAACTTTCTGAAATTGGAGTTGGGCTGGTTGTAAAACTGCATTATTTACAGCCTCAGCAAAAAACTTCAGTTGCTGATCACCCTTTTGAAAGCCAGTGTTTTAAAAACCAGTGCTCAGCGCTCTTCTATAGATGAATTGCTTAGCCCTCCAACCCCAACATGAAGATCCTTCATACAGCAGATGAAATAAAACCACTTTTCTTCATCCAGCCATCCGCGTATAACAGACACATCAACTTTAGACGTCCAGACTTCTTAATGGATATTTAAGCCGCATAGCAGCGAATGAGAGAGCAGATAGCATGAACAACTTCAGATTCAGCATTAAAAGCATTGGTTTTGATGAAAATTATCAGCCAGCAGACAATACCCGTATCACTACCAACTTTGCCAATTTAGCTCGTGGTGAGCGCCGTCAGCAGAATCTTCGCAACACTCTGGCCATGATCAACAACCGTTTTAATAGCCTGGTGTTTTGGGATAACCCAAACTCAGATCGTTATTCGGTGCAGCTGGATATTATTTCTGTGGCTATCCAGATAGAAGGCACCAGCGAGAGCAGTGACCATAACTTCCCAGCCATTGAAGTATTAAAAACCACTATTATTGACCGCAAAACCAACCAGCGCATTGAAGGCATTGTTGGCAATAACTTTTCCTCTTATGTGCGGGATTATGATTTCAGCTTAGTGCTGGCGGAACATAACAAAAACCAGCCTAGCTTCAGCATTCCGGATCAGTTTGGTGATCTGCATGGCAAACTCTTCCAATTTTTTGTCAATTCAGAAGCTTACCAGCAACATTTTCACAAACTACCAGTGATCTGCCTGAGTGTGTCAGACAACAAAACTTATCAGCGCACCAACAATCAGCATCCAGTGTTAGGGGTTGAATACCAGCCAAATGAAACGTCGTTAACCGAGCAGTACTTCAAAAAAATGGGTTTAGAGGTTCGCTACTTTATGCCTGCGGGCAGCGCCGCGCCTTTGGCTTTTTACTTCTTTGGCGACTTGCTGAACGACTACAGCAACCTGGAGCTGGCAAGCACTATCAGCACCATGGAAACCTTTCAACGCATTTACCGGCCTGAAATTTACAACGCCCATGCCGCCGCCGGAGAGCGTTATCAGCCCAACTTAAAAAACCGCGATCACGCCCTGACAGACATAGTGTACGACAGAGAAGAGCGCAGCCGATTAGCGGTAGAACAAGGCAAGTTTGCGCACGAGCACTTTATCAAGCCGCACCAGGCGCTATTAAGCCGTGTGCTGGCACAAAGCTCTGCTGGCAAACCAGCACAGCAACAGTAAACCCAGCACAGAATTCAATTGAACCAAAGAGCGACTTATTGATGAAAAAATTACTCCCTACCTCAACGGCCGGCAGCTTACCTAAACCTTCATGGCTGGCCCAACCTGAAACCTTATGGTCGCCATGGAAATTGCAGGGCGAGGAATTAACAGACGGCAAACAGGACGCTTTACGTTTGTCGTTACACGAACAACAACAGGCTGGTATTGATATCGTCAGTGACGGCGAACAATCGCGCCAACACTTTGTCACCACCTTTATCGAGCACCTGGACGGCGTTGATTTTGCAAAACGCGAAACAGTGCGTATTCGCAACCGTTACGATGCCAGCGTGCCTACTGTGGTCGGTGCCGTAAGCAGGCAAAAACCAGTTTTTGTCGAAGATGCCAAATTTTTACGCCAGCAAACCAATCAACCTATCAAATGGGCGCTGCCAGGCCCTATGACCATGATTGATACGCTGTACGACGCACATTACAAAAGCCGCGAAAAACTAGCCTTTGAGTTTGCCAAAATTCTGAATCAGGAAGCCAAAGAACTGGTTGAAGCAGGTGTAGACATAATCCAGTTTGATGAACCGGCCTTTAATGTGTTTTTTGACGAAGTAAACGACTGGGGTATTGCCGCTTTGGAACAAGCAGCTGACGGTCTTAAAGAGCTGCAATGCGAAACCGCAGTACATATTTGTTACGGCTATGGCATTAAAGCCAATACCGACTGGAAACAAACTCTGGGCTCTGAGTGGCGTCAGTACGAAGCAGTATTTCCTAAGCTGCAAAAATCCAGCATCGATATTATCTCTCTGGAATGCCACAACTCCCGTGTTCCAATGGAGCTGTTGGAACTTATTCGCGGCAAAAAAGTGATGGTAGGCGCTATTGATGTCGCCAACCACAATATTGAAACGCCGGAAGAAGTAGCAGCCACGCTTCGCCAGGCCCTGCAGTTTGTCGACGCACACCACCTCTACCCTTGCACCAACTGCGGCATGGCGCCGTTACCGCGTCATATTGCCCGAGGCAAACTGAATGCATTAGCAGCAGGCGCGGAGATAGTGCGCCGGGAGCTGGCGGCGAAGTAGTCAGCTATCAAATACTGTCTGTGTAGCTTCGGCTACAACACAACAGATGGCAGTTGACAATCAAACTTAATGAGCCATAATTTGTGCATTAATATATTAATGCACAAATTATAATGCAAAAAGAGGCAATACAACTTAGTCAAGCTTTAGGGCAACTGGTGAAACAGATCAGGGCTGAGTCTATGGACCAATCCGAGCTTGCTGTGCGGGTTGGATTGAGCCGTAACACTATTTCTGCTATTGAAAATGGCAAATCGGTAAACTCCGAAGCGCTGTTTGCAGTGCTGGTCCAACTCAATTTATTGCAGCCCATCACAGATGCAGTAGAACAACAATTGGCTCAATTTGCTCACCAAGTGCAGAAAAAGCAGCGCAAACAACGCAAAGCCAAACCGGAACTATCGAATGACTTCTGAGCAGGCTTATGTATTTATTGACGGCCTGGAGCAACAGCCGGTGATTTGTGGCGTGGTCACGTTAGATCCAACACGGCGCTATGGTGAGTTTCGATATGGTAAAAGCTATTTAGCCCGACCTGACGCCTTCCCTTTGGACCCGCTGAACTTACCTCTGTCAGAACAGTTATACAGCACCAACACTGGCAAAGGAGTGTTTGGCGTGTTATTGGATGCAGGTGCAGACGCATGGGGCCAGAAAGTTATTTTGTCCTTGCATAAAACCAAACCACAAAATGCACTGCAGTTTTTATTGGCGGGTTCCGGTATGGGAGTGGGCGCTTTAGTTTTTAGTTTATCCCGCAGCTCGTCAAAACCTAAACTCAACAAAAATACGCTGGGCGATTTACCTTTGCTGCTCAAAGGCAAAGACGCCATATTGAATGACGAAGCCATACCAGAGGAAGCAAAAAAAGCTTTTGAGCATGGTTCCAGCATGGGTGGAGCCAGGCCCAAAACCTTAATCACATACGGTGACACAACCTTTTTGGCCAAATTTAACAGACCCGACGATTTGTTTAATCAGGTAAAAGTAGAGCACGCCTGTATGCGTATGCTGGCAGAATTACCAGTGCGGGTTGCTACAACAAGAGTCGTCACAACTGACACTGATGATGTATTACTGGTGGGACGTTTTGACTGTCATCAGCAGCGCCCTACCCATCACTTTATCAGCGCCAACTCGCTGATCAATGTAGCCACTGTCAATAACGCGGCTTTGAGCAGCAGCTACAGCTATGGTTTTCTTGCAGAATTTTTGCGCACACAAGGCGCAGAACCCGAAGACGCACACGAGCTCTACCAACGTATGGTGTTTAATGTGTTTATGGGTAACACAGACGATCACAGCCGCAATCATGCATTGCTGTATTCCTTCAGCGATAAAAACTGGCGTTTATCCCCCGCTTACGACTTGTTACCTGTCAATAACAGCCGTCAGCATGGTATGGGCATTGGCGATTTTGGCCGGGATGGAACAGTCGAAAACCTGTTGTCGCAGTCATTACGTTTTGGTTTAAAACAGTTTAAAGCAAAAAAAATCATCGAAGAGGTAGCAGCCTTAAGCCAGGAATGGTCTTTTTACTTTAAACAACAAGGTGTAGGCGAAGGCGATTTGGAACGTTTAAAAGCTGTGATACCGATAATTAAGTTAGATTATCCCCAAGAAACTTGAAGCTGCAGCTTTGTTAGCTGCGCTATCTCACAAGCAAAAATGCACTTCACGTAAAAGCGGGTTGAGTTGATCCTGATCGTAACGAAAAGCAGGCTAGTCTGATTGTTGCCAAATCCACACTATAAAATTCCATGAGGCGAATAGATGGCTTAATCTAATCAAAAAGTGAGGCGAATAGCCAAGTTATTTGCCTTATTGGGGATTTAAGCAGTCAACCCAACCTGTTCAGCCAGAATATGAAAAGCATCCACTGAACTGGCTGAAAGCCTTATCAATTTATCCATGGCCTCAGATTGGGTTACATCATCGGCTTCATACTTCGCAAAAGCGACCGGTCCGCCACCAAATACTCTGGCAGCCTGCGCCTGTGTAATACCAAGTTGCTCACGAATTGCTTTTACCTCTGCGCCAGTTAAAAAACCATCAACTTGTTTTTTAAAAGCAACCATAGCGCGCTTGTTATCACGCAACTGGGCAGCATCAGCCTGCTCTGAACCACAGTGATCACACACAGAGAAATGGCTGACGATAGCTGCAGTTTGCCCTTTATAGTCAACAAGCAAAGAGCCAAGCTGATGTGCTAAATGTCCTTCGCCACATAAAGGGCAAAGATCTTTACCTTGCATACAACTCTCCTTTTTAGCTACAAGATGGGCGACTTGATATCACTACAATCAACTGCCCTGCTTTACCAACCATATGATGCAGAATAACGCAGAAATTACCATAATGGTAATTTTCGGATATTGAGTAACGTCTTCTTAGGAGAAGTTATACCGGATGATCTACTTAGAAACATTGATGCACAGGCTAATACCTGAATGCCATGTTTGCTTTTGGAAACAACCGTTGTTATGTTAGTTTTTTAACCATCGCCACACTTAGAAATAAATAATTAGCAGACAACAAAGGCGATTGGTATTCAAGCAGACCGGAGATGGATTTTATGGTTGTTGAGCAGCAGTTGGAACGTGCGCGTCTTGAATTACTTGATATGGGTCTTCGATCCAACCCTCAGTTGAATTACCGCAGTGGCAGCAAAGCCCTCGACATTATTGATGAACAATCTGCCAAGATTTTTGAAATGCTGGTTGAGCAGGAAAACACGCTTAGCTTTTTGCCGCTGCCGGAAGCTTATCAGCAAAAAATTGCCGACAGCGAAGATGAAGGAAGCTTCTTTCAGTCGGACGACGACTCCGAATTACCGCCGCTTGATTTGTATCTTGAACAAAAGAAAGGTGCTGCCCGCTTTAGCGATAAATACCTGCAAACTGGGCTGATACCAGCAAAGCTGGATAAAGCACTGCTGAAACTCGAAACTGAAGCGCACACCATGCTGCAGGAGCAAGGTGTCGAGGTTCTGTATCTGGCTCTTGGTTTTTTACAGTGGAATGAGCCCACCAACTCATCAGTTTCAAGGTACGCGCCGTTAATTCTGATCCCTGTCGAACTTACCCGATCTTCTGCCCGCGACAGTTTTAAATTGCGTTACACAGGCGAAGAGCTAGGCTCAAACCTGACTTTAGCGGCAAAACTCAGAACAGAATTTAAGTTACTACTGCCAACCTATTCAGATGAAATGACAGTCTCGGATTATTATCAGGCGGTGACAGATGCAATTGCGGCACAACCTTCGTGGCGAGTGCATCAGGACAAAATTGGTTTAGGGCTGTTCTCTTTTGGCAAGTTTCAGATGTATATGGACCTTGACCCAACCGGCTGGCCTGAAGGAAAAAAACCATCCCAGTTGCCTTTGATTGGCCGTTTATTCCGGGATGGTTTTGATCACAATGCCGAGATTAACCAAGATGATCTGAATCATCCTGAAAAGCTCCATTTGGTAAAAGACGCCGACTCCAGCCAAATTGAAGCCATCTTAGCCATGAAAGGTGGTGCAGACCTGATCATTCAAGGCCCGCCAGGCACGGGCAAATCTCAAACCATCACCAATATCATTGCTGAAGCCGTTGCTTTGGGTAAAAAAGTACTGTTTGTTGCGCAAAAAATGGCAGCACTTGAGGTGGTAAAAAAACGCCTTGATGAAACACATATGGGCTTTGCTGTACTGGAACTGCACAGCCACAAAAGTACCAAAAAAGCTGTGCTGGAATCTATTGCTGAGTCGCTCGAACAAGGGCGGCCACAAACCGGGAACCGCCAGCAAGAGCTATCGGATTTAGCACAATCAAAAGCTTCACTGGATGCTTATGTGCATGCCATTCGCGCCCCTGTTTTGCGCAGTGGCCTCAATTATATTGAAGCTTTAGGCTCTTTATTGCAGCTGAAAACAAAGGATCCCGAAAGCTCTTTGCCAGCTTTGCCTTTTAGCTGTTTTGAACAATGGACAGCAGAGCAATACAGTAACGCCAGAAAGCTGGTGGCTGAATTGGTGCAGCAACTGGAACGTGTTGGTGTGCCTGCAGCGCATCCTTTTGCTATGTCTGGCCGTACTGATTTTTCTCCCGCATTGCAACAAGCGTTAACCTCAGCTTTGGCAGAAATAAGCCAATTGCTTAGCCAACTTGATGCACAAACTCAAACCGTCAGTGCATTTCTGAAACTTGAGAAACCACAAAGCTTGCAACAAGTTACCCCACTGATCGCAACAACAAGCTGGCTATCCGAGGTGCCGGATCTAAAGCAGGTTAAAGTAAATAACCCTTTATGGGCTGTTGAACAAAAGCGGATTGATAACGGCCTGGCTTGTTTAGCAAATTTCTTAAACCTAAAAGCCAGCTGCGAACAACACTTTATCGCTCAAGCGCTGGATGCCGATTTGCTAAGTATCCGCCAGGGCTTGATTGGCAAAACAGATAAATGGTGGCGTTTCCTGTCGTCCAGCTATCGACAAGCAAAAGCTAACTTAGCAGGGCTTTGGCGTGGCGCTCTACCCGCTTCGTCTGCAGACTGGCTCACTGCATTAGATACTGCCTTAGCATACCAAAGTACGAAAAAAGAGCTGGCCAGCTACAACGCCATTTTGTCTGAAGTTTTTGGCTCTCAGTGGCAAGGTGAGTTTTCAGAGCATGCTGAATTAACTCAAACCCATAGCTGGATCAGCACCTTTTATGCAAAGGTAAACCGTCTTGAATTGTCGCAGTCATTGGCTGAACTGATTGATACGGGCGTTGATAAAAAGCTGCTGCGCGATCAGGCGAACTCACTGACAGCACTTTGTAACGCCATTGCAGTGCAGGCTCAAACACTGAAAGAGCTGATACAAATCCCCAACAGCAATCCAAACCATGATTTAGCGGCAATGCAATTTACCCAGCTCAATGCTTTGTTAGAAGGCTGGAAAAACTCAGCCCTGCTTTACGATTTCGCTCGCTATAACCAGATTATTCAGGCCTTTGAGCCCTATAAAATCAAAGCTTTCACTGAACTGGCGTACTCATGGCAAGCAGCTCCAGACCTGCTAATGACAGTATTCGAACTTAGTTATTACCGTGGTTTGGTTGATCATGCCTACGACAGCTCGGAAGCCATACGGCGCTTTGACCGCAATAAACATGAACAAAGCCTGCGTGACTTTAAACGTATTGATGGCAATAGTTTGTTTTTCGCCCAAGAGCTGTTAGTGAACACCTTGTATGAGCGCTTACCGAAGAAAACAGCGAAAGGTGAAATGGAATTAGTGCTGCGCGAAATGGGTAAGAAAAAGCGCCATATTCCTATCAGAAAACTACTGGCAGAAGCCGGTAACGTGATCCAGCAAGTAAAACCTATTTTTATGATGAGCCCTATGTCCATCGCCACTTACCTGAAACAAGGTGCTTTGGATTTTGATCTGGTGATCTTTGACGAAGCCAGCCAAATTCCAGCCCCTGATGCCTTGGGCGCTATACTGCGTGGGCGGCAGGTGATTGTGGTGGGTGACAGTAAGCAAATGCCACCAAGCAACTTGTTTGGTAAAGCCGTTGAACTGGAAGAAGAAGAGCTGGAAAGCAGTGCTACCGCTGAAATGGAAAGTATTCTGGCGTTAATGGAAGCCCGCGGCGCGGCAAGTAAAATGCTGCGCTGGCACTATCGCTCCCGCCACGATTCGCTGATTGCCGTATCCAACGACCAGTTTTATAAAAACAAGTTAGTGGCCTTTCCAAGCCCGGGTTTTCACCCCGATGCAACAGGGCTTAAGTTTCATCATTTGCCAGAAACCCATTACGACAAAGGCGGTTCACGCACCAATCCAGGCGAAGTAAAAGCTGTCGTAGCGGCAGTTTTAAATCATGCGTTAAGCAAACCTCACCTGTCGTTGGGTGTTGTGGCTTTTAGCCTTTCACAGCGTGATGCCATCTTGCTTGAGCTGGAAAAAGAGCGCCGCTTACACCCTGAAACCGACGAATTCTTTGCACGACATGCTGGTGGCGATGAGTTTTTTGTAAAGAACCTGGAGAACGTACAGGGCGACGAGCGCGACGTTATCTATATCAGTATTTGTTACGGCAAAACCAGCACAGGCCAACTGAGCCAAAATTTTGGTCTGCTGAATAAACCCGGTGGTGAACGGCGCTTAAATGTGTTGATCTCACGCGCGCGGCTGGCGATGGAAGTCTTTGCCAACTTCAAAGGCGACGAGCTGAAAGTTGAAGCAGACAGCCCTTTTGGTGTGCGTTCGCTGCAAATCTTTTTGCAATTTGCCGAATCAGGCCAGTTGAACAAAGCCCATGAAAAAGAGCAGGAACAAAACTTTGCTTTTGGTGCCCTATTGCATCAAGCGATCCAGCGTTTGGGTTATCAGGTAGCCACCCGGGTCGGCAGTCAGGGTTACTACATCGACTTAGCCATCAAGCATCCGGAAGACCCCAGTAAATTTGTATTGGCGCTGGAATATGATGGCGCAGGTTATTACCAGGCTGCTTCAGCCCGCGACCGTGAACGGCTGCGGCAAAGTGTGCTTGAAGGCCTTGGCTGGAGCTTTGGACGCATTTGGTCCACCGACTGGTTCAGAGATCCAGAGGCTGAATTACATCGCCTGAAAGTATTGATAGATAAAGCCATAACCCAGCACAACGAATTGATGGTATCGATGGCGGCCCAAGCCAATAGCTCCAGACAAGTAAGGCACCAAGTTGCCGCACCGGAGCTTGTTGCAGCGCCTATTCTGCGGGTAGAGGAAGAACAACCAGAGTTTGAAGCCTGCACTACGCCCTATAAAAAGGCCGATGTGTCTAAGCTAAATATTCCTCATGTCGATGATTTCAGTGCCATTCCTTTGAGTATGTTAGTGCATGCGGTGGAACGTATTGTTGAAACCGAATACCCAATATTCGCCAGCTTAGTTGCCACCCGTTTAGCTAATGCTGCTGGCCTGACACGAGTTGGTGCCAAAATTAAACGCACTGTTGACCAAGCCATCGAAAGCGCCGTAGCCAAAGGACTGATCCAGTTAGATAAAGACGAAGTGTTATGGCCCCAAGGCCGCAGCACAGTCAAATTAAGAAACTGGAACAGTGTCGACACCGCCACCCGTAAGCTGGAAAACGTCTGTGATGCAGAACTCACCAATGCCTTATTACTAACAGTGCAAGACGCCCACGCTATAAGCGTAACGGACGCAGCATCTGCGGCGTTGGGGTTGCTAGGTTTTCAGCGTGCAACAGCTCAGGCGGCTGAACGGATGGCTAAGTTAGCGCAGGTTCAATGCGATAAAGGTGTGTTGGTTTGTGAGAATGAAAGGTTGAAGATTGCGGTGAATTCATGAGATTAAAACTGGAACTATCCAACTGCTATGGCATAAATCAACTGTCTAAAGAGCTGGACTTTACCAAGTCCGCAGACAACAACGGTGTGAACTCGTTATATGCACCAAACGGAACGCTGAAAACGTCACTAGCGAAAACCTTCAAAGATGTGGAGGCAAATAAGCCCACGAAGGATCTGATTTTTTCTGACCGAGCCACCAATAGAGATATTAAAATCAATAGCATCGACATTACTGCAAAGCAAGTAATGGTAATTGATTCATACAATGAAAGTTATAGCTCCAAACAAATATCAACACTGCTCGTTAATGACGTGCTCAAACAACAATACGAAACAGCTCTCAATCAAGTTAGTGCGAAACGAGAATTACTGCTGAAAGCTTTGGTCAAGCTATCTGGTAAACGCGATATCGCGGCGTTGATATGCGAAGCCTTTTCCAGGCAAGAGAAGTCGCTATTAGAATTACTCACTGATTTGTCGCAGCAAAATATTCCCGACTATACCAGGTTCAGCGAATTTAAATTCTCCGTACTGTTTAACCCTAAAGTCTTAGAACTCATCTCTTCAGGTGACTTTAGCCAAGAGTTGGCTGAGTATGTAAATACTTACGACCAGCTAATTCAAAGATCCTCTGTTCTATCAAAAACCTTCAACCACCAAAAAGCGGGAGTTGTATCAAAAAACTTAACCGAGACTGGATTCTTCAATGCATCACATAGCGTCAATATCTCAGTTGATGGTGTAAAGCAGGAAGTCGCATCAAAAGAAGAGTTCAACCGATTGCTTCAAGAAGAGCAGGATAAAGTTCTACAAAGTCCTGAACTGAAAGAAAAATTTAGTCGAGTTGATGGAAAACTTAATACCAAAGATACACAAGAATTTCGTGATTTCATTGCTGAACATCAAGAGCTTTTGCCGGAATATCAAAACCTGACCGAATTCAAAAAGAGCGTGATTCTGGGCTATCTACAGTCGCAGCAAAATTATTGGGACGATCTGGTCGCAACCTTTAAGCAAAATCAAGAACTGGTAGGAAACATTATCTATCAGGCCCAACAGCAAAAGACAACATGGGAAGCAGTAGTCGAAACTTTCAATAAACGCTTTAAAGTTCCTTTCAAACTCAAGGTCGGTAATCAGGATGAAGTGATCCTCAATGGTGCCGCACCAGCAATAGAATTTGAGTTCGATGATGGGCGCGGTGAATCAAAACAAGTCAGCCAATCAGGCCTAATTGAAGCCCTGAGCCAAGGTGAAAAACGGGCACTTTATATACTTAATGTTCTCTTTGAAATAGAGATAAGGCAAAAAAATACTCAGCCGACTTTAATTATTATCGATGACATCGCCGACTCATTCGACTACAAAAATAAGTATGCCATCGTTGAATATCTTCGTGATATCGCAAAAGTTGCTCACTTCAGTTTGCTCTTACTTACCCACAATTTCGACTTTCACAGAATTGTGAGCAGCAGATTGGGAGCCAAGCGTCAGAACCGCCATCTTGCAATTAAATCGTCTGATGGGATCATAGTCCGAAAAGAAAAGTACCAGAAAGACGTTTTTAGCACTTGGAAACAAGAGCTTGCAAATAATGAGAGTTACTTGCTGGCGAGTATTCCCTTCGCCAGAAATATCGCAGATTACTGTGGACACAATGCACATTTCGATAGACTAACTTCGCTGCTGCATCTAAAGGAAGATACCAAAGAGATTAAAGTAAGCGATCTTCAAGCTATTTATTCTGAAGTGTTTACAGATCAGGCTGGATTAGTTTTGCCTGACGGACAAACGCCGGTATTCGACAAAATTATGCAACAAAGTGACGCTCTGTTAGCTACCAATGAAGAGTCTCCAGAACTTGAATGCAAAGTCATTCTTGCAATGGCTATTCGATTAAGAGCCGAAGAATTTATGATCAGCCAAATAGCGGACCCCAAATTTTTAGAGGGCATTACCAGTAACCAGACGCGTGAACTATTTGATAAGTACGTGAATATGTTTAGTACGGAGACCGAGATAATTAACTTACTCGATCAAGTTAATCTTATGACGCCAGAGAACATACATCTCAATTCATTTATGTACGAGCCCATTTTAGATATGTCTGCTCATAACTTGTATCAATTATATGAGCAGGTAAAACAGTTATAAACATTATATATTGGTATATCTAATGAATTCCGCGTCAGACAGACTATTAAAGGCTTTTAGCATATGATCTTTTAATACAGTATCATAGTAACTTTCCTCGTCCATATCAGCATTATAGCTACTGAATAGCAACCTTAATCAGAATTTTGAAACAAGCATAACTGTTACTTTTTTGTAAGAAAATCATTTGTAAAGTGCGATAACCTTTTATCCAAAAAGCAACTCAGATAGCTCAGCTTGCTTGCTTTGATATTTATCACGCAATTCGTTTAGTTTTAATGCCAAGAAACTCAGGTTAGCATTTAAATGCTCGTAACATTTTGACTTATATATTACTTTAGCAACCTGACTATCTATTCTTGATACATCAACTAGGCTAAGAAGCTCAGGTTCTTCCCCAGGGATAGCACGTATTATTTCTATCAGCTTTTTCATTGCATTTCTTTCTGCTGGCGTGTTTCCTTTACTTTGAACATTTTCATAGTAACTGTGCATTTCTTCCCCATAAATTTTGTAAAGCACATGGATAAATCGAGCATAATCGCCTTCCCTACTATATAGTCTAAAAGCAATTTGGGGTTCATCTTCATCATCATAAACGGTCAAACCACTATACATTATTGATAATAATCTCAGTTTTCCTTGCACAGTATCAGGAACAGCAGATAGCTCGGATAGCATCAATTCCATTCTTGGCATAATCCATTTTTGTTCAATTAAATCTTGGTTTATGTCAAAAAACATTGGTATCACGTTGTCACGATCATTGATGAAAGCTATTCTATCTATGAGTTCAAATTTATTATCAGGAGCATAATTCACAAGAAATATTGACGTAAAATATTCTTGAAATGATCTGTGCGTAAATGTGTAACCGTTACCATCCCTCTGCATAATGCACACAGTGTCTAACAAATCACACAAAAATAAATTCACATCAATATCAATCCCTGAAATTCTACTAGCGTTTTTCAAATATTTTGTGACTTCATCTTCTGAGAAATAATATTTTCTGTCTACGTAGCTAACTACTGAGAATGCAGATAGCATTTTTTTGAATTCATCCAGAGGTAACTCAGAAAGTGATTTTCGCTTATATAAGCTTTTCAAGGAGTCATGTTTATTAAATAAAGTCAAAAATGCCTGTTCATAAAACAAATGTATTTTATTGGGAATTTCTGCGATTTGCTCATAAGTTAGGAGCATCATTGTTAGCAGCAAAGGATTACTTGCAAAGCTTTCATGTTTTTCAAAAAGAACACTATCAAGCTCATCTAAGAATTTTTGCTTAACTTGTTTATCATAATCCAACTTATTTATTAAAGATTTTGATTTTAGTTTGTCTAAAGGAATTACGTTATATATGTAAAATTCCTCCCACGATTGAAATCTATCATCTGGACGGCTAGATAAGAGAATCAATATGTTTTGATATTTTGATGCAAGACTAACAATCTCCTTTTCATATTTATCTCTAAGCTCATTATTTAGCTCATCAAATCCATCGAAAATCAACAGGGTCTTGCCTAAACATAGGGAGTAATCAAGCTGCGATTTATTAAAATTTGGTTCTATCTCAGATAGGGTTTTAAGGATGAAGTCAAACAAGCTAATTTCAGAGTCAGAGTTTAGATGCCTTAACTCTACAAATATCGGAAAAATGCCAACTGGTTTTTCAATCAAATCTAAGAATACACTTTTGCAGAATGTAGATTTTCCTGACCCAGCAGTACCAGAGACTACAACTCTTTTATTAATTCTTAATTTTCCTAAAAACATTGATTCCGGAAGTATTTCTCCAAATCTCATATTAAGATCTGTTCTGACATAGAAATCTTTTATGTTAACTGGTGCATCACGGTACAGAATAGTTTTTATTTTTGAGTATCGGTCGTAACTTCTGGTTATGTACTTTGAAAAGCACGTATTCAAAGTAACCTTTAATTTATCAAGTGCCTCAGAGCTTATCTTGCCAACACCATCGAACACTGGTTTTACAAATTCCTTAACTAGCTCTATGGCAATTAAGCTTGCATCTAATTCTTTCATAAGAATCCTCTTTATTAATTTCTTATAACCATATTCAACTCTGATGCTAGAAAAAATTGTACTCGTAATCATCAGTCTGCATTTTTTGAATCAGTTAGCACCTAATTATTAATATAATATGCTAGAGTTCCTTATCGTGACTTAAGACAAAATGTAGCCGAGACAGGAAAATAAGTCACTAATAATATTTAAAATCTTTTAGGCGAAACATAGCTTAACCATTCGTTATACAAAGCGAACCGCATCATTGCTTAACATTTTTAACCTTCAGTTTTTGCCAACAAAAAACCCGCCTCAAAGGGCGGGTTTCAAAGTAAATCAATCACTAGCCATCTACCATCTGCACTCAGATAAATCCGACCGTAGTTGGCAAACTGGGGTCACAGCCAAACCGCTGCGCGGTGTTGGATCTGACTGTCAGCGTGTAATTAAGTTTGTGACTACCACACTATAAAAATCAATAAGTTATAAAGAGTTAAATTTAATTAAGATTGTGACTTTTATCAACCTACGACCTTAATGCTGAACTTTGGGTTTAATTAAGTTTGTGACTGGCAGTTAAGCAAGGAGTGAATGTGAACAGAGTCTTTACTCAGCGTAGCTAATTCGGCGACCTAACGCCCTTTGGCCTGCGCTCCACGTAATGTCATCACTATGCCGCTGGCTTTTGCTGCAACTTTGCCATCATCTTTATAAATCATGCATTCATAATGGGTAACGGTTTTACCTGACTGGACAGGTTTTGCCACTGCAGTGAGCTTGTCCTGCCACACAGGGCGAAAGAACTGGATACGCAGATCTATACTGGTAAAAGTTTCATTTGGCTGCATCAAAGTTGAATGTGCAGTGCCAATAGCCGCATCTGCTAATTCAGCTAACAAGCCGCCATGTACTGTACCTTGCTGGTTACCGTGAAGCTTTGGATCTGTATGTAACATCAAGCTTGCCTCTCCGGCAGCAACTTGCAGAATATTGAATTTCAAGGTCTGCGATATAGCCGTTGGGTAGAGTTGAGTAATGTGATCTTGAGCTGTCAGTTCACCAGCTAGCAGCTTTTGTAAGTAACTTAAAACAGGCAACGTGGCGTCAGTCATGCAAACTCCTCAGCACTCAATAATTTCTCTGCATCAGGCATAAAAATAAGGTCGGTACAGCCAGAATTGACGCCCAATTGCGATAATAAGGTAGTGATTTGGCCGCGATGATGTGTCTGGTGATTAAATAAGTGCAGCAGGATCAGATCCAAAGGGTAAAGTTTTGGTTGCGCAGATTGCAGGCTGGTGTATTGAACAGGTTTTTTAAGCTGCGCTGTTGTCAGTTCATTGCTCAGTTTGATCAATTGATGGTCAAGCGTAAAACGTGCTTCTCTCAGCTCAGCATAATCGGTGTAAAGTTGTTGTGCTAAATGTGTTGCTGGGCACTCTATCTGTGGATTAATTCGGGAAAGCCATAATAAATCCACCAGTAGCAAATGATTTAAAGTGTGATGTACAGACCCGAAAAATGCCCCAAGGTTTTTACGTCTCAGCTCATCCGGAATATCATTGCAGGCGTTGTAAAGCGTCTGATTCATCCATTGATTGTAATGCGCTTTGCATTTGAAAAAAGACAACATAGTTCTGTACCCCATTTCTGCCAGTCTGATTAGCGACCACCCGCTACATCCAGCAAAGAGCCTGTGATATAACCTGCTTGTTCCGACAGTAGCCAGGCTATGCTTTGTGCTACTTCATCAGGCTGACCTCCGCGGCGTAGTGGGATCTGCGGGCTTAAACGCTGCACCCTATCCGGCTCCCCCCCATCTTTATGCATATCGGTATGAATAAAACCGGGGCGCACAGCATTTACCCTTATAGCCCGTGAAGACAGTTCGATAGCCAAGCCTTTTGTCAAAGTATCAATGCCTGCTTTAGAAGCCGCATAATCTAAATACTCGAACGGAGAGCCTGTTTTTGCAGCCACAGAAGATACATTCACTATGGCTCCTCCATCTTGCATGCGACGACTTGCTTCGCGACAAGCTAAGAAACAACTTAGCAGGTTGTTGCTGATCATCTGCATAAAGCGCTCAGCACTGATGTCATTAATACCGCTTTGAGGCAATAACATTCCTGCATTGTTGACCAGATGTGTGATTGGGCCTAACTGGCTTTCCGCCTGGTCGAACAGCTTGAGCACGTCTGACTCCTGCGTCAAATCGGCCTGAACTGCAATGACGTTAGCAGCTGTGGCAGACAGCTGTTTTAATAAGCTTTGCGCCTCAACATGGCGCTGGCGGTAACTAAAACAAAGCTGGTAGCCTTGTTGCACCAGTAGCCTGCAGGTCGCAGCGCCAATACCTCTGCTGCCCCCTGTGACAATAACAGTTTTTTTCATACAGCCTCCCTTCATTACAAGCCTACCCATTAAGTGAATTAAATACAGTAACAGAAGAAGTGAATAACATAGGCACAGAGACTGTACTGCAGAAATTTATGCTTTCTGTATCGGGATTGGCGCTTCAATCTCTGATGCAATGGATGCCTAAGCTTTTAACACTGGAGGCCGCTGTGATCTTTACGATGGAATGGAATTATTTACTGGCTTTATTAACATTTAGCTGGGTTGCCTGCATTACTCCCGGGCCAAATAATATGATGATTTTAAGCTCGGGACTGAATTTTGGAGTTCGGGCCAGTCTGCCTCATTTGTTTGGCATAAACCTGGGCTTTTGTCTTATGGTGGTATTGATAGGTATGGGCCTGGGATCTGTGTTTACACTTTACCCAATGTTGCATCAATTGGTGAAAGTGGTTGGGTTACTCTACTTGCTTTGGTTAGCCTGGAAAATTGCCACCACTGATCCTGTGAGTACATCAGAGGGGAAGGTAAAACCTTTTGGTTTTTGGCAGGCTGCAGCTTTTCAATGGGTAAACGCCAAAGCCTGGGTCATGATTACTGGTGCTGTTGCCACTTTTACTACTGTAGGGGGCAATATTGGGCTGCAGATTTTTCTGATCACTGCGGCTTTTTTTCTGGTCGGTTTACCTTGTACTACCAGTTGGTTGTTAGGCGGGCATTTGATGTCCAAAGTTTTGAAAAATGACCGGGCTTATCGTCTGTTTAACAGGCTCATGGGCTTGTTGCTTGCCGTATCCACCTGGCCTGTGGTTTATGAGTTATTCGGTTAGTTTATCTGATAGTTGAGAAGATATGAAAGATTACCTTTAATTAGCATAATCACCAATATAAGTAATATCGCTGATTCACATAATAAAAATATCCCTCACTGACAGATAAGACTTATAACGCTCTGTTGGCAGTTTGTAGGTTGAACTCAATTTCAACTCAGATAGAAGCTGTAACAGCTCTTGTCGGGAGAATGGCTCGGCTTTGTTTAACGTTACCAGCCAATTCTTCTCTTGCAACAGCAGCCTAACTGACAAAAGTCCACTGTCAGTTTGTAGCTGGTAGTGCCCCGCCTGAAGCTGCACAGGCTGACCCAACAACCACACTTGCTCTTTGTTACTGAAATGCTGGCGGACTGCATTTATCCGCAACTGCAGCTGGTTGCTGCCTTGCAGTTGGTCCGCTAATTCCGGCCATGTTTCGTGTTGCATCTGAAGGCGATAAAAGCTGTATTGTCCTGAGTGAGGCTTTATTGTCGTGGCTGCGCAGCTGTTCAGGCTTAGCAGCGCTATGGCTGTTATTAGTTTAGATAATTGCATTAGTGCTCTCCGCTAAGTAAGAGCGCTAAGCTTCGGTTAAAAACTCCGATAAGTGCAGAGACAGTTTTTGAGTATTTTTTATGTACAGCAACGCTGGCCCAGTCAATGCTGTACGCCACTCGCCCAGGGTTTCAGAACACTGAAAAAACGCCTTACTTTTTATCGCCATAGAGCTGTGATGTTAAACGCTGTTTTAGCAGTATAAGTTCGCCCAACACTCTGGTGCGGGTTACCGCCCCCGTAAGGCCATAAAGGTCTGCTTTTCTGGCAACGGCCAGGTTGATGTCATTGATCTCTGTTTGACGTTTTGCGTTTAAGTCCTGCAAGGTGGAAATTAGCAAACCACTGGAGGCTTGACTGATCGCCAGAATTTGCTCTCGTACCATTTGATGCTCCAGTTCAACTCCATCAGCTTGTGCAACCTGAATGCATTCAGCAATGAGCTCATCACCTAATGCCATTACTTCGGGGTTACGGAAAAAAACTCCATTGTCCTGATTCAGAAGTGGGCAAATTGAGTTAAATACAATATTTGCTATGGTCTTTTGCCACACAATAGTTTTAATTTGCTCTGTTGCCTGAAATACCAGTAAAGGATTTTGCAGTTGATTCACCAGTTCGGGCAACAGCTCTGAACTTCCTTTCACTACCCCTACTACTGAAGGTTTTACTGGCTTCACAGAATAAGTGAGCTCAGCTTTTTTCTCGCTGGTGAAATACAAGACAGTGCGGAAAACTTGTTCAAAGCCAGCGTCGATAAATGGAGCTTCAACATCCAGCCCGTTTTGCATCAATACTATAGGGCCTGATATGTTCAGTTGGGAAAGTTGAATTGCAATCTGTGTGTTTACGAAGGTTTTTGCGGTGATAACAAAAATACCTTTCTGCCTCTGCAGTAAATCCAGACTGGTCACGGCTACAGCAATTTCTGTCTCCACGCCATTTTGCTCAATTTTTATCAGCTCAAAGTGCAAACCTATACGACTGACAGAGCTTCTGACCGCTATTACATTTTTTCCAATCTGACTTAAGGACGCCGCAAGTGGAAAACCAATAGCTCCGCATCCAATAACATAAACAGGCGTTGTATCCATAATTTCGGTTCTGGATCAAAGGGTGGCTATATCAGCATAAAGAGGCTGCTGATGACAGATACAGAAGATGTTGATCATTGCGGTACAGCTTCCGAACTGGCATTCAGATCAACAGCTAATCCGAAGCTAGTTAAAAAGGACGGCATGAGCAGACATATAGTCTGCTATGCCGCCATTCTGTTCATCTGAACAGGTGAAACACAGCCAAAGCTGTGACCAGTTAAGAAGGCGATTTCAACCCTATGGATAGAAATCGTCAGGCCTATAGTGCTTTGGATAACAGAGGCCAAGTAGCTACAGAGCCATTAAGTTTTATAAGCACAACTCCATCAGGCCACAGAGGAATCAGCAAACCGGATTAAATCAGCTAAGGTTTTGATGGCATAGTCCATGCGGGCATCCCATGTTCTGGCACAAGATAACCGGACGTAATTACGATACTTTTGCGTTGGAGAAAAAAGCTGACCAGGTGCAATGCTGATGCCTTTTTTTAAAGCCGCATTGGCTAATAAATTACTGTCTATATGCTCTGGTAGCTGTAGCCATAACAGAAAACCACCTTTGGGGACAGTAATGTGGCACTCATCCGGAAGAAGCTGGCACAGTTTTATCACCATTCTGTCTACTGCCACCTGATATTCCAAACGAACTTTTCTCAGATGACGCTCGTATTTACCTGATTCCAAAACCGAAGCAACAGCTAATTGGGTGACTGATGATGTTGCAACATTGCTGGAGAACTTAAGTAGCTCCAGCGCGTTTTTGTGAAACCTTGAGGTGACCCAGCCAATCCTTAAATCGGGAGACATAGATTTAGAAAATGTGTTGCAGTACAAGATATCAGCATGTGGTGCCAGACTGACTAACGAGGCGGGTCTGGACTGGTTGTAACCGAGATCACCATAAGTGTCATCTTCAATGATGCTGATTTTGCGCTCAGATAAAAGTCTGATCAGTGCAAGCTTTCGCTCATCAGACATTGTGAAACCCTGAGGATTATTAAAGTTTGGGATAACAATACAGGCTTTAATGTCCCAATGCTCGGCGGCGAGTTGTAAAGCGTCGAGCGAAATTCCGTTTTCAGGATGAGTTGGAATTTCTATAACTTTTAATCCCAATGATTTTATGATTTGAAGCAGTCCATAAAATGTAGGGCTTTCAACAGCAACCAGGTCGCCGGGTTGCGTGACAGCACGCAACGCTAAAGATAAAGCTTCCTGCCCTCCATTGGTCACAATGATATTATCGGCATCCGCCAGATAGCCTTGCATAGCCATTCGTCGTGCAATCTGAATACGTAATTCCGGCGCCCCTGCTGGTTGCTCATAGCCAGCGAGGCGCTGCATATGCTGGGTAGCCTTGACTAAAGCTTTGTGAACAATTTGTATGGGGAAAAAAGACGGACCAGGTACAGCAGAGCCAAGCTTGATACAATCTGGATCACTGACAGCTTTGGACATCGCCAGTATCATTTCTTGCCCTGTGACCAGACAAGGGGCTGGAAGCTCTGCTGATTTAACAAGCTTCAGTTTCCGGATCACAGGCCGAAGTTTTACAAAATAGCCAGATCTTTGACGAGCCTCGACATAACCCTGCTCTTCCAGTCGGCGATAGGCAGAAACGGCAGTGATCATACTTAACCCACGATCTGTACTCAGTGTCCTTATTCCTGGCAGCTTATCTCCGGGCTGGTATAGGCCTTTTTCTATATTGTGTATAAATTCCTGTGCTAATTCCTGATACCTATGTGCCATAGCTCACCTCCCCCAGCAATCTGTACTTATATTCATTAAATATAACTGATCTGCATAGATACAGATTGCGCTGTTTAGTTAGATACAGCAATTGGATTTCAACCGCCTAAGATTCGAAGCATCCGGATTCATTCACTTATATCACCTCTGGATAGGACTAAAAGACCAGCTCACTCAGAGCCATTGTTTAAACTTTCACTTTATTTAACTCATCAAGATATTGAGATCAGGAAATCATCATTGAAAAATTCACTACAAACAAAAACCCGCCTCAAAGAGCGGGTTTTAAAGTAAATCAATCGCTAACCAGCTGCCACCTGCAATCAGCTAAACCCGACCGCAGTTGGCAAACTGGGATCAGAGCCAAACCGCTTCGCGGGGTTGGATCTGACTGTCAGTGTGTAATTAAGTTTGTGACTAATGTAGGTTCTCCAATCAAATGGTTTTAGAGCTGACTCTAAAACGCTATACACCTTGTCACTTGACTTAAAATTGTGATGTTATCTTTCACTATTAAAACGTGTAACTAACACCCATATTTAAGTTTGCACCTAATCCTTTAACGCTGTAACCAGTACCGTACCTGAACGACTGCGAACGGGCCGGGAAGTAATCTTCATTCAGCAAATTCTCAATACCTGCAAACAGTTGCCAATTGTTTATCTGATAGTTCGCTGACAAATTCAGCACATCGTAACTCTTCACCGGGCCTTGGTCACCTGTGTAAAAACCATCAGCGTTAGGGCTAAAACGGTCCCGGTTAAATACGTGCAGCCAATACATACTAAAACTCAAATCAGCGCTCGAGCGGTAACGCACAGAGCTGGTCAGTTTTGGCGCACTAATTTGGCGGGCACCCAGGTAAATATCGTTTTTCGTATCTTTACCTTCAGCGTAGCCATAAGCAGCGCTTAATTGCCACGCATCAGACAAACGATACTCGCCAGATACTTCATAACCCCAGATTTTTTGAGGTGCCCGCACCGGCCGGTAAATGCCAGTAGCACTATCAAGTTGGCTACCAGTGCCTAATTCAGACTCGCTGCGATAAACTGCAACATTCAGGTACAAAGCATCAACCTGGCTGCTAAAACCAGCTTCATAATTTTTAACCACAGACGCTTCGCTTTGGATCAAGCTGATAGCATTTACCGTTGCAGTGCGCAGCAACAAACCCAGGTCAGGTACTTCAAACCCTTCGGAGTAACTAACATAAGGTGAAAAGGCATCAGACCAGCGATAACGTAAGCCCAGATTGTATGTGGTTGCATCGTAATCTATTTTTCCGCCAGTGACAGCCATCGGTGTTGAGCAGGTTTGAGCATTGCGGCATAACCTTAAGGTGTCATAGTCAGCTACCTTCACGCTGACCGACTCGCGCCGCGCACCGGCTTTTAATGTCCAGTCATCACCGAACGCCCACTTGCTTTGCACAAATAAGCCCTGGGAGCCCATATCCATTTCCGGTACCCAAATACGACCATCTAATAAGGGTTGCGATGTGACATCCTGCAGCACATCGACACCATAGATGAAAGTCGCATCAACCAGGCCTAATGTTACGGCGCTGGTCAGTACGGCGCGCAGGCCGTCTTTTTCCGATAAGATGGCCGATTGGCCACCGTCAAACTCCTGCTCTGGATTCGCCAGCGTTGCTGACCAGAAAAACACGTTGTCGATTTTCTGCCGGTAAGCATCCACAACCAGACCGGTGTTACTAAATAGCTCATTATGCTGATATTTCAGCATCAGATTATAATTGCCTTCAGGCCCTTGCGGCGCCCCCTGCACCACCTCACCTGCCGTCAGCGGCACAGAATAGGTTTTCTCACCCAAATCAATATTGCCAGCAACATCACGGTACTTCGCATCTTGATCCGAGTCGTAATAATTGTAACTGAACTGCAGCGACTGCTCGTCATCAAGCTGGTAGGCTAATTTCACAAAAGCATCACGCTGCCGACTGTCCGACAAGCCATATTGCAGGCCAAGAATATCGCCGTCAGCATCGCGTTGCACACCGTATTTCTCCTGCGACAACTTAGCCACATAGCCCAGCTTGCCCGCATTTCCATTAACCGACAGTACGCTGCGATAACCGATGCTATCTTCAGCTTTAACCAGACTGCTACGGATTGATTGCGACAGCATGACATTAGCTGCGCCCTCACCCGGCTTTTTCGTGATGTAGTTAATCACGCCCCCTGCAGCGCCATTCCCCCAAATTGACGTTGCACCATTCACCACTTCAATACGCTCAATACTGGCCGGATCTAAAGTCCGAATACCGAGGCCGCCATTACGCAAAGGGGTGTCTTGTGGTACTCCATCAATCATCACCAATACATTGCGACCACGTAAAGTCTGCCCAAAATTACTAGTACTGCCAGTACCAGGTGCCATACCCGGCACAGCAAGTGACAGCAGGTTTTGTAGTTCAGAGCTCACCTGCAGGTTTTCATTAATGGTTTGCTGATCTATCAGGGTAATACTGGCCGGAACTTCGTCCAGACTTTCTACTATACGGCTACCGGTAATAGTTATCCGCTCAATACCCTGAGTTTCAGTGGCACTGTTCGCTTGCGCCACTACAGGGTTTAACGCCAGAAACACGGCTAAATACGTCATATTGCGAATACCAGTCATAACTACTTCCAAATGAGGTGAATGCTAAAATTGAGCGCATTATAAACGCCTAAAAATCAATTAACAATCGTTATCATTTGCATTTACTGACGCGTAGTTGCTGCTGTCTATCCAAAAGGAGCAGTTCAAATGCAGGAGAATGCGCTAAACAACAATCTGTTTACAGCGCACTGCAGGGCTCGTCGGGCGGGTACAATTTTTACTTATCAAAGATGGCATACTGCGACGACAGCACGGTATATAAAGTTAACAATTGCTCGATAGAAACTGGTTTACTGTATAAATAACCTTGCATATAGTGACAATTTTTACTCAGCAGATAATCTCGCTCAGCTACGGTTTCTACACCTTCTGCTATACAGACAACTCCCAAACTATCTGCCAGAGTGATAATAGTGTCGATAATGGCGGTATTGTTGGATTTAGTGATGTTCGATACAAAACTGCGGTCTATCTTGATCGCATCCAGTGGAAAATCCTGAATATATTTCAACGAAGAGTAACCAGTACCAAAATCGTCCAAAAAGATCTGAAACCCAGCGTCTCGCAGCTCGTTCATATTATGGATAGCATTGCCTTTATTCTGGATCAAGCTCGACTCCGTGATCTCAAGTCGTATTAGCTTTGGTGACAAGCCCTTTTCCAGAATAATCTTTTTAAACAGCGCAAGAATCGAGTGTGAACACAGTTGTGTTGCTGTTAGGTTGATGGACAAATAAAGCGTGACGCCCTGGTTCTGCAATAACAAGATATCTTCACAGGCTGTTGCAAGAGACAAACAGGTTAATTGGTCAATCAAACCGCACTGCTCAGCAATCGGAATAAACTCGTCAGGCGGCACAAACTGGCCATTGTTGTTCCAGCGGAGCAGCAACTCTACTCCAACCGGTACACCACTTTTTGCATTGATAATCGGCTGATAATAATTGAGCAACTTATTCTGCGAGATTGCATCCCTTAACTGCTGCTGCAGAATAAATTTTTGTTTGGTTTGCTCCAGAAGCCCGGTTTGATAAGAATAATGTTGATAACCACCACTGTCTCTTGCAGCACGCAGCGCAAGCTCGGCTTGGTTCAGTAATTGTTGTCCGGAATAAGGCTCATTAGCACTGCACGCCGTACCCGCTATACCTGATATCGTAATGTCCTGTTCATGAACAGTGATCGGAGTGTTAATCAGTGATAGTAAGCGCTCAGATATAATGCTTACATCCCCAGCTTCACTGTTTTGCAGGGCGACTACAAAAGTTGACTCTGCAGCATGAATTAATAAATTGGGCGTACTTATTATGCTACGCATACGTGTCGATAGTTGTAACAGTGCAGAATTTGTCACTAAGTCGCCAAAAGCACTTTTAATTTCGCTAAATTGCAACAATTTGATGACAATAAAGGCACTGAATTGCAGCCCGTTTTCCGCTTGTGTCAGGTATTGCTGCAGTAAATTACGGTTAGGCAGCCCAGTTACCTGATCATAGTGCGACAAGTGCTCAAGTTCCTGCTCTGTTAACTTATGTGAGGTAATGTCGGTGTACAACCCATAAATCTGCTGTGGCTTGTCTGATTGCAATACGGACAGCTTGCCGACATCTTTAAACCAGCGCCATTGGCCTTCGTTCGTTTTTATCCGGTAAATACAATTAAACTCGGTGCTCTCGTTATCTTTCAGCGCTTGCCAGTTTTGGTAATAACTGGCCCTGTCATCCGGGTGCAGTTTCGCCAGGTAGTCCTCTATACTGTAAGTGTCCTGCAACGTCGGAAAAATAAATAACATACGACTGGAATGGATAAGGCAGTTCTGGTTAAGGTCTGCTTCCCATACGTCACTAGAAGCCACTGCCAAGGCCAACTCAAGCTTATTTTTTACCTGCCTTAAAGCGTTATGCTGTTCAAGTAGTATGGTTCTTTGCTTTATTTTGCTGCGAAGCCAAAGCATTACCATGCTGAGAACCATTACCACATAAAGCGCATAGGCTAAGGGACTACGCCAGGGCGGATAATCTACACTGATCTGCATCAAGGCGGGTTTGCTGTATTGCTCTGTTGCCGGGTTAAAAGCGCTGACCTTCAAGGTGTACTTACCTGGTGTCAAATTTGGCAATGACAAATAGGGAAAAGGTTTGATGTAATCCGGTAATTCCATTGACCCACTCAGGTCAAACCTGTATTGGGTGTCATTCTGTAGTTTGTAATCAAATGCCGAAACTTGGACCCTCAAGCCATAATCATCATGTGCCAGTTTAAGCTCTTGTTGTTGTGCTGGTATAAGTTGTGGTACTAATTTTTTTGATTCAAGCGATACATTCGTAAAATATAACGTTGGCTGGGCCTGTTTTTGAGCGATAAATTGATTTGCTTCAAAAATCGATACTCCCCGCATCGAGCCAAACACCATCTTGTTATTGTGCTGTGAGAGATGGCCCGAAGTACCATTAAACTCGTTATAAGCCAAGCCATCACGACTCGTAAACTGACGCAAAAGCCGCAGCTTGGGGTTAAACCGCCATAATCCGGAATGGCTACTCATCCACAAATAGTCCTTATTGTCTTTTTGCAGCGCATACAAGGTAGAAGTTGATAAGGAGGGCTCATCCGGATTGAAAAAAGTGCTCTTCAAAGTAAAATTCGTGCTGTCCAGCTCAACCAACCCCAGACCAGAGATTAAAAACCACAGGCTTTGGTTCACTTGCTGCATTCCTTCCCCAAATAAAACTTTGTCTTTATGTTGCTCTGGTAGCTGATATACCAACGATACTTTGTCTTGCTCCAGCCTGTATCGCCAAATCGCGCCTTGGTAAAAAAAGAAGAACTCATTTACAGCTGCAGGATCAGCGCCAAACCATTGCGCGTCTTGAGGTGAAGATAAAAACAATGACAGAGATTTCAAAGGCTGTGTACTACTGTCGTTTTTTATCCGAAATGCCCCTTTGGCATTAATAATTAATAAGTCGTTGTCAGCAGTTTGTGTGACACTGTAAATATATTGCTGAAACACATCAGAGTTTTGTATTGAAGTTGGTACCACGAGCTGATTTAAAACGGTATCAAATTGTACTAAAGACACTGCTGTCAGCAGCCATAAATAGCGGTCAGATGCATGCGGGTAAATACCGTATATTGTCGCTGCTGACTCCACAGCTGCACTATCGCTATTCACCAAAAACTGTTTAATTTCACCGCTGTGCCATTGATAACGGTTCAGGCCGTTTTGCGTGCCAATCCATAAATCTGTTGCAGTGCTGTGTAAACCGAAGACAACATTATGGCTCAGTGTATTTTCACCGGTGCGATTAAACACATTTTCAAAACCGGCGAACTGGCTGTTCCAGAAATAAGCCCCATCTCCACGTGAGCCGAGCCAGAAGTTGCCATCATCTAATTCAATAAAGTCCAGAATGGTATCGTCGGCATAAGCAAAAGCAGTACTCCCTGGCTGAAACAACGTCTTTGCTGTGATTGCTTCAGCATCCAGTTGTAACAAGCCAGAGTCAGTAGCCAATAAAATACCGTATTGTTGCGACAGCTTAATTTTCCAGACGTTGTGTTTTGGTAGCAATGTCTCAGCCAGCACCTCAGCAGAGGGCTGCCGTAAAACACTGATTGGTAAGCGATATAGGCCTCTGACAGTACCGATCAGTAAATGCTCGTCATGCAGCAACAACGCTTTACTGTTGAGCTGGTCTTCGACGGCATTTTCCGGTAAATACGGTAGTGGTTTTAATAGTTTATTGGATAAATCGAACTGGTATAACCCCATCGACGTAGCAATAATAAGGGTATCCTCGAAGCGAAGTATATCGCGTATGTGGTGAACAACAGGGTCTTTCCCAGTGAACGTAAATACTTCGCTAAGGTTACCGTCTTTATTCAACTGATATACGGACAGTTCATTGGCATACCAGCGTTCTTGCTGCGCATCTTCGCGGATTATATAGATTGCCCGTGCCCGGGAAAACGCCCCTTTACTATCTCGTTGCAGATAGCGGGCATGACCTGTTAACAAATCCATCTCAATGAGACCTGCATCCGCTGTTGCAACATGCAGTTTGGTATCAGTAACAAAATCAAAGTCCCAGACAATATCGCTGCTTAAATTAAGCGCCGCACGCATGTGCTCTACACTGGTGCCATCAAACCGGTCTAAATCACTTTCTGTGGCTAACCAAAGCTGCTTTTTGCTATCCAGCTTCATTGTGTAAACCACGCCCTGACTTAAACCATTGTCAGGAGAAAGACGCGACACATTGGGGGTGGCAGATACCAGAGTACAAGTAAAAACGGACACAATGAACAGTAAAAACCCCGGCCAACAGCGAAGAGGCTTATAGCGAGTCACAAAAGCGCTGCAGGCAAGAAATATGGTCTGAGTAAGAAACGGCATATTTGGATTTTTATCTAGGTTTGTAAGCCGGACGATAGCACGATAGTAGTACAAATCCCCAATTGCTTACATACTGTTTTAGTAATAAACGAGTGTAACCCAAAGCCGGGATAAGAAAGTTTGCACTAAAGGCTCTCATCGTGATCGGATCTTTCGATCGGCCTCTCAATCACAACAAAGAGGATCTGTGCACAAGTTAGTGGAAGTTTTTTACGATATCGATGATTTTTCTGCGGTTTTCATCCCTGAATGGGGAAAATTCTTTTAACCGATGGAACACGCAAGCTGCAGCGTGCTGGGCGCATGCCAATGAGTGAAATTATGACCATTATTACCTTATTTCAGATACTCAACGCCTCTTTGCAGTTACTTCGTCAGCCTGAAAAGCCAGCCAACTGGCATCGGATCTGTTGATTCCACCTGTATCAAAGTCTGTCACAACTTGCGAATTCAGCGGCGAAAATCCCCTCTGCCAATCTGCATGACAGCAAAACATGGTCCAGTGATCGACTGGAGAAAGGCATTACGCTGGTGACCAACCTATGTAAAAGCATGAAAGCAAAAGCCATATCCTTGTGGGACAGAGTCATGCATTCAAGGTGCTTTATCATCGATACCATCAACGACCAGTTGAAAAATATCTCACATAGAACGCTCCAGACATCGCAGTGTTCATAGCTTTTTGCAGAACATGATAGAAGAGCTCATCGCTTATTAATTGAAGGGCAATAAGCCACAACTGAACATCATAAACGCGAAGTTTATTACTGTTACAGTCATGACTCGTTAAACCGATCTCTGGTTAATTAGACGTCGTGTGCCTCAAACTTGTACATCTAATTGTCGACGAGGCCGATACATCAGATAATACGCTGCCGGGATCACAAACATCGACAGCAGCGGCGCAGAAATCATTCCGCCGACCATAGGGGCCGCAATCCGCTGCATAATCTCACTGCCGGTGCCCGCTCCCCATAAGATGGGTAAAAGACCGGCCAGGATCACAGCAACTGTCATGGCTTTGGGCCGCACGCGTAACACTGCGCCTTCACGAATGGCATCCAGCAAATCAGCTTCACTGCTCTGATGTTGATCGGTTCGTGCCTGCCATGCTTGTTTGAGGTAAAGCAGCATGATCACACCGAATTCGGCAGCCACACCGGCGAGGGCGATAAAACCCACTACGCCAGCAACAGAAAGATTGTGACCGAGACCAAACAACAACCAGATCCCGCCGACCAGTGCAAAAGGCAAGGTTGCCATCAATAGCAAAGCCTCAGCAAAGTGCTTAAAGGTCAGGTAAAGCAGGATAAAAATGATCAGCAAAGTAAACGGCACAACCAGTTTTAGCTTCTCTGTGGCTCGTTCAAGAAATTCAAATTGTCCTGACCACGAAACTGAATAACCGGGTGGTAATTTGACCTGCTCAGCGACGGCTTGTTGCATCTCCCGCACCGCGGTGCCCAGATCCCGACCACGCAGGTCCACGTACACAAAGCCCGCCAAACGTGCGTTTTCACTGCGCAACATCGGTGGACCGTCTTCTATACGAATGTTAGCGACATCACTAAGTATCAACTGCTGCCCTCTGGGTGTAACAATAGGCAAACTGCGTAACAGTGCTAGTGAATCGCGGACCTCACGTGGGTAACGAACGTTGATGGGGTAACGCTGCAGCCCTTCAATAGTTTCGCCAATGTTCATCCCGCCCACAGCACTGGCGACAGTCAACTGGACATCAGCGATATTCAGCCCATAACGAGCCGCCCGCTCGCGCTGGATATCGATATTGACATAACGTCCTCCCGTCAAACGCTCAGCAAAAGCGCTGGTTACTCCGGGAATCTGTTTAACCTTTTGCTCAATCTCTTTTGTCAGTTGATTAATCACCGAAAGATCGCTGCCCAACACCTTCACCCCTACCGGACTTTTGATACCTGTGGCCAGCATATCGATACGGTTACGAATTGGCGGGATCCAGATATTCGTCAGGCCGGGCACCCGCACTGTTCTGTCCAGTTCTTCAATGATCTTTTCCGCCGTCATTCCTGAACGCCATTCGCTTTTGGGCTTAAACTGAATGGTGGTTTCAAACATAACCAGCGGTGCTGGATCCGTTGCAGTATCTGCTCTGCCCACTTTTCCGTATACACTGGCAACTTCGGGTACCGCTTTGATCAGACGATCGGTTTGCTGCAGTAACTGCGCAGCTTTACTGGCCGACAGGCCCGGCAGTGCCGTTGGCATATACAGCACATCACCTTCGTCAAGAGGCGGCATAAATTCAGTGCCAAGATGTTGTAATGGCCATAAACTGGCCACAAAAATGACAAAGGAAAATACAATGGTGGTCCAGGGAAAACGCAATACGATATTTAGTAAAGGCCGGTAAGCAGCGCTTAACCAGCGATTAAGCGGATTCTTTTGCTCAGCAGGGATCCGGCCGCGGATCAGGTAGCCCATTAGTACGGGGATCAAAGTAACCGCCAGACCAGCACTGGCTGCCATAGCATAGGTTTTGGTAAAGGCTAGTGGCGAAAACAGCCGTCCTTCTTGTGCCTCTAATGTAAAAATCGGCACAAAAGACAAGGTAATGATCAATAGAGAAAAAAACAGCGCAGGACCTACCTCTGCAGCTGCATCGGCGATCACCCGCCAACGAGTTTCACCATGCAACAACTCCTCAGGATGATCCTGATGCCATTTCTCCAGATGTTTATGAGCGTTTTCAATCATAACCACAGCAGCGTCAACCATAGCACCTATGGCAATGGCAATGCCGCCCAATGACATAATGTTGGCATTGACCCCCTGCCAATGCATCACAATAAATGCAGCCAGAATACCTAAAGGCAAAGAGACAATAGCCACCAAAGCTGATCGGAGATGGAACAGAAACAGCGCACAAACGACTGCAACAACAGCAAACTCCTCAAGCAGTTTGAAGCTAAGATTCTCAATGGCTCTTTCAATAAGCCTCGAACGGTCATAAGTCGGCACTATTTCCACACCGGGCGGCAGACTCTTCTTCAACGCCGTCAATTTTGTTTTGACCGCCGCTATGGTTGTTAAGGCGTTCTCACCGGAGCGCATAATAATCACGCCTCCAACGGCTTCGCCCTCACCGTCCAGCTCGCCTATCCCCCTGCGCATCTCTGGCCCAATCTGAACATGGGCAACATCACCCAGCAAAACCGATACTCCGGCATCAGTAGTTCTCAGTGGAATGGCACGAAAGTCGTCCAATGTTTTCAGGTAGCCGGAGGCTCGTACCATAAACTCAGCCTCTCCCATTTCCAGTACCGATCCACCCGATTCCTGATTAGCCCGGCGAATGGCCTCGATCACTTGCTCCACAGGAATACGATAAGCAGCAAGTTTGTCCGGGTTCAGTACCACTTGATACTGCCGTACCATGCCGCCGATAGTCGCGACTTCAGCCACTCCGGATACTGCCTTTAATTCAAACTTGAGAAACCAGTCTTGCAAGCTGCGCAGCTGGGCCAGATCCTGCTGACCAGAGCGGTCGATTAATGCGTACTGGTAAATCCAGCCCACCCCAGTCGCATCAGGACCAAGCGCTGAGCTTGCGCCCGGAGGTAGCCGGGATTGCACCTGATTGAGGTATTCAAGTACTCGCGAACGAGCCCAATAGAGATCAGTCCCATCTTCGAACAACACATACACATAACTGTCGCCAAAAAACGAATAACCACGCACCACCCGCGCCCCAGGCACTGACAACATAGTGGTCGTCATCGGATAAGTGATCTGATTTTCAATCAGCTGAGGTGCTTGCCCTGGCCAACTGGTACGGACGATTACCTGAGTGTCCGACAGATCTGGCAAAGCGTCCAGCGGAGTACGAAGCAAAGAGATGACGCCCCATGCAGCTACTAGCAAGGTGGCAAGTAAAACCAGAATGCGGTTGCTAATCGACCAGTGGATCAAGCGGGCAATCATTGCTCACCTCCGTTTGCCTTGTTTTGTTCTGGTTGCCATTGGATAATCAGTGGCGCTTCGTCCTCCGGCAGGAGAAACTCAATTTGTATCGTGCTACCCACCTCAGGTTTGATGGATGAGTGATCAGGAGCCAACCTGAAATCCATCGTCATGCCAGGCCATTTTAATGCCGGTATTTCCGGATGCGTCAGCGTAAGGGTTTCATCGGCTACTGCTTCCACTAATGCAGATGTGTGGTAGCTTTGAGCCTCTGGTGTTACTGAACCTTGTTTCTTGTCTAAAGACCAACGGCCTTCAACACCTTTTAAGTTGGCTTCAGAGTCGATAAGGAATTGTCCGGAAAGCACAATTTTTTGCCCTTGCTTTAATCCTGACAAAATTTCAGTCTGACCGTTCTGTTCATAACCAATACGCACTTCGAACGGACGAAAGGCTTCATTTTCAACCCCAATAACAAGGGTTCGTTGACCGGTACGTACCAGCGCCTCTGACGGAACGACCAACGCAGTGCGGGCTGGTCCGCCGCTGAGCTTCATCTGCACAAACATGCCTGGCACTAACAATTCGTGCGGGTTATCGAGCACCATCCGGGCTTTACGTGTGCGGGTCGTTGGATTAATCTCAGGCAATAAGGCTTGCACCTGACCACGGAACACTTCTGCTGGTAACGCAGCAGTTTGTGCCTCAACTTCTGAGCCAACCCTCACCTGAGCGGTCAGACTTTCCGGTATTTCAGCCTCAACCCACAGACTCGAAAGACTGTTGATGCGCATAAGCGGCGTCCCCATAGTTACTGTGGCTCCGTCACGAACCATCAATTCCGTGATAACGCCACTGGCCGGAGCGCTGAGCGTGATACGGGCATGAACCTGCCTTGTGCTTTTTACCTGGCTGATCTGAGTTTCGGTCATACCCGCCTGACGCATGCGCTGCAGGGCAGCTTGAGTAAGCCTCTCCAGCCCCTCTGTTTTCAAACCCAGAGTGGTCAGGTAATCTTGCTGCGCTGCTACCCAGTCCGGTACATAGAGCTCCAGCAATGACTGTCCCTTACTAACCGGATCTAATGCTGTGCGGACATGTAGCTTCTCCACAAAACCAGTTGCGCGAGCCTGCACCATAAATTGGCTACGGTCATTCCACGCCACTGTACCCACAGCTGATAGTTCAGGAGTCCATTGAGCCTGCATCACTTCACCAGTCCGCACGCCCAGATTCTGCTGAATACGCGAACTGACGGAGACTGTACTGTTGTCTGAGCTTTCGGCTCCGGCGTAAGTTGGTACTAACATCATATCCATAAAAGGAGATTTTCCCGGTGCCTCAAACTTGTTCCCCGGAACCATAGGATCGTGGTAATAGAGAATTTTTCGCTCTGTAACGGGATCTATATCTCCGGCCTTTAGGCCTGCTTCAATATGGCGCTTCGAGGCAACCTCACCTTCAGCGATCCCCCAGGTCGAGGGGTCAACGACTTGGGTTGTTCTTTTAGTTTCTGTGGACCCGACACTTAATGCATGCGTCTCTCCGTTGCTGAAACCTAATTGATAGAAACTTAGTCCCCCAGCCATGAGTCCGGCTGTTATCACTACGATGAGCAGAATAGTTTTGGTACTCATGGCAAAGTCTCCTCAGCTGAGTGATTAGACGGATGGTATGAGTTGGTTGGTCTGCTGTAGTCGCGGGGAATAAGAAATTCCAGTTCAGCCCACCAGGCAGCTGTCTGTTTTTCAAGACCTAGCTTGTCTAACTGGGTGTCGATCAGCATTCGCTGAGCTTCAAGTACTTCTGCCAAAGATGCCTTGCCGCCACGAAATGCAGCAATTAAAGCCTCCACGCGCTGGGTTGCCAGCGGGATCAACCTCGTGTTGTAATTATCCAGGCGGGTCAGGTTGCTGCGCCAGTTTACAAGGAGTCTTTGAGTCTCAAAAAGGTGCTCACGCCGCAATTCTTCGCGCTCAAAACGCACCTGTTCAACTTGCGCAAGTCTGGCTGCAACTTCTCTGTCTTGCTTGTTCGCCTGATCCCACTGCAGAGGGATGGACACGCCAAGCGATACCATATCGCCAAACTGACTGCCTCTCTTGCTGTACATAAGAGACCAGCTCCAATCAGCATCTTTTTCCAGTTCAGCCAGGTCGACATCCGCCAGCGCAATACGCTCACGGGCATTCAGCACGGCGACATCCGGATGCAAATCAATATCATCTGCTAACTGGTGTGCTACAAGACGAGTACTGTCAATGCGGGGCGGGAGGGCAAGTGGATCTGAAGCCGCGTCACCAATCCAACGTTGCAAAAGTGCCTCAATGGTGCTGAGTTCCGCCCTCGCCTCCAGCATTCGGTTGTCAATTTGTGCTACTGCGGATTGCGCCGCCAGGACGTCAGCCTGACTAAGACGGCCAGCACTATAAGAGGATTCGATAGCCTCACTCACCCCTTTGGCTTCGTCACGCTGACGTTGCAACAGTTCGAGCATTTGCTCTTGGTAATAGCGATCGAACCAGGCCTTGGCTGTTTGAGTGAGTAGCCATGCTTTAAGTAATGATTGCTCAGAGGATGCCGCCTCAGCTTCGCGTTCATAACGAACACTGCGCGCCTGACGTTTATCAGCTGCTGTAAACGTCTGCATCAGGCTGACTGAACGCATGGTCATAAAATCATCAGTCAGACTGTAGCGCATGGCTCCTTCGACAGGCAGATTGTCTACAGACAAACGCAGCAGAGGATCAGGCAGGCGAGATGCGGAAACTGCCATCTCACGCGCAGCTCGTTTTACTGAATCCTGAGCCTGAAGTGTTGCAGAACGGCTTTCAGCAAGCTCCAAAGCAGCTTGCAGAGTCAGTGCTGTTGAAGATGATTGCGCTGCTGCAACATTGGCAAAACAAAGCAACAAACAAGCACTGATAACGAAGTTGTTTGAGCAGAGCCTATGGTGGCGAATTGGAGATAACAGAGACCCCCTGACGCCCAATGTAAAAATTGAATGCATTTACGTAATTCCATCAATGATCTTCGCCCAGGCTCTGCGAGCCCGGTTAAAAAGCTGTTGCCTGTATTGGTCAACAACCACATTCCTGGTTAGATGGGATTACTGAATAGAAGGAGGCCGCCAATGACTGGATGAATTACGACTGGCTGTCATGTTTGTTTTAGCTGATAGAGAGTCAGGGAGCTTCAAAGCTAAAGGATAATCGTAAGATGCAAATAAAATGCAAGCAGTTGCAGTGCTACAGGAGGTATCGGCTTTACAGAGCTTGCCGGTCATAGCAATTGTTTTGGCATCCTGACAGCAATCCGCAACGGGGGCTGTCATTTCATCGTTTTCAACGGACGATTCACTGACATTTTTCATCATTGGGCAAGGTTCTGCAGGCGTAAAGGGGGCCGCGAAGCCTTGGCAGGCCACAAAAAAGCAAAGCATGAGAGTGAATATGGTGCGCATTTGATTACTGTAGCAAATACAGAATTTCAATGAAAGTTTCGCATGACTTACTTTAGGAGTCGTTGAACACCTAAATCCGTTTCTGCAACGACTTTGACCTCGAACATTTAGACTTGCAAACAACATAAGAAGTCTTACGAGGCTTATTAACACTGGAATACTTCAATTTTCTACCCGTATCGGATAAGCGAGCGTTTACCGAAGATTAAGACATTCAGCTACCTATTTTGCACCTAAAACTACCACTTGGCGGCATCACTTTTTTTATTTATTTTTATTATTCTTGGCGTTAAAGCGAGGTCTGCAATATCGGTTCATTTTAAAAGAGAAATGAAGCCTCACTTACCAAACCAATGCTGACTGTGAGGCAAACATGAAACATGTACTCATATCCGCAGTATCAAGCTGCGGTAGCTTGCACGATCAGCTTCTGCGCGCAACTGCCTCAGCGCTGGTTGATAAACCTCTCGCCTCACTGCAGGAACTGGCTAAGTCTATTGATGTTAGCGAAGCCATTTTGCGTGGTTTTTGTTCAGACAGGGATAATCTAATTGAGCTGCTGTATAGCAGATCTTTAGGGCAGCTCCATATGGCAATTGAAGTAGCACATCTGGATTCTGGAGTAATACAAGAATCTTTTAAATCTCTCACTGAGGGTTTATTGAGATATAAAGAGCTCCTTATTTTTCTGACACATAGATTCGAACTAGATGAAGTGTCTAGCCCCCGAAAAGCTTCCTGGCAAGATTTTCAAACTAAAATTGATCGTTTTTTTCTGAGAGGCAAATTCGAAGGTTCGTTCCGCAACGACGTAAGTGCAGCCGCCATGAGTGATGTATTTATCGGTATGTTGCTGGCTTTAATAAATTCAGCACGAGTCGGTCGGATAGCAGAATCCGAAATACTCTGTAGTATGGAAACCATGTTTTTAAAAGGTGTTAATTCAGGCTGTAAAGCGTAATAACCCAGCTGTCTCATTTACCATTAAAGAAAGCTGTTATCTGACAGAGCACCAGAAATACGAGTATTGGGGAATAAAATCGTCTTATTGCGGGTGCCGCCAAATTGTCTAGTTGCAGAATTTTGACCCTGGACATGGCACTACTTAGCTCATTGGCAACATCTTTGAGCTCCCACTCATCAGGAGTTGCTCTGGATTTCTGGTACTGCTTAAGTATCACTCTCAGTGCAACATAGTAACCATCCATTAAAGCGCTTAAAAAAACAGGCAGGACTGCAACAAAAGTATAAGTTAGTTGATTGTTGTAAACTGCACCGATCAAAATCGCAGCTACGACAGTAACGCACCAGGCTCGGTAATTTTCGCTATTGCTTGCAACACTCTGCTCCATACTCTGAATAATATCCTCATACCTTGATAATACAGAGTCATCTGAATTTTTGTGCCGGGGTGTAGTCTTCATTATCGATTTCCCAAACTCTCTTTTGGTTGCTCAATTTACCGTAAAAGAGTGAAAGCCAAAGAAAAGCGGACAACATTAACATTCTGAAGAGAAAAAATATCTTACCCAATGGGGTTATACCTCCAAAAGGTAAGCATTAAGTCATATAAGACAAAGAGTTCAACAACTAGAACTATTCACCAATCTGTTTGCATAACTGTCGTAAACAATTTAACAATGGACTGCTGCTTAAGCGTGGGCTCGCTAACCCCAACTCCCTGGGGAGAGTCAGCTCATTAAAGCTTTTCAAAACAATATCAGTACGCTGAGTAAATGCGTCAAAGTTAGGAACGAGAGCAGCTCCAACTCCGGCTGTTACCAATCCAACCGCATACTCTATGGTATGAATATCTGCACGAATGTCAGGCTTGATACCTTGCCTCAACAATTGCGGATATAAAACAGACCAGGCTTCGCAGGGGGTGCGTTTAATCATGGGTAACTTATGGAAATCACTTAATGTTAACTGAGGCTTTAACATTAAAGGATGTTGGGCTGGCAGTGCTAATTGGTATAGATCTTTCCAAAGCGGTGTAAAATCCTCTCCGGCACGCAAATGTTTAATATTGATAATTCTGGCATCACAGGGCTCATCCGGCTCTACAAGCACCAATTCCAGTTGTACTGAAAGATTCGCTGCCTGCTGTTGAAACTCCTTTAACAGCTGGCTCATTCGTTCAACTCCAAGCGCCTTTACCAATCCCAATTTGAACTGCACCCTTTCTGGCGCAGGTGAAAATGTATTTTGTACGGCTTGTAGTTGATTTAATAAATTACAGGCATGCCCATAAAGACGCTCAGCGTCCTCTGAAGCAACTACTCCTTTAGGAATACGCCTGAATAAACAAACCTGCAGTTGAGTTTCAAGTTGAATCATTGCGGCAGATAACGTGGGTTGGCTAATACCCAGCCGTCGCGCGCCAGCGCTCACAGAGCCTGACTCATAAACAGCAATAAAATAATTTAATTGTCTAAAGTCCATAGATAAAAGCTATAGATACCAAAGGATACATCTAATTTAACTTTACATGGTCTCAAGCTAAGCTCCCAGCACTTTTTGTGTTTTCTATCTGGAGTCTAAGATGCGTGCAGCTTTTGATTGGCAAGACCCATTTTTATTAAAACAATTACTGTCTGAAGACGAGAGAATGATCTGTGATATGACGCATAGTTTTTGTCAGGATCGATTACAACCTCGAATTCTGGAGGCCAACCGTAAAGAATATTTTGATCGGGAAATCATGAACGAACTGGGTGAGTTAGGCCTGTTAGGTCCAACCTTACCAGAGCGTTATGGTTGCGCTGGCGTCAATCATGTTAGCTATGGCCTGATTGCTCGCGAAATAGAACGTGTGGATAGCGGCTATCGAAGTGCAATGAGTGTGCAGTCAAGTTTGGTGATGCACCCGATTTACACTTATGGTAGTGAAGCACAGAAACAGCACTACCTGCCGAAACTCGCGTCAGGCGAATGGGTTGGCTGCTTTGGATTAACAGAACCAGATTCAGGTTCAGATCCGGCGAGCATGCGTACAGTAGCCACACGCAACCAGGATGGGTTTACCATCAATGGCAATAAAATTTGGATAACAAACTCTCCTATTGCCGATGTATTTATTGTCTGGGCCAAGCTTGAGGGTGAAATTCGTGGTTTTATCTTGGAAAAAGGCATGCCAGGTCTGAGCGCTCCAAAAATAGAGGGTAAGTTTTCGCTACGAGCCTCTGTGACTGGTGAAATTGTGATGGAGGATGTTCATGTGCCTGAATCTGCGTTATTGCCTGATGTGACAGGTCTAAAAGGTCCTTTCAGTTGCTTAAACAAAGCTCGCTACGGAATTGCCTGGGGCTCATTGGGGGCTGCAGAATTTTGTTGGCATGCCGCGCGCCAATATACTCTCGATCGCAGTCAGTTTGGCAGGCCTTTAGCCGCCAATCAATTGATCCAGAAGAAACTGGCAGACATGCAAACGGAAATTAGTATTGGCCTGCTGGCTTGCCTGCAGGCGGGACGATTAATGGATCAAGACGCACTCGCCCCTGAAACTATTTCACTGATCAAACGAAACTCCTGTGGCAAAGCATTAGACATAGCGCGTAACGCTCGCGATATGCATGGCGGCAATGGTATTGCAGACGAGTTTCATGTCATTCGTCATCTGATGAATTTAGAGGCAGTCAATACCTACGAGGGGACACATGACGTGCATGCGTTAATACTGGGGCGCGCGCAAACTGGCCTTGCAGCATTTGCCAACTAGTTGAGGTCAGAAAATGAAGCACTCCCCCTGGCCCTGGGCGTCATTCACAGAAGACTCTGCTGATCATTCAGCAGAGTCTCAAAGTCATCCATGGTTTACCGATTTTTGCGTTCAACTGCAACAAGCAGACAACAGATTTTGGTCAGACTATCAAATCCATAGTCAAGAACCGGAAGCGGCATTGGACCAGGCAAAGTTCATGCAGATCTATCAAAGCCAGTGGCAAAGTCGTTTGCTGGATTTACGCTCAAGAACTTTGCAACGTCAGGGGCAGAGTTTTTACACTATAGGCAGCTGCGGTCATGAAGCTAATGCTGCCATAGCAGCCGCTTTGACGCCACAAGACCCAGCTTTACTTCACTACCGTAGCGGCGCTTTTTTCATGGAGCGCAGCAAGCAAGTGCCGGGACAAACTCCTCTGTATGATTTACTTTTGTCTTTCACTGCCAGCAGCCTGGATCCAATCTCTGGTGGACGGCATAAGGTGCTGGGTAGCGTACCATTAAATATATGGCCACAAACAAGTACCATTGCCTCGCATTTACCAAAAGCTTTGGGGGCAGCTTTCGCCATTGAATTAAAAAAGCGTCTTGATAAAAATCAGACGGACACCTCTGTGCCTTTGCCTGATGCCAGTATTGCAGATCCAATCGTCATTTGTAGTTTTGGTGACGCATCAGCCAACCATGCCAGCGCTCAGGCAGCTTTTAATACGTCGGCCTGGACCAGTTATCAAGGGCTTGCTCTTCCTCTTCTGATGGTTTGTGAAGATAATCAGATAGGGATTTCAACACCCACTCCTGCCGGATGGATAGCCAGGCGCTTACAGAGTTATGCTGATATCGCCTATTTTACTGCAGATGGCAGGGATCTGTCCGCCAGCTATCATGCTGCAAAATCAGCTGCCGACTATGTCAGGTTTAACCGCAAACCAGCATTTTTACATCTAAAAACAATACGTTTGTTCGGTCATGCCGGTGCTGATGCCGAAGCGACCTACTTAAGTCAAAGCCAAATCGCCCAGAACCACGCCAATGATCCGCTGTGGTTTGGTGCGGCTTATATATTGTCCAAAGGCTGGCTGAGCGCTGCACAACTGCTGCTCTGGTTACACAATCTAGATCAACAAATAGTTCGGGTCAGCCAAAGTGTCATCAAACAGCCCAAAATACAAGGTGCAGAGGCCATTACCGACAGCATTATTGCTAAAGTCCATCCGATTAAGACCAAAGCGCTGACAGCAGTTGACAACCAACTCGCGCTGCAGTTTGACAAACATAATTTAGAAAAGCCGCAACACATCGCCAAATTACTGAACTGGACTCTGCATCAATTGATGAGCCAATACCCTGAACTTATTTTATGCGGCGAGGATATTGCAAAAAAAGGCGGCGTCTATGGCATCACACAGCACTTAGTACAGGATTTTGGCTATAAAAGAGTGATCAACACTCTGTTGGATGAGCAAAGTATTCTGGGGCTGGCAATAGGTCTGGCGCAACAGGGCTTTATCGCCATGCCAGAGATCCAGTTCTTAGCTTATGTGCATAACGCTGAAGACCAAATCAGAGGAGAAGCGGCAACATTACCTTTCTTCTCCAACGGACAACTCCACAACGGTATGGTGATCCGTATTGCAGGCTTAGGTTATCAAAAAGGTTTTGGTGGCCATTTCCATAACGACAATTCATTTGCGGTGTTTCGCGATATACCGGGCCTTTTGGTGTTTTGTCCCTCGACCGGAGAAGATGCAGTTCTGATGCTGCGTCAGGCTGTCCGGTTAGCCTATGAGCAAAAACGGGTCGTGATTTTTCTGGAGCCTATAGCACTGTATATGATGCGAGACTTACATCAGAGCAAAGATGGCTTATGGCTGAACAACATGCCGGATATCAATGAGGCATTACCTGATTTGGGCGCTCCCCGCAGTTATGGCGCAGGCAAAGATGTTGCGCTGCTAAGCTATGGCAACGGTCATTATTTATGTCAGCAGGCGTCGAAACATCTGGCTTGTCGCAATATTGCTTTTCGTATTATTGATATCCGTTATCTGGTTCCTTTAGACATACATGCCATAGTGCAGCATCTGGAGGGATGTAAGAACATAGTGATCGTAGATGAATGCAGACGCCGTGGTTCATTAAGCGAGGAACTCTATACCCTGTTGCATGAAGCTAAACCTGAGCACTTTAGAATTCAACGACTCTGCGCTGTCGATAGTTTTATCCCTCTGGGTAAAGCCGCCTATGACGTTTTACCCAGCGTCGACGGCATAGTGCATGCCGTTCTTTCTCATCTGTCAGTTCACGCTTCATCCTTAGCGGAGTCTGTATGAATTACTCAACGTTAGTGGTAGCTCCGGGAAGGGGCAGTTATCAGAAACAAGAATTGGGCTATATTAGCCATAACCTGAGCGACACAGCTGCGGGCGCTGAATTATTAGCGGGCTTTGATCAGAGCAGAATAAAGCTTGGATTAAGCACTGTCAGTAGCCTGGATCAGGCTCCACAATTTAATGTCAGGCGTTATCAGCAAGCGGACAATGCCGCCGCACTTATTTTGGCCAGTGGCTTCATTGATTATCAAGCCTTGCAGCAAAGCTGTTATCAACCCGCAGTGATCACAGGGAATTCGATGGGATGGTACACAGCGCTGGCCTGTTCCGGAGTCTGGCAGAGCGCAGAGGCTATGCGGATAGCCAGCCTGATGGCTCTGTATACCTCCCAAAGTCAGTATCAAGGCGACAATGGCGGTCAGCTGATTTATCCATTGGTGGATGAGCACTGGCGTCCCAAACCAGAATACCAACAACAGCTTGATGCGCTGTTAGCCCGCTGCAGTGGTCAGCTGTATATGTCCATTCGTTATGGCGGTTATGCCGTGCTGGCAGGTAGTAGTGAAGCCATAGCTATAGCCATGCAAAGTTTAACCAAAATTGATGAACGTTTTCCGCTGCTGTTGCCCGGTCATTCGGCCTTTCATTCTCCTTATATGACACAAGCCTCAGAGCAAGCCCTGCAGACGATAGATCGTTCATCCTTTCAGGCCCCGGCAGTGCCGCTGGTGGATGGTTGTGGCCGGATCTGGCAGCCGGAGTGTAGCGATCTGAACAAGCTGCGTGACTACACTTTGCAACAGCAAGTGACAGAAACCTACAATTTCACCGCATCTATTCAGGTCGCGGTAAAAGAATTCTGTCCTCAACGTATCGTACTTCTGGGACCGGGTAATGGTTTGGCAGGAGCTGTGATCCAGGCCTTGATTAAACTGAACTGGCAAGGATTAAGTAGCAAACAGGATTTTATTGATCAACAGCAACAGCAGCCCTGGTTACTTGCCATGGGCACCCCAGCTCAACGGGCTATTCTGTTGCAGCGACCAGCTTTAACAGTAGCCCAAAGAGCCTAAAGGCAAAGCTGAAGCCGGTGAGTGAACTCAAACCTTCTCTCAAGGGTTGATGTAGCTCACCTTTTGAAAGTTCATCGCTCAACGCCCTGTTTAAAAAAGCACAGGTTTAAACTTTGCCAGATAAAACACCAAAAACAGAGACGAAATAGACAGCGCAGAATAGATCAAACGAGTACGCCATCTGAACTTCTCCTTCATGGCAAAAAAGCCAAAAACTACATAACAAACAATAGCTAATATCTTAAAGCCTAACCATTGATGCACAAAAGGCTGCCAGGGGCCTATCGCCAGCAACACAAAAGCCAGGGTTAATAATATCGAATCATTCAAATGCGGCAGATAACGCAGAGTACTTTTACGCCAGTCAAATATGCCTGTCAGGTCCAACAACAAACGAACCATAAACAACGCGGCGCTCAGATAGGCGCAAAACATGTGCAGCAGCTTCACATCTGGATAAAACTCCATAACCAGCTCCTCAAAACCAGCCTTCCAAAAATACTGCGGCCACCTTAAAACAATTGATAAAGCCTTGCCTATATAGCTAAAGAGGTAAGGCTTCATACTTCTTTTTCACCATGGCAGGTACATTTAACCAAATAAGGTATTTATAACCCAAATCTGCATGGTTAATTTAACCAGTTTAAATAAAAACCAAATAAAAAACAATCACTTAAAATGTGGCCCGTTTATTGATATCACACTGTGACCGACGGGAGAACCGTCCGTAATAGTACAACAGGAGTTAAAAAATGAGATTTGGAACCATCATCAACCTAATGAGGGGGCCTCATGGCTGGATATCGTAAATTATGGTGGCTGTTAATTGCCATTCTGGCTATTACCTTTAGCGTGCTCGGTTATTTCGGAGCAGAAGTGTACCGCTCGGCACCGCCTATTCCGGCCAAAGTAGTGAATGCACAAGGCCAGGTCATTATGACCAACGAGACCATCTTAAACGGCCAGACCGCCTGGCAATCTGTTGGTGGTATGCAATTGGGCTCTATCTGGGGCCATGGTGCTTATCAGGCACCAGATTGGACCGCCGACTGGCTGCATCGTGAGTTGATGGCCTGGCTGGAACTTGCGGCCCGGGATGAGTTTGGCCAAAGCTACACTGAGCTTGACGCTGCACAGCAAAATGCGTTGCAGTTTTCATTAAAGCAGGCCTATCGCACCAATAGCTATAATAAAGCGACAGATACCTTAGAGCTTAGCGATCGCCGGATACAAGCGATAACACAAACCGCTGAGCACTATATTGCCTTATTTGGTGATGATGCATCGCTTAGCCAAACCCGCGCTAACTATGCGATGAAAACCAATACCCTGCCCTCGTTAAGCCGTCGTCAGGAAATGACGCAGTTTTTCTTCTGGACCGCCTGGGCCGCCAGCACAGAGCGTACCCCGGATGGTGCAACCTATACCAACAACTGGCCGCACGAGCCACTGATTGACAACAGGCCCACGGCGGAAAACCTGATTTGGTCCTTAGTCAGTATTATTTTGCTGATCGCTGGTGTCGGTGGTCTGATTTGGGGTTGGGCATTTTTACGCAAACAGGATGAAGAAGAGCCTGAAGCCCCCAAACAGGATCCTATTGCACAGCTTACATTAACACCATCACAAAAAGCCCTGGGCAAATATATTCTGGTGGTGGTGGCACTCTTTACTCTGCAGGTGATGCTGGGTGGTTTTACTGCACACTACACGGTCGAAGGAGATGGTTTTTATGGTTTAAATACCACGGAATGGCTGCCGTACAGCCTGGCCAGGACCTGGCATATTCAAGCCGCTATGTTCTGGATTGCGACTGGCTTTTTGGCGGCAGGGCTATTTTTAGCCCCGATCATTAACGGTGGTAAAGATCCAAAGTTTCAAAAACTAGGGGTCGACCTGCTATTTTGGGCTTTAGTGGTGTTAGTGGCTGGCTCTTTTGCCGGTAACTACTTTGCCATTATGCAAATTATGCCAGAGCAATACAGCTTCTGGTTTGGCCATCAGGGCTACGAGTACATTGATATTGGCCGTTTCTGGCAAATTATTAAGTACGTTGGCGTCTTGTTCTGGTTAGTGCTGATGCTGCGCGCTGTGGTACCGGCCTTTAAAGCTCCTGGCGATAAAAACCTGCTGGCTTTATTTGCCGCCTCAGTGATTTGTGTGGGTTTATTCTACGGCGCCGGCCTGTTCTACGGCGAACGTACACACTTATCGGTGATGGAATACTGGCGCTGGTGGGTTGTTCACCTGTGGGTCGAAGGTTTCTTTGAAGTCTTTGCCACTGTATCGCTGGCCTTTATCTTCCACAGCATGGGATTGGTATCACGTACTGTCGCGACCAGTGCCAGCCTGGCATCTGCCTCACTCTTTATGCTGGGCGGTATACCAGGTACTTTCCATCACCTGTATTTCGCTGGCACCACTACACCAGTGATGGCTGTGGGCGCTACCTTTAGTGCACTGGAAGTGGTGCCACTGGTGGTACTGGGCTACGAAGCCTGGGAAAACTGGCGCTTACAACACAAAGCCCCCTGGATGGGTGATATTAAATGGCCACTGATGTTTTTCGTTGCGGTTGCCTTTTGGAATATGCTTGGTGCCGGTGTGTTTGGTTTTATGATTAACCCACCTATTGCGCTGTACTACCTGCAAGGCTTAAACACCACGCCAACCCATGCCCATGCTGCACTCTTTGGGGTCTATGGTTTCCTGGCACTGGGTTTCTGCTTACTGATCCTGCGTTATATCCGGCCACAGCTGGCGTTCGATGAAAAACTGATGAAAACCGCCTTCTGGTGGATGAATATCGGCCTGGTACTCATGCTGTTTACCAGCCTGTTGCCTATAGGTTTTATTCAGTTTTACGCCAGCGCCACTGAAGGTTTATGGTATGCCCGTAGTGAAGCCATGATGCAAAGCGACATTCTGGTGACTCTACGCTGGGTTCGGACTTTCGGTGACGTGATATTCATCGTCGGCGCTCTGGCTGTTAGCTGGCAAGTCGTCAAAGGTGTGTTTTCCAGCACCCCTGCCAAAGAAAGCAAACAAAGTTAAATTGACAGCCTGACAACCCGCTGCGGTATGACGAATACTGCAGCGGTTTAACCAACGAACCCGCGTACTCAAATCAACAACACGAAAGCGTCATTTCAACAGCAACTAACCCTTATGGGGAATATTCTGATTCTGTTATGCCTGATAGCATAAGGGCACATTGCGTACAACGAGGTGCAAATAAGGTGATAAGCAAAAAACCGGATTTGAAAACAGCAATGCTCCAGCTTATTGCGGAGGTCAAACAAACCCTTCCGCTCTATGAACCATCCACTTTTGTTTGTGGCACCAACACAGATTGTGTCGGTTGCCCGAAGAAAATGCTGGAGATGGTTGACTCAGAACTTTCGTATTGGGAAAGCGCGATGAAAAGGGGCGTTACGCCTAAGTTTGATGAATTAAGACGGTTCGGGAAACTATGCCAAAGTGTACGTCGCAGTTTAATACGGAATAAGATCATTCCCGATGTTGTGACGCTTTCCTAACACGAATAACAACTATCTGCTGACTGAACCTTCATTTAAAAAGCCAGAACCTAGCGTGATAATTCTGGCTTTAACTATCTAGTTATATTGAGTTGAGTTTATGAAGTTCTAAGCGTAAAGCGGCTGACCAGGTCCTGTAACTGTTCAGCTAACTTAGCCAACTGATGACAGGCTGCTGCGGTTTGTTCTGCACCTGAACTTGTTTGGGTCGCTATATCACTGATACTGACAATTTTCTGATTGATGTCTTCAGCCACCGCTGCCTGTTCTTCAGTGGCCGAAGCTATCTGCATATTTTTATCATTCATTCCATGTATCCCTTCCAGTACCCCTGACAAGATGGTGCCGGTCTCTGCAACTTTCTCACGCCCACTATGAGCCAAAGTAAGACTCAAATGCATGGCATTCGATGCATTCAATGCGTTGCTCTGCAACGCCTCAATCATATGCTGTATGTCGCCTGTAGACTGCGCTGTGCGCTGCGCTAAAGTTCGCACTTCATCTGCAACCACTGCAAAGCCGCGGCCCTGATCGCCTGCTCTGGCGGCCTCAATGGCCGCATTAAGCGCCAACAAGTTGGTTTGTTCAGCAATGCCCCGGATCACATCAAGAACCGAAGTGATAGAGGTACTATCACGCTTAACGGTCTCAATCACATGGGCTGTCTCTTCGACTTGAGTTGTTAACTGCTGGATCAGGCTTATTGTTTCTTCAAGTTTCGACTGACCGCTAGCCGCACCAGACTGTACAACCTCAGATAACGAAACGGCCTCAGCTGTACTGCTGGCAACATCCCGTACAGTCGCTGTCATTTCGTGCATAGCGGTCGCCACCATTTCAGTGTCTAACTGTTGCTGCTGCACGCCTCTGCTCGTCTCAACTGTCACTGCTGAGGATTGCTCCGCCGCCGTTGCAACCTGAATCGTCGCCTCACCAATCTCAGTGATAACTTTCTGTAGCTCGGCAGCCATAGCGTTTGTACTCAATGCGATTTGTCCGAATTCATCTTGTGAGCTGTAGACACAGCGAGCGGTAAGATTGCGCTCAGCTAAAGCCCGAATGGTTCCATCGACACTTTTCACAGCGAACGTAATATTACGTACCGACACCAGTGCAATAAAAAACACCACTGCGGCTATGACTATAGTGAGAATAGACAGCCCCCACAGATGAGTGAGCGCTTGCTGTTTCAGCACATCCGCTCTATCTGTAATATCGGTATTGAGCAGTTTTTCAAATTCTGCCATGTCGGCTAATCTTTTGGTGGCGATGTCAAACCACTGGCCATCGTCTACATTCAAAGGCGATTCTAAAGGCGCAGTAAATGCCAATTGTTGTAGTTTTGCGACCTGTGAAAAACTCTGCTGTACCACAAGTTTTTTCCAATCCTCAAGTCGCTCCACCGACAACAATCGGGTAAAGCTTTCCATTAAAGCATGGTATGCACCGAAATTATCACTGTACTTTGTTAACAAATCACTGTTAAAACTTCCCCGACTAAATACTAAGCCTAACAAGGCCCTATCTCTGCCAGCCCGCTCTTTCATCTCAATAAACTGGTTTAAAGTGGCAAGTTCTCTGGCCATCTCACGATGAGGTACATCCGCCTCTAGTTGGTGATTGACCGCTATCATGGCTTTGATCAGGCGGGTGTAACGTTCTGCAGATTCACTATTACTGATTGTCAGTGGGTCAATCAGGCTACGTAGCTCACGCACACTGTCTAATTGCTGCTTCAAAGAAAGCAGTTCTGGTTGGCTTAATGCAGACACTATTTGTAACTTGTCATCAGATTGAATACGTAATTGCTTCATCCGATCGCCAAAACGCTGACCTTTGCTTGCCAGATAGACCCCACTGGCTCCGCGTTCAGCCTGTAAGGCACTGATTAAAGAGTTCATCCTGATCGAGGTATTGATGGCGGAGGACACATAGTTCGCCATCTGCTGCTGTGACCAACTCGCCACAAGACGCTCACCCAGTAACCAAAGCACCGCGCATACAGGAAATACTAGTAATAAGGTGAGTTTTTGACGTAGAGTCAAATCACGAATAAAGGAAGCCATAGGATATACCTCTTGGTAGAAATTACCGCTATTTTAGGTAAAAACTACCAGAACCCCCAGAAAACAAAAGGCCTACCTCTTCCGGGTTAGCAGCTACCTCTTTTGCTCTTTTTCTTCATGAACCAACAGGAGACAGGCACCTGCTACTGCTACACCACTTTTGAATAACTCTGCTGTCCTTGAGTAAGATAAAAATCAAAGCAAGCGCATATGCTGCGAACCCACAGACGTCCTTTCTCCGTCACCCGCAAATGCCCCGCACTGACTTCAACCAGACCATCACTGATAAAGGGCTGCAGTTTTTGCATTGCATCGGCAAAATACAACATAAAATCTTTGACAGGCCACTTGGTACAAAATGCTTTCAGATCCAGCTCAAAATGACAAATCAGCTGACTGATCAATTCAGCCCGGATCTTATCGTCAAGATTTAAGCAAAATCCTTTTTCTACCGGAATGGCATTGGCTGCAATAGCGGCATAATACTCAGGCAGTTCTTTGGTGTTTTGCCAAAGTACACCGTTGACCTGGCTGATACTGGAGACCCCCAGACCAATCAGCGCATCTTGTCCACTGGTGGTATATCCCTGAAAATTACGCTGCAGCTGACCAGACTTTTGCGCTTGAGCCAAGGTATCGTGAGGTTTAGCGAAATGGTCCATTCCGATAAACTGATAACCCGCTTCTACAAATCTAGTGATAGCGATTTGCATCAGTTCAAGCTTTAATGGGGCATCTGGCAAACTGCTTTGTGGGATTTTGCGCTGTGACGCAAAGCGATCAGGAAGATGTGCGTAACTGAACAAGGAAATGCGGTCCGGGTTCAGTCGCACTATTTCCTCCACAGTTTCGGCGAAACTCTTGGTCTGCTGATGAGGCAGTCCATAGATAATATCCAGATTCACCGACTCAAACCCAAGCTCTTTACTTAACTTCACCTGACGACGGATCAGATCAACATCCTGCACTCTGTTGATGGCAATCTGAACTTTTTCATCAAGGTCCTGAACGCCAAAACTAACACGGTTAAAGCCTAAGTCTTTTAGATGAGCAAGTTTTTCATCACTGCAGCTACGCGGGTCTATTTCGATACTCACTTCTGCATCTTTATTTAAAACAAAATGACGATGGATAAGACGCATCAAGCGACTCAATTGCTGTTCAGTGAGAAAAGTAGGTGTACCGCCGCCCAAATGTGCCTGATTGATCAATCTCCCCTTAAGTAGAGGTGAATACATTTCAATTTCTTTCTCAAGTGCATCCAGATAATCGTCAGCTTTATTTTGATGACGAGTGATGACTTTATTACAACCGCAGTAATAACAGAGCTTGTGACAAAACGGCAGGTGAATGTACAAACTCAATTCTGAAGAACTGGCTAACAGTGTTTTATGCACCATCTGGTGTGAAAAACTTTTATCCATCGCAAGCGCTGTTGGATAGGAGGTATAGCGCGGACCGTTAATATTGTATTTAGCTATTAACTCAGGATCCCATAACAACGTATTCATGCTTACCTCGGCCCAGGAATGCTTTCGGTGGTGCTGCAAACCGCGACCACAGGAAAAAATTACTTTATCGCTTATTCTAACAAGCTAACTTGATGGGCCTGAAAATCATTGCGGGTAGCTTGTCGTCACATTGGAGGTATAAACAGGTTTAAATCGGCGCTTATCACTGACGAAAAAGAGCGTCGGCTGACTCTTTTTCGCCGCCTTTGTACAGGGCTGCACCAGTTTAGTTCACAAAAACTCTGTACGCTTTGTTTTGGTGCGGTTTATCATAGACATATATACATCTAACAGGCCAGATCCACCCATGACTCCAGATACCCTGCTGCAACGATTGCTGCGCCAACTTGGGTTATATCACCCTCACGAACAGCGCTTGTCGGCTATTACCTTGCAACAACGTTTAAAAGTAGTGTGCGCCGCATTTATTGCGCTTGGTCTGGTGGCTCAGGTCAGCAGTACACTGCTCGCTGGTAGCAGCTATATTCTATTACTCGCGTCAATGGGAGCTTCAGCAGTACTGCTATTCGGTATACCAAACAGTCCGCTAGCAAGACCTTGGGTATTTCTGGCTGGTCACTTGTTCCCGGCAACCATTGGCCTTGCATGCAGTCACCTGTTTAACAATTTTCCCCTGATGGCGGCGACCACCATCGCAGTAGTGTTATTTGTTATGTACTTGCTTGAGTGTATGCATCCACCCGGAGGTGCCACAGCTCTGGTCCCAGTGATAGCAACCACAGCAGGGCCCGCGCCTGGATTAGAATTCCTGCTTTATCCGGTAGGCCTTAATCTATTGGTGATGTTAAGTTGTGCACTATTGCTGCAGCGTTACTGGCTTAAAGCAAAGACAACACTGGAGGGGCCTGGCGCACCAGCGACGGCAGACGCCAAGCCACTCGACAGGTTGCAGTTGCAGCACAGTGACTTAGCCTCGGCAATAGAGAGTCTGGATAGGGTACTGGATATCAGTGAAACCGACTTATTACAGCTGTACCATAAAGCTCAGCAGCATGCCTTTAGTCGCCACTCGCAGCTGTTATGCCGCGATATTATGGCAAAAGATTTATTGACCATAACATCAGAAACACCATTGCAAACAGCCTGGCAACTACTGCGCCGCCACAAGGTTAGTATGCTGCCCGTAATCGATCAGCAGCGGCAACTGGTAGGCATATTTACCCTGGTGGATGTAGTGAAAGACTTGACCGAATCTGATCTGTTCTCGTTCAGAACACAGATTCTCAGTTGGTTTAAACCTAAATCTGATTCTAAGCGAGCTACAGTTGGAGACTGGATGAATCGTCAACTGGTCACAGTCAACGAGACAGATCACATCGCGGCGTTGATTCCTTTGCTTGCACACAACGGCTTGCATCAGGTCCCAGTCCTCAACGCAGCTCAGCAACTCTGTGGCATTATCACCCAATCTGATCTATTGGCTACATTGGTTCAGCAACAACCTCTGCAACAAGCGGTGTAACGTCTTATTCAACCATCAAGGTAAGATCCTGATTACCCATAAAGTGGTAGTCAGGGCAACGACTTGATTTGAATCAATGCTCTGCCGCCAGCAGCTATTAGACTCAAAATTCAATCTTGCGCGCTGGAATGAATGATGAAAGCTGATAGTGACAACAAGCCTCTGGTCTATGCTTGTTCTGGTTGTTCAAACGTGGCACAACTTGCTAATGATTTAGCCCTGATACTAAACAGGAAAAATCTGGCGGAAATGTCTTCTATTGCTGGTATTGGAGGCAATATCACAGAGTTTATAAAAACAGCACAATCGGGAAGATCTATATTAGCTATTGATGGCTGCCCACTAAATTGCGTAAAACAATGCCTTGCGACAATAAATGTAGTTCCAACCTGGCATATCGAATTCACAAAGTTTGGCTTTAAAAAACGCGCTCATGAGGACTATGTTGTCACTGACGCATACGACCTACTCGAATTACTCCCACACGAGATTGTGCCGAACGAAAGTCGCGCTATCAATGAGAGCCACAGACAGGACACTCTGGATCCTTAGTTAACTTAAATTGACGCCACTGGCCATGAAAGGCGTCAAAAAGCTGAAGAACTCCAAATGATGGGGTTCCGACAGAGGCTAATATTTTGACGACTTCCAGAGCCTGAACAGCGCCTATAACACCGACGACCGGACTCAAAATACCGGCTTCCATGCACGTCAGTTGCTGTTCTGTAAACTGAAGACTCAAACATTGGTAACAAGGCATATCCTCTTGCATATTAAAGCATACAACCTGGCCTTCAAAACGGATAGCGGCCCCAGAAACCAGCGGCACCCGAGCCTTAAAACAAGCTTCGTTTATCGCATTTCTTGTTACTACATTATCAGTACAGTCCAGCACCAACGAATAGTCAGCCACAGATTTAGCAAGCTCTTCTGCATCCAGTCTTTTGCACAGCGCTTCAATTTCTATTTCGCTATTGAGCTCTCGCAGTGCCATGCAGGCACGTTCGGCTTTGGGCGAACCCACATCACTTTCCCGATACAGGATCTGTCGTTGTAAGTTCGTTCGGTCGATCAGATCATCATCGACCAGAGTGATATGTCCTATACCACTGGCAACAAGATAAGGAGCAGCTGCGCAGCCAAGCCCTCCCATTCCCACCACTAACACTCTTGATGAGAGTAAAGCCTCCTGACCACGAAAGTCCATGGCGGGCAGCATCAAATGCCGGCTGTAGCGTAAGGCTTCAGCTGTACTTAATTCAGTCGTGTCGCGGGATTTTTTTGTCATGTGGTTACCATTTAATCTGCGTCTTCAGTGGCGTTGCTTATCCCGAATTCAGGTTGATTATTTCAACCCGAGTCGTTGAGCTAATTTATGTAAATTGCTGGGATCTAAATCCAGTTGGCGGGCCGCCTGAGACCAACTGCCATTATTTTTATCAACAGCCTGGCGGATCAGCGATTTCTGCAGTTGCTCTACGCCTTGCCTCAAAGTGACATGACTTAACTCGTCCACTCTATAGTGCTCAGAGTCGGGAATATTCTGCATACCGTCAAATATATCCAACAGGTCTGGCTCTATGGTCACAATGTCTGAACGTTGGGCGCCGCGGCTTAACGCCTTGATCGCCGCTCTGCTAATGACGTGTTCAAGCTCTCTGATGTTTCCGGGCCAGCTGTAATTGATAAGCCCGAGCTCTGCCGATGCAGACAAGCGCAGAGCCCTCATGCCTAATCGGCTTCGGTTGAGTTCGAGAAAATGACCGGCAAGTAATGGAATGTCTTCCTGTCGCTCCCTCAGCGGAGGAATAGGCAAAGGATAGACCGACAATCTATGGTACAAGTCAGCTCTGAACTCGCCTATTTTTACTTGTTGATGCAAATCCCTGTTCGTCGCAGCCACAATACGCACATTGACCTGACGTTGCTTGTCACTGCCTAAACGTTGGATCTCACCATTTTGTAAAACCCTTAATAACTTTGCCTGTATAGACAGTGGTAATTCACCTACCTCATCGAGAAATAAAGTGCCCTCATCCGCAGCTTCAAACCGTCCCATCCGCTCACCATGAGCGCCGGAAAATGCGCCTCTGACATGGCCAAACAATTCAGTTTCCGCCAGACTTTCGGGCAAAGCTGCGCAATTGACGTAAATCATCGGCTTATTTCTTCTGGGCGAGCATCGATGCAAATGTCTGGCAAAGAGCTCCTTGCCAACGCCGGTTTCGCCCAACAGTAATACCGGAAGGTCTGAACTTGCCACTACGGTAAGTTCCTGCAATATTTGCTGTAAACCTGAACTTTGCCCTATCAGTTCGTAGCGCTCAGGTAATTCTTTACCTTGCTCACTCTCATGCTGATGATTCAAACGCAGAGCACGATTTGCCTGTTCCAGTTCAGTCATACGGACAGAAGCTTCAACCAATAAGCTATATCGCTGTAACTGGTACACTGCAACCTCAGTAAAACGGCCTTCCTCAAGTGCATCAAGAGTTAATACCCCCCAGCACCGGCCTTCGACATACAAGCTAGTCCCCATACAATCATGCACTGGCAACGCTTGCCCAGGTTGATCAGCCAACAAGCCATCGTATGGATCGGGCAGCTCTGAACCTGGTTCAAATCGAACGGGGTTACGGCTTGCAAGAATTGCAGCAAGCCGGGGGTGTTGCGACACCACAAACCGCCTGCCTAAAGCCTCGCGGACAAGCCCGTGCAAAGCCACAGGTTTGAGCACATCATTTTCAAGCCGAAGTATAGCGACAGCTCCACATGCGAAATGACTGCGTAATGTGCTTACAAGCCGCTGTAAACGCACGGCAGCAGGCAAGTCAGTCACCAAATCAGCAATAAGGCTTTCTTCCAGCATGGTACTTTTCACCTTCGTGGTGTATTAAACCCAACATCAATTGGGTCTAATTTACCACGCTAAAAAAAAAAGCCATATAAATCAAAGGTGGTATATCTGGCCTGAGTATTGCGATGTTTAAGCATGGAGAAACAACTCGTCCATATCAAACTCAGTCAATCTCAGGAGCTCTTATGTCATTACTAGATAAATCGTTAGGGGAAATCGCGACCACAATCCCTGGGGCTACTTCGGTATTTCATCAACACAAACTTGATTTTTGTTGTGGAGGTAGTCAAAGCCTGGCCGAAGCTCTGGCGAAAAAACAACTGCCCCCCACGCAAGTGGTCGAGCAATTGCAGAAACTTCTCAATTCGGGAGAAAAAATGACGGATTGGAGAAGTGTGCCAGTGAAACAGCTGATTGAGCATATCCTGGAACGTTACCATCAACGTCATCGCCAACAACTACCAGAGTTGTGCCGCTTAGCCCGTCGTGTTGAACATGTGCATGCCACAGCCGAAGACTGCCCGACAGGATTAGCGGATCATCTGGAAGATATGTATCAGGAATTAGAAAGCCATATGATGAAAGAGGAACAGATTTTGTTTCCTATGCTTGCCAGAGGTATCTACCCTTCAGGTCCGATTTCCGTTATGGAAGAAGAGCATATTCAACATGGCGACGCCTTACAAAAGCTTGATGCACTCACCAACAATATCACGCTGCCAGACGGAGCATGTAATACCTGGACTGCTTTGTACTTAGGTCTAAAGGAATTAAAAGAAGATCTGATGAATCATATCTTGCTGGAGAATGAAATCTTATTTGTCGAGTGGGAGCCCTCTGCTCAACCAGCCGAAAAACACATGTGCTGCGGCAGTTGCCAATAACCTGAAGCAGTAGCTCAACCTCTGCAGAACCAAGTCGTGATTAATTAGTGAGGCATACAAATAAATGCCTCACTCTCAATATCCTCATGAATACCTAATGTGGTGTATAGCCAGTTTATATTCAAAGAACACAGAATAAGAACATCCAGTGCAACCTAGACAAACCAATATGACATTCGCTTCCAAAACAGACAACAACATCCTTGCAGTCCAAGACTTTACAGAACATAAACTCAGAACTCGTTTCTCTCAGCTTCAGAGCGAACTTAAGACAACTCAAAACCCATCTAAACGTTATTTAGCTATGAGTGAAATGATGGCAATTAATTTAGATTTAGTGAAGATACGTCTGCTAAAACTCAATGCAGAACTGAAATCTAGTGATTGTGCCAGCTAAATAAGCCCTAGATCGCAGTCGAGTTCAGGCAGATCTGAAACAAATTCTGATATTTCAAGACTATTACCTCAAGTCCACACCACATTTAACTCAATAGCGACAATATAAAATTCTCATTTAAAACATACTGCGAAGTCTATTCCCTGAGCTTTAATAACTCAGTTGCTATATGTTGTTGCACACTCAACACCGAAGCTGGCATATGGGTTGTCGTATCAAAGCTATCAAGGAAGTTTTTCAGGTAAAGCCCAAGCTCAGTATCTCCCAACATGCTTAACCTGCGCTGGAAAAACAGAGTATCAGGATCCACTTTAGCGCTGCACAGCAGAAAGAAGTCCTCGCTGCTGGCCATTACTCTTAAATCAGGTGCTGCCACCACAGAATTCACCAGTAATTTCTGCTCAACTAAGCTCAGGCTAAATTGAAATTCAAAGTCACTCACTTCAATAAGAACTATTTTTCCTTTTAAAAAATCCAGCTCCCCTTGCTGGCAGGCGGTGACAAAAAGCCGGTTCAACACCTTACTAATCAACACATTTTTTAACGATGAAGGCAACAAGTCAGATAGCGTTTTACCGAACGCAGGCAAGGCAGCTATCACTTTTGGGGTAATCATTTTGCTTTTAAACATAGGGAACACCTCTGTGACACAACAACTTATACTGAAGATCTGAATGGCGCACATAGTGTCATAGACAGATTAAAACGCCCATCGGGCAAAAGAGGTAGTAGGCATGGAATTATTGTGTCCCGCCGGAAGTGTAGCGGCCTTGAAAGCAGCCATTGAAAACGGAGCTGATGCCGTCTATGTAGGACTTAGAAACGAAACCAACGCGCGTAATTTTGCTGGGTTAAATCTTGATGATTTAAAGCTGGCAGAAGCGGCTGCCTATGTACATAAAGCAGGGAAAAAGCTGCATGTCGCCATCAACACCTTTGCACATCCAGACACATGGCAATTATGGCAGCACGCAGTGGATCAAGCCGTACATGCCGGAGCAGATGCACTGATTATCGCTGACATGGCGGTACTTGCCTATGCAGCTGAGCGTTATCCTGAAACCGAACTTCATTTGTCAGTACAAGCTTCTGCGACAAATCTCGCCGCCATAGACTTTTATCGTCAGTACAATATTAAACGTGTCGTGCTGCCCAGAGTCCTCTCCATTCAACAAGTAAGAGCGCTGGCGCGCAGCACTGATATTGACCTTGAAGTCTTTGCATTTGGCAGTTTGTGTATTATGGCTGAAGGTCGTTGCTACCTCAGCTCCTATCTGACAGGCCAATCCCCCAATACCTTTGGTGCTTGCTCTCCGGCATCCTTTGTTCGCTGGGAAGAAACCACTGACGGTCGGCTTGAATCAAGACTAAACGGCATGCTGATTGATTGTTTTGAGAAGCATGAAACTGCCGGGTACCCCACCTTATGTAAAGGCCGCTTCGACGTCGATGGAGAGCGATACCATACGCTGGAAGAGCCTACCAGCTTAAATACCTTAAGCCTGCTGCCTGAGCTTTACAAAGAAGGGGTGAAGTCGCTCAAAATTGAAGGACGCCAGCGCAGTCCATCTTATGTAGCCAGTTTAACCAGAGTATGGCGACAGGCCATTGATTCACTTCTTGCCGATCCAACCGCCTTTGAAGTTCAGCCCGCCTGGGACAAACTACTGGCATCAATTTCCGAAGGCAGCCACACCACTCTTGGCGCTTATCACCGGGCCTGGAAATAAGTTCATGACCACAGCATCTATCCAACCTTTAAAATTTACTCTTGGCCCGGTTCAGTACTATTGGACCAAACAGCAGATGCAACTGTTTTATCAGGAGGCGGCAGCTTCAAAAGCTGATGTCGTCTATCTGGGGGAGACGGTCTGCGCAAAAAGAAGAGAGCTCAAGTTCTCGGATTATATGGACATTGCCTTGATGCTGCGTGAAGCCGGCAAAGAAGTGGTGTTGTCGACCATGACCCTGCTGGAGTCTCCCTCCGAGCTTCGTGAACTTCGTCGCTACTGTGACAATGGCGAGTTTATGATTGAGGCCAACGATGTCGGTGCTATTTCCATGCTGCAAGAGCAGCAACTGCCCTTTACGGTCGGCGCAGCAGTGAGCGTGTACAACCATGTCGCACTGCGGCAACTACTGCAACTGGGCATGAAACGTTGGGTTATGCCGGTAGAACTTTCGCGGGACTGGTTATCTAACATCTTGCATCAACCTTTGATCGCTGATGTCCGGGATTGTTTTGAAGTGGAGGTATTTGCTTTGGGCCATTTACCCCTGGCCTGGTCAGGACGCTGTTTTACCGCCCGCTCCGAAAACCGCTCAAAAGATCAATGTGAACTCTGCTGTCTGAAGTATCCAAAAGGACGACTGGCAAACAGCCAGGACGGAAAGAGCATGTTTCTGCTCAACGGTATCCAAACCCAGTCAGGAGATAGATATAACTTACTCAATGATTTACCCTCCATGCATGGTTTGGTGGATTTAGTCAGGATCAGCCCGGAGCCGGACCATACGTTTTATTGGCTGGAGCAATTTCAACAAGAAAAACGCACTGCACTGCCACCTGGAGATTGCAACGGATACTGGCATCAATTAGCAGGGTTAAATCAGATAGAGGTTGAGTAATTTAATGGCAAACATAAATACAGAAAATCAGCAGCACAAGGCCAGAATTGGCATTGTCACCATCAGCGACAGAGCCTCAGCAGGAGTGTATGAGGATATATCTGGCCAGGCAATCATTGATACCTTCACAGACTACCTGACAAGCCCATGGCAAGCAGAGTATCGCTTGATCCCCGATGAAAAAGATCTGATTGAAAAAACGCTTTGCGAACTGATTGACCAGGCAGGCTGCGCTTTGGTTGTCACCACTGGAGGAACAGGGCCGTCAAAACGTGATGTCACCCCGGAAGCGACAGAGGCAGTGTGCGACCGGATGATGCCGGGTTTTGGAGAACTGATGCGACAAGAGTCGTTAAAATATGTCCCTACAGCGATTTTATCCAGACAAACGGCTGGACTCAGAGGTAATAGTCTTATTATCAATCTACCAGGTAAACCCTCTGCTATTCGTCAATGTTTGGACGCCGTATTTCCGGCTGTACCTTATTGTCTTGACCTGATGAATGGCCCTTATCTGCAAACCAATGAAGCCGTGATGAAAGTATTCAGACCGAAAAACTGACACTTCAATTGCTGCGGATCAAGAACAACCAGATCACCAAAAGCAGAGTGGCAAACCAAAAACCTGACATCATTTGCCAGAACAGCAGCCGGTTTGTTTTGTGTTTAGCCACCACCTGCTGCTGTAAAAACAGAGGATTAGGATTTTGCAGATCTTTCATCAGCAGAGGAACTGAGGCATAACGCTGGGATAAATCCAAGCTCACTCCCAGCTCTAACGCCTTGTCAAACCAAAGAGGGATCACAGGATTATGCAAATAACTGGGTTTGTAACGTAACTTCTGATAATCACGCATACTCTGGCATTCCTCCACTTTCGGACCGTACGGAAGCTCACCGGTAAAAAGTTCGTAGCAGATGGTCGCCAGAGCGTACACATCACCCTGCTCACCTGAATTATGTCCAAGTAAATAATGCGGATCGGAATAGCTGGCAGTACCCAGCGCACTATCCTGAGCAAGAGGTGAATAAATTTCCGCTAAGCCAGCGACATAAACAGAGCCAAAATCCACCAGGATCAACTGGTCATCATGACGAACCATGATATTGCCTGGTTTCAGATCCTGATGCACAGCACCTTGTCGATGCAACGCCAATACGGCATCCGCAATTTGACGAACCAAAGCAATAGCTTTTGAGGGTTTGATAGGCTTACTTGCCTTAGCAAACCACTGTTCCAGTGTTTCGCCTTCAATATATTCAAGCAAGTAATATAAAAAAGTTCTGGCACGCTTTTGCCTGTGAACCTGAACGACGTGAGGATGCTGTATTCTCAAACCTATCCATTCTTCACGAATAAAACGCTCGATATAAGCATGATCCTCGCAAAAGTTTACAGAGGGTGTTTTTAACACCCAGCAAAGCTCTGTTTCTGTATCACGAACCAGATATAAATGGCTGCGACTGCTTGAGAACAGCTCTCTTTCTATCAGGTATCCGTCTACCTTCATTCCGGGTACCAGCACGGGTAAAAAAGGCAGTCTGGTTAAACGTTCACTGTAATCATCCAGACTCTCTGAAGGTAAACTAAGAATATCGACTATCAATGCACTGACATTGTCGTCACTGCCTTTGCAGAGCGCCAACTGACAGAGATCAGCAGACACCTGCTCTGCAGACCGTTCGCTACTTAGCGCAGCAAACAGCTCTGACTCCTCAACAAAATCATATAAACCATCAGTACAAAGTAAAAATCTGTCGCCATTTTCAATGCTGATGGCATCCTGATCCCATAGGACACTTTGATCCATCCCCAAAGCCCGTCCCAAAAACTGCCTGCTTTCGCTAAGAACAGTGGTATGGTCCTGCGTCAATTGACGCAGCAGGCCTTGTCGCCACAGATAGATCCGACCATCGCCGATATGAAACCAATAAGCCGTCCGAGATTTAACCACCAGTGCGTCAAAGGTCGTTAAGAAGCCTTTTTCATTATTGCTAAACTGATGGCTTTGTTTATAGAGCGCACTATTTATAGTAGCGATAAGCTGGCCAGCGCTATAGGGTACCGACCAGCTATCGGGAGTATTCAGGTATTCTTCGGCAAAATACTTCACTGCATAGTGGCTGGCTTCTAGCCCCGCTTCCGCTGAACTCACGCCATCAGCGACACAAAAGCAAGCCCCTTTGTGCACAAGCAAATGCTTATCTGAAGGGAGCTGTTGGCTAATGGCATCTTCATTAGAAGCTTTGATACCAGCCAAAGTCTCACCACCAACGGCAAGTTGTAACAACATACCGTCAGAACCAGCTATAACATCTGGGAACACTGAGCCTCCGTTCAAGCTAAGTAACTTAGATTAGCTGACATGTATGTGATGCACATTGCCTTCTTCGTCTACCTCAGTCATGTGTCCCTTTGGATCATCAAGAAACATCACAGCCACTAATCCAACCAAGGCGGATGCCGCAATCACATAAAAGAATGTACTGTAATCCACATAACTCAACACGGTCAGATAGACCACGGCCCCGACATTACCGTAAGCGCCAGCCATGCCGGCTATTTGACCTGTCATTCTTCTTTTGATCAGCGGTACTATGGCAAATACAGCGCCCTCACCACCCTGAACAAAAAACGAACAGGCCATGCTAACGAACACTGCAAGTGGCAACCACCAATGACTGTCCATCAAGCCCATCATAAAATAACCAGCAGATAAACCAGCGATCAGCAACACCATACTTTTCCGCCGGCCAAATTTATCTGAAAACCAGCCGCCCATAGGTCTGGAGACCAGGTTCATAAACGCAAAACTGGAGGCCAGTATACCTGCACTGACAGGACTTAAACCTTCAAAGGTATCCAGAAAGTACAAAGGCAACATCGAGACTACGGCTAACTCAGAACCAAAGGTAGTGAAGTACGCCAGATCTAAAATAGCCACTTGCTTAAAGGAGTACTTTTCGTGTTGAGGCACACCTTTGCGTAAATGTTCAACGTTGACCCGCCACACCTGATGAGTCTGAACAATATACAGAATGACTAAACTGGCCCAAATCAGATACATGTATTGTTCAGAAAACAGATTGACGCCTGCAGGAGACATTTTCCAGGCCAACATAGCAAGAGCCAGGTGCATTGGAATATTTAACACTATCAGTAGCCACAAATCGGTCCAACTTGTGACCTCCATTGCTCCACTCTTTTTAGGTTTAAAATACACTGAGCCTTTGGGTGTATTGCGGGCCTGATGATAAAAAACGAGGGCATAAACAGCGCTTAATACACCCACACTGATCAACGCATAGCGCCAGCCATCAGCACCACCATAAAGCAGCGCAATAGTCGGAAGCGTCATAGCTGCCGCAGCTGAGCCGAAGTTGCCCCAACCGCCATAAATCCCTTCAGCTGTGCCCACCTGATGACTTGGAAACCATTCCCCTACCAGCCGGATCCCCACCACAAAGCCAGCGCCTACAAAGCCCAGCAAAAATCTGAATAATGCCAGAGTTTCGAAACTTTCAGCGAGCGCAAATCCAATACAAAAGAAAGCAGAAATCAGCAACAACAGACTGTACATGATCCTTGGGCCAAACTTATCAACAAGGATCCCAACCACTATCCTGGCAGGGATAGTCAAGGCAACGTTCAGAATGAGCAAGGCTTTTATCTGGGCGTCAGTTAAGCTCAGCGCCTGCTTAATTTCTGTTAATAGAGGTGCATGGTTAAACCACATCACAAAAGTCAGAAAAAAGGCGAACCAGGTCAAATGCAGTGTTTTTATTTTTGCATCGCCAAAATTCAGCAAATTGACCTTTCCGACATCAGCAGCGGAAGAGGACAGCTTGGACATATAAACCTCCAGTGGGGAACCTATTAGATTTAAACCAGCTGAAGAATAGAGAGTCTGCAGACTAAAAACATTGACTTTGATCAATCAAAAAAATCCACAAACCGCCCCTCCGGAATCGGCTATCCACATAGAGGTAGCCGGTCATTCCCAGCCAAAGCGCTCCAGTACAACCCCCTCTACCCCTTAAGTGGTACAGCAACCCGAAGCGCCATAAAAACAAAAGCGAAAGAGATACTCCCCCGCCCCTCCCCTCGATGATTCAAACAGGTTTATTATCTCCATTAAGGTTAGAACAGAGGCTATCTGATGTCTCATCCACAAGCCCGAAGGGCCCTTATTTGCTCGGTATTGGCTTTTGCCTGGTGCTTTGCAATTTGGTGTTTGTATGCTGCGGTAGGACTTGAACTTGCAGCAGAGTTAAAATTTAGCGCCACTGAATATGGTCTCTTCGTCTCAGCTCCCATAGTGACGGGGGCTTTACTGCGCTTCCCGGCTGGTTTGCTGACAAAAACCAAAGATCCACGCGTACTGTGGATGGGATTGATGCTGTTGTTAATACCGGCACTACTGCTGTTGCCTTATGCCCAAACTATGCTCAGCTTGATTAGTCTTGGATTATGGCTGGGGATATCAGGTGTCTCCTTTACTTTTGGCATTCAGTATGTTTCAGCATTTTATCCCCCCGCTTCGCAAGGCACTGTAATGGGGTTATTTGGTACTGGTAATGCCGGCGCTGCACTTAGTTTATTTTTAGTGCCACAACTTGAAAAATGGCAACTCCCCATCAGCACTGGCGCTGTTTACGCCCTACTGACCGCATTAGTTCTGCTGTTTTTTTATCTATATTCTCCAGCCATGCCTGCGCTGACTCAGCCTAAAACAGCACAGAGTTCCAGAATGGACGCCGCACCAGCACAGAGTTTGATGTCAGGACTGCAGTTACTCAAAGAGATGCGACTGTGGCGTTTCTCACTCTACTACTATTTTGTCTTTGGCAGCTTCCTTGCGCTGTTGTTATGGTTACCGCATTACTATATGCAGGCTTATCAACTCAGTGCATCAGATGCGATGACGTTCACGCTTTTCTTTGTGATCACATCCAGTATGGCCAGAGCACTTGGAGGTTGGTTGGCCGATCAGTATGGAGGCAGAGCGGTCAACTGGAGTGTATTCTGGATTTGCCTGATTTGTTTATTTATCCTGAGCTATCCGCCCACCAGTCTAGTGATACATGGCATAGAAAAAGAAGTTGTTCTGGAAATTAATATCAACATCTGGCTCTTTACCATTCTGATTTTTGTGATTGGCATAGCTCAAGGGCTTGGCAGAGCCAGTGTATTCAGAACGCTCTATGATTATTATCCTGAACAATTAGGCGCAGCAGGAGGTATGGTTGCGGCTATAGGTGCTCTTGGCGGCTGCACTTTGCCGCTGATGTTTGGTTTATCTCAAGACATATTAGGCATTCACACTGCATGTTTTATGCTGCTATATGGCGTGCTGGCACTTTGTATGATCCTGATGTTTTTCGCGAATCAACAGCAACTTTATCAACGGGAACTGTCTTTAGCACGGGCTCATAATTTTTTATTAGATGAAGATAATTAAGCCTTCAACTTAACTACTGGAAACAGATATGCAAATCACTGACCTGGAAACTGAGCTTAAAATGCATCCGTTACTCAGACTGGCTTTTCGTCCACTCTTCTTGTTTGGTGCGGCCTTTAGCGCTCTGGCCATTTTGATATGGGGTCTGGCGCTGTTCGGAAAAATCCATATTGAACCTGTTGGAAATATCCTGTTTTGGCATAGCCATGAAATGATTTTCGGTTTTGCCTGCGCTATTGTCATCGGCTTTTTACTGACGGCGATGCAAAACTGGACCGGGCTGAGAGCTCCACATGGTAAGCAGCTATTTTTCCTTATCACCCTGTGGCTCCTATCCAGAGCGCTGATGTTATGGGGAGCTGCTTTGCCTCTATGGTTAGTCATCTTTATAGATATAGTTTTTTTACCTTCGGCTGCTGTTTTGCTTGCCATCCCCATTCTGGCTGCAAAACAAGTCAGGAATTTGTTTTTCATCCCCATCTTACTTCTGTTGACTGCCTGTAATGCGATTAGCTGGCTAGGTTTATATCTGCATGACTATGCATTACAGCAACATGGGCTGTACAACGCTGTACTACTCATTACCTTATTGATGAGTATCCTCGGTGGACGGGTGCTGCCTATGTTTACCGCCAATGGTACCCTGACCAAAAAGGTTGACCCCATTGTCTGGCTGGATCGACTGGCACTCGGAGCCCTCTGGCTTATTTTCATTCAACAGTTTCTCAAGCTGGAAAATTATCTGCCACACCCAGTGATTGGTCTGCTTTATGCTGTCGCAGCGGCTCTGTTGTCTGTTCGCTGTGCACGCTGGAAACTTTGGATCACCTTCAAAGTGCCACTGCTCTGGTCCTTACATTTGGCCTACTGGTTCATTCCCGTAGGGCTGGCTTTATTTGCAATGCACTACAGTGGCATAAGTTTGAATGGCAATGCGATACTCAAAAGCACCGCAATGCATGCTTTAACAGCGGGCGCCATGGGGTCAATGATTCTGGCCATGATGGCCAGAGTATCGTTAGGACACACAGGAAGACCTCTTCAGGTGTCCCCTCTTATGGTGCCAGCCTTTATGTTGGTTCTAAGCGCAGGGATCAGCAGAAGCCTGCTGCTGATCCTCTTCCCAGAGTTGACTCAGACTATTCTGGCTCTCTCGATCATATTTTGGGTGTCCGCTTATAGTCTGTTTTGTTTTTGCTACAGCAGAATACTGACAACAGACAGAGCAGACGGCAGACCAGGTTAAAGCCATGTACCCAGGTCACTTCAAAATGCAAAATTCAGCGTCTTGAGGTGACCAGGGTAGAAATCCCCCTCACCAACTACCTATGAAGTAGTAGCTGAACACTAGTGTTGATTTATATCAATCTTCTTCAGGCTGAGCAGCCTAGACTGCATATACCCTTCGTTTTTGAAGCAGCCCCCTTTGTTGGCTGCACCATCCAGGCGCTATTTCAAATGTCTTGGGTATAGCAAATGTACAGGAGATAAATATGGCAACGAAATCAGATAAACCTCTAGTCTATGCGTGTTCAGGCTGCTCCAAAGTTGCTCAATTGGCCAACGATCTTGCCGTAGTGCTTGACCGTGAGGGCATTGCAGAAATGTCCTGTATCGCAGGGGTAGGAGGACAAGTAAAGCCATTGGTGCGGATCGCCAAATCAGGCAGGAATATTCTGGCCATTGATGGCTGTCCCCTCAATTGCGTAAAACGCACGCTGGCCTGTCATCAAGTGGTTCCCACCTGGCATTTGGAGCTAACCAGCTTCGAAACCGAAGCCATGGAAAAAGGTCAAAACGAGCTTCAGCAGGCTTATAAACTATTGCAACATATTCAACAGGACATACTACCGCCAGCATCTTATGCCGAGCAGGTTCAGGTTCAAAGCATGCATTAATGCTTTCACGTGCGAGCTGTATTTTTAAAGGATCAGAGTCTGTACATTCGGGTGTTCTTGCCATAGATCCCGAAAAATATTTCCATGCGTTCTAGCCATTTAACTGGTAACGCCTTTAAGTGACTACCCCTAAATGGGTAGCACACCCGCCACTTGAAGGTCATATCAATAAATAGCTAAGCACTCTAACATTGATCTAACGCCGAGCGATGTGGGCTAAGTCCGGAAACACCGGATACGAGGTAGCGAACAGCTATCCGTCTGCTTCTGCCGTGGTAATAGTGCCACCGGGCCTGATTGGAAACAGTCCGACCTCCCGACTTGGAAAGGTGTACAACCATGCTTCACGATCAATTTAGCCGAAGATTCAGCTACCTCAGACTATCCTTGACAGAAAGTTGTAATTTCCGTTGTAGCTATTGCCTGCCAAATGGAAACGAATGTCAGACTCGTAGTCACGAACTCACCTTGCCGGAAATAAAGCGGCTGGTTACGGCCTTCGCTATGGCTGGCACCCGAAAAATCAGATTAACAGGTGGAGAGCCGAGCCTTCGACGCGATCTATGCGAAATAATCTCCATCTGCAAAGAAACGCCCGGCATAGAAACCGTGGCGATGACCACAAATGGCTACAGACTAAAACGGGATATAAGTAGCTGGCTTGATGCAGGTTTAGACGCGTTGAACGTTAGTGTGGATAGCCTTGACCCTGCGACTTTTGAACTCATTACAGGACAAGACAAGCTGGTTGAAATTCTGGAAGGTCTTGAACTGGCAACTCAGCTTGGTATTAAAAAATTAAAGCTCAATACGGTCTTACTTCGGCAACATAATTCAGGTGCACTGCCGGAATTTATGGATTTTGTGAAACACCGTGCAATCACCTTGCGATTCATAGAATTGATGCAAACCGGTGATAACAATGCTTTCTTTGCGCGTCAGCACCTTTCAGGTGAAGAAATCAAACAACAATTATTGGCGGCTGGCTGGTTGCAGGCGGTGAAAGACCAAGACGCCGGCCCTGCGCAAGAGTTCTACCATTCATCCCACCAGGGCGGCATTGGCTTGATCATGCCATACAGCAAAAACTTTTGTGCAGACTGTAACAGACTCAGAGTCTCCAGTCTGGGAGAACTCTATCTGTGTTTATTCACCGAGCAGCATCGCAGTCTTCGACACTTGCTACAACAAGACCAACCGCTCAAAGTTCAGCAGTTTTTGCAACAAAGTTTGCAATTTAAAAGCAGTAGTCATCAACTCGCAGAGCAAAAAACCGGCGCAACCCGCCATCTGGCAATGATCGGCGGCTGATGCAAACAACAGTCATCCTGATATGCAATACAAAGCGGGTGTAGTGGTCATGCAAAGTGCAATAATTTTGGCTGGAGGTCGTTCCTCAAGGATGGGGCAAGACAAGGCGCTGTTAAAACTACAAGGCAAGACCCTGCTACATCGCGCAGTGGCTCTGGTTAAAGCGGCAGGCATCAATCAAATACTGATCAGCCGAAATGAACCCGGCTTTATCAATGATCTGTACCCGGGAGCCGGACCTTTGGCTGGTATTCAATCCGCCTTATTGCATGTCAATGCGAAGCATTGCCTGGTGCTGCCGGTCGACACGCCATTACTTACTGCAGATTTATTGAAGTTGCTTCTACAACATCCTTGTAGCTGCTTTGCAGACTCTCCATTACCTGCGGTCATACCTAATACCACTGAAGTAAAACACTGGTTATCAAATCAACTGCAACAAAAAACGCCGGACCGCTCGATTCAGCAATTTTTACAGAGCTTCGGTGTTGTAGAAATAGAGTGCCCAGACCAGCAAGCACTGGCCAATACCAATACACCGGATCAGTGGCAGCATGTGATACAGCTCTGCGGGGATCATGCAAAAAACCTTCAGTATCACCAACCATGATGGGTGAAAAATCAGTCCGAATTTTCTGAGAGAGCATGCAACATGGCAAAAAAAACGAAGCCCTTTAAGTCACTTAGTATCGCTGTTTTGACTATTTCAAATCGCCATACCCCGGACACCGATGAGAGTGGGCATTTAATCCATCAATTACTGACCGAGGCAGGGCACTGCGTGAGCTATCGTGAAATAGTCCGGTCGAATTTGTATACAATCAGAGCCATAGTTTCGCAACTTATTGCGGACCCCGCTAGTCAGGTGATTATCCTCAACGGAGGCACAGGTTTTGCGCCGGATAATTGTACGGAGGAAGCGCTGCTGCCCTTACTGGATAAAAAAGTGGAAGGATTTGGCGAGCTATTCCGCTGCTTGTCTTATCAACAAATTGGCAGCTCAAGTATGCAGTCGCGGGCCTTATCCGGTCTTGCCAATCAGACCTTACTTTTTGCTATACCAGGCTCCCCTTCTGCATGTTCGCTCGCCATGCTCGCGCTGATCCTGCCACAACTGGATGCGCGTCAGGGCCCATGCAATTTTGTTGGGCAACTATGTAACATCAGCTCTGGCTGTAGTAAAGACTTGGATAACGAAGAAGGTAGTGTATGAACAATGACCCTAATGTAGCAGCAACCCTTACGCATTTAACCAAAGACGGCAGTGCCCAAATGGTGAATGTTGGCCATAAAGCCGTGAGCTCGCGAAAAGCGATAGCATCAGCTGTCGTGATCACCACTCCTGAAGTGGTGGGCTTGCTGTTATCCGCTTCTCTAAAAAAAGGGGACGCCTTTGCCTGCGCCCGTATTGCGGGGATCATGGCAGCCAAAAAAACCAGTGACCTGATCCCACTGTGCCACCCCCTACTGCTCACTAAAGTTCAGGTGGAATTCAGCGCGGATCAAACATCAGGACAGGTAAAAATAATGACCTCTTGCGAGGTCAATGGAAACACGGGGGTCGAAATGGAGGCCTTGACTGCTGCGGCCGTAAGCGCACTGACTATCCATGACATGTGTAAGGCAGTCGACCCGGCCATCGTCATCACAGACATCAAGCTTGAAGAGAAAACGGGCGGGAAATCGGGCGTCTGGATACGTGAAGATTATGTACAGCACAGAGACAGCTATCAAGACCATACTCTAATCGGCAAACAAGGAGACTTCTGATGATCCGGATCCTATTTTTTGGCGCTCTGCGCGAAAGATTGCAACAAGACAGCCTGAACCTCCCACTGAGCACAAGCTGCAGTGTTGAAGAGCTGCAGCATCAGCTTTGTGCTCATTTGCCAGCTTTTGCCGAGTCAATCAACCGCACAAATTTGCTTTGTGCGGTAAATCAACAACTGACCAAAAAGGATCAAATGATTCAAAGTGGTGATGAGATAGCTTTTTTTCCTCCTGTCACAGGAGGATAACATGACTGAGAAACAATCAGCAGCTATCACAGTAAAAGTTCAGACTGAGGATTTTTCTCAGGAGATGATTTACAGGCAGTTGGCCGCAACCCCTTATTGCGGCGCAATAGTCACCTTTGTCGGTCTGGTACGTGATCACCCTGAGCTTGAGTTGAAAGCGCTGGAATTAGAGCATTACCCGGGAATGACTGAGCGGTGCCTGTTTAGTATTGCTGAACAGGCGGTTCAACGTTTTTCCTTGAACGCAGTGCACATCGTTCATCGAGTGGGGTATCTGACTCCTGAACAGCAAATTGTCATGGTTGGGGTTGCTGCTGGCCATCGTTTAGCGGCCTTTGCAGGTGCAGAATTCATCATGGATTATTTAAAAAACCAGGTGCCTATCTGGAAAAAGCAACATGATGCATCAGGAACGCTGTGGGTTGAGGCGAAAACCAGCGATCAACAGCAATACGACAGGTGGTCAAAATGTTGAAAACCTGGCCAACACAGTCCTTATTGAAGTTTTTTTGTAGCTTGCTTTGTATTGTGAGTTTCAGTATGCATGCTGAACCACAACTTGTACTCAGAGTTGCGGCAGCCTCAGATTTACGTGACGCATTAAACGCTATAAGCCTCGAATTTCAACGGACCGAGCCAGGAATACCAGTACAAATCGTATTTGGATCGTCTGGAAAACTGAGCCAACAAATCCAACACGGTGCTCCTTATGATCTCTATTTCTCTGCAGATATACATTTCGCCGAGCAGTTATGGCAAAAAGGTTTTGCCCAGCAAGCTCCGGTTGCTCTAGGTCGTGGTCATTTAGTATTAGTGACCAGAGCAACACTGCAACCCGCTCTGCGCTTAGCCGATCTTACAGCTTCGCGCTTTCGACGTATCGCCATCGCAGAACCACAACACGCTCCCTATGGCGACAGAGCTAAACAAGCTATAGAGAAGAGTGGACTTTGGCACAAGCTGGAAAATAAAATTGTGTATGGAGAAAATGTCGCCAAGACCTTTCAACTGGTGCAAAGCGGCGCCGCCGATGCCGCATTAGTGGGTATGGCCTTGGTAACTAAACCTGAGCAGATCCAGCCTTATCCGATGATCAATCAAGACCTGCATTCCCCATTAATCACAGCCTTTATCAAGATAAAAAGAGCTCAAAGCTCCCCCCAAATAAGCGCTAGAGCTCACCAGTTCAGTGACTTTATGCGCTCAAACCAGGCACAACAATTACTGCTCAGTTATGGATTCACTGCGCCATGAATACTGAGTTGTTCCGCCTTAGCACAGAAGATTGGCAAGCTATTTGGCTGACACTCAAATTGTGTAGCCTGACCACCCTGATCTTATTGTGTATTGCTATTCCTTTGGCCTGGTGGCTGGCATTTGGTCAACAGAAACGTCATAGTTTCGTTGAGGCTTTGGTCACTCTTCCTCTGGTGTTGCCTCCAACTGTGCTTGGCTTTTATCTCTTGCTACTGCTCAGTCCAAATCATGGCATTGGGAACTGGCTTACTGCCGCAGGACTGCCGCCTTTGTTATTCAGTTTTGAGGGGCTTGTACTGGGGTCGGTAATTTATTCTTTGCCATTTGCTGTGCAGCCTCTGAAGCAGTGTTTTCGTAGCATTGGCACTCAGCCCCTGGAGACGGCCGCCTTACTGGGCGCTAAAAAGTTCGACAGGTTTTACAATGTGCTACTGCCTCTGGCAAAACCAGGCTTAATAGCAGCAGCCAGCTTGAGTTTCGCCCATACCTTGGGAGAGTTTGGCATGATCATGATGATTGGCGGTAGTATAGCTGGCGAAACTAAAGTACTTTCCGTGCTTATTTACGATCACACTGAAGCCATGAATTACGATGCAGCCCATCAGCTGTCTTTTTTCCTGTTAGTACTCTCTGTTTTACTACTATTCATTCTAAATCGCTGGCAGCAGGATAGTCGCAGATGAACGACAGACACGACTTTACCGCTAAAGTATCTGGTGGCACTTTAGGCAAAGCTACAACGTACCTCCGGCAGCTGATACATTCACTCTTTCACTCCTCTGATGTAAAAGAAATGCTCAGTGCAGATAAACCTGAAACTTCATCGTTATGGCTCGATATTTCTCTGCAACGCCAAGGTTTCCGGTTACGCATAAAGACCCAGATTGCTTTAACAGGTATTACCGCCATTTTTGGGCGCTCAGGATGCGGCAAGACTAGCTTACTCAGAGCAATAGCAGGTCTTGAACCCAAGATCACCGGAGACATCTGTTTTGGTGAGCAAGTCTGGCTTTCAGACAGGTACAAATGCCCGGCAGAGCAAAGGCGAATTGGCTTAGTGAGTCAAAATGATTCACTGCTACCTCATCTTACTGTTGAACAAAATCTGCTATTTGGTTACCAGCGGACCAGCCCAGACTTACGTCAATTGCATCCTGAGGATATCTATCAGCAGCTTGATTTAACCCCTCTGCTTCACAGAGCTGTGCAGCAATTGTCCGGCGGTCAGAAACAGAGAGTTGCTCTTGGTCGAGCACTGCTGGCACAACCTCAGTTATTGCTGCTCGATGAGCCATTGAGCGCTCTGGATCGGATAGGCAGACAAGAAATTGTGCCCTACTTACGTCGGGTACTTATCGATATCAATATTCCGGTTTTGTTGATCAGCCATCAGTTAGAGGATGTGGTGCAACTGGCAGACTTTTTAATTCTGCTCGAACAGGGACAACTGAAGGCTCAGGGAGCGCTAGCAAAATTACTGCACAGCGAGCCTGAATTGCAATCAGAAGCGATGAGTGTGTTATATACCAGGCAATTACCCAAAGAGCCATCATTACCCTCTTCGGTCTGCCAACTCGAACTGAGCGAGCAGCGGATCCTATTGCCTGCATCACCGTCACCCAGCACCAATTTGCCTAAAATGTGCAGATTAAGGATCCGGGCTAAAGACGTTAGTGTAAGCCTGCGACCTTTAGAACAGAGTTCAATACAGGTGCAGTTGCCCGTGCAGGTCACACACTGGCAGGCGGCATCCTCTACGGCTGAGCTATTTTTATATTTGTCACTCAGTGATGGTCAGCAGTTGCTTGCTCAGATCAGCCAATACTCTTTCGACCAGTTAGGCATTAAAAAAGGCTGTAGGCTCTATGCAAATATAAAGGCTGCAGCTATCAGTTGACTATCATTTGCTAGATTACCGGTAAGGCTTTTTTCTGCGCAGCTAGAAAACCATTTGCAAATGCCTGCAAACGTTCGCTACGACTGTCGACCGGTAGTATCAGCTCGATTAATGTAAATTTTGTTGGCTGTTGTAACGCCATAGTCATCGCTTGTTCCAGTTCATCAAAATTTCTGACCTGATGACTCTCACCCCCCATGCCTTTGGCAATAACTGAGTAATCCCACCCCTGTAGACAGGTAGAACTTAAATCGGGTGAAAAAGCTTTGATCATTTGCCAGCTACTGTTGTTGAACAACAAGATAATAGGAGCAAAACCATATCTGGTGCAATGTCCAAGCTCCAGTCCTGTCATTTGGAAGGCGCCGTCGCCGACTAATACTAATGGACGACTACCCGTTGCAGCCTGAACGCCCAGCGCCGCCGGCACGGCATACCCCATAGAGGCGTAAAAGGAAGGAGCTAACAAGGTTGAAGATCTCAGATGCAAAGACGCGAAAAGACAATCACCAATATCACTGACCACAGGAACAACAGAAGAGTGATGACTGAGGATTTCATCCACTAAAGCAACGGCATTGACCGAATTAAAGCTGTTCGCAGTGCGGGTTCTTCGGCTTTTCAATCGGGTTTGTTTAGCGATCTGGTGAGAAAATGCAGCTAAATCTGTAGCCAGCAAAACGGACAATAGATCCCGAATAGCCAAATCATGGAAGGCAAAGCCTGCCATCCTGAGCTCTCCTTGCTGGACAAGTATAGATTTCTCTATCGGAAACAATGCCTGATGAGCAGCAAAATTACTATCGCTTTGAATCACGCCTAACTGAATGATTAAATCGGCGTCCCGGATCAGTTCATACTGAGACTGATCCTTGCTATCGATAAAAACCCCCGCATACATGGGATGTAACTGGTCAACACAAGCTCGTCCCAGCAAAGTGGTCATCATAGGAATATTCAATTGGGAGGAAAGTTGCTCAACTAATGCGCCAATGCCAAAACGGCGAACGCCAATACCACATAACAACACTGGTTTTTTCGCTTGAACTAACCGTCTTTTAATCTCCTCTGCTGCAACAGCCAATAGTTGTTGATGCTGAAGCTCTGAATGAATCAGGGCGTTGCATGGTTTTGGATCGGCCCGCTCAACATCTATGGCTGGCAGTACCCAGGCTGACGCATCCCTTGGCATTTCAATCAATATGGGCCGGGATTCTTTCAGACAACAGTGGATCGCATAAGAAAGTTCAGCGGCTGCCGTGTTGACGTCGTCTAACCTGACTTGTGCACAGGTGATCTCCCGATAAATGTCCCGTTGGGAGTCGACATGGCGGGCTTGATGGTGGATCACTAATTCTCTTTTTAGTTCTTGCTCAGAGGGAAAACCGGCAATGATGATAAGAGGAACCTGTTCCATATAAGCCTGAGCCACCGCATTTACCGCATTGAGCGCTCCGGCACCATAGGTCAGCACAGCAACAGAAGGTTTATTACTGATCCGGGCAGCACCATCCGCAGCGAAGATGGCAGATGGTTCATGACTCAGGTAATACAGTGGGATTTTTCCGGATTGCTCTATCGCCAAAAATAACGGCAAAACAAAGTCACCCGGAATGCCGAAAATTTGCTGGGCACCAGCTTGTTCAATCTGCTGTAACAATAAATCGACCAGCTTCATAATCACACCTCATAGTTTTAGTTCACAAAGTGTGCGGCGAAGCGGGTGATGCATTATTGATTTAGATCAAGCTGTTCAGCAGCTGAGGATGGCAATAAGGGGGTACTAACATCTACTCCCTATCTCCGGCTTTTGAACAACAGCAGCTATGCAACAGCGCATAGCTGCAGGAGTTGGCGGAAAAAAACGTGCAAGAACAGTGCGCTAGTTTAATAGCTCACTGAAAAACTGTACTTTGACCAGTTCCCCGGCTGCGACATCAGAACGTTCGGCCTCAAGAATAGCGAAACAGTTCGCATCAATTAATGACGTCAGCATACCCGAACTATCTTTACCAACCGGCCGGACAGTAAGGCGTCCATTGGACTGTTCAACAAATGCTCGCTGGAAATCAAGGCGCCCGGGCTTTTTGCGAAAGGTTTGCGAAGCAATGGCTTCAAATAACTGCGTTTGAATCAACTTCTCTCCAGCTAACTTCCGAAGAGCGGGTTGTGCCAGTTGATCTAAAGTGACTATCGCAGAGACCGGATTACCTGGTAAGCCAAAAAACCAACAGGCATTTAATTTGCCAAACGCAAATGGTTTTCCGGGTTTGATTGCAACCTTCCAAAAGTCCACTTGCCCCAATTCGGCGAGGACTTGTTTGGTGTAATCAGAATCACCCACGGAAACGCCGCCACTTGTGATCAAAACGTCAACTTCATCCGCAACTTTTTGGAATAGAGCTTTTAGCAGTGAAGGATCATCAGCCACCCATCCAAAATCAACCAATTCAACATCTAGCCGTTTCAACATTGCGGCCAAAACAAACCTATTACTATCATATAGCTGTCCGTCTCGAAGACCCTCCCCCGGTTTTACAAGCTCATCACCCGTTGATAATACGCCCACTTTCAGCTTCCGAAACACGGGTAATTTGGCAAATCCTAAAGTCGCAGCCAAACCAATGTGCAAAGGACCGAGTCTCTGTCCTGCGGACAATACTAAGGTGTCTTTTTCAATCTCGCTGCCAGCAAGACGCACATGAGAACCCGCTGAAACCTTTTGCTTAAATTCAATACAGCCAGCAGAGTGAACTAAAACGTCCTCTTGCATCACAACAGTATCCAATCCAAGAGGTAATTCGGCTCCCGTCATAATCCGAACACAACAGCCAGCGGGAACAACTTGATGATAGGGATGCCCAGCCAGGCTATGCCCAATTACTCTGAACGAAGCATATGCGTCAAGGTCGGAAAACTTAAAAGCGTAACCATCCATAGCTGAATTGTTATAGGAGGGTATTTGTAATGGTGAATTAATATCCTCAGTAAGGATTCGACCAAGACAGCTACTTAACGGCATCATTTCTGCAGAAAGCTTACAACTTACAGCATTTAACAAAGTTGTAACTGCTGCTTCAAAAGTCAACATCGTATTCTTACCCTGAGAGGCTTTCATTAAAAGGTCCTTTGTCTTCGTAAAACGGTGTCACTTTAATTCTGGTTGTTCACCATCCAGACAGCCGCTTCAACTCTGGAACGTAAATTGAGTTTCTTCAATAAATGTTTAACGTGCACCTTTACTGTTCCATCTGAGATATCTAATTCACGTGCAATAAGTTTATTGCTGCGCCCTTTAGCAATTAAACTCAATATTTCATATTCCCTGTTGGTTAAACTATTGATGTCGGCAGCTGGCTTTTCCGCAGGCCGCCTGATGGCCGCCGCTAACGCCGCATTCACGGCATCACTCAATACCATTTTTCCGCTCGCGGCTTTTTTTATTTGCTCTAACAACTCATCAGGATCAGAGTCTTTCAGTAAATAACCATCAGCTCCCTGACTAATAGCCTTAACAACATCTTCGTTGTTATCTGAGACAGTCAGCATGACAATTCGTGAGGTGATGCCCTCGTCACGAAATCTTTTTAAGGTTTCAAGCCCATCCATGCCCTGCATATTCAAATCCAGAATAATCAAATCAGGTTCCGTTTCAGACACTATGGTCAAGGCTTCAGCGCCGGAGCCAGCTTCTGCAATAATTTCAAACTCAGGTTCAAAGCTCAATAACTGACGAAGCCCCTTGCGAAGTAGGGGGTGATCATCGACAAGCATTACCGTTGTTTTACATTCCGACATTTCATTCTCCGACATCCAAATCTCCCGGTACACACCTATGCTGCAGTATTGTAAGGGTAGTTAGCTTGATTTATATCATGTCTCTGATGATGTTTGGCACATTCCTCTATTACACACTGGCTAACGAACCTAGAACACTATCCGTAATTCATTGTTTTATTTAAAAATAAACATAAAACCCACTATCCATACCTCCTTGTAGGTATCTACTCTGCCTAACAATTCTGTCGAAACTAACTCCTCAGAACAATTGTAGTGGTTCACGGCTGTCTGCATAGTTCCATAGCACCTTTTCTGGGTTAGCATGGAGTGAAACTATGTCGAATTTAAAACGTTGGGAACCGGAAAGTGAAACTTTCTGGCAACAGCAAGGCAGTAAAATTGCAAATCGGAATCTGTGGATCTCCATTCCCAGTCTGCTCTGTGGTTTTGGTGTATGGATGCTATGGAGCATTCTTACAGTACAGATGTTAAATGTAGGTTTTCCTTTTACAACCAGTGAATTATTCACTTTAACTGCAATTGCTGGTTTAACTGGCGCAACTCTGCGTATTCCATCAAGCTTCTTCGTCAGACTTTGTGGTGGTCGTTACACATTGTTTTTGACAACTACACTATTAATTGTTCCTGCTGTATTCACTGGCTTTGCATTGCAAGACAAGACCACTCCTTTATGGGTATTTCAGTTAATGGCTTTGTTATCTGGTATCGGAGGCGGAAACTTTGCGTCTTCGATGTCAAACATCAGCTTTTTTTATCCAAAAAAACAGCAAGGCCTTGCTTTGGGTCTGAATGCGGGCCTTGGTAACTTTGGTGTGACTACAGTGCAGATTGCTGTACCTCTGTTTATGTCTTATGGCGTATTTTCGATGTTTGGTGCTGGTGAACCTATGGTACTTGAAAAAGCCAGCGGAACCGTCATCGGCACTATTGCAGCAGGCTCTCAGACATGGATCCAGAATTCTGGGTTTGCCTGGCTAATCACTCTTGTACCACTGGCATTTTTGCTCTGGTTTGGCACTAACAATATTAATACCGAAGAAGTCACACCTAAACTTCCCGCAGCACCGATTTCTTTTTCAATTATCTTGGCCATGTTAGGTATTGGCTTTTTAACATCTGTCGTTGGTCTTTGGTTAATGTTGCCAGAAAATGCCAATGGTTCAGGCTTTGGTATTCCCAAAGAGATCGTTATAGTCTTGGTTCTATTTTCAACTGTAATGCTTCTGAAGCTACTGCCTGGTGCAATTCGTACCAGCCTGGATAGACAGTACAAAATTTTCAACAATAAGCATACCTGGGTTATGAGTGTTTTATATGTCATGACTTTCGGTTCCTTTATTGGTTTCTCTGCAGCCTTCCCTCTTTCTATTCAGGTGATTTTTGGGTATAGCCATGTGATGGTGGATGGCGTGATGACTCATACCACACCAAACCCTAATGGCCCAAGTGCACTGACTTATGCATGGATAGCACCTTTTATCGGCGCTCTGATACGCCCTGTCGGTGGTTGGATCGCAGATAAAGCCGGTGGTTCTTTGGTCACTCAGATTTGTTCTGTCATTATGATTATATGTGCAGTGGGTGCAGCCTACTATATGCAGCTGGCCTATCAATCTGCCACTCCTGAACAATACTTTGTGCCGTTCTTCCTGATTTTTTTAGGGCTATTTGCTGCCAGTGGTATTGGTAATGGTTCAACGTTCCGAACTATTGCCGTGGTATTTCCTAAAGAGCAAGCAGGGCCCGTATTAGGCTGGACCTCCGCTGTCGCGGCTTATGGCGCTTTTTATATACCACAGGTACTGGGAGAACAAATCAAAGCTGCTACGCCAGAATATGCCATGGTTGGTTTCGCCGCATTTTATATTCTGTGCTTAGTGTTGAATTGGTTTTTCTATTTACGGAAGAGTGGGGAGTTTTACAATCCATAGAAAACATCTTTGACTACATCCACAGAGAAGCCATTTTCTCCTTCAGTTGGCTTCTCTGTGATTAAGTATAATGCTCTGTTTAATTTCCTATTTTTCTTAAGCAGACAACTGAAGATAGTTTGGCGTGAATCTAAAATAAACTCCTGTACCGCCCTGCTCTCGCCGACTAATTCGGATGGATCCTCCTAGTTGCTTACATCGCTCTTGCATGATGGCCAATCCATAGTGATTTTGTTTTTCAGCCTCGGGGGGGATACCTACACCGTTGTCTTCGATTGCAAGTTCTATCGCCTGGTCAGATCTCTGCACAACTCGAATCAATACCTCAGTTCCCTGGCTGTGGTGTACCGCATTCTGACTTGCCTCACGCACAATTTGTAACAAGTGTATTTCTTCGTGTGGCTCTAATGGTGTATTAGTCAGCTGATAATCTAACTTAAATTTCATTCCTGACTGAGCAGATAACTGGGTCGCGGTTGTCTCCAGCGCTTGCTGTAATCCACCACCATCAACTTTCAATCTAAAGGTTGTCAGCAACTCTCTGAGTTGCCTGTAAGCGGCGTCCAGTCCGTGTTTTAATTCTGAGGCTACATCTAGCATCGACACTTTGTCATCCAACGAGATCGCTTTATTCAATCTGCTTACCTGAATTTTTAAATAGGACAACGCCTGTGCCAGTGAGTCGTGCAATTCGCGAGCTATCACTGTTCTTTCCTGCATTAAAGCTAGTCGTCTGGATTGTTCCGCCTCTGATTTAAGACTCATCGCAATAGCGAGCTGATCAGCGAAGGTAGATAGCAATTGTTGCTGCCACTCAGCCATATCAACTGATGGCTCTATTCTCACAACCAGTACACCGTAGTTATGATTATCACGGCGAAGCTGATAACGAAATACCACCATATCCCCAAGGGGAACACCTCTGGCCGGAGCTTCAATACAATCATCGCAAGTTGCTCTGCTGCAGGCATCATGATCTACATCTCCAGGTTGCAATTGCAAGTAAGGTAAATTACCGCTTTCAGTGATTAAACAAAGTTCAATATCCTTAATGTTTGACACCTCTTGCAGACGATTAATGAGGTCGTCAAGCTGCTTTCTATCTGGCACTTGCTGATTAAAACTGCGTGCCATGTCGTATAAAAATTGCAATTTGATATTACTTTGTTGTAATGCCTGGGTTTGTTGATCTACCCGTTTTTCAAGACTTCCATACATATAGCCTATGGCGTCACTCATCTTATTGATGGTGCCGGCAAGCACTCCGAGTTCATCATTCTGCTGGGGCTGTATTCTTGAGGTGAAATCACCTTGACCTATACGGCGTGCCGCACGAGTCAACTCTGAAAGAGGCTGCTCTACTCTGGTCTTTAACCAATACATAACAATCATAGCCAGAATCACGGTCAAAAATAATGCAACGATCTGAACAAGTCGCAAGGTACGAACCTTAGTCTCTGCATCACCTTGTATTCGACTTACCAAATCTTCCAACAAACCTACATGCCTAGTAATCCCTGCACTCAACTGCGCACTACTGAGTTTACTTTCACTCATAAGTGCAGATAACGTAAGCCAACTAAGTCGAGCCTCACGGAATGATTCTCTTAGTGGCAGATCTTCATGCTTTAATCTCAAAAAAACAGGATGCTGCCAACTATTCAGTAACTGTTGCTGCGCTTCAACCAGTTCATCCGATTTTCCTTGTTGGCTTAGCAAGGCCACTTTGTAAGTTTGCATTCGTAAAGAGCCAGCAATATTGATGGCTAAAGCATCACTGTCAGCCTTTTCAGACAACCAGTAAGAAATAAGCATAGTGCCAAGAGCCAAAGTCACTATGCAGGACAAAGCGACACCAATTCGGGTAACAATTGAAAATTCTTTCATCTTCAAATTCATGTTCACTCAGACCTATTCAAAATTAAACGCCATAGCAACAGGGTTGAGCAAGCTAGCTACCTCCTTTATCTTACCAGAGGTCTAACTCTACTTACCGCATAAAACCACAATAAGATTTTTCATTTATTTTCATTGAGTTACAAAAAACCTTCTATACCCATTTAGTGGTACAACGCCTCAAATGTACCCATTTTTATACCATGGCAAGCTTGTTCCAGATCAATCATTATTCCTTACACACTCTTATAGTGTTCGCAAGTAAAGCAGACAAGGTCACACCACAAGTAAAAGCTGTGATCAGCGCCAGGAGTAAACCGATGAGTCACCTTCTCGATAAATTACGGTTTTTTAAAACTCGTAAAACCCCATTTTCAGATGGGCATGGTATTACAACTAACGAAGACAGAACCTGGGAACAGGGTTATCGTCAACGCTGGCAGCATGACAAGATAGTTCGTTCTACCCATGGGGTAAACTGCACAGGTTCTTGTAGCTGGAAGATTTACGTGAAAGACGGGCTGGTTACATGGGAAACTCAGCAAACCGACTATCCGCGTACCAGACCAGACCTGCCAAACCACGAACCTCGTGGCTGCCCAAGAGGTGCAAGCTACTCTTGGTATATTTATAGCGCCAACCGCCTGAAGTATCCAAAAGTACGTCAAAGTCTGATGAAACTGTGGCGTGAAGCGAAAGCTATCCATAAAGACCCTGTGTTGGCCTGGCAATCCATTATCAATGACCCAATCAAAGCCAAGAGTTATAAAGAACGCCGTGGTTTAGGTGGTTTTGTCCGTGCCAGTTGGGATGAAGTAAACGAGCTGATTGCGGCGGCAAACGTTCATACAGCAAAAACTTATGGCCCAGACCGCGTTTCAGGCTTTTCACCAATTCCTGCCATGTCTATGGTGTCTTATGCGGCGGGAGCTCGTTACTTATCACTGATTGGGGGTAACTGTTTAAGTTTTTACGATTGGTACTGTGACTTACCTCCATCTTCTCCTCAAGTCTGGGGCGAACAGACTGACGTTCCTGAGTCTGCGGATTGGTACAACTCAAATTACATTATTGTCTGGGGCTCCAACGTACCACAAACCAGGACTCCTGATGCCCACTTCCTGACTGAGGTTCGTTATAAAGGCACTAAAACCTGCGTCATCACCTCGGACTATTCGGAAGCATCAAAGTTCGGTGACACCTGGCTTGCACCACGCCAAGGCACTGATGCAGCGCTGGCGATGGCGTTTGGTCATGTCATTCTAAAAGAGTTTCATGTCAACAATCCTAGCGTGTATTTCACCGACTATGTCCGCCGCTATACCGATATGCCCATGCTGGTCATTTTAGAAGAGCAAGATGGCAAACTTAGCCAGGGTCGTTTCCTGCGCGCAGCGGATCTGGTCGATAATCTGGGCGAGAACAATAACCCGGATTGGAAAACTATTGCTCTGAACAACACAACAGGCAAACTGACCAGCCCGAACGGTGCTATTGGTTATCGCTGGGGCCAGACTACAGATCAAGCTGGTAAGTGGAACTTAGAGCAAAAAGATAAAGACGGTGACATTGAACTGGCTCTGAGCCTGAAAGATCAACACGACGCTTTAGTTGATGTGGCATTCCCTTATTTTGGTGGTGCTCCACACGAATACAAGTACTTCCAACACACAGCACATGATGACATTCAGCTGCGTAAAATACCGGCGAAAAAAGTTACTCTTGCAAACGGTACTGAAGTACTGGTCGCCACTGTATTTGATTTAACTCTCGCGCATTATGGTGTCGACAATGGTATTGGTGATGCCAATCGCGCCAGTTCTTACTCAGACAATGTGCCTTACACTCCGGCCTGGCAAGAAGCTATTACCGGCGTCAAACCTGAAGATGTGATCAGAGTTGCTACTGAATTTGGTCGTAATGCAGACAAAACACGTGGCCGTTCTATGGTTATCGTTGGTGCAGCGCTAAACCACTGGTATCACATGGACATGAACTACCGTGGCTTAATCAACATGCTGATGATGTGTGGTTGTATAGGTCAAAGTGGCGGCGGCTGGGCGCATTACGTCGGTCAGGAAAAACTGCGGCCACAAACGGGCTGGGCTCCACTGGCATTTGCCACAGATTGGCAAAAGCCGCCACGCCATATGAACGGCACTTCATTTTTCTATAACCATGCCAGCCAGTGGCGTTATGAAAAGCTCGACATGAAAGAAGTTATCTCGCCTCTTGCCAATAAAGAAAAATGGACAGGTTCAATTATCGATTTTAACGCCAGAGCGGAGCGTATGGGTTGGTTGCCCTCTGCCCCTCAATTGGCGGTCAATCCATTACATATTGCAGGTAAAGCTAAAGCTGCCGGGTTAGAGATTAAAGACTATCTGTTAGGCGAACTTAAAAATCGCAATATTAAGTTTGCCTGTGAAGAGCCTGAAAATCCGCAGAACTTCCCTCGCAATATGTTTATCTGGCGTTCAAACCTGCTGGGGTCAAGCGGCAAAGGTCATGAATATATGCTGCGCCATTTGCTTGGAACCAAACATGGTTTGTTAGGTAAAGACTTAGGTGGATTTGGTGGTAAAAAACCAGAAGATGTGACCTGGACAGATGAACCGGCAGAAGGAAAAGTTGACCTGTGGGTAACACTGGATTTCCGTATGTCGACCACCTGTTTGTATTCAGACGTCGTACTTCCTACCGCAACCTGGTATGAAAAAGATGATATGAACACTTCGGATATGCACCCGTTCATTCACCCACTGTCAGCTGCAATAGACCCAGTCTGGGAAGCCCGCAGCGATTGGGAAATATTCAAAGGCATAGCCAAAGAATTTTCCAGAGTCTGTGTCGGTCATTTAGGTGTTGAAACCGATGTCGTCACCACACCTATGCATCACGACACTCCTGCCGAGCTGGCACAACCTTATGGTGTGAAAGCCTGGTGGAAAGGTGAATGTGAGGCAATACCAGGCATCACTATGCCGCATTTGAATCTGGTAGAGCGTGATTATCCGAATACCTATCAGCGCTTTACCTCAGTGGGTCCTTTACTTGAAAAATCCGGTAACGGCGGTAAAGGCATCAGCTGGGATACTAAAAATGAAGTGAAATTTTTAAGAGAGCTCAATCGCACCCACACGACTGAAGGCATAAACAAAGGTTTAGCCAAAATCGAGTCTGCTATTGATGCCTGCGAAGTGGTGTTAACACTGGCGCCTGAAACCAACGGTCAGGTGGCAGTAAAAGCCTGGGATGCCCTTGGCAAAATCACTGGCCGCGATCACCGTCATCTTGCACTGAACAAAGAAGATGAAAAAATCCGTTGGCGCGACATCGTGGCACAACCTCGCAAAATTATTTCATCTCCAACCTGGTCTGGCCTGGAAGACGAACATGTGTCTTACAACGCAGGTTACACCAACGTGCATGAGCTGATCCCATGGCGCACTATTACAGGCCGTCAGCAGTTCTACCAGGATCACGAGTGGATGCGCGATTTTGGTGAACAGCAATGTGCTTACAAACCGCCAATTAACTTAAAAACTGTCGCCCCTGTGCTAAATAAAAAGCCCAATGGCAACACCGAAATAGTACTGAACTGGATCACTCCACACCAAAAATGGGGCATTCACAGTACTTATTCCGACAACCTGCTGATGCTGACGCTGTCACGTGGTGGTCCTATCGTCTGGCTCAGCGAAATTGACGCTAAAGCGGCAGGTATAGAAGACAACGACTGGATTGAAATTTTTAACGTCAACGGCGCCATAGCAGCCCGTGCAGTGGTGTCACAGCGCGTGCCGGAAGGCATGAGCATGATGTACCACGCGCAGGAGCGGATCGTGAACGTGCCAGGCAGTGAACAAACAGGTACCCGCGGTGGTATTCACAACTCAGTGACCCGCGCAGTAATGAAGCCCACCCATATGATCGGTGGTTATGCCCAGCAATCTTATGGCTTTAACTATTACGGCACTGTGGGGTGTAACCGCGATGAGTTTGTCATCGTCCGTAAGATGAACAAAGTCGACTGGCTGGACACCCAATAGGAGTAGCATGATGAAAGTACGCGCACAAATAGGCATGGTATTAAATCTCGACAAGTGCATAGGCTGTCATACCTGCTCCATTACCTGTAAAAACGTCTGGACCTCACGCGAAGGCGTGGAATACGCCTGGTTTAACAACGTCGAAACCAAACCTGGTATTGGTTTTCCGAAAGAATGGGAAAACCAGCAAAAATGGAATGGTGGCTGGGTGAAAAACGCCAAAGGCGAACTGGAGTTAAAAATTGGCGGCAAACGCCGGGTGTTGGCAAATATTTTCGCCAACCCGGATTTACCGGAAATTGACGACTACTACGAACCTTTTGATTTTGACTACCAGCATTTACATAACGCACCGGATAGTAAACACCAGCCTGTGGCAAGACCACGTTCGCTGATCTCCGGTAAGCGCATGGAAAAAATTGAGTGGGGCCCGAACTGGGAAGAAATTCTTGGTACAGAGTTTGCCAAACGCAAAAAAGATCAGAACTTCAACGAAGTAGTGCAAAAAGACATCTACGGTCAGTTTGAAAAAACCTTCATGATGTATTTACCACGTCTTTGCGAACACTGTCTGAATCCGGCTTGTGTGGCGGCTTGCCCAAGCGGCGCCATTTATAAACGCGAAGAAGACGGCATAGTACTGATTGATCAGGACAAATGCCGCGGCTGGCGGATGTGTGTTTCGGCTTGTCCGTACAAAAAAATCTATTACAACTGGAAAACCGGTAAATCAGAAAAATGTACTTTCTGCTTCCCGCGCATTGAAGCAGGTCAGCCCACAGTCTGTTCAGAGACCTGTGTAGGCCGGATCCGTTATCTGGGCGTTCTGCTCTATGATGCAGACAGAATTGCAGAAGCGGCCGGTGTTGCAAATGAACAGGATTTATACCAGGCACAATTGGATATTTTCTTGGATCCGAATGACCCGAAAGTCATAGAGGCAGCCCGCGCTGAAGGTATCCCAGATAACTGGATCAATGCAGCTCAACAAAGCCCTGTCTATATGATGGCGATGGAATGGAAAGTTGCACTGCCACTACACCCTGAATATCGCACTCTGCCGATGGTTTGGTATGTGCCGCCACTGTCACCTATTCAAAGCGCTGTGCAGGCTGGTCATGTCGGTATGAATGGCGAGATCCCTGATCTGAAATCATTGCGTATTCCACTGCGTTATCTGGCCAATATGCTGACCGCAGGTGATGAAAAACCTGTAGTTCGGGCTTTAGAACGCATGATCGCCATGCGTGCCTTCAAACGCTCACAACAAGTGGACGGTGTTGAAGATCTGGAGGTTTTAAAAACTGTTGGACTGACTGCGCTGCAAGTGGAGCAAATGTATCGTTATATGGCCCTGGCTAACTATGAAGATCGCTTTGTGATCCCAACCAGCCACCGAGCTTATGCTGAAAATGCTTATGATCTGAAGAGCAGCTGTGGTTTCAGCTTCGGTAACGGTTGTGGTGATGGCAATAACGGCGTCAGTCTTTTTGGCACTAAAGCCAAAGGCGTTCGTCAGGTAATTCCAGTTGAGCTGAAGGACTAACAGATGAAAATTTTACAAGTATTATCGCTGTTACTCGATTACCCGACTGAACTACTGAGCGACAGTCGGGACGAGTTAATACATTTGACGCAAGACTCCTCCTTGTCAGCTAAGGCAAAAGAAGCTGTGCTGGCCTTTATCAACACCAGACTGGATGGTGATTTAATGGACTGGCAGGTTGATTATGACGGCCTGTTTGAACGGGGTCGTTCACTCTCTCTGTTGTTGTTTGAACATTTACACGGTGAGTCGCGTGACCGGGGTCAAGCCATGGTTAATCTGCAAAATCAGTACAAAGAAGCAGGTCTTGAAATTGGCCTGAAAGAATTACCTGATTATGTGCCGCTTTACCTAGAGTTTTTATCAACGCAGGGAGATGACAACGCTCGCTTCGGTTTGCAGGAGGTAGCGCCTATTCTGGCGCTACTAACAGCACGGTTGCAGAAACGCCAGAGTGACTACTCGGCTTTATTTCTGGCGATGTTGGAACTGTCAGACACCGATATCGATCTGTCAGATATCGTACGTCAAATCGCTTCAGAAGAACGCGACGACACCCCCAAAGCACTTGATAAAGTGTGGGAAGAGGAGGTGGTCACTTTTCTTGGCAATGATCAGCAAAGTGCCTGTAGTAGCAGTACCAGTCGACCAACAGAACAACAACGTAAAGATCAGTTTATTCCGCTGAATACCGAGCTACTGAACGGCCAGGAATTCAGCACGGATACACTGGCCGCCGAGCTTTTTGCCCATGCAGTGACTAAAGCACCGGCAACAGCGACCAAAGGAGCTTGATATGACCGCCTTTACCCCTTCAATTTTTGACAGTTTTGCCTTTGGTATATACCCCTATATCGCCATGGCCATCATGTTTATCGGTAGTTGGATCCGGTATGACAGAGAGCAATACACCTGGAAAACCAGCTCCAGCCAGATTATGGAAAAGAAACAATTACGAAAAGGCAGTATTGCTTTTCATATTGGCGTAATTGCAATTTTCTTTGGTCACTTTGCGGGTTTACTGATGCCAAAATCTGTCTGGCATTTGCTCGGTATTACCACTGAAATGAAACAGCTGATCGCTATGGGTGTTGGTGGATTCTTTGGGCTCATTTGCTTTTACGGCCTGACGATCCTCATTATTCGCCGCCTGACCAATCCCAGAGTGCGGGCCAATTCCAGCACTATGGATATAGCCATCTTGCTGGTGTTGTATGCGCAGTTAATTTTAGGCTTACTGTCTATTTTTGTTTCCATGGGACACTTAGATGGCGCTGAGATGCTGAAGCTAATGGCCTGGGCACAAAATACCATGACTTTCCAAAGCGCGGCGGCTGTTGAAGCCATATCAGGAGTTCACTGGATTTTTAAAGCTCACGTGTTTTTAGGTATGACTATCTTTGTACTGTTTCCGTTTAGCCGCTTAGTGCATATGTTAAGCGTCCCAGTGCAATATGTTCGTCGTCAGCATCAGATAGTACGTCAACGTTTCGTGCGTTAAACCTGAAAGTAAGCACGGATGATTGCATCAGGCAGCATCCGTGCTTTGTTCAAATTACCGCTGATGTTGTCTGTCAACCATTGATTGTAACGACAACACAAACATCAGAAGAGCTGTGAAGAGGCAGACATGATCATTGTCAATGAAGTTAAAATTCCTGAACACGCTATTATGGCGGAAATGCAATATCATCCAGCACCAGAGAAAAGAACGGCAATGCTCAAGGCCGCCGAAAGCCTTATTATTTCGGAGCTACTTAAGCAAAGAGCTGTTGAGCTTGGTTTAGCCGAAGCCGACCAGTTAGAGGACACTTCTCCGCAGGCACAAGATGCAGTCTTAGACATGCTGATCACTAAAGAAGTACTGATCCCAAAAGCAGGTGAAGCCGAGTGTTTACAGTATTATCAGCAAAACCCTGGTCGTTTTGTCACCTCTCCCCTGTTAGAAGTTCGTCATATTTTGCTGCCGGCGGCACCAGACAATGACGGTGAGAGAATCAAGGCCAAGCAACTTGCAGAAAGCATCATCTCTGAACTGCAAAAATCGGCTGATTTTGCAGCATTAGCCACCAATTATTCAGTCTGCAGTACAAAAGATAGCGGCGGCTTGTTAGGCCAAATCACCAAAGGCCAGACCGTGCCTGAATTCGAACGACAAATATTCAAAGCGCAACCCGGATTAATGCCTTACCCGGTGGAAAGCCGCTTTGGCTTACACGTCGTCGATGTACTGCGAAAGGTTGAAGGTGAGCTGCTGCCCTATGAGGCCGTCGAAATAAAAATTAACGATTACCTCAACGAGAAAGTGCGCCGTAAAGCTATTGCACAATATATTGAAACCTTAATCAGCGCTGCAGCAATTGAAGGCTACGATTTTCAGGTAAGCAGCTCCCCTTTGATGCAATAACAAATCTGAAAAGTGAACACAGGCTTGAATAAGGCCTGTGTTTTGTTATTTCCCGAATCGATAGACATCGACTCCAATACGCTTTACGCCACATTATTTAACCTGCAGCAGAACTTCAAAGCGCACCTACCCACAAGTAGGTAACCATCTAATTTAATTAATATTTTCATGGGAAAACCTTACAATTAGGCGGCGTTATACAGTCCTAGTGAAGGCATCTATGAACACAACTTCTTTTGTATCTTCGGTTAAAATTAAAACCATAGTTTGTGCTCTGTCCGGTTTAGCGCTGATGCCGGCACAAGCCACAACAACCACTCTGGCCGATGCCTTAAAAGAAGGCTCTATCAACGCTCAGTTTCGTTACCGTCTGGAAAATGTAGATCAAGACAATGCACTTAAAACTGCAACAGCTTCGACATTACGTAGTCGGCTTACCTTACAATCTGGTAGCTGGTTCCATACCAAAGCGCTGATTGAGTTAGATAACGTCAGCAGTATAGGTGGTGAGCGTTACAATAGTGGAGTGAACGCAAATAACTATTACTCCGCAATAACAGATCCAACCGGAACAGATATCAATCAGGCCGCATTGTTATTCACCCCTTATAAAAACAGTCAGTTTACCCTAGGCCGCCAGCGTATTAACTTACAAAACCAACGCTTCATAGGCAGCGTAGGCTGGCGTCAAAACGAACAGACGTTTGACGGTGTGCGGTTGACGCAACAGCTTGGTAACCAATGGCAGATTGACTTATCTAGTCTGCACAACACAAACAGAATCTTTGGCACAAAAGGAGCTGATGCAGATCTACACGGCCGATTTTCTTTAGGGCAACTGAAATGGCAACCAATGCCTCAGCATACTTTCACCGCATTTCACTATGATCTGGATTTTGATATTCTGAATAGCAGCGACAGCCTGACACAAGGTTTGGATTACGCTGGTTATTTGGCGGCATTGCCGGATTTCAAATGGCTGTTTGTCTTTGCTGAACAGGAAGACAAACATCAGGCTCCATTGCAATTCCAGCATCATTATCATCGCGTAGATCTGAGTTACACCTTCAAAGGTATTACAGTGAAGCTGGTACAGGAAAGACTTGGAGGCGATGGTCAAACTGCCTTCCAAACCCCTTTTGCTACACTGCACGCATTTCAGGGCTTCACTGATGTGTTTCTGGTAACCCCAACCGTGGGTATCAGAGATCATTATCTTGAAATCAGTCTGCCATTAAGCTCTGTAAATCTTAGTGCAAGCTGGCACAGCTACCATAGTGATGCAGGCAGCAGTAAATTAGGCACTGAAATAAATAGCAGTGTTACTTATGATCTCCTGAAACAACTCAACCTGATGTTCAAACTCAGCCATTATCAAGCGGACAGTTACGGTGTTGATACGAATAAATTGTGGCTGATGGCAACCTACTCTATTTAAGGCTCTTCTCAACCCGACTCCCCACGTCGGTTTGTTGCTACGCCATTCAATAGGTTCTGAATGGCGTTTTTTTCCTCTTAAATCCGCAAATCTGTACAGGCCCCAGACAAATTCGAAGTAGCTCCAATGGCTAGCATCGCTGACACCACTGCGAATAACTGTATTGTCCCCCCCCGAGTTTAATCACCATAACAGAGACATCTTTACAGTTAAAAGTCTCAACTTACGGACTATTACCACCATAGGGGTAACAACCCTAAACAGAATGCGGCGTGCAGAGATAAGGAAATTCTGATGAATGAATTTATTGATCTAGATCAATCTTTATTCCCCACCGAGGTCTAACCTACACAACATGTAGTGCTAAAAATGAAAATAAACACAAGATAAAGCGTTATGAACACTCTCAACTATTATGCGGAACAAGTCGTGTGGCAAGAGGTGCCAGAGCATACCAGTCTGGCATTTACCATTTGCGGATGCCCCATTGGCTGCAAAGGTTGCCACAGTGCCGAAAGTTGGCCTGAGAATTCCGGATATCCCTTATCAGCAGAGATGCTGCATGACAAGCTACTGAAGTACAGTGGGCTCATCAGCTGCGTGTTATTTTTAGGCGGAGAATGGCATCCGGCATTGCTCAAAGACTTACTTTTACTTTGTAAAAAGCACCGACTTCACACCTGTTTATACACAGGGCTGGAACTGCGGGAAATACCTATAAACTTAATCGACTCTCTCGATTTTGTTAAAACAGGTCCCTGGAAAAAAGAATTTGGTCCACTGGGTTCTCCCTCAGGCAATCAGCGTTTTTATGACTTAAAAAACAGACGAGATCTGACCTGGAAATTTCAGTCGCCACAACATCATGATACTCAATTTCATGACATGAGCTCAGGCAGGAATATACCTGAAAAAGTTGCCCCATCTCATGACACCGCTGCCGGAGCTGAAAACATCTCTTTTGTATACATCGACACATCAGAAGTAACAACAAAGCCACCTATCAATTAAAATAAGGGATTTTGCTATGCAAAGATTAATGAAGCATCAGGTCGAACATAAACTTAACTTTATAGAGCAGTACCTTCATGCACAAAACGCTGCGGACGGTTCGAAGATGGATGCGAATGCCAACGTAACGCAAAAAAATATCGCCACACTGGAAGCGGAAATAATGAAAGATTATTTTATTCAAGTGAATCGAGCTCAGGTCAGTAAAAAAATATCTGAGCTTTTTGGTCAGGATTTAGCTTCAGAGTATGTGAGGCAAATTGAAGCTCATGAAATATACGTACATGATGAAACAAGCCTGAAGCCTTATTGTGTGTCTGTCACTATGTATCCGTTCCTTCGTGATGGATTAACCAAGCTGGGCGGTGAATCAAAAGCGCCTCAACATCTCGAATCATTCTGCGGCTGCTTTGTTAACTTTGTTTTCGCTGTCAGTAGTCAATTCGCTGGTGCTGTCGCTACGGTTGAGTTCCTTACGTACTTTGATTATTTTGCCCGTAAGGACTACGGTGACAATTATCTCCATACACACCGCAAACAGGTTGAAAACCACCTTCAGCACGTGGTTTATGCATTAAATCAGCCTGCTGCTGCACGCGGTTATCAAAGCGTGTTCTGGAATATTTCTGTGTATGACTACTATTATTTTGACAGCATGTTTGGCAACTTTGTATTTCCGGACTTTGTAAAACCTGAATGGAGTTCAGTATCTGCTTTACAGGACTTCTTCCTGAACTGGTTTAATGCCGAACGAGAAAAAACAATCCTTACTTTCCCGGTTGTTACCGTTGCAATGCTCACTGAAAAGAGCGAAGGAAAAAGCCACTGCAAGGATCAGCATTTTGCTGAGAAAATGGCTCATCAACTTGCAGCGGGCAGCGCCTTTTTTGTTTATTTATCAGATAGTGCGGATTCGCTAGCCTCCTGCTGCCGCTTGAGAAGCGAGATCAGTGACAACACTTTTTCATACTCCCTTGGCGCAGGTGGTGTGGCAACAGGCTCCATCAACGTCATTACTATCAATATGAACAGGTTGGTACAGGACAACAGAGATTTAGCCGAAGAAGTGACTAAAATTCATAAGTATCAGGTCGCTTACCGCAAACTGATGGAGGAATACCAGGCTGCAGGTTTGATGACAGTATATGACGCAGGTTTTATCAGCCTGGATAAACAATTTCTGACCATAGGTATTAATGGCATGGTCGAAGCCGCTGAGTCTCAAGGCTTTGAAGCGAGTAATAATCCTGCTTACATTGACTTTGTCCAGCAAAAATTAAAAGTCATATTTGACGCGAATAAAGAAGCCAAAGCTCTTTATGGTTACCTGTTTAATACCGAATTTGTACCAGCGGAAAACCTTGGAATTAAAAATGCAAAATGGGATAAAGAAGACGGTTATTTTGTCCCAAGAGACTGTTACAACTCTTATTTTTATGTCGTTGAAGACAACAGCAGTAACGCGATAGATAAATTCCAGTTACATGGCAGAGCTTTACTGGATTATCTGGATGGCGGTTCTGCTTTGCATTTAAATCTGGATGAAAAATTAACAACCCAGGGATATATGCAGTTATTAAACATAGCCGCTCATACTGGCTGTAATTACTTCTGTATAAACGTAAAAATTACTATCTGTAACCAGTGTGAAAAAATCGACAAGAGAACCTTAAACTCATGTCCACATTGTGGCAGTCACGATATAGATTATGGCACCAGAGTCATTGGCTACTTAAAACGAGTATCGTCTTTTAGTAAAGGCAGACGAATTGAGCATTCACTTCGTCACTACCACCGAAAACCGGCAGTGGCGATAAAAGCGGCCTCCCCCGCGATACCAGAAATGGCAGAAGCTTGATCTTTTCAGCTCAAGGCTAAGCAGGACGGTAAAACGACAGGATAACACTGTCGTTTTGTAAGCCCCTGAAAAAACTACCTACAAAGAGGCATCCTGAATGCCCATTTTTTGCAGCAACCAATGCCGTTTGTGTTGATAAACTTGAGTATGTCGATTATCAGTCAGAAAACTACAGAACTCCCCGGGGTACTTTAATGAATATACAGAGTTATCAGGATTTAATCACAGCTGCAAAGCAACAGCATGAACCACAGCGATTGCTCTTGGTATTTGCAAAAGCCGAGCTCCCCAATGGTTATACCGAAAGCCAACACAATAATTTTCTGCGTGGTGAAGGCGGCACTTTGAACCCTGTACTTTGCGTTGATAAATTGCCAGACGAAATTGCTGAATTTGAAACACTGAGAGCTGAATCCGAAAAAACAGGCTTCGACTGGGATATTGCTTTTGTATCGTCGCTGGCTGGCCGCGGTGGTTTTGCTCCGAACAGTGATGAAGCCGAACAACCGCTTAAAATGATGTTAGCAAAAATTCAATCTGGCATGATCGCAGACTTTCTGACATTTAACCGCTCAGGCGAACTCGTAGCTCTATTGTGAAATTGCACGAGCTGATTTTAATTCTAATGGATAAAAACTTAATAGTTGGTGGCCAAGATGAAAAAAGCACAGTTAGTCGAAAAAATTGCTGACAAAGCGAATATAAATAAAGCAAAAGCTCAAGCAGCTCTAGATTCAATGGTTAGCTCGATTTTAACAGCGTTAAAAGATGGTGACACAGTAGCTTTGGTCGGTTTTGGCACTTTTGAAAGTCGTGCACGGGCAGCACGTTCAGGCCGAAATCCTAAAACAGGAGAATCCATCCAAATAGCATCAACTAATGCTCCATTATTTAGATCAGGTAAAGGCTTCAAAGATGCAATTAATTAGTGTTTCTGCTACTAAACTCTTTAGATAAATATAACCCGTCGCACTGAATCGACCAGAGTTTCCTAGACACAAAATAGCATTACAATGCAGTGTGTTAGGGGGGACAAATGACGACAAAACGGTTTCCAGAAGAATTTAAGATTGAAGCAGTCAAGCAAATTACGGAGCGCGGCCATTCTGTGGCGAGCGTTGCGAAGCGTTTAGACATCTCAACAAACAGCCTTTACCTGTGGCTTAAAAAATACGGCAGCAACAGCGAACATTATCAACAGGTTTCTGAGCAGGAAGCCAAGATCCGTGAGTTAGAGAAACAACTGAAACGGGTGACGATGGAACGCGATATATTAAAGGAGGCCGCCGTGTACTTTGCCGTGGAGTCAAAGAAAAGTACACGTTCATAAAATCCAGACTGGCTCACTATCCGGTGCAACTGATGTGTCAGGTGCTGAATATTCAGCGCAGCGGATTATATGCATGGTTAAAACAGCCACAGTCTGCCCGAACCTTGGAAGACAACCGTTTGTTAGGGCTGATA
>NZ_JAJOYT010000039.1 GCF_021290965.1 Rheinheimera faecalis | reverse complement strand
CACCATAACGAATACCAGACTGCACCATACCATCCAGCGGATTAAATGAATCCATGCCCGGAATACCAGTATTGCCGCCTATACCCGCTGCTACTGCAGAAGCCGCTACATTCCCCCAGCGGAAACTGCTTTGTTGTCCTACCAGCTTACCTGCCGCTACACTGGTCGCTGTGGCTGTCGCCGCTAACGCTGCTTTGCCATAGTTGTTAAATATCTGGTTGCCTTCTGCGCCTTTGGTCGCCCAATCAGCACCTTGCAGCATACTGCCTGCTCCGGCTGTGGCCCCCGCTGTTAAGCCCGAGGTTAAAGCCCCTTTGAGTGAGAAACTATCCACTGCACCCAGGGCTTTACCCACCAACTGGCTCGCCACCGAACCCACAAATCCTCCTATAGCAGCTGCGCCCATCATGGCTGCTGTTGAAATACCCGCCACGGTCACACCCGCTGCCGCGCCTCCGGCCAAGACCGCAGACCCCGCACCTAAGGCCCCCACCGTCGCA
>NZ_JAJOYT010000038.1 GCF_021290965.1 Rheinheimera faecalis | reverse complement strand
GACCAAACGCATCCACCGCCACTGCATCAAAGTTCCAGCTCGCTTCGTTGCCAAACAGCTTATCCGCTCCATAACGAATACCCGCATTGAAGATGCCATTGACTGGATTCAGCGACCCTTGACCTATCACGCCTGTATCCCCTGTGATACCCGATGCTACTGCTGCTGCAGCTACATTACCCCAGCGAAAACTCGCATGATTCCCCACCAGTTTATTCGCCGCCACTGAGGCTGCCGCACCTATTGCGCCTCTGGCCGCTGTGCCTGCATTCAACCCATAGTTCCCCGCCACCTCTACACCCTTAGCGGCCCAGTCTGCTCCTTGAATGGCTGAACCTGCTCCTGCCGTCGCTCCCGCTGTTAAACCTGAAGCTAACGCATCTTTCAGTGAGAAACTATCCACAGCACCCAGGGCTTTACCCACCAACTGGCTCGCCACCGAACCCACAAATCCTCCTATGGCGGCTGCGCCCATCATGGCGGCTGTTGAAATACCCGCCACGGTCACACCCGCTGCCGCGCCTCCGGCCAAGACCGCAGACCCCGCACCTAAGGCACCCACCGTCGCT
>NZ_JAJOYT010000037.1 GCF_021290965.1 Rheinheimera faecalis | reverse complement strand
GTTTTATTTTCAGCCCCAAAACCACCTACTTCAGTAGGTGGTTATCATCCAAAAGGCTTTGCCTGTAAAGACCTACTCATGTTAATTGCCGCTTTGATTTTTCGCAGAGTCAAAGAGGTAAAAAACATGAGTAGATATCAACAAGCATCGCATGTGTTCTGGCGGTGTCAATACCATATAGTCTGGACACCGAAGTACAGATTCAGGATATTGAAAGATAATGTAGGGAAGGAGGTCTGGCGTTGTATTCAGGTATACAGTACTCAGCTGGGCTGTGAAGTGGTAGAACTTAATGTGCAGATAGACCATGTGCATCTGGTAATAAAAGTCCCACCAAAGATATCAATATCGAAGCTAATGGGGGCACTGAAGGGAAAAATAGCGTTGAAATTGTTCAGTAAATTCCCACATCTGAGAAAGAACAAAATGTGGGGTAATCGATTCTGGCAACGTGGTTATTTCGTAGATTCAGTAGGGATCAACGAGGACATAATTAGGCGCTATGTAAGACATCAAGAAAAAATGGAACGTCAGGAACAGGCTGAACTAGCACTGGACTAGACAAAAGGCCCCTTTGAGGGGCTTCACGCAAAGCCACCTTCTTCAGAAGGTGGATTCTTTACT
>NZ_JAJOYT010000036.1 GCF_021290965.1 Rheinheimera faecalis | reverse complement strand
TTGAATCGACCAGACTTTCTTAGACAGTTTGTTGCCTCATTAAATACTGCTTTTCAAATACAGTAGGAGGCAGATCACCACTGTACCCATGTTTGCGTTTGATGTTATAGAACATTTCGATGTAATCAAAGATATCTGATTTGGCGTCTTCTCTGGTTACATACACTTTTCGACGGATCCGCTCTCGTTTTAACAGCTGGAAAAAGCTTTCCGCACACGCATTGTCATGACAATTACCGCGACGACTCATACTGGCTTTTAGGTTGTGCTCTTTTAAAAAGCCCTGCCATTCGTAGCCTGTAAACTGGCTGCCTTGGTCAGAATGAATAAGGACTTCCTGCTTGGGCTTTCTGCGCCAGACGGCCATCAGCAAGGCTTTAAGTACTACATCCGTATCCATTCTCGACTGCATCGACCACCCGACAACCTGACGCGAGAACAAGTCCTGCACGACCGCCAGATACAGGAAGCCTTCATGGGTTTTGATGTAAGTAATGTCGGTGACCCACACCCGATTCGGTTCTGTGACATTAAATTCGCGCTGCAACACATTCTGCGCTACCACTGCAGGCTTGCCATTGTAGTGGCCTTTACGTCTGCGGTATCCCACTTGCGCACTCAGTGTGTCCTGCTTCATCAGCCTGGCCACGCGATTTTTACTGCATCGTTCGCCTAAATCTTTCAAATCGCTGGTGACTTTGCGGTAACCATAAACACAGCCACTTTCCAGCCACGAATGTTT
>NZ_JAJOYT010000035.1 GCF_021290965.1 Rheinheimera faecalis | reverse complement strand
GCTCACAAATTCCAAGCACAGTATGAGTGATGCCTTGCTGATCAGTGACACCGGTTAAATCCATCCCCCAGTACGGAATGGGGTCATCTGATAAGGAGCTTTGTTTTTCAACTCCTTGCGTTTTAACAGCACGGCATGGCGATGCTGTTGCAGGGTATTGGCAACCCAGGTTTTACCCACGGACACTCTTTGCGTTGCAAAGCGGCGATTAAAAATGTCAGCCAGCGCTCTGCAGCCAGAATCCGGCATCAGGGCTTTTAAGCGGATTATTTCAACAATGGCCCAGTCTGGTTTTTTGTAAGTACGCACTTTAGTGGAAAACGCAGGGGTCTTACGAACTTTATGGCAAAACGTCTTATGGGCCATGTGAGCACAAAGCCACAAGCGAAATGCGCATATCACCAATGCAATCAGCAGCATAAAAACGACTCAAAACTATTTAGTTGCAAACAAACTGTATCACCCCCTTTGCTCTGCCCCAACTAAACCAGCTTCAGTTCAGCCTGGAGCCGTGAAGCGGATGAGGTGTATGGTTACCGGCTGGAGGGCAGCGGTTATCAGGATACGTTAAGTTCCGGGCAACTGAGCCAGAAGACAGACAGTGCGGGCAAGGCGGATGGGTTCGCAGCGGTGTACTACCAGTACGACTTAAATGGCGTGCTGCGGGGCAAACACACAGGCGAGCAAAGTACGGTGGCGTATCAGGCAGAGCAGCCGCTGACGCGGGAGCAGTTGCTGGAGAAGCGCCGGCAGCTGGAATTTGATGAGGCGGGAGAATTTCGAAGAACGGAGCAGGGCGAACAACGGGCGCCGGACTTTAAACACTATGGAGGCAGCAGCGTAGCGCACTACAGCTATGGCGGTGGTGGCACCTATCTGGGGGAGTTTAAAGAAGACGGCAGTATTAATATAAGGGATACGCACTTTAAACCGCTGGACAGTGAGACGGTGGCCCAAAGCCGCAGCTACACCACACAAGGTGGCGAGACGTTACAGAACCTGGCGCAGATGTTTTTGGGCGACAAGGATTTCTGGTACCTGATAGCGGCGCTGAACGGTTTGGACTCGCCGGATGAGGCCTTACCCCAAGGCAAGGTA
>NZ_JAJOYT010000034.1 GCF_021290965.1 Rheinheimera faecalis | reverse complement strand
AAAAAGATGACTAAACCAGCACTAAGAATAGATGCAGCTTATTGATTTACAAGGAAGATAGGCTAAGGAATGGGAACTACCAATAAAATTTATCTCTGCTTTGTGCAGCGTTCCCCCCCTGAATACGCGACTTTAAACCTTTACCTATTGAACAAAAAGCCTTATCCAGACGTAACATAAAGACATCACTAACAAAAAATAAAGAGTCTACAAAATGTTTAGTTTTTTTAAACGAGATCCACTAAAAGCCTTACGCCAAAAATACGATGCCAAAGCTGAACAAGCGATGCTGGCACAGCGAAAAGGCGATATGCGCTTATTTGCCGATTTAACCGCAGAAGCGGAAGAGTTATGGGCACAGCTGGAAAAGTTGCAGGCTGAAACCAAGCAAAGCTAAAACTCATTTATAGTAAAAAGCTTTAGCAAAAGGCCACTGTTTTATACTGGCCTTTTTAGCTTTTAAGACTTATGAATAGTGGTTGTTAGCTATGAGCGAGTTGCGGACATTCACTTCATGTTCTGTAGCAATAGCTAGGTGAGATGCCCTTGATCTGATTTCATCATGCAGGATCACGATTACTATCGGTGAAAAGGGGTATATTTGGAATTTCTCTTTTTAAAATTGTGGACTTTCCATGCTCTATCGATATATATCCAAAAGATTCCAGCCTGACTAATTGCTCTCTCACAACAGACCTATTCCACCCAAGAGTATCAGCCAAATCCCTTTCAGATGGTAACTTCTGACCCAAGATGAAATTTCCTTTTATGTAGAACACTAAGTCATAAAAAGGTCTGTACTTAGTAAGTGAAATACCAAAACTGGACCCTAACCAATGATCTTGTTCGCGGACTTGCTTCATCTCTTCAACACTTTTATCACTTACATTTTCGTCTAAATATTCGTTCGCATGCCGAATGAAGCTATCTGATTTGTACATTAAGATCGATCGGGAGGTTCTGTCTTTAAATTCTTTTATGAGCTCCGGTCTTGCTCCGATAGTTTTACCTTTAAATTCTGACCACCAGTCCTCTTTTTCATCATCAGTGACAAATATTATGTCGCTTTGATGCTCATTTGCATATTCAATAACTTGCATCCAAACTATCAAGTCTCCGAATTTCTGACATTCCTGTTGCAAATTACCCTTATTTATTAATTTAGCTGCATCTTTGTATCCTGGAGGAGTTAGCTGGTTGTACCGATACTCACCTTCTTTGAAAATTGACTCTAGCTCTTTGGGCTCATATGGACG
>NZ_JAJOYT010000033.1 GCF_021290965.1 Rheinheimera faecalis | reverse complement strand
CGGTAGTGTTCAAAATTCTGTGTCATTTCATTAAACTACGTGAAAAAGAGATGACACATGACCACTCCAACATTCGATATCCAAGCTGCTATTCAGGCATTGCGTGATGGCAAAGGCCTGACGGGTAAAGACGGTATCCTGACGCCGCTGATTAAGCAACTGACCGAAGCGGCAATGCAAGCTGAGCTTGAGCAGCATTTGGAACAGGATGAGACACCAAACCGCAAAAACGGCAGTTCATCCAAGACAGTCAAAAGCCCTGCGGGTAGCTTTGAACTCAATACACCGCGTGATCGTGCCGGCACCTTTGAGCCACAAATCGTCAAGAAACATCAAACCCAGTTGACCGACGAGCTGGAGCGTAAAATCATTGGCTTGTTTGCACTAGGCACCAGTTATCAGGATATCCGCGCTCACATCGAAGAGCTTTATGGCATCAACATCTCCAATGGCACCCTCAATGCCGTAACCGACAAGCTACTGCCTGAATTACAGGCTTGGCGCGAACGTGAACTGGATGCGATTTACCCTATTGTCTGGCTCGATGCCATTCACTACAAAATTAAAGAGAACAGCCGCTACATCACCAAAGCCGTGTACACCATACTGGGCGTGACGGTGGAAGGTAAAAAAGAACTGCTGGGTCTCTATCTGTCAGAGCATGAAGGCGCGCATCATTGGCTTACGGTTCTGACCGACCTGCACAATCGTGGCGTTAAAGACATTCTTATTGCTTGTGTCGATGGTCTTAAAGGCTTCCCTGAAGCCATTGAAAGTATTTACCCCAAAACCGAAGTGCAGCACTGCATCGTCCACCAAATCCGCAACTCGCTCAAATACGTGGCCAGTAAGAATCAGAAAGCCTTTATGGTCGATTTAAAGTGCGTGTACAAAGCATCCACTTTAAGCGCCGCAGAAAGTGCTCTGGACGAACTGGAAGCTAAATGGGGTGAGAAATACCCGGTGGTTATTAAATCCTGGCGCAGTAAATGGCTGACGCTCTCGGCTTATTTTAAATATCCGGATTACGTCAGAACCGCGATTTACACCACCAATGCCGTGGAGGCCGTACATCGTCAGTTCCGCAAACTGACCAAAACCAAAGGCGGGTTCGCCAACGAAAATAGTTTACTTAAGCTGCTCTATGCAGGTATGTTGCAGGCATCTGAGCGGTGGACACACCCAGTACAAAACTGGAATCTGACGCTGTCACAGCTGTCGATCCACTTCGAGGGGCGCTTAGACGCTCACATCGACCTGTGAACTGATAACTTGGCTGACACAGAATATTGAACACTCTC
>NZ_JAJOYT010000032.1 GCF_021290965.1 Rheinheimera faecalis | reverse complement strand
GTAGATGTATGGACTCCCCTCCCCGAGAGGAATTATGGTGAAGTTGTCACACTAACCAAAAGAGAGTCCATACATGCAAAACTATACCGTGCTCGCTATCGACCTTGCAAAACAAGTCTTCCAGGTTGTAAAAACAACAGGTTATGGTTCATTGGTTTACAACAAAACTGTAAGTCGCGAGAAATTAAAAGAGTTACTGCATAAAGAATCTAAAGCTTTGGTGGTGATGGAAGCTTGTGGTGGAAGTCATTACTGGTGTCGGTATGCTCAATCCCTTGGTCATGAAGTAAAAGCGCTACCTGCACGTCGGGTCAAAGCATTTCGTCAAGGTCATAAGACGGATGCTAATGACGCGCTGGCTATCGCCACTGCGGCCAGGCAGCCACATTTAAAACCTGCAAGAATTTTGACGACAGAAGAGCAAGGTTTGCAAAGTATTGAAAAAATGCGCCAGTTGCTGGTCGCTCACAAAACAGCGATGAGTAATCAGCTTCGTGGTTTATTACACGAGTTTGGTCTGGTGATAGCGAAAAGTGATGCGGCACTCAAACGAGCCATCCCCAATCTGCTCGAAGATGGAGAAAACGGTGTACCTGACTGCTTTCGTCAAAGTCTGGCTCAAATGTGGTCATTGTTTCTGACTATAGAGACAGAGCTCGCGCAACTCACATCCCATCAAACGCAGCTGACCATGCAGGATGCACAAAGTCGCTCTTTGATTGAGCTTGAAGGTGTGGGACCAGTAGGAGCCTTGGGTTTAAAACTGGCAATAGGAAATGGAGCTAGTTTCAAAAATGGCCGGGATGCCGCCGCCTGTTTGGGTTTAACCCCCGTTCAGCACAGCAGTGGCGGTAAGCAAAAAATAGGCTCTATAAGTCAGGCTGGTGGTCATAAGCGATTACGCTCACTGCTTATTATGGGGGCAATCTCTGTTCTGAGCTATCTGGAAAAGCGAGAGCCAAAAAATGCAAAAGAGAACTGGTTAAAAGCGCTAATGCAACGCAGAGGAAAGCGAATTGCGGCAGTAGCGCTTGCCAATAAAACAATCCGCACTGCTTGGGCGATGCTCAGCCGTGGCGAAGATTACAAACCGTCATTACAAACGTTGTAACAAGTTCTATCTACAGATGCTTAAACACAGGTAAGACCGACCATCAAGAGCCTGACGCGCCCAAGGGTTGAAAAAACCGACCATTAGGAAAGGCATGATGGTGCGAATACATCAAAGGGCAGAGGTAGCTCCTCAATACAGCCCGTATATAAGAACGCATCTATACCAGTGTAAAAAATCTGTTGATAGTTCAGGGGAGTCCATATA
>NZ_JAJOYT010000031.1 GCF_021290965.1 Rheinheimera faecalis | reverse complement strand
ACCTAACATCTATGGACGCTCCAGATTGTGCAAGCACAAAACACTTAGAACTCTCAGGTTTTGCAGCCATCTATTCGGATTCTGGTGAATGATTCCACCGATCCCTGATGATTTCCGCAAGCTCACGACTAATCATTTGGGCGTATTCGTAAATACGATGTTAGGTCCAGTCTCTGTAAGCTTCGGTGTTACCTTTTGTCTTCAGTGCTTCTTGCCTGCGCAAACCTTTTGCGACTCTTTCCTAAATAGTTTCTACGTATTCCTGATCTTTAGCTAATAACGACCAGGCAATCCGCGCCAGTTTATTTGCCAGCGCCACAATCACTACATTCTTGTGAGCCCTGCAACTTAACTCATTCAACCATGTTGTGAGTTTGCGTTTGGGATTCAAGTGCCTGTAAACAGCTCTGGCGCCATGAATGAATAGCCGCCTCAGATAAGAATCCCCTCGCTTGCTAATACCTAATAACTTCGATTTCCCTCCACTGGAATGCTGTTTTGGCACCAATCCTAACCAAGCTGAGAGTTGTCGACCTGAGTCAAATTCTTTACCAGAACCTATACTGGCTACCAGTGCTGATGCAGTGAGGCGGCCTATCCCCGGCACCCGCTCCAGTTTCTGGCACAGCGGGTTAATTTTGCTCAAGCTGTCTATTTCCTGGTCGTACGCTGTGATTTCGCTTTCCAGTAACGTGAGTCTGGCTTTCATCCGAAGAATATGCCGCTGCAAGGTTTCTGGCAGATGTGCACAGTGCGCTGAAAACTCTTGTGCAAACCATTTGTTCAAGCGCCATGGGCCTACAGGCACTGCCACACCAAATTCAGCCAAAGTTGCTCTTATTCTGTTGATTAATGCGGTCCGGTCTCTGACAGCACCATCCCTTTCCCGATGGATAAGCAACAGGGCTTGCTGCTCCTGCGATTTCTGCGCGACAAATCTCATGGAAGGTCGGGTAACAGCTTCACATATCGCTTCTGCATCGTTCGCATCATTCTTATTGCTTTTCACATAAGGCTTCACAAACTGTGGAGCCATCAATTTCACTTGATGTCCCAATTTTGTCAGTTCACGTGCCCAATAATGTGAACTGGAACATGCTTCCATCCCAATCAGGCAGCAAGGCAAATTAGCGAAAAAGGCTAAAAATCCGGAACGGCGAACAGCCTTTTTTAAAATGACTTTTCCGACAGCATCAACCGCGTGCAGTTGAATCATATTCTTCGCCAAATCAACACCAACAACTGAAATACTTTCCATTTTTTGCTCCTTATTCAGTGAGTACTGAATAATTCTAGTAGGAGCGTCCATATCATTATTTGTATATTGTGCCGGCACACTTT
>NZ_JAJOYT010000003.1 GCF_021290965.1 Rheinheimera faecalis | reverse complement strand
AGTAGTGGGTATGGGCTTTTCTGATTGGTAGCTAAGAGCGACTAGCAAACATTAGCATGCTCATTTCTGCATATTTATCATTCAGACAATTTGCTCGTTTACTTTTTGAGAACGGGAGTTTACCTTACCAAGACATGTCCAAAGCGGTTTAGCGATATTGAGTGTTGAGCAGAAATGACCGCATCATTCACAGTTTATCCCCTTTTGTTTGTAGTATTCTGCGGAAAATTGGAGACAACCCAATGTCGACTGAATTAGTTAAACAACAAATCAAAGCGTTTTTATCTACATCTGCACCAGAAGTATTAGCTATAAAAGGCGATTGGGGAGTAGGTAAGACACATTGTTGGGACAAGTGCATCGAAGAATTTAAGGATCAATGTGCCTTAACGTCTTATTCCTACGTATCTCTTTTTGGCGTCAATTCCATTGATGCGCTCAAGCAATTGACCCTTCTAAACGCTATTGATGCCCAAACTATTGGGCAAAAAAAGAACGCAAAAGCTCAAGCAAAGATGTGGGTAGATAGGTTCAAAAGCGTAAAGCTACCAATAATAGATCAGTATATCAGTGGCATTGGAGAAGCTTTTAGTTCACTTTCCCAACTAGCCTTGAAAGAAACAATAATTTGTTTTGATGACATTGAAAGACATAGTGAAGGGTTAAAAATTAAGGACTTCATGGGGCTAGTTTCTTTTTTTAAAGAGAGAAAAGACTGCAAGATTGTGCTGTTGCTTAATGAAGACTCAACAGATAAAAGTTTTGAAGACTACAAAAAATACAAAGAGAAAATTGTAGATCGACAACTGCATTTTGAACCGACCGCAGAGCAGAGCTTTGATACTATGTATGAAACTGATTTTGAGTTTCGAAGCTACGTGCGTGATTGCTGTATAGGTTTAAATATAAAGAATAAACGAGTAATCATAAAAATAGTCGAACATACAAAGGAATTCTTAGCACTGGTAGATACTTTTGATGACGAGATAAAACGACAAGTCATACATTCAACTGTGGTGTTGAGCTGGTGTTATTACTGCCATGGTGAAGATCCTGAGCATATCCCAGAATTCAAATTTGTTAATCGCTCTGGGTTGAGAAAAAAAGACGAGAGCCATAGCTGGGATGCAAAAAAAACAAAGAATTGGGACAGATTTTTGAATTCTTATGGCTTTCAGCTTACCGATGAAATTGATTTAGCTGTTGCACGTGGTATTGAGCAAGGTTTTCTGGATAAAGAAAAACTTATCACACTCTGTCAGCACAAACAGAGAGAAGTTGATCTTAGGAAAGAAAATACCAAGTGGAACAAAGCATGGGAAATCTACCATCATTCTTTCGAGACTAACGATGATGAAGTTGCAGAAGCAATGGATGCGGGGATGAGAGATATAGCTTCAACTACTTCATGCTCTCAGTATAGCGATGGCTTGAAGGTTTTGAGAGGTATAGGTAAAGGTGAGCTAGCTGATGAGCTTATTTATTTTTTCATAGATAAAAGAAAAGATACCCCTGAAATATTTGATGTGGATAATGTTATTCGTAATCCTTTCGGTATTCACGATGAAAAGTTCAAAGATGAGCTTAGAAAGGCATATTTGCAGTTTAATCCGAAGCCTACAGTTACTGATGTTTTGAATAAAAGAAGAAAATCAAATTCTTACAATAGTTCAGAGGCAGAGATACTCAATGAGCTAACTGAGGAGCAGATGTATGATTTGTTTATGAGTTTCAAAGGTGAAGATTTAACAGATTTTATTCGAGTATTCCTACTCATCTCTGGCAGTTGCCAGGAGCTTGCACAAAAAGTCACCAATACACTGGATAAAATTTCTAAAATTAGTGTCTTGAATAAATTAAGGATGTCTAAGTTCTACTAGAAACAAACAGCCAATGGTGTAGTGTGCTTTAAGCAAAAGAAAGTATCTCGCCAAAGGCGAAACGTTTTGAGTTTAAATCATGTTTACTGCGGCAAATTACATTGTTGTAATGCCGCTGCACGGCGAGTACAACCTACAATACGGCACGCATAACCTACCAAATTGGTATAACGCTTATGCCTGCTCAGCCCCATTAATCACAGCTTCAATATGATAACCATCAGGGTCAATCACAAAAGCCGCATAATATTCATCGCCATAATCTGGCCTCAGGCCCGCTGCACCATTGTCTTTGCCACCATGTTGCAATGCGGCTTTATGGAACTCATCTACAGCAGCCCGGCTTGGTGCAGCAAAGGCCAGATGAAAACCTGGTACTGAACCTGACAAAGCCTGTGCTCTGAGCTTGATGGCAAATTTATCGCCACCATTGCTGTAGCCATAACCTACAGCACAATCCGGGTCATCATCGCTGATATCATCCCAAACCCGGACATAACCTAAAGCCGACAACACAGCGTCGTAAAAAGCTGCTGAACGATAAATATCAGAAACACCAAAAGAAACATGATGCAGCATAAAACCTCAGAGTAAGGATGGTTGATTAAGGAATGGCGGTATATCACAACTAGCCCGCCGACAATATTCGGTGGGCAGGGATAAGCCCCGCCCTACAATTTCGTATCGACGCGAACCCCAGAAACAACAAGGCCAGCTTTCGCTGGCCTTGTAAAACTTACTTCTTATTCACCAGATTCGCTCTGGCTTTTAAGATACGGTCACGTTTGTACTGCTGATTTGGCGTCAGCATATTACGTTTGCCGGCAAATGGGTTTTCACCTTCGCGGAATTCAATCCGTACCGGAGTACCCATCATCTGTAACGATTTACGGAAATAGTTCATCAGATAACGTTTGTACGAATCTGGCAGGTCGTCTACCTGAGTACCGTGAATGACGATCAGAGGCGGATTGTAACCACCAGCGTGGGCGTATTTCAGCTTCACACGACGGCCTTTCACCATAGGTGGCTGGTGATCTTCCACTGCCATTTTCATAATACGGGTTAAAAGCGCAGTGCTGACACGACGGGTAGCCGAGTCGAAGGCTTCTTCTACCGATTCAAATAAGTTACCTACACCTGAGCCGTGTAATGCCGAGATGAAATGCAGACGGGCAAAGTCGATAAAACCTAAACGTCTGTCGAGCTCACGTTTCACATCGTCTTTAATACGATCGTCCAGACCATCCCATTTATTGACAGCAATCACCAATGAGCGGCCAGCGTTAAGCACAAAACCTAAAATACTTAAGTCCTGGTCAGAAATACCTAAACGGGCGTCCAGCACTAAAATCACTACGTTGGCATCTTCAATAGCCTGCAGGGTTTTAATCACAGAGAACTTTTCGACCATATCGTCAATTTTGCCACGACGACGCACACCAGCAGTATCTATCAGGGTGTATTCGCGCTCACCGCGGGTCATAGGGATATAAATTGAATCCCGTGTCGTGCCTGGCATGTCGAATACCACAACACGCTCTTCACCTAAAATACGGTTGGTTAAAGTCGATTTACCGACGTTTGGACGACCTACTATGGCCAGCTTGATATGCTGATCCTTAGCCTGAGAAATGTCCTCTTCGCTTTCTTCTTCAAAGTCTTCCGGTAATTCTTCACCGCTTTCAATAGCAGCAATGCGCTGCTGTTGCTGCTCAGATAACATAGGCAATAACGCATGTTGCAGCAAAGACAACACGCCTCGGCCATGCACAGCAGCTATAGGATACACTTCACCCTGCGCCAGACTATAAAAGTCTGCTGTGGCTGTATCGGCATCTAAACCATCAGTTTTGTTAGCGACTAAAAATACCTTTTTATTGATACGGCGTAAATGCTGCGCTATCGCATCATCAGCCACAGTAGCGCCAGCACGGGCGTCCACCATAAACAGCACTATGTCTGCTTCGTCTATGGCTTTCAGTGACTGCTCGGCCATTTCTACTTCAATGCCTTGCTCATTGCCGTCGATACCACCGGTATCCACCACAATGAATTCGTAACCTTCGTATTTGACTGAACCGTATTTACGGTCACGCGTCAGGCCCGGAAAATCCGCCACTAAGGCATCACGGGTGCGGGTCAAACGGTTAAATAATGTTGATTTTCCAACGTTGGCTCTGCCAACCAAAGCCACTACAGGTAACATGGTTTTACCTCAAATAAAATTACTATGTATCCTTGTGGATACCGCAGGCCAACTGGCCTTCTTACTCTGTGACGCCAGGCTTATTCAGCCATGACAGTTACATAAATCATTAAACTTTATTAAACAACAAGGCCGGAGGCGATGGTTTATCGGCTCCGACCTTGTCTTATTCCATACTCAGCTGGTTTAAGGTAAGCGTATTAAACTTAGCTCACCATCCCGGGTTTGGATCACTAATTCATCGGCTGAGCTGACGCCCTGCACGTAAAAACCAGAGCCGTACGATTCCTGTGCAACAAACTCACCGGTATTTTTATCTAACCAGAACAAGTTGCCTTCGACATCACCCACGGCCAGATAATCTTTGTAGACTGCAGGTCCTGTCAGGAAATGTTTGTGTAAGCCTAACTGAGCCCACTGCTCTAAACCGTTACGACGGTCAATCGCAAAGATTTTACCTACGCTGTCGACCAGATAAATGGTATTACCTTCAACCACCATATCGCGGAAGCTGGCATATTCACGTTTCCACATCACACGGCCTGTACGCAGCTCAAGCGCTACTAACTCACCATTAAATGCAATGGCGTAAATAGTACCATCCACGACTATAGGAGTTGCATCCACATCGACCATACGGGACAAATCGGTTGCACCTTTTGGCACAGCAATAGCTGCATCCCATGCCAATATGCCTTTATCAGCAATGACTACAGAGACTTTGCCTGCACCACTACCAAAAATAACACCACCATTGGCCATAACAGGCTCACTGGTGCCACGTAAGCTTAACAAGGCGCTTTCCTGCTCATGCATCCAGCGTTGTTCACCTGTATCCGGATGCAATGCAAACAAATAACCAGCTGAGGTATTCACCAGCACATAACCTTCGCCTGCAGCAGGACTGGCAATCACTTCACCTTTCACTTTAACGCGCCATACCAGCTCGCCGGTTTCAGGATTTAAAGCTACTACGTCGCCATTCTCAGTGCCGATAAAGATCTTATCGTAACCCTGACTGATACCACCTGAAACACGGGCAGTTTCAGAACTCCAGAATTTCAGACCATCCAGAAAACTACCAGTGCCATCATCACGCACATCAAAAGTCCAAAGACGGTCGCCGCTTTCACGGTCAAAAGCCATCACTAAACCAGCACGGCTGGCAGCAAAAACTTTGTCTTTATAAATTAATGGACGCAGCGCTGAATCATAATGTTCAACGCCATCACCGACAGACGCACTCCAAATTTCTTCGGGTTCAATTTTGTTGTTAATTTCCGGATAAACCAATTCTTCTTTGGAAGAACAAGCAGCCAAAGTCGTCAACAACACCAGCATTAAGCCGATACGGGACCTGAATAACTTCACTCTTACACCTTAAGCAGCAGTTACGTGCGCCAGTTCGTCTAACTTCACTTTCAGAATTGGATTCTGAGCATCTTTTGTCGCGGCAACAGCAGCCTGATAAGCAGTTTTAGCTTTGGCCAGTTCACCTGAATTCAGCAGCACGTCACCTGTCAGCTCTTGCTGTTGGGCTTTAAATGCTTCAGGCACAGCTAAAGCTAAAGTAGCTAAAGCAGCCGGATAATCTTTTTGTTCGTTTTGTACACGAGCCAGACGCAACTGCGCCAGAGCTTTGATTTCTGGTTGTTTAGCAGTAGTGACTACCCAGTTCAGCTGTTTGGCTGCAGTGGCGTAATCTTCTTTTGCAACAGCTTCTTTGGCAGCTACAAAAGCGGCCAGCAAAGCGTAAGAAGAGTCACTGTTTTTATCAACAAAAGTTTGGAACTGCGCTAATAACTCTGGGTTATCTGCGGCTTTTTGTTGTTGCTCCAGCAATTGGGTATAAGCGCTTGACGCGGCCATAGTGGTTTCCAGCTGCTGGTCCTGGAAATAACGCCAGCCGTACAAACCACCTAAACCTAACACTACACCAGCGATAATAGCGGTGCCGTTTTCTTTCCAAAAGCGCTTAATTGCTTCGACTTGTTGTTCTTCGCTGTTGTAAATTTCCATCTTCGATCCCTTTAAACCAGCTGCTTTATAAAAGCGCTTAATTCAGTCAATTTAATATTTTGTTGTGGCTTTTCTTCTCTGAGCCATTTCAGCGTAATTTCGCCTGCAGCCAGTTCAGTTTCACCTAATAACAGGCCAAGGCCGGCACCAGACTTATCCGCTTTTTTCAATTGTTTCTTTAAGTTGCCACCACCGGAATGCGTCATTAAACGTAAATCCGGTAAATCATTCCGCAGGCCTTCGGCAATAGAAACTGCGGCAAGTTCCGCGCTCTCGCCTAAGGCCATCAGATAAATATCAGTTTGGGCCTGGGCTTGTGGCAATAACTCTAAGGTTTGCAGCAATAATACCAGTCGCTCCATACCTAAGGCAAAACCAACTGCAGGAGTGGCTTTACCACCCAGCTGTTCCACTAAACCATCGTAGCGGCCACCGGCACAGACTGTACCTTGTGAACCTAAGCTGCTGGTCACCCATTCGAATACGGTTTTGTTGTAGTAATCCAGGCCACGCACTAAACGTGGGTTGATGACAAAGTCTACACCAGCGGCTTTTAAACGCTTTTGCAGACCATCAAAATCAGCTTTGGATTCATCATCTAAATAATCTAACAACTGTGGCGCTTTGCCCAGCATGTCTTGCATCACCGGATTTTTGCTATCCAGCACACGTAGCGGATTGCTGTACATACGGCGTAAGCTGTCTTCATCCAGCAGTTCTTTATGTTGCTCTAAATACGCCACTAAAGCAGCGCGGTAATCAGCACGGGCCTGATTCGAACCTAAAGAGTTCAGCTCCAGAGTCACATGAGCAGATAAACCTAAGCTCTTCCACAAACGGGCACTGAGTAAAATCACTTCAGCATCAATGTCCGGACCTGCCATACCAAAAGCTTCTAAACCAAACTGGTGGAACTGGCGGTAGCGGCCTTTTTGCGGACGCTCATGACGGAACATTGGTCCCATGTACCACAGGCGTTGCTCCTGGTTGTACAACAAACCATTTTGGTTGGCTGCACGCACGCAAACTGCAGTGCCTTCAGGGCGTAAGGTCAGGCTGTCACCATTGCGATCCGCAAAGGTATACATTTCTTTTTCAACGATATCGGTTACTTCGCCGATAGAACGCTTAAACAGTTCCGTCATTTCGACTATAGGAAAACGAATTTCTTCGTAACCATAGTTGCGCACTGTTTTACGTAAAATCTGTTCCACATACTGCCATGCCGGGGTATCCGTAGGTAAGCAGTCGTTCATGCCACGAATGGCCTGGATATCTTTTGACACGGGTTTTATCTCTTTATCCTAAGCGGATGATGCAGCGAGGCTGCTCAGTCCAGCTGTTTAATTTCAATCAGTCGTTTTTGCTCTTCCAGATACAAACGTATCTGAGCTTCCAGCTGTTCTGCGACAGTGTTGTTATCAATACGTAATTTCTGCCGCTGGCCTTTGAGGTAAAAACCACTCATACGGTTCGCACCCGCCACACCTAAATCAGAAACCAAGGCTTCACCAGGACCATTCACCACACAACCAATGACGGATACAGTCACAGGGTCGATGATATCTTCCAGTCGCTGTTCCAGCTCGTTCATGGTTTTGATCACATCAAATTCCTGACGGGAACAGCTTGGGCAGGCAATAAAATTAACGCCGCGGGAACGAATGCGTAGTGATTTTAAAATATCAAAACCCACTTTCACTTCTTCCACCGGATCGGCAGCTAAGGAAATACGTAAGGTATCGCCTATGCCTTCAGACAACAGCATGCCAAGACCAATAGCAGACTTCACTGAGCCGGCACGAGCCCCGCCTGCTTCAGTAATACCCAAATGCAGCGGTTGCTTAATTTGTTTAGCCAGCAAGCGGTATGCACCTACAGCTAAAAATACGTCTGATGCTTTGACACTGACTTTAAACTGGTCGAAGTTCAGTCTGTCCAGAATTTCAACATGACGCATTGCCGATTCCACCAAAGCTTCTGGTGTAGGTTCGCCATACTTTTCCTGTAAATCTGCTTCCAGCGAGCCGCCATTAACACCAATACGGATAGGAATGTTTTTATCACGCGCAGCTTCAACCACAGAGCGGATACGATCTTCTCGACCTATATTGCCAGGGTTGATACGTAAACAGTCGACACCGTATTCAGCCACTTTCAGCGCGATACGGTAATCAAAATGAATATCGGCCACCAACGGAATAGGCGATTGCTGTTTAATCAGCCTAAAGGCTTCTGCCGCTTCCATAGTTGGCACAGACACACGCACTAAATCAGCGCCAGCTTTGGCAATGGCATGAATTTGCGCCACTGTGGCTGCCACATCTGTGGTTTTGGTATTGGTCATTGACTGCACTGCAATAGGGGCATCACCACCTATCAGTACATTGCCTACTTTAATCTGGGTCGACTGGCGTCTTTTAATAGGATTTTCTGCGTAACTCATCAGTTTTGTCCGAGGGTTAACCGGGCGACCCGACCTGTTGGATAACCTGACAGGTCAATGGCTTCGCCATTAAAGCTAAGAGTGGCTGCGGCTGCGTTGCCTAATAAAACTTTGACTGGCGCTACACCACGTAAATTTAACTGTTCACCGGCCTGACGACTGCCAAAGACTAAACGCTTGCCCGTCGCATCAACCACATCCACCCAACACTCTGCATTCAGTGACAAATTGATAGTGGCATTCGCCGATGCATCAACTGCTGCAGCTGGAGTTTCTGTAGCTGAGGTTGTAGTTTGAGTCGCAGGCTGGTCAGTTGCAGTATCAGCAGTTGCAACAGCCGGAACGTTATTTGTTACCGGAGCTGATGCCTGCGGTTCGTTTTGAACTGGGGCTGTGACCGCAGGATTTGTTTGCTGCAATTCAGGCGCTGTCTGAACCGGAGTTGCGACAGCAGGTGTATTTTGTGCACCTGTAGTAGCAGAATTGGCTTCTGTTGTAGCCTGCGGCACTGTTGCAGCTGGTTGTGTAACTACTGCTTCTGGCTGCCCAGGTATAATAGCTGGGACATCTGTGGTTAAACTACTTTGTGGCGCAGTGGTAAGTGCAGGTATATCAGTCGCTGTTGGCGAATGATCCAGCTGAGTGACAGGAATGCTGTTCTGTTGTGCCTGTGGTTGTTCGGTTTGCTGATACGGCTGAGTTTCAACAGGCTTAGCCTCTTCACTGGCCAGCATAGTTTCATCCGTTTGCGCCATAGGCAAAGCAGAACCTGACGCTGAGCCACCAAAACGACTTTGCCAGAAGCCAAGTACCAGCAACACTACAAAGACAGCAATAACAAAATAAGTCACCCACATAAAGCGGTTTTCTGTGGCTTCTTTAGCAGTGCGTTTAGAGAAACTCCGGGTCAGGCTTGGTACCTGATGTAAACCTTTGGAGTTACTACTGTAGGCATCCAACACTTGCTGGGCTGGTATTTTCAGCAGTTTGGCATAAGAGCGTAAATAACCACGAACAAAAGTTGAGGACAGCTTGGCATCCACCTGATCCAGCTCAAGATCTTCTATCAGGCTTTTACCTAAATTCAATTGCTGTGCCACTTGCGCTACGGTCAGATTTTGTTGCTCTCTGGCCTGACGTAGGGTTTGGCCTGCGCTTAATGCTTTTGGTGCGCTGCTAGGCGGCGTTAATTCAGTCGTCATAATTCCAATTGTGCCGGATCTTTTAAGTAGATAAATTGCCCAGCCCGTATCGGGCTTTGCTCAGTTAAGTTGTTCCATTGCAGCAGGCTGGTTAGTTTCACCCTGTAACGCATCGAAATCCGGAATAAGGTGTCGCCATACTGGATTTGATAACGTTCTGGTACTTCAATTTGTGGTTCGATCTGCCGGGGTGCTTGTTGTCCAATCCAAAGGATCTGGCCCCTGACTATAGGCTGATTATCACGCAAAGAGTTCCAGCTGATTATATCGCTAATAGTAACACTGTAACGCTCCGCTATGCCATACAAGGTTTCATCTTGTTGCACTTCGTGTTGCTGTACTTGTGCTCCCGACTCTGCTTCTGTCATTTCAGCCTGATTTTCTGCTACTGCAGCGCTTTCTGTGACAGATAGCTCCTCAGACACCATTCGTGCTTCAGGTAAAGGTTCTGTAACTGATGCTGCGCTAAGCTGCGCCTGTTCTGTTGCCACAGCTGCAGGTGGCTTTTTGCGGGTAATTTTGATTTTGGGCTGAACCACGCCAGCTTTGACTTGTTCAGCGGGTTGTTGCAGTAACTGCTGCTTATAGTCTTGTCGGAGTTGGCTAAATTCAGACTCGTTCAACTTGCCCTGACTAAATAATAAGGTTTCCTGACTTTGCGGATAGGTGGTCAGCAATAACTGTTCTGCGGTTTGCATCCGACTGTAGTCTTGTTGTTCCTGAGCTATCAAATACCCCAGCAACACAGAACGGGGCGAAATTTGTGAGGCGCTTTGCATTCGATCCAAAAGCACCTGGGCGGCTGGCAAATCTGCCATCGCATAATTAACTGACGCCAGATTAAATAAAGCGCTGGGGCGACTGGCATTGTGTTTAATGGATAAATCCAGGTAGGTTTTGGCCTGAATAAAGTCTTTTTGCTCCAAGCGGCACAAGGCGATGTTTTCATAGCTGTCGGCGGCGCGGATATAACCCGGGCGGCTTATCGCCTGTAACAGTAACTGTTCGGCTTGATCATACTTACCGCGCTGACACAAAAAAGCGCCGTAATTGTTATAGGAGTCCGCATTATTGGGTTCAAGGTCTATGGCTGTTTTGTACGAGTTTTCTGCGGCTTCGAATTCAGCCACCTGCTGATAATAATAGGCCATGGCGTTATGCACTTCGGCCAGTTCAGGCGCTAAGCTTTTGGCTTTTTCCAGATTAAACTTGGCCTGCGCATTATCACCCCGTTGCAGGTAGTTAATGCCGAGAGCAATGCGGGTGCGGGCAGCTTCCTTTTGATCCATCTTAGGACGAATTTGCCGGTCACTGCCCACTACTGTGGTTTCAGTGACACAAGCTGCCAACTGTAAACTGAAAATAACACAAGCCAGGAGCCTGAGTTTTTGCATAAGGGTACCAGTTGAATGGAGTGTTACACCATTTTTACTGAAATCTCCTGACCTTTCATCTGTTTTTTTTCTAAACGCTTAGTACGGTCAATTACATCACCCACTAATTGGCCACAGGCAGCGTCAATATCATCGCCGCGGGTCTTACGTACCATCACTGTATAACCATGTTCCTGCAGCACTTTATTAAAGCGGTCGATGCGGGAATTGCTTGAACGTTTGTACGGTGAACCAGGGTATGGGTTAAATGGGATCAGGTTCACTTTTGACGGCGTGCCTTTAAGCGCATGCGCTAATTCATGGGCTTGTTCCATGCTGTCGTTAACACCATCCAGCATCACGTATTCGACTGTGACTTTATCGTTGGCACGCGAATCTGTAACATAACGCTTCGCCGCAGCCAGGAATTCTTCCATAGGGTATTTTTTATTGACCGGCACTAACTCATCACGCAGCGTGTTATTCGGCGCGTGTAAAGAAATAGCCAAGGCCACATCGATACGCTCTTTCAGCATATCTAAAGCTGGTACTACACCTGAAGTACTTAAAGTGACACGGCGTTTGGATAAACCAAAACCAAAGTCTTCCAGCATCAGCTCCATGGCAGGCACTACATTGTTCAGATTCAGCAAAGGCTCGCCCATGCCCATCATTACCACGTTGGTGACTGGTTTTTCGCCTGTATCGCCGTAGCTGCCGATAATCTGAGCTACACGCCAGACCTGGCCAATAATTTCAGACACTTTTAAATTGCGGTTAAAACCCTGCTGGGCGGTAGAACAAAAAGTACATTCTAAAGCACAGCCAACTTGCGAAGACACACATAAAGTGCGGCGGTCTTTTTCCGGGATCCAGACAGTTTCAACTTCCTGACCACCAACCAACCCCATCACAAACTTAATAGTGCCATCGGCGCTGTCCTGACGAGTCACCACAACTGGTGCTGCAATCACGGCTTTTTCTTTTAATTTGTCACGCAACTTCTTGTTGATGTTGGTCATTTTATCAAAGTCATCGATGCAGAAATGGTAGATCCATTTCATCACCTGATCGGCTCTGAAGCCTGCTTCACCAATAGAGACAAAAAACTCCTTCATCTGGGTACGGGTCAGATCAAGCAGATTGACTTTGTTTTCTGTTTGGCTCATTTGGGCTTTTCCTCACAACATAGATAGATAAAAAATAGGACAGTTTAAATAGATAGAAAGGGAGCTAAGCTCCCTTTTCTATAAATCGTCCCTTTACACTTTTTTAAACCTAAGTAATTGGAGTTGCAGCGAGGCGACAAGTGCGTGAGACCCCAGGAGCATAGTTCACTATGTGACTGGGGCGAAAGCGCGCGGTCAACGAAGCTGCAGCTTCAAGAACGACGGTTTAAATTAACGAGTACGTGAGCACAGTTCCGCTTCAGTGAAGAAGAACGCGATTTCACGGGCAGCAGAAGCAGCAGCGTCTGAACCGTGAACAGCGTTTTCGTCAATGCTTGCAGCGTAGTCAGCACGTAAAGTACCGGCAGCAGCGTCTTTAGGGTTAGTAGCACCCATGATTTCACGGTTTTTACGAACAGCGTCTTCGCCTTCTAACACCTGAACCATTACTGGGCCAGAGGTCATGAAAGATACTAAAGCTTTGAAAAATGGACGCTCTTTGTGCTCACCGTAGAAGCCTTCAGCCTGTTCCTGGCTTAAGTGCAACATTTTAGCTGCAACAATACGTAAACCTGCAGACTCAAAACGGTGGTAGATAGCGCCGATGTGGTTCTTTGCTACTGCATCTGGTTTCACGATTGAAAAAGTACGTTCTAAAGCCATGACAGACTCCTGTAATCAAAAGGGTGAATAAATTTAAGGCCGCGAATTATACGCTAAGCAAAATAAAAAACCTATTTTTTCTAAATAGAGAGGAGAAAGCTTTTATTTTGTGATCAGAACCAGTGCCGCAACTACAAAAAAAGCAGCCCGAAGCTGCTTTTTTATATCACCAGACCAGGCTTAATGCCCTTCGCTGACCATATTGACTGTGTATTTAGGGATTTCGACTGTTAAGTCTTCGTCCGCTATACGTGCCTGGCAACCTAAACGTGAATCTGGCTCTAAACCCCAGGCTTTATCCAGCATATCGTCTTCCAGCTCATCGCTAGGATTCAGAGAGCGGAAACCTTCACGCACTATGACGTGGCAGGTAGTGCAGGCACAGGATTTCTCGCAGGCATGTTCAATAGAGATGCCACAACGTAAAGCAACATCCAGCACAGTTTCACCTGTTTTGGCTTCAACAGCTGCACCTTCAGGGCATAACTCTGCATGGGGTAAAAAGATGATTTGTGGCATATCAGACCTCGTCGACCTTATGACCTTGCAATGCCTTACGGATAGAGATGTCCATCCGGCGTGCTGCAAACTCATCCGTTATATGATTGGTATGTTCAATGGCAGCTTTAATAGCGGCCGTGTTGTCGCCTTGTTTGACTGTCGCAAGTTCAGCAAGGGCTTGTTCTACACTTAATTTTTCTTCTGCAGTTAAAAGTGCCGCATCGGCATTTAAGGCTACAGTGACAGCTTCAAGCACCCGCTCAGCTTCCACTTGTTGCTCTTTTAACAAGCGCAGCTGCATATCCTGCTTGGCATACAACATAGAGCTTTGGATCATGGTCGCGACCTGATCGTCACTTAAACCGTATGAAGGTTTGACCTGAATACTGGCGCTAACCCCTGTCGATTTTTCCTGAGCTGTGACGCTTAATAAACCGTCAGCATCAACCTGGAAAGTGACACGAATATGAGCGCCACCAGCGGCCATAGCCGGAATGTTGGTCAGGTCAAAACGGGCTAAAGAACGACAAGCATCCACCAGTTCACGTTCGCCTTGCAGCACATGAATAGCCATAGCGGTCTGACCATCTTTAAAGGTGGTGAATTCCTGAGCACGGGCCACAGGGATCACTGTGTTGCGCGGAATAATTTTTTCCACTAAGCCACCCATAGTCTCCAAACCTAAAGACAGCGGGATCACATCGAGCAGTAAAGTATCGTGGTCAGATTTATTACCGACCAGCACGTTGGCCTGAATAGCGGCCCCTATGGCGACTACTTTATCCGGGTCAATCGAAGTGAGAGGCTCAGCGGCAAAAAACTCCGCCACAGCGCTTCGTACTAATGGCACGCGGGTAGAACCACCGACCATCACCACTTGTTGAATTTCTTCGGTGTCTAAACCGGCATCACGCAGCACTTGTTTACAAGCGCGAATGGTCTTGCGCACTAAAGGCTGAATTAAAGTATCAAAGTCAGACCGGCTGATCTGGCCTTTAAATTCACCGGAGGCGAGTGGCAGGACAAAATCCAGCTGCTCTGTAGCACTTAAGTTTTCTTTGATTTGGCGGGCTGTCACCAGGTACTGGCGCAGCTCTGAATGCGAAAGTGTGCTTTGGCCAGTTTGTTGTTGTAACCAGTTGACTAAAGCGTGATCAAAATCATCACCACCTAAAGCCGAGTCTCCACCTGTGGCCAGCACCTCAAATACACCACGCTTTAAACGCAGGATAGAGATATCAAAAGTGCCACCACCTAAATCGTAGACAGCAACCACACCTTCCTGACCTGAGTCCAGGCCATAAGCTAAAGCTGCAGCTGTAGGCTCGTTTAATAAACGTAATACAGTTAAACCAGCAAGCTTGGCGGCGTCTTTGGTCGCCTGACGTTGCGAGTCATCAAAATAAGCAGGCACAGTAATAACCACACCCGTCAGCTCGCCACCTAAGGTCTGGCTTGCTGTATCTGCTAAAGTCGCCAGAATTTCAGCTGAGACTTCAACCGGGTTTTTAATGCCCTGAATGGTGTTAATAGCCACTAAACCAGACTGATCGACCAGCTCATACGGAATATGTTCTGCGTCGGCGTTGATTTCAGCAAAACCACGGCCCATCAGACGTTTGACTGACACTATGGTGTTGTGTGGATCCAGCACAGCTTCGGCTGCAGCAGCATGGCCTACTATGACGTTGTCTTTGGTGTAACGCACCACAGAAGGCAACATGTCCTGCCCTGCTTTATTAAACAGCGTTTTGGCTTCGCCACTGCGAACAGTAGCAACCAGAGAATTCGTGGTACCGAGATCAATACCTGCGGCTAACTTGTGCTGATGTGGAGCCGCGCTTTGACCGGGCTCTGCAATTTGTAATAACGCCATGCTGCTCTTTAATCTTGTGTTTGTTCAATCAGCTCCAGCTCTTGCTGCAGCTTAAAGAAAAATTTGAGTTTGCGGATTATATCAGCCGCCTGATGATCGTGCTCAGGGTTGTTGGCGTCCAGTGCCGATTGCAACTGTCGTAATAAGGCTTTTTTCTGCTGCTGAATTTGCTGGTCGGCTTCATCAATTAACGCATCAGGATCCGCTGCATCGCTAATCTCTGCCAGCAACTCACGTAATTCCATTTGCTGCATTAAAAAAGCAGGTTCCATAAAGCTACGCTGCTCGTTACTGATTTTTAAACCCCGTAACGCCAGTAAATGTTCGGCACGTAATAACGGCTGTTTTAAACTGTGATACGCATCGTTGATATTGGCTGCTTGTTGCACCGCCATCAGCTTATCGCGCTCAGAGCCAGCTGCATGTTTATCCGGATGAAACTGACGCTGCAATTCCAGATAACGGGTGCCTAATTCAGTCAAATCCAGCTCGAACTGAGCTGGCAGATGAAAAAGCTGAAAGTAATTCATCTGCGCCCTTAGTTAAACGGTGAAGCTTTCGCCACAACCACATTCGCCATTGACGTTTGGGTTGTTAAACTGGAACCCTTCGTTTAAACCTTCTTTGACAAAATCAAGCTGGGTGCCGTCTATATAGACCAGACTTTTACCGTCAACGATGAGTTTCAGATCGTTCTGCTCAAACACCTGATCGTCATCGTTTAACTCGTCAACAAACTCCAGCACATAAGCTAAGCCTGAACAGCCTGTGGTTTTTACACCCACACGCAAGCCAAGGCCTTTGCCTCTGTTGCTCAGGAAACTTCTGACGCGATCCGCTGCCGCTGGTGTCATTGAAATAGCCATAACTTAGTTCCCGTGACGTTGTTTGTAATCAGCAATGGCTGCTTTGATTGCATCTTCCGCCAGAATAGAGCAGTGAATTTTTACCGGAGGTAAAGCCAATTCCTGCGCTATATCGGTGTTCTTGATTAAAGCAGCTTCGTCGATGCTTTTGCCTTTAACCCATTCAGTCACTAATGAGCTGGATGCAATAGCGCTGCCACAGCCATAAGTCTTGAACTTGGCATCTTCAATAATGCCCTGGTCGTTAATTTTTAACTGTAACTTCATCACGTCACCACAAGCCGGTGCGCCAACCATGCCTGTAGCTATAGTTGGGTCGTCTTTAGCGAATGAACCGACGTTACGCGGATTTTCATAATGGTCTATGACTTTAGTACTGTATGCCATGATTCTAAGTCCTCTAATCCCCTTCGTACTTGAAACTGCAGCTTTGTTGACTACGTTCTCTCGCCCAATCACATAGGACTACTATGCTCATGGGTCTCGCTCACTTGTCGCCTCGCTGCAACTCCAATTACTTTGGGGATAATAATGGTGCTGTTAACTTAGTGTGCAACCCAGGCTACGCTGCCTAAATCCACGCCGTCTTTATACATTTCCCACAGAGGTGACATGTCGCGTAATTTACCAATGGCGTCATGCACAATCTTAATGGTGTGATCAATTTGCTCTTCCGTTGTGTAACGGCCGATGCTGAAACGAATAGAACTGTGTGCCAGCTCGTCGGTTAAACCTAAAGCACGTAATACGTACGAAGGTTCCAGACTAGCTGAAGTACAAGCTGAACCTGAAGATACAGCAATGTCTTTTAACGCCATAATCAGGGACTCACCTTCAACATAGTTAAAGCTGACGTTGGTAATACCTGGCACACGTTGCACAGCATCACCATTTAAAAACACCTGTTCGATGTCTTTAATACCATCCAGCAGACGGTCACGTAACACAGCAACACGTTCACGCTCAGCGTGCATTTCTTCTTTGGCAATACGGAAAGCTTCACCCATAGCCACAATCTGGTGTGTGGCTAAAGTGCCTGAACGCATACCACGCTCATGACCACCACCGTGCGTCTGAGCTTCTAAACGAATACGTGGCTTACGACGCACATACAAAGCGCCAATGCCTTTAGGACCATACGTCTTGTGGCCTGAGAACGACATCAGATCCACTTTTAAGGTCTCTAAATCTATATCCACTTTGCCTGTAGCCTGAGCCGCATCGACGTGGAAAATAATACCTTTGCTGCGGCATAACTCGCCAATAGCAGCGATATCCTGAATGACACCAATTTCGTTGTTGACGAACATAATGCTAATAACAGTGGTATCTGGGCGGATAGCTGCAGTTAACTTGTCTAAGTCAACTAAACCACTAGCTTCGACATCCAGGTAAGTCACTTCAAAACCTTCACGTTCCAAAGAGCGCATGGTATCCAGCACAGCTTTGTGTTCAGTTTTAACGGTGATCAGGTGTTTACCTTTTTTATGGTAAAACTGCGCTGCGCCTTTAATAGCTAAGTTGTTTGATTCGGTCGCGCCCGAAGTGAATACAATTTCACGTGGGTCGGCGTTGACCAGTTCGGCAATTTGCGCACGGGCAATTTCTACCGCTTCTTCTGCCTGCCAGCCGAACTTGTGCGAACGTGACGCCGGATTACCAAAGGAACCGTCCATAGTCAAAAATTGCATCAATTTCTCGGCCACCCGCGGATCAACCGGGGTTGTGGCTGCATAATCTAGATAAATAGGTAGCTTCATTTTTTGCTCCGGCTTTTGCCTACAACTGGCAACTGACTTCGATTTCAGTTGCTGGATTTTTTAACACACGGCCATCTTGCCGTTTCGCCACTTTTTTCACTTCATTCTGGCGAACCAGTTCACCTAAAGTGATACCGGTGAGGAAGTCTTCGATACGATCGCTTAAGTCTGTCCACAAAGTGTGGGTTAAACATTTAGCGCCGCTTTGACAATCAGATTTACCCTGACAACGTGTGGCATCTACGGACTCATCGACCGCACTGATCACAGCAGACACCGATATTTGCATCGGATCTAACCCCAGTTGGTAACCACCACCTGGACCACGCACGCTGCTGACCAGACCTTGTTTGCGTAAACGTGCAAACAGCTGTTCAAGGTAAGACAGGGAAATTCCCTGACGTTCAGAGATATCCGCCAATGATACCGGGCCAGACTCAGCATGTAATGCAACATCCAGCATAGCTGTCACAGCGTAACGGCCTTTTGAAGTTAAACGCATAACGGACTCCCTGAAACGAATGGCGCAAATTGTACATTCTTGACTGTTTTAGTCAAGTATTAATCCTACCGTTTTAGTCAGGTATTATCCGTTTAGGTTCAACTCTTTTTCCGATGATTCACGCAAATTGCTTAAATAGTCGGGTCAAAAGCATCCACAGCTTTTTTGCGATGTTCAGCCGCTTCACGCTCTGCCTGAATAAAAGCTTCATCTTCAATAGCAATTTCCGGCACTATGTCGCAGACGTTGCCACCAAGCTTGTTGACGCTTTGGCACAGCTCCGTCACTTTGTTATCCAGAAAGTGCATATGATCCAGCATCCGGCCCATCGCATTGGCAACTGGATCCGGGTTATCGCTGGAGACAGCATAGGCATCAAAACCAAACTTTTTCGCCATTTGCTGACGTTGCTCAGTCAGCGCCATATCTTGTTTGGCGACAATACGGCCAGGAATACCCACCACAGTCGCACCTGCCGGCACATCTTTCACCACCACGGCATTTGAACCAATACGGGCACATTCACCGACATACAAAGGCCCTAGTACTTTGGCGCCAGCACCTATCACTACACCATTGCCTAAAGTTGGGTGACGTTTACCCGGGTTCCAGCTGGTACCACCTAAAGTCACACCATGGTACAAAGTGACGTCATCACCTATTTCGGCGGTTTCACCTATCACTACACCCATACCATGGTCGATAAAAAAACGACGGCCAATTTTGGCGCCAGGATGAATTTCAACCCCGGTTAACCAACGGGCTATGGTGCTTAAAAAACGCGCTAGCCATTTCCAGTTCGCTTTCCATAGACGATGGTTCATCCGATGCCACCAGATGGCATGTAAACCAGGATAGTTAGTCAGTACTTCAAAAGCACTGCGCGCCGCCGGGTCCCGCTCGAACACACTTTTAATGTCTTCTTTGATACCTGCAAACATCTTACAAATCCTATTGCTTGGTGGTGCGTTGAATCGAGGCCAGAATGCCACGCAAAATATTCAATTCTTGATCATCAGGTCTGGAACGGGCAAATAACCGGCGCAGACGAGCCATCACAATGCCTGGGTGCTGCTTAATGATAAAACCTGTGTCGCTAAGAGTTTGCTCCAGATGAACATAAAACTTCTCCATCTGGTCAATTTCCGGATACAGAGTTAAATCCGCTTCAGGGGTTTTATCCTGCTGCGCTAAAAAGGCCACCCGAACTTCATAAGCGATAATTTGGACTGCCATAGCTAAATTCAAGGAGCTGTATTCAGGATTGGCAGGAATACAAACATGGTAGTTACACATTTGCAGCTCTTCATTGGTAAGGCCATTGTTTTCACGGCCAAATACCAATGCCACTGGTTTTTGTGTGGCTTCCAGCACAGCTTTTTCGCCACATTCACGCGGCTCCAGCATAGGCCAGGATAAAGTGCGGGAACGGGCACTGCTGCCTACCACTAAACCACAATCGAATATGGCCTGTTCTAAAGTGTCCACTACTTGCGCATTAGCTAAAATATCACTGGCACCAGCAGATAAGGCATAAGCCTGACCGTCTGGTAATTCTTTTGGTGAAACCAGCACCAGCTTGCTCAGACCCATAGTTTTCATGGCGCGGGCAACTGAACCTATATTTCCGGTATGAGAAGTACCCACTAAGACAATACGGATATGCTCTAACATGCCCACTCCAGCTAATGCTTTGGCGATAAGGCTGCCGCTGTTCTGAAGTCATCTTCAGCAGGGCCACCCAGCGTAAAAATTCAAGGGGCGGCATTTTATCACAGCGTAAAAATTTTGTTGATTGAAATTTGGCAGTCCAGCCATCTAAAATTCGACGCGTGAGAAACCCATCTTATGGCCAAAGTAATTGGAGTTGCAGGGCGGCGACAAGTAATTGAGACCCCAGGAGCATAGTTTACCTATGTGACTGGGGCGAAAGCACGCAGGCAACAAAGCTGCAGCTTCAAGTACGAAGGCTATCTATCCCACAAATATCGCCACTGGTGATTTGTAACTGCAAAAGATGTTGTGCTTTGTTACACTAGCGCAGGTTTTTAACTCAGAAGGATCGTGTTATGAAGGCGTTATCGCAATTCGTTTTAGTATCCAGTTTAGTGCTTAGCCAGTTTTCTTTTGCAAACACCGATACCACAGCTTTACAGCAGGCGGTACAAAATCCAGCCCGTACTGAAGCCAATAAAGCGCGCGACCAATACAGACATCCAGTTGAAACTTTAAGTTTTTTTGGGGTGACACCACAAAGCACACTAGTTGAAATATCCCCTGGCGGTGGCTGGTACACCGAAATTCTGGCTCCGTTACTGGCCAAAGAAGGCAAGTACTACGCGGCTCATTTCCCGGCCAACAGTACCTCAGAATACGCAACACGCAACCTCAAAGCATTTAAAGAGAAGCTGGCTGCCAATGATGCTTACTCCCAGGTCGTAGTCACAGAATTCTCTCCGTTACCTAATCAACAAGTAGCACCAGCGAACAGCGCAGATGTGGTACTGACCTTCCGTAACCTGCATAACTGGTATATGCAAAAAGGTGAACAAGGCATGATCGATGCTTTTGCTTCCTTTTATGCAGCTTTAAAACCGGGTGGTGTATTAGGTGTAGTGGAACACCGTTTACCAGAAGATAAAAAGACAGCCGACTGGTTAAAGTCAGGTTACTTCCCGCAAAGTCTTGCCGTTGAGTTGGCACAAAAAGCTGGTTTTGTCTTAGAAGAGAGCAGCGAAATAAACGCCAATCCAAAAGATACAGCGGATCACCCGGGTGGTGTCTGGACTTTGCCTCCGACTCTGTCACAAAAAGAGCAGGACAAAGACAAGTATCTGGCCATTGGTGAAAGTGACCGTATGACTCTGAAATTCCGCAAACCAGCAGCCAAATAGGCTGCTGTTTGTTTTAGTAACACTGATTTTTTAGTTTTTGATATTTTTAGTTTTTGATTGAGGCGAGACTGACGATGAAAGTATTAGTGATAGGTGGTGGTGGTCGTGAACATGCTCTGGCATGGAAAGCAGCACAATCGGCTCATGTGACACAAGTCTTTGTAGCTCCGGGCAACGCAGGTACTGCGCTCGAAGCCAATCTGACCAATGTGGCTATTGCAGCAGACGATGTGCCAGCACTGACCGCTTTTGCCAAAAGCGAAGGCATAGCTTTGACTATAGTGGGTCCTGAAGCCCCACTGGCCAAAGGTGTGGTTGATACCTTCCGTCAGCAAGGCTTAGCTATTTTTGGCCCAACTCAGGCCTCTGCTCAGTTAGAAAGCTCCAAAGCTTTTGCCAAAGACTTTTTAGCCCGTCATAAAATTCCAACTGCGTCTTACGCTAACTTTACAGAGATTGAACCGGCCAAAGCTTATGTCAAAGCCAATGGCACTCCTATAGTGATCAAGGCCGATGGTTTAGCTGCAGGCAAAGGCGTTATTATCGCCCAGACTGAAGCTGAAGCTTTTGCAGCCATTGACGATATGCTTGCTGGTAACAAGTTTGGTTCAGCTGGCAGCCGTGTGGTGATTGAAGAGTTTTTAACAGGTGAAGAAGCCTCCTTTATTGTGATGGTCGACGGAACCCATGCATTAGCTTTTGCTTCGTCTCAGGATCACAAAGCCCGTGATGATGGCGACAAAGGTCCAAATACCGGTGGTATGGGTGCTTATTCCCCGGCGCCAGTTGTGACTCCTGCTGTCCATGATTGGGTCATGCAAAATGTAATTTACCCAACAGTCAATGGGATGGCGTCTGAAGGTCATATCTACACAGGTTTCCTCTATGCAGGTTTGATGGTATCGCCAGATGGCACCTGTAAAGTACTGGAATTTAACTGCCGTTTTGGTGACCCTGAAACTCAGCCTATCATGATGCGTTTACAGTCCGACTTAGTTGAGCTGTGTCAGGCTGCTGTGGAAGGCAAATTAGCCCAGCAAGAGATTAAATTCGACAGCCGTGCCGCTGTTGGCGTAGTGCTGGCTGCTGGTGGTTATCCGGATGATTACCGCAAAGGTGATGTGATTTCTGGTTTACCTACAGAAGACAGCCGTGAAGCGAAAGTATTCCATGCTGGCACTGTATTAAAAGACGGTCAGGTACTGACGGCCGGTGGTCGCGTATTGTGTGCCACAGCTTTAGGCGCCAATGTCACTGCTGCACAAAAAGCAGCGTACGAGCTGACAGATAAGGTGCAGTGGGACGGCGTATTCAGCCGCCGTGATATAGGCTATCGCGCCATCGCCCGCGAAAAGAATTAAAGGTATTAGTTTATTTCTAAGGCGCCGTTCGGCGCCTTTATTATTCGCTGCCATCCATGGCGCTCCCCCTTCGGGTCATCGTCGCTGCGCTCCAATGTTAAAAATTGCTCCGGGCAATTTTTTCTTTCACCGCCATTCACAGCAATTTCATACGAAATTCAACGATTTACCCTTGTAGATTTTTCTGAGTGCCTTAGGCTGTACGCATCTGTACTTATGTATTTGTACCCAAGGACGCTTTTAATGAAACTCTCTGTATTTACCTTACTGGTGCTGGCCACTGGTTCATTTGGTGTTTCTGCTGCATGTCAGACACAAACTCCTATAGCAGCAATTCAAGGCGATGTTAAACAAAGCCCGCTGCTCAACAAAACTGTGTCTACATCAGGTGTAGTGACTGCCCTGCTTTATCCGGATAGCAAAGCAGCTGGTGTTTTGTTGCAAAGCCTGACTCCAGACAACAATCCAAAAACCAGCGAAGCTTTATTTATTGCTGACAAAAAGCTGGTACAAAAAATAAAGCCAGGTGAGCAGATTGAAGTAACAGGTAAAGTCGCTGAACTCAATGGTATGACAGCTTTGGTGGACGTCACCAGCTCGGTCTGCGGCCAACAAGCTAAACCAACACCTGTGGTAGCCAAATTACCAGTGCAGTCCAGGCAAGACTGGGAAGCTTTGGAAGGCCAGTATCTGTCTTTTCCTCAGCAGTTAGTCGTCAATGACAGTTACGGCTTGTCGCGGTATGGCGAGCTGTTGCTGGCCGATAAAAGACTCTGGGTTGCGACTGAATTATACCGACCAGGCCAAGCGGCTACTCACTTTGAGCAGCAACAGCGTTTAGGCGAGCTAACATTGGACGATGGTATTTTTAAACAAAATCCAGACCCTGTGATTTTCCCTGACGGCAATTTATCGGCCAAGAATACTGTGCGGGTGGGTGACACAGTAAAAAACCTGCAGGGTTATCTGATTGAAACCAAACAAGGTTATCGTTTAGTGGCGGCACAAGTGCCTGATTTTGAAGCCAGTAATGCAAGAACCGAAGCTCCTAAAGCCAAAGCTGCCGATCATATCCGGGTTGCCAGTTTTAATGTGCTGAACTTTTTTACCGGTGAAACCGCTGCCAATCCTTTCCCAACGCGCCGTGGCGCTACAAATGCCAATGAGCTACAGCGCCAGCAAGCAAAAATGATAGCGGCTTTATCCCGCATGGACGCTGATGTGATAGGTTTGTTGGAAGTAGAAAATAATGGTTTTGACGAGCGAAGTGCTTTGGCCACTCTGGTGCGTGAGCTGAATAAAGCTTTAGGTGAAGAGCGCTATGCCTTTGTAAAACCAGAGAGCTCTCAGGGTAATGATGCGATTAAAGTAGCCATTATCTATAACCAGCAAAAAGTAACGGAAGCAGGTAAAGCTGCGGTCACAGCTGAAGGGCCATTTGCTTATGGTTCACGTGCACCTTTAGCGCAGAGCTTTAAAGCAAAAACAGCTTCAACAACCTTTACCGTCAGTATTAATCACTTTAAATCCAAAGGCAGTTGTCCTGAACAGCAAAGCAGCGCACTGGACAAGGCGAATAGTGATAACAAAGATGGCCAGGGTTGCTGGAATCAATCCCGTGTTGAGGCGGCTAAAGCATTAACCGCCTGGTTGCAGACTCAACCTACAGGCGTCAATACGCCGCATCAGCTGGTGATTGGTGATTTAAATGCCTACCGTCAGGAAGACCCTGTGTATGCTCTGGAACAAGCAGGTTGGGTGCATTTAGCGCCAGCTGGTGAAGCGGGTCATTATTCTTATGTCTACAAAGGTCGCACCGGCTCTTTAGACCATGCCCTTGCCAGCAAAAGCATGGCGAAACAGCTGATGGTGTTCCAGCACTGGAATATCAATGCAGACGAGCCAGCTGTTTTGGATTACAACACAGAATTTAAATCAAAAGCTCAGCAACAAAACTTGTATGCACCGGATCCATTCCGCTCATCGGATCACGACCCGGTGCTGATTGACTTTAAGTTTTAAGCCTTACAAACAAAAGCAAGCTGGTTGCGCTCTTTATTGAGCGCAAAACGGCTAATTTCAGTGCCGCATTCTTTGGATAAATCTAACCACAAAGTCCAGCCTTGCTTGCCTGTAGCTTGCCACTGATAAATTTTCGTACCGGCAGACACCAGTAAAGTATCTGCTGACCACCAGACTAAATCCTGGCCACCCGCCGGCAGCGCCAGTTCAGTTGCAGTGGCTGTTTTCGTCTTTACATCATAAACACTTAAATACAGCTGATTATCCTTTGCCTCTGTGTAATAAGCTTTTTGAGTGCCCGGCTGCCAGCTTAAAGCCCGGCCTACACCTGTCGCCAGCGTCGTCAGCTTGCCGTTTTTATCCAGATAACGCACTGTATGGTTGTCTTCTTTATCGCCAAGAATAAACAACAACAGATCCTGATCGGGTCCCCATGCATGATAACCCACCCCTTTAGGATCGGCTTTGAGCAAACTGGTGTTGCCCTGCCAGTCCACTTTCCATAAGCGTTGTGTTTGATCCGCTTCTACCACCACCACAGAGACACCTGAACCATCAGACAATAAAGTCGGTGAATATTCACTTAAGGCTGTTTTCGTCAGCAAATCCTGTTTTTTATCAGCGATATGATAACGCCCAATATCGGTTTGCACTGCTGCATCTTTGCCCTGCTCCAGCGTAAAAAATAAGCTTTTCCCATCACTACTAAAAGCTGGCTGGTTGATATAGGTTGGAGTTTCATTTATTTTTATGCTGTTAGACACAGATAAATCTTTTGATACATCAGTCAGATATAAATTGTATTGTGGCAAGGCTGCTGCCACTGGCAAAGCCATAACAGCCAAAGCAACAGAAAGTAGTCGCACTTGATGATCCTTCTTTGTTTATCAGCAGCAGCTTCATTACTGTGCTTGCAGTGACCTTACTTTATCCTTTATGGTAGTCGGCTGACAATCAACTCAACCTGGCTTTTTATGTCTCACAAAAACCCTATTATTGCGGTCACAGGTTCTTCAGGTGCTGGCACTACGACTACCATGAGTGCCTTTTCGCATATATTCCGCAGCCTTGGTATTGATGCAGGTTTTGTTACTGGCGACTGTTTTCACAAATACAGCAGACCAGAAATGGATCTGGAAGTACGTAAGGCTAAAGAGAAAGGCAAACATATCAGCTACTTTGGCGCCGAAGCCAACGACTTTGCCGCTTTAGAATCGCTATTCTCAAGTTATGCCGAAACAGGCACAGGCAAAGTGCGGCAGTATTTACATACCTTTGATGAAGCTGTGCCTTATAACCAACTGCCAGGCACTTTTACGCCCTGGCAGGATTTAAGACCCAATACAGATTTGTTGTTTTATGAAGGATTACACGGTGGTGTGGTAACAGAACAAAACAATGTGGCTCAGCATGTGGATTTGCTGATCGGCATGGTGCCTATAGTTAACTTAGAATGGATCCAGAAAATCATCCGTGACACATCAGAGCGTGGCCACAGCCGCGAAGCTGTGATGTCGAGCATAGTGCGCAGCATGGATGATTATGTGAATCAGATCACTCCACAGTTTTCCCGCACTCATATCAACTTTCAGCGCGTGCCTACTGTCGATACCTCGAACCCATTCAGTGCCAAAGATATTCCGTCATTAGATGAGAGCTTTGTGGTGATCCGTTTTCGCGGCATTAAACATGTCGACTTCCCTTATTACCTGCAAATGATCAACGGTGCTTTTATGTCGCGGGTTAATACATTGGTGGTGCCTGGCGGGAAAATGAATTTAGCCATGGAGCTGATTTTAACGCCATTGGTCGAGCAGCTGATTATTAAAAGACGTCAGGCCAGGGGGCAGATTAACTGGTTGGAATAAAAATGGGGTCAGATCATATTATTTGCCAAGCAAATAATATGATCTGACCCCATTTTTATATCTTATTCCATTTCCGGTAAATTGCGGCCGTAAAAGATTTCCCGCATTTCGCGTTTCACTTTTTTGTTGATGGCTTTGCGCTCAACGTCATCCAGCTCACCGACACCAGTACCAAACAGATAGTTGTTCAAGTCATACTCTTTGAGCATCATTTTTGTGTGGAACAGGTTTTCCTGATACACATTCACATCCACCATCTGGAAAGCATTTTTAGTCTGCTCGTCCATAAAATTCTGAATCGAATGAATAGGATGGTCTATGTAGTGTTTGACACCCTTCACATCACGGGTAAAACCACGCACCCGGTAATCTATGGTCACTATGTCTGACTCAAAGCTGTGGATCAGGAAATTCAGCGCCTTCAGTGGCGAAATTAAACCACAAGTTGAGACTTCAATATCAGCACGGAAGGTACAGATGCCATCCTGTGGATGCACTTCAGGGTAGGTATGCACACAAATATGACTTTTATCCAAGTGAGCCACCACAGAATCCGGCAATGGGCCCGGGTTTTCTGAGTTGTCCGGTGAGCCTTCAATAGGTTCTTCACAAACCAGAATAGTCACGCTGGCGCCTTGTGGGTCGTAATCCTGCCTGGCAATATTTAAAATGTTAGCGCCGATAATATCCACTACTTCACTCAGAATATCGGTCAGGCGGTCGGCATTGTATTGCTCGTCTATATAGGAAATATATTCCTGACGGTGCTGCTCAGTCTGGGCATAACAGATATCGTAAATGCTGAAACTCAGGCTCTTGGTCAGGTTATTAAAACCATGCAGTCTTAGTTTTTCAAAAGGTTTAACCACGTCTTCTTTACCTCAATAGTCGGCACTCTGGTCCGGTATAGAACAACAGCACCTATGCAATCCTTATTCAGCCGCTGGCTGTACTTCGGATTGTTTCACACTAAAAGAATGCGTCACTTCGACACTTTGTGACAACATGATAGAAACTGAACAATATTTCTCAGCCGACAGATTCACCGCTTTTTCCACGTGTTTTTCGCTGACATCAAAACCAGTTACGACAAAATGCAGATGAATTTTACTGAAAACACGAGGTATGGTTTCTACACGCTCGCCCGTTAAAATCACTTCACAATCCGTGACTTGCTGTCTGGCTTTTTGCAAAATACTGACCACGTCAACCGAAGAACAGGCACCAGCTGCCATCAGCACCATTTCCATAGGGCTAGGCGCAGCGCTGCCTTCTTTATGAGCATCAAATACCACATTGTGGCCGCTGTCAGAACGACCAATAAAGGTCTGGTCACCGGCCCATTTTACGCTGGCTTGCATAGGAGATCCTGTTGTCCGTATTAAAGAATGGCTATTTTACGGAAAACAGTCAGATGAGGCTAGTTAAGATTAATCCATCAAAGCTGCAATAGCGGTATCAAACAGGTTTTTGATCAACAATGATATTTCCTGAATAAGCTCAGTTTGTTGTGCTGTGGCGGGCTCTTCCAGCACAGAAGCCAGAACTTCCTGGAAGTCATACAAAATGCCATCCACTTCACGCACTATCATGCTGCGATGGTTCATTTCCAGTTCGGTATGCTGAGTACAGAGTTGGATAATTTGTTCAGCAATGGACTCTTCCAGCACTTCACCCAGAGTTTTAGCTCCAGCGACGACAGGGCCTCGTTGTTCGAACAGCGACAAATGCTCCGTCAAAAACTGGATCAGATGCTCATAGCCGGGTTTATCAGTTACCATACAAAAAGGACACCTATAGTGCACAACACTGGATACTGGACTTTATCTGAGCATGGCACAAAAGCCCAGACAAGTTGACGTTAAGTGAGTGTCATTTAAGCAAATTTTTTTTCATAAAACAAATCGGGGCATAGCCCCGATTGAAATAAAACTAAAAAACAGCTTTTACCGGGATCAGAAGTGTAAACCCGGCGACAGCTGCGCAGGAAGCTGTAATTGTTCCAGCTCCACAGAAGCGACAGGATAAGCACAATAATCTGCCGCATAATAAGCGCTGGCTCTGTGATTGCCACTGCCACCTATGCCACCAAAAGGAGCTGCAGAGCTGGCACCTGTGATAGGTCTGTTCCAGTTGACTATACCAGCACGGATTTTACGGAAAAACAGCTGATACAGCTCTTCATCATCTGACAATAAACCTGCAGACAAACCAAAGCTGGTGTTATTGGCCGCGTTAATTGCATCACTGAAATCCACAAAACGGAATACTTTTAACAGCGGACCAAAATGCTCTTCATCCGGCATATCATTTACCAGGCTGCAATCCAGAATACCAGGGCTTAACATAGCCGGGCTTTGAGGCTGTTGTTGCATAGACAACAACACCTTAGCACCACGTTCTATTAAATCCTGCTGCGCTTTGAGCATGCCTAAAGCGGCTTTTTCAGAAATTAATGTGCCCATAAATGGCTGATCTGCGTCATCATACAAGCCCACTTTCAGAGCCTTAGTCACTTCAAGTAAACGGGCCAGTATCGCATCGCCTTCTTCACCTACAGGCAAATACAAACGACGGGCACAGGTGCAACGTTGACCGGCGGAAATAAAAGCCGACTGGATAATGTCATGCACTGCTGCGTCTATGTCTTTGACCTTCTGTACTATCAGAGGGTTATTGCCGCCCATTTCCAACGCCAGAATTTTATGCGGCTGACCAGCAAACTGCTGATGCAAATAATGACCAGTGCCAGAGCTGCCGGTAAAAAATAAACCATCAATGCCCGGATGACTGGCAATGGCTTTGCCTGTGTCAATTTCGCCTTGCAGCAAGTTCAGCACTCCAGCAGGTAAACCTGCTTTTTGCCATAACTGCACAGTCAGCTCTGCCACTTTAGGTGTCAGCTCGCTCGGTTTAAACACCACTGTGTTACCCGCCAGTAAAGCTGGCACTATATGACCATTGGGTAAATGGCCAGGAAAGTTATAAGGACCAAACACAGCCACCACACCATGAGGCTTGTGGCGGATCCAGGCTTTGCCTTGTGGCATAGGGTTTTCTTTCACCCCTGTTCTTTCCTGGTAAGCCCGGGCAGAAATGTCGATTTTACCAATCATAGCCGCCACTTCAGTGCGGGTTTCCCACAACGGCTTACCTGTTTCTTCGGCTATACATAAAGCGAACTCTTCTTTGTGTTCAGTCAGTTGCGCGGCAAAAGCGCGTGCTATGTCTAAACGTTCATCAAAACTTAATTCACTCCAGTGTTCAAAAGCGGCTCTGGCGGCCTCAATAGCACTGCTAACCTGAGTCGCATCAGCACTCCGGCCTTGCCATATCACCTGCTGTTTCGCCGGGTTTAATGAACTGAATAACTGGCCCGCGCCTTGTTGCCACTGGCCATTGATAAATTGCACTGCGAGTTCTGTCATGTTCCTGGTCCCTTAAAGATTAAATCCGGGCTAAGCGCACCCAGTCGCCGTTCGTTACCTGCAATAAATCAGCACATTCCGGAGGTAAGATCACCTGGGTGCTGTCTTCTTCCAGTTGCAGATAAAGCCAGGTCGCTCTGAAGTCTTCCAGTTTGGTGTTTGACACCATATAGGATTGACCACCTGTGACAGTACCAATCTGAACTTGCAGCTTACGACTGCCACGCACACTGCGGATATGCTCCACTTTGGCTTCAACAGTAGGGCCAGCATCAAAAATATCGACATAACCTGTATTGGAAAAGCCTTCAGATTGCAGTAAAGCTAAAGCCGGACGGGTTTTTTCGTGCACTTTGCCAATCACTGCCTGAGCTTCTTTGCTTAATAAGGTGACGTAAATCGGATATTTTGGCATCAGCTCAGCAATAAACACCTTCTGGCCTATACCTGTCAGGTAGTCAGCTGTGGGGAAATCGACTGAAAAGAAGCTGTCCTGCAGCCATTTCCAAAACGGCGAGTGACCATCTTCATCCGACACACCACGCATTTCTGCAATGACCCTGTCAGCAAAACGCGAACGGAATTCGGCGATAAACAAAAAGCGGAACTTCGATAGCAAACGACCATTGTTTTTCTTACGGCTCGACTCGCGTAAAAACAAAGTACAAAGCTCTGACACTCCTGTGTAGTCATTACACAACGTCAGAATATCTACAGGGTTGTAGACACCTAATGCGCGGGAGGTATGCACCACTTTACCTAAATGGTAATGATAAAACGCATCTTCCAGCCCCACAGCGGCTTCGATAGCACTGGTGCCAACAACAGCACCGGTTTCAGGGTCTTCCAGTACAAACAGATAACCTTCATCACCTGGCTTCTCGACCTTTTTGGCAAAGGAGGCTTCTGATCGGCTGATCTTACGTTGTAACAACTCATCATTGACGGGCAACGAAGTAAAGCCATGACCTGATTCGACAGCAATGTCGTACAGCTCGGCATAATCTTCGGCTCGGATTGGGCGAATGACCATCATAGTCGCTTACTCCAGTTAGTTTGCTTCAGAGCGCCTTTTAAAAGGCGCTTCAATTTTTGCTTTATTTTTTATTTTATAGAGTTAGACAAGGTAAAAAGGCAAAATTCAGCCTTGTTTCACTTGTGCTACGGCTTTTTCAAAACGTTTAAAACCTTCGATAATGTCTGCTTCAGGGATCACTAACGAAGGAGCGAAACGAATAACATCCGGGCCTGCAACCAAAGCAAACAAACCCTGATCGGCACAAGCCAGGAAAAAGTCACGTGAACGACCTTTAAACTCATCGTTTAATACAGCACCCAGCAACATGCCCTGACCACGCACTGTACTGAATACATTGTGTTTTTCGTTAATAGCAGCTAGTTCACGGCGGAACAGTTGTTCCCGCTCCAGTACGCCATTTAATACTTCCGGCTGGTTGATGGTATCTAAAGCAGCTTCAGCTACAGCACAAGCCAGCGGGTTGCCACCATAAGTACTGCCATGAGTGCCTACTTTTAAATGACTGGCAATCTCAGTAGTGGTTAACATAGCGCCCACAGGGAAACCACCGCCTAAAGATTTAGCTGTAGTCAGAATGTCAGGCACTACATTGCTGTGCATGTAGGCATACAATTTACCGGTACGGCCTACACCAGATTGCACTTCATCGTAAATCATCAGTGCATTAAATTGATTACATAAATCACGCACGCCTTGCAGGAAGGCCAGATCGCCCGGAATAATGCCGCCTTCGCCCTGAACTGGTTCTAAAATCACAGCACAAGTGTTATCTGACATCAGTGCTTTGAGGCTTTCGAGGTTATTGTATTCAGCATGATCAATGCCACCAGGTTTAGGACCAAAACCATCGGAATAGGCAGCCTGGCCACCCACTGTCACAGTGAAAAAAGTACGACCATGGAAACTTTTGCCAAAAGAGATAATTTGTTGCTTTTGCGCCCCAAACTTATCTAAAGCCCAACGACGGGCCAGCTTTAATGCGGCTTCGTTGGCTTCAGCACCTGAGTTGGCAAAATAGACTTTTTCTGCAAAGGTGCTGTCGACTAATTTTTGTGCCAGACGCAAAGCAGGCTCATTGGTCATTACATTGCTTAAATGCCATAACTTATCGGCTTGTTCTTTTAAGGCGGCAACTAAAGCCGGATGGCAATGACCTAAGGCATTCACCGCTATACCACCTGCAAAATCAACGTATTCACGACCCGCCTGATCCCAGACACGAGAGCCCTGACCACGGACCGGAATAATAGCTGCCGGTGCATAGTTTGGAACCATCACTTCATCAAAAAGTGCACGGGTGACCTGAATATGTTCTGCCATTTTTTACCTCTGCTGCAATAAAAGTCCGCAGTTTGCTCTGGCTGGTTTTTCAGCAAAAAAACGACGGACGGAAAATGATGTTTCACCGCATTATTACAGATAAAAAATGAAAAGTCTTGCTGTCAAAACCTCTAAAAGCCTTGAAAAATAAGGCTTTCAGATAGTTTTGCATAGGATGTGAATAACTAGTTATTAGCTTCAGTGAGGAAACAGAGCAGAAAAACATCAAGCAACGAATAGCCCTGTTGATCTGCTTTGTTTTTTAGTGTGGCAGAAGTACTGTCGAAAAAAACTGCATGTTTATTGACTAATTTTTTTGAAATTATTCAAAAGACAGCTTTTTCAGGTCAATCTGAGACAACATTTTGCGCATCTCATTGTGAACACCAGCCTCATTCAGCGCTTTATTCGCATCATCCACATCAATGCGTTGCTCCTGAATTAAAAACTTCACCTGCACATAGGTATTGGCTTGTTTAACAACACGGGTTAAATCCGTGCAACTGCTTAATGGAGTTTCATCAACAATTTGGTCCAGAATAGCAGCCAGTGGCATACGTTTCAGTTGCCAGCGGGCAATTAGATCGGCACTGATGATGCCAGCAAACTCTTCAATGCTGCTGGATAAGAAACCAGCGTCAGCGTCTAAAGCTTCCAGAGCATCCGTCAATTCATTATCGCGGGCATCACGGGCACGCAACAATTCAGCACGTTTTACCTGAGCATAACTGCGCAGGTAGTTGCGGATCACCACCATATTGCCCATGGTCTGGAACATAGCAGCACAAAAAGCCACAAAGCCATTCAAACCTTGTGAATCAGCAATAGCACGGGCCGCCAAAGCAGTGGCTAAAGAGTAATCCCAGATTTTTACTTTAAACTGCACAAAAGGATCGGTTGAATGTGGGATACAGTGGCGAAACGCATAAACAGGCACCAAAGACTGCAGCGCTTCCACCCCTAAAAAACGCAATGCGGTTTTAATATCTTTCACCATATTGCCGGAGCTGGTTTTGTTGCGATAGCGCGGCTGATTGACTAAACGCAGCACATCTTCTTTTAGCCATTCTACATTGCTGATCAGCGGATCCAGCTGGTTTAACGTCACAGCTTTTGCGCTTAAAGCATCTAAGAGTGGTGGAAAGTTTGGCCCTAAATCAAACAATGAACTACTAATGACTTCAATACTGCTCAGGCGCTGCATTAGCTCTTGGGCAACTTCATCATGCAAGTGAGCCTGAGTAAAATCGAGGAAGATTTTTTTGGCATTCTCACCGGACTGGCGTGCTTCCAGTGCTTTACGTTCCACTTCCAGCATCTGACGGCCATCAGTTTCTTGCTGCTGATTTTTTAAATAACGTAAACGTTTCTGATTAGGGTCAACACCAATCAGATTATCAATAAACAATTGCTCCAGTGAGGAGGAAGACAAAGACATAACTACCCTTTACTCGTGTGTGTACACAGCTTATTTATCATTATTGTTCAGGCCTTTGCACAATGTCAGAAAATTCTGTAATAACTGATGTCCTTGCTCAGTTAAGATGGCTTCGGGATGAAATTGCACCCCATAAACAGGCAACTTTTTATGCGACAACGCCATAATTTCCGCTTCGTCTGCTTCAGTCCAGGCCTCAATACTAAAATCATCCGGCACCGACTCTTTATCAACCACTAAAGAGTGGTAGCGTGTCACACTCAAGGGATTATTTAAGCCTTTAAACAGGCCTTGATCCCGATGAGTGATCAGCGAGTTTTTACCATGCATCACGGTTTTAGCCCGAACCACTTTGGCACCAAAAGCCTGAGCTATCGCCTGATGCCCTAAACAAACCCCTAATATCGGGATTTGTCCGGCAAAATGCTGAATAGCGGCAAGTGAAATACCGGCCTGATCCGGACTACAAGGACCAGGTGAGATCACCAGATACGAAGGCCGGATGGCGGCTATTTGCGTCAGGCTGATTTCATCATTACGACGCACCAGCACCTGCTCACCTAATTCAGCAAAATACTGAACTAAATTGTAGGTAAAAGAATCGTAATTATCTATCAATAAAATCATAACAATCCGGCTTTTACAGCATTATTATCAATCAAACCCTAAGTAATTGAAGTTGCAGGGAGGCGACAAGGGATCGAGACCCCAGGAGCATAGTTGTCCTATGTGACTGGGGCGAGGACACGAAGTCAACAAAGCTGCGGCTTCAAGTACAACGGGTTTAGGTAGGTAAAACAAAACCTACAGCGTCATAGACTTTCTCAAGCGTGACTGAAGCACGGGCTCTTGCCTCTGCTGCACCTTGTTTTAATACCTGATTCATCAGACTCTGATCCTGACGGATTTCATGGAATTTAGCCTGCACAGGTTCTAATAACGCAATCACGGCATCGGCCACATCGCCTTTTAAGTGACCGTACATTTTGCCTTCGTACTCAGCCACCAGACTATCAATCGGCTTACCTGTGACGCCACTTAAGATACTCAACAGGTTAGCAACACCTGCTTTGTTTTCCAGATCATAAGTGACACGAGGTGGATCTTCTGAGTCCGTCATAGCCTTTTTGAATTTTTTGCTGATCATCTTTGGATCTTCCAGCAAACCAACAAAATTCCAGGGATTCTCATCCGACTTGGACATTTTTTTCGTTGGTTCCTGCAAACTCATCACGCGAGCTGCAACGCCCGGAATATAAGGCTCTGGCACAGTAAAAATATCACCATGCAGTGCGTTAAAACGTGTGGCTATATCACGAGCCAGTTCCAGGTGTTGTTTCTGATCATGACCAACCGGAATTTGATGCGCGTTATACACCAGAATATCGGCCGCCATCAGCACAGGATAAGTAAATAAACCCGCATTGACGTTATTGCTGTGACGCTCGGATTTATCTTTAAACTGCGTCATACGGCTTAATTCGCCAAACTGGGTATAGCAGTTTAAAATCCAGTTTAGCTGGCTGTGCTCCGGCACGTGAGATTGCATAAAGACGCTGGAGCGGTTTGGATCTATACCACAGGCCAGATACAAGGCCAGACTATCCAGCGACGCATTACGTAGTGCCGCAGGATCCTGACGCACAGTGATAGCATGCAAATCCACGATACAGTACAAACAATCGTAGTCGTCCTGCATCCTGTCCCACTGGCGCAAAGCTCCCAGATAATTGCCTATGGTGAGCTGACCTGAAGGCTGAGCTCCACTTAAGACTATAGGTTTTGCTTTTGGCATCATGGATTTTGACTCTGACATCTATCTTTCCTGTTCTAAACTACAAATGGCATCTGGCAGCAGAGAAAAACACTCTAACACCAGATCCGGTTGACTATGCGCAATGGATTGGCCGTGATTATACCCGTAGCTCAGCGCAATAACAGGCATACCAGCGGCGCGGGCAGCAAATATATCGTTTTCGGAATCCCCTACCAGTAAAATATCCGCAGGTAACAGCTGTTGCTGCTTTGCCAGCGCAAGCAGCATATCGGGTTCAGGTTTGGCTTTAGCCACATCATCAGCACACCAGAGGGCTTTAAAAAGATGCTTAATACCCAAGTGCTGCAACAAAGGTTCTGTGAATTGCCGGGGTTTATTGGTGACCAGAGCCAATGGATAAAACTGACTTAACTGCGCTAACACTTCAGGCACCTGATCAAACAAGCGGGTCGCAGAGCCATTGCTTTGTTGGTAAAAACCAATAAATAACTGCTGAGCCTGCTCAAACAGTACTGGATCCCATTGAGCCGGATGAAGCTCGCCTGTTAGTGCTCTTTTAATCAACATGGCCATACCGTTACCCAGCCAATGCTGAACCTGCGTCAGACTGACTTGCTCTTTACCGAGCTTTGCCAACATCTGATTTAAAGCGGGTAAAATATCGGGGGCACTGTCGACCAAAGTGCCATCTAAATCAAAAGCTATGAACTGGAAAGGCCGCACTAATTCACTCCGGCCAGTTCTGCACGCATTTGATCTATGACGTTTTGATAGTCGCTCTGGCTGAAAATAGCAGAACCTGCCACAAAAGTATCAGCGCCTGCTTCTGCTATCTCGCGGATATTTTCAACCTTCACACCGCCATCAATTTCCAGCCGGATGGGTAAACCACTTTGATCGATGATCTGTCGCGCCTGCTGCAATTTCTTTAAGGTAGCGGGAATAAATGACTGACCGCCAAAACCTGGATTGACCGACATCAACAACACTAAGTCCACTTTATCCAGTACATAGTCTAAGTAAGTGAGTGGCGTGGCCGGATTAAACACCAGACCAGCTTTACAGCCGTGTTGACGGATCAGTTGCAAGGTACGGTCGACGTGTTTCGACGCTTCAGGATGAAAACTGATCATAGAAGCACCAGCCTCCGCAAAAGCGGGCACCAGACTGTCTACATTTTCTACCATCAGATGCACGTCCACCGGAGCTGTCACACCATAATTGCGTAAAGCGCTGCAAATCATAGGGCCAAAAGTAAGATTCGGCACATAGTGATTGTCCATCACATCAAAATGCACTATGTCTGCCCCGGCTGCTAAAACACGGCTGACATCTTCCCCCAGACGGGCGAAATCTGCAGATAAAATTGACGGAGCAATCCAATTCGGTTGGCGCATCTAATCTCCAAAAAGCTGTTGTGATGAAGCAAGGCCCAGACTTTACTGAATCGTTAAGAAAAAATCACCTTTGTCGATAAGACCCACCTGCACAAAAAAAAGGCAACAACGCACCAACTTTGCGCATAAATCACAAAACCCTGTAATACTATTTAAACATCTAATTGATTTAATTGAAAATAATGCAATGGCACAAAAAATGGACTGTATTCACGGGAACTAATAGATAAGGGCAAATAAAATGACAAAAAAAGTAACACTGGGATCAAAAGCAACAAGTAAAACAATTCGCCGTAGCCTCGTAGCATTACTCATTGCGGGCAGCAGTTTCGGTGTTGGTGCCGCAAGCCTGACTGGTAATGTGGCCTTTACCTCTGATTATTTATTCCGCGGTATTTCTCAAACGGATGAAGGTCCTGCTGTGCAGGGTGGTTTTACCTTAAGCGGAGAATCTGGCTTTTATTTGTCTGGCTGGGGTTCCAATATCAAATTTGGTGAAGGCAGTATGGAGCTGGATATTTTAGCCGGCTGGACTGGTGCCTTAAACAACAGCTGGAATGTTGACGTCGGTGTGATGCAATACCGTTATCCAAAAGGCGACAATGCCGTTGATGAATTTAACTTCTACGAAGGTTATGCCAAATTTTTCTATGACAGCTGGGCTTTAGGTGTTGCCTACTCTCCGGACTACTTTGGCGCCGGCGTTGAAGACTATTACTACCTGTCTGCAGATTATAAATACAGCCTGGTGGAAAACATCGCATTAGATTTACACTTTGGCTACAACGTTTTCGAAGACGAGGCTGAGTTTGAAACTTTTTTAGCAGCTGGTCCTGTTGACAGCGATACTTACATTGACTGGAGCATTGGCTTTAGTACCGAAGTATTAGGCGCTGGTGTGTCTCTGAAGTATGCAGATACAGACATCGACGGTTCAGCAGACTGTAACTTATGTGACGGTCGTGCAGTATTAACCTTAAGCAAAACCTTCTAAGTTCACTCTACAGGGCAAAACCTGAGTTTTGCCCTGACTATTTTGTGTATTTCCCAAAAAGATTTGCTGTGAAAGTGACTTTTGTCACTATCAGTTAAAGTTATAAACTTGTAACTTAGTCTCAACTTGAGTATTATCCAGCACATAATTCAACCAGTTGAGGTTCGTATGAAGCAACTAGCAAACCGCAAAATGATGTCCGTTCTGGCCATTTGTTTGTGTCTTGGTATTTTTGCTCATCACTATAAAAGCTCAACAACTGAATTATGTCAGGCTGCAGTACAAGCCGATCCTGCGAAGCCATTAGCTATGAGCTCCTTGTGTAAACCATCACAACAAAGCTGGTTTAGCTGGTTACAAGGGAATAGCCGTTCTACCCAATTTCATTTTGTTGACTTACTGGAGTTACTGAATCGTTTTGACCGCAGAGGTTAAAATGGATAAAGCACCTAGCTTTAAGCAGGTACTCAAAGCAGTATTAGGCGCTATTGTTGGAGTTCAATCTGAGCAGCAACGTCAACAAGACTTTCAAACCACTACGATTTGGCCTTATTTAGTTGCAGGCATCTTAGCTGTTGTCGCTTTTATTGTGCTCTTGCTATTAGTCGTCAACTGGGTTGTTCCAGGCTGATGAGTTGTTGCGTATAACGCAAAAAGCTCAGCGACCTTGCCGCGTGTTGCCCCCTTCTGACTGATAGAGCGTCCTACCTGAATCGAAGTTAACTTTGCCTTCTCATACAGCTTTCGGGTTAAGGTGGTGTCGTGATTACTGATCACTACACTGACACCGCGGCTTTGGCAGTTTTCCGCTAAATTAGCCAATTGGGCCTGATCGTCTAAATCAAAGCTATTTTTCGCATAAGAGGTAAAACTGGCCGTGCGGCTCAGTGGTACATAAGGTGGATCACAATACACTACTGCCGGTGACTTGATTTGCTGCATCAGTTCGTTGTAATCCATACAAACAAACTTAGCTTTTTGTGCTTTTTCAGCAAAAAACCATAACTCAGCTTCCGGGAAGTACGGCTTTTTATAGCTGCCAAAAGGCACATTAAATTTACCACTGCTGTTATAACGGCATAAACCGTTGTAGCCATGACGATTTAAATACAAAAACAACAAGGAGCGCTGATAGCTGTCTGTGCTTTGATTAAACTCTTCCCGAAATGACAGATAACTACTTTTCTCATTGCTGCTTTGTACAAATAAATTCTGGGCATCCGCAATAAAATCAGCAGGTTTAGTTTGCAACAACTGATAAAGGTTAATCAGATCCGCATTGATATCATTCAGCAAATATTGTGGGTAATCGGTATTTAAAAACACCGAACCAGCGCCGACAAAAGGCTCAACCAATAATGGCGCCTTTGGCAGTTGCAGAGAAATAGCATCTACTAAATTGTATTTGCCGCCAGCCCATTTCAGGAAAGCTCTGGATTTCTTTAGCATATGCCAGCCACCCAAGCGCCCTTCAGCTTTATCACATCAGTTTGCATTGGCGGAACGGATCTCACGCTGAATGTCGCTTAAAGGCTTCACGAAAGGCGTTTGTTGCCTTAGCTCTTCCGGCAAAGACTTCACTTGCTGACGCGCTGCGCCACCATTGACATAAGAAGCCGAGACCACGACAAATTGCGTTTTGCCTTGCTGCTGACGCTTATAAAGCTGCAGATTCAAGCTGGAGTACTGCTGTAAAAACTTTTTCGCAGCAGCTTCCTGGGAGAACACACCTAACTGAATCGCCACAGTATCAGGCAACATTCCTAATAAAGTCGCAGCATCATGTCCGGCAGAAGCATCAGTTGCCTCAGAGTTAGTAGCAGTTGGAGCCGCCTCAGGCAAAGTCTCTGGAACAGCTTCAGCTGCATCAGCTTCCATTTCTGCTACTAAATCATTTTGCTCTGGTGCAGTTTCAACAGCGGCTGGTTTTACAGGAGTTTCAGCTACTGGCTCTGGATCAGTTGCAGCAACTTCTTCGCCTGCTGCTGGTAATGCAGGGATCACAGGCTGTTCGCGCATAGGCTCAGATTCAATAGTCATAGAGACAATTTGCTTCTGAGGTAAGCCGTTATCATCTTTGGCCACTTCCTGCTGAACCGTCATACTGGCGGTGTCGGTGTTTTTTTCCAGTGCCATTTGGGGCATGCCCTGATCGGCAGCATCAGGCTTAGCTTCATTAGTTTTGGCCGCTGTTTGAGTCACGGCAGCAGAAGCTGTCTCTGCAGGAACTTCTTGTTTGATCTCTACTGTAGGTTCGAACTGGCGATCTTTTTGTAATCGCTCTGCCGCGCTTGTATCTGTGGACGATGGGTAATAAGGCACCATATCGTCAGCTATAGGCTGGCGGAATTGCTGTTCAGTCCACAACCAGAACATCACGACTGCTGCAATCAAACCAAAACCCAGACTCAAGACTAAAAAAGGAGAAAAGAACTGCCCTGAAGCTTGTTTTGCTGGTTTTGTCTGTTCAACGGCGCCAGGGCGATAGTCACTGCGTCGCTCTGTTTCTATAGAAAAAGATGGTTGTTCGTCTGTTGTGTCTATAGCGCGCAAACCGAGAGGATTGTCTCTGCTATTTAAATCAAAACTGCTATCCGCTGCACTGGCCACAAAAGCCGGAGCTTCAACCTCTTCGCGGGCTGAAAATGCCAGAGGCGAGGCTGAAGTTTCAGCCTTTGGCTTTGCGCTAACGGCGGTTTTACGTGGCGGGCTTACACTCAAACCATGCAGCAGTAAATGCAAATCACCTGCACAATCTTCAATACGTTCACGTTGTTCACGGCCAGCTAAATTGTAGGGAGCCAATAATTCAGCCGCTTCGTCTTCGCTAAAGGCAGGAATATTCATCGCCAGACGAATATCACTTTTCGCTTTTAAGCTGCTGATAAACACGCTGACAGGCAATTGTTGAATAAGTTGCCAGCTGGCTTCATTCAGTTGGTCTGCATCATCAACCAATAACAGATATTGTTCTGTTTTACTCAACTGAGCCACAAACTCAGTCAGAGTGCGGGGCATAGCTGCTGAGCCAATCCATTGTTGCTGCAGTACTTTTAATACATCCACAGGGGCCAGACCCGGATCGGCCTGCAACAAAGCCACATTAAACTGCTCAGAACAAATTTCGGCTAAAGTCAGGATCAAAGTTGATTTCCCGCTTCCGCTTGAACCTACCAGTTGTAAACGGTCTGGCTGGTTAAACTCCAGTTGTAGCAATAAACGTTGCAATAACTGACGCTGAGAGGCTAAAAGGCCTGAATATTGGGTTAAACGCTGTTGCAGAGCTTGTTTACTCATATGCTGAAGAGAGCCATTAGTTCTTGTTCGGTCACGTCATCGACTATTGCACTTTGTCCCAAGGCGGTAGGGACTATAAAGCGCATTTTGCCGGCCTGTACTTTCTTATCTGTTTTCATATAGGGCATAAAATCTGCAATGCTCATTTGCACCGGTGGCGCCACAGGCAAATCAAAAGCAGACAATAAACCTATAATACGTTGTAATTCTTCTTTACTGACATCACCACGGCTGACCGCCAATTGTGTTGCCATCACCATACCCACAGCCACAGCTTCGCCGTGTAACCATTGGCCATAGCCTAAAAAGGCTTCAATAGCATGACCAAAGGTATGGCCTAAATTTAATAAAGCCCGCTCGCCCTGCTCTGTCTCATCGCGGCTGACAATGTCGGCTTTCATCTGGCAACAATGACGGATCATTTCACCTAACACTGCAGGTTGCAGTTCACGGATAGCCTGTTGATTTTGCTCCAGCCACTTGAAAAATGCCAGGTCGCTGATTAGCGCGTACTTGATGACTTCCGCCATACCGGCAGCGAATTCAGAGGCAGGTAAAGAGCTTAAAACAGAGGTATTAATAAGCACCAGATCAGGCTGCTTAAAAGCACCTATCATATTTTTACCCAGCGGATGATTGACCGCCGTTTTCCCGCCAACAGAAGAATCAACCTGAGATAATAAAGTGGTCGGCAGTTGAATAAAACGTACGCCACGCTGGTAACAAGCAGCAACAAAGCCGGTCAGATCGCCTATCACTCCGCCACCTAAAGCCACCAGCAACACATCACGGTTGATTTTGTGCTCAAGCAAAAAGGACATCACCTGCTCAAAAGAATTGAGGGTTTTGTAGGCTTCGCCGTCAGGTAAAATAAAGGAATGAACTACAGAGTCGGGAAATAATGCAGTGACAGCAGGCAAATACAGCCCTGCAACCACTGGATTAGAAACAATCACCACCTGACGGGCTTTAGGTAAAAACTCCGTCAGAGGTTGACTAAATAACTGGGGGCTGATCAGGATAGGGTAGCTGCGCTCTCCAAGTTGTACTGCAACTTTTTGCATCAACAGCTCTCCTTATATCCCTGAAAAGTTATCTCAAACTAGAAACCAAGTTGTTCAACGATTTGATTCGCCACTGAACGGGCACTTTGCTCGTCTGTACGTACGGTAAAATCAGCGATCTCTTCATACAGAGGATTACGCTCAGCCGCCAGACGTTCCAGCACCTCTTTTGGTGCTTCTTCGGTTTGTAACAACGGACGTCTTTTGTCACGTTGAGTACGAGCCACTTGTTTCTCTATAGGGGTTTCTAAATAAACCACTATGCCACGCGCGGATAAACGGTTGCGGGTTTCTTTGCTCAGCACTGAGCCACCGCCAGTCGCCAGTACTATGCCTTGTAATTCTGTTAAGTCCGAGATCACGTTTTCTTCGCGAACACGGAATCCCTCTTCGCCTTCCAGATCAAATACCCAGGCTATATCTGCACCAGTGCGGCGTTCAATTTCCTGATCTGAGTCGTAGAATTCGAGATGAAGCATGTCTGCTAAATGACGGCCAATTGTACTTTTGCCTGCACCCATTGGGCCTACCAGGAAGATATTGCGTTTTTCTGCCATAGTTCGTAATGCTGCTGCGCTAACTTAGAAGGTTAATTTCAGGACCCGAAAGCTCCCACGAAAATTTGAAGCGGTGAATTATGTCAGCAATAGGCTTGGCTTGGCAAGCGAATTTTCTGCCGGAGCCAGCGTCAGCTCCGGCCTTGCTTTAGGTCCTGCTACAAGCTTTCTGTCAGAATTTTTGGTGTGACAAAAATCAGTAATTCGGTTTTTTCATTAAAGTCATTACGGCGTTTAAATAAATTACCTAAATACGGAATGTCGCCAAAAACCGGCACTTTTGAGGTGGTGTTGGTCATCTGCTGCTGATAGATGCCACCTAAGACTACTGTAGCGCCATTATCGACCAGCACCTGGGTCTGGATGCGCTGAGTGTCTATCGCCTGCGCTGGGCCATTGCCCGTCGATACAGTTTCACCGCGGGTGTCCTGAGTGATCTCTAAATCCAGGATAATTTTATTGTCTGGTGTAATTTGAGGTGTCACTTCAAGGCTTAATACCGCCTTTTTAAAGGTGACTGTGGTGGCTCCGCTGCTGGACGCTTCCAGGTACGGAATTTCAGTGCCCTGCTCTATCCGGGCTTTTTTCTGATTGGCCGTCGTAATACGTGGGCTGGCAATGATTTCACCTTTATTTTCCTGCTCAAGCGCCGACAACTCTAAATCCAGCAAAGTGCCATCGGCAAATTTAGTGACATGAAAAGCTATACTGCCGGCAGGGTTCGCTACGGGTAAATTCACATTCCATCTGTCATTCAGCGCTGGTACTGTGCCGCCTGCCAGATCATTGGCGCCAGGTGCATTACCGGACCAGGCTCTGTCATTTTGCTGATCACTAAAACCCCAGCGTAAACCTATTTCATCCCGCACATTGTCTTTGACTGTGACCATACGGGATTCAATCAGCACTTGTTTCACCGGCACATCCAGACGCCGTAATAAACGCCGCACGTTTTCAATAGTGGTCGCTGTATCTTTCACCAATAAGGTATTGGTTCTGTCATCCACTGCGACATTGCCACGGGCAGATAATAAGGTCGCTTCTTTATTGTTAAGTAAAGCTGCTATATCCGCCGCCTTGGCGTAGTTGATCGGCAGAAACTCAGAGATCAGAGGTTCCAGTTGTTCAACCTGTTGCTGAGCCTGCAGCTCTTTGGCTTCGCGGGCTGCCAGTTCGTCAGACGGTGCTATCATCAGAATATTGCCGTCCATACGTTTATCCAGCCCACGCACTTTCAGCACTATATCCAGCGCCTGATCCCAGGGTGTACCGTCCAGCCGTAAAGTGATATTGCCTGTCACTGAGTCGCTGGTCACCAGATTAAAGCCGTTGTAATCCGCAATGATCTGCAGCACGGTGCGGACCGGAATATCCTGGAAATTTAAAGAAATAGCCCGACCGACATACTGGCCTGCTGCAGCTGATTTGGTCTGTTCTGCAGATTTTTTCTGCACCACCAGATGGAATACTTCGTCAATTTGCTGGTAGCTGTAGCTAAAAGCGTCGAGGGTTTCAATCACTAACCTGGCCTTGTTACCTTCACGGAAAGTTTCAATGCCTTTGACCACAGTGGCAAAATCCAGCACATCCAGTTGGTACAACAACTCATCGCTGATTTTTGTATCGTGGAAATCCAGCTGAATTTGGCCATTTTGTTCAACAACATCCACAGCAGCCGAGTTTTGTTGCAGAAACACCAGCACCTTGCCTTCGCCTTGTTCACCCCGGCGAAAATCTATCGAATCAATTTCATTAATAAAGTCTTTGCTATCTTGCTGCGCGAAAGCCCAAGCCGTCACAAACAAGCAAAGTAAACACATGACTTTACTAAAGTGGAGGAGCCTGCAGCTTGTTTTAATTTTTATCATAATTCAGCTCGCTCAGTTAGTTTCGGCTGCATCAATGGACGCCTCCAATAATTGCAATTTGCTGTTCCTCTGCACAGTGCAACCACTGCCATCAGGAATAAATTCAGTGATTTCAATATAGTCTGGCTTTACAGCAATTACCTTGCCATGAAATAAACCCAGCCGATCGTTAATGCTGATCCTATGCATACTTTGATCGGATGCTTCAATCAAAGCCCATAGCTGATCGGCATGACCTAAAGTGCCGCGCATTTTAAGGTTATCTATAGCGTATTGTTCCAGTGCTTGTTTTTCGCGTTGATTATCCAGTTGAATACAACCCGGCTGATGCAGGGGCTGCTGATTGTAAGCCTCCAGCGACGGCACACTAAAAGGGCTACGCAATTCTGAGCTGGTGTAGGGCAAATGTTCAAAGGCTTTGACAGGGGGCAGAGGCGGAATTTTTGCATTCGAATTTGCTTTCACATCCGCCATAAACTGCTGAATATCTGTGGTATCGTCAAAACAGCCCGCGAGCGTGATCAAGGAGACAATCAAAACAACAGGAGTCCATGTCATTTTTTCAGCTCCTTGTACCTGTAAGTTTTGGCAATCACACTAAAACTCTGATTTCCTTCTTCTCTGCTTTGGATCACAAAATCATGCAAGCTAACAATACGGGGTAATTTGGCAATTTCACTGACAAAGTTACCAATCTGGTGATAATCCCCTATGACTTCAATTTGAATTGGCAGCTCAGTGTAGAACTCTTTTTCAATTTCAGGCATCCAGTTAATACGGACAAAAGTAAGCCCTACTGAAGTACCGGCAAAAGTAATATCATCTAACATGCCAGGCGTTTCATGGGTTGCCGGCAACTGTTTTAATAACACCGAAAAGGTTTTTTCCATTTCCAGCATTTGTTGCTGGTACAACTCCAGATTGATTGCCATCACATATTTTTTTTGGTAATCAACCCGCAGATCCAGCTCTTTTTGTTGCGCTGTTTCCAGGTTCGTCACCTGAGTTTCAATCAGAAAAAAGTAACTCAACAGCATAACGGTTACAGCCACCACCAAAGCCAAGCCGACTTTTCCGGCCTTAGGCCAGGCACCCATGTTATTAAAATCAATTTCAGATAAATCTATATCGGACAAGTTAATGTTCAGGCTCATTTGCTTGCTCCGGTTTTATTCGCTGCTGTGCCAGCCTTGCTTTTAGGTTCTGGTGGCGGTGGTGGAGCTTCTGCGCCGACCAAACCTAAGTGCATTTTGAAATCACTTAATAACCCACTATCATCTTTGCTGGCCTGAATAAACTCCAATACAGGCCGGGTGAGTAAAGGAGACTGCTCAATGACCCGCAGTAAACTGGATAATCTGTTGTTCGATTCACTTTTGCCCGTGATCAGCAACCTGTTAAATTTTTTATCCAAGGACACCAGATAAACGCCTGCCGGAACAGTTTTAGCCACTTCATCCATAATCTGAGTACCCAGATTTCTGCTGCGCTGCAATTGTTCTATCAATGACATGCGTTGCTGCAAACCGGCTTTTTGTTTTTCCAGTGCCCTGATTTGAGCGATTCGCTGGTCCAGCACCTGGATCTCAGTCTCAAGCAAAGCATTACGACTGATTTGCCCTTCCACCCTAGCCTGATACAACCAGTAGACAAAAAACATCAGCACAAAAGCCAACACCGCCACCTGTGCTAACACCGTCAGATAATTCAGTTGTTGTTGTTTGCGCGCGGCTTCACGCCATGGCAGCAGGTTTATTGATGCCATGAGTTAAAACTCCGCAGTGCCAGCCCGGTCGCAATCATTAAATAGGGCGCTTTTTCGGTCAGCTCCTGACGATTGACTGTCGCAGCAGATTCCATATAACGAAATGGATTGGCAATCACAGTCTGGATAGCCAGCTCATCGCTGATCAGTTTATCTATGCCATCCAGCAAGCTGGTGCCACCACTGACCAGTAAATAATCCACCTGCTCTTTGCCGCTGGTGGTCAGGTACATTTGAATAGCACGGCGGATTTGTTGTAATAACATGGTCTGAAAAGGGGCGAGCACTTCAAAGCTGTAGCTCGGAGGCAAATCAACCAGGATTTTCGCCTGCTCCGCTTCTTCGTAGCTTTTATTGTAGTAATTCATAATGCTGCGGCTGTAATGCTCGCCACCAAAGGCAATATCTCTGGTGTAGAGGTTTTTATCCCCCTCCACTATGCTCAGCAAGGTCATAGTGGCGCCTATATCCAACACGGCGACCACTTTTTCTGCGGCGTCTTCTGGAAGTTGATCCAAACATAATTCGGCAGCACGGCTTAAAGCTGAACTTTCAACATCTATGACTTTGGCAGTAAATCCGGCGGACTCCAGTGCAGTCACCCTTGCCTGTACACTTTCGGTGCGGGCGGCACTCAACAACACATTGACTTTACTAGGGTCGGTTTCATTGGCTTCAAGCCGTTCAAAATCTAAACTGACTTCGTTCAGCGGGTAAGGGATTAAACTATCGGCTTCTAATTCAATCTGACGGGCTAATTCAGTGTCTGTTAAACTGGCATCCATAAAAATGACTTTACTGATCACCAAAGAACCTGACACGGCAGCTGCGGCATACTTGATTGATTTATCTATTTTTTTCCTGATATTTAATAAAGCATGGGCAACAGCTTCTATATCCTGAATTTCACGATCCACCATTGTGCCTTTCAGCATAGGTTCTATTGCAAAGGCTTCTACTTTATAATGCTGGTTGTGTTGGCTCAATAACACAGCTTTCACAGCGTGTGAGCCAATATCGACCCCTAACATCAAAGTTTTTTTTGTTTGAAACAGCTGTTTTAGCATAGCGTCCCGTGCACAGGTCAATGATTTATATTGATCTTCTGTCAAGAGCTTAGTCGTTTCATGCAAGATTGCGTAGGGTAGGCAAAAAGCTTTTTAAAAAAAATAGACTAGCATTCCCGCTAGATCCAAAAATATACATTGAGGTTAATCAGTGTCGTGGTTTAAAAAACTAATCATTCTGGTGATTGCAGGTGTTTTTTCCGTTGTAGCTTTAGTTGCAGCAAGTTACTGGTACGTCAAAGATGACCTGCCAAGTGTAGCCACATTAAAAGATGTGAAGCTGCAAACACCTATGCGTGTCTTTAGTCAGGACGGCGAGCTTATTTCACAATTTGGTGAAAAGCGCCGTATTCCGTTAAAACTGGAGGAAATGCCTGATCTATTGATTAAAGCCGTGCTCGCAACCGAAGACAACCGCTTTTATGAGCACCCTGGCATTGATGTCATTGGTATGTTCCGCGCGGCTACAGTAGTTGCTATCAGTGGTGAAGCCAGACAAGGCGCCAGTACTATTACTCAGCAGTTGGCCCGGGTGTTTTTCCTGACCCGCGAGAAAAAACTGATCCGTAAAATTAAAGAAATCTTTTTGGCTTTACGTATTGAACAAGAGCTGACGAAAGATGAAATTCTGGAACTGTATTTAAATAAAATTGAGTTAGGCCAGCGCTCTTTTGGTGTAGGTGCTGCCGCCCAGGTCTATTTTGGTAAAAACATTCAGGACTTAACTTTATCTGAAATCGCTATAATTGCCGGTTTGCCACAAGGCCCTTCGGTACTGAATCCGGTGCGTTCACCAAGCCGCGCCCGTGCCCGTCGTAATATAGTACTGGGTCGTATGCTGAATGAAGGCTACATCACTCAGGCTCAGTATGATGAAGCATTGCAGGAACCTATTTTATCCAAACTGCACGGCGCACAAATCACAGCTTCTGCACCTTATATTGCAGAAATGGTACGTCAGGAAGTGGTGGATAAATACGGCGAAGAAGAAGCATACTCCAAAGGTTTTCAGGTGTTTACCACTGTAGATTCCAGATTACAGGGCAAAGCTGTCGCTGCGGTGCAAAAAAATGTTGTAGGTTATGACGAGCGTCACGGCTATCGTGGTCCTGTTGCAACCTTGTGGCAAGCCACACCAGAGCCACAACAAGATGGCTCTGTGAAGTTCGCTGAAAAAGATCGTCTGAGCGATGAAGCCATTTTGGCTTATCTGGATACACAAGATGGCTTAGAGGATTTAATCCCTGCCGTCATCACTGAAGTAGCAGGTCAGCAGGCTGAAGCCATTTTATCCGGTGGCCGTAAAATTACTCTGCCATGGCAAGGTTTGAACTGGGCCCGTGCTTTTATCAGCCACGACAGACAAAGCCACGCCCCTAAAGCCGCTGCTGATGTATTAGCGCCAGGTATGCATGTGCTGGTGCGCCCTGCTGCAGGCGAATGGCGTTTAGGCCAAATTCCTGGTGTCAGTGGCGCTATTGTGGCTATTAATCCAAAAGATGGTGCTGTACAGGCCTTAGTAGGTGGTTACAGTTTTGCCATGACACAGTTTAACCGCGCTACCCAGGCCAATCGTCAGGTCGGTTCAAACATTAAACCTTTTATTTATTCGGCTGCTTTGGAGTCCAATCTGACGCTGGCGACTTTAATGAACGATGCGCCTATTCATGAATGGGATGAAGGTTCAAATCAGGCATGGCGTCCTAAAAACTCACCTGAAGTTTATGACGGTGCTATCCGTATTCGTGAAGCTTTGGCCAAATCGAAAAACGTGGTGGCAGTACGCTTATTGCGCGCTGTGGGTATAGAAAAAACCCGCCAGCATCTGACGAAGTTTGGTTTCAGAGAAAAAGACTTACCTCACAGTGAAACTCTGGCTTTAGGTTCTGCGTCTTTAACTCCGCTTGAACTGGCGACAGGTTATGCGGTATTCGCCAACGGCGGCTATTTAGTGAAGCCTTATGTCATTACCAAAATTCTGGATGATCAAAACAACCTGATCTTCGAACATGTGCCTGTGCCTGTCTGTTACGACTGTGAACAACAAGACTTAGCAGCCAAAGCGGCTGCGGAACAAGCGGCAAAAGAAGCTGCAGCTTTGGCTGAAACTGCAGATCCTGAAGCTCAGCTCGAAGCTACCTTTGCCGGGCAAACCGCCGCCACTAAACAACCTGTTGTTGCTGCAGCTCCGGCTTATGCTCCACGGGTTTTATCCGCGCAAAATTCCTTTTTAATTGCTGACGCGTTAAAAAGCTCGATTTGGGGTGGCGGTGACTGGAAAGCCGGCACTGGCTGGAACGGCACAGCCTATAAGTTAAAAGAGTTAAAACGTCAGGATTTATCAGGTAAAACCGGTACTACCAATGATGTGAAAGATGCCTGGTTCTCCGGTTTCTCACCTGATTTAGTGGTGACATCCTGGGTAGGTTTTGATGACGCTGAAAGCCGCTTAGGCAAAACAGCCTGGAATAATAATCTGGGTAAAGATCAGATCGCTGGCGGTGAGTCAGGTGCGAAAACCGCATTACCGGCCTGGCAGGAATTTGTAGGTTTTGCCTTAAAAGATAAACCCCAGGTTTTTGTGCAACCGCCTGTAGGTATTACCTCAGTGCGCATCGATTTGAAAACTGGTTTGCTGACTCAGGCGACAGATAACAGCAGTGGTTTTGAGTTTTTTATTCAGGGCACAGAACCTAAAACTTATACCAATTCGTCAGTACAGCAGCTGCCTACACAAAATAATCAGCAACAGCAGGAAGAAATCGAGTTGTTCTGACGGCTAATACCAACTAAAAAACAAGGCCGCTTTTGCGGCCTTTTTTGTCACCAATAAATACTGCATACCCATAGGGATTAAGGTCTGGCGGCGATCACTTCTATCTCAACCAACATGCCGTCAGCCACTAAACCTGCGATTTGCACCGCAGAGCGGGCTGGTAAAGCAGGTTGCTCTTTAGTGCCAAAATACTGAGTGTAGCCTTTCATAAAACCGGCAAAATCCATTTTTCCACCCAAAGCCGGATCGCCTACCAGAAAAACTGTCATTTTAATCACATCGCCCATACCCAAACCTTTTTGCTTTAATGAGCTTTCAATCTGGCTCAGCACACTTAAAGTTTGCTCTTCTGTATTGCCCCAAAACTCCACAGTGCCCTTGGCTGCCTTTGGATCTTTAGGGGCTGGCACTTTGCCACTTTCAAACACCAGCTTGTTCACTTCCACCGCATTGGCAATAGGAAAGGTACTGTTGTCAGGCAAAGGATAACGTTTTACTTCAGCCATCAGGCTGCCACTTGCAACACAAAGTGATAACAATGCTAATTTGGTCAGGCTTTTCATTCGGTAGTTTCCTCTTATTTTTTACTATCCGTGGTTTGAATTTTTGTTGTTTGTATGTCGGTGTTTGGCAGGCTCAGCGTATTGATATAAGCCACAAGATCAGTCAGATCCTGCTCCTGTTGCAGCGTCGCTGCTATTTGTTTCATCACAGCACCACGGCTATCGTTTTCGTCAGCCCCTCGCTGTCCGCTGCGGTAGGCTTGTAACTGACGTAATAAATACCAGCTGTATTGACCAGCCAGAGGTGGAGCGCCCATAGGCTGATTCCCTTGCGCTTCAGCACCATGGCAAGCGGCGCAAGTCTGAAACAGCTGCTTACCATGACTGACATCTCCAGCTACAGTTTCAACCGCTTTGCTGGCCTGAAAGCCCGTGATAAAACCAATAGCACGTTTTACGTCCTCCGTACTCATACTTTTAGCCACTGCCATCATTTCTTTACTGTAAGCATCTGTAGTCTGATGACCCCGCCAGCCGGATTGAAAAGCCTGTAACTGAGCGGATAAATACCAGTCAGGTAAAATAGCCAGATTAGGTGCACTGATGGCTTCATTGCCTTGTGCATTGCTGCCATGACAGACCAGGCAATACTGCGCATCCTGATGAAAAGTCTCAGCCTGAACAGAAGCACAAATCAACAGACAGCCTAAAATCCAGTCCTTCATACCGCCACCTGCTGCTGTTTTTGTTGCTCTTGCTGCTGAAGACTTTCCATCGCATACCAGGCAGAGCGCACAGCCCCTTCCTGCCAGCCGGGGTGATAACTGACCTGATCACCAACCATATAATGCCTTCCCACAGGAGCTTGTAAGGTGGCAAAACTGGTTTTCAGCAAATCTTCCGACCAGACAGCACCACAACCCAACATATGATTCATGCGTTGCCAGCAAATGCTGTTGCCCTGCTCTATGTATTTGCCATAATCCGGATGCAGTTTCGAGCCCTGACTGATAGCAGCGGCTATACGTTCCTGATGGGTCATCGCAGAAAAACGATCCGAGATGGCAGGGTCCCAGCTATAAGCCCCCAGTAAAATGCCTTTGGTTTTAAACATGCCATGTGACGGATACCAGATTTGAGTGATGTCCTGATTGGTCCAGCTGATGCCGGAGTAAATCTGCTCTTTCTCCCAAAAACGCTCTTTGGCCTGCAGGGCTATTTTCGATAACTTTCCACGCTGAAGCTGACGCATCACGCCAACATAATCGGCTGGGAAATTATTTTCTATGCCCGCCATTAACTGGGCGGGAATGCAGTTCAGGCAATAATCGGCCTGCTCTGTCTGCAACTGACCATCCAGCCAGTAACTGACCTCCACCCCTTGTGGCAACAGTTGCACTTTCTGTACCTGAGCTTTTAACTGCACCTTACCAGCTAGACGACTCAAAAAAGCATCAACAATTTTGTCCATGCCACCAACAGGCGTCATCAATGCAGCGGACTGATCCGATATTTCGCCAAAATGCATAGCACCAGCCCAGAAATTACTTTGCAGTAAATCAGCAAAAGCTTTTGGTTTTTTCAGCACACCAGGCGATAAAATACCGCCAGACTGATAACCAGCTCTTTCGCTGCCTTCATAAGTAAAATCACTGGATAAATCGCCGTAAGCACGGCAAAAATCGATCAGTTTTTGTCGGTCTATGTCATCAAAAGGGGCATCCAGTTTGGCTTGTGACTGAATAGATTTCGCCATCAGTTCACTGAAAAAACCCCGGATATCCGCTTCGTATTCACGGATACGTACGGGTTTTCCTGCAAAAGCATTGTCATCCTGGGTGTAGCAGTTTTTGTTGTAGTTACAAAACATCTGCATTTCTACTGCAAACTCGCGACAGTAATGCAAAATGGCAGTGTGATGGGCAGGAATACGGGCCGGGCCTGCATTAAAATACAGATCGGGGTCTTTATCAAAGTTACAAAATTGCGGGGTTCCTAGCTCATCGATAAAATCGCCATGACGAATGGTGAAGTTTCGGCCACCCGCTCTGTGCGAGGCTTCAAGGATTTTGCACTGATATCCTGCTTTGCCCAGTTCATAAGCAGCGACCAGGCCGCTGATGCCAGCTCCGAGTATCAGAACAGTTTTACGCCCCGTGGTCAGAGGTTTTAGTTTCACCAGTTCAGGTTGAGCCGCAACTGGTGCTGTCGAAAGTAAGCCAAATAAACCTGCTGCCTGTAGCATGGCGGCTGAACCACCCACTTTTCCTATCCACAGCAAGGCTTCTCTTCGGCTTAAGCCTTTATTACTTATATGTTTTTGTTCTGGATTTGTCATAGGCTTTGTTACCTCAACATCCTGCAAAAGCAGACGGGTCAACATGAAAGAAAACAGAACTCAGGTTGCGGTATCCCTGATGCAGCCTGAGCTCTGTCCTACTGCTAAATCAGAAGGTGTAAACGCCCCGGAAGTAGTAATAACCGCCATTAAAACCATAAGGCGAAGTGACAGGGTATTTAGCCCCTACAGAATCACCATAAGGATTCAATCCCGGATATTCATCAAAGGCATTTTGTGCACCCACTATCAGTTCTATGTTGTTGCTGAGCATGTAACCCAATTCAAGATCAACCAGAAATGCTGAACCTTCTGACATGCCCTGAGTGGCATCGTAAGTATCGTCCACTTCCCAGAAAGAACCAAAGTAGTTCACCCTGGCCAACGCACGCCAGTTGTCCTCCGAGTGATTAAAGCTGACGCTGCCACGGGTTTTAGGTAAGTTCTCTTCCAGAGTGCGGATTTTGACATCATCAATATTGGTGGTCAGGGGATCAACAGTGACTTCGGTTTTGTTCCAGTTCATTACAAAACTTAATTTGGACGCACCAGATCCCAAATCCAGATCCTGGCTGATCACTAAGTCTGCGCCTGTGGTTTCAGTATCAAAGTCGTTGGTGAAAAAGGTAATAGTGGAATAACTGGTGGCATCGTTAATGCCCATCGCCAGCAGCGCAGCCACATCCTCTGCTGTCAGTTCCAGCGCAGAGGTTTGGCTTAATCTGTCTTCCACATCAATACGGTACATGTCTAACGAAACATGGGTAGAGCCAAACTCACCCACCAGGCCAAAGGAGACGTTTTCCGATTCTTCCGGTGTTAAAGGTTTACCGCCTTTTTGGATGGAAATAGGGTTATCAGGCGGCAAAGTAGCCTGATCCACCAAACCGTTTGGACCAAAAAGTGTACTGACGTTCACCACTTTACTTTGACCTATAGTAGGAGCACGGAAGCCTGTACCAGCAGCTGCACGAACTGACAGACTGTCGGTCATTTTAAATAAACCAGACACCTTCCAGTTGGTGGTATTACCAAAGTCGGAGTAGTCTTCATAACGCACAGCAGCGTTGAGCATCAGGCTTTCAGACACCCAGCTGGACACATCGGTATAAAAAGATAAATTATGACGACTGAACACCCCAGCAGTTTCAGGTTTAAAACCTGGAAAACCATTAGAGCCAATACCAAAGCCTTGATCAGCTAACACACCCACAGAATAAGAGGCAACATCACCGGCTTTGACTTCAAAGGTGTCTTCACGCCATTCCATGCCACCGGCCAAAACCACCGCATCATAGAGGCCCACTTCAAATTCGCGGAACAAATCCATATTTAATCCAAGTTCACTTTGTACATAAGTGCCAGGACTAAAACTGGTCGGCGAATTGGCGCCTAAGGAGGCGTTCACTGTGTTATTAATTTTAAACTCAGCTTCGTTACGGCCGTAAGACGCACTCAAGTCAAAAAACACTTCATCAACCAGTTCGCCTTTTACACCACCAGCAATGGCGCTGTCGGTCACTGTGCCACCAAATGTAGGTGTAAAACCGCCTGGGAACATTTCAACAAAAGACCAGCAATTTGGATCTGCAGTAATAGCGGCCAGATCAGAAGCAATTGGAATGCCGTTAGCATCCAGACGCAGTGGAGCACAACTGTTGCCATCATCCGGTGTCATGTCTCCGACCAACACAGAATTGTAATCGACTCCATCCACAGTGACTTCAGGACCGGCATAAACACCACCCCGGGTATTGGGATTACGGTAATAAAAACCGCCTTCTACATCACGCGAGGCATGGTTACCAAAGGCATAAGCTTCTTTACCGTTTTTTAAATCCAGTTCCAGGTTAGCAAACAGCTTATAGTCATCTTTGATTTCCGGTGAACCCCAGACCTGAGCTGGATTTTTCACGTCGGTATTGCCGGCTTCAATCAAAGCGGCGGCATCAGAGCGCTGCACACTGCGATCGGTAGGATCGGCGTTTTTGTATTCAAAGCTGAAGTTGGCAGAACCTGAATCTGTTAAAGGTAAGCCGATGTTACCGGCCAGAGTTTCGCTGGCGCCGTCGCCTTCATAATGCTGGCCCCACTTGGCTTCCAACACTCCACCTTCACTGTCATTTTTTAGCTGGAAGTTCAATACACCTGCTATCGCATCAGAGCCATACTGAGCGGCAGCACCATCGCGCAACACTTCGACTTGTCGTATCGCCACCGCAGGGATCACAGAGATATCAGGGCCCTGAGCGCCGTCAGAAATACCACCACCAGCAAAGGCAATAACAGAGGCTCTGTGCCGTCTTTTGCCATTCACCAGAACCAGGGTTTGATCCGGACCCAGGCCACGCAAATTGGCTGGGCGGATTAAGGTGGCAGCATCACTGATTGCCTGGGCATTGATATTAAAACTGGGTACAAGAGTACTCAGCATATTGAGCATATCCGGGTTGCCCTGATTGGCGAACTCCTCTGCCCCTATGATATCAATAGGCACAGGAGACTCCCCTACAGAACGTGGTGCGGCGCGGGAGCCGACCACTGCAATTTTCTCTACATTTTCTTTCTCTTTGGCTGCATCGTCCTCTTCGGCCGCTAGAGCAAAACTACTATAGCCCAGTAAAACAGCACCTTGTAATGCGGCACCTATCTGCAGACATAACGCACTTTTTTTTATTTTCATAGTTTTTATCCAGGGTGAGAGGTAAACTGATGTTCCTGCACTACGCGACAAAAACTGCGACGCCGCCTGCTGATTTTCCATTCACTTAATCAACATATAAATACAGTCCTACTTAGTTCCACTCACGTCAATTGAATAAAAATTAACCATCAGATGAAAATTAGTATTTTATATAACATGATGTTTACACTGACTTTTAGCAGGTAAATATCAGAATTAAAGTACTGCACTACAATAAAACAATAAGATAAACACCCTGTCACCGAAATGAATATAAATGCACCACTGCTGCTCATTAATTTACACTTTGATCTTCTTAGTGCAGCCTGCTCAACCCTATTTGGTGCATATTTTTCAAACAAAAAATCCATGTCAAAAACAGCTGTTTTTAACCAGCCTGCTGCCCGTCCAGATACATTCACTTACACAAGCCAATGAATTTTTTAAGAAAACAGCGGTCAGACCTATTAATACAATTCAGGATGATAAAAGATGATGAATACAAAAGGTTTGTTAGAGCAGTTGTTAAAAGCTGGCTCTGATGTGATACAGAAAAAAACATCGGGCACACCGGGAGCTAAAACTGCGGATTTATCCTCTGTCAGTAGTTTACTGTCAGGTTTTGGTGGCGGGGCCTTGTCCGGCGGCGCTTTAGCTATGCTACTTGGTTCAAAAAAAGGCCGTAGTATCGGTGGTAAAGTCATCACTTATGGTGGTCTGGCTGCTTTGGGTGTGCTGGCTTATAAAGCCTATGGCAACTGGCAACAGCAAAACAAAGGCAAAGTTGATCAACACGAACCACAGACTGTGGATCGCTTACCGGCTCCAGAGGCAGAGCTGCACAGTAACGCTATTTTAAAAGCGCTGATTGGTGCTGCCAAAGCTGATGGTCATATTGATCAACAGGAACGCGAATTGATCGACAGCGAAATCGCCAAACTGACCTCGGACTTAAGTCTGCAGCGCTGGTTTGATCAGGAACTGGCCAAAGCTTTAGATCCTGCCGATATCGCAAGCGCAGCCACAACACAGGAAATGGCCGCTGAGATGTATCTGGCGAGCCTGTTGGTGATCAACGAGCAAAACTATATGGAAGGGGCTTATCTGCAGGAACTGGCACGTCAGCTTCAATTACCGGTTGAGCTGAAAGCTGAACTGGATTTTCAGGCCAAGCAGGCGTTAGCCGCTTAACTTTTGGCTGAGGTAAAAAGCAAAAAGCCGGATCAAAAATCCGGCTTTTTTCGTTGGAACAGATTAATTCAGAGTGCTTCAAACCAAACTTTGGTTGCGTCCAGAGCTTCTTTGACCCGCTCAGGACTGGTACCTGCTAAAGAAGCGCGTTTGGCCAGACCTGCTTCAATGGTCAGGGCTGCAAAAACATCATCGCTGATTAAAGGCGATACCTGCTGCATTTCAGCTAAAGCTAAAGCTTCCAGTGGTTTTTGCTGTTTCGAAGCCACCAGCACCAACTCACCGGATAATTCATGAGCGTCGCGGAAGGCGATGCCTTTCCCTACCAGATAATCGGCTAAATCAGTGGCATTGCTGTAGCCCAGCTCTGCAGCTAAACGGCAACGCTCTACATTAACCGATAAATGCGGCAGTACGGTCGCCAGCACCAGCAAGCATTGTTGCCAGCTTGCCATCAAATCGAAAAAGCCTTGTTTGTCTTCCTGCATATCTTTGTTGTACGCCAGAGGCAAACCTTTGAGTACATGCAAAATAGCCACTAAATGACCCAGCACCCGACCGGTTTTGCCACGTAATAACTCAAACACATCAGGGTTTTTCTTTTGTGGCATCAAGGATGAGCCACTGCTGATGGCATCACCCAGCTTAAAGAAAGCCGCTTCGCCTGAGCAGAAGAAAATCACATCTTCAGACAAACGCGATAAATGTGTCATACACAAAGAGGCTGTGGCTGACAGCTCAACCACATAATCCCGATCAGACACTGCATCTAAGCTGTTGAGTGCGGCTGATTTAAAACCTAAACGCTGGGCTAAAGCGGTGCGGTCGATTTGAATACCAGTGCCCGCTAAAGCACCACAGCCTAAAGGACAGACGTCCATCCGCGCTAAAGCATCGTCAATGCGGCTTAAATCCCGTTTAAACATTTCGATGTAAGCCAAAGCCCAGTGACTAACCAGCACAGGCTGAGCCCGTTGCAGGTGGGTAAAACCCGGCATTACAGCACCAAAATGCGCATCAGCAAAAGTAATCAATGCACCAATAGCGGTGATTAACGTGCTGCGAACCTGGCTGGCATTCAGTTTGGTCCACAAGCGTAAGTCGGTTGCCACTAAGTCGTTACGGCTGCGGCCCGTGTGCAGCTTTTTCGCCACAGCACCAATTTTTTGCTGCAACTGAGCTTCCACCCAGCTGTGAATATCTTCTTCCTGCGTCTGCAACGGCAGCTTAGGATTAGATTCCAAAGCTAAAGCTAAATCAGCCAAAGCATGATCCAGTTGCTCTGCTTCGGCTGCGGTAATAATGCCGGCTTCAAGCAAGCCTATGGTCCAGGCTCGGGAGGCCTGAATATCCTGTTGCGCCAGCAGATAATCAAAACTTAATGAGTCATTAAATTCACTGAACTCGGCCAGACTGGCTTCGGTAAACCGACCACCCCACATCGCCATGATAAATACCCCAAAACTTGAAAAGAGAAACGGCTCACAGTTGAGCCGTCTTGATGCTCAGAACCATTAACCTTTGCTATGCAAGGCACGAATACGGCTGGCTAAGCTATACAGGCGGATAAAACCTGCAGCATCTTTTTGGTTGTACACTTCATCGCCTTCAAAAGTAGCGAAGGCTTCAGAGTACAGGCTGTTTGGTGAACGGCGTTGCGTTACAGTCACGTTGCCTTTGTACAGTTTGACCACTATGTCACCTGTCAGTTGATCAGCCAAAGAAGTGGCAGCAGCTAACAAGGCATCTTTTAACGGCGTAAACCAACGACCATCATAGACCAGCTGAGCAAACTCTAAGCCCACTTCTTCACGGTATTTCAGTGAAGTGCGGTCATACACCAAAGATTCCAGTGCACGTAAGGCTGCCACTAAAATAGTGCCGCCAGGAGTTTCGTAACAGCCACGGGATTTCATACCCACTAAACGGTTTTCAACAATGTCGATACGGCCTACGCCATGCTCCGAACCAATAGCGTTCAGCACTTCAATGGCTTTGACAGGAGCAACAGCTTCACCGTTTAACTTGGTCAGTTCACCTTTTTCAAAACTTAACTGAATATGTTCAGCTTTATCCGGCGCCTGCTCCGGAGATTTAGTCCACATCCAGATTTGGTCTGATGGCTCATTCCACGGGTTTTCAATCTCACCACCTTCGTGCGAGATATGCCATAAGTTGGCATCACGGCTATAGATTTTGGTAGCTGAAGCTGTGGTTGGCACATTTTTCTCAGCCAGATAATTTAACAGTGACTGACGTGAGTTAAATTGCCATTCACGCCATGGCGCTATCACTTTTAACTGCGGTGCTAAGGCGGCAAAAGCACCTTCAAAACGCACCTGATCATTACCTTTACCAGTACAGCCGTGGCATAAAGCATCAGCACCTAATTTCAGCGCCAGCTCAACCTGAGCACGGGCAATCACAGGGCGTGCCATAGAAGTACCCAGCAAATACTGGCCCTCATACACTGCACCTGTTTTTAAGGTGGGGTAAATCACTTCTTTGACGAGCTCTTCGCGCAGGTCAACCACGTAGCACGAGCTGGCACCTGACTTAATGGCTTTTTCTTCCACCCCAGCCAGTTCTTCATCGCCCTGACCTACGTTGGCAACAAAAGCTATCACTTCACAGTCATAGTTATCTTTTAACCAAGGCACAATGGCTGATGTGTCTAAACCACCTGAATAAGCTAACACTACTTTTTTGATACTCATGTCCAACCTCAACTAAATAAACTGACTAATACTGCATTCTGAGCGTGCATACGGTTTTCTGCCTGTTGCAACACTAACGAATTATCGCTGTCCAGCACTTCGCTGGTCACTTCATGCCCACGGTGTGCAGGCAGGCAGTGCATAAAATGTTTGATGGCTAAACGCTGCATCACTGCAGTATTGATCTGGTAAGGCGCAAACAGGTTCTCGACCAGTTTAGGGTCGGCCTTCGCGCCCATCGACAACCAGGTGTCGGTGTAAATAGCATCCGCACCAGCAGCAGCTGACACATGCTGACTTAAAGTCAGTTTAGCGCCGCTTTTTTCTGCTATCGCCTGAGCTTTTAACAATACATGAGCATCAGGACCAAAGCCTTGTGGTGTGACCACAGTCAGCGTCATACCCATAATGGCAGCGCCTAACATCAGCGAGTGGCAAACATTGTTACCGTCGCCGACAAAAGCCAGATGCACCTTGCTTAAATCGCCATAATGCTCTTTTAATGTCAGCAAATCTGCCAGAGCCTGACAAGGATGGTACAAATCACTCAGTGCATTAATCACTGGTTTTTTGCTGCTTTGCGACAGCTGCACTAATGTTTTCTGAGAATAGACCCGCGCCACTATGGCGTCACACCAACAGGCCAGGTTACTGCCAAAATCTTCCACTGATTCGCGTACGCCCATAGCTCCGTTTTGCTGATCCAGATACACACTGTGACCACCCAATTTATTGATCCCTACATCAAAGCTGACGCGGGTTCGCAAAGAAGGTTTTTCAAACAACAAGGCAATGCTTTTGCCTTTGAGCGCAGAGCTGTACTGCTCTGGTTTTTGTTTGATCTGAAGCGCAAGCTCCAGCAGGTCGGATAATTGCTTCTGATCTAATTCAGCTAAACATAAAAGCTGGGTTAATTTACTCATAAAAACACACTGCATGTCCGCTAGGCGGCATCCTTATCGTTGCAACACACCCTTATGGTGTGTTTTGTTTCGGGATCAATACACGATGCAAGTACCTACTGCTTCTTGTTGCATCAACTTTAATAAATCGTCCGGATGCTGCCATCCTGCCACTGTAATATTACGTTTCAGTGCTTGGGCTGTTTCCAGCGCTGCATCCAGTTTTACTTTCATGCCACCTTTAATCACGCCATCTGTGACCAGTTGCTGGGCTTCTGCTGCAGTTAAGGTTGGGATCAGCTGCATATTGGCATCAAGAATGCCAGGCACATCGGTCAGCAAGACCAGTTGGCCCTGCACCAGCTGACAAATAGCAGCGGCTGCGATATCGGCATTCACATTGAGTAACTGACCATCGGCACTTAACCCAATAGAGCTGAATACAGGCGTAAAACCCTGGGCCAATAAGGTATTCAGCAGTAGTGGATTATTAGGTTTGGCAATACCAACAGCGCCCAATTTATGATTAATATCAAAAGCTAAACTACCACCTGCTGCCAGACTTAAACCCACTGGATTTAAGCCCTGTAATGTGGCACGGGCCACCATATCAGCGTTGACCGCGCCATCTAAAGCACCGGTGATCACAGGCATTTGTTCTGCTGGTGATACCCGCTGGCCATCAATTTTTTCAGTGGTAAAACCAAATTTTGCCAGCCACTGATCCACCTGATCGCCACCACCATGCACCAACACGATCGGATACTGAGTTTTCAACTGAGCACAGACTTTTAATAAGGCATCTAAAGCGGCCTGATCCTGTAATAAACGGCCACCCATTTTAAGTACTAAAGGTGTCTGGCTCATTCTGCTGCTCCTGCAAATAAACCTGCGGTTTCAGGAGCACCAAATTTAATATTGGCCGCCTGCATCGCCTGAGCGGCAGCACCTTTGAGCAAGTTATCAATACAAGAGACAATCACCAGTTGCTCACCATCCTGTTGCCAGTGGATATCACAAAATGGCGTGCCTGCCACATCAGCCACATTAGGCGAATGTTTGACTAAACGCACTAATGGCTTAGTTGCATAAGCCTGCTGGAAAGCTGCAGCCACTTGCTCTGCAGTGACACCAGATTTTAAGGTCACCACGCTGGTGGCCAGAATGCCACGTTTAAAGTTGCCTAAATGCGGTGTAAACACCACTTTGCGGCCTAAATTCTGCTCGATTTCAGGTCTGTGTCTGTGTTTAAAAAAGCCATAGGCATTCAGGCCCACTTCGCAAAATGACGTGCTTAATGCCGCTTTACGGCCAGCACCTGACACACCGCTGGTGGCGTTGATCACAGGAATACAGCCATCGGCCACTAAACCTGCTTTTAATAAAGGCAATAAGGCCAGCGAACAGGCCGTTGGGTAACAACCAGGCACAGACACCAGCTGTGGCAACGGCTTATCCAGCCACTCCATCAGTGAATACACAGCTTGATCCAGCAGTTCTGGATGCTGATGCTCATAGCCATAATATTTAGGATACAAAGCCGGATCTTTTAAACGGAAAGCACCGGATAAATCAAACACGGCTATGCCTTTAGCCAATAACAAAGGTGTAACAGCTTCACTGACTTCATGTGGTAAAGCTAAAAAAGCTACATCCAGCTTGCCTGCTAAGTCTTCCACTAAATCATCTGTCCAAGGCTGAACCTGGATATCCACAACACTCTGATAACGTGGATATAAATTCGAAAAAGGTTCAGCAGCGCGGCCTGCGGAAGCAAAAGCGTAACTCAACTCAAAATACGGGTTCCGTGCCAACATAACGGCCAGTTCGGCGCCGCTATAGCCGGCAGCACCTAAGACAGCGCTGCGCAGTTTGGTGGTAGGGGAAGTGGATTGAGTGGACATAGGTCGCTGAGTCTCCGAAAACAAAAATAATAAATTAAGGCCACGCCAAAAAAGTGTGGCCAGTGTAGTGGCTTCGCCATGCAGTTTCAAGAATTATTATGCTGAATTAGTGAATTTTTATTTTATTTAATTCATAAATCCAAACAAGCACCAGATCCACTGCAGAAAGACCACAGCTTAGACCAAAATGGCCCAAGGCAGAAGTCGAACTGACTTAAATCAAAGACCCACAGCTTCGTCCTGAGGATCAATGTTCTGACCCGGCAGGCTGTTTAGCGCATCAGCTAAGGTTGAATAAAAACTCAAAATACCAGGCAAAGGTTGCACCTTGGCTTTCGCCAGAGTTTTTAGCGGTTGAAAGGTTAAGTCTGTCACCAATAAATGCGTGCCCTGCTTTTCAGCCAGACTGACCAGTTTGGTAAAAGCTGAGAGTCCACCCGCATCCATCAAAGTCACGGCATCCATCACTAAAATAGCGCCTTGCTGCTGTTTAAGTTTGACCGATAGCTCACCAAAAACCCGGTCTGCTGCAGCAAAAAACAAAGGACCACTGACCCGAAATGCTTTCCAGCCTTCAGGCAAAGGCTCTGTCAGGTATTTTCTGTTATGACTGATATCCGCTACGCGGGTCATATCGGCCACTTGCTTCACAAAGAAAAAAGCCGCTATGACCATGCCACAGCTGATGGCAATGACCATATCAAACAGCACTGTACAGCCAAAACAAATCAGGAAAATAATGATGTCGTTACGGGGCGCTGTTTTTAGCAGATGCACAGCTTTAGGCGCTTCACTCATATTCCAGGCCACAACCAACAGCAAAGCGGCCATAGCCGCCATAGGCAAATAGGCCAACACAGGCGCCAGCACCAGCAGGGCCAATAATACCACCAGCGCATGGATCATGGCGGCTACAGGTGACTGAGCACCAGCCCGCACATTGGCAGCAGAGCGGGCTAAAGCCGCTGTTGCAGTAAAACCGCCTAAAAATGGCGCCACTATATTGCCTATGCCTTGACCCAATAATTCGCTGTTCGCACTGTGCCTGCGCCCTGTCATACCATCCAGCACTACAGCGCAAAGCAAAGACTCTATAGCGCCTAACATTGCCATTGCAAAAGCTGCTGCCAGTAAGTCTTTCACCATTTGAGTGCTGAACTCTAAGGCTTGCCCGTCCGGGCCAGCTTGCAACCAGGGCCAGGTGAATTCGGGTAATACAGCAGGTATGCCCTGCCCTTGCGAGCCATCAGGCAATAGATAACTAAATCGACTGCCTATGGTATCCAGCTCCAATCCGAAATGAGCCAGCGCTAAAGCCAAAGTTGTAGCTACAACAATAGCGGGTAAATGCGGTGGTAAAGGCAGTTTGAGTTTTGGCCAGAGCCACATCACAGCTAAAGTGACAACTGCCACCAGCAAGGATGGCCAGTGCAGATCGGGTAAAGCGAAAGAGAGTTGCTGTAATTTTTCCAGATAATGCTCTGACATTTTGTCTATCGGCAAACCAAACACATCTTTAATTTGCAAAGTGGCAATCACCACAGCAATACCGCTGGTAAAACCTAAAGTGACAGCTTCGGGAATATATTCGATAAAGCGGCCAAAACGCATAGCAGCCATCACAATCAACATTACACCAGACAAAATGGTCGCCAGCAGCAATCCGGCCAGACCATAACTTTGGGCCACAGGGTACAATATCACCACAAAAGCAGCGGTAGGCCCGCTAATGCTGTAACGGGAGCCACCGGTCAGGGCGATCAGAAAACCTGCGATCACAGCTGTATACAAACCGTATTGCGGCGGTACACCACTGGCTATCGCCAGCGCCATCGCCAGAGGAATGGCGATAATACCGACAGTGATACCAGCCAGCAGATCCAGCTTAAAAGCGCTAAAGCTATAACCTTCAGCCAGACATTCCCGTAGCGCATGACCAATACGCAAAGAAAATAAATAAGAGCGGTGCGACATCTGAATCCGTCCAGTGGCAAAACACAAGCTGAGTGTAACTAAGTCTAGCTGCTAAGGTGTTGATCTAGCATAAAGGTTTAGCCCTTTGGGACTAAAGTATAAGTTTCGACACTCTGATAGCTAACGCCCTGCTCTGAGCTGATGGAATGATACAAAGCAACTTCTGTACAAAGCAGACTCAAAGGCTCAACAGATAAAGGAAAAGCATCTACAGACTGAAACTTACGTGCAAGGGTGACATGAGGCACAAAAATTTCCGGCACAGGCGCATTTAGAAAAGGCAAAGCCAGCTGTTGCAGCTGTTGTTGTAAGGCCATCAGAGCTGCAGGAGGTTGTGAGATCCCCAGATACAACACTTTGGCGTGGCTGAACTGATCCAACTGGTCAAAACAGAGTTCGAAAGGCGGTAGCTCGTGAAGCAACTCCAGGCTTTGTGACCATAACTGCTGTTGCACAGTGAAAGCTTGCTGACCTAAGAACACCAATGTCAGATGCAGATTATTGGCTGGGTGCCATTTGGCGTTCTGACAAGAAACCGGCTGCTGATAAGCATGTAGCAGCCGTTGTTGCTTTGGGCTGAACTTCAGACTAAGGAAGCATCTGTCGTTCATGCTATCAATGATGTCAGGCAATGGCGCTCTGCGGCCGTACGCCTAACAAATGGCAGATGGCATAACTTAATTCGCAGCGATTTAAGGTGTAGAAGTGGAAATGATTCACCCCTTCACGGCTTAAAACTTTGACCATATCCATGGCTATATTAGCGGCGACCAGATTACGGGTCGTTGCGTCCTGATCCAGGCCCTCATAGGCTTTATTCATCCAACCTGGTATAGCCACGTTCGTCATAGTGGCGAATTTGGTCAGTTGCTGGAAATTAGTCACAGGCAAAATGCCCGGTACTATTTCGACATCTATACCAATAGCGGCGCAGCGATCGCGGTAGCGTAAGTATTTTTCCGGTTCAAAAAAGAACTGGGTAATAGCACGGGAAGCGCCGGCATCCACTTTGCGTTTTAAGTTCAGTAAATCAAACTGAGCGTTTGGTGATTCAGGGTGTACCTCAGGGTAAGCCGCCACTGAAATATCAAAGTCGGCCACTGAACGTAAAATTTCTACTAAATCTGCAGCGTACAAAGCTGGTTTTTCTTTATTGCCTGGCGGTAAATCACCACGCAAAGCGACAATATGACGAATGCCATTGTCCCAGTAGTCTTTGGCGATACGCTCAAGTTCAGCAGGGCTGGCATCAACGCAGGTTAAATGCGGTGCAGCTATTAAGCCGGTACGCTGTTTAATCGACTTAATAATGTCGTGTGTACGGTCGCGTTCACCTGAATTGGCACCATAAGTCACAGAGACAAAAGAAGGTGCCAAAGGCGCTAAACGTTCAATCGATTGCCATAAGGTGTTTTCCATCTGCTCTGTTTTTGGTGGGAAAAACTCAAAGCTGACGTTGACCTTGCCTGCCACATCCTGCAGGTTGCGGTTTATGGACTCTAAATACTGTGCGCTGACAAAAGACATATTATTTCTCACTTCACCCAGGCTGCGGCCTGAGCCTGACTATGTTTAGCTGCTTTGGCAGCGGCAATTTTTTGTTTGGCTAAAATGGCTAAGTCGGCATGAACACCACCAGCCGTCACCTGACGACCAGCGCCAGGGCCTTTTAACACCAAAGGATTTTGTTGATACCAGTCGGACTCAATGACAAAAATATTGTCACAAGGCAAAATGGCCGCCAGCGGATCAGTCTGCTCTACAGCCACTAAAGACACCTGCGCTTTGGCTTTGCCTGCTGCTATCTTTAAATCGGCGACATAACGTAAGACTTTACCCGCAGCCTGAGCTTGTTGCTGTAGCTTAGCTAATTCCTGATCAAGCACTTCACGCCCTGCCCAAAAGTTATCAATGCTGCCAGCGCTTAACGAAGCGGGTAATAAAGGCTCCAGCTCAATCTGATCAATGTCTAAATCTAAATCCAGCTCACGGGCCAGCACCAGCAATTTACGTTGTACATCTTTACCCGATAAATCATCGCGTGGATCAGGTTCAGTTAAACCTAATTGCTGTGCTTCTAATACAAAGTTGGAAAAGGCTTTGCTGCCATCAAATTTCGCCAGTAACCAGGACAAAGTACCGGAGAAAATACCGCTGATTCTATGCACTGTATCGCCGCTGCTTTTTAATTCCTGCAATAAACGCTGTACCGGTAAACCTGCACCTACAGTGGTATTACTCAGCCACTGCACCTGCTGCTGTTCAGCCGCTTGTTTAATCTGCTGATACTGTGCCAGTGGCAAGGTCACACCTTGTTTATTGGCACTGATTAAGTCTAAACCTGCGTTGATAAACTGCGGATAACGTTCAGAAAAAGCACGACTTGGCGTTAAATCCACCAGCACTTTAGGTTCAGGCAACTGCTGCAGTGCCAGCTCCAGTTGAGCTTCAGTATAAGCAGGAGCTAAAGACAGCGCCTGTTGCCAGTTGTGAATATCAATTTTTTCGGCAAAAAGCGCCTGACGGGAATTAAATAAACCCGCCAGCTTTAAATTGATCTGACCGGCAAAGGCTTGCTGCTGCTTCGCCAATAAAGCTAAAAACTCAGCGCCCACATTGCCTGTGCCTGCCACGACTATATTCAGCTGAACTTGAGTTGGCAGTAATAACTGGTGCAGCTCTGTCAGTTCCAAAGAGGTTAAAGCGCTTTGGAATAACCACAAAGCCAGTTGTTCGTCTTCAAAACTAAAGGCTGCTTGCTGACGATCTAACCAACGCCCTGCTGCTGCATTGACTTGTTTTTGCTGACGGGCTGCAGGTTTCACCCAGACCACAGCATGAAATGCATGAGGATTCACCCGTGCAAATACTTGCTGACCTGCCAGATAACTTAACAAGCTGTCGACCTGATTACTGGCCACTATCCACTGATCCGCAGCTTTAGGGGCTGCAAAGACAGTAATTTGTAAGGCGGAAGCCACAGCTGCAGCAGTTAATTTGCAACTTGCAGGCACAGTCACTAAGGCAGCTTGTGTTAAGTCAGTTAAAAACTGCACTTCGATAGCAGCTTGTTGGCTGACTTTGCAGCCAGGGTGATTAGGTTCAAAACTGCTGCGGACTATTAAATCGGCAGGAGCATCCAATAAAGGACTTAAAGTTTTGGCATGTAATACCGGATTACCCAACTGAGCCAAAGTTAAAGCCTGTTGCCATGGCACCTGACGATAAGCCCGGGCTGAAGGCACTTTACGTGGGTCGGCGCTGTAAATTGCATCCACATCAGTCCAGATATGAATAGCCTGAGCTTTGACTAAACGGCCCACTATAGTGGCTGAATAGTCACTGCCATTGCGGCCTAAGGTGATGCTGTTGCCTTGTAAATCACGGGCTATATAACCAGTAACCACTTTAATGCCACTGGTTTCAAAAGGTGCCAGCCATGAAGAAGACACTTCGTATTGCACTTCGCTGCCATCTAAACGTAAAAAATCACGGGCATCAATAGCAGTGGCGGTCAGACCTTGTTGATTAAGTAAAGCTGCTAATAACTGGCTGGATAAACGCTCACCAATGGCCAATACATCATTAAACTGAGCCGCGGCTAAAAAGCCCGGCACTTCAGCGAACCAGCTTTGTACTTTGCTGATCAGCACTGCCGCGTTTTGTTCATTTAAAGTGCGCTGAATAAGTAAACCCAGCTTTTCAGTCAGTTGCTGTAACAGTGCAGCAAAAAGCTCTGGTTGTTCACGGCTGTCGATTAACGCCAGTAACTCATCAGTGGTGTCGCCAGGTGCGGATACCACCACCCAGGCTTCAGGCTCTTTTGCCACAATAGCGGCGACCGCAGAAAAACGCTCAGCACTGGCTAAGCTGCTGCCGCCAAATTTATGCACTGTGTTTTTATGATTTAATGGACTACTCATCACTCACCACTACTTACCACAACACGCTAAGTGCTGGGTTTAATCTGAATTGCTGCTGTTCGTCTTTTGCTTTGTCTGCGGTTGCAGGCTCTGACAGAACCTTTTGTGTTTTAGTGTTTTGCTTTACCGCTGCATCTACAGCAGCAAAAGCCTGAGCCAGATCGGCTATTAAATCCTGGGCTTCTTCAATACCCACAGATAAACGAATTAAAGTCGGGCCTATGCCAGCGGCTTTTTGTGTGGCTGCATCCAAAGAAGCATGAGTCATAGAACCAGGGTGACAAATTAAGCTTTCAATGCCACCTAAAGACTGAGCCAAAGTGAAACACTGCAAGGCTTCAAAAAATACCGCTAAATAGGCCTCATCGGCAGCCAGATCAAAACTCAGCATGGAACCAAAACCGTGCTGCTGTGCTTTGGCAATGGCATGGCCTGGATGATCTTTTAAACCAGGGTAATAGACACGACCCACCAGTGGCTGTTTTTGCAGGAAATCCACCACCAGCTCTGCATTGTGCTGATGTTGTTTAATACGGGGTAATAAAGTGCGCAGGCCACGTAGGGTCTGATACGCATCAAAAGCGCCACCTGTTACACCTAAACAATTCGCCCACCATTTCAGCTCGTCCCCCACCGCAGCATCTTTAGCAATTAAAGCACCACCTATGATATCGCTGTGGCCATTAATAAATTTGGTCGTGGAATGAACCACTATGTCAGCACCCAAAGCTATAGGGTTTTGCAAAGCTGGTGATAAGAACGTGTTATCCACCACCAAAATCGCATTCAGTGTTTTTGCCAGCTCTGCAGCGGCTTTGACATCAGTAATTTGCAGCAATGGGTTACTTGGCGTTTCGACCCAAATCATTTTAGGCTGCGCTGCTTTAATTTGTTCTGCCCAGTCGGTTTGCTGGAAGTTCACCACAACCAGCTTAAAAGCTTTTTTGCGATTAGCTAAATTCAGGAATAAACGATAACTGCCACCATAACAATCATGGGGGATCACTAAGGTATCTTCCGGGCCAATCAGTTGCAGCGCCAGCAGACAAGCGGACATGCCAGTGCCGGTAATTAAACCTTTGGCACCACCTTCCAACTCTGCCAACGCATCGCCTAACAAATCCCTTGTTGGGTTATTCGAGCGTGAATAATCGTATTTGCCAGGCTGCTTAAAGGCTTTGAGTTCATAAGTTGAGGTTAAATACAAAGGCGGCGTAACAGCACCATATGCAGAGTCCTGCGCTATTCCGGCGCGGGCAGCTACTGTGGCTGAGTGTTGTTTGCTCATAAAAAACCTCAAATTTAGATGTTTAGACGTCTAAAAGTATACTCAGCAAAAATAAGAAGTCAAAACATTTAGACGTCTGTACTATTAAATCTTGCGCAGAGTTTGTACTCGGGAGTATAAAGAAGTAAAATTTCGTCCAATTACGTGCGCAACGTAGCAAAGGTCAGCAGACCATATAACTAAATTCAATCAAGGTATCCCTATGGCAAAGTGGAATGGTGAGTATGTTCACCCTTATGCGGAACACGGAAAGAAGTCCGAACAGGTGAAAAAGATTACAGTCTCTATCCCGTTGAACGTATTGAAAGTGTTAACAGATGAAAGAACCCGCCGCCAGGTAAACAACCTGCGTCATGCCACCAACAGCGAATTATTATGTGAAGCTTTTTTGCATGCGTTCACTGGTCAGCCTTTGCCGGCAGATGAAGATTTACGCAAAGACAATCCACATCAAATTCCAGTGGAAGTGCGTAACATTTTAACCAGTATGGGTAAGCCAATTCCTGTGATCCAGGAAGCGGATTCAGACGAAGAGTAATACTGGGTCAGAGCCTTGGCTCTGACCCACAAATCAGCTGATTAGCTCAGATAAGGGGTCAGAACTAAAGTTCTGACCCCTTTTTATTTACTGCATATAGTTTTCAGGCATTGGCAAACGCGCCACTCCTGATGCCACAGCTGCTTCTGCCACTGCGCGGGCGACACGGGATAATAAACGTGGGTCCATTGGCTTTGGAATAATATACTGTGCACCAAACTCCAGCGACTCAACCTGAGCAGCTGTCAAAACTGCCTGCGACACCGGCTCTTTGGCGATAGCGCGAATCGCATGTACAGCTGCCAATTTCATCTCATCATTAATGACTTTGGCGCGCACGTCCAAAGCACCGCGGAAAATAAATGGGAAACACAAGACGTTGTTGACCTGATTCGGGTAATCCGATCGGCCTGTCGCCATAATTAAATCGCTACGCTGGGCATGCGCCAGTTCAGGTTTAATTTCCGGATCCGGGTTCGAGCAGGCAAAAATCACCGGCTTGTCCGCCATCAGTTTTAAGGCTTCGGCTGGCAAGGCATCAGGTCCAGATACACCAACAAATACATCAGCGCCATCCATTGCATCTTCCAGCGTGCGTTTGTCGGTGTTATTCGCAAACAGCTCTTTGTATTTATTTAAGTCATTACGACGGGTGTGGATCACGCCTTTGGTGTCGAGCATATAAATATGTTCGCGTTTTGCACCACATTTGATCAGCAGCTCCATACAGGCAATAGCAGCAGCGCCAGCGCCTAAGCAAACAATAACGACTTTACTGATGTCTTTGCCCTGAATTTCCAGCGCATTCAATAAGCCTGCCGCAGTAACAATAGCTGTGCCGTGCTGATCGTCATGGAATACCGGAATATTGCAGCGTCTGATCAGCTCTTTTTCGATTTCAAAACATTCAGGCGATTTAATATCTTCAAGGTTAATACCACCAAAGGTATCGGCAATATTGGCCACAGTATCGATAAACTCTTCTGTAGTGCGGTGAGTTACTTCGATGTCGATGGAGTCCAATCCAGCAAAACGTTTAAACAACAAGGCTTTGCCTTCCATCACTGGTTTAGAGGCCATAGGGCCTAAGTTACCTAAACCTAAAATAGCTGTGCCATTGCTGATCACAGCCACCAGATTGCCTTTGCCTGTGTACTTGTAGACATCATCAATATTATTGGCAATTTCACGCACAGGCTCAGCCACACCAGGGCTGTAAGCCAACGCGAGATCTCTGACGGTTTCAGCTGGTTTACTGATTTCAATACTGATTTTGCCTGGTTTAGGTTCGGCGTGATACTTCAGCGCCTGTTCTCGAAAGTCTGACATAGGTAAGAGGTTCCATGAGTAGGTAAGTATGCCCTGTGGGCTATTTTCTTCTATTTGCTATGAGTTGTGGTGCAACCCAAAAGGTGGCTCATTCTAAAGAGCAACACCCTCCTTTAGAACTACTAATTTTCAGATCGTACCAGTAACAAGTTACTGTTTAGCAGAACTCACTCTGCTGTTTTCATTGTTCCGTCAGGTATTTTTGTAGGGTAAACCTGTCAGGAACAGACTGCCGAAAACTTCAACAGTGGAGCTCTACACGTCTTTTATAACAAGTTTTATGAGGTGCGCCAAGCGCTAAAATGAAACTGATCAGACCAGATGGTGCAAAATGATAAAGCATGCAGTTTTATGCCATCTTTAGCCGGATAGTTTTGACAAAAAATTGCTTAGCCATGCAATCGAGGAAAAAATTCAGTAAATAAAATGATTAATATCAAATAGATGAACAAATAGATGGGTAAATAACAAGCAAACAGTTTATGCAGAATAAATTTTTTCTCTTCTAAAAACTAAAGGCCGGAAACCGGCCTTTAGTTGCTGCTACCATTTAAAGAATTAAAGAGAAGGTGTATTTTCGCCTTCTTTTTCAATCACTTCAGGTAACAAATCTTCGCGGCTTGCGCCTAATAACACAGCAATAGAGCTTGCTACGTAAATTGAAGAATAAGTACCAATGGCAATACCAAATAACAGAGCTGCCGCAAAACCGTGTAACAACGGACCACCTAAATAAAACAGTGCCACTAATGACAATGCTGTAGTGCCAGAGGTAATAGTAGTACGGCTCAGTGTGGAGGTAATTGCATCGTTCACCGTCTCTTCGACTGAGGCTTCACGCAGCTTACGGAACATCTCCCGGATACGGTCAAATACTACAATAGTATCGTTAATGGAATAACCCACCAGCGCTAACAAGGCTGCCAGCACAGTTAAATCAAACTCCATTCCCGTAATCGAAAACATCCCCATAGTCACAATCACATCGTGAATTAACGCAAGCACAGCACCTACTGAATAACGCCATTCAAAGCGGAAAGCGACGTACATCATGATGCCGATAAAAGAGGCCAATAAAGCCAACATACCGTCTTCTTTTAGCTCGTCACCTACTGAAGCACTCACGTTTTCAACGCGACGCTTGGTTACCTCGCCCTCTTCCACTTTTTGAATAGACTCAATAATCTGCTCTCCCACCACAGCCTGTTCAACATCATCGCGTGGCGCAATGCGGATCATTACTTCAGTTGAAGTACCAAAATATTGCACTATTGCATCAGGAAAACCATCGGCTGCTAAAGCAGTGCGAATTTTTGGCAAATCGGCCTGTTGCTCAAAACCAGCTTCAACCACTATACCGCCGGTAAAATCCAGACCAAAGTTAATACCTTTAGTAAAGATGCTGAATAACGAGCCCAACACCAACAACAAAGAAATAATGATGGCCGGCGATTTGAAACGCATAAAGTTGAGCGGTTCTTTAAAATCAAGAAACTTCATCATAATTCCTTATATCGGTAACTTTTCAACTTTACGGCCACCCCAGATCAGATTGACAAACAATCTTGATACGGTCACAGCGGTAAAGATAGAAGTGATAATACCTAAGGCTAAAGTCACGGCAAAACCTTTCACCGGGCCAGAACCCAAACCAAACAGGATGATCGCCACTAAGAAAGTAGTGATGTTGGAGTCGGTAATAGTAGCAAAAGCTCTGTTATAACCTTCGTGAATGGCTTGCTGTACAGAACGACCATTCGCCAATTCTTCACGAATACGCTCGTTAATCAACACGTTGGCATCAATCGCCATACCTATGGTCAACAGGATACCGGCCATACCAGGTAAAGTCAGAGTAGCGCCAGGCACCATAGACAATACGCCTATCAGCAATACCACGTTACAGGCCAAAGCCAGATTGGCCACCATACCTACGCCTTTGTAGTAAATTGCCATAAAGATCACAGTCAGCAACATACCCCACATGATAGCGTTGGTACCCAGCTCAATGTTTTCCTGACCCAGACTTGGGCCTATGGTGCGTTCTTCTACAATTTGAATAGGAGCAATCAAAGCACCTGCACGTAATAACAGTGCCAGATTTTGTGCTTCAGCAGGACTGTCCACACCAGTGATACGGAAGCTGCGACCTAAACGCGCCTGAATAGTGGCGACGTTAATCACTTCTTCTTTTTTCTCAAGAATAGTGCGGCCCTGTGCATCTTTTTTATCTGTTGGTTTGTATTCAATGAATACGGTTGCCATCGACTTACCAATAGCTTCTTTAGTGGCTTGCGAGAAGGTATTACCGCCTTTCGCATCCAAATCGATATTCACCTGAGGACGGCTGTATTCGTCGAAGCTGCTGTTGGCACCAATAATATGGTTACCTGTCAGCATCACGCGTTTTTGCAGTAATACAGGACGACCCTGACGGTCGTTATACAACTGAGCATTAGGAGGTACACGGCCATCTATCGCACTTTGTAAATCACCTGCTTCATCCACCATACGGAATTCAAGAGTGGCTGTTGCACCTAAAATTTCTTTGGCACGAGCCGTATCCTGTACACCTGGTAACTGAACCACAATACGTTCAGCGCCCTGACGTTGCACTAGAGGTTCAGCTACACCAATGGCATTGACGCGGTTACGGATGATCGTGATGTTTTGTGCTACCGCATCTTCACGTAAGGCTTTTATTTTGATTTCACTAAAACCAGCGGTCAGCGTCAGATCGTCAGTTTCAGTAAAGGTCATATCCCGGTCTTTACCACTTAATAAGGTTTTAGCAGCAGCTAAATCTTCGGCGGTACGGAAACTCAGATTCACCTTTAAATTCGGCACATCAGCAGTCACTGCACGGTAACGTACTTTGGCTTCACGTAAATCTGTGCGGTAGAGCAGCACTAAATCGTTGACGTTTTTTTCCATCGCGGTTTTCATGTCCACTTCCATCAGGAAATGCACACCACCACGTAAGTCCAGACCCAATTTCATTGGTGCTGCACCTATAGCATCCAGCCAGGCTGGTGTAGCCGGAGCCAAATTTAACGCAGTAACGAAGTTATCGCCCAGAGTATCATTGGCAACTTCACGAGCCTTCAACTGATCTTCTGTGTTTAAAAAACGAACCAGCACCTGGCCTTTTTCCAATACAGCAGATTTAGGTGTTAAACCTTGTTCAGTAAAAGATTTTTGCAGTTGTTCCACAGTTTGCTGAGTGACATCAGCACCACGGGTCGCACTGATTTGTAAGGACGGATCATTGGGATATAAATTCGGTAGGGCGTACAGCATGCTGACGCCCATCACGATGATCACCAATAAGTACCGCCAGATGGAGTTCTGGTTTAACACATTAAAATCCTTTTACAGTGATTTCATCGTGCCTTTCGGCAGTACGGCAGCGATAGCAGATTTCTGCACTGTCACTTCAGTGGTATCGTTTAATGCGATAGCAACAAAGTCTTTATCGTCAGCAATTTTGGCGATACGGCCAACTAAACCACCTTGTGTTAATACTTCGTCACCTTTGCCTAATGCCGACATCAGGTTTTTATGCTCTTTTACGCGTTTAGCTTGTGGACGGTAGATCAGGAAATAGAAGATCAGACCAAAGGCCACCAGCATAATCAGTAAATCCCAGCCGCCACCAGCAGGTGCTGCAGCTGGTGCGCTAGCGTGTGCATTAGAAATAAATAAACTCATAACATGTCCCCTAAAGTTTTTAATTAAAAGTTTTAAAAATGAAATCTTATTGTTCTGTAAGGCTAGCTTCCAGCGGAGGTACTTCCATACCCCGTTTCTGGTAAAACTCAGCCACAAAGTCTTCCAGCTTTTGTTCAGCTATAGCTGCACGTAAGCCCTGCATTAATTTCTGATAATGATGCAAGTTGTGCATGGTATTCAAGCGAGCGCCCAAAATCTCATTGCATCTGTCCAGATGGTGTAGATATGACCGAGAATAATTTTTACAAGTGTAGCAATCACATTCTGCATCTAAAGTAGATGGATCATCTTTGTGTTTGGCGTTGCGGATCTTAATCACACCAGTGCTGACAAACAAATGACCATTACGGGCATTACGGGTTGGCATCACACAGTCAAACATATCAATACCACGGCGCACCGCTTCCACTATGTCTTCTGGTTTACCCACACCCATTAAATACCGTGGCTTGTGCTGCGGCATCTGGCCTGTGGTGTGATTAAGAATTTTAATCATATCCTCTTTCGGCTCACCAACAGATAAACCTCCAATGGCATACCCATCAAAGCCAATCTCTTCAAGGCCTTGCAAAGAGATATCACGCAGCTGTGGATACATTCCACCTTGAATAATACCGAACAGCGCAGACGGGTTATCACCATGCTCATCTTTACTGCGTTTGGCCCAGCGCAAAGACATTTCCATCGACTTTTTCGCTTGCTGCTCAGTCGCTGGGTACGGCGTACATTCGTCAAAAATCATCACTATGTCTGAGCCCAAATCACGTTGCACCTGCATAGAACGCTCAGGAGTTAACATGATTTTTTCGCCATTCAGCGGCGAGCGGAAGGTCACACCTTCTTCTTTAATTTTGCGTAGTTCACCTAAACTGAACACCTGAAAACCACCAGAGTCGGTCAAAATAGGTTTGTGCCAGTTCATAAAGTCATGCAAATCACCATGTTTTTTGATGATTTCAGTACCTGGACGCAGCATTAAATGGAAGGTATTGCCTAAGCAGATCTGTGCACCTGTCGCATCCAGTTCTTCAGGTGTCATACCTTTGACTGTGCCATAAGTGCCCACTGGCATAAATGCAGGAGTTTCAACAATGCCGCGCTCGAATACAAGACGGCCACGACGGGCTTTACCGTCGGTTTTTAATAATTCAAATTTCACGTTCTACCTCAGTATCAGCCAGAAAAACAGTCCGGCTTTTTTCGCGCCCGATTGTAGCAGAAGATAAGGCCAAACCCCACCCTTAAAGCGGTATAGCCTTTGTACTTGACGCTACATCGAAATGGGCGCGGCTAAACCGCGTGAGATTGAATTGCAATTGGAGGTCGGAGGGGTTGTAGGGGTTGCGGCTTGCCCCAACCCGCCGATGGACATCGCGCTATTAATAGACGGGCGGGTACAAGACCCGCCCCTACGATCGATTGAGGAAAATTTACAGGATCAGCATCGCATCGCCATATGAATAAAAGCGATACTGCTGCTCTATAGCGGTTTGATAGGCCTGCATCACATAGTCCTTTTGACTAAAGGCGCTGACCAGCATAATCAGAGTGGATTCAGGTAGATGGAAGTTAGTCACTAAGCCATCAATCACCTGGAACTGGTAACCTGGGTAGATAAAAATTTTGGTATCACCGCTGTATGGCTGTAAGTTTTTGCCTTGCTGTAATGCGATTTGAGCAGCAGACTCCAGTGAACGCACCGACGTAGTCCCGACAGCAACCACTCTGTTACCGCGGGCTTTACAGGCGTGAATTGCATCCACCACAGCCTGATCCACTTCGATGTATTCAGCATGCATCTGATGGTCCAACACATTGTCTACCCGCACTGGTTGAAAAGTACCAGCCCCGACATGCAAAGTGACATAAGCAAACTCGACTCCTTTGGCTTTTAATGCAGCCAATAAAGGCTCATCAAAATGTAAACCCGCAGTGGGTGCAGCTACAGCACCAGGTTTTTGGTTATACACCGTCTGATAACGTTGTTTGTCTTCGTCACTGTCAGGTCTGTCTATGTAAGGAGGCAGCGGCATATGCCCCAGCCTGTCCAGCATCACCAACAAAGGTTCTTCGCCCAGCAGCTCCAACTCAAATAAGGTATCGTGACGCTGCAGCATTTTCAGCTTTGTGTTGTCATCGACCAGAATAATAGTATCTGGTTTAGGCGCTTTACTGGCGCGCACATGAGCTAAAAAGCGCTGGCTATCAAGTACCCGCTCCACCAGAATTTCGACTTTGCCACCTGACTCTTTTTGACCAAATAAACGGGCTGGTATAACGCGGGTATTGTTAAATACCAATAGATCGCCGCTATTAAGTTGAGCCAATAAATCAGTGAACACCAGATGGGATAACTCACCAGTCTGGCGCTGCATTTTTAATAAACGACTGCTGGAACGTTCAGCCTTAGGGAAACGTGCGATCAGCTGCTCTGGCAGCTCGAAGGAGAAATCTTTTACTTGCATATGTCTAGTCCGCTTTACCGACAAACTGTATCAAATCGGCATTGAAGCCGACACTAGGTGCGCTTTTACAGCGCGGCGGCAGTCTACAAAGATGTTTTTTTCAACACAAGCTATTTTTCCTTTGACAAGCAATGAGCGAAATTTCAGCTAAGCTTTGGAAAAGTCCAGAGATTACAACGGATGACCTACCGCCTGAGTTTGCTGCTGTTTTGTTTTTTAGTGTTGCAACCCGTCATGGCAGAGCAAAAAAACCCAGCAGAGCTTCACATCAGTACACCTGTCTGGCCTGGTTTTACCAATGCAGATGGCTCTGGTGCTTACGCCAATTTGTTCCGGCTGATTTACCCAAAAGAACAAGTACAACTGGTATGGCATTTTAGTAATTACGGCCGAGCCATAGCTCTGGTACAACAAGGTAAGCATCATATGGTACCAGGCCTGTCAGCGCATGAATCGATAAAGCAACACAACTCAGTACTGCTCTCTGCTCATCCTTTTGATTTTGATTTAATTGTGGCAATTTATCACCCTGAACACACAGCGCCCCCCAGGTTGGAACAGCTAAAACAACATAAACTAGCCTGGGATCTGGCCTATGACTTACATCTGGTTTTAGGTTTAAAGGAAAAAGGTTACGAAGTGCTGGATATAAAACAAGGACTGGAACTGGTTAAAAACAGGAGAATTGATATTTATCTGGCGGAAAAAAGTGAGTTGCAACAATACTTGCAAGGCGAAACGCCAATGAAGCTGCAACCTCTGGAATACAAAGAACTGTTAAAAGATCCTATTTATCTGGCTTTTGCGGATAATGAGGCTGGACGTTCATTTAAAGAAATCTGGGATCGACGTTTTATCGATTTATATAAAACAGGTCAGTTGAAACAGTTTTACCGTGACTACCCACAACTGACCTTACCCACACTAGATTAATCTTTAATCACTGCATTTTTGCTGCAAAACTTCTGTGATTAACTGCGCCATCTGACGGTAACTGCGTAATTTACTGGACGTAGGACGCCATGCGATACCTATATCCCGGTAGGCCTGACCTGAACTCGGTTTTTGCGCGACCAGTTCGGTCCCCCGCAATAAACCACTGTTGATCGCCATCTGGGGCATAAAAGTCACACCCAGCTTGTTATTTACCATTTGGCTTAAGGTATGCAAACTAGTGGCGAAAAACGGATTTACTTTGCGGTTATCATCCAGCTCACAAGCTTTTACCGCATGACCTGTCATACAGTGCTCACGCTCCAGCAGGAAGATACTTTCATCTGGCCACTGGCTGATATCCTGCTGAAAACCACGGTCCAGCCAGTCTTTATGCAGTACCAGTTTAAAGGCATCCTGCGCCAGCACTTCGGTATGCAAAGTGCCGGTGTCATAAGGCAGAGCTAACAGCACTAAATCCAGACGGCCTTCAATCAATGACTGTAAGGAGTTTTCCGTCGTGTCTTCCCTCAGCAATAATTGCAGTTCAGGAAAACGCTCACGGGCCAAAGCCATCACTTCACTCAGCACAAAAGGTGCAATGGTAGGAATACAACCTAAACGCAAAGGCCCAGCCATTGGCTTGCCCTGACATTTGGCGAATTCAGTCAGTTCTTCACACTGCTCCACTATATAACGGGCCTGACGTACCACATCTTCACCCAAGGGGGTAAAAATAAAGGTTTTATGATCACGCTCCAATAGCTGCGCATTCATGGTTTCTTCTAAGTTGGCAATAGCAGCGCTTAAGGTCGACTGACCTATATAACAAGCTTCGGCGGCACGGCCAAAATGCTGATGTTCATGCAAGGCAAGCAAATACTGCAGCTGTTTGATACTGGGTACGCGTTTCATCTTTTATTCCGATGACTAAACTCAATTAAAACCAATTTAAGCGAATAGCTCCCAAAAGCAAAGTGACATTTAAAATAATAAAAAAATCCCGGCATAAAGCCGGGATTTTTATCTAACTACAGTTAACATCAGGCGCCAAAAATCGCTTTGATGATATAGAAAAATACGATAGCTAAACCAGCACCTACAGGCAAAGTAACAACCCATGAAATAAAGATGTTACGGATAACCCCAAGGTTCAGCGCAGCTATACCACGGGCCATGCCCACACCTAAAACAGCACCCACTAAAGTTTGAGTGGTAGAAATAGGTAAACCTATACCAGAGGCAATCACCACTGTACTGGCTGCTGCAATTTCAGCAGCAAAACCGCGGCTTGGGGTCAGGTGAGTAATGTTTTCACCTATAGTGCGGATCACTTTGGCGCCTAAAGTTGCCAGACCAATCACTATACCAATGGCACCTAAAGGTAAAATCCACCAGGCCAAAGACACTTTATCCAGAATTTGACCACCGGACTGAATGATACCCACGACTGCAGCCAAAGGTCCTATAGCGTTAGCTACATCGTTTGAACCATGAGCGAAAGCCATACAACAGGCCGTGAAAATCATCAGAATACCGAAGATACGCTCTACGTTATTAAAATGCATTTCTTTGTCAGCTTCCGGGTCGATTTTCAGGCGACTAATGGCGATTTTACCAATGATACCTACCACTAAAGCGATGGCTACACACAACATGAAACCTTCAGTGGATGTCAGGTGCAGACCTACGTGTTTTAAGCCTTTGCTGACGGTCACAAAAGCCATCATAAAAGCAGCGAACACCATATAGAAAGGCACGTATTTTTTAGCGGCTTCGAGTGGATTATCTGTATCAAAAATCAGGCGCTGCGCACTCATAAAGATCAGATATGCCAGAATACCAGCCAGCACAGGAGTAACAACCCAGCTGCCTACTATGCTACTGACTTCATCCCAGCGTACATATTCCATCCCTACGCCAACAGAAGCGAAGCCAATGATAGCGCCAACAATAGAGTGAGTAGTAGAGACAGGCCAGCCAAAATGGCTTGCTACCAATAACCAGGTACCAGCAGCTAATAAAGATGCAATCATGCCGTACACAAGCAATTCAGGCACAGCCTTAAAGGCTTCAGCATCAACTATGCCGCTGCGGATAGTGGAAGTCACTTCACCACCAGCCAACCAGGCACCGGCCGCTTCAAAAATTGCAGCAACAATAAGAGCCTGTTTCAGAGTTAAAGCTTTAGAACCAACAGAAGTCCCCATAGCGTTGGCAACGTCATTCGCCCCTACACCATAGGCCATAAAAAAGCCAAATAAAGCGGCAATAATAATCAGCAATAAGCCGTATTGAGAAATAATTTCCATCGTTGAATTACCTTGAGAATTAACGAGCTAACATGATTTCAAGACGTGAACCTACTTTTAAGGCTGAATCAGCTAAATCGCCAACCCATTCCAAAGTACGGTACAGGAACATCACATCAACCGGATTCATTTCGGCTTCAGCTTTGCGTACATACTTGCGCAGACTGATTTGCAGCTGGTCAGTGTCGTGTTCAATTTCGTCGATACGTTCAACCATTTTGATCACCAACTCGACTTCACGACCACGGAAACCAGTTTCCAGCAGCTCGTCCAGCTCGTTGATTGCTTCACAGGCTAATTCAACTGCGTCGATACAACGCTGTAAATACGCCTTAAATTCCACCTGAATAGGGGCAGGAATTTCTAACTCACGACCTAAAACACGGCCGGTAATATCTTTGGCTTTGTTAGCAATTTTATCTTGCTGAGAAACCAGCTCTAACAAGTCCGTTCTGTCTACAGGTAAAAACAATCCACGTGGTAAATGCACACGGATATCACGCTTTAATTTGTCAGCATCCTTTTCTAACGCTACAAGTGCCTTACGAACTTCAGCCGCCTGTTCCCAATCCTTTAAAAATACTGCGTCAAAAAACGGCAGTAATAACAGACTGGCATCAAATACCTTCTTGATGTGTTCTTCTAAAGGCTTGATTGGTGATTTCGCAAAAACCGCCAAAAAGTGATTTGGCATAAGTGTGCCTCTTGCTGTTGAGTTAATGAAAACCGGCGCGCATTGTACTGCAATCAAAGTGTAATAAAAACTTATTAAACAGCCACAAAATAAAAAATCGTCTGGAACGATTTTTAACAGCTTTAGCTGGCCCGAAGGGTGAAGCCGGAAACAGCATTGCCAATAGTTTGGCAATGCCCGGCTGAACGCCAGTGGCTCTGCCCACTGGCCGGAATGCGCCAGGATAGCAGAGTATAAAAAGCCTGATAAAACATAGGTTTTATCAGGCTTTTATGACAACTTTATGGGGTAGTTTTTTAACTACGCGCGTCTTGCTCTAATTTTTCATCATCAGCATGGCGCACATCTTTGCCTTTCACCAGAAATACGATGTATTCAGCGACGTTTTTGCAACGATCGCCGATACGTTCCATCGAACGGGCTGACCACAATACGTTCATGATTTTAGGAATAGAACGTGGATCCTCCATCATATAAGTCATTAACTGACGGGTGATGGCTTCGTATTCACGGTCTACTTTTTTATCTTCACGGTGCACAGCTAAAGCCGCTTCCACGTCCATACGGGCAAAAGCGTCTAATACATCGTGCAGCATTTGCGCGACATGGCGGCCCATATTATCCAGATTGACCAGCAAGTCTTGCTGCGCACTGTTAAAGGACTCCAGCGCCACTTTAGCGATACGTTCAGCTTCATCACCAATACGTTCTAAATCAGAAATCGTTTTGATAATCGCCATAATCAAACGTAAATCACTGGCTGCAGGCTGACGCTTGGCAATAATACGGGTGCACTCGTGGTCAATTTTAATTTCCCAGTCGTTCACCTTTAAATCGTTGGCAATCACCTGACGGGCTAACTCAGCATCACTGCTGGCAATAGCGTTCAGCGCATCCGCCAGTTGTTGCTCGATTAAGCCGCCCATCGCCATCACATGGTTGCGAACCTGTTCAATTTCTTCGTTGAACTGGCTGGAAATGTGCTTCGTTAAATTCATTTTGTCCATCGCTCTCTCCTCGTGGGGCTAATCCGTTAACCAAAACGGCCTGTGATGTAATCTTCAGTTTGTTGCTGCGATGGATTGGTAAACATCTTATTGGTGGCATCAAACTCAATTAAATCACCCATATACATAAAGGCAGTATAGTCGGATACACGGGCAGCCTGTTGCATATTGTGGGTAACAATCACAATAGTGTATTTATCTTTCAGCTCATAAATCAGCTCTTCAATTTTCAGCGTGGAAATTGGATCCAAAGCTGAGGCTGGTTCATCAAGCAATAACACTTCTGGTTCTATTGCGATAGCACGGGCAATGACCAAACGTTGCTGCTGACCACCTGATAAACCAAAGGCATTGTCATGTAAACGATCTTTTACTTCATTCCACAAGGCAGCGCCTTTTAATGAAGTTTCGACCACCTCATCCAGAATACGCTTGTCTTTTACACCTTGCAGACGCAGGCCATAAGCCACGTTCTCATAAATGCTTTTTGGAAACGGATTAGGTTTCTGGAATACCATGCCGACCTGACGGCGAAGCTCTGCTACGTCAATTTTCGGGTCATAAATGTTCTGGCCATCCATTAAAATCTGACCTTCAATACGACAGATATCCACTAAGTCGTTCATCCGGTTAAAGCAGCGCAGCAGAGTGGATTTACCACAACCTGAAGGACCGATAAAAGCAGTAACGCGTTTTTCCGGGATCGTCATATTGACGCTTTTTAATGCCAGCGCATCACCGTAGTACAGCTTCAGATCATTGACCTGAAGTTTGATTTTTTCATCCGACAGTTTCAATTCGGTTTCTACTGGTGGAGCTGTTAATTTATCTTGATTCATCTTCGTTACCATTCTATGAAATTGGGGTCAGCTTATAACCGTCGTCCTTGAAGCTGCAGCATTGTTGACTGCGCTACTCGCCCCAGTCACATAGGATTACTATGCTCCTGGGTTCTCGCTCACTTGTCGCCTCCCTGCAACTCCAAGCTACTCGGTTATAAAAATCTTGGTTTCTAATCTGTATCGCTGCGGTATTTCTCACGTAATCTGTTACGCATATAAATAGCCGCCATATTCAGCACCACAATCAATAGCACCAGCACCAGTGCTGTTGCATAGAGTAAAGGACGCGAGGCTTCAACGTTTGGACTCTGGAAACCCACATCAAACACATGGAAACCTAAGTGCATAATTTTTTGGTCTAAATGAACAAAGGGAAAGTTGCCATCTATAGGTAAAGTAGGAGCTAACTTCACCACACCAACCAGCATCAGCGGAGCTACTTCACCTGCAGCGCGAGCCACAGCCAAAATTAAGCCTGTCATCATAGCCGGAGTAGCCAGTGGTACTACGACTTTCCATAAGGTCTCAGATTTCGTTGCACCCAACGCCAGACTACCCATACGAATAGTACTTGGAATACGGGATAAACCTTCTTCTGTGGATACAATGACCACAGGCAAGGTCAACAGCGCAAGCGTTAACGAAGCCCAGAATAAACCCGGAGTACCAAAAGTCGGGCTTGGTAAAGCTTCAGGGTAAAACAGTTGATCTATGCTGCCACCCATAATGTAAACAAAGAAACCTAAACCAAAGACACCATAAACGATTGAAGGTACACCAGCCAGGTTGTATACCGAAATCCGGATAATCTTCAACAGCGGACCTTGTTTGGCATATTCACGCAGGTAAATGGCTGCCAGCACACCAAAAGGCGTGACGATAATGGCCATTAAAATAACCATAGTGACAGTACCAAAAATGGCCGGGAAAATACCGCCTTCGGTATTGGCTTCACGTGGCTCTTCAGTCAGGAAGTTGCCAATGCCACCGACATAATGTTTGGTTTTTTGCCAGACCGACATATCGTTAGGTGCATAAGCATTAACAATATTTGCCAGTGACACAGTGACTTCACGACCTTCAGCTGTACGTGCAATCAAGGTGTCACGATTAGATTCAGCGCGCAGTTGATCCAGTTTTTGCTGTATCACTTCGTATTCATCGCTCAGAATTTTGTTTTCTGCAGCAGCCTGAGCTTTAAACTCCGCAAGTTCTGCATCTGACACTTGGTCCAACACCAGACGGCGTTCAGTTAAACGCAACTCTTCAATCTGATTGTTGATGCGGCTGATGTCATTTTTTTCGATATCTTTCATTTGCTGGAAGATAGCGTTGGCGCGTTCAACCCGTTGCAACAGCTCTGGCCACATGGCCACACCTTCAGCAATCAGTTTGTCGCCTTCAGTTAATTTCAGCGGAAAACCATAAAAGTTACCACGTTCACGACGTTCCAGTGCAATAGCACCTTCTGGCACTGACCAACCGGTGATTTCATAATCCATATACCAGGAGAAATCACGGCCATATACATCGCGGTTACCCACTTTCACCAGATAACGGGTTACCGCCTCCAGTTCTGCCGGTACTGTAGCGCCCGATTCACGCAGCATCACAGCAGATACTGTTTCAGCGCGAACTAATTCGCCCATAATAACTTTTTTCTGACCAGATTCAGGTGTCCATTCCGTCTGCTGTAAATCCGCAGGCCAGAAATGACTGCCACCACGCACCACAATCAAACCCAACACACCCACTACCATCACCAGACACAAGGCGATGGCACCGGCGTTTAACCAAATCCAGGGAGTCCCTGATCTGAACCAGGCTCTTACGCCAAATAAAGATTTCATCAAAGTGCCCCTTAATTACAGATTGCTGAAGCGTTGACGTAAACGCTGCCGTATGACTTCGGCGAGGGTATTAAATACAAAGGTAAATACAAAGAGCACCAGCGCTGCCAGGAACAACACACGGAAGTGAGTGCTGCCTACCGCTGTTTCAGGAAGCTCAACCGCTATATTGGCGGATAAAGTACGCATACCTTCGAAGATATTAAAGTTCACTACAGGGCTGTTACCTGTTGCCATCAGCACTATCATGGTTTCACCCACAGCACGGCCAAAACCCACCATCACCGCAGCGAACACACCAGGACTGGCCGTTGGTAACACGACACCCACCATGGTTTGCCATGGTGTCGCCCCCAAAGCTAAAGAGCCCTGAGTTAAATGGCGAGGCACGTTAAAAATCGCATCTTCAGCAATAGAGAAGATATTTGGAATAACAGCAAAACCCATGGCTATACCTACAATCAGCGCATTACGCTGGTCGTAGTTAATGCCATTGTCGGTAAACCATTGGCGTAAGCTGCCATCAAAAAAGGTGTTGTCAATCATTGGGCTGGCACTGATAGCCAGATAACCAAACAGGATAATCACAGGCACTAAAAACGCCGCTTCCCAGCCTAAGCCAAAACGGTTACGGATAGATTCAGGCATATAACGCCACAGATAAGCTGCAGCGAGCATCATAAATGGCATCAGGAACAAGATGGCGAATACAGCACTTAAATATTCTTCAATAAAAGGCGCTAACCATAAACCAGCCAGGAAACCCAAAATTACCGTAGGCAATGCCGCCATAATTTCGATGGTAGGTTTGACTTTGCCGCGCAAGACAGGAGTCATAAAATAAGCTACGTAAATAGCGCTCATAATCGCCAGCGGAGTGGCAAATAACATGGCAAAAAAAGCCGCTTTTAAGGTACCAATAGCCAGCGGCACCATGCTCATTTTGGCTTCAAACTCATCAGAACCAGCAGAGGCTTGCCAAATATAACGGGCTTCATCGCGACCTTCGTACCAGACTTCGTTCCACAGTGCAGTGTAAGACACATCAGGGTGCGCATTTTCCAGCTCAAACTTATGCATCTGACCTTTGTCATCCAGCATCAGGAAATTAGTATTGATTGGCGATATAGCAATTTGTTTTGCCACCAAGCCATCATCAAAGCTTTCTAAAAATAAAGTGCGGGCTGAAGTACCGTAATGAATGCCTAAATGACCTTTGTCATCTATGGCCATAAAGCCTTTGCGGGAGTATTCAGATTCAATTTGAGTGATAGCACCAGGGTGCTGTTCAAAGTCACGGATTTGTTTTAAGTCGAAGTTGTTGTGCTGATCACGCACTAAAAACCACTGACTCAGCTCGCCTTTAGATGAGCCCACCACCAGAGACACAGTACCCACCAGAAACTCCATGGCGGTAATTTGTGAACCTGATGAAACGGCATTTACGCTTTGAACTAAACGCGCCTGCTCTGGATTATTAATGGCGTAATAATGAATATGCCCTGTCTTATCAGCAACAAACAAGTTCTGAAAGGTATTATCAATCAGTACCTTACTCGCTGAAGCTGGTGCATCCGGCAGGGTGTAATCGGTGCGGACTACTGTAGTTTCACCTGTCAGGAACACAGTTTCAGCCACCATATTCGACAGCACTAAACGGCCATCAGCAGTGTAAGCACTTAGCATCCGGTTTTCGTCTTTTTCCTGAATGGCGACAGCCAATAAAGCCTTGCCCTGAGCGTCTACCTGCACAGGCGCTTCACCTAGCGGGAAGCTAACCTTAGGATTAACCTGACGTTTATCATTTGGGTAGCTCAACAGGTATTCGTGTTTGGCTATTAAAGCCTGGCCGTTGGATAAACCTAAAATGATGGTACCAGTGCGAGGGTCTGCTTTACCAAAAGCGGTCACAGTGACATTAGCAGGCAAAGCAAGTTGCACTTCCTGGGTCAGCGCACCAGTGTCTGCATTAAAAAATTGCAGCTTCGCATCTGATGTAATGGTTAAACCTACTTCACCATAACGTTCAATATTGCTGTGCAGCGGTTGCGCCGCAGGGCTCTGGTAGCTGGTTTTCTGCTCCACTGAAGCAGAAGAAAACAAAGGCCCTACTTCAGAAAACAGATAAACAAATATAGTAGCAAAAGCCAGCACCACACTGATGCCGGCGAAGCTGATACCATATTTGGAGATTTTATCTTTAATAGCACGCCAGCGCCGTAATCGGGCCCGACGTTCACCAGTTGGCAGCAAAGAACGCGGTGAATCACCGGCTGACTGCTGACTTGGATGGGTTGAGTGCATAGTTGCGATACCACCAGTTACTTTAAGATGCTGGCAACTATAGTAGAGTTTTATGACGGAAATATTACAGAGTGGTTTTTTGTCATATAAATGACACATTTGAAATGCAAAAAATTCCATCGTCTGGAATCAATAAAACAGCCATAGCTGTGACTATCAGAAACAAACAAGGCACCTTACGGTGCCTTGTTTTTGTCATACTAGCTTATTTAATACCTAAGTCAGCCAGAGCTTTAGCTGCTACTGAAGCTGGTACTGGCACATAACCGTCATGAGCTACTACGTCCTGGCCATTTTTTGACAGTACGAAGCGAACAAATTCACGCTCTAAAGGCAGCATTTCTTTGTTTGGGTGCTTGTTGACATAAACGTACAGGAAACGTGATAACGGATATTTACCATCTAAAGCGTGGTCTGCATTTGGTGCATAAAACGGCTCGCCTTCTTTTTTCGCTAAAGGTAAAGCACGTACGCTTGATGTGATATAGCCGATACCTGAGTAACCGATACCGTTGATAGACTCACTGATGCCCTGCACTACTGAAGCTGAACCTGGCTGTTCGTTGATGCTGGATTTAAAATCGCCGCCACATAAAGCAACGTCTTTAAAGTAACCATAAGTACCAGAAACAGCGTTACGGCTGTACACAGTAAAATCACGGTTCGCCCATGCGCCTTCCATGCCTAACTGGCCCCAACGTGTCACATCTTCTTTGTAACCACATTTACGGGTTGCAGAGAAAATAGCATCCACCTGAGCAATAGTCAGACCTTTTAACGGGTTGTCTTTGTTCACGTATACAGCTAACAAATCGATAGCTACAGGAATAGCCATTGGCTTATAACCGTACTTGGCTTCGAAATCCTGCACTTCTGATGGTTTCATCGCACGGCTCATTGGGCCGAAGTTTGATGTGCCTTCAGTTAAAGCTGTAGGAGCTGTAGAAGAACCGGCGCCCTGAATTTGGATATTCACGTTCGGGTATTGCTTACGGAATTCTTCAGCCCATTTGGTCATCAGGTTGTTTAAGGTGTCAGAACCAATGCTTGAAATGTTGCCTGAAACACCAGTCGCTTTTACATAAGCTGGTAATTTAGGGTCGGCTTCGATAATGGCTGCCTGAGCTGTCAGGCCTAAAGTGGCTGCGATCAGACTTAAAGAAGTTAATAACTTTGCTACTTTCACGTTGCTCTCCTCACAACAGACAAATGCCTGTTCGTGGTTCAGGTTGTTTTCTGAGGCTCATCATAAGAAAGAAATATGACATTAATATGACGAAATAAAAGAACATCTTTTAAGCGAGATAAGTTTTTTTGAATTTGTCAGGAGAATTGCGACGACTTGACTGTCAAAAATTGGCCAGGGGTCTACAATGGGGTAAGCCAAATCTGGCTAACCCACTGTTTTTCAAAAGGTGTTTTGCATTTTTATCAGTTTTCCGCCGTTTCCGGGAGTAAGGTTGTATGAAGCAGTTGATTTTAACCGTTATAGGTCAAGATAAAGCAGGTTTAGTAGAACAACTCGCCACAGTCATTGCCAGTCATCAGGGCAACTGGATGGCCAGTAACTTAAGTCACTTAGGTGGTTACTTCGCGGGTATATTGCAGCTGGAAGTCCCTGAAGAACATCTGTTTGCACTGACAACAGAACTGGAACGTATGGCTGATCTGGATATTAAAATTCAGCAAGGCTTACACTCTGAAGTCCATCTGGATAAACAGCTGCAATTTGTCATCACAGGCAACGACAGACCCGGCATAGTGCGTGAGCTATCCAGCGTGATCAAACACAAAGGCGCTAATATTATCCACTTTGAAAGCTCTAAACAAAGTGCGCCCAACTGGGGAGTACCTTTGTTTCATGCGATAGCTACAGTAGAACTGCCTGCAGGTCTGAATAAAGATGAAGTCGTCAAAGCTCTTGAGGCTATAGCATCTGACGTAGTGGTTGATATTGAACACTAAATTCTCTGAAAAAAATATTTCTGTAATAGAGGATCAAGCCCTTGATCCTTTCATCAGTCTGTCATAAAACTGCCATAGAGTAGCTCCAGAACCCGATCAGGAGCGCGTTATGGTCATTACAGAGCTAATACATACTGTGAGCGATACGAATTATTTTCCCCGCGAATTAAGCTGGTTGTCATTTAATGGCCGTGTACTGCAGGAAGCAGCTGACGAACGTAACCCTTTAATTGAACGTTTACGTTTTTTAGGTATTTATTCCAATAACATGGATGAGTTTTTCCGGGTCCGGGTAGCGGACGTGAAACGCCGTATCCTGCTGAAAAAATACCATGCGAACGAGCAGGAAGATGCCGAGCAGTTGCTGCATGATATTCAGAATATTGTGTTACATATGGGTGAGCGTTTTAATAAAATTTATGACGACTTACAACAAGAACTACGTAAACATAATATTGAGCTGATTGATAATTTTAAGCTGACTGATGCTCAGGCGCAGTGGGCCAGAAGTTTTTACCGCAGTGAAATACAGCGGCATTTATCGCCTATTATCCTGTCGGCCGAAGAAGTGAAACTGGCCAAGCATTTAGAAGACAACGCGACCTACCTGATGGTGGAGATGACCGGCTCTAATAAAGCCGAATACGCCATAGTGCAGGTGCCTACTGGTGTGATGTCACGTTTTGTTGAACTGCCGCTGCATTTAAATAAAAGCAAAAAGAAAGGCCGCTACCGCCGGCAGATTATTTTGCTCGACGACATCATAGTGCACTGTTTAAAAGACTTGTTTAACGGCTTTTTTGACTTCTGCGAAATTCAGGCCTTTTCACTGAAACTGACCCGTGACGCCGAATACAATATCAGCGATACGCTGGACCAGTCCTTGATCGACAAAATGTCCAAGGGTATCAAGCAGCGCTTAAAATCTGAACCTGTCCGTATGGTGTACGACAGCCATATGCCTGAGCATATGTTGAAAATGCTGAAAAAATTACTCGGCTACAGCTCTTATGACTCCTTAATTCCAGGCGGTAAGTACCGTAACTTTAAAGACTTTATTGGTTTTCCAAATATTGGCCATCCCTCTTTAGAGTTCCCAGCCATGCCGGTATTAAAAAGTCCGGAATTTGAGCGTCATACCACCAGCTTTGAAGCGATACGCACCTGCGACATTCTGCTGTATTACCCTTATCATAGCTTTGGCTATTTCACCGAGTGGGTGCGTCAGGCCTCCTTTGACCCTAAAGTCACCACTATCAAAATGACCATGTACCGAGTGGCAAAAAACTCACGGGTCATTCGTTCTTTACTGGATGCTGTGCGTAACGGTAAACAGGTCACAGTAGTGGTTGAACTCAAAGCCCGTTTTGATGAAGAAAATAATATCAACTGGGCACGGCGCATGACTGAAGCTGGTATTGAAGTGATCTTTGGCCTGCAAACCTTAAAAATTCACTCCAAGCTGTGTTTAATCACCCGCCAGGAAAAAGGCAAAACCGTGAAGTTTGCCCATATAGGCACTGGTAACTTTAACGAAAAAACGGCCCGCATTTATACCGATATGAGCTTATTCACCTGCCACAGTGAAATTTGTGATGAAGTGGATCAGGTGTTTGAATTTATTCAGTACAGCTACAAACCTTTCCAGTTTAACCATTTGATTGTCTCCCCAACCTGGAGCCGTCCTAAACTCAGTGCCCTGATAGAGCGGGAAACCAGTTTTGCCACTTCCGGTCGTAAAGCTGAAATTACGCTGAAAATTAATAACCTGGTTGATAATCAGATCATTGATTTACTCTATAAAGCCAGTATGGCCGGTGTGAAGATCCGTATTATGGTACGGGGTATGTGTTCGCTAATTCCTGGCGTTAAAGGCCGCAGCGACAATATCCATGTATTAAGTGTGCTGGACAGATACCTTGAACACGCCCGGGTTTATGTATTTAACAATGGTGGTGACACTGATTTGTATATCTCATCAGCCGACTGGATGACCCGTAACCTGGATCAGCGGGTGGAAGTAGGTGTGCCTATTTATGATGCGGCTATTAAACAGCAAATCATGACCACGCTGGATATTCAGTGGCATGACAATGTGAAGGCGCGGATTATTGATAAAGATCAAAGCAACCACTATGTAAAAAGAGGCAATAAGCGTAGCATTCGCTCCCAACAGGAAATCTACGATTATTTTGCTCAGTTGCAGCAATCCACTCAGGCCGGAACATGATCCACTGGACCAGCGCAGACGCTACTAGCGATACACAAAAAGCCGCTTATATGGCGGCTGTTGATTTAGGCTCGAACAGCTTTCATATGGTGATAGCTCGCGTGGTGGATGGCGCTTTGCAGCTGTTACACCGTGAAAAACAAAAAGTCCAGCTGGCTGAGGGTTTAACAGAAGATTTACTGCTGACTGAAGAAGCCATGTTACGCGGTCTTGCTGTACTGGCACAGTTTGCTGATACCTTAAAACCTGTTCCGACAGAGTCAGTGCGTGTTATAGCCACGTACACTTTAAGAAGGGCGAAAAACAGTTCTATGTTTTTACGCCGTGCTCAGGCTGTATTCCCTTTTCCTATTGAAGTGATTTCAGGTCAGGAAGAAGCTCGTTTTATTTATCAGGGTGTGGCCCATTTTGAACATTATCAGGGCCGTCGACTGGTGATGGATATTGGCGGTGGCAGTACTGAGTTTGCTATAGGTGAAGGCTTTCAGCCGCTCAAACTGGCCAGCCGTAATATGGGCTGTGTCAGCTATGCCCAGTTTCATTTCCCGAGTGGCCGCATCAGTCCCAAGAAGTTTGAACGCGCCATTTTACAGGCCGAACAGGAACTGGAGCCTATAGTCTCAGCTTACCGTGAAACCGGCTGGCAACAGGCGGTCGGTACTTCAGGCACGATAAAAACCATTCGCGATATTATTGTCGGTTTAGGCTGGCATCCGGTTTGTATTGAACTCGAACACCTGCTGCAGTTAAGAGACTTGCTGATCGCACAGGAAAATAGCCTGCAGCTGGATTTACCTGGCTTGGCTGATGATCGTAAGCTACTGATTTGTTCAGGTTTAGCTATTCTGATCGCTGCTTTTAATATGCTTGGCATTTCACAAATGTATTATGTCGATGCCGCCTTACGCGAAGGTGTACTCTATGAAATGAGTGACCGCCTGCATCATCACGATATTCGCGAACATACCATTCAAAGTCTGATTAAAAGATACAGCATAGATACAGCTCAGGCCGACAGAGTACGCGGCACTGCACTGGAATTGTTTGCTCAGTTGCGGACAAGCTGGCAATTGACCGATGAAATGGCCGATTTACTCAGTTGGGCTGCCACTGTTTATGAAATTGGTTTACACATCAATTCCTCCAGCGTGCAGCGTCACTCGTCTTATATTTTAAAAAATGCCAATTTGCCCGGCTTTAACCAGGAACAGCAGCAGTTGCTTGCGACCTTAGTCCGCTCTCACCGCCGCAAAATTAAAAGCGAAGATTTGTCGCAATTTTATTTGTACAACACAAGCACAGTCGTGTCCCTACTGGTGCTGCTGCGGCTGGCCGTTTTACTGAATCAAAAACGCCGTGACGACTTTTTACCAGAGCTCAAAGCACAAGGCCAAAATCAGCAGCTTAGCCTGCAGTTACCTAAAGAATGGCTGGAGCAACAGCCCTTATTGGTTGCTGATCTCCAGCAGGAGCAATTGCATCTGAAAAAGATTGCCTTTGTGCTCGACTGCCCCTATTTAATAGAGTGCAGTTTGCAAAGTCCGGGGTTTGATCCATCCAATCTGGATGAGGAGTAATCACATAACGCCCAACAGGCAAAAGGAAAAGTTACAGATGCCACAGATTTTTAGTAACGACGCTATTAGCAGAGCCTTATTGTTGGTGATCCTCTGTGCTGGCGTATTCTTTTTTATTGGCTTTCTGGTTCCTGTATTGGCTGCATTGATTATTTGTTTTGCCAGTTGGCCTTTATACCGTCATCTGCTGAACTACTGCCGCAATAACTCAACCCTTGCCGCTAGCGTCGCTATTATTGCTATTGTGTTAGGTTTGGTGATCCCACTGGCCCTGGTATTCAGTTATGCGATGGAAGAAATACGTGCCTGGATTGAGTGGTTGAAGTATGCCAATGAACATGGTGCTGCTGTGCCTGAATGGTTAAAAGCCCTGCCAGCTGTCGGTGAAACTTTAGCGACTTACTGGCAAACCTACTTAGGTGAACCTCATCAATTAGGTCAGGTGGTCAGTTTAGTCAGTGGTGAACAAATAGGCGGCATCTCAAAATGGGTGCTTAATTTTGGCTGGACTACAGCAGGCTTTATGCTGACCTTGTTGTTTATGCTGATCACCTTGTTTTTCCTCTATAAAGATGGTGAACGTTTGGCCTGGCAACTGGATACTGTAGGCGAGCGCATTTTACCTGACCGTTGGAACCGCTTCTCCCGTGTTGTGCCTGCCACCGTAAGCTCTACAGTCATAGGTATGACGATAATCGCTATAGGTGAAGGTGTGGTGTTGGGTATAGCTTACTGGATAGCTGGTGTACCCTCCCCTGTAGCTTTTGGTGTGCTGACTGGTTTTATGGCACTGATCCCGGGCGGTGCTCCTTTATCTTTTAGTTTAATTTCCATTTATCTGATTGGCACAGGCGATTTAACAGCTGGGGTTGGCTTGTTTTTATGGGGCAGCATTGAGCTTTTTATTGTCGATAAAACCATTAGACCCAATCTGGTGGGTGGCCCGGTCAAACTACCGTTTTTACCCACCTTTTTTGGGTTAATAGGGGGTGTAAAAACTATGGGCATGGTCGGTTTGTTTGTGGGGCCTGTACTGATGGCGCTGTTAGTAGCGATTTGGCGCGAATGGCTCAGAGAACCCAAAATCATAGTTGACCCCGTTGAGGCAACACCAGCACCCGCTAAGCACGAATAATAGTGAAGTTGTCGAGCGAACAGATTCTGACGCTTTGCTTTTTTGACCACAAGCAGTATGGTAAGGCTCAAAGACTTTAAGGACCTTACCATGCTCAGAACTTTAGTTTCGTTGCTGGTTGCCAGTGCGTTTTCAGCTCAGGCAGCCATTGATTTAAAACCTCAAACTGAATCTGCTATTAAAACTATCCAGCCACAAATGCTGGAATGGCGCCGTCATTTTCATCAATACCCTGAACTGTCGAACCGCGAAGTCAATACAGCCAAAAAAGTAGCAGCGCACTTAAAATCTCTTGGTCTGGAAGTGCAAACCGGCATTGCTCATCATGGTGTGTTGGGTGTATTAAAAGGCGCTAAACCCGGACCTACAGTGGCCTTACGGGCTGATATGGATGCGTTACCTGTGACTGAGCAGGTCGATTTACCTTTTGCGTCTAAAGTGCGCAGTACCTTTAATGGCCAGGATGTAGGTGTAATGCATGCCTGTGGTCATGATGCCCATACTGCCATGCTGATGGCGACAGCCTCAGTGCTGACAAAGCTAAAAGCAGAGCTTGCAGGCACCATTTTATTTGTGTTTCAACCCGCCGAAGAAGGCCCGCCTGCAGGTGAAGAAGGTGGTGCTAAGCTGATGCTCAAAGAAGGTGTGTTTGCCAAATACAAACCTGACGCCATTTTTGGCCTGCATGTTTGGCCGGGCCCTGCCGGCCAGTTGCAGGTAAAAAGCGAAGGCATTATGGCAGCAGCTGACAGTTTTAATATCACAGTCAAAGGCAAACAGGTGCATGGCTCCAGCCCATGGCGTGGTGTCGACCCTATAGCAGTCACTGGTCAGCTCATCACCGCCTTACATCAAATTCCAGCCCGACAGTTGGATGTGACTCAGGCGCCTGCTGTGTTATCTGTAGGTCAGGTGCATGGTGGCGTGCGCTGGAACATTATTCCGGATGAAGTAAAACTTGAAGGCACAATACGGACTTTTGATCCTGTTATGCGTGAGCAGTTATTACAAAAAATGCAGCACACTTCAGAACATATAGCAGCGGCCAGTGGTGCTACGGCAGAATTTCATAACCATGGTTTTGCCGCTGTGACCTGGAATGACGCCAAACTAACAGAGTGGGCTATGCCGAGCTTAGAATGGGCTGCAGGCAAAGCTGGTGTGGCGCCAATCAAACCTATTACCGCCTCTGAAGACTTTTCATTCTTCCAGCAAGAAGTACCAGGCGTATTTTTCTTTTTGGGCATAGCACCGGACAATACTCCGGTCGACAAAACAGCACCTAACCATTCCCCATTTTTTCAGGTCAATGAAAAGGCGCTGGAAAATGGTGTACGGGCTTTAACTGGCCTGGCTTTAGATTATTTGGCTAACCCGGCAAAAACAGATAAGAAAAGCTAAAGAGTAAAACCATCACCACAGCGGCAAAACCAAAGACTTTGCCGCTGCACTGCTTTAGATCCTGCCAGTTGGTGAAAAGCCCTGTTACTAACATCGCAAAAATCAGGCAACTTTGTGAGAGCACTAAAGCGCACTGACTGAACCAGACAGGCACAGCAAAGCCGATATTGATCAGCAACACCGCGATAAAACCAAGCACAAACCAGGGGAAGACAAAACCCTCTTTGTTTTTGCTGTTAAAACTTAGCAAAAGTAAAAAAGGCACTAATAAACAAACCCGGAATAATTTGGCAATCACAGCTTGTGGCGCTGCATCGCCTAATTGACTGCCGGCGGCTACCGCCTGTGACACTTCAGGTGCCGTACTGCCAATCAGCCAGGCCAGTTGTGCTTCAGGTAAAACACCTGCGTGCATCAACACTGAATAACTCAGTAAAGCCAGCAAGCCCATCAACAGCACCATAGCCAGGCTTTGAGTTAAGGTCGCTTCGTCACTTTTGCGCACAGACCAGGTGGCGAAAATGGCTGAAGTACCGCAAAAACTTAAACCACAACTGACTAAAAGCACCAGCTCTTTGGGCAATTTAAATACTTTAAACCCAAGCCACAGCGCCGTTGTCAGCACCAGTAACACCAAAGCTGCCAGCTGCAATAAAGCCAGCGGGCTGGTTTGTAGCACCAGTTCAGAATCGACACTAAAAGCAAATAAAACTATGCCAAAACGCAGTGCTTTTTGTTGCAGCAGCGCCAATTTATCCAGTTGGGTAGAGAGCAGCTCACGAGGCTGAATCGAACATAAAGGCAGTATAAAAGCGGCAGATAATCCCAAAAGCAAAGCAACAAACACAGGACTGACCCATTGATGAAGCACAGGCGCAGCCAGATAAAAGAGTTGTAGCAGCAAACTAAGCAGAAGTAATACCAACATAATGATGTCATCTTTGTTGTATAAACAGCGCTATTGTAATGCGTGATAAAAATAAGAATAATGGATTTATCTTATTACTCAGATTAGATAAACAAATGAATTATCCCAGTCCACGCCACTGGTTATTATTGGATGCCATTTGCCGCCAACACAGCCTGACCAAAGCCGCTGATCTTTTGGCATTAAGTCAGTCAGCCGCTAGTCAGGCCTTAAAAGAGCTGGAACAACGCTTAGGTCAGCCGTTATTCTTACGTCAGGGCCGGCAACTGGTCCCTACCCAACATACCCTGGATCTGTTACCCAAACTGCAGGTCTTTCTTGAGCTGCAGCAGGAGCTGGTGAATTCAGAGCCTGACAAAGGCGAACTGAGGCTGGTGGCCAGTGAAACAGTAGGCTGTTATTTGTTGCCCGGATTACTGGCTCAATTTACAGCTCTTTATCCACAGATTGATTTTAAATTAAGGCTTTGCAACAGCAGCGAAGTGCTGCATCTGATGCACCAGCAACAAGCTCAGCTGGGTTTTGTCGAAGGTCCGGTACTGAGCGCTGAATTCACTATTGAGCATTGGCGACAGGATCTGACGGTATTGTTCGGTCACCCCAGGTTACATCAGAATTTATCGACAGAACAATTATTGGCACAACGTTGGATAGTGCGGGAACAAGGTTCAGGCACAAGAGCTGTGCTGGAACATGAATTGGCTCGCTTACACTGGGCGCCCAACAATTTGCTGGAACTGGAACGACCTGAAGCCATTAAACAAGCAGTGAAACAAGGTTTGGGTATTGGCTGTTTACCTTTGCTGGCTGTGCAGGACGAAATTAATGCAGGTCAGTTGCTATTGCTGCAAAGCCCTTTGCAGCTGCAGCGGCATTTCAGATTGGTGCAACATAAAAACTATCATCCACCGCTGCTGCAAAAATTTTTGCAATTTCTGCAGCAAGGGGGGGCCGGTTAGCGGACTTTGATAGCTTTGCGTTTTGGTGATATTTCGGCAGGTAAGCTAAAAGAAAAACTACTGCCTTTTTTCGGTTCACTGAAAATCATTAACTTGCTGTTGTGACGCTGCAGCACGTGTTTCACTATAGCTAAACCAAGACCTGTGCCCCCTGTAGCCCGGGCTCTGGCCTGATCAACACGGTAAAAACGCTCAGTCAGTCGTTTCACATGCTGCGGCGCTATACCTTCACCATTGTCGCTGACACTAAATACAGCTTTCTGATGCTGGCGTACCCAGCTGACCTGAATTTCGCCACCATTAGGCGTGTATTTAATGGCATTAGTAATCAAGTTAGAAAAAGCACTGCGTAACTCTTCACGAATACCTGACACCACAAGCCCAGGCTCCACTGAAAAGCTGATCTGATGATGCTTATCCCGATTTAAAGTCTGAGATTCCTGCTCCAGCATCGCCAGCATAGCAGGCACATCAATATGATCTTCAAACTGCACTTTAGCTGCAGCTTCAATGCGCGACAGCGTTAACAATTGCTGTACCAGCGCATCCATACGTTTGGTTTGCTCCAGCATCACAGTGTGAGCTTTTAGCCAGATACCGGCGTTGGGCAGGTTATCTGCATCCATTACTTCCAGATAGCCCTGCAATACAGTTAAAGGAGTACGCAGTTCATGCGAAACGTTAGCGACAAAGTCTTTGCGTACCTGCTCCAGCAGTTTCAACTGAGTGACATCCCGCACGATCAACAAATGCTGATCATCACCGTATTGCAGCATGCGGTATTCCAGCACTAAATCTTCATTGACCGGAGAGGACAACTCCAGTGGCTGGTCAAATTGCTTCTGCTGAATATAAGTCTGAAATTCCGGATTACGAATAAGGTTATCAATACGCTGACGCTCATCCTGTGGCCAACGTAAGCCAACCAACTGTTGTGCCAGTTTATTGCACCAGATAATGGTCCAGTCACTGTTCAACACTACTATGGCATCAGGCAAAGCTTCGGCACCATCACGAAAACGCCGGATCAGGGCTCGCAACTCTTTATTTTTTTTGCGGGCTTTGCGCAGGCGGTAGTAAATACCGTCAAATACTTGCTGCCAGCTACCATCACCGGCCGGAGGCGTCAGCTTTTTATCGCGCCACAACCATTTATCCAATATAAAAATATGCCGGTAATTCCAGCCAAGCAGCACTAAAGAGGTGGCAAATAAAGCGGGAAACAGCAGGTCAAACAACCAGCCAATTAATGCAACGATAAAAAACAAAAGGAAGATTTTGCTGAAAATCTTCCTCTTAGACAGTAACAAACGCATAGTACTCACTTTTATCGGTCATTTAGCTGAGAAACGATAACCTGAACCACGTACAGTTTGCACTAAACGGTCATGCCCGGCCAGAGAAATGGCTTTACGTAAACGACGGATATGCACATCCACTGTTCTGTCTTCGACATACACATTAGTGCCCCAGACATGATCCAGCAATTGTTCACGGCTATAAACCCGCTCCGGGTGCGTCATAAAAAAGTGTAATAAGCGAAATTCTGTTGGTCCCATATCCACGGCTTGCTCAGAAGCAGTTACACGGTGGGACACAGGATCAAGTTTTAAGCCCTGCACTTCAATCACATCATCTAAGCTAGTTGGCGCCACACGGCGGATAACAGCTTTAATACGAGCCATCAGCTCTTTGGGTGAAAAAGGCTTAGTGACATAATCGTCGGCACCCACTTCCAGGCCCCGAACTTTGTCTTCTTCTTCACCACGTGCCGTGATCATAATGATTGGGATAGTCCGGGTCAGCTCATGCCCTTTCATTTTTTTGGCAAACTGAATACCACTGCCACCAGGCAACATCCAGTCCAGCAACACTAAATCAGGGTAAGGTTCTACCAGCATATTGACGGCAGAATCAAAATCTTCCGCAGTGCTGGCCTGATAACCATTTTGTTCAAGCACAAAACACAACATGTCACGGATCGGTGCTTCGTCTTCTACTACCAGGATTTTTCTAGACATAACCCTCTACCAATTCAAGCTAATTTATTGATTCTGACCAGTATGGCGTTAGTTTATGACAGTTTTATGAAAGCAAAACAAGCATTCTGACCTCTAATGACCAGACGCAATGCCACAGCAATAACTTTTGTCGCAAAACTGCTGCCGTCGTTCAGGCTTTTGCCAATTCCGAATTAAAGCGTTTCAATCTGCTTACATTTTTCTAATAAATGAAAAAGTCCTTTAGATGACACTTTAGTGAACCTTTTTTGACAACATTGCCGCTACGCCACGTCAGACGGGGCCTGCATTTTAAGTTCAATTTTCCTCACTCTCACTGTAATAAAACAGTCATTAAGCCTGAGTATGGTTGGCCGAGCTTTTTTATAACAACAGCATTCATGTGATTATTGGAGATTAAGTGATGGCTTTACGTAACTTCTTAAAATTGAGCGCAATTGCCTCAGCTTTAGTAATAGCTGGTTGTGGCGGTGGTGATATCAACATCGATACTGGTAATGGCGGCAATGACGGTGGCAATGGCGGCGTAACACCTCCACCAGCAAGCGTTTGCCCAGCCTTCGCAACTGCAGCTTCTGCTTTAGCCGGCGTAACCACTCCGGTATGTGAAATTAAAGGCACTATTACCAGCGATGCAACATTAACAGCAGATATAGCCTGGGCTTTATCTGGCAAAGTGACAGTTGGTAACGATAATGCCAACAGCGCAACCTTAACTATCCAACCTGGCACTAAAGTCTTTGGTAAAAGTGGTGCTGACTATTTAGTTATTGCTCGTGGTTCCAAAATTCAGGCTATAGGTACTGCAACTAACCCTATCGTTATGACATCAGTCAATGACATGTTGGGTTTATCTGATGAAGAATCAGCTGCTGAATGGGGTGGCTTAGTTTTATTAGGTAAGGCGCCAAGCAACAAATGTGACCAGGCTAACTTAGCCAACTGCCAGGTAGAAGCTGAAGGTGAAGCTGGTCCTTACGGTGGTGCAGATCCGGAAGATAACAGCGGTGCATTAAAATACGTTCAGGTACGTTACGCTGGTTTTGAAGTTATTCCAGACAACGAATTAAACGGTATTACTTTTGCCGGTGTAGGCCGTGGCACTACAGTTGAATACATTCAGGTACACAATAACCTGGACGACGGTGTTGAATTCTTCGGTGGTACTGTAGATGCTAAATATGTAGTGTTAACAGGTAACCGTGACGACTCTTTAGACTGGGCTGATGGCTGGACCGGCCGTATGCAACACGTATTAATCCGTCACAATCCAAATGACACCAAAGCAAACCGTGCTATCGAAGGTGACAACCAGTCAGGTAACTTCACAGCTGAACCTATCAGTAAGCCTCAGATTTCTAACATGACCATTATCGGTAACAACTTTGATGGTGAAGATGACTCTGAAGGTATCTTGTTACGCGCTGGTACAGCTGGTGAATTGTACAACGTAGTCATCACTGGCCCTGCTGATATGGGTGAATGTTTTGACATCAACTCACAAGAATCAGTAAACAACGCCAGTGCCGGTGAAATTGTGTTCCGCAACTCGATCCTTGATTGTGCCGAACCTGTCAAAAATGCCGAAGATGAAGCTGGTACAGAAATATTTGATACTACAGCCTGGTTCTCAGCTCAACCAAACAACCTGGTTGGTGATGCTTTATTAGGTGGTTATATCCCTGCGCCTAACTCTCCTGCATTAACCAATGGTTATAACGTAGCCAATGAAGTCAACGGCTGGTTTGATGATGTGGACTACATAGGCGCTTTTGACGGTACAACTGACTGGACCAAAGGCTGGACTGTCAGCCTGCACCCTGAAACTGGTACTGGCTTAGACACATGCCCTACTGGTACTACAGAAGTAGCAAGCTTAACAGGTAAATTAAACTGCCAGTTAACTGGTGATATCACCACTAACGTGACTTTAGCTGCCGGTGCTGATTATGTATTAAGCGGTCGTGTTCGCGTGGGTGTGGATAACACCACCAGCGCTACTTTAACTGTAGCTCCAGGCGTGACTATCTACGGTAAGTCAGGTGCTGATTTCCTGGTAGTTACACGTGGTTCAAAAATTGTGGCCGACGGTACTGCTGCTAACCCTATCACTATGACGTCAGTTCAGGACGTGATTGGTTCTCCAACAGCAGCTGGTCAGTGGGGTGGTTTAGTATTACTAGGTAATGCGCCTACTAACAAATGTGCTGATGTGAATAACTGTGGTATCGAAGCCGAAGGTGAAGCTGGTTTATATGGTGGTCCAGATGCAGCTGACAGCAGCGGTACTCTGAATTATGTCATCGTAAAACACGCAGGTTACGAAGTAATTCCGGATAACGAATTAAACGGTATTACCTTTGCTGGTGTAGGTTCTGGTACTGAATGTTCCAATATTCAGGTGCACCAGAACGTTGATGACGGCGTTGAGTTCTTCGGCGGTAGCGTCAACTGTAAAAACGTAGTTCTGACATCAAACGGTGACGACTCAGTCGACTGGGCTGATGGCTGGAACGGTAAAATGCAGTTTGTTCTAGTTAAACATGCTGCTGATAACGCTAAAGCCAACCGCGGTATTGAAGCTGATAACCAGTCAGGTAACTTCACTGCAACTCCAATCTCAAACCCAACTATCGCCAATATGACCATCATTGGTAATACCTTTGACGGTGATGATGATTCTGAAGGTGTATTACTGCGTGCTGGTACAAACGCACAACTAGCCAACTTCGTTATCACAGGTCCTGTCGGCATGGGTGAATGTCTGGAAATTGAATCTGCTGAATCTCAGGCCTTAGCTGCAGCTGGCACTTTAACTATGACTAACTCAGTGATTGGCTGCCCGACTGAAGCAGTCAAAGGTAATGTCGCAACTGGTGTAACCACAGAAGCCTGGTTCCTTGGACAGACCGGCAACAAACTGGCCGCAGACAGCAGCACTGTGCTGAACGGTATATTCACTATCGATACCAACCCGGCAAAAGATATGAAAACTGTTGATGCCTTCTTTGACACTGTGACCTTCACTGGTGCTGTATCACAAAGCAACAACTGGACTGCTGGTTGGGCTGTAGGTCTGGACGACTAAAGCAACCATAAACTGCCGGCTTACCGGCAGTTTTGCATTCACTTAGTGCCGGGCCTCCTTTGGATAAGCCCGGCACATTGATATACGAATTAGCTGATAGGACCAAGTTCAAATGAGCAGCAAGCAACGTTTTAAAATCAGTCAGGTTGGCCGCGGCGTATTGCTGGCTTTAGCCGCAACAGCAAGTATGATGCCTGCATTAGCCCAGGAAGCACCCGCAGAGCCTGCAGAAAAAGAGCAGGAAGTAGAGCGTATTGAAGTCTCTGGCCGTCTGATGAGTTCTGCCGCTTCAGCCGCTGCGGAAAGACGCGAACAACCTTATGTCGCAGAATTATTAGGCATGGAGCAAATTTCCAGAGCAGGCGACAGCAACGCAGCAACGGCTTTGCGCCGTGTGACTGGTTTAACTTTAGTTAAAGACAAATTTATTTATGTGCGTGGTTTAGGGGAACGATATTCTAGTACCTTATTAAACGGCGCTATGGTTCCAAGTCCGGATCCAACCCGGAACGTGATCCCGCTGGATATGTTCCCAGCCGGTATTATTGAAAGTTTAGTGGTACAAAAAGCCTATTCACCTGAGCTGCCAGCCGCTTTTGGTGGTGGTAGCGTTAATATCCGTACTTCGTCTATTCCATTACAACGCAGTTTCAATTTATCAGTTGGTACTGGTTATAGCAGTCTGAACAGCGACGACGCCTACACTTATAATGGTGGTGGTGATGACTGGAAAGGCAGTGACGACGGTACCCGTACTATGTCGCCAGAATTACGTGCTGCTTTGGATCAATATGGCACTATTAACCAGATCAATATCGCGGAAGCTCTGGGTGGAGTGAACCAGGCTAATCTGGCTCAGGCCGCCACTATAGTGCGTGAATTAGGTTTAAACTTTAACCGTGATGTCGACGTACAACGTGAAAACATCAAACCAGACTTTGATGGCAGCGTGTCTTTTGGTGACAAGTTTGATATCGGTTCCTCTGTTTTTGGTGTAATGGCCGGTGTCAGCTACGACAGATCCACTCAGAATATCGAAGAGCAAGAGCGCTATTTCTCAGTCTCAGGCGACGATTTAGTGCCTCTGAATATTTACGATGATATTAAAGGTACAGAGCATCAGGTCAAGCTGTCTGGCATGCTGAACTTTGGTTTAGAGCTGGATGAAAACCATCGTTTTGAAACAGCATCTATTTACCTGCGTGATACCAAAGATGAAATCAAAGTAAAAAACGGTGACAGTATAGAAACGGTTAACGAAGCAGACCGCTTTAATACAGATACCTCCATCCGCTACGAAGAACGCTCCATGTTCAGTAACCAAATTCGTGGCCGCCATAATTTGCCATGGTTATATGACATCAGTGTCGACTGGCAATACACAGATGCAAAAGCAGAACGTGATGCGCCAGGTGAAATCGAATACCGTTACTTAAATGAAATACAGGCTGATGGCTCAATCAACTCTTTCCTACGTCGTAACCAGAACGCTGTGACCTACAGCTTCGGTAAAATGGAAGACGATACCGAAAACGGTAGCTGGAATGCCAAACTGCCTTTTACTTTAGGCAAAGCTGAAATGGTGTTAAACGGTGGTTACTCGTATTTTGAGCGGACCCGTGAGTCTGAAACTAACCTGTTTAACTTCAGTACTGTCGGCTACAGCCTGGAGCAATTGAGTCAAAACTTCTCAGAAATTTTCTCTGATGAAAGCATTCTCGATACGGCTAATGGTTTCCAGATTTCAAACGTCACCACTCAGGCCGACGACTATATAGCAGCACAAATTATTGATGCAGCTTATGTCGGCATGGAAATGAACTACGACTATCTGTACCGCTTAAACTTTGGTGTACGTTATGAGGATTTCCGTCAGATTTCTATACCGTTAAACGCCGATGGTGAAATCAGCGGTAACATCGAAGAGTTCCCATTGCAGGAAGATGGTTTTTATCCGTCTATGTCTTTCACCTGGTTTGTCAGCGAAGAGTTGCAAGCACGTTTTGGCTACAGCAGCACTGTGGTTCGCCCGGACTTACGTGAAGTAACGCCAGTACTCTTTATCGACCCACTGACGGACTTTAAAGTCACAGGTTTCTCTGGTCTGCAAAGCACAGATGTCACCAGTTATGACGCCCGTTTAGAATGGTATTACGACGAAAGTAACTACAGTGTTGGTGTCTTCTATAAAGATCTGGAAAATCCAATCGAATCCATTGAACTATCGGGTTCAGACGGTAACTTACTGATGTCATTCCGTAACGGTGACACAGGTGAAGTGTACGGTGTGGAAGCTGAGTTCCTGCAACAACTGAATATGTTTGAAGGCGAAAGCTACAAATGGATGGATAACTTCTTTGTAGCCGGTAACTTCACGTACAGCGAGTCTGAAATTACTATTCAGCAATTTGCTGGTACCAACCTGACGAACCTGAAACGTCCGTTAAGTGGTCACTCTAAACATGTAGTCAACTTCCAACTGGGTTTCGATTCGGACAACGACGAGCATAATGCAACTCTGACTTATAACGTCTTCGGTAAACGTATTGCCTTTGCTGGTGTAAACGATAAAGATGATGCTTATGAGCAGCCGTTTAACTCGTTAGATTTTGTCTACTCGTACACTCCGTTTGAATCAACTTCAGTCAAGCTGTCGATGAAAAACCTGCTGGACGAAGATGTTGAAATTATGCAACAAGGCGAGTTGTTACAACGCCGTGTTGAAGGCCAAAGCTACGGTTTAAGCTTCAGCTATAAATACTAAGTTAGTGTTTTTATGCAAGGGTCAGAACTGAAGTTCTGACCCTTTTTTTATGGACTTAAGTTAATGCATCAACTCTTCTATAGCTTCGGGTTTGTTATGAATAGCAAACTTATCCACTAAAGTGGCGCTGGCATGATTCAGTCCTATCACTTCGGCTTCGACTCCTGCCTTACGGAACTTTAAAATCACTTTATCCAGCGAGCTTACGGCTGTGATATCCCAAAAATGCGCATGAGTTAAATCAATCTGTACAGCACGAAGTGGCTCTTTAAAATCAAAAGCCGCAACAAAAGTCTCAGCAGAGGTAAAAAATACCTGGCCTGTCACCCGATAACAACGAACGCTGCCATCGGCGGAGAGTTCAGACTGTACCGCCAGCAACTGCCCTACTTTGTTGGCAAAAAATAACGCACTCATCAGCACTCCGACAAAAACGCCATAAGCCAGATTGTGGGTAAAGACCACTACCAGCACAGTCACCACCATCACCAGACTGGAACTTTTCGGGTTGGTTTTCAGATCCCAAACGGACTGCCAGTTGAAGGTGCCAATGGATACCATAATCATCACCGCGACCAAAGCAGCCATAGGGATCATGCCTACCCATTCACCTAAAAACACCGCAAAAATAAGCAGCAAGATGCCGGCTAATAAGGTCGATAAACGAGTGCGACCACCAGATTTGACGTTAATCACCGACTGACCAATCATGGCGCAACCTGCCATACCGCCTAACAAACCTGAACCTATATTCGCAACACCCTGCCCTATACATTCACGGTTTTTATTGCTGTTGGTATCTGTCATATCATCAACAATAGTAGCCGTCATTAACGACTCCAGAATGCCGACTAAAGCCAAACCTAAAGCATAAGGGAAAATAATTTGCAGAGTGTCCATAGTCAGAGGGACATCAGGCCATAAGAAGATCGGCAGGCTATCAGGTAACTCGCCCATATCCGACACAGTACGCACATCAATCTGGAAATACAGCGCGATGGAGGTTAAAACCACAATACAGACCAAAGGCGAAGGCACTGTTTTTGTGACATAAGGAAACAAATAAATAATAGCTAAACCCGCGGCTGTCATGGCATAGACATGCCAGGTCACGTTAGTTAGTTCAGGCAGCTGCGCCATAAATATAAGAATAGCCAGAGCGTTCACAAAACCCGTCACTACAGAACGGGAAACAAAACGCATCAGCTCACCCAATTTGCATAAACCAAACAGAATTTGCAGTACACCTGTTAACAACGTAGCCAGCAACAGATACTGTAAACCATGCTCCTTCACCAGGGTGATCATCAAAAGCGCCATAGCGCCGGTGGCAGCAGAAATCATAGCAGGACGGCCACCGGCAAAAGCAGTGATCACAGCAATAGCAAAAGATGCGTATAAACCGACTTTAGGGTCAACACCAGCAATAATAGAAAAGGCGATGGCTTCCGGGATCAGCGCCAGAGCCACCACTATGGCGGATAAAACATCGCCACGAACATTGGACAGCCAGTGCTGTCGTATCGATTGAAACATCAGGAATTCCTTTGTAGCAGAGTATTCATAAACGCATTTTTTCAGGCATAAAAGTTGTAACGCCCCAAATCGCGTTTCACTTTTATAGATGGAAAAACGGTTTAAACACTACATCGGCGACAAAGTTCCTTGTAACAATAAGGGGAATGATGGTCGAAAACGAGGTGGAGTATAACGCAAAAGTGGGGCTGGAAAAACCACAGACACCAGACCCGGTTTCTCTGGTACAGTAGTTCTTCACCTGATCGCTCATTTCCCACAGCACCGGAGGCTTTGATGTATCAACTTTATATCGCCAATAAAAACTACTCGTCCTGGTCGTTAAGGCCCTGGGTGTTAATGCAAACTTTGACCATTCCTTTTGAAGAAAAGCAGGTGCAGTTTCAGTCCAATGACAACAGTGCGCAATTTAAAGCTTTTGCGCCCAATGCCAAAGTACCTTGCCTGCATCATGACAACTGGGTGGTCTGGGACTCACTGGCTATTGTCGAATATTTAGCGGAGCGTCATGCCGGAGTATGGCCAGAGGACAATAAAGAGCGCAGCTGGGCCCGTTCTGCGACAGCGGAAATGCATTCGGGCTTTAGTGCACTTCGAAGCTATTGCCCTTTTCACGCCGGTGGTCGTTTTGATAAAACACCATTGCCCGATGCGGTCCTTACTGATTTAAAACGTCTTGAGCAGCTGTGGCAGGAAGGACTACAACGTTTTGGCGGGCCTTATCTGGCTGGAGCTCATTTTAGTGCCGTCGATGCATTTTATGCACCGGTCTTGTTTCGCATTCAAAGTTACCAATTGCCTGTAGCTGCCACTCTTTCACCTTATATCGGGCTGATGATGAATTTGCCTGCAATGCAATTGTGGTATCAGCAAGCGTTAGCCGAACCATTTTGGGACGACGAACATGAAATTGCTGCTCTGGGGTCTGGCACACTGATTGCCGATCACAGATCCGGTTCAGCTAACTCGTCTGATGTAGGATAAAAATGCGCACCAGCGCCTTTTTCTGCCAGCTTATCCTGTGGGTTACGTAAGGGGCAATGCGCCATAGATAAACAACCACAGCCTATACACATGCTCAATTGATCCCGCAAATCCGTCAGTTGAGCAATACGTAAATCCAACTCCACTTTCCATTGTTCAGACATCTGCTGCCAATGCTGCTGGTCGGCATTTTGCCCTGGCGGCAATACCGACAAGGCTTTGCCTATTTGTTCCAGCGGAATACCGGTGCGCTGCGCTACTTTAATAATGGCCACCCGTCTTAACACATCCCGGGAATAACGGCGTTGATTACCAGCATTACGCTGGCTGTGGATCAGACCTTTTTGCTCATAAAAGTGCAAAGTAGCCACTGACACCCCACTACGTTTCGCCACTTCCCCCACGGACAACACTGCTTTTTTTGCATCGTATTTTAAAGACATAAAAAACACTTGACCTTAACCTTACTTGAGGTTTTAGCATAACTGCAATTTCATCCACAGGGGAAGTTTTTATGTTGGAACATGCGGTATATGCGATAGACCTGGGTTGTAAGTCTGATCAGGACTGTGCACAGCAGTTATTAAATCGTTTGCAGCGCGCTATTAATCAACGCAATTGGTCATTATTCAGTGAATGTTTTACCCGGGATGTGCTGATGGTCAATATACTGGGTCAACGCCTGACAGGAGCAGCTGAACTTAGGTCTTATCTGCAACAGCTGATGGAATTGCATCAGGACAGAGTCTGGGTTTATCAACTGCTGCATTTACAACAACTGGATTTGGATACTTTTTTAATCAATGCAGAACAGCGTTGGCAACACAAAGAACGGCAGCATAAAGTGGGCCTGTGCAGCACTCCGCTTTATGTGGTGAAACGACAAGGCAGTCAGTGGCAGATCTGTGCGGGCAATATGCTTTAGATAGAAGTATGAGCCCAGCGCTTCAGCACTTTGTCCACTATTCCTTGCTGCTGCATCAGACCCAGCTGTTTTTGGATCTGTTCGACCAGCAGTGAGTTGTGTGGATTTAGTGCACAATAAACTTCAGCTGGTTCAGCCCAGAGTGGATCAACAGCCAGCTTAGAACTGTCAAAATGTTGCTGGTAATGACCGTAACTTAAATCAACCGTCATGACTAAGTCGACCCGCCCTTGCTCAAGGCGCTGAATGTTTTTTTCCAATGATTCAGCGTCATCACGCACTGCAGCATGAGTTTCAAAAAGCGGCTGTAACTCTGGATAGGAAAAACCTCTGGTAGTACCTATACGTTTACGGAACAAATCCTGATTAGAACGCACCGGACTATCTTCAGAGCGGCGCACTATGTATTGACGGGTATGAAATAAGACGGGAGTCCAGCTTAGTTTATAGCTAGCAGGCACCCACTGCGGGTTTAAAAAACAACTGATATCTGCTTTATCTGTCATCAGCCATTCAACCACCCGGCCCCGGGGTAAATCCAGATACTCTACTGATCTGTTTAGTCTGGCCGAGAGAGCATCCAGTAGTTCTTTGGCTATGCCGCCTGATAAGCGCTGTTGTTGATCAAAGATGGCGTAAGGTGCTGTGTTAGTCTGACTGACCACAGCACGTAATGGCTCAGCCGACAGGATCAGAGTAGGAAACAGCAACAGCAAGGACCACCACTTCCACATCAGACTTTACTCTAGGTTGTGCTACGGCTTTGTATTCATCATAACCAAGCCTTTACAATTTAAACAGCAGCTCAACGCTTAAAGCATGGCTTTTATCTCAGCTGGTATTTCAGCTAAGAAAAAGGCAGCCAGAGGGCTGCCTTGTTTACACAACTTGAGGATCAGAACTTATGTTCTATACCCACAGCAACATAGTCACTGTCGACTTTGCTATCAAAATCGAAGCTGCTGTACCAGCCAAATAATTTAGTGTTTTTGCCTAACTTGTAATCTGCACCAGCAGAAACACCATTATCATCTTCTAAGGTCTGGTACTGAGCTTTTAATTCCCACTTATTCAGAGGGTAAGCAATATTTGCCATATAACCATCAGACTTTTCGCCTGTTTCCACTTCTTCCTGCTGCTGAACCATAGCGCCTAATTTAAAATCAGCGACTTTAAACTGCACAGTTGCACGGCTGGCGTCATAGCCATTCATCTCACTGTCCATAGCCACAGAGGCGTACCAGTCAGATTCTTTTAAGCTCTCATCACCGTAAACTACAGCATAAGACTGAGCGCTTTTTGCGTCCGCTTCGTCTTCCATCACATGAGTCAGAAGCAACTTAAAGCCCTGAAAAGAAGGTGAGCTATAAGCTACAGAATCACTCATACGGTTTTCACCTTTCCATAAGGTTTTAATATCGGCTTCGTAATCACCAAATAAATCTAACTTACCTTGTGACATCTTAAGCGCTGTGTCGTGACGACCTGCGGTCACAGTACCAAATACACCTTGCAAACCAATAAACTGGTTACGTGATTTGATATTTTTTTCATTCGCCTCATCAGATGGATCAACTTCCCACTCCAGTTGATAAATCAGAGTCAAACCTTCTTCCAGAGCGTAATCACCCTGTATACCAAAACGGGAGGCATTACTTTTTAATTCGCCGAACGATCCTTCGCCCTCATCAGACTGTTGTGCTGAAACGTTAATTTTTCCGTAGATTTCCCAGTCTTTGGCCTGGGCCGTTGCAACACAACTTAAAGCCAATGCAATACTTATTAAAGTTTTTGCAAACATGATTTTTTCCTTTCGTAATAGGAGATTTGGGCTAACAAATACTGTTTAGCTAATGAACAACTTCATGCGGGAAGCTCAGCATCCAGCATCAATTTAATGATCATCAGTTGCTGAGTTATTGAAATATGACAATAAAGCTTCCGAAACATGACGATTCGGAGGCTATTTTATGACTGAATAATGACAGTATTATGACAATGAAAAAGTAAAGATTAAGGCGCCTTCAATTCCTGGCACTCCCCCACTCTTTGGGCTTTATCAAAATCCAGCCCCTGTTGCAGGATACGAGGAGACGAACGCCAGTCCGGATTCACCCAACTTTTACTAAGCTTCTGATCCGGATATTGAATATCAGCAAGGTCAAGCAAGCTGTGAAACACGCTACTGGTCATCAATGGTTGTCCACGACGTTGTTCCGCCAGCGCTTTTTTCTGAGGATACTGTAAATTGTATGTATCGGAGGTCCACAAAATAGACGCTACTCTGTAGTCACGTTCTGTATTATGTCCATGGCCACTTTTGCCACATTGGCCATCAAAAATATTTTCGCCATGATCAGACACATAAAATAAACTGCTGATACTTTGAGTCTGCTCCAGTTGTTTAATCAGATTAAACAAAAAGAAGTCGGTGTATGCCACACTGTTATCGTACGCATTGTTCAGCAAGGTTTTCGATTTTTGATCATGCATGCTGACCAGCTCTCCCTTGCCAGAAGGAGTAAACAAGTCAAACGCCTCCGGATAGCGGTCGGCATAACTAAAATGGCTACCCAGTGTATGCAACACAATCAATTGTTTAGCTTCATTTTTTTGCAGCACACGTTCAAAAGCCGGTAGCAAAATATCGTCGTAAAAGCCTTCTTTTTTATAACCCACAGGATTTAAATACTGCACCTGATCGGCTTCACTTGCATGTAAGGCGATAGAAGAATCATGCACGCCGAGTGGGCTTTGTGTGGAAAGCCAACTGGTGCTGAAACCTGCTTCTTTAAAGGCCGCAACCAAAGAAGTTTCAGTGGGAAAATAGCGTTGATCAGTCGCATTTTTACGCGACAGGATCACAGGTACAGACATCCGGGTCCAGGCCCAGGGACTGACCATATCGGTAAAACTAATTACATTTTTGGTACCAGCCAAACGGGGAGTGGTTGCTCTGTTGTAGCCGTTTAACTGCAAACGATCTGGTCTTAAAGTTTCTCCTATCACTAAGACAAAAACTTGCCGTTGTGCTGGCACCTCAGTCTGGCGGGCTGAAAATTTAAACAATGCTGTACTTTCTGCCACTTCAGCTACAGCTTGTTTCTGCTTGGCAAATTCATTGATAGCTAACAGCATATTCAGCGGATAGGTCGCATGAAACTTCTCATAGCTGTAAGGCAAAGGCCGTTGCACAAATACGTTTTCTTCCGGATTGCTGCGCTGTTTGGCCTTATTAATCTGCTGATACTGCCATTCGTTCCAGCTCAGGCTTGCCAATACTCCAATACAAATCAGCCAAATAACAGGCCGTACCCCAGTTTCCCACTGCCAGTTACGCTGCCAGGCGCTACGCACCAGATACCACCAGAGCACAACAATAGCCACCACCGCCAAAGCTAAAAACACGCCTATACCAGTCAGATAGCCTAAAGCTTCAGTCAGATCGGTTTCTGCCACTATAGCTATGGCATGAGCATCGGTATTTTTTTGGTAGGTCAAAAGATAAAACACTTCTTGCGGTACCAGCAAAGCAGCCGGCAATAACAACACCAAACCTGGCCATAAGGAACGGAACAACGACAACAGCAGCATATAACACCAGACCGCAGCGATAAGTTTCCATTGCAGGTAAGGCACCAGATCCTGTTCTGGCCATTGCACCAGCACAGGAGATAACAATAACAAGCCAAAAACAACTAATCCGAAGACACGACACAACGAATGCACTAACGACTGATTCACCAAAAAGCCTCCGGGCTCAAAAATCAAAATACGCTTGGTCTGAAAAATTGGGATTCTGAGCGCATTTTGTAGTTTTTACCAGAACTGTTGTAAAGGAAAAAGCTGTGAACACAGCTAAAACAAAAGAGAAACGAAAACCGTCGCGACAGCCACGCAGAAGATAGCTTCACGTTCAAAGAAGTTTGCCACAAACATCTGTATTTTATACTAGTTTTGTACGAAAAACCCATTTACAAAAGGTCTATATTTGTACTATATCTAAGCCACCTGTTTTAACGGGTACTACTAATACTTATAAAGAATGCAACAACAAAAATCCAGCTAGGAAGCAAGAAAACATGAATAATAACAAAATAATACAATTAAGCCGCTGCGCTATAGCCGTCAGTGCGGTGCTGTTGAGCGGACAAAGTTTTGCTCAACAAGCTGATGATGGTAAAGAAGTTGAACGAATTGCAATCACCGGTTCCCATATTAAAAGAACAGATCTTGAAGGCCCTTCACCTGTCACTATTATTAGCCGCGACGACATCGACAAATCAGGTTTTGATAACCTGCAACAGTTACTGGAGCGTTTGCCAGCTGCTGGTTCAGGTACATTCTCAACACGCGGTAATAGCCAGGATTCTACTGCCAATGGTGCAGCAGCGGTCAGCTTAAGAGGTTTTGGCGCTGATGCAACACTGGTACTGATTAATGGTCGCCGTGTCGCCAGCAGCCCGTTTGCCGAAGGTATAGTAAACAGCTTTGTCGATATCAACAGCATTCCAATGGCTGCTATTGAGCGTATTGATATCTTAAAAGACGGCGCTTCAGCCATTTATGGTTCTGATGCAGTCGCAGGTGTTGTGAACATCATTCTGCGTAAAGATTTCACCGGCACAGACGTCACTGCAGGTTTTGGTGGCGCGACGGGTCCGAATTATGACGAAAAAACTTTCTCAACAGTCTGGGGCACGGGTGACGATAAAAGTAATGCCACTTTAATCCTGGATTATTTTAACAACTCTCAAATCGACAACTATGAATTAGGTCGTTTTGGTACTTCGGATCAAACCCCTTATGGCGGCCAGGATTTCCGGTCATCACGTGGCTATCCAGGTCGTTTTGTTGTGGATGGTGTGGTCACTATTGACCCGGGTTGTCCTGCGGATCAGACAGCCGGAGCCACCTGTTTGTACGACTACGGTCCGTCCTCTATTGCTGTTCCTGAAGCTGAGCGTATAGGTGCAATCCTTAGCATGAACCGCGATGTAAATGACTCTGTAGAGCTGTTTGCCGAAATTGCAGCGCAACACAACACCTCTAATGCTGGTGGTGCTGCGACACCTTTAGATGAAGGTGCTGGTTTAACTGTGCCAGGCTCTCATCCAAACAACCCATTTGGTCAGGATGTTGAAATCAGCCGTTACCGCACAGTAGATGCAGGCAACAGACGTTGGGATATCACCTCTGATACTTTACGTGTGTTGGCAGGATTACGCGGTAACATTAATAACTGGGACTGGGAAACTGCAGTACAAAAAGGTCGTAGTGCTTCGTCTCAAACCGGCGATAAATCACAAGGTTGGGTACGCACTGATTTCCTGCAACAAGAAATCAATGCAGGCCGATACAACCCATTTGGTGGCGTGCAAAACCCACAGTCTGTGATTGATGCTATTACCACCAGTTTAGTACGTCGTGGTAAATCACATATGACCTCAGCAGACGCCCGTATCAGTGGTGAACTGTTTGACGTCAGTCATGGTGCAGTGTCGTTAGCTGCCGGTATTGAATACCGTAAGGAAGACGCTACAGATACTCCGGATGATCAGTTCCAACGTGGTCTTATTTTTGGTACTGAGTCTGTATCAGCTGCAGCCAGTCGTTCACAAAAAGCCGCCTATATTGAAATTTCAGTACCTCTGTTAGAGAATCTGGAAATGCAATTGGCAGAACGTTATGACCATTACAGTGATTTTGGTGGTACAGCCAACCCTAAAGTTGCCTTCCACTTTACACCAACTGATGAGTGGTCACTACGGGCTTCCTGGAGTCAGGGCTTCCGTGCTCCTTCATTGGCACAGGTTGGCTTAGGCCCTTCACAGGAATCTCAATTTTTTATCGACACATTCCGTTGCCCTACTCCTGATGCAACAAATCCGGCTTGTGCCTCTACCGACTACACCATCGTCTTTGCAGGTAACCCGAACTTAGAAGCGGAAGAGTCTGAAAGCTGGAACGTCGGAGCAATCTGGCAAGTGACGGACGATTTGGATTTCAGCGTCGATGTCTGGAGCATTACTCAGGACAATAAAATTGACGAAGTGCCATTTGGGGATGTGTACGCTGCAGAATGTGGTAACCAAAACAGTACCATCTGTGTGCGCCGTGCACCTCTGCCAGGTCAAACTTTGGGTGAACTGGACAGGATCAACAACACCTTCTTTAACGTCAGCTCTCAGGAAGCTGATGGTATCGACTTATCCAGCCATTACAAAATGGATTTGGAAGGTATGGGTAAACTGAAATTTAACCTGGAATACACCTATCTGAACAACTTCGAAAAAGATGGTCAGGATTACACAGGTGAATACCGCTACCCGCAAAACCGCTGGACAGGTACTGCAGACTGGACCTTAAACGACTGGGGTGCAGCAACAGTACTGACCTACGTAGGAGAGTTTGAAGATACACCAGACATCGACTTTGATGGTGCTTTAGACTTTGAAGAAAACGAATCCCGTAAGGTTAAAGCTCAGGTACTGGTGGATGTTCAGGGTTATTACAACCTGAACGAGAAAACTAAAATCACTATTGGTATCAACAACCTGTTTGATGAAGATCCACCATTTGCCATAGGCGATGGCGATGGTGATTTATATGGTTATGTCACCAGCATGTACAACCCTCGTGGTCAGTATGTCTACGGTAAAGTGAACTACAAGTTCTAACCGCCGATTGTAACAAAGGGCCTTCGGGCCCTTTTTTTATTCACTGAGCAAAGCGAACAACTCAGCCCTGTTGCGGCCATTACGTTTTGCCATATAAAGCGCCGAGTCTGCTTGTAAATACAACTCTTCGAAGTTACTTTCGCCATGAGTTAAAGCAATGCCGATAGAGGTAGTCACGCATAACTCGGCAATACCCGCCTTAATTGGATAATCAGCCAGAATAACTCGTATCCGTTCAGCAACATGTAACGCTGTAGCCGGATCGGTTTCGGATAAAAACACTGCAAATTCCTCACCGCCAATACGGCCAAAAATATCGTATTCACGCAGTGCTTTTTTGATTCTGTTGGCAGTGGCTTTGAGCACTTCATCACCCGCCTGATGACCGTAGGTGTCATTCACTGATTTAAAGAAGTCTAAATCCAGCAGCAATAAAGCAGCAGGTTTATCCGTACGTTGACAGCGGGCCAGTTCAGCTTCGACAGAATCCACAAAACAACGGCGATTAGCGACTTTGGTCAACTCGTCTGTCAGCGCTAACTCACTTAAGCTTTCAACTTTGCTGTGCAGCTGATGCTCCAGCACCTTCTGCTTGGTAATTTCTTTGGCCTGGATCAGCATTTCACCGGATGGAAGAATTTGTTCGGACATTAAAAACCAGCGGCCGTCCGTTAAATCCACTTCAAATAACCGGAACGGATTCTGACGCCTTTTTTGCTGAGCTTGCGCCAGCCAGTCTTCAATATTGTCCGCTTCAAAACGCACGCCTTTGCCCTCACGATAAGACAAACGCATTAAATCGTCGAAGGAGATATCCTGAATAGTTCGCTGGTCTTGATAAAAAATATCGCAAAAGGCCTGATTGCAACCAAGCATCTTGTCATCTGCACTTAAAATGGCATAACCATCGTTACAGACTTCAATAAATTCAAGTAGTTTTTGCTGAAACATCAGCTGAGAGAATGGCATAACAACCTCTGCCGCAACCGCTATGGTTAAACACTAGCAGAGGGAATTAAGAGTGCCAGAGAAGATTGTAAACTTAAGCTTGATCAGAGGTTTAAATAAAAAAAGGGACAATCATTTGTCCCTTTTAAGCAAAAATTATCACTCAAAGCTCAGGCCGCTTTCCGGGCCATGCACTCAGCACGGTTTCAGCAACTTGCTTTAACTCTGCGCAATTTGCACCACTGGTGGCCTGTATCGCCATACCCTGTAACACAGCACCTATATAGCGGGCTAAAGCGGCAGGATCAGAATCTGCTGGTAAGTCGCCTTCGTCTTTGGCTCGTTGCAGACGCTCGCATAACGCCGTTTCTCCGGCTCTGCGTTTAATAATCAATGCTTCTTTCACAAAAGCCGCCGATTCGCTGCAGGCGAGAGCACCCTGTACTATGACACAACCAGGCGGGTTATCCGGATCAGCAGTGGTCGTGGCTGCACCACAGAGCATATGTTTGACCACTTCATACGAAGTAGCCAGCTCTAATGCAGGATAGAAAAACGCACAAGGACGGTTTTCATACAGCTCAATAGCTTTTAAAAACAACTGTTCTTTATTACCAAAAGCGGCATACAAACTAGGTTTGTTGATGCCCATAGCCTCACATAAATCAGGCAAGGATGCCCCTTCGTAACCTTTACGCCAGAAGACTTCCAATGCTTTTTGTAAGGCTTTTTCCATGTCAAAAGCGCGCGGGCGTCCCACTGTTGGCGCTGGTGTAACCGCTGATGCTGACATTTCAGACTCCGGATTAAAAACGATGCACTAGCTTAAACTGCTTGGCAGCACATGTCCAGAAAGGAATATTTACCAACTGGTACATTATTGTATATAATAGCAACTTATCTTGACAGACCAGTTGCTAGCCCTGCTTTTGACTCTGTAACCCAGAAATAGTTTTAGGCAATGCAAAGCGGTTTTTAGATATTCAGTAAAAACACAGCGCATTTTATGCTGTATCCCGTTAACAGACCTTCCTGCAGTAGCTGCTGCTAACCCAGAAACTTCGGCTTTATAACCAAAGTTTTCTCGCTAGTTCAAAAGACTCTATAGTTATTTACCAGTCGGTACAAAATAATGATTGACTCTTGGTTGAACTTCTATATATTTACCGAGCGGTACAAAACTAACAGATGAAAACAGTTTGTACAACAAAAGTTGAATTTAAATTTACTGAAAGAGGAAAATGTCATGAGCAGCAACAGCACTATTCGTACCTTTGTATTGGGAAGCATCGCCGCCTTAGTGTTATCCGCTTGTGGCACTCCGGAAGCTGCAGCTCCGGGCGCTATGGCAGCACCGGAAATCAATGTGGCTACAGTAGTACATGAAAAAATCACTGAATGGGATGAGTTTACCGGTCGCTTACAAGCACCAGAAACTGTCACTTTGGTACCACGTGTATCAGGTTATATCGAGCAGGTGTTTTTCACTGAAGGCGCTTTAGTCAAACAAGGCGACTTATTGTTCCAGATTGACGCCCGCCCTTTTGCCGCTGAAGTCGCGCGCTTAAGAGCTGAGTTAACCAATGCTGAAACCGCACAAAAACTGGCGGATAACGATTACCGTCGTGCCGCAGCGCTGAAAAAACAACGTGCTATCTCTGAAGAGGTATTAGACACCCGTCAAACCCGTAAGCTGCAATCAGCCGCTACTGTGGCTTCTGTGAAAGCAGCATTACAACGTGCTGAACTGGACTTGTCTTTTACTCAGGTCAAAGCGCCTATTTCAGGCCGTGTTTCTTACGCTCAAATCACTGCAGGTAACTTTGTTCAGGCTGGCAGCAGCCAACTGACCACCTTAGTCAGCACCAGCAAAATGTATGCATACTTTGACGCTGATGAGCAAACTTATCTGAAGTATGTGCAGCTGGCGACAGCAGGCAACAGAGCTGAACAGCGTACAGCCCATAATACGGTCTATATGGCTTTGGCTGGTGACAGCGAATTTGGGTATGTTGGCAGCATCGATTTTATCGACAACAGCATCAATGCCCAGACCGGTACTATCCGTGCCCGCGCTACCTTTGAAAACGTTGATAACAAATTGATCCCTGGTTTATTCGCCCGCTTAAAACTGGTTGGCAGCAATGCGTATCAAGGCATTCTGATCGACGACAAAGCCATAGGTACTGACTTAAACAACAAGTTTGTACTGGTGGTGAATAACGAAAACCAATTGGAATACCGCCCTGTCACTTTAGGTGAGAAGGTTAACGGCCTGCGCATCATCAGCAAAGGTTTAAATGCTTCGGATCGTATTGTGGTGAACGGCCTGCAACGTGTTCGTCCATCCATGACAATCCAGCCTAAACTGGTAGAGATGGCAACCAGCCAGCAATTAACAAGTTTAAAAGCAGAACAACAGCAGTTAGAGGCAGACAGCAAGCAAGAACTTACCGCTGCTGCAGAACAGGCTGCTTCTGTGCAAGCAACGGCTAATCAGGGTTAAGGAACGGATATGTTATCGCAATTTTTTATCAAAAGACCTATTTTTGCCGCCGTGCTGTCGCTGCTGATTTTTATCGGCGGCGCCATAGCTGTCTGGCAACTCCCTATCACAGAATACCCTGAAGTGGTGCCACCTACAGTCGTAGTGACAGCTAACTATCCGGGAGCTAACCCTAAAGTCATAGCTGACACTGTCGCTTCACCTTTAGAGCAAGAAATTAACGGCGTTGAGGACATGTTGTATATGTCTTCACAGGCTACGTCTGATGGCCGTATGACCTTAACCATCACTTTTGCCATTGGTACTGATGTTGACCGTGCTCAAACTCAGGTGCAAAGCCGGGTCGACAGAGCCAAACCACGTCTGCCACAGGAAGTACAACGTTTAGGTGTGGTAACTGAGAAATCATCACCGGACTTAACCATGGTGGTGCATTTAACTTCACCGGACGACAGATACGATATGTTGTATTTGTCTAACTATGCGGCGCTGAACGTCAAAGACGAATTGGCCCGTATTGAAGGTGTAGGTGCTGTGCGTTTATTTGGTGCCAGCGAATACAGCTTACGTATATGGCTGGATCCGAATAAAGTCTCTGCTGTAGGTTTATCGCCTGCCCAAATTTTGGCATCTATCCGCGAACAAAACCAACAGGCAGCAGCCGGTTCTTTAGGTGCTCAACCTGCGGGTGACAGCGACTTCCAAATTCTGATCAACGTCAAAGGCCGTTTAACTACAGAGCAGGAATTTGCTGACATTATTGTTAAAGTCGGTGAAGACGGCGAAGTCACCCGTATCCGTGATATTGGCCGGGTGGAATTAGGTGCTCAGTCTTATGCTTTGCGTTCATTACTGAACAATAAAGACGCCGTCGCTATTCCAATTTTCCAGGCTTCAGGTTCAAACGCTATTCAGATTTCTGACGACGTGCGCGCCACTATGGCAGAACTGTCGAAAGGTTTCCCTGAAGGTTTAACCTACGACATCGTCTACGACCCTACTGTATTCGTACGGGGTTCTATTGAAGCTGTAGTCAAAACCTTACTGGAAGCTATATTGCTGGTTGTGCTGGTCGTGGTGTTATTCCTGCAAACCTGGCGTGCTTCTATTATTCCTTTAGTGGCTGTGCCAGTCTCTTTGGTTGGTACCTTTGCCTTTATGCACCTGCTGGGCTTTTCATTAAACGCTTTATCCTTATTTGGTCTGGTATTGGCCATAGGTATAGTGGTCGATGACGCCATAGTGGTGGTCGAAAACGTGGAGCGTAATATTGCTGATGGCTTATCTCCAATGGCCGCCACGCAAAAAGCCATGAAAGAAGTGACAGGCCCTATTGTTGCAACCACCTTAGTACTGGCCGCTGTATTTATTCCTACCGCCTTTATGTCAGGTTTAACAGGCCAGTTTTATAAACAGTTCGCTTTAACTATCACTATTTCTACCTTTATCTCAGCGCTGAACTCATTAACTTTAAGCCCTGCTTTATCGGCTTTGTTGTTAAAACCTCATGGGGCTAAACCAGACGGCTTAACCCGAGTGTTGAATAAAGCCTTTGGCAGCTGGTTATTTGATCCATTTAACCGTCTGTTTAACAAAGCGTCCAAAGGTTATGGCCTGATGGTACGTAAAGTGATTCGGTTTGGCGGCATTATCGGTATTCTGTACATTGGTTTAGTCGGCTTAACTGCAGTGCAGTTCCAGCAAACCCCTACAGGTTATGTGCCTGGCCAGGATAAACAATACTTAGTGGCTTTTGCTCAGTTACCGGACGCATCTTCTTTAGACAGAACCGAAGCTGTGATTAAAGAAATGTCCCGTATTGCTGCAGAACATCCGGGTGTAGCGAACTCTATCTCCTTCCCTGGCTTGTCGATCAACGGTTTTACCAACAGCCCAAGCGCAGGCATTGTGTTTGTTGGTCTGGATGATTTTAGTGAACGGGGTTCACCAGAGTTATCAGGTAATGCCATAGCTGCTGCTTTAAACCAGAAGTTTGCCGGTATTCAGGACGCTTTTATCGCCATATTCCCGCCGCCGCCAGTACAAGGTTTAGGCACCATAGGTGGTTTCCGTCTGCAAATTCAAGACAGAGCCAATCTGGGTTATGAAGAACTGGCCGCTGTGTCTATGCAAGTGATGCAAAAAGCCTGGGCGACGCCTGAACTGGCTGGTGTGTTCTCAAGTTATCAGGTGAACGTACCGCAGCTTGACCTGGATGTCGACCGTACCAAAGCCAAACAACAAGGTGTGAACCTGGATGAAATCTTCCAGACGTTACAGGTCTATATGGGCTCTGCTTATGTCAACGACTTCAACCAGTTTGGCCGGACTTATCAGGTGAATGTGCAGGCTGACGAACAATTCCGTCAGGACCCTGAGCAAATCCGTCAGCTGAAAGTTCGCAACAATGCAGGTGAAATGATCCCATTGGGTTCCTTCATCAACGTGAAACATTCAGCTGGTCCTGACCGCGTCATGCACTACAACGGTTATACCACAGCAGAAATTAACGGTGGCCCGGCCCCTGGTTACAGTACAGGTGAAGCTCAGGCTGCTATTGAAAAAATTCTGGCTGAAACTTTACCTGTGGGTATGACCTATGAGTGGACAGAGCTGACTTATCAGCAAATCCTGGCTGGTAACGCAGAGTTGTTCATATTCCCGCTGGTGATACTGCTGGTGTTTATGGTGTTGGCTGCTCAGTACGAAAGCTTAACTTTACCGCTGGCTATCATCCTGATTGTGCCTATGACCTTATTGTCGGCCATGACAGGCGTCTGGATCTATGGTGGTGATAACAACATCTTCACTCAGATAGGTTTAATCGTACTGGTGGGGCTTGCAACGAAAAACGCCATCTTAATAGTCGAATTTGCCAAAGAATTGCAGGACCACGGCATGAAAACTATGGATGCCATTCTGGAAGCAGCCCGCTTACGTCTGCGTCCAATTTTAATGACCTCCATCGCCTTTATTATGGGTGTGGTGCCAATGGTGTTCTCGACCGGTGCAGGTGCAGAAATGCGTCAGGCCATGGGTGTAGCTGTATTCGCAGGCATGATTGGCGTCACTATCTTCGGTCTGATTTTAACACCACTGTTTTATTACGCTCTGGCCAAACGCCGTGATCGCCAACTGGCACAGGCCCCTGTAACTGAAACTGAGGAAACTCATCATGCGTAAAACTCTTCGTTTAACTGCTATCAGTATGGCATTAGCATCACTGTTGTTTGGTTGTGCTTCGGTAGGACCAAGCTATGCAGCGCCGGTAGCTGCCAATCAGGTGCAGCTGCCCGTTGAATACAGAGCAGCGGATAAAGCTCAAAACTGGTGGCAACAGTTTAATGACCCGGTATTAAACCAACTGATAGAAAAGGCTTTGCTGAATAACCAGACCTTAGCTGCGGCAGAAGCCAACGTAAAGCGTGCTTATGCCGCCTTTGAAGACAGCGACAATGATGGCCTGCCGAGAATGGACGTCACCGCCAGTCAGCAAAACAACCAGGTGCCAGACAGCGCTGCACAAAACGCAGGACAAATTCAACGTCAGGCGAGTCTGGGTGGTGCTTTGAGCTGGGATTTGGATTTGTTTGGCAAGCTGCGCCGCGCCGCAGAAGCCGCTGATGCCAGAGCACAAGGTGCTGAACTGGCATGGCAAGAAGCTAAAGTGCAATTGTTAGCCCAGGTAGCCGCCAGTTATGGCGACTACCGCGGTGCTGAACTACGTCTCACTGTGGCTGAGCAAAACCTTGGCAATTTACGTCGCACCAAACAGATTATTCTGGCGCGCCGTGATGCAGGTTTCGCATCGGATCTGGAGATCAGCCGTATCGACGCACAGATTTATCAGCTGCAAAGTACTCTGCCGCAGTTTGCTTTTGCCAAAGCTCAGGCCAACGCCACTATAGCGGCTTTAGTCGCGCAACCAGCAGAGCAATTTGTGGTAGCAACGAAAAGCGAAGCTTTGCCTGAACTGAACAAACCTTTGTCTTTTGCTAATCAGCACAACTACTTAAAGTTCAGAACTGATGTAGCTGTAGCTGAGCGTGAACTGGCAGCCAGCACTGCAGATATAGGTGTGGCCACAGCTGAGTTATACCCAGAAGTGTCTGTAAGCGGGTTTTTAGGTTTTATTTCAAGCCCTGGTCTGAGCCTGGGTTCGCAAAACGAAGCCTGGAGTATAGCGCCTAGTTTACGTTGGCAAGCCACAGAGCTGAGCTCTATTCAGGCCCGTATTCGCGGCGCTGAAGCTGAGCAACAAATGGCCTTTGCCCGCTTCCAGCAAACGGTGTTTGATGCCTTGGCGCAAATGCAAACCTCACTGCAAGGTTACAGAACCAGCCGTGAGCAGCAGTTAAGCGCTCAGCAACAAGTCGCAGCCACTGAACAGGCAGTGCAACTGACACGAGCTCAATACGAAGCTGGCACCACTGAGTTTCTGGACTTGCTGGACGCTGAACGTGAGTGGTTAGCAGCCCGGGATCAACAGGCTGTGCTTTCTGCTCAAAGCTTCCAGCGCTTAGTCTCTATCTACCGTGCATTTTCGGGTGGTATAGAACTGGATCAAGGCACTCAACAATTGGCATTAGTGAAAGAGTAAGACAAGGAGTCAGAGTATTGGCTCTGACTCAACGATTCACCTTTGGGCGTCCGCTTAGTCCCATTCCCAACGGACGCCCTTTTTTCACTTCCGACCACTTCAGTTAGAACTCACCCTGGGTTTCCGTCTCGACAAAAAGCAATGTAACTCAGGCAACCTTTGGTATAAGCTCAGTGGAATCACACGCATGCAGATTGTCGGGCCTGCGTCACTATGGAGCTCTAGATGAAACAACATTCGGCGGCACTAGTACTTCTTGCTGCATTGTCTGCGTGTTCTACGCAAAACCTCACGGCCCCTGTCGCTACAGCAACTGTGCCGCAACCCACAGATCCAATCCGCTGCGCAGACAATCCCGGCTGGGATGATCCTGCCACTCCACGACAGATTTTTGGTAATAGTTGGTATGTTGGTACCTGTGGCATCAGCGCTGTTTTAATCACCTCGCCACAAGGCCATATACTGATTGACAGTGGCACTGAAAAAGCTGCGCCACTGGTTGCGGCCAACATCGAAGCACTGGGCTTTAAATTACAGGATGTGCGTTTGTTATTAATGTCGCATGAGCATCATGATCACAGTGGTGGAATGGCTTATCTGCAACAAGTGACAGGGGCGCCTCTTTATGCCCGAGCCCCTGCAGATACAGTGATGCGCAGCGGTAAAGCCAGCCGGAGCGACCCACAATATTTAGAATCGCCGGCCATGGTAGTTGTCAGCAAAGTGACCACCATTCAGGACAACCAAAAAGTGACGGCTGGCTCACTGGAGATACAGTCTATTGCTACACCAGGCCATACTCCGGGCAGCACCAGTTGGAGCTGGGTTTCCTGTAATGAAACAAAATGCCTTAACATGGCCTATATTGACAGCCTGACCGCTATTTCAGACGACCAATACCGCTATAGTGACGACAGCAGCCATCCGGGTTATCTGGCCTCATTTCGCACTGCACTGCAGCAAATCAGCCAGTTACCTTGTGATATTTTGTTGACGCCTCATCCTGGCGCAAGCGCGATGTGGCAGCGACTAGACGCAAATCCAAGCCAGCCTTTAGTCAACCCAAATGGCTGTCGAGACTACGCGACCAATGCCAGTCTGAAGCTGGATAAACGTCTGGCAGAGGAAACTTCACCTCACTAATATCCGCTTTAGTGCCCGCTTTGACAGGGGCACTCTAACCATTCTTCTATTGATAACTATTCTTATCCGCATTATTATTAGGCCAATTTTAATAGCTTGCTGAATAAGGCTGAGTATCCGGTGTTTAAACTAAAACAACGCTTCTGGTTTTTATTACATGGCTGGGTAGGTTTACCTGTCTGGTTAATTTTTTGCGCTGTGTGTTTAACGGGCACCATTGCTGTTTTTAGTCATGAACTGACCTGGCTGACCAACCCCAATGCCAGAGCGGAAAACCCACAAAGTCTGCCGGTTAAACCCGCCACTGAATTGATTGCAGCGGTTAAAGCTGAAGTGCCTGATGCTGAAATTGGCACAGTACTGGTGATGGAACCTTATCTGGTCAACGCCATTGTATTTTCCACAGCTAAAGCACCTTTTGGCATAGCTTATGTCAATCAGTACACAGGCGCAGTGCAAGAGCTGAACTACGGCCTGAACTTCATTACCTTTATGCGTTCGTTGCACGGCTGGTTATTATTCCCGTGGGAGAGTAGCTATAGCGTGGGTTACTATCTGGTTAGCGGTATGGCCATACTGATGTTGGTGTCTTTAATCACAGGCTTAGTGATTTATAAGAATTTCTGGAAGTCTTTTACTCAACCTAAAGTGCGATTGAACCAAGGCCGTAAAACACTGCTGACCGATTTACACCGTTTAGCCGGGGTCTGGTCCATCTGGTTTTTAGTGGTGATGAGTCTGACAGGATTGTGGTATCTGGTGCAGGCTATTTTATGGCACAACGACATTGATTTTTATCACGAACCTAAAATTCTGACGGCCGCTGAAGTGCCGGCAGCAGGTCAAAAACACACGCCACCTTACTCACTGGAAGACGCGTTAGTTATTGCCAAACAGACCTTGCCGGAGCTGCAACCTGCTTACATTATGATGCCAGAACACAACCGCGATTTATACCGGATTTCAGGTTCAGGAGATTCCATATTCTTTGATCAGTACTCTTATTCAGTATTAGTCAATCCATGGACAGGTACAGTGACAGATGTACACACACCAGATCAAATGGGTGGCCTTGAAGTGCTGAGCCACATAGCTGATCCACTGCATTACGGCACTTTAGGTGGCATCTGGACCAAAATAATCTGGTTCCTGTTTGGCTTGCTGTTATCAGGCATGTCGATCACAGGTTTTATGATTTGGGGCAGTCGTACCATCAAAGCGGCCCGTGCAGAACCTGCAACCAGTTACACAACTTCAGAGGTGAATTCTTAATGGCACAACGCTCAGATAGCTGGTGGCAACGTAATAAATTTAAGCTCAATGCTTTAGTGCTGATTTTGCCATTCTGGTTTTTGTATGAAGCTATGAATCCTGTGTTTCCACCTTCATGGCCAACACAGAAAATTGGCGCTTTTGAAGTGACACCTACTCCATTGACGCTGGATGCGCCTTATCAGCATCATGGTGATTGGGTCAAAGATTTCAGCCTGCAATTCTGTGAAGGTTGTGTCGCTAATATCCGTCAGGCTTATATGGCGATAGCGGCAGAACAACCCGCCATTGAAGAATTCGCAGAAGCCGACTTGAGTATCCTGCACGGCAGCTCTTTTGCCCAGCATGTACACGCCAAAGCAACGGCACAACCTAAAGCCGGAGATAAAGTCTGGTTATTGATTGAAGACTGGCAAGGTCAACTGCATGTAGGTTCATGGGATTGGCCACAATCTTAACATTAGAGGGTCAGAGTAAAATTAAGCCCAAAAGCTCAATTTTGCGCTGACCCGAATTAACTTTTGTTACAATCCCAAGCACAAATTAACCCGCCAAAGCGTTACACTCAGACAGCGAATATTCACGGGGTTGGCTATGAGACTGTTTTGGTTGGTGCTGCTGTTTTCTTATCAAGGCCACGCCCTGGCCCACAGCTGGCCCGGTTTTGCTAAACAACAATCTTGCCTTGAACTTTATCCTGATTATCAGCAACTGGTCGATGATATTCGCCAACAAACGCCCTGGTACAAACTGGATCACTGGCTCGCCCCCTGGTTATTACCTGAACAACAGTTCAAAACAACCCAACAACAGCTGGATTGTGCTCAGCTGGAATACCAGTCTGACAATTTTCTGGTGCAAGCCTGGGGTTTACAGCCTAAAACCACTCAAGCAAAAAAATGGCCTGTGATTATTTATAACAGAGGTGGAAATTCGGCTTTAGGCAGGCTGGATTTTGTTTCGGTATTACGCCAATTAAGCCCTTTAGCCCAACAAGGTTTTATTGTGCTGGCCAGTCAATACCGCGGCTCAGTACCACAGGACCAAAAGACCTATGGCAAAGACCAGTTTGGCGGCAATGATATTAATGACATTCACCAGTTGATTGAGCTGGCGAAAAAGCTGCCGGCAGCAGACGCTGATAATATCTTTTTATATGGCATCAGCAGAGGTGGCATGATGAGTTACCTGACTGCGCGCCAACGTGATGATATTCGCGCTATGGCCATTACAGGTGCACCAACAGACTTAATTACAGAGCTACCACGTCTTCCGGAGATGGAGATTATTTTCCGTAGCCTGATCCCCAATTACGACCAAAACAAACAACAGGAACTGCAACAACGTTCTGTGTTGTATTGGGCGGAAGAATTGCCATCCAGCTTACCGATCCTATTAATCTATGGTGGCAAAGACCAAAGAGTAAACCCGGACAATTCAAAACGACTGGCAGCTAAACTGACAGAGCTACAACGTCCGGTAAAACTGATTGAATTTCAGGACGCCGATCATTTATTAACCGACTACAAAGAGCAGGAACGTCAGGCGATGTTGCACTGGTTTCGTCAGCACAAATACAATGGTGAAAAGCCAGTCGCAGCCCCTTAATCAGCCAATTCAACTCTGTTCCGCCCCAGCTCTTTGGCTTTATACAACGCCTGATCGGCTCGTTGTAACAGCTGATCCAAAGGGCTGTCCACTGTACTGGCGATACCTATACTTAAACTGCTGACTAGACCTGATTGCTGCATCTGCTGTTTAAACTGCTGCTGGACCCGCTCTGCCAGATGCAATAAACCTTCAGCCGTGGTGTCTGTTGCTGCCAACACAAACTCATCACCGCCTAAACGACAAGCTATATCGCTTTGCCTTGCCACAGCCGCCAACACAGACCCCAATTGTTGTAACGCCAAATCACCTGTTTCATGGCCATGTTGGTCATTCAGCTGTTTAAACTCGTCAATATCAATCATCATCAAAGCTAAAGCCGTGCCCTGAGTTTCCGACTGAAGCTGGTACTGCTCAAATTTAGTCTGAAAAGCTCTGCGGTTATCCAGACCAGTCAATTCATCGGTATGGGCTAAGTTTTCCATTTGCTGCGCTTGTTGATACAGCTTATCTATAGTTTTTTCCGCTACTTTGGCCTTCTTGTGTTGCAGCTGCATCTGTTGGTCCAAAGCCATCTGGTATGCAAGGGCATCGGCAATCAGTTTTAAACTGATGAAGGTGTGTTCCGAAATCACTACAGCTTCTGTGCTGGTGCCACACAAAGTACCAATGGTTTTACCTTCGGATAAAACAGGCAAAGCAAAAAAGCTTTGCATGCCTAAAGCAGCCCCACCTGAATCAGGAAATAACGCAGGCACAGCATCAGACTGCTCCAATTGAGCATCAAACAATAAACGGCACATCGAATCTGACCAGCTCACCTCAGCACCTTCCTGCACTGGTATCGCCTGTTGCCCTTCTACTAACACCACTTGTTGAGTCAGTGCTTTCCAGTCAATGCGGGTTAAAAATGTGGTATCCAACCCTGTCAGATGCTGCACTAATTGCAACAAAGGCCGGGCAGCCTGTTCAAGAGCTACACTGGTATAAGTTTGACGTTGTGGCATAACTACTCTGGCCTGCTGCAGGATTAGACATCCCTTGTAGCACTGTTTCCTGCTGAATGTTGGTTTTTACGTAGCTTTGAGCCTGTCAGAGCAAATAAATACAAATTATTTTTCGAAGGCTGTCGAAACAACCAGACCGCTAACGACTAATAAAGGAATCAACCTAAGGAGAACTTAACATGACTCAATCCATTCAACAGTTAGCAGCACAATGGGCAACAGCAATTGCCAGCCAGAACATGGAACAGATCATGGCGTTTTACGCCGATGAACTGATTGCTTATGACGCAGTTGCTCAATTACAGTTTACCGGTAAATCGGCCTACAAAGCCCACTGGCAAAAATGCATGGAATTCTGCCCTGGTGGCCATTCAAAGTTTGAACTGCGCGATTTAAAGATCCAGCAAAACGACCCGATCGCTTTTAGCCACGCTTTAGTGTACTGCGAGGGCAGCAATGAAAAAGGCGAAACTCAGGGCTGCTGGATGCGGCTGACTCAAGGCTGGCAAAAACAACAAGGCCAATGGCGTATTATTCATGACCATTTTTCTGTACCTTTTGATATGGTATCTGGAGCCGTATTATTTGAACTGACACCAGAAGCTTAACAAGGGCCGTAAAAAGGAAAGCTGCCATGAAATATTTATGCTTAGTCTACAGCGATGAAAAACTGCTGCATTCGCTGCCAGAAAGTCCAAAAGACGAAGAATGTTTTGCTTACGCGGCTTCGGTGCAAAATAGTGGCCGTATGCTTGCTGCCGAAGCACTGCAACCCATAGACACTGCCACTACTGTTCGCGTTCGCGCTGGCAAAACTTTGTTAACCGATGGCCCTTTTGCCGAAACCAAAGAACAACTGGCTGGTTTTTATCTGGTGGAAGCCAAAGATTTAAACGAAGCGATACAGCTGGCTGCTGGTATTCCGGCTGCTCGGGTGGGTTCTGTTGAAGTACGTCCTATAAGACAACTGGAGGTTTAACATGCGCTTTATGTTACTGATGATCCCTAAAGGTTATGAAAGCGCAGCACCAGGTGCGATGCCGGAAGCTGCAGCAGTAGAAGCCATGATGGACTACAACAGAAAACTGCAGGAAGCAGGTATTTTGATGAGCTGTGAAGGCTTGCATCCACCTTCTATGGGAGCTCGTGTCAGCTTTAAAGCCGGTAAGCCATTGGTCACAGACGGTCCTTTTACTGAAACCAAAGAAGTGCTAGGTGGTTTTTGGATGATCAAAGTCAATTCCAGAGCCGAAGCTATTCACTGGGCCAGTTTATGTCCGGCTGGTGATAACGAAGTAATTGAAGTGCGGCAAGTTCAGGATATGGAAGATTTTCCTGAAGATATTCAGCACATTGCTGCTGATTTTGCCAGCATGCAAAGCTCTTGAGTTCCTGAACTTTTGAACCAGGTTGTCACAACCGAAACCATTTCGGCGCTGTACCAACAAGAAAGCCGCAGGGTGCTGGCCACCCTGATCCGGCTGTTGGGTGATTTTGAACTGGCCGAAGAAGCTCTGCAGGAGGCCTTTGCTTGCGCATTACAACAATGGCCTGCTGATGGGCTACCGAAACAACCCAGGGCCTGGTTAGTTTCAACAGGGCGATTTAAAGCCATAGATAAAATTCGTCAGCAGCAAACCCAACGTAAATATCAGCAGCAATGGCTGCTTGAGCAAGAGGAAGAAGGCGAAGCTTTTCAGGCCGATGAGCCAAACAGCCAAAACTGGCAAGACGATGAGCTTCGGCTAATTTTTACCTGCTGTCACCCGGCTTTGTCCACCGAAGCCCAAATTGCGCTCACCTTACGCGAAATTTGTGGCCTGACGACAGAGCAAATTGCCAAAGCTTTTTTAACCAGTCCTGTCACCATAGCCCAACGTATAGTGCGGGCAAAAAATAAAATCCGTGACGCCGCTATTCCTTACGAAATCCCCACTCCAGAGCAATTACCAGAGCGGCTGGATACGGTGCTTAAAGTGATTTATCTGCTGTTTAACGAAGGTTATAGCCAAAGTTCAGGCGATCAGTTGTTGTGCGCAGAACTGTCAGCTCAGGCTATACGGCTTGGTTTTTTATTGCTGGAGCTACAATCCGATTCTGAAACTATGGGCTTATTGGCTTTATTGTTATTGCAGGAATCACGACGCTCTGCCCGCATCGATCCACAAGGTGATCTGATATTACTGGCCGATCAGGACAGAAGCTTATGGGATCAATCACTGATCCAACAAGGAATTCAGCTGGTCGAACGCTCTTTAACTGGCCGTCGTATTGGCCCTTATGGTTTACAGGCCGCTATTGCCGCACTTCATGCCGAAAGCCCGGATGCAGCAAGTACAGACTGGCCACAAATTGTCGCTTTGTACGATGTGCTGTATCGCTTCGAAGCCTCGCCTGTAGTGCTGTTAAACCGCGCTGTAGCCATCAGTATGGCGCAAGGCCCGGCCGCTGCATTACCGCTATTACTGGCGCTGGAACAAAGTGGCGAACTGGCACAGTATCACCTGCTCGACGCCGCTTTAGCAGATCTGCACCAAAAACTCGGCCAGAGCCAACAGGCAAAGCTTTATTATCAGCACGCATTAAGTAAGACCAGCCAACAGGCGGAACAGCGGTTTTTGCAAAAGCGTTTGGATAGTCTTAGTTAGCCCCGATATTTAATCAGTGCATTTAATTAGTACTTTCGCCTTCAGTAGCTATAGCTTGCTATAGTTATTAACCATTCGATAACAACTTCCTGTTTGAGCTGCTCCGGGTAACCTCTGGAGTAACGTCAACTTCATCAAAGGATTGATCATGAACAGACAGCAGGCAGAGCTCTTACTGAAAACTGCGTTAGCTAACCCAGCCGCGCAGTTTCGACAAGGCCAATGGCAAGCTATTGATGCACTGGTTAATCAAGGCCAAAAGTTACTGGTAGTCCAGCGCACGGGTTGGGGCAAGAGTTCTGTCTATTTTATCAGCACCAAAATTTTCCGTGATCGCAACATGGGGCCCACTATTATTATCTCCCCTTTGCTGGCATTAATGCGAAACCAGATTGAATCAGCACAACGGCTTGGGCTGGTAGCAGAAACCATGAACTCAACCAACGTGGAAGACTGGCGTGTAGTCACAGCGCGGGTACTGGCTAATCAGGTGGATTGTTTACTGATTTCTCCGGAGCGTTTAGCCAACGATAGTTTTATTGAAACCGTATTAACACCTATCGCAGATCGCATTGCGTTAATGGTGATTGATGAAGCCCATTGTATCTCCGACTGGGGACATGATTTTCGCCCTGACTACCGTCGTATCGTTAATATCCTGCGCCAGTTACCCGCCCATACGCCAGTACTTGGAACTACTGCTACGGCCAATAACAGAGTAGTGGCAGATATTCAGTCTCAGCTCGGTGATATTCAAATCCAGCGTGGACAACTGAACAGAGAAAGTCTGGCGCTGCAAAGCATGTGGATGCCTGATCAGGCATCGCGCCTGGCCTGGCTGGCACAAGTGATCCCTACTTTGCCCGGCACAGGTATTGTGTACACTTTGACCATCAGAGACGCTGAGCAGGTAGCATTGTGGCTGAAGCAAAATGGTATTGATGCCAAAGCCTACCATGGCAGCATTGAAGCAGAAGGCTTTGAAAACAGTAACTTGTATCGTCAACAGCTGGAAGAACAGCTGCTTCGTAATCAATTAAAAGTATTGGTCGCCACCAACGCTTTGGGAATGGGGTACGACAAACCTGATTTGAGTTTTGTTATTCACTATCAGGCTCCTGGATCTATAGTGGCTTATTATCAACAAGTGGGCCGTGCTGGCAGGGGCATACCAAATGCCGTAGGTGTGCTGATGTCAGGTGTTGAAGATCAGGATATTCACGAGTTTTTCCGCCACTCTGCTTTTCCCCCTGAAGCCCAGGTCAATGAAATTTTAAAAGCCTTAGCAACAAGCGATGGTTTGACTATTCGTGCTCTTGAAGAGCAAACCAACTTGCGGCAATCCCAAATTGAGAAAGTATTGAAGTTACTCAGCGTGGAAAACCCTGCTCCAGTGATCAAAATAAGCAGCTTATGGCGCAGAACTACCGTTGCTTACCAGATGGATCAAACCCGAATGCGACACTTAACAGAGCAACGTGAACATGAATGGCAACAAGTGCAAAGTTATCTGGCCGAGCGCGGCTGCAAAATGAATTACTTACGTACAACTTTAGATGACCCCTATCCTGAGCCTTGTGGCAAATGCAGTTCTTGCCTTGGAAATCCGGTGATCAACATGGCACTTGATAGCCAACTTGCACACCAAGCGGGCGTTTTCCTGAAACAAGCAGAAATAGTATTCAAACCGCGGAAACAGGTTGCGCCTTCAAAGGCCGACACAATAAGGGCTTTCCCTCTTTATCAATTTCCACGCTTATTGGGTGAACTCGCCGCAGAAGAAGGTCGGATCTTATCCAGGTGGAACGATGCGGGCTGGGGAAAGCTGGTTGCAACAGGAAAACATGCAGGCCACTTTAGTGATGAGCTGGTTCAGGCCATGGCCGATATGATCAGGGTGCGCTGGCAGCCAAATCCTTTTCCGACCTGGATTTGCGCGGTGCCCTCATTGCGGCATCCGCATTTAGTGCCTGATTTTGCTTCCAGATTGGCAGAGCAATTACAGCTGCCGTTTTTCAACCTGGTGGAGAAAGTGAAAAACAATCACCCACAAAAAGGACAACAGAATAGTTTTCACCAATGCCGTAATCTGGATGGCGCTTTTGCCGTTCATCAACCACTACCAGATGGCCCAGTGCTTTTGATCGATGATATAGTGGACTCAGGCTGGACACTGACAGTGGTCGCAGCCTTACTCAGACAACACGGCTGCGGACCTGTTTACCCGGCAGCCTTAGCTTCGACTTCGGTACATGATTAATGAATTTATCCAGTGCAGCTCAGGCCATTTTGTTGCTCACTTGCTACTTTGGCAAAGCCAGCAATGAAAGCGTAAAACCATTAAGCAATGGTGAATGGGGACGTTTTGCCTTATGGCTGAAAGACAAAATGCTATCGCCCGCCGACTTATTGGTAGCAAACCCACAGCCCTTGTTAACAAGCTGGAATGACAACCGCATCACCACCGAACGTATTTTGCAGTTATTAGGCAGAGGTCATAGCCTGGCGCTGGCGATGGAAAAATGGCACAGAGCAGGTTTATGGGTGGTAACACGCTCTGACTCTGAATACCCGAAACGCCTCAAAACCAAACTAAAAAATGATTGCCCACCCGTGCTGTTTGGCTGTGGCAACAAAGAGTTACTTCATAGCGGTGGCTTAGCTGTGGTGGGGTCACGTAATGCGGTGGAAGCCGACTTGCTATTTACCCAACAGCTTGCAGCCAAAGTTGCTGCAGAAGCTATTACTGTGGTATCTGGTGGCGCACGTGGTGTGGATGAAGCAGCTATGCTTGGCGCCATTAAACAAGGTGGTAAAGTCGTTGGTGTGATGGCGGACAGCTTACTTCAGTCTGCAACCAGTGCAAAATGGCGTCAGGCTCTGATGGATGGTCAACTGGTTCTGGTTTCACCTTTTTATCCTGAAGCGGGCTTTAATGCCGGCAATGCAATGGCACGGAATAAGTATATCTATTGTCTGGCCGACAGTGCTTTAGTCATCCATTCAGGGCCAAAAGGCGGAACCTTAAATGGCGCCGAAGAAAATCTGAAACATCAGTGGGTGCCACTTTGGGTGAAACCAAGCTCTGACCCAGAATCTACAAATTCACTATTAGTGGCCAAAGGTGGCCATTGGTACACTACTGATAGCCAGTCTTTAAATGCCGATGCGCTGTTCTCTGCACCAGCATCTGCAGCTATGGAACACAGAGTTTCGGAAGAACAGCAGCAATTATTTGCGCCTGCTGATACAACGGAACAACTTGCGGTCACTGATTTTTATAAATTTTTTGTGATTTCGTTATCAAAACTGGCCGCAAATCCTGTTACTGCAGAAGAGCTGTCCGCCCGAACTTTATTGCATCAATCACAACTTAACCAATGGTTAAAACGAGCAGTTGAAGACAAGCAGCTGCTCCAGCTGCAAAACCCTGTGCGTTATCAGTATATGAAAAACAGCAGATAGCTTAAGCCCAAAGACTGCGAGGACCTATGTCAACGGCCAGCTTTCAGGCTACACTGGCAAAACCAGACCTACTCCGGAGCTAAGCTCATGACAAACCAAACAAATAGCGTTTTCTCCCAACTTAAAGACAACGCTTTGGTGCATCACAGCAGTTATATTGCCGGCCAGTTTCAGAGTGGCCGCAATGGTCATTTCGCTGCGCATAATCCTGCTGATGGCAGTTTGCTGGCTTTAGTGGCTGAAGCCGGAGCCACAGAAGCAGAACAAGCGGTCACAGCTGCTACTGCTGCTTTTCCTGGCTGGTCTGGTCTTACTGCGGCTGAACGTTCTGCCAAGCTTATGCGCTGGAGTCAGTTGATGCTGGAACATCAGCAAGACTTAGCACGTATTTTAACTCTGGAGCAAGGCAAACCCTTAGACGAAGCAGCGGGCGAAATAAGCTACGGCGCCTCTTTTGTCAGTTGGTTTGCTGAAGAAGCCAAACGTATGAATGGTGACATTATTCCGGCACCTAAGGCCAACCAGCAAATTCTGGTGCTGAAACAAGCCATAGGAGTAGTGGCCGCTATTACGCCGTGGAATTTCCCGAATGCGATGATTTTACGTAAAGCCGCTGCGGCTTTGGCTGCAGGTTGTACTTTTGTAGTCAAACCTGCAGAGCTGACACCTTTATCTGCTTTAGCCTTGGCTGAACTGGCCAGCCGTGCCGGTATTCCGGCAGGTGTGTTTAATGTCGTCACAGGTACAGATGCCAAAGCTATAGGGCAGGTGCTGACCAAAGACAGCCGTGTGGCAAAATTTAGTTTTACCGGTTCCACCTCTGTCGGTAAAACCTTACTGGCGCAGTGCGCTTCTACCGTAAAAAAAGTCTCGATGGAACTGGGTGGCAACGCGCCCTTTATTGTGTTTGATGATGCCGATTTAGCCGCTGCTGTGCAGGGTTTATTGGCGGCAAAATTTCGTAATGCCGGTCAAACCTGTGTTTGTGTCAATAGAGTTTTTGTGCAGCGTCCTGTTTACGATACTTTTTTAGCTCAGTTGATTAAAGCCACAGCGCCTTTAAAACTAGCGCCAGGTTTAGAAGCTGGTTGCCAGATAGGCCCGCTGATTAACCAGACCGCTGTGGATAAAATATCAAGGCTATTGGATCAGGCGCTCGATCAAGGTGCTGAACTACTGTTAGGCGGTGCTATTGATGCCGACTTAGGGCCGTTGTTTTTCCAGCCGACCATAGTTACAGACGTCACAGCCGATATGCAAATAAGCCAAACCGAAATTTTTGGCCCTGTGCTTTGTGTCAGTGTGTTTGATACTGAACAAGAAGCGATAGAGCTCTCCAACAATACACCAACAGGCCTTGCCAGCTATTTTTACAGCCGCGATATAGGCCGGATTTTCCGTGTCGCTAAAGCATTGGACTACGGCATGATAGGCATCAATGAAGGTTTAATTTCCAACGCAGCCGCACCTTTTGGCGGTGTCAAAGAATCAGGTTTAGGCCGCGAAGGCTCCAGCTATGGTTTGGATGATTTTACTGAATTGAAGTATTTGTGTTTGGGGGGATTGGGCTGAGGGGTTACAGCTCTAGCCCAATACCAGCACTTTTATTACCATCAATGAAATACATCCACCAGCACATCAGCAATCACAGCCGTGGCTATAGAAACCAGTATCAGATCCGTACCCACCACTTGCCATTCATAACCCTGATGCTGCGGCAGCTCTGCAATCATAGCCGCCGGGGCGGACTTTTTGGCGATACCCGGAGGCAGAGGTTTACCTTTGGCTAAGTTCTTGCGGATTCCGGGTGGCAAGGCAGTCTGGCCTATCATTTGATAACGCTGCGCTACAGCGCGGGCATCAGTCAGACTAATACCTGCACTAACAGTAATATGAGCCGGATTGATCTCAGTGATCTTTTGTTTGCTCTGATGCTTTAGCTGCTTTTCAGCGGCTTTAGCTTTATGATCATGATCTTTGTCAGCGTCAGCCGCTATCACTTGCTGTGTTAATAAGGGCGCAATTAAAGCAACCCACAATGTAGTTCGTGCATTCATTTTGTTTAGCCTCGCTATCCAGTTGTTCTTTAGCATAGCCAACAAAACTGGATACCGGCTGAATGACATTTAAAGTGCCTTTTATGCTTTACCCCTGCGGCGCATCCGCCACCGAATCCCTCTCCACCAACTGCGGTATAAATAAATGCGTGCGGTGTTCTGGTTCTATACTGGTATCGCTGAGTTGTATCGCCAGTTTAGTCGCGTAACTGGCCATTTCTTCGACCGGGTAATGCATAGTGGTTAGACGGGGGCGGCAGGCGCGGCTGACGATGAGATCGTCAAAACCTATCACTGATACATCTTCCGGCACCCGCAGGCCAGCTGCAAATAAGGCGTGAATAGCGCCTATCGCCATTAAGTCGTTGTAGGCCAGCAGCGCTGTGAATTTAATGCCTTTATTCAGCAAGGCCTGCACTGCTTGCTCGCCACCTTCCATATTGGCGGTGGATTCTTCAATAGCAGCTTCAGCAAGCTGCAAGCCAGCCAGCTTTAGCGATTCACGAATGCCCTGCAGCCGAAAACCCGGGTCGCCGTTTTGATAAATACTGGTGATCACAGCAAAGTTTTTATGGCCTCTATTGATTAAGTAGTCTGTGGCCTGACGGGCACCTGCGACGTTATCCAGCCAGACACAGCGGTTGGCGATAGCAGGCATATAGCGATTGATTAGCACCAGGCCAGGAATTTCGTTTGCCAGCTTCAGTAAGGTTTTTTCATCTGAATATTCGCTGTGCAGAATAATGGCCTGACAGTTGTGATCCCGAAGAGAATCAATAGCTTCCTGCTCCGATTTAGTCTCGTATAACGAGTTACTCATTAGCAGTTTGTAATTGTTTTCACGCGCACCTTTTTCGACACCACTGGCTAAGCTGCCAAAAAATGGCATCGACAGTTTAGGTGTGACGACCCCCAGCGTATTGGTGGTTTTGCTGACCAGAGCACGGGCGTTGCTGTTGGGTCTGTAACCTAATTCAGCAATGACCTTTTTCACCCGCGCACGGCAGGCTTCGCCCACCTGATGACCATCGTGGATCACCCTGGACACTGTAGCTATAGACACACCAGCTACTTTTGCGACATCTTTAATTGTGACCATAATTTTTTTCTTTTTTATTATTTGCTTAACAATGAATTAAATAGATTCGGAACCCTGATTTTTTGTCTTCGCCAATGCCAAACTGATCTGCTGACTGCCTTGAGCATCCAGATGATAACCCCGCACTATCAGCAAAGAACACAAGGCAAACAGCATAGTGCCTAAGGCTAAAATAACCCGCATAGCCAGAATACTATCCGGGTGTTGTGCTGCAGAGAGCTGAGCATCAAAACCAATCAAATTCAGCGATAAACCGGCCAGCAATAACGCCAGCGCTGCACTTAAACTGGTGACCCAACTATGAATAGCGACAAAGACCCCTTCGCGGCGCTGGCCATGTTTTAATTCATCTTCATCACATAAATCCGCCATCATAGAGGGGATTAACATAGTCATAGCTGTCCAGGCTGCGGTACAGAATAATGCATCCAGCCAAATCCAGCCGTAACCTTGGGGCGTAAAAATAAACCACTTACAAGCGCCACCTACTAAAGTCACCACATAAATCAGCTGCAAAGCTTTAATTTTTCCCATACGGGAGGATAACCTGGTGATCAGCGGCACAGTCAGAAAACCAAAAGCAGCATAAGCCATCGACAACCAGCCTTTAAAAACTGCCCCCTGCGCTATATCACCCTCTGCAATAAAGTACACCAGCAGGTAATAATCCATACTGGCAGTAAAAGCGCCTCCCGCCATCTGCAACACCGTCAGTAACAACAAAACCCGTAAACCTTTGTTTGTTTTCAGAGTTTTTAAACTTTGCCCTAAAGTCACAGGCGGAAATGCCACAGAAGAACGTTGGACTATTTCTTTACTGTAACAAGCAGCCAAAGTACCCAGCAGGCCAAAAATAAACAAGGCGACGCCCCAGCCGACATAACGTATCCCAACAAAGACTGAACTGAATATCGCCAGCTGCGCCAGCGGAAATAACCACTGATACAACAAAGAACCCAACTTCAGAAAATAGGTAGTAAAACCCATAATTTCAGTGCGCTGATGGTAGTCCGGGCTCATTTCATAAGATAAACAGGTCATGGGCACGGACATAAAAGTGGCTGCGACATAAAACAGCAGGGAAAAAATAACAAAATACAGCAGATGAGCCAGTTCGCCCCAGCCAGTGGGCACCATCCAGATCAAACCAAAAAACAGACAGCAGGCCCAGCTGGCGACCAGAATAAAAGGTCGTCTGCGGCCAAAGCGGCTTTGATGATGATCAGATAAATGTCCAACCCAAGGGCCTAATAAAGTACCGAGCAACAGCGGTAAAGTCAGAGCCAGCCCCAGTAAAAACGGGTCTACGCCCAAGGTCATCTGATAAAAAGGAATAGCCAGTACACTGACACTTTGCTGGGCAAAAAACATCGCAAAAAAGCCGGCGCCAAGCGCCAGCTTTTGAGTTCCTGACACCGCAGTCGATGCGGATGTCGAAGAGCTTGTTGTTTGCTGCTGTGGCTGTGCCATAGCACTCCTTTAATCAAGGACTTAAACGACCTCCAGTATATATCGAAAGTCGTTGCGTGACGCCATCATGGCTTTTGGATCAAACTCACTTCCGCCAGTTCTATTCCATGCCAGCCTTTGGCTTCTGTCGCGCTATAGGCGGGCTGATTAAACATCAGCTGTACACCTTGCAACTGTTTCAGCTCATTCAGCTTCAGGCCTGAACCTGGTGCAACGCCTGGTGCCCCTCTTGGTGCAGCGATTGGTGCAAAGAGCGGCATAAACATAGGGTATGCCTGAGTCAGCAAGGTATCAGTTTGTTTTAACTTATTCAGCGGAACTAACAGATACTGCCAGTCAGTGCCCACTTTCAGCTCTGTGCCGTAAGCTATACCGTCTTTATCCAGCAATGCGAACTTCAACTGTTCCGGCTGTTTGACCGCACGGATCTTCAGCGCCACTGTGTCATAACCTTTCAGGTTACGTTTTAGCAGGCTGTTATCGGCAGACAAAGTGGTTTTAAGGATAGCCGCAGTTTTAGCTGTTTCTAAAGAATCCACACCCAGTTGTAAAGCTAAACCTGCACCTGAACTGTCGGCAACAAAACGTTGAGTCACAGTCGCATCTTTTGGATACAGGCTGTTTTGTCTGTCCAGAGTCGCGTCAAACAAGGCTACAGGCTGGCCTTGGGGTTTCAAGGCCACTGTCCAAAACGGTGCTTTGCTGACAAAATCCCAATCCTGTGGCGAGCCCGCAGCTGCACCAGGGAAAGTTTGAGCTTTGCCACCAGCTGTGACCACAAAGGCATATTCCAGCAGACCTGTCTGAGTCCAGTCCGCTGGCATAGCTAACTGGTAACGACTGCTGACATCAAGGCTTGGTTGCATATCAAAAGCAGTAAACTTGCTTTCGCCCAGATAACGCAACATCAGCTGCACTTTTTCAGGTTTAACCAAAGCACCAATATCAACTTCAAAACTAAAAGGGTCACCCAAGTGGGTTTGACGCTGATGTTGATGCACCAAAGCCAGTTCCGTCGATTGAGGTTTTGGCAGATAAAAATCTGTCTCGACTTTATTGGCATACTGCTGTGCCAATGCTGCTTTTGCAGTCAGTAAGTACACACCGGGGCGCACTGTCACTTCGCCATCAGCGGCAGATGCAGTGGCTGTATTGCCGCTATTTAAGCCTTTCAGCTGATAGTTTTTGCCCAAATCAGCCAGCGTCAGTTTCAGTTGCTGAGCAGCAGGATACAAACGTCCTACTTCACGGCTTAAACTGGAATTCTGATAAGGGTCCTGCAAGGTCAGCAAGTCAGGATAGACTTCCAGTCGCCAGACGCCATCTGCCACTTTATCGAGGAAATAAGCACCTGAGCCGCTGTATTTCGCCACAGAAGACGAGCCAACACCTGCAATATTGCTTAGTTTGGCTGAAGCTTTTGGCTCTGCTTTTGTGCTGTTACTGTAGAAGAACTGCGTAGCAGTATTCAGCACAGATAAATTCTGCTGATAATCCAAAGTCACAGCGCCAAAGCTATTGCTGGCCGGATAATCCGCTACTTTTTCAGCACGCTTTTGCGTACGGAACACTTCAGCGGCAATTTTTAAGCTGATAGCTTTCGAAGGTGTATACAACAAGTTCAGATGATGAGTGTTGTATTCAGAGTTGGTATGAGCCACAGCCGCAGCATCATAAGCAAACTGAGTGGCCCACTGAAAGCCAGCTTCACGAAAACTGCGCGCCATAGCAGGATACATCACCGAGCTTGCCACATCGGCCGCATCAAACTCGTACACCATTTTGGCTTTAGTGGCACATTGGCTGATACCAGCAAAAGGATTGGTGTAATGCGCTACCGCAGGCAACATATTCGCCAGAATAGTACTGCCTTTGACCAAGCCGGTTGGATACCACTGATAAGACACACCATCTATGCTGGTATTGCATAAAGCTTTGGCAAAAGGCTGATCGTCCCCCTGCTCACTGGTATTGTAAAACAAAGGTTTAGTTACACCTGCGGCACGAATGGTACTGATTAAGTCTTCAATATAAGCCGCACTTTGCGCAGGTGCTATCTCGTGTTTAGGTTCGTTAAAGATCTCAAAAGCAATAATGTTATCGTCCTGCTGATAGCTTTTGCCGGTCAGCGGATTGACGTGCTTAAACAGCTGAGTCAGATAGTTTTTCTGCGCTGCAATAGCATCTGGCGACTGGTTCATCTGGCTTTTGCTATAAAAAGTCGAAAAACCATATTCCACCGGATCCGGCTCAGGGTAACCACTGCCCCACCAGCCGATAGGGGTAATAATCACCTTGATGCCTTTTTCTTTTAAACGCAGCAGCAGGTAATCAAATAATTGCAGGTGAATATTGTCCTGCAAATTGCCGTCTTTGTCGGCTAGTAATCTGTCCCATAAATGCACGCGGTAAGCGTCCAGCCCTAAGCGGGCAATATGGTCCACATCCATGTCGATGGCAGCGCGGTGATCGACCCCCACACGTTCAATAGAGCGGTAACCGTAAGCAAAAGGCGCACTGTAATTCACACCAAAAAGTGCAACTTCAGAACCGTCCTGCCACTGCAATACACCGTCTTTTACAGAAACCGGATTAGCCGTAGCAGCGGCGCTAAAAAGCGCTGCTGCTAAAGCTGTACAAAGAAATGTCCGCTTCATTGTTACCACCAGGCAATATAAAAGGCAGCCACAATCAGGGTGATCAACACTGCATAGAGGTTAAAGCTTGGACGGGTTTCAAAGCTGATATCACGCAGTTCTACCGCCTGTGGATGTTTGCCCTGACGCTGGAACAAAGTCACAAGCACGGCTAAGGCTAAACAACTGAGGAACACCAAACCTACGCGATCCATAAATGGCATCTCTGGCAGAGCCACTTTGAAAATCCAGCTCAATACAGCAGAGCTGATAGCCGCCACTAATGCAGCAGTTGCAGTAGTGCGGGCCCAGAACATACCTAACAAGAACAGCACCACTATGCCTGGTGTGAAGAAACCGGTAAATTCCTGAATATACTGGAAGGCCTGGTCGAATTCGCCCAGTAATGGCTTAGCAGTAAATACTGCAATCACCAAAGCCACAAGGCTGACAATACGGCCTACTTTGACGTAGTGCTGCTGGCTCTGATCTTTCTTAAACTGAGAGTAAATATCCATAGTGAAAATGGTCGCGACGCTGTTGGTCATCGACGCCAGACTCGACAAAATAGCTGCCACTAAAGCCGCAAAAATTAAACCTTTAATACCAGATGGCATCATGCTCAGCAGTTGAGGATAAGCCTGATCCGGCTTGCTTAAATCTGGTAACAACAACACTGCTGCTATACCTGGCAGAACCACGATCACTGGCATTAACACTTTCAGAAAGGCAGCAAATACAATACCTTTTTGCGCTTCGGCTAAGTCTTTTGCCGCTAAAGTGCGCTGAATAATATATTGGTTAAAACCCCAGTAGCTCAGGTTCATAATCCACATACCACCTAACAGCACAGACAAGCCAGGTAAGCTGACATAATGTGGGCTGTCCGGCGTTAAAATCATATCGAACTTGTCTGGCACTTCAGTTAATAAGCGGTCAAAACCAGCCCATAAACCGTTGCCTGCACCTAACATATCCAGCGACATAAAGGATAGGAACAAACCACCGCCGACCAGCAATACCACCTGAATAATGTCGGTGTAAGCCACAGCTTTTAAACCGCCATATAAGGAGTAAGCCACTGATAAAGTTGCTAAAATAAACATGCTGGTGGTCATATCCACACCAGTGACTGTATTAATAGCCAAAGCACCTAACCATAAGACTGCAGTTAAGTTGACGAATACATACACCGCCATCCAGAACAGCGCCATGGTGGTGCGCACTCTGTTATCAAAACGCTGCTGCAGGAACTGCGGCATGGTATAAATTTTACGTTTCAGGAAAATTGGCAGGAAGAACTTACCCACCAGCAACAGCGTAATAGCCGCCATCCATTCGTAAGCCGCTATCGCCATACCTATGGCATAACCAGAACCCGACATACCAATGATTTGTTCAGCCGAAATATTAGCGGCGATCAAGGACGCACCAATAGCCCACCAGGGTAAGGTATTGCCAGCCAGAAAATAGTCGTTGGTGTCTTTGTTATGTCCCTTTTCTTCCCGGGAGATGTAATACGCCAACCCCAGCAGGCCCAGCACATAAATGGCGAGAATCACCAAATCTAAATTACTTAAGGTCATTTTTATCCTTACCCTGTTTTACCCGTCGCTTTTGTTGCTGCGCTGCAACATCAGAACAGCCGGGCATGTCTTGTTGTTATGGTTACCAGTTTTTAGCTAACTGAATTTATACACTATTTGTTGCTGGTACAACTCACCTGCTTTGAGCTGAGTGGTAGGGAAGCCAAGTTGATTAATCGCATCAGGCCAGCCTTGAGCTTCCAGACAAATCCCCTGTCGTGAAACAAAAGGTGCGGCCAGAAAGTTACCTGTGTAAAGTTGTAAACCAGGCTGAGTGCTGAAGACCTCAAGCTGACGACCACTTTGCTCAGAACTTAACAGCGCCATCCGTTTTAGATCTGCAGCTTCAGCACCTTGCCAGATAAAACAGTGATCAAAACCATTGGCCAGAGCAAGCTGTGGATCCTGCAGTTTAAGCGCAGGCCCGACTAATTTCGCCTGGCTGAAGTCAAAGGCGGTGCCAGCCACAGCACGACGTTCTCCTGTTGGAATAGCATGCTCATCTGTGGGCAAATAATGGGTTGCGGTCAGCTGCAACTGATGGTTTTCGATAGAAGTACCGTCGTTATTCAAGTTGAAATAACAATGGTTAGTTAAATTCAGCACTGTGTCTTTATTGGACAAGGCCAAAAAGGACAACTCCAGCTGTTGATCGACAATACGAAACTGCTGCCATACCTGCAAAGCTCCGGGATAACCCTGGTCGCCATCGGCAGAGTGCAGATACAATTGCACCGAATCAGGCTGTTGTTTCAGCACTTGCCAAAGTTGACGGTTAAAACCAGTCACACCCCCATGCAAATGATTCGGGCCATTGTTACAGTCCAATTGATAGGCTACGCCATTGAGTTCAAAACGGCCTTTGGCAATACGGTTAGCCACCCGGCCCGCTGTAGCCCCCAGGTAAAACTCGTCTGTTTGGTAATCTGTCGATTGCGGATAATTCAGCGTCAGCTCCTGACCAAACAAGCGGATAGAGCGGATTGTTGCCCCAAAAGGCAACAACTCCACTTCTAAACCTGTACCTGCAGTTAAGTGGATCTCAGCCTTGTTCATGCCAAAATCTGCTCTGCGCCCTGGCTGGCTGTGCAAACAAAAATACCTGCGGTCAGGCCTGTTTGTGCCGGGTACTCACGGTTTACCAAAGCACGAATGTCGTCCACTCTGCCTTGAGGCACTAAAGCCACCACACAACCACCAAAACCACCACCTGTCATCCGCACACCACCTGTATCACCCAGCGTGTTGCCAATCATCTCAACCAGCGCATCTATAGCGGGCACTGTGATTTCAAAGTCGTTTTTCATCGACAAGTGAGATTCAGCCATTAAGCGGCTTAACAGCTTAATGTCGTGATCGGCTAAAGCTTTGGCTGCTAATTCAGTTCTATCGTTTTCAGTAATGACATGACGGGCGCGTTTGGCGACTAATGGATCTAATTGATCCTGCTTAGCAGCAAAAGTATTCCAACTGACATCCCGTAAGGCTTTGACACCAAAAATGGCTGCAGCTTCTTCACACTGACGACGGCGGGTATTGTATTCGCTGTCGACCAAGCCACGTTTTACATTGGAGTTGATAATCATCACAGCCATATCTGTTGGCACTGATACAGGTGTGCTGTCGAGGCTGCGGCAATCAATCAATAAAGCGTGAGCGACTTTGCCCTGAGCAGAAATCAGCTGATCCATAATGCCGCAGTTACAACCGACAAAATTATTTTCTGCATGCTGACCATTCAGCGCATTGTCACGGCTGGAGAGTTCAGCGCCAGCCAAAGTGCTATAGGTCAGGCCCAAGGCGACTTCTAATGAAGCTGAAGAGCTTAAACCTACACCTTGTGGCACATTACCGCTGATGGCTAAGTCACAACCGACCAGATTAAAACCTTTTTGCATCAGGCTGTTGGCCACACCACGGACATAGTTTGCCCATTGGTATTGTGGATGTTTAGCCAGCGGAAAGGTCAGTTCAAACTCATCCACTTGCTGCTGATAATCCAGCGCCAGCACACGAACTTTGTTGTCATTACGTGGTGTTGCCACTACAACAGTGTCGTAGTTAATAGCACATGGCAATACAAAACCGTCGTTGTAATCTGTGTGTTCACCAATCAGATTAACCCGGCCAGGCGCTCTGAACGCAAATTCGCCCTGCTGCTGATAATGTTCGGCAAATGCCTGCTGTACTTGCTCTAATAATTGCATCTGTATTAAACCTTGCTCTGCTGTTTGTAATGCACAGGGCTTTGCTGTTTTAAGCGTTCAGCGGCCTGCTCAGGAGTCATATCACGTTGGGTTTCGGCCAGCATTTCGTAGCCAACCATAAACTTTTTAATGGTGGCAGAGCGTAATAACGGCGGATAAAAATGGCCATGCAACTGCCAGTGGTCGATGTTTTCAACAGCATTAGCGCCAGCATCCCCGCTTTCATTCTGATAAGGCGCACTGTGCCAGCCCATTGAATAAGGGAATGAACACTGGAACAGGTTGTCGTAGCGAATGGTGATTTGCTGCAGAATATCGGCCAAAGCAGCTTGCTGCTCTGGGGTTAAGTCTTCCATCCGGCGTACATGAGCTTTTGGCAACACCAGGGTTTCAAAAGGCCAACTGGCCCAGAATGGCACGACAACAAGCCAGTGATCATTTTCAACCACAGTGCGCTCGCCACTTTGTTGTTCCAGCGCGGCGTAATTCAGTAACAGGTTTTTGCCATGTTTAGCTAAATACTCACGCTGCGCTGCGTCGGCTTTGGCTGGTAAGGTAGGCACAGTGCTGTTGGCCCAAATCTGACCATGAGGATGCGGATTAGAGCAGCCGTTAATAGCGCCTTTGTTTTCAAACACCTGCACCCAGTTGTAGGTTTTGGATAAGTCTTTGTACTGACGGATCCATTCTTCCACTATGTTCTGAATATCAGCGACACTCAGTTCTGGCATCGTCAGGCTGTGATCAGGTGAATAACAAATCACCCTGCTGGTTCCACGCTCAGCTTTTAATACAAATAAATCATCGTCTGAGCGCTGATAAAAAGGTGTATCTGCAGTTAAAGCTGCAAAGTCATTGGTAAAGACATAAGGCTTTTTATAGTCAGGATTCAGATCACCGGAAATTCGGGTGTTGGTTGGACATAAAAAACAGCTGTGGTCGTAAGACGGATTCTGCTCTGTAGCTGCAGTTTCAATCTGACCTTGCCATGGTCTTTTTGCTCTGTGTGGCGATACCAGCACCCAATCCCCCGTCAACGGGTTGTATCTGCGGTGCGGATGATCTTTTGCATTAAATTCAGACATTTACTATTCCAACCTTTTCTTAATTCTTTTTGTATACCCTAAGTAATTGCCGTTGCAGCGAGGCGACAAGTGTTCAAGACCCCAGGAGCATAGTCACCTATGTGGCTCCCTATGTAATTGAGGCGCGAACAAGCAGTCAACAAAGCTGCAGCGTCAAGAACGACGGGTATAACCGTGAGGGTTTAATTTCTGCCACTTCCAGCTATCCGCTACCATCTGATCCAAACCACGCTCTGCTTTCCAGTTAAGTTTTTCAGCTGCTAAAGACGGGTCACCGTAATAACAGCCAATATCACCGGGACGACGTGGCGCGACCTGATACGCAATCAACTGACCTGAAATACGACGGTAAGCCTCGACCATTTCCAGCACAGAAACTCCCTGACCAGTGCCTAAGTTAAACACATGAAAACCCGCATTCTGATGCAGAGTCTCTAAAGCTTTGACATGGCCTGAAGCTAAATCGCAGACATGGATATAATCCCGCACACCGGTACCGTCCGGCGTGTCGTAATCATCACCAAAGACAGATAAATGTGGTCTGCGGCCTATAGCCACCTGATTAATAAAAGGCATCAGGTTATTTGGAATACCGTTTGGATCTTCACCAATCTGGCCAGACTCATGCGCACCTACAGGGTTAAAGTAACGCAGCACTATGGCGCTGAAATCGTTTTGCGCCACAACCAGATCAGACATCATCTGCTCAACCATCAGCTTAGAACGGCCATAAGGACTTTCAGGGTGTACGGCAAAATCTTCCCGTATCGGTGAAGACACTGGCTCGCCGTACACTGTGGCAGAAGAGCTGAACACCAGCGTTTTGACCTGGTGCTGCAACATCACCTGCATCAGTAAGCCTGAAGCGCTGACATTGTTTTCATAATAAAACAAAGGTTTAGCAACAGATTCACCAACAGCTTTAGAGCCTGCGAAGTGAATGACTGCATCGACTTTTTCAGCAGCAAAAATAGCAGAAAGCGCCTTTTCATCACGGATGTCGGCCTGATAGAACTGGATGTTCTGGCCTGTCAGTTGTTCGACCCGCTTTAACGCCTCAACACTACTGTTGCTCAGGTTGTCGACCACCACCACCTGATGGCCACAATTCAGTAACTCCAGACAAGTATGAGAGCCTATATAACCAGCGCCGCCCGTGACTAAAATACGCATACAGTTACTCCTTTGCTATGGATACAGCTTCGCTTTTGATAGCCAATACCTTTGAATTGGCTTCCAGCTGAGCTTTGCTAAATTCAGCACCTAATTTCACTAAGACTGCGGCTTTGCCTTGTTCAGTAAACGCAGGTTCAGGGTTAATAATTTCAATATCACCACTGGTTTTAAATTCAATGATCTGATTGTTCAAAGGTACAAGCTGGCCGTTTTTATCCAGCACTTGTGCATACACAAAGACTACATCACCAGCCACAGGCGCCACACCACTGGTATCGACTGTCAGCTTTAAGCTGGCAGCAGCTTCAGGAGTCGTCACCTGATGAGTCGCCACTTTTTTACCTGCGATATAAGCTTTTGCCACTAACTGACCGGCTTTAAAGGCTTTGACGTCAAATTCAAAAGGCGGATGCGGTAAATGGGTCGAAAATTTATCTGTAGATGGCTTATTACGGCTGACTAAAACACCGTTTAAATACAGCTCTACTTCTTCAGCGTTACTGAATACCCGCACTTTGGCGCTGGAACCCAGTTGCCATTCACTGGCAATAAATACCATAGGGCCCGCTTGATATTTTTCTGAGTGTTCTGAAGCAGCACGCTGGCTTTGGTAAAAGTAGTAACTGTACTTAGGCAAACGGTAAATGCTCATGATACCTGATGCTTCCAGATCATTGGCATAACCTCTGTTGTAATCAAACATCACCCAATAGCCGTCGGCATAAGCAGGTGTCGTCAGGTTGTCATTGTGCGCTTCCTGTACATTACGGGCTTGTTGTAACAAACGCGCTTCGCCATGGCTTAATAACTGACGGCTGGTACGGGCTTCTTCTTTTAAATCCCCCCAGCTGTCCTGATTAAAACCGGCATTTTGTGCATAGTATTCCCAGTCGCCGTACTCAGAAACATTGTAAGGCTGGGTTGGTGTTTCATAGTGCATCTGACGGTGCTGACGCGCTTGCAGGTACATATCATAACCATGTTGCCAGCCCGCTGAATACGCACCAGGAAACTCTTGTTTGACTGTGTTATGCAAGGTCGCAACAAATTCTTCCGGCATAGCAGATTCATTCAGTGAACATTCCCAGGCCAATACGCTGGCGTGGTTGCGATCACGGCGGATTAAATCACGGCAACTCTGAATAGTCTGAGCACGGAAGGCGTCGGTTGGCTGATAATACTGCCAGCCTAAAATAGCATTCATCAGCACTAAACCCAGTTCATCTGCCGCTTGCATAAAAGCTTTGGAATGTGGGTAATGCGATAAACGGACGTAATCAAAACCCGCTGATTTAATTTTCACCGCGTCACGGTAATCGGCCTGAGGCGAAGTGGCATACCCCACATGAGGGTATTCCTGATGACGGTTTACACCACGTAAAAAAGTCAGCTCGCCATTGATCAGCAGCTGATGCTTGTCGTTAAAGGCAAAACTGCGAATACCGATTTGTTGCTGCTGACGTTCAATCACTTCGCCATTTTGTTTCAGTACTGTGTGCAACTGGTATAAAAACGGACTGGCAGGGCTCCACAGATTTGGTTTGGTCACTGTCAATTGTGACTGTTGATCCAGTTTAGCTCCAGCCGCCAGTTGAATTAAGCCTGAGCTGACTTCTGTCACCAATTGCTCACCGGCAAACAGCTGCTGCACCAGTTCCAGATCTGCGCTTGCCGCTGAGGTGTTCGCCAGCTGAGTTTTTACTGCTATCACAGATTCTGTTTTATCCACTTTTGGATAAGTGACAAAAATACCGCCCCCTGCAACTTCATTCGCCAGCATTTCATCTGTGATATGCACAGGGTTTTTAATCAGTAAACGTACATCACGGTATAAACCACCGTAGGTATTAAAATCCAGTTGAGCCAAAGGTTTAGGCCCTGTGACTTCGTTGTCTCTGTTATCCAGTTTTACTCTTAACTGGTAAGTCTGACCTGCTGTGACATAAGGCGTTAAATCAATAGTGAATGGCAGATAACCACCCAGATGCTCGCCAATCTGTTTATCACCTAACCATACTTGTGCATGGTTCATCGCTGCTTCAAAGCGGATCAGCAACTGCTTGTTTTGCCACTCTGGCGCTATGGTCAGAGACTTTTGGTACCAGGCAAAACCCTGCCATTGGTTATTCACCAACAAAGGTTCAATTTGTGGCGTATGAGGTAAATTGACCTGCTGCCAGTCTTCTGGTTTTGCAGCTAAATCAGCAGACTGACTTTTATAAAACTGCCAGTCCGCATTTAAATTCTGCTCTGTTGCTACTGCAACTTTCGGTGACTGCTCGCCCTTCGAAGATTCGGCAACCGGGCTGCACGCAAACTGCAACAGCAAGACCAACACAGCCAGAGATTGTATTAAGTACTTCAACACTGGAGAATTCCTTTTAATACGCCTGTTTTACAACACAGGACTTAGCAAAAATTAGTTTCAATCGCAGGCCTGACGACCAGCTCGTGGATATGAGCTTTGGCTGAGCTTGCCAGCATCAGCAGGATGGCATCCGCCACTTCTTCTGCAGACAAATAATCTGGTCTGCTGGCAACACGAAATTCGGTATCTACCCCACCCGGATACAGAGACAACACTTTCACACCAGTGCCGTTTAGCTCTTTACGCAGCACTTTGCTGTAGCTATCAAGAGCAGCTTTACTGGAGCTGTAGGCGGAAATACCAGGGTTGGAAAATAAACAGACGGTCGAGAGTACATTCAGCACTACGCCTTTGCCCTGCTCTTTCATCGCTGGCACCAATTGCTGAATAAAATGCAGTGGCGCATAAAAATTCAGTTGCATCATCTGCTCTAGTGCAGACCAATCCGGCTCTGTCGCTGCACTACGGCTGCTATTGCCACCAGCGCAATTAATCAGCACATCCACGGCGCCGAAGTGCTGCTTCGCCTGTTGGCAAAATTGATTGATGGCAGCTGGTTCAGTCACTGAAAAATGCTGGCTGAACACTAGTGTGTCTGGCGGTAATAAAGCTAAGGTCTGAGCCAGTTTGACTGGATCACGACCGCATAAACTTAAGCGGTGACCTTGCGCCGCTAAAGCCACAGCCAAAGCTCGGCCTATGCCAGATGAGGCACCGGTCAGCAGAATATGAGAGGGAGTTAACGACATCAGTATGGCTTCCGTGAAGATAATTTTCTTCAAAAAGCCCGGCCCTAAGGCCGGGTTTTATATGCTGAGTAATAAGCCACTTACATAGAGTAAGAGAAACCTAACAGGAAACGGCGACCCCATTCCTGATAACTGGCCGGACGGCTAGGGTCGTTATCGAAATAGGTCACAGCTTCTTCATTCGTCAGGTTTTGTGCCTGAAGCATGACTTTAAAGGCTTCGGTTACTTCGTAAGATAAGCTGGCGTCTACAGTACGTTCTGCTTTGGCTCTGGTGATCTCTGTTGGGATCCAGCTGCCTACACGAGTGTTGGCACTGCGGTAGTTGTACGATACCTTGGCATCAAAACCAGCTTTGTAATACCACAGCGTCAGGTTGCCGACGTGGCGGGATAAACCACCTAATGGCAACGGATTATCTTCTGGTACAAACTCAGTCACATTGCTGTCGGTTAATGAATAGTTGGCGTAGAAACCTAAACCATCAAAAGGCTCTGGCAACATGGTCAGCGCTTGTTGATACATCAGCTCTAAGCCTTTGATCTGACCGCCATCACCATTAATTGGACCGGTAAAGTCATAAGCAACACCGTCCACTATCATCACATCTGTGGAGCTGCCGACATGAGTTTTTAAGTCTTTAAAGAAAGTGGAAACCGTCATAGCACGGTCACTTGACCAGTAATATTCGTAGCCTAAGTCAATTTGATCAGCCACAAATGGATCCAATGTCGGATTACCACCTGAGCCTGTTCTGACCGGGCTTTGTGAATCCAGCTGGAAGCCTGTGCGCATTTCAACCAATGGCGGACGTGACAGCGCACGTGACATACCAAAACGCACCTGAGCTTCTTCGCTGACTGTGAAAATCATATTCAGGGCAGGTAAAATTTCGTCATAATCATGGTCAACAGAAATAGGCGAATAAGCACCATCTTTAAACTGATAACCAGAGGACGTAGAGTCCGTTCTGACATAACGCACACCAAAGTTACCTGTGTAAGGTAAGTCACCCAATTCACCGGACATTTTCAGCATAAAATAAGCTGCAGTATTGGTTTCACCCACGTACCAGCTGTTGACTCTATCCTGATCCGTTTTGGCATGCTGGCTGCGATCATCTATGCCACCAAAGGCCTGATTCATGGTCGCATTCCAGTCTTTAAAGCCATACAGATTTGGTGATACAAAATCACCACCCAGCTCATAGCTGTAACCGTAATCTGTCAAACCTGTATTGACAGGTGACTGCCACCAGCTTTGTACGTCGTTATCTTTATCACGGTCGCTGTAACGGCCACCGACCACCAGAGTTTCAAACACACCCCATTCGATGTTACGTTCAAAATCTGCTCTGACACTGACCATTTCATCGGTTAAATCGCGGTCAGTATCGACGTTCATTCCTGTGATGCTGTAGTAATCAGGATTACCAATATCTTCGTTGGTTTGAATAGCTAAACGACCACCGGCATTGCTCCAGCTGATATCCAGAGGAGTTGGACCACCATAAGCAGAAGTAATATTGACCCAACGCGACTCGATACCAGCTTCTGAATAGCCGACATCATAGGTTGAAGTCCAGACATCACCCGTCACAGTGGTTTTTAAACCCGTACTTAACAGGTGGTTTTCCTGAAACCAGGTGGCGTTATTTGCTGAATGCGCGCCCCATAAAATGCCGCCGCCAGTCAGTTGTTGTGAACCATCAGGACGGGTCACAATAGTAGGAGTCGTGGCTGAATTGTTATAACCCCAGTTATTACTGCCTTGCCAGTTGCCCCAGCCATCAAACCAGAATTGATCTTCACGTTCTTCAATATCAAATTTGGAGTAAAACAGATCGTACTTCAGGTTAACCGTCTCTACAGGTTCCCATTCTAGGATCATCAGACTACCAACACGTTCGGTGTTGCCTACTTTAGTACCAGCTTTCCCACCCCATGGAGCTGCTTCTGTAATGCCGTCACCGTTCACATCGCCTTGATCGGCTTCAACTTTATTGTAGGAGTAAGAGGCTGTTTCACGTTGTACTGAAGGTTGATCCTGATAAGTTAAACCAAAAACCACACCAAAGTTATCAGCCCATTGATCAACATAAGAGAAACTGGCTTTTTCGCCAGAACTGTCAGCTCCAGCCAAATCATCGCCCATCTGATAGTCCATCAGATGGCCACTGATATTGATCATACGTTTGTCTTTTGCCAGTGGGCTGACGAAGTTCATATTGACCAGACCTGCAATACCCCCTTCGAGGTTATTCGCCATCGGGCTTTTGTATACTTCAACTGAGTTAATCAGTTCGGCAGGAAATTGTTCGTAACGCACGTCACGGCTTGGTTCAGCGCTGACAATTTCGCGGCCATTCATGGTGGCGGCATTTAAACGAGCGCCTAAACCTCGGATAGAAATACTGCTGGCATTACCCCGATCACGTTCTGCCGCTACACCAGGCAAACGGCCTAAAGAGTCAGCGATGGTCACGTCAGGTAATTGGCCTAAGTCATCGGTAGAGATAATTTCTACCGTTGATTCTGAAAACTTTTTCTGCATTAAAGACTTGCTTAGCGTGGCACCAAAACCTTTAACGACAATGGTTTCAATCTGCTGTTCAGCTTCTTTTGCTTTTTGTTGAGTGGTATTTTCTTCGCTTTGCGCTTGTGCATGCTGCATAGCAAAAATTTGCGTCATAGCTAAAGCTACAACGGTCAATTTGAATTTGCCTGTCATTTCCTACCCCTGTCGGTATCAATTGTTATTTTTTTATGCGCTAGGCTGATTTTTTATACGGGATCAGCAGTGCACAGTGCATTTATAACACTCAAGGTAAACGTTTACCAAAACTTTTTCATAAGATGTAAGTCATTAAAATACAAAACATTGAATTAATTGAAAATATAATCAGGTAATCGATTTCTTAAACAGGGAAAATTTCTGGGTAAATCACACTATTGGCTATAACACAGGAGCGGCTTTGTTTGCTGCTGTTGTTTCAGATCAAGATCCAAAGTCACACAAAGCTTTAGCATCAGGTTTTGTTTTTCTGACAAAGGAACTGCCCTGAGTATGAACTTGCCATTAAGTACTGCATTAACCCCTTTGTCATCAGGCCAGACCGTCGCACAAGTGCTACAAAAAAACCTGATTTGTTGTGAGCCTCAAACCAGTGTGCAACAAGCTGCAAGCCTGATGCGACACCATAACATCAGCTGTATTCTGGTTAAAAAAAGCGATCATATTCTTGGGATCTGGACTGAGTCTGACTGCAAAAAACTGGATCTCTCTGATACCACTTTATTAGGCCACCCCGTCTCTATGGTTATGAGCTGCCCGGTACTTTCTGTGCCAGATCAATGCACGACCAGTGAAGCTGCGGCGCTGATGAAACAAAAAGGTGTCAGGCGTTTACTGGTCACAGACAGAGCGCACAAGGCCATTGGCATAGTGACGCAAACCGATCTGATCCATCAGCAGCCACTGGAGCATTATCTGGTGCTGCGGGATATCAGCTCTATTCTGGTCGAGTTGCCTTTGTTGCTTCAGGCTGAGCTGACGGTAGCACAGGCTGCAATTCTGATGCAGCAAACCCAACGCGACGCCGCTATTGTAAAATTTGATCATAGCCAGTGTATTGATACAGAGTACGGCATAGTCACAGAACGGGATCTGGTGCACTTTGTCGCGACAGAACGTACGCTGTGCACTTTGACTGAAGTCGCAACCCGCCCTTTACTGACACTGCCATTACACAGCAGTTTATTGCAGGCTGTGCGGCTGTTACGCGAGCATGGTTTTCGCCATCTTGGTGTCACCGATCCCTACGGTAAACCTGTAGGTTTGTTGTCCCATAACCACATACTGCTAAATATGGAACATTTGTATATCAGTGAGTTAAAGGCTGCATTAGAAGCCAGAGACAAAGCGCTGCGCTCCTCAGAAAGCAGTTTGCGCTTAGCTTATAAAGTGATAGAAGCCTCGCACGATGCTGTGATGATCACCGATGAGCGCGGTGTTATTCAGTCAGTTAACCCCAGCTTTTGCAAGCTGACAGGCTACAGTATGGAAGAAGCCTTAGGCCAGACTCCAAACCTGCTCAGCTCAGGGCAACATGACGAGAGTTTTTATCAGCAGATGTGGCAACGCTTGCAGCAGCAAGGTTATTGGCAAGGTGAAATCTGGAATAAACGCAAGAACGGCGAAATTTACCCTGAATGGCTGTCTATCAGCGCTGTCAGAGGTGAAAACGGTACAACCAATCAATACGCAGCCATTTTTTCTGATATTACAGAGCGTAAAAAGCGCGAACAAAAAATTCATGAACTGGCTTATTTTGATGAACTGACTGGCCTTGCCAACCGCCGTTTGTTTCAGGATAGGCTGGAACAGGCACTGGCGAATGCCAAACGTCACGACCACCAGTTAGCTGTTCTGTTTCTCGATTTAGATTTATTTAAGCGAATCAACGACACTTTAGGTCATCAGGCCGGAGATGAAGCCTTACGTCAGGTTGCGAGGCGGCTGCAAAAAGCCAGCAGAGCAGGCGAATCCGTAGCTCGCCTCGGCGGTGATGAATTTACTATGCTGGTGCCTGAATGCGACGGTGTGGAAGAGATAGAAAAGCTGGCGCAACGTATAGTGGCACAATTTGATCTGCCTTTTCAGATCCAACACAACGAGCTGGTATTAACCACCAGTGTGGGGATCAGTATTTATCCACAGCATGGCACCAATGCCAGTGAACTGCTGAAGTTTGCTGACGCCGCTATGTATCAGGCAAAAGAATCAGGCCGCAACAAATACAGCATTTACACCAGCAGTGTAGGACAACGTAATGATCAGGCATTGCAGTTGGAGCAGGCTCTGCGCAAGGCGTTGTCGCACCAACAATTAGAAGTGCACTACCAGCCTAAAGTGAAGCTGCAAACCGGGCAATTACATAGCCTGGAAGCACTGGTACGCTGGCATGACGATGAATTAGGTGAAGTACCGCCAGCTCGTTTTATTCCGATGGCTGAAACCTTAGGACTTATCCATCAATTGGGTCAACAAGTACTGCGACAGGTTTGCCACCAGTTGCAACTGTGGGAGAAACTGGCAGTACCTGTGGCTGTAAACATTTCGGCAAAAGAGCTGGCTGATCCACTATTTCTGCCTCAGTTAAAACAAATCCTGGCAGAAACAGTGGTAAATCCACAATTGCTGGAACTGGAAATCACCGAAAGCTGCTTGCTGCCCGAACGTGCGACTCAGACTCAACATATGCTGCAACAACTACGGCGACTTGGTATCCGTCTGGCTATCGACGATTTTGGCACTGGTTATTCTTCTTTGTCTTATTTACGACATTTGCCTATTAATAGCCTGAAAATAGACCGAAGTTTTATTAAAGCCTTACCGGACAATACCAGTGATCGACAAATCACCAGCGCCATTATTGCGATGGCCAATGCGATGGGCCTGGATGTCATAGCTGAAGGTGTGGAAACACAAGCGCAACAGGAGTTTTTGCTGGCAGCAGGTTGTCAGTTTGGTCAGGGGTACTGGTTTGGAAAGGCTGAAAATGCAACAACTACTCAGCTATTGCTGCAAAAAACTGCCCCTCGTCATTTTCATAAGCCATAAATACAAAAAAGGCAGCTGCTATGCAGTTGCCTTTTTTTGTGTTGTGACCGGTGGAATCAGATTAAATCTGTTAACTCCGGTAACTGTAATTAGAAATTACAGAACAACGATTTTCTCAGCCTGTGGGCCTTTTTGACCTTGTGTTACAGTGAACTGTACACGTTGGCCTTCTTGCAGAGTTTTGAAACCCGTGCTAGAGATTTCGCTGAAGTGAGCGAAAACGTCTGGACCTGAAGCCTGTTCGATGAAACCGAAACCTTTAGTTTCGTTGAACCATTTTACTGTGCCGGTAGTTGTATTAGACATGGTATATACCTGTATTTAATGAAATTAATATGCCTGGTTTCAGGCGGTGGTGCTGTAAGAGATGTTTTAACTTATGAATACAGGACGTACTAAAACAACAGTAACATTCGTTGTGGTGCATAAATAATGAACAGACTAACAAAGCAAGGCCAGTGTATAGGTTTTCAGAGCTGTGTCAAAGCTTATTTCACTAAGTTATTAAAATAAGCCTTTTTATAATGTTCAATATCGCTGACAAACTGTTGTATCACATCAGGTTTAGCGGGTTTTCGATAATAGTTAATATTGTCACTGATCGCCTGATCTTCGACATAATTCATAATATTGGAGGTTAATAAACCAATAAAACACTGCTGATCACGGTTACGTATCCATTTAGCCAGCTCCAGCCCGTTACGGCCAGGTAAGTTATAGTCCAACGAATAGGCATCAAAATGCTGTAGTTCAATCAAGGTCATAGCTTCTTCAGCGCTGCCTGCAGTGGAACAACTCCAGTCTGGCCTGAAGCTTTGTACATAACCTCTGGTCAGCATTAAACACACCTGACTGTCGTCTACTATCAATAACTTAAAAGGCATAAGTTTGTTTCAACCTCTTCCTTGTTACTTACAACAGAAAAGTCCATGGCCTTTTACTGTAGTTATAACTTATCCAATTCTCCAGTGATGTAACAAGATGATTTAGTTTTCGAAACCACTATAAGGTTCAGAGTCTCGAGCTAAAAAAATCAGAGTTCTGTCAACAAAACCTGTAACTGCTGAAACCCGGGGCGACTACTGACCTTCTGTTGCATAGATAACTGCACTACAGCTGCAAATCTTTGCTCAAATTCTGCCGACTCATCAACAGACAACAGACTTTGCATATCCAATAACCAGTAACCAAAAGCTCTGACTTCCAGTGCACAAAACAGCTGTTGTTGTTTTTGTGGTAGGGCATGAAACGCAGTAGCAGCGCCAAAGTCGCCCAGATACAGCTGTTGATCTTCATTCACCAGCATATTATGCGCATACAAATCGCCATGAACTATCTGCTTTTGATGCAAATGTGCCATCACGTTGACTACCTGCTGCGCCAGTTGCTTAAGCTTGAGCAGCGTCAGGTTTTGGCCTTGGGTAAAGGTATCGCGTGTGCAGGTATTAAAAGAAGGCGGTTGTCCCAGTACAGAAAAAGACGCTGGCACCAGCTCCATCACTAAACCAGGTAAATCGCAGTCTGTTAGCTTTGCTTTGACCGCTATCAGATTTGGATGATCACCTGCATTCAGGTAATTATTCATCTCGTCTTTTGGGCAACCATCACTGGTGATCCAGCCTTTAAACTGCTTTAACGCCACCAGCTCGTTATCTTGCGCAAAACGCGCCTGATAAATAACACCGGACGCGCCTTCCCCTAGTTTTTCTAACAACTGATAATCAGGCAAACTATGAGCAGTAATAGCTTGAGCTTCAGGCACAGGACAAGCAGGATTTGCACCCAGCGCCAGCCAGGCTAATTTTGGCAATTCAAATAGCCAGTCAGGAAAAGATTCAAACTGATTCAGCGATAATCTTAACAAACCCAAATCACGACACTGCTGCATCGAATCAGGTAACGAAGACAGCTGATTCCCCGCCATTGCTACTTTGCGTAGTTTGGTATAACGACCAAAGTCATTCGGTAGTTGGGTAAGCTGATTGTCTGTCAGAATTAACCATTCCAGCTGTTCCGGCAGAGAAGCTTCAGCAAACTCTGTTAACTGATTACCTTTAAAACTCACCATAACCAAAGCTGGGCAAAGGCTTAATACAGCAGGAATATGACTGAAATTATTATTGGTTAAAAACAGCCGCTTCAGCTTTTGAAAACGGTGCAAATCAGCAGGTAAATCCGACAACTGATTACCGGATAAATCCAGAACTTCCAGACTGTCGGCAAAACGGTATAAATCAGCCGGAAATTCACTCAGGCCAGCAGAGAGATTGATACGGCTTAATGGCGCTGTAGTTTGCGCTAAAGTTTCAAGGCTAAACATCTGATCCCAACCTGCTGAAAAAGCCGGATTGTACAGATGCAGCCTTGATGCAACAAGTTCTGACCTTTACAGCTGATAGATTTGTGAACCTGCAACCCGCACTCTGTCACCACGGCGTAAATCGCCAATCTGCTGATAATCAAAGAGTTGGGTGCGGCCGTTGTCAAAATCCACAGTCACACGATAAATTTCCTCTGCCGTTTTATTGTTTTTCTCAACCTGATTACCAGCCATAGCACCACCTACCACACCAACTCCTGTAGCTATGCTTCGGCCTGAACCACTACCAAATTGATTACCAATAACACCACCTAATACAGCACCCAGCACAGCTCCCCCACCTGAATTGCGGTTGTCTAACGCAATAATTTCAATGGATCGGACGCTGCCAATTTGCTCTGCAGGTTCAACGCTTTGTTGTACATTCTGACGAGGGGAGCTACAGCCAGTTAAAGGGGCAAGGCTCAACACAGCCAGAGTTAAAGAAGACAAAAAAAGTGTGAAGTTTTTCATAGCAATATCCAGCTAACCACAAGGATATTCAGCCTGGACTTTGAACACTGCTTCGTCTGTACGACAGAACACGCAGCAGCGTTAAAACAAAAACGAATACCCTTGCAATACGACTCAACCAAACCAATATCCAACAACAGCTGTACTGAATTTCACTATTGATTGCCCACTAGGAGATGCTATGAGCAACACTTATACCCCACCAAAAGTCTGGACATGGGAGCAGCCAAATGGTGGCGCTTTTGCCAGTGTGAACAGACCCGTCTCTGGCGCCACCCATGAAAAAACTTTGCCTGTTGGCGAACACGATTTACAGCTGTATTCAATGGCCACTCCCAACGGTGTCAAAGTGACTTTAATGTTGGAGGAACTGCTGGAGGCTGGCCATCAAGCTGCTGATTACGATGCCTGGTTGATCAGCATTCGTGATGGCGACCAGTTCGGCAGTGGTTTTGTTGCAGTGAACCCGAACAGTAAAATTCCGGCGTTATTCGATCGCAGCACTGGCATCAGGGTGTTTGAGTCGGGTTCCATTTTGCTTTATCTGGCTGAAAAGTTTGGTGCTTTTCTACCAAAAGAGGTAGCCAAACGTACTGAAGTGATGAACTGGTTATTCTGGCAGATGGGCAGCGCACCTTTTGTCGGTGGTGGCTTTGGTCATTTTTACGCCTATGCTCCGGAAAAATACGAATACCCAATCAATCGTTATGCGATGGAAGCAAAACGCCAGCTGGATGTGTTAGATCAACAACTGGCTAAACATCAATTTGTTGCAGGCGATGAATACAGCATTGCCGATATGGCGATTTGGTCCTGGTACGGCGGTTTAGCTTTAGGCCGGTTGTACAATGCAGCTGAGTTTCTGGATGTGCAAAGTTATAAACATCTGCAGCGCTGGGCCAAACAAATTGATGCACGCCCTGCTGCAAAACGCGCGGTGAAGGTCAATCGCAACTGGGGTGAAGCCCACGAGCAGCTGCCGGAACGTCATAGCGCTGCGGATTTTGACAAGATCCCTAAAGCATAGATGCCTGAAGCTTAATCGGTACGGTTGGCAAAAGGCAGGCTGTCTTGTGCCTCCTGCTGATACAACACTAAAGCCCGTTGCTCCTGCACACAGTAACGGGCTATAGCTTCGTTGATAGCCTTGTGTTCTGCTTTTTCAGTAAAGCGATAAAAACCATGTCGCAACACTGGTGCAAAACCACGTTGCAGCTTATGTTCGCCTTGAGCTCCGGCATCAAAAAACTGCAATCCCTGTTTGATGCAATAGTCTATACCGCTGTAATAACAGCATTCAAAATGCAGGAAGTTAAAGTCTTGTTCAGAGCCCCAATAGCGGCCATATAAGGTAGTTTCTGACTTGAAACACAAAGAAGCTGCCACCATCTGGTCATCGACAAAAGCAGCAAAAACCACCATTTGCTTTGCCATAGTCTGACCCCAACGCCAGAAGGTGTCCGCTGTTAAATAGCCATTATGGCGGGAACGCTTTTGGTAGGTGTCACAGTAAAACCCATAAAACTGCTGCCAGAATGCTAAATCCAAATCGGCACCGCTTAAGGTTTTAAGCACAACGCCCTGCTCTGCTACCGCCGCCCTTTCCTTACGAATTTGTTTACGTTTGCGTGCTGTCAGTACAGCAAGGAAATCATCAAAAAGTTGAAAGCACTGATTCGACCATAAAAACTGCACATCAAAACGTTCAATAAAACCTGCTTCACGAAACGCCTGCTGATCGTCAGGTGAGGCATACAGGCATTGCAGATGGCTTAATGGCAAAACCAGGTTGAGTTGACTGACCCCCTGCTGTAACCATTGCAGCACTTGTGCTTTATCCACATCAGCGGCTAGCCCCAACCTCGGCCCTTCAGCCGGCGTAAAAGGAATCGCCAGCAATAACTTAGGATAATACTCCAGACCGTAGTTTTGATAAGCTTCGGCAAAAGACCAGTCAAACAGGTATTCGCCATAGGAATGCAATTTGATATAGGCAGGCACAGCGGCAATCAGTTGATCCTCTTGCCAGACAACAAAATGCCGCACCAGCCAGCCGGTTTCTCTACCCGAACTGCTGCCGACACTGCCACCCAGCTCCAGCGCCTGTAAAAACTCATAACGGCTAAAAGGATAGTCCGCCGGGAATAAAGCATTCCAGTCCGCTGCTTTGACTTTACTAATGGAATCAAGCCACTGCAGCTGCATATCAGGACCTTAATAAGGCAATGCGGCCAGTTTTGACCACTTGTTTATAGATACGGGGTTCAGGTGCGAGCACATACAAGTCCCCATTTAAGCCTGTCAGTTGAATCGGCACTCCGGCTTGATGTGCGACTTGAGCATTAGCTTCAATATGCGCCGCTTCACCATGCACTGGCACAGCGATTTGCGGTTTGACCCAGCTGTACAATAATTCCAGCTCACCGCGGCATGGATGCCCTGAAACGTGAATGGGTAAGTCTGTGTCGTGGCTTTGTAAGGTTTGAATGTCACGTTGCTGAAATTGCTGCACCAGCTTTTCGATAAAAGCTTCATTGCCAGGAATAATAATGGAGCTGAAGATCACTAAATCACCACTTTCCAGCGACAACTCACGCTGCATATCAGCGGCTAACCGGCTTAAGGTCGCTTTAGGTTCACCCTGACTGCCGGTCGCGACTACTAAAACTTCGGCTTTGGGTAAATAACCCAAATCATTGGCATCAATCAGATGAAGATCCTCTGGCCAGTGCCCTGTAGCCCGGGCGGCGCCAACCATATTTTGTAAAGAACGGCCCAAAAGCGCCATATAGCGGCCTGTTTTATTCGCCACCCGACCAAGCGCTATTAAACGCCCGACATTGCTGCTAAAACCACTGACCACCACCCGGCCCTGCGCCTGGCTTATCACCTGCAACAAAGCCTGATAACAGTCGTTTTCCGACACTGAAAAACCTTCCCGCAACGCATTAGTCGAATCACAGACCATAGCTGTGACATTCTCCTGGGCTAAGCGTTGAAACACGCGAGGTTTAAAGGCTTTCCCTGTCATAGGTGTTGCATCTATTTTCCAGTCGGCGGTGTGAAACACAGAACCAGCGTCAGTGCGGATCATCAGGCAATGAGGTTCAGGGATGGAATGGGTAATAGCCAGAAACTGCACCGCAAAAGGGCCTATATGTTTGGTATCGCCGGTTTTGACTTCAATGATAGGAACTTTGTCTAAAAGCCCTACTTCGGCAAGCTTACGACGCAGAATTTCAGCAGTAAAAGCTGTGGCATAAACAGGGCATTTAAAACGGGGCCAAAGTGTTGGCAAAGCACCTATATGATCTTCGTGAGCATGGGTAATAATGATGCCGGCCAGATTCTCCGGTTGTCTGGCAATAAAGGCCGGATCGGCAGCCACTACATCGGCTTTGCTTAAACTATTGGGCTGCAATGGACTATTAAAAGTCACACCACAATCCACCATCAGCCACAAACCGGCATGACCATATAAATTCAGGTTCATGCCAATTTCGCCTGTGCCACCCAAAGGTAAAAACCACAAATCAGCGCGGCTCGGTATTAAATCCACAATCACAACTTCCTGCGCTTTTCACAACCACTATTCACAATACGGCTAGTGTAAGCCCATTGGCTCAGCCAGCCTAGTAATAAAGGCAGTCTGGCGATAAAGGTAGCCTAAAAATAAAGGTCGAATAGGTGCTTAATGCACAGGTCCGGCGCTTTGATCAATTTGCTGTTGCAGCGATTTAGCAAAACCCAACAAAAACAGCAGCTCAGCCATCACAAACAAAGGTCCTATCAATAACCCCACCAGATCATCGACAAAAGCTGGCTTTTTACCTTCAAAATAGTGCCCGATAAACTGCAGCACCCAACCCAACACAAATACTGCAACAGAGCTACCTAACCAGGCAGAGGTGCTGTTCAGTGCGACCAGTTGCAGCGCCAGCGCATAACAGCTCAGGCTAAACACCAGCATCACTAGCCCCATAGTCAGACTTAAGCGGAAATAAAATAACAAAGAGCCAACCAGCAACAGATGAGTGGCTGTGATGCCCGCTACTATCTCAAACGACAATAAGCTGAATAAGGCAATTACAATCAGCGGAATACCAGCAAAGTGGGTGTAAATATTACGTTGGTCTCTATGGTAATGGGCGTACTGAATTAAATGTTCTGATAAGGTTTTCATAGGGTTCTCCTTAGCGAAAAAAACACTCTAAGGCAAAACAGCGCGGAACACTGTCGGGCAGCCGACAATCTTAAGCAGTCGCTAAACAGCCACCTCTGCAGCTAGTTTTAACAGCTTCAAATCTAATACCTCAATTTCGCCATAGCTGGTGCGGATCACGCCGCTTGCCACTAACTGTTGCAGTAACTGATTAATGGTCTGACGCGATAACGACAATAATTGGCCCAGTTGCTCTTGTTGCACTGGGATCAGGTAACGCTCATCCTGCTGATGCAAACGACATAACATCAATAAACGTCGTGCCAGACGCACTGAAGCGGGCAATAAACTCATATCTTCCAGCGCCTGAAACACCAGCCGCATTTTTTCCGTCAATAACTGGCCAAAGCGTTGCCACCAAAGCGGGTCCTGATGCACCAACTGCTGCAAAGCTGAATTATTCAACTGCAGCAACTGACAAGGCACACTGGCGGTAGCGTCATGAGTGCGGGCTTTGCGGTCAAACAAAGCAATTTCACCTATCCAGTCACCAGCTTCCACTATGGTCAGCAAAGCTTCGCGGCCTGAGCTGTGCACGCCAGCAATCAGCAAAGCGCCGGATAACAGTACATAAATACCATCAAACTCATCACCGCGACTGAATAAACGTTGCCCTGCCCCAAGTTGCACCAGTCTGGCATGAGCTAACAACTGCTGCTGTTGGCTCGTTGATAAAGCAGCAAACCAGTGGCTATGCTCCCGAAGCTGTAATGCAAAATGGTCGGACATAACTACACCTGAGCTATCAAGCTGAATAATTCAAACTGTGCACAAGGTAGGAGATCCGGATAAAATCAGCAAGTACAGCAGCTCAGCATTCGATTCAGAACAGGAAAACAGATGAACAGAAGACAATTCTTAATAGCAGGTGCAGGTATTACTGTGGCTGCAGCTGCTGGATTGGAGCTGGGCAGCAGAGGTTTTGATGCCAATTGGGATGCTTTGCTTGAGCAGCTACACTCGCTACAACACAAAGAACTGACCAGCAGCGGCAGCTGGAACCCAAGCCAGGTATTTCAGCATCTGGCTCAAAGTGTCCGAGGCTCGTTTCAGGGTTATCCTGAACATAAAGCGGCCTGGTTTACCCACAGTGTTGGGCCTGTCGCCCTCAAAACCTTTAAAGCAGCAGGTGCTATGGTTCATCCTTTGGATGAGGCGATCCCAGGCATGCCACAGCTTGACGCAACCATGCCAACACCACAGGCATTGCAATCCTTGTTACAGGCCTTAGAGCAATTTAGCCAGAGCACCAGCCTCACCCCACATTTTGCCTATGGTGTGCTTAATCATCAGGATTATCAGGCTGCTCATGTGATGCATATACGGCAGCATTTACTGCAAATTCAAAGCAGTTGATCAACTTCATGATCATAAAGGGCTGACAATTGGGGCTACAAAAGCCGGAATATGCCAGCACTTTTCATCAGCAGCAGTTTTTGCTGTCGTTTTAACAGCCATATGCTGCACCACCACCTGATCAACAATAGCTGTTGCCATCAGCGCCATCTGATCAAAGTTATCTATGCCGTTGTTAGCAAAACCTTTGCGGGTGCGATGAATATTAAATTTGTCGGAGAAGCTGCGACCAAAAGCCTGTTCCACTCCGGTTTTTCCCAGTATAAAGCCATAAAGGCCACCCCAGGTTGCGGCTGGGTTATCCGAATCCCAGCCCGCCAACACAGCTATTTTTATCGTCTCCTGCATATCACCTTCACCATAAAACAAGCTGACTAAACTGGCAGCAAAGTTAATGCCAGCGGCAAAGCAGCCATTGCAATACAGCTTTTTGCCGGTAATTTCGTAACCGTCTTTCGCTTCGACCTGATAACGCTGATACAGCTTATCTCTGGCCTCTTCCCATGAAATGCCGGACTGATACAAAGACCAGACATAATCATACATCTTGGCCGGATACTGGTTTGACGGTAGTTCGGCACGGGCTTGTTTTGCTATTTGCAGTAATTGAGGCTGTATAGCCTTGGTTGGATCCACTGCAGCAGAAAGCGCATGCATCACCACATAAAAATTAGCGATATCGGCCGCTTCGCCATAAGCCGTGGTGCGTATAGGTAAATAGGCTAGTTTGGAGGCTATATCAGCACGGAACGGCGACAAAATACCAAAGAGCTCAGTGGTGAGCTGAGCATCAATCATATCGTAGTGCGGGTTATTGGCTGGCATACCGGTGAAAGGCGGCAGAATATTTTGCTGCATTAAATCAAAAGCTTGCTGATTCGATACCCATAAAAAGTTTTCTGGTTTGCCTTCTGCTGTTTTAAAGGGCGTTTCTGAATCTTTGTAAATATGCGCTAGCCAGCCATCGCGTATTTGTTCTGCACTCAGCAGCGGTTTTTTGCTGTCGTGCATTAACTTCAGATAAATATATTCAATATCGCTGTCATCATCCGAACCCCAAACTTCATCTTTATCAGCCAAAACCCAATCAATAGTGGCAGATAAATTACTGGGTATACCCTGGCCCCAGATACTGGGCTGATCTTTTGTTTTCCAGTCTTGACGGGTATAAAACTTCCCTGCCGGGCCCTCCCCGCCAATTTTATCCATTTCTGTCACCAGCCCAGTCCAATTGGCAATACTCAGCCCCAGCCAAAAGCCATGTACCTTATCGGCATATAGCTTTTTATTCAGACTATAGCCGTCTTGTGTTGTGGCCTGACAAAAAGCAGCAGATGTAGCTTGAGGCTGCGCATAAAGAACGGAAGGAGTGAAAAAAAGACCAGACAACAGCAAAACAGAAAGCACAAAACACCACGCCGATTTCATAGTAAATCCAAAATGAAAGCACTTACAGGAGCTCTGTTATGCGATCTACAAGCTTTGTTGTCAAGCTTGTACAGCAGCAACCATTATGAAGTAGTAGATCAGCGTCTCATTTTGGCCAGCAGGTAAAAATAGTGACCTTCCTCAGAGTCGCCCTTGTAAACATGAGTATTTCCACGCCACCAACTTTGCATAGCCAAAGTATTTATAATCGCATTGGCTTTCTCAGGCTCTAATTCAAAACCTTGTATTTCACAGATACTGGTTTTACAGGATACAGAGCTTAACTTCAGGTAGGCGGCGTTTTCATGGCTCGCAAAATAGTCACGCACATTTTGCTCAACTTCATAAGCCCACTGAGTATCCACTTCCTCAGCCTGATGCTGCTTCAGATAATCCACAGCCCGACCTATTTGCTCTGCCATCAGGCTGGCAAAAGGTTCAGGTAAAAAAGACTGAGCCTGTTCTTTACTGATGGTTGTAGGAGCTCGTTCAGTGTCTGCAGTTTCGATCTCCATAGAGCCGTGCTGGCGAAAACGCTGTCCCACCTCCTCCAGTTTTTTGTCGCGGGTAGACAGTTGTTGCTCTAATTCAGTGATACGGTTCTGCAGTTGGGTAAGTTCATTCCGGCCTGCTGTCGCTTGTGCAGTAACTTGAATCAAAGGAATTGGCAGAACGGGCTCCATAACCGGCTTTGTTAGCCCACTACTCTGCTGCTGAAGCTCTACTGTCTCATCAATGTTCCGGTCGCTTGAACTGCCCAGTTGTATTCCCGAAACTAAACCCACTACAAATACCAACACAACAAGCACCAGCACAGAAGTTGTTTTCATTTTGACTCCATTCAAAAATTCCTTTTACAGAGCCAGCCTAACAGCAACATAGAGCCTCGGCTAGCCCCTATAGGCATCAGACCGCAATTCTGTATTCTGGAACTTTTTAACAGATAACCCCAAGTTAGACAGAGCTATGCTAGAGTTAAATCAACGGCTTAATTCATGTTTTTTAGGCAAGCAGCCAGAAGGCGCCGAACATGAAAGGGGAAATCATATGGCCTTTAGTTTAGTAGCCCAGGCTTTGGCAGGTAAAAGCATTCATGAGCCAGCTAACGCAGAGCAAAGCCTGCAGGATATCATCCAATTGGCCAGCTATATTTGCGACGCGCCAGTGGCTATGGTGACAAAGGCTGATGATACAGAGCTTAATTTAATCGCAAAACTTGGTATTGCTGGCCACTCTGTTTTACGCCGGGAATCGTTTTGTGGTTATGCGATGGAAGCACCGAACGCTGTAATGGTTGTGCCAGATGCCAGCCTCGACTCTAGGTTCAATACTCATCCTATGGTGGCTTCGGCACCAGGATACAGATTCTACGCAGGCTCGCCTTTGATTGACCCTGAAGGTTTTGTTATAGGCACTATCTGTGTCTTTGATTATGTACCTAAGCAACTGAACCAAAAACAAATTGACTCTTTACAAGCCCTTTCCAGGCAAGTGATTGCTATGCTGGAGTTAAAGAAATTAAGCGAGCAGCTCCATCTCACCAGTCTGACCGATGCGCTGACAGGGGTAAATAACAGGCGAGCTTTTGATCAGAAATTTGAGGCTGAATTTTCCCGCTGGCAAAGAACAGGGCAGCCTTTCACGCTGGCTCTGATAGATATTGATCATTTTAAAAGCTTTAACGACAGCTTTGGCCATGCGGCAGGCGATCAGGCACTGAGTGAAGTAGCCAGTCTGTTTCAGCAGCATTGCAGAAACTATGACTTTTTCGCCCGTTATGGGGGTGAGGAGTTTGTACTGATTTTACCTGGTACAGACAGAGTATCGGCTTACAAAACCCTGGAAAAGTTAAGACTGGTGGTCGCCAATCATGAATGGCCGCTGCGTCAGTTAACCGTCAGTATAGGTTTGGCCAGCGCTGAAAAGTTCAATGATAAAAAACACCTGCTCGAAGCCGCAGATCAGGTGCTCTACAAAGCTAAAACTCAGGGCCGCAATCAAACCGGCGTATTCTCCGACAGCTGAGCCCTTTGTCCGTTTATTGCAGAATCATAGCCGTCAATATGTGATCAGGTACAGCTCTTTGAGTGTGCTGCTGCCATCCCATTAAAAAGACACAAAGAGTAGTGGATTCAGGCTTTAGCCTAAGCTGATAAAGCGTATGAAGACAACAACTCACACTCTGTAATAAGTGCTCATAGCTACAGACTCTGGCTGTTCGGCCAAAGCCTACTGTTAAGACCTCAGGAAAGCTGAGGCCTCCCTTCCAAAGATGCAATTGGATCAGAAATCAGAGTAAGCGCAGACTATGCCTTGTCCGGTGCTTTGCTTTACAAAAGCACCTAAACCTTAAACACATACTGGAAGCTGATGATGATGATCCCAAGCCGCTATAGCCCCTATGTATTTTCATTTTTTATGTCGTTACTGATGTCCGGAGTGATGTCGTTTTGTATCACAGCGCTGAACCTGGGTTGGGTGACTGACCTGCTGTTTCTCTGGCTGAAAGCCTGGTCTGCCGCCTTTGTCATTGCCTTTCCAACCATAGTGCTGGTGACGCCACTGGTACGCAAACTTGTTACTTTGGTGATTAGCGCACCTAAGCAAAACGGCCTGGTCTGACTGGAGGATTAGCTCATGATTGAACTGCAACAACTGACAGCAGCCATACTCATTGGTACTGGCGCCACTTTAGTGATGGATTTATGGGTCTGGCTACTGAGCACTGTGTTTAAAGTGCCTTCGATGAGTTTTTGTCTGGTCGGTCGCTGGATTGGCCATATGAGATCTGGCGTATTCCGGCATCAAAGCATTGGCAAAGCCGCACCACAAAAGGCTGAATGCCTGATTGGCTGGCTGAGTCATTACGTCATTGGTATTCTGTTTGCGCTGCTGCTGATTTTACCTAATGATGGCTTATGGCTGCAAAATCCCAGCTTGTGGCTGGCACTGTTGGTGGGCGTTGGTACTGTGGTATTTCCTTTTTTTCTGATGCAGCCCGCATTAGGTTCCGGCATAGCTGCAGCAAAAACACCTTCACCAGCAAAAGCCCGCATGAAAAGCTTGCTGACTCACAGCGTTTTTGGTCTTGGCTTGTATTTGTCCGGTCTGTTATTCGTTATGCTATAAACTTCAATGTTCTGCCTTTTGGAGTCTGGTGTGTGGATATTTATCAGCTAAAAACCTTTGTCACAGTAGCAGCCGAAGGCAGTATCACTAAAGCTTCTGAACTGTTGTTTTTAAGTCAACCAGCTGTCAGCGCCCATATTAAAGCGCTGGAGGATGAACTGGGATTACAGCTGTTTAACCGCACAGCCAAAGGTATGAGCCTGAGTGCTCAGGGTTTGGCCTTATTAAGCAAAGCCGAACAACTGCTGCAACTGCAAAAGGAATTGTTGCTGGATGCCAAACGTTTAAAAGGCGAATTGCATGGTTGTGTCCGGCTCGGATCCAACCGTGGATCCAGCGCTAAATTACTCGGGCAACTACTGAATCAGCTTTCAACGCTTTACCCAGAGTTAGACATCCGCATGCACTACGGCAGCTCAGTAGAAATACAGCAAGCGCTTGCGCAAGGCAAAATCGACGCCGGATTTTATACCAGTGCCAAGCCAGATCCGGCGCTGCATCATATTGAAGTGGACAGTTATGGTATTTATATTGCGGCGCCAGCTGCATGGGTGAATAAAGACACCCAGCCTGACTGGCAACAACTGGCCCAGTTGCCATGGGTCTTACCAGAGCCGGACACTTGCTGTGGCCGGGCTGCGGCAGGGCTTTTCGCACGCCATGCTTTTTATCCGGAAAAAGTCATTAAAGTGGATCAGGAACAGATGACCAGAGCCCTGATAGCAGGTGCTGTGGGCATAGGTTTATTGCATGCCGACAGCGCTTTGGATGCTGAACTAAAAGGCGAAGTGCAATTGCTTGGCCAAACCGATCAGCAGGTGAAACTGTGGTTTTCCTGCCAACCAGACCGAATGCTGCAGCCTCAACTCAAAGCTGTGATTGAATTAGTACAACAGCTGGTGATAAACACCTGAATTTATTGAGTCGCCCACAAGGCGCGGTACTCCATCAGAAAATCAATAAAAGCCCTGAGCCTAAGTGGTATATGCCTGTTGTGCGGATACAACAAAGTAAAAGGTCGGGATCGGCCCTGATAAGGCGTCAGCACCTGCACCAGCTCGCCACTTTGCAGCTCCTTTTCGACGACAAATTTATAGGTCTGAAATAAGCCGGCGCCATTTTTAGCCAAAGTCACACCACCTAACACGTCTTCCGACAGGCAATAGCCACCTTGCGCCAGAATTTCCAGTTCTTTGCCTTGATCCTGAAATAACCAGGGAATACGACGGCCACTGCTTGGCAATTCAAACTGAATGCAGTCATGCAAAGCTAAATCATCCAGGGTGACAGGAGTGCCTTTTGCCGCCAGATATGACTTGGTTGCCACCACAACCAGAGCTGCATCTTCCAGATGGCGGGCAATCAGGCCTGAGTCCGGCAAAGCTCTGACCCGGATCGCCATATCATAACCTTCGCTGACAAAATCTATGTTTCTGTTACTTAAGTGAATATCCACTTTGACATCAGGATGGCTGGCACGAAACAACGGCAATAAAGGCAATATACGGTGATGGCCATAGGTCGTAGGCACACTGAGTCTTAAGGTTCCTGCCGCCTGACTTTGTTTTCCCATCGCCTCCCGCTCAGCCTCTATCAGCTGCGCTAAGGCCTGACGGCATTGCTCAAAATAAGCTCTGCCTGCTTCGGTCAGCCGGATACTGCGGGTAGTACGGACAAAAAGCCGCACGGCCAGACGTTCTTCCAGTCTGGAAATGGATCGGCTGACAGCCGCAGGCGTTACCCCAGCCTCCAGTGCTGCAGCGCTAAAACTGCCCGCTTCAGCCGCTAAACAAAACAATTCAATGCTTCCCAGCTGAATATCATCAAAGTGTCGTTTCATTATTTGCTACACCATTCATTACGCCATTTATTACAGCATTTGTTACACAAGGTATCAACTGAAGTGATTGAAACCCTATTTTTGTAACTCTACATCACAAATATAGTAGTCGTCATCAGCTGTGGCGAAGACGATGTGTCAAACCACTACTGCAATAGCTTCGCTCCTTGTTCATCAGAACAGCATGGGAACAAGCCCAGTCCATTAGCAAAGTCCTCTATGGAGATGACGATATGAAAGCAGCAGTAATAAATAAATTTGGTGGCCCTGAAGTGCTTGAACTGATGGAACTGCCAACCCCAGTGCCGGCTCCTGGGCACGTTCTGATCAAAGTGCTGGCCGCTACGGTGAACAGACTGGATCACTATATCCGCGAAGGCAGTGTGAACCCGGCTTTGTCTTTCCCTCATGTGTTGGGCATGGACGCAGCGGGCGAAATTGCAGGCCTGGGTCAGGGTGTCACAGGTTTTAAAACCGGAGACAGAGTGATAGCTATGCCGGGTTATGCCAAAGACCCAGCTGATGCAGCTATACGTCCAGCCACAGCAGCACCAAGTTACTCCTTGCCTGGCCTGCATCTGACTGGCACTTATGCCCAGTACATCACAGTACCTGCCGCCTGGGTGGTGCATGACAGCAGCGGCTTACCACCTGAGCAATCCGTGTCTTTACCTGTCACTTTGCTGACTGCTGTGCGCGCCGTGCAAATTGTCGGTGAAGTGAAAGCCGGTCAAACCGTGTTAGTGCATGCAGGTGCATCCAGCACTGGCTTGATGAGCATTCAGGTCGCCAAAGCTTTGGGTGCCAAAGTGGCCACTACAGTGCGCACTCAGGAGTCCGCCGACGTCGTAAAAGCCCTTGGAGTGGACCTTTTGATCAACACCACAAACGAAGACTTTAATGAAGCCATCACGCGTTGGACCAATGGCGCTGGCGTGGACGTGGCGATCGACAGCATTGGTGGTGACGGCTTCGGCAATACCATAGCTGCAGTCAAACCTTTTGGCATAGTAGTCGCCATGGGTTTTATGGCCGGAACCGAAGTGAAGTTTGATATCCGTAACTTCTTTTTCAGCCAAAAACAAATTCGCGGCACCCTGATGGCTGACATTGAAGATTTGCAGATCTGGCTGGAGCAGGTGCGGGCCGGTGTGATTAAAACCGTAGTCGACACAGTGTTACCGCTGAGTGAAGCCGCCAAAGCTCACGAGCTGGTTGCTACCAACAAAGCCAAAGGCGCAGTTGTTCTGATGCCCTGGGCTTATTAATAACCCAACTAACCCACAGCATTCAAAGAGGAAAATACTATGCCTTTTATCAACTTACGTATAACCAAAGACAGCGTTACCCGCGAGCAAAAAGCTCAGGTCATCGCCGAAATGACAGAAACACTGCAGCGGGTGATGGCCAAAAAGCCAGAACTGACTCACATAGTGATTGAAGAAGTAGACACAGATAACTGGGGGTACGCCGGTCTTACCACCACCGAATACCGTCGCCAGAATCCAGGTTAATACCTTCAGCAGACGAAACCCGGCTTTAAAGGCCGGGTTGATCCGCAACCCCTATTACAACAGGAAAACTTCAGAATGAAACCACTACAAATTGATTTTATCTCGGATCTGGTATGCCCTTGGTGCGTTATAGGCCTCTATGCCTTGCAGCACGCCATAGAGGAGCTGAAGCAGGAAACCAATCAGCAGTTTGATGCCCAAATTCACTTTTTACCTTTTGAATTAAATCCGGACGCTCCGCCAGCCGGATTGGAAAAATTTACTCATGTCGCCGCCAAATATGGTCTGAGCAAAGCACAAGTGCTGGTCAATCAGCAAAATATCAGCCAAAGAGGCCTGGAACTTGGCTTTGAATTTAATATGGAAAAACGCAGTCACTACTACAATACCTTTGACGGTCACAGGCTGATGTATTGGGCACAACTGTCAGGTCAACAACTGGAATTGAAACGGGCCTTGTTTACCGCCTATTTTAGCCAAGGTAAAAATCTGAGTGATCATAAGGTGCTAACAGAAGCTGCTGTCTCTGCAGGTTTTGATGCCACTGAAGTATCGGCTTTTTTAGCCTCCGATCACTGTAAAACTCAGGTACGAGCACATCAGCTACAAGTGCGGAAATGGGGTATTCAGTCGGTGCCCGCCATCTTTATCAACCAGCAATACCTGATCAGCGGTAGTCAGAGTGTGGCGGCTTATAAAAAAGCATTAAAGGATATTGCCAGCGGCACACAAGTGTAAAATGCAAAAGCTGTCCGGTAACATCTGTTAGTAACATAAGTGCCCTGACAGCAATCATCTAAGGCAGGAGAGCAGCATGAACAATGAGTTTTGCCAACGATTAGGCATCCGCTATCCCATTATTCAGGCGCCTATGGCTGGTGTTTCGACGCCAGAGCTGGCGGCAGCAGTGTCGAATGCCGGTGCTTTAGGTTCCATCGCTATTGGTGCCAGTAGCTGTGAACAGGCCAGAGCCATGATCCGCGCCACCAGGCTGCTTACCAGCCAGCCCTTTAACGTCAATGTATTTTGCCATCAGCCTGCTGTTGCTAAATCGGACCTTGAGCAGCAATGGCTGGCGCATCTGGCTCCCTTTCTCGCCCGTTTTTCTGCATCAGCACCTACAGCACTGCAGGAGATTTATTTAAGTTTTCTGGTCGCAGCAGATGTACTACAGATGCTGCTGGAAGAAAAACCAGCAGTGGTCAGTTTTCATTTTGGTGTGCCCGGCGCAGCCACAGTACAAGCCTTACAACAGGCCGGTATTTATACTTTGGCTTGTGTGACCAATCCTGATGAATTACAGCAAGCTGAAGCCGCTGGCGTCGATGCCATAGTGGCTCAGGGCATAGAAGCGGGCGGCCACAGAGGGGTGTTTAATCCAAAGCAACCCGACTCACAACTTGATACTTTAACGCTGCTGCAAACGCTGAGCGGACGCACTACTAAACCTCTGATTACCGCTGGTGGCATTATGCATGGTAAAGCCATTGGGCAGATGCTGGCAGCAGGGGCCAGTGCTGTGCAGCTTGGTACTGCCTTTCTACTCTGCCCTGAATCTGCCACTAATGCGCTGTACAGAGCGAATCTGAAAAGCCCTTTGGCCAGTCAAACCCGCTTTACCAGCGTCATCTCAGGCCGGCCAGCCCGGGGTTTGCCTAATAGTTTTTATCAGGAAGTCGAAGTAAATGCGCCGCCACTGCCCGACTACCCTATAGCCTACGACGCAGCCAAAGCCCTGGTTGCTGCCGCAGCTAAACATGGCAGCGAGGATTTTACAGTGCAATGGGCCGGACAAGCTGCAGCTTTAGCACGGGAACTTCCGGCTGCAACACTGATTGCCACACTAGTGAAAGAGTGGCAACAGGCTTAGTTTTCTAGCTCTTTGAGTGCTGCAGGCTTTTAGTGCTGTTGAGTAGCAGACAACTCAGCACGTTGCAGTGGTTTGCCTTTGAGGATCACCAGCTCTATTTGATCATAAGCAGTGACCGTCTGCAGCGGGTTGCTGCCAAGTAATAACAAATCGGCATCTAAACCTGCTTTAACAAAACCTATCTCGCCTTCCATGCCTAAAGCTTTGGCATTACCACTGGTCATGGCGCTGAACAGCTGAGATAAACTCAAACCAGTTTCCAGCCAGCGATCCATTTCCCAGCGACCATTGATGCCAGGAAACTGACTATAAAAAGGACCACTTGGCGTGTCGCTGCCAAACTGCAACACAGCTCCTCTTTGGTTTAAATCTGCAGTCATCTGGCGCACTAAGGTCAGAGGTTGCTGATAAGCCTGTTTGATTTGCTGATATAGCTCTGCCGGATTTTGTGCTGGCGCAAAGTTACCCGCCAGCTCCCTGTTCATCCACTGCCCTGCTTCAGTTTGATACCACTGGCTCAGTTGTTTTGGTATGGCATGCTGCACTTGTGGGTTTTGAAAAAAGGCCGGATTCAGTAATTCCTGCTCACCATAAAGCACCTGAATGGTCGGCTGAACCGCTATATTGGCTTTCACCAGTAAATCGGCAATACGATTCAGTTTGCTGTGATTATGCTCTGGCTCTGCACCTTTATGGGTGTGCCATAAACCATGCACTAGCGTATTTACTTTTGTGTCGAGCGCAAACTCATAAGCAGCCTGCGAATTGCCATGCAAAAACACGGGCAGCCCTTGCTGTTTTGCCTCTGCAACTACAGCTTTCATCAGCGTCACAGAAGGCACTGGTAAGTTACGCTGTGCGCCAAAACCTGTTTCATAAAATACTTTGATACAACGGGCGCCCTGTTGTTTGGCTAAAGCCACCACGGCTTCTGGGCTATGCTCTTCCTTGTTAAAACTGGCCGGATACACATCAGGCTGAGCCGGGTCATACAACATGTATTGGCTACCCGTCAGTTGAAACTGGCCTTCTTTACCAAAAAACACCGCCGGATACCCATTAGGGATCACCACCGGTGCACAAAAATAGGCTTTGGGGCCTGCAGCTGCACTGTTCCAGTTGGCAATAAAATTCGCATCGCCTGTTAAATCCAGCACAGTGGTAAAACCAAAATAAGCATAGCTTCGTGGCATCTGGGTTCTGGCTTGTTGCAGCATAGATTCATCTTTTGCATCATGGCCCTTGTAGCCAGGCACACCATCTAAATGCACATGGCTGTCAATCAACCCCGGGATCAGATACTTACCAGTCGCATCAATCTGTTGGTCAGCCTGCCCGAGCCTGGTGCCAATAGCCTGAATTTTGCCGTTATTAATCAGCACATCCTGCGCAGCTGAAAGTTGCGGATTGTCTCCACTGCTGCCGTCACTAACAATGCTGACATTACGGATCAGCAAAGACTCGGCCAACACAGGGGCAGTGGCCATCAGCAAGCTCAAAACACTGAGGCTGACAAAACGGCTTTTGGTAGAAATGAAAGAGTGGTGCATAAAAAGTTTCCTGTTGTGATGAACTGCCAGCAACTTTGTGCTTTTTTGCCCTGTGGCTCGACTCAAAACAGGATCGAGGTCTTAAAAAACAGGTTTCAGGTCGTCTTAACCAGGGCTATGATGAGTCATAATTTAAAAGGCAGATCAGATGCTTAGTTACATTACTTATATTCAGTCCGCTAATACTTTGCTTTGCCTGCTGTTAGCAGCACAATTTTTGTTTATGACAGCTTTGCGGCCCTGGCCTAAACGTCTACTGGGTGTTAGCTATCTGCTGTACGCCCATCAAAGTATTGTGTTGATTGCTGTAGTACATGGACAAGCTGGTGCCTTAGGCTTGCTGCGGCCTTTGGTGGCTATGTGGCTTGGGCCTTTGTTGTATCTGTATTTTTGCCTGGTGCAAAAACCCGATGCGCAACTGCGCTGGTCTGATGCTTTGCATTTTGTCGCCGGCACACTAGTGTTTGTGATTTTGCTCAGCAGCTCACTGCTGATGAACGGCATAGACTTCGCCATCATGGCCAGCTTTATTTTGTACTTCCTGTTAATCGCTTTTCGGATGCGACAAGGAAAACAAGCCTTGCACCATCTGGGCACTTTGGCCTCTCCTGCTTATCGCTGGTTAGCTTGTCTGATGCTGATTGCACTGATCAATATTGGCTGTGAAATAGCTGTGGTTCAGGAAATTCAGGCAGGTGTCAAACTGCAGGACTCGGTGGCACTTTTTGTTTCGGGTTGCGCCTTTTTTCTGCTGAATATCGCCACCTTGCTGGCCGCTTTACAGCGCAGCAACTGGCTGGAATGGATGTATCTGCTTGGCTCACAACCAGAACAAAAAAGCTTAACCGCAGAAGAACAACAACGCGCCGCCGACATCATGCAACGTTTTGAGCAACTGGTGATTAAAGAGCAGCTGTATAAACAGGAATTTGGTATTACCTTGCCGCAAGCCGCCAAAAAGCTACAACTGCCAGCCCGTCAGTTGTCCACTGCCATTAATCAGCTGTACGGCCAAAGTTATTCGGTCTATCTGAATGATCAGCGTATAGCCGAAGCAAAACGTTTATTACTGGCTGAACCTGACATGCCGGTGATTGAAGTGATGCAACAGGCCGGGTTCAGCAGCAAATCTAACTTTAATAAAGAGTTTTTGCGGGTCGTAGGCTTGTCCCCTTCGGCTTTCCGACAAGAGGCAGGACTTTAATCCTGCTCCCACATATCATCGTCAGCAGCCCAAAGTTTTAACAGCTCCGCCTGACGCGCTAACTGGCTGGCCTGCTGGGCTAAGTCACCCGTTAATACCGGGCTGCCAGTCCAGGCTGTGCCTTTCGCTGCAGCTGCTGCCAAAGTAGCCCACTTTTTGGCAAAAGCAGCTAAAGCTTCACGAGGCTCAGCACCATCTTCTGCACTTAAATAATCAAAAGCCACAGGCTGCGGTTGCACGCCAGTCGAATCACCGGCTAATATCCAGTGCCCAACAAAACCCGGATCAGCCGGATCTTCCACAGCCCATAAACCAACATAAGGGGCGGCAAACCATTCAGGCCAGTCACAAATGACGCCATGCGGAATATTCTGCGCTTTTACATAAGCTTCAATAGCGGCAAACTGCGCATCACACCAGGCCCAGTCTTCTGCTTCATCCAAATTCATCGTCAAACGCCCTTGCTGGCTGAAAACAGCTATTTTCACCAAGTTAAAGCAAGGCAGCAAGCTTTGATTTCAAGTACACTCTGCGCCAGATTTAGTTGGGATACCCAAGATGACGGTTATAGATAATTTTGTTGCCCCTGCCTGTCATCAGCCTATTGAAACGCTGTATCAGGACGAGCATATTCTGCTGATCAACAAACCAAGCGGCTTGTTAAGTTTGTCCGGTAAAAACCCGCTGAATCTGGACTCTGTGCACTATCGTTTAGCCCAAATTTATCCACAAATCAGCTTAATACACCGACTCGACTTTGGCACCTCAGGCATTATGCTACTGACCTTGGATAAAACCACTAACGCCTTGTTAAGCCAGCAGTTTCAGTCCCGTACTGTAATAAAACGCTACCAAAGCATAGTGGCTGGTCATATAGAAAAAGATAGCGGCATCATCGAAGCGCCTATCAGCAAAGACAAAGCTTTGTTTCCACGTTTAAAAGTTTGTTTTGAACAAGGGCAAAAAGCGCTTAGCCGTTATCAGGTGCTGGAACGCCTGACCAAGCCGGATCGCACCAGGCTGTTATTTACACCAGAAACAGGCCGCACTCATCAGTTGCGTATTCATAGCCAGTATCTGGGTCACCCTATGTTGGGCTGTGATTTATATGGCACAGCAGAAACTCAGGCTATGGCACCGCGCCTTTTGCTGCATGCATCAGAATTGGAGTTTGAGCATCCGGTAACAGGGCAACGTATGACGATATCGTGCCCTTGTCCGTTTTAAGCAAAGCCGCAGACTAACCTGACAAACTAAGTAAAAATGCGCCACAAAGTACTCCGGCCAAAAAAGTAGCGCAGAGTAACCACAAGGGTATAGGCTTTTTGCTGCTATCAGAGCTAGCAACAGAAAGACCGACCTCACTCAACAGTGACTCTCGGTTTACCTCAAAGGCTGCAGCCAGTGCTTTACTGGTTTCCAACGAGGCTATGCCCTGCACTTCCACCCGCTGAATGGTTCGCAGGCTCAGATCACAAATGTCTGCCAGGTGCTGCTGGGTCCAGCCTTTGTCTGTTCGTAACTGGCGAATCAATAAGAAGTTCAGTTGCATAACATTATCCTTTGAACAGCATGACCAGGGTGAACCCCACTGCAGCACCAGCCATACCACACAGAAAAATCGTCAGTAAAAATTTCCACCCTGGTTGTCGTGCCTGCTGCATAATACGTTTCAAATCCCATTCGTCACTGTCTTTCTTCTCGCCATTCACCCAAAGCTCAATCACTACAGGACCACGTAAAATACTACCAATACGGATCTTAATTTCTATGGCTTGCCCTTTAATCTCAAAGGCATGGGTTGAGCTATAACGCCAACTGAGCTTTTTCGAGATCAGTTGATCATTAACAAATACCTGCTCCTGTCCGGTTAGAAAAGACGACTCTACACGTATGCAATCTTCACCCAAGTCAAAAAACGTGACAGCACGGTCAGCTTGAATATTCATAAGGTTTCTCCATTGATAAAGTTCGGACTCAGTACAGCACGACAGTCCGAAACTTCTGACGACTTTGCTATGACAGTCCAACATTTGTCAGCTGACACTAATATGACACTTATTAAAAATCAATAAGTTAAAAGAAGAGCATAGCTAAAACTTATATCTCCCCTCCAAGAGTCATCAAGACGAGCGTCTTGCTAAAAAGGCAGCGTTTTCTGAAGATACAAAAGGATATTCTTTCTCTATCAGCCCTTCACCAAAAAACCTGAAGCCAGCAAATTAAATGCCTCCAGCGTTTTTGGCAGCATAGCCTGAGGATTAGCACTTGAGGCTAGCCAAAGCGCTGCATTTAAAGCAGCGCCATTTAACAACATAGCGGCAGCTTCAGCATCGACCGGCTTGACGGTGCCATTTTCAATCAACGTCTCAATAGTGTTTCTGGTCGATTGCAGACATTTATTCTGGCTCGGCCATTGTGATGGGTCACCCAGCACCGAAGGGCCATCCAGCAATACAATGCGCTGCACTTCAGGGTCCAGCGCCTTTTCTATATAAGCCGCGCCTTCAGCTAATAAACCTAACCAGGCATTCTCTGCTTTGGCGCCGACAGACTTCGCATATTCAGCCATTTCAGAGTCAATCTGATCGACAACAGCAGCAAGCAAACCACGTTTATCGCCAAAGTTATGGTACAGCGCCCCCCGGGTTAACCCCGCTTCAGCAGTTAAGGTATCCATAGACGCCGCAGCGTAACCTTGTTCAGCAAAGGCCCGCCGCGCAGCAGTAATCAGCTTCTCGCGGTTTTCCGCCATCTTTGTTAATCGGATGCTCATTCCATACTCCTTTCACATACGCAATGTATGCCACTTGACATACGCAGCGTATGCGAGATATTCTACATACGCCTCGTATGTTAAACCAATTCAACATGCAGGACCATTAAAACTATCCGGATTGAGTTGTGCTACTGCACATATCCGTAGCTTCACAGCCAATCAAACCTTTTACAAAGAGAGCTATACCATGACTACAAAAGAAGTTATTTTCCCCGCCAACAGACATGCACTTTATGAAGAGCATGGTTATTCAGCAGCAATTCGCTCAGGCGATCTGTTGTTCGTTTCCGGTCAGGTCGGCAGCCATGCTGACGGCAGCCCAGAAGCGGATTTCGAACTTCAGGTTGAGTTAGCCTTTGAGAATCTTAAAGCTACTTTGGCTGCAGCAGGTTGCGGTTTTGACGATATCGTCGATGTCACCACCTTTCATACCGATCCACAACATCAATTCGGCACCATTATGAAAGTAAAACAAAAGATCTTTGGTGTCCCACCTTATCCAAACTGGACAGCAGTGGGTGTTACCTGGCTATCAGGCTTTGATTTTGAGATCAAAGTAATAGCCCGAATTCCTGGCTGAAGATCCGAACAAGCACTTTAATGGCCATTAAAGTGCTTTTTCCACTAATAACTTTATAGATCAGAGACAAACAAACTCTTACCCAAACTACAGTTCGAACAGCCCGAGCCTAAGGCCGCAGTTGATCCAGCTTTACCTCTCCAAAACGTTGGATAAATAATGCTTCCGCCTGATCCAGAGTATCGGCCAGTGCCTTATTTACCTTTTTCTCAATTTTACACTCCGGATGCTGAGACCGGCTGCCAATAGCAAATAAGCCAGGCCGACCAAGCGCGATATAAATATCCAAAAGACTGATTTGATCCAGAGGGCGGGCTAAGCTCCAACCTCCACCATGGCCTTTGCCGGACATTACATATCCCCCGTCTCTCAAGCCAGCCATGGTGCGGCGAAACACAGCAGGATTAGTCCCCATGTTCTGCGCTAAAACCTCTGAAGTTACAGGCTCTTTTGCATGCTCAAGATGCAATAAAACATGCAGCACGTCAGACAAACGTGTGTCTTTATTCATTATTTACGTCCTTCATTCCGTCATCCATCGGCATGTTTGACAAAAATAACAACTCACGTATCATTTGATGATACCTGAAATTCATCACAAGTAATAAACTAAAGTCCGCCGGGCTATTTAGTTTCATTACCTTAAATTCTGGAAAAAGCTATGAACAACCACTTTGTGCAACCTCCTGAAAACACCTACCTCGAAGGCCCACCACGGCAAGTTCCCGGTTACCATAGTTTACATCGAATGACCGCCATACTGCTTGCAGAACAAGTGCCTGCCGACGGTTCTTTGTTGGTTTTGGGTGCTGGAGGAGGACTTGAAATTAAAGCTCTGGCTGAAGCCCAATCAGGCTGGAGTTTTGAGGGTGTTGACCCTTCTGCCGGAATGTTAGAGCTGGCAGCTGAAACAGTGTCCAGTTATCGGGATCGTGTTCGTTTTCACCAGGGTTATATAGAAGACGCACCACAAGGCCCATTTGACGGTGCGGTATGTTTACTGACCTTTCACTTTATTCCGCGAGAGAGCCGGCTTGAAACACTGAAACAAATTCATCAACGCCTGAAGCCTAAAGCTCCTTTGATTATCGCGCACCATAGCTTCCCTCAAACTGAGCCTGAGCGGACACTCTGGATCTCGCGACATCTGGCTTTTGGCAATTCACAATCTGCAAATCCTGAAGTGGCAAAAGAAGCGATGAAAACCAAACTCAGTATTTTGGCGCCCGACGAAGAGGAGGCTTTATTAAAACAAGCCGGTTTTTCCGGTATCAGTTTGTTTTATGCCGGATTTAGCTTTAAAGGCTGGGTAGCCTATGCCGGATGATTAGCGCATAACTGCGGCACATAATGAGGAGGCTTTATTGGTACCTGCGCGAATTTGCTTTTGGCTATCCAGCAGATTGCTGTCATTCGGAGAGATTTTTAGCGCAGCTTCAATCAGTGTGGTTGCTTTAACCTGGCAACCTTGTTCACTCAGCAGCACAGCGTAATTGTTCAGATAAGATATTTCCTGCTGAGCAAAAGGCAGTCCTTTTTCAAACCACTGAGCAGCCACTAAAGGCTGGCTTGAGAAGTAATGATTACCCAATAAAAAGTACGGTAACCAATAGTCAGGCCATTGGCTTGTGGCGGTTTTAAGCGCTGTAATACCACTCTTAACCTGTTGAGTGCTGAGTAAATCCTGACTGGCTTTGGTGTAAATAAAGGGTTCAAGCTGAGCACTGCTTTTATCCGCAGGTAACATGGCTAAAAACCAGTAATTGCCACGCGCCCAGGTACGCTCAAAGGTAGAAAAGTTCAGCCGGTGCGCTTCAGTCACCCCGGTATGCAAAATCACTTCTTTGCGTTGCAGGTCGTAGCCAATCACCACGGCATAATGCCACTGCGGCAGCCAGGCCAGAGAGTTGTTTTGTAGCACTATGATTGGAATGTTTTCCGCAACCAGACTTAATAGTTGGTGCATGGTACCGCGCTGCGCATAAGCAACCAGACCAAGTTGCCGTGTTGCAGCCGACATTTCAATTTGCAGAGTGCCTTGCAAACCCGAAATAAAGGTAGTGGGCGCTATAGTGGCTGGGTCTTTTTTAAGTCCATAAAAACCAGCAACTTCAGATAAGGTCGTTGGGCCGCAAAAATACTCTTGCTGCGGATAAAATGGCACTTGTGGGATAAGATGTGCAGAAGCGATAGCAGGAGGCTCTGCCAGTAGCTGCTTGGTTTGTGGTGGAGTTTGGCAGCCTGTCAGTAAAATCAACAAGCCCGCCAAAAGGCAGGCCTGTCGTAGTAAAACCATCAAACTCACGAATTAAATTGGGTTGATAAAAGGGTAAACGTCAGTAAGACCCATTAAATCCGTTACAACCACAACCACCAGTACAGTAACCACAACACCGACAATACCGCCTGCAGGCATTTCGTTCATCTGACTATTCAGTGCACTCAGTTCTTCGGCAGTCATATTGGCGATACGTTGTTTTGCATCAGCAGGACTTACGCCCAGCTCAATGAGTTTATTCTGCACTTCGGCACTGTCTACATAAGACAATACTTGCTGCTTATTGAAATTGAACTGTTGATTAGAGATAACCTGCTCTGAACTAAACACAGCAGCGCTAGCCTGGCTCATACCAAGAACTAACATAGGGCACAGGATGCTGGCTTTTAAAAACTTATTCATTTTATTTATCCTTAATTTGTTGTTTTTATGAAAAAAAACCGTTTTTAGATAAATCTCAGAGAGCTAACTATTTAACATTCATCTAAGGTGCAGAGTAAAGCATTCGTCAGCTATGCGCAACAAAGCGCACAAAGCAGCACTCATCAGCAAAGCAGTCCGTTATATATTGCGCGAGCCGGCCTCGCCAAAAATAATACCAAAAAATCAGTACCCCCTGATAAGAAGTCGCTTCGCAGACCGCATCAACGCCCGCTTGCGTTTGCCCGGACTAACCGAATAAAACCATGGCGACGCGCTGCACAATATGCATCATATCTGGCTCGTTTCTCAGTGCTGTGTAAGACAGCATAGGCTTCAGCAACACGTCTAAATATCTCTGCGGTATTCGGCAGTTTACTGACATCAGGGTGATACTTGCGGCCAAGTTTGCGATAGGCCGTTTTAATAGCTTTGGCATCCGTCGTTGGAACAACGCCAAGCACAGTGTAATAATCTACGAATTCCATTGCGTGATCCTATCTGACGAATTCCTATAGCAAGCCTAACAGCCTCGCAAAGTGCCGTTCTGTGCGTTGGCGTTCTAAGTGGGGGAAATAGCAGAAGTACATATAGCTTGAGTCAGCACTTAAGCAAATAAACATAAGCAAATGGATTTGAACAGGTAATTAAACTGATAGGAGAATACACTTGGTGCCTAGGGTCGGACTCGAACCGACACGGAGTTTCCCCCGGCGGATTTTGAATCCGCTGCGTCTACCGATTTCGCCACCCAGGCATTGAGGGTCGTACAGAAGTAAACGCTTGCATTATACAAAGCGATTGGCGCGGCGCAAGCAAAAGTTTCAGTTGCTGGTGTGGTTGCGCGTTTTTGCAGCAGTTTCGAAAAAACAAAGCTGCGTGATACACTTAGCGCAATTCTTAAGAGCCTATAAAAATCAGGACACACTGATGTATCACGAATCTCCAAAGGCGGGTTTGTTCCGCCGTTTAGCTGCCATTGTTTATGACGTGCTGATTTTAGCGGCGCTCTGGATGCTGGCTATGGGTCTGGCGTTGTTGCTGGTGACTATTCTGGATAAGCTGGGTTTAGTTTCACTGGCGGCTTATCAGGATCAGGCTGATTTTATTCAGAAACATTCGATTTGGTTTCAGCTGTATTCGCTGTTGGTGTTTTTATGGTTTTACCTGTACTTCTGGGTGAAAGCCGGTCAAACCCTCGGCATGCGTGCCTGGCGTATTTTGTTGATCCAACCCGATGGCTCGCCTGTGACGCTGAAACAAGCGCTGCTGCGTTTAGTGGTGTCTTTGTTAGGCTTGGGTAACTTCTGGTTGTGGATACGCTGGGATCAGGGTTTGGCGCTGCAGGATCAACTCACCAACACCATAGTGGTGAAGCTGACTAAAGATGAAAGCAAAGAGCTGAATTTACATCGTAAAGCGGGTTAATATAGGGTCAGAGCTTAGGCTCTGACCCTCGGAATCAAACACATTCAGAGACTGTAGCTAAGGTTTTGTTGAGCGAATTAGCTCACAGAGTTGGTCTGTTTTATCCCGATTAAGGCCCAGTCTCCATATAGGGGTCAAAGCCAAGGCTCTGACCCCTTTCTATTTCTTCTGCAATAAATACATCGCCAGCCCAATAAACAAGGCCGAGGGTAAAACTGCACCAAAGACGGGAGGTAGCTGGTACACCAAAGCAACAGGGCCAAATACCTGGTCGCTCATATAAAACGCAAAACCAGTCAGAATACCCATCAGAATACGGGCGGCCATAGTGACGCTGCGCAGTGGTCCAAAGATAAAAGACAAAGCCACCAGCAACATAGCAATAATGGTTAAAGGCTGAGTCGCCTTGCGCCAGAACGCCAGTTCAAACTTGCTGCTGTCTTGCTGGTTGCTGTCGAGATAGTCGATGTAGTCGGTTAAACCTTTGAGGGATAACAACTCAGGTTTAATAGACACCACACCTAATTTATCCGGCGTTAAAGTCGAGCGCCAGCGCTGTTCCTGCCACTGGTGTTTCTCTACTCTGTCGTCACGGAAATGCAGGCGGCTCACATCTGTTAAACGCCAGGCATTGCTGATAAAGACTGCGGTTTTGGCGCTGACAATAGCCTGTAATTTTAAGTCGGTATCAAACTCATAAATGGTTAAATCGGTTAAGTTTCCGAAGTCATCTACCTGTTTAATATTAATAAAGTGATCGCCATCTTTGGCCCATACGCCTTGCCGTGCTGAAATTAAATCGCCGCCCGAAATAGCTTTGGTGCGCAGTTCACGGGCAGTTTTTTCAGCGACTGGCGCACCAAATTCAGCCACCAGCATCACAATCAGCATCATCAGCAAGGAGGTTTTCATCACAGAACTGATGATATTAAGCCGCGATAAACCCGCCGCCTGCATCACCACCAGTTCGCTGTTGCTGGCCAACATACCAAGCCCGACTAAACCGCCAATTAAAGCCGCCATAGGGAAAAACAGAATTAGGTCGCCAGGCACGCTGAATAAGGTAAACAAACCAGCGGATAACATATCGTAGTCGCCCCGCCCCACTAAACGCAGCTGGTCGATAAACCTGAACATGCCGGATAAAATCATCAGCACAGTCACTGTCATCAGCACTGTGGTTAATATGGTGCGGCCTATATACAGGTCGAGGATCTTAAACATGAGAAGCGCGCCCTGTAATTAATGCTTTTAACTTCTGACCCAGAGTGCGGTGTTTCACCAGTAAGATAATGCCAAAGCTTAAGCCCAAAGCGTGGATCCACCACATGCCCAATTGCTCCGGAATTTTGCCGTCTTCAATGGCAGAACGGCTGGCAATCAGCAGAATGTAATACAACAGATACAAAGCCAAAGCTGGCAATAAGCGGCCAAACTTGCCCTGACGTGGGTTCACTTTACTCAGCGGCACAGCAATTAACATCAGAATAGGAATAGACAGCGGTATTGCGATACGCCAGTGCCACTCCGCTGCGGCTTCTGGCCCTGTTTGTTTACGCAGTTCTGAGGTTGGCAAACTGGATAACTTACGGCGTTTTTGCTCTACCTGCTGTTCACGAATTTGAATTTGGTATTTACCAAACTCCACCACTTCATAAGCCGGAGAACTGGTATCGCCTGCATAGCGACGGCCGCTGTTTAATTCCAGCATCTGGGCGCCGCTGGCATCTTCTTTTACATTGCCTGATTCGGCATAAACAATAGAGGTTTGCCCACCTGCTTCTGCCGGAGTTTGCGCCAGAAATACTCGTTCCAGCTGTCCGCCATCGCGGCTGATTTCATGCACAAACACCACAGCCTTTTCATTGGAAGTTTGCTGGAATCGCCCTGGAATTAGGCTGGTGAGGCCAGAGTCGGCTTCGGCCTGCTCTAAAATCTGATACTCGCGTTCAATAGACCAGGGGCTTAAATACAAAGTGACAAAACCTGCGGCCAAAGCCACAACCACGGATAAAGTTAAGGTTAAGCGGGTGACATACCATTCGCTGATGCCGGTGGCGTGTAACACCGTCATTTCGCTGTCGGCATAAATGCGGCCATAGGCTATTAGTACACCCAAAAAAGCACTCAACGGAATAATAACCACGGCCAGTTGCGGCAGCTTTAATGACAAAATGGTCAGTACTAACTGACCCGGAATATCACCATCTGAAGCGTCAGCCAAAATTTTCACAAAGCGTTGGCTCATGATAATAGTGATCAGGATCAGGAAGACCGCCAATTGGGATTTAAACACTTCACCAATCAGATAACGAAAAACAATCAAAAATGCCCCCTAAAACCTGTCTTTTTGCTGGAACCCTGACGATTTTTAAGTAAACTGGATATTTACAGCAATTATTATTGACTAAAGTGGCGATAAATCCGAGCTTTTTTATAAAGCAGGACAAAATATCATCACAAAGAAGCCCACTGTAACACCGAACTAACTTGGTATAGTGGCCGGAAGTCTTAGAATCAGGAGTGAGCATGGAGTTCAGCGTAAAAAGCGGTAGTCCGGAAAAACAACGAAGTGCATGTATCGTTGTCGGCGTTTATGAACCGCGCCGCTTGTCAGCGGTTGCCGAACAGCTGGATAAAATCAGCGAAGGCTACATCAGCAATTTATTACGCCGGGGCGATTTAGAAGGCAAACCCGGTCAGATGTTGTTATTACACCATGTACCAAACGTGTTGAGTGAACGTGTACTGTTGGTGGGCTGTGGCAAAGAGCGTGAATTAGACGAACGTCAGTACCGCCAGATCATTGCCAAAACTATCAGCACCCTGAATGAAACCGGCTCGATGGAAGCTGTGTGTTTCTTATCTGAGCTGCACGTGAAAGGCCGTGACACCTACTGGAAAGTGCGTCATGCGGTGGAAACCACCCAAGATTGCTTATATGTATTCGACAAACTAAAAAGCCGCAAAGACGAAACCCGTCGCCCGCTGCGTAAAATTGTCTTTAACGTGCCTACCCGTCGCGATTTAACCATAGGCGAAAAAGCCGTTGAACATGGTTTGGCTGTAGCCGCTGGTATCAAAGTCTGTAAAGACGTATCGAATATGCCGCCAAACATCTGTACTCCGGCTTATCTGGCCGATCAGGCAGTGGCGTTAGCGCAACACGACAAAGTGTCGGTAGAAGTGCTGGGCATAGCTGAGATGACAGCTTTGGGTATGCATTCGTACGTGGCTGTTGGCCGTGGCTCGGAAAACGAAGCCAAAATGGCGGTGATTAAATATAACGGTGCTATGGATAACAGCGCGCCTGTGGTACTGGTCGGCAAAGGTTTAACCTTTGATACCGGCGGTATCAGCATCAAGCCAAGTGATGCGATGGACGAAATGAAATACGACATGTGTGGCGCAGCTTCAGTGCTGGGGACTATGCATGCAGTGGTTAGCTTAGGTTTGCCTATCAATATGGTGGCTGTGCTGGCTGGCGCAGAAAACATGCCGGATGGCCGCGCTTATCGCCCTGGTGATATCTTAACCACCATGTCAGGTCAAACGGTTGAAGTGTTAAACACAGACGCTGAAGGCCGTTTAGTGCTCTGTGATGCCTTAACTTATGTCGAGCGTTTTGACCCGGACGTCGTCATTGACGTAGCGACCTTAACAGGTGCTTGTGTGATTGCTTTAGGTAAACATGCTTCTGGTTTATTAAGTAACCATAATCCGCTGGCGCATGAAATTTTAAATGCCTCGGATCAAAGTGGTGACAGAGCCTGGCGTTTACCTTTGTGGGATGACTATCAGGATCAACTGGAAAGCCCGTTTGCGGATTTCAGTAACTTAGGTGGCCGTGCCGCCGGTACTATTACCGCAGCTTGTTTCCTGTCGCGCTTCACCCGTAAATACAACTGGGCGCATTTGGATATTGCCGGCACTGCATGGCGCAGTGGTGGTAAAGACAAAGGTGCAACAGGCCGCCCTGTGGCTATGTTGACCCAGTTTTTAATTAACCGTGTCGGAACCGACATCGAGGGATAACAGTGCCTCAAGTCAGTTTTTATCTGCTGCCGGAACAGGCAGCAGAAGCTGAATCACAGCTGGCGTCAGAGCCAGCTTTTTTTCATGTAGCAGCAAAACTTTGCGCCGATTTGTATCAGGCCGGGCAGCGGGTTTTTGTGTTCTGCCAAAATCAGGCGGACGCCGAACTGCTGGATGAGGTATTATGGCGCTTTGATCCAGAGCGATTTGTACCACACAATCTGGCGGGCGAAGGCCCTGCAAGAGGCGCTCCGGTAGAAATCAGCTGGCTGCCTCCAAGCAACGCGAGGCCGGTTTTAATTAACCTGTCGGCAACAGTGCCGCCTTTTAGTCAGCGTTTTCAACAAATTATCGAGTTTGTTCCAGCCGAAGAACAGTTAAAGGTTCAGGCGCGGGAACGATTTAAATTTTATCGCCAGTCGGGGTTAACCCCGCAAACAGTGCAGCTCTGATGGCCGGCCTGCGTTTTTAGTGAGAGTTTCAGGTAACGAAGATGGAAAAGACATTTAACCCGAGTCAAGTTGAACAAGCCATGTATCAGGCATGGGAAAGCAAAGGCTATTTCAAGCCAAGTGGTGATAACAGCAATGGTGCTTATTGCATCATGATCCCACCACCAAACGTGACCGGTAGCCTGCATATGGGCCATGCGTTCCAGCAAACTATTATGGATGCCTTAACCCGCTACAAACGTATGCTGGGCAAAAACACCTTATGGCAAGTAGGGACTGACCACGCTGGTATAGCCACACAAATGGTAGTAGAGCGTAAATTGGCAGCCGAAGGCAAACCAGACCGTCATGCCATGGGCCGCGAGGCTTTTATTGAAAAAGTATGGGAATGGAAAGCCGAATCAGGTGGCACCATCACCGAACAAATGCGCCGTTTAGGCAACTCAGTCGATTGGGACAAAGAGCGTTTCACCATGGACGCCGGCCTGTCGAATGCAGTGCAGGAAGTTTTTGTGCGCTTGTATCAGGACGACCTGATTTACCGTGGCAAACGCCTGGTGAACTGGGATCCGAAGCTGCACACTGCTATTTCTGATTTAGAAGTAGAAAACAAAGAACAAAAAGGCCATCTGTGGAACTTACGTTACCCGCTGGCTGATGGTGTGACTACGGCAGATGGCAAAAACTACATAGTGGTTGCCACCACCCGTCCTGAAACTATGCTGGGCGATACAGGTGTGGCAGTCAACCCGGACGACGAGCGCTACCAGTCACTGATTGGTAAAGAAGTGCTGCTGCCGCTGGTGAACCGCCGTATTCCAATTCTGGCGGACGAACACGCTGATAAAGACAAAGGCACGGGCTGCGTAAAAATCACCCCAGCCCATGACTTTAACGACTACGAAGTAGGTAAACGTCATCAGTTACCCATGATCAACGTGATGACAGCGGATGCCACTATTCGCAGCGAAGGCGAATGTTTCTTCCCGAATGGCGAAGCAAACCCGGCACACAACTCTGTTATTCCTGCTGAATTCCAGGGTATGGATCGTTATGTGGCCCGTAAAGCCATAGTGGCTGCTTTTGATGCAGCAGGCCTGTTAGACAAAGTTGAAGATCACAATAACACCCTGCCATACGGCGACCGTTCTGGTGTGGTGATTGAGCCTTTATTAACTGACCAGTGGTATGTACGTGTTGCGCCTATGGCCAAAACTGCCATTGAAGCTGTGGAAAACGGCGACATTCAGTTTGTGCCTAAACAATACGAAAACATGTACTACAGCTGGATGCGTGACATTCAGGACTGGTGTATCAGCCGTCAGCTGTGGTGGGGTCACCGTATTCCAGCCTGGTACGATGAAACAGGTAAAGTCTACGTAGGCCGTGATGAAGCTGAAGTGCGTGCTAAACACGAGTTAGCGGATGACGTGAAATTACGTCAGGACAACGATGTACTGGACACCTGGTTCAGCTCAGCGCTATGGACTTTCTCTACTTTAGGTTGGCCGGACAATACTGAAGAGTTAAAAACCTTCCACCCGACCGACGTGTTAGTCACTGGTTTTGACATTATTTTCTTCTGGGTAGCCCGGATGATTATGATGACGATGCATTTTGTTAAAGACGAAAATGGCAAGCCTCAGGTGCCATTTAAGACTGTCTATGTGACTGGCCTTATTCGTGATGAAAACGGCGACAAGATGTCAAAATCCAAGGGCAACGTGATTGACCCGCTGGATATGATTGACGGTATCAGTCTGGAAGACCTGTTGGTGAAACGCACCAGCAATATGATGCAGCCACAGCTGGCCGAAAAAATTGGCAACCAGACCAAAAAGCAATTCCCTGAAGGTATTGAAGCCAGCGGTACAGATGCGCTGCGTTTCACCTTAGCGGCTTTAGCTTCAACAGGCCGTGATATCAGCTGGGATATGAAACGTTTAGACGGTTACCGTAACTTCTGTAACAAGCTGTGGAACGCAAGCCGTTACGTCACCATGATGACCGAAGAGAAAGACTGTGGTCTTGCTGGTGGTGAAATGGAACTGTCATTGGCCGATCACTGGATCATCAGCCAGTATCAGCAAACGATCACCCAGTTCCGTGGTTATTTAGACAGCTACCGTTTTGATATGGCGGCCAATACGCTGTATGAATTTACCTGGAACCAGTTCTGTGACTGGTACTTAGAGCTGACCAAACCTGTGTTGTTTAAAGGCACCGAAGCTCAGCAACGTGGCACCCGTCATACCTTATTGACAGTGCTGGAATCTTTGCTGCGTTTAATGCACCCAATCATGCCATTTATCACTGAAGAAATTTGGCAGTTGGTGGCACCAATGGTGCGTAAAGATCTGAACCCTGGCGACAGCATTATGCTGCAGGCCTATCCGGAATTTAATCAGGCGCTGGTGAATGAAACCGCCACTGCCGATCTGGAATGGGTGAAGAGCTTTATCGTTGCTATCCGTAACGTACGGGGTGAAATGGATATAGCGCCAAGCAAGCCATTGTCTGTACTAGTGCGTAACCTAACAGCAGACGACAGCCGTCGCTTACAAAGCAATCTGGCCTTCCTGCAGAATATGGCGAAGTTAGAAGCCATTACTGTACTGGCCGATGGCGACACAGCACCAGCTTGCGCCGCTCAGCTGTTGGGCAAGATGGATATTCTGATCCCTATGGCGGGTTTGATCGACAAAGAAGCCGAACTGGCCCGCATTGCCAAGCAAATGGAAAAAGCTCAGCAGGAACATGACCGCGTGGCCAGCAAACTGGCAAACGAAGGTTTTGTGGCAAAAGCGCCTGAAGCTGTACTCGCGAAAGAGCGTGAAAAACTGGCAGAAGCTTTAGAAGCTATCACCAAGTTAAAAGCTCAGCAGGCACAAATAGCTGCGATTTAAGCTGTGGTTTGAGTCTGGCTTGATAGAGAAAGGCGACCTTCGGGTCGCCTTTCTTATCTCTGCCGAACAGAGTCGTCGCAAAACTATGTAAAGTTCTGGTAAAAAACTTGGACTGGAGGGCGATCTGCTATACCATCCGCGCCGCCAGCCCGGGCTTGTGGTCCGGAGCAGGTTCCCTGATTAATTCTCAAATGGAAGAGACAAGATGAAATTAAAGTTAAGCGCCTTATTCGTTGCCTTAGTAGTGACTGCAGTTCCGGCTCAGGCTGACTGGTTAAATGCAGTTAAAGATGGCGTAGGCAGCACACTGAAAGACACCAAAGACAGCGCCAAAAATGCTGCTTTAAATACATCAGTGCGTACAGCTTTAGGTTTAACTGAAGGTAAATCGACTCAGGCTGCTATTGCTGAAAAACTGGGTGAACCAGCCAGCAAAACAGAAAAAGACGGTAAAACTCTGTGGTTATACGACGTGACTGCATTATCTGCCAGCTACCCGACTTTAACTGAACTGGTAAAAACTCAGGAAGCGGCACAAAAGTCAGTGCAATTAAGCTTTAATGCCGATGTATTAGCTAAGTTAGAGCTGATCAACAACGCTAAGTAATTCTTTGATCACTGCCGCAGCCTGCGGCAGTGATTTTTTAAAAAGATTCAATACCTTACAGAAAAGCCCTCCAAGTTAGCCTCTGCACACAAATATTGTACAAAACATTTTTTTTGTTATTATTGCGCGCCTGAATTTAACCCGTGTAAATTCATTCTGTTGTTTACCCTGATCTGATGAAATTGCACATACCCGTTGTACTTAAAGCTGCAGCTTTGTTGACTGCGTTCGCTCGCCCCAATCACATAGGTTAACTATGTTCATGGGGTCTCGTTCACTTGTCGCCGCTCTGCAACTTCAATTACTTAGGGTACGATAAGCAATCACTTTCAGTCCCGGGCTCTGGCAGCTAAAACCCCAAACACTCCGTATGCAGTTCATGCTGCGGTTGGCTTTTATTTTTCTGGCGTTGCCAGGCTTTGTGAAGGAACCCTTTAATGGATTCACCAAGTGCCATTAGTTTGATCCCACCAGTTGTTGTGATGGCTGTTGCCATCTGGCTGAAGCGGCCGATTTTGTCGCTGGTTGTGGGCGCAGTTGCAGGTTTGCTGATGCTGTTTCCAACTCAACCTTTTGAGTTGCTGAATACCTTTGCCGAGATCTCGACCAGCGTGATGCAGGATGAAACCATTGGCTGGTTAATTCTGGTCTGTGGTGGTTTTGGCTCCTTGATTGGTTTGTTGATCCATACAGGCGGTGCTGTGGCTTTTGGCCGTTCTGCCTCTAAGCTGGCAACAGGCCCTAAATCCTCCATGTTTATGACCTTTGTTTTAGGCTGCATTATTTTTATCGACGATTACCTGAATGCGTTAAGCGTGGGTGAAGCGATGAAAAGAGTGACAGATAAATACAAAATTTCCCGTCAGATGCTGGCTTATATAGTGGATTCCACAGCTGCACCTATTTGCGTCATTATTCCAATTTCAACCTGGGCTATCTTTTTTGGCAGTTTGCTGGAAGATAACAAAGTCGCAGAGGTAGGTAATGGTGTTGAAGTCTACATGCAGGCCATTCCTTACATGTTGTATCCATGGCTGGCCGTATTGATGGTGATGTTAGTCACCTTAAAAATTATGCCAGCGATAGGCCCGATGAAAAAAGCTGAACTGGCAGCTCAGAATGGTACACCTCTGGATGTATTGCCTGATGTGGGTACCGAGGCCAGCGCCAGCCACCATCATGTACAAGGTCAGACGGTTCCGGCCGGTGATCAGTATGCTGTGCATTCGATGGAACAAGAATTTGAAGACAGCAATAAACAAGGCAAACTGCGCAACTTTATAGTGCCTATGCTAATGCTGATTGGTTTTACCATCTATTTTGATATTGATGTACTCAAAGGTCTGATCGTAACTTTAGTGCTGACTATCGCCTTCTACAGCTACCAGCGTCTGATGCCATTAGGCGAGATGATGGAAGTGATGATGAATGGCTTTAAAACCATGTTGCCAGCCATCTGTACTGTGATCGCAGCTTTTGTGTTTAAAGATGTCTGCGACAAGTTACTGCTGCCTCAGTTTGTGATTGAAAACCTTACTCCTTATATGACAGCACAGATGCTGCCCGCTATCGTATTTTTAGCTATGGCGATTCTATCCTTTGCCACAGGCTCGTCCTGGGGGATTTTTGCAGTATCTATTCCTATTGTGATGCCTTTAGCTTACGCAGTAGAAGCTGATATTCCACTGGTAATAGGTGCGCTGTTATCAGCCAGCTCTTTTGGTAGTCAGGCCTGTTTCTATAGTGACTCTACTGTATTAGCGGCTCAGGGTTCAGGCTGTAATCTGGTATCGCACGCTGTAACTCAGCTGCCTTACACCCTAATAGCTGCCACTTTGGCATTTATTGGTTTTATTCTGATTGCTTAAATCTTCGAAGTTGAATAACACAAGGCACCGCAAGGTGCCTTTTTCATTTCAGCTACAGGCCAAATTTATCTTGGTTATAACTTTTGGCGATATAGAAAACCCTCAGCCTTTAATCCATAAAAACGCATAAATTTATGCGTCCTATCCATTTTTTACGAAATAGTGTTAAAAATAAGCCAGTTAGCAAAGGTCCGGTTTAAAAAGTATAAATGCCCGCACCTTTATTCCATAAAGTTTTAGATAGTAAGACTTTTATGCTTAAAGACCGCTAACTATCCAGACATCCGGTTATTTCTAATTCATCTATACAAGACCAATCCATTAGTTATTTAACTTTTTGCAGAGGCCTAGAATGCGCTCACTTTCTGCCAGCTGCTCAAACCAGATCGTTCGATGCGGGTTATGGCCAGTATGAATTTAAGATCATCGAGGTGTGTATGCTTCATTCAACACAAGAGTTTTTATCCGGCAACGCCACACCAGAGGCCAGCAGTGCTTTGCCTGTGCTGGATCTGAGCCTGATGGATGGCACAGCAGTTGAGCAACAGTCTTTTATTCAGCAATTGCGCGTTGCAGCCCGTGATGTGGGTTTCTTTTACCTGACGGGTCATGGTCAGAGCGAGCAAAAGCAGCAACAGATTTTAGCGCTGGCGAAGCAGTTTTTTGCGCTGCCACTGGCCGATAAACAACAAGTGCAGATGATCCATTCACCCCACTTTCGAGGTTACACAGGCTTAGGCGGTGAATTAACCCGTGGTCAGCCGGATATCCGTGAACAGTTTGATATTATGCGGGAAGAAGCTGTACCAGCGCAGACGGATATCAGCCCGGCCTGGCAAGGTTTAATTGGCCCTAACCAATGGCCAACGGCTTTACCACAGATGCAAACTGAACTGCTGAACTGGCAACAGTCCTTGTCAGATATCACAGTAAAGCTAATGCGCGCTTTAATGCTGGCGTTACAACAGCCATCTGATGCCTTAGACGCCACTATCAAAGCTGGTCCTTATCAGCATATGAAACTGATTCGTTATCCAGGCGTGGATGCAAAAGCATCAAATAGCAAACAAGGTGTAGGTGCCCATAAAGATCCGGGTTACCTGACCTTAGTGGTGCAGGATCATCAATCAGGTTTAGAAGTGGAAACCGAACAAGGTTGGGTTTCTGTTGCTCCACTGCCAGGTGCTTTTGTCGTCAATATTGGTGAGCTGCTGGAACTGGCGTCCAATGGTTATTTAAAAGCCACCTTGCATCGTGTAGTCAGCCCGAATTCTGGTGTAGAGCGTTATTCCTGTGCCTTTTTTATGGCAGCTCAACTGGATGCCACTGTGCCTTTATTGCAGTTGCCGTCTCATTTAGCTGACGAAGCTAAAGGTCCGGCCAGCGATCCAACTAACCCGTTGTTTTATCAGGTGGGCCAGAATGTGTTAAAAGGACGGTTACGTTCACACCGTGATGTGGCTGCGGCTCATTACGCAGAGTTAGCAAAAGCTGTCTAAGCTCAGCACAACCAAAGATAAATAAAAAACATAACCAAGGTTAACTATGAAATTCCGTACTTTAAGTATTCATGCCGGACAACAACCAGACCCAAGTACCGGCGCTTTAGCCACTCCGGTGTATTTCACCAGCACCTTTAGTTACGGCACTGCCGAAGAAGGTCAGGCGCGTTTTTCAGGTCAGAATCCGGGTTATATCTACAGCCGTTTTGCCAACCCTACTACCGCAGCTTTAGAGCAGAAATTAGCAGCATTGGAGGGGGCAGACGAAGCTTTAGTAGTGGCCAGCGGTATGGCTGCCGTTAGCGCCATTATGTATGCACTGACCAACGCCGGTGATGAAGTGGCTTTTATCGACCCGGTCTACGGCGGTACTGATGCTTTTTTACGTAATACCTTAACCCGCGCCGGTGTGACCTTAAGCCGTTACAGCAGCGATAAAGACTTTGCCGAACGGGTGAAACCCAACACCAAAGTGGTGTTATTTGAACCTATCACCAACCCCACCTTAAAAGTGATAGACACCCGTATTGTGGTGGAAGCAGCCCGTAAAGTCGGTGCTCTGGTGATTTGTGATAATACCTTTTTAACCCCTTATTTATTCCGTCCGCTGGAAATTGGGGCTGATATTGTGATGCACAGCGGCACTAAGTACCTGTCTGGCCATGGCGATATTATTGCTGGCATAGTGGCAGGACGCAGCGAGCTGATGCAGAAAATCCGTACTGTGGCACTGAAACATATAGGTTCACCTATAGGCCCGCAGGAAGCTTATTTACTGCAACGTGGCGTAAAAACTCTGACCTTGCGGATGGACGCTCATATCGAAAATGCCCGCAAAGTAGCAGACTTTTTAGCAGCCCATCCTAAAGTGGCAAAAGTCTATTATCCGGGCCATGCCAGTCACCCAGGGCATCAGGCTATAGCCGACACAGCCACAGGTTTTGGGGGCATGGTGGCCGTTGATATCGAAGGTGGTTTTGCCAAAGCTGCAGTGTTTTTAAATAACCTGCAATTATTCGCTCAGGCCGTGAGCTTAGGTGATGTGGAAAGCTTAGCTTGTCACCCAGCCAGTACTACTCATGCGGCTATGACAGCAGAAGACAGACAAAGAGCAGGCGTCACCGAAAATCTGGTTCGCCTGAGCATAGGTGTGGAAGATGCCGATGATTTAATTGCTGACTTAGCGCAGGCTCTGGCCAAGCTATAAGTCGGGTCAGAGCCTTGGCTCTGACCCACATATCAGGTACCAGCATTAGACCGATTGCCGACTTTTTATGAAAGGGTCAGAGCTAACAGCTCTGACCCTTATTCATTTATGAACTATCAAATACGAATTTCGTTCTTTTTAAGAATATAAATATCCTCTACATTCATCTCAAGCGTCCAGACGGCTAAAGCTTAAAACAAGTACAGTCGCAGGACCCGAAGCCTCCACAACCAGCGCTTCGTAAAAAATAAAAAACATCCAGGAACACAAAAACAAAAAACAGACTGACCGGAACGCCGGAAGTTATAAAAAAACTTGCGGAGAATATTATGTCAGCTCAGTACACTCAATATTATGGCTTATTCAGTAAAGCCAGAACCAGCCCAACCCGTTTCTATAAAACCTTTAAACTGGCCAGCCTGACCGCAGCTTTGTTGGTCAGCTTACCCAGTCAGGCCGGTTTCCCGACTATTTACGGCAAAATTAATGTCAGTGCCCAGCAGTATGATTTCGAAAAGTTAAATTTTGCCCAAACCACACCAGCCACTAACCCTGTTAGCTATCAGCATATAGGCGCAACCAGCATAGCCGATGAGCTGGACAATACTTCTGTCGAAAGCAACGCCTCGCGTTTTGGTATTCGCGGTGATTTAGACGTGTCTGCCGATCTGAAAATTATTTATCTGGTGGAATACGGCATAGACACGGACAACGGCACCAACGCCAATGGCCGTGAGCTGACTCAGCGTAATATCTACGCTGGCGTGCAAGTCGAATGGGGTACGCTGCTTATCGGCAAAAACGATACACCACTGAAAACCCTGCAAACCAATACAGTCATACGTGGAGACATCGACAGATTTAACGATGCAGCTTTGGCCGATATCGGCAGCTATCTGGTCGGTGAAAACCGCGCCGATAACGTCATTCAATACAACTCACCTATTTTCCTTGAAGGTTTTGAATTCAGTTTTGCCGCAGTACAAAGCGAAGAAACAGGCATAGCAGTCAACGCCAACAATCCGCAGGATGACAGTGATTTAGCCAGCGGTTATTCCAGCGCTTTAACTTACGGTAAATCCAAATGGTTTGTCGGTGTCGCCATCGACAACAATGTGGCGACCACTGATGCTATCCGTGTTTTAGGCGAAGTATCTGTTGGCCCGGTGAAATTAGGAGCTATCTACCAAACCGCGGAAGCCCATAAAGACACCGACCGTATTGGCCCCTTCTCTACTTTTGTTGGCTCTTCAGTATCAAGTTCTGGTGCGCAAAACGGCCTGAACCCTATCAGCGAATGGGATGGCGCTTCAGGCAATGCCTTTATTGAGCAGGATGGTTATGTGCTGAACGCAGCCTGGAAAGTCGCAGGCCCATGGACAGCCAAAGCTCAATACGGCAGCTCCACTTCAACACCAGCCAACAGCAGCTACGGCGATGTGGATGTGACAGGTCTGGCTCTGGGTGTGGATTACAAATTAAGTGACGCAGCACGGCTTTACAGCTACTACGCCCAGTTAGAAACCGAAGGTGACAGCCTGATCGGCACGGTAAAACCTAAAGACAGCACTTTGGCTGTAGGTCTGGATTTTAGATTCTAAAAACTACTTGAACAGGAAAATTTTATGCAAAGCATCAAAAGTAAATTACTGCTAGCCGCTACTGTACTGACCTTAAGTTCAGGCTTAATGGCCAAAGATATTACCTTACTCAATGTATCGTACGACCCGACGCGTGAGTTATACCGTGATTACAACAAAGCCTTCTCGGCTTACTGGCAGCAAAAAACCGGTGATACCGTCAAAATTGAACAATCACATGGCGGTTCCGGCAGCCAGTCACGTTCTGTCATTGATGGCTTAAGAGCAGACGTAGTGACTTTAGCTTTGTCCGGCGATATCGATCCGCTGGCAAAAATTGGTAAGTTACTGCCGGAAAACTGGGAAAGCCGTTTAGCCGACAGCAGCGCGCCTTACACCTCTACCATCGTATTTCTGGTGCGCAAAGGTAACCCGAAAAATATCAAAGACTGGGACGACCTGGTCAAAGAAGGGGTGGAAGTGATCACTCCAAATCCAAAAACCTCAGGCGGTGCCCGCTGGAACTATTTAGCAGCCTGGGCTTATGCCGAACAAAAATACGGCTCAGAGGATGCAGCCAAAGACTTCGTGGGTAAGCTGTTTAAAAACGTGCCAGTGCTGGATTCAGGCGCCCGAGGCTCAACCACCACTTTTGTTCAGCGTGGCATAGGTGATGTGTTACTGGCCTGGGAAAACGAAGCCTTTTTAGCAGTAAATGAATTAGGCAAAGACAAGATTGAAATCGTAGTGCCGTCTCTATCGATTCTGGCCGAACCTTCTGTTGCAGTAGTGGATAAAAACGCCGAAGCCAAAGGTACAACCGAAGTTGCTACAGCTTACCTGCAATATCTGTACAGCAAAGAAGGTCAACAGCTGGCAGCCAAACATTACTACAGACCTCGCGATAAAGAAGTGGCAGCGCAGTACAGCAAACAGTTCCCACAACTGAAGCTGGTGACTATTGCCGACTTTGGTGGCTGGCAAAAAGCCCAACCAGAACACTTTGGTGACGGCGGCGTCTTTGATCAGATTTATAACTAGCCAAAACAACGAATTAAAAAGCGACAGTATGCAGCTGTCGCTTTTTGTCATATTCCCGAAAGTAAGCAGAGCTGCAGGTCGGCATTGTAGGGGCAGGGTTTATCCCTGCCCGCCTGGCGTCAGAATCAAGGATCCAGAGGCACAATGCCGACAAAGCTGCGGTTTTATCTACAAAAGGGATAACCACAAAGGAGGATCCTTGCTTTGAAAAAATCATATTGGCTAAAGCCCACCGTATTACCCGGCTTTGGCTTATCCCTGGGTTTTGCCACCTTTTATTTAAGCCTAATAGTGCTGCTACCTTTAGCCGCTTTATTGGGCCATAGCCTGACGTTAAGTTGGGCTGAATTCTGGAAAGTAGTGGCCAGCGACAGAGCTATCGCCAGTTATCAGCTGACTTTTGGCGCCTCTTTTATTGCAGCAGCTGTCAATCTGGTGTTTGGTTTGATAGTCGCCTGGGTGTTAGTGCGCTACAACTTCTTTGGCAAAAAGGTGATTGATGCCTTAGTCGATTTGCCCTTCGCTTTACCCACAGCAGTGGCCGGTATTGCACTGACAGCCATTTATGCCCCCAATGGCTGGATTGGTCAGCATTTAAGTGCTTTGGGCATTAAAGCAGCCTACAGCCCTTTAGGTGTGACTTTAGCGCTGATTTTTATCGGCCTGCCTTTTGTAGTGCGCACAGTGCAGCCTGTGCTGGAAGATTTGGAAAAAGAGATTGAAGAAGCAGCCGCCTGCTTAGGCGCCAACCGCTTACAAACCTTTTGCCGCATTTTATTCCCAGCTCTGTTGCCCTCTTTGCTGACAGGTTTTGCGCTGGCATTTGCCCGTGCTGTAGGTGAATACGGTTCTGTGGTCTTTATCAGCGGCAATATGCCAATGAAAACTGAAATTACGCCGCTGCTCATCATGACCCGCTTAGAGCAATTTGATTATGCCGGGGCTGCCGCTTTGGGCTCTGTGATGTTATTTATTTCCTTTATTTTATTGCTGCTGATTAACCTGCTTCAACACTGGAGCAATAACAGACATGGAGCTAAAGCATGAGCAGTCTCCCACTCGTTTCCCCTCATCCGGCAGCTGCGGCTTTACGTAAGGCAACCACTGAACCATTGTGGGTTCGTTTGCTGCTGACCTGCATAGCGCTGTTATTTTTAGCTTTGTTTCTGGTACTGCCGCTTTTTATTGTGTTTAGCGAAGCCTTTGCCCGTGGTGCTGAATTGTATTGGGCTTCTATCAGTGAACCTGCTGCTTTACATGCGATCAAACTGACGCTGATAGCAGCTGCTATTGCCGTGCCCTGCAACGTGATTTTTGGCCTGGCAGCCAGTTGGGCTATCGCCAAATTTCAGTTTAAAGGCCGGCAGCTGTTGATCACCCTGATAGACCTGCCAATAGCAGTCTCGCCTGTGATCGTAGGTTTAAGCCTGATGCTGATTTTTGGCGCCCGGGGTTATTTAGGCGACTGGCTGATGGATCATGATGTGCGCATTATGTTTGCTGTACCAGGCATAGTGCTGGCGACTATTTTTATCACCTTTCCTTTTGTCGCCCGTGAGCTTATTCCATTGATGCAGGAACAAGGCCGGGAGCAGGAAGAAGCCGCTTTAACCTTAGGGGCTAACGGCTGGCAAACCTTTTTCCGAGTCACTTTGCCTTCAGTGAAATGGGCCTTGTTATACGGCGTGATTTTAGCCAATGCCCGCGCTATGGGTGAGTTTGGTGCTGTCAGTGTGGTTTCAGGAAAAATCCGCGAGCAAACCAATACCATGCCACTTCATATTGAAATTTTATACAACGAATACCAGTTTGCTGCTGCTTTTGCTGTCTCGTCTTTATTAGCGTTGCTGGCTTTAGTTACACTGCTGCTGAAATCTTTGCTGGAGTACAAAGCGGCTAAAGATTTAGCCGCTGGTCAACCGCATTAACCTTTACCTGATGCAGTTAGCTGCGAATGTCGCAGCTAACTGGAGTTTCTGTCAAAGCTTTGGTAAATACAGTGTCGTCTTTTAGCTGATCCCCGGCCCTTGATTCGCTCAGTAAGCCTTCCTGCTCAGCGATCACTAGAGCCACCATAGTGTCGCCTGTGACGTTAGTGGTGGTTCTGATCATATCGACAATACGGTCGATAGCAGCGATAAAAGCGATACCTTCCAGTGGTAAACCTACTACGGATAAAGTCACAGTCAGCATTACCAGTGCCGTACCGGGCACACCGGCTGTACCTAATGAAGCCAAAGTGGCAGTACCGACGATCAGCAGATAATCAATAAATTGCAGCTCAATGCCATATAAGTTCGCGATAAAGATAGCGGATATTGCCGGATAAATACCACCACAACCATCCATATTAATGGTGGAGCCTAAGGGCAAAACAAAACCTGCGTAGTCTTTAGATACTTTCAGATCTTCAGTCACGGCTTTGTAACTAGCTGGTAACGAGGCATAACTGGAGCAGGTACTAAGAGCGACCAGTTGTACCGGGAAAATAGCTCTGAAATAGTCAGTGACTTTCATTGAGCTGAAAAAGTGCACAAAACCGCCATAAGTCAGGCTGATATGCAGCAAACAGCCCACATAAACAGCTAAAATAAATTTGCCTAACGGCAGCAGCATTTCCAAACCATAAGTACCTACTACCCAGGCGATCAAACCAAATACTCCCACAGGAGTAAACAGCAAGACCAAACGGGTCACTTCAAACATCATATCGGCACCAGAGCGCACCAATGCCAGCATAGCTGTGCCTTTTTCGCCTATATTGCGCAGAGCAAGCCCCAACAAAATGGCAAATAACATCACAGGTAAAACCTGGCCCTGCGCCATAGCTGCTATTGGATTGGCCGGAATTAAATCCACCAACACCTGACTGACGGGAGGTATGACTTTTTCAGTCACTTGTGCTGCCACTAAGTTCTGGCCTGTTTCAAACTGAAAGGCGGTGCCGACACCAAGACCTATCAGGCTGGCAATCAAAGCTGTCAGTAAAAATAACCCCACAGTTTTACTGGCGATACGACCTAAGCCTTTGCCTTGCCCCAGTGAGGTAATACTTAAAATCAGACTAAAAAACACCAGCGGGATCACTAACATCTTAATGGCATTAATATAGGCGGTTCCCAGAGGTTTGAGTGCCAGAGAGTCGGCCCCCAGGATTAACCCCACAATCACCCCCAGCAGCATCGCAAAGATCACCTGCTTCCAGAGTGCAAAATTTAAATTAATGTTTTTCATGAAAAATTCCGCTTTAACCAAGAGGCCAGTATAGGGGCTCAGCCAAGTCGGACCAATTCAGTTCTGTTCTAAGCAAGAACCAAAAGGAGCAAGGCAGGAGCCTGACATATGCATAAATATGATATGCGTTTATGGAATATAAATTACATTTACACAAACGTTTTAATCTAATAGATTGAAGTTGTTGCCGCAACTCAGCGTCAGCGGGAAGCGGCAACAACTCTGGTTTGAATGGATTCGAAATTCGTAGGGCACAAGAAGTGCCACCCCCGCTACGTTCTATTCCTTGTCCTGTTGCTTGTGGTCCACAGTCTTTATCGACTTTAGTGACTACCCCATATAGTGCCTCGCCAACTTTTCGGCGGGGCTTTTTTTTGCTATCAGGACCGGAAGCGGCCAGACAAATGTCTGAATGCTCTTTAACATTCTTAGGACATTTAACCGGAGATCACTTATGACAGCCTCTGCCCACTCTTTTGGCGCTTTACATCAACAGCCAGAACCATTGTTGCTTATTAATATCTGGGACCCAGCCAGTGCGTTATTAGCCCAACAGCAAGGTGCAAAAGCCCTTGGCACATCCAGCGCCGCTTTAGCCTGGTCCTTGGGTTACGCTGACGGTCAGCAGCTCCCTGTCGCCGAATTACTGGCAGCGGTACAACGTATCCTGCGAGTGATTCAATTGCCTTTCACTGTGGATATAGAACAAGGTTACAGTGATGACCCCACTCAGGTTGCCCAGCTGGTTGTGCAATTAGCTGAGCTGGGGGTGGCTGGTATTAATATTGAAGACGGGACCGCAGAGCCACAACTTTTATGCGCCAAGCTCCGAGCTTGCCGTGCTCTTTTGGAGGGGCGGGCTTTGTTTATTAACGCCAGAACTGATGTTTATCTGGCGCAATTGGTCGCAGAAGCAGATGCAGTGACTGAGTGCATCAGACGGCTTGAGTTATACAAAGAGGCAGGAGCCGATGGTGCTTTTGTGCCTTGTTTAACGGATTTAGCTGTGGCGAAACAATTGAGCCAGCACAGCAGTTTGCCACTGAACTTAATGGGTTGGCCAGAGGGTGCAACTGTTGAGGATTTAACTGAAACAGGAGTGAAGCGTATAAGCGCAGGGCCGGCGTTGTTTCTGCGGAGTTATCAGGCTTATCTGCAGGCAGTGTTAAGTTTTCTGCAACAAAGCCCGCTTACAGATCTCCCTCTAAATTACGCGGATCTAAATCATTTATTCAGTTAGCATTTCAGCAAAGTGGTCAGCTAAATACCTTCACCAAGAAAAACCTTAGTGTAACGGGGCTTCACCCAGGCTTGTTGCCCCAATGATAAACCCAGTTGTTTAAAACGATCCCTGGCCAGCTCAACATGGATCAGTTGCTGGCTGTCCTTGGCTAACAATTCCAGCCGGACATTAGGGCCTACTATGGTAATCAGGTCGACTTTGGCTTCCAGCGCCTCGCCGCTAGGTTTTAACAACACATCAATTTCATGCGGCCGCACATAAGCAAAACCATTTTCTTCCTGTTCATTGGTAAATTCCGGCGATGCCACAGACAACTGGCCTATTTCGGCTTTGCCTTGTTTAATCCGGGCATGAAACAGGTTCACATTACCTAAAAATTCATAGACAAAAGGATTGGCCGGGTTGTCGTACACTTGCTCAGGTGAGCCCTGCTGCTCAATCCGCCCTTTGTTCATCACCACTATTTTGTCTGCTACTTCCAGCGCTTCTTCCTGATCGTGGGTCACAAAAACGCTGGTGACATGAATTTCATCATGCAGTCGGCGCAGCCAGCGACGTAACTCAGCTCTCACCTTGGCATCCAGCGCGCCAAAGGGCTCATCCAGCAGCAGTACTTTTGGCTCTACGGCCAAAGCGCGGGCTAAAGCAATACGCTGACGTTGACCACCGGAGAGCTGTGAAGGATAGCGATCAGCTGTCCAGTCCAGTTGCACCAGCTCCAATAAATGCTGCACTTTTTTACGGATAAGCTCTGGTGAAGGACGATGCTTTTTTGGTTTGACGGTTAAACCAAAAGCCACGTTTTCATAGACTGTCATATGCTTAAACAGCGCATAGTGCTGAAACACAAAACCTACACCACGTTCTGAAACATGGCGTCCGCTGATATCCAGATCATCAAAATGGATGCTGCCACTGTCGGCTTGCTCTAAGCCGGCAATAATACGCAATAAGCTGGTTTTACCCGAACCTGAAGGGCCAAGTAAGGCCGTTAGTTCGCCGGTCTGAATGGATAAACTGACATTATCGACGGCAACAAAGTCGCCAAATTTTTTATTGATTTGGTCTATACGAATGCTCATATCAGCGCTCTGAGTTCAGGTTGCAGCCAACACAGCTTTTGCTGTTAGTGGCTCAACATCACTTCAGATCCGGTGGTCCGGTGCGCCGAAGCAGGTGGAAAAATTGATTCCCTAAGTAATTGGAGTTGCAGCAAGGCGACCAGTGAAAGAATCCCCATGAACATAGTGGCCTATGTGATTGGGGTGATAGAACATGGTCAACACAGCAGCAGTTTCAAGTACGACGGGTAGGTTCACTGAGGGAAACAGTCTGAACCAGTTTTATAATGAAGGTTTATCCAGACGTAGTTTTTCGTTTTTTTCCAGCTGCACCAATTTGCCCTGATGAAACACCAGTTCAATAGAACCAAACTCTACCCGGCCAACCAGCTTTTCCAGTTTATCGAGCAGTTGGTTGAGCAAATCTGCAGATATTTCTTTTGCCGCCATCTCTGTTCTCCTTAAGGACATCTATATGTCTTTAAGCATTAAAGCAGAGCCAGCTAATAACTTAAAATACTTTAAAGTAGCAAGGTTATACGAAAAGGAAATAAAAAAGGGTCAGAGCTTAGGATCTGACCCTTTATCTGGTACAGAATGAATAGCTAACTAAGAATACAAAGTTGACGTTTGACTACAGGGTCAGAGTCAAGACTCTGACACTAATGACGTGGAGCTTCGTCGCCGTCGTCTTCGTCATCATCGAAGTCTTCACCGTCTTCGTCTTCGCCACCTTCAAAATAGGTGCCCCAGCCGTCGTATTCGACACCAAACTTCTGCGCTAAGGCTTCCAGTTTGATCGCATCAGCTGTGATGCTGGCACCGTCCAGAGACTGTTCACGAATAGCGTCGAATACCCAGGCGGTGCCGCCTTCTTCAAATTCAACTTCTTCGGCGTCTGTGACTTCGTAACCTAATTTAAAGACTTCAACAGCCAGTTTTTCTAAGCGGGCAAAATCTTCATGGTAAAAATGGTGTTCGATGGTGTATTCCGCATCCGGATCGCTGCCATCTTCCATCAGTGCAGCTATGGTGTCTTCAGTAAATTCTTGCCAGTTTTCCATGATATTACCCCGTGACAGTCAATGAGTCGGCAGTGTAGTCGGTTGCCACTTCGCTATCAAGCAGCTTAATCTTATCTGCCATCTGTTGCCGTATTGTTTCAGCCAGTTCACGGGCCGGAGTTCCTTCAGGCTGGATAGGTGGCAAAATCTCAATAATGACTCTGCCGTTATTCCATTTGTTTAAGCGCACCTTGTTGGTGCTGCTCATACAAATAGGCACCAGCGGCACTTTGGCCTGATGGGCAATATGAAAAGCACCGGTTTTAAAAGGCAATAAACCACGGCCATAACTACGGGTGCCTTCAGGAAATACCCAGACCGATACCTTGTCCTGCACTATACGGTCCACTGCGCCCTGCATAGTACCTACAGCTTTGGATTTGTTGGCTCTGTCGATCAGGATATTGCCACTGAGCCAATACAGCTGACCAAAAAACGGGATCCACTTCAGGCTTTTTTTACCTATGGTCACAGTGCCTGGCAACAAGGCTTTGCTGATGGTGAATAAATCATAGTTATTCTGATGATTGGCTAAAAACACACAAGGCATAGCAGCTGTCACTTCAGGCGCCTGACGTACTTCGACTTTTAAACCAAAGATCCAGGCCGCCCAGCCGTACCAGCTGGAAAATAACGCCACGTTCGGGACATAAAAAGGACGAACCAGACAGATCAGCAAACCCACTAAGGCACTGAATACAATAAAAATGGCGACCAGCACCAGACGTATAATGGCTAACACAAAAAAGGCCCCTGTATTTTACAAGGGCCAGAGTATAACGGTTTGACGTCATAAGTCTGGTTTGATCTGTTTCCCCGTCGTACTTGACGCTGCCGCTTTGTTGACTACGCCATCCCGCCCCAGTCACATAGTTAACTATGCTCCTGGGGTCGTGCTGACTTGTCGCCTCGCTGCAACCTCAATTACTTAGGGGAAATAGGCTGTGTTTGACGTTTAAAATAGACGGGCGGGTACAAGACCCGCCTCTACGATTTATTCCGTTGTATCGCCAGCCACTTCACCTGTTAACAGCTCGTCGATACGCTGCAAACCACGAGGCAGCTTGTTACCACGACGGCCCCGTTCGCCTATGTAATGCGCTAAATCATCCACCTTGATGGTCATTTTGCGTTTACCTGCCACTAAAGTCACAGCTGTGGCTGCAGGCACTACGGTTAAGAGTTTCAGATACTCTTCACGGCTGGCGGCGCGGGCCGATGGAATAGACAATATCTTATTGCCTTTACCTTTGCTCAGCTGTGGCAAATCAGCCACAGGGAACACCAGCATGCGGCCTTCGGTACTGATAGCCACTACCAAATCCGTTTCCGGGTTTTTAATCGGAATAGGGCTTAATACTTTGGCGCCTGTTGGTAAAGTTAATACAGCTTTACCGGCTTTATTGCGGCTGACTAAATCGGCGAAGGTGCCGACAAAACCATAACCAGCGTCACTGGCCAGCAACAACTTCTGGCTGTCTTCTGCCATCAGTACATGCTCAAAGTTTTCCCCTGCCACCAGAGTAAAGCGACCAGTTAACGGCTCGCCCTGACCACGGGCTGAAGGTAAATCGTGAGCTTCGGCCGCAAAGGCGCGACCTGATGAATCGATAAAGGCTGCATATCTGTTACTTCGTCCAGAAGCTGCAGCTTTAAAACCGTCTCCTGCTTTGTATTGCAGGCTGTTGCCGTCGATATCATGACCTTTGGCGCAACGCACCCAGCCTTTTTCTGACAGCACTACAGTGACAGGCTCACTTGGCAGTAATTCTTTTTCGCTTAAGGCTTTGGCTTCTTCACGCATTACGATTGGGCTTCTGCGGTTGTCGCCATATTTTTCCGCATCTGACAGCAGCTCTTCCCGAATAAGTTTGGTCAGCTTTTTCTCTGAACCTAAAATGCCTTCTAAGTAGTCACGCTCTTTTTCCAGCTCGGCTTGTTCGCCGCGGATTTTCATCTCTTCCAGCTTGGCTAAGTGACGTAACTTTAATTCCAGTATGGCTTCAGCCTGACGTTCGGTAATGCCGAAATGCGCCATTAACACAGGTTTTGGCTGATCGTTTTCGCGAATAATTTTAATCACTTCGTCGATGTTTAAAAACGCGATCAACAACGCCTCTAATACATGCAAACGATCCAGCACTTTATCCAAGCGGAACTGCAGACGACGACGCACTGTGTCGCGGCGGAATACCAGCCATTCAGATAAAATTTCCAGTAAGTTTTTCACCCTGGGCCGCTGATCCAGGCCCAGAATGTTTAAATTGACGCGGTAGCTTTTTTCCAGATCCGTGGTGGCAAATAAATGCGCCATCAGCTGTTCAACGTCTATGCGGTTTGAACGGGGTACTATCACAATACGGGTTGGGTTTTCATGATCAGATTCATCACGCAAGTCACTGACCATAGGCAGTTTTTTCGCATTCATCTGAGCTGCTATCTGCTCCAGCACTTTTGAGCCAGAGGTTTGATGCGGCAAGGCCGTGATAATAATGTCGCCATCTTCCAACTGATACAAACCACGCATCTTAATGCTGCCACGGCCTGTTTCATAAATAGCCTGCAGTTCGTGCGCCGGGCTGATAATTTCAGCGTCGGTCGGATAATCCGGGCCCTGAATATACTGCATTAAGTCAGGTACAGTGGCTTTTGGGTTATCCAGTAAAAAGGCGGTGGCGTTGGCCACTTCCCGGGCGTTATGCGGTGGAATATCAGTCGCCATACCTACTGCTATACCAGTCACACCATTCAGCAGAATATGCGGTAAACGCGCAGGTAAAGTGCGTGGTTCGTCCATAGTGCCGTCAAAGTTTGGCACCCAGTCCACAGTGCCCTGCCCCAGCTCGTTTAATAAAACCTCACTAAAACGGGACAACTTGGCTTCGGTATAACGCATGGCCGCGAAGGACTTTGGATCGTCCGGCGCACCCCAGTTGCCCTGACCATCGACGAGCGGGTAACGGTAAGAAAACGGCTGAGCCATCAGTACCATAGCTTCGTAACAGGCGCTGTCACCATGAGGGTGGAACTTACCTAACACGTCACCCACAGTACGGGCAGATTTTTTGTATTTCGCCAGATGCGATAAACCCAGCTCTGACATCGCATAAATAATACGGCGTTGGACTGGTTTTAAACCGTCGCCAATAAATGGCAAAGCCCGGTCCATAATGACGTACATCGAATAATTCAGGTAGGCTTCTTCAGTAAAGCGACGCAGCGGCAGCTGCTCAGTCCCTTCATTGGATATCATAATATCTGTCATTTTTAGCTTCCGTTAACCAGCCTGATTTGATTGTTGTTTTTCAAGCGTTTGGGCTTGCAACTGGGCCTGGCGACGCGCCAGTTGCCACAGCAGTAACACCAGTAAAACTAAACTGGTGCAGCCAAACAGCCCTATCCATAACCACTGGTTTTGTCTTTTGCGTTCAGCTTCCTGCAAGCGCAGGGCCTGTAATTCATTGTCTTTGGCCAGCAGCTCATTTTGTGCCTGCTGACGCTCTGCATCAAAACCCAAGCGCAGTTTTTCCACTGACAACTCATGTTCTTTATTGCGTAATTTGTGATAACCCTTAAAGAACTGATCCAAATGCTCATAGGCTTTTTGATAGCGACCTGAATCCGCTTCCAGCCGGGCTTTTAAATTCAGGATCCACAGCTGGTTGGATTGATTGGCATTATTTTCTTCTTTACTTAAGCTCTGCTCTGCTTGCGCCAATTCCTGACTGGCCAAAGAAATCTGACCAAGCTCCCGGTAAATCAGTGCTTTTTCATAGTGGTGCATCGAATTTTGATAAGTCGACTGCAAACCTGGCAAATACTGTTCAGCTTTTTCGATATAAGCCAAAGCTGCATCCAGCTTTTCATTGTCTTTACTGGTGGAGGCCAACCCCAGATAGGCAAAATACAAATTGGCCTGATCCTGCTGGGCTACCGCCAGTTGCAACAACTGATCATAACTTTGCATGGCTTTGTCGTATTGTTCTAAGTAGCTGTAACTTCTGGCTAAATTAAACAAAACATCCATTTTATCTTTTTGCCAGCCTAAAGCGTCGTACCCTTCGATCGCCTTTTCCATAAAGTCTATGGCTTCTTTATCAAAACCAAGACCCACGTAAAGCAACCCGAGTTCAGCATTTACATAAGCCAGAATTTCCGGATCTTTTAACAGCACAGCTCTGTCGTAACTGCTTTTCAGCAACACCAAAGCTTCCTGAAATTTATCCTGAATGCTGTAGATGGCGGCAATATTAATGTCGGCTTCGATATGCAGCTTCTCGGCTTTTAGCTTTGCAGCCAAAGCTGAAGCCTGCAGATAATAATGCAAGGCCTGCTGATACTGACTTTGCATCTCGAGTGCAAATCCAAGATTATTCCAAAAATCGATAGTGGTTAAATCCCGGCGCTCGCCCAGCAAAGCCAGACCACGTTCAGCCACTTCCTGCTGCTGTTGGTGTTTACCTAAACTTTCATACACATCACAAAGCTGCAATAAAAACTGCACCTGCAGTTCAGCATTCCACTCACCATAAGAGGCTTGCTGTTGCTGTAATACCAGTAACATTTGCTCTGGTTGTTGAGCTTTTTGTTGCTTCACCTGCACCAGCCAGTCAGGCAATACAGGCTCATTAGCCTGTAGGCTAAAAGCCAGACAGAAGCAGAGGCTTAACAGTGTTCCCCATGATCTGAGGTATTGTTTTTGTTTCATCTGTAGTCCTTCAGGCAAGTAACTTAAAGCTACACAGCCACTATAGCGCGGTCGCCTTTCATCTCCAGCCAATCTTTTCTGTCGGTTGCCCGCTTCTTCGCCAGCAACATATCCATCATTTCCATCGTCTGCACCAAATCATCTATGGTCAGTTGCACCAGTCGTCTGGTGTTTGGATCTATGGTGGTTTCGCGCAGCTGCAATGGGTTCATTTCACCCAAACCTTTAAAACGTTGCACGTTAATTTTGCTACGTTTTTTCTCCGCTTCTAAGCGGTCCAGAATGCCTTTTTTCTCGTCTTCATCCAACGCATAAAACACTTCTTTGCCACAGTCGATACGGTACAAAGGCGGCATAGCCACATAGATATGACCGGCTTCGACCAGCGGACGGAAATGGCGCATAAACAAAGCACACAATAAGGTTGCGATGTGCAAACCATCAGAGTCGGCATCGGCCAGAATACAAATTTTGCCGTAGCGCAGTTGGCTTAAATCAGCTGAGTTTGGATCCATACCTATAGCTACAGAAATATCGTGCACTTCCTGTGAGCCCAGAATCTGTTCAGATTCCACTTCCCAGGTGTTCAGAATTTTACCGCGCAGTGGCATCACCGCCTGAAACTCACGATCCCGTGCCTGCTTGGCTGAACCACCTGCAGAATCCCCTTCGACAAAAAACAGCTCTGTGCGGTTTAGATCCTGTGATGAACAGTCAGATAACTTGCCTGGTAAGGCAGGACCAGCCGTCACTTTTTTGCGGATAATTTTTTTCGCAGCACGCAAACGTTTTTGCGCGTTGTTGATACAAAACTCAGCCAGTTGCTCAGCAATATCTGTGTGTTCATTCAGCCATAAGCTAAAGGCATCTTTCACCACACCGCTGATAAAAGCCACGGCCTGACGTGATGAAAGTTTTTCTTTGGTCTGGCCGGCAAACTGAGGTTCCTGCATTTTTAACGACAGGATATAACTACAACGATCCCAGACATCTTCAGGAGTTAACTTAATGCCACGGGGCAATAAATTACGGAATTCACAAAAATCACGCAGTGCTTCTAACAAGCCCTGACGTAAACCATTAACGTGGGTACCACCCTGAGCTGTTGGGATCAGGTTGACATAACTTTCAGTCACCAGCTCGCCACCCTCAGGTAACCAAAGCACAGCCCATTCAACCGCTTCGTGACTGGCGCTTAAGCTACCAACAAAAGGCTGCTCAGGCAGCGCTATCATGTCTTTGACCGCATCCATTAAATAATCACGGATACCAGCCTGATAACACCACTGATAACTTTGATTATTGACCTTGTCGTCAAACTTGATGGTCAGGCCCGGACACAATACAGCTTTGGCTTTCAGCACATGCAGCATGCGGCTGACAGAAAACTTAGGCGAATCAAAATAATCCGGTGCAGGCCAGAAGCGTACTCTTGTGCCTGTATTACGTTTGCCTACAGTACCGGTAATCGCCAGTTCGCTGACTTTATTGCCATGCTCAAAAGCTATTTCATAGACATTGCCATCGCGGCGTACCGCCACATCAACCCGACTTGACAGGGCGTTGACGACAGAAATACCTACGCCGTGCAAACCACCGGAGAACTGGTAGTTTTTATTGGAGAATTTACCACCGGCATGCAAACGACAAAGGATCAGTTCAACACCTGATACCCCTTCTTCAGGGTGAATATCCACTGGCATACCACGGCCATTGTCTATGACTTCCAGCGATTGATCCTCATGCAGAATCACATGCACTAAATCGGCATGGCCAGCCAAAGCTTCATCGACGCTGTTATCTATAACTTCCTGACCTAAGTGGTTAGGACGGGTGGTATCGGTATACATACCTGGACGGCGCTGCACTGGCTCAAGGCCTGTCAGCACCTCAATGGAATCGGCGTTGTATTGCTGGTCTGTCATAAGGCAAACATCACTTCTTTTTTAATAACTCGTTTTAGTCTATCCAAAGTCATTGGAGTTGCAGCGAGAGAAAACGCCCGACAAAGCTGCGGCTTCAAGTACGCAGGATATAACTGTATTAACAACCAGTTGTTTTACGCTATTTGGCAAAACTTGACAATAGCGGGCAGGCAATTGACGTAGCCTTGATAACTGTGATCACCACCTGGTTGCACATCCACTGTACAACCTGCATAAAACTGCACCGCTTTGCGATAATCCAGCACTTCATCCCCTTCCTGTAGCAGCACCAAATAACGATCCAAAGCCGAAGGTTTATGCTCAAGTTCAGCCAGCAGCGGCATATGCTGAGGTTCAACGTTAAAATCCTGTTTCAATACCGGATGATGATAAGTACCAAAATGCTGACTTAACAGCTCATAAGGTGCCACAGCCGGGTTAATCAGCGCGGCATAACAGCCGGTCTTTTCGGCCAGATAAGTGCCTAAAAAACCACCTAAAGAACTGCCTATCACCGCATCAGGACGACGGCCATTCAATGCCTGCTCAATTGCGGTTACTGCCTCTTTTGGCGTGTAAGGTAAATCCGGCATCAAGAGTTCCACATCAGGCAACTCTTGCTGGAAAAAAGCTTTGGTCATTAAGGCTTTTTCGGATTGAGACGAGCTGGCAAAGCCATGTAAATAGACAACAAGTTTAGACATTTACCCTTCCAGAAATTGCCAACGCACCGCGGTATCCGCATTAGCATTGGCATTAAAAATCCATTCGATATAACCAGGACGAGCAGCAACAGGCTGATAATCCGGTGTTAGCAGAAACTGCACTGAGCTGGCAGGACAACCCACCAGGTGAATACCCTGCTGTATTTTGGCATAGGCATAATGGCAATGACCATGGGCAAAACCTTTGATCCGTCGATCAGAGCCAATAATCTGCCACAAAGCAGCGGCGTCGAGCTGAATATGCTCATCAATAAAACTACCCATAGGGCTGATATGATGATGACAAAACAACCAGACAGCGGAATCAAACGGATAAGACAACAACTGCCGCTGCAACTGCTGTTGTCGTGCTGTATCAAAATAGCCTGCCGGTGTTGGCCCTTTGCTATTGAGCAAACAGAGCCGCCAATCGCCCAGGCTTAACTCTGTATCCGCAGAAAAAGGTGTTGATGCAAATGCCTGCTGCATCAATTCCAGATCATCATGATTGCCGGGCAGATAAAACACAGGGCAAGACCAGTCACTAAACAGTTGTGAGATCAACTGATAAGAAGCCAGACTATGATCCTGAGTTAAATCTCCGGTCAGGAGCACAGCATCAGGTTGATTGGATTGAAGTTGAGATAACAGCAGTTCCAACTGACGATAAGGCTGTACGCCACAAAACCAGCCCTCGGGTTCAGATACTAAATGACAATCAGAAATATGCACCAGACGATAAGAATCTTGTTTGCTGAATACCACAGCCATCAGGCCAATAACCCTGTGTTTTGATAACCACGGCGTGAACACAAATTCAGCCAGTCGCGCAGCAACAAATTAATCTGCCGTTTTTCATCCGGCAATAACATATCCACATTTGGGTAACTGTATACGGCTTTGAGCTGACGCACCTGCTGACAAGCCAGTACTTCAGCCAGCCGCGCATCGTGATACAAACGCACTTCAAAACGTGGCTTAAACCAGCCCACCATAGACTGACTAATGAGTTCAATACTGACAGTCGTAGTGTATTTACACAGCTCCAGCAATTCCACCTGATAACTTTCGCTGGCGTTGATATGAATCAAACAACGCTGGCCCTGACGCTGGTTACCTGGCAAGAAAAAACGTAGCTGTGCGTAATTGCGCTCACATAAACTGAGAAAATCAGGCAGGTAAGGCACATAACGTTTTCGGGCCAGATTTGGCATACCAGCTACTTAACCTCTTTAACTCGTGTTGTGATCATGAAAATTATACAGCCCAGCTTTTGCGTACTTCATCCAGATTCAAGGTTAACCATTGCAAGGCTATGACAGTTGCAGCGTTATCTATTTTTCCAGCCTGTAAAAGTTGCATCGCGGCCTGACGTGACAAGCTATGAACTTTAATATCTTCCTGCTCGGATGCCAAGCCATAAACCCCGATATCTACCTTATCTTTAAGCCGCGCCAGCACTAAATAAATTCGTTCTGTACTACCGCCAGGGCTGCTTTGATAACTAAGCATAGGCCAGAATTCTGTCAGCTTCAGACCCGCTTCTTCTTCCGATTCACGTTGTGCGACTTGTTCAACAGTTTCTCCCGTTTCAATCATGCCTGCTATCGCCTCCAGCAACCATGGACCGTTTGGATTCTGTAAGGCGCCGATACGGAATTGTTCAATTAATACCAGACTGTCATTTTTTACATCATAAGGCAGTACTATGACCGCATGACCGCGCTCAAATAATTCGCGCTTTACTTCTGCACTCCAGCCACCGTTAAATAACTTGTGCCTTACTTTGTAGCTGTCGATCCGGAAAAAACCCTGAAAAACTGTGTTCTGGTCGAGTATTTTTACATCAGCGCTATGAAAGGATGGATAATTTTCTGGCTTGAAATCAGGCATTTGAGGACTCACATTCTGTTACACTTGAGCATATGCTGTTTACGCTTTAATCATTACTTAGTTAATACCAACAAGGTATTATTGGCTCACTTTCGCAAAACTATGGACTTTCGGTTATGAAAAAAACCTTGTTAGGCACGTTGGTAGTCTCGGCACTGGCTCTTCTGAGTGTGCAGGCGAATGCCGAAAATTTGCAAACCATTTATCAGTTAGCTACCAAAAAAGACCCGCAGGTATTAAAAGCTGCAGCTACCCGTGATGCAGCCAAAGCTGGGATCGACGTGTCCAAAGCCAGGTTATTACCGCAAATTAATTTAACTGCCGGTGCTGATAAATCCTACAGTGACCAGTTGGATAACGACACAGGTGGTCAATACAAGTCAGAAAGCACATCCACTAATGCTGGTATAGGCTTACGCCAATCAATTTTTGACTGGAGTCGTTATGAGAACCTGTCTATCGCTGAAAAAGCAGCCATGCAAGGCCAGACTGCTTATGACGCAGCAGTACAGACGCTGATCGTACGAGTCTCTCAGTCTTATTTTGATGTATTAACAGCTGAAGATAATTTAAGTTTTGTTGTGGCTGAAAAACGTGCCATTGAACGTCAGTTAGAACAAACCAAACAACGATTTGCTGTAGGTTTAACCGCCATTACTGACGTACATGAAGCTCAGGCTCAATATGACAGCGCTGTTGCCCGTGAAATAAGCGCGCAAAATGATCTGGAAACAGCTCGCGAGTTTTTGCGGGAAATTACCGGTGAATATCATGCTCAGCTGGATCCATTAAACACAGCCCGTTTCAGCACCAGTCAGCCAACCCCAAACAATCCACAGGATTGGGTGGAAACAGCGCAGGACAATAACCTTGAACTGAAAATCCGTAAGCTGTCGTTAGATATTGCAGAACACAATATCCAGATTGCTAAATCTGGCCATTACCCGACTGTTGATCTGACAGCTCAAACAGGCTTCAACAACAGCACCAACAAAAACCGCGATACAGGAGCAGGTTTCAACTCTCCACGTTCAGACAGTAGTTCTGTTGGTATAGAGCTGGTACTGCCTTTATACGCTGGTGGCGGCACTGTCGCTAACGAAGAAGTAGTTCGTGCTAACTATGTAGAAGCAGCTGAAGATTTAGAACTGAGTCACCGCAGCGTGATCCGTCAGGTTCGCAGCAACTACAACAATGTAGGTGCTTTGATCTCCAGCACCAAAGCGTTACAACAAGCAGTAATTTCAGCGGAAAGTGCGTTAAAAGCCACTGAAGCAGGTTTTGAAGTAGGTACCCGTACTATTGTTGACGTATTGCAAAGTACCCGTAACCTGTTTGATGCCCGCCGTAACCTGTCTAAAGCCCGTTACGACTACATCCTGTCTGTTTTAGCTTTAAAACAAGCAGCTGGTACTTTAACTGAAGAAGATTTATTCACTGTAAACAGAGCTTTAGGTAACTAAATTTCTTTTCAGACTTTCTCACCTGAAGCTGCAGTTGCGGCTTCAGGTGAGCCTGTTCCTACCAGTTAGCACTTTTTTCCCCGCTTTTTTTCGTTACAATAGCCGCACTTTTTTTGCCTGAGGATTTGCTGTGGTTCATGTTCCACGTTTTACCATTGGTTTTTTATATCCAAAGCATTGGCCCTTATGGTGTGGTTTAGGCCTGATGTGGATCCTGCTGTGGTTGCCTTACCCTGTGCTGATGAAAATGGGCGAAGGTGTCGGCTGGTTGCTGATGAAAGCGATGAAATCCCGGGTGAAAGTAACTCGCCGTAATCTGGAGTTGTGTTTTCCGGATATGCCGGAAGCCGAACGTGAAGCCTTAGTAAAACAAAACTTTAAAGAAACAGGTAAAGCCGCCTTTGAAACCTTTATCGGTTGGTGGTGGCCAGACTGGCGCGCCCGTCCTTTGTGTCATTTCACCGGCAAAGAACATATTCAGGAGATCTTAGATCAGGGCAAAGGTGTGCTGCTGCTCAGCGGTCATTTTTTATCGCTGGAAATGATTGCCCGTACCTTTGGTTTTCATTGCCCTGCTGTAGGCTTTTACCGCCCTAATGACAATGAAATTATGGAGTACTTCCAGTATCACGGCCGTGTACGTTCCAACCGCTACCTGATTGGTAAACGGGATGTCCGCACCATGATCAAAGCCTTAAACGAAAAAGAAGTGTGTTTTTATCTGCCCGATCAAGACTATGGCCGCAATAAAGCCGAGTTCGTACCATTTTTCGCCGTAAAAGAAACAGCCACCACCACAGGTACTTTGTTGTTTGCCGGCAGTGCCAATTGTGAAACTGTACCTATTCATTGTTACCGTTTACCTGGTTATCAGGGTTACCGTGTGGATGCCCTGCCTGCCTTTGAAAACTTTCCAAGTGGTGATGACAAAAACGACGTAACCCGTGTCAATCAATGGCTTGAACAAGGTGTGTTGGCACACCCTGAACAATACATGTGGCTGCACCGTCGTTTTAAAACCCGGCCTAACCCAGACGATCCAAGTCTGTATTAACAATAGCTGCTGCAACTTCCGCCTAAGCATGGAAGTTGCAGCGCAGCGTGAAGGCAGGATATGATGCTGTGACGCTGACCAGGGATAAAAGCTATGTGGTTTTGGATCAAGCACTTATTGCTTGCAGCTTTATTGTTTATACTTGCTGCTATCGTGATGTTTAAACCGGAATTGCTGTATTTCAAGCCGGAGAAACTGTCTGAAAAAAGTTCAGAGGCAGTCAAAGGCTTTACCAATTTTTATAGCAATATTCGTAGTTCTTTTACCAATAAAGACGAAGACTCAGCTGACTTTGTTATTGAACTCACTGAAGATCACAGCAATCTGATCCCGCTTTTACAAGACAGAGCCAACCGTATGGTCGCTTTGCCAGAAAACTGGAAAGGCAATGAAACCGACAGACGTTTCCGTGTTGGCGATACCTTAAAAACAGTGCTGACCATGCAAGGCAGAAAAGAAGGTGTTGAGCTGTTTTGGGTTTTATCCAAAGACTACAAAGTAAAACACTATTTCCAGACCGACTTCAGTTATATCAGCGCCATCCAGGAAGCTTCACAAGCTATATCCTCTGACTTTGAGCAACCAGTGCAGGCTTACTTTTGTAATGTGTCCAGAGCCGTCGTACTAACCGATAAAATCATTCCGTTTTTGCAGCAAAATTGCATCAATATCAACGCACCACGCCGCAGAGTAAATAGCTGATTTATACTCTGCGTGGCATGGCATATTAAATTCTTCAGCTAAATAACTGATCCCACACTTGTCGCACTTGCTCCATAGCTTGTTCTAATTGCTGAGCGGTTTCGGTAGCAGGATCCAGGGTTTGTCTGTGACTGACCCCTCTTAATTGCTGATACGCCTGCTGTAGCGCCTGGGTTTGTTCCAACTGCAACAAACCAGCGGCAGCGGCCGCATCCAGAATACGAATATTGTCACTGTAGAAATACAAATCCGCATACTGACTGCCATAAGCCAACACCAGATACTGGCTGATAAACTCAAGATCCACTATGCCACCGGACGCATGTTTCACTTCAGTCGACTGCTCGCCATGATGCTGCCGCAGCTTTTGGCGCATTTCAGTGACTTCAGCTTTAAGCACTGCTAAGTCCCGCGGTTTAGCTAACACTTCACTGCGTATTTGATTAAAGCGCTGAGCGATTTTCTCATCACCATAAACTAAACGGCTACGTACCAGCGCCTGATGTTCCCAGGTCCAGGCTTCTTTTTCCAGATAATCAGCATAAGTATCAATATGCACAGCCAATAAGCCTGCGTTGCCTGCAGGGCGCAGGCGGGTGTCTATGTCATACAACACGCCACTTGGGGTTCTGGTGGTAAACATATGGACGATGCGCTGCACCATCTTGATATAAAACTGACGTGAATCAATGACTTTCTCGCCTTGAGTCGGCGCAAGATTGTCGCACTGATGCACAAAAACTAAGTCCAGATCCGAACCATAACCCAGCTCCAATCCACCCAGTTTGCCATAAGCCAATACTGCAAAAGCTTTGGCGTCTTCTGGTTTTAAACCTGCAGGTAAACCGTACTTTTCTGCCATTTGCTGCCAGGATAACTCCACTACTGCGGCAATAATGGCTTCGGCTAAAAAGGTCAGATGGTCACTGACTTTCATCAAAGGCAAAATACCCGTGATATCGGCCGCCGCAATGCGCAGTTGCTGTGCCTGTTTAAACTGGCGCAACACTTCCATTTGCAGCTCTAAATCATCGGTCGGCACCCTTAGCATGCTTTGACGTAATTTATCCCGGTAATCCGTTGAATCCGGTACCTGATACAACTGAGATGGGTCTATCAGTTCGTCCAGCAACAAGGGGTAACGCGCCAGATGTTCGGCCAGCCAACCACTTTTATGGCATAACATCACCAGTTGCTGCAGCGCAGGTGGATTCTCAGAGAGCAGCTCAAGGTAGGCCGTGCGGCTAACAATCTGCCGGAATACGCCCAGCACCCGCTGCAATACCAGAGCCGAGCCTTGCTGTTTAGCCAGTTGATGCAATAAAAACGGAATAAGTTTTTCCAGCAGTTCACGACCTCTTGGGCCTACACTGCGCTTTTGGCAATCCTGCTTAAACTGCTTTAAATGCTGCAGCAGTTGCACTGCTTCATCGGCTGCTAACCAGTCCAGATGTTCAGCTAAATCTTCTGACGGCAATTCACTGTCCCAGCATAAACGCCCTAAGACCATTTCTTCAGGTTCAGGATTGTCGCCTTGATCAATGACCAGTTTAAAATGCTGATGAATACGACCCATGGCCTGTTCTGTGGTGTCGGTCAGTTGTTGCCAGTTGCTAAAGCCTAAACCCAGCACCATGCGTTGCCGGTTCAGCTCATCGGCTGGTAAGGTTTGAGTTTGTTGATCGTCCAGGCCTTGTAACAGCTGCTCGACTTTACGCAACCACAGATAATCCTGCCGCAATTGCTGATGCTGATCCGGCTCTAATAACTGCTGACTTTGCAAAGCGTCTAATGCTTTAAAAATAGAAACTTGCTGCAACTGTGGAATACGACCACCACGAATAAGCTGCAGAGTTTGCACCACAAACTCCACTTCGCGTATACCGCCTGCACCGAGCTTAATATTGTCTACGCGGTTGCGACGGCGGTTTTCCTGCTCTATCAGCTGTTTCATCCGGCGTAAGGATTCCAGCGCCGAGTAGTCGATGTAACGGCGGTAGACAAAAGGTTTTAGCAGCTGATTTAATTCCACCGCATGCACTGGATCCGGGTTCAGAATACGGGCTTTAAGCATGGCGTAACGTTCCCACTCCCTGCCCTGCGCCTGATAATAATCTTCCATAGCCGCAAAACTCAGCACCAACGGGCCGCTGTCGCCAAAAGGCCGCAAACGCATATCAACTCTAAACACAAAACCATCGGCCGTGACCTGATGCAAAGCTGATATCAGCTTCTGGCCTAACTTGGTAAAAAACTGCTGATTTTCAACAGACCGACGGCCACCACTGGTTTCGCCGTTGTGCGGATAAGTAAAAATTAGGTCGATGTCGGATGAGAAATTCAGCTCACCACCACCGAGTTTACCCATACCTAAAATCAGTAAAGGCATAGGTTGGCCGTGCTGATCCAAAGGCTGGCCCCACTGAATGGCTACATCCTGATAAGCCCACTGATAAGCGCTGTTAATCAGGTTGTCTGCCATAGCTGAGATATCCAGCAGGCACTGCTCTGTCGATTTCACAGCGAGAATATCGGCTGCCAGAATTTGTGCCAGTTGTGCATTACGGCAACGGCGCAAAGCTTTAAATACAGTAGCTTCGGTTTGATTGGCAAGATCAGGCAGAGGGTTCTGATGTGTTAAAGGCTTAGCCAACAGCTCTTTATTCAGCAGCACAGCAATCAGTTCTGGTTGCTGTTGCATCACCCGGCTTAAAAATGGGCTGACCGCCAGTAAAAGCTTGAGATCCTGCTGCTGTTCAGCATTTAAATCCGGCATCACCAAAGTGGGTAATACCAGATCGACTTCATGCTGTAACTCAGACGGCAATACAGCGGCTAACCGGGCGGTCAATTGGCTCATCAGTACCTCAGGCAGAAAACAAAGATTCAGAACAATTCAGCAAAGCACAGTTATAAGCTGCACTGCTGAAAAAACACAAGGCTTGTGTCGCATCAGCTGACGGCAAAGCCGCGAAGTCTGCAGACACTAGAGACAAAGCCTTTACACATTGACCAATTACCTGCCATGACTGCGGATCCTGACTACGTAAAAAGTAGCTTTCGTGATACTGCAGAGATTTTAATAAAGCCGCTGTACTGCTGTGATCGGCTGGTATAAAAACCAAAGGCTGATTCTGCACCAGACGGTAACCCCGCTCTGCTTTAGACTGCCAGCCCAAACGCAGTTGCAACAACTGCACCAGCTGGCGTGACAGTGCAAATAAAGCTTTAACATCACCTTGTTGCAGCTCCAGTTCCAGCTCAAATATCGCTTCGCTTTGATCTCCTGATACCACTTCGCCCTGATCCAACACGGCTTCTACTGTGCTGCCATCTGCTAAGGTAAGTAACCAGCTTTGACGAACAAAGTCAGTGCGAAACAGCTGTTTCAGCTGACTTTGCAGCAGTGCTAAATCTGTACCTTGCGGCCATATTTCAGCTGGAAAAGCATTTAATTCAGGCCAGACCGAAGCACAAGGCAGATTGTATTCAGGCCGCAGATGCAAACCACCATGCTGCTGCCCCGCTAATTTAATGGTTTGTTCAAACTGACCTTTCTTGAGCCGGGTGCGAAGGCCAGCATCAAAACGACGAAACCACAGATCATCAGTTTCATAATAAGCATTCAATAACTGCACGCTTTCATGCTTCTGTACTGTGACTGCCAGCTGCTGCCATACAGAGTTCAAAGCAGGTAGTGTGCTTTGGGTAAGTAAAAATTTAAGTTCAGCTTCCATCGCCATAGCGGCTTATTTCCTGTTCTGTAAACGCATTTCACGCCCTAAGTAATTGGTGTTGCAGTGCGGCGGCAAGCGAATGAGTCCCCATGAACATAGATAAACTATGTGATTGGGGCGAGAGAACGTAGCCAACAAAACTGCAACTTCAAGTACAACGGGGATAAGCTCTTGTCAATTGATCATCTTCTGGCCTATGATCGGCTCAATTCTTCATTTTGGCCAGATGTTGGTCGGTTTTTTTAGGATTTTTATGTTGATCACCTCAAGACCATGGCAAGCAGGAATGCTACTGGCCACAGTGTTGCTAAGCACAAGCGTCACTGCACAACAAGAAACAACAGGCACTCCGGTCAGCCCACAAAACGCCTATATCAGCGATAAGCTGATCACTTATCTGTACAACGGCCCAGGCCGCGACTTTAAAATTATTGGCAGCATTGCCGCTGGCGAAGAAATTAAATTGATTGCTGAAGACAGTAGCTCAGAATACTGGCAACTGACCGACAGCAAAGGTCGCACCGGCTGGATTTTAAAACAGTACGTCAGCTTAACCCCTGTATTTGGTGGTGAAGCAGGTGAACTGCAGCAACAATTACAGCAGCAACAAAGTCTGGTTTCACAGTTGCAGCAAGAAAAAGATCAGTTGCAACAACAACTCAATGAAACCGACGCCGCAGTACAACAAGCAGAAAAAGCCACAGCCACAGCGCAGCAAACTATTGCACTGCTAACACAGCAACTGCAGGAAAAACCATCCGCCTTCTGGCAAGACAAAATGGTATTAGGCTCAATTCTGGGTTTTGCCGGTTTGTTATTAGGTTTACTGGTCCCAGCACTGATTCCAGGACGCCGCCGCAAAGAACGTTGGATGTAATTTAAGGCTATTAGCCTTACCTTCTGAAATACCGCTATTTATTGTTGAAAAATCAGGTGCTGAGTTGGCTGTAAAGGCTCAGCATCTGGTTTTAGCCCCTTCAGCTTGCGTCAGTTCAAAACCTTTAACTATTCCGCTTTTATGGTCAGAACTGCAGATCCAGTATTGGCTGCAATTACAGCTGTGTTATCTAAGTAAAATCTGAACAACTCCTGCACTGTCTTGCTTTGGATACCTCTTTTTTGGCAAAGCAAAAGATAGTATCTCGTCTGCAGCGAAACGCCTTGAACTCAAATATTATCTAATTTGTTGCTGCAAGTTTCATTGTTGTGCGCAGCTGTGCAACGAGTACAGCCTATAAGAATAATCCTCTCGATTTTAAAACCTTAACCTGGACAACATTTGCTTTATGAGTAAAAAAGGTTTAATTTTTACTCATGATTGAGTTTGAATTTGATCAAGACAAAAGCAGAAGCAATCTCAAAAAACATGGTATTGATTTTCATACAGCACAAGGCTTGTGGAATGATTCAGACCTTGTAGAGATCCCTGCTAAAACTATCGACGAACCACGATCTATAGTGATAGCTATGCTTGATGGCAAACGCTGGTCAGGTGTAATTACATACCGGGGTTCAACGATAAGGATCATATCTGTCAGACGTTCGCGAAAATCCGAGGTAGAGCTGTATGAAAGCGCATGAATTCGATGCCAAATTTGAAGCAGATGAAGATGTAACAGAGGATCTTGATCTGACCCAGATAAAAAAACCAATGCTAAAACAAAAACGGGTCAATGTAGATTTTCCTGCCTGGATGCTCGAGTCATTAGATCGTGAAGCGCACAGAATAGGGGTGACTCGTCAGTCCATCATTAAAATCTGGCTTGCGGAAAGGCTGGAAGCTATACCGCAGCATAATACTGGCAGCTGATTGCCATTTTAGACGGGCGGGTGCAAGACCCGCCCCTACAGTTGAGCCGCGGATGTGATTAGCCGATGTAGACCTCGCTATACCATGCCGAATAGCCGCGATTAGTCGGTTTTAACCTCAGGCGCCGCAGCAAACTTCAAAGGCAAACCCGCATCCTGCTTTACCTGCTCAATCACCACATAAGTATGAGTCTGTAACACGCCCGGCAAATCCACGATCAAGCCCAATACGCCGCGATACGCCTCCATACTGGATAAGCGTAGTTTCAGCAGATAATCAAAACCACCGGCCACCATATGACATTCCGCCACTTGTGGAATTTTCACCACAGCATCGCGAAACTGATCAAAGACAGCGCCTGTGGTTCTGTCCAGCGTCACCTGAATAAAAGCCGCAGTACCAAACCCCAGTTTACTGGCGTTTAAACGGGCGCCATAACCTTCAATAAAACCGTCCTGCTCCAGCTTGCGAACCCTGTCTATGCAAGGGCTTGGGCTTAAGTTGACCTTTTTTGCCAGTTCGACATTAGAAATACGTCCATCTTTTTGTAGCGTGTCTAGAATTGTCATGTCGATACGGTCCGGTAACCGGCCTTTGGCGCTTTGAGTCATGGCAGTATTTTTTCGGGTTTTATGATTTATAAACCGAATTATATAAGGTTAGTTTGAAAAAGAAACCACCAAATAGGGCTGCGCTTTCACTAAAATGCAGCATAATTTTTTTCAATTCACTGGATTAAAACCCTATGTTATTCCAAGGCCAACTGACCACCAGTCACGCTATTCGTCAAACCATGCGCGATCATTACCGCGCTGATGAAGATCAGGTACTCAACAACTTATTGCCTATTGCTGATATTGGCCCTGCGGCGCGCAGCCGTGCCTGGGAAAAAGCCCGTCAGTTGGTAGTGAATATCCGTGAAGCTCAGGTCGGTAAAGGTGGTGTAGACGCCCTGCTGAACGAGTTTTCGTTGTCGACCGAAGAAGGTTTAGTGCTGATGTGTTTAGCCGAAGCCTTATTACGTGTGCCAGACAAACATACGGCCGACCTGCTAATTCGCGACAAGTTATCCAACGGGGATTGGAGCTCGCATTTAGGCAATAGCGAATCCTTATTTGTGAATATCTCGGCCTGGGGTTTATTGCTGACCGGCAAGCTGGTGAATTACAGCGATGATCAGAAAAAAGCTCAGTTTGGTTTATTAAAACGTACCTGTGGCCGTATGGGCGAGCCAGTGATCCGTCAGGCCGTGCGTTATGCGATGCAAATTATGGGCACCCAGTTTGTCATGGGCACCAGCATTGAAAAAGCGGTAGAACGTGCAGTAGAGCTGGAAAGCAAAGGTTTTACTTACTCCTACGATATGCTGGGTGAAGGCGCCCGCACTATGGACGACGCCAACCGTTATTTCGACAGCTACATGATGGCCATTAAAGTCATAGGCACTGCAGCGAAAAAACGTGGCCCATTAAAAAGCCCTGGCATTTCAGTGAAATTATCGGCCATTCACCCACGCTACGAATTTACCCATCGCGACCGCGTGATCAGCGAATTAGTACCCCGCTTAAAACAACTGGCGATTGCTGCTAAAGCTTATGACATCAGCTTTACTGTGGATGCTGAAGAAGCTGACCGTTTAGATTTGTCGTTGGATATTATCGAAGCTGTATTCTCCGATCCTGAATTAAACGGCTGGGAAGGTTTTGGTTTAGCAGTTCAGGCCTACTCCAAACGTGGTTTGTTTGTGATTGAATGGCTGCGTGAGCTGACGGTCAAAGTTGGCCGTAAAATGATGGTGCGTCTGGTGAAAGGCGCATACTGGGATACTGAAGTAAAAGTCAGCCAGACCGAAGGTTTAAGCGACTTCCCGGTGTTCAGCCGCAAGCCGTCGACCGATGTGTCTTATCAGGCTTGTGCCAAAAAGATGCTGGAATACCGCGACAGTATTTACCCTATGTTTGCCACTCACAACGCTTATACCGTCGCCACTATCTTAGAAATGGCACCGGATCGCACTGGTTATGAGTTCCAGCGTTTACACGGTATGGGTGATGCGCTGTACGATCAAATTGTGGCTGATGACAAAGTACCTTGCCGTATTTATGCCCCTGTCGGTGAACACTCAGACTTACTGGCCTATTTAGTCCGTCGTTTATTAGAAAACGGCGCTAACAGCTCTTTTGTGAACAACATTGTTGATGAAAATATTCCGGTTGAATCTTTATTAAAAGATCCGGTGGAAACTGTGCGCGCCTGGAGCAAAAAACGTAATAACTCTATTCCGTTACCAGATCAGCTGTACGGTGCGGCTCGCCTGAACTCTAAAGGTCAGGACTTTACCGATATCGATCAGGTCACAGCTATGCGTGCAGCTATGGACACATGGCTCGCTTCTGTCAGCCAGATTGAAGTACCAGCAGGTGCTTTTGCTGTGACTAACCCGGCCAACACCAAAGAAGTGATAGGTTTCCATCATCACAGCAACAGTGCTCAGATGGAACAGACGGTAACCAACGCTGAAGCCGCATTCCCGGCCTGGTCTGCGACTGCTGTGACTGAACGCGCTCTACTTTTAAATAAACTAGCTGATCAGCTGGAGTTACACCGCGACGAATTACTGGCTTTATGTATTAAAGAAGCGGGTAAAACAGTGGGCGACAGCATGGCCGAAGTACGCGAAGCTGTTGATTTCTGTCGTTATTACGCTGCTGAAGCCAGCAAGAACCTGCAAGCATCTCAAGCCCGTGGTGTAGTGCTTTGTATCAGCCCGTGGAACTTCCCATTAGCTATTTTCTTAGGTCAGGTCAGCGCAGCTTTAGTGGCTGGTAATACAGTAGTAGCTAAGCCTGCCGAACAAACCAGCTTAATTGCTGTGCGTACTCTGGAGCTGATGAAAGCTGCTGGTTTCCCGGACAATGTAGTTCAACTGGTGATAGCACCAGGTCGTCAGGTTGGCGAAGTCATAGTGCCGGATACCCGTATTCAGGCCGTGATGTTTACAGGTTCTACTGAAACAGGTGCCTGGATTGCCCGTAAACTGGCCGAACGTGGTGGCGAGCCAGTGCCTCTAATTGCCGAAACCGGTGGTCAGAACTGTATGATTGTTGACTCTACCGCTCTGCCTGAGCAAGTGGTTGACGATGTGATCTCTTCTGGTTTCCAAAGCGCTGGTCAACGTTGTTCTGCCCTTCGTGTGCTGTTCCTGCAGGAAGATGTCGCCGATAAGATCATCACGATGATCAAAGGCGCTATGAAAGAGCTGCATGTTGGCGACCCGGCCTGGTTAAGCACTGACTTAGGTCCTGTTATTGATACCAAAGCTTTAGAGCGTTTAAACCAGCATGTGCAGTATCTGGAAGGCAAAGCCACCTTGCATTATGTCTGTGATGCACCATCTGCAGGCGATCACTACTTCTTCGCACCACGTTTATATGAAATCAGCAGCCTGAATCTGCTGGAACGTGAAGTCTTTGGCCCAGTAGTGCATATCATCCGCTTTAAAGCGGAAGAGCTGGATAAAGTCATTCAGCAAATTAACGCTACAGGTTATGGCCTGACTATGGGTATCCATAGCCGTATTGCACAAACCACTATGAAAGTCGCCAGCGAAATCAAAGCAGGTAACATCTATGTGAACCGCAATATGATCGGTGCTGTGGTGGGTGTTCAGCCATTTGGTGGCCGTGGTTTATCTGGTACTGGCCCTAAAGCCGGTGGCCCGTTCTACTTAAGCCGTCTGGTAAAAGAACATGAATTACAGGCCCCTGCTTTGGATGCTGCTGTACAACAACAGTTGGAAGCGGCCAGCGGTTTTGATGCTCAGTTGAATACTCAACTGCAGCAAATAGCTGTGGCTCAGGTGCCGTGGCTGAACCAAAACGTGACAAATCGCGGCTCTGTGTTACGTCGTTTTATCGCTCAGCTGGCTGGTAACAAGCTGGTATCAGAGCAAGAACACGACTTAAACGACGTGATCACCGCAGCCCGTGAACAGCTGCAGTTTATCGAAAAAGAGCTGGCTCAGCCTATGACTCTGCCAGGACCTACAGGTGAGTCCAACCAGTTGCATCTGGAAGCCAAAGGTGTAGTGGCGCTTATTCGCAGCGAACACAGCAGCTTCCAACACTGGATGCTGGCGTTAATCACGGCTCTGGTATCAGGTAATGCAGTGGTCAGTACTGCAGGCGAAGCTCAGCATGCAGAAATGGATACCTGCCGTAAGTTGTTACTGCAGGCTGGTTTACCAGCGAACTTGTTCCATTGGGTGAAGCTGCCAGCCTTAAAAGCGCTGTTAGCTCATCCTGCCCTTGCAACAGCTGTGATTGAAGGCACTAACCCGCTGAAAGCTTTATCTGCGCAGTGGATGGCGGCCCGTGATGGCGCTATCAGTGCTTTAGTCACCAGCCCTGCGGATCATCAGTTATTGCATCGTTTAGTGACAGAAAAAACCGTTACTATCAATACAACAGCTGCAGGTGGTAATGCCTCGTTAATGACGATGACAGACAACCTGGGTTAAAACTTCAGCAAAAGCTAATTAAATGTCAGGCCCGCCTTGTTGCGGGCTTTTTTTTTGCCTGAAAACGATGTATCATTTTTTTCATATTTACACATATTAACGAATTTCCGAAGTTCGGCAATTCCAGAGTCAGCCTATGACAGCACCAGCTCAGCTTAAAGTTCTTAGAATTACCGAATTGCAGCCAGGCATGTACGTGGTGTCTGTGCATAAGCAAAAAGGCAATGTCGAAATTAAAACCCAGGGCTGGGCCAGAACTGAGGCTGTGATAGAGCAACTGAAGAAAAAAGGCGTGCTGGAACTGGTGGTGGATTTAAGTAAAACTTTGGAGCAACCCAAAGTGGAAGCAGCCGCATCATCAGAACCTATGCCTGTAGCGTCAACAGGAAGAATACGCGAAAAAGTCAGTTTCGAACAAGAGTTAGGCCAGGCCAACACCTTATACCAACAAGCCAAAGGCCTGCAGAAAAAAGCTTTTGCCGATATTCAGGCGGGCCGTGAGTTGAACCTGCAACAGTTTCAGGACTGCGCTACGGGCTTTATCGACTCGGTATTTCGTAATCAGGATGCCCTACTCTGCATCAGCCGCATCCGCGAAAAAGATGCGTACCTGCTGGAACACTCGGTCAATGTGTCTATTCTAATGACCATTTTTGCCAAACAAATGAAATTTGACGAAGAGCTGATCCAGCAACTGGCCACAGGCGCCTTGTTGCACGACATAGGCAAAATTCTGGTACCGGACAGCATACTGAATAAACCCGGCAAACTGACGGCTGAAGAATTTGGTGAGATGCGCCGCCATGTGGTGTATAGCCATGAAATTTTACAGAAAATACCAGGCTTAAGCCCCATCAGTATTGATGTGGCGGCCGTGCATCACGAGCGGCTGGATGGCAAAGGTTATCCTCATGGTTTGGCTGAGCAGCAAATCTCTGTTTATGGCCGGATGATTTCTATAGTCGACACGTACGATGCCATTACTGCACAACGCTGTTACAAAGAAGGCCAGACCGGTATTTCGGCGCTGAAAATATTAAAACGCGAATCCCCTCAAAGTTTTGACCCTGTGCTGTTGGCGCAGTTTATTAAAGCTATAGGTATTCACCCTGTTGGCACGCTGGTCCGGCTAAGCAATGACAAACTGGGCATAGTGATTAAAACCAACGAACAAGATCCGCTGCGTCCTGTGATCAAAGTGTTTTACAACTGCAAGTTCAGACGTTATATCGAAATTTCTATTGTTGATCTGGCGAGTAATAAAGTGGATCTGGAGATTGAAGGCGCTGTGATGCCTGAAGATTTTGGCATTGATATTATTCGTTTTTTCCGTCAATCAGTGCTGGAGTAACAACGCCTTTAACGGCGTTGATAACTCCAGTCAGCTAAGGCTTCGACACTAAACTGTACCTGATTAAACTGCAGCACCACATACTGCGGCAATATTTCTTTGACCTGAATATCAGCGGTCACCCACTGGCCTTGTTGCAAGTCTTTGCCATTTACTTTGATCCAACGTTGTTTGGCATCCGTTGCGTAGACATGAGCTTCAAAGCGTAACGAAGGTAACTGGCGCTGTAATAAATCATCCAGCTGATTAATATCCTGGGCCGGGACATCGTGGTAATTAATTTCTTGTTTGCGTCGCTCCGGACTTTCGGCGGCCGCCAAAGCAGACTCAAATTTACCACGAAGTTCAGCTGATACATCGGATTCTTCCAGCTCTGCTGCTGGTAATAATTCGTCAACCGGGGTTAATTCTTCTTCTGTGTCCGCTTCCTGCATTTGTTCAAAATCAACAAAGTCTTCATCGGTCGAGCGCCCTAATACTTTCTCACCGCGTTTGGCCGATACAACCAATTGCGGATCTTCTTCCGGCACTGCTTCCAGTTGCACAGGCTCTGTTGGTTTTAATAAATCGGCCGCCAGTTGCAGTTCCATCGCGATATCAGCCGCATTGGCAATAGCAGGTGCAGCCTGAACAACAGGAGCAACCACCACTTCAGCGACAGGCTGTTTTTGATCGAATTGATACTGGCCAATAAAAAAGCCCAGCAGTAAACCTAAAACCACTAATAAAGTTAAAGCAGCAATACGCCAGCCATGGCCTGATGCAGCTTTTACTGCGGCCACCGGCACTTGCTGTTGTTGCTTTAACGCATCCATTAATAACGACATGACGGGTTCCTACCAAATAAATGCAGACAGCCCTGCACCAACACCTAACGCCACCAGCGTTAACACCGGCCATAACCACACAGGCCAGGCCGCTTTTTCCGGTTGAGGTTTTATCGCCAGCACTTCTGAAGCCGCCTGATTGACCAGACCTGCGTCAATTAACGCCTTTTGCTGACTATAACCCCCTAACAAAGCGCGGTCGCAGATTAAATTGAGCAGGCGTGGAATACCACCTGATAATTGAAATAATTTTTTTACCGCAGAAGCTGTAAACACAGGACGGCTACAACCAGCAACTTGTAAACGATAACTGATGTACTGCTGCACTTCCTGCTCGGTCAAAGGCATTAAGTGATAACGCGCCGTGATCCGCTGCGCCAGCTGACGTAAATCCTGACGCTGTAACAGCTGCTGCAATTCAGGCTGACCTATTAAAATCACCTGCAGCAGTTTTTTAGTATTAGTTTCTAAGTTGGTTAACAAACGCAGTTGTTCGAGCACGGCGGGCTGTAAATGCTGGGCTTCATCGATAATTAAAATGGTATTTTTACCGGCCTGATGGTTTTTCATCAGACGGTTGGTAATTTTGTCGGTCAGCATTTTTAAGCTGGCGTCGGATTTTTTGTAGCGGATTTTTAGCTGATCACAAATAGCAGCCAGCAATTCCAGTTCGTTTAAAGTGGGATTTAAGATAAAAGCCACTTCAGTTTGATCGGTCAGTTCCTGCAATAAACAGCGCGACACTGTGGTTTTGCCAGTACCGACTTCCCCCGTTAACAACACAAAACCACCAGCCTCACCTAAACCATAACGCAAATGCGCCAGAGCTTCGGCGTGGCGAGGACTTAAAAATAGAAAGTCAGGGTTAGGCGCTATGGAAAAAGGCTGACTGGTTAAACCGAAAAATCCGGTATACATAAGGTTCCCGCTGCTGAGTTTTGGCGACAACGCCAAGCAAAAATTTTACCCTAAGTAATTGAAGTTGCAGGGAGGCGACAAGCGAACGAGACCCCATGAGCATAGTTTTCCTATGTGATTGGGGCGAGAGAACGCAGGCAACAAAGCTGCAGCTTTAAGAACGACGGGTATATAATGGCAAAAAAATCAGGGGTGTGAAAGCATTGAAAATTTATCTTGTGGGCGGAGCTGTTCGCGACGAGCTGTTGGGCTACCCGGCTTTGGACCAGGACTGGCTGGTGGTTGGTGCTACACCTGAACAATTACTGGGGTTGGGTTATCAGGCTGTGGGCAAAGATTTCCCGGTGTTTTTGCATCCCAAAACCAAACAGGAATACGCTTTAGCCCGCACAGAACGTAAACAAGGCCAGGGCTACACAGGTTTTGCCTGTTATTTTGCACAAGACGTCACCTTAGAGCAGGATTTGCAGCGTCGTGACCTAACCATCAATGCGATAGCCAAAGATGATGCAGGCCAGCTGCACGACCCTTATGGCGGTGTGGCTGATATCAACGCAAAAATTCTGCGTCATGTCTCCCCTGCTTTTAGTGAAGACCCACTGCGGGTATTAAGAGTTGCCCGTTTTTATGCCCGTTATTTCCATAAAGGTTTTACTGTTGCTGCTGAAACTCTGCAGTTAATGACAGAACTGAGCCACAGTGGAGAGCTGCAGCATTTAACCGCTGAGCGGGTCTGGCAGGAAACGGCCCGCGCTTTAACAGAACAAGACCCACAAGCTTATTTTGAGTTGCTGCATAGCTGTGGCGCGTTAAAAGTATTGATGCCCGAACTGGATCAGCTGTGGGGAGTACCCAACCCGCCGCAGTGGCATCCGGAAATAGATACCGGCATCCACTGCATGCTCGTGCTGAAACAAGCGGCTTTATTGTCTGACCGATTAGATGTGCGTTTTGCCGCGCTTTGTCATGATGTGGGTAAAGGTATTACAGACCCGGCTTTATGGCCAAAACATCATGGTCATGAGCATAGTGGCTTGCCTTTAGTACAGGAGCTTTGTAGCCGCATTAGAGTACCCAACGACTGTCGTGATTTGGCGTTATTGGCCTGTGAATATCATCAGTTGCTGCACAAAGCTTTTGAGCTTCGCCCTGCCACAGTACAAAAGTTATTTGATAGCATAGATCTGTGGCGTAAACCCGAACGTCTGGATTTATTGCTGCTCTGTGCCATAGCCGATTTACGTGGTCGTACCGGCTTTGAACAGGCTGATTACCCACAAGCTGACTATTTACGTCAGCTCGCCAATGCAGCTCGTGCTATCGATGTGAAGACTATTGTCGCTTTGGGTTTAAAAGGTGAGGCTATTAAACTGGAAGTTGCCAAGGCACGGCTTGAGGCTATTAGCGCAGCTAAACAGCAGTGGCAGGAGCAGCATCCGGCCAGTTAAATGCCACTTGCCACAGCTTCTGTGGCACTTGGTAGTTTTGCCACATCTGCTGATAGTTTTGACCTGTCAGCGGATGGATTTGCTCTGGTGCCAGTTCGGACAAAGGCAACAATACAAAGGCGTTTTTAGTAATTTCGTCCCGCGGTAATTCAACAGGTTCTTTGCACACGAGTTGATCGTACGTCAGCAAATCCAGATCCAGCCGTTTGCCGCAAAACTTAGGCGATTTGGCAGGCCGGCCATATTTCTGTTCTATCGCCTTAAAAGCCGCGACACAGTCAGCCACAGATAAATGGGTGTTGGCTTCAGCCACCAGATTATAAAACGCATCACCATCAAAACCCACAGCTTCACTTTCATACACAGCAGAGCAGCGAATGTCACCGAATAATGCAGACAGCTCAAGATAAGCAGCGCTGATATGCAAATCACGCTCTATGTTGCTGCCAATACTGATATAAATCAGCGCCATTACCAATTCCCGCGGGATATAGATACACCGACACTGGCAGCAGCTGGCACAGCAGCAGGCTTAGCAATAGTCACTTTTACCGCTTTAGTCGGGAATTTTTCCAACACCATAGCTGCTACTTTTTCAGCCACAGTTTCAATTAATTCATGAGGTTGCTGGCATAGTTCTGCAATAGCAGTACAAACAGCGCTGTAATCCAGCGTATATTGCAAATCGTCAGTCGCGGCGGCCTGGCGGATATCGGTCGACAGTTCTAAATCAAACTCCAGCGTCTGCTGTATGGCTTTTTCCCACTCATACACACCTATTACCGTCTGAACCTTGAATTGCTTGATAAAAACTATATCCGTCATAGATTTCCGCTTTTGTTAAAGACTTGTTTCAGGTAGGCTGGTCGGATAGGCAAAAATTAAAAAAGCCTATACTCTGAACACCTTATTAAACAGGACGCGATTTTAGCGCACTTTGCCGGACTGAGGAACCTTAATCCATGACCGTCACTATAGCGATTTTGATGCTGTTAGCTTATTTAAGCGGCTCAATCTCGTCTGCCATTCTGGTCAGCCGCATATTCAGGCTGCCCGATCCGCGCACTCATGGTTCAGGTAATCCGGGCGCAACCAACGTATTGCGTTTAGGCGGCGCTGTTCCAGCCTCTATGGTGCTGGTATTTGATGTGCTCAAAGGCACTATTCCGGTTTGGGGTTCTTATTTTTTAGGCATAGAAGCCTTTTATCTGGGTATGATTGCAGTCTGCGCCTGCTTAGGTCATATATTCCCCATCTTTTTTGGCTTTAAAGGCGGTAAAGCAGTTGCTACAGCTTTTGGCAGTATGATGCCTATAGGGCTTGATTTAGCGGGTTTATTGATTTCTACCTGGATGATGCTGATAGGGGCTACCGGCTACTCGTCATTGGCCGCTATTGTCACTGTAGGCCTTGCGCCCATTTTCACCTGGTTTATCAAACCTCTGTATACCATTCCAGTGTCTATGCTAAGCCTTTTGATTATTATCCGTCACAAAGACAATATCATCAGGCTCTGGAATGGTCAGGAAACTAAGGTTTGGCATAAAAACCGCAAAACCAAACCTCAAGATCCCGAACAAGAATAATTAAAGTGCTGGCAACTGCTCCATAGGCCAACGTGGCGTTACGCCTATGGTTAAATCTTGATGCTGCCCTGCTCTTAAGCGCTGGAAGCCAGCAAAAGCAATCATAGCGCCATTGTCGGTGCAGAATTCTTTACGTGGGTAATAGACTTCGCCTTTTAAGCTTTTCAGTAAAACTTCCAGCTGTTCACGTAACGATGTATTGGCACTGACACCACCTGCCACCACTAAACGTTTTAAGCGCTGCTCTTTTAACGCACGACGACACTTTAAAACCAGTGTATCCACTACAGCCTGCTGGAATGACGCTGCGATATCTGCCTGTACTTCAGGGCTTTTGCCTTCAGCTGCAATCACATTAGCAGCGGCAGTTTTTAAACCACTGAAACTGAAATTCAAACCTGGTCTGTCTGTCATTGGACGAGGAAACGCATATTTATCGGCCTGACCCTGGGTCGCTAACTTGGCAAGCAAAGGTCCACCCGGATACTCCAGCCCCATCAATTTAGCTGTTTTATCAAAAGCTTCGCCTGCAGCATCATCGACAGATTCGCCCAATAACTGATAATGACCTATGCCATCTACCCGAACTAACTGGGTGTGACCGCCAGAGACTAACAAGGCGATAAAAGGAAACTCCGGTGGGTTTTCTTCCAGCATAGGTGCCAGTAAATGGCCTTCCATATGATGCACTGCAAGTGCTGGTTTGCCCCAGGCAAAAGCTAAACTGCGGCCTATTGAAGCACCCACTAACAAAGCTCCGGCTAAACCCGGGCCTGCTGTATAAGCCACACCGTCTATGTCGGACGCCTCACAACCTGCTTCTTTTAAAGCTTGTTGAATTAAAGGTAATGTTTTACGGATATGGTCACGTGAGGCCAGTTCAGGCACTACACCACCATAATCGGCATGCAAAGGGATCTGGCTGTATAACACATGACTTAGCAGACCCCGCTCTTCGTCGTACACAGCGATGCCGGTTTCATCACACGATGTTTCTATGCCAAGTACTCGCATTTTTCTCCCCTTACCTATATGCTACGCGGCGAATTGTACTGGGATCCGAGCATCATCACCAGTACAACACTTATTGCTTTACATTGGGGCTGGCTTTTGAGTAAAATGCCGCACCATTTTTAATCGTATTGGTTAGACACTAACCAGAGTTGACCGAGGTGAGAATTTAATGCCTGTTGTTAAAGTAAAAGAAAACGAACCATTTGACGTAGCTTTACGTCGTTTCAAGCGCTCTTGTGAAAAAGCTGGCGTATTAGCTGATGTACGCTCTAAAGAGTTTTTCGAGAAGCCAACTTGGGTTCGTAAGCGTAAGAAAGCTGCCGCTGTTAAGCGTCACATGAAAAAGCTTTCTCGCGAAAACGCTCGTCGCATCAAGCTTTACTAAGATTATTGCCTGACCTATGGCATTGTTAGAACAGCTGCAAGAAGCCCAAAAAGACGCAATGCGTGCCAAAGACAAATTGCGTCTCGGCACTATTCGTTTAGCTTTAGCTGAAATCAAACAACGTCAAATTGACTCGCAGCTGGTGCCTGATGACACCAATATTCTTCCTGTGTTGACCAAAATGGTAAAACAGCGGAAAGAATCTGCCAGTCAGTACAGTGCAGCAGGTCGGCAAGATTTAGCTGATATTGAATTAGCAGAAATCGTAATCGTAGAACAGTTTTTGCCACAAGCCTTATCTCAGGCTGAGCTGGATGATTTAGTGCAACAAGCTATTACTGCTGTTGCAGCCTCTGGAATGCAGGACATGGCGAAAGTCATGGCCCACTTAAAACCACAGGTTCAAGGCCGTACTGATATGGCCGTTTTAAGTCAGGTTATTAAAGCTCGTTTGAGTTAAGCTTCTAGCTGAACTACTGCACGCCGTGCCCTTAGCACGGCTTGTCTTTTTCTGAATACAAGTAAAAAGGAAAAAGGTGGCAGGACAAATCCCCAGACACTTTATCGACGACTTATTAGCTCGTACCGATATAGTGGAACTGATCGATCACAGAGTTCCGTTAAAAAAGGCCGGTAAGAATTACCAGGCTTGTTGCCCTTTCCATAACGAAAAATCCCCTTCTTTTACCGTAAGTAGCGACAAACAGTTTTATCATTGCTTTGGTTGTGGCGCTCACGGCAATGCCATCAGTTTTATGATGGCGTACGAACAGCTTGAATTTGTAGAAGCCATTGAAGAACTGGCGAAACAGCATCATTTAGAGATACCACGCGAACAAGGCAGTGGTAAGCAGTATCCGCAGGCTCAGGCCGACGATTACAGCCAGATGCAAAAAGCGGCACATTTGTATCAGCAACAGCTGAAGCAACAGGTTCATGCTGCCACTTATTTGCAGAAACGTGGTATTTCAGAAGCCACAGCAACAAAATACGGCATAGGCTACGCACCTGACAGCTGGGATTTTGTGTTAAAGCAATTAGGCGCTTCACGTTCAGCTCGTGATCAGCTGTTTGAAATTAAACTGATCAGCCGCAATGATCAGGGCCGTGAATACGATTTTTTCCGTGACCGGCTGATGTTTCCGATCCGGGATAAACGCGGCAGAGTGATAGGTTTTGGCGGCAGGGTGATAGGTGAAGGTACGCCAAAGTATCTAAACTCACCTGAGACCCGACTTTTCCATAAAGGCCGTGAACTTTATGGTTTATACGAAGCCAGACAAAGCCAGGATCGGCTGAATCGTGTGCTGATTGTTGAAGGTTATATGGACGTGGTGGGGCTTGCCGAGCAAGGAATATCTTTTGCTGTGGCTTGTTTAGGCACCGCCACGACCCCAGATCACATGCATACGTTATTCCGCCTGACCAGCACTGTGACTTGCTGTTACGACGGCGACAGAGCAGGCCGCGACGCCGCATGGCGCGCCTTACAAAGTGCTTTACCGCATTTAAAAGATGGCGTGGAACTGAATTTTGTATTTTTACCGGACGGCGAAGACCCGGATTCGCTGGTGCAAAAAGAAGGCAAAGATACCTTTTTAAACCGTCTGGAACAGGCCATGCCTTTAGGTCAGTATTTATTTGACCATCTGGCCAAAGAGTTAGATTTAAACAGCGATGCCGGAAAATCCGCCTTATGGGTTAAAGGCAATGAGCTGATTAAACAAATTCCAAGTGAATTTTATCGCGATGCCTTGTTTGAAACCCTGGGATCGCTGGTCGGTAAATCGTCGCAGCAAAACACTGCAGCCAGAAGCCAGACTAAAGTGCAGAGCAAAGCTGCTGTAACCACTAAAATTACGCCGATGCGCCGGGCTATTGCGTTATTACTGCAATACCCTGCCCTTGCCAAAGTGATGCCACTGGCTCCTGAACTGGCAGAAGCGAATTTACCTGGTATTCAGTTATTGCTGACAGTACAGCAGACTTTATTAGCTCAGCCTGAACTGACCACAGCACAATTGCTGGAACATTGGCGCGATATGCCTGAATACAACATATTAGTGAAGCTGGCTTTATGGGACCATCAGGTTGCCGAAGAGCAGTTAACCAAAGAATTTCTGGATACCTTCCGCTCTATAGAAGATCAGTATCTGGGTCAACGTCTGGAAGAATTGCAGCGCAAAGATACTTTGCAGCAACTGACCACGGCGGAAAAACACGAATTTGTGTTGCTGTTAAAAGCTTTTAAAAGCAAATAACCGTGAGTAAGCCGTCATTGCGCGGTGGCTAGAAAAGCCGCGCTTTGTTATAATCGCTAATTCGCATTTTTGAACTAACTATTTGGGTGGAAGAACAGCCTCTATGGAGCATAATCCTCAGTCGCAACTAAAACTCCTGATCTTAAAGGGTAAAGAGCAAGGTTATTTGACCTTTGCTGAAGTTAATGATCATCTTCCACAAGATATTATTGACTCCGATCAGATCGAAGACATTATCCGTATGATCAATGACATGGGTATTCAGGTGTTTGAAACAGCACCAGATGCCGATGACCTGATCATGTCTGACGCTGCGCCGGATGAAGACGCCGCAGAAGAAGCCGCTCAGGCTTTAGTCAGTGTGGATAAAGAGTTAGGTCGCACTACAGATCCGGTCCGCATGTATATGCGCGAAATGGGCACTGTAGAGCTGTTAACCCGTGAAGGCGAAATCGACATCGCCAAACGGATTGAAGATGGTATCAATCAGGTTCAGACCTCTGTGGCTGAATACCCTGAAGCCATCACCTACCTGTTAGAACAGTGGGATAAATTCGAAGCCGAAGAAATTCGCTTAAGTGACATTGTCACCGCTTTTATCGATCCAAACGAAGTGGATGATATGGCCCCAACGGCCACTCATATCGGTTCTGACGTGCCAGAAGAAGAACTGGCCGATGAAGACGCTGATATCACAGGCGATGACGAAGAGTCAGAAGACTCGGACGAAGAGGCTGACACTGGCCCGGATCCGGAAATGGCGCGCGAGAAGTTTGGTGAACTGCGTACTCAGTACGAAGTAACCCGTGCCTCTATCGTCAAAAACGGCCGTGAACACCAGACCACCAAAGAAGAAATTGAAAAACTCAGCGAAGTTTTCCGTTGCTTCCGTTTAGTACCAAAACAGTTCGACCGTCTGGTCAAAAACATGCGTGAAATGATGGACCGCGTACGCGTCCAGGAACGTATTGTGATGAAGAACTGCGTTGAGTACGCAAAAATGCCAAAGAAAAACTTTATGAAGTCTTTCAGCGGCAACGAAAACTCAACGGCATGGATCGACGCCGAAATTGCTGCAGGCAAACCTTATTCAGCCAAGCTGGGTGAGATGCGTGACGATTTGTTCCGCAGCGTTGAGAAGCTGAAAAAAATTGAAGAAGAGACTGGCCTTTCGATCTTTAAAATTAAAGATATCAACCGTCGCATGTCGATTGGTGAAGCTAAGGCCCGTCGTGCGAAAAAAGAAATGGTTGAGGCGAACTTACGTCTGGTTATTTCTATCGCGAAAAAATACACCAACCGTGGTTTACAATTCCTTGATTTAATTCAGGAAGGTAACATCGGCTTGATGAAGGCTGTCGACAAGTTCGAATACCGTCGTGGTTATAAGTTTTCAACTTATGCTACATGGTGGATCCGTCAGGCCATTACCCGTTCTATCGCTGACCAGGCCCGTACTATCCGGATCCCTGTGCATATGATCGAAACCATCAACAAACTGAACCGTATTTCGCGTCAGATGTTGCAGGAAATGGGTCGTGAGCCGTCTCCGGAAGAATTGTCCGAACGTATGGGCATGCCGGAAGACAAGATCCGTAAAGTGCTGAAAATTGCGAAAGAGCCAATCTCCATGGAAACACCTATAGGTGATGATGAAGATTCGCATCTGGGCGATTTTATCGAAGACAGCACTTCAGAATCGCCGCTGGATTCAGCGACCATGGAAAGCTTAAAAGCCGCCACCAACGAAGTATTGGCCGGTTTAACAGCCCGTGAAGCAAAAGTACTGCGTATGCGTTTTGGTATCGATATGAATACCGACCATACGTTGGAAGAAGTGGGTAAACAGTTTGACGTAACACGGGAACGTATCCGTCAAATCGAAGCCAAAGCGCTGCGTAAACTGCGCCACCCTTCCCGTTCAGAAGTATTAAAAAGCTTCCTCGACGAGTAGATTTATCTGCATAAAAAGGCACCTTCGGGTGCCTTTTTTATTGAAGCGGATAAAAAGTAAGCAATCGATACAAACTCTGTGTTATCAAGCGGTGACAACGGCGGAAAAACTTCTTATACTGCCTGCGCTCTTAAGGGTTGCGATTGCAAAACCTAAAGACGCTTCTCAAATGGCCCTATAGCTCAGTTGGTTAGAGCATCCGACTCATAATCGGCAGGTCCCTGGTTCAAGTCCAGGTGGGGCCACCATTTATCAAGCACTTACGTTACTTCTTTTGATTCACTTTAAGTCTGTGCTACCAATATCTTCATCTTTTTCAAGTAACTATCCAATATCTCAGCTAATTCGCTAATAACATTGATGTTCGCGCGCACAATCCACATGGATCCCCTAATGATGCCAAGGATAACGAATGCTGTAGCTTCTCCATTCAAAGCAGGAGCAATTAAACTCTTACAATAGCCTATTGCAGGAACGCTTAAATATATCATCATGGTATAACGAGCTAACCTTAGTAGACTTGCGACATGAGCTAGCATCTGTCAAAAGAGAGATTGCCCAACTTTGTCGGTAATATAACGACCTAGCACTGATATTACTTTTTTCATAGTAGACCCTTCTTTTTGGAAACAGAGGGTACTGTAAAATAAATTTCTGACTTTCTGGGATGACAAAGAACGCTAAATTGCCCGCTTAATAGTTTTGTTTAGGTTGTTAGCTATTAAACGTAAATATGTCTCGATAACCTCCGGTCTAAAATATCCCATTTCCTGCAATACAGTTTCCAGTGCGAAATGCCGTATTATAACTGTAACTCGCGCATACGCTCCTGCACATAAATATCGCGCAGGGCATGTGCACTAGTAGATCAGTTTAATGTGCTAGTGGATACTGAACTAAAAGATATAGGCGAGTCAGTTCTGAAAACAGAAATAAATAGCCCACACTAGGCGACCAAAACACTTGCTCCCGCAGCGCTGTATTGTTTTATCTGCTTATCATTCGGATTTCAACAATTCATTGCACCTAAGCAAGATGTACTGTTAAATACTGTTAGTTCACAAACTAACTACAGCAACACTTAAATCGCTTATTTCTCTAGAAGGTAGTAGTGAGCAGTTACCGGTTGAAATGGAGTTTCCAGAGAATGGAGTTAAACGTTAATAATCGCAATTTTGGTTTTCTGGCAGAGCACTATTCACTTTTTGTAGAACTTGCACGTGTAGGTATCGAACTTGACGCGCAAACGACTCAGATAGACCTTCTGTATAACACCAACCGCGAATACAAACTTGAACCTGTCAGCAAAACTGAAGCTGAACTGTGATTTGCACCCAGTTAAAAAGAAGGAACAAAGCCTGATTTATCTGAGAACCTTGAGTTCTATAGGTGAGTACAGGACTGATGCTAGTGGGGAATTAGCTACGCCGATTCCGACTGAGCAAGATGATTGTAAAAACAGTTTTTACCGATAAACAATAAGTAAAGAGTACCAACATGGAAATATTAGAAAGTTTACTTCGTAGCTTTAACACGGACACAGTTAATACCATTATTTTATTGGCCATGCTGGTGATCGTTGGGCTGGGCCTTTGGTTCACCAAACAGGCAAAGCAAATTGAATTTGTTCATTATGTACCAACCCTACTAACCACTCTGGGTATTTTTGGTACTTTTTTAGGTATTGTGCTTGGCTTACTTGATTTTAATCAACATGACATCGAAGCGAGTATTCCGCCGCTGCTTGAAGGATTAAAAACCGCATTTATTACAAGTTTGGCCGGTATTTTTTTCTCAGTCGTCTTTAAAACCTTGTCTACGTTCTCCTTTCTCAAACCCAAACTGGTGGAGGAAAGCATCACGCACGCAACCCCAGAGGCTATTTTGGGTGCTATGCAGGCCCAGATCGTTGAAGTTAAAGCACTAAAAGATGCTCTAGTGGGCAATGAAGAATCTACGCTATTTGGTCAATTGAAAATCCTGCGTGGCGATATGAACGATAATGCCAAAGCATCCCTTAAAAGCACTACAGAAAAAGCTGAACAACAGCAACAGAACTTTGCAGCATTCTCTGACAAATTGTGGCTTAAACTGCAAGACTTTGCTGACACCTTATCTAAGTCTGCCACTGAGCAGGTTATTGAGGCACTCAAGCAAGTGATTGTTGATTTTAACCACAATCTGACAGAACAGTTTGGCGATAATTTTAAGCGACTCAATGAAGCTGTGTTTAAGTTGGTTGAATGGCAGGAAACCTACAAACTGCAACTAGAGCAGATGCAACAGCAATATGCACAGGGTGTGGAGTCTATTAGTGCCACAGAAGCCTCAGTTGCGCATATCTCCGAGCAAAGCAAAATGATCCCCCAGTCTATGCAGGAACTGAAAACAGTTATGGAAGTGAACCAACATCAACTGGCTGAACTTGAGCGTCACCTTGAAGCGTTCAAAGACATGCGTGACAAAGCTGTTGAAGCAGTACCGCAAATTCAACAGCAAGTCCAGGCAACTGTGAACGACATATCTGCAGCCGTCAATGCTGCGAGTGAGCACTACCAGAAGTTGTTGTCCGAGTCAGACGAGTACATAAAAGCACACGTCAATACTTCAAATGATTTGCTAGACAAGTTTGCGCGCGAAACGGAAAAAGGTATTACCCACGTGGGCGAGCGCCTGAAAGAAAGTTCTGAGCGCATCAGTAAGGATGTAGAACTAGCTGCAAACGAATTCACTGACAACACGTCTCGCACCAATGAAGCGTTGCAATCAAGTTCCGATTATTTACAGGCTCAGACTGAAGTAATCAAACAACACCTGCAAGATGCAGTCAGTGATCTGAACTCTCAGATGCGTGACATGATTGAAAAAATGGTGGCTGATGCTAAAGATATGACCTCAACCATGAAAGAAGCTAATAAGAACCTAGTACAAGATACCGAGCAAATGCGCGATATCGTGATTACATCTGCCGATAAGCTTCAACTACGCCTCAATGAAGTGATTGATGAGGCTGCAACTCAGCAAATCAATCAAGCAAAACGGACTTTCGATGCGATGGAGGAGCAAGTTAAGCAACAAGTAGGTTTCACCGCTGAGGCTGTAGATTCACAACTGAAGCTGATAGATTCAGCGATGCAGCAAGAGATCAACCGCGTCATGAATGAGATGGGCCAGGCTCTGGCTCAGGTTAGTGGCAGGTTCGTTGAAGACTACATCAGACTGACACAAGCTATGAATGAAATTGTGAATAAGCGAGTAGCATGATGAATAAGCTGTTTGGAACCAGTTCAGCATCACAAGAAAGCGGCGAGCATTGGCTGACTGTCTCCGATCTGATGGCAGGACTGATGATGGTGTTTTTGTTTATTGCTATAGTCTTCATGATGAATACGCAAAAAGAAAACGAAAAAATAAAAGATGTTGCCGTTGCATATCAACAGAATCAGGTAGCTATCTATGAGGCTCTACAGACAGAATTTAAAAATGATCTACAAAAATGGGGAGCCACTATCGACAAGGAGACGCTGGCATTTAATTTTCAATCTCCTGATGTGCTATTTGCCAACAATGCAACAACGCTCAGTGATGCATACAAAGAGATACTGAAAGATTTCTTTCCAAGGTATATAGAAGTATTGAGACCCTACCGAGAGTCTCTGGACGAAATTCGTATTGAGGGACACACCTCAAGTGCTGGTCCTCGAGGATCAACAGAAAGCCAAGCCTATTTCCACAATATGAATTTATCTCAGGGACGCACCCGTGCTGTACTGGAATACGCTTATGCGTTAATGCCACTAGAGGTTAATTGGATTAAAGCTAATATCGCGGCGGTTGGTTTTTCATCGTCACGATTGGTCTTTAAAGACAGCGCAGAAGATGCAGCGCAATCCCGACGAGTCTCTTTTAGGGCAATTACCAATGCCGATATTCAGATCAAACGTATCTTGGAGAGTCAGTAAGTGAAATTGACTGTCGACCTCACCGCTTTACACAAAGCGATCGCGCCGCTTGGAAATGTTGTGACTAATTTTTCTGTCCAAAGCAAATCTGGCGAATGGACTGACATTGGAGAGCATCTCAAAAACGGAATGATTCTGGGCGTTGATATTGAACTAAATGACATCGACGGCAGCAACGGCATACTTGGCTATGATGGTCATCAGGTTATGCTTTATATACCTGACCAAAGCAGCAATATCATACAGATACTTCATGACGGGAAACAAAAAACTGCAAAACGTGTTCATGTCGCTGAATGTAAGACTATTATTAGCATGCGCGAACGCGGAAGGTTTAATGACAGGTACGATGTAATTAGTCGTATTGATGGTTTCTTTCCTGTCTTTGGCGTCGATTATCGAACACAGCAAGAAATTAAAGGTGATGCAGACTTGGCGGTGTGTCAGAATTGCCTAAGCCTTCTGAACCATCAGGATTTCTCAAACGCTAGCTGGCCTGAAAAAAACAAACTCGTTAATGAGTTTTCTTATGCAAAATTTTTTGAGACGTATAGTTCGTATTTCAAATCTTTACCAAAATCCACCGTAGGATTCCAATCAGCGGGATATACAGCTGACTGGTCAGTCATTTCCTCAAAGATTAGAGCTGATCTTGATTACGCCTGTGAACAGTGTGGTGTTAATCTAACAGACAATCCTAAATTACTGCACGTCCACCATATCAATGGCAATAAAGCGGACAACAGCAAACAAAACTTGCGGGCTTTATGTGCTGACTGCCACAAGAAACAGCCCCATCATGGGCACCTGTATGTTAGTAACGAAGATATACAACGGATCAACGAGTGTCGACGCGAGCAACATAAATTCGATGTGTTTAACTATGCCAACGTACTTAAATGCGCTGATTCAGCGCTAGAAGGTTTGATATTGAAGTGCAAATCTACCGCTCTGCCAGGGCCAGAACTTGGGGTTGCCCTTAATGATGGTAGTAAGATGATTTCAATCGATCTCTGCTGGCCAAGACGAAAAGTTGCTGTGCTGATAAATATGAGCAACGCTCATAGTTTGAAAGAACATGGTTGGAATGTGTTCTCAGCTTTTGATGCATTAAATAGTTTCACAGGATTTCAGGCGAAAATAAGATGATCTGGAATGCTAGTTAAAATTTAAATCGAGGACATGCAACTGAGGAATATCCTCACCTTAGCTGCATATACTCCGACGTTGTGTTTCTGTAAAAACACCAAGCTGGTTGATTCAGATTCTTGCAGCCTGCCCCAAATCCATTTCCGTCAATAATTGCTGCATCAGCTGCATCACCTTTAGGTTGGCTTGTTCCATTTTGCTCAGGCTTTGCAAGGTTTCAGGTAAGCGCCCCTGATGGTAATAGTCCAAAGTGAGTTTGGCTTGTTGATGCACGGCTTGGTGTGGCGCTTCAATCTGCTGGTAGACGGAGCCTTTGGCCATACGCTGCTGTGTGGGCAATTGATCGTATAAAGCACCGAGCCGGCATTGGTGTTCATCTGGTAAATCTTTGGATTGAAAGCTGGCGCCTCCCAATAAGGTGCGGTACACCATCATCTTCATCACCAGTTCTTCCAGGTTGGCAAGCTCCACAGCAAACACCATAGCTGAGTAGGTGCTGCTGCGGTCGGCCTGAATACAGTTCTGGCTGATATGCTGGCTAACCTCCGCTGTATCGGCAAACAAAGTGGACAAGGCTTGAGTTTCCTCATCCATAGCGCTGACATGCACACTGACTTCATCCACCTGCTGCAAAATACTTTGAATAGAGCTGCTGATTTCTGTGGTCGATGCTGTGGTTTTTAAGGCTAATTTGCGCACTTCATCCGCCACCACTGAAAAACCGCGACCATGCTCACCTGCCCTTGCGGCCTCAATAGCGGCATTCAGTGACAACAAATTCGTTTGCTCTGAAATAGAGCGAATAAGCTCTACTACACCGGAAATAACAGAGGTTTCGGTTTTCAGTTTTTGCAGCGTCTGCAGGCTTTTACTGCTTTGTTGCTGCAAAGATTGAAGTTGCTTATTCGATTCCTGCATCTGAGAGCCACTGCGCTCTGCCAGTTGCCGGGCTTCGAATGCCAGTTGTTGCTGCTGCTTTAAGTCATCAGCGAGTCTTACCATGCTGCGTTCCATATGCAGCATACTTTGTTCAAATTGCCCCAGCTCTGTGGCAGTTTTTGTTGTGCTCTCCACTTGTTGAGTTATGGTTTTGAGCTGCAGATCCCTGGCGGCCAGTTGGTGTTCAAGTTGCTGATTCTGCTCTAACAACTGCTGTAGTTGTTGCTCCGTCTCTTGCCGCTTCACTTCGGCTTGTTGCAACTTCACAGTACGTACCAGGCTCCACATAAGTCCCCCTTCGCTTGTTCTCTACTTGTGAGCCAGACCCAGCAAAACGCCGGGCCTGGTAGCTAGCGCTGATCGCTATTACAGGTCGCTATGAGGACCAAAAACTTCATAGTGAATTTGAGCCGAAGCCACACCCAACGCCAGTAACTGATCTTTGGCAAACTTCATAAAACCTGTAGGACCACAGAGGTAGAAATTGGCACTTTGCAGCGGCAACTGGGCAGCAACAGCTTTCAGATCCATCAAACCAGTAAACTGACCGGCAGCTGTGTTCTGCTCCGCTTTGTTGAACCAGGTAAAGTTGTGCAGTAATGGGTAGTCTTTTTCCAGTTGCGAAATACGCTGTGCAAATGAATGTTGCTGCGTATTTTCACAAGCGTGCAGGAAAAACACCGGGGTTTGTTGCTTTAAAGCCACAATGCTTTCCAGCATAGACACCATAGGGGTTAAACCCACACCAGCTGAGATCAACACTGTAGGTAAATGAGCAGATTGCAGGAAGAAGTCACCAGCTGGCGGCAGAATATCCAGCTCATCTCCGGCCTGAATTTCGTCATGCAGATAATTAGAAACTAAACCAGCCACTTCACCCGTTTCACGTTTGACGCTGATCCGGTAACTATGGCCATTCGCTTTGTCAGACAAGGAATATTGACGGATTTCATAGTAGTCACAATGCGCAGGTTTTACTTTCACACCCAGATATTGGCCTGGCAGGTAATCCACCACGGCTTCACCATCTTTTGGTACCAATACGAAGCTTGATACCAGTTCAGATTCACGGATTTTTTCTTTCACTTTAAAACGACGTGGACCATACCAGCCACCCGGCTTTTGTTCAGTCTGGTTATAAATTTGACGCTCGCGGCCTGTAAAAATATTCGCCAGCACGCCATAAGCTTCAGTCCAGGCCTGTTCTACTTCTGGCGTAAATGCATCAGGAGCCAGTTCACGTAAAGTTTCAATCAGGTGATGACCTACAATGTCGTAGTGCTCAGGCTGAATAAAAAAGCTGGTATGTTTATGCGCCACACGCTCCACAGTTTCAGTCAGCACAGACAAGTTATCTATATTTTTGGCGTAAGCGGCAATAGCACTAAACAAGGCAAATTGCTGGCGGCCACTGTGCTGGTTGGTCATATTAAATATATCTTTCAGCTCAGGATTCACCTGAAACATACGCTGATAGAAGTGGTTAGTGATGGCCACACCGGCACCTTCCAGTAAGGGCACAGTGCTTTTAACGATGGCAATAGTTTGAGCAGATAACATAAAAAACCTCATTTAATTAAATAACTTAGAACAGCAGAAACTAACCCGGTCTGCCGTCAGCACGGGGCTGAGTCAGAACAGGCCAATAAAACCAAAGGAAGATTGCAAAGGCGCACAGCCATAACACAGCGCTGGCTTGCCAGAACATCAGAGGGAACCCTGCTAAGCTGGCCACCATCCGCACAGGGCCAGCGAGCAACAGCAAAGCAAAAGCTACAGTGATAGTTTTGCCAACCTGCAGTAGCCGGCCTGTATGACCTAAAGACACACGGGCCATCATGGCGAGGATCATGCCTGCCATAGCGCTGATGCTCAGCAGATGCAGCACGTCTTTAAATACCAGTAGCAGAGTTAAATCGCTGATGCCTAAAAGAATTAAACCTAAAGCCAAGGCCAGATAAGCCAGCTGTAAGGACCAAAGCAAAGGGGCTGCCCAGATTTTCCATGACGTCCAGAAGGATAAACGCACCAGATGCAAAGACCCCACCAGCAGTATCAACCAGCCCGCTTTAAGTGGCAGTTGGACAAAAAAACCTGTGATAAACAATGCGGTGCCAAACACAGACAAAGGCAATAACAACTTATCCAGCAATGGCGTTTTGATTTGTTCCAGTCCTAAAGCCCTGGCGGTGAAAAATGGGATCACCCGTCCACCTACTATGCCCATCAGGATGCCAAACAGCAGGATCATGCTGTGACTTAAATGCGAAGCGGCGGCAAACTGCTGAGTCGCAGCTGCATAAATAAAAGCCGTATTGAGCAAAGCCATCCCAGACAAGAGTGGAATAAACAGATAGTTATTTTTACTTTTAGCTCTGATCAGTAAGCTCGCTAAACTGTAAATAGCACCAGCCCACCACAGCAGTTGAGCGGCGATAAAAAGCCATAACAGTGGAGTGTATTCTGCGAATAACAAGCAAAAACGGGCAGTCAGCCAAAGCCCGGTTAATAACAACAGCGGTTTGCCCGATAGACTGGGCAAGCCTGTCCAGTTTTGTGCTGCCGTCAGTAAAAAGCCCACAGCAACTAAAGCACCAAAGCCAAATAACATCTCATGGGCGTGCCACAGGGCTGCAAGAAAACCAAACTGAAACAACATCAAGCCGCTAAACCACAAGGCCCAAATGCTGATCGCCACGAAAGCCCAACAGGCACCGGCCAGAAAAAAAGGCCTGAATGCCAACGCAAACAAAGGATAAGAGGACAGAGCTTTTCGCTTGCCCTCTTGCACTTCGTCAGGCCAGTGGATATTCATCAAAGGAGGACGCTGGCTCATGGCTTAACGCACTTCTTTGTGCAGTTCGTACTGAGCTATGCAGCGGCAGACATAGGCAATTTTCACCAAAGTCGCGCTGAAAATCATAGTGACGTGACCTGCCAGTTGCAGTTCAAACGAAAACATATAAGAGAGCGGATAACAAACAACCACAGTCGCCAGTAGTAAGCTAAAAGACAAAGCTAATAAAGTATTGGCAGCCAGTAACAAAGTTTCGAACTTGTCAGAGGCGGACAGTTTTTCATTACTAAAAAATTGGGCAACATGAAACATCATAAGCTCCTGTGGAATCATTGGATTCCGGTTTGGTTTCCTTATGTATTGCAGTTCTGATGCCAGTTATTTTTAACTTTAATTTCAATAACTTAATAATTAACCAACCAAAATTCATGTCAAAATGACACAATAAATAAGAGTCAAAATGACAAACTAGATTCTTTGTGACACAATTTAAGCAGAACAAATGTCAGCAGGAGCTGCAATGGCCGAACTCAACTCAACCTTGTTGCTGGAAGTGGCGCTGGATCTGGCGAACAGCATCACCACCACAGATCGCTTTGACCGCTTGCTGGGCTCTGTGCGTAAAGCCATTAACTGCGATGCGGTGGTGCTGCTCTCTTATCAGGGGGAGCTGCTGATGCCGCTGGCGATCCAAGGCTTAACAGCTGATACCTTAGGCCGTCGTTTCGCTCTGAAGGATCACCCTCGCCTTGCGCTCATTTGCCAAAGCAGCAGCCCGGTGCGTTTTCCATCCGACACTGAATTGGCTGATCCTTACGATGGCTTGTTACTGGCGCAGGCCGGTGACTTGCCTGTGCATTCCTGTATGGGTTTACCTTTGTATTCAGATGGCCAACTGATAGGGGTGCTGACGCTGGACAGCCTGAAACCTGATGCTTTTTCTGCCATAGCTGAACGGACCTTAGACTTGATTGCAGCTATGTCGGCAGCCACCTTAAAAACAGCTATTCAGCTGAAAAAACTCGAACAACAAGCGCTGCAGGCGCAACATTTAGTCGAAGAACTGACTCATGAAGCCCTGATCCGCGATGGTGGCGAACTGATAGGTCAAAGCCAGGCGATGCTGGCGCTAAAAAGTGATATTCAACTGGTCGCGGGTTCAGATTACACAGTGCTCATTCAGGGCCAGACTGGCGTAGGTAAAGAGCTGGTCGCCAGAACTCTGCATCAGTTATCCAGAAGAGCCAAACAGCAACTGGTGCATTTAAACTGTGCTTCTTTGCCTGAAACACTGGCTGAATCTGAGTTGTTTGGTCATGCCAAAGGTGCTTTTACCGGTGCCGAGCGGGAAAGACCTGGTAAATTTTTATTGGCCGATGGTGGCACTATATTCCTCGATGAAGTCGGTGAACTGCCACTTAGCGTACAAAGCAAATTATTGCGGGTGCTGCAAAGCGGCGAAATTCAGCCTGTCGGCAAAGATGAAGTAAAAACGGTGAATGTGCGGGTGATAGCGGCCACCAACAGAGATTTAGCTGCTGAAGTGGCTGCAGGTCATTTTCGCGCCGACTTGTATCATCGATTATCTGTTTATCCCATTACTGTCCCTGCACTCAAAGAGCGACAACAGGATGTGTTGCTGCTGGCCGGCTATTTTCTGGAATTGACTGCCCGCAAATTGGGCATACGTCAGCTAAAACTCAGCACCGCAGCTCAGTCTGTGTTGTTGCAGTACAACTGGCCTGGTAATGTGCGGGAGCTGGAACATGTGATTAGCCGCGCTGCGCTCAAAGCCAGAAAAGAAGCCAAAGCCCAGGATATTATTGCTCTGTTACCACAGCATCTGGAGCTGGCAGAGCGAGGAGTTTCAGCCGATAGCCACTCGCCAGCAACTTTGCCTATGCTCCACAGCAACGGCTTAAGCCTGAAAGCTGCCACTGAAGAATTTCAGAAGCAGCAAATTATTCAAATCCTAAGCCAAACAGCTGGCAACTGGAGTCTGGCGGCGAAGCAGCTCGATTTAGACAGGGCCAATCTGGCCCGCCTCGCCAAACGCTTAGGTATTAAAGTCGAAAAGACGGTGCGCAGCTAAGCTAGCTTACAGCTGATCCAGCCAGCGCGTAAGTAATTGCTGGCTAAACTGGCGTAAAGCCGGGGCATAAGCTTTGGTGTCCTGGCGAATTTTCGCTAAATCTGCCAAAGGCCAGGCTGCTAATTCGGCGGCATGGCCAAGCAACCATTGTTCGATACGCTGGCCTTCCAGTTCAGGGTGGCATTGAAACGCCAGTACCTGCGAGCCTATATGGTAAATTTGTTTGTAGTCTTCACTCGATGCCAACAGCTCTGCACCAGCAGGCAAATCAAAGGTATCGCCATGCCAGTGGAACATCTGGATTTCTGTATTCGTGTCCTCAACCGCAAAAAGCTGAGTGTCCAGCGCCGCTTGAGTAAACTGAATAGGCGACCAGCCAATTTCTTTGCCATAAGCGCCCGGATAGACAGCAGCACCAGCAGCTGCAGCTATTAGCTGCGACCCGAGGCAAACCCCTAACAAGGGCCGCTGTTCTGCCAAACGTTGTTTGGCGATCAGCAGCTCAGTCTGTAAAAACGGATACAAAGCTGTGTCGTACACGCCCACCGGGCCACCTAAAATGACAGTTAAATCCGCCTGATACGCCGCAGTTAAATCATCCATAGCCGCATCCAGATACTGCAGCTGATAACCAGCAGCCGTTAATGGCTCAGCAAAACTACCGAGATCTTCAAACTGTAAATGCCGGATCACCACGCAACTTTTCGTCTTCATCTATTTTCTCCTCTATGCCGTATCCTGATGTTCACGACAAATCAGCTCTGTACTTGTTACCGGCAAAGGCTGCTGAGTTAAACCACAAAAGGGCAAACCGTCCTGCTGCTGATGGAAACGGCAGCTTTTGCACACGCCAAAACTTTTGCGCTGCTCTTGCTGCTGCACATGACTCAACAACTGATGCAAAGCGCCTGTCAGTTGCTGTTCCAGTTCAGGCCCCAGCTGCTGCACTGCCTGTTGCAGCACCTGCACAGCCACCAACTGTTGCACCACAGCTAAACCTGCTGCTGTTGGTTTTAAATGCACTATGCGTTTGTCCTGCAGATCCGGCTCTTTGTAAATCCACTGCCGCTCTTCCAGCGCTTTTAACGACTGAGACACTGTGCCTTTAGTCAGGCCCAGATAATCGGTCACGCCCATCACAGTATCTGAGTAATGATTACAAATACTCAGATAACGCAAAGCGCTAAGCTGCACAGCGGGCACCATAGAAAGTTCGGCATCGTCCCGCTGCCAGCTACGCAGCAAACTGTTGATGCGTTCGACATAATCAAAAAAGCTTAAAGCCATAGTTTTAACACCTGCACTTGCATCTGGATCTAGACCTGTATTTTATCTGCACAGTATAGCTTGACATTGTATCGAAGCGAAACTATTATTTTAATAACGTATCGATTCGATACTTAATTTAAGGTTGAGTGAGGAGCTTTTTATGAACGTTCAGGTTTTTGACACCCATGTAAAAACGACCAATGGCCATTACCTGCATTTTGATGTGTTGGTGACGCCAGAGCATGCAGCTAAGGCTAAACTCTATGCACAGCAGTTTTTACAACAACAAGGCTATAACAGTGACGACATACAGCAACAAAGCTGTGATTTTTGTCATAACGAAATAGCCACCCCAGCGGTTATTTCAGCTATTAATGTGCAGGGGTATTACATTCTGAAATTACAGGGCTGCTAAGCGGCTCTGTGTTTAATTAACCCAAGATCAAAGGAGCACCCTGATGAACCCGGCCATTCTTGCTTGCGATTTACATGATCATGTCGAAATTATCTGTATGAGACGATACCCGGTCCTGATCCATCAGCTGGATGGCAGCACTATTCAGGGTATTGCCCGTGACACCCGAAGTACAGCACAGGAAGAATTTCTGCTGCTGGATAAGGACGGACAAAAAGTGGAAATTCCACTGCTGCAGATAGAACGTATTGAGGTATTGGATGCCAATGCCCCCCAACAGGAAATTTGGTTACAGCAAGGCGGAAGCTGCGCTATTTGAGCCTTTCCCCCCTTTAAAAAAGAAGCCACCGACCAGGTGGCTTTTTTGTTTTCTGGCATTTAACTGCACAGAACAAAAAAATAAAACGATAAAAATCAAAACCTTAATAAATAATCCACAGTTTTATTAAAACATAGCCTTGACACTGTTTCGATTCAAAACAATAATACGTATCGAATCGAAACATAATGTAGAGTACAGCGCAATGCAGTGCAGCGCAGTACAGATTCTTAACCTGACTCTTTTAAAGGAAACAAAGCTATGAACACTAAAACTATTGCTACTTTTTACCATGCTGGTTGCCCTGTTTGCATTAGCGCCGAGCAAGCCTTGTTAAGCATGATTGACCCGAACAAATACCAAATTAATGTAGTGCATTTAGGTGAACAGAGTGCTGAAGTCGCAACAGCCAAAGCTGCAGGCGTCCAGTCAGTACCAGCCTTAGTGATTGATGGCCAGGTATTACATATCAACTTTGGCGCTGCCATCACAGATTTAGCTTGAGGTGAATGATGAAAAAATTACTATTAAGTTCTTTAATAGCTTTAGCCGCCAGCCAGGCATTCGCGCATGGCCCAGGTGGTATTCATGCAGAAAAGTCAGCCACTAAAGCTGCGTTTGACTTAGTTCACACCCGGGTATTTAAAGACGGTACCCATCTGGTGTTTGAGCAGGTGGTTACAGGCACTGCAGGTGCAGAAAAACCAGTCAGCAATGGCGGAAAATTTGCCACAGCAGACGTACTAAGTTATGTCTGGCCCACCACACTGGATTCTTCAGTCATTGGTTTTGATGGTAAAAAAGGCATAGTGGCGCTGGCATTAACAGCCCACCCTGACTTTGATGACACGCCTTTGTATGACGAAAACAACGATGGCAATCTGGCGAACGACGGCGACGACTGGCATTCACACTGGGTAGTGTTAACCCCAGATGAAAGCTGTGGCCCTAAAGGTTTAAAAGTACGGGATATCCCTAAAGGTGAAACTCCTAAAGTGCCAAAAACCTGGCCAGGCGCTCCAATTTATATCGACTCTCCTGGTTATGATTTCAACCTGAAAAAAGATACCGTCACTATCCGTGTGCCGTTAAAAGAAGTGGGTTTCCCAACTGATTTTAACTACGACGGTGTGACAGCTGCACTGAAAGTAAATGCCAACCTGCACAACCCGCTGTTATGCGTAGTGAACGTGTACGATGTGGCTTCAGGTGATTTATCTTTACCTGCCACCTGGCCGGAAAAAGCTAAATAAATCTGCTTTAGCATCAGAATAACCAGCAGCAATCCCTGCTGGTTATTGCTCCATCTTGTTTAGCACTTCAGCAGCCTGAAATATACTGGTCCCTTGTGGACTAACACCTTTGCCCAAACGAATATCAATCCGCACTTCGGTGTAATCCGTTACTGTATCCGGCTCAGGCATCATGTCAGGCTGGTAATAACTACTGCAGCTGAGTAAACCACAAGACGTCTGCCGATGATGGTTGGCTGTGCTGAGCCTGGTTGTCACTTCATAGGTCTTGCGGTCTACCAGTGTTTCTTTTTCCACCAAATCAAACCAATCGTAACCCTGACTCAAAGTTAGCTCGGCCGCCCTTTGCAGGGCATAATCCATAGCTTTGGTTTTGTTTTTACCTCTGAGTTTAAACTGGACCCTGTGATAATTAGGACCCAGCTCGGTATCACTGTAACCATAACCCGCAGCCGATGCACTGCGGTAATCAGGCGCACTGCTGCACGCCGTCAGACTTAACAACAAAACAGCAAGAAGTAGTTTCATGATCATTCTCCTTTGTGTTTTGTCGACCAGCCTTGCTGGATTAATTGTTGTTCACCCGAAAGGCTTAACACCTGACCTGAGATCATCTGGTCAATCACTGGGTCCAGCACCGCAGTGCCACTGGCCGTCTGGTACAACGGACTCTCTGTAGCTGCAGCCTTGATCATAGCTTCCAGCTGCCAGCCTTCTGCAGAACGGCAAGCCAATTGCTGGCTGAGTTCAGTAGTGCTGCTGATTTGATATTGCCGGCAGTACCTGCCTTGTTGATCTAAAAAGGTCAGATGTGGGGTTAAGGTTGAATCTGTTCCCAACTGATAACTGGCACCTGCGGGCTGAGTCTCCAGTGCAACGCTGATCTCAGACCATGGGTCCTGCTGTTGCCAAAGCACCATGGCATAACCAGCAGCAAAAGCCATACAAGCTGCAGCTGCGCTATGCCACTGCCGTGGCTGTGCCAACCGGCGCCAGAACGGAAACCGGATCACCGAACCTTGTTCTGGTTCATCCAGCAGCGCCATCAGTTGCTGTGGCACCGGAGTGCCATCTATCAGACTTGCCTGCTGCCTGAGCAGCAGATCCACTTCAGCCAAAGCCGCCAGACGTTCAGCTAATTGCTCGTCCTGAAGCAACAATTCACGAATATGCTGCATTTGTGGTTCAGGTAATTCAGAATCAAGAAATGCAGATAACATTTCATCTGTGATCTTCATACAACGTAACTCCCCTTTGCGAGCTGAACGCTTTGAGCTAAAGCGCTGCGGGCTCTGGCAAGACGACTCATAATAGTCCCGGCCGGTAGAGCCAGGATTTGGGCCGCTTCGGCATAACTACATCCCTGCACAGCCACCAGACTCAAGACTTCTTGTTGGTCTTGCGGTAACTGGCTGATGGCGCTTTGTACCTGCGTTAGCTGAATTTGTGCCAGCATAGTGGCTTCTCCATCTGTACTTGCTTCCTGTAGTTCAGGCTCATTAGATCCGGCCTGCCGCACTTTACGGCTACGGTATTCGTCTATCCAAACATTGCGACAGACCCGAAAACACCAGTGCAATAAAGTCACATGGGGTTCAGGCGGGCTATTCAGTAACCGCTCTATGGTGTTTTGCACCAGGTCATCAGCGTCCTGAACTGAACCGGTCAGCGAAAACGCAAAACGTCTCAGCTGAGGCAATAAAGTTTTTAATTCAGTTTTCATCGTCAGTAATACTCCCTGTTAAAAAGGAGACGAAGCAACAGACAGATTTATTCCACCACAATGGAATTTTTTTTCTGCTCAGACGTTTTTATGGTACATAGTTTTTTGTAACCAAAGAGATCATCATGAAAAATAAACTGACCTTTGTACTGCTGTCCTTGTTGGCACTGGAGTCACAAGCTCAGCTTTTGCCTTCAAACCCGTTGACCGACAGGCTGGAACAGCCTCTTGGTTTGCCCGTAACCGATCGTCTGACAACTTTAGAACAGCAGTTGTTACATCAAACCAGACAACAACTACTTCAGGATAAGCTTGCCACTGACAGATTGCGCCAGCGCTTGAGACTTAACCTGGATCCAGTCATGCAGTTGCCAGCCAACCTGCCAGTAGTGAATCAGCAAAACCAACTGCTCTGGCGTGAAATTGAACTGGAGCACGGAGTCAGAGTCGTCGAAGGTCAATGGTTACTGATGTTAAGTTCGCAGCAATGGCAACAACAGACTCAGTTGCACAGTTATTTAGTCGACCAAAAGCGTTACCCGGAATTAGGCTTATTTTTATACCGGATCCAGCTGCCAGCAGGTTCAGGAACTAAACCTGAGCTGCTGCAATCCTTACCAGCAGATATACAAGCACAGGTTTTCAGCAATACTATTTACAATCCACAACAAGGCAAAACCAATGGCGCCAGCAAAGTTTCCGCTTCTGACAGCCTCTGTCAAAGTGCCGTAAAAGTAGGTATGGTGGATTCCGCTGTTGATCGACAACATCCAGCCTTTGCTCATCCTGAAGCCTTAATCAGTAAAAATTTCTTACCGCCCGATCTGGCACAAGACAATCAGCATGGTACGGCTGTAGCCTCATTACTTACAGGACAGGGACCGGGGCTTAAGCCTTTGTTACCCAAGGCGCAGCTATTTAGCGCAGCGGTGTTTTATCAGCAGAACGCTTATCAGCAAGGTGCTACTTTGGTCCATTTATTGGAAGCGCTGAATTGGTTAGCCTCAGAGCAAGTGCAACTGATTAATCTAAGCCTTACAGGCCCGGCTCATCCCTTGTTGCAACACGCCATCAGCGCATTAGCACAGAAAAGTATTGTATTGGTTGCAGCGGCTGGTAATGCAGGTCCTGCCGCAGCGCCTTTGTATCCGGCAGCATATAAAGAGGTGATTGCCGTCACAGCTGTTGATCAACAGCAACATATTTATCGCTGGGCCAATCAAGGGGATTATATTGAGTTCGCCGCGCCCGGAGTCGCTGTCACCGTGGCCAAAGCCGGCGCTGGCTTTGGTTTGGAAACAGGTACTTCATTGGCTTCACCTGTGGTTGCAGCTATTGCCGCCTGTCAGTTGGCATCAGGTGTAACTACAGCTCAACTCAGAGCCCAATTACGGCAACAGGCTGTGGATTTAGGCGAACCGGGCAAAGACACCGTTTATGGTTTTGGCCTGCTTCGCCCTGGCTCCCATTAAAAAGATAAGCGCAATGCCATACCAGCCAGATTTTGAGAGTAATCTGCACTGGGTAAGCTGGACGCGGAATTCTGATGCTCCAGCTGGGCTGTCAGCGCCAGATAGTTATTCAATTGCCATTGCCAGTTCATCAGCCAGCTTTGGATCCGATCCTGCCGTTTTTCAGCGTCAGCAGCAATCTGATAGTCTTTGTGTTGCCACTGCCAGCCGAACTGAACCTTGTGATCCTGCTCAAACCAACGCCACTGCTGTGACGCTTTCAGTTGTATCAGAGGCCCCCGAAAATCAAACAATTCAGACTCAGTCTGTTCGTCCTGATAAGCCAGACCAAGCTGCATAAAACCCTGCTGATCGGTGCTGAATGCAAAGAAATCACTGCGCAGTTGTTGTAGTTTGGCATCTCTGTCATCAAGTACAGTAAAATCTTTATCGGTCTGGGTCAGACTCAGCCGCAGGTAATAACGCTGCAGCCAGAGTTTAGCCATATACAGGCTGTATTGATCCAGACTAAGCAAATCCTCGCTGGCTAAGCTGGCATCTGCTTTGTGGTAACTGCTGCCAAGTGTCAGCCACTTTGCCTGATAACTCAGATCTGCAGACCATAAACCTAAACTAGTATTAAAGTCTGAATTATCTTGCCAGCTGTTTTGTTGGTGCCTGTAGCCAAGATCCAAGGTCCACTGCTGGGCCGGAGTCCAGTGCAGAGCCAACTGAGCTTCCAGTTCCTGCCCTGAAGCTGAACGACCTGACGCATTGTCCAGCTCAGCGGTTTTAAGGTTTGAATTGTAGCTCTGACCATAACTCATATAGCCAGTGACTTTGGTCTGCTCTGATGGCTCAAGCGCTTCTGCCCGGACACTTCCAAACAGGCTGACTAGTTGCAGACACAAAATATAATGCAGTGTTCTCATGATAATACTCCAGAAAAAGGCCAGCAGAACGCTGGCCTGACTGTTTTATAAACCCAGAGTTAACACACTGTTCAGGCTCGATTGCACAGAATTCACTACTTCAGCTTTGATGGTGTCATCCACAGCTTTTGTCAGTTCAGTATTTATTTGCTGCTGAACCAGAGCATTTGTGGTTTGACTAACTGCAGCCCGGGCAGAATCATTGACCAAACCAGGTAATGCCGGAAGCTCTGCTGGCACAACTGAGCCTGCGGACGGAAGCTCTGGTATTGTTACAGCAGGTTGAGGCAACAAAGCGTTTACGGCCGTGGAGCTTTGCTGAGCTATGCTTGTACTTTGTGACAAAGCCGCAGATGTCAGCTGCGCTTCACTTTGTTCAGCGCCGTCTGAATTGGTAGTTACCTGATTATTTGTTTCAGCGGAAGTTGAACTGGCAGAGAGAATACCCAAAGACGTAGCGCCTGAGGATGAGGCCATCGAATTTGGTTGTTGCTGTTGCAAGGTTACAGTGGCTGCAGTGTTTTGTGCTGCAGCTGTGACTGTCATTTCGGCCTGTGCCATACAAAGACCAGACAAAGATGCTAAAACCACTGCTGCTGATAAAGAAGAAAAGCGGATTGTGTTCATATTGATTACCTCTGTTGTCACCATTGACACAGAGGTAACGATTCAGCTCCCGGATTTATTCCACCACAGGAAAAAAATCTGTCGCAGTTTCTAATTGAATAGCCAATTCAGCCTTCTGCTGGTACATGCGCTGATCGGCCACTTTACTCAGCACTAAATCGGTTTCACCATCCTCTGGAAAACAAGCCACTCCAATACTGCAGCTGATCTGGATTTCCAGGCCATGAATATCAAAAGGTAAGGCGATAGAATGCTGAATTTTTTCTGCGACCAAGGCGGCGTGATGGAATTCATCCACAGCAGGCAACAGGATAATAAACTCATCGCCGCCGATCCGGGCTACCGTATCAGATGAGCGGATTGCATGCTGTAAACGCTCTGCCACCTGCTGTAATAACAAATCTCCCACTGCGTGGCCATGAGTGTCATTCACAGGTTTAAATTTGTTTAAATCCAACAACATCAAGGCCAAGGCTTTTTTATGCCGCACTGCGTATTGCAATGCCTTTTGTAAGCGGTCAGAAAACAACGTGCGGTTAGGTAAACCTGTTAAGGTATCGTGCTGCGCCATATAACGCATACGTTCTTCAATTTTTCGTCGTTCTGTTAGATCCCGGCTAACCCCCAAAATGCCGACAAATGCCCCTTCAGCATCATACATACCGGAAATTTTTACTTCACTCCAGACCCGGCGGCCGTCTTTGCATACCTGCTCTACTTCACCGACATAATCCGGATAGGCTTCACCTTCCTGTAAGGCTTTGGCAGCCTTCTTCATTTGTAGTTTCACCTGTGCATAAGAGTCTGGCGTCACCAGTTGCAGCATCTGTTGCTGCATCAGCTCTGCTACAGTAAAACCTGTCAGCTTCTGCGCTGAAGGGCTGATATAGGTAAAATGACCATTTAAATCCATAGTCCATATAACATCAGTCGCATGATCAGCCAATAAACGGTGTCTTTCTTCACTGCGTTTTAATGCTTCTATTGCGTGGCTACGTTCAATCACAATTTCCGCTAAGGCCGCACTTTCACTAATCAGTTGAATGTCCTGATCCGACGGCACTGTCACCTCTTTATGATAAATCGCAAAAGTACCCAACACTTTACCCTGACGGTTTTTAATAGGTTCAGACCAGCAAGAGCGGATACCCGCTAAATCAACTAAAGCCTGATAAGGTTGCCAATACGGATGCACACGCACATCTTCCACTATGACCCGCTGCCCCAAAAAAGCTGCTGTACCACAGGAACCCACGCCATAACCCGAGGCTAAACCGTCAATAGCTGCGTTGTATTCATCCGGTAAATGCGGAGCTGAAGCTACATGTAAAAGCCCCTGATCATCCAGTAACAACACAGTGCAACTGGCCGACGGATCCATTTGCTCTGCTCCTTCAACCAAAGCATCCAACACCTGTACTAATGGTGCCTGCTCAACTATCATCGCAAGAACCCGACTGCGGTTTTGTTGCATCATGGCAGCGCGCTGACCTGTAATTACAATAGCTTTGAGTTTACGGTTGACCCGGAATATAAAGAGAAGGAAAGCCAAAGTGGCAGGAATAATAAAAAGCGCAGCCGCGGCCAACAACAGCCAACCTGAGCTGCTACTTCCCCACGAGAATGCATCCGCTGATGCCGGGACAGTGACCAACAATCCATGTAACAGAACGAGCCATAACTTCACGTTATTCCCCTATATCTTCATTCCATAACTCTGGTTTAGTGGCAATAAAGTCCTGCATCAGTTGCACACATTCAGCATTGTCCTGAACGATAAGTTCAACCCCACGGCTTTTGACATAACCTTCAGGTCCCTGAAAAGTACGGTTTTCACCCACTACGACTTTAGGAATGCCATAAAGCAACACAGTGCCGCTGCACATATCACAAGGGGATAAGGTGGAATACAACACAGCCCGTTTGTAATCTTTTGCCGTTAAACGACCGGCGTTTTCCAGACAATCCATTTCCGCATGCAGCACACAACTGCCCTTTTGTACCCGCTGATTGTGGCCCCGCCCTACAATTTCTCCATCAATCACCAGCACTGAACCTATTGGAATACCACCTTCGGCTAAACTTTTTTTGGCTTGTTCTATCGCGGCTCGCATAAAAGGGTCTGTCATTCACTTCATCCTGTCGATCAACTGTAAATCATCTGAAATCAGCCAGCTGCGTTTTAGTGCTTGTGGCTATGTTTCAATAGTTTAGTGAGAAAAACAGAAAAAGAAGTACAGATCAATAAATTAAATTGCCGCAGGTCCAGACTGGGCCGGAAGGTACTTGATACAATCCAGCGGACAAACTTCTATACAGGCTGGCTGGTTATAAAAACCTACACATTCAGTGCATAAGTCCGCATCCGCTTGATAATGGCTCTCGCCACGATAAATGGCAGTATTCGGGCACTCCGGCACACATAGATCACAGTTAATACATATAGCTTCTATCCACACTGACATAAAGTCTCCCTACAAGATGCTTTAGCCTGAACCTTCTGTTGCTTCAGCAAAAAGCCATAGTGCGGACTTACACCTGCAGGCAATTTAAACCAGACCTGATAACCAGAACCAGGTGCAACCAGCAGTTGTTGACCATCTGCTGCATAGAAGACAGACTCTATCTCTGTGATGCCTTGTGGTGTCATCAACAGCAGTTGATCGTCAAAGCTAAAACGGTTTTTTACCTGCAACATAGCCTGACCATCAGCATTCAGCTCACCGCTGAATTCCCCCACCAGTAACTGCTCACCTTCGCTATGGCTGGTCTGGTAATTTTGCAAATCAGTTGGCACATGACGGCGCAAAAAGCCTTCGGTAAAACCGCGGTTCGCCATACCGTTCAGTTGCTGTAGCAAATCAAAATCAAAACTTTTGCCCGCCATCGCATCATCTATGGCTTTACGATAGACATGCGCTGTGCGGGCCACATAATAAGGTGACTTGGTACGGCCTTCTATTTTCAGTGAATGCACGCCCATAGCAGTCAAAGCCGGCACATGCTGTACCGCGCGTAAATCTTTAGAGTTAAAGATATAACTGCCATGCTCGTCTTCATCCAGCAACATCAGCTCGCCGGGCCTCCCTTGTTCTTCCACCAACACAGGTGGAGCTAATGGCGAAATAACAGGCTTGTATTGCCCTACTTCATCGGCTTGTGCTTCATGGCTTTGATAAGACCAGCGACAGGCATTGGTGCAGGCGCCCTGATTCGGATCGCGTTTATTGATATAGCCAGACAATAAGCAACGGCCTGAATAGGCCATGCACAAAGCACCGTGCACAAAGACTTCCAGCTCCATCTGTGGCACTTTTTCGCGGATTTTCGCTATTTCTTCCAGCGCCAGCTCGCGGGATAAAATCACCCTTTCTATGCCTTGTTGTTGCCAAAACAATACAGCGGCCCAATTGACTGTGTTGGCCTGCACCGACAAATGCAGCGGCATTTGAGGGAAATGTTGGCGTAATAAAAATACCACACCGGGGTCAGACACAATAAGTGCATCAGGCCCCAACTCTATCGCAGGCGTCATATCTTCAACAAAACGCTGTAACTTACTGTTATGTGGCGCAATATTAACCACCAGATAAAACTTTTTGCCCTGCTGATGAGCTTCCTTAATACCAATGGCCAGAGTTTCAAGATCAAATTCGTTATTGCGCACCCGCAAACTAAAACGCGGCTGACCGGCATACACAGCATCAGCGCCATAAGCAAAAGCCATACGCATAGCTTTTAAACTGCCGGCAGGGGATAAAAGTTCAGGAGCATTCATTGGGAAATCCACAGGACATTAAAATAATCGTTAAAATGGAACAGGCGCATCATAGCGCCTGCTTTTATCTGAGTTTTGCGTTGGATCAAACCACTTTGGAATAACTCAAGCTATTGGCCTGATGCAGGTAACGGTCAAAACTGGCACAAACCAAACGCACCAATAACCGACCTAAGGGAGTGACCTGAATCAAAGTGTCAGAACAGACTACTAAACTATCGGAAATCAATGGGTCGAGCTTAGGTAAGGCATCGGCGAAATAACGCCAGAAATCCTGTATAGCAAAGCGCTGGCAAAAGGCCGGAATATCTAATTCAAAATGGCAAATCAGTTGGCTGATTAATGCGGCGCGGATTTTATCATCCTGACTTAAACTAAAACCCCGCTCCAGTGGCAATTGTCCGGCAGAAAGCTGTTGCTGATAATCTTGCAGTTCTTTTTGGTTTTGCCAGATCACACCATTGACCTGACTAATAGACGACACACCCAAGCCAATCAGAGCGTCTTGCCCTGCTGTGGTGTAGCCCTGAAAATTACGCTGTAATTTACCTTGTTGCTGGGCTATGGCTAAAGAGTCTGTGGTTTTGGCGAAATGATCCATACCAATACATTGATAGCCAGCTTCACTGAACTCTTTGATAGCCAGTTGCAACAAAGCCAGCTTATCTTCAGCCTGCGGCAGGCTTTGGGTAGGAATTTTGCGCTGGGCGGCAAAACGGGTGGGCATATGGGCATAACTGAATAACGACACTCGGTCAGGATCAAGCTGCAGGACGCTTTGCAGCGTCTGTAAAAATCGCTCCGGTCTTTGGTAAGGTAAGCCGTACACCAAATCCAGATTAATAGAGCTAAATCCTAAACGCCTGGCTTCCAGCACCAAAGCCTGAACCAGCTCTTCGCTTTGCACTCTGTTAATGGTGATTTGCACTTGCTCGTCAAAGTCCTGCACACCAAAACTAACCCGGCTAAAACCCAGTTGGCGTAAATGAGCCAGCTTTTCCAGACTACAACTGCGTGGGTCTATTTCTATCGAAAGTTCAGCATCGGCTTTAAATACAAAATGTTGTCTGAGTAACTGCATAAGCCTGGATAACTGATCTTGTGTTAAAAAAGTAGGAGTACCGCCACCTAAATGCAGCTGAGAAATGGTTTTATCTGAAAGTAACGGCTGATACAGCGCCATTTCCCTGGCCAGGCTTTGTAGATACACATCTGCTTTTTCACTATGGCGGGTCACTATTTTGTTACAGCCGCAGTAATAACACAGCTGTTGGCAAAACGGGATATGCAGGTACAAACACAGCTCTGAAGCTGAATTGGCCAAAGCCGCCTGTACAGCAGATGAAGGAAAATCAGGCTGTAAAGATAAAGCCGTTGGGTACGATGTATAACGGGGACCATTCACCGAATACTTCTGTATTAACTCAGCTGACCATAACACCTGCATTGAACTTTTCTCTGTTATCCCGTCAAAGGTGGCAGCAGTTTAAAGCATCGGCTTTTTACCTGCTTTGATCTGAAACAAGGTCAGTCACTGCCTCTTTGTAGTTCCGATAACGACCAAAGCCCATAAAACGGCGACAAATCAAGCTGGAAAAATCCAACCAATTAACTTAGAATGAACGTTCACTCTAAATGGAGATTTTAAACATGCAGCGTTCCCGCATTGTATTTTTTGCCCTATCTGCCCTGGCGGGCTCTGTTGCTTTGGCCGGTTGTGGCCAGGCTCAACAAGCCTCAGCTCCTGCGGCTCAGGCCATGCCTGTGGGTGTAGTCACACTGAAAAGTCAGGCCGTTACCCTGACCAAAGAATTACCAGGCCGTGTTGCCGCCTCACAAATTGCCGAAATCCGCCCTCAGGTCGACGGCATAGTGCTGCAACGTTTATTTACCGAAGGTGGTGAAGTAAAAGCAGGTCAGGCTTTGTATCAAATCGACCCTGCCAGTTTTGACGCACAGCTTTCAAGCGCTAAAGCAGCGGTTGCCCGCGCTCAGGCCAGCATTGCCAGCAGCAAATCTAAAGCCAGCCGCTATACCGAATTGTTAAAAATTAAAGCTGTCAGTCAGCAGGAGTTTGATGAAGCGGACGCCAGCTATAAACAAGCTCAGGCCGATTTACTGACAGCTCAGGCTCAGCTGAAAACAGCCCAGATTAATCTGAACTACAGCAAAGTTTTATCTCCTATCAGCGGCCAGATCAGTAAGTCTGCAGTGACAGCAGGTGCTTTAGTCAGCGCCAATCAAACGACAGCTTTAGCGACTGTGACCCAGTTGGATCCAATTTATGTCGACCTGACGCAGTCGAGCAACGAGTTACTACAACTGAAAAAAGCGCTGGCATCCGGTGCTTTAGGTTCTGATGCTGCCATTCAAACCGTCGTTGAGCTGAAAATGGAAGACGGCTCTGTTTATCCACACAAAGGTACTTTGCAATTTTCGGAAGTGACTGTGGATCCGGGCACTGGTTCTGTCACCTTAAGAGCACAATTTCCTAACCCTGAAAAGTTACTGCTACCAGGTATGTATGTGCGGGCTGAAGTCGTTGAAGGGATAAAAGCCAACGCTATTCTGGCACCACAACGTGGTATCAGCCGTAACAGCAAAGGTGAAGCTACAGCCATGGTGATTGGTAAAGAAGGCAAAGTAGAAGCCCGTATTTTACAAGCCGACCGCACTATAGGTTCAGACTGGCTGGTCAGCAGCGGCTTAAATGCCGGTGATCAACTGATTATTGAAGGCTTACAGAAAATACGTCCTGGTGCACCAGTGCAGGCTGTTCCGACCGATGCAGCTGCTCAAGCCAACTCACAGTAAAGCCAACGGAGAATCCTGATGTCACGATTTTTTATCGACAGGCCGATTTTTGCCTGGGTGTTGGCCATAGTGGTGATGCTGGCAGGTATATTAGCCATCAACACTTTGCCAATAGCACAATATCCATCGATAGCACCACCTGCTATCAGCGTCAGCGCCAGCTATCCTGGTGCTTCTGCCCGTACTCTGGAAGATACAGTCACCCAGGTTATAGAGCAGAAAATGAAAGGTCTGGATGGCCTGATGTATATGTCATCCACTTCTGAATCCAATGGTTCTGTGACTTTAACCTTAACTTTCAGTGCCGATACCAACCCGGATATAGCTCAGGTTCAGGTGCAGAACAAACTGGCGCTTGCCACTCCTCTGTTACCGCAGGAAGTTCAGCGTCAGGGTGTCTCTGTAGCTAAATCAGCACGTAACTTCCTGTTAGTCGCAGGTTTTGTGTCTGAAGACGGCAGCATGAGCAACATCGACATAGGTGATTATGTCGCATCAAACGTGCAGGACATTATTTCGCGTGTTAATGGTGTAGGTGAAGTACAGCTGTTTGGTTCTCAGTACGCTATGCGTATCTGGTTAGACCCGGCAAAACTGCAAAATTATAAGCTGACGACTGCCGATATCAGTGCAGCTATTAGTGCACAGAATGCTCAGGTGTCTGCAGGTCAGTTAGGTGGTATGCCCGCTATTGAAGGCCAGCAACTGAATGCGACAGTCACTGCCCAAAGCCGTCTGCAAACGCCGGAGCAGTTCCGTCAGATTCTGGTGAAAACCAACAGTGACGGTTCAGTAGTGCGCTTAGCTGATGTAGCTAAAGTTGAGCTGGGTGGTGAAAACTACGGTGTTGTAGCCCGTTTTAACGGCAAACCTGCTTCTGGTTTAGGTGTCAAACTGGCCAGTGGTGCCAATGCGTTGGAAACAGCGGCAGGCGTGAAAAAAGCCTTGGCCGACCTGGAACCCTTTTTTCCTGCAGGCTTAAAGTCTGTGGTGCCTTACGACACTACACCTTTTGTTTCTTTATCTATTGAAAAAGTAGTCAGCACCTTAATTGAAGCTGTAGTGCTGGTATTTTTTGTAATGTATCTGTTCCTGCAAAATTTCCGCGCCACTTTAATTCCTACCATAGCTGTGCCTGTGGTTTTGCTGGGTACCTTTGCTATTTTATCGGCTTTTGGTTACTCCATTAATACCCTGACCATGTTTGCAATGGTGCTGGCCATAGGTCTACTGGTGGATGACGCTATAGTAGTGGTCGAAAACGTCGAGAGGGTGATGACCGAAGAAGGTTTGTCGCCACTGGAAGCTACCCGTAAATCGATGGACGAAATCAAAGGTGCGCTGGTTGGTATCGCCATGGTGCTGTCAGCTGTGTTTGTGCCTATGGCGTTTTTTGGTGGCTCTACCGGCGTGATTTACCGCCAGTTCTCTATCACTCTGGTCTCAGCTATGGCTCTGTCGGTACTGGTGGCTTTAATTTTGACACCAGCTTTATGTGCCACTTTATTAAAGCCAAGCCATGTGCATGATGACAGCTCTGTCTTAGGTAAGTTTTTCTCTGGCTTTAACCGTGGTTTTGATAAAACCAATCAAGGCGCACAGAGTTTTGTCGGTCGTATGATCAAGCAAAGCAAACGCTACTTGTTGGGTTATGCATTGATTGTTGGCGGTATGGTATTTATTTTCAGTCAGTTGCCTTCAGCCTTTTTACCAGACGAAGATCAGGGTATTTTGTTTAACCAGGTGGTGCTGCCAGCAGGTTCAACCACAGAACAAACCCTGAAAGTTGTAGAGAAAATGGAACACCATTTCCTGCAAGAACAAGGTGAAGCCGTGAAATCTATTTTCACCGTCACTGGCTTTAGTTTTGCAGGTTCAGGCCAAAATGCAGCTTTAGGTTTTGTAAACTTAAAACACTGGGATGAGCGTCAGCGTGACGACTTATCTGTAGGAGCAGTAGCAGGCAAAGCCATGGGCTATTTCTCCACCATCAAAGAAGCTTTTGTGTTCGCCTTCCCGCCACCAGCAGTGGTAGAGCTGGGTACGGCCAACGGCTTTAACCTGCATTTACAGGACAGAGCTGGCTTAGGTCACGACCAGTTACTGGCTGCCCGTAACCAATTATTGGGGATGGCCGCTCAAAGCCCGGTACTAGCTGGTGTGCGTCCAAATGGTCAGGAAGATATGCCTGAGCTGAAACTGGACATCGACTTAGCCAAAGCTGAAGCTTTAAGCGTCAGCCAGGCCGATATCAACAGTACGCTGGCTACAGCCTGGGGTAGCAGTTACGTTAATGATTTTATTGACCGCGGCCGGGTGAAAAAAGTTTATCTGCAAGGTACTCCGGACAGCCGTATGGTGCCAGAGGACTTAACCAAATGGTATGTGCGCAATAGTCAGGGTGAGATGGTGCCATTCTCAGCCTTTGCCAGCTCACACTGGACCTACGGCTCTCCTCGCCTGGAGCGTTACAACGGCTTCTCCTCTATGGAAATTCAGGGCGCTGCAGCGCCTGGTTACAGTACTGGTCAGGCTATGGATGAAATGGAAAAACTGGCCAAACAGTTACCACCGGGTTTTGCTTATGAGTGGACAGGTATCTCTTACGAGGAGCGTTTAAGTGGTGGTCAGGCACCTTTACTCTACGCCTTATCTCTGCTGGTGGTGTTCCTGTGTTTAGCAGCCTTGTACGAAAGCTGGTCTGTACCTGCAGCTGTCATGATGATAGTACCACTGGGTGTATTTGGTGCTGCCCTGGCTGCTCTTGTTGCCAACCTGTCAAACGACATCTATCTGCAGGTGGGTTTATTAACCACCATAGGTTTAGCCTCTAAAAACGCCATTTTGATCGTGGAGTTTGCTATCCATCGCATGGAACAGGGCTTAGGTTTAGTGGAAGCAGCCATTGAAGCAGTGCGTTTGCGTCTGCGCCCTATCTTAATGACGTCCATGGCCTTTATTTGTGGCGTATTGCCGCTGGCTATAGCCTCCAGTGCAGGTTCAGGAGCTCAGAATGCTCTGGGCATTTCAGTGATAGGCGGTACTTTAGCTTCGTCTATTCTGGCCGTGATCTTTGTGCCGATGTTTTTTGTGCTGGTTCGCCGTGTATTCCCTGGCAAACATATAGCAGCACAGGAGAAAGCAGAATGAAATTAAAAACATTAAGTTTAAGCACTCTGGCCGTTTTGGTATTAAGTGCCTGTCAACTGGCGCCAGAACAACAAGCTATTGAACTGCCTGTACCTGATGCTTACGCATCAGCTGCACAAGGTTCTGGCACCAAAGCGGCAGAGCTGCATTGGCAACAGTTTTTCAGTAACCCTAAGCTGCAACAGCTGATAGAGCTCAGCCTTGCGAACAACAAAGACTTACAAATCGCTGCACTGAATGTGCAGCGGGTCCGAGCTTTGTATCAGATTGAAGACTCGGCCTTGTATCCGTCTTTGGATTTAAATGCGTCAGGCACACGCCAGCGTTTACCGGCCGACTTAACCGGCACTGGCAATGCGCAAATCAATCAGCAGTACAGCGCGACTGTGGGTATCACCTCGTACGAGCTGGATTTCTGGGGCAAAGTGCGCAATCAGTCAGAACAAGCCTTGCAGCAGCTGTATTCAACAGAGCAGGCGCAATTAAGCAGCCAGATAAGTCTGGTGGCCGAGCTCGCCAATGCCTGGCTCACTTATGCGGCCGATCAGCAGTTGCTGGAACTGGCAGCTCATACCTTGCACAGCCAGCAAAAAACGCTGGAACTGACCGAGCAGAGCTACAACTTAGGTGCTGCTTCAGCTTTAACACTGCAGCAAGTTAAAAGTACTGTAGCGACAGCCAAAGTGGATATAGCCCGCTATCAGCGTCTGCTGCAACGGGATAAAAATGCCTTGGATCTGTTAACTGGATCACAAGTATCAGACGATCTACTGCCAGATCAACCGCTAAGCAAACTGCTGCAGTTACCTGAATTACCAGCGGGTTTACCTTCTGATTTATTGCAACAACGACCAGATTTAAAAGCGGCAGAACATGACTTATTGGCCGCCAACGCCAATATAGGCATAGCCAAAGCGGCTTTTTTCCCCAGCATCAGCTTAACGGCCAATGCGGGCTCAGCCTCGGCTGAACTGGATAATCTGTTTAAAGGTGGCTCAGGCAGCTGGAGTTTTATTCCATCCATCAACCTGCCTATCTTTAATATGGGTCGTACTCAAGCCAATTTAGAGGTGGCCGAAGCACAGCAGCAAGTCGCACTGGTGACTTATCAGCAAAAAATCCAGCAAGCCTTTCGCGAAGTGTCTGATGGCTTAGCGGATCGTGAAGGTTATGCGGCGCAGTTGCAGGCTAAGCAGGATCTGGCTAACAGTAATCAGCAAAGCTTTCTGTTATCCGAAGCACGCTTTAAACAAGGTGCTGACAGTTATCTGCAGGTACTGGACGCTCAGCGTTCCTGGTACAGCGCACAACAACAATTAATCAGCGGTCAGCAAGCTTTACTTGCCAGCCAGATTAGTTTGTATAAAGTGCTCGGCGGTGGCTGGCAGAACAGTAACACGTCAGCCGATTAATGCGTGATCACCGGGTCGAAAGACCCGGTGTTGGAGTTCCCCATGACAGAAAAAACAGCAAAAAGACATACAGATCCGGCGTTAGCAGAAGCGCGGAGAAATCAGGTACTGACAGCGGCAGCGGATTGTTTCCGCCGCAAAGGTTACCATGGTGCTGGTATGGCTGAGATCTCAAAAACTGCAGGGATGAGCGCAGGCCATATTTACAACTATTTCGACAGCAAAGAAGCCATTATCGAAGCTATTATTCAGCGGGATATGGAGGAAATGTTTTCTATATTTCAGCAATTTGAAGACGATCCGGGCGATCTGCTGACTATTATGCTGGACGGTGCCGAACATGGTGTTGAACGTCACACTGACAAAGAAAAAAATGCATTAGAGCTGGAAATGCTGGCAGAAGCGGCCCGCAATCAGAAAATGGCATTTTTGATGCAACAATCCGATACCCATGCCAGAGCGCGGATGCGGCGCCTGTTAACAGGCGAGCGAAGTCTGGTGAAGGATTCAACAGACAAAGAACTGGATGCCCGTATCAATGTTATTTTTGCCATGATAGGAGGTTTGGCGATACGCCGGACTTTGTATCCTGAACTGCAAAAAGATACGATATTACTGGCGTTACGCCCTGCTCTGCGCACTTTATTGTCACCCTTTGAGTAACAATTTTGATAAGGCAGTATCCACTGCCTTATGCTGCTTTACCCTGAAATTGATTCATAGTTGCCATCGCATTGGCCCAAAACTGCACTGAGCTTTTATCATTGCGCTGCGCAGCACTCTTTATCGCGTCCTGAGCTTTTTCCATAAAATTGATAGCCGTTGTGTCTGAGTTGGCTTCGTCACCAGAACTTTCTGTTTTGCCTGAATACAACAAGACCCGAAACGCCTGCTCCTGATCTGCCGGAATTTTACCGCTTTCCAGCCCCTTAGTCAGCCAGTCGGATAATTGCTTGCGGCTCATAGTATCAAAGGTCAAGGTCTTGCCGTCGCCCACTTGCCCTGTGCCATTGTCCACAGGTTTATCTGCAGGATCAGTCACAGATGGAGATTCCTTCTTCGCAGCAGCCGCATATATAGCCGAATACTGACCAGAGCGGATTTGGCTTAATGTTTCAAAAAGATTGCTGTTATCCAGTTTCATAAAATGCGTCCTTTAGTCCTTGCCAACAGCAAAGCAAGATATAAGCCAGTAGTAGGGACATTATTTTGACAACACAGATCTTGGCCTGAACACCCGCTATCAAAGTCACAAAGCGGCAGATACAATGCGGCATATTTTTGAATATTCAGAGGGAAAAATGAAACAACAGCTGCAACACAAAGTGCAACAACTGGTAGAGAAAAACTGGTTTAGCAACGGCATCTTAGTGCTTATTTTAATCAACGCCATTCTGCTAGGGCTGGAAACCTCAGCCACGCTGATGCAAGACTTTGGTGTTGTGATCCTGCTTGCCGACAAGATATTACTGTCGGTTTTTGTGCTGGAACTGCTGCTGCGGATTTTTGCCTATCGTGTCAGCTTTTTTAAAGATCCATGGAGTTTGTTTGATTTTGCGGTTGTTGGTATAGCTCTAATGCCAGCCACAGGACAGTTTTCGGTGCTACGGGCTTTACGGGTACTGCGGGTGTTGCGTTTATTGTCGATCGTGCCTTCAATGCGCCGGGTGGTTTCAGCACTGCTGGGATCTTTACCTGGTTTAGGCTCTATCGCTATGGTGTTGCTGCTGATTTATTACGTTTTTGCTGTGATCGCTACTAAGTTGTTCGGCAGTGCTTTTCCTGAATGGTTTGGTTCTATTGGCGCCTCGTTTTATACCTTGTTTCAGGTGATGACGCTGGAAAGCTGGTCTATGGGCATTTCCCGCCCTGTGATGGAACAGTTCCCTTTTGCCTGGGCCTTTTTTGTGCCTTTTATCCTGATTGCCACTTTTACCATGCTGAACCTTTTTATCGCCATTATCGTCAACACCATGCAAACCTTTACCGATCAGGAGCATGCTGCAGAACGTGCTGAAGATAAAAAAGCAGAGCAGGCAGAACAGCAGCTAATGCATCAGCAACTGGCCGATATCAAGCAGGAACTGCAAGCTTTAAGAGCGCAACTGCACCAGCAGAAATAATAACAAGCACTGCTTTTATGCTACGAATAACGGCCTGAATCTCTCATTCAGGCCGTGCTCGTCTGCTCGCTCAATCTCAATATACAGCTTGCCTATTTACCCATTCATTTGAAACCCCGCCTGATGCCGCCCATCGTCTTCACTGCCCCGGCAAGACAGACTCTACTTTGATACAGATGTATCAACATCTCAGTACAAAAACATCAAAAAAAAAGACTAACCACTTGTTTTTCAACTCATTAAAAACATAATTGATGTTACTTATTTGAAACTTAATGTTACAAATATCAACTACACTGCCTCAGTTCTCTTGCTATTATCAGCTTAATTTAAATCAATGGATGGACTGAAAGATGAAAACATTACTGATCTCAATGCTCTTCGCAGCATTAGTGGTACCTGCTGTATCTGCAGCTGAAGAAGGGAAAAAAACCAGAATACGCTCCTACCTGTATTCGACAGATTATGACAACCTGATGCTTAAAATCCGGACCCAGCGTTTTGAAGAAGCGTTACCTGAGCTAAAGCGTTTTGCCTACTATGGTGAAAAACATCCTCAATACCTGCTAGGTATGATGATGATCTCTGGTGAAGGCGGACTTCCGGTGAATGTGGAAGAAGGTTTGTCATGGATGCGCTTGTCACTGGAACAGCGTAATAAAGACTGGGAAAAATCTTATAAGCAGGTCACTTCAAATCTGACCGAAGCGCAATTGGCCTCACTAGAGCCTATCTATCAGGAGCTGAAAAGTAAGTACGGCGTAGATGTTCAGAATATGCATTGCGGTATAGAGCGGATGAGAAGCTCCAACCTTAAAATCCATATCTGTCGTAAAAACATCCTGCAACAGGAATATTACGAAGTCACTGAGTACACTCAAGAATAGAAAGCCATCCGCTTTGAGGCTATCTTTGCACCAATCAGCAAAGATAGCCCTGTCCGCAGCAGCACTGAAAAACACATCAACCACACTTTTGCTTACCAGACTGCAGATCCGTTATTCTGAAATCACACAGTTGGCATAACTTAATTGGGGATGACAACGCCAAAGGCTGTGATCCGGAAATTGCACCGCTTTGCCATCAGGTGTTTGTTGTGGTGCCTGTGGATAAAAGTCAGTGGAGATAATCTGAGCAGCACTTTGTAAAGCCTTGTCACGTCGCGAAATGGAATAGGCTGTTGGATGAAATTCATCACTGCGGGTGCGCACTATGTAACCCAATTGCACCAGTTTAGCTATGGTATCAAACTGCTGCTCTGGCTGATTTTGCAGCACCATGGCAGCTTCTTCGCTGGCTGGTGGGTAATTACCAAACATCACCCGCCCTGCTAAAGATGGATGTTGCTTGCGATACAGCTCCAATTGTTCTGGCTGGCCATCAAACAAGAATACAAAACGACCGCGGGACGAAGCGACACTTGGCCAACCTTGGGTGACTATTGTTTGCTGTAAGCTAAAGCCAGGTTTTCGGACAAAATCAGGTGTCAGTAATTTATCTTCCGGTAATACAGCACGAATTTCCTGATCCAAGCGGGCATAATCTTCCACCGTCAGAATTCGGGGCTGAATCCCACCTACTACGCCGCTTTCTTTGACATTCAGTAAAATGATCACAGGTAAATGATTTTTGTGTTGTTTTGACCATGTAAGTAATTGGCGCAGACAATCCTGAAATAATGGGCAATGGGAGGCGAAATCCAAATCCGGTATATGAAAGGCTTTAAAGCCGGGTTGCCGTAACTTGGTTTTGTATTCCTCTGATAACAAGGACTTGCCCAACCATTGTTCGGCTGCTGGTTGGAGATACATACCTCCTTCAGGATCCGCCAGGACATCCAGCTCCAGATGACGTAAACCCAACTCCAACTGCTGCTGCAAAGGCAAATGCTGATACTGCAATGACGAAGTATCCTGGCCTTGTTGCTGCATATAGCTGCTAGCTCCATCAGGCAAGGCCTGCTTATAGCTGTTGTGTGAGCCTATCCACTGCAATTGATTTAATTTCAAAGGTGATGCGGCTTGTGCATCGCAACACAACCACAACACAGATAATAAGCAAACTCTGACAAGCATGTTTTGAACCTTTTTAAGCAAAACATCACTATAGAGTGGCAAGATGAATAAATAGAGACACTAAAACTAAATTCTTTAAATTACGCCAAACAGTAACAAGACCTGTCATGTCTGGCGCTAGTCCAGCCCATCATTTACTGAGAATTGCAGCCCCAGCTGCGCACCATACACTGACTGCCGCCATAACTTGAACAGTACTGCAACGCCTGAGATTGAGCATCGCCACCGTCACTGCTGGTTGCCCAACCATAAATGGTACTGCCTGCGGTCTGGTCAGCAGCATAAGCCGCACAACCCGATTCAAATACCTGCACTACACTGCAATTTCCACCACACTCTGATAAAGCTCTCTCTGAGGCTTCTGAAATTGAAGCATAGTCATAGGCAAAACCATATTGATCGCCCTGATTTTCATCAATAGCTAAAGCACCCGCGGCTTGGGCCAACGAGCTAAACATCATCACTACAAAAACAACCAACAGATTTTTATACATAGTCAGATTTCCCCTTAGTAGTTATACCTAGTAGCCCCACAACCCAATAACAGACACAGCGTATTGATTTAAAGCAAATTTAACCGGACCTTTGCTCTGCTGAACACTGTAGTTGCTTAGTTGGGATATCACCACTAAAGCTGTTATTTCTCTAACAGCACCTCTTGCTCCAAAAAGCAGCCTTTTTGCTGCAACGCATCCAACAAACCATAAAAGTGGTGCTTCTCTGCTAGTTCCAGAGCTTTTGCCAACTGATTAGGGTGTTTGGGTTTGTTGTTGAACAACGCCTGCCAGGGACTGAAATCTGCCGGTGTAACAAACTTGAGTTTGTCACCCAAGCGCTGCTTTAATAAATCAAACAGCTCCAACGCTGCCGCATCGAAATCAAAAGCGCAATAAATGTGCTGGTATTGCTGGTAAAAAGGCATCAGCAAAGCTGAACTGGCTTTACTACCCGAAGCGAAACCAATGTCAGTGTTGTGCAAAGAAAAATCCAGCGCCAGCATCTGACCACAGACTGGCAAGAGCTCCGGATAACGGAAAAAACATTCTTCATTTTCAATCAGCAACAAGGTAGGTTTCGCCTGATAACTCTGGAATTTATCGGTGCCATCCAACACCACGACTTCAGGTTGCCGGTTCTGGCATAACTCGTGATACACCAGTTGGTAACCAAAAGAGGTATTGACCTGATGCGAATCACCAATCTGAGCCGCCTCTTTGCGTGAGGCTGGCTGCAGCGCCTGCTGCTCAAGCTGGCTAAACAAAACTTCAGATAAAATACTGACCTGCCAGCGGCCCGAGCCCAACTGCCGCACTTTAAACATCTCGGACTTTTTCTGATAAAACAGCGGCGGCAACAACTCCAGCATACGACCGTAATGCACAGGCTTACCCTGACGGATTTGCTGCAGGTATTTTTTTAACATCCTTTGCTCCCAAAGTGACCCGATTCCTGCCAACCCACAGTCAACCTCAAAGCAACAGGCTTGGCAAGTGTCTCGAAAGCTTTATCAACTTGTCATAAATATGCCACGCAACGACCGGATAATGAGCATCAGTTAAGTGCGAACCCTGTCAATGTGTTGCTTTAACTCTCTGGATTGTCCTGGATTTTTATGAGGGAAACCCTTGTGGTTCTCCCTCTTTTTTTTCATCCATAATCTCATCCGCTACGTATAGTCTGTCATTACTCCTGATGATGTCATGTTATGCGCCTGATCCAGCTTTTAGGTTATGCCGGTTTACTACCTTTTATTGGCCTGACTATTTTACAACTATGGCCAGAGCTTCTCACTTTCACCCCACCATACTCGGCATTTCAAAGCTACAGCCAGATTATTCTGGCGTTTATGGCAGGAGTACTCTGGCCTGTTTTATATCAGCAGTCTGAACGTTTTCTCCCTGTATGGGTGGTGAGTTTTGCATTGATAGGCTGGTTTAGTAGCTTGCTTGTACCGCCGCAGCAACTTCTGGTTCTTGCTGCAGCTTTTGTTGCCCTGAGGTTGTTTGAAATCAGGCAAGGGAGTCGGTTAACTTACTCCCCCGCCTACAGCAGATTAAGAAATCACCTGACTACAGTGGTTGTGATCTGCCATTTGTTGTACTGGTCCTCACTTTAGCGCACTAACTCAAAACCTTCATCCAGCCAACCTGTCACTCCACCTATCATCTTCTTCACAGGCCTTTGTAACTGAGCCAGTTTCAGTGCCGCTTTATCAGCTCCGTTACAATGAGGCCCGGCGCAATACACCACAAATAAGGTATCAAGCGGATAAAGCGCCAGACTCTCTGCTGAAATTCTGCTGTGAGGAAAAAGTATCGCTTCAGGCAAATGGCCTTTTGCATAAGCAGCCTCTCCCCGCACATCCAGTAGCACAAAATCCTGCCGTTTATTGCTGATAGCATGATGCAGATCCCAGCAATCGGTTTCAAACTGCAATAAAGAACTAAAGTGTGCAATAGCTTGTTCTGAGCCCGCCGCTGAAGGCCTGGATACCATAGATGACATAAGTCTGCTCCTGTCTGAATGTGCTGTAGCATGATGTTAATAAAACTCAGCAGCACTGTACTTTGCTTCTACCCCCTTCACCATTGGCTTAAAAGACACAATATATTAGTATTAAGCCAATACTGACAGTCGGTAACACCCGGAGCAATCGCATGCATAAAATAGCCATTTTATTAGGCCCCACTGTGGCAACCTTTGAGCTGGGTTGTGCCTCAGAGTTATTTGCCTTAAGCCGGCCAGAATACCCGGACTGGTATCAGACCGATCTGATCAGTTTTCATCCAGGGCCTTTAACGGCAACAGGTGGCCTGCAATTACTGGTGCCACAGGTTCAGGATTTAACACCTTACGATACTATCCTGATCCCTAACTGGTCTGTATCAGAGCCAGAACCACCGGAAGAGCTGCGAGCACAACTGTTGGCCGCGTATCAACGTGGGGTGAGGCTTATTTCCTTTTGCTCAGGAGCCTTTTTACTGGCAGAACTTGGGGTACTCAGAGGTAAAGCTGCCACTACACATTGGCGTTATGCTGATGAGTTTCAACGGCGTTATCCGGACAGTCGTTATCAGCAAAATGTTCTGTATTGTTTCGATGGTCAGATTGGCTGCTCAGCAGGCAGTGCAGCAGCATTGGATTTAGGCTTAGCAGTTATCCGGCGGGATTTTGGCTTTGAAATTGCCAATCAGGTCGCCAAAAGAGCTGTTATTTCCGCTCACCGTGAAGGTGGACAAGCCCAGTTTGTCGCATTGCCTTTGCAGAAAAAAACCAATTTACTCAGTGCCACTATGGATTGGGCATTATTAAATCTAAATAAACCTTTAGCTATTGAACAACTGGCCGATAAAGCGGGTATGTCCAGACGAAGCTTTGACCGGCATTTTAAAGCCAGTACCGGGGTCAGCCCGCTACAGTGGCTGCTACAGCAGAGGTTGCAACTGGTACAGCACTATCTGGAACAAGGTCAGCATTCAATAGAACAAATTAGTGACCTGACAGGTTTTGGTTCATCCTTAAACTTGCGCCAGCAATTTCAGAAACAACTGGGGATCAGTCCGCGTCAGTACCAACGTCAGTTTAGTTGTAGTCAGCTGTCGTAACCCACCAGATGTAAAGCGGCAACTTTTATGTAAAAAGATGTAAAAAACGGCCGGCTTTTGCCGCACTCTTGCCGTTCTTTTGGCATTTTGCTGCGTTTTTAAGCGAAATAAGGTTGGCACCAAATTTGCTCCTCTTTAAGCAACAGGTCAGGTACATGACCACTGCATAAAGCTCAGGAGATTAATATGTTCAATATTTCTGGTGTCACCGCCTCCCTTGGACTGGATGGCCAGCTATTTAAACCTCCATCTTTTGACAAAGACAGAGGCTTTATTGATGATCCTTATGCAGACAAAGTCAGTTTATCCAGCGGCCAACAAGAGCCGGACCTGACCTATCAGCATTTAGCGAAAAACAATAACAGTTCTATGTCCAAATCGGAGGACAGGGCTGAACAAAACAAAGAAACAACGGACCAGTTAAAAGAGCCAGACCGTTTGGCAACATTGATGCAGCAAGTGCTGGATGCCAAGTTGGGTGTTGACAGGAAAAAGCTGGAAGAAATAGAAGAAAAAATTGAAGCCCTTGCCAATAAAAAAGGCGAGCTGACGGACGCGGATAAAGCTCAGTTGGAAATGTTACAAAAACAAAAAGAGCAGCTGATTAAAGAAGGCGCGAAAAAACTGAAAGAAGAAGAAAGTTAATTCAGTGACTGATTTAACTGCCGGGTTTGTTTTTGCAGTTGCGCAACCCGGCCAGAGTCCTGCCACTTTTGCAGCAGCTGACTCACCTGCTGTTGTAACTTCAGATCGGTAAAACCAATACGGTGCTGAGCTTTTGGAAATAGATCAAAAGAACGCACTTTATGTGCCGGCAAACTCTTTTCACTCCAGCGTCGATAAAAAGTGACCTTGTCTAGCACCAGCAACTGAGTACGTTGTTTTTGCAACATTTCAACAGCTTGATTGTGATCCACCACTTCACGGAATGAAGGCGATTTTTTCATTGCCTGAGTAAATTCAGCGCCGAGAATTTTAGTCGCATTCTGAAAGCTGGCAACAGAGTAGCGACTCATATCCTGCACACTGTGCAACTGATCCGGGAAATCAGACAAGGCAAATACCAAATTATGAAACTCAAGGTAAGGCTGGCTGTAAAACAGCCCTGCAACAGGTTCTCCACCTTGCCTGGCCGCCATATCCAGCTCTTTGTTTTGTAACATGCGTGTCAGCCTGGCATGAGGCGCAGCAACAAACTCAGCCTTATACCCGAGCTCACTCAATAGCTGACGGAATAATTCTGCTTCAAAATGAATGGTATTACCTTGCTTTTGCGGTGCAGCGTTCTGGCTTAGACCAACCCGTAACTCTGCAGGAAACTCATTCGCCTGAGCAGACAAAGCACACAACAGCAATAACCAGCTACTCCAGCTTTTCATCATTCGCCCCCTGATTAAAAACTTTGTCCAATGGACAGATAATACTGATAGGCCTTACCACTGAGATCGTCTTCAGCCCAACCATATCCCAGATACACAGGGCCAAAAGGACTATCCCAACCCGCAAACAGACTACTGGCCCAGATCCAGTCTGTCTCATTGGCCAGGCTTTCAACCCTGATCATGTTGCCGTGCACCTGACCTCTCTCTATTGAAGCTCCCAGATAAAAGGGGGAGTTAATCACACTAAATCTGTTTTCACTCATTTTGTACAAATACACCAGACTGCCAAACTTAATTTCGCTGCCAAACAGATAGTTTTTTGGATAACCAGATAAATTTAATAAACCACCCAATGAGAATTGCTCAACCGCAACATCCGGATCTCCGGGCGTATAATCTTCAAGACGCCAGCGAGCTCTCAATATATGACGTTCAAAAAAGCTACGGGCTGCCTGGACTTCAACAGCGTTGCTACGACTACGATGAGTCTGCCCCAGCGCTGTATCATCTAACCATTGCCAGTTGGCGCGTATACGAAAACCCCGGCTTGGAAAGGCTGGGTTGTCCAATCTGTCCCAAACAAAGTCCAATAATGGCCCCTCACGCTGATACCTCAACCGATCAAAGCCTAAATCGCCAATTCCAGAACCAGGTATGCGGAAATAACCATCCTTATCGGCCCAACCAGAGCTCAGTCTGGCATGATCGGATAAATTCCAGCCCACTTTTGCCGTCAGGGAGGTTTCTGTATTGGATAAATCACCTAAAGATAAGCCGTCGGTGTCCTCCAATACCAGCACCGTATTTTCTCTCTGAACCTGAGCGCTGACAAAAGTAGCAGGTGTATAAGCAGGCCAATACAACTCTGAACTAAGCAGCTTATCCGTGCCCAGCGCAAGTTCATTATGCAACTCCGCGCCAAGTTGTGTGATGTTGCTGTAGGTATAAGAGGCAGCCAATTGGTAATATCTGTTATTGCGAAAATCGTCTTCCATAGTAAAACGGAAATTTAAATAACCCGGCCCCCAGCTTTTCTCTACAGCCCGCACTTTTAAACGCGTATCTTCGTCTTGTTTATTTTGCTCTAACTGCAATGACACACGCTCAAGCGTGTCGACACCGTAAACCTGACGCAGACCTTCTTTGAGCTTTTTACTGTCATAACTTTTGCCTTCTTTTAGCGCCAGCCTGTGCAACAGTACCTCGTCAGATAATAAACTTTGGTTATCCAGCTCAATATGGTCCACTCTGACTGTCGGCTCTTGCTTTGCTCTGTGTGCGGCCAGCCAATCAGGATACTGCTTTGGATAAGCGAAGCTGGCCAATGCTTTGCTTTGTTGCTCTGCGCTGACGCGACCCGCTTCAATAGATGCCGGTAACTTATCAAAATCCAGAGTCCCTATCTGCGCCACATTCGGGCTAAGCAACAGATCATCAGGTCCTAACAGAGCAATTTGCTGATCCACCACCTGCCGGACTAAAAAATTAGTGAGTTGATCAGTGACCGCAAAAGCCGAATCTAGCTGCTCTTTATTTAACAAAGGCGCGTCAATCGCCACCGCAATAATCCGATCAGCGCCTAAGTCTTTGGCAATACTGACAGGCAAATTATTAGCCACTCCACCATCGACCAATACCCGGCCATTCAGTTCCATAGGCCTGACAACACCGGGAATAGACATAGAAGCCTGTACGGCTTGCAACAGACTGCCCTGGCTCATCACCACAGTTTCTCTGTTGGTTAAGTCAGCAGCAACGGCACGAAACGGGATGGGTAATTGATCAAAGTGGCTGTGATTTAACTGTGCGCCATAAGCCTCCAGAATCAACTCAGCCATCGCCTGGCCTAATAACACGCCTTTGGGGATTTTTATGCCTGAACTGTCTAAACCCAGGCCCAGTCGGATCGGATAATCATCCTGCTGCTGTTTACGTCGCACCGGCATTTCGTCCCGGTGAACTTTGTCACGAAAGCCTGTACTCCACTCCAAATGATCAAGAATAGTTTGAATGTCGTCAGGGCTATGGCCGGTTGCATACAAACCACCAATAAAAGCACCAATACTGGTGCCCACTATTAAATCAATCGGTATACCTTGTTGCTCTAACTGGCGGATCACGCCAAGATGCGCACCACCACGAGCTCCGCCGCCGCCCAAAACTAACGCAATACAAGGACGGTCTTTAACTCTGGCACAAGGCTGCTGCTCCTGAGTCATAGGCTCTGCTGCATACAAAACATCACTGAACAAGATTACAAAAAACAACAGTGCCCACTTTGCATTCATGCACAATCCCTCTGTTATACTTTTCCATACCCTTCGTACTTGAAGCTGCAGCTTTGTTGACTACGTGCTCTCGCCCCAGTCACATAGGACTACTATGCTCCTGGGGTCTCAGGCTCTTGTCGCCTCCCTGCAACTCCAATTACTTTGGGTATATATGAGAAATATGAATTTGAATAATCAGGTTTTTCTTTGGATCTAACGCTTTAGAGTTGAGTGCGCACTGACTTATTGCTAAGGTTTCAGCAGACATATCCAGACCTTTCATTTTCAATTATGCTGTTTGAGTGAGTGGTTTGATTACACTCATATTTTTCTTTGTCTACTATGACAGTATTCACAAGCTGCTGCCACAACGAGGTCAAATGTTCGATTCATTACGTAGTCGGTTGGTCGTTTCACTTATTAGTCTGTTGACCATTCTGGCCCTGGCCAGCGGCCTTGCTACTTTAAATACGATGAAAAAAGACAGTGAACAGCAAGCACAACAAGTACTGAAGGTTGCGGCCAACGTTTTTTTGCAGGCTCTGGACAATAGAGCCACTCAGTTAACGAATTCTGTCAGTATTCTGGCCAGCGACTTTGGGTTTCGCCGTGCCGTCGCTACTGCAGAGCAAGAGACAATATTGTCGGTATTAGAAAATCACGGCAGCAGAGTGCATGCTGATTTGGTGTTGTTATTATCCCCTGGCGGTGACCTGCTCGCCAGCACCAGCGCAGACTTGAATAATGACGATGTAAAACCTGTGTTTTTACAAAGCAAAGGCAATCAGTCAGGCACAGTGAATGATATTCTGGTACTGGCAGGCAATTCTTACCAATTGGTGTTGGTGCCGGTCAAAGCCCCCCAAACCATAGCCTGGGTAGGTATGGGATTTAGTTTAAATAAACAACTGGCTGAACAAATCAAAGGTATTACCGATCTGGATGTCAGTTTCACGACCAATAGTGAACGAAGCAATCAAACTCTGCACTCCACATTGCCCGCTGAAACGCAGCAAAGCTTATTACCTTTACTGCCGAATCTTGCCGACACTCAACAGCAGCCCTTTAGCAGTAATGAAGACCAATTTTTATCTCTGGCTTTAGCCCTGGATAAACAACAATTGCTCTGGGCAGTACTGCATTATCCAAGTTCACGCTGGCAGGAGAGTTATCAGCAAATCCGTCAGCAACTACTGCTCATTTTTGGTTTAAGTTTAACGCTGGCTTTGTTATTAGCTTTTGTGATTGCCCGCAGTATTACTCAACCTTTACGTTTATTATCCAACTTCGCCAGCCAGATAGGTCAGGGTCTGACAGCCGCAGATTTACCTGCAGCCAAAGGTGAGATTGGAGTCTTGGGCAATACATTACATAAGATGCAGTTGGATATACGCAGTCGGGAAGCAGAGCTGTTGTTTCAGGCCGAACATGATTCGCTGACAGGACTCAAAAACCGCGGAGCGGCTGAACGCAAATTGGCAGAACTCTTACCGTCACAGGATGTAGGTCTGTTGCTACTGAATATCAAAAACTTTCGTCATATTAACGATGCGCTGGGTTTTGCGAATGGTGACTCTTTATTGCAGCAAATGGCGCAGCGTTTACATCAGTTGCATCCGGCACCTTTGTTAGCCGCCCGTTTAGGGGGTGATGAATTTTTACTTTTATATAACCAACATTTTTCCGCTCTCCAGCTGGAGCAATTAAAGCAGCAACTGCATTCAGGCTACTTACTGGCTGATTCACCATTAAGCCTGAAGGTTTCCATTGGTGCATACAATATTGCTCCGGGCAGCGTGCATGCCACTGATGCAATAAGACGCCTGGATATAGCACTGAACCACGCCAAACAGCAACAGAGTTTAGTTGCGTTTTATCAGCAAGGTCAGGACGAAAGCCATCAGCGTGAACTGACTATTTTGCGTGACTTACCTGCTGCTCTGCAAAAGAACCAGTTATTTGTGGTCTACCAGCCTAAAGTGGAGTTGAGTAAACAATGCTGCCATTCAGCGGAAGCCTTAATCCGCTGGGTGCATCCTGAACTGGGTTTTGTGCCACCGGATGAGTTTATTAAATTAGCGGAACACGCAGGTAACATAGCTCTGGTGACAGAGTGGATGCTTAACACTGTGGCAGCACAGCTGGCACTTTGGCACCAGCAAGGCAAAACCATTAATGTGGCAGTAAATCTGTCGGCTCATGATTTAACCAATCCCGATTTGCCTGAAGATATTGCGGCCTTGCTAAAGCTGTATAGCCTTCCTTCGTCAGCTTTATCACTGGAAGTCACAGAAGGCGCTGTGATGCAGGATCCAAAACAGGTGATCCTGATATTAACCCAACTGCGTGATATGGGAATTGAGCTGGCGATTGATGACTTTGGCACAGGCCAATCGTCTTTAGCTTACTTAAAACAGCTGCCGGTACACGAAGTGAAAATTGACAGAGCCTTTATCAAAGACATTGAACACAATCAGGATGACGCTCTGATTGTCAGTGCCACCACTCAACTGGCCCATAGTTTAGGCTTAAAAGTCACAGCCGAAGGTCTGGAGAATTTGGCTGGCCTGGCAAAACTGCAGCAGTATAAGTGTGACAAGATACAAGGTTATTTTTTCTCAAAACCTTTAACAGCAGAACATTTCATCGAATGGCTGCAGAACTTTGAACAAAACAGCCCACAATGGTTTGAACAAGAAGTAAGTTAATGAAAAACATCTTAATTGGCCTGTGTTTATTAACGGCCAGTGGCAGTTTGATGGCAGGCTCAAAAGTTATAGCTACCGGAGGCGCTACCAACATCGAAGGTAACTCAGGCGGAGGCATAGTGCCATGGGCTACGATCAACGGCTACAGCAGTAGTGACGAGTGGTCGGTCAATACCTTTTCTGGCAGAGTTGGGGTTGACGATTTTACGCTGGACAGTTTTGGTGTGGGCACAAGTTTTAACAATCAGTGGGAGCTGTCCTACACCCGACAAAAATTCGCTCTGGATACTATAGGAGGCGAGCTACGTCAGGACATTCTGGGTATCAAATACAAAGTAGCGGGCGAGTTATTGTATACCTCTATGCCGCAGATCAGTGTTGGCGCACAGTTTAAGAAAAATCGCGATTTTGCATTACCCGCTGCTGTAGGGGCTGGTGATGATTCAGGCTATGAACTTTATGTCGCAGCCAGCAAAGTGTTTTTTGATGCGATAGCAGGACGTAACCTGCTGCTGAACGCCACTGTTCGCTCCACTGATGCCCATCAAACCGGTTTGTTAGGTTTTGGTGGTGAAGGTGTTGGACACAAACTGATGTTTGAAAGCTCAGCTGTATTACTGCTGAATTACAATCTGGCTGTAGGCGCTGAATTTAAACAAAAGCCGAATCAGCTTGGTTTTGCCGACGAGCAACACTGGCGCGACTTATTCGCGGCCTGGTTTATTAATAAAAATGCGTCTGTTGTACTGGGTTATGTCGACTTAGGCGATATCGCAGGTTTAACAGAACAAACCGGCTTTTATGTCTCAGTGGAGGGCACATGGTGAAGTACATTTTGCTGGCCGCAACCTTAGCCTTAACGGCATGCCAGCATAGCCCGGAATCCAGCTTATATCAGCGTTTAGGTGGTGAGTCCGGCGTAGAAAAAATTGTTGATGGCGTCTTGTATGGCATCGAACATGATCAGAGCATAGTTCATCATTTTGAGGACACTGATATACCAAGATTTCGCCGTTTGTTGATAGAGCAGTTTTGTGAACTTAGTGGTGGCCCATGCAAATACACAGGAGTCTCCATGCAGGAGAGCCACACAGGTTTTCAAATTACCCAAGCCCACTTTGACGCACTGGTGAATCATTTAATCACAGCTATGCAGCAGCAGAAGGTTGCTATCGAAGCACAAAATGAATTTCTGGCGATGTTAGCTCCTATGTATAAAGACGTGGTGTATCGCTGATGACAACACAAGTCGTTTTTCTTGATGCAGCCACTATGGCTGACACCGATCTGAGTCCATTGCAGTTAGCTGATATCCATTTAACCTTGTATCCACAAACTTCTGCTGAGCAACTACTGAATCACGCCAGCGGTGCACAAGTGCTGATCAGCAACAAAGTGCCACTGGATGCCAAAACCATAGCAGCCTTGCCAGAGCTGCGCTGTATTCTGGTGGCAGCCACTGGCGTGAATATAGTTGATATCGCAGCAGCTAAAGCCGCTGGTATAGTGGTCTGTAATGCGCAGGGGTATGCAGGTACTGCGGTTCCGCAGCAGGTGTTTGCCTTGTTGCTGCAACTGACCAACCATATTCAGTCTTATCATCAGGCCGTGCAGCAAGGCGTGTGGAGCCAAAGCCCACAGTTTTGCCTGCATTTGCAGCCTATAGAAGAGCTTGCAGGCAAAACTATGGCTTTGCTTGGTTATGGTGATTTAGGTCAGGCAACGGCTCGTCTGGCTGAAGCTTTTGGTATGAAGGTGCTGATTGCAGAACGCCCTGACGCCACAGAAACCCGCGCAGGCAGAACCGCCTTCGAAACCGCACTGCGTCAGGCGGATGTGTTGTCGCTGCATTGCCCTCTCACTGACAGCACAGCCAAACTCATTAATGCAAAAACCTTAAGCTGGATGAAACCCACTGCGCTGCTGATTAATACAGCCAGAGGTGGGCTGATTGATGAAACCGCACTGGCAGAAGCCTTAACTAGTGGTACTTTGGCTGGTGCGGCTTTGGATGTATTGAGTACTGAACCACCAGCTGTTGATCATCCTCTGCTTGATCCTGCCCTGCCTAACCTGATCATTACACCTCATGTAGCCTGGGCCAGTCGTCAGGCCATGCAACGTCTGGTACTGCAACTGTCAGAAAATCTGCAGGCTTTTATCTCACAAAAGCCTATTCGTCAGGTGTAAGGCTCAGCAGCTTATGGTCCTGCTCCAGGTTCAGAATAAAATCTGCGCGGTCAGGTAATTGCCGCCAACTCTCGCCAGTTAAACGTTCGAAATACAACATAAAGTGCTCAAGTTCAGCAGGGCTTTTGCCCAAGCCCCGCTGCTGTAAAGGCTGCTCCTGCCAGGCCCGCCAACGACACACTGCTTTCCAATCCGGCGCATTTAGCCAAATAAGGCGGTCTGATGCCTGCCAAATGCGCTGATAATCAGCACCAAGCTGTTGATTTACTTTGCGCCGCCAAATCGCATCAGGATCCTGTTGCTGCTCCAACACATTGCAATTCGAAAGCAAAGCTTGGTCTGCCAGAGGCTGCAGCCCCAGACACCAACCTTCGAGGATCAACAAACGCGCCTTTGTCTGCTCTGAAGGCTGAGCTATACAATCCAACCCTTTATCATAACGACGCCAGACCTGAGTTTCGCCGCGCCTGAAAGCCTGTAATTGTGAAAGCAACAATGCTGTGTCATGTGTTCCAGGCACTCCACGTTCAGCAAAAAGCGGATGCCAAAGCTGAGCTCTATTGAATCGTTCCGCGGGCTCAAGGTAATAATCATCCAGCGACACTACATCAGACAACACACCTTGTGTCGCCCATAACTGCTGCAATGACTTAGCCAGGCTACTTTTGCCGCTGCCCTGTGCCCCACTGATACCAATAATCAATGTCTGAGGTGGCTGAACCAGGCTTAATCGCCTTAATTGTTCATTCCATAAGCTTTGGTTGGACAACTGCAGTTTCAGGCTATACAAAAGCCACTGCCTCAGCCACAAATCACTAGTGTTTTCAATCACTAAGCACCTCATCGTTTTCATCTGGCTGTCTGATTTTCTTTCAGTTACACTGCGTTGTCTATTTTTGGAGAACTATTGCATGCGTCATGCTTTCTGCATTTTTTTGTTGCTGTTTACTTTTGCTATTCAGGCCGCAGATTTGACTCAATTAATGGAGCAAGTCAAAGCGGATCCACAAGGGCAACTCGACGCACAGCTAAAACAACCGGCCAAAACAGCACAAGACTATTTCTTGTTGGCTTACAGTCATTATGCACTGAGAAATAAAGAAGCTGCACTGGAGTTCAGCAATAAGGCCATGACCTTAGAGCCAGATACTGAACTCGCTGGCCGTATCTTATTGATGCAGGCTTTAACTTATGGCGTATTTTATCGCGATACTGCATTGGCGATTGAAAAACTAAAACTGGCTCAGGCGATTTTGCCGGATGAGGATAGTGCAGCCACGCTCAATCTGCGGATGGATATTCTGGAAAGTTTTGCTCAGGCGTACAATCAGTTGGGCAATGCAGAACTTGCGATGAAAGCAGCAACTGAAAGCCTGACTCTGGCTACACAAACGGCAGATAAACAGCGTCAATTGGACTCCATGATCACGTTGGGGCGTTTGCATTTAAACAACAACAATCTGACCAAAGCCTATCAACATTTTAGAGCAGCTTTACCGCTTGCCAGCGAAATGGGTGATCAACAAGCCATAGCGTCCATCAGCATGCGCCTGGGTATGGCCTATCAAAAACTGGAACAACACGAACTGGCGCTGCAACATTTTGAAGAGGCAGCACGGCTTTATCAGCAGTTGGATAGCTTGAGCGCTCAGGTAAATGCACTGATTAATATTGGTGACAGCCAACTGGTGCTGAAACAGCAGGAAAAAGCCAAAGACACCTATAACAAAGCACTGAAGTTAGCTGTGGATAGCGAGGATCCTTATATGCTGATCTCCGCTTACGTCAGCTTGTCGGAGCTGGCACTGGAACAAGGTGATCTGGATCAATCCGAACAATTGCTGATTAAAGCTCACCAGTTAGCAAGTCAGGTGTCAGCACAATCGATCAAATCGGAAACCGCTTTATTTCTGGCCACTGTATTTATCAAAAAACAAAACTATAGTGCGGCAAAAAATATGCTGGACGAGGCAGCACCAGAACCAGACAAGCTGGCGGCTTATCTGAAACGCAAACATTTAGCCTTAAGTGCAGAATTAGCGGCGCTTGAACAGGAATGGCAACGAGCCTATCAGCTGGAAAAAACAGCCAACCAGCTGGAAGTTGCACAATTGAACGACACCAGCAAAATACAACTGGATAGTCTGCAGACCAGTCTTGAATTACAACTGCAGCAAGAAAAACAACAACAGCAGCATCTGGATCAGCAAAACCAACTGAAACAATGGTTACTGATCACGTTAACCTTGTTAGCTCTTGCTGTTTTTATGCTGCTTTTGTTGCTCAGTAAGCAGAAAAAATCCCGCTACGGCTCCCTGATGCAGGTATCACAGTGGCGTAGTTTTACCGAATTATTACTGCACCATCATCAGGCTAAAATGCAAGGCCAGTTGCTGGTCATAGTGCTGGAGCAAACACCTGCATTGTTAAATAAAGGGATACGGCATACGAAGGCCGACCTGACACTATTCAGGGCTGGTTTGGATCAATCACTGTTTTGGGTTGAACAGGAGCAGGAGTTTTGGCTTTACTGTGCCTCAGAACAACAGGCAGCTGAGCTGCAACATCAACTGTTACTCGCTATACCGGCAGATTACCTGGTGCATAGTGCGGTGTTACCTTTGCATGCATTATTGTCCAAACGTATTTGTGAGCAGGATTTAGATGCATTACGTGAACTGCTTTGGTACAGCCTGTTTTTAGCGCAGCAGCAAGGCTTCAACGGAGCATTGGCATTTAACTATCAATGCCAACAGAACCGCCCCTGTTCCTGGCAGACAGATAACTTACGACAGGATTTATTCAACGCCATTAGCCTGGGTATATTAAAGGTTCAGGTCAATGGCGTTTCATTGAGTGATAAATTACAACAACAACTGGCTCAGATTTGAATCTGTAGCAGGTTGGCTGGTAACTCAAACTCCATAGCGGTTTTGCGGAAAGGACAAATAAACTTCAGCTTTACCGCTTGCAACATCAAGCCTTGTTCATTTTTATTGCCAGAACCATAGGCAGGGTCGCCCATCACAGGGTGTCCTGCTTGTGCAAAGTGACGGCGGATCTGATGTTTACGCCCGGTGATCAACTTTACCCTGACTATACTGGTACGTCGCTCCTCAGAGTAAGACTCCAGTTCAAATTCCGTCGTGCAGGCTTTATCGTCCAATGGCGTGCTCAAGGCAGCTTTTGTGATCAGCTCGTCTGACAGCTGGCCTTTGACTTCAATACGATAGTCTTTATCGATTTTGTGCTGCTGCAGCATCAGACTAAAAGCAGCTGCAGCTTGTTTAGTGTGAGCTATCAGCACCAGGCCACTGGCTTCACGGTCCAACCTGTGCAATAAAAATACCTGACGCTTCCCTTGCCAGTGCAGTTCTGCAAACCGCAGTAAAGACAGATGATCACCCCATTCATTGCCTTGCGACAACATACCTGCCGGTTTAAACCAGACGCTGTAGCCACGGGCTTCGTGAATAAGAACGGCGGGGTCACAGCTGCGTTGCAATAACTGCTCATCGTAATTCAGCTCCAGGCTATCGCCTGGCAATAAATCAGCCTGAGCACGGCGTAACCTTTTGTTTTGTTTGCCACGTCGCCACAACACTGCACCTTTGTTCATCGCGTCTTTCAGCCGGCCTTTGCTGAGCTGTGGTGCTGCCGCAACCAAAGCCTCAATAGCCTGCTGTGCTTCGGTGATCTGGAGTTTTTTAGTCAGTTTCAAATTATTTATTCACTTAAAATGAAGTTCAGCCAGTATTCATGGCGATTAGCCTGTAATGATACCAAAGCTAAGGAGGCTCTGTGTATGCGTAAATTTTGGTTGGTCAGTTTATTTGCCATAAGTTCTGGCATGGTACCCTTTTTCACTCTGGCCGCGCCTGCAGAAATTGCATCCACCAAAGAGTCATTTAAGTTGCAATCCGAAGTGGCGAAAACCGCTAAAGCTAAAACAACATTGCGTGCCAGTGGTGCGTTAATTCAAAGCGTCGAAAACAATGTATGGTTTGATACCATCGACATTTCATTTGATTCAGATTTAAATAAGAACGGCTTTTTCCACAGCTTGTATGTCCGTTTTGATGCGGATACTAACTACGAGTCCGTTCCTGTATACGTACATTTTGCACTAAAACGTGCGGGTGCCCCTGAAGTCATTATTCACACCAGTTCTGTGTTCACGCTCTATGGCACCAGTGCAGACGACTGGTTTGCGATAGAAAGTGAACTGCTGCATAGCTTACCGCCTGCTTATTACGACCTGGTGATCCGTGTCTATGATGCTGACTACAATGATTTACTGGCGGAAATCTCAGGCTTTGACGAACCTGCATTAGCAGAACTTCCACTGGAAGATTTCTCTTATGATGAACCACAAGTCATTATAGTGGAGGAAGACAGTGGCAGTGTGGGCTGGTTCAGTCTGCTTGGATTAGTGGCTGTCGCTCTGACCAGACGCAAATTTAAAGCCGCATAACAGATAAAAGCCCCGCTGACTGCGGGGCTTTTGTTTCCACTTATAAATTAGCCTCAGCAAAAGATGCCAACCTGCTACGTACTACCCCATTGAGATTGATGGTGGTACTGCCTTCAAAGTTTTTAAACCGTTCAACTATGTAAGTTAAACCAGAAGTTACGGCCGTCAGGTAGTTGCTGTCGATTTGCGACAAGTTACCCGAACAAATCAGCTTCGTCCCCTCACCACAACGGGTGATGATGGTTTTTAGCTGTGCAGCACTTAAATTCTGACATTCATCCAGCAGCACTATCGCGTTCTGGATACTGCGCCCACGCATAAAGTTGACCGATTTAAACTGAATATTGGCCTTGTCCATAATGTACTGCACGCTGGCATGCGGGTGTTCATCGGTTTTATGCAGAACTTCCAACGAGTCAGTAATAGCCGCCAGCCATGGCGCCATTTTTTCTTCTTCGGTGCCTGGTAAAAAGCCAATAGACTCCGCTATTTCTGGCGTGTTGCGGGTGACTATAACTTTGTCGTACATCCCCTTTTCAATCACCAGCTCCAGCGCAGCAGCTAAAGCAATTAAGGTTTTACCACAACCTGCTGGACCAGTCAGAATAACTAAATCCATATCCGGGTCGAGCAAAGCATTTAGCGCCATGGCCTGATAAATATTTTTCGGGTGAATACCCCAGGCATGTTTATGCATCAGACGTTCAAAACCCAAATCAAGAATTTTGATTTCCTGCTCATTGATGTCCAGCACACGGCCAGCAAAAGTTTCAGCTTCGTCAATCAGGTATTCGTTGATATACGCATTAGGTAAAACGGAACGTGGCACAAAATGGTAGGTTTCTCGGCCTTCGTTGTGAGTGCGGCAGTCTTTTACGACAGACCAGAAATCGCCTGAAAACTTGTAATAACCCTTGTATAAAAACCGTACATCATCAATCAACTGGTCGGTACGATAATCTTCTACCAGCTTCAGCCCTGCTCCTTTGGCTTTAAGGCGCATATTGATATCTTTGGTGACCAGTATCACTTTGGTCGGTGCTTTTTCCCGCTGTAAAAACAAAGCTGTATTAATAATTAAATGATCGTTTTCACCACCAGGTAATCCCGGAATTTGGTCGCTGATATGGTGGTCGTTGATAATAAATAAATGACCGGCATTTTTTTCTTCGATAGGGCTTGGTAAAGCCACCCCCTGCAACATCTCCTCTGGTGAAGCGTCTTTGAGTACATCCTCCAGCGCACGAATCGCAATACGGGCTTCACGGCTGACGTCTTTGTGTTTGTCTTTGATATGGTCTAACTCTTCGAGCACTGTCATCGGGATGACAACGTCGTGTTCCTGAAAGTTTAAGAAGGCGAAAGGTTCATGCAGTAGAATGTTGGTGTCCAGAACGTATATTTTTTTATCTTTAGCTCTTCTTCGCGCCATAAGCAGCTCCTTAGCGACAATAAAAACCATGAAAGTTCATGGCAAAAATACAACAATCCTTACTTCGACTCTGACTGGCTCCCTGATGTTTTGGTTCAGTGACAAGGAAGATGTCAGTGCTTTTATTCATTTGATCTAAGCTTAGAGCAAAAATGCACTGCCTGTATGACCAATAGATGACGATTTTTAATCTATGGAAAAAAATACGTCATGACAGCTGATGCGGTATCAGGCATTTCGCTGTACCATGGCGCGCCATTTTCTGCAGTGAGGACAAGATGATAAAATTTGCTTTGGGTCAACGTTGGATCAGCGACAGTGAGTCGGATTTAGGTTTGGGTACTGTGATTGGGCAGGAAGGCAGGATGCTGACTTTGCTGTTTCCGGCCAGTGGTGAAAACCGTCTGTACTCCATTTTGGAAGCGCCGCTGACCCGTGTTCAGTTCAACCCGGGCGATACAGTCAAAAGTGCCGAAGGTTTTTCTTTAGTCATCAGCGAAGTTGAAAGCAAAAACGACTGTTTTATTTATCATGGCACCCGCACTGATACCCATGAAACCGTGGCGTTGCGTGAGTTGTTTCTTGATCATTTTATAAGTTTCAGTCAGCCACAAGACCGTATGTTTGCAGGTCAGGTCGATCGTTTTGAAACCTTCCCTTTGCGTTATCAGAGTTGGCAACATTTACATCAGCAGCAACAAAGCCCGTTACAAGGTTTAGTCGGCGGCCGGATGAGCCTGATCCCACATCAGCTGTACATAGCGGAAGAAGTGGCAAAACGTCACGCCCCACGCGTATTGCTGGCCGATGAAGTAGGTTTGGGTAAAACCATCGAAGCAGGTTTAATTATTCACCAACAGGTACTGGCTGGTTTAGCTAAACGAGTGCTGGTGGTCGTGCCTGAATCGTTACAGCATCAGTGGCTGGTGGAGATGCTACGCCGCTTTAACCTGAAGTTTTCTATTTTTGATGACGAACGTTGTATTGAATCCTCACTGGATGGCGGTAATCCGTTTGAAACCGAACAGCTGGTTTTAACCAGCCTTGAGTTTCTGGTGAAAAAACGCAGTCATCACCAAAAAGCTGTGGATGCTGACTGGGATTTATTGGTCGTAGATGAAGCTCACCATTTGCACTGGAGCGAAGAAGCAGCCAGTACTGAATACCAACGCATTGAAGAGCTGGCAGAAGGCACTGCAGGTTTAATACTGCTGACCGCAACCCCTGATCAACTGGGCCATCAAAGCCATTTTGCCCGCTTACGTTTATTAGACCCAAACCGTTTTCACGACTATCAGGCTTTTATTGCAGAAGAGCAAAGCTACAAACAAATCGCCGATTTAGCGGCTGCTGTGCTGGATCAAACCCCATTAACATCAGCCTCAGCTCAAGCTTTAACAACACTGTTAGCCGAAAGCGAGAGCAAAGCAGCGCTGGCTACTTTGCAACAGACAGACAGCAGTGATGATGACCTTGCGCAGGCGAAGCAACAGTTATTAAATCAATTGCTGGATCGTCATGGCACAGGCCGGATTTTATTCCGTAACAGCCGTAGCGCTATTTCAGGTTTCCCACAACGTCAGCCACAGGCCGTTGCACTGGAATTGCCTGAGCAGTATAAAAACGCATTAAAAGTACAACAGGCTTTTAATAAACAACAAAGTCTGGAGCAAAAAGCCAAAGCCAGTTTGTTTCCTGAGCGTGTATTTCAGGAGTTTGAAGGTAAAGCCAGCAGTTGGTGGCAATTTGACCCTCGGGTTGATCATCTGATCGCCTTGCTGAAACAGCATAAACGCAGCAAGTTTTTACTGATCTGTGCTCATGCAGATACAGCTATCGCATTAGAAGAGGCGGTAAGGGTGCGCGAAGGCATCCGGGCTTCGGTATTCCATGAAGGCATGACTATTGTCGAGCGGGATATGGCCGCGGCTTATTTTGCTCAGGAAGATAACAGCGCTCAAATGCTGATCTGTTCAGAAATTGGCAGTGAAGGCCGAAACTTCCAGTTTGCTCATCATCTGGTGTTGTTTGATTTACCTCTGAACCCGGATTTACTGGAACAACGTATCGGCCGTCTGGACCGTATAGGTCAAACCCAGGATATTCAAATTCATATCCCATATTTTGCAGATCATCCACAGCAAGTGCTGCTGGATTGGTATCAACAGGGTTTACAGGCGCTCAGCCAGACCTGCCAAACCGGACGCTCTGTGTTTGAACAAGTTTCCACTGAGCTGTTTGAACTGCTTTGTGCCAACGTTATGGACCAGAACGCTGTGCAAGCATTGATCACAAAAAGCGCAGAACTGAACCAGCAACTGAAACAAAAACTGGAGCAAGGTCGGGATAAACTGCTGGAAATCAACAGCTCTGGCAGAGGCAAAGCCAGTGAGTTAGCGGAAGCCATAGCGGTTTTAGATGATGAAACGCGCCTGCCGATGTTTATGTTAAGAGCCTGGGATGTTTTAGGTGTGAATCAGGACGACCGTGGTGAAAACAGTATGGTGCTGACCATGTCAGAGCATCTGCATAGCCACTACCCTATGCTGGACGATGACGGCATCAGCGTGACCTTTGACCGGGCCACGGCTTTAGCTCAGGAAGACATTCAGTTTTTAAGCTGGGATCACCCTATGGTGCAAGGCACTCTGGATATTCTGACCAATGAGCAAATGGGTAACAGCTCTGTGGCTTTATTACCCAACAAAGCCCTGCCTGCCGGCACTTACTTTGTAGAATTTGTATTTATTGTTGAAGCCAGCGCACCAAAAGAGCTGCAACTGGGTCGCTATTTACCTGTGACTCCTGTGCGCTTGTTACTGGAAAAAAATGGGAAAAATCTGGCTGCAAATGTCGGCTTTGAACAGTTTAATAAGCAATTGAAGCCTGTAGGCAGGCAACCTGCGGCTAAAATGGTAAAAGCCTTACAAAGTTTTATCCACCCACTGATAGCTAAAGCACAGGAACTGGCTACTGCGCGTTTAATAGAAGTACAGCAGCAAGCACAGCAGTTAATGCAACAAAAGCTCAATGCGCAAATTGAACGCTTACAGGCACTACAGAAATTGAACCCATCAGTACGCCCTGAAGAAATAGTGCATTTACAACAACAGCAACAAGAATTAACAGATTACATCAGTAAAGCGCGGTTAAAATTTGATGCATTGCGAGTAGTTGTTGTCAGCCATGACTAAAAGTGAATACAATGTTACTTGAGTACAAGCCGCCAACAACGCCTTATCTCGATATCGTTTATCAGGATGAAGATATTCTAATCCTGAATAAACCCAGTGGTTTGTTGACTGTGCCAGGCAAAGCACCAGAACATAAAGACAGTCTGGAGTACAGAGTACGTCTGGTTTGGCCTTTGGCTCGTATTGTGCACAGGCTGGATATGGCGACTTCAGGGCTGGTGGTCATGGCCATGCATGCACAAAGTCAGCGGGATTTGAACAAACAGTTTGAATTACGCCAGACCAAAAAGCGCTATGTTGCTTTATTGGAAGGACAAGTGCTTGTTGACTATGGTGTTGTTGATGTACCTTTATTGTGTGATTGGCCGAACAGACCAAAACAAATGGTGCATTTTGGATCCGGTAAGCCGTCCCTTACGTATTTCAGGGTGCTTGAACGGAATAAGCATCAGACAAAAGTTGAGTTAACGCCTGTCACAGGACGTTCTCATCAATTGCGAGTGCATATGCTGTGGCTCGGGCATCCGATCCTCGGCGATAAATTTTATGGCACTGAATCTGGAAAAGGTTCAGTGTCTAGACTTCAGTTACATGCTTGCGTTTTGCAACTAAGGCATCCAACTTCAGGAACTGAGCTATATTTTGAAGTTGCTTGTCCTTTTTAACCAAAACGACGGCTGTAATTGATTGCTTTGTTAACCTAAGGTTCAGTTATTTAAGGTAAACTTGGCATCAGAGCAAAAAGTCAGATGGACATCTGGCTTAAATTTGTAATAACGAGCAGCTAGATTTGACTAAATTTTTTGGTTGAATAGAATAGCCGCCGCAATTTACCTCTTAGGAGATATGGATGAAACTAAGTACTAGCGCAATCGCCATTATGGCAACTTTACTTTCGACTGCTGCTTTAGCAGATAGTTCAAAACCTTTAGTCACTGACCGTGCTTACGGTTCTGTATTTGGCGAATACTACATGCCAGAAGGTGACAAAACTGAATCTGCAGAATGGAATTTTATTGATAAAGGTTTTGGCTACGGCTTTGAGCTTGGCTACAACATCAACGAAACTTGGGCTGTGCGTTTTGAATATGCAAGAGACCGTCTGGAACAATTAACATCTAACGCTAAGTTTGATGCTGACCGTTTCGGCGTTGACGCTCTGTATAATGTTGCGAACACTGGCATGTATATTGTTGGTGGTCTGAAGCATTTTGACGTGGAAGCTGGTCCAGATTCTGACGCAGTGAATTTAGGTGTTGGTTACCGTCATTATGTGAGCGAACGTGTTTCTTTGTTCGCCGAGATGAACCGCTTCCAGGGTCTGAACAGCGACTCCTATGCTGACGCAAACTTCAAACTTGGTGCATCTGTACTGTTCGGTTCAGCACCAGCAGTGTCAGAGCCGACTCCTGCTCCAGAGCCAGTAGCTGCTCCTGTGGTAGTAGTTGCTGATAGCGACAACGACGGTGTGCCAGATTCAAGCGACCTGTGCCCGGGCACTCCATCTACTGATAAAGTAGATGCAACTGGTTGTTCTATCTTCACTGAAAAAGAAGTGAACTTCACTTTAAAAGCTCAGTTTGCTAATGACTCAGCTGAAATCAAACCAGAATACAGAGCAGAAATCGCTGATTTAGCAGCATTCCTGAAACGTTTCCCTGGTACTGATGTTGAAATCGGTGGTCATGCTTCAAACGTAGGTACTGCTGCTTATAACCTGAAGTTATCTGAGCGTCGTGCAGATGCAGTAGCTAAAGTATTGTTAAACGAACATGGCATCAGTGCCAGTCGTGTAACAGTAAAGGGTTACGGCGTTACACGTCCTAAAGTTGAAGGTAATACTCCAGCTGCTCACGCTGCAAACCGCCGCATTGAAGCTGTTGTAACTGCAACTATCAAAGAAAAAGTAGAGCGTTAATCTCTACTGCCTGAAAAAAACCGCCGCAAGGCGGTTTTTTTATGACCCGGTTTTGTCTTATTCACCCTCTTTGATAAAGTTTTCCTGCCAGGTGCCGATAGCCTGTTCAGATTTCCATCTTTCTGAGCCAACTGATGCCACCAAAATTTTTAGTTATTCTGCTGCTACTGAGCTGCTGCACCCAGGCTTCAGAACCAGTCTCTATGGAAGAGTGGCATAAATCCGATTTGAACTGGCAGTTACCAGCAGATGAAATTACCGAATTAATGGCTGGAGAAAAAAGTTTTCTGGCGTTAAAAAGGGCCGCATTTACCGCAAAAGTAAAAGGCACCATTTTATTTATTCCCGACTGGTCACAACACGCCTCCAGCCCTAAATATCTGAATTTACTCCGTAAAGAATTTAACGACTATGGCTGGGATACCTTAGCTATTGCAGTACCAGATGCACCTTTCGAAAATGACATCTCCAGTTTAGATAGCTACAAAGAACAACTACAACAACGGATCACAGTCGCTATGACCAGCGTAATGACAGAAAACAGCACTGTTATTGTGGTCGCTCAGGGCAGCAGCGCAGCTTTGATTAGCCAGCTTTATGCAGATAAAAAACTACAGGAACCTCAATCTCTGATCCTGCTGGAAGCTTACTTACCCGCAGCAGATCAGCAGCGTAGTTTACCTTTAGCAATCGCCAAACAGCAGGTTCCTACTTTGGATTTGAGGCAAGAAAGAGGGAATCAACAAGTCGCAGCACAGTGGCAATTAAGAAAGCAGCTGGCACAGCAGCAACAAAAATTGTTGTATCGCCAGCGCGAAATCAGCGGACTGATTGCACAAGTAGAAACCCAACAGCGGGTGTTTAAAGAAATTCGTGGCTGGCTGAGCTATCAGGGCTACTAAAAATAGCTTTCCCGCAAATAAAAAACTATTACACTGTGCGACATCAATATCCCCGTCACTGATTGCTAAAGAGGCCGGACTATGTCGCCCTTAATCCAAACCGTATTACTGCTGACCGCCAGTAATATTTTTATGACTTTTGCCTGGTATGGACATTTAAAGCATTTTAAAAGCTCAGCGCTGTATATTGCTATTGCGGTGTCCTGGGGTATTGCTCTGTTTGAATATATGTTGATGGTACCGGCAAACCGGATTGGTCATCAGGTGCTGAGTCTGGCTCAGCTTAAAATCTTGCAGGAAGTGATTACCTTAAGCGTCTTTATTCCATTTGCGGTGTTCTATATGAGAGAACCCTTTAAATGGAATTATGTCTACGCTGGTTTGTGCCTGATGGGTGCAGTGTATTTTATGTTTTTCCGTGATTAACCTCTTTGTTTGCGTATCAATTCATAAGCAGCCTGAATATCCTGAGTTTTTTGCTTAGCAACATCCATCAGCTCTGGTGGCAGTCCTTGTGACATCAGCTTATCCGGATGGTGTTGCGACATCAGTTTTTTGTAGGCCTTTTTCAGTTCAGCTTCGGAGCTGTCTGCACTGATGCCTAAAATTTTATAAGCATCTTTTAAGCGGTTTCCGGCATCCGCAGGTCCGCCAGTACTACTTTTAGCAAAGCGTGCTTCGGCTTCATACCGACTTAACATTTGCTCCAGCTGAGCACCACTGATCCCTAAAGCAGAAGCAACCTGTGTCAGTATCTTCTGTTCTGCACTACTTAAATTTAAATCCACATAGGCCGTGCTGATTTGAATTTCCAAAAACATCAACAACATGTCAGGTCTGGTTCTGTAAGCAGATTTGAATTCCGCCAATTGTTCCAGCAGTGGAAAATCAGCTTGTTTGCCATGACGAAAGGCAGCTTGCGCCTCTTGTTTCTGTGCCGCAGTTAAGCCTAACTGCTCCATAAAAATTGTTGCTTGCTGAATATGAGATTTAGTCACCACACCGTTGGATTTAGCGATATGCCCCATCACAGCAAACGTGTTGTAACGGAAAATCCCCTGAGCCTCTGATTTATCCCTTGAAAAACCATTGAACCCGCCGCGGCTGGCAAAAGTTCCACCATAGGCCTTGTCGAACCAGTGTCCTATTAACAAACCTATAAACAAACCCGGAATTTTCAGCAGCGCCATGCCAAACAAGGCTCCCAGGATTTTACCCCACATGTCCAGACTCCAATTGTGCCGATAATTCAGTCAGTCGCTGCACTGTGCCTACATCGTGCCAGACCCCTTGATAAAGCTCTGCTGTCACTTTATTTTGCTGCATAGCCTGACGTAAATAAGGCGCTAATTTCTGCTTACCTTCCGCCACTGGATGAAAAAACTCTGGCCGATAAATAGCGATGCCACTGAAAGTAAAGCTCTGCTGAGCTTGTGCAATTGCATGACCCATTGCATTGATACCAAAATCGCCTTCCGGGTGCTGCGGCGGATTAGGCACCAGCACTAAATGAGCTAAGCAGTCTGCCAGCAGCTTTTCGCCCAGCTGCTGATAAGGGTAATCACAAAACACATCTCCATTCACCACAACAAAAGGCGAGTCTCCAAGCAGAGGCAACGCTTTTTTTATCCCACCGGCAGTTTCAAGACCTTCAGCCCCCTCATCTGAGTACTGAATGGTCACGCCAAACTGTTCGCCGGTGCCTAAGTGCTCAGGCAACAAATGCCCCAGCCAGGCATGATTAATCACAATATCTTGCAGACCTGCGGCAGAAAGAGCCTCAAGGTGATACTGGATGAGTGGCTTGCCTGCAACAGGCAACAGAGGTTTAGGCAACAGATCGGTGAGAGGACGCATACGTTCGCCACGACCAGCAGCCAGTATCATTGCTTTCATTTCAGGCCATCGCCTCCAGCGCTGGTTTAACTTTCTGTTTTAACCACAGATCAAGCTCCCGCAGCTGTGGGTAATGCGACGTCACCTCAAGAACATAGTCAAAGACCCGAGGTAAATCAGCAAGGTAGCCTGCTTTTCCGTCACGGTGGTATAAGCGGCAAAAAATACCGCAGACTTTAATATGCCGCTGTAACCCCATCCAATCAAACCATAACCGGAACTGCTCTGGGCTTACTTCTGATGATAACTCAGCCTGATGAACCAGGATTTGATAAAACTCCTGACTCAGAGTTTGTACCAGCTCAGTCGGCCACTTGATATAACAGTCTTTCAATAAAGATACAGCGTCGTAACTGACCGGGCCTGTCACCACATCCTGAAAATCGATCACTGCCAACTGGCCATCCGGCTGTAGCATCAAATTACGTGAGTGGTAATCCCTGTGCATACCTGCCTGAGGCTGCTGCAATGCAGCGTCAGCCAGTAACAAAAAATGTTGCTGCAGCATAGCTTGTTCTTGTTCATTGAGCGTCAACTTCAAGTGCTGGAGTACAAACCAATCGATGAAAATCTGCATTTCCCGCATTAAAAAAGCCTGGTCAAATAGAGGCAAAGGCCCTGCGGTCGTTGAATTGATGGTACGAACCTGAGTAAGTTGTGCCAAAGCCTGCCGATAAAAGTTGAGGGCTGTATCTTTGGTCAATCTGGACAGTAATAAAATGTCACCCAAATCACTTAACAGCAACAAACCTTGTTGAAGGTCCTGTGCAATAATCTGAGGAACCTGCAAACCTGCGGCAGCAAATGCCTGTTGTGTCGCAACAAAACGGCTGCAATCCTCTGCTGGTGTCGGAGCATCCATTAAAATGTAGCTGCGTTCTGCTCTGGAAAAACGGAAATAACGCCTGAAACTGGCATCACCTGTGATAGGTTCTAACCGAATTGCTTCACCCGGAAAACAAGTCGTTAAAAAACTTTGAATTAACTGCATTCGAGCCGGCACTTCATCCCCCTCATCAGGTCAAAGCCAGCACTATAACGGATTAGCAGGATCCGGAAAATTGATTTATTATAGTTGGCCCTGTGTTCTGGTCGTTTTCACCTGTTTCACGTATTGTACTAAGTAGGTTGCATGACTCATTCTTTGATCTATCGCCTTATTATTATGGCGCTTGGTATTCCTTATCTGGCCCACGCAGAAGAGCAAACACCTCAACCTATTGAGCAATGTTACAGTGCTATTGAGATGCCAGCCAAGCTGAGCACTCTGTCCGCAAAAGACAACAGACTACAAATTTTATCCGACCGTATCCAAATGATGCAGGATCAAACTGCATTATTTGATGGCAATATAGAAATTCTCTACCGCAATACCATGTTAAATGCAGCAAATGCCAGGGTAAGCCAAAAAGAGCAAACTTTGCTCGCAAGCGGCGGTATTCAATACTACAGCCCTGGTTTAAAAGTTAGTAGCAGCGAGTTCAGTGCCCAGTTAAAAGAAGATAAAGCCGTACTCACCGAAGCAGACTATCAGTTGGTGAGCCAGTCGGGGCGCGGCTATGCCAAAGAGATGAGTGCCTTGAAGCAGCAGATTAATTTATCTGAAGCAAGCTTCACCACCTGTCCGCAAGACGACAGCAGTTGGGCATTACACGCAGACAAAATTAATATTAATGCAGAGGATGGTTGGGGCGAAGCCTGGCATTCGGTCATTAGAATTCAGGACGTGCCCGTCTTTTATTTACCCTACATGACCTTCCCTGTCAGTGATAAACGTAAAAGCGGCTTGTTGTTTCCTAAGATTGGCAGCTCACAAAAGCTGGGCGTCGATTTTGAAGCTCCTTACTATCTGAATCTTGCCGAAAATTATGATGCGACTATCAGTCCACGTTTGATGAGTAAACGTGGTGCTCAGCTTAATACTGAGTTTCGTTATCTGACGGAAGAACATCAGGGGCAACTGCAACTTGAGATTTTACCAGATGACAATGACAAACCTGCTGGTTTTGGCAGCAGATATTTAGGCCACTTCAGCCATAGCGGTGAGTTATCAGACCGTTGGCGCGCCAGTGTTGATTTCACCGATGTCAGCGATGATGCCTATTTATCTGAACTAGGCTCAGATTACAGCAACCAAAGTGATACGCAGTTGTACCGGCAAGCCAGCCTGAATTATTTCGGTGATTACCTGAATTCTGAAATTCGTCTGCAAGGTTTTGAAATTCTCGGGAATTATATGCCCTCTTACGCCGCTTTACCTCAGATCGACTTGAGTTCGGCTGCACCTTTGGATTTAGCGGCAGGTTTTGAATTTAACTGGCACAGTCAGTATGCCCACTTTCGCAATGATGCTGCTGTAATTAACAACGCCGATCGTTTGCATCTTGAACCTAGTATCCGTTGGCCATTAATCACTCCAGCTATGGAGTTAATTGCAGAAACCAGCCTGTTACATACCCGTTATCAGCAAAACACCGATCAAAGTCTGCAGCTGATACAAGAAGAAACAAGCAGAACTGTGCCTAAAGTGCAGATTAATGCCAAATTGAATATGGAAAGGGAGCTGGAATGGCAAGACTCGGGTTCCTTGCAAACGTTCGAACCGCAGGTGCAGTATCTTTACATTCCTTATCGCGACCAATCAAAAATAGGTTTGTATGACACAGCAAGGCTACAAGACGATTATTATGGTTTGTTTCGCGAAAACAGATATTCAGGCTTAGACAGAATTGCGGATACCAACCAACTGACGATCGGCTGGACTACAAGGCTTTATGACTCAGAAGACACAGAGTTATTCCGTTTTAGCTTGGGTCAGATTGTATTTTTGGACGACCCTGAGCCGATAGATAACTCACTGCTGGACGCTGAACAGCCTGCGGATTCAGTACTGGCCTCTGAACTGTTATGGAACTGGAGCAAAGGCTGGTACTTAAATACCGCATTGCAGTATGATTCCAGCAATGAACGTATGGTTAAAAGCAATGTGACTTTAGATTACATCGCTGATGATAAAAGCCTGATCCAGTTGAACCATCGTTACAGTCGTGAAGTCTCAGACTACGAAATTGCACAGGTCGGTTTTTTGGCCACTACGCCGATAGACGATAAATGGAAACTGATTGCCAGTTATTATCGTGACATCAACAAGCATCATATGATAGAAGCTAACTTTGGTTTGCAATATGAATCCTGTTGCTGGGCAATACGCGTAGTTGCCAAGCGTCAAATCAACACCAACCTTGAGTTGGCACTGAATGATTTGTCACAACCTCCTACTTTTGATAACGGTATAGCCGTACAATTTGTATTAAAAGGTTTTGGTGAAGGAGCTGGCTTCTCAGTCAGTGACATGTTATCGAACGGAATTTTTGGTTATAGACGCCCATATTTACTAAATAATTAATGTAGGAACCTATGAAGTTACAACTTTTGATTGCCAGCTCTGTGGCCGCATTTCTGGCCTTTTCGAGCCAGGCGGCAGAACAAAAGATCGACGGTGTTGCAGCTATCGTTAACAACGGTGTCGTATTGGATAGCGAAGTGACAGATATGGTCGATAAGGTGAAGCGTAATGCGCAAAGCCAGGGTCAGACCTTACCTTCAGACCGTGCCTTACGCACTCAGGCGCTTGAGCGTTTAATCAGCAACAGTTTACAGATGCAGATGGCAAAACGTATGGGCCTGCAAATTACCGATCCACAACTGGATCAGGCGCTGGAAAACGTTGCACGGGGTGAAAACCTGACGATGGAACAATTTCGCCAGCGTATAGTGCAGGAAGAAGGTGACTACCAACAGTTCCGTGAACGCTTCCGTGAAGAAATCACCACAGGTGAAGTGTTACGTGCCAACGTGCAGCGTCGTATTTACATCAGCCCTCAGGAAATAGAAACCCTGATGAAAGTGATGGAAGAACAAGGTGCATCCAACGAGCAATACAATATTGGCCATATTCTGATTTCGATCCCAAGTCAGGGTACAACAGAAGAAATTAATGACGCTAAAGAACGTGCAGATAAAGTAATGGCATTACTGCGTGAAGGCAGTGATTTCAAAAAAATCGCTATCGCATCTTCATCTGACAGTACAGCTCTGGATGGTGGTGAGATGGGTTGGATGAATATCAACGAAATGCCAACGCTGTTCTCTGATGCTATTCGTGGTAAGAAAAAGACCGATATCATCGGGCCTTTGCGTTCAGGCGCTGGTTTCCATATTTTGACGATTTTTGATATTCGTGGCGCGAATGTTGCCGAACTGAACGAAGTGAAATCACGTCACGTATTAATTAAGCCGTCTATTATCATGAGCGAAGAAAAAGCCCGTGATACCTTAAAACAATTTGCTGCCGACTTTAAAGCAGGTAAAGCTGATTTCGCTGAATTTGCCAGCAAAAATTCAGAAGACCCGGGCTCTAAATTAAAAGGTGGTGATTTAGGCTGGGCTGATCCAGCTATGTATGTTCCCGCCTTCCGCGATACGTTAAATAACCTGCAAATCAATGAACTGAGCGAACCATTCCGCACTGAGCACGGCTGGCACATAGTGCAATTGCTGGACAAACGTGTTGTTGACATGACTGCAGAGAAAAAACAGGATCAAGTGTATCGTATGCTGTTTAACCGTCGCTTTAATGAAGAACAAGCCAACTTCCTGCGCGAGTTACGTGATCAGGCCTTTGTTGAAGTGCTGGCGGAAACTGAATGACATTAAAGATAGCAATCACCCCAGGTGAGCCGGCTGGTATAGGCCCTGATCTGGTGGTGATGTTGGCGCAAAAAGACTGGCCTGCCCAGTTGATTGTTTGCGCCAACACTGAAGTTTTAAAACAAAGAGCGGCAGCGTTAAACCTGCCGCTTCAGCTTTTACCTTATGACCCAGAGCAACCTGCACAACCGCAGCAAGCAGGTACTTTGACTTGTGTTGATTTTGCTTTAGAAGTGCCTGTCATTACCGGACAACTCAACGAAGCCAATGGCCGTTATGTAGTAGACACCTTGCGTTATGTCGGCGAGAAATCTATGTCAGGTGAGTTTGACGCTATAGTTACAGGTCCTGTGCATAAAGGTATTATTAATAAAGCTGGAATTCCTTTTAGTGGTCATACCGAATACTTTGCTCATTTGTCGAATACTCCTTATGTCGTAATGATGTTGGCAACTGAAGGTTTAAGAGTTGCGTTGGCCACCACTCATATTCCATTGGCTTACGTAGCCAAAGCCATCACCAAAGAACGACTGCGCAAAGTGATATCGGTGTTACATCATGATTTGCAACACAAGTTTGCTATTCCATCTCCTGTTATTTATGTCTGTGGCTTAAATCCTCATGCAGGTGAAGACGGGCATTTAGGACGTGAAGAAATTGATATCATCAGCCCCACCTTAGCTGAATTACGCTTGGAAGGCATGGATTTGGTGGGGCCTTTACCTGCCGATACTTTGTTTCAACCAAAATACCTGGAACACGCTGATGCGGTTTTAGCTATGTACCACGATCAAGGCTTGCCTGTTCTGAAATACAAAGGCTTTGGACGCTCAGTCAATATCAGTCTTGGTTTACCTTTAATCAGAACATCAGTCGACCATGGTACTGCGCTGGATTTAGCCGGCACAGGAAAGGCCGACCCCGGCAGTTTATTCCATGCCCTGGAACAAGCCATTTATTTAGCGCAAAGAGCCAAGTTATCACATGACAGATAAAGTACACCTGGGACACACAGCCCGAAAACGTTTTGGTCAGAACTTCTTACACGATCCTGTAGTGATTGAACGCATAGTCAAAGCCATTAACCCAAAACCAACGGACCTATTGGTAGAGATTGGGCCTGGTTTGGGGGCAATCACTGAGCCTGTGGTAGAAAAATCCGGCCATTTAACTGTTATTGAACTGGATAGAGATCTGGCACAACGTTTACAGGAACACCCTGTACTGGCTGACAAACTAACCATACATCAGGCGGATGCGATGAAATTCGACTTCCGTCAGTTGGTGCAACCAGGAAAGAAACTAAAAGTATTCGGAAATTTGCCTTATAACATCTCTACTCCACTGCTGTTCCATCTGTTCGATTACGCAGATGATATTGAGAACATGCACTTCATGCTGCAAAAAGAAGTAGTGGAGCGCATGACAGCAGGCCATGGTTCTAAAACTTATGGTCGTTTATCTGTCATGACTCAGTTTTTTTGCCATGCGATGCCAGTGGTTGAAGTTGGTCCCGGCGCCTTTAAGCCTGCACCTAAAGTACATTCAGCTGTTGTCCGTCTTATTCCTAAGTCGAGCTCAGAAAGACAAGACGTGCCTGTTGCTGTATTAAACAGAGTCTGCTTAGAAGCCTTTAACCAGCGTCGCAAAACTTTGCGTAACTGTTTCAGCAACTTTGCAACTGCAGAGCAGATTGTTGAAATGGGCATAGATCCAACGTTGCGCCCTGAACAATTAAGTGTGGAGCAATTCATAGGCATAGCCCGCTGGTTGCATCAACAAGAGCAACAACAATTATGAGCCTGAGTTTCGAGATTCCAGTCTCAGTTGAGACATTTTATGTGGCAGCACAATCCGATCCTGCGAATGACCGATATGTTTTTGCTTACACCATCACTATTAAGAACCATAGTGCGGAAACAGTGCAACTGCTTAAACGTTATTGGTTAATCACGGATGCCAATGGCAAAGAAACAGAAGTACATGGTGACGGAGTGGTTGGCGAGCAACCTCAACTTGCGCCAGGATCCAGTTACAGTTATACCAGTGGTGCTGTGCTGGAGACGCCGGTAGGCACTATGCAAGGTCATTATGAAATGACCAGTCAGAGCCAGCTGTCTTTTAAAGCAGCTATACCTCTGTTCCGTTTGGCTATCCCGAACATTCTGAATTAATTTGATGCCAAGCTATGTGATAGGTGATGTTCAGGGCTGCTTTACCCAACTGCAATCCTTGTTAACTAAAATCCAGTTTGATCCAAATCAGGATCAACTGTGGTTTTGTGGGGATTTAGTCGCCAGAGGCCCAGACTCATTAGCAACGCTGAGATTTATTCGCTCTTTAGGCGACAAAGCTCAAGTAGTTCTGGGTAATCATGATTTACATTTTCTGGCCTGTGTTTTTGGTTTTGCTCAAGTAGATGCCAAAGATCAACTTAACGAATTACTTCAAGCCCCCGACTTGCCTGAATTAGCACTTTGGCTACAACACCAACCTTTAATGCATTTTGACCCGAAACGACAAGTGTTATTAGTTCATGCTGGTTTAGCACCGGATTGGTCACTGGACGTCGCACTGCAAGCTGCAGCTGAAGTAAGTGAAGTACTGAAAGATAGTCCGGAAAAGCTATTTGCCGTGATGTATGGCAATACTCCTGCTTTATGGTCTGAAGCCCGGACTTTGGAAGAACGCTGGCGTTTTACCATCAACAGTTGCACCAGAATGCGATTTTGTCTGGCAAATGGCGCACTTGAACTCAAAGAAAAGCGCCATCCGGATAAAGTCAGTAATCTGACCCCGTGGTATCAATTTTGGCAACAAAAAGCTCACCCGCAGATATTTTTTGGACACTGGGCAGCATTGATGGGCTATAGCCCGGTTGCAGGCATACATGCACTGGATACCGGAGCTGTATGGGGAAATTATTTAACGGCCTATTGTATTGAGACGGCACAGCGTTATAGTGTTTCTGACTAAAAATAACGCTATAATGCGACGCTGTTTCAAAATAATGTATTTTGAATTGTTTATTGTGTGGTGACAGGGCCAATGAAGCCCTTTTAGCCTGGATACTGGGAGTAAGGTTATGAAGTTAACGGTAGCACTTCGGATTATTGGTGGTTTTGGTGTAATTTCACTCCTACTACTGGTAATCGGTATTACCTCGTACATGAGCTTGAATAGTATCAATGCCTCAACCACGCAAGTAAATGAAATCTCGATCCCTGCTTTAGAAAATAGTGCAGTGCTGCAAAGTGAATTTGTCAAAATGAGCAAAATCAGTCTGCAGGCGTTTTATGCCACTGAAGTAAAACAGGTCAAAGATTTAGAAACTCAGTTCGGTGCAGAGCAGGCGTTGTACGATACAGCGGCTAAAGCATTGCAAACTGTAGTGGCAGAAGAAGAAACTCTGGCGAATTCGTTTAAAGAAGTTTCAGCCGCTTATGCTGAATTCACCCCTGTCAGCAAAAAGCTATTCGCAGAGCTGAGCAAAAGCCTGACGTTACGTGACCAGATTGCCTCTCAGTTATCGGATGTAGAATTAAATTCCGATGACTCAGCTTCCTTATTATTAGATTTCAGTGACGTCAGAGATGTAGCCCGTCGTTTCCCACAAGCCAGCAAAGCAGCCACTGAACTGGAAACCGGATTAAATACCTTAGTCAGCGTAGTCGTTGACTTAACACGCACTACTTCAGCAACCACAGCAGATACTATTTCTAATGAAGTCACCTCACGTTTAGAAGGTGTAACTCAGCAAATGAATACCATCAAAACTGAGGCTGGAGCCAGTGTTGATATGGTGGCTGATTTAGAAGAAAAAATTACTGCGATTAATGATTTGTTAGCTGGTGATGAAGGCATTCTGACCTTAAAAGCACAAATGTTAGCAGCTTCAGCTGAAGCGCAAAAACAACTGACACAAGCGGAAGCACATAACAAAACTGCATTAGATGGTTTAAACCGCTTATTATCCCGAGCTCGTACTGTCGCTGGTGAAATTCAGGCTGAAGCTCAGTCCGATGTCACTGGAGCTATTACCACTATATTCCTGGTTGTGCTGATTTCTATTGGTTTAGCTGTAGGTATTGCCATGGTCACTGTGCGTAGCATTACTGTCCCATTAGCTAAAGTGAACGAAATTTTAGGTGTGGTCGCTTCTGGTGATTTAACCAAACGACTGGATGACAAGGCGCAGGACGAGTTTGGCGATCTGGCCCGTAACTGTAATCAGGTTATTACCAACTTACGCCAGCTGATCCAGGGCATTATTTCCCGTTCTACGCAGCTTGCCGCAGCCTCAGAGCAGACTTCAGCCATTACTGTGGAAACGACTACAGCTATTCGTGAACAGAAGTCTCAGGTGACTCAGGCCGCTACAGCCACTACAGAGATGAGCAGCACTTCACAAGGTGTAATGCAAAGCTCAAACGACGCCTTGGCCGAAATCAAAAATGCAGACAGTGAAGCTGAGCGTGTGAAAGTGATTTCTGAAAATAACAAGCAAACCATACTGCAGCTCTCTAAAGAAGTCGATCAAGCTTCTACTGTTATCAACAAACTGCATAAAGACAGCGCGTCAATCGGCAGCATCCTTGATGTGATCCGTGGTATAGCAGAGCAGACTAACCTGTTGGCATTAAACGCTGCTATCGAAGCAGCTCGTGCTGGTGAACAAGGTCGTGGTTTCGCAGTGGTAGCAGATGAAGTTCGTTCTCTGGCAAGCAAAACTCAGGCATCTACTCAGGAAATACAGGCGATGATTCAGGTTCTGCAAACCGGTGCTCATGCAGCTGTAGAAGCGATGAACAAAGGTAAGAAGCAGGCTGAAAATTGTGTGACTCAAACTGAAGTTGCTGCTCAGGCACTCGAATCTATCACCAACGCAGTGCACTTAGCGCACGATATGAGCGAACAAATCTCTCACGCTGCCAAAGAGCAGAATCAGGTGTCTAACGAAATCAGCCACTTGTTAGAATCCATTGTGACTATTGCTGAACAAACAGCTTCTGGCGCTGAACAAACCTCTCAGTCCAGCCATGAAGTAGCGCGTTTAGCTGAAGAGTTGCGCCAGTCCGTAGATCAGTTCAAAGTCTGAGCTGGTTAGTTAGTAAAAAAAATCCGCCATATGGCGGATTTTTTTATTCTGATCGTATTAGTGAATTACTCACCACCACCCGCACGTTCTTTTAATACAGCTAACAAAGGAGAAGCAGCAAAACCATTGCCCTCTGCCCATGCTACATCACCAGAAGCTGCAACCTGAGCTGCCGGTAACTGTTTCACAATAAATTCACCGACGTCCGCTGCATTATTCTTGATCGCAAACCGCACCAAGCTATCACCGTTACAGGTCACACCATCATAGATGTTACGTAAACGCAGGCGGTAATCACTTAATACTTTGCGTAATCTATTTTTATCGTCAGCCTTGACATAATCACACATAGAAGCAGCGAGCTGGTCGTCAGCATGCACCACTGGGGACACTAATACTGCACCGGCCACCACTACACCACAGAACACTGCTGGCAACAATTTCATACATTACTCCTGAAGCAGTCAAAAAACAGACAAATCCATAGTAACAACATGTAGCAACGGGTGCAATGCAGACCTGTTCATTCTCTGTTCAGGGTGCGGAAATGATAAGAATGGGGATTTTGTGGATCAGGCTCATGCCGTTCAGATGCAATCTCGCGCCAGGGGGCAACGGCTTGATAGTCTGGAAAGAAGGCATCGCCTTCTACGGTCAAATCAATATCAGTAATATAGAGTGTGTCAGCTAAAGGTAGCACCTGACGGTAAATTTCAGCACCGCCTATGATCATCACTTCAGCTTCGTGTTGTACTAAAGCCAGAGCCTGCTCAATGCTTTGCACCCAGTCAGCATCTGCACTGAGTGCTCCGCTTTGCCTGCTAATCACTATATTGCGGCGGCCTGGCAGCGCCTTACCTATAGACTGATAGGTTTTCCTGCCCATAATAACCGGCTTGCCTAAAGTCACTTTTTTAAAATGCTTTAGATCAGCCGGTAAATGCCAGGGCATCTGGTTATCTTTGCCAATTACTCTGTTATTGGCCATAGCCGCTATCATTGCAATCCGCATTGTCACCTCAGCGCTTGTAAATTACTTCAACGTCGTAATCATCTTCATCGAAATCATCATCTTCATCGTCAAGGTCGTCGGCAACAGCCAATACGTCCTGATGATAATCATCCCACTTGAAGTTCACAGCGTCTTCGATCTGCTCTCTTGGTTTTTCAACCGGCAGCAATTCAATATAATTCAGTATATCTGCAGCTAAACGCTCGGTATTAGTGCGACTGGCCGCAGCGATTCTATGAACCTCACCTTGCCAGTTGATGGCTTTGGTGACACGCTCAATCACGTCTTCCAGTTCATCTTCCAGCACTAAATCCAGTTTATTGAAGACTAACCAACGTGGTTTATTGGCCAACTTGTCACTGTATTTATCTAATTCATTTAAAATGGTCACAGCGTTTTCAGCCGGATCTGAGCCATCAGCAGGCAACACATCAACAACGTGCAATAACAAACGACAACGTTCTAAGTGTTTTAAGAACTGAATACCTAAACCGGCACCTTCAGCCGCACCTTCAATCAGACCAGGAATATCGGCTATGACGAAAGAACGGTGACTTTCAACCCGCACTACACCCAGGTTAGGAACCAGTGTAGTAAAAGGATAATCAGCTACTTTTGGCTTAGCAGAAGAGACAGCACGGATCAGAGTCGACTTACCAGCATTCGGCAGACCTAACAAACCTACATCAGCTAATAACAGCAACTCTAAGCGGATATTACGTACTTCACCTGGCGTACCATTGGTTTTCTTACGCGGCGCTCTGTTGGTGCTGCTGGTAAAACGGGCGTTACCCAAACCATGCCAGCCACCTTTAGCAATCATCAGCTTTTGACCATTTTTGGTCAAATCGCCAATAACTTCTGCGGTATCGATATCCACAGCACGTGTCCCAACTGGCACACGTAAAATCATGTCATCACCACGTTTACCGGTACAGTTGGTACTCATACCATTCTGACCACGTTCCGCCTGGTGATACTTTTCAAACTGATAGTCCACCAAAGTGTTCAGGTTGGTGTCAGCCATTAAATAAACATCACCACCATCACCACCGTCGCCACCATTTGGGCCACCTTTGGCGACAAACTTTTCGCGACGGAAACTGACAATACCGTTGCCGCCATCGCCGGCTTCAACCCGAATTTCCGCTTCATCTACGAATTTCATCTGGACTATCCTGATCTAAAAAAACTATGGGCTCATTATACTATCAATTCCACCCGCACATGAATGCATAGCAGGGCTCTGATGAATTGAAAGCAACAAAACTGACCTTCAGCATACTGAAGTATCAGCCTTTGATCGATTCTTAATAAAAAAGCCCCGCACTAGGCGGGGCTTTTCGAATCAATGCGTCGTTATTCGCTAACGATGCTTACGAACTTGCGATTGTGCTCGCCTTTCGTTTCGAATTGCACTTTACCGTCAGTTAAGGCGAATAATGTATGGTCTTTACCGATACCAACATTACTACCAGCGTGGAACTTAGTACCACGTTGACGAACGATGATGTTGCCAGCTAATACTGACTCACCACCAAAACGTTTCACACCTAAGCGTTTCGCTTCTGAATCGCGACCGTTACGAGTGCTACCTACACCTTTTTTACTTGCCATGAGTAGTTACTCCTTCGATTACGCGCTGATGCCGGTAATTTTCACTTCTGTAAACCACTGGCGGTGACCAGCTTGTTTACGGTAGTGCTTACGACGACGGAATTTGACGATTTTAACTTTATCGCCACGGCCATGGTTGACCACTTCCGCTGTTACTTTACTGCCTTCAACTAAAGGAGTACCGATCTTGATGTCTTCGCCGTTAGCGATCATCAGAGCTGAAAATTCAATAGTTGCGCCGGTTTCTAAGTCTAGTTTTTCTAGACGAAGGGTTTGCCCTTCCGTTACACGGTGCTGTTTACCACCACTTTGGAAAACCGCGTACATAGTTAACTCCGTACAAAGCACGCCGACTTTTAAGGGCGTGTTAATTATAATCACAGGGCGCGAATTGTACGCAATTTCCCCTACCCTCGCAAGCACAATTATTAAAAAGATCAGTGAGCAACAAAAAGGATCGGGTTTTACTTTAGCTGATCGGCTGCAATGGTGTAGAATCAGCCACATTCTATACCTAAGCAGTTGTTTTACCAGATGACGCTCGAAGAGATCCGCCAGCTCAGTCTTAACGACATGACGGCCGTGAACCAACATATATTCTCTCAGCTTAGTTCTGAGGTGGCGCTGATTAATCAGCTTGGCATCTATATAGTCAATAGTGGCGGCAAACGTTTGCGCCCATTGTTAGCTGTATTAGCTGCGCGCGCGCTGGGTTATGAAGGTCAACAACACATTACTCTGGCCACTATAGTGGAATTCATTCACACCGCGACTTTGCTGCACGATGATGTCGTCGATGAATCCATGCTGCGCCGAGGTAAAGAAACAGCCAATGCAGTTTTTGGTAACCAAGCCAGCGTATTAGTAGGCGACTTCCTTTATACAAGAGCGTTTCAGCTGATGGTGTCGCTGGATAAAATGCAGATCATGCAAATCCTCGCCGACGCCACCAATATCATTGCTGAAGGCGAAGTATTGCAGTTGATGAACGTCAACGACCCGGAAACGTCCGAACAAAACTACATGCAGGTGATTTACTGCAAAACCGCTAAATTATTTGAAGCTGCCACCCAGCTTGCCGCTATTCTGGCAAATCAGCCTGAATCTGTGGTGAATGCGATGAAGCTCTATGGCATGCATCTGGGCACTGCTTTCCAACTGATTGACGATGTATTGGATTATCAGGCAGATGCTGACGAGCTGGGTAAAAACATCGGTGATGATTTAGCCGAAGGTAAACCGACGCTGCCACTGATTTATGCGCTGCGTCATACCAGTGGTGATGATCAGCAACTGCTCAAAGATGCGATTGAACATGCTAATGGAATGCAGCATCTGGACCGTATCATGGCGATTTTAGAACAAACCAAAGCCTTTGATTACACTCGTGCTATGGCCGATCAGGAAGCTGAAAAAGCCCGTCAGGCGATCGCCTTTTTACCAGAATCTGGTTACAAAGATGCTTTATTGACGTTAGCCGATATCGCAGTGCAGCGAAATCACTAAAAACTACGGCTCACGCCAAAGCTGGTCGCAACAACGTTCCTGACAGTTGCGACCTACCGTCCCTCCATGGACATAAAAAAGCCAGCTGATGCTGGCTTTTCCTATTCAAAGCGTCTTAGTTTGCGTTAGCAACAAACTCTTCGCCTAAGGTGATGTCAGCTTTTAAAGTGCCTAACATGTCGTTCATGGCTTTTTGCTCGTACGCACTTAACTCGCCGATAGGTAACAGTGCTTCAACACCATTTTTGCCTAATACGATTGGTTGTGCGAAGAAACGGGCATGTTCACCCTGACCTTCAACATAAGCGTATTCAGTCACTTTTTCGCCTTGTAAGCCTTTCACTAAAGACACACAGAAACGTGCAGCAGCCTGACCCATAGACAGAGTTGCAGATCCGCCACCGGCTTTAGCTTCAACTACTTCAGTTCCGGCATTCTGGATACGGTAAGTTAATGAAGACACTTCTTCATCTGTGAAAGTGACATCTTTGACTTGAGACAGCAGAGGCAGAATAGTAGTACCGCTGTGACCACCGATCACTGGAACTAAGATTTCAGCAGGGTTTTTACCTTTTAATTCAGCAACAAAAGTCTCAGCACGGATCACATCCAGTGTAGTGACACCGAATAAACGCTTAGGATCGTAAGTACCGGCTTTTTTGAACACTTCAGCGGCGATAGCTACAGTGGTATTCACAGGGTTAGTGATCACACCCACTAAAGCTTTAGGGCAATTCACAACAATAGCTTCAGCCAAAGTCTTCACTACACCAGCGTTAATGTTGAATAAATCAGAGCGATCCATACCTGGCTTGCGTGGCATACCAGCAGGGATCATCACGATATCAGCACCAATCAGCGCTTTATTCAGGTCTTCTTTACCAAAACCTGTAATTTTTACCGCTGTAGGGATATGACTTAAATCAACAGCTACACCTGGTGTGACAGGGGCTAAATCGTACAAAGCTAAATCAGTACCAGCTGGTAAGTTTAACTTTAATAATAAAGACAGCGCCTGACCTATACCACCAGCAGCACCTAATACGGCAACTTTCATGCTATTCTCCCAATTTACGGTTCAAAAGAAACGCGCCAACAATACTGAAATGTGGCACAAAATACAAATCACTTACGCCTAAAGTCTAAGCATTTTATCCGATTTTGGTGTAATTTACTTGCTGAACCACAGTATTAGTCCAAGTTCGGTCAAGACGACCGAAAAAACAAAAAGTTTAAACAAAAATGATGACTAAACAATCGAAACAAGAAGCTTTGATCCAAGCCTTTAAATCCTTATTAAAAGAAGAGCGTTTTGGTTCCCAAAGCGATATTGTTGATGCGCTGAAAGCGGAAGGATTTGACAATATAAGTCAATCAAAAGTATCCCGCATGTTAAGCAAATACGGCGCAGTGCGTACCCGTAATGCCAAGCAAGAAATGGTGTATTGTTTGCCACCAGAACTGGGTGTTCCCACCACCAAAAGTCCGCTGCGTCAATTAGTGCTGGATATTGAACACAACGATGTGATGATTATTATCCGTACCAGCCCTGGTGCAGCTCAGCTGATTGCGCGCTTACTGGATTCTGTGGGTAAAGCTGAAGGCGTATTGGGCACTATAGCGGGTGATGACACCATTTTTATCGCCCCTACCAGCGTGAAAAATATTAACTTCACCTTAAACAAGGTGACTGAGTTATTTGAAAAGGTCTGATCCAGCCTGCTCTTCCAGAAAATTAATAGAGGGGGCAAAAAAAGCAGCCCCCGCTTCAATTTGGCAATAATCCAGCAATAAATCTGCATCTTCGGTGTTACCACCCAAACGGGTTGACAGCCATAAAGGTACATCTGTTGCGTTGGCTGAAAAACCAATAGAAATCATACCTTGTGAGCGAATATCTGCCACAGGCATGTTTTGCCAGAGAATTTGTTTACGGCCAGCTTGGTTTTCTAATGCCGTTTTATCTGCATGAGAGTTTAACTGGCGCTGCGCTGACGGCACTAATTGACCATCCAGCTTATTACGTCCCATTACAGCTTCCTGCTCTGGCATCGTCAGTTGCTGCCAACGCTGTAAATCATATTGATAGCGCAGCATATAGACATAACTGCCGGCACTCATCGGGCTTTTTGGCTCATTGCTGATCAAAGCGCAGGAGCGTCGTTGCTTCCCCTTAGGGTTATCAGGGCTGTCATGAAAGCCTGTCAGATTACGGCCATCCAGATAACGGAATGCATGCAATTGCTCATACAGATCCACATGCTGATGCAGCAAAGAATAAATTTGTTGAGTGGCAATATGGATGACATCAAAACGGTCTGCCCGGATCTGAATCAACAAATCGGGTGACACAACAGATAAATCTGCCAGATTATCCGTAAAATCAGGCCAGGGTTCTGGTTGATGCTCCGGATACAAATGACGCCAGTAGTTTTGGCCTACTGCAACAACAACATTAAGCATCGCCTCAGAAAACTGATCAGATAAACGTTCAGCTAACATAGGTACTTTGGCTAACTGCAGGCGTACATAATGCTCATGGCCATCTAAGGCATTCAGCAATACATAACAACAATGCAAATTTGCTTCGGCACAAATGCCTGATTGTTCCCGGGCCATAACTATCTCATCAGAATCAAGGGTGGCCGATCATACCAATTTGGCTGGTATTGGTCAGTAGTTTTCACGTCTGTCAGAAACAGACAGACAATTGCCCTGTTTCTTTGTGAGATATATCTCACAAATCAGTAAGCCAATGCAGCTTTTACTGCAAGCAACACTCCAATAACATTTAGTTAAGACAATGATAAATAAAGAAATACATGGGAAAATACGAAAATTACAATAATGTTTCACTACAAGTATTTAACAAATGGGGTCCTTTTCCAGCGATAAATGTACGATAATTACTTCGTCGCTGGATGCGGCAGCTAAACAAGATGTTTAGCAGGACAAGCTACAAGAGGTAGCAGCAGGAAGCAAGGATATCAAAGGATTGTGCAGGGCAGCACAAGGATGAACAGGACAGGCTCCGGAGTGAGCATACATCTTCAGGATGAAGATAAAAGGATAAGGACTCTGCCGGAGGCAGAAGGTACTCTCAGGATGAGGGTTACATGGAGAGGGATGCTGCAAGAATGCAGTTGGAATGTTCAGGACGAGCACAGGGATGATCCATCAGGGATAGTGGTTGGAAGGACGCCACCAAGTTTTAGGGGCCGCGAAGTTCGCGGCCCGTCTTATTTTCAGCATACCGCTTTTTATTTCCTCAAGATCCCAATCAGTAGCATCAAAAATGCACCAAATTAATGCACCCTTTGCGCCACTCTGACGCATTTTAGAGTTTTCGCACTAACAATAATGTTGTTTTTTCACCAGGGCTCTTTTCCTGTTTGAAAACAGCTGTTAGATTACATGCGTTCTTTGCAAAATGATTTGGCGACTGCACTAAAACAGCGCACAGGTCCGTGGCTAAGACCACAAGAAAAAACCCCGGAAGCTCGCGCCGCCGGGGTTGTCTGATAAAGACAAAGGACAAGGATAGACGAATTTGGTGGTACGGGTTTAGTTGCCAAGACCAACTGCTACTTGCGTAGCGGCTGGCTTGGCAACCAGCTCCTGAGAAGCCCCACCGGCTCTTCCCAGGCTGCCTACTTTACTGTCGATACAAATTCAGGATAAGCTTCTACACCACACTCTGAACGATCAACACCTTCATATTCTTCCTGCTCTGTGACACGGATACCCACTGTCATTTTCAAAGCAAACCACACTATTAAACTCGCCACAAAAACCCAGACGAAAATAGTAGCAGCACCAGCTAGTTGACCCATTAATGAGGCCGACTCTTTGGTCAGAGGAACAATCAATAATCCGAATAAACCTACAGTACCGTGCACAGAAATCGCACCTACAGGGTCATCAATTTTTAACTTGTCTAAGGCCAGGATAGAACCCACCACTAACACACCGGCGATAGCACCAAAGATAGAAGCTTCTAAAGGTGTTGGTGTTGAAGGTTCTGCGGTAATAGCCACCAGACCAGCTAAAGCACCGTTTAACGCCATGGTTAAATCAGCCTTTTTAAACAACAACATAGACAAGCCTATTGCAGCAATAGTTCCGGCAGCAGCAGCAGCATTGGTATTTAAGAACACTACAGCCACAGCATTAGCGTTAGCAATATCGCCTAATTTCAATACTGAGCCACCGTTAAAGCCAAACCAGCCTAACCACAGAATTAAAGTACCTAAAGCCGCCAGTGGCATATTGGAACCAGGGAATGCATGAGCTTTGCCGTCTTTACCGTATTTGCCTTTACGGGCGCCTAACAGCAGAACGCCAGCTAGAGCAGCAGCAGCACCGGCCAAATGCACTATGCCTGAACCTGCGAAGTCAGAGAAACCTAAATCACCTAAGCTGTATAAACCAAACACAGACTGACCACCCCAGGTCCACGAACCTTCCATTGGGTAAATAACACCTGTCATCACCACTGCAAAGGTCAGGAAAGCCCACAACTTCATACGCTCAGCTACAGCACCAGATACGATAGACATAGCAGTTGCTACAAACACCACCTGGAAGAAGAAATCAGAAGCTTTAGAGTAAATCGCTTTACCTTCAAAACCGTTTTCACGTTCAGCAAAACTAGTTAAAGTTTGTGCTACATCCACTTCACCAATACCAGTTAAGAAGTAGCCACCGCCATACATTAGCTGGTAACCACAGATCAGATACATCACACATGATACTGAGTACAACACCACGTTTTTGGTCAAAATTTCAGTCGTATTTTTCGCACGTACCAAGCCAGCTTCCAGCATTGAAAAGCCAGCGGCCATCCACATCACTAAAGCGCCACACACCAAAAAATAAAAGGTGTCCATCGCAAACTGTAAATGATAAATTTGTTCCTGCATGATTTACCCCTTTAGATGGCTTCTGAGTCCATTTCACCTGTGCGGATACGCACTACTTGTTCCAGATCATAAACGAAGATTTTTCCGTCACCGATACGGCCTGTGTGTGCAGCTTTTTGGATCACTTCCAATAAACGCTCGACGTTTTCATCCAATACCGCGATCTCCAATTTTACTTTAGGTAAAAAATCGACCTGGTATTCCGCTCCCCGGTAAAGTTCTGTATGACCTTTCTGACGACCGAAGCCTTTCACTTCTGTCACAGTAAGACCTTCAATACCGATGTCCGCAATCGCTTCACGGACATCGTCAAGCTTAAATGGCTTGATGATGGCACATACGAGTTTCATGGTTATTATCCTTATGGTGTCTTGTTGCATTTGCCAATAAGACAAGAAAACCTTGTGCCAAGATTTATAATTGTTATTTTTCAATAAGTTACTAAATTAATTTTCAAATGCTCAAAAAAAACGCACCAATAAGGTGCATTTATTCACTGCCAGAGTGCAGCTGATGGGTGAAAAAACTGAATCAGGCGGGTAAAAATTGCTGCCATTGCTGTACTAAATGCAGCAGATCTTCCAGGCCACATTCGGCATAAAGCTGACTTTGATCCAACTCCAAATCCTGCTCTGGATCCAACTCCATTTGAGGACTTCCTTCCTGCAACAATGCGTAATGACAAATGACCACTTCAGAAGCCTGTACCGTCAGGCGATACTCTTTGCCATCCCATTGATACTGACTCTGAGCATTCAGCTGTTGTAGCTGCTCCAGCAGCGGCTGATACGCACTTGCCTTAGGTTCAAACTCGTCCAGTAAAAAACACTGCAACGCCAGCTGCTCAGAACTTAACTTCAGGCTATAGCGTTTCGCATCAGTGTTGTAGATAAAATCGAATTCCATCACTGTTCCAAATAGAAAGGCCCGCTAAGCGGGCCTTTTCTTAAAACTCTCGCACCCTAAATAATTATACAGCTTGCTGGATAATCACGTTGGCCGCTTTGCTGGTGTACTGGCTCATCTGATGGAAATTCAGGTAGCGGTAAGTATCCGCTGCTGTAGTTTCGATCTGTTTAGCGTACTCCAGGTACTCTGGCACTGTTGGCAGACGGCCGATAATAGATGCAACAGCAGCTAATTCAGCAGAAGCCAGATAAACGTTAGCGCCCTGACCTAAACGGTTAGGGAAGTTACGGGTAGAAGTAGAGACCACAGTGGTATTGTCGCCTACACGAGCCTGGTTACCCATACATAATGAGCAACCTGGGATCTCAATACGGGCGCCAACACGGCCGTAAATACCGTAATAACCTTCTTCGGTCAGCTGATCTTTATCCATCTTGGTTGGTGGAGCAATCCACAGACGGGTTGGGATCTGGCCTTTGAACTTGTCCAACAGTTTACCAGCAGCACGGAAGTGGCCGATGTTAGTCATACAAGAACCGATAAAGACTTCATCAATTTTGTCGCCTGCAACTTGCGACAATAAACGGGCATCATCCGGGTCGTTTGGTGCACACAGTATTGGCTCTTTAATGTCAGCCAGATCGATGTCGATGATGGCCGCATATTCAGCGTCAGCATCAGCACGTTCCAGTTTTGGATCCGCTAACCAGGCTTGCATCGCTTGAATACGACGTTCAATAGTACGTACGTCGCCATAACCTTCGCTCAGCATCCACTTTAACATCACGATATTGGATTCTAAGTACTCTGCCACTGAAGCTTCAGACAAAGTGATAGTACAACCTGCAGCTGAACGTTCGGCTGAAGCGTCAGACAATTCAAAAGCCTGTTCAGCCGTTAAATGCTCCAGACCTTCAATTTCTAACACACGGCCAGAGAAAATATTGACCTTGCCTTTCTTCTCAACAGTCAGCAAGCCCTGCTTGATACCGTAGTAAGGAATAGCATGCACTAAATCGCGTAACGTAATACCAGGCTGCATTTCGCCTTTAAAACGCACCAACACAGACTCAGGCATATCCAGTGGCATTACACCAGTAGCAGCAGCAAAAGCTACTAAACCAGAACCTGCAGGGAAAGAGATACCAATAGGGAAACGGGTGTGAGAGTCACCACCAGTACCTACAGTGTCTGGTAACAACATACGGTTTAACCAGCTGTGGATAACACCATCACCTGGACGCAAAGAGATACCACCACGGTTCATGATGAAATCTGGCAGTGTGTGGTGCGTGTTCACGTCAACCGGCTTAGGATAAGCAGCAGTGTGACAGAAGGACTGCATCACTAAATCAGCAGAGAAACCTAAACAGGCTAAGTCTTTTAACTCATCACGAGTCATAGGACCTGTAGTGTCTTGCGAGCCAACTGTGGTCATTTTTGGTTCACAGTATTGGCCAGGTCTAATACCTTTGACGCCACAAGCTTTACCAACCAACTTCTGCGCTAAAGTGAAACCTTTGTTGGTCACTTCAGTGACAGCAGGACGTTCGAACACTGTAGAGTGGGCTAAACCTAAAGCTTCACGGGCTTTGTCTGTTAAACCACGACCTATGATCAGTGGAATACGGCCACCGGCACGTACTTCATCAAGCAACACGTTAGAACGCAGTTCAAAAGTAGAAACTACTTCATCTGTGCCGTGGCGTTTCACTACGCCCTGATGTGGGAAAATGTCGATCACATCACCCATGTTCATGTTCGACACATCTAATTCAATAGGTAATGAACCTGAGTCTTCCATAGTGTTGAAGAAAATAGGTGCAATTTTGCTACCTAAACACACACCACCAGTACGCTTGTTTGGTACGAATGGAATGTCGTCACCCATAAACCACAGCACTGAGTTAGTGGCTGATTTACGGCTTGAACCAGTACCGACCACATCACCCACATAAGCCAGTGGGAAACCTTTGGCGATTAATGCTTCGATTTGTTTCACAGGGCCTTTTGAACCAGGTGCATCAGGCTCGATACCATCACGCACGTTTTTCAGCATAGCTAAAGCGTGCAGAGGAATATCAGGGCGTGACCATGCATCCGGAGCTGGCGATAAATCGTCAGTGTTCGTCTCGCCTGTCACTTTAAATACAGTGACAGTGATTTTTTCAGGGATAGCAGGCTTACTGGTATACCACTCGGCATCAGCCCAGCTTTGTAATACAGCTTTGGCGTGCACATTACCTGCGTCTGCTTTTTCTTTCACGTCATGGAAAGAATCAAACATCAGTAAGGTATGAGATAAACCTTTGGCTGCTAAAGCCGCTAATTTTGGGTTATCCAGCAAGTCGATCATCGGCTGGATATTGTAGCCACCAAACATGGTGCCTAATAATTCAGTCGCACGCTCTGGTGTCACTAACGGGCTTGTTACTTCGCCTTTAGCGACAGCAGTTAAAAAACCAGCTTTGACATAAGCAGCTTCATCCACACCAGGTGGAATACGGTTTTCTAACAAATCAACTAAGAATTCACCTTCACCTGCTGGTGGGTTTTTCAATAAATCAGTTAAAGACGCCACTTGTTGCGCATTAAGTGGTAATGGAGGAATGCCTTGAGCCGCACGTTCGGCTACATGTTCACGGTATTGTTGAAGCACAGTAATGTCCTCTGGTTAGGTCGCCACAGAGTACTGCAGCGATAGACAGGAATCTCGAACAGGCTGGATTATAAGAAAAAACCGCCTGAATTGACACCTGAGTATAAGCAAGCAAGCTTATAGTCGCTATAACTTTCGTGAATACCACTCCCAGTTGAGAATCATTCTCAAGAATAATGCTAAAACTGGTCGTGCAGATAACCAAATGGCCGCATTAAGCGGCCATTTGTCAGTAATAAAAACGAATTACCAAATCTTCACGCGCTTTTCCGGCGCTATATACAGCTTGTCACCTTCTTTCACATCAAAAGCTGTGTAGAAGACTGGCAGGCTGGAAACAATACCGTTGACGCGGTAATGTGGCGGTGAATGTGGGTCAGTCGCTAATTGCTCTTTCATCACTTCATCGCGGTATTTAGAACGCCATACCTGAGCCCAGCTTAATAACACACGCTGATCACCGGTAAAACCATCCATCACAGGAGCTTCTTTGCCTTCCAGTGAGATATGGTAGGCTTTCAGAGCTACAGTTAAACCACCTAAATCACCGATGTTTTCACCTAAGGTCAAATCACCATTAACGAAATGACCCGGTACCGGCTCATATTTGCTGTACTGTGCGCTTAAAGCTTTGCCCAAAGCCTGGAATTTAGTTTCGTCCTGCTCTGTCCACCAGTTGCGTAAGTTGCCTTCGCCATCATACTTGGCGCCCTGGTCGTCAAACCCATGGCCAATTTCGTGGCCAATGACAGCGCCAATACCACCGTAGTTCACCGCATCTTCAGCCGCCATATTAAAGAATGGAGGTTGCAAAATAGCAGCAGGGAACACAATTTCGTTGTTCGCAGGGTTGTAGTACGCATTCACCGTTTGAGGTGTCATGTACCACTCGTCTTTATCAATTGGCTTACCTAATTTAGCCAGCATCTGGTCGTAACCCCAATGGGTTGAACGCACAAAGTTACCTACTAAATCATCGGCTTTAATCTCCAGGCTGGAGTAATCTTTCCACTTGTTCGGGTAACCGATTTTTGGTGTAAAAGTACCCAATTTAACCAATGCAGCTTTTTTGGTATCTTCTGACATCCATTCCAGATCTTTAATCGACTGCTCGTAAGCTTTGATTAAGTTCGCCACCAGCTTTTCCATATGAGCTTTGGCTTCTGGTTTGAAGTGACGTTCCACATACAGCTTGCCTGTTAACTCACCTAATACAGAGTCACTGGCATCCACTGCTTTTTTCCAGCGTGGTTTTTGCTCTTTTACGCCACGTAAAGTAGTGGAATAAAACTGGAACTGACGGTCTTCAAAAGCTTTATTCAGCTTGTCCGCGTAAGCATTGACCGTGTGGAAAGTCAGGTAGTCCTGCCAGCTTTGTATATCTGTAGCGGCAACAATTTTACCTAGCGCTTCAAAGTAGCTTGGCTGACCAATAATGATTTCATTCACATTGTTCAGTTTGGAGCCAGCAGCAAAGTCGCTCCAGCTTAACTCACCCAGAGTTTTGGCTAAATCAGCAGTGGATACTTTGTTATAGGTTTTATCCGCGTCGCGGTTTTGTACACGGGTCCACTGGTTTTTCGCCAGTTCAGTTTCCAGTGCATACACACGTTTAGCCGCAGCTGCAGGGTCTGCATGCTTAGCTAAAGTAAATAAATCCAACAGGTAAGTCTGATATTCAGACTGAATTTTTTTCGAAGCTTCGTCATCTTTGGTGTAGTAATCACGGTCTGGTAAACCTAAACCGCTTTGATCCGCATAAACAGCGTATTCAGTCGATTTTTTCGCATCGTTGTTAACATACCAACCTAATGGAATAGTTACGCCATCACGTTGCAAAGAGGCAAAAGTGCTGGCCAGTTGCTTTTTATCTTTTAAGCCCTGGATCAGTTCTAACTGAGGCTGTAAGGCGGTTAAACCCAGCTCTTCCAGTTTGGCTTCATTCATATAACTGTTGTAGAAGCTACCTAACTTATGGCCATCTGAACCAGGCGCTAAATCAGTGCGGCTGGCGACTTCATCAATAATGGCTTTAACGGCCAATTGAGAATTATCTGCCAATACATGGAAAGAGCCGTACGAAGATTTTTCCGCAGGGATTTCAGTTTTATTGAGCCAGCCGCCGTTCACAGCTAAAAAGAAGTCATCCTGAAAACGTACTGCTGAATCAAAGTTTTCTTTGTCCACACCAGAAACTAAGGCTGCTACAGCGGCTGTAGCTTGTTGTTCTGCTGCTGGTTTTGCGGTTTCAGTGGTGGTGGTTTCCGGGGCTTTGCCACAGGCTGCCAGACCAAGCGCTATCGCAACGCTTAAGGCTGTTAAGGTAATTTTTTTCATCCGAAGGGTTCCTGCCAAAATTCAGAGGGTTGACTAACTGAACCATACTACTCTTGGCGGCGTTTTTTTGTTAATGGAAGTTGTAACAAAATATAAAAAAACCGGCAATGCGAAGCAGTTGCCGGTTTTTTCACTCAAAAGCTAAGCTTATTTTTTCTTGGCTTTTGGATTTGGCAGGTCCGTAATAGAACCTTCGTACATCTCAGCTGCTAAACCAATAGATTCGTTTAAGGTTGGGTGAGCATGGATAGTCAGAGCGATGTCTTCAGCGTCTGCACCCATTTCTACTGCTAAGCAGATTTCACCTAACATTTCGCCCGCGTTAATACCAACAATAGCTCCACCTAAAATACGGTGCGTTTCTTTGTCGAAAATTAACTTAGTGAAGCCTTCAGTACGGGCTGAAGCGATAGCACGGCCAGAAGCTGCCCAAGGGAAAGTTGCAGTTTCAACAGCAACGCCTTTTTCTTTAGCTTCTTTTTCAGTGATACCTACCCATGCCATTTCCGGATCTGTGTAAGCTACAGAAGGAATGCAACGTGGGTCGAAGAAATGCTTCAGACCAGAAATGACTTCAGCAGCCACATGGCCTTCATGCACAGCTTTGTGCGCTAACATTGGCTGACCAATCACGTCACCGATAGCGTAGATATGAGGTACGTTAGTACGCAGTTGTTTATCTACATTGATAAAGCCACGCTCATCTACATTCACACCAGCTTTTGCAGCATCTAACAGCGCGCCGTTTGGACGACGGCCTACTGCCACTAAAATTTTGTCGTAACGTACAGGTGTCGCAGGTGCGTTTTTGCCTTCGAAGGTCACATACAAACCATCAGCTTTAGCTTCAACAGCAGTCACTTTAGTCGACAGCATAATGTTGAAGTTATCTTTGTTGTATTTAGTGTAAACCTTCACCAGATCAGTATCAGCAGCAGGAACCAACTGGTCAGCAAATTCAACTACAGAGACTTTAGAGCCTAAAGCACGGTACACAGTACCCATCTCTAAACCAATGATACCGCCACCTAATACCAGCATTTCGCCAGGAATGTCTTTTAATTCCAGAGCGCCGGTAGAGTCGATCACACGGGCATCATCTTTTGGAATAAATGGCAGAGCAACAGGCTCTGAGCCAGCTGCGATAATGGCGCTGTTAAAAGTAATAGTGGTATCACCAACAACCAGCGTATTTGGGCCAGTGAATTTGCCATAGCCAGTCACTACTTTGACTTTACGCATTTTAGACATGCCAGATAAGCCGTTGGTCAACTGACCTACAACTTTGTCTTTCCAGGCGCGGATTTTGTCTAAATCGATTTGTGGAGCACCAAAAGTCACACCGTGTGATGCCATTTCTTTCGCATCGTCGATCACTTTGGCTACATGTAATAAAGCTTTAGATGGGATACAGCCAACATTTAAACAAACACCACCAAGTGTGCTGCGTGCTTCAACTAAAGTCACTTCCAGACCTAAGTCAGCAGCGCGGAATGCTGCAGAATATCCACCAGGGCCGGCGCCTAACACCACAACTTGAGTTTTGATTTCGTTGCTCATCGTTTTACCTTTTTATCTTTTGCTAAGATAGCCGTAAGTTCATGCAGACGGCCAGGAAATAAAGTGACGGAATTTTATCACCCTACCTGAAAGATGTCCCGTATCTTTTCAGAGCACAGGACAACTTTCAGTCGTGTTTCGTCTTACATAATGATCTGACGAATATCCGCCAGATAAGATGCCAGAGTCGCAGTGAAACGCGCAGCTAAAGCACCATCAATCACCCTGTGGTCATAAGAGACAGACAAAGGCACCATCAGGCGTGGTTCAAACTCTTTACCATTCCACTTAGGTTTGATATCAGATTTTGACACACCCAGAATAGCCACTTCAGGCGCATTGACGATAGGCGTAAAGGCCGTACCACCAATGCCGCCTAAACTAGAGATGGTGAAACAACCACCCTGCATATCTGCAGCAGTCAGTTTACCTTCACGGGCTTTTAACGAAATATCCTGCAGTTCGCGGGATAACTCGATAATGCCTTTTTTATTCACATCACGTACCACAGGCACCACTAAACCGTTTGGTGTATCAACAGCTATACCTAAATGCACGTATTTTTTCAGAATAAGGCTGCCGCCATCTTCCGATAAAGAGCTGTTAAAGGTTGGGAACTCTTCCAGAGCTTTCGCCACAGCTTTCATAATAAAGACTAACGGGGTGTATTTAACGCCCATTTTCTTTTTATCTGCCAGCGCATTTTGCTCTTTGCGGAATTCTTCCAGAGTTGTGATATCAGCTTCGTCGAACTGAGTCACATGCGGAATACGCACCCAGTTGCGGTGTAAGTTAGCACCAGATAATTTCTGAATACGGGATAAAGGTTTCTCTTCCACAGTACCAAACTTGCTGAAATCCACTTTTGGCCAAGGAATTAAATCAAAACCCACGCTGTTGCTACTGCTGGTAACATTGCCTTTGCCTGAAGCCACTTGTGCAAGAATGTTTTTCACATAATTTTGCACGTCTTCACGCTGCACACGGCCTTTACGGGCAGTACCAGTGACCTTGCTTAAATCCACACCAAACTCACGGGCCAAACGACGCACCACAGGAGATGCATGAGCATAAGCCTGATTCTCGGTAAATTCGCTTGCAGGAGCCGCTGGTGCAGCAGCCGGAGCTGATACTGCAGGCGCAGGAGTTGCTACCGGAGCAGGCGCAGCTACAGTAGCCGGAGCTGCTACAGCTGCAGCGGCCGGAGCACTGCCAGCCACTTCAAATACAAAGACCGAAGAGCCTGTTTGTACTTTGTCGCCAACTTTGACTTTGATTTCTTTGACAGTACCAGCAAATGGCGCTGGCACTTCCATTGAAGCTTTATCACCTTCCACCGACAACAGCGATTGATCAGCAGCAACAGTGTCACCTACTTTCACCATCACTTCAGTCACTTCAACAGCGTCACCACCAATATCTGGTACCTGGACTTCTTTTAACTCTGCAGCTGCAGGAGCAGCCGGAGCCGATGCAACCGGAGCTGGTGCAGCCACTGGCGCAGGAGCCGCGGCGGCTGGCGCTGCAACCGCAGCACCTTCAGCTTCAAATACCATAATCAGCGAGCCGGTTTTTACTTTATCGCCAGCTTTGACTTTAATTTCTTTGACAGTACCGGCTTGTGCAGCTGGTACTTCCATCGACGCTTTGTCGCCTTCTACCGATAACAATGACTGGTCCAGTGCAACTTTGTCGCCCACTTTCACCAGTACTTCGGTGACTTCAACTTCATCCGCACCTATGTCCGGCACATGAATTTCAATCGTCATGACAAATCCTCTTATGCGTACAGTGGGTTAGTTTTATTGGTGTCGATGCCAAAACGGGCAATGGCGTCCGCCACTAACTGCTTGTCGATTTCACCGCGTTTAGCCAGTTCACGTAACGAAGCCAGAACTATGTAACCTGCGTTCACTTCGAAGTGACGACGCAGATTCTCACGGCTGTCAGAACGGCCAAAACCATCTGTACCCAGAACTTTATAAGACACCGCAGGTACAAAAGAACGCACCTGATCGGCATAGTTTTTAATGTAGTCGGTCGCTGCAATAGCAGGAGCTGAACCTAACACTGTGGCAATATATGGCACTTTTTCTTCAGCCATAGGATGCAGCATGTTAAAGCGTTCACAATCCTGACCATCACGAGCCAGCTCGTTAAATGAAGTCACAGAGAACACATCTGAACCTACGCCATAATCTTCACTTAAAATTTCAGCCGCTTTACGCACTTCGTTCATGATAGTGCCGCTACCTAACAGCTGAACCTTGGCTTTTTCACCGACATGGCTTTCCAGTTTATAGATACCACGACGAATACCTTCTTCAGCACCTGCAGGCATAGCAGGGTGATGGTAGTTTTCGTTCATCACTGTGATGTAGTAGTAAATATTTTCCTGTTCAGTACCGTACATACGACGGATACCGTCCTGAATGATCACCGCCAGTTCATAAGAATAAGTCGGGTCGTACGAAATACAGTTTGGTACTGTGCCTGCCAGAATATGGCTATGACCATCTTCGTGCTGCAAGCCTTCACCGTTTAACGTAGTGCGGCCAGCAGTAGCACCTAACAGGAAACCACGGGCTTGCTGATCACCAGCTAACCAGGCCATATCGCCGACACGCTGGAAACCAAACATCGAGTAGTAAATATAGAACGGGATCATCGGCAGATCGTTAGTGCTGTAAGAAGTAGCAGCGGCTACCCATGACGCCATAGCACCCAGCTCGTTGATACCTTCCTGCAATACCTGACCTGAAGTTTCTTCTTTGTAGTAAGACACCACAGCGCGGTCTTCCGGCGTATAGGTCTGGCCACGAGGGTTATAAATACCAATCTGACGGAATAAACCTTCCATACCAAAAGTACGGGCTTCGTCAGCAATAATAGGCACAATTTGCTGGCCGATATTTGGATCTTTCAGCAAGACGTTCAGTGAACGCACAAAAGCCATAGTGGTGGAAATTTCACGCTTTTGCTCTTCAAGCAAAGGCTCAAATACGTTCAGCTCTGGCAGAGTTAAAGCCTTAGTGAAATTCGGTAAACGCACTGGCGTATAACCATTTAACGCGTTACGACGGGCATGCAGATACTGATGTTCAGGTGAACCTTCAGGCAGCTGAATATAAGGCAGGCTTTGTACATCTTCTTCGCTGATGTAGTCTTCCAGATTCAGGCGCTTGCGGATTTGCAGCACATGGGTCATATCCATTTTCTTGACCTGGTGCGCGATGTTTTTGCCTTCAGCCGCTTCACCCATGCCATAACCTTTAATGGTTTTGGCCAGGATCACAGTTGGGCGACCTTTGGTTTCCTGAGCAGATTTAAAGGCAGCATATAACTTGGACGGCTCATGACCACCACGTTTTAACGCGAAGATTTCTTCGTCTGTCATATCAGCCACTAAAGCTGCAGTTTCAGGGTAACGTCCGAAGAAATGCTGACGGACATAAGCACCATCTTTGGCTTTGTAAGTCTGGTAGTCACCGTCTACAGTTTCGTTCATCAGCTGCAGTAACTTGCCTGTGGTGTCTTTGGCTAACAGCTTGTCCCAGCCACTGCCCCATACCACTTTAATCACGTTCCAGCCGGCGCCGCGGAATAAACCTTCCAGTTCCTGGATGATTTTACCGTTGCCCATCACAGGACCATCTAAACGTTGCAGGTTACAGTTCACCAGGAAACACAGGTTATCCAGCTTTTCACGGGCCGCAAAAGATAAAGAACCACGGCTTTCCGGCTCATCCATCTCGCCGTCACCTAAGAAGGCATAGACACGTTGTTGGCTGGTGTCTTTCATACCACGACCATCTAAATACTTCAGGAAACGGGCCTGATAAATAGAAGTGATAGGACCTAAGCCCATAGAAACAGTAGGGAACTGCCAGAATTCAGGCATTAATTTAGGGTGTGGGTAAGAGGATAAACCTTCACCGCCAACTTCCTGACGGAAATTGTCCAGTTGATCAGCGGTTAAACGGCCTTCAACAAAAGCACGGGCATAGATACCCGGAGAAATATGGCCCTGGTAATACACCAAATCGCCGCCGTCTTTTTCATTCGGCGCACGGAAGAAGTGGTTAAAACAGGTTTCGTAAAACGCAGCTGAAGACTGGTAAGACGCCATGTGGCCACCTAAATCCAGCTCTTTTTTCGAAGCGCGTAAAACGATCATAATAGCGTTCCAGCGGATCACTGAACGGATACGTTTTTCCAGATTAACATCACCCGGATACGCAGGTTCCTGCTGTGGCGGAATGGTATTGATGTAATTGGTGGTGATGCCTGTTGGCATATCCACGCCTTCCAGACGAGCCTGTTCCAGCACTTGTTCTAACAGGAACTGAGCGCGCTCTACACCTTCGGTGCGAACTACAGATTCAAGAGCCTCTAACCATTCTTTGGTTTCGAGCGCGTCGATGTCAGTCTTATTGACTTCAGACATATCAAAGTTTCCTTAATCAGTTCCACGCCAGAGAGCGGAACATTAACAGTTAAAAAGTATGCTTACGCTCATTCGCTCTGTTGTGAACGTCTGAGCGAGCGTTCAATGCGTGAGCGCTCCCGGTCAGCTTCCAGCAATGCCTCTTCGATAAAGGCTAAATGGCTGTTGCTGGCTTGCCGGGCTTGCTCCGGCTCGCCATTGATCACCGCTTGCATCAGGCGATGCCTGTGCGAATTCAGCTGGCTCACTATGCCTTCTTTTTCCCGCAAAACTTCAAGGTTTAACTTGATGTTTTGCTCTACCAGCGGCGTTAAGCCGCGCACCAAATGCAAAAGCACCACATTATGCGATGCCTCTGCAACCGCCGAATAAAACTGGCCAACAGACCGCGCTTCAGCGTCTAAATCCTGTTGCTGCTGAGCAGCACAAATTTCTTCGTAACGTTGTTTAATCAAGTCGTAGTCAGCTTGTGTACCACGCAATGCTGCGTAATAAGCGCAAATGCCTTCTAAAGCGTGACGAAACTCCAATAGATCAAATTGCGACTCCGGGTGACGACCAATCAGAGCAAATAGCGGATCGGTTAAACCCACAGCCAGATTTTCACAAACATAAGTGCCACCACCCTGACGGCGATTGACTAAACCTTTGGCTTCGAGCTTCTGAATCGCTTCACGTAAGGATGGACGGGAGACATCAAATTGCAGCGCAAGTTCACGTTCAGGCGGTAACTTTTGTCCGGGCGTAAAAGTACCTTCCAGCAGCATATGTTCCAGTTGCTGGACTATTTGGTCGGACAATTTGGCTGGTTTGATTCTCAGACTGGACATTTCCACCTTGATGTTAAGTCTTTGGTTATTGTTTTGGCTATTTCAAGTTGACCACTTGTAAATTGGTCTTACCAATTCAATTTAGTGCGGCATAACTTAGCAGAAAGGAATCAAACTGTAAATTAAACTGCGGAATTATGCGACCAAAGCGGGCAAATAATTAGAGCAATAGCTCAAAAATGAAGAGAGGAAAATACAGCAAGAAAATTGGTCTGACCATTGATAATGAATACATACCGTCCTTCCATGGACATCGTCGCAACACTGTTCCCTACAGTTGCGACATACCGTCCTTCCATGGACATCGTCGCAACATTGTTCCCTACAGTTGCGACATACCGTCCTTCCATGGACATAAAAAAAGCAGCCGAAGCTGCTTTCTTATATTTGTTCTGTTTAACCCAGCCAGCCTGACAGTGTCAGCACTGCGACTAAAGCGAGAAAAAACAGCACATTACGTTTAGCTAACTGCACCATACAAGCGGTTTCTTCTGCACAGTTATAGGCATCATCAGGCAAAGGCTCAGCGGCTTTGGCTACTGTGGTCACCACTTTATCTGCAGGTGTTGAGAAGTCGCCTAAAAAGGCTAACAACGCAGCAGAAGCACGGGAGAAATGCCCCACCAAAGCTAAACCTACACCAAATAAACGTGCCGGCACCCAGTCAGCCCAAAACATCAGTTGCTGGAAGACAGCAGGAATATCAGGTGTGGCTTCAACAAATTCAGCAGTTTCATCACCTTCTTCAGCCAGTTTTACCGGTTTATCCCAGCTGGCAGGTTCATTCATCTGGCGCAATAAAGCGTAAGTAATAGCCCCGGCACCACCTAAAATAGCAAACCAGAACAATACTGCGGCGTAATAACGAAAGTTCAACCAGACCAGACGTTGGCCATAACTTAAATCAGCATCGGTTAAACCCACGTCCGCGCTTAATTGCTGCATAGTTAAAAAGGCAGCTTCGTTATCCGCTCTTTCACTGGCATTTAAATACTGTTTGTATAACTGGCGGTAATGCCAGCAACCAATACACACCAGCAATACCAGCGTGTTCAGCACTAAAGTCACCAGGCTACTGCCGATTAACCACAGCACCAACGCATATACAATGCCAGGCAACAGCACCCAGAGGTATTGGCCTTTGCTTTCGCTGACTAATTTGGACAAACCTGAGCTTTGACTAACAGACAGGTACTTTTTGGCATAAAACAAAAACTGCCATGCCTCACTGCGAACCGCCAGCCGTTCAATAATTAAGGCGATAAGCATACTGATCAAGGTCATTTATCCATTCTCCTTTAACGCAGATTGATAACGGTCCCAGTCAAACGACGGACCAGGATCGGTTTTCCGACCCGGCGCAATCTGCTGATGTCCCACAATACGATCCAGGCTGATAGCCGGAAAGTCTTGCATCAGTTGTCTGGTTAATAGCACCAGACTTTGGTACTGCGCCTCTGTATAAGGCAAATGTTCAGTACCCTCTAATTCTATTCCTATCGAAAAATCGTTACAGTTTTGCCGCCCGTTAAATTCCGATACACCGGCATGCCAGGCTCTATAGTGAAAAGGTACATACTGCCGGACCAAACCGTTTCTGAAAATAACACAATGCGCCGATACCCGTACGCCAGCTAAATCAGCAAAACTGTGATCGGCCTTTGTATCCAAAACACCCATAAATAAATCATCGATGTAGCTGTTGCCAAACTGGCCCGCAGGCAAACTGATGCAATGGATCACCAACAGGCTGATATCAGCGATATCTGGTCTCAAGTTCCAATGTGGACTTGTGCGCTGTTCAAGTTCTAAGGAAACCTGATCTTGATTCACCCTACGGATCCTGTTTTGCAAAAGCGCTTCATGCTCGGTTAAGCTGGAGCCTTTATTGTCAACCCTGAGACTTTGGAATGCAAGCATCTGACAATACAACTAAATTAGGTCGATTATTTAGCTGGATCAGTTGGCTGCTGTTGCTTGGGCTACTGTACTGGTTTTTTGAAGATCAGATTTCGTTACAAATAAACCCCAATCAGCAGCTGCAAAGTCAGATTGGTAGTAGCGGTGAAAAAGTCACAGTGCTCAAACGTAACAAAGCCGGCCACTATGTGGGTACCGCCTTGTTTAACGGCGTACCTATGGAGTTTATGCTCGATACAGGGGCTACAGTAGTCGCTGTATCAGAGCAGGCCGCACAAAAGCTGGGCATGGCCAAAGGCCAGCGTTATCAGGTCAGCACGGCCAATGGACCAGCCGCTGCGTACGACAGCAAACTGAACAGCCTGCAACTGGGTGATATTATGCTCACCGACATACGCGCCAGTATCACACCAGGCTTACATGGCACAGATATTTTGTTAGGCATGAGTGCCCTAAAACAATTAGAATTCAGCCAACAACAGGATGAGCTGAAACTAATCCAACGCTAATTTTTAATAGGCTTTTAGCCTGTGACAACTGCGGAACTATAAATACAGATGATTAACGTCCCTTACCTTACTGATTTACAACGGGATATTGAACTGACTGTTCGTCAGGCTCTGGCTGAGGATTTAGGCCATTTACCGCTGGAGCAAGGTGATATTACCGCGTCTTTGATCCCAGCAAGCCAACAAGCCAAAGCAACTATTATCAGCCGCGAAGACTGCGTGTTTTGTGGCAGCGCCTGGCTGACCGAAGTGTTTCGTCAATTGTCCGCAGAGGTTCAGGTGGAATGGTTTGTTCAGGATGGTGATAAAGTTACTGCCAACTCCGTCTTGTGTGAGCTGACAGGCCCAGCCCGAATTTTATTAACAGGCGAGCGCACCGCGCTTAACTTTATCCAGAGTTTAAGCGGTACAGCCACTACGACGGCTTTGTATGTGGCGTTATTGGAAGGCAGCGCCACCCGCTTGCTCGATACCCGCAAAACTTTGCCTGGTATGCGTTTGGCTCAGAAGTATGCTGTGGCTTGTGGTGGTGGTAAAAACCACCGTCTGGGTTTGTACGATGCGTTCTTAATCAAAGAAAATCATATCGCAGCTGCTGGATCTATAGATAACGCGGTCAACATAGCGCGGCAAAATTTCCCGGGGAAACCTGTCGAAGTCGAAGTGGAAGATCTGATTGAGTTTGAGCAAGCTCTCAAAGCGGGCGCTGACATTATCATGCTCGACAACTTCCATATTGCCGATATCCAGCAAGCCGTCAGTCTGAACAAAGGCCGGGCTAAACTGGAAGTATCAGGCAATATCACTGCTGAAGCTTTACGTTCGTTAAGTAGTACAGGTGTGGATTACATCTCCAGTGGTGCTTTAACTAAAAATCTGCAGGCCATTGATTTATCGATGCGTTTACGCAGTATCTGAATCGAAATTAGCAGATGAGACTTTGGCCTCATCTGCTGTCATTCGTCGCAGCGACCAGCAAACTGATAAAAGGCTGATACACTTTATCTAGTGTTCCCGCACCGCTGTGATCGCTATGAATCCTGTCTCTCTATTGCAAGGCACTGTCAGCTACTGGCGTGACGACAAAGGTTTTGGTTTTATTACAACCGATACTTCAGAGCGGGTGTTTTTTCATATCCGCGACTTCACGCAGCCACCGGCAAGGCGTCCACAGCAAGGTGACAGACTGAGCTTCCAGCTGGGTTTTGACAAACAACAACGCTCTTATGCTCTGTCGCTGCAACTTGAAGAAAGTACCCTAGCGCCGACAAAGCCAGCCAAAGCAACAGGACCAAACTTTTATCAGATCCAGCAGCAAGCCTGGTGTTTCCGCTATTTGTTTTTTGCCCTGCTGTTACTGTCTTTATTGGCTGGCTCTTTTGCTTTGACGGTGCCTCTGTTTTATCTCGAAGCCAGTCTCTTTACGTACTGGCTGTATCAAATCGATAAAAAACTGGCCGCCAGTGGACAAAGCAGTCGCTTACCTGAAGAGAGTCTACAAATGTTCAGCTTAATCGGAGGTTGGCCTGGTGCTCTGGTTGCACAAAAACGTTTGCACCATAAAGTACATAAGATGCCCTTTCAACGTGAATTCCGTTTTGTGATTTATGGTAACAGCTGCTTTTTGTTATGGCTTTTATCCGATTCAGGTGCTGAGTTTTTACATAAAGTAGCGCTGTTCTAAACAGAGCCTACTGAACACTGTAGAATGCCAGCGGAAAATGCGCTTTAAAAATCAGTAATTTAACTCACCATTCACTTTTTCGACCCGCTTTGTTTGCAACTACAATTAAACATCAGGCCAAAGCTTGCTTAATAACAAATATTAACCAGAATTAAGTAGCCCCAAAAGTGGGCAAACCAATCAGGAGATGTTCCATGAAACGTAATCAAGGTTTTACCCTTATTGAATTAATGATAGTTGTTGCCATCATCGGTATATTAGCTGCTATTGCTTTACCTGCATATCAGGACTACACAGCCAAAGCTAAAGGTTCAAATGCAGTCGCATCCTTAGGTGGTCAAAAAATTAAAGTGGCTGAAGCTTATGCCACCAGCGGTACTTTAGGTTGTACCGACACCGCTGGTACAGCTATCCCGGATTGTACGGGTAATGGAGTGCTTGCACTGACTTATGATGGTATTACTGCGACCATGACACCAGCAGCCCCGGCCGCTGCCGGCGAAAACATTACCTGGACTTGTGCTCTGACTGGTACTGGCGCTGTTCCGATCAAAGGCTGTGGTATTTAATTCTGGCTATCTGCACGGACAACGGCTCTTCGGAGCCGTTTTTATCCCGCTGAAACCACACAGGGCCAGCTTTACCATAGAGGATCTGTATGGCATTAAACCCAAGCTCAATTTTACTCAAACGTTTGCATCAGGCGAATCTGGTTGACCCGCAGATCACCGCCAAACTGTTGCAGGAAAAAAGTCATCAGTATCAGACCATTGCCGATTTGCTGATTGGCGAAAAACTGATTCAATCAAAAATACTGGCAGAAGCCGCAGCCTCTTTCACCTTACATAGCGCTTTGGATTTAGACTTTTTTGATATCAATGCCATCCCGGAGCAGCTTCGTAACGAAAAACTGATTCGCAAACACCACATCCTGCCGCTGAGCAAAAGACACAAAACGCTGTTTCTTGCTGTCGTTGACCCGACGGATATGACCTCTGTAGAAGATTTTGAATTTAATACCGGCCTGAACGCCGAAATGATAGTGGTCGAGTTTGATAAGCTGCACAAAGCCATCGACAAGCTCTTTGATACCACAGCCACTGACAGCTTTACCGATACGCATTGGGATTTGGCCAAAATGGGTCTGGCCGGAGGTGAAGAAGAAGACACCAAAGCTGTGGGGTCTGACAGTGAAGATCAGCCTATTATTTCTTTTATCAACAAAATGCTGCACGACGCTATTCGTAAAGGTGCTTCGGATCTGCATTTTGAGCCTTACGAAAAAAGCTACCGTATCCGTTTCCGTATTGACGGTATTTTGCATGAAGTCGCATCACCGCCTGTGGCTTTATCCACCCGCCTTTCTGCCCGTTTAAAGGTGATGTCCAGATTAGATATAGCCGAAAAACGCGTGCCTCAGGATGGCCGCATTAAACTGAAACTATCACAGAAAAAGTCGATCGACTTTCGGGTCAGTACTTTGCCTACTTTGTGGGGCGAAAAAATAGTCATGCGGATCCTCGATTCCGACAGCGCTATGCTAGGTATTGATATTCTGGGTTACGAGGCAGAACAAAAGCAGCTGTATCTGGACGCCTTAGCCCAACCACAAGGCATGATTCTGGTCACTGGCCCGACAGGCTCAGGTAAAACCGTCTCTTTGTACACAGGGCTGAATATTCTCAATACCGAAGAAACCAATATATCCACAGCTGAAGATCCGGTGGAGATCAACCTGCCAGGTATTAATCAGGTACAGGTCAATCCAAGAGCAGGCCTGACCTTCCCTTCCGCGTTAAAAGCTTTTTTACGGCAAGACCCTGATGTCATTATGGTAGGTGAGATCAGGGATATTGAAACGGCTGAAATCGCCATTAAAGCGGCTCAAACCGGGCATTTGGTGTTAAGCACCTTACACACTAACTCGGCACCTGAAACCTTAACCCGCCTGCTGAATATGGGTGTGCCAGCCTATAACGTCGCAAGCTCAGTCACGCTGATTATCGCTCAGCGCCTGGCCCGGCGCTTATGCAACCATTGCAAAGCTGCTGAACAGTTGCCTGAGCAGGAAGCGTTAAAACAAGGCTTTTCTGCCACGCAGCTCAGCCAACTCAAACTGTTTAAGCCTGTAGGTTGTGATCATTGCACTGGCGGTTATAAAGGCCGTTTGGGCATTTATGAAGTGATGCCTATTACAGCCCAAATTGCAGCCAAGATTATGGCAGGAGCAAATTCGCTGGATATTGCCGCTCAGGCACAAGTGGAAGGATTCCCAAACTTACGCCAGTCGGCGTTAAAAAAAGCAGCTGCAGGCCTTACCAGCCTGGCTGAAGTGAATAGGGTGACCAACGCCTAAGCTATTACAAAGCGCAGCAAGGATCAGAACCATGGCCGAAGTAAAACTCAAGCAGCTGGATATCTTCCTGTGGAAAGGCATTAACAGAAGAGGCAAAACCAGCAACGGTGAAATCAGGGCTGGTTCTGTGGCTGAGGCCAAGGCTTTGCTTCGGCAACAAGGCTTTACTCCTTCTTCAGTGAAGAAAAAAAGCAAACCTCTGGCTTTTACTCAGCCATCGATCAAATCCTCGGATATTTCTGTCGTCACCCGACAAATAGCTACTATGCTGGGCGCTGGTGTGCCTTTGGTGCAAAGTATTGATTTGATTGCCAGCGGTGCAAGTAACGAAACCTTACGCCAATTGATGGCAAAAATATCCGTCAAAGTCCAAGGCGGTACGCCATTATCTGAAGTCCTGCGTGAGCATAAAGAGCATTTTGACGAACTCTATTGTGATTTAGTCAAATCCGGTGAACAGTCTGGTGCTCTGGACAGAATTTTTGACCGTATAGCCATTTACAAAGAAAAAGCCGAAGCGCTGAAATCTAAAATTAAAAAAGCCATGTTTTATCCCATAGCAGTGATTGTGGTCGCGGGCATAGTCACCTCCATTTTGTTGATTTTTGTGGTGCCACAGTTCGCTGAAATTTTTGGCAATATGGGTGCAGAGCTGCCAGCTTTTACCTTGTTTGTGCTGGGTATCTCAGAGTTTATGCAAAACAACTGGTATATAGCGCTTGGTGTTGTAGTAGCTGTTGTGGTTGCCATGTCTAAGTCCTATAAATCCAATCAGAGTTTTAAAGTCGCTGCCGACCACGCCATTTTAAAACTGCCGATTATCGGTATGATTTTAAATAAAGCGGCAGTCGCTCGTTACGCTCGCACTTTATCCACCACTTTTGCGGCCGGTGTGCCATTGATTGAAGCTTTGGAATCTGCAGCAGGAGCTGCAGGCAATGAGAAATACCGGGCTGCTATTTTGTCAGTGCGCGAAGAAGTGGCTGCGGGTAATCAAATGCATCTGGCAATGAAAAATACCGCGTCTTTTCCTGAAATGGTGAACCAGATGGTGGCGATAGGTGAAGAGTCTGGGGCACTGGACAGTATGCTGTCCAAGGTCGCGACTATTTACGAGCAGGAAGTAGATGATGCGGTAGATGGCTTAACTGCCTTGCTTGAACCCTTGATTATGGCGGTGTTAGGTGTCTTAATAGGCGGACTTATTATTGCGATGTATCTTCCGATCTTCCAACTGGGCAGTATTGTGTAATGGATTTTTTCTCTCCTCTGGTGCAAGTGTTCGAACAGTCTGTACTTACTTTTTATATCATAGTGACGCTTTTTAGTCTGGCAGTCGGTAGTTTCCTCAATGTGGTGATTTATCGATTGCCTAAAATGATGGAATTGGCCTGGCAGCAGGATTATCAGCAGTACTTTAGTCAAAATGCTGAGCAAACAAAAACCAGATTTAACCTGGCTTTACCACATTCACATTGCCCTAAGTGCCAGCATCAGCTATCTGCTTTGGATAATATTCCGCTAGTCAGCTGGCTGCTGTTAAAGGCCAAATGCCGTTATTGTAAAGCCCCTATCAGTGTGCGTTATCCGGCTATTGAAGCCTTTACAGGCTTATTGTCTCTGCTGGTGGCTATGCATTTTGGTGTGACAGAACAGACGCTGATTTATTTAGTGGTGACCTGGTGCCTGATTGCCTTGTCTTTTATTGATATCGATAAAATGTTGTTGCCGGACCAAATCACTCAGCCATTACTCTGGTTTGCTTTATTACTCAGCGTCACAGGCTTTACTGTGTCCCCCACCGACGCATTGATAGGCGCTGCTGCAGGTTACTTAAGTTTATGGTCAGTATTCTGGTTATTTAAACTGGTCACAGGTAAAGAAGGCATGGGCTATGGTGACTTTAAACTGCTGGCTATTTTTGGTGCCCTGCTCGGCTGGCAATTATTGCCACTGATTATTTTATTATCTTCCGTGGTAGGTGCTGTGTTGGGTTCGCTGATGTTGCTGGTTCAAGGCAAAGGCAAAGCAACCCCTATTCCTTTTGGGCCCTATATAGCGGCTGCAGGCTGGATTGCGATTTTATGGGGCAAAGATATTACTGCCTGGTATCTGGGCACTATGGGTCTTTAGTCAGCACAAGGCAGTTAGAGTTATGTCCGGATATATAGTAGGTCTGACCGGCGGTATAGGCAGCGGTAAAACCACTGTCGCCAATTTATTTCATGACTTAGGCGTGCAAAGTGTAGATGCCGATCTGGTTGCGCGTGAAGTGGTGATGCCGGGAGAACCGGCCTTGGCAGCTATAGTGGAACACTTTGGCGCTGGCATTTTGCAGCAAGATGGCCAACTGGACCGCGCAGTATTGCGAGCCAAAATCTTTGCTGATGCAGCCGAAAAGCAGTGGCTGAATCAACTATTACATCCCCTGATCCGCCAACGCTTGTTGCAGCAGTTGCAGCAATGCACATCAAGCTATGCGCTATTGATTGCCCCTTTGTTGCTGGAAAATAAGCTACAAACCTATACAGACCGCGTGCTGGTTGTCGATGTGCCTGAAGCGCTGCAACTCAGTCGCACCATGCAGCGAGATCAGGTACCGGCCGAGCAAGTACAAAACATCCTGCAAAGCCAAATAGCGCGGCCAGAGCGTTTGCATCTGGCTGACGACGTGCTGCTTAATACAGTACCGGTTTTTGAGCTTCAACCGCAGATACAGCAGCTACATAGCCGTTATCAGCAGTTTGCCAAGGAAAAACTAGCAAAAAGCTCTACTTAGGTTTATGGTAATGAACATTGTTAACAAATGTTTCAGTTATGACTTCAATCATCTACGAACATCCGCTGAACGAAAAAGTACGCACCTATTTACGGGTGGAGTACTTGTTTCAGCAAGTCACCAAGTTGCTGCCACTGGAAACAGAATGGCAACAACAGGGCTTTTTTACCTCGTTGTTTTCGTTGATTGAAGTATTGGAACGTAATGATGTTCGCCCTGATCTGATCAAAGATGTCGAACGCTGTGAATCTGCTTTGGTGAACTGGTCACGTCATCCTTCGATTTCGGATGAAATGCTGCAAAGCATGTTACAAAAAGCAGTGCGTTTGCAAAGTGATTTATTAAGGTGCGGCAAGTTTGCCACCAGCTTAAAAGAAGATAAATTCCTTGCCCCTTTACGTCAGCGCTTTTTTATTCCCGGAGGCACCTGCTACTTTGATTTACCTCAGCTGCAATACTGGTTCTCACAGCCGTTAGCTCAACGCAAAAAAGCAGCGCAGGACTGGCTGGATCAGTTGTCTTTGGTGGAAACTGCCATCTCCTATGTACTGACTTTTATCCGCGAACGGGGTCAATTTCAGCCATTAGTCGCCGAAAATGGTTTTTTCCAAAGCAATACCGAACAGTTTGAATTGCTGCGCATTGAGTACTTAATGGAATACCAGAGTTACCCTACCATTAGCGGTAACAGATACCGTTACGCCATACGTTTTATGCAGCTTTGCGACAGCTTAGGTCGCACCACCATGGATAAAGCTATTCCTTTTAAGTTAGCCTGCTGTTAATCCCCTTCGTACTTGAAGCCACAGCGTTGTTGACTGCGCTCTTTCGCCCCAATCACATAGACTGCTATGTTCATGGGGTCTCATTCTCTTGTCGCCTAGCTGCAACTCCAATTACTTTGGGTATTTATGCTCGCTTGAAATCTGCAGTCTGCGGTACACTAGCGCACTTTTGAATTAGCTTCCGGAGTACGCCTTATGGCCACTATCGTCAAATGCCCGACCTGCCAGAAAGAAGTCGTCTGGGGTCCAGAATCCGCTTTCCGGCCTTTTTGTTCTGACCGTTGTCGTTTAATAGATTTAGGCGCCTGGGCCAATGAAGAACACAAAATACCGGATAAAGGCCGTGCCGACTTGCCGCTGTCAGAGCAGCAATTAGAGCAGTTAGAAAATGAGTTATTGGAACAAGATAACGAATTCTTTAAATAAATCCGTAGGGGCGGGTCTTGTACCCGCCCGTCTGTTGACACCGCGGTACAGATGAACGGGCAGGGACAAGCCCTGCCCTTACATGGTGCCGAATTCGGCCAACAACTTATCTAAAATCGGCTGATTCGCATCAGGAAACTGATACTGATTGAGTTCAGACAAAGGCACCCAGCGCACTGGTTGCCCTTCCAGACCTTTAGCTTCCCCTGCAAAGTCTTGCACCAGATGAATATCCAGTAACACTGTCTTTTCAGGGTAGGCATACTGCAGTTCAAACCAAGGGTTTGAACCGGCAATATCCAGATCCACTTCTTCTTTCAGTTCACGCGCTAAGGCTTCTGAAGTCGTTTCACCTGCTTCTACTTTGCCACCAGGAAACTCCCAGCGACCGCCCTGATGCAATTTATCCGGCCGCAGCGCCAATAACACCTGCTGCTCTTTTAAAATCACACCTACAGCTACGTGAACTACTTTGAGCGTCATGATTTAAACCAACTTACCGTGACACTGTTTGTATTTCTTACCTGAGCCACAAGGACAAGCGTCGTTACGGCCTACTTTTTCCGCATCACGAAACACAGGTGCAGGACTGGTTTGTGGTACTTCAGTGGCTACCTGTTCCATTTCTTCGTGCTGGAACTGCATATCGGTACTTTCGGCTTTACGACGTTGCTCTTCTACAGCATCAACATCTTCGGCAGCACGGATTTGCACGCGTGACAATACGCCAATCACGTCCAGTTTCAGGCTATCGAGCATAGTGGAGAACAACTCGAAAGCTTCACGCTTGTATTCTTGCTTCGGGTTCTTCTGCGCATAACCACGTAAGTTAATACCCTGACGTAAGTGGTCCATCGCAGCCAAATGCTCTTTCCAGTGCGTGTCCAAGCTTTGCAGCATCACTGATTTTTCAAACTGGCGCAGCACTGAAGGACCGACCATATGCTCTTTCAGCTCGTAGGATTTATCGACCACTTCGTGGATTTGCTCACGCAGTTTTTCTTCAAACAGTTTCTTATCGTCAGCCAACCATTTAGCAATAGGCATGTCGATGGCAAAATCAGCGCGGAAACGGGCTTCTAAGCCTGGAATGTCCCACATCTCGTCCAGAGACTGAGGTGGAATGTATTGATCCAGCACAGAGGCAACCACGTCGTGTCGGATAGCATTGATAGTTTCAGAGATATCAGCCGCATCCATCAGTTCGTTACGTTGCTCGTACACCACTTTACGCTGGTCGTTCGCCACGTCATCGAATTCCAGTAATTGCTTACGGATATCAAAGTTACGGGCTTCTACTTTGCGTTGTGCATTTTCAATAGCGCGGCTAACCCATGGGTGTTCAATGGCTTCGCCTGGCTCCATACCCAGTTTACGCATCATGCCAGCCATACGGTCTGAAGCAAAAATACGCATTAAAGCATCGTCTAACGACAGGTAAAAACGTGAAGAACCCGGATCGCCCTGACGGCCTGAACGACCACGTAACTGGTTATCGATACGGCGCGACTCATGACGTTCAGTACCAATGATATGTAAACCACCAGACTCAATCACAGCGTCATGGCGTTTTTGCCATTCCTGTCTGACCTGTTCAATCTGCTCTGCACTGGCTTCACCTAAAGCAGCCAGTTCGGCCTGCAAGTTACCACCTAATACAATGTCCGTACCACGACCAGCCATGTTGGTCGCTATAGTCACAGTGCCCGGCTGACCAGCCTGAGCAATAATTTGTGCTTCGTTGGCGTGGAACTTAGCGTTTAATACCTGATGCGGGATTTTGGCGTCATGCAACAATTTCGACAGATACTCAGAACTTTCGATTGAAGCTGTACCGACCAGAATAGGACGTTTCAGCGCACGGTTCTCTTCAATGTCTTTGATAATGGCCTGATACTTTTCTTCCACTGTTAGATAGACCAAATCGGCCATATCTTTACGCACCATAGGTCTGTTGGTTGGAACTACTATAGTTTCTAAACCATAAATAGACTGGAATTCAAAAGCTTCAGTATCTGCTGTACCTGTCATACCAGCCAGTTTGTCGTACAAACGGAACAGGTTCTGGAAAGTGATAGAAGCTAAAGTCTGGTTTTCGTGGTTAATATGCACGCCTTCTTTGGCTTCAATGGCCTGGTGTAAACCTTCAGACCAACGACGGCCTTCCATAGTACGGCCTGTATGTTCATCAACAATAACGATTTCGTTATCTTTGATCACATAGTCCACATCTTTCTTAAACAGGTTGTGCGCGCGTAAGGCGGCATAGGTATGGTGCAACAAAGTAATGTTGGCAGCGGAAAATAAAGAATCGCCCGGTTGGATTAAACCTAACTCCTGCAGAATTTCTTCGACACGGATTTGACCCAGTTCAGTCAGATAAATTTGTTTGGCTTTTTCGTCGATGGTGAAGTGACCATCGCCCATAGCGCCTTCTTCATCTTCTTTTTCCTGCTTCAATAGCTGAGGCACTACAGTGTTAATCACTCGGTACAACTCAGAGCTATCTTCAGCCTGACCAGAGATAATCAGCGGGGTACGGGCTTCATCTATTAAAATAGAATCCACTTCATCGATGATGGCATAAGCCAAATGACGCTGCACACGCTCAATGGCAGAAAACGCCATGTTGTCGCGCAGATAGTCAAAACCAAATTCATTGTTCGTACCGTAAGTGATGTCGGCACTGTAAGCGGCTTGTTTATCCAAATGCCCCATACCAGGCACGTTAACACCGACAGTCATACCTAAGAAATCAAATAAAGGTGCGTTAGTTTCAGCGTCACGACGGGCTAAGTAGTCGTTCACTGTAATCACATGCACAGACTGACCACTTATAGCATTTAAGTACGCAGGCAAAGTAGCGGTTAAGGTTTTACCTTCACCTGTACGCATCTCAGAAATTTTGCCCTGATGCAGCACTATACCGCCAATCAGCTGTACATCGAAATGACGCATCTTGAAGATACGTTTACTGGCTTCACGCACTGTGGCAAAAGCTTCTGGTAATAAATCATCCAGCGTTGCGCCATCTGCGAAGCGCTGTTTAAATTCAGCGGTTTTTAATTTGAGTTCTTCATCGGATAAGGCAACAAAAGAAGGTTCCAGGCTATTAATCAGATCAACCGTTTTTTTCAATTTCTTTAAATAACGATCATTACGGCTACCAATTAATTTGGCGAAAAATTTTCCAAACATTTTATAAATACCACTTCTTGGTTGAGACTCGATCCGAGTCCGGCCTGAGCCTTTTTTTAACCCGTTCACCTGACGCTTTAGGTAAGCGGGTATATATTATTGGGTACGGCGATTAACAAACATCATAGGGTCAATTTGTTGACCATTTTTCAGTACTTCGTAATGCACATGCGGCCCTGTTGAACGGCCTGTGTTGCCCATAATGGCAACTTCCTGACCTTTGGTCACCATCTGTCCAACCTGAACAGTGGTTGCCTGAGCATGAGCATACCGGGTGCGATACCCATCACTATGCTCAATTTCAACCATTTTACCGTAACCAAAACGTTCACCAGCCCAGGTCACAATACCACCTGCTGTTGCAAAAATAGCATCGCCTTCTTTACCGGCAAAATCTACCCCACGGTGCACTGCGGGTTCACCACTAAAGGGGTCGCTGCGCACCCCAAAACTCGACGACAAGTAACCACTTAATACAGGACGGCCGGATAACTGGACGCTTTTTCCTATATGGTGATTCAAATCCAGAGATTCAAGCATGGCAAAACGGGTTTGTTCTGATTGCAAATTCTGCTCCAGCTCATTGAGCTGCAACAACACGGCATTCAGTTCAGCCAGACTGATTTCAGTCGGCGTTTGCGAAGGGCCACCCATCGCTGGAGTCTCGTGTAAATTAAACTCTTCGGTCGACAGATCAGCAGCGTCAATTAAACGTTCACCGACCATATTCAGTCGGTTCACCTGAGCCTGCAGCGTCGCAACTTTGGCAGTTAATGCGGCCAGCTGATTCTCAGCACGACGGCGAATCTCAGCAATTTCTTCTGTTTCTGCAACGCGGCTCAGTTGAGCTTTCTCAAGTTCGGCATTGCCTTGCTGAAACAAATTAGCAAAGGCTGCACCAGCGCCAGAGGCGATACAAAACAATAAGACGGCCGTGACTGTCAGTTGCGATGGCGTACTGCCAAAGCTGAAGTGGCGATGTCGGCCACGATAGAAAACTGTTACACTCATGCAACCTCAGTATAAATTCATAAGTTAAGATGGCGCGCTATTCTCAGAAACCAGTGGATCTAAGTCAGTTGCTGCAACAAAGCTCTTTGTTGTCGACCATGCAGCATGCCGATCTGTTGCGCCAACTTAATACCGAATTAGCGCAGTTTCTGCAACTGGATCCATCCGGTTTTTGCAAAATTAGTACCATAAAAGCGGGTCGCTTAGTTATTTTGTGCCAATCGCCCGCTTGGGCGACCCGGCTGAAAATGCAAAGAGAGGCCATTCTAGACAATTTCCGCCAGAAAATCTCGCCGGATTTGGCAGGTATCGACATTGAAGTCTCACCCAATACCCAGCTGCAATATGTCAAAGCGGAAGAAATCAAAACTGAAGGACCTAAAATCTCTGAACAAGCGGCGGTGTATTTACTGGCTTTAGCACAAAACAGTGAAGGTGAGTTAAAGCAGAAACTACAAAGGCTGGCAGAGCTGGCTCAAAAGCCTCGCCCTGCCCCCAAGACTTAGGCCAATTGTGGTGCTAAGTATGATATTGGCATTTGCGCTTCTTTATCGAAGCTGACAAATTCCCAGTTCGCCTGTTCAGCAAGTACTGCAGACAACAACTGGTTATTTAAAGCGTGGCCCGTTTTATAAGAGCGGAACTCGCCCAGAATGCTGTAACCGGCCATATATAAATCACCGATTGCATCCAGAATTTTGTGTTTGATAAATTCGTCTTCGTAACGCAGACCGTCCTGGTTTAACACCCGGAATTCATCCAGCACTACGGCGTTATCAAAGCTGCCGCCTAATGCCAGATTATTGGCGCGTAAATATTCAATGTCCTGCAGGAAACCAAAAGTACGGGCACGGCTGATGTCTTTAATAAAAGACGCAGCTGAGAAGTCGAGCTTCATGCGCTGTTTGGTTTCAGAAATCACAGGGTGATCAAAGTCGATGGCAAAATCCATACGGAAACCGTGATGTGGCACAAACTCAGCCCACTTGTCACCGTCTTCAACCCGTACTTTTTGCTTAATGCGGATAAACTTTTTGGCTTTTTTCTGTTCGCTGATACCGGCTTCCAGTAACAGGTAAACAAAAGGGTTGGCACTGCCGTCCATAATTGGAATTTCAGCAGAGTCCACTTCGATAAACAGGTTATCGATACCTAAACCAGCCACAGCAGCCATTAAATGCTCGGTGGTGGACAGGCGTACGCCGTCATCGTTGATCAAACACGTACACATCACAGTGTCGCCCACTAATTCAGGGGTGACTTTAAAATCAACGATCGGGTTCAGATCGACACGCCGGAACACAATACCGGTATTATCAGGAGCAGGCCGGAGAGTAAGCGTAACCTTTTCTCCCTTGTGTAAACCCACCCCGATCGAGCTGATTGATTTTGCAATGGTACGTTGTTTAATCATATTTTTTCCTGTTCAAATATTGAACAAATCCAAAATGGCGGCGAAGCATAACATAGCTGACCAGCTATGCCAACCTTTGAGCCTTTTGTAAGCTGACTAAAAATTAGTCAGCTTGTTTACGTAAAAACGCCGGAATATCGAAAATATCGATGTTCGCTTGTTTTTCGGCTACTGGCTTACTTTGCACATTAGGCACTTCTAACGGCGCTTGTGACATGTCACGAGCAGCGTTGCCCTGATGGTGAGCATAGCTTGTACCAGCATTGCCATAAACGTGCGCTGAACGAACTGGTTCATGACGGTGATTTGGCACCAGGCTGATGTCAGGCTTACGCTCTGCACCTATACCTGTGGCAACCACAGTGACACGAAGTTCATCAGACATATCAGGATCAATAACAGCACCTACTACAACAGTAGCATTTTCTGAAGCAAATGCTTTAACCGCATTACCTACAGTTTCAAACTCTTCAATGCTGATATCCAGGCCAGCCGTGATATTCACCAGAATACCCTTAGCACCTGATAAATCGATATCTTCCAGTAACGGGCTGGAAATCGCTTGTTCAGCGGCTTCTTCTGCACGGTCCGGACCTGAGGCACGGCCAGTACCCATCATAGCAGTACCCATTTCTGACATCACTGTACGCACGTCGGCGAAGTCGACGTTAATCAGACCAGGACGAGTGATCAGCTCAGCAATACCTTGCACTGCACCTAACAACACGTTGTTAGCCGCTTTGAACGCATCGAGCAGACTGGTGCCTTTGCCTAAGACTTTTAATAATTTGTCGTTAGGAATGGTGATTAATGAGTCAACATGTTTTGCCAGCTCAGCAATACCTTCGTCTGCATAAGCAGAACGTTTTTTGCCTTCGAACGGGAATGGCTTAGTGACAACAGCAACAGTCAGGATACCCATTTCACGGGCTACTTCAGCCACTATCGGAGCAGCACCAGTACCAGTACCACCACCCATACCGGCAGCGATAAAGATCATGTCCGCGCCTTGCAACGTTTTCTTGATCGTTTCACGGTCTTCTTCTGCAGAACGACGGCCTACATCAGGGTTAGCACCAGCGCCTAAACCTTTAGTCACGCCAGCACCCAATTGCAGGGTCATATGGGCAGAAGAATTACGCAGCGCCTGCGCGTCAGTATTGGCAGCAATAAACTCAACACCTTCGATGTTGCTTGCAACCATATACTCAACAGCGTTACCGCCACCACCACCAACACCTATTACTTTAATGACAGCTTCTTCGCTGTGGTTTTCCATTAACTCAAACATAGCTCTCTCTCCGTTTTAGTACGCTTACTCAAAAAAGTTAAAATTCGCCTTTAAACCAGCTGGTGAGACGTTTCACCATGCCGCCGACCGACTCGCGGGCAGCAACAGCTTTTCTCTGCTGGGTCCGCATGTCTTTTCCATAAATCAATAAACCCACTACGCTGGCGTAAGCCGGGTCCTGTACATATTCTCTTAAACCTGTAATGCCAATCGGGTAACCCAACCGCACCGGCATCTGGAACACATCTTCAGCAAACTCAATAGCACCTTCCATTTTGGCGGTACCACCGGTCAGCACTATGCCTGCGGCAATTTGCTCTTCCAGACCAGAGCTGCGGATTTCTTCCAGCACCAGTTCAAACAATTCCTGATAGCGCGGTTCTACCACTTCAGCCAGGGTATGGCGTGACATGCTGCGGGCCGGACGACCACCCACGCTTGGCACTTCAATGTTTTCTTCTTTGCCTACCATGCTGCGCAGTGCACAGGCGTATTGCACTTTGATATCTTCGGCGTGGCCTAAAGGCGTGCGGAAGATTTTGGCAATATCGCTGGTGACCTGATTACCGGCCACAGGGATCACTGCGGTATGGCGTAAAGCGCCATTGGTAAAGACCGAGATATCTATAGTGCCGCCGCCCATATCGACCACGCAGACACCCAGCTCTTTTTCATCATCCGTCAGCACCGCATAGCTTGATGCCAATGAAGAGAAAATCAGCTGGTCGACATGCAGCTCGCAGCGCTCAGCACATTTTTCGATATTTTTTGCCATATCATTGGCGCACGTGATGATGTGAGCCTTGGCTTCCATCCGCACCCCTGACATGCCGATTGGGCTTTTAATGCCTTCCTGCATGTCGACTGAAAATTCCTGTGGCAGCACATGCAACATGCGACGCTCAGCTGAAATAGGCACTGACTTGGCGGCATGGATCACGTTGATCACATCTTCAGCTGTCACTTCGGCATCGTTGATTGGCACCATGCCACTTTCGTTCTGACAACGAATATGTTTGCCGGTAATACCTAAATACACAGAAGACACGCGGCAATCGGCCATCAGTTCGGCTTCTTCCACGGCGCGGCGCACAGACTGCACCACCAGGTTCAGATCGTTGACACCACCTTTGTCCATACCACGGGCCACATGAGTACCCACACCAACAATACTTAATTGATTGTCAGCGGTAATTTCGCCCACTAAGGCTTTTACCTGTGCTGTGCCTATATCTAAGCCAACGATAAGATCACGTTCTGTCGACTTTGTCATCTTGTTCTCTTTGTTCTGGCGCTTCGACCCAACGTACAGCGACGCCTGTGTCATAACGCAAATCAACTTCGGCAACTGCCTGAGTTTTATGTTTACTAATCACAGGGTACAAATCGATAAACCGCTGCACCCGCTTTGCCGTATCTTCACGGCCCAGAGTCAATTGAATGCCCTCTGCTAAATTCAGTTGCCAGGCCTGACGGGCTGACACTGTTAATCCTGTTGCCGCATGCTGATGGACAGTCAGCATTTGATTCAATTGATTGAACATGGTCAGTGCATCCTGCTCGGCCCCGTCCGGACCTTGTAACTTTGGCAATGGCTGCTTTAGTTCAGCGACAGGAGCGACAAAGATCTGACCTTGTTGATTGAGTAAATATTGGTCATTCCATACCGCGACTGGCTTATGTTCAGTCACCACCACCACGAGCGTATCAGGCCATTGTTTGCGCACGGCTGCCTGAGCTACCCAGGGTTGTTGCTGCAGAAACAGCTGCACCTGATCCACGTTCAAATTAAAAAAGTTACCCAGATACTGTTGTTGCAGCTTTTGGTTTAAACCTGCAGCTTCAATCTGAGAAAAATCGCCATAGACCTTCACTTGCTGGATAGGTGCACTTTGTTGATCCTGACTCCAGAGCCAGATCTGATAACCCATCCAACAGACAAACCAGACAGCAAAGCAGAAAAAGGCAACACCAGCCCAGAAGGCTTTGTTAATAGGTGCGCTCACTGTCTTGCCGTTTTTGGTCATAAGGTCTGTTCTAAAATCTGCAGAACTAACTGCTCAAAACTTAAACCCGCTGCTTTCGCCGCCATAGGCACCAATGACTTCTCCGTCATGCCAGGCACAGTATTGACTTCCAGCAGATAGAAATTACCCTGCTCGTCCAGCATCGCATCAACACGGCCCCAGCCTGACGCACCAACAGCAGTAAAGGCAGCAGCTGCAGCTTGTTGCAAAAAGGCAGTCTGATCGGCTGTTAAAGGCGCAGGACAAAGGTATTCAGTGCTATTGGACTGATACTTGGCTTCATAGTCATAAAAAGAGCGGGGAGTACGCATTTCAACTATGGGCAGTGCCTTACCGTTTAATACAGTCACGGTAAATTCGCGGCCCTGGATCCACTGTTCAACCAGTACATCCGAATCGTATTTAGATGCCACAGCTAAGGCCTGTTCCAGCTCTTGTGCAGTGCTTGCCGCACTCATGCCGATACTGGAGCCTTCATTCGCTGGTTTCACCATCACTTTACCAGCTAATTGCTGCAAAATATCCTGATAATTCAGTTGTTTTCCAGCTTCAGCCACTAAAAATTTTGCTGTAGGCAGGCCTTGTGCCTGAAACAGCCATTTGCAGCGGATTTTATCCATCGCCAGGGCTGAACCTAAAACGCGGCTACCCGTATAAGGTAAACCCATCAACTGCAAAGCACCTTGCATAGTACCGTCTTCACCACCACGGCCATGCAGCACTATAAATACACGGTCAAAACCAGCTGAAGTTAAAGCACTTAACGGCTGATCTTTTGGATCAAAAGCATGAGCGTCAACACCTTGCTTTTGCAAAGCGGCCAGCACAGCGGCCCCAGAACGTAACGACACTTCACGTTCTGCTGAGGTTCCACCAAACATGACTGCTACTTTGCCAAATTTGCTGCTCATACTTCAAGCTCCCTCACTTGGCTTTAATACAGAAATTGCTAATTTAGCAGCCGCCAGTTGTTTGGCCAGCGCACCTATATTGCCAGCGCCCTGAGTCAGCAGCACATCACCGTCCTGCAACACGTCAGCTAAAGCAGCAGGTAAATCGGCAGGTGTAGCCACATAAATAGGGTCCAATTGACCACGGGCACGAATAGAGCGGCATAAGCTGCGGCTGTCTGCGCCAGGAATAGCGGCTTCGCCTGCAGCATAAACTTCAAGCAATAACAATAAATCAACAGAAGAAAGCACTTTGGCAAAGTCTTCGTATAAATCACGGGTTCTGGTGTAACGGTGTGGCTGATAAGCCATGACGATACGGCGCTCTGGCCAGGCGTTACGAGCCGCAGCTAAAGTGGCAGCGACTTCGCTTGGATGGTGACCATAGTCATCGACCAGCAGCACTTTACCACGGCCTGTATCAAACTCACCGTACTGCTCAAAGCGACGGCCTATGCCTTCGAATTTTTTCAGCGCAGCTAAAATGGAATCCGTTGCTATGCCTTCATCTTTGGCCACAGCAAAAGCAGCTGTCGCATTGAGCGCATTATGACGGCCTGCTAAATTCAGCTCAATCTGACTGGCTACGCCGTTTTTATCAGTAATAACAAAATGGCTTTGAGTGCCGGTCTGGCCGAAGTCGCTGATGACATAATCTGCATCTTCACTAAAACCATAAGTAATGACAAAACGGCCAATTTGTGGGATCAGCTCACGCACGACAGCATCGTCGATACACATCACGGCCACGCCGTAAAATGGCAGGTTATGGCAAAACTCCAGATAGGTGGCTTTCATTTTTTCAAAGTCACCCTGATAAGTTTCCATATGATCAGGTTCAATATTGGTGATCACTGACGCCATAGGCTGCAAATGCAGGAAAGAGGCGTCGCTCTCGTCCGCTTCGGCAATTAAATAACGGCCAGCACCAAGGCGAGCATTGGTGCCTGCAGAATTCAGTAAACCACCAATGACAAAAGTGGGGTCAGTGCCAGCTTCGGCAAAAATAGAGGCGATTAAGCTGGTAGTAGTGGTTTTACCATGGGTACCGGCAATAGCAATGCCATGGCGGAAACGCATTAATTCAGCCAGCATTTCAGCACGGCGCACCACAGGAATACGGTGTTCAATAGCAGCAGCCACTTCCGGGTTATCAGTTTTAATAGCACTGGAAACGACAACAACGCTGGCACCTTCGATGTTTTCAGCTTTATGGCCAATCACAATACAGGCACCTAAGGACGCTAAACGATCGACCACTGGGTTTGGTGCTATATCTGAACCCGAAACTTTATAACCTTCATTGACTAATACTTCGGCAATACCACCCATACCAGCGCCGCCGATCCCCACGAAGTGGATCCGCTCTACTCTGCGCATTGCATTTTTGTTTTGTTGGTTGCTCATTTAGTCTTACCTATCACTTCACCACAGACTCTAACAACTTGTTCTGCGGCATCATCTATTGCTGTTCTGCGGGCATTATTTGCCAAATGACGCAGTGCACTTTTGTCCTGCAACCAGGACTGGAGTAAAGGCAACAAAGCACCTTTACTGAATTCGCTTTGTGGCAGTAACACTGCCCCTTGTTTTTGCACTAACCAGCTGGCGTTGGCCGTCTGATGATCATCAATAGCCGACGGCAAAGGCACAAAAACTGCCGCTACGCCGGCACACGCCACTTCAGAGACTGTTAAAGCACCAGCGCGGCAAATCACTAAATCAGCCCAGGTGTAAGCCGCAGCCATATCTTCAATAAATGCACTGGCACTGGCCTTTAATTCAGGCAAAGCGGCATAAGCCTGTTGCACTTGCTGCTCCATCGCCTTACCGGTCTGATGCCGTATTTCCAGCACACCAGTCTGAGATGCTTGTGCAAACAGAGCAGGTAATTGCTGGTTAAAGACTTGCGCACCTAAACTGCCACCTACCACTAATACTTTTAAACTTGGAGTGGGCGCCTGCAGTTGTTTTTGGCCAGACACAGCCAGCACTTCGGCACGCACAGGGTTACCCACTACTAATCTGTCTTTGCGATCGGCAAAGGCCTGTGGAAACGCCACTAACACTTTTTTGGCAATACGAGCCAACAATCTGTTGGTGGTGCCCGCTACTGCATTTTGCTCATGCACTATTAAAGGCTTACCCGCTAACCAGGCGGCTAAACCACCAGGCCCACTGGCATAACCACCAAAACCTAACACCAGTTCAGGGTTCAATTGCTTGACTAAAGCACGGGCCTGACTGATGGAGCGCCATAACATCAGCGGCGCTTTGACTAAGCTCTTTAAGCCTTTACCCCGTAAACCAGCCACAGCAATGCTGTGAAACGGGAAACCAAACTGCGGCACTAAAGTCGCTTCCATTCGATCCGCTGTCCCCAGCCAATGAATACTCCAGCCTTGTTGTTTTAACAATTCAGCCACAGCTTTAGCAGGGAAAATATGGCCACCAGTGCCGCCCGCCATAATCAAAGCTGTTTTTTGCTGTTTGTCAGTAGTCTGCATCAGCTCAGGCATGAGGACCTCCACTGATGGCATGACGACCTTTCAGCCGTACTTCAAAATCAATACGGATCAACAAAGCTGCCGCCACTAACATAATGATCAAGCTACTACCGCCTGAACTGACAAAAGGCAAAGTTAAACCTTTGGTGGGCAATACGCCGCTTGCCACCCCCACATTGACGCAGGTCTGAAAACCAATCCAAATCGCCAGCGCATAAGCTAAAAAGCCGTGAAAGCTCATGCCTTTAAACAAGGCTTTGTTGCCAATCCACAAAGCACGGCTGACCAGTAAAAACAGCAAACTCAAGACCACAAACACACCAATCAGGCCTGTTTCTTCTGCAATCACCGCAAAGATAAAGTCGGTATGAGCTTCTGGTAAATACTCAAGTTTTTGTACGCTGTTACCCAGGCCCTGACCAAACCAGCTACCACGACCAAACGCCATCAAAGATTGCGTGAGCTGATAACCACTGCCAAAAGGATCGGCCCATGGATCTAAAAACGAGGTCACACGACGCCAGCGGTATTCGCTGTATAAAATCAGCACACCAATAGCTGCAAGACCTGTGAAAATTAAACAGAAAAACTGCCATAACTTAGCACCAGCCAGAAACAGCAACACCACTGAAGTGGCAAACATCACAATGACGGTTCCAAGGTCTGGTTGCATCAGCAGTAAAACGGCCAGAATAAACATAATGATCAAAGGTTTGATAAAGCCTTTGATGTTTTCCCGCACTTCTTCATGCTTACGAACCAGGTAGCTGGACAAGTAGACAAAAAAGAATAATTTGGCTGGTTCAGCCGCCTGAATATTGATTGGGCCTAACGCCAGCCAACGGGTTGATCCATTGACATTGCGCCCCACCAGCAAGACAGCGATCAATAACACCAAGGCCAGCATCAGCAATAAGATATTGGTTTTGTGCCACCAGGACACTGGTACATTCAGCACCACATAAGACACACCTAAACCTATCACCAGATACACCAGATGACGGATAGTAAAATGCATAGGATTGCCATATAAACGTTCTGCCACAGGCACTGAAGCACTGGTGACCATAATGATGCCAACACCAATCACCAAGACCAGCAATACCAAAAACAGCTTGTCGTAGCTGTTAGCTTCGTCGCGCTGCCACCACTGAGCTATGGCTTCAGTGGGTGAAGGGATCAAGTTCAGCAGCATTTGCTTCATAACCACACCTTCTGCACAGCCGCGGCAAACTGCTGGCCACGGTCTTCGTAATTTTTAAACATATCTAAGCTGGCGCAGGCTGGTGATAACAACACCAAATCATTAGCAGTGGCCAGTTGAGCTGCAGTTTTTACTGCAGCCATTAAATCTCTCACTTCAAAGCTGCCCGCTTTCAGCGCAGCAATAGCAGGACCGTCCTGGCCTAAAGTAATTAAGTGATCGACATCACGATTCAGCACTGTTGCCAATTCACTGAAATCAGCACCTTTGCCATCACCGCCTGCTATTAAAATCAATTTGCCTAGAACTTCAGGGCGTAAACCTGCAATAGCAGCAAGAGTCGCGCCGACGTTAGTAGCTTTAGAGTCGTTGACCCAACGCACAGCTTTACTGTCCAGCACTAACTGGCAACGGTGCGGTAATGAGGTAAAGGTTTGCAGCGCTTTGACTAAGCCATCACGGCTTGCACCGGCTGCTAAAGCTAAAGCACAGCTGGCCAGGGCATTAAACTGGTTATGCAAACCCACTATGGTCATTTCACGCACTGGCATTAAAGGCGCGCCCTGAACCAACAACCAGCTTTCGCCCTGATGTTGAACCACACCGTAGTCAGAACCTGCTAAATCTAAAGCCAGGGCAGGCACCGAAGTTTTTGGCGTCGTTAAAGCATCGGCTTTATTGTAAATCGCCAGCTCCGTGCCCTGATAAACCCATTGTTTGGAAGCAGCATAAGCGGCCATAGTGCCGTATCTGTCCATATGATCTTCAGTCACATTTAAAATACAGGCGGCTTTGCTTTGTAAAGAATGAGTGGTATCCAGCTGGAAGCTCGACAGCTCCAGCACAAATACATCGGCATCACTTTGCAGCGCGTCCAGAATAGGCAAACCAATATTGCCCGCTGCTACAGCCCGTAAGCCGGAACATTGCAGCATATGGGCGGTTAAACTGGTGACAGTCGACTTGCCATTGGCGCCGGTAATAGCCAGCACAGGTTTCTGGTTTTGCAGTGCAAACAGCTCGACATCACCAATTAGATGAGCACCTTGTGCCAAGGCAAAACGTATAGCCGGATGTTTAGGATCTAAGCCAGGGCTGACCACCAACACATCCATATGAGCTAAACGGTTCGCATCCAGTTCACCTAAATAAATACCGTCCACTTTGTCGGCCGGAATTTGCTCCAGCCCTGACACTTTTAAGCGCGTATCCATCAGCACTGGTTTGACGCCTTGTTTCAGCAAAAAGCGCACTGTGGCCAGACCTGAAAGGCCTAGTCCTATCACAGCAACACGTTTTCCCTGGAACAACTTAGCGTTCATTTTTTATCTCAGTTTTAAAGTAGCTAAACCAATCAGCACAAAAATAACGGACAAAATCCAGAACCGCACAATAACTCGTGGTTCAGGCCAGCCTTTTAATTCGTAGTGGTGGTGAATAGGCGCCATACGGAAAATCCGCTGGCCCCGTAATTTGTAAGAACCGACCTGCAAAATTACAGACACAGTTTCCATCACAAAAACGCCGCCCATAATAAAGAGCACTATTTCCTGACGGACTAAAATGGCAATCACGCCCAGCACAGCACCTAAAGCTAAAGAACCTACATCGCCCATAAAGACCTGAGCCGGATAGGTATTAAACCAAAGGAAACCCAGGCCAGCGCCGACTAAAGCAGCACAGACCACCACCAGTTCACTGGCATGCGGCAGATAAGGAATATTCAGATAATTGGCAAAATTCACGTTACCGCTGGCGTAAGCTATGATGGCAAAAGCAAAGGCCACCATAATGGTTGGCACTATGGCTAAACCGTCTAAACCATCTGTTAAATTCACCGCGTTGCTGGTACCTACAATGACGAAGTAACACAAAGCAATAAAGATAAACCCCAGCTGTGGCAGCACATCTTTAATAAATGGCACCACTAAACTAGTCTCAGCCGGACGTTCTGCCGAGGCATACAGGAAAAAGGCGATAGCCACGGCAAACAAGGACTGCCAGAAGTATTTCCACTTGGCGATCAGACCCTTCGGATCCTTGCGCACTACTTTGCGATAGTCATCAATAAAACCAATCCAGCCAAAGCTAATCAGCGTAAAAATAACTACCCACACGTATTTGTTCGCCAGATCGGCCCATAACAGAATACTGGTCAGTACTGAACCTAAAATCAGCAAACCGCCCATAGTCGGAGTGCCTTTTTTCGAGAAATGGCTTTGTGGGCCATCATCCCGTACGGTTTGACCAATTTGCAGTTGTTGTAACTTAGCGATCAGCTTGGGGCCAAAATACAGGCTCAGCATTAAGGCCGTTAAAATACCCAGAATAGACCTGAAGGTCAGGTAGCTGAATACGTTAAAGGCATTGATATATTGAGTTAAATACTCGGCTAACCACACTAACATGAGCTGATCTCCTGCTGACATCTTTCTAGCAAGTCCTGCACGACCAATTCCATTTTGGCGCTGCGCGAACCTTTGACCAGCACAGTCGCATCAGACTGCTCATCAAGGATCGGGCTTAACTTTTGGATCAGTTGCTGACGGGAACTAAAATGGGCCCCTTGGCCGTTAAATAAATCACTGGCGCTCTGTGATAACACACCCAGGGTGAATAACAGATTAATCCCCTTTTGTTTGGCGTATAAACCTACTTCTTCATGGTACAAACGGGCATCAGCGCCCAGTTCGCCCATATCGCCAAACACCAATACTCTGAAACCGGGATAAGTCGCCAATAAGTCGATAGCGGCCTTAGTGGATTCAGAATTCGCGTTGTAGGTATCGTCAATCAAACGTAATTTATCACTGGCTACTGTGACATTAATGCGGCCTTTGACTGGCTTCATTGCCGCTAAACCCAACTGCACATCGGTCAGGCTGGCACCTAAAGTCAAAGTAGCAGCAGCTGCTGCTAAAGCGTTAGCCACATTATGTTTACCAGGTAACACCAACTGAATAAAAATACGGCCTTGTGGGCAAACTAAATCAAAGCTGGCACAGCCTTGCTCATTCAGCACTATATGTTCAGCGGTAAAATCAGCCGCCTGAGTGCTGCTGAAGGTCAACACAGTTTTATCCTGCAGACGCTTTAACCAGTAATCAGAAAATTCGCTGTCTAGTGGCACTATAGCAACGCCATCAGCACCTAAAGAGCCATAAATTTCGCCTTTGGCACGAGCTACACCAAACAAGTCACCAAAACCTTCCAGATGGGCTGCTGCCACATTGGTGATAATAGAGACTTCAGGTTTCACCAACGAAGAGGTGTACGCAATTTCACCTAAATGATTGGCGCCGAGCTCCATCACTGCGTACTGATGCTGCTCTGTTAAACGTAATAAGGTTAAAGGCGCACCAATATCGTTATTAAAGTTGCCGGCTGTCGCCAGCACATTACCGATACGGTCTAAAATAGCGGCCATCATTTCTTTGACTGTGGTTTTACCGACACTGCCAGTCACAGCCACAGACTTAGGATTGACCTTTTGTTTCACAGCAGCACCTAAAGCACCCAAAGCTAAACGGGTGTCGGCGACAATAATTTGCGGCACTGCTACAGGCAGTTGCTGATCAACAATCAAAGCCACAGCGCCTTTGGCAATCACTTCAGCAGCAAACTGATGACCATCAAAGTTCGGGCCTTTTAAGGCAATAAACAAATCGCCTTGAGTAATATTGCGGCTGTCTGTGCTGACGCTCTGAATTTGAATATCAGCGCCAACCAGTTGTCCCTGCACTAACTGTGCTATTTCTTTTGTTTGTAAAGGGATCATAAAGCAGTCTCCGTCACCAGTTGTCGGACAAAGGCACGTTCGTCGTAGGGTAAAACTTCATGGCCAATGATTTGATAATCTTCGTGGCCTTTACCGGCGATCAATACCAGATCACCAGCCTTGGCTTGTTCCAAAGCAGTGCGTATCGCTGTTTTACGGTCTGTGATCAGCTGATACTGCTGTTGGGTGCAACCTGCGGCTATATCCAGACAAATCGCCATCACATCTTCAGTGCGTGGATTGTCGGCAGTAATAATTAACTGATCCGCTAAACGCTCCGCGATAGCCCCCATTAAAGGCCGTTTGCCTTTATCACGATCGCCACCACAACCAAACACCACCCAAAGTTGGCCCTGACAATGGTTACGAACTGCTATTAAGGTTTGCTCCAGCGCATCAGGCGTATGGGCATAATCAACCACAGCCATCACAGCGCGGTGGGCCTGATAAAACTGTTCGATACGGCCAGGCACACTGCACAATTGCTCTGCAGCACCAACTAAAGCCTCAAAGCTATGGCCTAATTGCAGCATGGCCCCCATAGCGGCTAAAACATTTTGAATATTAAATTCACCCAGCACTTTAAGCTGCAGCTGCTGTTGACCTAAATGGCTGCTTAAACGGAACTGATAACCCAGTGCGGTGATTTCCAGTTGGTCGTAAGCCAAATACTCGCTATAGCCCTGGCAATCTTTGAGCTGACCATAAGCCAGCACAGGCAGAGTGCAGTCAGCTGCTAATTGGCGGCCAAAGTCGTCAGAGACATTAATCACAGCTTTTTTGGCTAAATCTGCTTTAAACAACAACGCCTTGGCTTCGCCATAGGCTTGCATAGTGCCGTGATAATCCAGGTGATCGCGGGTTAAATTGGTAAACACAGCCACTTCAAACTGCAGGCCAGCGACACGTTGTTGCACTAAGGCATGAGAGGACACTTCCATAGCCACTAAAGCACTGCCCTTAGCGGCTTCAGTCGAAAGGATACGGTGAATATCCACCAGATGAGGAGTGGTGTTATTCAAAGCGGTCAGGCTACGGTAATCGCCATACCCCAAAGTGCCAATCACAGCGGCTTGTTGCTCTAACAACACCGCCAACTGATTGACAAAAATAGCAGTACTGGATTTACCGTTGGTGCCGGTAATACCCACAAGTTGCTGCGCCTGATGCGGATAAAAAGCGGCAGCCAAGACGCTCAGCAATTCAACTAGCTTAGGGACAACCACAATACGTTCATCATTCAGCGCGCTTTGAGTATCAGTCAGTACCACTACAGCACCCGCTGCTAATGCTTTTTCAAGAAACTGATTGCCATGAGTTTTAGTACCAGGCAGCGCCAGAAACACATCACCTTTTTGTACTTCTGAACTATTGATGCGTAAATGCTGTAATGGCAAAGCTGCCACAGAAGTTGGCAGCTGGATTGCAAAAGGAGTCAGCCACAGTTGGAGTGAGTTAGCCTGCATTGGGCACCCCACTGACTTTGGTAATACGGCTATCGTTGGCATCAGGTGCGATATTTAATAACTGCATCGCAGCACCAGACACGGCAGAGAACACAGGAGCCGCGACTTCACCACCATAATAATAATCGCCGCTTGGTTCGTTGATAATAACTACTACAGCAATGCGAGGGTTTGAAATAGGTGCTATACCAGCAAAAGAGCCAATGTAATCATCGCTGTAACCACGGATACCAGCTTTTTTCGCAGTACCTGTTTTACCACCTACACGATAACCTGGTACTGCAGCTTTTTTCGCGCTGCCACCAGGGCCAACTACTGCTTCTAACATGGCGACCATATTGTCAGCATGCTCTTCGCTGACCACTCGTTCACCTAAAGGCTTTTTATCACTTTTGAAAATAGACAATGGGTAAGACACACCACCATTGGCGATGGTGGCGTAGATACGGGCCAGTTGCACTGCGTTGACGGTAAAGCTATAACCAAAAGAAATGGTCGCTAACGCATGCTCACCCCAACGGCGTTGTTCACGTAACACACCAGGAGTTTCACCTGTCAGGCCTAAACCCGTTTCTGAGCCGACGCCCATCTTGTAATACATATCAAGGAACTTGTCGGTCGGCAGACCTAAAGCTAAGCGGGTCACACCTATGTTACTGGACTTGCGCATAATGCCAGTCAGGTCCAAATCGCCATAACCATTGATATCCCGCACTAAACGACCGCCAATACGCACAGGGCCATAACCAGTTGAAATCACTGTATCCATAGTGGCAGTGCCATTTTCCAATGCTGCTAATACAGGCAAAGGTTTAATGGTTGAACCTGGCTCGAAGGTATCGGTAATAGCGCGGTTACGGTATCTGTTGCTATCGGTATTTTTTCTGTTGTTTGGGTTGTACGAAGGAGCATTAGCCAAGGCCAGTACTTCACCGTTATGCACATCCACTACGACAACAGAGCCAGAGGTAGCACCAAACTGCATCACAGCTTTTTTCAGCTCACGGTAGGCCACAGCCTGAATACGCTGGTCGATACTCAGTTGAATATTATTGGATGCCTGACCATCGGTTTGTGACAGCACTTCAATTTCACGGCCTTTGGCATCTTTACGTATAGTTTTGAGTGCAGGTTTGCCGGTTAAAACGTCGTTAAACTGACGTTCAATGCCTTCCATGCCCTGATCATCCACATTGGTAAAACCCAACAAATGCGCAGTGACTTCACCGGCCGGATAATAACGGCGTGATTCCTGCTGAAAGGCAATGCCCGGAATTTTTAGCTGTTTAATGTAATCCACTGTGGCAGGACTAGCCTGACGTTGCAGATAGACAAAACGTTTGGAGTCATCGGCACCAATTTTATCCGACAGTTGCTGCGGGCTGATTTGCAGCATATCCGCCAGTGCATGCCAACGACGTTCATCAATTTTGTGTCTGCTGCGCAGCACCAGTTGTGGGTCAGCCCAAATCGACTGCACAGGAACGCTGACCGCCAGTTCTTCGCCGTTGCGGTCTAAAATCATACCGCGCATCGCAGCGTCAGATTTCACCCTTAAGGTGCGCATATCACCCTGTTCCAACAGCATTTCAGGTTCTAACACCTGCAAATAAGCTGCACGGATAATCAGGCCGCTGAATACCGCAAATAAGGACACAATTACAAAAGCAAAACGCCAACTGATGACAGTCGGCTGTTGATTCTTTTTCGCCTGCTTTTTAGGTGCTGCTGGTTTCTTTATCATGGTTCCTGCACCACCACATCTTGCGGGCCGCTGGGCCTGACCATATTCAGTTTGGTAGCTGCCAGCTCTTCCACCCTGCTGTGTTCAGACAAAGACCGTTGCTCCAGCAACAAGTTGCGCCACTCCATTTCCAGGGTGTCGCGATGTTGCAGTATTTTATCTTCGTGCATGGTCAGTTGGCGGTTCATATGAGTGAACTCCACCACAGCTAAAGCTGAACCTAAACAGCACAACATCAACACCAGCAGAAATTTATGCTGCCAGATATCGCTGATGATCAGACGGTTCAGTTTAATGGCGCTCATGCGGTTTTCTCCGCAATACGTAATACAGCGCTACGGGCTCTGACGTTGTTTTCCAGTTCAGCGTCCGACGGCATAATAGCTTTGCCAATCAGCTTTAATGGCGTGTACAGGTTCAGTTGGTCTTGCGTTAATGGCAAACCTTTAGGAATGGCAGCGCCTTTGCTTTTCAAACGCATAAACTGCTTCACCATCCGATCTTCCAGCGAATGGAAGCTGATCACTGTTAAACGGCCACCAGGTTTTAATACGTGTACAGCAGCGTCCAGCGCAGTTTTGATCTGGTCCAGCTCGCTGTTGATATAAATGCGAATGCCCTGAAAGCTGCGCGTCGCAGGATGTTTTTTCTCTTTATGACTTTTTGGGACCACAGTGCTGATTAAGCTGGCCAGCTGAGCTGTGCGGGTCAGTGGTTGCTCACTGCGGCTGTCGACTATGGCATTGGCTATACGCCAGGCTGACTTTTCTTCACCGTATTCACGCAAAACAAAAGTAATGTCTTCCACATCAGCTTTGGCCAGCCAGTCGGCAGCAGAAATACCTGATGTTGGATCCATACGCATATCCAGTGGGCCATCACGCATAAAGCTGAAACCACGTTCAGCGTCATCCAGTTGTGGTGAAGACACACCTAAATCCAGCAATATACCATCGACTTTGCCGGTAATACCTTTGTCTTCAGCAATTTGAGCCAATGCAGCGAAAGGACTATGGGTAATAGAAAAACGTGGGTCGGCCAATAATGGCTGGGCGGCAGCAATAGCAGCCGGGTCGCGATCAATACCGTATAAACGGCCTTGTTCACCTAATTTAGATAAGATCACTCTGCTGTGACCACCGCGACCAAAAGTACCGTCGAGATAAATCCCGTCGGGTTTAATGGCTAATCCGTCTATGGTCTCGGCCAATAAAACGGAGATATGGGCGCTTTGATCCATCAGAGTACAAAATCCTGCAGCCGTTCGGAGATCTCAGCGTCGACGGACATATCACGTTCAATTGCCATATCTTCGGCAACACGTTTATTCCACGTCTCTTCGTCCCAGATCTCGAATTTATTAAGTTGTCCGACTAAACGGATGTTTTTTGTCAGGCTGGCATGGCTTCTTAGTGGCGCAGGTAATAGAATGCGGCCGCTTTTATCCATGTCACAATCCGACGCGTGGCCTATCAATAAACGTTTAAAGCGCAACTCTTGTGGGTTTTGGTTGGATAAACGCTGCAGCTGTTCCGCAACATCTTCCCATTCAGGTAATGGATACAGCAGTAAACAAGGATCTTTGGTGTGAATAGTACAAACCATGGCACCTTCTGCATCAGCAAATAAGGCATCACGGTAACGCGTTGGCAGCGCTAACCGACCCTTATCATCCAATGTTAAAGAAAACGACCCACGGAACATATTAATCCCACTTCATTGTTGTTTGATCCTGATATTTGATCCACAAATACCCACAATTTCCCACTGATGTACAGTTTAGGGCCGCAGAAGAAAGCTTGTCAAGGTGAAAACCCCTTTGTTTGATCATGATAGATCCAGTAAAAACAAGGCTTAGCGCGAAGATCCTGATTTCTGTGGGGAAAAGTGGAAGAAAAAAACCTTAAAATACTTTGAAATATTTTATTTAGTTACGCATAACCCAACACTTCAGACTAATGGCTTGCAGTATGCGACTAAGGCGCTGTTACTAAACTGATTACAGCGATTTTTTAGAGCAAAGGATAGTTATAACCTTATGATTTTGATTGAAAAAAACTAATATCCTGATGGAAGAAAGCAGTTAGAGCTGAGATAAACGATAATAACTGCAAAAGCTTATCCCGCTCAAAACGAAGCAAAAAAAACGTGAAAAAATGCGAAAATCCAAACAAAGAAACCAACCATAGAAAGGGATTTAAAGTAAGCGAGCGCTCACAATCAGACATAAAAAAGCCCTGTCTGCCATAAGACAGTCAGGGCGAAAAACAGGAAGTTCAGCGACGCACTGCAGAAGCAGGTCGGGCTAACTGAAATATATCAGCAGCAACCCTGCTGTAACCTGAACCACCAATACGACTGATTAAATCCATTTTGTAGGGATCAGGCATGCCATTGGCATCCAATAATGTGGGGTTGATATAAATCGCCAGCACTTCTGCAAAAATCACTTCACAGCTTGGATTTTCCGGCGGATAAGGTTGTAACCTGGATAACCTGCATTCAAGAGCTACCGGAGCTAATGCGACACGAGGTACTTTGATTTGGCTGGACGCCGCTTGCTCCAGTCTGGCTAAGTCAAATTCACTTTCATCTGCTGGCACTGCAGCTGCGCTGATATTCATTTCATTCGCCAGCGCATGCGGCACCAGATTGACTACAAAATCCCGGGTCGCTTCAATATTTAAACTGGTGTCTTTGCGACGGCCATCGGCTTTATGCTGAGTGGAGATCATCAAGGTCGGCGGCTGGTCTGTGATCATCTGAAAAAAACTAAAAGGGGCTAAATTTAATACGCCCTGTGCAGACAGACTCGATACCCATGCGATAGGACGAGGGGTAATAGTGCTGGTTAACAGCTTATAGGCAGCTGAAGGGTCCAACTGCTGCAGATCAATCCACATTAATAACTACTCCAAAAAGATAAAACTAAACCCAACAGTGCGGCTCCCGCTATCACTCGCATCAACCCCTGCTTTGCCACAAACAAGGCAATAGCCGCCAGTACAGTGATCAATACAGCTTGCCAGTCGATGGCCCCGGCAAAACCCGTTGGCCACACCACATGGTAGGCAAAAAACAGCGCTAAATTAACAATAACCCCGACGACAGCAGCGCTAATTGCCGTTAATGGCGCTGTGAGCTGTAACTTGCCTTGAGTGGACTCCACCAGCGGGCCCCCTGCAAGAATAAAAATAAAGGAAGGTAAAAAGGTAAACCAGCTGACCAGAAGCGCGGCTGTAATACCGGCCTGCAACATTAAATCAGGGCCAAAGCTGGCATGCACATAAGCGCCAACAAAAGCGACAAAAACCACCACCATAATCAGCGGCCCAGGTGTGGTTTCCCCTAAAGCTAAACCATCCATCATCTGCCCAGGCGTTAACCAACCAAATTTATCCACAGCGCCCTGATAGACATAAGGCAACACAGCATAAGCCCCTCCAAAAGTAAGCAGCGCAGCTTTGGTAAAAAACCAACTCATTTGGGTCAGTTGATGTTGCCAGCCCAAACTAAAGGTCAATACCAGCATAGGCAGAGCCCAAAGGACTAAACCACAAGCTACTACCACCACAAAGCGGCTCCAGCGAAATAACGCATGTGAAGGAGTTGGGGTTGTATCGTCAATCAAAGCCGGACCATAACTTTTTTGGGAAGCCGCATGACCGCCAGATGAAAACACTGCAGGTGTCACTTTACTGCCGATAAAACCAATCAAGGCGGCAGACAAAACAATGAGCGGGAATGGGAGTTTGAAGGCAAAAATAGCGACAAAAGCAGCAACAGCTATAGCCCATAATAACAGGTGTTTCATCACCCGCCCGCCTATACGCCAGGCTGCATGCAGCACTATGGCGGCTATCGCAGGTTTAATACCATAAAACAAAGCTGCCACCCAGGGGTGCTCGCCATAGACCAGATAACCCCAGGACAGCAGCACTAAAAGCAGCAAAGACGGTAGAATAAACAACAAACCCGCCACCACGCCACCCAAAGTGCGGTGCATCAGCCAGCCTAAATAGGTCGCCAGTTGCTGCGCCTCAGGCCCTGGCAACAACATGCAATAATTCAGCGCATGCAAAAACCGGCTTTCACTGATCCAACGGCGTTTTTCGACCAGCTCAGTATGCATCAGGGCAATCTGTCCGGCAGGCCCACCAAAGCTGATACAACCCAGTTTTAGCCAAAACCAGAAGGCGTGCCAGAAGGGAATAGCTGTTGCTACCTGTTTCATTTTATCCTGCCCAAAAGTGTTGCAATCCCCAGCCTACCAAACCAGGCATGCAGCCTCCAGTCAAAGTAGTTGAATTGACTTCACTTCTGCTAAAACCAAAGATTAAAAATCCGGCTGGACGTGTAAAAAAATGCTGCTTATTATTTCATTATGCCAACAGGGTAGACTTTGCTTTACTTCTCTTTCTTCGTTGCTCCCAATTGAAGCAAAAGGAGTCTGCTGTCTGGCCTTAACAATAACAATAAATATGGCCAGCTTACTCCAGTGCACTGCCCCCGGAGAACGGTTTGCGCCTAATCAGAGGGTAAATCTATGACATCCATCATCAAATTGAGCTGGCTGCTCGCAATTTCTATTGTTCTGACCGGTTGCGCAGCCGAAGCCAAGCTGGGAAAAGCTGACGTATCAGGCTTTAATGCAGCCAATGCCACCGTAAAGGTGGAGTACAACATACCAACAGACGCAGAGCTCAGCGCTGAAGAAATGACGGAGCAACAGCAGCTTCGCCTGACTGAAGTTCAGGATTTATTAACACAGCATGGCTTCAAGCCAGTGTCTCAAGACACCAGCAATTTCAAAATAAAAATCAGCGAAAGCGCTGTTGAAGAAACAACTGGCGAATGGGCTGGCGCTTTGGGTGCCAACGCTGTGATTTTTACCCTTGGCGTCGTGCCAGCCATCTTTAGTTATAAAACCAGAATTCATTATGAGTTATGGGCAGGGCAAGAACTGTTGCACAGCATCGATACCCCAGCAGAATGGGACGAAGCCGTAGGCTTAATCTCAGTGTCATCAACTTTAAGTGGCGCCGAATCTGCCAAAAACTCCGCTCGCACCGAAGCCCATGATAGCGTGCTTCGCTTGTGGATAGAGCAAGGGTCTTTTGAATGAGAGGCGGCCACAACCTGCTGCGCTTAGGCAGTTGCCTGACCTTGCTGCTACCGCTGCTATGCGACGCAAGCCGCTATCAACCTGATGCTCTGTGGCTGCAAAATATCAAGTCTGCTGAGCCTTTCCTGCAGTACCGGCTGGGTGTGATCGAATTTAAGGAAGGAAACAGCGACGAGTGGCTGGAATATATGGGGGATTTGCGATCCACCTTGCGAGCCAGCAACTATTTCCAAACTTCTCAAGCCCCAAGACTGAAACTGCAGATAGAGCGTGGTTATCAATCCGGCGACGTCAATGAAGACGGTTGCAAAACCACAGCAGGCAGCCTGTCGCTCACCTATAGATTTTATGAAGGCAGCAACGAGGTGAGTCGCTTTTCTATTACCACTCAGGCACCTGTAGATGGTGACAGCAACGATTTTGATGCGGCCATGGCGGGAAACCTGAAACTGCTGTTGCTGGAGCTGCGAAAAATTCATGGCGATGCCGCATTCAGCGCACAAGCCAGCAACCTCGAGGGTGCCATACAACAAGAACTAAGTGGCGGTTCTAACTTTGGTTGTTCTGTCGGGGTAGCGCTGGCTAATGGTTTTGTCGCCACTGTCGAAGGCACCATGGAGGTGGTCTCAGGCATGGGTGAAGTGGCAGGCACTGCTCTTGAAGTTGCTGCCAGCCCCGAATTTCAAAATACCTTAAATGCAGAAATGGCGAACCATCAGGCACAACAAGCTCAGCAAACCGCCTATCTGAATGACCTACAGGCACAAGCTGATGCGCAGGCAGAAGCGCAGCGCCGCCAGCAGCAGGCGGAACAACTGGCTGTACAACAAGCAGAGGCTGCCCAACAACAGGAGGGCCGCGAAGCGCTGGCCAAACAACTGGCCGATGGCATTGCCTACCGTAACCAGCAGATGTCCAAAACCACGGATCCAGCCACTTTGCAACGACTGCAGCGCGATAACGCAGCCGCTATGCAGGCAGCACAGCAAATGGGTATGTACAGTCAGGTCGATAGCATGGCGACCCAAAGTACTCAAGCTGGTTATGATGAAGCTCGGCTTCAGCGTTCTGCCGATGAACAGGCCGAAAAACAACGGCTGGCCGCGGAACGTCTTGAACAGGAGCGGCTGCAGCGTGAGCAGGAGGCCGCACAACGGGCTGAACAACAACGGCTGGCAGCAGAAAAAGCTGCCAAAGAACGTGAAGAACGACAACGTCAATTACAGCAAGAAGCTGAAGAGCGGCGCCTGGCAGCAGAACGGGCTGAGCAACAGAAAAAACAGGCCTGGACGAACTGGCTGGCCGCTTATAAAAGCAGCATTCGTCTTGGCGCCAAGCAATGTGATGGCAAGGACAAACCCTATCGCCTGATCGGTGACCGACCTGCCAATCCATTACCGAAAGAAATTAACTATTACTCGTCATGTATCTCAGTGCAGTACGAAGCGCGTTGCCCGGGCACGCCGAGGGGCTCAGGCCTTCGAAGCACCCAATATAATTTCACTGGTATGGGCTTAGGGTGTTTGTCGGCAGAATCCCTGATGCCACAGCGCCTTGCGTGCAAGGACGATGACGTGATTGTTGAGACGCTGGATGTCACAGGCTGCGGCGGATAAAGAAACTACAGACTACAGTCACTGCACAAGGCACTGGCTGTAGTCTGGAACAACGAGGAAAAGTGTGAGTCGGCCCGTTAAGCCGGGTTCTGTCGTGGACAATCATTCCTCTAGGGCGTACGTCACCGTACGCCTCAAGCAACCTACCCGCCCCCAACGCGGGCCGCGCCAAAGGGGGCCTATTTGGTCTTGCTCCGAGTGGAGTTTACCGTGCCACGAACTGTTACCAGCCGCGCGGTGCGCTCTTACCGCACCCTTTCACCCTTACCTGATCCCTTGCTTGCGCAAGGGCCATCGGCGGTTTGCTCTCTGTTGCACTAGTCGTCGGCTCGCGCCGCCCAGGCGTTACCTGGCACTCTGCCCTATGGAGCCCGGACTTTCCTCCCCCTGCTTACGCAGGCAGCGATTGTCTGGGCCAACTCACGGCGCGCATTATAGGGGAAGAAAAGCGCAAGGCCCAGCTATAATTCGCGCTAACCTACGGCATCAGGCAAATTAGTCTTCAGCGCCCCAACTTAACCCCAGTTTATACAAGGCGTTTTTCTTTTCACCGTGAATTTCAGCGGTTAAAGCAGCGGCTTTTTTCAGTGGTAATTCACTCATCAGCAGCTTCAGAGTTTGCTGAGCTGCCGGGTTAATTTCCTCTTCGGCAGCTAAAGTCGGCGCTATCATCAGCACCATTTCGCCCTGACAACGGGCAGGATCTTCATCCAGCCATGCTGTAATTTGTGCAGCAGTACCATAAACAAAGTTTTCAAAAGTTTTGGTCAACTCTTTGGCCAGTACCAGCTCACGTTCTGCACCAAAGACTTTCACTACATCTTCTAAACAGTCTTTAATACGGCGCGCCGTTTCATAACAAATTAAAGTGCCTACACCTTGTGGAATAGCGCTGAGTACATTCTGGCGTTGCTGACTTTTGGCGGGTAAAAAGCCAATAAAGTGGAATTTATCTGTAGGTAAACCAGCGCAGCACAAGGCACTTATCAAAGCACAAGGACCAGGGATTGGTACGACGCGCACACCAGCATCACGGCATAACCTCACCAGGCTATAACCCGGGTCACTAATCAGCGGCGTGCCCGCATCTGAAATCAGGGCGACGTCTTCACCCGCCTGCAATTTCTGCAATAAAGTCGCAGCACGTTGCTTTTCATTGTGGTCATGCAGCGCCAGCATTTTAGCTGAAATACCTAAGTGACTGAGCAACTTACCGCTGTGTCTGGTATCTTCCGCCGCCACCCAGGCCACAGTGCTTAAGGTTTTGATGGCGCGCTGACTGATATCGTCTAAATTGCCAATAGGCGTGGCTACTATGTATAAATTTCCGCTTTGTGCAGTCATATGGCGCTTATTCCGTTGTACTTGAATTACTTTGGCTGGAATTCATTGAGCTTAGGCACGGCACTGAGTAAGATACCTGCATGTTTCCTTCATTGTACCTGTGCATTGTGAAATCCAGCAAACTGAAGCCATTTATTCTTTTGGGCAGCGCCATAGCGTTAGCCAGTTGTTCTTCCGCACCACAGCAGGTTGCTCCGGTAAAACGAGCTCCTGTAGTCCAGCCTATTATTGAGGCAGAAGATGACGTGGAAATCGTTAAAATCGAACGGCCTTTGTCAGGCGCCGACTTTATTGAACAGGCAGGCCAACAGCAAGGTTCAGAACAGCAATGGCAATTGCTGGAAGCGGCCAAAGCACATTTGCAACAAGGCGAAATTGAGCAGGCATTAGCTATTAGCCGGGTTTTGGCACAACAAGCCGCACCTGATGTGCAGCAAGCTAACTTATTGCCCTTTTTTCAGGGCCTGATCGCAGCAGATGATCATGAAGATATTGAAAAATTCAGCAGCCAGTATTCGTTAACCTCGTTCAGAGACGAAGACAAAGCCACTTATTTACAAAGCCTGGCCCAGTATCAAAGCAGCAGAAGAGAACCGGATAAAGCCGTTAAAACTTACCTGCAATTGCTGGCATTACAACCAGAGCAAAGTGCCTTTCAAAGTGCCTTGTGGCAACAACTGGGCATGCTGACGCCGGACCAGTTAGAAAAATTGCGCCAAAGCTCAGATCCCACCACTCAGGGTTGGGCCCAGTTACTGCAACTGCATCAACAGCATTTAGGCAATACTCCGGCTTTAACTCAGGCGATTAGCGACTGGCAACAACAATACCCAAATCTGCCACCTTTGCAGCAGCTGCCAGCAGAAATTCAGCAATTAAGTGCTGTAGATGCGTTTTCGCCTAAAACTATCGCGGTATTGCTGCCTTTTAGCAGTAACTTCCGCCAGCACGCCGAAGCCATTCAACAAGGCATTCTGGCCGCCTCTGCCAATCAGCAAGCCCGTTTGATTTTTATCGACAGTCAAACAGACACTGCAGCTTTGCAGCAACAACTGGCAGCAGAGCAAGTGGATTTTGTGATTGGGCCTTTGCTCAGAGAACAAGTGGATGCCATTTCACAACAAGCGGACTGGAACATTCCAACGCTGTTTTTAAATGGCAAAACCGATTTGGTGAAACAATCTGCCGATAAGTTTTATTTTTCCTTAAGTGTGGAAGATGAAGCGCACCAAATGGCCATGCTGTTTAAACAGAAAAACTATAAACAACCTGTGCTGATGGCATCACGCAACCCGTTAAGCCAGCGTATGGCTGAACAATTTGGCCGTGACTGGAAACAAATAGCGGGGAAAGAACCGGAAGTTTATTGGTTTGCTGATCAGGCGGGGATGGAAAGCACCATCAAACAATTACTGGAAACTGCAGCCAGCGAGCAGCGTATCCGCGAAATCAGCCAGTTGGCTGGCGAAGCGGTCAAAGCCGAACCTCATAGCCGTCAGGATATAGACGCTATTTATTTGTTAGCTGACCCTTCGCAAACCCGTTTACTGAAACCCTACATTGATGTGTCAGTAGCCCCGACTAAAACCACTGTGCCTGTATATGCCAGTTCACGCAGCCATCAAAAGTCGGCAGAGTTTACTGACCGCCGCGACCTGCAGGGTTTAACTTTTACCGAAATGCCGTGGATGTTAAGTACTGGCCAGCAGCAAGAATTCCGCCAGCAATTTGAACAGCTGTTTCCACAGCAGGATGAAACTCTGCAGCGTTTATTTGCCATGGGGTACGATTCTTACCACTTAATTTTCCGTTTAAAGCAGCAGCAACAGTTTCCAGCTCTGCGTTATCAGGGCTTAACAGGCAATCTGGCCTTGTCCACTGGTGGACAGGTTCAGCGACAGTTAACCTGGGGCAAATACAGTAAGGATGGTTTGCTGACACCACGGACCCCTTAAATGAGTACAAGCACTGGGCAGTTTTATGAACAACAGGCCTTAGTGTTTTTACAGCAACAAGGCTTACAACTGGTGCAGCAAAATTACAGTTGTCGCTTTGGTGAAATTGATTTAGTGATGCGCGAGCAACAAACGCTGGTTTTTGTTGAAGTGAAGTTCAGGCGCAGCAACCATTTTGGTGGTGCTGCCGCGGCTGTAACTATCAGCAAACAACAAAAATTAACCCGCACAGCTCAGTGTTATTTACAAAGTGTTGGCCAGCAGCATTGCCGTTTTGATGTAGTGGCCATTACCGAACAGCCAGCAGATATTCGCTGGATTAAGAACGCTTTTGCAGGAACAGCTAACTAATGCAAGACCATATCAGGCAACTTTTTACTGAAAATATTCAAACCATGATAGCGACAGGCGAAGCATTGTCTGCCCCTATCGAAAACGCCGCCGTCAGTCTGGTGAACTGCCTGATCAATGGCGGTAAAGTGATTTGTTGTGGCGAAGGCGCATCAGCTGCTTTAGCCACTCATTTTGCTCAGCTGTTATTGGATCAGTTTGAAGCAGAACGGCCTTGTTTACCGGCTTTTGCTTTGTTGAGTAACAATTCCAGCTTACAACCTGGTAATCAGGAAAACCCTGATCATCTGGCGCGTCAGGTACGGGCTTTAGGCCAGGCAGGTGATGTGCTGGTGGCTATATCGATGACAGGTGAAGAACATAATCTGATTAAAGCGGTCGAAGCCGCGTTAACCAAAGATATGACTGTCGTGGCTTTAACTGTAGATAACAGTGGCGAATTATCGGGTTTATTAGGTAATCAGGATACCGAATTAAAGGTGCCGGCGCACAGACCAGCACGGGTGTTTGAGTGTTATACCTTTTTACTGCACGCGTTATGCGAACTGATCGACATAACTCTGTTTCCGCAACAAGGAGATCTTTGATGTTGAATAAATTAATACTGGTGTTACTGACTAGCTGGTTATTACAAGGTTGTGCCGCAGCTGTATTAGCAGGTGGAGCCACAGCCGTTAAATCAGCAGGCGATCCACGTACGCTGGGCAGTCAGATTGACGATAAAAGTATTCAGGTGAAGGTGATCCGGGCTTTAGACGAAAATCCTGAAACCAAAGACAAAGGCAATATCAATATGACTAGTTACAACGGCATAGTGCTGTTAACAGGTCAGGTTCCCAACGAGCGTGTGCGTGAAGTGGCTGGTGAAGTATCCAGAGTGGAAGGTGTCAAAGACGTACATAATCAGTTACGGATTGCCAGCGAAATCAGCTTTGGCACAGGCAGTAAAGACAGCTGGATCACTACCCGTATCAAAGGCAAATTTCTGGCCGATGAAAACGTCAGTGGCTTAAATATCAAAGTAGTCACAGAAAACGGTGAAGTGTTTTTAATGGGTCTGGTCAGTCAGCAAGAAGCTGAAAGAGCCGTGAACTTAGCCCGCAACGTGGATGGTGTAGCCCGCGTTATTAAAGCTTTTGAATACAAAGAGTAAGTAAAAATGGGGTCAGAACACATTAATCGCCAAGCGATTAATGTGTTCTGACCCCATTTTTTAGCATTCCTGCAAAGCCTTCAGCGCCTTTGAATGAAACTCGCGATGTTTCATCACCAGCAATACCAGCACAGACATAGCCATAAATAAGTTCGGATCAATAAACCAGGACAAGGTAGCTAACGAAAAATAAATCGACCGCAAGCCATAGTTAAACGAATGCCCAGCCTGATCAATGACCTTGGCCGTTCTGTTGGCGTACAAGGCCTGTTCTTCTGCAGTCATCTCACGACCATCTGGCGCAGCGCCAATCAATACACCACCAAAACCATACTGGCGCAATGACCAGGTAAACTGGAAAAAAGCAAAGACATAAATCACTGCCAGAAACAGTATTTTCACCTGCACAGTTTCTTTATTTTGAGTGGCCCATGGCGTCAAATAACTTAATACTTCACTGATACTGCCGCTTGAAGCCAAAGCCGTTAATAAACCCGCCAGCATCAGCAAGGTACTGGATGCAAAAAAAGACACATTGCGCTCCAGCGTTGAAATTAATCCGACATCCGCCATTTTATTGTCGCGGTTCAGCATTTGTTTCATCCAGTCGTTGCGCTTACGGCGTAGCTCAAAAGACAAACAACTGGCCGTTCTGGCTTTGCGTCTGGCCACTATGGTGTAGCCAGTCCAGAGCGATAAAAACCAAAGCACCGCAATTAAATCAATCCACGTCAGCATAACAAACCTTATTCCAGAGATAATTCAGTTGCCAAAGGCAAGGTAAAATAAAAACAGGCTCCACCTTGCTCAGAGCGCTGGTAACCAATTTCGCCACGCATGGCTTTAATCAAATCTTTACAGATAGCCAGGCCGAGCCCTGTACCTGTTACCTGCCGCCGATCCGATGAGTCGGCCTGTGAGAATTTCTCAAACAAACGAGGCTCAAAACCCGAGGCTACGCCAGTTCCCTGATCGGTCACAGTCACTTTAACCATCTTAGGTGATAACTCCATACTCACCAGCACAACTGCGCCTGTTGGTGAGTGCCGTATCGCATTAGCCAGTAAATTAGCCATCACCTGCTGCAAACGCACTTCATCGACTTCTACCCATAAATCATCCTGTTCAGCACAGCGGAGCTCCAGCTTCACCTGTCGCTGCAAAGCCACTGGCTGGTTCAGCTCTATGGCTTGCCTGAGTAACTCGTTTAAAGGCCAGAGCCTGAATTTAAACTGCATTTTATTCACAGCCAGTTTTTCGATATCCAGCAAGTCGTTAATTAACTTCCCTAAACGTTGACTATTTTGCTGCGCAAGCATCAGCATATGCTGCTGTTTTTCATTCAGCTCACCCAAAGCCCCACCCACAGCCAACCCCAAAGCACCTGTGATAGCAGTCAAAGGCGTACGTAGTTCATGACTGACGGTAGAGACGAAATCATTTTTTAACTGTTCTACCTTTTTTCGCTCGGAAATATCGCGGATCAACCAGACATAACGGGCTTTTCCCTGATGTTCAGTGCTGTTACGCGATAAGTCCATCGCAAAAATTTCGCCGTTGTGACGAACCCCAAGCAATTCAACCGCAGCCCCTTCCCCGGGAGATTGCGCAGCTAATGCTTCGGCTTGGCCCGGCGCTAACAATAGACTAAAAGGCTGACCCGCCAGTTGAATAGGTAAATAACCAAACACAGTACTGACAGCACTGTTGACCCTGTCAATGGTGCCATCCACATCTGTGGTCACTATCACGTCCAGTACACTGTTCATAATACGACGTGAGTACATTTCATTGTCTTGCAGGGCATCGGCAAACAAGGCACTGCGCCTGTAGGAGTAAAGCAACCAGGCCAGCATCAGGCAAAATACAACCGACAAGGATGCCCCTAATAAACGCCATTGCCACAAGCCCCAACCTGTAGCGTCATCCATAAAACGCACCGCAATTTGCCAGTCTGCCCCTTTGATATTTAAATCCAGCACCAGCGAATCTTCACTGAATAAATGCGAATAACCAAACAAAGCACCGGAAGGCTGATCTTTTTCACGGATCCCTACCTGCACCTGAAGGCTATTCGCTTGTTGCAATAGCATCTGATTAAAGGAAGTTAAATCCAGTACAGTGCTGATAATGCCCCAGTAACTGCCATCATTCAGAAACAATGGCAGACGATATACATAGCCCTCCCCACCTTGGATCAAGGCTACTGGCCCGACTAATTTGGGTTCTTTCTCTTCAATCAGCTGTTTAATTTCAGACCATTGTTGAGGCAAGTTTTTGTAATCCAGTCCCAAAGCTCTTTCATTGCCCTGCACCGGATAAATCAGCGTCAGCACATTGTCAGGCGCCAACCCTATATTGCGGATATGTTTGCCTTGATCCAGTAAGTTTTGCAGTAAAAACAACATTTCTTTTTCAGAAAGTTTGCCATCGCTGGCGCGTAAATGGGACGCCAGCCCAAGGCTCATATACAAAGAGGTGTTTAATTCGGACTCAACAAAAGAACGCAGCTGGCCTGATAAGCCAATGAGCTGCTGCAGCGCCTGATTTTGCCGCTGCTCCACCAGTTGTCTCGATTGGTATTCCGTCACAATGCCAGCGCACAGCAAACAAAATAGCGGCACCAACCATTGCCAGGGCAACAGCCATTGGGATTGTTGTTTTAACGCGCTGCTCTGTTCCATGGTCGGTAACCTGTTGAACATCTTGTAGTATCGGTACTGACTATAACCTATCCGAATGGGATTACTCCATTCCCGCATCACCGTAAGCAGCAGAATAAAAGTTTAACCTGCTGTGCTGAGTATCCCGCTGAGCCGTGTTAAACTGCCACGCCCTGACGGCATGACACTGCATCAGTAGAGGAGAAGCGCTGTGACTGAATTAATTCTGCAAACCCCGGACGACTGGCACTTACATTTTCGCGACGGCGATATGCTCAAAGAAACTGTGGCAGCCACTGCCCGTTGTTTTAAGCGTGCTATTGTGATGCCCAATCTTGTTCCTCCTGTAACCAATGCTGCAGAAGCTTTAGCCTACAAAGAACGTATTCTGGCAGCCCGACCTGCAGGCAGCAGCTTTGAACCTCTGATGGTGTTGTATCTTACAGATAAAACTTCAGCCGAAGACATTAAAGCCGCCAAAGCTAAAGGTGTAGTGGCCGCTAAATTGTATCCGGCAGGCGCTACGACCAATTCTCATTCTGGTGTCAGCAGTTTAAGTAAACTGTACCCTGTGCTGGAAGTAATGGCTGAGCAGCAAATGCTGTTGTTGGTACACGGTGAAGTGACCGACAGCCATATCGATATTTTTGACCGTGAAAAAGTATTTATCGATCAGCATTTAACTCAGCTGATCGACACTATTCCAGGCCTCAAAGTGGTATTTGAACATATCACGACTGCAGACGCTGTTGAGTTTGTTAAAGCAGCGCCAGACCGTGTTGCAGCCACTATTACACCTCAGCATTTATTACTGAACCGCAACGATATGTTAGTGGGTGGTGTACGGCCGCATAACTACTGCCTGCCGGTACTCAAACGCCGCACGCATCAGGAAGCCTTGCGTGCTGTGGTCGCCACTGGCAATAAAAAGTTTTTCTTAGGCACAGATTCAGCACCACACGCTAAACATCGTAAAGAAGCAGCTTGTGGTTGTGCCGGTTGTTACAGTGCCTGGAGTGCAATTGAACTCTATGCTCAGGTCTTTGAAGACTTAGGTTGCCTGGACAAGTTAGAAGGTTTCGCCAGCCACTATGGCCCGGACTTCTACAACCTGCCACGCAACAGCGGCACCATCACTTTAGTGAAACAAGACTGGACAGTACCAGCGGAGATCACCTTACCTGATGGCAGCCCTATAGTGCCGTTTTTCGCTGAACAGCAATTAAGCTGGCAGTTGAAAAAAGGACTCTAAACCTAAACTCTAAAAATGGGGTCAGATCACATTGTTAACAGTTAACAATGTGATCTGACCCCATTTTATTATTTCGCAGAGCAGTGCTGGTAACACCCAGGCTCTCGTGGACAATGATTACCGCGCGAACAAATCAGCTGGGCTGGTTTATCTAAACTGCGGGCCACCCAGTTGATATTCAAAATATTCGACACCGTCGTTAAAGTAGAGCGAATAGATTTGGGCACTACGGCTGCCCCTCCTTGCGTTCGACAGAGTTGTTTTAACTCCTGCGCCATAGTCTCCACATCCATGCCCTGAGCTTCAATCGCAGGATTTAAATCAATACCAGCACAAAGCACATGAGCATTACCCGCTAAATCAGAGACTTTGGTGGATTCACAACAATAAATCCGTGGCTGGCCCTGCACATCTAAAATAGACAACTGCGCTGAATGGGCAGACTCGGCCGCTTCAAACATCCGAAATACCGCCCAGTGCTGACAAGGATCTTCCACCTGCCGCATATTGCCCCAGGGCAACGGAATTCCATTCCCCCGATACACCGCCTTTAATTTACCCGGTGTGTAGGCATCAAAATAATGCCAGTGGCTGTATGGCGACACCGCCGTCATACGGCGCATAGCGACAGAGGCCGATACACCAGCTAAGTGATGTGAGCTGATTTCATAACCTTGTTTGTCTAATAGCTGACGAAACGGCATTTTAGGACATAACAAAGCACCGGCAAAAAAGCTCGATTCAAAATCACGCCAGGCATGCAAAATATCCTGTGGTGCCACAGCACTGTCGTCCGTCGGCACGGATTCAAAAGCACCACCTACCATCATGCCGCTTTTCACACCATCTTTGTTATGCAGCACAGCATGGCCAATATGCACGGCCAGCTCGTACTTCAGTCGGGTTGGCCACTGTTGCAGTAGCTTATTTAAATGCAGAGTTGCGGGTGGTAAGAAATACGATGTAGGGACATTTTTCGACAATACCCCCAGCTCATCCAACACTTCTTTTGGCGTTTGCTCAAACCAGCGTACCTGCAGACCCAACTGCTGCACTATCTGCATTAAATCTTCCACCGACAACGGCATACGCTTCAGGCCCACTTCTTCAGCAGCCCGTTCCAACTCAGGGAAATGGTTTTGGTGATGCTCCTGATGCGCGCGAATAAGCAGCTGGGCAAACTGGCGACCGCTAATGCCGGTTTGTGACAACATCTCCGGAATAGCAATTTGCAAAATGTCATTGGAAAACAAAAAGCCCGGTTCCAGCGCCATACCAGATACTCCGCCTCTACTGCCTTTTTGCGGTGTGATATCCAGTTGCTGCTCTTCGCCATCAAGAAACCATTCAACTTCTTTTTGAAAAACTTCAGCAATGACCTGCAGCATATCCAGGCTCGGCACCCGTTTGCCGCGCTCAATCATCGACAAATAAGACACGGACGGCGCGTACTCAGAGTTCACTCTGATACAACGGGTCGACAAGTCTTCCATAGTTAAGTTATTGCGCTTTCTAAGGTTTCTGATCTTAGTACCAAGGAAATGCGACTTTCTGAGTAAACTTTTATTTGCTGTCATTTTGTAAAATTCACACTGTGAAGTTTTAATTGTGAAATTATTCAGAAAACTAACATAGACTAAATATCAAGCAACAGCAATGCTGCTTTACTGGCCCTACAGCCTTAAGAACTTATTAAAAGCAACACACAACAGGACAGAAATCATGAACATGACAGCCACCCAAAACTCACACCAGGACCATGATATCCGGGAAGAGATCAGCTACATAGCCGGGCTGAACCAGAGTCATGTCCGTCAGATCATGGATTACTCCAAAGCTTTTCTGGATAAAGTTTTTCCACTGGACAGAGGCTCACACAAAGAAGTCTGCAGTTATGTGGTGTATTACCAGCATGTATTGGCTTTTTTTGCCGACGGTAGCAACAGCGGCTTAAGAACACCGGCGCAGTTTGTCGCTTTTGGCGGCCATCCGGAGCAGCCACAATCGCTGTTATTAAAAGATGGCGAACGCCATGTCGAATTATTGTTTTGCCACAAAGGAGCACATGGCTCCATGGATAAAGCCGGTATTGAAGACATCCAATTGCAGCTGACAGGTGAGCAGACTGGCTGGTTCAGTATGATCCGCGGCAACGCTCAGGCACAGCCTTGCGTAGCCAGTACACAAAATAGTCCATGCTTTCGTGCAAAAGAAGGTGGCGATTACAGAGTAAATTAGTTATAACTAACGCAGTTGATTTTTTGTACTCAAAGTAATAGAAATTACGAGTACACATATTTGCCTAACCTGATAAAAATCAGGGGTAAAAAGAATAAAAACAACAGGGGACGATAGACGTCGACGGGGAGAAAAAGGCCAGCAAATTGCTGGCCTTTTTTATAGTCCCAATCAGAACTGATAGGTCATACTTAAAGTCACAGAACGCGGCAGAATATAACGGCCGTTCGGTGAAGTTGGGTTACGTGGGTCGCCTTCGGTTAAACCTTGTTTATCTGTCAGGTTATCCACCGACAACTGAGTTTTTAACTGCTCTGTTAACTCCAGCTGTAAACCCGCATCAATTTTGGTGTAACCCGCTAAAGTCACAGTATTTTCATTGTCAGCATAACGGTCAGACACAGCAGCTATAGTGCCGTAAACAGAAGCAAAGGTATCTTCAAAAGCTTCAAAGCCATAACTTGGGGTTAAACGCACTTGCCATCTTGGTTGACGCTGAGCTCTGTTGCCTTCGTTAGTTGGGCTTTCGGTGATTTCAGTTTTTTGTAGCGTTGAATTCAGGTTCAGTGAAAAACCTACGCTGGTGAAGTAGTTAAAGTCCAGTTCTACACCATAAGCTCTGTTGGTCATCACTTCAGCCGGATCACCCGGACGACGGACAAAAGTATCGCCTTCCACCTGGTTATAAAATGAAGTGGCGTAAAAGCTATAGTTTTGTTCGGCCCATTTGTAGCCTAACTCAAACTGAGTCACTTCTTTAATCAGCTTTTCACCGCTGGTAAAGGCACCGTAGTTATCGCGGAAGTCGTCAAAAAATGGCATCTTGTTGCCTTTATTAACGCGGGCAAATACCCCCATATTTTTTTGCCACATCCAGTTCACACCAGCAGTCCAGGCAATTTTACTTTCGTCATAACTGACAGCTTTGCTGACCTGCCCCGTTAAACCTTCATCTACTGTGTAATCAATAGTGTGGTTTTCATTACGCAGACCAAGATCCACTGTCCATTGCTCATTTAACGCCACTTCAACAGCGGCGTATAAAGCACGTGTTGTACCATCGCCTGTGGCATCAATATCGTAGTTCCAGCTACAGCTGTCCTGATTGTCGTTACAATCTATGCCCGTTAAAGCTTCGCCACCAGATTGCACCACATGCCAGGACTGGTTACCTATAGACCACCAGTCTTTGACAGAAAAGGCGGTGCTGTAGACACCTACAGTGTATTTAGCACTGTCGGCGGTTTTGGTGACAGCTAAGTCGTTGGTAAAGGAATCCAGCTCTTTTTCAACGACCCAGCGGCCAATTTGCTGCACCATGGTATCGCCATCATACAAAGTACCAGTGGTTGCACCTGTTGCATTTAAACCGTTGTCAGCAACAGTGCTTAACGCCACAGCGCCAGCTTCCGGCACTAAACCTAAGGTATTGGCATCGCCCTGGGTATAGTTAAAGCGATACAGCAGTTTCCAGTCGTTGTTTAAATCCAGGCCCACAGTACCGCCTGATACTGAGCCTTTCCAACCACGGCCATCACCAAAATCAACACTGCGGCTTTCACCGTCCGGACCAAATTGAATAGTCCCTTGTCTGTTGTTTGGGCCAATCTGGGTGTAGGTATTATCCACACCAGCCACATTCAGTGGGGTTGGCAGATACCAGACACCGTGATCATCGGTCTGACGGGTATATAAATTGATACTGCCGTTGTCCAAATCTTTGGTGATATTCAGCGTAAACTGATGGCCTTCTTCTGAATTAAAACCCGCATCACGCACACCTTGTGAGCTGCTGATATAACCACCCATCATAAAATACAAGTCGTCAGCCAATTCGCCACTGACCACGGCATCCATGCGCTGCAAGCCATAATCCGAAGTAGATAACTTGACTAAACCTTCAGTTTCTTCTGAGCCTTCTTTTAACAAAAAGTTAGTGGTTAAACCCGGCTGGCCATTGGAGATCACAGGAGTTGAGCCACCACGCAAAGCTTCCATAAAGTCGACTGTTTCATCGAGGCGAAACATCGACGAGTTTTCTAAAAAAGATAAAGTTGGCGGTGGGAAAATAGGCACGCCCTGCATTTGCACAGTTAAAAATGGCGCATCACCACCACCTGGAAAACCACGGACAAAAACGTTGGCACCAGCTACACCGCCTGAGCTTTCAGACCATACACCAGGCACCAGAGTAAATAACTCGGCCGTGCTTTTTGGGTTCATTTTTTCGATATTTTCTGCCGACACGTTCGTGATGGCGTAGCTGGCATCTACACGTAAACCTGCAATACCACTGGCTTTACCTGTAATGACTATTTGTTCAATCTGACTTTCTTCGGCTGGCTTTTTTGCTGCTGCAACTTTTTTAGTGTCTTCGGCTTGCTGCTGAGCCTGTAACATACTGACTGGCAGTAAAGTAATGAGCATGGCTGACGCCAGCTTAGTGAGCTGTAAGTTCATCTGATCTCTCCCCGTTGTCTTTGATTACGCAGCTATGACGCTATTTATTTATTGCTGCTTAAATAAACATAATTCATCTTGCAATCGATTGCAATAAAGAAACAGGAACTTTTGCAATCGTTTGCAATATCATTTTGTGTTAGGGTTTTAGCTTATAAGTTCCCCCTAAGTAATTGGAGTTGCAGCAAGGCGGCAAGCGAGCGAGACCCCAGGAGCATAGTTGTCCTATGTGACTGGGGCGAGTAGCGCAGCCAACACAGCTGCGGCTTCAAGTACGACGGGGGCTCGATTTGGCATCATCCTTTTGTCATAATCAATTGAGTTGGCAGGGGTAACTGCAGTTTTTATGGAAAATAAGTTGTGAATTCAGGTAAAAAAATGATGACACTGGCCGACATAGCAGCGCTAGCTGAAGTGTCCGAATCTACTGCATCCAGAGCATTACGCGACAACCCTGTAGTGAACATAGAAACTCGCCTGAAAGTACAACAAATAGCTCAGCAGTATCAATTTAACGTCAACCCTACGGCCCGTAGTTTACGTACACAAAAAAGCTACACCATAGCCGTGATCATTTTGTTTGATGCCAAAAGCCAGCAAGCTATTTCTGACCCCTTTTTGCTGGAAATTTTAGGTGTAATTGCCGATGAGCTGACGCACAAAGGTTATGACATGTTGCTCAGCACCAGCAAAACCAAAGACAAAGACTGGAAAACTTATTACATAGACGCCAAAAGAGCCGATGGTTTGATCATCATAGGCCAGGGTGAACACGATCAACGTATTGAACAACTGTCGCACAGCAAAGTGCCTTTTGTCGTCTGGGGCGCCAGTTCAGGCCATGACAGTTTTACAGTAGTAGGTAGTCAAAATCGCAGCGGCGCAGAAGCTGCAGTTAGTCATTTAGTGGCTCAAGGTTGTAAACATATCGCCTTTTTGGGGGATTACCGCCACAACGAAATTGAACAACGTTACCTGGGGTATCAGGATGCGTTGCAAAAAGCCGGTCTGGCTTTAGATCCGGCCTATGAACTTATCACCGACTTTACCGCTCAGGATGGTTATGTAAAAACCCAGCAACAATTATTCCCGTTGCTGCCTAAGCTGGATGGTATTTTTGCTGCCAGCGATGCCATAGCTTTAGGTGCGATGAAAGCGCTGCAAGAGCATGGTGTACAAGTGCCACAACAACTGGCTATTGCAGGTTTTGATGATATTGCGATGTCGGCTTATTGCTCGCCGGCACTCACCACAGTGAAACAAGACACCATCAATGGCGGCAAATTGCTGGTGTCTAAGTTATTGCAGCAAATGGACGGCGAACAGGCAGAATCTGAACTCTTACCTGTGCGGTTATTAACCCGTCAAAGTTCTGCCCGGCGTTAAGCTCACAAGGTTAACAGCTTGGTCAGCAGTGTCTGATCCAAAGCGGAGATGGCAGGGATCACTAAATCAGCCTGAGTTAAAGCGTGCTCCTCACCAATCCCCAAAGCGTACATGCCAGCAGCTTTGATCGCAGTCACTCCGGCTGGCGCATCTTCCACTCCAATACAACGCTCTGGCGCTACGCCCAAAGCCTGAGCGCAAGTGAGAAAGATCTCAGGGTCGGGTTTGCCGTTTTTAATCAGATTGGAGTCGGCGACATAATCAAACAAATCCGGAATACACAACTTTTGCAGCACCAAAGCAGCATTTTTACTGGCTGAGGCCAAAGCTGTTTTCACTCCTGCTGCTTTTAAACTGCTAAAAAGTGGCAATACACCTGGGAATAAATCAGCCGGCGACATGCTCTCTACCAACTTCAAATACTCTGTATTTTTTTGCTCTGCCAGCATCAGCTTTTCATCCAAACTTAACTGCTTCTGTCCTAGCTGCAGAATAAGCTCCAGCGATCCCATGCGATCAACGCCCTTTAATAGTTCATTGTCCGCACGGCTGAATTCGATGCCAAGTTGGGTCGCCAATTGTTGCCAGGCTAAAAAGTGGTATTCAGCTGTATCGGTCAGCACGCCATCCAAATCAAAGATAAAAGCCTGGATCATGATTTCACTCCAGACAAAGCTGCTGACAAGGAAAACAACTGACTTTGGCCTGCCGCTAAACTAAAACGCTCTGTTTGATGCTGCAAAGTTAAATCATCACCACTTAACAACTGATAACTCACTTGTTTTTGACTGACGTGCACCTGCAACACCCGGCCTCTGTAGTTGAGTTTAAATTTCAGCTGTGGCCAGGCCGCTGGCAGTTTAGGTTCAAAATACAACCCTTCAGGACGGCTGCGCATACCAGCAAAACCACAAACCACAGACAACCAGCTGCCGGCCATACAGGCAATATGCACACCGTATTCGGTATTGTGATGGTAGTTATCCAAATCCATCCGCGCTGTGTTGGCAAAAAACTGATAAGCGCGTTCCGTCTGGCCTGTTTCAGCAAAAGCTACAGAATGAATACAGCTGCTTAAACTGGAATCATGAGTGGTTAACGGCTCGTAATAGGCCAGGTTGCGGGCTTTTAAATCACGATCAAACTGCTGGTCGAGTAAATACATCGCCAGCACTAAATCCGCTTGTTTTAACACCTGATGACGATAAATGACCAGCGGGTGAAAATGCAGCAACAGCGGGTATTTGTCGGCAGGAGTAGCAGCAAAATCCCATGGCTTTTTAGCTAAGAAACTGTCGTCCTGTGCACTGATCTGCAGTTTGTCGTCATAAGGTAAATACATCAGCTCTGCCGCTTGTTGCCAGCTTTGTATTTCTTCTGGTGTAACCCCCAGCCTCAGACAAAAACTCTGATAAAACTCAGCGTTTTGGGTCGCAAGCTTTGCCAAGACTTCAGCGGTAAAACTTAAATGTAGCTGCGCCATAGCATTGGTGTAGAAGTTGTTATTGACCAAAGCCGTATATTCATCAGGCCCTGTCACCAGATGAATTTCAAAACGGCCGCCGTGCTTACTGAAAAAGCCCAGTTGCAGCCATAAACGCGCTGTCTCCACCAGCATTTCAGCACCGGCCTGCTGCATAAAAGCCCAGTCATCTGTCGCCAGAACATAGCTTCGAATGGCATAAGCTATGGCGGCGTTAATATGATACTGAGCTGTGCCTGCCGGAAAATAAGCCGAACATTCATCACCGCTGATGGTGCGCCATGGATACAAAGCACCTTTGTCATGCGACATCTGCCGCGCTCTGTTTTTGGCTTGTTCCAACTGACTAAAACGCTGCAATAACAACTGACGGGCAGTGTCTGGCTGGCAAAAACTTAAAGTCGGGATCACGTAAATTTCGGTATCCCAGAAATAATGGCCATCGTAACCAGGCCCGGTCAGGCCCTTAGCGCCAATATTGCTGACACCATTACGGCCAGCCGACTGCACCAGACTAAATAAGTTAAAACGTAAACCTTGTTGCAGCGCAGGGTCGTCACTGATTTGGATATCTGACTGCAACCAGAAATCGGCTAAATATTGCTGCTGCTCTGCCGCCAGTACTGCAAACCCATCAGTGACGGCTTGTTGCAGTACGTTTTTCGCTGCTGGCAATGGCATTTCGGCCTGTTTGGACGCCACTTGATAACTGATGTATTTGCTAAAACGAACAGCCTGACCTTGCTGCAGATGCAGCTCAAATAATTGAGTCAGTAAGTTAGGTTCAATCTGCTGATCCATAAAACGCACATCGTCAGCAAACTGATGCTGAATAGCCGACACCAGCTGAAAATCAGCACCATGCACCTGATGCAGCAAATAACTGCAATCGGCTTTGTCTTTTATGCCCTGCTGCGCCACAGGCTTTAAGCTGGTTTCCAGCGCCATATCGCCGACACGCGGATCGTCTGGTTTAAATACCGATTTGTACTGACCATTCAAACAGGATTTTAATAATACAGCGCCAGAGAAGTTTTGTGCTGTGATAGTCCATTCAATAGCCATCAGTTCAGGGTGCTGAAAACTGACCAAACGGCGGCTTTGCAGTTTGAGCTGTTTGCCGGAAGGACTGGTAAACACCTGCTCACGGCTTAAGATACCGGTGCGTAAATCCAGGCTACGTTCACCGGGTTGTTCTGCCGACACAGCCAGCCAGTGTCCGTCCAGCGCCAGTTGCAGGCTTTTACCATCAGGCACTTGCAGCATTTTGTCGTTATTTTTAGCAAAACCGTAAGCCGACTCGCCATACACAATAGGTTCGGAGCTATAAACACCGTTTAAGTAACTGCCTTCACAGCTGGCGCCTGCACTGCAACCTTCTTCGTAGGTGCCGCGGCTACCAATAAAGCCATTCGCCAGACTGAATAAGGTTTCTTTTAGCATCAGCTGATCGGGGTCAAACTGCTGATCCACAAGCTGCCACTCGTCAATTTCAAGGGCATGGTTTATGGTTTGGCTGGCTACTGCGGATAAAGTCACTGTTCTACCTTCAAATGATCTAAATTGGCTACTATTTTTAATAATACAAGCATTGCAATCGATTGCAATAGCTGTATGATGATTTTCAGACAGGGTGAAAAACCAACAATAAAAGCTAAAAAGAGTAAATCTATCTATGCAAAGCATCCGCATCAAAGCAGCCTTGCTGCTGATCTATTTTATTTTCGCCATGCTGCTCAACAGCGTCGGCATAGTGATACTGCAAGTGATCCAGAATTTTCAGGTCAGCAAAGAAGCCGCCAGTGTGCTGGAAGGTTTTAAAGACTTGCCCATTGCCATAGTGTCTTTTCTGGTGGCGTCTGCCCTGCCCAAACTGGGGTACAAAAAAGCGCTGCAAATTGCCTTGTTGCTTATTGCTGGCGCTTCGGTGCTGATGCCGTTATTCCCTTCTTTTGATACCAGTAAGTTATTGTTTTTCTGTGTAGGTGTGGCTTTTGCGCTGACCAAAGTCTCGGTCTATGCCACCTTAGGTTTAATCACCAAAAGCAAAGCTGAACACGCTTCAGTGCTGAATTTTATTGAAGGCTTTTTTATGCTGGGCGTACTGACCGCCTATTGGTTTTTTGCTGCCTTTATGACGGAAGGCACAGGCAACGGCTGGCTGGATGTGTACTGGTATCTGGCCGGATTAAGCCTGCTGGCTTTCGCGCTGGTCAGCTCCACCGACTTCCCTGCTTTAGAGCTGGACCCGCAAAGTACTGGTTTTAACGACTTTATCGCCATGCTGAAGTTAACCGCCAAGCCACTGGTTTTTGTGTTTGTTGTTTCCGCCTTTTTGTATGTGCTGATAGAACAAGGCATAGGCAGCTGGTTACCTACTTTTAATAACGAAGTGCTGCATTTACCCAGCCAGTTAAGCGTGCAAATCACCAGTATTTTTGCGGCTTCCCTGGCAGCAGGGCGTTTATCTGCAGGTTTTATCTTACGTTTTATTCCATGGCACCTGCTCTGTAATATCTGCCTGCTGGCGATGGCAGCTTTGGTGCTGCTGACTTTGCCTTTAACCCACGAAATTCAGCCCGATCCAGACGTGACTTTATGGACAGCACCTTTGTCGGCTTATCTGTTGCCGCTGATAGGTTTTTTTATGGCGCCTATTTACCCTATGCTGAACTCAGCCATATTAACCAGCCTGCCACAGCAACAACATGCGGCCATGACAGGCTTAATAGTAGTGTTCTCCGCTTTAGGTGGCACCACAGGTTCTATAGTCACAGGCCATAGTTTTGCCGCTTTAGGCGGACAAACCGCCTTTTATCTGACACTGCTGCCTCTGACCTTATTGCTGTTAAGCAGCAACAGTTTTCATAAACTCAAAGCTGCGGCATAAAAAGCCGCAGTTCGGGCTGCCGCGCTATTGCAGTTGGCAGCCTTACTTGCTCTACTGACTATCAGTTAATCCATAAGGACCCACAAGGAACTGTTATGTCGGATCAGGTTCATTCATTGTCACCAAACTCTGCCTGGTTTTCTGAACTCAAACAACATGCCGGCGAACACAAACTGGCTGCTGTAGGTTTAGCTTTAGGTTTGTTTGCTGTGCTGATTTTGTTGGCTCAAAGCATAGTGCATTTATCCAACTCACCTTCCTCTGAAAACTTAAAGCTGGCGTTAATAGGCGGCACAGCAGGTTTTGTTGCTACCACCTTAGGCGCTTTACCAGCTCTTTTATTTCGTAGTTTGCCTCAGGCGATGGAAGACAGCTTATTAGGCATAGCTGCAGGCATGATGCTGGCGGCCAGTGCTTTTTCTTTGTTATTACCAGGCATTGAAGCAGGCACAGAACTCTTTCAAAGCGACACTTTGGGTGCTTTGGTGGTGGTCTTTGGTATGTCATTGGGCGTATTACTGATGCTGGGTTTGGATGCCTTTACCCCACACGAACACGACAAAACCGGCCCTTGTGGCCCTGGTTATCAGGCCTGCGACCGCATCTGGTTATTTGTGTTTGCTATCGCCTTACATAACTTACCTGAAGGTATGGCAGTGGGCGTTAGTTTTGCTAATGGTGATATGTCAGTGGGTTTACCACTGGCAACAGCCATAGCGCTGCAGGATATCCCTGAGGGTTTAGCTGTGGCTTTATCCTTAAGAGCTGCAGGTTTCAAACCTGGTTTTGCCGTGTTTGTCGCAGCAGCCAGCGGTCTTTTAGAGCCTTTAGGCGCTTTAATTGGCGTAGGTTTGTCCAGTGGTTTTGCCGCCGCTTATCCTATGGGCTTAGGATTGGCAGCGGGTGCTATGATTTTTGTGGTATCACATGAAGTGATACCCGAAACCCATCGCAACGGCCATCAGACAGCCGCTACTTTGGGCTTAATGGTCGGCTTTGCGGTGATGATGGTGTTAGATACGACTTTAGGTTAACTAATGGCCTTCGTGCTGGCATAAGCTCACTAGTTTAGCTTTCAGGCAAGCCTGCAGATCCGCGGGCTTCAGTCCTATCTCCAGCCCTCTTTTACCAGCGCTGACATAGATAGTTTCAAAACCAGCAGCCGAGTCGTCGATAAAAGTCCGTAACAGCTTTTTTTGCCCAAGCGGACTAACACCACCCAGCACATAACCACTGGAACGCGCTACATCAGCAGCTGCTGCCATAGCGGCTTTTTTTGCACCAGCCGCTTTGGCCAGCTGTTTCATATTCAGCAGCTGATCCACAGGCACTATAGCGGTGACCAGTTCTTTGCCATCCAAAGCCGCTACTAAGGTTTTAAAGACGTGAGCCGGAGCTAAACCCAATTTAGTCGCAGCTTCCAGACCATAAGATTCAGCTTGAGGGTCGTGCTGATATTCCAGCACCTGATGCGGCACTTTGAGCTTTTTCAGCAGCAAAACAGCGGGAGTCATCAATTTCTCCGGTATAACCCTGATAGTTCGTTCATTAATCTACGAAATGCACACACAAACAACCAGCGTTTTTTCGCCGCAACTTATACTATTGGTTAATTTTTGTGCCGTTAAACCCCAGCAACAGAATTAGGCCAAATGCTGGCTGGACAATAACCACAAAGCCCCATAAAATGGCCGCCGTTACGCACCCGTAGCTCAGCTGGATAGAGCGTCGCCCTCCGGAGGCGAAGGTCCCGCGTTCGAATCGCGGCGGGTGCACCACTAAATTCAAAGCCTGCAGAGGACTTCACTCTTTTGCAAACTCCTGTCGTTTTAAGCATATTATGAACTTTATGGATCAAATAAAATCAGTCACTTACGTATTTTTGAAGCATAAGTTGAACTCTACAGCTTAAAGCATAAAGTGAACTTTTTACGCTCTTTCGGCCCTTTCGCTGTAATTATATTACTTAACTGAAAGTTAATCACAAACAAGCTGTAGTTTTTGATTCAAGGAGATTACTTCAAAGGTTTGAAGATCTTTTTGGAGCCGAGGGAAAAAATATCTAGAAAAGCACATTGCCAGTCATTCATTGGTAGGCGGTTTGCCGTATAAGGAAGGCTTTGTCGCGTTAATGCGCTGCTTATTCTGCAAACGCAAAGAACAAACCATCTTAAAAGTACTATAATATTGAGCACTCTTGTTTTCAGTATTGGGAATTAGAGCGGGGGGATAGGCTTCCAGCTTACGCCTTCCATCTATCTTACCCCTTGTTTTCTGTACGAAAATATTTAAAAATCGAATTCTGTAGTTAGCAACTATGCCTCTCTTAAGCGATTATCGTAGTCTAACGATGAGCCAATATCAATAGCCAAAGGACTGAAAAGTGAAAATAGACCGACAGCTAAACAAAGCAATTTTCACTCCTTCACAGCTATTTTTCCTCGGCTGTTGGTACAACATGACCAATATTTCTTCATTAGACTCTTATAGAGTTAAAACTATCAACCCGTTAAACGCCATCGAAGAGATGTCAAAAATGTTTAACATTTCAATATCAAATAATTCAGACATTGAGATGGTTTATAGTGAAGCCAAGCATGTTTTAACTTCTGATCCACTCCTCAAACTTGAGCATCGTTTTCAAGAGACGATAATCTATCTAATAGAGCACTTAAAAAAGCCGGCAGCAGAAAAAAAATTTCAAAAAAACTGCACGCTCACTAACTCTCTGTTGAGAGAGGCAAAGCACTATGTACATGAAAATTACATAAACCTATGCTTTGATTTTTTCCATAATGCATTAGTTGAAAATGCAGAGCTTAGTGACCAAATTAAAAAAGATATAAGTTTAGTCACCAATAACTTTTTAAGTCTTCTAATTAACTCAGGTTCTAGCATCGATACATTATTTAATTACTACATCAATATACTGAAAAACAACAAAAAAAACGGCTCGTCGCCTAATTTTCAAAGTAGGTTGAAGTTGCTAAAAAGAATAGTGACAAATAATGATAATGAATACGAAATAATATTCAGATTGGAATTTCATAATAAAGAATTAATAGATGCATTCCCAAATGAGATAGCGGAGATAAGGTTTTTATCGGATGTTTCAGATGTAAGAAGCGGAACATCCTTCATCGATAAAATACTTACTTCGAAATATCCAACCTTAAAATTTGCCAAACTAAAATTAAAAGCAAAAGATGAGCGGCATGCTGGTGCTTTAGCTTACGAAAAAATATATTCTGTTATTGACCTAATAAGGTTCGAGTATATATCTAAGCCTATAACAATATTAGATGAATTTATTTGTATTAGTACAGATGAGAACCATAAATTTAGACTGTTAGAAGTTGATAAAATTTTGCAGCATCCTTCATCATCTCTGACCGAGGGACGATTTGAAGATTTCACATCGATGGTTTCTAAACTTGTCGACAACCCCCAAATTCCACAAAATGATAAAGACCAAATTTTTTCAGCTTTCAAATTTTATAGAATTGGCGGCGATACAAACATAAATGAAAATCGAATTATAAATTGGTGGGTCGCTATTGAACATCTATCCCAATCTAACAGCTCAGGGAGTGCCATTGGAGAGAAAGTAATAAATACGCTACTCCCCGTTATGTGCATAAACTACTTTAGAAAACATTTTGAATATCTCAGAAGAGAATTAGCAGACCTTGAGTTTGAACATAATGGCCAAAATATAAAAATAGACGAAAAGAGTTCATTAGAGTTATATGAAATACTGATGCAGGATTTTTTCTTAGACCATTTAAAATCTCATTATACAGATGAATACTTTTTAATATTTAAAGTTGAAGAAATAAAAAGTCTCCTGTCATCTGGAAAGTCCATAAATAAAGCTATAACCGACCACAAAGACAGGCTAAAAAAGCAAATCTATCGAATTTATAGGGCCAGGTGCGACATTGTACATAGTAACAGTGCTGTAATTAGCTTGTCGCTATTATGCTCTAATCTAGAATTTTATCTAAAGCAGACTCTATCTTTTATCCTAAAAGAGATCGTCGAAAAGCCAACTTTAAATTCGATTGAGGAAATTCTATTGCGCACAAATTTGACTTTTGGCCAATTAATGGAAACTTTAAATAAGGAAGATTTTGATAAATTTAAATCACTATTAAAATAATATTGGAACAGACAGAAATATCATGTCTATTTTTATACTGATGATACAATATACCTACAGAGTTACGTGTCGGACAAGCACTAAGCCTAGTGTCAGTTACCGTCACTCTAAACCGTCGTTAGCTACTCTCCATATTAGCATTTGTAAATGATACTTTTGATATCTAAGCCGCCTACACGGCGAGTTTGACCCTGAGTGACCTTTCACCGGAATTAATACCAATCTCAGTAGCGACCTAGACATCAGCTAAGATCTCTTGTTATGTCGCCCGGTTCAGGAGCTGGTTGTAACTAAGCTTCATATCTTCAATAAAATCTTCACCAAGTGTAGGGAAGTTGTACACAAAGCGTTCACGTTCTCGGACTCTGAACAAGTTATAGAGATAGCTTTCGTTTATATTAGAAACATGGATTGCCTCAAAAGGACGACTTTTAACAATTGCTTTGTTTAGTTCACTACCTTTTATGAGGTTATATTGATCTCCAGTTATATCAATTGCAATCTCATCAATTTCCAACCAATAGTGCGTTATTTGATCATTTTTTCCAGTAGCTGCACTGACGCCCTTCACTTCAAGCTCCGGCCATAATTCAAGAAAGTGATAAGACAAAAGCATTGAGGATAGTTTACAACTCATAATTGGAAAACAATCAATCACAAGTTTTGTATTCGATTTATCACACTTCTCAAGTAGCCTCCGGAATTTAAGCACCTCTTCTTTTATCTCGCTGATTGTTGGCAAAGCTCTCTTTTCCCTAATGACACTTGGCTCCTCAATAATGGGGACGGATTTGTTGCATACTTGATTAACTTGTTATGTGTTCTCTTGCAAGCGCTTATTAACTTTCTCGACTAAAGACTGATTTATCTCAGGAAGCTTGCCTGTGGGGTCATCCCAACTTAGTCTACGCTCAATTTCACCGAGCTTACTATCAGACCTATCTCTGATGATAAAATTCTTTAGCCTAAACCCTCTTTTCGAATAAGTTTTAACTTCACCTGCCTCTACATAACCGACGTTAAAAAGTAGTTCAGAAATATACGGCATGCTCTCGATACATTTTGTTTTTAATTCATCACTCGAATAGTCAAAGCAGAACTGCATATAAAATTTGGCTACGATGACATTTATATGTGACGAAGGGCCGTGAATTTCTTTCGCCAGAGATTCAGAATATTGCAAGCTCTCAGTGCGATCTCCTGGGTAAACGAAAACACTATACTTTCCGTCTCCTTCCCTTATTGCACGAAACGCTATATTTTCTGAAGCATCAATAACCTTCCCATAATTCCATGCTTTGAACATATCATATGCTTCTTTCGCGACATCCTTGTATTTGAATATGATTACGAAACCGAGCTCATCAATTGTGTCTGTATTTTCTGTAAACCATGAGGTTCCGAGCCTATGCGACAGCATACCTTGAGTAGGCATTGGCATCACATGCAAAACACCATATATAAATACAAACCGATCCAAAACAAATGGGATAATAGTAAACGCGATGCTAACTGGAACTGCCACTTCTAGCGGTAGAGAAAAAAATGAAAGTGCAATACTTAGTAGGGGTATCAAAACTAGCAATGCTCTTACAAAAAATCGGTGTTTACCTTGTATTTTGAATTTCAATCGTGCCCCCATGACATATGACGCATTTCATAACCTCCGGCAGTGATGTTGACGTCCGGCGCCGTAAGGCGAAGTTAATGACTCTGTTAACTTTTCAGCTTCGGAATGTTCTTGTTGATAACTGAATATAGGGTTCCTCGCCCCTCAATCTCTGCCCTACATGTAGCTTCCATTTCAGCAACAGCTGCCTTAACGCGATTGTTTAATTCGTCTTCTTCCGACATCATGCTCCAAAATTTATCTTCATACTTTTCGATCAGCGCCCTATGGTTCTGCCATTGTTCATCTGTTCTGAAATGATCACGTGGCCAAAGACGGGAAAGTGCATTTGCTGCTGATAACACCTCATTCGTAACATTTCGAATCTCGCTTAACGGTTTGGCGCTGTCCTTGCCAAATTGTGTCATAAATCGGTATCTCATAGCATGAAGCTTATTGAAAAGCTCTTGGTGCTTGTTATAACGAACGAAAGCAACATTTGCATTCCTACGCGCCTGCCATTGCGCTTCAGATTCGGACTGTCCGCGCTCAATTTCACCATACTCGCCAACAAATGAAACTGGGTGCCGTATTTGTTCAATAATATCAGATGCTTCATACATGAGAGATAACGCTTCTTCAGCAGTGTCAGCCCTCTTCCTACCAATGTGCTCTCTGCGCCAGGAATCAATGCCATAAATGGCAACCCAAAGAGCTACAATTGCTGAAATTTGTGTTATTACCTCGATCATTAGTACCTACTTTTCAATAAATTTTGCTGCTGCAGTTTATGTTGTTTACGTCAAATTTTAAGCTGGGGCAATATGCGAGTTATTCATCAATTAACTCAAATCCATTACCTGAGAATTTCACCAGTGGCTACATGGCGTTTTAGACGACATAATAAGTGCTCTATAAAGGAGGAAGGCAAAGCCTCAGTCGGACCTTGGCGCATAACATCATTCAAGTGGAGTTTCCGGTTAAATCAAAGTTTTATTTAATGCGATTAAACTGATGTGTAAGATTTATCCGGTACGCGAAAAACTACAAATTGCCCCTGCAAGGACAAGCAGTAAGTCTAGTATCACTTGCCGTACCCTTAAACCGTCGTTAGCTACTATCCGGCGGAATTCACAATTAGTATCTGTAACTTATACTTCTGGTCTCTAAGCCACCTACACGGCGGATATCACGAGTAGAACCAGGGACTTTTGCTTCCGGTTTTTAAGCCACCTACACGGCGGGCTACAACTCGACCAACTGAGTATCAATATACTCGTTTTTCTAAGCCACCTACACGGCGGGCTACACGTTATGTATTTCGCCCTCTAATCCTTCAATTTTCTAAGCCACCTACACGGCGGGCTACTACACAATACATCTAGTAAAGTATTTAAAATCAATGGATTAGAATAGTGATGGCTAGTCTTGCCATAATTTTATGCTCTATCATTTAAGCTGTAAAACCATGCGCTTACCTAACACCTTGAAATAAAGAGTCTTAGACAAGGTACTGATCCCTTAAGCTCAAGTCTATTTCCTAATCCGTAACTGCTGAAATCTGACGGTTGTTTTTTCTCGCATTCTAAACGACCAATACTAAGCAAGAAATCTGCACCACTGGAGCTACCGAATATTAATCGGTGGGCAAAAGGTATTTCGACGCATTTGGATGCTTCAAGTTTAGGTACGTAGTCGATACCTCTCAGCAAGGCTCTAGCTTGCAAACGCTTTAATTCTCTTTTTTTAGCAGATGTAGATTCTTTTTCCAGTCTTCTTTCCCTGTAATAGATAAATTCCTGATATTCCTGCTCATCAGGCAAAACCTGAATATCACTAATTCGGAAATATCCATCTTCAGCCATGCGTACAAAGTAATTCTGCTGACTTAGGGTTGTCAGCGGGCTTTTCGATTCAGACACAAAAGCGATAGTTCGACCTATACTGCTATCCTCCCAATCAGGGAATGTCACACCAATAGTTCGTAAGTTAAATCTGGTCTGATAGGCATGTAAAATACGAATACATTTTCCTGCCAGGAACTCGCAGTTTACGTCCTCAGGCAAATATCGAATATAGAAAAAGTACCTGCTCAATTGGCTGCCCCTTTCTGAAACAAACCGCCTTTGATCAGATTAGCTGCCAAAAAGTGAGCTCGGTTGTTAGGTTGGTTTTTTGCTTTTATCTCGTCCGTCAGTTGTTCAACCTGCGTAATTGTACTGAAAAAATCTAATCCATTTTCAGGGCTGCGAAGGGCGGTACCTGACTTTTTGTCGACCCCGTATTGGCCAACTCGCAAAGGCTCAATAGCATCATCAAACCAATCGTCAATCTGAGCGATTGCCGCACCAATCTTGTATGCCCCCAAAATAGGGCTGTCGACGCCATCAACCTGAGTTCTTTGAAATACCCGGCTAGCGGCTTCGCTATTTCCGCGCTCGTTAAATGCCTGGCTCGGATAAATCTCCTGGCAAGTAACCGGAATTAGCTCTGCTTCTATCTCACATAGCAGGAACTTGCTATGATCAGTCAGTGCATTACTAAAATCTTCTACTAATTTTGTCCATCCAACCAGTTGGTGTTGCCAATCTTTTCGCATTCCGTGCGCGTGTACGTTTTCCGCAGTAACATTGTGGCCGGTATTGGTTCTGATCCTTATTGCGGTGCTGAGCGAATATTGATTTCGCCATAACCATGTGCCTGAAATAATTTGCTTTAGATAGCGTTCTGCAAGGTAGGTATACCCGTTTACATCGCTGTAAGCCTTTACGAATCCAGACATAGCCTCAAGAACACTTGGGTCATTGCAGACTTCTGGCGAAATAGAGTTCGCATTTACCGTCAACGAAAATCGGCAGAACATTCGTTTTGCATCGTAAGGAACATGACAATACTCGACGGTATGTAGGTTGCCTTCGCCGAGTTTTTTTGCTGTTGCAGAAGCTTTTGGCATCATAGAATTGTCAAAACCCTCAGTAACACCTTCTTTTTGGCCAACAATTTTTACACTTTTGAACGACAGCGGTTTTTCTACAGACTGTTTATCTGCATAGGTAAAAACCCCAATACTGGGAGATAACGAACGACGGTAGCTAAATCTCTGTGGTAGTTTCATATTCAGTTCCCTCAATCCCTAATAAAAAGGCATTTGGAAGTACTGCAATCTTCCAGAAAAATTCATCTTCTACAGCATCAGCGCTGGCATGATATTGGCGCACTTGCCCAATGACAGGTTCTGCAAACGCATGTGGCAAGTTATCCACTGCACCAGGTTTTTCTGCTGGTTTCTCTAAAAGCTGATAGCCAACATTGGTTAGAAGCAGATCAGGTGTTGCCAGCATATCTGCAACGTCAACAGGTGAAAAATCAGTATTGGGTAACAGCCAGCGGCCTCTTTTGTCAGATATAGCCAAAGCAGCCTGATAAAAAGATCCGAAATAGCCGCTCTTATTAAGCTGTTCTATTTTGGCGTGTACAGCGCCTTGGCATAGTGAGTTCGGCAAGTATGAATAGAGTTGTGTAGCCTCTGGCAACTGGTTGTTGGCTTTAATTTTTAGCACAAAGCTAACCACCAAATCGCAGTAACGTGTTGGCAGCGTTGCAGGTGTCAGCAGCGTTTTTTGTTCGACTTTGACTTCTCTGGTCAATCCACGGTTATCGAGACTAAATCTATGCAGGCAGAGTGCAAAACTCTCGATTCTAAAATCATTGATGTTGGTCCAGCGCTGAACGTTTAGTTCAAACGCGTGTAGAAATCCCCATACACCGATGAGTGATGGCAGGCCAACGGTATAGGCTGAGCTGATTGCAGATGCTCCCGAGACTTTCATCCCAGGTAACAACAAAAAATTGGATTTTACTTGCTCAACAGAAGCTGTCTCGTTGGTATCAATAATTTTTGAACACAACTGATTTAGCAACTTTGTAACTTCAGGCCGATATGCCAGATGATGCCCACTTTTGATTTTACTAAGATGGACGTTAAATCGCTCAACTATTGCGCTGAGCTTAGGTTTTTCTTGATGTAAAAAATAGCGCTGCATCCAGATTTCGATATATTGCAGCACCTCTTGTTGCCACTGAACGATCAGCTTTTTTCGGATATTTTCAGTCAGGAGTAACTGTTCAACCTGTATTAACTGCCCCAGTGCAGTTAAGCCTTCTTGCGGTAATTGGTTAGAAGGACTCAAGGTATGTCTCATTCGAAGCTTTTGTGGCAACGTCTTAAACGTAAAGAGTTTACCAGCTGCAGCCGCAACTAAATCGCCAACACTCGCAGCTCTGGTATGCCCAGATACAGACTTTTGTTGTCGTTCATTTTTTAACGCTAAATGTATTTCCCGCTGCAAATTATGAGCTGGTACGGGTGTAAGTGCGCAATAATTTTTATGATACGGTAACCTGATTTGGCGGAGTTCAGAGCCAAGCTCAAACACCGTTTTTCTTTGAGTGATTTGCTGAAGCTCTTTCTCTATCCACTGGTAATCTTTTTTATACATACCAGCATTATGCAGTGAGCGTTGAAAGTCAGCATTTTTCAGACATATCAGATCCGCGATATTGCATATGGCACCTCGCCAGATAAAGTTCGCACAGAAAAATAGTTGGTAATTGATATCAGCAGAATTTTGCGACCAACCTAACCTGTGTCGGTCTTTGCAAAGTTGGGATGATATATAACCAGCGGGGAGCTCTCCTATCGGTTCCAGACGCAATACGCCACGATTCTTGTAATCCGGATATTTCAGATTGTGGGTATGCCTGAACTTGACGGTATTTACGCATCTGGATAGCCAGATTTCTGACCTGAGTAAGCTACAAGCCTCAGTTTTTGAGGTAACATCTATTGAATCAGATAGTTTCGTTGTCAGGTTTGCCAGTACAAAGATGGCTTGCATTTCGTATCCATCAATACAAATCGGTTCACTCAGCGCATTAAACGCTTTTTTCAGCTGAACATTTCTGGCGGTAACATCTTCTTGGTCTAGAAGCTCCTTTAAATGCATCCGAGTTACCACCTAGAGACAAGATAACGCCGGTTTGACGTGTCGCTTTGATAGGATGTTAGCCAACAACACAGTACATCGGCTAACCGAAAGATGGGGGATGTTAAGGTTGTTATCTCACTGTTCTTCAGTCGTATTCGGGTCTGCAGAATTCCTTGCTCGTATAGCGAGGCAATTTGTTCCGTTGTGGTGTTAAGCAGTATTGCCGCTTCAATACTATTAATAGCTAGCTCACCGATTGGACTGCCGTTTTCTATGACTTCATCTGACAAGAAACGAACAATATCTCTCAGCACAATATTGTCTGCAAGTGCAGAGCCAGGCAATCGACATGACAACATTAGAAGCTCACCAAAAACACCTTTGAAGGTCATTTCATTTGGGGTTATTACCGACAGCTCCGAAGCTTTTGCATAATCAGCTTTTAACTTTTCAAACAAAACTTCTGGCCAGGCTTTAAAGTAACTGAGGAATTGTGTCCCTGGCTTGTCGCTGTCAGGTAACACATAGAGCTTATACCAGTGCAAAAGCCCCCATCTATGGCTATCAGCAACCTGTGGAAGCTGCTCACTCGGTTCTCCTGCCAACCACGATGAAACCATGATCTCAGTTTCAGAGGCCTTCGTTACTTGGTCTGACAGCGAATCTCCACATACGTGGCAGGTTTCGGAAAAGTCTTGCTCAGACATACTTAATGTTGCACCACAGTGACAAGAACTAAGTAAACTTGTTCGATGGTAATGGCACGCTGTGTATGACCTAAAATGCCAAATTTGACGACCATAACCATTTTCTTTTAGACACAAGGGGCAAACCGGAACTTCATTGAGTGGGATTAGTTCACTCAAGGGGATAGTAATACCTTGTCTGTAAAGGCTCGCACGTTTTTTTGAAAATGTGACGGCCCCACGAGCCAGGCAAATATCTATTAGTTCGCTGAATACACAGCCTGTTAAATCAGCAAATTGGCGGAGCATTTCAACCCGCCGTCTGCTGGATAGTTGCGCGTGGTAAAGGTTTGCAGTTGTTATGTCTTTAGGTAAAAAAGATCCGAACCTCTCATGCTCCGATTCAGGAACGTCACTTTTTAGTGAATCGACAAATGTTGAAAAGTTAGAGTACCCGTTGCCTCTAGCAACCCGCAGCATAAAGGATTCAAGACTTTCGTCAGATTTGGGTTTAGGGCGGATCAGATAGCGCAAGGTAATCTCTGGTTATTCGAATATCCCTTTGTAAATCAAGCATAGACCGCCTATCGCTTAATTCAATATTTACATTAGCGACGACGAGAGAGGTAGTGGTACACATATGTCAGTTGAAAGGGGAAGCAGGGAGATAACGATAATTCAGGCTCTATATTAATGATCAAAAGTGTTTTGTATCCAACTGGGAGATGTGGTTATTAACAAGCTAAGCAAGCTGGACATGAAGATGCCAATGCAACAATTCGCCGTAAACGAGAGCGATGTATTTCATTTTTTTTGACAATTGCTTCAGGTATTTAACAACGCCATTCTATACAGGTGAGGTGTAGTGTGACCTTGTGGCATCACAAGACTCTCTCGCTGGCGGATTTGATCTTGTAGCTATGGATGATTTCTGGATAAGATACCTCATCACTATAAGGAGGACCATACAAAATGCTCCAGACAGAGAAGCCCACACCATGCCTTTCATTCCTCAGTTAAATACAAAGGCGTTATGAAAAAAGTGCTTTCTGCTCTTGGTAATCTAACTTCAGTGTGGAAAATTCAGGAAATGACGACATAAAAACTATTCAGTGGCCGAAGAGCTCATTGCTGGAACGTCTTGTAAGATTTTCCCATTTAGTTCCCATAAGAAAATATCGAAGACACGCTCTTTGAACCATTGTTTTTTTGCTAAGAGTTCAATTTCAGTATCCGATAAATTTGTATATGGCATAAAACTTCTTCCATATTTAAGATTTATAATAGCATCCTCTATTGACGTTTCCAAATTTAAAAACTCGATTTTCCAAGCTTCAAAGTACTTTAGATAGTCCTTTCCTATGTTTTTATGGCCTAATTTTCTAAGAGTATTAACAGCACGTTTATCATATATAACGTAAGGATCTCTGTATGAAAGCCAAAGTAATTTTGACGCAGATGATATATTGTATTGAGAAAAATGTTCTTCAAATGCTTTTGCTAAATCAATGACTTTTGATTGCGGTGTTGCGAGTGAAGAGTTTCCTTTGACATTAATTAAAGCTGTCAGGATCTTATTCTGAACAAATATCCCTGTATTTAATCCTTTGAAGTTTCTTGCAACCTGAAAATAGCTTAGCGCTTCAGTAACGTTAAGAGCTGAAGGATTACACGAAATTGACACGTATAGTTTTTCCTCTCGCAACTCCCATTGGCGAAGAAACCTTGCAGCGCAGTACTCTAAAGGGAACATTTTAATGTGATTTCTTATAATCATATAAGCTCTAAAATTAACGGAAGCTAATGTCTTAAATACAATAATTCTAAAATTTTTGGCTTAGAAAAAAATTTAATTATTCATTTTTATATAAAACGTACGCTGATAATTAATGTTACAGATTCCAACATGGTTCATGCCAAAGAAATAAATTTGAATATATACGTTTCATGGTGTCTAAAATGAAAGTTGATACTAGTGATTTCATAGTAAAAATAAACTGAATTATTGGAGAAAAATTATTTAACTTTTTGCCCCAGTATTGCAAAAAGGATGCATAAGAGAGCCATTCGATGGAGCACCTTTGCCACCGTCTCTAACTCTTTGAATATGGTCAAATGATATTGAGTTGCTGTGTATGAATCCATGACAATGCGCGCATGTTGATGTCTTGGGGAGTGCATCTTGGATATAAATCTGAGATTTGACATCGCCAGAAAATCTACTTGACGCTATTTCGACATCATCATTACGAGGTAAAAATGAATAACTAGAAATAATTTGTTCAACAATGGAATCATCGCTCTCATTTCTTTGCATCAATTTTATTGTCAGCAAAATCATGCTACTTATATGTTTGTTGCTTTTTAAGCCGCTGCCATATTTCGCATTAATTCCAGCAATGAAATGTTTGTATTTTAATAAAAATAACTCAAACCGATTTCTAATGTGAAGAAATGAATTTATGGATTGTTTTGACTTGTTGATTTCTGCGATTACGTCTATCCACGCCAATACCGCTGAGTAAATCTGATTTCCTCGCTTATTATAAAAATACACAAGAGGATGCAGCCCTAAAGATGAAGCGTGAGACGAATTGACTAACCGTAGAAACTTTATTACGCTTTTTAAATTTCTGATAGTTTCTTCTCCATCACTATCGTCTTCAATTTTATAAGTGTCTCCGGTTAGCCTGTTGCATTTCTTTACTAAATCAAAAATAAAACTATTGGTTTGTGGCGAGTTGTGTTTTTTTATTAATGGTAGATCTAAAGTCTTAACTGGGCCTGATACTTTTGGATGAAAAATTAACTCATGAATTTCTTTAGCTAAATTCTCGATTTCTTCCATCTTTTCTGGAGAAAATTTAGACCAATATTGGTGACCGTTTCCTGCTCGAATGATTGCTCTTGATGCTATAGCAAATGACTTCCGCCTAGATCTTAACAATTCAATTTCTGTATCATTAATTTTTGAAGCTTTTTGGTTTATTTTGAAAAATGACTCCTCAGCTTTTTTTGAGCCACCGGTTACCCATTGTAGCTGGATCGACGTTCTGCCAAGACTTAAGGCTTTTCGGAGCATATCTTGATCGCCATCAATGTGATTCAAAATGGCCTTTTTATATTCACTATATGATTTAACAGTTTTTTGTATTTTCTCTCTAGTTCTCTTGGCTGCTTCTTTTTGCTCTTCATCTATCTCATTGTTGTAAAATTTTTGTGATATGGTTCCATCACCATAGTCATCGTTAATCCAAGCGATCAGGGCACCAAGCCTATGTGCTCCATCAATAACAAAATTATATGGTCCAGAATTCCAAAGAATAACTGCAGGAATCAAATCTCCTTCAATAAAGCTCTTAATGAATTCACAAATCTGCTCATCACTCCAATCTGAGGTTTCCCGCTGAAAATCTGGCTTTCTTAAGCCCGCATAAAAAAACTCTCCACGCTCTAGATCTTTAACGCCTACATTCTGGTTGAAAGAGGATGCATTACTGGTGTTATCTATAACTTCGAAATCTTCTCTTGGAATCAACGCGTCCAAATTGACATTTGACATAAAGTTTCCTGCTTTTAAGGTCCATTTATCGGGAGGAGTTTAGTGCCTGAGATTTACACAGTCTCCATCATTTATGATCGTAACTCGCAAACCAACCTATCTGGTTTCCTTAAAGACTTCAACAGGACGTTATAAGTTTTTATGGGTATAGATATTTAAAACGTACTATCCTTCAGTATCTCCATAGCTTCAGATAATTTTGTATTAAAAATTAGGTAGTATTGGCGTTGTAAGAGCACTTAGCTGGCATCGGTAATTCAGTGTGAGTAACCTACTCTAGGACAAGTAACCATAGTTTATTTTTATAAATGAGTGCCTTATAGATGCTTTAGTTAGCTGATATGTCTAAGTTTCCTTTTTACTGCTTACTGCTTACTGCTTACTGCTTACTGCTTACTGCTTACTGCTTACTGCTTACTGCTAGAGCCTTGCGTCGACCTGTAATGCTTTGATTTTAAAAATATTTAATTCTAAGTGTGAAGCGTATCACATCGCGGATCATTATATAATCAACGCGGAAAAATTCCGCCTCGAGCCTATTTAGTGATTGCTATTGTCTAACTGTTTTAAAAGTCATTTTGCTTGACCTAGGATGCTAGTTGTGTGTTTAAATAGTAGGGAAATTTTAATTTTGTGATGAAGGTTTCTTGCTTCATCTGTATAGGGACATATGATTTATCCGGACTTTCAATTAAAGCAACTGATTAAATATTGGCGTAATTCATTAGCTGATGAAGCGCTGGCTGGATTGAAAGGATTAACGTTTCCAGTGCGTGTGCCCATCAAGCAATTGAAATCAGGGATTTTAAACCCTGAAGACGTTGAAAAGTTGCAGGCCAAGTGGGTAAAGCATAAAGAGGATTCAAAGGATCAGCGTTTTAAAACGACCGCTGCAGCCATTGAAGCCGTTCCGGTCATTATTTTGAGTCACGGTTTTTCGCCAGTCCATGAACATGGCCAAATACGTGGTAAGGATCAAGAGTCAGTCTATATCTTACATATTCCTGCACTTCTTCAGCCTTCTGGAGAGCTTGTCAGGAACGAACAGTCCTCACCTTGGATAGGGCGTCAGTATTTACGCCCAAGCCAACATGCAGACGGTACTGAGTTATTGTTAAGTGATGTGTCCGTTCAAGATGAATGGCTCAGCAAAAATCCTTTAGAAGGTCTATCTTGGGCTGAGTATATTAAGCAGTGCGATACGCTTGCTAAAACTATTATTGGAGGTCATTCCCTAGATAATTTTGTGTCTCTTGATGATGCTCTAATTGATATCGCAGTTTCAACCGATAACTATTCACTTGCCTTAATGCGTTTGTATGATGACCTTTGGGAGCTTAAATCCACTCCCAAATTACTAGAGCGAATTTGTTATGGCCGCTCTGATAAGTTCACGGTTGATCAATCACTTCGTGTCAACCAACTGGATTCAATACGAGGCATGATGAGCAGCAGCTACGGATTAGCCCCGAATCAAGCTGATGCCCTAGTTGCATTTAGTCGACATCAATATGGCGAAGTACTGGCTGTCAGTGGTCCTCCTGGAACGGGTAAAACAACATTACTGCATAGTGTCATTGCCACCGAGGTAATCAAAGCAGCTATTGCAGGAGGTGAGCCTTCAGTTATCGTCGGGACATCCACAAACAACCGGGCTGTAATGAATATTGTTCGAAGCCTAAATGACATTCGGCATCAAAACCTTTCTAGTGAGCATTTGATATGGGCCTCACGCTGGATTGAGGATTGCGACTCTTATGGGTTGTATTTTCCAACAAATGAAGAGAACACAAATCTCGCGCTAAGTAATGGTCATAAAATAGCTTTCAGAAAGCAACAGAAAGGTAAGCCAAAGAACCCATGGGATGGATTCCCTGAACGCGAGATGGATGAAGTTTTTGTCGAGAGAGCCAGAGTTAATTGGTTAGCGTTTTATGCCAAGAGCTATCCTCAGCAAAACGTGGAAACGCTAGAGGACGCATTAGACAACCTCAGGAAAAACATACAAACAGCTTATAAAAGAATAAGCGATATAAAAAATGTTGTTTTACGGTATGAAGAGCTTAACAAATGGTGGGGTGACACAACAAATGGCGTCAGTCGGTCAGAATTTGTTCAACATGAGTCTGATAGGCTAAGCGAGGCTATTAAAGCGGCCCAACACAAAGCGCTGGAGGCCAAATTGCTCATGGCTGAAGCATGCGTGCGTCTAGACATTGAGAAAGTTGAAGGAGAAAAAAAACGTCAATTAGCGAAAGAACGCTTCGAGCAGCAAGAGGCATTGATTACCGAAAAACTATGTTTAGCGTCAAAAGTGAAGAAAGCATTAGTTCCAGATGGGCTATTAGAGCATGTAGCTGATGCTTTTAACCTCACTAAATATTTGTTTGCTTCAAACAAAGCCTCAAGAGTTTTTGATGTCGTCTCTCAAGACTCAAAACTCAGAGAGATGTTCGCTGATGTCCTTACCCGTTCAGATAATCAAGCGTTAATTAACAAAGCCCAGGATGTTATCAATAATGCGACATCAGAACTTGCTGTATTGAATAAAGAGCTGAGCAGAGAAGAGCTCATAGCGAAACAAGCCTTTGATTCAGCAAGGGTCGTGCTTTTAGAGGCGGAGAAGAAAAGTAAGCTCGCAGCGAAAGTTGTAGAGCAAGCGATAAATAATAAAACTACTCGACTAAAAGAGTTAGAAGATAAAGACGTTGCTTACCAAGAGGCAAAACAGCAGTTAAAAATAACTCATTCAAAATTGATTGAGCTTATTGATGAGCGGTTTTGTAAGCCAAATCTGGACTTTTTAATAGATAATGAAGTCCCAAGTCTCAACAGCATTGATAATCTTCTCGACATCAGTTGGCGACATATGGCGTTTCAGCTAGCTATGCGCTATTGGGAGGGGAGATGGATTATTGATGCAGAGGATGTTCAAAGTGGCGTAACGAACAACAATAATGGTGAAGAGGCTGTTAAAGCAAGGTTTCGTCGATGGTGTATGCTCACCCCTTGTCTGGTTACAACTGCAAACTCTATCGCAAATATTTTTCATTTCATCAGTAAATCAGGCTCCGATGAGTTTAAGAAAAATTACCTTTATGACTACATCGACCTACTTATTATGGATGAGTCTGGCCAAGTTGCTCCTCATGTTGGAGCCGCAGCATTTGCTCTAGCTCGAAAAGCTCTCGTTGTAGGTGATATTTATCAGATAGAACCAGTCGTCAAAATCTCCAGAGGTAACGACCATGGAAATGCAATCCGGCAAGGTTTAGGGCAACTGTGGAACGACTCAGACCCGATAACGCCTCATTCAGTAAGTTCGTCTCGCTCAAGCGCGATACAAGGCAGTGTGATGCTTTTAGCGCAAGGAGCTACTTATGCAATATCTGCAGGACAAGAGGATACTCCAAGCATATTTCTTACCGAACATCGTAGATGCCGCAAAGACATCATTGATTTCTGCAACAAGCTAGTATACCGAGGTCGCTTAAACCCACTTCGCAAAGAACTCTTTTCCGAATCACCTTTGCGCCCAATGATGTGGGCTCATGTAACTGGCGTCACGAAGCACGAAGATAATAGCAGAAGCAATGACATTGAAGTTCAGACAATTGCTCAATGGATATTTGAGAATGCGGACAGTTGGATAGCTCGCTATCAAATGCCGATTGAAAATATTGTAGCCGTAGTCACACCATTTAGAGCCCAAGAAGAAGCAATCCAAAAGATGCTGAAGCGATATGGGGGGCGATTTGATAGAGTTACTGCTGGTACAGTTCATAAGCTTCAGGGCGATGAAAAACCCATCGTTATTTTCTCGCCTACTTACAACGCCGATTTTATGAATGAGGCGTTCTTCGATCAAAAGCCGAACATGCTAAATGTCGCCGTTTCGCGTGCTAAAGATGCATTTGTCGTTATAGGTGACATGCGTCTGTTCAGAGATAGAGGTCAAACACCTTCATCGATTCTAGGGAGTTGCCTATTTGCAGACCAAAATAACGAGCTTACTGATATAAACGTAAGTCACCATATCTCTGCGCCTCTGCGGATAGGTGCAGAGCGCATCGCAACTCTTGAGGGGCATCGCACACTTTTACGAAATGCGCTTTTGAGTGCATCGTCCATTACACCGGTTGTTATCGTCTCGCCTTGGATCACATTGAGAGCAATTGAGGATGATAGACTTGAGGAGCTGGTACACAGCGCTGTTCAAAAGCGTAAAGCGAAAGTATGGATAATCATTGATGGTGAGTTATCAATACAAAATAGTAACCATGGTGCTGAAGAGGCTATTAACTTGCTCAAAGACGTTGGTGCCAAAGTCTGTAAGGTTCAAAATCTCCACTCCAAAACCTTAATTGTTGGCCGGAGCGAAATCACAGAAGGATCGTTTAATTGGCTATCAGCACAACGAAACCCAAACGGGAGCTATGTCAGGTATGAGTCATCATGGAAAGTTACTGGACAGTTTGCCGAACAGGCTATCCAAAATACTTTAAATGATCTAGAAGCTTTAGGCGTTGACTCATTTAACGAGATGCAATTGAGCTCCATTATGACTTGTACATGATGCTGAATATATTTCCTCTGGTGGACGCTACTTATATTATTCTTAATTCTTAGACTGAGAAGATAACAGTCAACAGTACAGGATGTGTGATAAGTTGCGTTCCATCTAGCTCACTTATGCAGCGAAAAATCAAATGGACAGATTTGATAAACCAGTGTCGAAGTCAATTGAAATGTTTTCTTAATTGATACAAATTTTTGTTCTCAAATATTGAACATGTTAATCGAATTGAGTATATTGGGACTGTGTTTTCTAATATGGGTATTTTATGTCTGGCTATTTTTCAAAAAAGTTTAAATTTGTTAATGTTTTTTTTATGGTAGCTGTTGTTCTGGCGGTAATATTTATATCAGGTACGTTATGCACATATTATTATCAAAAAATATATACCTCTAAGATCGCAAATGACGAGCTTCAATTGGAGAAAGTCTTTTTGGGTGAAGCTTGTGCATTGAAGGATGACGGAAAAGACATCGATAATGCTACATGCAAGGCTGCAATCATTCTCGCGGGCTCTATAGGAGAAGGCATGTTTGAAGCCTTTGAGAATTTTCTTTTGGAAAATAAAGAGCACCCAAATTTAGTATGCTTTATGTCGAACGGAGGTGAGTTAAATGGTGCTGAGAAAATAGCCAATAAAATTAGAGGTGAAGGTCTAGACACTTGCATGTCAGATCGTATAAAAGTGACAGGAAAAGATCTTTCCTCAAAAATCGCGTCAAATTGTGAAAGTGCCTGCCCTTTTGTGTTGCTCGCGGGTAGTAACAGAGTTGCTATCGGAAGCGATTTTAAAATTACGGTTCATCATCCAGGAAGCACAACCTCATTTTGTATATGTGACATTAAGTTTAATAAAGATGGATTTACTGACTCAGAGAATGTTTATACGAGAATAATTCAAGCATCAGCTGAGGATGTCCGAGATTCGCACATGGATTTTTATAGAAGAGCGATGTCCACACCTTTCTATGAAGATAGTCTGGACCTGATCAAGTATGAAGAATTTAAGAAATACAAATTATTTACAAGTTACCTTTGATATATGGAGAAATCACCAATTCCTTTAAAAGAATTGGTGGACTTTACACATATAAAAACGAAAAACGGTTCATTCATGTTCAGCTTGAAATAAAGCAATGTGAGCGATTTCAGCTTTTTGTATTTTGATTTATAAAGTGCTTTAACTTATTAAGTGATATGGTTCAGTATATGGATGGAACATCTGCTCAAAATTTATTTGGTGGTACTGGATTTGATGAAAAATATATGCTTGAAAAGGCTGCTCGCGAGCTAGTTTTGATCAAAAAAAGTACAGATCCGATTGTTATAAATGACCACATAATTAATTTTTCAATAACTATCGCCTCTATTGCCAGTTGGATGTTCCATCTTAAGTTAGTGGAGCACCCTGAGTGGGAAAGTAGAAGAGAAACAGACTTTGTTAACTGGGTTCGTTTCACTAATCCTGTAGTCGCAGCATTTATTGATGTAGCAAATGAGAGTAAGCATGCAAACAGGCATAGTAAAAGTAATTATGCTGAAAAAATAGAGATGAGATACTTTAGCGACTTGTCTAAATTGACACCTGAAGTGAGAGCCTTGCTCATTAAAAAGGGCTTTACTAAAGAAGTTAATCGTAAAGATTTATGGTTAATTGTCCCCATGATAAAACTCAGTTCTGAGTCTAAATTTTTATATGATGCTGCTGATCTAGCGTTAGGTTGGTGGAATAGCTTCGAGCCTGACCATGCGCTTCCCTTGGACATTTAAAGCTAGCGAAAAGAAATTAGTTAAAACACATCCGAAAAGGTAAGTACCTTTGGATTGTCCTTAATACCAACATTGACTCCTTTTCCGCAGGTATAGTCATCCCAGCCCACATATTTTCCCGGCTCTATAACTTTTAACTTATCCATAGGCAGCAAAAATGGGTTGTTGTCTTTTGTGAGTTCAGAGTTGCGGGAACTTGCTTCTTCGGCAAATATTTGTTTACTTACATGAAGTTCGCCGTTTTCGAGCGCGGCTTTATAAGCCGCATTGAGTAAATTCTTTAACTTTTTAAGGTTACCACTCGAATATGCATACAACCGACGAAACATATCTTCAGACGTGAAGTTTGATGGCTCAGGTAAATCCATTAGGCCTTCAAAAAATGATAACAAAGCTAAGTATTTGTCTTGCTCATCATCAGTACTGATACGAAATGGGCTAAGCACTCTTCGGCGCTCGAAGCGACTAGCTAACTGGCTGACACTATCTAAAATCACAGAACTGTACGGCATACCAAAAAGCGCCATTGGAATTTTGGTATCGACGATCAGGCTTTTAATGGAATTTGCAGTTTCCTTGAGTATTTTCAGACTTTTTCTCTCAATCAAGTGTTGGAATTCGTCGACAATGATGAGTTCTAATCGGCAGTTACGCGCAAGATCCTTGATTTGCTTACGTAGTTGTACCTCGTTGTTTGATTCAAATGGGTATGGATGGCCGAGATCAGTTAGAATTTGTTGAAAGAGTGCGACGGAGTTGGCTTCACCAGGCAATGTGGTAGAAAGCACAGGAATAACAGTACCTTCGTAAGAATCTTTCCTTGCATTTAACTCTAGGTACTTATTGATAAGTGATGTTTTGCCAGCCCCAGTATCACCGGTAACAATCATGCATTCAGGATCACCACCAAGTTTTGATAATTCCCGACACTCATCTAGTTCTTTAAGAACTGCTTTAAGATAAGGGCTACCTATGAACGCTGAACGGAAACGGAGCAGCTTGTCTTTGATTTCCTCTTCGGTGAATTTCGCTACCATTTTAAAGTAACTCCCAACCAGTTGTATCTATGGGTTTAATTACTCTCTGATCTGATTTTTCTTCATTTTTGGCGTTGATAAGTGGGACCAAATTCTCATTATGCTGCTCAGTGGCCAAAGATTTTGCCCGTTCTGAATCCTCTACGTACCTGGCTGCTTTCGAAGTACTGCCTGTCCGTCGTTTGGACTGAATTTTTGCTAGGAAGGCTTCCTCAATCAACAAATGAATTCGGCTTTTTGCTTCGATAATATCCTCCTCGCAATACTTGTCCCCAACGGTTTTACGGGCAACGATACAGTTGATTTTATGCTGATGGAGGGTTACTGAAGATGCATACTCGAATTTAACTGCTGGAACTTTAAGAAAAGACTTAGTTAGTTGGTTGGAAATATACATATAGCCCAGATTTTCTGGATCTATTTTGTATGTTACTCGATGATCACCGACTCTCCCCCGTAGTTCAGCTGACGCATCGCAGGAGTAATGGAGGCGTTTAAACACCACTCCATCTCGTCTCAACTGACCGGTAAAGGTCCGACAGAAGAGCAGGTTTAAATCTTCAGGATCATAATCATTTTGGACCGGAGCAAATCGCTCGAAGGCTTTGACCCACTTAAGATTCGGGATGTGGTCACGCCTAGAGTTAGGGCCTGCGTGGTAGATATCACAAATCCAAATGTGAACAATATGTAGGAGTCTATCCATATCAACTACAGCATTTTTCGCTGGGTCATAGTCCTTAGAGCGCTTTAATGTTGCTAAGGTATGTCCAGGATGTGCACGAAGTAACTCCGAGTTTTTCTTTCCAAAGTAACGCTCTACTATCGGTTTAAGATAGGGGGTTGCAGTTGGATTCTTGCCTGCATTCATAAGTAGCTTGCCGAGTACTAACTTGAAGTCTATGTCATCGAATTCTTTCCCATTGTCGGATACGATGAACTCGGGCTTTCCGAAGCATAACCAAGGATTCTTAATATCAGGATATCTAATTAACACATAATCTTTGGGTAAAAGAGCATGCTTCAAAGCCCTTGCCGCAGACACAAAACTTGGCGGTGTGAACCCGATATAAAAGCCGAGTACAGAGCGGGAATGCACATCACAAAGTGTTGTGACCCAAGGCCTTCCAAGCGGAATAAAACTTTCCTTTTCGACAACAAAAAAATCGAGCTGGGTATGGTCAATTTCGACTCTTTCTAGAAGGCGATTTGTTTTTATCATCTCAGCAATGTGTTTGAATTCTTTGTTTGCCTTAAATTTACCTCTGCATTTTACTGCCATTTCATAAGGTGAGATTTTCTTAAAACGCGCCCAAAGGGTCTGAATTGATGGTGCCTTGAGTGCCAAACCAGACCTTTGATTAAATTGGAAGACTAGATGCTGTAGATAACTGTAGGCACTGGATACGGCACCTGATTTGGTGTCTTTAATTCGATCCAGAGCTTGTTGAATGAGCTCTTCCATCTCTGTGGATAACCTATGTGCTTTATTGCCACGTCCACTGATATTGGGAGACAATGCCTTTATTGAACGGCCTGACTCTTCATATATTTTTGCCCAACGTTTAATGGAAGATATAGATGGCGTTTTTTCCGCAAATTCTGATTCGAGTTCTTTATAAATTGCAGCAAGGCGTTGATTTGAAAGCACTCCGTTACATAACTCGCCAACTTTACTCAGTACTTTCCAGCGAAATATGGCCTGCTCACGTTCTCTTTCTGGCAAGGCATCTAAGTGCTCATAGGAATCAACTTCGTCTAAACGCTGCTTTACCTCTTTACGAAAAGCCTCTTTAAATTCGTCATGAGTAATATGATCAGGCACGGGTAATATTTGCTCAAAGACTTTACCCATTCTGCACTCAATTAAAGGCAGTGGCTTATGAAATACTGTATTGATGTCTAACGGCGCATAAAGCGGGAAAGATAGCTGTTTTTTGGCGACTAGATTGAGTAAGTATGGAATTATTATAATTTCTTGCAGTTGAAGTTGCTCAGATAAGCTGCTTACCGATAGCTGTGAGTTAGATATGAGTTTTAGAATGTTTTCTTGTTCAGCTGTATTGGGTTCGCGGTTCATATACCGGTGAACCAGTTTCAGATTCTCAGCCATCTTCCCCCGTGTTAGTTGCAGGTCTGTCACCAGTTCTAAACGCAGCTCTCTTTCAACAAACTGCTTTTGTAACATCTCCCACTTCTGACTAAACTTGTCTGTGAGGGTTATGTCATGGGGTTTAATTTCGAAATAGACTTCCTGCTGATTATGTAGTCTAACCCAAAAATCAGGGGTATAGATGAGGGGGCGGGTTCTGTCTTCTATTGGAAATGCAAACTTTTGCGGTTGAGCTTCAAAATCGATAACTAAAGAGGAGAATTCAAAGTAGTGGCAAGCGATGAATTCGTTGTAACCCTCGATGGTGATAGGCTCCAGCTTGTTGTATGAGACAAACCTGAAGATGTTGGTAACGGCAGACTTAGTGATTTTCCGCTTTTGCATGTCTAGTTACTCTCGTAACAAAGTTACATAAGCCTGGCAGAAAACTACAGAAGTGCAAGTTATGGTTAAAAAAGTTCAACTTATGCTTAAAACGACAACTCCTCTCTGGGACAATTTTGGGACACTCCAAATCAAAACTTAATTTTTGATAAGAGTTCTACAATGAATACGCCCACAAATAACTCTCTACAGCACCGCATTTTCAACCCTTTACTGTATGCGTTTTGCACACCTGATGTTCAGATCTCTCTGCTGATTTCATGTTCAGGAGAGATTGTATGGCTGTCATAACTAAACGTGGTCAAGAGCGATATCAAGCCAAAATCCGTAAGACTGGCTACCCAGTGGTCAGTCAAACCTTTCTTTCAAAAGCCGTAGCAGAAAAATGGGCGCGGAAAATCGAATATGAAATGGATAGTGGCATTTACAAGTTGCTAAAGAAGTGGATACGGCTAAGCTGAGCTATTTTTTGGATAAATATTCAGATGAAGTCGCAACCACCAAAAAGTCCTGTGCAAATATTCGCTCACGGCTAAAGATCCTGAATACTCATTTGGGTCACTACGCCCTCTCTACACTCAGTCCTCTAGTGATAGCTAATTATCGGAATTATCGGCTTGATAAATCGGGGAAAAATCCAGATAAAGCTGTCAAGACAGAGACAGTCCGAAAAGAACTAAGTGTCTTAAATAGTGTTATCAAGCAATGTCTCACGGAATGGCAGATCCACATACCGAATGGCAACCCACTCGATAAAGTAAAACGGCCACCGAAAGGTAAATCAAGAACTCGCCGCTTAGAGTCAACCAATGGCCTATCTGAAGAACAACTGGCCCTAAATCAAGCTCTGAAAAGTAAAAGCATCATCGGCGACATACTGATCTTCGCACTTGAAACAGGGATGAGGCGTTCAGAAATCACGAAAATTGAACGACAGCATATTGACCTAACCAAACATACCATTGAATTACTCGATACGGAAAACGGTGATGGTCGAGTAGTTCCCCTTACTCCCAAAGCGATAGAGATCATAAAAAAGCAAAAGGTATCTGGCACTAAACTGTTCGACATTCGGCCAGACTCCGTCGGCCAAGCCTTACGAAGATTAAGGGAAAAATGTGGTATTAAAAATTTAACCTTTCATGACTTGACCTATCTCCCAAATCAGGAGCAGTGCAAGTTTGGATGTGACTATTCGTAATGTTAAAGATATCCGACTGCATAATTACTGGTTGGCCATATATAAAGGGTTCGGCGATGCCTAAGCTTGAAGTGGATGAAGCATTAAATTGAGCTGCTCAGTTGTACTAATCAAAGGTGAATGGCATATCCTGCCCATCCTAAAACATGCATTTGGGTTATTGATCAGACGCATCAACTGAGCCAGCGCTTAGCAGTGTAAGAAGTCTGATTTAGCTTTTAGCTCTTTCTTTTAATCTCTTTATAGTATCCGATAACTTTTTGTCTTTCCGTCTGTCTTCGATAACAAAATCAAGGAGTCTGCTCATTCTCTCAATTTTTAGGTTGTGCATATGAGCCCAGAATCCCATCAGGTACAACCCAGGTAGCGAATATGCAATTATTTCAAGCCAGCCGCCCGAAATAGGTGCTTTTTGCCAAGTAAAAAGAAGAGCAAACAGTCCTGGTACAATGCCAACTCTGCTAATCGCCCCCACGACTAATGAGATTCTTTTGTCGAAGGCATCTTTCCCAGACTTCAACTCAAGAGCTACAAGTTCTAATCTGCGTAAAGGATAGCGTGAGAACATGGGAAGGTATTTTGTATCCACCGCAGAACTCACGCTTATTTTAGTTAGTATGAGATTCTTCGGGTCTTTAAAGAAATTGCTTATGGATCTTCCATGCACAATCAGCATCACAAATGGTTGCGCAATACCTGCAATATAGGTTACTAATAAAAAATATAAACTAGGCGACCTTAACCATAAAAACCCAGTTATATCCATAATAAATATTAATATTAATGCTGAGAAAAATGATATTACACATGCACCAAGAACTAAGTTCTCAATATGATAGCGCCATTGCCTCTTCTTCTCTTTATCTTTATCTTTATCTTTATCTTTAATTAACTTACTTTCACACAATTCTATAACTTTGAAAACTCTCAGTATAGAGTCATTATTCTCAAACATATATGCAGAAACCTCTAAGAAAAAAACATTTAACAACACTCACTGAGAAGTTTTAGAATACTTCGATTTTTAGCATCGACAAAGCCTTTTGATGCAGCTTGAATACCTGACTCTTACTCACATCCAGGATGTCAGCTATGTCAGAAAAGCTCTTCTCTGTCAGATAATATAGATTTAATACGGCCTGAAGTTCGACGGGTAAGCTATTCTTTTTTTCAATTATTTTACTTAGATAGAGTTCATACTCCTGATCAGTATAAATATCACCACAGACATTATTGCTACCAAATACAGAGTCTTCTACTTCAAAAGATTCAGCCAGTAGAAAATCATATGCCAACTCGTTAACTATTGCAGATAACTTGGACATTCCAGAGACGTCCGACGCGATGACCTCCTCTAGAGTACTGGCAACATAGTCTGACTTATTTTTTCTAACACTGTTTATCCGCCAATCTTTTTCAGAAAACTTGAATATTGAGTTTAATATTGTGCCTCTGATCCGCAAACCTGCATACTTCATAAAGCTCTGTTCTTGTTCTTGATCACGGCTACTTACGGCCTCGAGTAAACCTAACAAAGCATACTGAATATAATCGCTATACTCCGCCTGAACAAAACTAGTTTTCCCATACAGTTCATGTGCAATGGAATATGCCCAGTTTTGATACTTCTCGTAATATAGCTCTTGAGTGCTTTTATAATCGGTCAAGAATCAGGTTCCGAAACTTCCAATCAAAGAACTGGCAAGTAAACTCCAGCCGTCGATAAGCACGAAAAGCATAATTTTAAGCGGTAAAGCGACAGTTATAGGCGGAACCATGATCATTCCAAGTGACATCAAGATACTGGCGACAATGAGATCTATTGCCAAAAACGGAAGAAAAATAACAAAGGCTATTTTAAAAGCTGTGGTTAATTCACTTAGCAGGAAAGCAGGAATCAACTGTATAAAGGACGTTTCGCTGACATTTTTTGGAGCTGCAGCTCCCGAAACGTCGACCATCATTGAAAAATCTTTTTCATCGGTTTGGAGAAGCATAAAGTTTTTTACAGGTATCGACGCTCTGTCAAAAGCTTCAGATAACTCAATTTTATTCTCCACGTAAGGGGTATATGCTGTATCAATAACTACTTGATAAACTGGGCTCATTGTAAATAACGTGAGAAATAACGCTAAAGTTATTAAAACAATATTAGGTGGCGACTGTTGCAAACCTATGGCATGTCTCAGCATTGCAAGCACTATAATTATTCGGGTAAATGCGGTTGTCGCAATCAATACAATAGGAATAAGCGACAATAAGCTGAGCCCGCCTAATATACGCAACTCGGGAGAGAACTCTTCCGCCCCTCCCAGCATAGTGTCAACCCAATTCACTTCCACTGCATGCACACATGGAACAAACACCATGAGTAGACCGATATATAAAGCCTTTTTCACTTCACTTCATTCCTGCATCTGTAACTTTTACATTCAACTTCTCGACACCATATGAAGATTCGTATAAAAGATATTCATATCCATCGTTGGTAATTTTGACAATAAATCTATTTTTCCCCAAGGAGGTGATCTCTGTCTTTAATTGTGGCAATGTCTTGTTCAGATTGTTACCACGCTTCTTCAACCAATACGCTATAGCTGCAAGCATCAGCAGAAATAAAATGATAACGATAATTCGGTAGGAATCGAACTCGTTGTCGGTTTTAAATGCTAAATCATCCATTAACTATCTCGGCCACTTTAGTTATTTCAATTGCATACTTATCATCAACAGCGGCAAGGTGGCCTTCAGCAACCAGCACATCATTCATAAATAGCTGTACCGGATGCTCAATACTTTCAACTAACTCAACTACATGACCTTTCTTCAGCTGTGTTAATTGCTCTACTGTTAATGTTGAAGTACCGATTACAGCGGTCAATTTTGCTTCAACATTTTTAACCAGATTTATATGAAACGCAGATATATTGGTTTCGACCATTTCTATATCATCAACCTGTGTGTAAGAAACTTTTTGCGTTTTGTCACTCATTTATTTATCCACCAGCAGTAAAGACTTTCTATTATTAGAATTAACGAGGAAACCTGTTAAACCAGACTCTGACTTCAGAGGTTTTAAGGTAAGAGGCTCAGTAAGCTTATGATCTAATTTGATGAGGTCACCAAGCTGCAGATTTAGCAGTTTATCAATAGCGATTTTCTCTGAAGATATTTCGATAGTCATCGGAAGTTGTTCATGCCTGAGACTACAAACACTTATTTGCAACGGAGGTATAGCCTCTGTTTTTTCTAAGGAACGAAGTCCCTGTACAAGTGCTGAACTCAATATCAAAGAAAAATCTTTTCCTTTCCAGCTTATCGATATTCTCAAAGCATTCTGATATTGAGGTTTGGTCGATACATTTGAAAAACTTAACTTCTCGGTAGTTGCTTTGCTATTTGTCAAACTTTTCAGAATGAGTGAACATAAAGATGAAAATGCGTCCTCAGTTACCGCATCAAGCAATACCTGCCCACATTCGTTCAAATTTTGAACACTAAGGCGCATAAGCTGGCTTTGATACCACTTCAGCTTGTCTCTTTTAAAATAGAAACTGACCCCATGCTCTGAATGCATACAGACGTCAAATGCATTTAGCCCTGTAAATCGATTAAAAGGTCGTCGTCCATCAGGACAAAATTCAACGGTTATTTCATCAGGATGGCTTGAAAACCATGTGTCGATCCATTTCGAAGTCTGTTCTAACAAAGCTTGTTTTAATTTTTGCCTGGACTGTTCAGTCAACAGAATGTGTGAAACCAGCGCCATTATTAGCCCCCTCTGGTATTCTCATACAGCTTCTCTAGTAACTGATCTGCTGCATTCAACACCCTTGAGCTGGCTTGATAACCCCGCTGAATAATTAACATATCAGCAAATTCTTGTGAAAGATCCACGTTAGACATCTCAATACTACGTCCAATGATTTCGCCGAAACGACCATCACCAGCAGAGCCGATAATTCGGCTTGAGTTATCATCAGCTTTAAATACGGCTCCACCAACAAGCTCAAGGGCTTTCTCATTCGAGAAAGAAGCTATCGCCAGCTTAGGTCCAGTCTGACTTTCACCATTTGAATAGGTGAATTTTATTGCGCCATTTTCAGTAAACTGCAAAGAGCTCAGCTTACCTAAAACATTTCCATCCGCAGCGGTAGCTGTAAGGGTTGAAGTTGTACCACCATTAACCGAAGTTGCTCCTGCATAACTGCCATTTTCACCAAAACTTACAGTGATTGGTGACAACCCCCCCATAGAATCTTCAATATTGAAACTCAATTGGTTAAAACCAGTTAACGGAGTTCCGTCAGTATCAAAGCGTATTTCTGCGGAATGAAGTACGGTGTCATCCTCTCCAACCACATCAACTAACCAACTGCCAGTGACACTGGTATTGTTATTAGAGAACTTCAGAGAGATTGTCTCTTCTTCTCCTAATTTATTGACAACTTTTATTGTGGATACTTCGTGGCTCACACCACCAGACGATAAGTTTCCCGCAATCTTCAATGAAGTTGTGGCTTGTGGAGCGGAAATTTGGAAGGCTTCAATGTTAAAATTGACTAATTGTCCATTTTCGTTAAATGCAGCAACGTTTGCCCCAGTATTTTTATCAATCAAATTACCAGTTTGGTCAAAGGTGAATTGACCAGCTCTGGTATACATCGTTTTTCCATCCTGAAGTAACACAAAAAAACCATCTCCGCCGAGTGCCAGATCAGTCACATTACCAGTTTGTTTTATATCGCCGCTGGCGAAGCGGTATCCTATGTCATCAAGTTGAGTACCATAACCCAGACCGTTTCCACCATTCAGACTTTTGTAAAAAGAATCTGTTCCGCGATATCCAGGAGTACTCATATTGGCGATGTTATTACTTACACTATCCAGGTTTTTTGAAAATGAAAATAAACCTGACAACCCTGTATAAAATGATTGAAACATACAATTAATCCTTAATTTTCAATGAGTCTGATTTGACTCAAAGTGATATTTTTCAATACCTCTCCCTGAGCATTTCTGACAGTTAAAGACGGGCCGGTAGAAGAGTAATATGCCTCATCAACACGTCCCTCAAAAGTTGCACCAACGTTTGTTAAGACCTCAACATTTTTACCCAAAATTGATAAAGACTGTTCTGACGAGCTCATCGCCAACAAACTTTGGAGATTGTCATTCGTGAGGCGCCCCTGCTCAAGAGTTGAGAACTGAGCCAACTGAGCGAGGAACTCCCTGTTATTTAATGGTTCAAGCGGATCCTGAAAGTTTAACTGCGCAAGAAACAACTCAACAAAATCCTCTTGAGAGATACTTGTATTGCTCATATCGGTAGCATTTGTACCCAACTGCCCCCCTATTGCGTCAATCGCCATAAACCCCTCCTAAGGCTTTACCGTTAATACTGATTTTATTTAATGTAACAGTCGAGCCAAATGGGTTAGCAGCGACTAATTTAGCCATGTGTGCAATTACTGATTCGCTCGAGTAGAAATCTCTAATCCAAATATTTTGCTTACCGTCTTTGGTTTGGGTGGTGATTAGACTTCGCTCCAACAATGGAGTGAGTGGAGCTAGAGGGATGGCTGTAAATGACTGATATGTATCTGAAACGGCAATTTTTTGCTCTCTAATTATGCTGAAATGCTGAATAGCTGCTTGCCCATAATCCCGAATAGATAAGTTTGCTTTTGCAGTGCTCTCAGAGTGCAACATAGAGGTTTGCAGCACAGTCGAAGCTTCATTAGTAGACTTGTTATTGTGAAGATCCACACTTAATAATTTCACAGTTTCATCTTTCGACAGATTCCCATCATTTCCTAAGGGGGTCTCAATATTGCTCGCAATCCAAAGCATAGGAATGGCATCGTATTCTACATTCCCAAAACTAAGGTATCTGGACTTCACTTCAGTCCGCTGATCTACTATTTCCGCAGCAAAGGAATCTGACTTTGGGTATGCATTATTTAATAAACCTAACAGATGTTCTGTAGGCTGAGCGTCAAATATTGAGTACTCGTTTGCAGGCCTGGCCATATCGGTTTCGATTGAGCGGTCTTGTAACAATGTATCGAGACCATTATTGCGTCCATTTTGCAACTCACTGTCATAACTACCAGGGTTAAATGCCAGTACCTTTGACTGTTTATTTACAGATAATAACTGCAGATCTGTTAAAGGCAGAGCATCAAAACTTATCATGCATTTTCACCTTATTTAGATAAGAAAGTGTCGCAATTTCATTCAGTTGCGATGCTTCTTGCTTCTCGGTTAACACCAGAACTTCTGCACAAAAAGCTTCTTTGAGTCTATCCAGATTATCAATCTCATCACGCGTCCGTTGCATATCCAACGACAGAAGATTCATTTGATGGCGACGTTTAACCAAATCATTTTCGCCCTGTTCGAGTTGTTCATTGAGCTGGCGGCTGTAATTAGTTCGGTTTTCTAATGTCGTCAGCACCTCTCCATTAAACTTGAATCCATGATCCAAAGAAGTGACCGTTCTCCGAATATCCTCTACCCGTATATTTTCATGACTGTAACACTGCTGCTGTTCCATCAATTCGTGAACTATTCCCCTTAATTTCATTTCAGGGAATTTGTTTAAAATACGGATCATGCGTAGTTTTTTATTCATTTTTGATAGATTAGACACTCGCACTCTCCTGCCATGAAGCTGTGATAGTTGCCAGACGCGTTTGGCCCGCAACTAAAGACTCAATGCTGCGAGTGTCCTGTAATAAGAAATCTTCTATTTGCAGCCATCGATTAGAGATACTTAGTAAACGGCCAGGATCTCCCCCCGCAACTCCCAATTCCATCAGCTCGCGGTTTTCCTGATATTGAACTATTGCCCTTTTGACACTCGCTACATTTTGAATATGAGCAGCACTGTTTATCTGCCTGAATAACCGACTTGTGCTTTTTAATACATCAATAGCAGGGTAATGAGCTCTTTCAGCCAACTCACGGGTTAAAACGACATGTCCATCCAGGATAGCCCGCACACAATCAGCAACCGGATCATTAAAATCTTCACCTTCAACTAAAACACTGAAAATGGCTGATATTGCTCCTCGTTGCCGGAAGCTGCCGCATCGTTCGATGATCGCTGGGATTTCAGAGAACACTGAAGGGGTATACCCTTTCACAGTCGGAGGTTCGCCAGTAGATAATCCCAACTCTCGTAATGCCATTGCAAAACGGGTGACGGAATCAAAGGTAAACAGGACGTTCTTTCCCTGTTCTGAAAAATATTCTGCTATCGCCATTGCGGTGTAAACTGCATGAACACGTATTAGCGGAGGCTGTTCAGCTGTAGCACTGATGACAACTGTCTTTTCCATCATGCCAGTCTCTGCAATGGCCTGGACAAATTCTTCCACTTCTCTTCCGCGTTCACCTATTAACGCAATAACATTCACATCTTCACTGATGTTGTGGCATATAGCAGCAAGCAATGTGCTTTTCCCCACCCCGCTGCCAGCAAATAACCCCATACGCTGGCCACGACCAATGGTGATGAAACTATCGATAGCTCTGATACCGGTTGATATAGGCTCAGTAATTGCCTTGCGGGTCAGAGGATTTATGGGTTCTTTATATAACGGATACTCTGTATAACTACAGAGCTCACCTTTGCTATCAATAGGGTTACCAAAAGCATCAACAACTCTGCCCAGCAAGTTATCCCCAACTTTGGCTACGGCCATTTTACCCGTGGCGTATACAATACTTCCTTGAGAAACACCCTTGATTCGCTGGTAAGGCATCAACAAAACTTTGTTTTTGTTAACCGCGACTACTTCCGCCACAATATTTTGACTACTAAATTTTGCGTGTACCTCACATATCTCTCCGATGTATGTATCGGGGCAGGTTGCTTCAATAACCATGCCTTTATTTTGCAACACTTTTCCATGGCGCTTGCAAACAGGTATTGTATCTAACGCAGTGAGGTATTTTTTTATCACTTTGGGTCACCAGCAAGGCGTTGAAAGGTTTCTGTGACCGACTGATAATTCTGGCTCAGGGAAAATTCTAAAGTCCCTGATGCTGATTTAATCTTATAACTGGCAACATCAAGCTCCGAGGAAGCTTTGAGATTTATGCCCTGCGGAAGCTGTATCTTGCATTGTTCGAACGCATTAAAATCAAACGGGCTCAAATGGATTTCAACACCTTGTTCCTCGGCGTATTCCCTTGCAATGTCACGCACCAAACCAGGTACGCGCTCTTTAAACTGCAAATGCTCAATCATCAAGACACTCAGTGCTTTGTGAAGCACTGCAATGCAATCAGCTTCTTCGGCTAACTTAACGTCCATATCGGCACTTGACCAGTCCTTTAACAATGACGATAAGCTTAAAGCCAGCTGTCTTAATTCCTCTTCACGGCTCAGCAAAACCTCTCGAGCTTCCACCTGTCCAGCCGCTTCCCCTTTTGCGAAACCATGTTCATAACCTTGGGCTTCTGCTTGTTCAGTCGCCTTAGCAAGTTCATGGGCAAATGCACTCGCAACCAAAGCCTGTTTTTGATCTTCAGTCAGTATGGCTAATGCTGCTTCTGCATCCTGCAATGGCGTCGTTTTCAGCTCTATTGTTGATGGAACTGATGGAGGCTTTGAGGGGGAATAAGTTTTAATAACAGCATGTTCCATTAGCTACTTTTCCCTTTTTCGCTTTCAAACCCGACCATGGCATTTTTTATAGACAGCTGCAGTGCAACAGGTAACTCAGACGTATTGTTTTGTACCTTTTCGATGAGGCGAGACAACTCTTCACCCATATGGTCAAACGATTGCTGCTGTTGAGGTACCGACGCAATCGAATGACGCCGTTCTGTTTTATGCTCCTGCAGCCTGGACTTTACAAATGCACGCACATCAGGGGTTAATCTGACGAAAATTATGAATCTGTCCCACCAGCTTATTTCACAAATAATATCCATCAAATGGCTGAGTCGATTGTCATCATTATTTGATTTCATATCCCCCCCTTCTGACTTAACGCTGCATTATTTAACTCAAGCAACAGAGTATTTCGTTGTTCAGCAGTCAGGCTCATCCTGCGCACAGTTCGATATACAAAAAAGTTACTCAGCAGCAATAGCAGAATAAACACGCTAATCACTTCAAAACTCAACCAATTTGTTTCATTTTTATCATGGTTCACTAAGGCGCTTTGAGCTGGCCCTGATGGAGTGGGCTGTGATATCCGCGCAGGTACTTCCGCATTGTCTTTTCCTGCGCCTACAGGCTTAAATACATTAATAGTCAGCATGTCCCCACGCTCAGGAACAATACCAACTCCTGCCGATACCAACTCCTGAATCTTAGTGCGTTCTTCTTGAGTTATATTGGCTAATAATGCAACAGCAACTGAAAGTCTGGTTATTTTACCCGGGCTAAATACAACTTCTTCGGTTTGGTTGCCGTGCATATATTCAACTTCAGAGCTGGATTCAGTATTTTGAACTTCAGCAGAAGCCGTATCGTCCCGACTCACTTTACGTTCTGTTTTTCGCACCAAAGCGCCTTTAGTATCATTGCCATATGGAACAACAGTTTGTACTGTTTGTTTCTTCTTGGTCAGATCTACAGCAATTTCTATTGAGGTGGCAAAAGTAGAAGGCTCAAAATACAAAGCTAATATGTGATCCACTTTGGCTTGCAGTGCTTTTTCAAGACTGGTTTTATAATCAACCAGACCAGCATTCTGCTCATTATTTGCATACCCAGTAAGGAGGTTGCCGTTTTGATCGATCAGAGTGATGTTTTCAGGACTGAGATCTTCAACCGCAGCTGCTGTCATATTTCGGATTGCAGCTACCTGCTCTTGTGTTAAATGATGGTTTGGTTCGAGACTTAAAGTAACAGATGCTTTTGCATTGTTACCCTCGGCTTTAAACAAACGACGCTCGCCAAAGGTTATATGTACTCTTGCACCTTTAATGAAAGACAAACCAGTCAGAGTTCGCTCCAACTCACCTTGAATAGCTCGTTGATAGGTCACCTTTTGAGTATGTTCTGTCATACCATATTCAACTGAATCATAAAGCTCTAAGCCCTGCGTATGATCGGCTCTGACAGACAACGCATTAAGATTCACACGCGCTTGCTGCATCACAGTTTCGGGTACTGAGAGTGCGGTGCCATCTGCGGACAACTGCACGTCAATTCCTTGTTCCTGCAACTTCTCAATCAGCGTGTTTGACGATTCAGGGGTCAAAGATTCAGCCAATACAACGTATGCCGGATTAACCACGTAATAAATGGCAGTACCAGCCGCTATCAGTATTAAAGTGACACCGACAGCAAACGAAATTTTTCCCGCTTTTGATATATTCTCAAACATAAACCACTTCATTATTAATTAACGATTCACTTTGAACACACTGATTAAAGTGGCATCTTCATGACTTCCTGATAGGCTTCCAACAGTTTATTTCTCACCTCAACGGCTAACTGCAGGGACATTTTTGCTTCTGACATTGCAAGCATCACTTCATGAGTGCTTATTTGCTCGCCCATTGCCATTTTTTCTAAAAGCTGGGCGCTTTGCACTAAATCAACATTAAGTTCCCCAACAGACTGCTGGATAGTATCGATAAAGCTTGATTGAATATTGTTCCGACTTATCAAATCAGATTCATGCACTGACAGTTCACTGCCAATTGCGGATACAGAGTCTATGACCATGGCTTACTTCCCTATTTCCAATGCTTTTCCACCCATCTCCCGATACGCATTAAACACCTTGATATTGGCTTCGTAATTGCGGCTCGCTTTGTTTAGAATCAACATCTGCTCAACCATATTGATGTCACTCGTATAGATAAAGCCTTGCGCATCGGCCTGTGGATTTTCAGGCTGATAAATGGCTTTCGCTGGTACATTCTGTGGAAGGAGTAACACATCCGTTTTATCACTGCTGGTTTGCACAACAGCTGAAAAAGGTTGAGCAACGTCAGCCTGGTTACCCCAAACCCGATTTGCATTAGCTATATTCAGACTTGCAGCTTCAATCTCGGCACGTTGTAATTTCATGCCCAGTAAACTGTTCTCATAAACACCCTCAACCATTAACTACGTCCTCCTATTGCGGTAGTCAACAAGTCCAGCCTGCGATTCAGGCCTTCAGCTAACGCTTTATATTTGCCGGAGACCATTATGGACTTTGCAATTTCCTCATCGAGTGAAACCTGTTTATCTGTTGTGGTGTAATGTTCAGAAAAGCTGTCAAAACTGCGATTAATCTCTTTGAGCATTAGATTTTTATCTTCAACAGTTGCGTTTTGAAAAGATGAATAAAACGCAGAAAAATCAACAGACTTATTCTCAGCTTCTACTCCAGAAACGTTCTGTGATATTACTTTTTGTTCATACTCAAGCGCAGACAAACGTAATTGAACCAGACCAACAATATCCAAATTATCCATTTTCAGTCCTTATTGAATAATGAGTTCTGCATGCAAACCACCACCTTTTTTAATGGTCTGCAAAATTGAAATAATATCTCGTGTAGTCAGATTGAGTTGCTGCAGAGAACTGACTAGCTCCGCCACATTAGTCCCTTGTTCATTCACATACACGACGTTATTGTCTTCATTTGCGGCAAGCTCCGTATCAGGTACCACTCTGGTCCCTATGCTGTCAGGTGCGCGCACCAGCACGGCTTCTGGTTGAGAAACCAGATAGTCGGTTGTAATAGTTAACTTTAAAGAGCCATACGAAATCATAACGTTGTCAACCATGACATCAGCGCCGGAAACTATCACACCGGTTTTTTCATTAATAATCACTTTGGCGCTGCGCTCAGGCTCAACCCGAACATTCTCAATGGCAGCCATCAGTGATACGACAGAGCGGTTAGTATTTGGCGTTATTCTTATGCGGCTGGCATGAACTGCCTCCACTTGAATATCCGAGAATTCGTTCGCTAATGTAGTAGCAACATTATTTGCAGTAGAGAAATCCTGACTATCCAAAATCAGATAAATATTCCCGTCTTTTGAAACGAAGTCATTATTTAAGCTTCTTTCCACTGTTCCGCCAGAGGGAACCACACCAGCAGTTGGGTGATTCTTTTGCATCAGATTGTCAAACTTCTCCAGTTGGTAGCCGCCAACAGAAACGGATCCCTGAGCAAGAGCATAAATTTCACCGTTAATAGCATTCAGAGGGGCTAACAGCAGTGTTCCACCGGTAAGACTTCTTGCATCACCCAAAGACGACACCTGCACGTCAATCTTGTCACCTGATTGGGCAAAAGCAGACAGTTCTGTAGTCACGATAACTGCTGCCACATTTCGGCTGTATATATCATTGTCAGCGACAACCACTCCAAAGTTTTGCAACGTATTTCGGATAGATTGAATAGTTGCCTTGGAACGTGCCGAGTCTCCTGAACCTGATAAGCCAACGACCAGACCATACCCAACTAAAGATTGACTTCGCACTCCATCAAAACGCGCTAAGTCCTTTATTTTCACACTGCCTTGAGCTGCAGCAACTGAGCAAATACCCAATAGTAATACTGCAGCCAGACCATATATTCCTTTGACTGTCATGCCAAACCCAACCATTTCATTGCTTTATAAAGAAACCCTGAGTCTTTACCGTCACTCACTTCACCCTGACCGGTAAAACTGATTTCTGAATCAAAGAGTCGGGTTGAGATCAATGTATTTTGGGAACTGATATCCGTAGATCTGGCTTTCCCTTTAATACCGATGGTCTGTTCTTCGCCATCAATAGTGATACTTTGTTTACCCTCAATCACCAGAATTTGATTATCACCAACCGCAGTAACTACGGCGGTCAATTGGGCCCGGATAAATCCGTTCCTCTTATTCGCCGCATCACCTTGCTGCTGCGAGGACATTCCGATATCCACATCAGTTCCCCACAATGGCTGACCATTTTTATTCTTAGCTGAGGCATCCACTCCCATAGAAAAATCACCCTCAGCTTTGTTACCGGCACTTGAGCTTGCCTGTGCATTTTCAAGAATGATGATGGTCACCGTATCACCCACTTCAGCAGCTCTTTTATCCGCTGTTAAAGACTGGTAGCCCGACACATCAAACTCGGAATCACTGGCAGCAGCATATGCTGTTATACCGACCATGACACAAACACACATTCTGAGAAGTTTCATGTATTAACCTATATTTTAACCTGACCGATACCTATAACTTTCGCCTCAACGGGTCGTAAAGCTTGCTCAACTAATATGCTTACTCTTTGCCCCAGGTAACCTGGAGCAAGAGCTCTGGCAACAGCCTGAATTCTTACTGCCCCATTTTCCATTTGTACTGTCACCTGATCACCTGTATTGACAGGTAATAATTGACTGATATCACTAAGCGATAATCGACTTCCCTGCTCTAATTCAACTTTCGTTACGTATCGAATATCAGGCAAAAACCTGTCCAGGTATTTAGCTGACTTAGCAGACTCTGCATCGATCCACTGCCAATCAATATCTTCTTCGCTAACAGCTTGATTCTGTTTCAGCTCAATCCTGGCAACAGCAACTCTCTGTTTAATGTCAGCGGCAACCCATGCAAAAATCTGTTTCTGTTCCACAGTGGTTAATACAACCCGCATCCTTTTCTGTCTGACGGCTGTATGCTCTAGTTGAACCTCTGATAACGGACTATCCAGACAAATATCTTTTGACGATACAAATCTGAAGCCATCGATACGGCGGCTGCCATTCATTAGGTTCGTTTGTTGCAAGAGTCGGCGAACCACATCCGCTTCATCCAGTTCAGCGCATACTTCCAGTAAAATGTTTTTTCGCCCTGTCACTTTGAAGTCACGTAATTCCAGGGATTCACCAATTAAACCTGCCAGTTGGCTTTGGCTAAACCATTGACGACCTGCGAGGATCGGCAATGGTTTAGCCATAAGCTCAGCGGGTATTTCACCGCTGAGTTGCCCTAAGCTGTTCAGAGTTACAGGGCTGACCAGTGTTAATCTTGATTCCTTCAACTCAAGCTCAGCAGCACTTAAGTACATAGCCAGGAACAATATAAGTACAACTATCGATCTCAAAACTCAGCGTCTCAGGTTGTTGATGGTTTCCATCATTTGATCGGATACCTGAAGAATACGTGCGTTTAACTGATAGCCCCTTTGCGCCATCATCAGATTGACCATTTCTTCATTCATTGAGACATTCGACATTTCACTGGCACCTTGTAACAAAGCGCCCATGCCTAACTCAGAAGGCGGAGCATAAATAGCTTCACCAGCCTCATTTGTCGCGAGATACAAGTTATTTCCGATACTCTGAAGGCCTTGTGGGTTATTGAATCTGACAAGTTCAATCTGGCCTAGCTGAATAAGATCAGTTTCACCATCCACCAAAGCTTCAACAGTCCCGTCACTCTTCACACTTAACTGTTGTGTGTCTGGTGGAATAGCAATATTAGAAGATAGCTTCATACCATTTTGAGTGATTAGATTTCCGTCAGCGTCCACCCGGAATCGCCCAGATCTGGTATAAGCCAGCTCACCACTGTCCAATTGAACTTCAAAATAACCTATGCCACTAATAGCAATATCAAGAGGATTATTGGTTTGCTTCAGTGTACCTGGGCTATGGTCAAGGCTGACCTCGCCAACGCCAACACCTGCACCAATGATGGATGTATTATCTGCATATTCCCGCGATGCAATCTGGGCCTGCTGACTATCAGGTTGAACCACAATATCAATAAAATTAACAGATGACTTCTTGAAACCTGAGGTAGAAGCATTGGCAATATTATTGGAGATAATATCGATCAATTTTTGCTGAGAATTCAAACCACTTTCCGAAATATATAAAGCATCAAACATTATTTACCTCCAATATCGCTAATACCTTTAGACAGCATTTCGTTATAGGTCTGTGCTGCCTTTTGTAAACTTTCCGTGTGCCTGCTCAGTTGCAACAGACGGGACATCTCATACGCAGGGTTTACATTAGAAGTGTTAATCGCGCCCTGCGTTACCTCGCCTTCAACATCCAGCAATCCACCCTCTGTGAGTTGATACAATCCATCTCCAGCCGGCCGAAGTTGAGCATTGGTTGTGGGTTCAACCAAATTAATTTTCCCTATTACCTTGCCGTTTTCAGAAACTTCGCCAGTGGACGAAACTGAAAACTCAGCACCTTGTAAGTTCATTGGTGCACCATCAACCAACAACTTGCCTCCGCTGATGTGAGTCAGTTGCTTTGATGCATCAATATGAAATGAGCCATTTTTTGTAATGTAGCGACCAGAATCTTTTTCTATCAGGAAAAATGCTTTACCTGTGATTGCGAAATTCAGTTCCTGTCCCGTCGACCTGACACTATGGCCATTGACTTTATGGACTAAGGTTTGACTACCGTCGAAACTCGAAGCAAAACTTTGGGCGTTATAACCTGGTGTATTTATATTGGATACGTTCTGACTCACAGCGCGTAACTGTTCCAGATTATTGGTCAGTGGGGTCAGATACAATTGGATCTCATCCATGTTAAGCCCCCTTCGCAACTAAGGTTGGAGACTCAGATACAGTCGCAAATGCTTTCACATTGGTGTAGGAAGGTATTTCGTCAACTGACAAAATACTCAGTTGGGGGATGACACGTTCCATCAGTTGATTCATCGCAAAGCGAACCGATGAGTGAGTGATCAACACAGGTGGCATTTTTTTGATCAGCAACTGCTCTGTTTGTCTGGTCAGTTGCCCAATTAAGTTGTCCAGCAGTCCGGGCTCAAGGGCTAAAGAGGCTTTGTCATTTTCCTTTGTTAAACCAGCAACAATCTGTCGTTCTACTTTAGGAGACAAAGTAATTACGTTGAGATTACCTTCATTATCAACAAGACCAGCACAAATCTGCGACTTCAGACGTACCCGGACATGTTGTGTCAAAGTCAGAATATCTTTGCTATGACGTCCTTGCTCTACCAAAACCTCCAGAATTAACTCGAGGTTATGAATTGGAACCCGCTCTTTTAAAAGATGTTTCAATACCTTCTGAACATCACTATAAGACAATACACCCGGCACCAATTCATCCACCAGGCTGGCACTGCGTTTTGCTAAAACCGCAAGCATTGATTCCGTTTCAGCTCGTGTCAATAACTCGTGGGTAAAGCCTTTGACCACTTCGGTAACATGAGTCAATAACGTCGTTTCAGCATCAACCACTGTGTAGTTTGCTTGTCGGGCTGCGTTTAACTGAGACTCCTCTACCCAACAAGCAGGCAATCGATAGGTGGGTTCTTTAGATTCAATCCCTTTTACTGCAGTAAATTTGCCGGCGGGGTCGATGATTAGATATCGGTCGACATACAGAACACCCGAAGCAACATTGGCACCGTAAATTCGTATTTTATAGTCATAGGCTTTAAACAGAGGCTCAACCGTAACGCGTATATCTGCAATCAGGTATCCGGTCTTTTTAAAATGGTTCGCTTTAAAACCACTCAGTCTCTCCATAAAGACGTTGCCGTTACGCTTTAGGAAATGTTCTATTTCAGTTGAAACTAAAATCTCAATAGGCGCTGTATGAGTTAATCCATACGCATCTTTTTCTGGTTGAACATCAAGCGCTTGATCCTTAGGCACAGTATCTGCTTCTGTCGCTGTTTTTTGTTTCAGGCTCATCCATGACAGCGCCAAAAATGCTAAAGACATCAGAGCAATAGGAAATGAAGGGAAAGATGGTACAAAAACTAAGCAGCCTAACATTAAACCTACAATCACCAGAGTTTGTGGGGAAGACATGGCTTGCTTCGAGATCTCCTCGCCCAACTTCGCATCTGAAGCGGCTCTGGTGATCAGGATCCCTGTAGCCACAGCAATGATCAAAGAAGGGACTTGAGTGACAATACCGTCACCAATGGTCAATAAGGTGTAATGTTCCATGGCAACACCCCAATCAAGTCCTTTTTGAGCAACCCCAATAGAGAGTCCGCCAATAATATTGATCAGGATAATGATAATGCCCGCTATGGCATCGCCTTTAACAAACTTAGTAGCACCATCCATCGCGCCATAAAAATTCGCTTCCCGCTCAATATCTTTGCGCCTTGTTTTGGCCTGAGTTTCGTCAATAAGTCCCATGTTCAGGTCGGAGTCGACGCTCATTTGCTTACCAGGCATAGAATCCAGCGTAAAACGGGCAGCAACTTCCGCTACCCTTTGCGCGCCATTGGTAACCACTACATATTGAATAACAACCAGAATAAAAAACACCACCAGACCAACAACGTAATTGCCACCAACCACATAGGAGCCGATAGAAGAAATAACAACACCTGCATCTCCGTCATTGAGGATCAAACGGGTTGCAGAAATGTTCAGACCTAACCTGAATAAAGTTGCGATTAACAGTAAGGAAGGAAAAGTAGAAAAACTCAGCGGCCTTTCACTATAAAAGGTCAGCAATAAAATCAGCAGTGCAAGACTGACATTCAGGATAAGAAGAATATCCAATACAGCAGCAGGTATAGGCACAAACAGCATCAACATAATTGCCATCAGTGCCGTCACCAAAAACAGCTCGTTTTTTCCTTTCATCAAATTAACGCGCAGCATAGCTTCCTCTGAAACCTCCACGTTTACGCTGATAGAGCCACTGATAAATGGGTCCTAGTTGAGCATAAAAAGCAGGCGAAACATGACCATTTAACTGACATTCCCGATACATCTTTTGAGCCAGAGCTTTATCACGAATAACTGGAACATTGTGTTTTCTGGCTAAGGTCCGGATCTTAAAAGCCAGACCACCTTTTCCCATAGCAACCACCTTGGGTGAAATCATAGTTTTATGGTCATATTCAATAGCAATAGAAATATGAGTCGGATTGGTTACTATGACATCTGCTCTTTTTACATTGCTCAGTGCGGCTGTTTTTTGCAGTAATTCCTTTTGGATTTTCTTTTGTTTGCTTTTTATATCCGGTGAGCCTTCCCTTTTTTTATGTTCATCTTTAACATCCTGCTTACTCATCATCATTTTTTTCATGAAATCCCATTGTGTAAAAGCATAATCGACTAAAACAACGGGAATCATTGAAACAGCAAACCACAGTAAAAGCTTTCCAACGGTATATAAAAAATACCCCGGCACCGCTTGCGGGCTTGAACTAAATAAACCAACCGCGTTTTCCAATAATGAAGGCAGTGTTAAGTACCAGACCAGACCAAATATGGCTAACTTCACTATGCTTTTAAAAAACTCGAATAAAGTTTTCTTAGAGAATATTTTTTTTATTCCCTGAGCTGGATTCAACCTATTAAAGTCTGGTGTAAGTGGATGTCCGGACAATACAAAACCAGTTTGCAACACACTAAAAAATATATTGAAGAATGCAATAACCAAAATAATGGGCAATACTATAAATATCAATTTCATGCTCAAATCAATAAATAGCGAAATCAATACCTGAGGAGAAAAAACAATCTGGCCTGACAAGAGTATTAAATTACGGGAAATAACAGATATATCACTTGCCATTTTTTCACTGAAAATAAAAAACACAGCAACAATAACAAGTAAACTGAAGAAAAAACTAAGGTCCTGTGATTTAGCTACCTGCCCTTGTTTTCTGGCCTCACGTAGTTTATGTGAGGTTGGTTTCTCTGACTTATGATCAGCCATCAGGACACCATTCCATGTAACTGCTGAAACATAAGTTCAAAAATACGTCTGATGCTCTCGCCTGAACTTTTTATCATCGCCGCCAAAACAATCAAACCAATAGCGATCTTAAAGGGTAACATTACAAAATAGATGTTCATTTGTGGCATAGCTTTAGAGACTGCACCAGTAGCTACATCAACACACCAGATAATAAGGATCACGGGAGCAAACAAAAGCAAAGCAAGCACAAAACAGCTGGTCAGAAAAGGAACTACTTTGTTCAGCCAAAACCAGTTATCTGCGCTGCCAAGAGGGATCAACGCAAAAGAATGCCACCAAAACATAAATAGCTCTCGGTGAAACCCAAGAATAAAAAACAGAGTCGAAATTAAGGCCAGATAAGCTGTGCCAATTAATGCTTCCTGTGTTTGATTACCGGGGTCGATCACACCCGCAGCACCAAAACCTATTTGCAAATCAATCAGTCGTCCAAAAAACAAAACGGTGCCGTAAGCAGCGACAAAAACCCATAAGACGCCAAAGCCAAAAATTAACTCGGCTACGTACATCTTTAATAAACCTGATTCAACAGCAACTGGGGTTTGGTTATAAGCCACAAAAATTGCAGTGAATACCAATAGCAGCACAACACGAACGAAAGTGGGCAGATAACGGAAAGGTCCCATAGTACTGATCATGGCAGGTGATAATCGTGCCAGAATCAAGAAAAACTCATGTATGCTTACTACTTGTGCCTGGGCCATTACATACTCGCAATACCAGCAAATATAGACTTGCTGTATTCCATTAAAGACCCCAGCATCCAATGCCCCAACATTGCTAAGACAAACAGCGCCACAAATATTTTTGGTACAAAAGTTAGGGTCATTTCCTGAATTTGAGTAACAACCTGTATCACACTCACCAGTATTCCAACGGCCAAAGTCGATAGCAAAAGAGGCAAGGCAATTTTCAACGACAGCTCAAACATTTCAGACATAGCGTTTAGTGCAAATCCACTATCCATGAGTCTTGCTGTCCTGTAACTTTTCAAGCTTTTCTAAGATAAGTCGCTGGAAAGATACACCATCCGCAGCAGAAGCTTTCAACATAAGCTGAATCAACTGCTCAGCCTGCGCAGTCTCACCTTTTGCATTCAGTAACAAGGCATGGGCATAACGTCCTGTAAAGCCTCGTTTATCCAGTCTTATTGCCTTATCAACAAAAACTTCAGCGCTATCAATATCATTATTATCTAAAGCAACAATAGCCATGCCCGCCTGCGAGTCTGCAAACGTTGGGTCCGTAGCAAAGGCCGCACGAAATGCAGCAAATGCTGCTTGTTTATCTCCCTGCAAATACTCTGTCCAGGCTAGCATATGCCAGCTACCCAGATGAGTAGGCATCAGACTGGTCGCAATTCTGAGTGCATCTCTGGAAGAGACAAAATCAAGTTTTTCAAACGCCAATTGACCTTTTAACGCCCAGGCTCGCCCCTGATTTGGAAATCTATGAATACAGTAATCAACCAATTCCCCGGCCTGACGATAATGACGTTGTTCAATAAATAAAGAGGCGAGAGCAATACGGGCGAGATATGAGTCTGGTAATTCACGAAGAGCAGCTTCTGCGCATACACGCACCTGATCAAACTGCCCTACTTCAAAATAAAGTAAAGACTTGAGCTCATTGATTTCAGGATGCTCCATATCATCCTGCAATAAAGAAAGCGCTTGTTCCACTTTAAGCTGCATATAGAGAGCTCTTGCCACAAGCAACTTACTAGAAGGCGAGGATTGTATTTCACTTTGATAAGTCGAGTGGAAATCAGAAATGTCATCTAATTTGTTTAGCAAAAACAATTGAACTAAGGAATAGTAAACAAAAGCACTTCTATGCTCAACAGAGTGCTCTAGCACTGGTAGGTAAGATGTAACAGCCTGAAATTGACCACTATTGAGAAGGTATTCAACAACTACAACAGCAAATTTTGCTTCAATAGACGCAGGATTCCCCAACTGATCGATCAGAGCATTTGCCTGCTCTGGTTTCCCCTCCCGAAGACTGCAACTAAGCAGATCAGCCAGTAGCAATGTATTACTTTGGTTTTTACTCCACAGAGGAAGAAGTGAATCAAAATCTGTCATCAGTATCCCTACAACCAGTCCTGCCGAGTTCATCCCTAATGTGGCGAACAACAACGATAGCTAACCGACTTGATTATAAGCATAGGAAAAGGAACAAAATCAAATGTTTTTTTACTACTCTATCGACCCTGTCAATGAAACATGCAAACCATGTTTCATTGACGTTAATCAAAAATAAAATATAAGTTTAGTTCATGTCCACGATAAAATTCCCAGCATGGTTATGGATAAGCAAGAGTTCCCCTGATAACCATATTTGAGAAATATCGCTCAGGTATCGGCGCAACTTATTACATGAATCAAGAACAGCGAGATCGTTGTACATAACAAAGCAGACCTCTTGATCTGCTTTGTTTGTCACGAGTTATTATGCTGTTATCACACCGCCTGCACTTTTCTACGTATAAAAACAGTGGCACAGAGCAGCAATAACCACGAAAGGCTGCCGGAACCGCCGCCGGAATCAGATGAAGATTCGTCTGGAGTATTAGTGTCAACCGCAGGCGGCGGCGTAGTGACAGGCTTTTCAGCTATATGATAATCGGTAAGTCGATAAAGAATGCCCTCTTCTTCAATAGCCACTAATCCAACACCTGCTGCGAAATAAAGGGTTGTGTTGTAATTTGCGTTGACCTGATAACCATCAATGGTGGTATTGGTCTCGGCATGAACCAGGCTTGCCACAACATCAAAGTCTCCAGCTGGCGTCTGAAGGCTTACGAGCCTTGCCTCTACAACTGCATCCCACGAGGTGTTGTGTTTTCCGAAAGTAGGCTGAATGTTCAGTTGCCCCGATCCGGTCCGGGAGTTGTTTTTATTCAGTTCAGATACTTCATCAAAGGTAAAGTCCGCAGTGTAAGAATTGCCGTCAGCCTGAGTTTGAGATAAATAATAGCCATGGAACAGTAATGCATGATTTAAAACAATTATTTAGCAACAAAGGCAAGTACCATTTTGCAACAGTACCTGCCCACACTTTTTCCGTTAATGCTGAGACTTAACGACTTTGTTTGGTTCTAACAGTAAACGCTTATTTGGTGTTAAAGAACCAGCAGGTAAGTTAAGCCTGTCTGTAACTGCAGAGTCAGTGGGTTGTGCAGTCTGATTCCAGTAATCAAACGACATCTCCTCATAAAAATTCAAACGAGGCCCCAGTCCATAAACTATGTACTCCGGGCTTGTGCTGTTTTGTCTGTATACCTGAGACTCCAGGACGTAAATTCTTTTCCCCAGAATACCGTCTTCAACTTTCAGTAGTTTCCAGTCACGACGGCTGCAACTTTGTTGTGGATCATCAGCGCACATCCTTCTGTGTATTTCCAGATGCTGTTTTGCTCCTGACATGCTGTCTTTGGTCCAACTGAACCCTGTATTAAATTCTGGTGTAAATTCAGGAGGGTTTGAGCTTGACAGCGCCATAGTATAACCCTGGCCATCTTCCCGGAACTGGAAACCAAAATAGACTAGCCCGTTATCCCATAACAGCGTACCGTCGTGCCAGGCATCTTTTGCCCACAGGTTGATAGTGCCCTGCCAATACATATCTTCGGTGTTGATCTGCTCAAAATCACTAAAGTCAGAACCATCGAGTTTCACTGCATAATCTAAGTCTACAGCGATCAAATTGCCGTCAATGTCGTATGCAGAGGTAAATACCTGTATGTCATTACCAACCTGGTCTAACTTCACAACCTCCAGTGAAGTTCCATCGTCTAGATCAGCAACAAAAGCGCCCTTTGCATTAATTTCCCAGGTAAAAGGAACATTCTTCTCTAGCGCTGTTCCGGTACCGTCTGTATTAATGTCAAAAATATCAAACAACATATCAGCATAACCAAGGCCATCATCACCTGCATAGTAGTAACGATCAAAGGCCCATTGCCCCGCCATATCCGCAGCAGACAGATTCTGAGTTTGCAGTTTGTCGCCGTTACGCAGCAGTTGATCAGAGGAAGATGAATAACTGACCCCTTCCGGGTTAATCAGAACGTTGTAAATGGTCAGGGGAGTCATAGTTTCGATACCATGAGTGACCACACGGTAAGTGTCGGTTAATTCACCTTTAACAATACGCTGCATCGTAGCCATAGTCGGAACCTGAATTACTTCAACATAGTTAATGCCGTTATCCAGCAAATATGCAACCTGCTCTTCAGTTAAACCAGCAACGCCTACCGCCACGTCAGGATAATATGCAGTCCCCATACTTTCCAAATAAGTTAACTGCACTTTTCCGTCATTAATACTCCAGTTAAAACGATTAACACCATGACCGTAGCTTTCGGAACCAGAACCGTCAGCTTTAAAGTCATATTTGTCCCCCCCTCTGGAAAGGAAACCAGCAGCTGCAGGAGACACCTCAAAATAAACACTCGCCAGCGAGTCCGCATCTACCGGTGCCGTTAACTCAGGGTCAGCAATAATTTCGTTAACTGTTGCAGTCACAATACCTGGGACGGACGCTTCTGCTGTAGCTACGTAGTTATTGTAAGCTTCAGTATTGGTTAGCAGCTCAAGAACATTGGAGATCCCTTCCGGCAACGCAAAATCGCCCCCCTGCGTCACTAGTTTAACCACCGCAGCCGCCTCAATCAGTTCATCCGGGCTCACTGACTTTTCAACAACAGTAAAAGCGTCAAGATCTGTCGGAACCTCATTATTGTTCGCTTGAACAATTAACGAATACAAAGCCGTCGACATGGCGTTAATGCTTACAGTGTTTGGTACAGCATTCTCAGCATTGGCGTAAACTAAATTGATAAGCTGATCAACCATAGAAGCAGCTGCAGGTTCAGCTGTATCAGCGTCAAGTTGGTGAATAAAAGTGTAATATTCCACCCCATCCATTGCTTCAGAGCTGGCGGTTACACTGGTAAACAAATTAGTTTCGTCATCGTCTGCCGTAATCGAAAGATTAAAACTACCAGTTTCATCTGTTGTCGCACTAAAACTTTGACCTGCCAGAACAGCAGTCACCGCAGAGTTGGCAAAAGCCTCTTCAGCAATAACACCTGAAAGTGTATAGCTGTTGAGTTGCTGAGTGATAGTGACATCCTGACTCAGAGTGGTGGACTCGTTGTCATCATCGGTCACCGTAACGCTGAAGGTAAGCGCCGTATTTTCGGTAACACTGGGGGCAGTAAATGTAACTGTGCCGGTACCTATACCAGCAAGTTCTACTGTTGGTCCACCTGTTTGAGTCCAGGAATATGAACTGATTTCACCATCCTGATCTTGCGCTGTGACACTTAGTTCAGCACCCGACTTCTCAGTAACAGTAGCAAAGGAAGCGGCCAGTTCAGGTAGAAGGTTATTAGCTACAGTCACTGTCACATCGGCAGTTGCAGTTTGGTTAGCGCTGTCTGTAACTGTGACCCGAAGAACTGCGGTACTATCCGCCGAAACCGCAGGAGCTGTTATTCCTACAGAAGCGGTTGATACATCTGTCAAAGCAAGTGTTGGCCCAGAAACCTGAGCCCAACTGTAACTTAACTCTTCTTTATCATCCTGACCAGTTGCAGTCAAAGTAAGACTTCGACTCTCTTTCACCTGAGCGGTAGCAGCGACCGAAACAACAGGAATTTCGTCTTTATCATCGTCGGAGCAGCCTGCTAAAAGAGCTCCGGCGAACAATCCGATGTAGATTTTATGTAATCTATTATTTTTCATCAGTACTTCCTTGAATGGATACTTATAAACATCAGCTCTGCTTCACAAATACGGTATCCGGCGTTAAGCCTTGCACTCAGGTCACACGACGACTAACCATCGCTATCCCTTGCACTTTAGAATGACCAAACTGGAAGAAAGCTTCTTTTATACATTCCACAGAAAACTGAAATCGTGCACAGTTATTTTTATTTTCAGCAAAAAAAAATTCTTTAACTATTGTTCAACTGACATTGGTCTAACTACTCAGCAGCCCTTTATCCTTGTCATACCTGAGGCTGCAGCCATTAAAATATGCTGTACTGCGCAGTTGACCGGCGCTCAACGTATCCTGATAACCGCTGCCCTCCAGCCGGTAACCATACACCTCATCCCCTTCCCGGCTCCAGGCTGAGGTGAAGCTGGTTTAGTTGGGGCAGAGCAAAGGGGGCGATACAGTTTGTTTGCAACTAAATAGTTTTGAGTCGTTTTTATGCTGTTGATTGCATTGATGATATTCGCATTCCGCTTGTGACTTTGTGCTCACATGGCCCACAAGGCGTTTTGCCGTAAAACTCGTAAGAACCCTGCGTTTTCCACTAAAGTGCATACTCACAAAAAACCAGACTGGGCCATTGTTGAAATAATCCGCTTAAAAGCCCTGATGCCGGATTCTGGCTGCAGAGCGCTGGCTGACATTTTTAATCGCCACTTTGCAACGCAAAGGGTCTCCGTGGGTAAAACCTGGGTTGCCAATACCCTGCAACAGCATCGCCATGCCGTGCTATTAAAACGCAAAGAGCTAAAAACCAAACCAGCTTATCAGGTTCGGCCTTTTCGGTATTGGGGAATGGATTTAACCGGTGTCACTGATCAGCAAGGCACAACTCATACTGTATTGGGGCTATGTGAA
>NZ_JAJOYT010000029.1 GCF_021290965.1 Rheinheimera faecalis | reverse complement strand
GGTTTATGCCAGAGAATAAACCCGGTTACAAGCTGCATTACCACAAGACACACTGTCCGCGCAGGATAGAGGCAGCGGCTACCTGAATAGCCGCCACTTGCTTAAAAAGAGTAAAAATTCTTAAGGCGCGCTAAAAATTCTGATCACACTCAGACATTTTTAGTAAGAAACTTCAGCCAGATTGTTTAACTTTCAAACAAAATGGCGTTACAAAAACCTTCAATAATCCTGCCGGACACCCGGACGGGACAACGGGACAACAACAACTGCACAACAGTATTCATCTAGCTATCAAAACATCTAGTTTCAAAATACAGGGAAACTCATTTTCGGTCCCATCTTTCTCGTTGGAATCGTTACCACCAATCCAAGCGACTTCAGCACGGAATCTAGCATCTGGATTTTTTGCTAACTCATCTTGAAAGCGTCCTTGCCAGCAATGTGTTGGGAAATGAGTGGATTCATACTTATATCTTAATAACTCTTTTTTATTAAGATTCACAGACTCCACTCCAGGTCTCGTGTAATTAATTTCAACATGCCCCACATAGGTAGTTCGCTGCTCATTTAATACTCTATTTGCAAAATATCCTTTATTAGACAAGCTAAATAAAACAACAGAAATAGGCAGAGTTAGGCAGAATAACGCTCCATATCGATCCCCAAGAAAAAAACGCCGCTTGTGGACAAAGACATTTCTAGCTCCTGGAATTAAGCAAGCGATCCAGACTCCTATAATTATGCCCCCTAGCCACCAGTTAAAATCTATGTAAGAAGCTGTATAGATATTAGTCATTGACGCCCCCAATAAAGCAACTTCCCAAACCATCCCAAATCTACAGGCTGCATATCGAACAATAATCCTCCATAAGAAGCGTTCGCAACAGGTGTTATTGGAGAGTTAAGCACACTATCGACTTTAGGTGATAGTGACAAACTGTATGAATAGCCTGAAGCAATTGCTGCTCTATCAGAGCTAAACGGTTTACTTTCCCAAGACGTTGATTCTACTCTTCCAAAAGCTCCTATTCGAGGAGCATTTATCATTAGCCCCCCAGTTGTACCATACCCTCCAAGAACAGTTTCAGCATCAGCATTTTTGCCATATGCTGCTGGATCCCAATGTAATTGAGTATACCCAAACTCAAACCCTCTACCTGTATCAGCTTTAAAACCCGCAGGTGCCGTTGCCCAGCCTACTGCAACTTTACCATCCGACTGGAACGCAAATGTAATGTCACCACCTAATGTATACGTAGAATAACCCGCCGATAAGCTATATGAATCAGTGATTGTTCTGACTCCATCTGCTGGTTGATTGATAAGGCTGTCGAAGCCCTTATTCATGATCCGATCAAAACTGTTGTAAGCCTTATCAAATGCCCCAGCATAGAATCTGGCAGAGCCCTCAATCATGTCACCTGTTGCCGAGATACCATCCCTTAGCGACTGTGCAGCTATTTTTCCATCGCCCCACATCGCCCGCTCAGCAGCTAAAGCATCTTCATAATTAAACAAAGACTCCGCCGCCCGGTATGCTGGATTGTCCATCCTGAAATCCACTGAGTTTTCGTCCCAACGTTCCTGGATTTGCCCCGCTAATACCGCTCTTTGCTGCCGCCCTATTTCTGCCTGCGTATTGAGATCAGCTATACCTCTTTTCGTTTGCTCCCGCATCGTGTTATACCCTTCGATGGTATTCGCCTGCTGTTTCAGCAACTGAATCTCCGCCACTACATTGGCATCTTCCACATCAATCATGCGGTTATGTTCCAGCGCCCACATCACG
>NZ_JAJOYT010000028.1 GCF_021290965.1 Rheinheimera faecalis | reverse complement strand
GTGGTGGCACAAAGGCCGCCTCCGGCAGGTAGTTCTCCAGCACTTCATTGAGGTTTATCGGGTTAAACGCATCACTGCTGTTACTCGCCGTCCCCTGCGCCGGGATATGCAGTACCTTGCCCTGGGGTAAGACCTCATCCGGCGAGTCCAAACCGTTCAGCGCCGCTATCAGGTACCAGAAATCCTTGTCGCCCAAAAACATCTGCGCCAGGTTCTGTAATGTCTCACCACCCTGGGTCGTGTAGCTGCGGCTTTGGGCCACCGTCTCACTGTCCAGCGGTTTAAAGTGTGGGTTTTATGCCAGAAAATAAATCCGTTGCATCACAACAAGACACAATGTCCGGGTAGGACAGAGGGAGCGGCTACCTGAATAGCCGCCACTTGTTTAAAAAGAGTACAATTTTTAAGGTGAGCTAAAAATACAACTCACACTCTGGCTGTTTTTAGTGAAAAATCAACGCCAGATTGCTTAACTTTCAAACAAAATGGCGTTACAAAAGCCCTAAATAATCCTACCGAACACCCGGTCGGGACAGCTGGCTGCGACACCAGGTTTTTAGCTGCAAACAGCGAGTCTTTGCTTAAGTTTCAAACAAAACCTACTGCTTATATAATCCCCAACTATGTAAACTCGGCAATCCAAACCATGTACACGGGATAAATAGAACAGCAAACTATCCTTGATCTTCTTGTAAATTGTATGGAGTGAACACCGGAGCTTTTTCATCTCTCACAAAGACAGCACCATCTGGGTGGTAATTACCAAGGAAAAAGTATTCTTCGCCACAAGAGCTATGAACATAAAAAACCAGATCATCAGGGGAAGGTTCACTCACTCGGTGCTCAACTGCAAGCTCATAATTTCCCTCATAATAGCCATGACTCACAGCTAGTTTTTCTATTTCAAGTCCCTGTGTTTTTTTGTAAAACCCCATCAACTTAATTATGTTCTTTTTATTGTTAACACTTACGTAATTACCGGAGGTGCAATATTTTGAACTACAGAGGTAATACACGTTATCTTTGTTAACAATTATCTGGTAATCCTCATTACCTTTCAGTTTGAAATAACCGTAAGGCTCCTTAGCCACAGAACCTTTAGAAAGGTCAGAATAGCTACAAAAACCATAGAACATTGAATATATAGAAATAAAAATAACGATAAAAAATACTAACAACCATACAACTTTATGTTTAAGCATCATTTTTTACTTCCTTTTGGCAGAGGGTATGCCCACTCAATTATTTGTTTCGATGTCATCATCATTCCAGTACTTTTTTCATTCACAAGGTTATGCTTGAGAATATTTTGTCCGCTGAAAGATTGCAGTGTTGTGGCATTAATCCCCCTAAAAACAACCATCCCGTTAGTCGTTGACATTTCAATGGGGTACGTCATTGTACCAACCACATCCGGCATCGTGATCCCATCAGATGTCATATCAACGATAGCATCTATAGGGTTGTAGGCTCTGAAACTAGGCGCTCCAATATCTTTCAGCCTCACACCTGTCAACCCATCAGGTACATCCCCCTGATAATACTCATTTAAATGGTAAACAGCATGCTGACTAAGCTCTTGATAGTAATGACTTTTAATGAGCTCATTGGAGCCATCAGAACCAACACCATAGACATTCGTACCTGGCACGCCATCTCTAAACTTTAAAAGCTCTCTACTGGCGCTTTCACTGGCGCTATTGAAACCAGTGATAGGACCATTTGCATATACCCCCAAGGTAATTAATGGATACGCGATAGCCATTGTTGCCTTTGTGGATATATTAAGGTTTGTTTCATCTCTACCCCCCCACATCGCCCGCTCAGCAGCTAAAGCATCTTCATAATTAAACAAAGACTCCGCCGCACGGTATGCTGGATTTTCCATCCTGAAGTCCACTGAGTTTTCGTCCCAGCGCTCCTGGATTTGCG
>NZ_JAJOYT010000027.1 GCF_021290965.1 Rheinheimera faecalis | reverse complement strand
GTAAGCAAAAAGGCCCAGTCTTTCGACTGGGCCTTCTGGCTTAATTGGGAGCCTGGCGGTGAACTACTCTCGCATGGCATCTGCCACACTACCATCGTCGCGGCTGCGTTTCACTTCTGAGTTCGGAATGGAGTCAGGTGGTTCCACAGCGCTATTGCCACCAGGCAAAAACTGTTTTTATGTCTTTAACAAGCAAGCTAGATAGAATTCTTTTATCACACCCACACAAACACCTTGGGCGTTGTATGGTTAAGCCTCTCGGGCAATTAGTATGAGTTAGCTTAACGTGTCACCACGCTTCCACACCTCACCTATCAACGTTGTGGTCTCCAACGACCCTTATGTGTACTCAAGGTACAAGGGATGACTCATCTCTTGGCCGGCTTCCCGCTTAGATGCTTTCAGCGGTTATCCGTTCCGAACGTAGCTACCGGGCAGTGCCATTGGCATGACAACCCGAACACCAGCGGTTCGTTCATTCCGGTCCTCTCGTACTAGGAACAACTCCAATCAATCATCCAACGCCCACGGCAGATAGGGACCGAACTGTCTCACGACGTTCTAAACCCAGCTCGCGTACCACTTTAAATGGCGAACAGCCATACCCTTGGGACCGACTTCAGCCCCAGGATGTGATGAGCCGACATCGAGGTGCCAAACACCGCCGTCGATATGAACTCTTGGGCGGTATCAGCCTGTTATCCCCGGAGTACCTTTTATCCGTTGAGCGATGGCCCTTCCATACAGAACCACCGGATCACTAAGACCTACTTTCGTACCTGCTCGACGTGTCTGTCTCGCAGTTAAGCTGGCTTCTGCCTTTGCACTAACCGTACGATGTCCGACCGTACTTAGCCAACCTTCGTGCTCCTCCGTTACTCTTTAGGAGGAGACCGCCCCAGTCAAACTACCCACCAGACACTGTCCGCAATCCCGATGAGGGACCTACGTTAGAACATCAAACATACAAGGGTGGTATTTCAAGGACGACTCCATCACGACTGGCGTCGCAACTTCAAAGTCTCCCACCTATCCTACACATGTAGGGTCAATGTTCAGTGCCAAGCTATAGTAAAGGTTCACGGGGTCTTTCCGTCTAGCCGCGGGTATACGGCATCTTCACCGCAATTTCAATTTCACTGAGTCTCTGGTGGAGACAGCCTGGCCATCATTACACCATTCGTGCAGGTCGGAACTTACCCGACAAGGAATTTCGCTACCTTAGGACCGTTATAGTTACGGCCGCCGTTTACCGGGGCTTCGATCAAGAGCTTCGCTTGCGCTAACCCCATCAATTAACCTTCCGGCACCGGGCAGGTGTCACACCCTATACGTCCTCTTACGAGTTTGCAGAGTGCTGTGTTTTTAATAAACAGTTGCAGCCAGCTGGTCACTGCGACTCTCATATGCTTACGGAGCAAGTCCTTCACACACAAGAGCGTACCTTCTCCCGAAGTTACGGTACTATTTTGCCTAGTTCCTTCACCAGAGTTCTCTCAAGCGCCTTGGTATGCTCTACCTGACCACCTGTGTCGGTTTCGAGTACGGTCGACAATACCTGAAGCTTAGAGGCTTTTCCTGGAAGCGTAGCGTCAACAGCTTCACCACCGTAGTGGCTCGTCTCGTGTCTCAGAATATAGGGAACCGGATTTGCCTAATCCCCCTTCCTACGCACTTTCACATGGACTACCAACGCCATGCCTGCCTAGCTTTCTCCGTCCCCCCATCGCAGTATTGTCGGTACGGGAATATTAACCCGTTTCCCATCGACTACGCATTTCTGCCTCGCCTTAGGGGCCGACTTACCCTACCCTGATTAGCATGGGATAGGAACCCTTGGTCTTCCGGCGGGGAAGTTTTTCACTCCCCTTATCGTTACTTATGTCAGCATTCGCACTTCTGATACCTCCAGCACCCCTCACGAGATACCTTCAACGGCTTACAGAACGCTCCTCTACCACTTGCACTTAGTGCAAGTCCACAGCTTCGGTGCATGGTTTAGCCCCGTTACATCTTCCGCGCAGACCGACTCGACTAGTGAGCTATTACGCTTTCTTTAAAGGGTGGCTGCTTCTAAGCCAACCTCCTAGCTGTCTATGCCTTTCCACATCGTTTTCCACTTAACCATGACTTTGGGACCTTAGCTGGTGGTCTGGGTTGTTTCCCTTTTCACGGCGGACGTTAGCACCCGTCGTGTGTCTCCCGAGTAGTACTCATTGGTATTCGGAGTTTGCAAAGGGTTGGTAAGTCGGGATGACCCCCTAGCCTTAACAGTGCTCTACCCCCAATGGTATTCGCTCGAGGCGCTACCTAAATAGCTTTCGAGGAGAACCAGATATCTCCGAGCTTGATTAGCCTTTCACTCCGATCCACAAGTCATCCCCAAATTTTTCAACATTTGTGGGTTCGGTCCTCCAGTTAGTGTTACCCAACCTTCAACCTGCTCATGGATAGATCGCCCGGTTTCGGGTCTACACCCTGCAACTATTCGCCCAGTTAAGACTCGGTTTCCCTACGGCTCCCCTATTCGGTTAACCTCGCTACAGAATGTAAGTCGCTGACCCATTATACAAAAGGTACGCAGTCACCCAACAAGTGGGCTCCCACTGCTTGTACGTACACGGTTTCAGGTTCTATTTCACTCCCCTAACAGGGGTTCTTTTCGCCTTTCCCTCACGGTACTGGTTCACTATCGGTCAGTCAGGAGTATTTAGCCTTGGAGGATGGTCCCCCCATGTTCAAACAGGATACCACGTGTCCCGTCCTACTCGTTTTCATTGATAAAGCCTTTTCGTGTACGGGGCTATCACCCTGTATCGCCGCACTTTCCAGAGCGTTCCACTAACTCTTTATCAACTTAAGGGCTAGCCCCCGTTCGCTCGCCGCTACTAAGGGGATCTCGGTTGATTTCTTTTCCTCGGGGTACTTAGATGTTTCAGTTCTCCCGGTTCGCCTCGTATGACTATGTATTCATCATACGATACCTGATAAATCAGGTGGGTTTCCCCATTCGGACATCTGTGAGTCTAACGTCTCTTACCGACTTCTCACAGCTTTTCGCAGGTTAGCACGTCCTTCATCGCCTCTGACTGCCAAGGCATCCACCGTGTACGCTTAGTCACTTAACCATACAACCCCAAAATGTCTGGAATTGAAGGTGTGATAAGGTTCACAAATAAATATTGTTACCTTGTTTTCTTTCTATCAGCTTGCCAATTTGTTAAAGAGCACTTCGAGCATAAAGCTCAAAGAGAAATACTTCACAACGAAGAACTTGTCTTTGAGTTTTCAAACAGTAATTTACTTTCAGAATCAATCTTGAGTAATGGTGGAGTTAAGCGGGATCGAACCGCTGACCTCCTGCGTGCAAGGCAGGCGCTCTCCCAGCTGAGCTATAACCCCA
>NZ_JAJOYT010000026.1 GCF_021290965.1 Rheinheimera faecalis | reverse complement strand
TTTTTATGCCAGAGAATAAACCCGGTTACAAGCTGCATTACCACAAGACACACTGTCCGCGCAGGATAGAGGCAGCGGCTACCTGAATAGCCGCCACTTGCTTAAAAAGAGTACAAATTCTTAAGGAGCGCTAAAAATTCTGATCACACTCAGGCATTTTTAGTAAAAAACTTCAGCCAGATTGTTTAAATTTCAAACAAAATGGCGTTACAAAAACCTTCAATAATCCTGCCGGACACCCGGACGGGACAGCATGGCAGTAGACTTTTAGCTGTAAACAGCAAGTTATTGTTCAACATCCAAACAAAAAACTGCTGGTTATATACTCCCCAACCATGTGAACGGTATGAACGGGACAACGGCAGATAGAGCAGATAAGCCAGCAACCCCGCACCAAACAGAAGTTTGTGAGCGAGATGCTGGATACGGTGATACAACAAGTAGATGGCTAAGGGTAATTAGATTAGATGTTAATACTATGCTGCTTATTTTATCTCATTAACTACAGATTGTATTTCATAAAGCTTTTCAGCAAGCTCCATATCTAGGGTTTCCACCTCCCTCATGGCAAGCTGACCTAAGGCTATATCTTTTAACTTAGAGCCTGTAAAAGTTTTACCACTTGCATAATCTTGTAGCCACTGAAGTTGGGACTGGATGATCTCCAGTCCTAAATTACCTTTTTCATGCTTTAAATGAGAATTAACTGATTGCAAAGCATCATGTAACTGCACTTGATCAAGCATTTCTCTTTTAGTCGCCATAATATAATGCCTCGAACATTGATTTATATTTATCAGGGATGATGTACTGAACACCTCCACCTTTAGCTTGGTATGTCGGTAGTCCATCCCAATTAACTTCTATGTCTGAAGTAATTGATCTTAAAGCTGGTATTGTCTGCGTTGGCGCATATGGCGTAAGCAGTTTACCTGTAGGCCTTATACCTAAGGTATTTATATCAGTTCCTATATCAGTTAAGAAATTACCAAATGGCCTTCCCATCGGCTGGAACTGAGCAAACGGCCCCCCTACTGGCAACTCAACCAACTCTACTGGGTGATTGAAATCTATACCATCAATGTAATTAGCAGCTCTGCCTTTACTAAAACCAAGCTCTACTAAAGCATCTTCTGCGAACATCCTTCTATTTAGTGGTGCAAGATCTGCTTTTGGTAAATTTAATGGTTTTGCAAATCCTACAGCCGCAAATGGCACACCACTCAATAGATCACCTGTCAATGTACCCGCAGCAGCTCCGAATCCATCCGTATTATAAATACTTGAGTAACGGTTATATGCTGCAGTTGCAGGGTTAATTACCAATGCATCTACCGGGTTTTGTGCTACATAGGATAACGTACTACCAACATTCGACCACGCACTGCCAAAAGCATTCCCTCCCTGAATACCTAATAACGCTGTGGCATCACCCAATGCCTGCCCACCACTGATAAGCCCGCCAAACAGGTTCGCTCCGGCATTAAACAGGAATTTCTCACCGCCATTAAAACTGGCATAAGACTGGTTAAACTGGCTTCGCTGCCCTTCCCTGAACTGGATATAACTATCCACCTGCTGATTAAACTGCGTGAAATCAACACCTGTTGTTTCCCGGTTTCTCATCCCCGCCACATACATGGCTTCCCCTCTTGCCATCCCTTGCGCAAGAGCAGCATTGGCCCCATGCCGGATGCCCATCACCTGTGCCGCATAGTTCATGCCTAAATCCCGTGCAGCACTGTTGCCAAGGAAGTCAGACACATCACTTTGTGATGCACCGTAACCAATGAAAGCGCGTTCTGAGCCATTGGATAACCAGAACCCTTCGCTGTCATCATGTGCAAAACTGCCTGTGCCTGTCCGCACATGGCCTGCGGCTTCAACAGCTCCACCTGATTCTCTGGCATACGTTTGTAGTTCAATGGCTTTGGCTTCTTGTGGTGTTGCACCATTGAGCACTGCCTGCTTGCCTGCCTCTTTAGCTGTTTTAGCGGCCTGCTCAGGTGTCGCTGGCATCATGGAAGCCAGCAGCCCTTTATCAGAGTCGTACCGGTAACTGCTGCTGCCATCAAAATACGTGCTCGTGCGCATCTGACCGGAACTCAACGTATCCTGATAACCGCTGCCCTCCAGCCGGTAGCCATTAGACGAGCAGCAAGAACAGGGGAACACTGCGTTGCATGTATATCACATCACCCGTTATGATGAAGCAAAAGCTCAATCTTCAGCAATGATGTCGATGCTCAAACCATGACATACCACTATGGCAAGTTTATTTTGAGCCGACAATCGGATTCGGTTTATAAGCTGCGGCTACAATTTGAATACTCTGCCTGATTACAAAGAGTGCAAAGTACTCAATGGGAAGCATTATCCTCAAACGGAATTAGGTGACTAAAGAAGATCGGTTAACGATTTTTATATCTGGGAAGTTATATGAATAAAAAGCAAAACATCTGGATCTTGACCACAGGTCTGACACTCAGCCTATTGGGATTTCTGCTACACAGAGCATCAAATATCGCTTTTTTCTATGAAAAAAATTTATTTAATGTCACGGTAGCACTAACATCGTTGTCCATATTGGTTTTAGTTATTTATTTTGGATTTATAAAGAAAAATGACAATGGAAAAAGCGACTGGCAAAACAACTACCAGGGGGCTGCAACAAAAAGAAAAAAAATTTCAATATGTATAGCGAGTATCATATTAATTCCCGCGTTCTCATTATTCATCGGCTTTATCTTAACCGTCCCTCCAGCAGTACCATGTGACATTTTTGCAGCAAAACATTTTTCAAGAACTGCAGTTATCACAGATATCAATAATACCGGTAGAACACCCGGTGTATTTGTTCGACTCTATGTCGATTTTAAAAATGACAATTATTCCGAATCGTTTAAATGGAAAAAACCTAGTCTTGATTCTGAAGGTATAAAAGCGGGAGATACGATACTAATCGCCGGGCAAACTTGTGGTTTTGGATTCGTTATAAATAAGATCACCCGCGCAGGCGGGTGATCTTATAACACAGATAATAGTCATCAATACCGTGCACTACGGTTAGTTCATCGGTTCTCCTCTGAAGAACGCTTTGACATCACCAGATGCGTATTCATTCCATGACCATGCAGCACCAAATGCTAATGCCCCCCCAACAACAACGGCACCAATAGGATTAGCGAAGAGTAACATAGTGCCTGTAACACCTGCATAATACGCTAATGACGTCCCAAGGGTTCCAGCGACTAAAGCTCCTGCACTCGCAACACCATACTTAATACCTTGCCCTTCAGGCGCAGCCATTGTGTCCGCGAACACTTCAACACCACCAGCTGCCAATGCCAGAGGACCGGTCATTTTCGCTGCAGTTGCAAAGCGTGCTGCTTGTTGTGTCGATTTTGCAGTGGCACTACTTACACTCATCGCTCCTTCAATTCCTTTGGCTGTGGCAATTTGAGTTTGTTTACCTGCCCAAAGCGCACCGGCATTTTGCAAAACACCTATCGCTTTCGACTTACCAGTACCAATTACTGCTTGATCCAGCCCTTCAAAATACGCTCCTGCATAGCCCGCAGCTGTTGAAACATCTCCCCATAAGCTTAAATCTTCTGACTGTTTCATTGGATTAGGGTTAAGTTTCAGTTCTGAAGTTATAGGAACTAAACTTCTATTATTGCTACCTTGCTCCCAACCGCCCAACGCATAGTACTTCATCTCTTGCGCCGACTGAGCCAAGCGATAGGCAGAAGCATCAACACTGAACTGCTTGTACTTCAAGTCTTGCTGCAGCATCTGCGAATAATCCATACTCGCTTGAATTCGAGCCATTGACTTATCTTCGTAAGCATTCGCTGCTACTGCCAACTGGTGATATTGCTTATCACCCATGCTTTCTAAGAAACCGTTTTCCTGATACCAATCAAAAATCTCAACTGGATTACTGCCTTGCGGCACCAACACGCCATTTTGTGACTGCATTTGGATTACAGGTTCATTAGCTCCAGACTGACCATTGAGTTTGGCTTGGATTTGTTTATCCATCGCTACCATTTTCTTATCAAGCTCAGCTTGCTCTTTGGCGGATAACTTGCCATTTTCAGCAGCTGGGCCAGATTTCGTACTCAGGCCGGCAACAATACTATTCCCTATCGCATTGCCAAAGGCATCCACCGCCACT
>NZ_JAJOYT010000025.1 GCF_021290965.1 Rheinheimera faecalis | reverse complement strand
ACTTCATTTAGTTCTCCTTTAACAAGAGACGGGGAAAAACGGGAGCAAAACTTTCTTTAACGACAGATCAAAGGATCAAAACCTCAGCTCTAACCCTCATCAACTATTTAAAGTGCCAGATGCAACAAAGGATAAGCTTTACCCTGACCATCAACTGCTGAGCGGCCTATAACCGAAAAACCAATATGCAGGTAAAAACCTTTGGCTTGCTCATTCTGTTCATTCACATCAACCTTGGTTGCGCCTTGCTTTTTGATTGCATGGGTAGCTAATAATGACCCAACCCCTCTGCCACGCGCATCAGGTGAGATAAACAGCATTTCAATAGCACCGTCATGCACACCACAAAATCCCAGTATTTCACCTTTGCTGTTTTTAGCACATCTTAAGTCAACGGCATCAAAATACTGCTCAAGAATAAGAGGTTTTAATTCCTGCAGATCCTCCTCTTTCAGAAAATCATGGGTGGCTCTGACCGATGCTTCCCAAATCTCCAACAACTTGAGGTGATCGGCTTTTTCTACATTCTCTATATTCATTACATAACCCGATTAAAGACTTAGTGCCCTATTCACCAGAAAACAGGATCTTGCGACTGGTGTAGCCACATGCCAATTGACTCAAAAAACCTTATTTGACCACACGCTCTTAACCTCTACTTGTATCGCCCCGCTGCATACGGACAAGCATTTTCACTATCATAGCTCTGTGCAGAAGCAACTCACCTGCAGTAGTTTGAATACTCTTACTTTGTTTAAGATCAGGCCAGCACCAGCGCCCTCTTATAAAGCTTAATCGTAACGCCAGACTCAGGAATACCATCAGCAGATTTAATTTTTGCCCCGAAAACGCCTTGCCAGCTACAAAACCTAGTTTTTCTGCGGAATTGTTACTAAAAAAGTAGGATGTTGCGGTAATTTCAGTGTGCCCACTTAATCGTCCCTCTGCTACTGCGTCGCAAATAGCCAATAATCCCTGCAAAATATGCCGCACGACCTGTCGCTGTGCCCGCGCACCACGATCACGCCAGCGCAGATGCGTTAGGTAGTCGTATAAAGTTCCCGCGTGCAGATCGATACCTTGTGGCGATGCTGTGGCAAGCAACAGAGGCGAGTAATAGGTAAAACGCCTGATCAGTGCATAAAGTGGTGTTAACAACAAACTTTCAAGTACAGATATAAAGGGTAGCCACAAGATAGCGGCCAACAACCAGTACAAACCTTTTGGCAGCAGCACAAACGGCAGCCCAAGCAGCAGTATAAAAACACCAGCCAAAGTGAATGCAATCAGCCACGGACGCATGTTGACTCGTAGCTATCAGGTGCTTTTTGGTGGAGTACTCTAAATTTTTCGAGCATTTCCTCGCGTGGGAATTGTCTGCCTGCTACTCGCGCCTCAATGTAAGGAAGTAGCCATGCACCACCACTAACTGTGAAGTGCTCCCTCCACTGGGGTTCAAGCGCAGCGGAGGCCGATACGGTACAACCTACAGCGCCACTAGGCATATTTCGCCCCCACTATGAATAAAGACAGCAATAAATAACCTGCAAAGGGTGCGTCTACAAAAATAGCGAGTAACATCCATGTCTTTTTCAGCCAAAGGTGGCGATTCAGAAAATCCATATGTTGTCCTTAACATCTAAAGTCCCAAGCCACTAACTATCCCGGCTAAAATTTGCAACCTGGTAACAACACCAGGAAGTATTTGCCCTGCTTATTTAACTTGTTCTATCGCTGTTCACAGCTGACCTGATGGTCACTTTTTATAGAAATAACAACACGCTTATTGAATTCGTTATCAGTAACGTACCCGCAACTGCCATGAGTTTCAACAGCATCGGTAAATTTGATTGTATAGCGGTAAACACCATCCTTTGGTTGCGTCAACGAATAATGAAGTGCATTGCCTGAGCCGCTGGCAATAGAACCAAAATCTAAATGGCTAGCGGGCAAATCAATTTCAGCCTGATCTACTCCAACTGCCGAACTGTTTACGATGGTGATACTGGGTAACACATAGAAACTTGAATAATAAAGCACGACCAATAAAGTGAGCACTGCAAATACGATTTTATACAGAAGTTTCATTTTGCTCCCATGGGCAATATGAGGTTGAAAGAAGCGGTACGCAGTAACTGCTACACCACTTTCTTTTTGTTTTAGTGTGCCGCTGCAACGCCGTCTCGTCTGGAATCAGACCCTGCCACATAACCTTTGTCTAATTTCATCACCGCCTGGCCACTACCAAATATCAGGCCTCTGCTATTGCCAAGAAACACGCTTTGCGCTGTGGCCATAATTGGATTTTGTGGTGCATGCCCCATCGAAAATAATTCATCTACTGTGTCTTGAGATATGCCTTGCTCAAAACTCACATTGTTATCTTCCCAGTGCCGGAACCTTGGTGCGTCCATAGCTTGTTGCACATCCATATCAAACAACACCATGTTCAGCATCACTTGCACATGAGCTTGTGGCTGCTGTGGCCCGCCGACAATACCAAAACTTAACCAGGGTTGTTGCTTGCCTTGTGCGTCTGCCTTGGTCACAAAACCCGGGATAATGGTATGAAATGGGCGTCTGCCTGGCGCTACTGTATTGGCTCTGTCAGGCTGCACTGACAAGCCTACTCCGCGGTTTTGCAGCGCAAAACCAGTGCCAGGTACCACAATTCCTGAACCAAAAGAACCTGCTAAGCTATTGATAAAAGACACCATATTGCCTTGGCTATCTGCAACGCTCAAATAAGTGGTTTCGCTGGTGGTTAACGAGGGTTCAGGATCGGCCCTTTCCATAGCTTTGTCTGCGTTAATTTGCGCACGACGCTTGGCAATCACCTGATCTGACAGTAACTGTTGTGGTGTGATCTGCATAAATTCGGGGTCACCGACAAAAAGTTCCAGATCGGCATAAGCCAGTTTTTTCGCTTCAATCAAATGATGTAGATAGTCTGCAGAATTGTGCTTCATACCAGCTAAATCAAAAGGTTCTAATATCTTCAGCATTTCTAAGGCAGCAATGCCCTGGCCATTGGGCGGTAATTCCCACAGCCGATACTCTTTAAACGAAACCGAGAGAGGTTCTACCCACTCTGCGCTGTAGTTAGCAAAGTCATCCTGGGTTAAAAAGCCACCTAGTTCCTGCACTCGTGTCGCAATTTTTTGACCCAGCTCGCCGCCGTACAGCACTTGCGGGCCTTGCTCAGCAATGAGTTTTAAAGTGTTGGCATAATCAGGGTTAGTAAACCATTCACCGGCTTTGGGTGTTCTGGCGCCACCCATTAAAAAAGTGGCTCTTGAACCTTGATCCCAATTGATCTTGCTTTCGAATAAACCCCATTCAGTGGCGGTGGTGTCCGAGATAAGAAAGCCCTTTTCTGCAAGCTCTATGGCCGGTGCCAATGCTTCAGCTAAGGTTATGCTGCCATGCGCTTCTAATAGTTTTGCCCAGCCAGATAATGCGCCTGGTAATGTAATAGACTCCGGGCCTTCATCTGGCACACGTCTGCGATCAGCCATTTTTTCAAACGTCATCAAGGCACCTGCATGACCACTGCCATTAATTCCAACCAATCGTTGCTCTTTTTCCAACCACAGCATGGCGAACATGTCGCCACCAATGCCAGTCATATAAGGTTCGACCACACTTAAAACCGCCGCTGCTGTGACTGCAGCATCAACTGCATTGCCGCCATTTTTCAGTACAGTAAGACCTGCCTGACTAGCTAAGGGCTGGCTGGTCGAAACCACGCCATTGGGCGCATATACAGCTTTTGCCTCGAAAGGCTCAGTGGGTGAACCAAGGCCGGCCCGAAATGAAAAACCAGCCACAATAGCCGATACCGCAACCAGTGTGATGATCGCCAGCATCCAAAGTAAAAACCTCTTGATTCCGTTCATATAATTTTATTTCCCCGATGTTTGACGACACTCTGATTTTTGTATTGATAGCTACCGCTGCGATAAACCTAAGGTAGTGTTATGACGCCTGGGTAATTTTTAGTCAGATACTATAACCCAATGAAATTTCTGGGATATAGTAGCCAGGTCAGCTAGTGTGTTATTGAACGATATTGCGCTTTGATGCAGAGACTAAGATCTGCTTTGGTCTGGCATGAAATGGATAAATTCAGGAGTACCGCAAGGATGGGTAAACAGCGCACTGATAGCAACAACTGGGTAAAAAGAGCAGCAGGTGAAACAGAACGCATCGAAGCCTGTTTTAGCGGCCTTGCTTATGCGCCACATAGTCATGACACTTACACTCTGGCGTTAACTACAGCAGGCGTACAAAGCTTTAATTATCGTGGTGAACTACGCCATTCGCTGCCCGGTGAGGTGGTGATATTGCACCCAGACGAAACCCACGACGGCCAGGCTGGAACCGATAGCCCCTTTGCGTATAGAGCCATCAGTATCAATCCCGTTGATGTGCAGAATATTCTGCAAGGTGTCAGCCTGCCTTTTTTGCAAGGTGGAGTCACCAGAGATCCGCGCTTTATCCAAATTGCCACCAGGCTATTAGCTGAATTTGATCGTCCACTGGAGACACTGGAGCAGCAGGATTGAATCGACCAGAGTTTCCTAGACACAAAATAGCATTACAATGCA
>NZ_JAJOYT010000024.1 GCF_021290965.1 Rheinheimera faecalis | reverse complement strand
CCTTAAAGTGCGTATCCCGGATATTTATACTGCCGTCTTCTTTAAACTCTCCCAGATAGGTGCCACCACCGCCATAGCTGTAGTGCGCTGCGCTGCTGCCTCCATAGTGTGTAAAGTCCGGCGCCCGTTGTTCGCCCTGCTCCGTTCTTCGAAATTCTCCCGCCTCATCAAACTCCAGCTGCCGGCGCTTCTCCAGCAACTGTGAGCAGTATGTAGTGGCAACGGCATGAACGGAACGCCCATTTCTTATTCTGGATAGGTTATTCCTACTTTACATACATCACATGTGAACCCTTCGTCCGCGGCATTATGAGGTGTCTTTGGAGAACTCCAATAACGCAGACTTGGCTGTTTTTCCTCAATCTCCTTTTTTAATTCAGATGTTAACCCCGACTGCATATGGACTACTTGTTTAATATTTGTCCACCCCTCTGAGATCTCTATAACATCTACGCCATATTTTTTCGATATATCAACAACTATTTGAATATGCTCACACAATAAATTCATGTTACTTACCTAAACCTATTTCGCCGACTAACTTTAAATATTTTTGGTAATTTTGAATGAAGTACTGCTCACCATTACCGCCCCCCAAGTTTGGATTAGCTTTTGCTGTCCCAAACGGCACACGGATAGATTGTTGAACTTCGTAAATACCAATTTTCGGTCTATAACCAAACTCTTTATGAGGAAGAACTTGTAAGCTATTAAAAAGGGCTTCTCGACTTATTCCTGCTGCATCTAAAGTACTATGGGTTGTGTAATACGCAGACTGTCCAGGTAAGCCACCTAATACGGTTGAACCAGCGGAAAGATCTGTCATTGACCACTCATCAGGTAGATATCCCCAAGTTAATTGATCCGTTCTGGCAGAACCAACTGCATATGAATCAAGCTGACTATTTAACAATCTTGTTGATGGTGTGTTATGCAAAGTTTCAAAAATAGCATCAGATAATCCGTTTCCAATGCTATCAATGCCACGATAAGCTAAACTTCCCCCGTACACTCCTGACTGGTATGCAAACTTACCTGAAGCGCCACCAAGTAAAACTTCACCACCCATGACAAACATGTCACTAAGTTGTCTATCCCAAGACTTATCTAACCATCCGTCAACAGCGCTAGGTATCACCACATCATAATTATCATAAAGATAACTGATTCCATTGAACGCATCCTGCCGGACACTTGAATCAAAGGCTAACCCAGCTAATGACAGCCCCCCTTCAATTACACCAAGACCCAGTCTGGTTGGAGTTTCAAGGAAAGCTACTGCTGCGGTGCCGAATCCGCCGCCACTGGAAATCGCAAGATCTTCGTATGAATTAAATACTCCTTTACGCCACTGACTAAAGCTGTCCAACTGCTGGCCCATAAAGCCACGAGTTTGCACGCCGTCAGGTTGACCAAAAATTGGATTCAGGTTCATTGCAATGTCAGAACCAAAAGAATGACTATAATTCGTATCGGAACTTGACTCCATGCTTCTGATATAGTCCTGCACACCATAGTCACGAACCCAAGCTGCATTCTGCTCTCTTTCTACCCGCAGATTATCGGCACTGTGACTGATTGATGTTGGTTGGCCGTGTTCATCTACACCAGCGACATAACCTTTCTGTCCATCGGTGGTGATTTCATCACCTACCTGATAACCATTAGGCTTGCTTAAACCACTGACTAGTGAGTTCCCTAACGCATTGCCAAAGGCATCGGGTAAAACTAAGCCCCGGTGAAGGGGCTACGCAAACTAGATGCTTTTCAAATTAACTCATTCTTTTATAAAACAATTTGAGTTATCTGAGTCTTCGATGTGACACAACATTATGCCACCGTTTTTCTTATATATCTCAAAGGTGAATGAGTTGTCAGGTTCCTCCAACTCACCTGCATCAAAACTGTATTTTGAATAAAAACCTTTCATCCCAAGAAACCAAACATCATCCACTTTCAACGGTGAGCTAAAACTACCCGAATCTTTCACCATACGACCATCCAAACCTTTAAACTCGTGTTCAAACAACATACTATCCCACAACTCAAGCGTTTCAGAATCGTACTTCTCACTTATGTAACGTCCAGCTAACATATTCATCTCAACATTTTCAGGAGCCTGCTTAATGCATGATGTAGCACTCACTAAAAATATAATGAGCAACAAAACCCTATTTATATTTATTTTCACTTTCGCTCCACTCATATTTCCAGTTAATTGTTTGTAATGGACCCGGCGTTGCATATGAATCTGGCACTCCATACATTAAAGATCTCCAACTAGTATCATTGTGCCCAGAAATACCTATCTTAGTACCTGTTTTATACTCAACCTTATCAATTGTCCAGCTGCCTATGTAGTGTTGTTCCCAATCGACTTTAGGAAAAGTCGCATCCATCATTGCATTCCAACCAAGGCTATCAAAAGGATCTTTGATTGGCCTCCACCAATATCCTCTTACGTTAGTTGTTGGATCTTGGACACCTAATACGCCTGAACTGTTGAAATCCGAAATAAACTTTAGATTCTCAGGTTTATTTGTATGCAGCGTGATTGCTGTATTTACAGCATTGGTATTTCGCAATGACTCCACAACTGGTGAACCATCAGAGAACGTTGGGTTACTTGGGTGAACACCAGTAGCCCACATATCAAACATGGTCCCAGCTCGTTTTTCAGGGGACATTTGGTTTAACTGAGATACATCAACCTGCGATAACCAGCGCATGTACCTAGGGTCTTTATTTGCACCTAACGTCAGCACAGTGGACATATCTTGTCTAAATTCCATATCACCATGCCCAGCCAATCCTTTCCATAACGGAGCGCTATCTAAATTAGATACGTCACCTGTCCGAGATAATAGATTCCAACTCGCCTCAGTGACATTCTTTGCTTTATTGAACCAGCCTGACCGCATGTCTTCATAAATAGTTCGATTAATAGCATCTAGTTGGTTGGACACTTGTCTCTGTTGTCGTTGTTGCGCAACGACACCGGGTCGTACCGAGTTTTCAAAACCACGATTCATTCCATCAGTGAAAGCAGTATTGGCTCCATGCCGGATACCCATCACCTGTGCCGCATAGCTCATGCCTAGATCCCGTGCAGCACTGTTGCCAAGGAAGTCAGACACATCACTCTGTGATGCACCATAACCAATGAAAGCGCGTTCTGAGCCGTTGGATAACCAGAACCCTTCGTTGTCATCATGTGCAAAACTGCCTGTGCCTGTCCGCACATGGCCTGCGGCTTCTACAGTTCCACCTGATTCTCTGGCATAGGTTTGTAGTTCAATGGCTTTGGCTTCTTGTGGTGTTGCACCATTGAGCACTGCCTGCTTGCCTGCCTCCCTGGCTGTTTTAGCGGCCTGCTCCGGTGTCGCTGGCATCATGGAAGCAACAATCGAATTCCCTATCGCATTGCCAAAGGCATCGAGCACGACAAAGCCCCTACCTTAATTTAGGGGCATTAATCATGCTCAGAACTACCCTGACTTAGTTTTTATCTACCTTCGATAGCGAGGGTAAAGTTGAGTCCCAATTCCAAGTGTCAGGATCTGCTTGTGGATCGGATTCTGGCATCAGCAGGTAACCAGCAGACGTACCTAAAACTTGCATATAGTAGACATACTCTCCGGAAGATAACTTTAATGTTGTGTCTGTAAGTTCCCAAGTTCCGGTACGATTCGACACTTTATTTTTGGAAGAATTGTAGTGGAAGGATGCATCCGACTTTAAACATAACTCCGGTAATTCATCACCATAACAACCCACTATATGCTCTGGTTTTGTTAATAGGGGAGCCTCATCGATAACATAGTATCGTGGATCACGCTCACCACACGAGGACACTACTAAAGCAAGTAAAACCCCTACAGTAAAATCAATTGAACGTTTATTTATCATTTTTGAATACCCAATCCGGATAATTTCGTGTCGAAATAAATGTCTGTGTTATTGTGCCGTATGGCGTTTTCAAACCGTAATTATTTTCCACCCTTGAAAAAGAGGCTTCGACAGCCTTTCCTGTAGCTATGTTACGAGTATATGACTCTATTGATGTTTTATTGATAATCTCAATAGTAGCTGAGCGATCGCCGTTGTCATAAATGTTAATTGTATGGGAGCCTACAAAATGTCTTGTAGGATCTATATCAAGCTTTCCTGCGATGTACGAAGGAATCGACGTAGCAAATTTATTATCATTTGAAAAGGTCGCATCAAAAATGGCGTCTAAACCCTTCGGTGTATTAAAACTCCATGAACCAATACCACCAGTATATTCCGCATACTCACTGGCCTTTAACTTGCTATGATTTTTCTCCAAATATTTTTGCCAGTTTAATTCAAGAGCATCAGTTGACATCATGCTTTTAGTTAATGGCGAGTTTTCATAATACACAGCTTCAGCAGGGCCATCACCAGTTCTAAAATTATGGAGAAGGTTGGACACTTCTTCTAGTTCTGGTGAATTAGATAGTGTCGCAAATGCAGACAAATACAAGTCTCCATAGATAGCAAGTGCTTTATGCTGAGTTGGAACTCCGGCATTCACTGTCGCAATGTCAATTCGCGCTTTATGATAATCTGAAAGCTCCAACAGCGGCTCTGCAGCCCGGTATGCTGGATTTTCCATCCTGAAGTCCACTGAGTTTTCGTCCCAGCGCTCCTGGATTTGCC
>NZ_JAJOYT010000023.1 GCF_021290965.1 Rheinheimera faecalis | reverse complement strand
CCGTGGCGGTGGATGCGTTTGGCAATGCGTTGGGGAACTCGCTAGTCAGTGGTTTAAGCAAGCCTAATGGTTATCAGGTAGGTGATGAAATAACCACCGATGGCCAAAAAGGATATGTGGCCGGTGTTGATGAAAATGGTGAACCAACAGCTATCAGTCATAGTGCCGATAACCTTCGTACAGAGCGCGCTCAGCATGAACAGTGGCGGGTTGACGACATTGAATTTGCAATGAAGTCAACTCAGCAACAGGGCTTTTTCGGTTGGAGTTATGATTCCGGACAATCTGGTTTAATCAACGAGGGATTGATTGGCGGTATTATCAACGACGAAATGCAAAAGATGCGGCAGGGATTGTTCAGCAATGGGCAAAACCAGCAGGGTCTCACTTCCGGCAACAACCAACTTGCATCTGTCGAGTCAGATTGGACTAAGTGGCTGGGTGACAGAAGCAGAGAAATCCAGTACCTGGGCAATGGCTTGCTTGGCGCAAAGGGCTTAGGGCTAGCAAGCCAAGGTTATGGTTTGGGCTTAGTTGCTCAGGCCAAACCGGGTGGTGTGGGTTCTGTCATGCAACAACTCGGCCTGAGTCAATACTCATCATTGACGGTAAGTATTGATGGCAGTCGGCTGACCCAGGCAGCCAATTCGACCCATTACTTTAGTTTTGGTAGCACAGCGAATATGGCGAACAGCTTTGGTTTGACGGATGTGCTGAATACTAAGCCTGTAGGGTGGCTCGGGAGTGCGCTAACTTTCGCCGGGCCTTTAGCGAGTGGTCTTCAGGCATTAGACTACTCCGTCTTCCAGAATAATGGCGCTGGTCATACATGGGAAAATAACTTTGGCGGTATGGCCAGCCACTGGGCGAAGTTTGGTGTGGATAGCGGTTTTGCCGCAGTATCTGTTTTAGGTCCTATTGGTGCAGGGACCGCGGCAGTATATTCGGTGTCTGATTTGGCATTGTCAGTGACACCGCAATACCAAATCCGGTACGGTGAAAGCAGTGGTCAGATGGTGAATGGCTGGGAAAAGGCAGGTTTCTACATGCTTGATAACACGCAGGTAGGGATTAACAAAGCTGTTGAAACTGGCGTTGGGCCAAGAGGTGTTAAGTTAAGTCCTGCGCCTGATCCCGCGCCAGTGACACCCAGAGGCCGCAAATAATCGGTAATCAATCTGGCGCTCAGTAATGAGCGCCCTTGTTTTGGAGTTTACATATGTTTAAGTGGTTAAGCTGGGTCCGCAGCTATTATTTATACGGCTATTACTTTATGAGTTGGAATGTGAAGCGAAAAGAACATGATGCTGTGCAGGGCTTTATGGCAATGGTCGGTCTGATTATGGTACTACCAGCTGGAGCGGTCCTTGGTGCTTTCAACAAGTGGCATTATTTCCTTGATGACAGCATGCGCGAGCATTTGTTTAATTTCCGGGGTAGTGTGAATCACATTGTTTTACTCGGAGCTTTTGTTTCGTGTTTGCTGACCTATTTGGTTTGTTGCGCAGGGATTAAGTTTGCTGATATTGAACCCAGATTAGCGAAAATCCCTTATTTTGCTGAACGTAAGCTCTGGAAGTTTTTTTTGCTGTGGATGTTTAATATTGCGTTTAGCTTAATTGTTCTGAACTATCTGTATAAATAACAATTAATAAGCAGATTTTTACTTGATGCCTTTGGCAATGCGATAGGGAACTCACTAGTCAGTGGTTTAAGCAAGCCTAATGGTTATAAGGTAGGTGATGAAATAACCACCGATGGCCAAAAAGGATATGTGGCCGGTGTTGATGAAAATGGTGAGCCAACGGCTATCAGTCATAGTGCCGATAACCTTCGTACAGAGCGCGCTCAGCATGAGCAGTGGCGGGTTGACGACATTGAATTTGCAATGAAGTCAGCTCAGCAACAGGGTCTTTATGGTTGGAGTTATGATTCCGGACAATCTGGTTTAATCAACGAAGGTTTGATTGGGGCGATTGTCGAGCAGGAGATGTCCGCGATGTCTCGAGGAATGTTTATTTCACCAGAAAACCAAGGACAACCTGATTCTACGTCTCCAAATCATGCCAGAAAACAATCTAAACCATCTGGCGCAACCGGCGCCTTAGAAGGCGCAAGTAGCGTAGGGCAATATCTTGGCACTGCGAAGGCTGGGCTTGATGGTCTGGGAAAACTGAACTTTGGAATTGGTTACGAACTAGCTTCGCGACCTGCTCTGTCAAATGTTGATTCTGTAATGCAACAATTAGGTTTAGGAAGTCATTCCTCCTTAGCTTCAAGTGTTGATGGCCGGGTATTGCAGTCAACCAATCATTATCTCGCCTTTGGCGATACCAGTCGAATGACCGCAGGTTATGGAGCTGTTGATTTGCTGGATACAAGCTTTATGAGCAAAGCAGAGCCATTTCTCAAATGGGGAGGACCTGTGGTGTCAGCACTCCAAGCAACTGACTACACTTGGCTCCAGAACGACGGCGCGGGGCATAACTGGTCAGCAAATTCAGGTTGCCTAATTAGCCATTGGGGTAAGGTTGGTGTTGATATAGGTTTTGCCATCGTTGGGGGACTGCCAGGTGCGGCATATACGGTGACTGATTTAACCTTGTCGGTAACGCCTGAATACAAAGTCCGCTATGGACAAAGTACTGGAGAAATGGTGAATGGTTGGGAAAAAGCTGGTTTTTACATGGTAGATAAAACACAGGACGGAATTAACAGAACCGTTGAAACTGGTGTCGGGCCAAGAGGTGTGAAACTCAGACCTGAAGCTCAACCACAAACTCCAGTTACACCCAGAGGTCGTCGTTAAGTTACTGGTTACTAGCGCCCAGTGATGGGCGCATTAAATATGTTAGATGGAATGTTGTTATGTTGAAGTTGTTTGGTTGGATACGAAGTTATTATCTCTATTTTTATTTTGTTTTTAGCTGGGATGAACGGCGAAAAAGACGTGATCCTTGGTTTGGCTTTGTTGCGACAGTTAGCTCTGTAATGGTTTGGCCTGCATCGGTAGTAATAGGAGCCGTAAATAAATTTTGGCCGTTTATTGATGACGGAATTAGAGAAGAACTTTTTAATTTTCGAGGTAATGTTAATTATTACGTTCTATTGGGTATTTTCGTTTCTTGCTTACTAACATACTTGGTTTGTAGAGTCGGCCTTACATTTGAGGAGATTGAAGCAAGATTAAAGGCAATCCCTTTTTTTTCTGAATCTTCAAAATTAAAAGCATCTCCATTAATTCTCGCTAATCTTCTGTTTTGTGTTGTTGTTCTGAATATTATTTATTCGTAATCTTAAGAGCCTACTGAATGTTAAGTCCCTTCACCGGGGCTTAGTTTTATCCGATGCCTTTGGCAATGCGTTGGGGAACTCGCTAGTCAGTGGTTTAAGCAGTAAACCGGGAGAACTGAGTAAGCAAACCCAGCACGAACTTGCACAGGCAGAAAAATCAGGTGTGGTGAGTCCTGAGCTTGCACGCAAAGTTATTCAGGAAACAGGGCAGAGCCTTGGCGGACTATCCATTGGTTTAAACGATAACGAACTACGGGTAGGGGATGGCAACACGCTGTGGCGTGGTGATGCCTCTCAGATGGATACCTATCAAAATTTGAGTACCGCACGTAACAGTTTACTAAACGAGTTTGGTCATCTGATGGATACTGATGCAGGCCGAATGCTGAATCTTAATTTTATGCAGCAGCAAAGCTCAAAAGCACAGGAACTGGCCGATACGCCTGCTGCACAGAGCATGGCTTATCAGCAAGGTATGGCGCGAAGCGAAGCGCACTACATGACACTTAATCGGGGCCGGATAGCTCAACAACAGCAACAATTACAGACGACGCGGCAGTTAGATGCGATGAACAAACAAACCTGGCTGGCGGACCAGGCTCGCGCAAGGATGACAACGCTGGAGAAAGTACAGCTGGGTCTGGACGTGGTTGGGATGACTGAAATCCCTCTGCTATCCCAAGTCGCGGAGCTGGGGAGTGCGGGCATTTCAGCTTATAGCGGTGACTATGTCGGTGCAGGACTGAGCGTCGCTTCCATGGTGCCTTTTGCTGGCAAAGCAGCTGAAGTGGTTAAGATGGAACGCTTGACTGAGCGGGTGCAGGGGTATTCGGATGCAGCGCAAACCTCAACTGGAAGACTATTTAGACCAGAGATGGTTGACTCATATCTCAGTGTCAGATTTGAAGAGTTAGCGTCATCTGGTAGACCTAAAGTGTTTATGCTAGGTGAAGGGCAACGGGAAGTGGTAAAGGCTGCGAAGGCAAATAACAATGCTGTGCAAATCCTCGAAATTTGGCCCGACAACATGAAGTTCATGGATACATATGATCCGTTGACTAACAAAGTTAAACCAGGTTTCGAAGCAATGCATGAAATGTCAATTGACTTCAACAAACATGTAATTAAGCGATTACACAATGAAGGCTATGAGTTTAAAACTATAGGAACAAAAGCTCCAGACAGGTTATCCGTCAGTAGCGATTGGTATAAAGCTGAGCTGGATGTATTAAGAGCGTTAGGTGTCAAACCAAAGCAGATCTCTTGGAAACGTGCTGGACAGTAATTTGGAGTAGATTATGAATGCATCTGTAAAAATTAGAAAAATTGATTCTGAAAATTATTATCGTGCTCTGCAGCAGACATCTTTATTCAGCCTCGTAGATGATGTCTGCGGTGCTGGAGGGGCAAGACTAATAACTATTAGACCTGTTGAATGGCTCTCGCAAATAGACATCATTATTGAACAGCCACATGTTACAGCGGTAAGTAACTTTGAAGAGTCTATTGGCTATGAAATAAGATTAAGGTGTGAGACCTATGAAATGATTGAAATGGCATATAGTTCGGCTCAACAGTCATCTTTAAATATTACCGACTTATATGACAGACCCTGGGGTGGACAATTTGCAATTTTCGATAACTCTAGAAACATAATTGTGATTTCAAATTAACGTCCAGCTCATATAGTTCGTATCTATGGAGGTTGTGGAAATCAAGTATAAATATCCGGGATACCCACTTTAAA
>NZ_JAJOYT010000022.1 GCF_021290965.1 Rheinheimera faecalis | reverse complement strand
GCATCTTTTGGTTTCACCATGTCATTTATGATGAGTTGTCTGATCTTGTGTGCTCTGATGTTGTTTCCTGCACAGTCGAGGGCTGAAGAAGTGATCAGGATCCGGCATTATCATTTGCAGCCCCGCCATGATTTTGCCTTAAAACTATTGGAACTGGTGCTGTCAAAAAATGGCACGCCTTATCAAATTATTGCCGTGAAATCGAATGAGGTTTTAACAGAGGGCAGGGTAGAAAAAATGGTGATGGATGGTGAATTAGATATGCTGTTTATCTCCACTTCTGCAACACGCGAACGAACTATGATCCCTATTAAAGAGCACATTTACCGGGGCTTGCTCGGATTGCGTTTGCTGCTGATTAAGCACAAAAATAATGAAAAGTTTAAACAGATAAAAAACCTGCAGGATTTGAAACCTTATGTGGCAGGTCATAACGTGCACTGGAGCGATTTTGGTGTGTTTAAGGCCAATGGTTTAAAAGTGGTCAGTACCACCAGTTATGACGCCTTATTTGAAATGTTAAAGCACGAAAGATTCGACTATTTCTCCAGAGGTGTAAACGAAGTCTGGTCTGAGTTGGCGCAGCACTCCGATCAACTGGTGATAGCCGACAATGTGATGTTGTTTTACCCGCACCCAGTGTATTTTTTTGTTGGTAAACACAGGCCTGAATTAGCTGCTTTGGTGGAAAAAGGCCTGAAGATAGCCATGCAGGATGGCTCCTATAAAGCCTTATTCCTGAGTTATTATGCCGACACTATTAAGAAAGCTAATTTAAACAGCAGAACCATGATTTATCTGAATAATCCGGCTGTGCCCGCAGGCACAGCTCCGATAGATACCAGTTGGTGGTTAACTCCCTGAGTTGTTTATCAAGCTTCTACAGTGACTACAACTTTGCCTCTGTTGCGTGCAGTTGCTACTTTTTCATAAGCCTGCTCTATGCTGTCAAAGTCAAACTCCTGTGGGTCAAGCCGTATAGTTAACAGCCCTTGTTCAGTCAGTTGACAGGCCTGACGCAGAATGTTGCCGTGATGTGCTCTGCTTTGACCCGTTAATAGTGGCATTAAGGTGAAAACACCAGAGTAGCTGGCCGCTCTGAATGATAAAGGCGCTATGCTATGTGTACCCCAGCCGAGGCTACTGACCACATGGCCCGTATAGGTTTTTACCGACTGAAAAGCCTGATCCAGACTGACTCCTCCAGTGGTATTAAATACAATATCAAAGCCTTTATTGCCGGTATGTTCTGCCAGGTAGTGCTCTACAGATGTGTGCTGATAATCAATAAAAACAGCACCCAAAGAACGGATATAGTCTGCATCTTTGGCTGACGCCGTGGCATAGACTTCTGCACCAAAGGCTTTGGCGAGTTGAACCGCTACATGACCTACACCACCAGCGCCACCTTGCACCAATACTTTATGCCCGGCTGCAACTCTGGCTCTGTCTATCAAACCTTCCCATGCCGTAATCACCACTAAAGGCATCGCAGCGGCTTGACGCAGGTTGATGTTAGACGGAGCTTTGGCCAGCAAGTCTGCATCCACTAACTGATACTGAGCCAAAGAGCCCTGTTGACCTGCCACACCTCCCGTCATGCCATAGACTCTATCTGCCACGGCAAAGTGAGTGATACCGGGACCTGTTGCGACCACTTCACCTGCCATGTCGATCCCCAATACGGCGGGAAATGGCTGTTTAGCATGAGCCGCTTGTCCTGCTCTGATTTTTAAATCCAGTGGGTTGATGCCACTCGCGGCCACTTTCACCAGAACCTGACCTATTCCTGGTTGAGGTATAGCTTGTTCAGTTAATTTGAAACTGCCATTCGCTTCAGTGATTTGTAACGCCTGCATACTGTGTTGAGTGCTCATGCTGATGTCCTCTGCTGTGATTTAGTGGGTGCCCCGTTATGGGGCTAGTTGCAGTATTGCCTATGCCAAAAAGAACTGAAATCAACTAATATGCATTGATGTCATGCGAAAATGCATAATGAAGCTTAAGAGGGCAGCTATGAATCATCTGGACTGGAGCGACATCCGTTTATTTCTGGCGGTGGCAGAGCAGGGCACATTAACAGCAGCTGCGCGTGCTGTAGGTTTTACTCAGCCCACCTTAGGCCGGCGAATCCAAAGTCTGGAGCTGAGTCTGGGTCTTAAGCTGTTTCAGCGCACAGCAGAGGGCTTTCTGTTGACCGAGGCTGGGCTTGCTTTATTGCCAGCAGCCAGACGTATGGCTGAAGAAGCTGATGCAGCGATGCGGCAGTTAGCCGGGCAGGAAGAAAGGCTAACAGGCACGTTGCGTATTTCATCGTTTGATTGGTTTAGTCATTATGTATTGGCTGATTGCTGTGCTGGTTTTTTGCAGTTGCACCCGCAAGTCAGCATAGAGCTTTTAACCGACAGCAGATTGTTTAGTCTGGCGCGGCGTGAGGCTGATTTAGTGTTCCGGCTGCAAGCTTTTGACGAACCTGATATAGCACAGCGTAAACTGCTGCAGTTGGATTATGGCTTGTATGCCGCTGCTGGTTTTGACCTTAGCTTGCTGAATACTCCAGAGCAGCTGCGCCTGATTAGTATGGACAGTCATTTTAGCGATTTGCCTGATGTGGCCTGGCTTAAAACTCAGTTTCCCGGCGCAAAGCTAGCCTTTAGCAGCAATAGCAGAGAAGCACAGGCCAGATTATGTTTGGCCGGGCTTGGGCTTGCGGTATTACCAGTGCGGATGGCGAAGCAAATTGAGGGATTGCAGCAACTGACTGTAACAACCCCACCGCCGTCACGACAGATCTGGCTGGGTTATCATCAGGATTTACGTTATCAGCGCAGGCTTAGAGCTTTTATAGACTTTATCACTCAATGGTTGGGTGACCTTCAGTAGCTGCTGTGGTGATAAACAAAAAGTCCGCCTGATGGTTAGTCAGACGGACTTTTGTTTTTTGACTAAATATTTAGCTACAGCGCTTTTAAGATCGCATCCACAGTAGCTTTGGCATCGCCAAAACACATCTGAGTATTATCTTTATAAAACAGCGGGTTATTTACGCCCGAGTAGCCTGTGTTCATGGATCGCTTAAATACAATGACGTTTTGTGCTTTCCAGACTTCGAGCACAGGCATACCGGCGATAGGGCTGGTTGGATCTTCAGCTGCTGCAGGGTTGACTGTGTCATTGGCACCTATCACCAGCACAGTATCGGTGTCGGAAAAGTCTTCATTAATTTCATCCATTTCGAGCACTATGTCGTAAGGCACTTTGGCTTCAGCCAGCAGTACGTTCATATGACCTGGCATACGACCAGCCACTGGGTGAATACCAAAACGCACTTTTATGCCACGAGCTTTAAGTTTCTGACAAATCTCAGCTACCGGATACTGCGCCTGAGCGACCGCCATCCCATAACCTGGGGTGATGACCACAGAGCTTGAGTTTCTCAGTAAATCTGCCACATCTTCTGCATTGATTTCACGGTATTCGCCTTGTTCTTCGTCACCCGAACTTTGTTTCGCATCGACCTGACCAAAACCGCCGGCGATGACGGAGATAAAAGAGCGGTTCATCGCTTTACACATAATGTAGGACAAGATAGCGCCGGAGGAGCCCACCAAAGCACCAGTGACAATCAGCAAGTCGTTGGAGAGCATAAAACCCGCAGCAGCTGCGGCCCAGCCTGAGTAAGAGTTCAGCATAGACACCACTACCGGCATATCGGCGCCGCCAATGGAGGCGACCAGATGCAGACCAAAGATCAACGCAATCAGAGTCATAATCAGCAGCGCTGTTTCACCACCTTCGAAGCTGACAAAATAAACAAGCAGTGCAGCGGAGGCGACTAAGGCCAGTAAGTTCAGTTTGTGTTTATGCGGAATATTCAACGGCTTGGAGCTGGCGATGCCGCGTAATTTGGCAAAAGCTACCACTGAACCTGAAAAGGTGACTGCACCTATAAATACGCCCAAAAACACTTCGGTTAAATGCACTGTGAGCTCTGCGCCTGTTGTGGTTGCGAACTCAAAAAAGCTATTGTAACCGACCAAAACAGCAGCTAAACCGACAAAACTATGCAAAATAGCCACTAATTCCGGCATTTGGGTCATTTCAACTTTAAGCGCCAGTCGGAGGCCTATCGCCGCGCCTATAGCCAGAGCTACCAGCAAAGGCAGCATGGCATCCATACTGACCCCGGCAATGGTGGCTAATAGGGCGATGGTCATGCCTAAAATACCCAGCCAGTTACCACGACGTGCGGTTTCCTGCTGAGATAAACCGGCTAAACTTGCGATAAAAAAAGCGGCGGCCACTATATAGGCTGCTGTGATTAATCCTTGAGTCATGGCTGTTACTCCCCGCCTTTAGTAAACATCTTCAGCATGCGCTGCGTCACGGTAAAACCACCCACTATATTGATACTGGCTATCAGCACGGCAAAAAAGGCCAGTACCTGCACCAACAAAGAGTCGCTGCTGATTTGCAGTAAAGCACCCAGAACGATAATGCCGGAAATCGCATTGGTGACTGACATCAAAGGGGTATGCAACGCATGAGTGACGTTCCAGACCAGGTAGAACCCCACCACGCAGGATAATAAAAACACCGTAAAGTGCGCTAAAAAGTCACTGGGGGCTGAGTACCCTATCCAGAGTAATAACAAGGCGGCTATGCCTATAAACCAGTTAGTGTTAATGGGTTTTTTCGGTGCTGCCGGAGCCGTTGTAACTGCAGCTACAGGTTTAGCTGTGGCAGTTACGCTGATGGCAGGAGGTGGAAAAGTAACTTCGCCCTGATGCACCACAGACATGTTGCGGATAATCACATCCTGCATATCCAGCACCATCTGACCATCTTTGGTTTTACATAACAATTTGGCTAAGTTCACCAGATTGGTGCCATAAAGCTGTGAGGACTGGGCCGCTAAACGGCCTGGTAAGTCGGTATAGCCTATCACTTTAACGCCTGATGCCGTCTCTGTGATTTGACCTGGCTCTGTGTATTCACAGTTACCACCAGTAGCTGCTGCTAAATCAACAATGACAGAGCCAGGTTTCATCGAGTCGACCATTTCTTTGGTGATGAGTTTTGGCGCAGGTCTACCTGGGATAAGCGCCGTGGTAATGATAATGTCGACTTCTTTGGCCTGAGCTGCAAACAATGCCATTTCAGCGGCAATAAATTCATCCGACATCACTTTGGCGTAGCCACTGGAGGAGGAGCCATCTTCGGCAAATTCGAGTTTTAAAAATTCACCGCCTAAAGACTCAATTTGTTCAGCCACTTCAAGTCGTGTATCAAAAGCCCGTACTATAGAGCCCAAAGAACGGGCTGCGCCAATAGCAGCAAGACCGGCCACACCAGCACCAATCACCAGCACTTTAGCGGGCTGCACTTTACCTGCGGCGGTAATTTGACCACTTAAAAAACGGCCAAAACTATGGGCTGCTTCAATCACAGCGCGGTAACCTGCAATATTCGACATAGAGGACAACGCATCCAGTGACTGAGCACGCGAAATACGTGGCACCATATCCATCGCCAATACATTCACACCCACAGTGGCAAGACGTGCCACTAAATCCGGGTTTTGTGCTGGCCAGATAAAACTCACTAGTGTGCTGCCTTTTTGCAGCTGACTAATTTCCTGCTCTGTCGGGGCATTGACCTTATAAATCAGCTCACTGGCCCAAAGCTTCGCACTGTCGGCTATGCTGGCACCGGCCTGAATATAAGCTTCATCGCTAAAACCTGCGGCGCTACCTGCACCAGTTTCCACCAGCACAGTAAAGCCTAATTTACGCAGTTGCTCCGTGGTGGCTGGAGTAGCAGCCACCCGGGTTTCGTCTTGCAGTTGTTCTTTCGGGATTGCAATAAACATCCTGACCTCGTCTTTTTATGTCGGGCCAGCAGTTTTCCGGCCCCTTATGGTTTTGATTTTGCGCACATTTGCTTCTTGCACCTGCACTAAGCAACTTAATTCGCATGAGTTCGCGTTAAAAAGAACACACTAACCTACAGGGATCCATGCCGTCATGTCACTGCTTAAATTATCATCTTCAATTGCTGAAAAAACAGGCCCTTGAATGTGATAAACAGTGGGCTCTTCAGCGAAATAATCCTGTAAGCCTTCCATAAATACCTGATGGTCTTCACTTGCCTCGAACCCGGGTGTATGGTCTTCCAATGATTGCCATCGCACTATAAGGTTAAAAATGTGAGGTGTTTCAATCCCCTGAGCGAGGAAATGACCTCCATACCCTTTAGCGCGTCTGAGTAAAGGCGCGACTTTAGCAAAGGCACTGCGGAACATTGCAACCCGTTCACTATGAACAGGAAGTAAAGCAATCTCGTAAATCATAGTCGTCTCCTCACAGCAGAGCTAAAAATCAAAAATTTGAATTTCTGTTATGAAATCAGCGTCGGAACAACAGCGATCGCAATTTTGCCTTTCAGACCGTTGTTAGGCGTCTCCAA
>NZ_JAJOYT010000021.1 GCF_021290965.1 Rheinheimera faecalis | reverse complement strand
ACCTGGTTATACCAGATCACAAGCCAGCGTTAACGAATTGATAAAGATTGATTCATCAAAACCAACCACTACAAGCTAGGGCCAAAAGCGTGCTGGCACATTATTACTTTTGTCTGGCCTGTTATTTTTAGGTTGGCACACTCTAAGTTTCTAAATTAGCTTGCATTTCCTTCTTCAGCAACAAATAAATGTGCCTGTTTTATGGTTTATAGCAAATAACACTGTGGATTCATCCATATTCACCACCAAAGGGTAGAGCTGGGGTTTCAGTACGGCATTGGTTGAAACAAATAAGCTGCTGACTATAAAGGTCGCCCCTACATTTTGTACTCTGCTATACTGCGCGCCTCTTCGAAATACTGTGATTGTTGATGCAACCCAATCTGCTGAAAGGCGCATTATTGCTGTTACTGGCTGAAGCTTGTTTTGCCGGTATAGGTGCTTTAGTCAAACTGACCAGCGACAGTGCCAGTCATGCCCAAGTAGTATTTTTCCGCAACTTTTTTGCTTTGCTGGTGATGCTGCCCTGGCTTTGGGTGCAGGGCAAACAACTGCTCTACACCAAACGCTGGTATCTGCATTTAAGCCGCTCCGTTACCGGCATTATTTCGATGTACTGTTTCTTTTATGTCATCAGCCAACTGCCTTTAGCGCAGGCCATGGTGGTGCTGTTGATGTCGCCCTTTATAGTGCCACTCATAGCTAAATTCTGGTTAAAAGAAACGGCCAGCCGCCTGACCTTATTCAGCATAGCGCTGGGCTTTGGCGGTGTACTGCTGGCTTTGCCTATTGCCACAGGAGGTGGTGCTTTTTACCTGTTTTTAATAGCACTATTGTCTGCCGTGTTAGTGGCTGTTACCAAAACTACCATTCGTTATATGTCCGACACTGAACCTGCAGCACGTATAGTCTTCTACTTCTCTTTGCTGACCGCCATTATCTCCTTTGTTCCTGTGCCTTTTTACTGGCAAGAATTACCAGCTATTGCCTGGTGGGCTTTTGGGTTTATGGGCGTATTAGCAGCTATAGGCCAAATGGCGATGACCAAAGCTTATGCCCTGGCACCAGCTTCAGATATTGGCATCTGGACCTACAGCTCTGTGATTTTTGCCGGCCTCTTTGGTTATTTATTCTGGTTTGAACCTGTCACTATGAGTTGGTTTGCTGGCGTGGCTATTATCTTTTACGCTGGGTATATCAGTACCAGACAACGTTTGTGGTAAACAAAGTACAAGCAATCTAATGCCACTACAGCAACAATTATCGCAACAAACACCATGATAATTTAAACAAAAAATTGACAAATAAAACAAAAAAGGGACACTCAAAACTGGAACAAAAAAAACAATATGAGGACAATTTAAATGATGCGTAAGATTTTGCTACTTGGAATAGCACTGTTTTTTTCGGATGTTGCGTTGGCAAACCCTTGCTTTAACAGCCTGAAACAAGGCTCAGCCGCCTGCACAAGCTACAGCTACGATACTCTGAATATTTACTTTAAAGACAGCAATAACAAAGAACAGCAGTTCTTAGCTAAACGTGTTCGTGATAAAAAAACAGGCCGGCTATTGCATGTTGATTATGATTTTATTATCAATTGCTCTGTGGCATGTGGCAATGTAAAAGACGTCACAACCAGTGCTTTATGGGATTGGCGCACAGCATATCTGAACAATAAGTTTTATCAGAAAGTACCTTATGTGTGTGACCCCACAGTGGAGAAGTGCTGCAATACAACAGGCTGCAATCAAATTTATTCAGACCCGGTTACTGATGAGTTCAATGCAATGGAAAGCATGGCAACAACTCAGACAGACCAAGGGCCAATGGCTTCTGCTACTCCAAAAAAAGGCAGCATGATAGACAAGCCTCTTCAAAGAACTGAAAGCGCGTCGAATATAATGGATAACATAATCAGAAATAGTCAAAATGGTCCGGAGTTACAAACCGAGGCAGCAAAAGCTTCAGTGCAGGCCCCATTGTTTTATATGAGAATAAGCACCTCTGGCGGTTCTTCCCTTTGTATGGTTAGCGGAGCGGATTGCATTGAGATATCAGGATATGTGACTCAATCTGATTCTATGGCTGATGTCTCAGTGCGACATAACTACGGACAGGACACAAACCGACATATAGAACGGTTCTTAGAAAGTTACTTTATCGATAATAAACAACTTATTTGTTACAAAAGCTCAGCTGGCTGTGGTGATGATGCCAGCAGTTGCAGCGTTGTAATGACATGTAAAAAGCAATAAAACTTTTTAAGCAAATCTAAAGCTGGCCTTGTGCGGGAAAGGCTGCTCATTAACAACGAGCAGCCTTTCCCAGATGTAGATGGTATTGCCAATACGTCTATCAGCAAACTGAGCCTATGTCTCTGTAATCTTTGCTGGTTTGTTTGGTTATTTTGGTCCGAACCTGTCCCCATGAGCTGGTTTGCTGGTGTGGCTATCATCTTTTACGCTGGATATATCAGTACCAGACAACGTTTGCGGTAAATCATTGTCGATCGATACACCTACTTATTCAGGCAGAGCTTAAGGCTTCGCTGTCCCGCATCTGCTGCCATTTATCCCAAATCAAAGACAAGTTCTCCGAAATCCCCCTCAGACTGAACGTAGTTTTCACTCTATGAGGTGTTTTATGTCCGTTATGAAAACCACCCTGCTTAGCCTGGCGCTGTTAAGCACTGCTTTAATGGCTCAGTCTGGCGAAGAAGCTATTCCTACTGTGGATGGATATGTCTATATCGACAGCGCCAATGCAAAAAAAGCCTATGAAGAATGGCATTACTCACCAGCACGCAGCTCAGGCGATTTAGTGTTTTTCTCAGGTGTGATTGCAGGCGCTCCGGCTGAAGGTGCCACGCCTGAAATATTCAAAAAGAATTTACGCCGGGCCTTTGGCAATCTAAATACCTTGTTGAAACAAGCAGGCCTTGAGCCTGAACATGTGGTGAAAATGAATAGCTACCACCTGTTCAGAAGTCCGTTGTTTAAAGGCACGAAAGAAGAACATATAGCAGCGGTAATGGCGGTAAAAGACGAGTTTTTTAAAGCCCCTTACCCTGCATGGACGGCTGTGGGCGCTGCGGAATTATTTGCCGATCGGGGTTTAGTCGAAATCGAAATTATTGCACGTAAACCAGCTGCCAAGCCTTAGCACAGACATAATAAACATCAGGTTTTTCTAAAAAGCACTGATCGGGCGACCATAAAGGTCGCCCCTACGCCTTAACAACCAACAGTCCGGTTTTCAATCCGCAAAATTTATTTTAATTCCGTTCAAACCTTTTTTCTTCCACTTACGACTCATTGGTAATAGCGGCATTTTTTTAATGCCTTATCAAAGACGCACAGTGCAGGAAAAACCATGAAAATAGCGGATACCAGCAGCCAGGATGAACGGCTGGCACCAAAAAAAACCAATAAAAAAATCTGGGTAGCAGGCTCAACCAGCCTGCTTCTGGTATTGCTGTTATGGCAAATTATTCCGGCAGCGCGCAGCTGGTCGCAGTCGGATATGTCGGTGTCTTTATCACGTGTGCGGCTGGATACAGTTAAAACCGCAGATTTTACCCGCGATATTTCGGCTCAGGGTCAGGTGGTGGCTGCGGTCAGTCCTAAGCTGTATGCCACAGCTGAAGGCACCATAAGCTTATTGCTTGATGCTGGTACTGAAGTCAAACAAGGTGATGTCCTGGCCATTATCGACAGCCCAGAGTTGAACAACAGATTACAGCAGGAACAAGCCACTTTTTATAGCCTGGAAACCAGCCATAACCGGCAAAAAATCTTAGCGAAAAAGCAACAACTGACGGATAAAAAAGCCGTGGATATAGCGCAGATGACGCTCACCACAGCGGACAGAGAGAAACGCCGTGCCGACCAGGGTTTTGAAAAAGGCGTGATCAGCAAATTAGAACTGGAAAAAGCGCAGGACGATTTAGAAACCGCCAAAGTACAGCATCAGCACGCCGTTGAAGATGCCCGCCTGAATAAAGAAAACCTCGATTTTGAAGTGCAAAGCCTGGCGCAACAGTTAGACCGTCAACGTTTGCTGGTGGAAGACTTCCAGCGTCAGGTTAATGGCCTGCAGGTGCGTTCTCCGGTGAATGGTTTATTGGGTAATCTGGCAGTAGAAAACAAAACCTATATCACTAAAAACCAGCTGATTTTATCCGTGGTGGATTTAAGCCAATTTGAAGTGGAAATTGCCGTACCAGAAAGTTATGCCAACGATTTAATCATTGGTCTGCCCGTCGAAGTCACAGCGGAGCAGAAGCTGTATATGGGCAAACTGGTGACTATTTCCCCTGAAGTGTTCGAAAATCAGGTCAAAGGCCGGGTACGTTTTACCAAAGAAGCCCCTCCTGCCCTGCGTCAAAATCAACGCTTAAGCAGCCGTATTTTGCTGGAGCACCGTGAAGGCGTGATGCAGGTGGCTCGTGGTCAGTTCCTTGACAGCAGTAATGGCAAATTTGCCTACAAGGTCAGTAATGGCATGGCCATCAAAACTCCAATTGAACTGGGAGCCCGCAGTCTGAACTCAGTCGAAATTCTGGCTGGCTTACAACCAGGCGATCAAATCATAACCTCTGGTACCGATATTTTTAACGGTGCCAGTACAGTGCAGCTTAACCAATAAATAAACCAACACACCATCAACCGAATTTATAACCAGGGCGGGAAAGTTTTATGCTAACTATGAATAAAATCAGTAAATCTTTTATCACGGACGATGTGGCCACTCATGCGCTGCGTGATATTCAGCTGCATGTCAACGAAGGCGACTTTGTCAGTGTGACAGGCCCTTCAGGCTCAGGCAAAACGACCTTTTTAAATATTGCCGGTTTGCTGGAAACCAGCACCAGCGGCGAATACCTGCTGGACGGTGAAGACATAGCCAAACTAAACGACAGCGGCCGTTCCCGCATGCGAAATCAGAAAATAGGCTTTATTTTCCAAAGCTTTAACCTTATTCCGGATTTAAATCTGTTCGACAATGTGGATGTACCATTGCGTTACCGTGGTCTGAACACAGCTGAGCGCAGAAAACGCATTGAACACCATCTGGATCAGGTGGGTTTAGCCTCAAGAATGAAACACCTGCCAAGCCAGCTATCCGGTGGTCAGCAGCAACGTGTGGCTATAGCCAGAGCTTTGGCGACGTCACCTCGCTTTTTACTGGCGGATGAGCCCACAGGTAACCTTGACAGCCAGATGGCACAAAGTGTGATGAGTCTGCTGGAAGACATCAATAAAGCCGGCACCACCATTTTAATGGTAACGCACGATCCAAGTCTGGCCGCCCGAGCTAAACGTCAGATTTATATCAAAGATGGCCATGTCAGCGAGCTGACCAACAAAAACTCTAACCTGCATGTGGTTGGCGAAGCTTAAGGAGCGGCTATGTTTTCTTATTATCTGAAGCTGGCGTATTTGAGCTGCAAACGCACCTGGGGCATGACGCTGTTGATGGTCTGTGCCATAGGTTTAGGTATTGGTGCGTCCATGACCACTATTACAGTGAACTACCTGATGTCGGCTAACCCTATTCCGCAGAAAAGTGAGCAGCTGTTTTTTGTGCAGATGGACAGCTGGGAGCCAAACAACCCTTACAGCGATGACGGTGATGCCCCAGAGCAAGTGACTTACCGTGATGGTACTTACTTATGGCAAGCCCAAAAGGCCAAACGTCAGACTATTCAAACCGGTATGTCAGCGGTGATAGAACCTGCGGATAAAGAAGTGCTGCCATTTATGGTACAGGGCCGCGCCAACAGTGCCGATTTTTTCCCCATGTTTGATGTGCCTTTTTTATATGGCAGTGGCTGGGATCATCAGGCTGACTTAAAAAAAGAACGGGTCATCGTCATCAACGCTGAATTAAACGAACGTTTATTTGGCGGCAAAGACTCCACAGGCCAAACCGTTCGTATGGCAGGCGAAGACTACAAAGTGACAGGGGTGATCGACAGATGGAACCCTAAGCCTAAGTTCTACGATATCAGCACTGGTGCTTTTAATGACGTGGAAGAAGTCTTTGTACCTTTTAGTTTAATTACCGAACAAAAATTCAGTCGCTCCGGCAATACCAACTGCTGGAAACCTTCAGAATCCGGCTTTCAGGCCTTTTTAGACTCAGAGTGTATCTGGCTGCAATTGTGGGTGGAATTACCGACAGAGCAGGACAAACAAGATTACTTAAGCTTTATGAACGCCTATGCCAAAGAGCAACACCAATACGGCCGCTTTGCCCGAACCGACAACAACAAATTACGGGATGTAATGCAATGGCTGGAAAATCAGCAAGTTGTGTCAGACGACGCCAGCATGATGATGGCAATGTCTTTGATGTTCTTGCTGGTGTGTTTACTCAATACCGTAGGTTTATTGCTGGCGAAGTTTTTAGGCAAAGCTTCAGAAATTGGCGTGCGCCAGGCTTTAGGGGCCAGCCGTAACGATTTGTTTATTCAGCATTTAATCGAATCAGGCTGTATAGGTTTGGCCGGTGGCTTGTTAGGTTTAGTACTGGCTATTTTGGGGCTTGAAGCCATCAAAGTGATGTACGGCGACTGGATCCGAGATTTAGCTCAGCTGGATTTCACCTTGGTAGCTATGGCGATAGGGCTGGCGGTTCTCAGTGCTTTATTAGCCGGTTTATATCCCACATGGCGTGCCTGTCAGGTGCAGCCGTCCGTTCAGTTAAAAAGCCAATAAGGAGTTTGCCATGTTAGAACTATTAGCCCGATTGGAACTGGGGCCCATATTCCGCGCTTTAATGCGCAATAAAATTGGTGCTTTACTGATCGCCCTGCAAATAGCCCTGACCCTGACCATTATGGTGAACGCTATCTTTATGATGCAGGAGCGTAGCCAGCAAATGGCCAGACCCAGTGGTTTGGATGAAACCAATACTTTTTATCTGAGCAATACTATTTTTGCGCAGAATTACAATACACAAACAGCTTTGCAGCAGGACTTGCAACGTATCCGTCAGACGCCAGGTGTTGTGGCTGTGACTCAAATCAACGCTATCCCCCTAAGTGGTGGCGGCTGGTCTATGGGTTTACAAACCAAACCGGGTGATGATCTGGAAGGCACAGGCACAGCAGTGTATATGGTGGACGAACACGGCATCGAAGCATTAGGGGTAGAGCTGATTGCAGGCGAAAATTTCCAAAGCTCAGATATTGTCTGGCGTGAAGTGGGCAGTACCAAATGGCCACCTAAAACTATTATTACCAAGGCCTTAGCCGAAGCCATGTTTGAAGGCGATTGGAAAAAAGCCTTAGGTAAAACTGTCTATATCGACAACCATCAGCCAGTGCAAATTAGCGGTATTATCAATGGCCTGCAGGCACCATGGAATGGCTGGAATGGCGTGGAACGTAGCATGCTGGTACCTCAACAACTGGACGGCAAAGGCAGCAGGTATTTTATCCGCACCGAATCAGGCCGTCGTGACGAGCTGATGCCTGTGATTGAAAAAATGCTGGCCGACAGCGACAGAGGCCGGATTATCCGCAATGTCACCAGCATGCAGCAAACCCGTGACGAAAGTTATCAGGAGCATCAGGCCACCAACACTATTCTGCTGACTGTCATTATTGTGCTGACGCTAATCACAGGCTTTGGCATTGTTGGTCTGGCTATGTTCAGCATTAACAGACGCACCCGCCAAATCGGCACCCGCCGCGCTTTGGGCGCCAGCCAATGGCAAGTGATGCGCTACTTTATGCTGGAAAACCTGCTGATAAGCTTCGCTGGTGTGATACTAGGCGCAGCAGGAGCAGTGGGGTTAAATATCTGGCTGGTGGCGACTTTTAGTATGAGTCCATTAAGCCCGGTATTGCTGGTAATAGGTGTAGTAGCCTTGCTAATTGTAGGCCAGTTAGCGGTCAGTTACCCGGCCTTAGTGGCTTCGAAAATTTCGCCTGCTACGGCAACAAGAGGACGGGCTTAGAAGTTTTGTAACAACTCCCTGGTAAGTCAAAAGTGACCAACCTTTCCCTCAGCTTTTTTGTCCTTCGGCTGAGGGATTTTTGTTTTTAGCTCGGAAAGAAGCTACACCAACAGAGCTCTGAATATCCCCCGTTAGGATGCACCTTAGGTTGTTGTAAAGATTTTTTAGTCGCAAGAGAAATTGTTAAAAGCTTTACGCCAAAGCCAATCTCACCGCAAAACCGGTAAACAAAAGCCCTAACATTAAATTCCCTGCTTGCCCTGCTTTGGGTTGGCCTTTGAAGAAACTGGCTATGGCCGCACCTGCGTAGACTAAAGTGGTCAGGTAGAGCAGGCTGATTATTTCCAGTACTACTGCCAGCACCAGATAAGGCACCCAGTTTGGGGTGAAGCTGGAATCGATAAACTGGATGAAAAATGACAGGAAAAACAAAATGGCTTTTGGGTTAGTCAGGCTTAATAACAACGACTTGCGAAACACTGAAGCGCAGCTGGCTGCGGCTACTACCACTGGTCCCCCGGCACCTTCGCTGGCTTTAGATTGGCGCAAACTTAATAAAATTTGTACGCCTATATACAGCAAATAGGCAGCGCCTAAGTAACGTATCCAGCGGAACAACTCTGGTGAGGCTAATAGCACAGACGCCAGACCAAGGTAAGACAACAAAATCAAAGTGGCATCACCCAATAGCACAGCGGCAAGTGCACACCACGCGTGCTTTGGTCCCTGCACCATGCTGGTTTTCAGCACAAACAGACTATTTGGCCCAGGCATCAATATAATCACTACCACACCGGCCAAAAAGGTCCAAAACTGAATTACACCAAAACTTTCCATCATTATCCTCTGAGCGTTATCTTTACTGGCTCTGTGCTGTTGTTTATCTATAAATATTATCAGGCTAGTGGCTTATAAAAGTCACTGCAATTTAACGGGGAAACTGATAAAACGCAGCGAAAATGAGTCACTGCAAGCAACTTCGCCTCAGACTATGCCGCAAAAGTTACTTTGCAGATTTTTTAAGTTCGATTTAAAAGGTCACAAATCCTCTCCAGACCGATCCACTGCTGGCACTTCAGGCCCTACTAGGATAAAATGCGCGTCCTTTTTCTTAGCGTTAACTTTTTTACGGGCTACAACACAAATGGGCAAAAAGCTGCACATTAAGACCTGGGGCTGCCAGATGAACGAATACGATTCATCCAAAATGGCAGACCTGCTGGATGCAACTCATGGCTACACTCTGACTGAAGATGCTGCTGAAGCGGACGTGATCCTGCTGAACACCTGCTCTATTCGTGAGAAGGCTCAGGAGAAGGTATTCCATCAGTTAGGTCGCTGGCGTCCGCTGAAAAAGAAAAATCCGGATTTGATTATTGCGGTCGGTGGTTGTGTGGCATCTCAGGAAGGCAAAGCCATTCGTGAACGTGCGCCTTATGTGGATATCGTATTCGGGCCACAAACTCTGCACCGTTTGCCTGAAATGATTAACTCAGTGCATGGCAACAGATCACCAGTGGTTGACGTGTCCTTCCCGGAAATCGAGAAGTTTGACCGTATGCCAGAGCCAAAAGCAGACGGCCCTACCGCTTTCGTGTCTATTATGGAAGGCTGTTCTAAGTACTGTACCTTCTGCGTAGTACCTTACACCCGTGGTGAAGAAGTCAGCCGTCCGCTTGATGATGTCTTACTGGAAATTGCCCAGTTGGCAGAACAAGGTGTACGTGAAGTGAACCTGTTGGGTCAGAACGTCAACGCCTACCGTGGTGAAACTTTTGATGGCGAAATCTGCCATTTCTCTGAGTTACTGCGTTTAGTAGCGGCCATAGACGGTATTGACCGTATTCGTTACACCACATCGCATCCTGTTGAATTTACAGACGATATCATCGAAGTGTACCGTGATGTGCCTGAGCTGGTGGATCACCTGCATTTACCTGTGCAATCCGGTTCAGACCGCATTCTGGCGCTGATGAAACGTAACCATACGGCGATAGAATACAAGTCGAAAATTCGTGCGCTGAAAAAAGTGCGACCGAATTTATGTATGTCGTCTGACTTTATTATCGGCTTCCCCGGCGAAACCGCAGAAGACTTCGAAGCCACTATGGATCTGATCAAAGCGATGAACTTTGATATGAGCTTCAGCTTTGTCTACAGCGCCCGCCCTGGTACTCCGGCTGCCGATTTACCGGACGATGTATCGGAAGATGAGAAAAAACAACGTCTGTATGTGCTGCAAGACCGTATTAACCAGCAGTCATTACAAATTGCCCGTGCTATGCTCGGCACTGAACAACGTATTCTGGTCGAAGGTCCGTCGAAAAAAGACATTATGGAGCTGACCGGACGTACGGAAAATAACCGTGTGGTGAACTTTGAAGGCTCACCAGATATGATTGGTCAGTTTGTAGATATTTTAGTGACTGATGTCTTTACCAACTCATTAAAAGGTAAAGTGATCCGCACTGAAAAAGATATGGATTTACGTCGTGAAGTATCGCCACAACAAATTCTGGCAGCTAAAGCGGCAAAAACAGACGAATTGGGAGTGGCAACTTTTACTCCTTAAGCAGACATCTTCACTATGCTATGGCTCAGTTCATTCGAGCCACAGCATAGTATTTGATACGAGACAAAGCATTGGATAATCCGATCACTAGCTTAGAATTTTCTCTCTCCCCTTTTGAACCTCAGCGTCTGGCTTTTTTATGGGGCCCCTTTGACGATAACTTACGTCAGATTGAACGCCGTTACCGTGTGCAGGTGTCTTACCGCGACAACCAGTTGCGTTTAGTGGGCTTAACTGACCAGCTTGAACCGGTAAAACACATTATCGAAACTCTGTATGGCGAAACCGCCAATGCCCAGGGCAAAGCAGTACCTTTAAGCCCGGAGCAAGTGCATATGGTGATCCAGCAACAGCAGCAGGAACCCACAGAGCAGCAGTTTGACGAAGAACAGGTCAGCATTAAAACCAAAAAAGGTGCAGTTAAAGGCCGCAACGCCAATCAAAGTGCTTATGTGCGCAATATTCAGCGTCACGACGTGACTTTTGGTATTGGTCCTGCCGGTACAGGAAAAACCTATTTGGCTGTGGCTTGTGCTGTAGACTCGCTGGAAAAAGGCGAAGTGCGCCGTATAGTTCTGACCCGCCCAGCGGTGGAAGCCGGCGAAAAATTGGGCTTTTTGCCCGGTGATTTAGCCCAGAAAGTCGATCCTTACCTGCGGCCTTTGTACGACGCTTTATTTGAAATGTTAGGTTTTGAAAAAGTAGAAAAGTACTTAGAGCGTGGAGTGATTGAAATTGCGCCTCTGGCTTATATGCGTGGCCGTACCTTAAGCGATGCTTTTATTATCCTAGATGAAAGTCAGAACACCACGGTTGAACAAATGAAGATGTTCCTGACCCGTATTGGCTTTAACGCCAAAGCCGTGATCACAGGCGATATCACGCAAGTGGATTTACCCCGTGGCCAGTACTCAGGCTTAAAACATGCGATGGATGCTTTGTCCGAAGTGCCTGAGCTGAGCTTTAACTTCTTTAAAGCTAAAGATGTGGTACGCCATCCTGTGGTACAAAAAATTGTTATGGCGTACGAAGCTTTTGAAGAGAAAAAGCAACAAGCGCTTGAGGCTGAAAAACAAGCTGCAAAGCAGGCCGCCCAAGCTGCAGCCAACACGAGTAAAGACTAAAACATGAGCATTACCCTGGATTTACAGCTGGCAAGCGAAGCGCAAAACCTGCCTACAGAAGCGCAATTTCAGCAGTGGCTGGAAGCAGCTATTCTGCCGTTTCAGGAGATCGCAGAAGTCACAGTGCGCATTGTGGACGAAGAAGAAAGTCAGCAATTAAACTTTGATTATCGTGAAAAAGATAAACCGACCAACGTACTGAGCTTTCCTTTTGAGCTGCCACCAGGTGTGGAAGAATTGCCATTATTAGGTGATTTAGTCATTTGTGCTCAGGTGGTTGCCGCAGAAGCAAAAGAGCAAGGCAAAGAGTTACATCATCACTGGGCTCATATGGTGGTGCACGGTTGCTTGCATTTATTGGGCTTTGACCATATAAATGACGCAGATGCTGAAGAAATGGAAGCAGAAGAAATTCTGATTTTGCAGCAATTGGGTATAAAGAACCCTTATATTTTAGAAGATTAACTGGTATTTTAATTCTTTGCGTACCTGAAGCTGCAGCTGTACTGACATTGATGTCTCGCTGCAACTCACATGACTTTGGGTATTTTCTTTTTCACTATTTGGAGCTTAAGTTCACTCATGGGTGACGACCATTCCCACTCTAGTCGGGGTTCTGCCGCAAAATCGTGGCTGGATAAAATAGCAGCGATTTTTACTGCAGAACCACAAGATTTATCTGATCTGGTTGAAGTGATCAATGAAGCGGCCATGCGCAAGCTGATTGATAACGACACTCAAAGTATGTTGCAAGGTGTTTTGGATGTATCCAAAATGCGCGCCCGCGACATTATGGTGCCCCGCTCTCAAATGGCCACCATAAACATTGACCAGTCCCTCGAACAAATGATGCCGCTGCTGCTGGAGAATAACCACAGCCGTTATCCTGTGGTCAATGAAGACAAAGACCATATCGAAGGCATACTGCTGGTTAAAGATTTACTGCAACACACCTTACAAGGCAACACCGAATGGAGCCTGCGCGATTTATTACGCCCTGCTGTCATTATCCCTGAAAGTAAAAGAGTGGATGCCTTATTAAAAGAATTCCGCCAGAAACGTTACCATATGGCCATAGTGGTCGATGAATACGGTGGCGTGTCAGGCCTTATTACCATTGAAGATATCCTTGAACAAATTGTCGGCGAAATCGAAGATGAACACGACGATGAAGAAGATGTCGATATCAAAAAAATGGCCAGCCATGTCTATCAGGTCAGTGCTTTAACCCCTGTGGATGAGTTTAACGAAAGTTTCGGCACAACCTTCGATGAAGAAGAAGCCGGCACCATAGGCGGTATTGTGCTGCATGCTTTTGGTCATATGCCGGAAAAAGGCGAAACCATTGAACTGCAAAATCTGACCTTTAAAGTCAGCAAAGCCAATAACAGAAGGCTGGTGCAGTTGCAGGTGATCCGCGCTAAAACTGCCGCAGAAACTTCAGCGCTACAGAAGGACTAACTTTTGCTGTTGTCGAAAACCACCTGGTTTCCAGCCCTGCTTTTAGCAGGGCTGGGTGCATTAAATACCTTAGCTTTTGCCCCTTTTACCTATCATATGCTGCCGCTGCTGACTTTGTCAGTGCTGGCGTATTACCTGCTGCAGGCGCAAAACCCAAAACAGGCGGCCATCTTTGGTTATGCCTATGGTTTGGGCTGGTTTGGTGTAGGTATTAGCTGGGTGCATGTCAGTATCGCCACTTTTGGTGGTATGCCACTGATTGCCAGTCTGGCCATTATGGCGTTGCTGATAGGTTATCTGGCGATATTCCCTGCCCTTGCTATTTGGTTTAGCTGGCGTTTTCGTGGCAATTTCTGGTATCCGCTGCTGTTGGCCTCCAGTTGGTTTATCGCAGAAAATATCCGTTCCTGGTTCTTAACAGGTTTCCCGTGGTTGTCTGTAGGTTACAGTCAGACCGATGGCTGGATGGCTCCCTGGGCACCACTCATAGGCGAAACCGGCATCAGCTTTTTAATGCTCTTAATAGCGGGCTCTGTCGCTATTGCTGTGCAACGTAAGTTATGGGTTTGGCCTGCTATAGCCGCCATCGTCTTGATCGTCAGCCCAGCTCTGAGCACAATCAAAGGCTGGCAAGAGACAGGCGAGCAAGTCAAGGTTGCCTTAGTGCAAGGCAATATAGCGCAGGATTTACGCTGGGATCCGGAGCAAGAAGCTATCACTATGCGCAAGTATATGGAGCTGAGCCGCCCACACTTGAATGCCGACATTATGATTTGGCCTGAAGCTGCTATTCCACAATTAGAGCCTTTAGCTTTGGCTTATTTGTTTAATCTGGATATGCTGGCGGCAGAAAACAATACGGCCGTAGTGACAGGTATTCTGGATTACAAAGAAAACGGTGATGCCTATAACGGCATGATAGTATTGGGTAAATCAGGCAAAGAAGCCACTGGCGGCGATTACAGATACAGCACCAGCAACAGATACCAGAAACATCATTTATTGCCTGTTGGCGAATTTGTGCCTTTTCAGGATGTGCTGAAATATGTGGCACCACTGTTTAACCTGCCCATGAGTTCATTCAGCCGGGGCGCCTGGCTGCAGCCTAATTTACAAGCCAATGGCTATTCGCTGCTGGCCGCTTTGTGTTTTGAAATCGCTTTTCCTCGTCAGATGATTGCTAACTTCAACGACAACACTGACTTTCTGCTGACGGTCAGCAACGACGCCTGGTTTGGTGATTCGATTGGCCCACATCAGCATTTAGAAATAGCCCGGATGCGTGCTTTGGAGTTAGGCCGCCCTTTGCTAAGAGCGACTAACAACGGCATTACCGCTACAGTGACAGCAGATGGTACAGAACAGGCGCGTTTACCTCAGTTTGAAGAAGGCGTATTAACAGCCGAAGTACCATTAGTACAAGGCCGCACTTTATATAGCCTGTGGAGCGACTGGCCTGTGCTTATTGTGAGTCTGTTATCTGTTGGATTGTTAAGTTTCAGGCGTTACAGCCTTCGTACTTGAAGCTGCAGCTTCGTTGACTGCACCATCTAGCCCCAGTCACATAGGTAACTATGCTCCTGGGGTCTAGCTGGCTTGTCGCCTCCCTGCAACTCCAATTACTTTGGCTTAATTTTTAGTTTTGACGGCTAGAGTTTGTAGCTTTGCTGATGTCCCACTATGGTCTGATACTGCGCTTTGGTGATGTCATCGACAAAAAACCACTGCGCATCCATTTGCTCTTTGCTAAAAGCCACCAGCAAATAACCACGCTGATGCAAATTACAATACTCCAGCTCGTTAATAAGTTGAGGTAATACATCAGCTAAATGCTCTACCTGAGCGGTATTTAGCTTCAGATAAGTTTCAATACCAGGAGAGCTGACCGAAGGTGTCGCCAGTTCTATGCCCACTTTATTGCCTTGCTGATCATGTAAAGTCGAAGCCCAGGCGTTATGGGTATCGCCTGCAAGTACCACCAGTTGTTTGTTCTGCTGCTGCGCTGTTTTATAAACCAGCTCACGCTCATACGGATAACCATCCCATGCATCCAGGTTATAGGCAATGACGGACTCTAAACGTTGTTTATCTTTTGTGCTCAGGCTGCTATCCCCCTGATCTGCACGCTGCTTTAATGCCGACAACTCAGCGATATGCGCCACCAGTTCAGGGCCTGGTTTAGAAAAAGCCGACAACAGCTCAGATGGAAACATCATCTTCGCCATCAACACCTGCTGCCCCAACACCTGATATTGAGCTTTAGAGCGCATCAACTGAGTTTGCAACCATTGCTGTTGTTTTTGCCCTAGCAAAGTACGGTTTGGATTGGTTAAATCACCGGTAAAACGCTCTGTATCAAAAGCACCGGTTTTTTCATCTGTGTAATGCTTATATTCCAACTGCAGGTTACGACCTTCAATACGGGTGTCGAGCATATGCAAGTCGACTAAATCACCAAAGGCAAAACTACGACATAAACTTTGCTGCTGCCCTGATACCAGAGGCCGTATTGGCATCCACTCGTAATAAGCCTGCAGTGCGTTGAGTTTACGGACCTGATAATCGCCTTCATTCGGTTGATGGTTTTCGGCACCATCTGTCCAGGCGTCATTAGTAATTTCATGATCATCCCAAACACAAATAAAACTATGGCTGGCATGAGCCTGCTGTAAATCTTTATCGCTACGGTACAAAGCATAACGTTTGCGGTAATCCTGTAGGCTGACCATTTCCGCCTGATTGTCTGCCGCTAAAGCGCGGCCCAATTCAACAGAACGCTCTGTGGCATAACCGCCTTGTTCGTATTCGTAAATGTAATCACCTAAATGCAGCACGGCATCGAGCTGTTGCTGAGCAACCTGTTGGTACACATGGAAATAACCGGCTGGATAATTGGAGCAAGACAGCACAGCAAACCGTACTTGTGACACAGAACCTGCTGGCAAAGTTTTACCATGCCCTATTGCAGATACCGTATTGCTATCACTAAAACGATAATAATAACTACGGCCAGGCTGTAGACCTGTTAAATCCACTTTGCAGCAATAATCGGCTTGCTGGCGCGCCAGACAAAGCTGCTGATGCTGTACCTTGGAAAAATCAGCGGTTTCACTCACTTCCAGTAACAATTGCACTGAATCTGGTTGCTGTGCCGGAGTGACTTTAGTCCATAAAATCAGGCTATCTGTTAAAGGATCGCCACAGGCAACACCATGTAAAAACTGAATAGGGCTGTTATTTTTAGCTTTTTCTACTGTGCTACTGCAGCCAAACACACTGGTACTTAACCAGGCGGCTCCGGTAAAAAAAGCGCTGTTTTTAAGAAAATCGCGTCTGTTCAAGTTGGCCATAGTTCCTCCAAAAAGAAACCATTCTCTCTGGCCTTGATGATTTTTTAATGACGAAAAACTGCATTGGACTACACTTCGTCTATCCAGAGCAGGTATTCAACTCAGCTTGTGATCTAAAGCTATAAAACCACGTATCAGTGCGCCTGACTTTAGAAAAGTATTTTTCTTAAATTCCAAACATCCATTCAAGTGCAGGACGCAGTTGTAGTAACAGAACCGGTAAGCCAGGCTTTCGGTCCACACGAGGTCTTTATGCACATTTATCCATTCCGCCAACAAGCTTTTCGTATTATGAACAGCATCAACCTGGTGTTGATGCTGCTGGCGTTAGCTTTAGCCAGCTGGCATCAAAGTTGGGGTGCGGCTTTGTTGATTGGCCTACCCGCCTTGATTGTGCCTTTTGTGCTGTACAAAACCTTAAGAGATCACCGCCTGTCGCGTATCGCCTTTGGTGTGTCTTTTATGCTGTTTTGCGCTTTGCATATACATCAGTCCAACGGCGTAACTGAACTGCACTTTGGCATTTTTGTATTGCTTGCCGTGCTAAGTGCTTTTCGTGACTGGTTGGTCATTGCTGTGGCCGCAGTCACTATTGCGGTACATCATTTGTTATTTGCCTACCTGCAAACCCAACACAGTGCTGTATTTTTAGTGCCAGCTCAGGATGCAACCTTCAGCAACGTCGTGGTGCATGCCGCTTATGTGGTGGTGGAATCTGCAGTGCTTATTATCATCACCTTAAATTCGTACAAAGAAGCTATGGTGGGTTTGGCCTTTTCAGAGACCACCAAAGAGTTAGTTGCAGACCCTGCCCATATTAATTTAACAGTACGCGGCCCTGATATCCGCTCCCGCCTGGTGCAGCAATTTAATCAGGCACTGGATGGCATTCAGCACACAGTGCAAACCATTCACCAGTCTGTTGCTTTGCTACATACCGAAAGTGCACATTTGTCTGACGACGGTCAGCAACTGGTGTCAGGTATGAATGAACAAAACATTCAGGTCAAACGTATAGCCGCAGCCTCTGAAGAAATGGCACAAAGCATTCAGGCGCTTGGCGAACTTGCAGCAGCAGTATTGAGTGCAGCAAAACAGGCTGAACTTAGTTCAGTGTCGGGTAAAGACTCTGTGGATCAAACCATAGCGGCTATCTCGACTTTGGCGATGACCTTGCAGGACGCCGGGCAAAAAGTGGATAGCATGGCGTTATCCAGCAAAGAGATCACCTCTGTACTTGAAGTGATTAAAAGTATTGCTGAACAAACCAATCTGCTGGCATTAAATGCCGCCATTGAAGCAGCCAGGGCTGGTGAACAAGGCCGGGGTTTTGCGGTAGTGGCTGATGAAGTTCGTACTTTAGCTGGCCGCACACAACAATCTACAGAGCAAATTCAGCGCATGATCCAAACCTTAACTGAAGCCAGCCAAAGCTCAGTGAAGTCAGTACAGCATTGTTTAAGTCAGGTTGACCATACCGTCAGTCTGGCGAAACGCAGTGATGAGTTGCTCAATACCATTACAGGTGAAGCTCAATCCGTTGCCCGTTCTGCAGATATTATGGCGGGATCTTTAGAGCAACAACGCCATGCCAGCGCTGAAATGGCCCAAGGCGCCCAGTACCTGAATGATAGCGCCGCAGCTCAGATGCAGCGCAGCGAAAAGGTAAAACAAAGCACAATCCAGATTGAACAGGTTGCTAACCAACTGGCGACTGAAGCCAACAGATTCAGCAGTTGAATCAACGACAAATGACCAGGCGAGTGAAAGCCGCTGTAGTTTTGCTTATGCTTTGGATCGCAGGCAGTGCAGCAGCTTTTTATTGGTTTTTTTTAGGTCACTATGGTGTATTCGATCAGCAGGGTTTGTGGCAACAACAGCCACTTCTGCCACAGCAAGTACAAATCAAACTAAGCCATCAGCTGCTGCCTGACCACCTTTGGCAAGCGGTGTTGATCACAGACTCAAACTGCAATTGCAGCTCTTTTGCCAAAGATCACCTGCTGCGTATGCAGCAACGCCAGCCTGATTTAATCGTAAAAGAGCTGGAACTGGATGAAGCCAAAGCGCTGGGACTGACACTGGGGCTGGATATTATTGCAGCCCCGCTGTTGCTGCTGTTTCAACATCAACAACTGCTTTACGCCGGGCCATTAGCCACAGATTTGATGTGCAGCGATAATGCCAGTCTGCTGGATGGCATTATCAACGGCACGACCCAATTGCCCGGCTTTTGGCTCAATGGCGAAAGTACGGCATGCAGGTGCGCAATTGAATAAGGCTCTAGCGCCTTGACGGCCAGTGATGCACTGCCACAGAGAGCAATACCAAAATCAATAAAGCACTAAATTCAGCACCGTTACGGCCTGGCCCCACAACAAACCAGCCGACTTTGGCGTGCAGAATAGCGATGCCTGTCGCGTAAATACCGACATAACCCAAACAAACCAAAGTGACATAACGGTTTAATGCCAAAAATAAGGTGCCTATGATTTCAAAAGCTGTGATAGCAACAGCTATTAATACGCCCATAGGCCAACCCTGGTTATCTAACCACTGACCAAAAGGTTCGACACCACCTGTTAAAGCTCTGTGCCAGCCATGCGCGCCTATCAGTCCGGCTAATGCCAGTCGTAAGGTGCCCCAGCCGAAAATTTGTTGTAATGACATTCACTATCCCTTTCTACGTCTTGTTTTGTTTACTTTGTTGCAGTTGCTCTAATGCCAACAGAGCTGCCTCCGCCTGATGCACAGGCACCAGCAGGTGATCATGGTAAGCTCCGGCAAATACGTTACAGCTTAAACCTCTATCTGCTAAGGCTTTAGCAAAAGCTGCAGTTAAACCCACAGCTTCTAAATCCGAATGCACAGTCAGACTGATCCAACGTGCTCTGAATAAAATATCCAGTTGATAGTCTTTTGCTTGTTGTTCTGTAAGTACCAGTGTCAGGCCTTCTTTTTCTTTAAAAGTGGCCAGAGGCAAAGGCCCGTGCCAGCTCTTGTTTAAAGGCCAAACACAATACACATAAAGCTCCGGCTGCAACTCTGGCTGCATAGTACTGATTAACTGATCCAGTGCTTTAATAGCAGCTGTCATTTCTTATCTCCTTTGAGCCGGACCGTCTTCAATCGTTAAAGACACAGGCAACTGACCCGGGGCTTGAATTTTTCCAAGTAAAAATGCGATCACCGCATCATAAGCCGGGCCTGAAAACGGTCGCAGCGCAGTTTGAGGTTTCTGGTTATAGCTGTAGGTTGCCAGTCGTAAGTCTGCACTATCAGCAAAATCTGTCAGCTCATAAGGGGTGCGCAATGACACCATCACTGTTTTTTTGCCTTGCGCTTTGGCCTGCTGCAACAACTGAACTAACACCTGTTTTTGTTCGGACACAGTCAGCTTCATAGTGGGCAAGGCCTGTAAGTCAGCCAATACACCCAATTCAGCAGCACTTTGGGCTGGTGAAATCAGTGAGCCCAGCACCAGATCCGCCTGCTTAATCTGCTGCAATGCCAGATTTTGCTCTAAAGAGGTTAAATCACTGCATGTGACTGACTCTGGCTTCACGCCCCATAAGGTCAATGCCTGTAACCAGCTTTGGCATTTGGTTTGATCAGGGGCTATCAGGTGTAGCTTTAAAGCGGCTAAATTAAGCGGTAACTGTAGTTTATTTGTGCCAACCAAAGTCAGGCTGGCTTCTGCGAGTTGTTGCTCCAGTTTCAAATCATCAGCTAAACGTTCGGTATCCGGTAATACAAGCGCATGCTGTTTGGTCGAAAGTTGCTGACGTAAGTGGGTGATACGTTGGGCCGACTCTGCGACTTCGGCACTGTTGAGTTTGCCTTGTTGCACTGCCGCCACCACCTGATCAATCAGCACAGCCAGCGCCTTAATATCAGCTGGCGTTTTCATTTCATAAGGCATCAGCGCTATATCAGCACCAGCAGCAAAGGTTTGGATCACAGCTTCAGCCGGGGTAAAAAACTGACTGATACCGGCCATATTCAGCGCATCAGTAATAATGATGCCGTCAAACCCCATATCGTCACGTAATAAGTCGGTCAGGATAGCGCGGGATAAGGTAGCGGGTTTGATCACAGCTTCGCCGGATTTCGTGGTCAAACTGCTGTTATCCAGAGCCGGATACTGAATATGCGCCGTCATCACCATAGCGGGTTGATGCTGCTTGATAAGTTGTCGAAACGGATATAAGTCAACCGCCTCCACTGTGGCCCTATCATGTTCCACCAAAGGCAAACCAGTGTGACTATCAACATGAGTATCACCATGGCCAGGGAAATGTTTAATGGTGCCAAGTACGCCAGCATCCTGCATGGCACTGAGCATAGCGCCTCCAGCTTGTGCGACTGCAGCAGCATTATCACCAAAAGAGCGGGCGTTGATCACAGGGTTGGCCGGATTGTTGTTTACATCCAGACTAGGAGCGAAGTTTAAGTTAATCCCAACTGAGCTTAATTGCTGCGCTATAGCTTTACCAACATCCGCTGCATAACGATTGCCTGAGGATGCCAAAGTAGCACCTATGGCCATATTACCCGCAAAGGCCGGAAACTCTTGAGTTGGCAGGCGAGCCACCCGGCCCCCTTCCTGATCGATACCAATAAGTAAAGGCAAACCATCACTGCTGGCTTGCTGTAAATCAGCAGTTAAACGACGGATTTGGTTTTTATCTTTTAAGTTATTGGCAAATAAAATCACGCCACCTAAATGCAGCTGTTCTATGGCGTCAGCAAATTCTTTGGGTAATTCAGTTAAGTCGGTTTTACATTCAGCTGAGGAGCCTTCAGCGCAAAAATGGCGCAGGTCGATCATCAGTTTTTGTCCAATCTGACGGCGTAATTCCTGCTGATCTATTGGTTTTTGTCCCATACAACCTCCTGCACTTAACGTCATTACAGCCAGCAGCAGTGCATATTGTTTCATCGTGTCACCACATCCTGAGTTTATGGCCCCACTATATCAGGGCAAGTCTGGCTCTGTAACCGCATCTGTTGTAATGACTTTTGTTTGGTCAGTATTTCGGCATCTTCCAGCTACTATAAGGTTTTGTGGCTTTGAGAGCATTCTGGCTTTTGTTATGCTCAGGCTGTTGCTTTGAACTATCCAATAAAAATCCCCGCTAAAAAGTGAAGGGATAAGGGCAACAAATGAAGCAGATAAATATCAGTCAATAAAGCAAAAAAATGGAGCATCAACCGATGAAAATGCCTTACCTGCTGGCTCTGAGTCTGAGCCTTGGCAGCCCCTTTTTATACGCAAAACCCCAACCTCAAGGCCAGTTAATGATAGTAGGTGGCGCTTTAGCCAGCTCCAACAAGGCCGTGTATCAGCAGTTTATCCAAAACGCTGGTGGCAAAGAAAAAGCTCGGATTGTGGTGATACCTGCGGCCAGCAGTCAGCCAGTGAAATATTTTCGTCAGTTTCAGCAGGACTTAGCCTTATATGGTGTATCTGAGCAGCAAGTACAACTCATCCCCATAGCAGTGAAAGATGACAAAAGCACAGCAGAAGACGAGTCTTTGTGGCGGGATAATGCTGCCGATACAAAACTTGCGGCACAAGTACAACAAGCAACGGCAGTCTGGTTCTTAGGCGGCGATCAAAACCATTTGGTGGATAGATTAAAACCTGATGGAAAAAACAGCGTTGTACTTGATGCTGTATGGCAACTTTACCAGAGCGGAGGTATTGTCGGTGGCACCAGCGCTGGTGCGGCTATCATGAGTGACAGCATGATAGCCTCCGGCTCATCCTGGAGTGCGTTGACCCGAGCTGTTGCTACAGCTGATACACAGATCAACGAATCGACAGATGAGCCGCTGCAATTGCGTCAAGGCCTCGGCTTTTTCCCTGCTGGTGTGATTGATCAGCATTTTGACCGCCGGGCACGTTTTGGCCGTTTGATTGTTGCTGTGGCGGAGCAAAGTTCTGGTTCGGCTGTAGGTTATGGTGTGGACGAGGACTCGGCTTTGTTTTACAACGCACAAAACCGGCAATTTCAGGCTTTAGGTTCTGGCGGTGTGACAGTGGTTGATTTACGTCATGCTAAAAAAATAACCAACCCACTGGGTTTTCAGATGGAAAATATCCGCTTGAGTTATCTGCAGGGTGGTGACAAGTACGATATTCAGACTCAGCGACTGTTGCCTCATCCGGATAAAGTGAAAACCACAGGCGCCGAGTATGGTGATCATCCCCATCCGGTGATGTCTGGGGTTTTTAGTGCCAATACCCGCCTCAGAGACTTTATCACCTTTGAACTGACGGACAATAAAACAGCTCGTCAGGCGGTGAGCTACCTGCATCAGGGCAATGGCTTAGTCTTTGGTTTAACTTTCAGTAAAGATGAAAAAACCACGGGTTACTGGCAGTATCTGGATGGGTTAAAAGACAACTGCAGTGCCCATCAGGTGCGGCTGGATATAGTGCCGGGTCTTATACAAATTGATTTAAAACCGCAAAGTTGACAAAGAAGCCGGATATTTGCTGATCTCCGGCTTTATTCTGTTTTAACAACAGGAAAAACAGAATAAAGTTTGCATCAGCCCTAGCCTAGGCAGTTATAATCCCCCTAGTCTTTTGTTGTTTAGCCGTATCCGGACAGGTTGTTATGTATAAGCCCACACCATTGTTAAGCTATTTCTGGGGTTTGTTTAGTGGTTTGATTGTCTCCGCTTTTTTGTTTAATTCCCTGACTCAAACTGACGTGAAGCCAGAAAAAACGACAGTCCAAACGGAACAAAAACAAACCACAGCCAGCCCGCTTCGTGCTGCAGACGCTCCTGTTTTGACTTTAGCGGCCAGAGCCGAGTTATTACTGAAGTACTACACCATCAGAGATGGCGCAGAAGAAACTAACTTAGCCCCTTTATTGCAGAAAAATGGTCATCTGGAGATTTTTAAACAGATGCTGCAGCAAAGCACAGCTGATGTCAGCGACCTGATCCAATCGACTCAATCTTTTACTGCAGCACAGTTTTATGCGTCGTTAGTACGTATTAAACAAAAAGATGAAGAGCAGCAAGCCAAAGCTCAGCTGGAATTATTAAAACCAGCTCAAGTCACAGCCCCAATCAAAACGCAACAAGCGCCGATCAACTAATCGGCGTTTTGCTTTTCACAACCGCTGTCAATCTGTCTGCATCTGCGCAATAAACTTATTTGAATCTGCTATCGCCTTATTCATTTCACTGATCAAGCTGCTGACATCCTGCTGTAAACCGGCAAAATCAGTCTGAATAGAACCAATGGCTTTAGCGTTTAAGTTATGTTTTAAAAACAGTACATTGTCGTGCATGATTTTAAGCACTGGCTGCATTTTCTTTTCAGCAGAGCGCATCTTTTTCAGCAGCACATCAAACTGCTTTTCTGTAGTAACCAGCTTTTGTTTGCTTTGAGCTTTTAAACTGGCGTTTTGGTATTGCTCAAGCTCATCCCGCCATTCATTAAACAAGGCATCAGCTACTGATTCCACTTTGTTAATGCGGCTGCTAACCAGTTCTGCCGCTTTGACACTTTGCTGATACTCCGCATCCAGCTCTTCGTATTTTGTCTGTAAGTCGCCGCCATGAAACTTCAGCAACTGACTCAATTCGTCCAGTGCATCTTTAAACTGTTGCTGCCCTTCCACCTGCGCATCACGGGCATCTTTTACCCGGTCAACCAGGATTTCACGTTTCTCCACACCAAACTTTTCCATAGTGGCGTAGTAAGCTTGCTGACAGCCTGCCAAAGTGATCAAGGCTAAAGCTAAAGCAGTTTTTTTCATCTGGTACTCTCTTTTCTCTTCGCAGAAGGTCAGCCTAGCATAAAAAAAGCTGTCAACACCAATCAGGCGTAACCTTGGGCCTGCAACTCAAACAACTCAGCGTAGCGGCCTTTTTTCTGCACTAGGCTGCGATGATCTCCAGCCTCTATCACCCGTCCTTGCTCAATCACCAGGATTTGATCGGCCATACGCACAGTGGAGAAACGATGAGAGATCAGAACAGCCATTTTGTTCTGACAATGCTGTCGGAACTGCTCAAAAATCTGTGCTTCGGCTTGTGCATCCATAGCTGCTGTGGGTTCATCCAACACCAGTATGTCTGCGTCCTGTCGCATAAAAGCGCGAGCCAAAGCAATTTTTTGCCACTGACCTCCGGACAACTCCTGACCATTCTGAAACCAGCGCCCCAACTGAGTGTGGTAAGCACCGGATAAATTCTGGATAAAAGATGCAGCCATGCCCCGCTCTGCAGCCAGTTGCCAGCGCAATTCATCATGAAAATAACGTACATCACCAGTGCCAATGTTTTCACCTACTTCAAACTGGAATCGCAAGAAATCCTGAAAAATAACACCTATACGTTGATGCAGCACTTGTTGCTGCCAGTGTTGCAGCGGCAAGCCATCCAATAAAATTTGGCCTTGCTGAGGCCGGTATAATCGGGCCAGCAACTTAATCAGTGTCGATTTACCAGCACCATTTTCACCGACTATGGCAAGACTACAGCCCGGCTTAATATGCAGATTAATATCAGACAAACTAGGTTTAGTGGCTCCCGGATAGGTAAAACTAACCTGTTCAAAGCGAATGCCATCCCCAGGCATAGGTCCGGCACTATAGGTACCGTCTTTTTCTTCCGCTGGCTGATTTAAAAACTCGTACAAGGTGGATAAATACAAGTTGTCTTCATACATACCACTGATAGCCGACAAGCTGGCAGTCACAGCCCCCTGCCCCTGCCGGAACATCATCAGATACATAGTCATCTGACCCAGACTAAGTTTGGCCGTAACGGTGCTCAATACTATCCAGCCATAAGCCAGATACAAAGCGCAGGTGCCAATCACACCCAACAGAAAACCCCATAGATCGCGGCGTAAAGTCAGAGCCCTGTCGGCTTTGTAATGTTTACTGAAGATATCGCTGTAGCGCTGTAACAAAGAAGGCGCAAGCTGAAACAACTTCACTTCTTTCACACAGTCCTCGCGGGTGAGTATGGTTTCAAGATAGATTTGCATCCGGCTCTCCGGGCTATGCCAGCGCGATAAACGAAAAGCATCGCCGGAAAATTTTGCTTCCGCAATAAAACCAGGAATAGCACCAAGCACCAATAGCAAAAGGATCAGCGGTGAGAACTGAGCCAGCAAGGTACCAAGACTGAGTAAAATGATAGCGTTTTGCATTAAACCAAAGGTGCGGACCACCAGACTGATAGGCCGGCTTGAGGCTTCATTTTTAGCCCGGTTGAGTTTGTCGTAATAATCAGAATCCTCAAACTGACTCAATGACAAGGTTTGAGCTTTGGCCAGGATCAACATATTCACCTGCTGCGCCAATTGAACCCTCAATAACGACTGGGATACAGAAAGACCACGCTGGGCGGCTGCCAGCAACAACACAAAAATAGCTTCCAGCACTACATAATTTAATACGGGCTGTAGCTGCAACTGACCTTGCTGGTATAGCGCCATGGCAGCGACTGTCGCATCTACTATCAGTTTTCCGGTATAAGCCATAGCTGCGGGTAGCAAACCGGCAATAAGGGTGAGCAGCACCATAAAGAGGGTCAATGGTACTGAGGTTTGCCATACTAAAGTGACAGCCCGACGGCTATAACTAAAGACTGAAAAAAAACGAACCAGGTGATCCCTCACAGCAACACCCCAGACGGCTATCTTTGACACTTAACCTCCGTATCAGAGCGAGACACCAACCGCAGCACAAAAGGCGCAGGAGCCAGTGCAGGTTGCGCCAAAGGTCTTAATCCTGAATCCTCAATCCTGATGCGATAGGACTGCAACTGCAACAACACCAGCTCAACCAATCGCATCGACAAGGCCGCAGCGACACATTTATGTTCCCCCCAGCCAAAAGCCAAAAAAGGGGTCTGGCTGTCAGCACTAGCCCAGCGCTCGGGTTGAAATTTTGCCGCTTCAGTCCAGTATTTGGGGTTACGATGCACAGCATAAGGACAAGCCACCACCATATGTTCTGGTGTGATTTCATGCCCTGCAAGTTCATAGCTCTGCTGTGGCTGACGGCCTAAATTCCAGGCTACAGGCCATAACCGTAACGCTTCCCGCACAACATAAGAAGCTTTGTGTTCTGCATCCGGGTTTGAACCTAATAAATACAAACTCCAACCCAATGTAAAGCCAACAGATCCTATGCAGGCAAACACAAAAGACAGATAAATTTCACACAGATCCTCAGCCGGATAATCTGCGGGACAGGCCACAACCAGAATATCGATAATATCTCTGATCTGGCCCGAATCTTTTTGCTGCTGCGCTTTTTTGATCTGACGACTAAATTCGGCTTTGACAAAAGCACTGAACAGCCGACGCTGCCAGTTCGGATAGGACAATTTAGCCCCGGAACAGACTGAACGTTGCACCACCCATCTCAATAACTGATGACTGTATTTGCTGCGTCTATTACCAAGCAACGCATCTTTAAAATAGTGATAAAACAACCAGTTGCCATTGTCTGGCCAGGATGTGCCATCACTAACCCATTTGGTAGTCAATTCAGTCAATCTGGTTTTATGTTGTTCACTGTACTGATTCAAAAAACGGATAGCTGAGCGTCCAATGTCCTGCTGTACCTCTCTTGGTCCTAAATACCGGCCCTGAATATAAAAAAAATCTGAATGTTCAGGATTGAAGTAGCCTTCTGCGTTGGTCAAAACATGTTGTGCATCCTCAACATCGGCCAGGTATTTTTGATTGCCCGGAAAATCAATCACTCTGGGCTCTTGTTCCAGTTGCTGATCCAGATAAGCGTAAGGGTCAGTCCAGCAGTCGACGGGCTTCATAGCCGCTCTCCGGTTGACGTAAATACAATCTTGCCGTAAAAGTTTTTGGGTTGTGGAAACGCTAAAATCGTCATACTCAGTTCTTGCGAATTTTCCAACTCAATCCGTACTGGTCCTGTTAATAACCTGCACAATATCGTCAGTTGAATACTTCCCAGCAAAGAACCTATACAGGATTTCGGTGACCAGCCAAAAGGCACGTAAGTACCAGGTTCTGGGACTGAATGTTCAGTTGTGGCTAACCAGCGGTCTGGATCAAAGACTTCAGGGTCTTGCCAATAGGCTGGATTGCGGTGAATTAAATACGGACTTAAATAGAACAGACTATCTTTTAACAACTGCTCCCCTTCGACCTCCAGATCTGTACGCGCTCTACGCAGAACCACAGGTACGTTCCACAAACGTAGGACTTCTTTGATAAATCGGGATGTATCAGGAGCTACTTTGTGGGGCGCAGCATAAAAACAATGATCAGGAATTGCAGATAATTCAGCTTTTAATGTTGTAGCCCAGTCTGGCCGACAGATTAATTCATAACAAGTGCTTAAGGCTGCAGCTCCCGGAGGTCCGACTATAGCAGTCATCACCATCACCACCGCATCAACAGCTCTATCCAAACCTAATCTGGGTAACATATCAACCAGAGGGTCCAGCAGATCCACTTGTCTTGGCCTTTTCCCCTGCTGACGGCTTTTAAGTTCACGCCTTACTACATTACCCAGCCGAAGGCTTCGCCAATGCCTTACCATAGTGCGCCAGCGTGATTGTGGCGCTGTTTCCGAGCTTAATAAAAACTCAAACTTGTCCTGCTGATCCTGACGAATAATACGTTGGTCAGCGTCAGACAGACCGCTAATAATCACAGGGGTTAAAGTCTGGGTAATTAATTGATGGATGGTCCAGACTAAATCAGAGGATTGACCGTGCCGCTGTTTAAAAAACTGAGTCATACGATCAGCAAGCACCATCAATGCGGGTCCTTGCGATAATACTTTCATTTGTGATAACCAGGCAGACCGAATTTCCTGCCAGGAAAAAGGCTCACTTTTCCGTCCCTTCGCCAAATCAGAAAGTCTATCGGCAAGCGTCATATCGGCGTAATTATCTGCCATAGCCTTCTTGGCAGCTTCTGCCTGAAAAACACAATAAGTGGATGGACTGATTCTGAAATTAGTTTCACCGGATTGGCATTTTTGTTTCAGGTTTTGTAGCTGAACGGACTCTTCAGGTAAGGCCATACTTCATCCATGAGTTGAGGTACTACTGATGTGGGTTACAGCTAAATACCCACATTATTTTTAAAAAATAACTTACAGATCGTGGTACAGGTACCAAATCCAGTGTGGACGTAACGGATTATCACCACAGCCAGCGCGGGATTGATCCTGAACTTCATTACGTAAACCTAAAGCACGAGCTAATGCAGCCTGAATTCTTTTCATTTTTTAGTTCCTTTTAAAATTTGATAAGCAGATTAAAGATCGTGATAGTGAACCCAGCGCCAGCAACAATCAGCGCTACTTTTTGACGCACTACAGTCTTTTACCTGGTCTGATACAGAAACACGGAGTCCTAACGCTCTGACGAATGCTTGTTGCAATGCTTTCATTTCATTCTCCTTGATTTTAGGTTGTGGCTAAAAACACCACAAAATTAACCTAAACAAGCTTACCGAAGATGTCAACAACATTTTACCTATTAAAAAAACAAAAGTTGCAATATTGAAACAATAAAGAAGCCTCCTCAATGTGCCTGACTCAGCATCATGGCTGGAACGCAGGAAAATAAAGGCGGCATTTATTTGCCGCGCCAGACTTAGCAATTTTTTTTGAAACATTCCCAGCAACATTTAAGCTTCTCCAGACCTCAATAAGTTCTTGTTTGGCCTGTTTCCACAGTATTTCCTGACTTAACTTTACTCTCTGCTAACACATCTAAACCTGTCCTGGTCGGTACTTTGCAGCCTTATTGGGGCGATCAATTCCGATCGCGTCAAATGGAGAGCATGAATGAGTATTCAATTCTCTACCCAAAGTGCATACAGCACGGGGTATGCCACAAGGCCGCAACTAAGTAAGGAACAACTGACTGAAGCTGCGGGTAATTTGTTCGGTAAATTAGACAGTCAAAATAAAGGCTATTTAGAGCAAAACGACTTTTCGAGCCTATTGAGCGGTCTGCAAAACGACGAAGCCAGCACAAAAAGTGAAGATCTGTTTAGTTCACTGGACTCCGATGGAGATGGCCAACTCACCAGCTCTGAATTCAGCGATAACTTCAGCAACTTACTGTACAGCGCTCAGGGCACTATGGGTCCGATGGGATCCAGACCAGCTCCACCCCAGGATAGCGGTAAATCAAAAGATGAGCTGACCGCTTTGCTGGAAGAGCTGGAACTGGAGGATGAAAAGTCCACAGAAGGCCTGAAATCCTTGTTGGACAACTTTGATACCGCAGATGCAGACGGTGACGGCAAAGTGACGATGCAGGAAGCTAAAAGTTTCAGAGAAAGCCAGCAGACTGAGTCGTCGTCTTTAGCCAGCAAGGTCAGCACGGGTTCAGACCAGAGCGAAAGTATCAGCAAGTTACTGAGTCGTACCATGCAACAACTAGTGGACACTTATGGTGGCATGGCCAAAGCAAATTCTCAGTCTGGCTCAGCAGTAAATATTAGGGCCTGAAAAGAAGCAGCGGATAAAAGAGTATAAAATTCAGGAGTTTCGGGGTGTCAGGCAGGGATGCTGGCCCCTTTTACAAAATAAATTTAAAAAATTGTGTCACAGTTTTAGTGGTCCTGGTGTCTTTGTAATAACGCAAGTTACTTCAACAAAAAAACAAAGGATTTAACAATGAAATCAACAATTACTTCAGCTTCTACCCAGTTCCATATAGCCGCCACTATCACTGCTGCTACTGCCTTTCATATGGCCTGCAGTTACAGCTCTGGCTGGTTTATGCCACTGGTTTGTTACCTGCTGGCGATGACGGCCTTATTTAGTCTGATCCAGCGCTTTGGCCCATTAAGCAAAGCGCAAAAAACCGGTTTATGGCTGGTACAACTGACGGCGACACCGGCTTTTGTCGCTGCATTATGGTTCAGTGGCAAACTGAACTCCATGTTTTAACTTTCTGTCTTTGGATCAGAGAAAAGCGCTTAGTGCAGCTTCCAACTCTGCTAAAGACGGCACTTCCAGATCCGCCGTGATACCTGCTGGTAAAGTTGCATGAAAGCGATTGAGCCAGCAGGTATAAAAACCTGCTTGTTTACCCCCACCAATATCAGCTATAGGGTTATCTCCTACCATCAGTACGCTGGCCGGATCCGGATTTCCCATCAGCTCTTTGGCATGAGTGAAAATTTGCGGATGAGGTTTGGCTGCACCCACTTGCTCAGAAATCACCAGAATATCAAAGTGATTGTGTAAGCCAGTGCGCTCTAAACGGATTTGCTGTAGGTCGGTAAAGCCGTTAGTGATAATGCCTAATTTGGCTTTACCTTGCAGAGCATTAAGTAAACTGACAGCACCTGGCAAAGGTGTACAGACCTCTGCCATGGCTTGTAAAAAGCCGGCATTGAGCACTGAAGGCGCAACATTGAGCTGTTCACCCCAATAGCTAAAACGCTGTTCCTGCAACTGTTTTGCACCGATTTCACCGCTTTGATACTGTACCCAGAGAGGCTGATTGAGTGCCTGATACACGTCGTACTGCTCAAGCGTAAAATCCACACCATAACCTTTAAACATCAGCTGTAAGCCAGCGTAGGCATCAAAATGGAACAAGGTTTCGTCGGCGTCGAATAAAATCCAGTTAAAAGCTTTCACGTAAATACTCTTGCTGTGTTGAGAC
>NZ_JAJOYT010000020.1 GCF_021290965.1 Rheinheimera faecalis | reverse complement strand
TTTAGCGTTGCCACAGGCGGTCGCCAGGGTGAAACAGGGAAAACGGGACGCAAACAGTTTTGCGTCACGCCTGTTTCACGCCTTGAGCTCTGCGAAAGGCCGGACAAGACGGCATGCTGTCGCCTGACCAAGAACCCTAGGGATGGGGTGAGCACTGTAGTTCACCGCACCAGAATTCAGAACAAATCCGCTTTTAAACTAACCAACAATTGCTTTAACGGCGCAATGCCTCCGGCGATTGCACTCTACATTTACTAAATTCCCCGCCCCAAAATCACCCAACCGCACCAAAATAACCCATCAAAATGCACCAATCTGTCACATCTAAATCATTGATTAAATTCACCTATTCCTCAGAATTATTTCAGTAGCAAACCCAGCTGCTTTATGTTTTTATAATGCTGTATCCATTTGGGGGCTGTTATGTCTTACATCAAAAATCTATCCATAAAACAAAAACTATTAATAGCGGTAGGCGGCTCGGTAGCTGTACTTTTAGTGCTCTCTGCACTTTTTACGGTGAACCATTTAAGCCAGCTGACACGCCAGCAAGTGCAGGCGGAAGTTGACTCATTAGTCACTACTGAGTCGGTGAATATAGGCAAATTTTTTGCTGAGTACGCCCAGGTTGCCCGCACTTTTCTGGAGGCTCCGCAGTTTCAGGCCTGGTTCCAGGCTTACCCGGGCCGCAATGCTAAACTGACTTCAGTGCCTGGTTATCAGGACATCAACAATAGTTTTATTAAGATCAGTGAACGGGATCCCAATATACTGTCGGCTTTTTTTGCACTGGATCGTAGTGCTGAATACTTCAGGGAAAGTTCCAGAACAGGTGTAGACAAAGAAGGGCCGGATGCAGGAGATATTAGCAAGGGCTATTTTGCAACCCAACGTCCCTGGTACAAGTTAAGCCTTGAACATAATAAGTTTTTTGTTGGCTCACCTTCTGCCGATTTCACCACTGGTATTGTGTCCGCAGCAGTTGAGGGGCCAGTGTATTTACCCGATGGCACTTTATTGGGGGTAGGTGGCCTGGATCTGCATTTGGACAAGCTTGGCGAACAAGTAGAACGCATCCGCTATCAGGGCGAAGGCTTACCGTTTTTGCTTGATAGCGTGGGGCAGGTTGTGCATTTCTCTAAAGCTGCAGGACTTGAAATTAAAGCCAATGATCCGCTGGACCTGTTAGATAAAAATATTGCTGATACGGAAGGTTTCAGCGCACTTGCACAAGCAGCCAAAGAGCAAAAATCTGGTTTTACTAAAGTCAGTTTGTCAGGCAAAAGTTATTATGTGTCGTATCAGCCTGTCAGTCTGGAGTTTCCGAAAATGAACTGGCTGGTCGGTTTGTTAATCCCGGCAGAGCTGATTGAGGCGCCAGTACAACAAGCCACTGGTTGGGCGTTGTTTGCCACCTTGTTGATGTTAGCTGTGATTACCTTGGTTGTTGTACTGACCACACAACGTATTATTCGCCCTTTATCTGATTTAACAGCTGCTATGAAAGATATTGCCAGCGGTGAAGGTGATTTAACCCGTACTCTGGCAATTCAAAGCACTGATGAAGTCGGAGTTTTGGCTCAGCATTTTAATACCTTTATCAGCAAGTTAAGATACTCCTTACAACGTACCTCAGAGCAGTCCGCTTTGGTGCATCAATCCAGCCAAAAATTAAATAAAGTGGCCGGTCAGACTGACACTGAAATTCAGAGTAACAAGCTGCAAATTGACGCAGTTTCTGCCGCAGTGACTGAAATGTCAGCCACAGTGCAGGAAATCAGTCATAACGCGCAGCAAACCAGTTCTGCTGCGTCGCAAGCTCAGCAACGAGGCATAGAGGGGGCTGTATTATCACAAGCTGCAGTGAGGGATATGAGCCTGTTGGCTGGGACTATGACCGAAGCCGTTGATGTGGTGATTGGATTAGCAAAAGAATCTGAAAATATCGGTGCCGTTGTTGATGTGATTAAGGCCATAGCAGATCAGACCAATTTACTGGCGCTCAATGCAGCCATTGAGGCCGCGAGGGCGGGTGAGCAGGGTCGTGGTTTTGCTGTGGTTGCTGATGAAGTTCGCTCTCTGGCGGGCAGAACCAGTGAAAGCACCGGCCATATCCGTACTATGGTTGAAAAGCTGCAGGCTATCGCCAAAGAGGCTGAGACGAAGATGCAACAAGGGCGTGAGCAAACTCAGTTAAGCTCAGAGCGGGCAACATCGATGCAAAGCGCATTGGATGCTATAGGGCAGGCCATTGAAGTGGTGCAGCAACAAAGTGCAGCTATTGCAGTTGCAACGCAGCAACAGGGCGTAGTGGCAGAGGATATTAATTTGAATATCCACCGTATCACGCAGTTAATGGACAGTACGGCGTCTCATACTACTGAGCTGAACACAGAATCTAATGTGCTGAATCAGGCAGCCCGGCAACTGAAAACTATTACTGGTCAATTTAAACTGCACTAACACAGCACTAGAACAAAAAAGGCCACAGCTTTGTGAGCCGTGGCCTTTTTCTTTTGACAATAAATGGCTTATTGCTTTAAAAACTCAGCAGAAAGTTTTAACTCGTCATTTAAATTCACACCAACACCACGACTGATGATGTTTTGTGCAATCTCTTTAGCTTCTTCTAAAGAATGCATTTGAGCAGTGCCACATTGATAAATATTCAGCTCAGGAATTTCAGACTGGTTTTGTACTGTCAGCACATCGGCCATAGCGGCTTTCCAGGCTGCAGCAACACGCTGTTCGTCCGGTGTACCAATCAGGCTCATATAAAAACCTGTGCGACAGCCCATTGGGGAAATATCGATAATTTCTACGCCATCGCCATTTAAATGATCACGCATAAAACCGGCAAATAAATGCTCCAGTGTATGAATGCCTTTTTCTGACAGGATTTCTTCGTTAGGCACGCAAAAACGTAAATCAAATACAGTGATGTCATCACCTTTGGGTGTATTCATTTTTTTTGCCACACGCACAGCAGGTGCTTTCATAATGGTGTGGTCAACGGTAAAGCTATCTAATAAAGGCATGATCTTTCTCTCTGTTCAGGCTCATAGTCTGGTAATTAAGCAGGATTATACGCCGCAATTGCTTTTTGGGTTAAATGCTTTTCTGTTCTATAGACTTAGTTTCAGCGCTAATAAGTGGCTGAACCCGCCTTTTTGCTCATTTATCGCACAAACGATAAATTTTTTTAAAAAAATAACCTTGAATCGAATAGGGGTAAACCCCATTAACTGGTCAACACAATTTTAATTGTACAGATTAATAAGCGGAGAGTAGTTATGGGTAGAATTATTGGTATTGACTTAGGTACAACAAACAGCTGTGTGGCTATTTTAGATGGCGACCAGCCACGCGTTCTTGAAAACGCTGAAGGTACCAGAACCACTCCTTCCATCATCGCTTATGCTGAAGACGGCGAAGTATTAGTTGGCCAGCCAGCCAAACGTCAGGCTGTGACTAACCCAAAAAATACTTTGTTCGCAATTAAGCGTTTGATTGGTCGTCGTTTTGAAGATGCTGAAGTTCAGCGTGACATCAAAATCATGCCTTACCAAATCGTTAAGGCTGATAATGGTGACGCCTGGGTTGAAGTTAAAGGCAAAAAATTAGCTGCACCACAGATTTCTGCTGAAGTGCTGAAAAAAATGAAGAAAACTGCTGAAGATTACCTGGGCGAGCCAGTGACTGAAGCGGTAATCACTGTTCCTGCTTACTTCAACGATGCGCAGCGTCAGGCGACGAAAGATGCTGGCCGTATCGCAGGTTTAGAAGTAAGACGTATCATCAACGAGCCTACAGCAGCAGCTCTGGCTTATGGTATGGATAAGAAAAAAGGCGACACCAAAGTTGCGGTTTATGACTTAGGTGGTGGTACTTTTGATATCTCTATCATTGAAATCGACGATGTAGATGGCGAACAGACCTTCGAAGTATTAGCAACCAACGGTGACACTCACTTAGGTGGTGAAGACTTTGACTCTCGTGTGATCAACTACTTAGTAGACGAGTTCAAAAAAGAGCAGGGCATTGACCTGCGTAACGATCCACTGGCGATGCAGCGTCTGAAAGAAGCTGGCGAAAAAGCCAAGATCGAATTGTCTTCTGCTTCTCAGACTGAAGTGAACCTGCCGTATATCACAGCAGATGCTACTGGTCCTAAGCACTTAAACATCAAAGTAACCCGCGCTAAGCTGGAATCTTTGGTAGACGATTTAATTCAGCGCACTATCGAGCCGCTGAAACAGGCGTTAAAAGATGCCGACCTGTCTGTAAGTGATATCAACGATATCATCCTGGTGGGTGGTCAGACTCGTATGCCTAAAGTTCAGGAAGCGGTAACAGCCTTCTTCGGTAAAGAGCCACGTAAAGACGTGAACCCTGACGAAGCTGTAGCTGTAGGTGCTGCGATTCAGGGCGCTGTATTGTCTGGTGACGTGACTGACGTCTTGTTATTAGACGTAACTCCATTGTCTTTAGGTATTGAGACTATGGGTAGCGTGATGACAGCCTTGATTGAGAAGAACACCACTATTCCAACCAAGAAGTCACAAACTTTCTCTACTGCAGATGATAACCAGGCTGCTGTAACTATCCATGTGCTACAAGGTGAGCGTAAGCAAGCTTCTGCCAACAAGTCACTGGGTCAGTTTAACTTAGAAGGTATTCGTCCGGGCCGTCGTGGTGAACCACAAATCGAAGTAACCTTCGACTTAGACGCCGACGGTATTTTGCATGTGTCTGCTAAAGATAAAGACACAGGTAAAGAGCAGAAGATCACCATCAAAGCTTCTTCAGGCTTAACAGATGAAGAAGTAGAACGTATGGTACGTGACGCTGAACTGAATGCTGAAGAAGACAAAAAGTTTGAAGAGTTAGTGCAAACCCGTAACCAGGCTGACGCTTTAGTGCATGCAACCCGCAAGCAAATTGAAGAAGCTGGTAACGACTTAGCCACTAACGACAAACAAGAGATTGAAGCTGCTGTTGCTGCGCTGGAAACTGCCATCAAAGCAAACGATAAAGCAGAGATCGAAGCTAAAACTCAGGCTCTGATCCAGGCTTCTCAGAAACTGTCTGAAGTGGCTCAGGCGAAAGCGCAACAAGGTGGCGCTGAACCTCAGGCTCGTAATGCCGCTGGTGATGACGTCGTCGACGCTGAGTTCGAAGAAGTTAAAGACAACAAATAATCATTGTGTCTGTGGGGTCGCCTCTTTAAGATGCGCCCCATACCTGAGTAAATGTGAGCGGCCGCCTTGTGCGGTCGCTCCTCTATCAAGATGAGTTGTTATGTCGAAGCGTGATTATTACGAAGTGCTTGGCGTCGAAAAAGGCGCTGACGATAAAGAAATCAAAAAGGCCTATAAACGGCTCGCCATGAAATATCACCCGGATCGAACTCAGGGTGATAAAGCTATGGAAGAGAAGTTTAAAGAAGTGCAAGAAGCCTATGAGATCCTGTCGGATGACCAGAAGCGCGCTGCGTATGATAACTATGGTCACGCTGGTGTGGATCCAAACCGTGGCGGCGGTGGCGGTGGTGCCGACTTTAACGACATCTTCGGTGACGTTTTTGGTGACATCTTTGGTGGTGGCCGCCGTGGTGGTCAATCCCGTGCCCAACGTGGCTCAGACTTACGCTACAACCTGGAGTTAAATCTCGAGGACGCTGTACGTGGTAAGTCGGTAGAAATTAAAGTACCAACCTGGGTGTCCTGTGATGTCTGTGATGGTTCAGGCGCGAAAAAAGGCACACAGGCTAAGTCTTGCCCAACCTGTCATGGTGCTGGCCAGGTGACTATGCGCCAGGGCTTTTTTGCTGTACAGCAAACCTGTCCTACCTGTAGTGGCCGTGGCAAAATTATCCCGGATCCATGCACTAAATGTCATGGCGATGGCCGCGTAGAAAAAACTAAAACTCTGTCGGTGAAGATCCCAGCTGGTGTGGATACTGGTGACCGTATCCGTTTAGCCGGTGAAGGTGAAGCAGGGCAGTTTGGTGCGCCGGCTGGTGACTTGTATGTGCAAGTGCATGTCAAAGATCACCCTATCTTTGTGCGTGACGGCAACAACCTGTATTGCGATGTGCCTATTAGTTTCAGCACTGCCGCTTTAGGCGGTGAAATTGATGTGCCGACCTTAGATGGCCGCGTCAAGCTGAAGATCCCGGCTGAAACTCAGACCGAAAAAATGTTCCGTTTGCGTGGTAAAGGCGTGCAGTCGGTCCGTGGTGGCGGTGTAGGTGATTTGGTCTGTAAGGTGGTGGTGGAAACTCCTGTCAACTTAAGCGACAAGCAAAAAGACTTGTTACGTCAACTTGATGAAAGTTGGGGTGGTGACAGTGAAGCGAAACACAGACCTAAGTCTAAAGGCTTCTTTGATGGTGTGAAGAAGTTTTTCGATGATTTAACCGGCTAAGCCAGTTTTCTAAACAATCTGAACGAAAACCACCTGCGGGTGGTTTTCTTTTTTCAGATGCCGCACAATAACTGAACTTATTTGAGCTTTGATAGTTCTATTAGCTGCCGTTTTAAGTACGAAAAGAAGGATCATTTAATGCGTACTAAGTTAGTGTTTCCATTGTTAATCGCCAGTGTATTGATTGCCAGCTGTACTCAGTCGCCAACAGGCCGTCGCCAACTGATGTTATTTGATGATAAAAAACTCAGTGCTATGGGTATTCAGACTTTTGAGGGGATGAAGGCAGAAACCCCGATCAGTAAAAACAAAAAAGTGAATCAGTATGTACAGTGTGTGGCAAATAACCTGCTCAAACATACCGATGCTAAATGGCAACAAACCCCATGGGAAATTGTAGTTTTTGAAGATGATCAGGTGAATGCTTTTGCTTTACCTGGTGGCAAAATGGGCGTGTATACCGGACTTTTGTTAGTGGCAGATAATCAGTCACAACTGGCGGCTGTCATAGGTCATGAAATTGCCCACGTCATGGCAGGACACAGTAACGAGCGTTTATCCAGTGATCAGTTTATATCTACTGCTCTTACCGTAGCTGATGGTGCTTTGGCTGTCGCAGGTTCGCCTTATCAGGAGCAAATGAAAACGGCCTTTGGTTTGGGGGCTCAGGTCGGTATCGCTTTGCCGTTTAGCAGGGCGCACGAAACTGAAGCAGATATTATGGGACTGGAGCTGATGGCTCGCTCAGGTTTTGTGCCTACTGAATCTGTGAAGTTGTGGCAGAACATGGCGGCTAAAGGTAGTGGCTCAACGCCTCAGCTGTTATCCAGCCACCCGGTGCCGGACAACAGAATAAAAGAGCTGAATAAACATATGGCTGTGGCTGAAAGTTATTATCAGCAGCGCCGCAGTCAAGGCGCTTTGCCGAATTGTAATAAAGCTTAAAATTTAAATAACAGGGCCAGCTGAATGCTGGCCTTGTAAATGCCTGTCCAGACTATCGTTGCTGCGCTCCGATGTTAAAAATCGTTCCGGTCGATTTTTTACATTTTGCTGTCCTGCAAAATGCCTGTCCAGGCCATCGTCGCTGCGCTCCGATGTTAAAAATCGTTCCGGTCGATTTTTTACATTTTGCTGTCCTGCAAAATGCCTGTCCAGGCCATCGTCGCTGCGCTCCGATGTTAAAAATCGTTCCGGTCGATTTTTTCAAGAAGAATACGTGCTGTGGCAAAAACTGCGAGGATCAGGCAGTAGTAACTGTGTGTTACTACATCCCATGGAGATATTCCAAAACTGGCACCTAATAACAAAGCCTGAGCGCCATAAGGCACTAAGCCTTGTGCAATACAAGCAAACACATCCAATAAGCTGGCGCTGCGTTTAGGCGTGATTTGGTGGTGCTGAGCAATATCTTTACTGACATCGCCTGTGACAACTATGGCTACAGTGTTATTGGCAATACAAAGATTACTGACAAAAGCCAGAGCGGCAATAGCCAGTTGCTGAGCTTTATTACCTGCCAGTTTTAACTTTAAAGCCAAAGCTGTGACATGGCTGGATAAATACTGCAGGCCACCTTGTTGTTTGACAAACTCACCTAAAGCTCCCACCAGCATCGACAGCAGGAAAATCTCCTGCATAGAGCCAAAACCTTTGTAAATATCTTTACCCAGGTTCGCCAGCTGATAATCGGTAACTAAAGCGCCTTGTAATGCTGCGAGTACGATGCCCAACAGCAAAACAGCAAATACATTCATACCTGCCACAGCAAGTATCAGAATAGCCGCATAAGGTAAAACACCAGTCCAGCTAAAATCTTTGACTGTCACTTCGGTCTGGCTTTGCGCTAAAAAAGCAAACAAAGCTAAAGTCACCAGCGCAGCTGGCAGAGCAATTTTCAGGTTCTCTCTGAATTTATCTTTCATCTCCGCACCCTGAGTACGGGTGGACGCTATGGTGGTATCAGAAATAATCGACAGGTTATCGCCAAAAATCGCGCCGCTTAACAGAACTCCTGCGACTAAAGCCGGCTCTAATTGTGCCTGTGTGCTTAAACCTACAGCTATAGGGGCTAAAGCACCAATGGTGCCCATGGAGGTACCCATAGCAGTAGCCACTATGGCAGAGATCACAAATAAGCCGGGCAATAAAAACTGCGCTGGAACTATCGACAAACCCGCATTGACCACAGCATCGACACCACCAGTGGCTTGAGCTACAGTGGCAAAAGCTCCTGCTAACAGGTAAATAATACACATGGTAATAATATTGCTATTGCCAGCACCTCTAACTAAGACGTCAATAGATTCAGTCAGCGGCGCTTTGTACAGCCAAATCGCCAACACCAAAGCCGGGATAATAGCGACAGGTCCTGGCAACTGATAAAAGGCATAATCAACGCCCTGGGATTGCAGATACAAGCCAGTGCCTAAAAACAGAGCGACAAACAGCAACAACGGCAGCAAGGACAAACGGGCTTGCTGTTTTTGCGATAACGTCATGAGTTTTCCTCTAAACCTGTAAGGTTTTAAAATTTTCCGGAATATAGAGACGTCCAGAAGTCCTGTCAAATATTAAAGCTGACTAAGCTATAGCCAAACTAATAAAAATGATTGCTTCAGATCGCAAGTTTCATAACAAACAAGGCGCCTCAATTGCTTAAAATCAGCCTAACTGAATTCAGGCATTTTGCCTATGACAGAAGAAAAAACCAAAAGCAGCTTGAACTTAAAGCGGTTCAGGCCCATATAAACCACTGAATTTTTTGTTTTACACACCGGAGATCTTATGTTTAATTTTTCTTACCATAATCCAACCCGTATTGTGTTTGGTGATGGCCAAATTAGTCAGTTGAGCAAGTTGGTCCCTAAGGAAAGCAGAGTATTGCTGACCTATGGCGGTGGTTCTATTAAACAAAACGGTGTGTATCAGCAGGTGATTGATGCATTAAAAGGCCATCAGGTGCTGGAGTTTTCTGGTATCGAACCCAACCCAAGCTATGAAACCTTGAGTAAAGCTGTTGCTTTGGTAAAAGCAGAAAAAATCGATTTTATTCTGGCTGTCGGTGGTGGTTCAGTGGTAGACGGCAGTAAATACATAGCAGCTGCTGCACTATTGGAGCAGGACGGCTGGGCAATTTTAGAGAATAAGGTACGTATTAAAGCGGCATTACCTTTAGGTTGTGTGCTGACTTTGCCTGCGACCGGTACTGAAAGTAATGCGAACGCTGTTATTACCCGTCAAAGCACGCAGCAAAAGCTGGCCTTTTCGCACCCATCTGTCTATCCGCAGTTCGCTGTTCTTGATCCAAAAGTCACTTACAGCTTACCAGCTAAACAAATTTCTAACGGTGTAGTGGATGCTTTTGTCCATGTGATGGAACAATACCTGACCTATCCGGTCAACGCCGCAGTGCAAGACAGATTTGCTGAATCGTTATTACAGGTGTTGATTGAAGAGGGGCCAAAAGCCCTGAACGAACCTGAAAACTACGATATAAGAGCCAATGTAATGTGGGCTGCCACTATGGCATTGAATGGTCTGATTGGTGTAGGTGTGCCGCAAGATTGGGCCACGCATGGTTTAGGTCATCAGCTCACCGCCTTGTATGGCTTAGACCATGCTCAAACTTTGGCCATTGTGCTGCCAGCTTTAATGCAGCAACAACGAGCCACCAAACGTGACAAGTTATTGCAGTACGCCAGCAGGGTCTGGGGATTACAGCAGCAAGACCCTGAACGTCAGATTGATGAAGCCATACATCATACCCGGGCCTTTTTTGAGCAAATGGGCGTACCAACCCGTTTAACCGCTTATGGTTTGCCTGCTTCTTCTGTGGATGAGCTGATGACCAAAGTAATGGCTCAAGGTATGGATAAGCTGGGGGAGCATGGTGATATCAACTACAGTGCCAGTCGGGCTATTTTTACTGCAGCAGTTTAATAGAGGGGGCAGTTTGGGGTTGCATATCCATCCGGACTGCCGTTTAATAGCGCCCGTATTACAGTAGCCAAACACAGGAACAACAGATGAGTACAGTAGGTATTTTAGGTGCCAACGGCCGTATGGGCAGGGCTTTAGTCAGTGTAGCTAAAGAGCACCAATTGCCAATCACTGCTGCTACTGTGCGGGCCGGTTCAGCTTTAACAGGTATGGATGCAGGTGAACTGGCAGGTTGTGGCAAATTGAATCTGCCTTTTATTGAAACCTCTGTAGCTGCTTTAGATTCAGCCGACATCTGGATTGATTTCACTATGCCAGAAGCCATGCTGCAGCATTTGGAATTGGCGGTGCAGGCTAAAAAAGCATTGGTAATTGGTGTGACTGGCCTCACAGATAGCCAATACGCAGCAGTGCAACAGGCCGCTAAATATATTCCCATCGTCTGGGCACCCAATATGAGTGTAGGCGTGAACTTATTACTGCATCTGGTAGAAACTGCAGCTAAGGTGATGGGGCGGACGGCTGACATTGAAATTATTGAAGCGCACCACAGATTTAAAAAAGATTCACCTTCTGGCACTGCTATGGCGATAGGTCATCAGATTGCTAAAGCTTTGGATCGTAATCTCTCCGATGTGGCTGTTTATGGCCGTGAAGGCATGACCGGCGAGCGTGATCAAAAGACCATTGGTTTTGCGACGGTCAGAGGTGGTGACATTATTGGTGACCATACCGCACTCTTTGCTGACCTCGGTGAGCGTCTGGAAATTACCCATAAAGCTTCCAGTCGCAGTACTTTTGCTCAAGGCGCGTGGCGTGCAGCGCTTTGGTTGCAAAATAAACAGCCAGGACTTTATTCTATGCAACAAGTGCTGGGTTTGGCCGACTTAGCTTAACTTTTTGAGCAATATGTTATAAAAATGCGATCAAAGCGTCATTTTTATAAAATATCAAAAAAGAGTTAGACCAAATAGCTCAAATCGCCTAGAATAGTCAGGTTTGCCTAAGCAAACGTGGATACAAAAATTCTGGGTCAAAACGGGTGGTGAACAACAATGTTTTTCCCCCGTTTTCTGCTGTTTGGAGGTTATTTTGACTAAGTCCGCCCTGCTCGTACTGGAAGACGGCACCGTATTTCGCGGTACAGCCATTGGCGCTGAAGGTATTTCTGTTGGAGAGGTGGTATTTAATACCTCGATGACCGGGTATCAGGAAATCCTCACGGATCCTTCCTATGCTGAACAAATCGTCACTCTGACATATCCTCATATTGGAAATACCGGCACAAACGATGAAGATGAGGAATCCGATAAAATCTGGGCCAAGGGCCTGATTATCCGTGACCTTCCTTTGTTAGCCAGTAATTTCCGTAATCAAGCCTCTCTTAGTCACTATCTTAGCTCCCGTAATATTTTAGGCATCGCCGATATAGATACCCGTAAGCTGACCCGTATTTTGCGTGAAAAAGGCGCACAAAATGGCTGCTTAATGGCTGGTGATAACTTAGACGAAAACAAAGCTTTAGAACTGGCTCGTGCTTTCCCTGGTTTGTCCGGTATGGACTTAGCCAAAGAAGTTTCAGTGAAAGAGTCGTATCAATGGACAGAAGGCAGCTGGACTTTAGGTCAGGGCTTTGCCAAACCAGATAATTCAGCCTTTCATGTAGTTGCCTACGATTTTGGCGTGAAACGTAATATTTTACGCATGTTGGCCGACCGCGGTTGTCGTTTAACTGTAGTTCCGGCTCAAACTTCTGCTGAAGAAGTATTAGCACTGAACCCTGACGGTATTTTCTTATCCAATGGTCCTGGTGATCCGGCTCCTTGCGATTACGCCATTAAAGCCATCGAAACTTTCCTGACCACTGATATTCCTGTGTTTGGTATTTGTTTAGGCCACCAGTTACTGGCGTTAGCCAGCGGTGCTAAAACGATCAAAATGACAGTGGGTCACCATGGTGGTAACCATCCGGTGAAAAATCTGGATACAAACAAGGTGCTCATCACAGCACAGAACCACGGTTTTGCTGTGGAAGAAGCCACGTTACCTGCCAATTTACGTGCGACTCACAAGTCGTTGTTTGATGGTACTTTGCAGGGTATTCACCGCACCGACAAACCAGCGTTCAGCTTCCAGGGCCACCCTGAAGCCAGTCCTGGTCCACACGAAGCCAGTGAATTGTTTGACCACTTTATCGAATTGATGCAACAGCGTCAGGCTTAATTGGTAAGAATCAGAGAGACAGAGAATAGCTATGCCAAAACGTACCGATCTTAAAAGTATTCTTATCCTCGGCGCCGGTCCTATTGTGATTGGTCAGGCTTGTGAGTTCGATTATTCAGGTGCTCAAGCCTGTAAAGCATTAAAAGAAGAGGGTTACCGCGTCATTCTGGTGAACTCTAACCCAGCCACTATCATGACAGACCCGGAAATGGCCGATGCGACCTACATCGAACCTATTCACTGGCAAGTGGTGGAGAAAATCATTGAAAAAGAACGTCCATGTGCGGTGTTACCTACTATGGGCGGTCAGACCGCATTAAACTGTGCGCTGGATTTAGAGCGTCATGGTGTGCTGGCAAAATACAATGTCGAAATGATTGGCGCGACAGCGGATGCCATCGACAAAGCAGAAGACCGTGGCCGTTTCGATAAAGCCATGCGCTCTATCGGCCTGTCTTGCCCACGTGCTGGTTTTGCTCATTCTATGGAAGAAGCGTACGGCGTATTGGAAACTATTGGTTTCCCTTGCATTATCCGTCCATCTTTCACTATGGGTGGTTCAGGTGGCGGTATTGCTTACAACCGTGAAGAATTTGAAGAAATCTGTACCCGTGGTCTGGATTTATCGCCAACTAAAGAGTTGCTGATTGATGAATCGCTGATCGGTTGGAAAGAATACGAGATGGAAGTGGTTCGTGATAAAAACGACAACTGCATCATAGTGTGTTCTATCGAAAACTTCGACCCTATGGGTGTGCACACAGGTGACTCGATCACTGTAGCACCTGCTCAGACCTTAACGGATAAAGAGTACCAAATCATGCGTAACGCCTCTTTGGCTGTACTGCGTGAAATTGGTGTGGAAACCGGTGGTTCAAACGTACAGTTTGGTATCAATCCGGTTGATGGCCGTATGGTCATCATCGAGATGAACCCACGTGTTTCACGCTCTTCAGCTTTGGCCTCTAAAGCAACAGGTTTCCCAATTGCTAAAGTGGCGGCCAAGCTGGCTTGTGGTTATACGCTGGACGAACTGGCAAACGATATCACAGGCGGTAAAACACCTGCTTCGTTTGAGCCAAGCATCGACTACGTTGTGACTAAAGTGCCACGTTTTAACTTCGAAAAGTTTGCTGGTGCAAATGACCGCTTAACCACTCAGATGAAGTCTGTCGGTGAAGTAATGGCGATTGGCCGTAACCAGCAAGAGTCGTTGCAAAAAGCCTTACGTGGTCTGGAAATTGGTGTTTGTGGTTTAGACCCAATCATTGATATCCATGCACCTGAAGCCAAAGAAAAAATCATCCGTGAACTGCGTGAACCAGGTTCACACCGTATTTGGTACATAGCAGATGCTTTCCGTATGGGCATGAGCATGGATGAAATCTATGCGCTGACCAAAATCGATCACTGGTTCCTGATTCAGATTGAAGATTTGCTGAAAGAAGAAGCGGCAGTGCAAGCTGCGGGTTTCGCAGGTTTAGATGAAAAGCGCTTAAAAGTATTAAAACGTAAAGGTTTTGCCGACAAACGTATGGCTGACTTATTAGGCGTTGCTGAAAGTGAAGTGCGTAAAAAGCGTCACAGCTTTGGCCTGCATCCAGTGTACAAACGTGTGGATACCTGTGCTGCTGAATTTTCATCAAACACGGCTTATATGTACAGCACCTACGATGAAGAATGTGAAGCTGCACCAACTAATCGTGACAAGATCATGATTATTGGTGGTGGTCCAAACCGCATCGGTCAGGGTATTGAGTTTGACTACTGCTGTGTACACGCGGCTCTGGCCTTACGTGAAGATGGTTACGAGACTATTATGGTCAACTGTAACCCTGAAACCGTATCAACAGACTACGACACTTCAGATCGTCTGTACTTTGAATCTATTACATTGGAAGACGTACTGGAAATCGTGCTGAAAGAACAGCCAAAAGGCGTTATTGTTCAGTACGGTGGTCAGACCCCATTAAAATTAGCCCGTGCATTAGAAGCGAACGGAGTGCCAATTATTGGTACTTCACCAGATGCCATTGACCGCGCTGAAGACCGTGAACGTTTCCAGCAGGCGGTAGAGCGTTTAGGTTTAAAACAACCACAAAACGCCACAGTGACCAGCCTGGAAGAAGCCATTGCCAAAGCCCCTAGCATTGGTTATCCAATGGTAGTACGTCCATCTTATGTATTAGGTGGCCGTGCTATGGAAATCGTCTATGACGATATCGACTTACGTCGCTACATGACCGAAGCGGTCAGCGTGTCGAACGATTCTCCGGTACTGTTGGATCGTTTCCTTGATGACGCCATCGAAGTGGATATCGACGCCATCTGTGACGGTAAAGAAGTCATCATCGGCGGCATTATGGAACACATTGAACAAGCCGGTGTGCATTCAGGCGACTCAGCCTGTTCTTTACCTCCACACAGCTTATCTGTTGATGTACAGGACAGAATGCGTGAGCAGGTGAAAAAGCTGGCGCTGGAGCTGGGTGTGGTCGGTTTAATGAACACTCAGTTTGCGGTCAAAGATAACGAAATTTATCTGATTGAAGTGAACCCTCGTGCAGCCCGTACTGTGCCTTTTGTATCAAAAGCTACAGGTATGGCCGTGGCTAAAGTGGGTGCCCGTTGTATGGCTGGCCAGTCTTTAGCATCCCAGGGTATTACGAAAGAAATCATTCCGCCTTATTTCTCTGTGAAAGAAGTGGTGATTCCGTTTAACAAATTCCCAGGTGTGGATCCAATCCTAGGCCCTGAAATGCGCTCAACAGGCGAAGTGATGGGTGTGGGTGATACCTTCGCTGAAGCTTTTGCCAAAGCAGAGTTAGGTGCTGGCACTGTGATCCCAACAGGTGGTCGTGCTTTACTTTCAGTGCGTGACAGCGATAAAGTGCGCGTTGTTGAATTAGCCAGAACTATGGTTGAGTTGGGTTTCGAGCTGGATGCCACTGGTGGTACTGCCAAAGCTTTAGAAGCAGCGGGCATTGAATGCCGTACTGTCAGCAAAGTATTTGAAGGCCGCCCGCATATTCTGGACCGGATCAAAAACGGTGAATACAGCTATATTGTTAACACTACTGAAGGTCGTCAGGCGATTGAAGACTCTAAAGTGTTACGACGTGGCGCGCTGCAACATAAAGCCAACTACACCACAACTTTAAATGCAGCTTTTGCAACCTGTAAAGCCAACGCAGCCAATGCCTTCGCGACAGTTGCATCAGTGCAGGAACTACATAAGAGAGTATACGGATGAGTCAGATCCCTATGACGGTTGAAGGGGCTCAGCGCTTGCGTGATGAACTGCAAGAGCTGAAAACTGTGAAACGTCCGGCTATCGTTACAGCTATTGCTGAAGCGCGTGCCCATGGTGATTTAAAAGAGAATGCGGAATACCACGCAGCCCGTGAACAACAGGGTTTTTGTGAAGGCCGCATTCAGGATATCGAAGCTAAGTTATCTAACGCACAGATCATCGATATCACTAAAATGCCTAATAACGGCAAAGTGATTTTTGGTGCCACTGTAACCATCCTGAACCTGGATACGGAAGAGGAAGTAACCTACCGTATTGTTGGTGATGATGAAGCGGATATTAAAAACTTCAGGATTTCGGTGAATTCACCTATAGCCCGCGGTTTAATTGGTAAAACAGAAGAAGACGTGGTCACCATCAATACCCCAGCCGGCATGGTGGAGTTTGAGATCACCCAGGTGCAGTATTTATAAACTGGACCAGTGCTAAAAAGGCGGCTTAGGCCGCCTTTTTACTCTAAATCATTCAGAGCACAGGTAGCGGAGCACAGATATGCAAAGAGGTCAGACAAAAGCTTATCAGCTTCAACTGATGGACCGGGTGCTTTGGGTTCAGGTTTTTGGTGTGTCTAGCTTACTGGGTACACAAGAGTACATCCGGGATTTCCGCGCTTTGGTGACTCCAATAGTGGCGCAACCTTGGGCTGTGGTATTGGATATCAGACAGTGGCAAGCCAGTCCGGCCCAGTCGTTGGATTTGCTAAAACAGAACTCTGTTTGGGCTTTTGCACACAATTTGCATCATGTGGAATTGTTGTTACCTGCAGATGAAATGCTCACCTGGCAGTATTTAAAAGCGACTGAAGTGGAGAAACCAGCGTATTTGACCAAACATATTGCAGGGGATGAAGAGTCGGCCCGCTTGTATTTGCAGGCCGCAGGTTACTTAAAAGGCGCTGATTAGCCTTTTGGAATATGTAACTTTTTCTCTTTGGCAGCGCGGTAGATCACCAGAATATGGCCAATCACCTGCACTTTTTGTGCTTTGGCTTCGCGCACTATAGCGTCCATGATAGCGACTTTTTCTTCGCGATCTATGCTTGGAACTTTAACTTTGATCAGTTCATGGTGCTCTAACGCCAAATCAATTTCGGCCATTACACCTTCAGTTAATCCGTTGCCACCCAGCAGAATGGTTGGCTTTAACTCGTGTGCTTTGGCTTTTAAAAACTGTTTTTGTTTATTACTAAGGTTCATATGTGTAGATTTTCCGTGTTGGAAAGCTTGAAATTACACTATTGTACCGCCATCTTGCTATGAAGACTATTTAAGAGTACTCAGATGACAAAGAAAAAACGTTCCGCCAGCTCGTCTCGCTGGTTACAGGAACACGTAAGCGACCCTTTTGTGCAAAAAGCGCAAAAATTAGGGCTAAGATCCCGGGCTGCATTTAAGCTGGATGAAATTCAGGATAAAGATAAACTGATCAAAACCGGCATGACGGTCGTAGATCTAGGGTCAGCACCAGGCAGTTGGTCGGCACGTGCTGCGGAATTAGTAGGTCAGGCAGGTTGTGTAGTGGCTTGTGATATTCTGCCGATGGACCCTTTAGCAGGTGTGGCCTTTTTACAGGGTGACTTTCGCGAAGAAGCAGTATTAAACGCCTTGTTAGAGCGTATCGGTGGTCGTAATGTGGATGTGGTATTGTCCGATATGGCGCCTAATATGAGTGGTAACAGCACAGTGGATCAGTCCAGAAGTATGTATCTGGTCGAGCTGGCGCTGGAAATGTGTAACAACGTATTGAAGAAAAATGGCAGTTTTGTTGTCAAAGTATTTCATGGTGAAGGCTTCGAACCCTTTGTACAGCAGGTTCGCAGTGTATTCACTACGGTACGGATCCGTAAACCAGATTCGTCCCGGGCGCGATCCAGTGAGACATATATCGTAGCGACAGGCTTTAAAGTCTAGTAAAGTAGCGGTAGGTTCATTTTATCGTAACCTTGTTTTCGTAATTATTTTCGTAACTGAGAGGTTCTCACCTTGAGTGACATGGCAAAAAATCTCATCGTATGGCTGGTTATCGCCGTTGTATTGATGTCGGTATTTAATAGTTTTGGTCCTGCTGACAAAACAGAGAAGCAAATGAGTTATACCCAGTTCCTGAAAGAAGCCAATCAGGGCCAGATCCGCGAGGTGAAGGAACAGAGTGGCGTCATTACTGGTGTAAAACGTTCAGGCGACCGTTTTGAAACAGTGATCCCAACTGGCTACGATCCAAAGCTGATTGATGACATGTACAAAAATGACATCACCTTCTCTGGTACTGCACCTGAGAGTCCAAGCATGCTGGGTCAGATTTTTATCTCCTGGTTCCCAATGCTGCTGCTCATCGGTGTCTGGATTTTCTTTATGCGCCAGATGCAAGGCGGCGGTGGCAAAGGCGCTATGTCCTTTGGTAAGAGCCGTGCCCGCTTAATGGGTGAAGATCAAATCAAAACTACTTTTGCTGATGTTGCAGGTTGTGACGAAGCAAAAGAAGAAGTGACTGAGCTGGTGGATTATTTAAAAGACCCATCACGTTTCCAGAAACTTGGCGGTAAGATTCCAAAAGGTATTTTAATGGTCGGCCCACCAGGTACAGGTAAAACCCTGTTAGCCAAGGCGATTGCCGGTGAAGCTAAAGTGCCGTTTTTTGCCATCTCTGGTTCTGACTTCGTTGAAATGTTTGTTGGTGTCGGTGCCAGCCGTGTGCGTGATATGTTCGAGCAAGCGAAAAAAGCTGCTCCTTGCATCATCTTTATCGACGAAATTGACGCCGTAGGCCGTCAGCGTGGTGCAGGTTTAGGTGGTGGTCATGATGAACGTGAACAAACCTTAAACCAGATGCTGGTAGAAATGGATGGTTTTGATGGTAACGAAGGGATCATCATTATCGCCGCAACCAACAGACCAGACGTATTAGATGCTGCTTTATTAAGACCAGGCCGTTTCGACCGTCAGGTGGTGGTAGGTTTACCTGATGTACGTGGTCGTGAACAAATTCTTAAAGTGCATATGCGTAAAGTGCCGCTAGGTGACGATGTCAAAGCAAGCGTCATTGCTCGTGGTACTCCAGGATTCTCTGGTGCCGACTTAGCAAACCTGGTAAACGAAGCTGCATTGTTTGCTGCCCGTGGTAACAACCGTGTGGTTGGCATGGAAGAGTTTGAAAAAGCCAAAGATAAAATCATGATGGGTGCAGAGCGCCGTTCTATGGTGATGTCGGAAGCTGAAAAAGAGATGACTGCTTATCATGAAGCAGGACACGCTATTGTTGGTTGTCTGGTGCCAGAGCATGACCCTGTGCACAAAGTGACTATTATTCCTCGTGGTCGTGCTTTAGGTGTCACTTTCTTCTTACCAGAAGCCGATGCGATCAGTATCAGTCGTCGTAAACTGGAAAGTAAAATTTCAGTAGCTTACGGTGGCCGTTTGGCTGAAGAATTGATCTACGGGACTGACTCTGTATCAACAGGTGCTTCACAGGACATCAAATACGCCACTTCTATTGCGCGTAACATGGTGACTCAATGGGGCTTCTCGGACAAATTAGGTCCGCTTTTGTATGCCGAAGAAGAAGGCGAAGTATTCCTGGGCCGCAGTATGGGCAAAGCGAAGAATATGTCTGATGAAACGGCCAGTATTATCGATTCTGAGATCAAAGCCATTATCGACCGTAACTACAACAGAGCAAAAACCCTGATTGAAGAAAACATGGATATTTTGCATGCGATGAAAGAAGCGCTGATGTTGTATGAAACTATTGATTCCAGACAAATTGATGATCTGATGAATCGTCGCGCAGTTCGTCAGCCAGAAAACTGGGAACCAAAAGACAAAAACAAAGGCTCCAACAGTGATGATACTAAGCCTGTTGATGCTGTAAGTCCGTCAGAGCCATCCACAGAAAATCCTCTGTAAGTTGTAAGTTCTGACCAACAAAGCCCCGGGAATTCCCGGGGTTTTGCTATGAGCAGGATGAAGGAGCTTTATTATGTTGTTGCAATTGCCCCGTAATCGTCAGCTAGACCTGTCTCGCCCCAAGGTGATGGGCATTTTAAATATCACGCCTGATTCATTTTCTGATGGTGGCCGCTTTATTGGCAAAAACGCTGCTTTGGCAGAAGCCAGGGCCATGCTTGCTGCTGGTGCTGCTATTTTAGATATTGGTGGCGAGTCGACCCGACCAGGTGCAGAAGAAGTTTCAGTACAGCAAGAGCTCGACAGAGTCTTGCCCGTGATTGAAGCCATCCGCTCTGAACTGGATTGCATTATTTCTATCGATAGCTGCAAAGCACAAGTGATGAAAGAAGCTGTGGCTGCTGGTGCTGATATCATTAATGATATTAAAGCGTTGCTAGATCCGGGTGCGGTTGAAGTGGCTGCAGCTGCGCAAGTGCCTGTGTGTTTAATGCATATGCAAGGACAACCCAGAACCATGCAACACTCGCCTCTGTATCAGGATGTGGCAAAAGAGGTTTATGACTTTTTGCAGCAAAGAGCGGAAGTTTGTATCGCCGCAGGCATCCCAAAAAGCCAGATTATTCTCGATCCTGGCTTTGGTTTTGGTAAAAGTCTGCAGCATAACTATCAGCTGTTAAGTCAGCTTTCAGACTTGCTGGGCTTAAATTACCCTTTGTTGGTAGGAATGTCGCGTAAATCTATGATTGGTCAGTTATTACAAGTTCCGCCCGAGGAACGTTTGGCAGGCAGTTTGGCCTGTGCCACAATAGCTGTTATGAAAGGTGCCCGCATTATTCGCGTGCATGATGTTAAAGAAACTGTACAAGCCGTGGCTATAACTTGTGCCACCTTATTTGGAGTAGAGCATGTCTAGGAAGTATTTTGGCACTGATGGTGTGCGTGGCAAAGTGGGTGAGTTTCCAATTACGCCTGAATTTGCGATGAAGTTAGGTTGGGCCGCTGGTCGGGTGTTATCACAGCGTGGTACCAAAAAAGTATTGATTGGCAAAGACACCCGTATTTCGGGTTATTTATTAGAAACTGCATTGGAAGCTGGTTTAGTGGCTGCTGGCGTCGATGTGCGTTTATTAGGACCAATGCCAACTCCCGCAGTGTCTTACCTGACCCGTACTTTCCGTGCTGAAGCCGGTATTGTCATTAGCGCATCGCACAATCCTTATTATGATAACGGTATTAAGTTTTTCTCAGCCGACGGCACTAAGTTACCGGACGATGTGGAGCTTGCCATCGAAGAAGCGATGGAACAGCCTATGGTTTGTGAATCATCGGAGCGTTTAGGTAAAGCTATGCGTATTGATGATGCTGCCGGTCGTTATATCGAGTTTTGTAAAAGCCATATGCCAAACCATTTATCCTTAAGTGGTTTAAAAGTCGTGCTGGATTGTGCTCACGGAGCCACCTACCACATAGCTCCTAATGTATTCCGGGAGTTGGGCGCTGATGTTCAGGCTATTGGTATTAATCCGAATGGTTTAAATATTAATGATCACTGTGGTGCAACCCATACTGACTTGCTGCAAAAAACTGTAGTTGAAACTGGTGCTGACTTAGGTATTGCCTACGACGGCGATGGCGACCGTGTGATGATGGTGGATCATACAGGCCGCGTGATTGATGGCGACGAAATTGTTTATATCATTGCCCGCAACGCACAAAAGCTGAATAAGCTGCAGGGCGGAGTCGTGGGTACTCTGATGAGCAATATGGGTTTAGAACTGGCCCTGGCCGAGTTAAATATTCCTTTTGCCCGCTCTAATGTTGGTGACCGTTATGTGGTTGAAATGCTGGCGCAGAAAAACTGGCGTATTGGCGGCGAAAACTCAGGTCACGTACTGAACCTGGATCATGCTGGAACAGGTGACGGTATTATTGCCTCCATTCAGGTATTAACTGCCATGCTGGAAGCGAAGTTGTCGCTGGCTGATTTGGCGCAGGGCATGACCAAAATGCCGCAAGTGCTGGTGAACGTGAAATTTGAAAAAGGTACAGCGCCTTTAGATAATTTGCACGTCAAGAAAGTCATACAGCAAGTTGAGCAGGATTTAAACGGCCAGGGTCGTGTTTTGATCAGAAAATCTGGTACTGAACCATTAATTCGTGTAATGGTAGAAGGAAGGATACAAGACGAAGTACAACAATATGCGCAAAAAATAGCCGATGCGGTGAAGATCGCCAGCTAAAAACTGCTAATTTAGCCATCAAGTCTTGTCTGGACGGGTGAGGTTAGTTACTATCTCGCCCGTTTTAATTCAGAGGCAATAACATGAGACAACGTAAGCCGTTAGTGGTCGCTAACTGGAAAATGAATGGCAATTCTGATCTGGTTCAACAGATGTCAGAAGCCTTGTCTGTGTTAAACCAACCTCTGCCTGATATTTTGATCTGCCCTCCGGTAATTTTTCTATCCCACTTTCCAAAACATGCCAATTATAAGTTGGGTGCTCAGAATATGAGCGAACAGCTGGTGGGGGCCTTTACCGGCGAAATCTCTGCGGATATGCTACGTGCCGCTGGTGCTTCTTATGTCATTATTGGCCACTCAGAACGCCGCGCTTTGTATGCTGAGCAGGATGCTGTGATCAGTCAGAAAGTTAAAGTGGCTGTTGATGCAGGTTTAACTCCAATACTTTGTGTCGGTGAAACTTTGCAGCAAAGAGAAGAAGAAAAAACTTTGCAGGTTCTTGCACGGCAATTAGATGCGGTGTATGCTGCGCAGCCTCATTTACTGGCGCATTCTGTGGTAAGTTACGAACCGATTTGGGCCATAGGCACGGGTCAGACAGCAACACCGCAGCAAGCTCAGCAAGTGCATCAGTTTATACGCCAACATTTGGCGCAGTATGATGCGCAGGCGGCAGATGTGTTAAGAATTATTTATGGTGGCAGTGTCACTGCTGCTAATTGTGAAGCCCTGTTTGCAGAGGCGGACATAGACGGTGCCCTTATTGGTGGCGCCAGTTTGAAAGTGGCAGATTTTTCTGCGATTTGCACAATGGCAAAGGATTCATAATGTACGAATTGTTTATTGTATTGTATCTGTTAGTCGCATTAGCCCTGATCGTTTTGGTATTAATCCAGCACGGTAAAGGTGCTGACATGGGCGCTTCCTTTGGTGCTGGCGGTTCAGCCACTATTTTTGGCTCATCAGGTACAGGTAACTTCTTAACTCGTACTACGACAGTACTGGCAACTTTGTTTTTCGCTTTGAGTCTGTTACTGGGTAACCTGAGTACAGACCGTGTGAAAGCTGTAGACGAATGGCAGGATTTATCTGTGCCAGTCGAAACTAAAGCAGCTGACGCAGTAGAAGAGAAAAAGCCAGCATCAGATATTCCTGTAGGAAACTGATTGCACCTCTGATTTTTTAGCCGAGATGGTGAAATTGGTATACACGCTACCTTGAGGTGGTAGTGCCTTCGGGCGTGCGGGTTCAAGTCCCGCTCTCGGCACCAATATACAAAGCACGGCAAGCTCACAAATATATCCAGGCTGATTGGAGTGGCGGCACGGCGACAAGCGATAGAGAACCAATGAGCATAGTTAAGCTATGCGATTGGGTCGAAAGAGCACAGTCAACAAAGCAGCAACTTCAAGCACGAAGGATAGAAACTAAGCTTGCGATAGTCAGACCAGGACTATATAATGTGCGTCGCTTACGGACGCGGGATGGAGCAGCCTGGTAGCTCGTCGGGCTCATAACCCGAAGGTCGTCGGTTCAAATCCGGCTCCCGCAACCAATTTTTTACTGATCAATTAAACTTATTAAGTTTCATTAAACAGCAAAATTGTAACCGTAAGATGCTTTTGTTAAGCATAAGCTATGCCCAGGTCAAGCAGTTCACTGTGAAGCCTACAGAATTCAGGACTTTGATTGGCGATATCAGAGTCCAGTCAGCTCTAAAGTCGCCCCGAAATTTCGGGGCGTTTTTATATCTGGCGACAAGGTTTTACTACTATTCTGGGCTCTATGCCCTTTTTTTATTTCTGGAGGTCTCTTTGACTAAACAAGAACAGCAGTTAACTGAGCTGTTAACGCCAACAGTAGAAGCCGCAGGCTTTGAACTGGTCGGCATAGAGTTAGTTCGTGCTGGACGTCACTCTATTCTGCGGGTTTATATTGACCATCAGGATGGCATTACTGTGGACCACTGTGCCACTGTAAGCCGTGAAGTGAGTGCGTTACTTGATGTTGAAGACCCTATCCCGAATGAATATTACCTTGAAGTGTCCTCTCCTGGTTTAGACCGCCCACTTTTTACTCCTGCTCATTTCGCCAAAGTTGTTGGCCAGATCATTGAAGTAAAATTGGCTATTCCTCAGGAAGGACGCCGCAAATTTAAAGGCCTGCTGACGCAAATCGAAGACGATATGTTAGTAGTGGAAGTGGATGGCAAACTCTACCGTTTGCTGATGGATAACGTAGATAAAGCGAACGTAGTGCCTGTGTTCTGATACACGGGTCGAAGCGAGGCAAAATAATATGGCTAAAGAAATTTTATTAGTAGTAGACGCGGTCTCGAACGAAAAGTCAGTTCCGCGCGAGAAAATTTTCCAGGCGTTAGAGTACGCGTTAGCGGCCGCCACTAAAAAGAAAAACGAAGGCGACATCGAAGTCCGTGTGACCATAGATCGTAAAACTGGCTCTTATGAAACTTTCCGTCGTTGGATGGTTATTCCGGATGATCAGGTACAAGAACATCCGTACCGCGAAATCACCTTGTCTGCTGCTCAATACGACGAACCTCACTTACAAGTGGGTGATTATGTTGAAGAGCAAATCGACTCTATTACTTTTGACCGTATCACCACCCAAATGGCGAAACAGGTCATAGTACAAAAAGTACGTGAAGCAGAACGTTCACAAGTGGTTGAAGCTTATGTGGATCAGGTCGGTGAGTTAGTCACTGGCGTGGTGAAAAAAGTAAACCGCGACAGCATCATTGTCGACTTAGGTAACAATGCAGAAGCCATGTTAGCTAAAGAAGAAATGTTGCCACGTGAGACTTTCCGTCCAGGCGATCGTATCCGTACTTTGTTGTTTGAAGTAAAGCCAGAAGCCCGTGGTGCTCAGCTGTTTTTAAGCCGTACCCGTCCTGAAATGCTGATCGAATTGTTCCGTATCGAAGTGCCGGAAATCGGCGAAGAGATGATTGAAATCCGTGGCGCTGCGCGCGATCCGGGTTCACGCGCTAAAATTGCAGTGAAAACCAACGACCGCCGTATCGACCCTGTAGGTGCTTGCGTAGGTATGCGTGGTTCACGTGTACAAGCCGTATCCAGCGAATTAACGGGCGAACGTGTTGATATCGTTTTATACGATGACAACCCGGCTCAGTTTGTGATCAACGCTATGTCACCAGCAGAAGTCGCTTCTATCATCGTTGATGAAGATAAGCACTCTATGGACATCGCAGTTGAAGACAGCAACCTGGCTATGGCCATTGGTCGCGCAGGTCAGAACGTGCGTTTAGCCAGCCAGTTAACCGGCTGGGAATTAAACGTGATGACGGTTTCTGCCATGAAAACCAAACACCAGGAAGAAAATGCCAAGGTGTTGGAATTGTTTATGACTGCACTGGAAATCGACGAAGATTTTGCCGGTGTGTTAGTAGACGAAGGTTTTTCTACCTTAGAAGAAATCGCCTATGTGCCGGTCAGCGAACTGTTGTCTGTTGATGGTTTAGACGAAGATACAGTAGAAGAGTTACGTAAACGTGCTAAAGCCGTGTTAACCACACGTGCTCTGGCCAGCGAAGAATCACTGGAAGGCTCAGCGCCTAGTGAAGCATTAGTTAATCTGCCAGGTGTTGGTACCCACACAGCTTATGTGTTGGCCAGCAAAGGCATCATCACTCTTGATGATCTGGCAGAGCTTGGGGTAGATGATTTGATTGAAATCGAAAAAATGACTGAAGAAAAAGCGGCAGAGCTGATTATGGCTGCCCGTAATATTGTTTGGTTCAGTGAAGACAAATAAGTGGGTCAACGGAGGTAAAAACTGACATGGCAGATGTAACCATAGAAAAACTGGCCAGTGACGTCAATACGACTGTTGATCGTATAATCCAACAGTTTGCGGATGCAGGCATAACAAAACAAGTCGGCCAAATGGTCAATGAAGAAGAGAAAAAAACTCTTCTGGATCACTTAAGCCGTGCCCACGGCGGTCAGTCCGCTGAACCGTCCAAACTGACGTTAGTTCGTAAAGAAAAAACCACCCTGAGTGTGGCCGGTGGCGCTGGTCGCAACCGTGAGATTCAGGTTGAAGTGCGCAAGCAAAAGACTTTTGTTAAACGTCCTTCTGGCGAAGAAGCTGCAAAGCTGGCTGAAGAAGAACGTATTGCCGCAGAACAAGCAGCAGAAGCTGCAAAACGTGAACATGAGCGTTTAGCTGCAGAGCAAAAAGTAAAAGAAGAAGCCAATCGTAAAGCGAAAGAAGAAGCTGATCGTAAAGCGGCTGAACAGAAAAAACGTGACGAAGCAAAACACGCTCAGTTAATGAAAGATGATCCGGAAGAAGCGGCTCGTCGTGCTGCGAAAGAAGAAGCTAAGGCTGAAGCTGAGCGCATCAAAGCACAACAGGAAGCTGAGCAGTTACGTAAGCTGGAAGCCGAAGCTTTGCAACAAGCTGAAGCTGCACGTCGTTTAGCTGAAGAAAATGCTGAACGTTGGGCTAAAGAAGAGACAAAACCAGCAGCAGAAGACGCTGATTATCACTTAACCAGCAACGTCTATGCTAAAGCTGCTGAAGACGAAGTGGACGCCCGTGAAGAACGTGGTGGCCGTCGTACGACGAAAAAAGCTCCTGCTGGCAAAGCTAAGAAAAAAGATGACGCTGATGATAAAGATGCGTTTAACCGCGCTAATCGTCACAAGAAAAAGAAAACGCCTGTCAGCATGCAGCATGGTTTTAACAAACCAGCTCAGCCGGTAGAACGTGAAGTAAAAATTGGCGAAACTATCACAGTGGCTGAATTAGCTTCTAAGATGGCCGTTAAAGCTTCTGAAGTGATCAAGGTCATGATGAAAATGGGTGCTATGGCAACCATTAATCAGGTCATTGATCAGGAAACTGCAGCTATCGTTTGTGAAGAGATGGGCCACAAGTTCACTCTGACCAAAGAAAACGAGCTGGAAGAAGCTGTAATGTCTGACCGTCAGGGTGAAGGCGAGTTAGAGCCTCGTGCTCCGGTTGTTACCGTTATGGGTCACGTTGACCATGGTAAAACCTCTACGCTGGATTATATCCGTAAAGCAAAAGTAGCAGCTGGCGAAGCCGGTGGTATTACTCAGCATATCGGTGCTTACCATGTAGAAACAGAACGCGGTATGGTGACTTTCCTTGATACTCCAGGTCACGCTGCTTTTACTTCAATGCGTGCCCGTGGTGCTAAAGCCACAGATATCGTTATTCTGGTGGTTGCAGCAGACGATGGCGTCATGCCACAAACCAAAGAAGCTATTCAGCATGCTAAAGCTGCTGGTGTGCCTCTGGTTGTTGCTGTCAACAAGATGGATAAACCGGATGCAGATCCGGATCGTGTTCGTAACGAATTATCTCAGTTTGGTGTTATTTCTGAAGAGTGGGGCGGTGATACTCAGTTCGTGCCTATCTCTGCAAAAACCGGTATGGGTATCGACGACCTGCTGGAAGCCATCCTGAACCAGGCTGAACTGCTTGAATTAAAAGCAGTAAGAAAAGGTCTGGCCCGTGGTGTGGTGATTGAATCACGTCTGGATAAAGGTCGTGGTCCTGTTGCTTCCATCCTGGTACAGGAAGGTACACTGCAACAAGGCGAAATCGTGCTTTGTGGTTTCGAATACGGCCGTGTTCGTGCAATGCGCGATGAAAACGGTAAAGAAATCAAAGTTGCTGGCCCATCTATTCCGGTTGAGATCTTAGGTCTGTCCGGTGTGCCTCAGGCTGGTGATGAAGTGACTGTAGTGAAAGACGAGCGTAAAGCCCGTGAAGTTGCTTTGTACCGTCAAGGTAAATTCCGTGACGTCAAGCTGGCCCGTCAGCAGAAATCTAAGCTGGAGAACATGTTTGCGAACCTGTCCGAAGGCGATGTGTCAGAACTGAACATAGTTCTGAAAGCAGACGTACAAGGTTCTGTGGAAGCGATCAGTGAATCACTGAGCCGACTGTCGACTGATGAAGTGAAAATCAAAATCATCGGTAGTGGCGTGGGTGGTATTACTGAAACTGACGCGACGCTTGCAGCTGCATCTTCAGCTATCGTTATCGGTTTCAACGTGCGTGCCGAAGGTACAGCCCGTAAGATCATCGAAGACGAGAATCTGGACTTACGTTACTACAGCATCATTTATGAGCTGTTAGATGAAGTACGTGCAGCGATGACTGGTATGTTAGCGCCTGAGTTTAAACAGCAGATCATTGGTCTGGCTCAGGTTCGTGCCGTGTTCCGCTCGCCGAAGTTTGGTGCTATCGCAGGTTGTATGGTGACCGAAGGTGTTATTAAACGTAACGCGCCAATTCGTGTACTGCGTGACAACGTAGTAATTTTCGAAGGTGAACTGGAGTCCTTGCGTCGTGTTAAAGACGACGTATCCGAAGTACGCAACGGCTTCGAGTGTGGTATCGGCGTGAAGAACTACAACGACGTGCGTGAAGGCGACCAGATTGAAGTGTTCGAAGTCGTTCAAGTAGAACGTACTTTATAAGCACCTCATTGGTAGGTTATAAGATACAGAGATCGGCAGGGGCTTAGGCCCCTGTTTCTTTCTGCTCAAATGTGTTGGAAAGAGTTATGGCTAAAGAATTTACCCGGGTAGACCGTCTGTCGCAGCAAATGCAGCAGGAAATCGCAGTGATTTTACAACGTGAAATCAAAGACCCACGCTTACACAACATGATTACAGTGTCTGATGTGGACGTGTCGCGTGACTTATCACACGCCAAAATTTTTGTTACTTTTTTAGGCTTGGAAGCTGAAAAGGTAAAAGCAAACCTGGATATTTTAAACGACGCCTGTGGTTATGTCCGCAGTCTGATCGCCAAGCGTATTCAGGCCCGCATAGTACCAACGATTCGTTTTTACTTTGACCAGTCTTTGGATCAGGGTATTCATATGGCCAACCTGGTTGAACAGGTACGCCGTGAAGATGACAAGCGTCGTATTGATGCAGGTCAGGAACCGGATCGTAAACCTAAGGTCGACAAGGACGAGGAAGAGTAATGGCGCGTCGTGCTGTCCACGGCATTCTGTTACTTGATAAGCCGTTAGAAATTTCCAGCAATGGTATTTTGCAGCGTGTGCGTTGGTTGTATCAGGCGGAAAAGGCTGGTCACACCGGCGCTTTAGATCCACTGGCCAGTGGTTTATTGCCCATTTGTTTTGGTGAAGCCACTAAGTTTTGTCAGTTCTTATTAGACACCGACAAAACTTATCTGGTGACCGCCCATTTTGGTATACGTACTGACACCAGCGATGCGGCAGGTGAAATCATCAGCCGTAAGCCTGTGGCATTTGATCAAGCCCTGCTTGAGCAGATGATGCAGCAGTTTCGTGGCCCCCAGATGCAAGTTCCGACTATGTTTTCGGCCTTAAAGTATCAGGGGCAGCCGCTGTACAAATATGCCCGTCAGGGCATTGAAGTACCACGTGAAGCGCGGCCTATCACTATCTTCCGTTTTGAATTGCAGCACTTTGACGGCGAATACGCCAGCTTCCTGGTGCATTGCAGCAAAGGTACTTACATCCGCACCTTAATCGATGACTTAGGTGAGGCTTTGGGTTCTGGTGCTTATGTCAGCGCCTTACGTCGTATTCATGTGGGGCCTTTTGATGCTGCGCAAATGCTGACGCAGGAACAGCTGGTGCCCTTTAACGACAAGCAAGACTGGGCTGGCTTAGACGCTTTATTGTTGCCTATGGATTTAGCCTTAACAGGCTTGCCAGAGCTGAAGCTTACTGAAGAGCAGCAAAAACGTTTAGTGCATGGCCAGACGGTGTTGTTAAGCGAGTCTGAACTGGTGGATTTAGGTACGGAATCTGCCGATGCTATTAAGTTGTATGGCCCTGCCCAACAGTTTATTGGGGTGGCTTCGTTAGAGACCGGAGTGCTGTCGGTTCGACGTTTACTGAACACCAGTGCTTGGCAAACCCCAGCATTATAATTTTGCTTGTAAGACTTTAAGAAAGCGCATAGAATGCGCGCTCATTTTCGTTGTTGCTGGATTAGTGGCCGGCACAACATATCTCTCTATTTGGAGGCTCTATGTCACTAACTACAGCTGAAAAAGCGCAAATCTTAGCAGATTTCGCTGTTAAACAAGGCGATACCGGTTCACCAGAAGTACAAGTTGCATTATTAACTGCAACTATCGCTAAGTTACAACCGCACTTTGCTGATCACAAGCACGACCACCACTCACGTCGTGGCCTGTTACGTATGGTTAGCCAACGTCGTAAGTTATTAGATTACTTAAAAGGCAAAGACGGTCAGCGTTACGCTACTCTGATCGAGCGTTTAGGTCTGCGTCGTTAATTCGCAGCTTATGCCTGAAAAAGCCAGTCCTCGACTGGCTTTTTTTTCGACTTCAAAACAGAAAAATTCATATCAATGCAACTTAATGCCTTCATGATGTTCTTACCGCCCGGACATGCTTAAATTTTATACCCTGCGACTCTGGTGCCAGCTATCTTTTCAGCCTTGTAACAGGCTATACTGTGCCGCGAAAAACAGACCAAAAGACTCCGCGAAAAAACGCGAAAAATAGAAAGGAAATAATCAGTGAACCCCATCGTAAAATCATTCCAGTTTGGCCAACACACTATCACTCTGGAAACCGGCGTTATCGCCCGTCAAGCAGACGCGGCTGTACTTGCAAGCATGGGTGATACCTCTGTGTTAGTCACAGTGGTCGCTAAAAAACAACCAAAACCAGGTCAGGACTTTTTCCCTCTGACTGTGAACTATCAGGAAAAAACTTATGCGGCAGGCCGCATCCCTGGTGGTTTCTTCAAGCGTGAAGGCCGTCCGTCAGAAGGCGAGACTTTAACTTCTCGTTTAATCGACCGTCCAATCCGTCCATTATTCCCTGAAGGCTTCACCAACGAAGTTCAGGTAATAGCTACTGTAGTTTCAGTACAACCTGAAATTCAGCCGGACATTATCTCTATCATCGCAACTTCTGCTGCACTGGCTATCTCTGGTATCCCGTTCAGTGGTCCATTAGGCGCGGCCCGTGTTGGTTATGTAAACAGCCAGTACGTGTTAAACCCGTCAGAAACTGAATTAAAAGACAGCAAACTGGATTTAGTGGTTGCAGGTACTGCAAACGCTGTATTGATGGTTGAATCTGAAGCTGGCGTATTGTCAGAAGAAGTGATGTTAGGTGCAGTGGTATTTGGTCACGACCAAATGCAAACTGTAATCAACGCTATCAATGAATTTGCGGCTGTTGCTGCAAAACCAGTCTGGAACTGGGTTGCTCCGGTGAAAAACGCGACAGTGACCAGCAAAATTGCTGAACTGGCAACAGCGCCGGTTGGCGAAGCTTACCGTATCACTGAAAAAGCAAAACGTTACGAAGCCATTGGCGCAATCAAAGCTGAAGTGTTCGCTAAAATCAAAGCTGAATTAGCGGAAGGCGAAGGCTTTAACGAAACTGAAGCGAACGAAATTTTCCACAACCTGGAAAGCCAAATCGTCCGTAGCCGTATCATCAAAGGCGAACCACGTATTGATGGTCGTGACAACGAAATGATCCGTGCTTTAAGTGTAATGACAGGCTTATTACCACGTACACACGGTTCAGCTTTGTTCACTCGTGGTGAGACTCAGGCGTTAGTAACCTGTACTTTAGGTACTGCCCGTGACGCGCAAACAGTAGATGACTTACTGAGCGAAAAAACTGACAACTTCCTGTTCCACTACAACTTCCCTCCGTACTCAGTAGGTGAGACAGGTATGGTAGGTTCACCAAAACGTCGCGAAATCGGTCACGGCCGTTTAGCTAAACGTGGTGTAGCTGCTGTAATGCCAGATTTCAATGACTTCCCGTACACAGTACGTATGGTATCTGAAATCACTGAATCAAACGGTTCAAGCTCTATGGCTTCTGTGTGTGGTTCTTCATTAGCTCTGATGGATGCTGGTGTACCAATCAAAGCTTCTGTAGCTGGTATCGCTATGGGTCTGGTAAAAGAAGGCAACGACTTCGTTGTTCTGTCTGACATCTTAGGTGATGAAGATCACTTAGGTGACATGGACTTTAAAGTGGCTGGTACTACTGAAGGTATCACTGCACTGCAGATGGATATCAAAATCGAAGGTATCACTCGCGAGATCATGCAGATCGCTCTGAAGCAAGCTAAAGCTGCCCGTATTCACATTCTGAACGTGATGGACCAGGCAATCAGCACGCACCGTGAAGAGCTGTCTGAACATGCTCCACGTATCTACACTTTAAAAATCAACCCGGAAAAAATCCGTGACGTGATTGGTAAAGGTGGTGCTGTGATCCGTCAGATCACTGAAGAATCTGGTACTACTATCGAAATCGAAGATGACGGTACAGTGAAAATTGCTGCGACTAACTCACAAGCTGCGAACATCGCCATCAACCGTATCGAAGCTATCACAGCTGAAATCGAAGTGGGTGCAGTGTACCAGGGCGAAGTAGTGCGTATTGTTGACTTCGGTGCTTTCGTTAACGTTCTACCTGGCAAAGACGGTTTAGTTCACATTTCACAAATCTCTGATGAGCGCGTGAGCAATGTAGCTGACCACTTAGTGATCGGTCAGAAAGTTGCTGTAAAAGTGATGGAAGTGGACAAGCAAGGTCGTGTGCGTTTAAGCATTAAAGAAGCTCAGGACAAACCTGCAGCTGTTGAGTCTGCTGATGCTGTTGAAGCTCAGTAAGGTCTCTGACCTGACCAAAAGTGCGGTGCTGCTTACAGCACTGCTGGCTCTGGGCGCTTGCGCCCAGAAACCTTCAACTGAAGTGGCTGTACTGGTGGAAAATCCACTGGCACCAGAACCAGTTCCTGCCTCTTATCGCACTGAAATTGCTATAGCGCGAATTTCCGAGCTGTTGACCAAAGCCGAAACTACAGATGAACAACGTGCCCGGTTATTTTACGACCGTGGTGTGATGTACGACAGTGTCGGTTTACGTTCATTAGCCCGTTTTGATTTTCTGCGAGCTTTACGCTTACAGCCTGATATGGCCGATGCCTATAACTTTATTGGTATTCACCATACCTTAGTGGGCAACTACACCGAAGCCTATGAGTCATTTGATGCCGCTTTAGAGCTGGCACCAGATTATGATTATGCTTATTTAAACCGGGGTATAGCTCTGCTGTATGATAGTAAAACTGATCTGGCTATTGGTGATTTTGAACAGTTTTATCAGGCTAAACCTGAAGATCCATACCGTTCATTGTGGTTGTATTTTGCTGATGCCAAGTTATCTGTCCCTGAAGCTCAGGCGCGTTTAGCTGTGAATCAGCTGAAGTTGGATCAAACCCATTGGGCCAGCAATATAGTGGCTTTTTATCTGGGAAAAATCTCAGAACAAGAGTTACTGGATGCGGCAGCTAATGTAAATTCCGATCCACAACAACTGGCTGAACGCTTATGTGAAGTTTATTTCTATCTGGCCAAGTGGCATCAACAGCAAAACCCAACCAAAGCGCTGGATTACTATAAAAAAGTACTGGCGACTAATGTGTATGAGTTTGTTGAACACCGTTATGCCCGCATAGAAATGAACAGGCTGCGTGGTTTAGATGCAAGCACTGCACCTGTTAATTAACAGACTGATGCGATTAAATAAAAAAAGCCGGTTTTCTGGCTTTTTTATTCGCTGCCATCCATGGCGCTCACCCTCCGGGCCATCGTCGCGATGCTCCAATGTTCAAAAACATTCCTGATGTTTTTGTGTTTCCAGCTATCCATAGTGGTCACCTCCCGTGCCATCTTCGCTTCGCTCAGGTGTTCAACAGTTTTGTTGCTTTGCTGTTTAGTGGGCTGTGAGCCTGCACTTGAGCATTTGCCTGAACAGCAATTAATGGATGAAGCGCAGCAAGGCAATGCGGCTGCCGCAGTAATACTTGCGAAAAAACGTGAACAGCAGGGCGACTCGCAATCTGCTCTGAATTGGTATCAAAAGGCTGTGGATGCTGGGCTCACCAATGAGCTTGCTGCTTTAATTGCGCTGAAACGCAAGCAGGATGGCTTTTTAGCCGCCGCTGGTTATCTTGAGCAACACCTGCATCAGCAACGGAGTTTAAATGCCGTCCAGGCCGATTTAGCTGCTGATTATGGCATTTGGCAGTATGTGCACAACAGTGTTGAATCTCCAATACACTCAAAGTCCTCTTGTAGCCTTACTTTGCAACCTGTAGTCCAGTCCAGAGCCGGTAGTCGGCAGTTGCAACTGTTACAGCAGCAGTGGCAGCAGGATCCGCAGCTTTCTTCCTTATCTGTCTGTTTTTTGCCTGAAAAGCGCGTTAATAGCACTGACTTACAATGTAGTTACCAGCCAGGTCAACGTATTCAGTGTCAGTATCCGGTATTAATGTCCCATGTTGCTGAGGGTGGCTTTAGCCAGTTATTGCTGGTAGCGGGCGAGGGCAATGCAAATTACAACAATGGCATAGTGCAACTTGCTGAAAGCAGTTCTTTTGCAGTATTCAGGCACGAGTTTGCTCATATTCTGGGTTTTATCGATGAATACAGCTTAAGTGTACAAGTGGCGGAAGTGGAATGCAGCAAGGATAAAATCCGGCCGAATGTGCTGGCCGATAAAGCTCAGCTGGAGTTATATCTGAAGCACTGGAAACTGGAAAAAGATGATATTCAGTTAAAGCCGATAGATAGTTGTAACAAGGTTGGGAAGCAAGCTTACGCCCCAGTAAACAATCTAAGCTTTATGCGCTCACATGAGGCAGAAGTGCCAGACTTGTATTTTAAGTTGATGCAGAAGGTTTTAGCTCAGCCAGAATTGATTATGCCAGTGCAGTATTTTTATGCTTATTTAGCCAGGCAGCAGCAGGATTGGCAAAGTTGGCGATTATTAATGGAGCAGGCCGCAAAACAAGGTTATCCGGATGCAAAGCACTCTTTACAAGAAGCTTCGGCTATTCCGACAGCTCCGTAAGTTCACGGCTTAACAAATCAGCATCGCCTAAATTCAGCTCAAGCAAACGGCGCAAATGACTGGCTGAGTCGATATCTATTTTATCGCAGCGCACACCTACACAAGTGCCATTCAAATGCGCCACAGTCACATCCATAAACAAATCCACACCAGACTCATTGAGTTGAAACTGCAGCTGGAAGTGTTGGCCTGATTGCAACTCAGCCGCTTTATCTAACTGCAATAAAGCGCCTTTGAGTGACAAATCCTGTAGTTGACCAGTGTACACAGTGTCGGCATTTTTTAGTTGTACCGGACCGGAAAATAACACCCGGCTAAAACGTCTGTTGTCCATACCAAATCCTTCAGTTCACTGCGTTGAGCATAGTTGTTTCCGGCATGAAAAGACAGCATAGGCAGCTAAATTTAACTGCCTGTACAGTCACTTAGTTATTAGCTGACTTCTTCACCTGCCGCCTGACGATCAGCATGGTATGACGATCGTACGAACGGGCCTGAGGCAACGTGTTTAAAGCCTAACTCATAACCAATACGTTTTATTTCGTCAAATTCATCCGGAGAAACATAACGTTTGACTGGTAAATGGTGTTTGCTTGGTTGCAGGTATTGACCCACTGTCAGCATATCGACGTTGTGTGCACGTAAGTCGCGCATCACTTCAATGATCTCTTCTGTGGTTTCACCTAAACCTACCATCAGGCCAGATTTAGTGGACACTTCAGGATGTGCTTCTTTGTAGCGACGCAGCAGTTCCAGTGACCATTTATAATCAGCGCCCGGACGTGCCAGTTTGTATAATCGTGGTGCTGTTTCCAGGTTGTGGTTAAACACGTCTGGTGGTGTTTGCGTCAGAATGTCCAGTGCTGCATCCATACGGCCACGGAAATCCGGTACCAGTACTTCAATTTTTATCGACGGACTTTCACGACGGATAGAGCTGATGCAGTCGGCAAAATGCTGGGCACCGCCATCACGCAAATCATCGCGGTCTACTGAGGTAATCACCACGTACTTCAGCGCCATATCTTTAATAGTTAAAGCCAGTTTCTCCGGCTCTTCTGCGCTTGGAGGTAAAGGACGACCATGAGCTACATCACAGAAGGGGCAACGTCTGGTGCAGATGGCACCTAAAATCATAAAGGTTGCTGTGCCGTGGTTAAAACATTCTGACAGGTTAGGGCAGGAGGCTTCTTCACAGACCGAATGCAAACCATGCTTACGCATAGCGCCTTTGATTTGTTCAATACGGTCCGTGCTGCGTGGTAATTTGATTTTTAACCAGTCCGGCTTACGTAACATTTCGTCACGTTCTGTCGGTAATACTTTGACTGGGATCAGGGCCATTTTTTCGGCATCACGTAACTTGACGCCTGGTTCCATACGAGCTGTTTTGATGGTCATATTACTCACTTAACCCTGTTTTGTGCTCAGTCTGGCTGACCGCCAATTGGGCAACAAATTGTGACTGCAAAGCCTGCTTTGCTTCATCCACTAGTTGTGGACCTGCAATATCTTTGGTTTGGATCATCTGCATGCCGGCATAACCACATGGATTGATCCTGGAAAAAGGTGATAAATCCATATTCACATTTAAAGCCAGACCATGAAAGGTACAGCCTTTTCTCACCCGCAATCCAAGCGAAGCGACTTTTTGTTCTTGTACATAAACACCAGGGGCATCGGCTTTGGCGTAGGCTTCAATGCCATAAGGTGCTAAAGCTTTAATGATCACCTGTTCAATCAAGGTCACCAACTCACGCACACCCAGCTTACGTCTTTTAATATCCAGTAGTACATAAGCCACCAGTTGACCAGGGCCGTGATAAGTCACCTGACCGCCTCTGTCGACTTGTACTACAGGAATATCGCCTGGCATCAGCAGATGTTCTGCTTTACCGGCCTGACCCTGAGTAAACACCGGGTCATGTTCAACAAACCACAGCTCGTCCGGACTTTGTTCAGTCCGCTCATCTGTGTATTTTTGCATGGCTTGCCATACCTGAACATAAGGCTGGCGCCCTAAATCCCGTATCACTAAGCCTTGAGGATCAACCACAACGAACTCCGGTTCAGTTGAAAGTGCCGGCATTATACCTGCTCTGCCACTAAAAAGGGCAGTGCCACTCGTCAGATCACATAGCGAACCAGTTCTAAACGGCCAAGTTCTGTGTACAGCAGTTCCATATGTTCTTTGCTGGTGACAGTGACAGACACAGACACAGAGTGATAACTGCCTTTGCTGCTAGGACGGATTTGCGGATTGTAGTCGTCGGCTTTAGCGTGTTCCTGCAGCACAACCACGATGTGATCCACCAGTTCTGGCACAGCGACGCCTAGCACTTTAAAGTTTACAGAGCATGGAAACTCTAAAAATTCATCAAAGCGGGTGTCTTTTACTTCAATTGTCATGATGTTCTGCTCACAAAATAATCTTGATCTATTCTAACAAAAAGTCCCGGCTTTGCCGGGACTGTTTTCATCTCAGGCTGTACTTTTCATTACTGAAAACGCATTTTCACCATATCTACTAAGCGGCTGAATAAACCTGCTTGTTCGATATCTTCCAGCGCTACCAAAGGAAATTCGGCGATATCTTTGTCACCTAACTTCAGGTAAACAGTGCCCAGTACCTGACCCTTAGATATGGGGGCAATCAGTTCCTGATTCAATTTAAAGTCGGCTTTTAAATCTTTACGTTGATTACGTTGCAGGGTAATAGGCGTTTCTGCCAGTACACCTAAAGTGATGATTTCTTTAGTGCCTTGCCATACCCGTTGTTCAGCAAACTTTTCTCCTGCTTTATAAGGAGAAAAAGTTTCGAAAAAACGAAAGCCATAGGTCAGTAACTTTTTGTTTTCTGCTTCACGGATTTTCGCGCTGTCTGTGCCCATCACCACAGAGATTAAGCGCATGTCGTCTTTGGTCGCAGACGTGATTAGGCTGTAGCCGGCTTCTGAAGTGTGGCCTGTTTTAATGCCATCCACATTCAGGCTTTTATCCCACAATAAACCGTTACGGTTGTATTGTTTGATGCCGTTAAATACATACTCTTTTTCTGAGTAAATTTTGTATTCGTCCGGTGTGTCACGAATAAGTGCAACCGACAACTTTGACATATCACGGGCCGTGGTGCGCTGAGTTTCATCAGGTAAACCATGGCTATTGGCAAAGTGGGTATTGTCCATGCCTAAACGCACGGCGTGGGCGTTCATCAGCTCCACAAAGGCACCTTCAGTGCCAGCAATATGTTCGGCCATAGCCACACAAGCATCGTTGCCTGATTGGATAATAATGCCACGGTTTAATTCTTCCACACTGATGGTTTCACCCACTTCGATAAACATTTTGGAAGAGTCGGAATACTGTTTAGCCCAGGCATTTTCAGTAATAGTGACAGGATCGGACGGCTTAATGGTGCCGTTTTTGATTTCTGTACCAATGATGTAGCTGGTCATCATTTTGGTCAGACTTGCAGGCGCTAATAAACCATCGGCATTGCCTTCAGCCAACACTGCACCTGTATGGTAATCAATCAGAATGTAGCCTTTGGCATTTACTTCTGGAGGTTGTGGCGTCATTTGTGACGCTGTCAGTGGGGCTGTTTGTCCGGCTGCTAAAAAACTGGCAACACCAAAGGAGCAAGCAATAAAAATTCTGGAGTACGTATTCATGAGACCTTTCTTATGTTGTTGAGCTGAGTTCATTTTTAAACGAAATCAACCGTGGTTTTAACCACAGCTTTTTTTATCTGTAATATAAGCCGATGGATAATCGGCACTTTTAAAACGTTCCAGCCAGCTGTTCGCTTCGGCCGCTGATGGCATTGGACCCGCCAATAAACGGAAAATTCCGTTGCCATCGTTAATTTGTGTCGAGACCGACCATTGCTGCTGCAAATCGGCACCTAACTGTTGTAATTTTGCTTTGTTACTGCTGGCAACCAGCTGAATAAAACAGCCTGTCACTTTGTTAGCGCTGGATACAGGTGCAGAGATTGCAGTTGCAGGCGCTGAGCGTACGGGGGCAGAAACTGCGGCAGCAACAGGGGCTGCAACGCTACCTGGTCTTGGCCCTGCCGGGTTCGAGGCTATGGTTGTTTCTTCAAACTGATTACCTCTGCTGCCTAAACCCATGGCATAACTTTCCTGACTAGTCATGGCTGGCGAGGCTAACAGCTCCACCTGAACACGGGCTGTACCTTTGCCCATCATGCCAATTTTATAAGCTGCAGAATAAGATAAGTCGATCACTCTGTCGTTATGGAAAGGGCCACGATCGTTCACCCGTACTATGGCGGACTTACCGTTGTCGAGGTTGGTGACCCTGACATAAGAAGGCAAAGGTAAGGTTTTATGTGCAGCAGACATGGCGAATACATTATAAGTTTCACCGTTAGACGTCAGATGACCATGAAACTTATGACCATACCAGGAAGCAATGCCTGTTTCTTTGTATTCCATCAGGTCGGTACGGGGTGAATAGTCCACACCATAAATATTGTAAGGTTTGTTACCGCCGCGGCTTAAGGCTTCTGCCCGGGGTTCAGGGTCGGTCATCTCCAGCAAGGTCGGCAGACGAGTGGGGTGACTGTCTGTTGCTTGTGAGTAACGGCCTTTGTTTGGCTCTTCCCAACCAGGGCTGGTTTCAGTGGCTGCTGATTTTGGCTCTGGTGTTTGTGAACAGGAAGCCAGCATCAAAGTACAACATAAAGCGCTTATTTTTTTTATCATTGATTCTTTCTACTGCTGAGCTAAAAGTCGTTTATGGGTGCTGATTGACATTAGAATACCAAAACCAGCCATCAGTGTAACCATGGATGTCCCACCATAGCTAATCAAAGGCAGAGGCACGCCGACCACGGGTAACAAGCCTGATACCATACCAATGTTAACGAAGACGTAGACAAAAAATGTCAGAGTAATGCTGCCAGCCAGCAGCTTGCTGAAGTTGTCCTGTGCACGGCTGGCGATAATCAAACCTCTGGCAATGATAAAAGCATACAAGGCCAGTAAAAACAGTACCCCTATCATGCCCAGCTCTTCACTGAATACTGCAAAGATAAAGTCGGTATGGCGCTCAGGTAAAAACTCCAATTGCGACTGAGTACCGTGCATCCAGCCTTTACCTTCAAAACCACCTGAACCTATAGCAATTTTCGACTGAATAATATGATAACCAGAACCAAGCGGGTCACTTTCAGGATTTAAAAAGGTTAACACCCGCCGTTTTTGGTAGTCGTGCATAAAGAACAACCACATGGTGTAAGACACCACCGGAATAATCATGGCTATTGCAGTAATAATTCGCCAACTCATGCCACCTAAAAACAGCACAAAAACCCCGGCGACAAAAATAAGAATGGAGGTGCCTAAGTCCGGTTGTTGCTGTATCAGCACAGTAGGAATAGCACACATAATAAAACCAATAATCAGGTGTTTAAATTTGAGCGGCAATGGATGCGAGGACACGTACCAGGCAACCGCCATAGGCACGGCCAATTTCATCACTTCTGAGGGCTGAAACTTCATAAAACCTAAATCAAGCCAACGTTGTGCGCCTTTGCCGATATGACCAAAGGCCAGCACCATCACCAGCATTGCCGTACCCGCTAAAAACAAAGGCACGGCCCAAAAACTAAAGGTTTGAGGTTTCACCTGAGCTAAAAATAACATGGCGCCAAAGGCAATGAGTAAGCGGGTGCTATGAGCTGCCATCATGTCCCAGTGTTGACCGCTGGCACTATAGAGGACAAATAAACCTGTGCAGCATAAAGCCAGCAGTCCGGCAAATAAGGGGCCGTCCAAATGCAATTTGGCTAGAATTCCTTTGTGAGTCGGATCTTTTAACAGAGTCATGGTTGAGCTCCTGCCGCGCTTTGACGGGTGAACATAAAGAGAGATCCATCAGGAAGGCCTTTTGGTTCTACAGTCTTGTGGTTCAGATCTTTTTGCAAGCTCATGGTTGAGCTCCCGCAGCACTTTGACGTGTGAACATAAAGAGAGATCCATCAGGAAGGCCTTTTGGTTCTAAAGTCTTGTGGTTCAGATCTTTTTGTAAGCTCATGGTTGAGCTCCCGCAGCACTTTGACGTGTAAAGTAATGATCCATCATTTTACGGGCTATAGGGCCTGCGTTGGCACCGCCACCACCGGCATTCTCTAAGGCGACAGTCACCAGGATGCTTGGATTTTCGGCCGGAGCGTAGGCGATGAACATCGCATTATCCCGGTGGATTTCTTTAATGGCATTGGCATCATACTTTTGGTTTGCTGCCATATTAATAACCTGAGCTGTGCCTGATTTACCTGCTGCACTATAACTGATGCCTTTAAAGGCATTAAAACCTGTACCGCCCTGGACCATCACGGTTTGGCGCATAGCTTCTTTGGCAATACGCCAGTTATTGTGATCTTTGACTTCCATCGCGGTTTGCAGTGGAGCTATCAGGCTGGTGTCTTTTCCCTGGCTGCGGAAATAACGACCCATATGCGGGGTAGGTCTTTGGCCATCGTTCACCAGAATTGCGGTCGACAGCGCCAGTTGCATAGGGGTTACACTCCAGTAACTTTGGCCTATACCCAAAGACACTGTATCACCCGGATACCAGCTTTGTTTGTGTCTGGCTCTTTTCCACTCTTTAGACGGCATCAGACCTGCACTCTCTTCCATCACATCTATGCCGGTACGGGAACCAAAGCCAAATTTTTTCATATAATCAGAAATGTTATCTATACCCAGCTTCACCGCTAAATCATAAAAGTACGTGTCACAGCTTTTGGTAATGGCTGTGTAGACATCAACCCAGCCGTGACCCCATTTGACGTGGTCGCGGTAAGGCCGGCTGTAGTTTGGTAATTTGTAAAAGCCAGGATCCGGAATACGGGTTTGCTCTGTCACAGTGCCATTTTCTAGTCCCAGCACGGCCATATGAGGCTTAATAGTGGATGCTGGTGGATACACCCCTTGAGTGACACGGTTGACCAGCGGCCGATCGGGGGAATTCAGCAGCTCACGGTAATTTTTACCACTGATGCCATGCACAAATAAATTCGGGTCATAACTTGGGTTACTGTAAAAGGCTAAAACAGCACCATCCCTTGGGTCCATTGCTACTATGGCACCGCGGTTTTCGCCAATTAGCTCCTGAGCTTTTAGCTGCAGGCTCATATCGATAGATAAGATTAAATCATCACCAGATGTGGCTGGTTTTGAATCCAGAATACGGATCACCCGGCCTCTGTTATTGACTTCGACCTGCTCAAAACCTACCTGGCCATGCAACTGGCTTTCGTAAAAACGTTCCAGACCAATTTTGCCTATATCCCGGCTGGCCGCATAGTTGGCGCTGACGCCATCTTCTTCCAGCTTCGCCAGTTCTTTAGCGTTAATTTTGCCGATATAACCTAAAGCATGAGTAAACAGCTCACCAAAAGGGTAATGCCGGGTTAAACGCGCTTCTAAAGTAACACCTGTTAATCTGTGTTGGTTCACGGCAATAATTGCCACTTCCTGCTCTGTCAGATGCTCTTTAACCGCTATGCTGACAAAACGTCTGTGGTACTTCACTTCTTTCAAAAATTCCTTCTGGCGCTCTGGTGAGATTTCAATCAGACGGGCAATTTCAGCAAGAGTTTCGGGAATGTTTTTCACTTGTTCGGGTATTAATTCAACCGAATGAATAGGGCGGTTTTCTGCTAACAAAATGCCGTTACGATCATAAATTAAACCGCGGTTTGGTGGCTGTGGAATAAGTTTAATGCGGTTACCATCTGCACGGGTCATGTAATGTTCATGCATCACCACCTGTAACTTGTATTGATTAAACACCACCACACAAAAACAAATCAGCACTACAGCAAAACCAAACAAAGCCCTTTGATTAAACATCTGGCTTTCGGCGGCTGGATCCTGAATGGACGGGCGTTTTTTAATCATCGTTATTCGCGGTTACATAAAGAGAGTACTGGGTGGTGTCGATACTCCCACAAATCAGTGCCTTAGCAAAATCAAACCAAGCCTTTTGATGAAATAGCTGGTTTTGTGGGGCGCTTGTTTGAATGGATGGGAGCTGCTTCATCATGGTCATTCGCGATGGTAAGGGTGATTCGTACTAATGCTCCAGGCGCGGTACAAGCTTTCTGCCAATACAACCCGAACCATAGGGTGGGGCATGGTCAGCGCTGATAACGACCATTTGCCTTCACTCGCAGCTATGCAAGCTGGAGCTAAGCCTTCAGGGCCTCCCACCAGTAAACAAACATCACGGCCATCCATTTGCCATTGTGTCAGTTTTTGTGCCAGTTGTGGACTGCTCCAGTTGGCACCTTCCACCTCCAGCGTAATAATGCGGGCGCCTTTGGGCACAGCGGCCAGCATTTTTTCGCCTTCGGTTTCGAGAATACGTTTAATGTCCGCATTTTTCCCGCGTTTACCAGCCGGAATTTCAATCAAATCCAGTGGTAAATCACGCGGAAAACGACGGGCATATTCTTCATAAGCCGTGGTGACCCAATCAGGCATTTTTGTGCCGACTGCAATCAGCATTAACTTCATGCCGTTAAACGCTCCAGAGTTTCTCTAACTGGTAAAAACTGCGGCTTTCTTCCTGCATAACATGGGCAATAACGTCACCCAAATCAATCAGTACCCATTCACCTGAACCTTCACCTTCAATGCCTAACACACTGATGCCGGCTTTTTTCGCTTCTTTGGCCAGATGATCGGCGATAGAACGGGTATGACGGTTTGAGGTGCCTGAGCAGATGACCATGGAATCCGTCACGTTGGATTTTTCTCTGACATCCAGGCTGACGATATCCTTGGCTTTCATATCGTCCAGCTTGTCGAGGACGAATGCTAATAACTCTTGTGCTTGCACTTTTAACTCCGGGATCTAAAAACGCGACATGTTAACACTTTTTGTTTTGATCTTATACGCCGCTGTACAGCCTTTCTGCTTTTATATACTGCAACACTTCGGCTGGTATTAACTGACTTAGTTCGGTGCTTTGCTGGTTTTTTTCCAACAAGGTTCTGATCCGCGTTGCGCTCAAATCCAGAGGAGGGTTATCCAGCAGCATAATTTTGCCAGAGTCCAGTAAATGCAGGTCTTGCAGAGAGGTTGTGCCAAATTGTTCCAGCAGCGCCGGACAATCACCATCTTCAGCTGTACTGCCGGGGCGCTGGCAAACCACCAGATGCGCCAGTTGCAAAATACTTTGCCACTGATGCCATTGTTTAAAATACGCCAGTGAATCCATACCCATGACAAACAACAAACCACCCCGTGGGTACTGTTCACGCAATAAACGCAAACTGTCGACCGTGTACGAAGGGCTATGTTTATTCAGCTCCAGACTCTGTAGCGACAAACCAGGAATATGCTCAATGGCGAGTTGCACCATCGCAGCTCTGTGTTCTGCACTAACGCCTGGACTTGCGCGATGAGCGGGCAGGTGGCAGGGCATTAGTTGCACTTCACGTACAGCACAGTGTTTTAACACGTACTGGGCGCAGGCTACATGCGCCAGATGTATGGGGTCAAAAGTGCCGCCAAATACGGCAAAAGCACGATCAGGGCGTGAAGTCGGCATAACGTTGCTGCAATGAAAATACTTTGGAGACAGGGCTGACTAATAAACTCACTAAATGTGCTAATGCCAGTTCAGGGCTGCTTAAAGCACCAGATTTAAAGGCGCGGTCAAAGGCGGCCAGTTCCTGTTGCACATACCCCAGCCATTTGGCAGGTAAACGCGATACAGCAGTTTGGTACATAGGCTGACGCTTAGGCCAAATCGCATTTTTTTTGAAGAAATCAGCCAAGGGTTTACCTTGCTGCTGGGCCAGATGCATTTGCATCAATGTAGTGACTTCTTTTTGTAACTGCCAGGCAATAATTACAGGTTCAGTGTCCTGCTGTAATAAACGGTCAAGACGGTGCAAGGCTTCGTTACCCTGACCTGACAGCAAAGCATCTACCAATTGAAACACTGAAAAGTGCGACTGGTCGGCTAAATGCTGTTCCAGAAGTTCAGCATCTATAGTGCCACTGACCAAAGTTAAACCCAGTTTTTCCAGCTCTTGTGCCGCAGCTAATAAATTACCTGCGCAGTGATGCTGCATTAAGGTAATGGCATCTGGTGTTAAATGCAGTTTGAGTGCAGAGGCTCGTTGCTGTAACCAGCGCTGAAACTGCTGATCGTCCAATGGATAAAACTGCACCTGAACTGCTTGTTCTGCCAGCGTTTTAAACCAGGCAGATTTAGCGTAATCGTTGGCATTTTTGGCTGCATGCAACACCAGAATTAAATCCGGGTGCAATAAAGAGGGGAGCTGTTTTAATAAGTCGCTTGCGCCTGTTGGCAATTTAGCCGGTAGTTCCAGCTCAAATACCCGACGAGGCGAAAACAAGGATAAATTATTCAGTTCCATCAGAAAGTCGTTCCAGCTGAAACTGTTGTCCCAGCTGTAACTTTGCCGTTCATCAAAGCCTTGTTTTTTTGCAGCAGCACGAATTAAATCAATGCTTTCCTGCTTTTGCAGCGGCTCTTCACCAAACACCAGATACACTGGTGCCAGGCTTTTTTGTAACTGTGCAGCAAGCTGATTGCTATACAGTTTCAGCATTAGTGGATCCGGTTTAATTGACGGATTATACGGCTGGCGGCCTGATTTCTCAGTTCCTGCAATAACAAATCCAGTTCTTTGGCTTTGGCAAGCGCAAGGTTTGGATCGTCCTGATAGTCACGTGTCAGTTCAAACTGAAACTCCTGAATATCCTGACCTGGCAGCAATAACTGGTATTTCACCTGATAAATCAGTTCGTATTCGGCAACCTGACCATTGGGGAATAAAGATAAAGTCCGGCGTTCCAGACTATCCTGTTGCAGCATCAGTGCTGGTGCTTTGGGATCCAGCTCTGTCAGCAATTTCACTTCATTGCTGGTGAGTTGCTGCGATAACAAGTTTGCCAGCTCAGAGTGCTTTTTTGCATCAACAAAAATTGCCGGATAACGCTCCAGCGGCAGGCTGCCACGTAAGTGGAAGCCGCAGCTGGTCAGAAGCAGGCTGCTTGCAAGCAGCAGCCCTGTCCATACGGAGTGTTTTTTCATTTTATCCTACGGCCAGACTCAGCAGTTTACCTGGTACATAAATCACTTTACGAATAGTGACACCTTCAAGGAAACGCTGAACGTTTTCTTCAGCATGGGCAAGTTCCAGCACCTGTTGTTCAGTCGCATCAGCTGCCACTGTCACTTTAGCCCGGACTTTACCGTTAATTTGCACCACCACCAGTTTTTCATCTTCCACCATAGCAGCTGCATCAGCCACTGGCCATGGGCTTTGTTCCAGTGACGTAGTAAAACCTAACTCTTTCCACAGGTACTGCGACAAGTGAGGAGTGATTGGGTTCAGCAACTGAATTAAGGTCTGAATACCTTCACGTTTCACTTGTTGGTCAGCATCGGTATCCACAGGAGCTTTTTGCACCTTGTTCGCCAGCTCCATAATGGCAGCAATAGCGGTGTTGAATACGTTACGACGGCCTATATCGTCAGACACTTTGGCGATAGTTTTATGAATATCGCGGCGCAAAGCTTTTTGATCAGAATTTAATTCCAGTGAGGTCACTGCTGTGTTGAACAGCTCTTTGTGATCAGCAGCTAAAGTCCAGATACGGCGTAAGAAACGGTTTGCACCTTCTACTGCTGAATCCTGCCATTCCAGAGTTTGTTCTGGTGGTGCAGTAAACATCATAAACAAACGCACTGTATCAGCGCCGTATTGGTCTATTACCAATTGCGGGTCTATACCGTTGTTTTTCGATTTGGACATTTTGCTCATGCCAGCCGACAACACCGGCTTGCCATCTGCTTTTAAAATAGATGCTGTAATACGGCCTTTGTCGTCACGTTCTGTCGCCACATCAGCAGGCGAGAACCACTCTTTACCGCCGTTTTCAGTTTCACGGTAGAAGGTTTCAGCCAATACCATGCCCTGACACAATAAACGCTTAAACGGCTCATCGCACTGGACTAAACCTACGTCACGTAACAGCTTATGGAAGAAACGGGCATACAATAAATGCAAAATAGCGTGTTCAATACCACCTATGTACTGATCGACCGGCAGCCAGTAGTTGGCTTTGGCCGGGTCCAGCATGGCTTTGTCATGATCCGGGCTGCAGTAACGGGCATAGTACCAGCTCGATTCCATAAAGGTGTCGAAGGTATCGGTTTCATGGAAAGCGGCCTGGCCGTTGTAAGTGGTTTTTGCCCACTCCGGGTCTGCTTTGATAGGCGAAGTTACACCATTCATCACCACATCTTCAGGTAAACGTACCGGCAGCATATCTTCTGGTACCGGAACCTGAGTGCCATCTTCCAGAGTTAGCATAGGAATAGGTGAGCCCCAATAACGTTGACGGGATACACCCCAGTCACGTAAACGGTAATTCACTTTGACCTGACCAATGCCCATGGCCGTTAACTTGTCGGCAATAGCTTTAAAAGCAGCTGCGAAGTCTAAACCGTTAAATTCGGCAGAGTTAACCAGTACACCTTTTTCAGTAAAGGCAGCAGTGCTTAAATCGCACACTGCAGCACTGCCAGCTTCTGGCTGAACTACTTGTTTAATAGCCAGGCCGTATTTAGTTGCAAATTCATAGTCGCGCTGATCGTGACCAGGCACGGCCATCACAGCGCCTGAGCCGTAATGCATCAAAACAAAGTTCGCTACCCACACCGGTACTTGTTCACCTGTTAATGGGTGAATAGCAAATAAACCTGTTGGCGCGCCTTTTTTCTCCATGGTCGCCATATCGGCTTCGGCCATTTTGCCGCCTTTGCAGTCGTCAATAAAAGCCTGTAATTCAGCATTATTTACGGCAGCTTGCTGGGCTAATGGATGCTGAGCAGCAACGGCAACGTAAGTGACACCGTATAAAGTATCAGGGCGGGTGGTGTAGACCGACATGGTCTGGTCAGAATCAGCCACTTTAAACTCGATCTCCACGCCTTCTGAGCGGCCGATCCAGTTTTTCTGCATGGTTTTTACTTGCTCAGGCCAGTCGTCTAACTGGTCTAAGTCTTGTAACAACTCTTCAGCGTAATCTGTGATTTTAATAAACCACTGCGCCAGTTCGCGCTGTTCGACTAAAGCACCTGAACGCCAGCCGCGGCCGTCAATCACTTGCTCGTTGGCTAAAACGCACTGATCGACAGGGTCCCAGTTTACGGTCGCCATTTTTTTGAACACTAAGCCTTTTTCAAACAGCTTGGTGAAAAACCATTGTTCCCACTTGTAGTATTCAGGCTTACAGGTAGCGACTTCGCGGTCCCAGTCGTAACCAAAACCTAAGCGTTTCAGCTGGCCTTTCATATAGTCGATATTGGCGTAAGTCCATTTGGCTGGTGCTGTTTTATTGGCAATAGCAGCGTTTTCGGCCGGTAAACCAAAAGCATCCCAACCCATAGGTTGCATCACGTTTTTGCCCTGCATACGCTGGAAGCGGCTGATCACATCACCTATGGTGTAGTTACGCACGTGGCCCATATGTAAACGGCCACTTGGGTACGGGAACATGGAGAGGCAGTAGTATTTTTCTTTCGAAGCATCTTCTACTACTTTAAAGGCGTTTGTTTGTTCCCATTCCTTTTGCAGCTGCTGTTCAATCAACTGCGGATTATATTGTTCGTGCATTAAAAACCTTCCAACGTGAAGTCAAAACCAGACCGATGAAACCGGCGGGAAAAATTGCCGCTAGCATACCGCAAGCGGGGGGTCGGCAACAACTGCAACAAGGGACAATCCTTGCTTTGTTTTATTTTGTTCAGATGCTCTTGTCTGTGTTACTCCGGCTGCATAAAGTGGTGAATTGAAGATGCGGGTTTCATCAAGGAATAGCTTGTGTTTGGTATTGAAAATCTGATGTTGTTTATCATTTCGGGCTTATTGCTGAATATTTCACCAGGGCCGGATACGGTGCTGATTGTCAGTCGTAGTGCCAGTCAGGGCTGGCGTGCTGGTTTGGTCGCAGTTGCAGGTATTGGCACTGGTGTTTGTCTACATATTTTTGCCGCTGCTTTGGGGGTTTCTGCTTTGCTGGCGACTTCTGCAACGGCTTTTACGCTGGTGAAGCTGGCTGGTGCTGCCTATTTAGTTTATCTCGGGGTGAAAATGTTGTTGGCAAAACGTCCTGAACATGGCGTTGTTGCACAGCAGGTTTCTGCAGCTTCCTTTCAAACCATTTTTCTGCAGGGTTTTGTCACTAATGTACTGAATCCAAAAGTGGCGCTGTTTTTTTTAGCTTTTGTACCGCAGTTTATTGCCGTGGATGCAGCCAACAAAGCTTTGGCTTTTGTGATCTTAGGTTTTATTTTTAATCTGAATGGCATGCTCTGGTGTGTGTTCTTAGCTGTCAGTGCTGGCTTTGCCGGAAAAAAAATGAAAGTAAGCCCGCTGGTGGCGTTTTGGCTGAATAAAAGTATTGGTGCTTTATTTGTCGCTTTGGGTGTGAAGCTAGCGCTGGCAGACCTGCGCTAGTCAGACTGCACCTGATCAGTGGGGCAGAGCAGTCAATACTTTGCCCACCAGTTGATTCAGCTCATCGCCATTGCCTATCCAACGCGCGACCATCAGCAGATCATTTTCTTTATCTATATAAATAATATTGCGGCCGGCGCCCTGAAAAGTAACAGCTGTTTCAGGAGCGTTTGGCAGAGCTTTACGGCCCGGGTTTAAAAACCAGTTGGCAAAGCCATATTCAGGGTTGGCTGAGCCGCCAGTACTGGCAAGCCGGATCCATTCTTTACTGACGAGTTGCTTGTCCTGCCATTGACCATCCCGTAAAAACAGATAACCAAAACGGGCTAAATCCCAGGCATTAATAAACATGCCGCCGCCCCAATGACCACCACCTGATACGGACTGCATCTTCTGACCATCCAGTTCAATCCAGCTATTGTTGTAGCCATACCAGCGCCAGGTGGACGAAGCTCCAATAGGCGACATGATCTGTTCGTTCAGCACTTGGGGTAAAGGTTTACGCCAGACATACAAGGTGGATAACGCCAGCAGATTGACCCGTACATCATTGTATTTGTAATGGCTGCCCGGTGTGCGTAACGGCCGTTTTGGCCAGTCAGCCGGTGTTTTGCCTTCAGGTCGGTCAGCCCAGTCGGGTTTGCCCCATAAGGTACCTTGCCAGTCACTGGTTTGACGCAGTAAATGATCCCAACGAATTTGGCTGTTGTGCTTACCCTGATATAAATCCACACCATGCGGCATATAGCTATCTACTTTATCCTGCAGGCTATGAATTAAACCTTGTTGCACCGCCAGGCCTGTCACAGTGGTTAAAAAAGTTTTGGTGATGCTGTGGGTCATATCTACAGCCTGTGTATCGCCCCACTGAGCTATCACTGCGCCTTTATAAATAATGAGGCCATTGGCAGGAGCCCGGGTTTTCATCGGGCCAATAATCTGATCATAAGGCTCTTTGGCACCAAAAGTTGTAGCCTGATTAATGGCTTGATCCGGGTCTGCCTTATTTTCAGATTTTATGGCGTAATCCACAGCTTGTTGCAGCAAGGCTGCATCCACCTTTAATTCGGCGGCTGGTTTTTGTTGCCATTGCCCGGCAGGTGGAAAGTACTCTGCCGCACTAGCTGCACTGAATAACAAAGCACAAGCGGTAAAAGCAAAATAAAGTTTCATTAACAACCCCTTTTATAGTTCTGTCTGCAGACTGAGCTTCAGAGCAAAAAGCCGCAATAGCCTTGCGACTAAAAAGCCGGGCTACAGGTTTAAAACTCAGTTATTCGTTTTTAGCCGACTATACTGAAGAAAAGTAGTAAGGAGGATTTATGTCCGAATTTAAAGAAAAATATCAGAATTGGCTCAATGAGTTAGCCACTATGTTCAAAGAGGGGCGGCAGCAGCAACTGGATAATCTGGTGGACTTTGCCGACACAGTCAAAGCTTATGTCAAAGCTGGCAAAGAGCTGACGGCTTATGAAACTCAGCTTTTTATTGAAACCTTTAAACGTCAGGCCACAGAGGCTGAACAAGCGCCATCCCTTTGGCCTGAAACTTTGTGGTATGAGCTTTCGCTGATTACCGACAAAACCCAGATTGAATGGCAGGAGCTGATGCAGGATTTGGAGCATCAGGGTACGTATCTACAAGGTGAAGAAGTGGGCATGGGGCTGTATCAATGCCAGCAGTGTCAGCAACAACAGGCCTTTTATCATCCGGCTGAATTAAGCGCCTGTGTGTATTGTGGAGGCACGCATTTCAGTCGTCATGGATTACCTGTTTAAAACCTTCATTTTATTCAATGATTTGTTAAGATGACGGAAATTGTAGTTTTCATCTTTCAACACTGAGCAGGTTGCATGACGCACAACAGCCATAAATATGCTTTAACCGCCGAACATTTAGGCCCACAACTTGATAAAAACCTGATCCAGCAAGCGCTGGACGTGACAGGTTTATCCAGCACTTTTATTGGCCAGGACAGAGCAAAGGCGGCATTAAATTTTGCTATCGGCATGGATATGCCGGGTTATAACCTCTATGTCATGGGCGAGCCTGCCTTAGGCCGTTACACTTTAGTGCAGGACATTCTGCAGCAAGCTGCCAGCGAAAAAGCTACGCCGGATGACTGGTGTTATATCAATAACTTTGACGATGAGCGTATTCCGGGCACCTTACGTTTAGTGCCGGGTGAAGGCAAAGTATTGGTGAAAAAGGTCGAAGCCTTAATCGACGAGCTGCTCGATACTTTCCCGGCTGCTTTTGATAACCCGGGTTATCAGCGTAAGAAAAAAGCCATTCATCAGGAATTTGATGATAAGTACGAAGCCGCTATAGAGTTAGTGGAACGCAAAGCCTTAGAGCAGCAAGTGGTACTGTACGAAGAAAACGGGGCTGTCAGCTTTTCACCAGTGGTGGATGGCAAAGCGCTGGATGACAATGAATTTGCTAATTTATCTGAAGAAAAACGCCAGTTCTTCTACGATTTAGTCTCAGAGCTTGAAACCATACTGAATGAGCAATTGCTGGAATTACCGCAGTGGAAACGTGAACTGTCGGAAAACCTGCGGGCGCTGCGTCGTGAGACTATTGAACAAGCCATTAAGCCATTGCTGAAACAGTTGGAACACGACTATTCAGGTGAGTTGGGTGTATTACGTTATCTGCGTGAAATGAAACCGGCTTTAGTCAAAGCTATGCTGGAACTGCTGCCTGAAGAGGCTGAAAGCGATAAGCTGGAAGAGCTGGATATCCGTAGCATTTTTGTCGGCGACTTTGTGCCTAATGTGCTGATGCATCACGAATTGATGGACGGCGCTCCTATTATTTTTGAGCCGAATCCAAGCTACGGCAATTTATTTGGCCGGGTTGAATACAGCTCAATGCAAGGCTCCTTGTATACCAATTACCGCATGATCCGCCCAGGTGCTTTGCATAAAGCCAATGGTGGTTATCTGGTGCTGGATGCAGACCGTTTATTGTCACAGCCAAGCTTGTGGGATGCACTGAAACTGGCGCTGAAAACCGGCGAAATTCTGATTGATACCCTAAGCGATCATGCAGTCACCAACTCCACCATTATTACGCCTAAAGCTATACCGCTCAGCGTCAAAATTGTGCTGCTGGGTTCGCGCGATTTGTATTATCTGGTGCAGGACGTGGACGATGAGTTTAACGAACTGTTCCGTGTGTTAGCCGATTTTGAGCATTATTTGCCGTTTAACGAGCAGACAGTACGTTATATGTCGCTGCAAATTCAGGATCAAATTCAGCAAATGGATATGGAAACCTTGTCCGCCTGCGGCTTAAAGCAGTTGCTGAATTTCAGTTTCCGTCAGGCTGAACATCAGCGCAAGTTGTCTGCCCGTTTTGCTGAAGTGCTGGAGCTGGTGCGCGAAGCTTGTTTTTATGCCACTCAGCATGACTCGACTGAACTGCGCGCTGAGCATGTGCAAATGGCGCTGGAAGGCAAACAATACCGCACAGGCCGTATCAGCGAATCCTTTTTAGAAGATATTCAGGAAGGTCAGATTTTAATAGACACTGACGACTGGGCCGTTGGCAAAATTAATGGTTTAACTGTGCTGGAAATTGGCGATACCGCTTTTGGTACGCCAGCCCGCATCAGTACCACAGTTTTTGCCGGTTCTACTGGTGTAGTCGATATTGAGCGCGAAGTGGAACTGGGTAAATCCATTCACTCCAAAGGTGTGATGCTGCTGACAGGTTACTTAGGCGCTAAATACGCTCAGCATTTCCCGCTGACCTTGTCAGCCAATATAGCGATGGAGCAATCCTACGGTTTAATAGATGGCGATAGTGCATCTCTGGCTGAGGTTTGTGCGCTGATTTCAGGCATAGCTGATATTCCTATTACCCAAAGTCTGGCGGTGACTGGTTCTATTAATCAGCATGGTCAGGTGCAGGCTATTGGTGGCGTCAACGAAAAAATTGAAGGTTTCTTCCGCCTCTGTGAGTCCCGTGGTTTAACAGGTAAACAAGGTTGTATTATTCCTGCCAGCAACCAGTTGAATCTGGTGCTGAATGATGAAGTGATTAAAGCGGTAGAGCAGGGGCAGTTCCATATTTATGTGGTCAAAGGTGTGGATGAAGCGCTGGAGCTGTTAATGGATATGCCGGCCGGTGAACGTAACAGCAAAGGCCAGTATCCAAAACGCACCATCAACTATCTGGCGCTGCGCCGTCTGGAAGAGATAGCCGAGATAGTCAACGGCTCATCTGACAGTTAACGTCTAAAAGCCAGAGCGACCAGCTCTGGCTC